>NZ_FTNO01000011.1 GCF_900156425.1 Haladaptatus litoreus
AGAACGACCCGCTGGCGGGGAAGGACGTGACGGGCGTTCTGGCGCGGAACGCTGAACGCGAGAGAGCGAACGACCCACTGAACGGGCGAACCGTGGGTGGGCCGCTAGCGACGAACGCCGCGAAAGAGCGCGCTACCGACCCTCTCACGGGAAAGGACGTATCGGGAGTTCTCGCCCGGAACGAGGTGAAACAGCGGGAGAAGACGGGACGGCCACGCCCGAAGGTGGGGGCGAACTACGCCGGACTTGGCGAAGGCGACACCGGAGGGAGCGGGAAACGCGACACGGACGCGAGAGCAACGGGCGTTCTGGCGCGGAACGCGGTGGAGAACGGGGAGGACTAGATAGACGAACAGTAGCGCGGCTTTCTCGCCTTTTCTACTCCGCTCTACTCGTTTCTTTCCAATTATTTCTATAGATACATTCTATTACTAGTAGTAATATACATATTACTCTCAAACATATATCATTTAAGGTTATGGATAATTTCAATAAGGGGCGGTTCTAGAGTCAAACCAAGAGGTCACTCACGAAGATAGGAACGGAATCCCCCGGCGGTGGGACGCCGGGAGACGAACGCGAACGAATCGCGCTAAGAACGTTATTGGACGACGAACATGGTGGGTTCGTCTGGTTGGTTCTACTCCGCCGGGCGACTTAAAAATTCGTTTCCTGTTCCACCTTCGTCGTCTCGTCACTCCACGCGATAGCTGGGGACTGAACACGAGAAAATGGCTTACACGCCACAGACGGAACGAACGAACCGAAGCGGAACCGAAGACGAGAACGAGAGCGAGAGTTACCACGCCGGGACGGTCGAAGCCGACACGGACACCACGGACGCAGGAGACGTTTTTTTTGGTGGGGGAGACACGGACGTGTCCCCCGCCCGTCCGTCCCACGGACGGGAGAGGCTGGAAACCGCAAGACAGCGGAAGGGTAACAACCGCTGGAGGGGTAGCCCCGCTACCCCTCATGTAACAAAACCTACTACTGTTACTTCCCAAATTGGGAAGGAAAGGGGGGGGAGAACCCCCCCGTGGTTCCCATTCTGGGAACCTACTTCTCATTTTGAGAAGCCGGTTTTCGGGGGTGTGTTCTCGTCATGAACGACACACCCAAACTAAACTGGGAAATTCCGGCGGAAGAATGGAACTCGTCACGGGAGTTCTACGACGAGGGAGACGACGTAACGGCGGATAGCTGGGCTGAATACGTCAAAAACGCCGTGAAAGCGTATCTGGACGCGGACGGATGGGAGAAGCTGGAACGAGAGCTAGACCGGAAGCTACGCGGGAGTGACCTACGCCAGCGGGACGGGGGGAACAAAAAAAATCTCTCTCGTTCAGCGTTCGACACGACGGACACGGTGAAAGTCGGCGTCCGTGTCCCGCGCTATCTGAAAGAGGAAATGAAAGCCTACGGACGAGAAGCGAAGGAACCCGCGTGGCTGATTCTCACCTACGCGCTGTATGAGAGACGCCACGGCGGACGACGCGCCCGCTGTATGGAGAAAGTCCGCCGACTACCAGACGCGGACGACACGAGCGACGTGGAAGCTGTGGACGCGCCCGTGGCCGCATCCGAAGACGACGCCCCGGACACGGACGACACGCCGGAGGAAAGCGAAGACGTGGCTCCTACGTCCGTGGAAGGGAAGGTTCGTGCTATCTGTGGCGACGTGGGCGAACAGTACACTCGTGACGACGTGGACGCGGCTATCTCGAAATACGCCGCGACGAAGGGGAAAAAGAAGGCGTCCAAACCCACCCTTGAGAAGTATCGGAAGCGTGTCGCGGACGAACTCGGGACGGTTCTCCATCCGGTGAATAAGAGTCTCTACCTCCCACGAGAGCAAGCGGAAGCGTTCGCGGAACGAGAGGGAGTTCCGGGGCCGTCCGCGCCAGCAATAGACCGCGAGGACTACAGCGACTTAGACCGGGACGAGAAGACGCGCGGGATTCTGATTTCGCTCGTTCGGAAGGCGTCACGAGGGAAGGCGCGACAACTGAAAACAGCGGACGTTCACCGGGACGTATTCGACAAGGTTCCGACGAAGAAACACGTTCGGGACTTAATAGACGAAGCGGCGTCTGAACCGGGATTCTCCGCGCGAGAGACACGGGGCGGGGAAAAGGCTCTCGTGGTATCTCCTCCGGACGTTCACCACGACGTGTTAGACGACGCTGGCGTTCTCGCGGACGAGAGCAGGGACGAGTTCGACACGTCCACGCCTACGACCGAAGCCGCGAACGACCGGGACGAACGCGAGAGCGTGGAGCGTGACACGGACGCGCGGTTTGACGAACTACTCTCGGGGACGACGCCAGTAAACGCCGATTAGCCGCGTAGAGGTAGCCGCGAACCCGGTTTCCCCGGTCGAACCCCCGGAGTAACGTCCACGGGACACGTCCGAACACGAGCGAATCGCCCCCGAGTGAGTTCTGAACACGGGTGAGTACGTCCGTGAGTGGGTTCTGAGTACGCCATGCGTCTGACTGAACACTATGCGGTTCGGTTCCGAACACGCCGCGCATGGAGCAAATCACGGCCCGAGTGGAAACCGAACTGGCGGAGGAGATAGAGCGACGCGCTTCCGAACACGACGTGAGTAAATCCGAAGCGACGCGAACACTGCTAGAGCGAGGAACCGAATACGCCGAACTGGAAAACGAGAACAAGCGTCTTCGGAACCAACTACAGGCACTTACAGCCCGCCAGAACGAACACGAAGAACTCGTGGAGTACGTGGAGCGGGAGAAGTCGCTACAGACACGCCGGGAAGAACGGAACGCCGCGCCCGCGTGGGAACGCTTCCGTATGTGGCTGTTGGGCTACGACACGTCCGGCGACTAACCGCGTTCTCGTCTTCGTGTCCGTTCAGGTAGGGACGCGACTACCGCCCGGCCACAGCTCGGGAAGCGCGAAGTGGAACGAGCGGAGGCCCGAACTGGGGACGGAGCGGCGGAGCGTCCCGGTCGAACCAGCGGAACGAGGAGTTCGTCCGCATAGTGGCCGTGCATAGAGCGCATAGACTATGCGTTTATGCGCCACACGCATAATTCCAATTCGTATAGTATCTGGCCTTTCAGCCGTCCTTACTGCCATATTTGGAACAGACAACTATGCATAGGGGCGCATAGATACGCGCTACGCATATTCACCGGCAATATTCTCCGTTTCTTCGACGAGTGAACTGGATGTATCACGAATCACGCACTAATTCGGGGGTTCGGAAGTGTCCGTGGATGGAAAACCGTTAGAGGGCGCGGGGGTAGTGTTGTGACTTCTCCTTTAGCGTATAATCGGAAGTGGACGAGAAACCGTCTACTGCCCGATTACGCGAATATCCGCGTTTCGCTCTCACGGATTCGCGCGAACGTGCTGGTTAGTATCTTATACTAACGTGGGTGTCGCCAGAAATCAGAACCGAGAGTTCCGTAAAACCGGCGGAGGGTCAGTCCGCCGGAGTAGGTCACGTGACTTTCGGACGACGTGGTTTGACCCACTCACCACGCGGTAGAACCGTCACACTACGTGGTGATAATGGTTCGTCGGTCGGGTTTGAGCAAAGGAACGGGACGCGAACGCGGACGCGCCCCAGCTACCGAAACCCACTGATGGAACCGCGTAGAGTTCTACGGCCCGTGACGACTTGAATGTTCACCGCCCATACATCACACTTAGTGTGATATAATCGCAAGAGGGAACGGACTTTGAGGGATAGATTTACCCTAGTTCAGTCGAATATGTGAAGTAAGCGCGACGGAACCGCGTGGAGCAAACCATGAGCGAAGGAACGGACGAGAACGCGAACGAACGCGAACCCGCGAACGAGCGGCTACCATTCACCCGAGAACAAGCGGAAGCTCTCGCGCTGATAGCAGTGGAAGCCGTGGAGCGCGTCCACGAACGCCACGAGAGCGAGAACGGGAGCGGTAGCGGGAGCGCGTCCGAAGACGAACAGCTAGACGAACAAGCGGACGAAGCGGACGACGTGGCCCAAGAGAGCGGCCACGTGTCCATGTTCTACTGAACCATGAGTGAGAACACCGAAACGGACGAGAGCGGAGAACAGTACATTCTGGCCCACAAGAACTTCCGACGAACGCCGGGAGCGTCCCCGAGTGGGGAAGCGGAGGTCTACGAGCGGGGCGACCCTATCGAACCGACCGACCGGGAGCTAGAGCTTCACCCGGAGAAGTTCCTTCGTGTGAACGAAGACGGGTTCCTGCTGGACGATGTTCAGGTAGACCGGCCACTCACGCCGGAAGAAGAAGCCGCGCTAGCGTATCGGCGGAACCACGCGAACGGGGACGGAGGGAGCGCGTAATGCCTCGAAAGACGCGAGAGATTCAGCTTTCGGGCGGGCGAACGGTCGAACTCCACAACGTGGGTTCTGACGAGAACGACGCGCCGAACGGGACGGATGTGTTCGGCGGGAACTGTAGCGGCAAGAGCGGTTCGTGTTCGTGTGGCTGTTCGTCCGGGGGAAGTGTGTCGGGGAACGCGCCAGACGGCGAGAGCGGGGACGCTGGCGTTCCCTATCCGGACGACGTAATGGCGTCTCTGCTCGAACTCCACGACAAGTTCGCGGAGTTAGAACGCGAAGCCACGGACGACGGGGAACCGCTCGTGTCCCGCGAGAAGTGGGTAGCGTTCGTGGAATCTGGGCCTTCGAAAGAGCGGCTGAAAGAGGTTATAGAGGCCCGCGTGTCCATGCTTACGACCCTTCTCTCCGCTGATGATGTGGACGGGGCGGAGTTAATCCAGTCCATCGTAGCGGACGTGTTCGGTGACGACGCGAAGCCGGACGCGAACGCCACGGGAGTTCTCGCCCGGAACGAGGTAGAGAAGCGGAAGAACGACCCGCTGGCGGGGAAGGACGTGACGGGCGTTCTGGCGCGGAACGCTGAACGCGAGAGAGCGAACGACCCACTGAACGGGCGAACCGTG
>NZ_FTNO01000001.1 GCF_900156425.1 Haladaptatus litoreus
AGGTCCCAAAGTATGAGCTAAGTGCGATTGAAGGTGGTCGCAAGCCCTAAACAGCCGGGAGGTGAGCTTAGAAGCAGCTACCCTCTAAGAATAGCGTAACAGCTTACCGGCCGAGGTTTGCGGCGCCGAAAATGATCGGGGCTCAAGTTCATCACCGAGACCTAGCGGCACTCTTGACCGAGTGATCCAGTAGGTTGGCATTCTGAATGGGTGGAAGTACGGGCGAGAATTCGTATGGACCGTTCAGTATAGAAAATCCTGGCCATAGTAGCAGCGTTAGTCGGGTGTGAACCCCGACGACCTAACGAGTAAGGGTTCCTCAGCAATGCTTATCAGCTGAGGGTTAGCCGATCCTAAGTCCCATCGTAATTCGAGTGGGACAACAGGGAAACTGGTTAATATTCCAGTGCTAACACCATTCAAAGCCGACGCCTCAGGAAACATCGAACCGGGTTTTCGCCCGGTCGAATCATCAAAATCCGTGGAAGCCGTAATGGCAGGAAGCGGATGAATGTTGAGATAGCGCAAGTCGATGGTACCCGGGGCCCGTGAAAAGGTGAGTGTGTTAATCGTACCGAGATCCGACACAGGTACTCTGGCGGTGAAAGCCAAGGTCTGTCGGGATCAACCGACGTTAGGGAATTCGGCAAGTTAGTCCCGTAAGTTCGCGATAAGGGATGCCTGCCTTGTATAAAGGCAGGCCGCAGTGACTCGGACGCTCCAACTGTCTAGTAACAACATAGGTGACCGCAAATCCGTAAGGACTCGTACGGTCACTGAATCCTGCCCAGTGCGGGTATCTGAACACCCAGTACAATGGGACGAAGGACCCGTTAACGGCGGGGGTAACTATGACCCTCTTAAGGTAGCGTAGTACCTTGCCGCTTCAGTAGCGGCTTGCATGAATGGATCAATGAGAGCGTCACTGTCCCAACGTTGGGCCCGGTGAACTGTACGTTCCAGTGCGGAGTCTGGAGACCCCCAAGGGGAAGCGAAGACCCTATAGAGCTTTACTGCAGGCTGTCGCTGAGACACGGTCGCTACTGTGCAGCATAGGTAGGAGCCGCTACACAGGTACCCGCGCTAGCGGGCCACCGAGGCATTAGTGAAATACTACCCGGTAGTGACTGTGACTCTCACTCCTGGCGGAGGACACCGGTAGCCAGGCAGTTTGACTGGGGCGGTACGCGCTCGAAAAGATATCGAGCGCGCCCCAAGATTTCCTCACCCGAGTCGGAGACTCGGAGAAGAGCGCAAGAGCATAAGGAAGTCTGACAGTGTCCTACACAACGAGGGACGCTGACGCGAAAGCGTGGTCTAGCGAACCAATGAGCCTGCTTGATGCGGGCCATTGATGACAGAAAAGCTACCTTAGGGATAACAGAGTCGTCACCGGCAAGAGCACATATCGACCCGGTGGCTTGCTACCTCGATGTCGGTTCCCTCCATCCTGCCCGTGCAGAAGCGGGCAAGGGTGAGGTTGTTCGCCTATTAAAGGAGGTCGTGAGCTGGGTTTAGACCGTCGTGAGACAGGTCGGCTGCTATCTATTGGGGGTGTTACGGTATCTGACGGGAACGTTCGTATAGTACGAGAGGAACTACGAATGGGTGCCACTGGTGTACCAGTCGTTCGAAAGAGCGCGTGCTGGGCAGCCACGCACCACGGGGTAAGAGCTGAACGCATCTAAGCTCGAAACCCACCTGGAAAAGAGATACCACCGAGACCACTCGTAGAAGACGAGTTCGATAGACTCGGGATGTACGCGCCGAGGCAACGAGGCGTTCAGTCCGCGAGCACTAACAGGTCAATGCCACACAATCATACCGCATATTGGAATTCACACGCACACGCGTGTGAGTCCAGGCGCAAACTGGATTGCACATTACATACGGTTGTCCGAACCATCAACGATTGGTATCCGTAGTCACGGTTCGATTCCGTGAGTTGACGTTAAGGCGGCCAGAGCGACAGGGTCACACCCGTACCCATCCCGAACACGGTAGTTAAGCCTGTCTGCGTTTCGGTCAGTACTGGAGTGCGCGAGCCTCTGGGAAATCCGATTCGCCGCCTCCCATTCATACTTGCATTCATAACCCACCACGAGCGCTAGCGCTCGCGGTGGGTTTTTTGCTATTTATATCAGCCAACCAAAGACCGCTATACTTAAACCAGCAGAATACAAAGAGGAGACTGCGCCAAGGTGGCAGAGTCCGGCCGAACGCAGCGGCCTGCAGAGCCGCCCATCGCCGGTTCAAATCCGGCCCTTGGCTTTTCTAACGAACGAGGCGAACCCGGAGAGCCATCTGTCCGCGGAAGAATGTTGTCGGAATAGTTGGTTCACAGTCGTCTTATTATACGAACAAGATGTCATTCGACTCCGTGTGCGGCCGAGATATGGTGTTCGAACAGATGCAAAACTGACAGTACGCTCTTGCTGGATATGCCGCTGAACTGACCGTTCTCACGTCGCTAGTAGTACTGGTAGTAATATCCGATTCAGTGTAATTATTCGTAACGGGACAGTATTTTCGTCGTATTCTACCGTTTGTCTGCCACTTTCTTCGCCCCGCGAGAAACATCATCTGTAAGATAGTTGCCGAAAAACGAGGCGACTGTCGGTTACGCACGCCATCGCTGAATGTACGCCGCTGCCATCGCAACAAATGCGGTGCTAAGCGCATCGAAGGTTGCGACCGCGATGTTGTTGCCGAGTGCGAGGTAGATGGCGGTGCCAGCGATTAGTCCGAACAATCCTGCGACGATGGCGTATTGCCACGTCGAAAGCTGTTCTGCTTGCTCGTCGAGCTTCGTGAGTGCGTTGGAAGCCGACATCTATCATCACCTCGTTTGAGTATTCTCGTTTCGGAAGATGAACGTGTCGACCGAATAACTGCAATTCTGGGAACGAATTACGCTTTGCGTAGTCGAGAAGTCAAGCAACGGGGTTCCGTCACCATCCGCCCAAATCGCAGAACCGATGGTTGGCCTCGATGTTCGTGATCGTGTCGAAAGCCACACTACCGTTTTGTTTTCGATATGAAGGAGACATATGGGCGTATGCGAATACGGGGCATGGTCGGTGTCGGCAAAAAGTAACCATTATGCCCAACGCGGACTGGGGCTAGAACATGCAACGAAGAGCAGCGGGCGTTTACGTAACCGTCTTTCTGGTTATCGCTGCCGGGGCGTACTCACTCATCGGAGTCGCTCAGGAGCCGACGGTTTCGGTCGAAAACCCCGACCAGACCCTCTCGAACCAAGGACAGAAATTCAACGTCGATGGGCGACAGTACAACGTCACGTCGCTTAGCGACGGTTCCGCGGAAGTCGCGTGGACGAACCAATCTGCAACCTATTCGGCTGAGTTGGGGAACAACACTACGGTAGAACAGGACAACACCACGTTCCGACTCCTCATTCCGAATCAGTCGAACCCGAGCCAAGCCACACTGACCGAGGTACAAAACCTGAGCGAGGACACACAAACGGTTAATCAGGGTAACGTGACCTACGTCGTGGTCAACCAGAGTAGCAACGACACCGCCAACAAGTCGCTCGTTCCGGTGGACGAGTACAAGCAACAGCAGTTCGGCGAGCCGGAGACGCAAACGCTCCGACAAGGAAACAACTTCCAGTACCAAAACAACTCGACGACGATAGCGAACATCTCCGCGGAGTCCGTGCTCCTACAGTGGGAGGCTCCGAAAACGACGACAACCTCGCTTTCGAGCGGTGAAACGGCCGAACTCGGCCCGAACAATCAGACCTACGTCGCCCACGGTCAGGATGGAAGCGTCGTTCTTTCGTCGAACGTGGATGCGTACAACAGCCAGAATGCGGAAATCGGTGAGTTCAACGAACGCATCGCGGGCCTCTGGGGAGTGTCTATCTTGAGCTTCCTTGCGGCACTACTGTTGGCTATGTTCGCGTTCCTGCCGTTCAAAGGGTAGCTGAACGACGACCAACAGTCGAAAAATCGCTTTTTTACGCCCGGGAAATCCACGCCAGCGCCGCACCAATGCCGATTGCGGAGAGCGCCCCGATTATCTGGCCAATCATGAGCAGGACGCTGCCGGATTTGCTTGCCCACGGTGTGCCGACGAGTGTTGCGATTCCGATGAGGACGAGCAGTGCTCCCATGACGATGCCGAGCGGTTCGAGCGGATCCGAGACGAATCGGTTCATACCGGTGTTCTGTGTTGGGCTACCGTATAACATCTACTGAATGAAGTCGCGAAGCGTGTGAATAGTTCAGATGACTCTCGGCGATTAATTCGATAAGGATAGTGTAGTTGTTCTCAGTTCTAGAGAAACGGGTATTATTGGATGTGGCCTTCGCGCCGAAGCTGATCTGCGTCCTGTCCCGTGTAGCGCCATTCGATGTTGGCTTTTTCATCTTGCCAGTCCCACGGCTCGACGAGGACGACGTCGCCCTCGTTAATCCATGTTCGATATTTCATTCGACCGGGAATCCGTCCCATTCGTTCCTTTCCGTCCTCACATCGAACGCGAACGTGGTTCCCGCCGTTGTGTTCTGTTACGACGCCGAACATCTCGTCGCTGTTAGGCATTCGAAGATTTCGACGTTCTGTTTCTTCACTCACATCCAGTAATGGCACCGGACATGGTTAAGTGATGGGATACTATGGATACCATCTACCACGGCGGCGGAATCGCCTTTCGGGACAAATTCAGTCCTGCTTACGACATAATTGGCCGGGAGAATAATCGTGGCGTGATATTTCCAACAGTGTTCTCTCCGCGTGGATTCGTCACAAAAATATACAATACTGGCTATTTTCACGGCTCACGCAATAGTTCGACGCAAGAAGTACGGGCTGGAAGGGATTTGAACCCCTGGCCGTCTGGTTAAAAGCCAGACGCTCTGCCTAACTGAGCTACCAGCCCTCATCCAATTGTGGGAGTTGCGACGGTTAAACGTTTACCATTCTCTTCCGGTATTGGGGCAGCAAGGTTTACACTCCCGCCTACGTCTGTCGAACCATGACAGGGTTTGCCGATGCGCAGGGTGACGAACTCCGAACAGTAACCGAACGACTCTGCTCGTTCGACACGACGGGCGGACGCGAAGGCCCCGCACAGGAATGGCTCGCCGACAAGCTCGCCGATTTCGGGTTCGAAACTTACGAGTGGACTGCCGACGCCGAGCGATTGGGCAAACATCCGTCGTTTCCCGACGACCCGACGGACATCGAACACACGGAGGCCAGCGCAGGCGGGCCGAGTCTGGCCGAGCGCCCCAGCGTGGCGGGCGTGCTTGAGTTCGGAAACCCGAACGACGGGCCGACGCTCGTCCTGAACGGTCACATGGACGTGGTGCCTGTCGCGCGCGAGTCGTGGGACACTGGCCCCTTCGAACCGACGTGGGACGATGCGGGGGAGAGCCTCACTGCCCGCGGGTCGGCGGATATGAAGTCCGGCGTCGCGACTTGCATTTTCGCGGCGAAGCACCTCGCGGAAACCGATGCTGGGGAACTCGACGGAAGAATCGTCGTCGAAAGCGTCGTTGGCGAGGAAGAAGGCGGACTCGGCGCGGCGGCGGCCGCACTCTCTAATCCGTACCCGTTCGAGCGCGACGCGGCAATCGTCGCGGAACCGACCGACCTCACCCCTGTCATCGCCACTGAGGGGAGCGTCATGAAGCGACTCCACCTCACGGGGCGCTCGGCCCACGCGGCGACGCGCTGGCGTGGCGAAAGCGTCCTCCCGCATTTCGAGCGAATCCGCGAGGCGTTTTACGACCTCGAATCCGAGCGCGGCGAGTCGGTGACGCATCCACTGTACGAAGAGTTCCCTGTCCCGTGGCCTATCGTCATCGGCACGGTCGAAGCAGGAACGTGGTCGTCCACCACCCCGGCGAACTTGACTGCCGAAATGCGCCTCGGCGTCGCCCCCGGCGAAACGGTTGACGAAGTCGAGGCCGCCTACGAAGAACGTCTGGCGGAGGTAGTCGAAGAAAACGAATGGCTGTCCGAACATCCGCCGACCTTCGAACGATTTTCGATCCAATTCGAGGCTGCGGAGACGGACGCGGACGAACCCGTCGTCGGCGCGCTCCAGTCCGCGATGGCCGACTACGACCACAATCTCGACACGACGCTCCGTGGGGCGACCTACGGCGCGGACTCGCGCCACTACGTCCACGCGGGGATTCCGACCGTGATATTCGGTCCCGGAACCATCGAGCAGGCTCACTTCCCGAACGAGACGATTCACTGGCCGGATGTGGAAACCGCAGGTGCAATCTTAGTTGACACTGCCCGCGAGTTCCTCGGCTAAACGGGTTTTCGCACCTCACTCCAAACTTTACTTCACTCCAGTTCGCGTTCCAACGCGCGTGCGACCACTGATTCCGGCTCTTCGCCCGTCAGCGCGGCCTGCCGTCTGAGTTCCCGGTACACCTCCGGCGGAAGCGAGAGCGTCACCTCTCCGGGTGTGACGCCGTGACGCCGCAGCGCCCGCTCGGGCGACGTTCCGTCGTTGATTTCGCTGACGATGGCGCGAACGTCCCGCACTGTCAGCGAATTGTCGAGGATGGCCCACGCGAGTTGGTATCGGGCGTCCCCGCCCACCCGTGCGACGTGTTTCGCCGCGGTCGGTGCAATTTGGCCCAGCGCGACGTGGCGGCGAATCGACCGCGGCAGGTCGTGCACCCGCGCCCATTTGCGGATGAAGGCCACCGTCGTTTCGCCGCCCGCTTCCTCCGCGGCACCTTTGTACGACCCGACGCCCCGAACCAGCGCGGCGCAGGCCGCGGCCCCGCGGAGCATGTAGACGCTATCCTCGCTTCCCGTGCTTCCGTCCGCGAACGCCCGGACGGTTTCGGCGGCTTCCGCGACGCTTTTCGGGTCGTCCGGGTCGAACGCTTTGGCCTGATTCGCGTGGTCGCCGGTAATCGTCTCGTCGCCGCGGATGACGGGTTCACCGACCGGTGATTTCCGGTCTGCTGGCGGTTCCTCCCCGAAGCCGTCAGTCATTGTGTGTCGATTGTCCCGACAGGGCAAAAAGGAACTGCTAGCCTTGTTTTTTGCGGGATGGTTGGCTGTGGGTGTTACTCGTTTTTGTTTGAGCGTCCTTTGCCGTTCTTTCGAATGGTTCTGTCTGTGCTGACTTTCGCAAATTCGCAAATATCGTGGCGCGCGCTGGCGTGAGTCGGAGGACGTCACGTCCGGAGGCTCACGTTGTAGCCGCGCGAGGGATGAGTGAGCGACTGCAAGGAGTTCTCGTGAGTGACGGCGGAGCGAACGAGAGCACGGAAGAGCGTGTCTCTTCCGGAGCGAACGAATCGGTTGGGGAGGCGTGTGGCCTGCCGTGGTGCGGTTGCGGTTTCAGTAGAGTCCTGACTTGCTCACGCGAAGTTGACTCACTGCTCTTCTCTACGACAAACCTCACTCGCGACTCTCGTCTACGACAAATTCCTCCCTCAGAATCCATCCACCGAACCCCACGCTGCTGCCGCAATTTTATAAGCGAAGCCGCCAAATTCTCGGGTAGAGACGGAATCACGGCCGAACCATCAAACCACTAAATCACGGCGAACCACATCGAGACACTCCTTAAACGACTAACTATGCGAGACGAAGAGTACGACCCGACGACCTGCCCGGCGGCGGGCTGTGACTACGAGGACGCAATCCGCTCCGTCGCCGCGCACATCAGCACGACGGACGACGACCGCCACTCGTGGGACAACCTCGTCTTCGACGGTGCCCGCGATTTCGTCATCCGAGAAAAGCGCAGACAACAGGACGGCGCGACCAACGACCAGAATCCCCCAAACAGTCCACCTATGGAGGTCGGTTCTTCCCCGAAAACCGAATCCATCCAAACGCCCACCCAAACTCCCGACCCTGACGAAATTCCGCAACTCGACCTCGGATTCGCTCGGGACGCGCTCGTCTTACTCGACCTCGCTCGGCAGTACGACGCCGACTCGCTGACGGAGTTGGACACCTTCCGACTGGTGAACCTCTACACCCTGCTGTCCGACGTGAGCAGAGGTGCCGACGATGCCCGAAAGGAAGTCCGCGACGCGCTTCTCGGCGTTCTCCAAGACGACCGACGAATCTCGTCCGATTTCGGGTCGGTAAAGCGATACACCACCCAACGACGGAATCAGAAGGACGAGGAGGTGATTCGCGCCGAACTGAACCGAGCCGGAATCGACCCAGACGAGGCGAGAAGTTTCGATACGAAAAAGCTCAAAGAGTTAGCGGAAGAGCGCGGACTGGACGAGTCCGCCGTCTTCGACCGCGAGGAGCGAACCTACGTGAAAAAATCCAGTGCGGACGGCGACGGGCGCAGGCGGGCGTTCGAGAAACTCGACCCGGAACTTCGGTCGCTAATCGAAGAGTGGTGAGGCTGTCGGTTGCGTTGCGGTGATTTTTCGTCCCACTGGCATCGGTGTCACGTGGTGTCGTCGCTGTCCGCGAGAGTATATTGCCGTCCGGTTCGTATCTACGGATACAGTAAAATCATGGCAGACGAGAACTCAAACGGGGAAATTCCGATTACGGCGGACCGCCCGGACAGCACGATTCACCTCAGCGGAACCGACCACGTCACCCTCATCGGCAGTAACGAAGAGGACACCGTCGCGTTCTACCGCGACATCCTCGGGATGCCGCTCATCCTCCGTCAGCCGAACCTTGACGCGCCGAACGTCACACACCTGTTTTTCGATACCGGCGACGGCCGAGTCATCACCTTCTTCGTGGAGGAAGGGCGACAGTCGAATCCCTCGCCACAGCGAACGGGCATCGGTGCGGTTCACCACCTCGCGTTCCGGTTCGAACCGGAACGCTTGGAGGAAATCAAGCAAGGACTCGAAGAAAACGGCCACCGATACAACGTTTTCGACCGGAGCATCTTCTACTCGCTGTACACCAGCGACCACAACGGACTGACCATCGAACTGACGACGGACAAGTTCGACATTCCGGACGACAGACGTGCCGAAGTGCTCGCCACTGCCCAACGCCTACGCGAGGAGGACGGCTCGGAGTACGCCAAGGCGGAACACCTCGAAGCCGCGTTGGAAGAACTCGGCATTCCGGTCGAACCAGTCGAACTCCCCGACGCGCCGACGGGCGCGGGTGTGTAGGCCGCGGTTGGGGATTTCATATCCTCCGTATCGGGCAGTGGCTTTCTGTACCGTGCGACCGTACACGATTCCATGACTGACACCGGATGGACTACCGAGCGAATGCCGGACATGACCGAAAAAACCGTGGTCGTCACGGGTGCGAACAGCGGCCTCGGTTACGAGGTGACTCGCGCCTTGGCTCGAAAGGGCGCGACCGTCGTCATGGCCTGCCGACGGACGAATCACGCGAAGACGGTCAAAGGCCGTATTCTCACGGAAGTTCCTGACGCAACCCTCGACGTGCGCGAACTCGACCTCGCAGACCGGGAATCAATCCGGTCGTTTGCGGAGAATTTCGAAGCCGACTACGACAACCTGCACGTCCTTTGCAACAACGCAGGCGTGATGGCGATTCCGCGCCGGGAAACCGAAGACGGCTACGAGATGCAGTTCGGCGTCAATCATCTCGGTCACTTTGCGCTGACGGGTCTGCTGTTCGACCGACTGCTCGAAACGCCGGGAGAGACGCGTGTCGTGACCCAGAGCAGTGGTGTGCACGAACGCGGTGACATCAACTTCGAGGATTTGCACGGCGAACAGGAGTACGACAAGTGGGACGCCTACGCCCAGAGCAAACTGGCGAACGTTCTGTTCGCCTACGAACTCGACAGGCGACTTGACGAGGCGGGCATTGACAACGTGCTGAGCCTCGCCTGCCATCCGGGCTATGCGAGTACGAACCTCCAGCGGCGCGGCCCGGAACAGGAAGGCTCGCGGATTCGACTGTGGATGATGCGTCTCGCGAACGCGGTGTTCGCTCAAAGCGCGGAACGTGGCGCGCTTCCGATGCTCTACGCCGCGACCGGCGAGGACGTCATGGGCGGAGAGTACGTCGGTCCCGGTGGCCTGATGAACATGCGCGGACTCCCCGAAATCCAACCGTCCAGCGACCGGTCGTACGACGAGCAGATGGCCGACCGCCTGTGGGAGATTTCTTCTGACCTGACGGGAGTTACCTACGATTTCGCGCAGGCGAAAGCCGCAGACGACGATTAATTGCTTCCGGAGAAGTACGTTTTATCTAGCGTGCATACGACGAGTGTACATGGTCGCCACGGACGATGCTACACAGTTGACGACGGTTGACGAACTCCCGGAAAACGATTCGTTTCTGTTCACCGTTCTCGAGCACGACGGGTCGAAAGGGGAAGTGATTCTGGTAAACGGCGGCGACTGCATCGCCGCGTGGCGAAACTTCTGCCAGCACGAAACCGACCAGCGACTCGACCGTGGATTCGGGGCCGCCATGCGCGACGGCGAAATCATCTGCCCGAAACACGGGTCGATGTTCGACGCCTGTTCCGGCCACTGCGACAACGGAGAGGCGAAAGGTTCGACCTTGCTTTCGGTGGATGTGGCGGTCGAAGATGGGGATATTTATCTCACCGATAGAACGTGTGACTTCCTGCACGAGGGCGGTATTGAGGACGATGACGACGAGGACGACGGCATGCCGTCGTCCTCGTCACATCTGACGTTTTGAAATTTCGGAATTCGTCGATTCAGTCGCCGTCACGCGCTGTCCCTCCCGAATCGAGGTGCGGTCGTTTTGTTCGTCTGCTCCAGTTTCGTCGTCTTCGATTTCGAGATTACTGAACGTAATCGGCAGTCCCGCCGAGGAAAAGAAATCCTGCTGGTCTTGCAGTTGGAAATGCAGGTGTGGTTCGGTCGAGTTTCCGGAGTGTCCACAGCGACCGATTTGCTGGCCCTGTTCGACTCTCTCGCCTTCTTCGACCGCGACGCTTCCCTCTGCCAGATGTGCGAGAACGCTGTACTCGTCTTCTGCGTGCTGAATCGTCACGTAGTTCCCCCTGATGTCGCGCTGAAACGGGTCGAGCATTCCCCGGAAATACGGCGAATCGCGGTGGCCGTCCTTGGTTTCGACCACGATTCCGTCCGCGGGCGCGAGCATCGGTTCGCCGTAACAAAAGTAATCGTCGGCACTGTCGCCATCACCATCGTGCGTGCGTCTGTCTTCGTCCGAAATCACGAAATCGTAGGCGTATCGCTGTGAGACGATGCTCCACGAATGGGAATCCTCCTTCTCGACGCCGCCGTTGACGACCGTCCACGTCCCGGAAAACGGAAGTGTGAGGTCTGTCTGCTGGTCGAATCGTTCTGGTGCTGGTGGCTGACCACGATACCGGAACAGAGCGACGACGTTGCCGACGATTTGTCCCATCGACTGCACGAAGATGAACGGGTTGACCATCACGAGAAGGTTGCTCGCCAGAAAGCGCCCTCGCCAGCGCCAGTCGGTGTCGAACTCCACCGGCGACTTCTCGTCCGAGGTCGGAATCAGGACGCTGACCAACGGCCACAGGCCGAGTAGCCAGAACAGCATAAATATTCGGAGCGGTTCGAGCGACTCCGCAAAATAGCTTGGAATCCCGAGAACTCCGAGATAGCTCACCGTGACCGGGTCGATTCGTCGGAGTGACGAGCGAAGTGTTTGGAGGGCCTTTCCCATGATTTCGACCGCGACTTTCTCTTGTGCTCGGATAACTGTTTTCAGGTCGGCGTTGCAGTGACTTTTCGATACAGTAGCTACGATTCGACGTAGCACTAACGCGGAACCTCTCAGAACGGTTCCGCAGAGGGTTATCGCGTTATCCGTCGAATAGTTTTGCATGGCACTCGTTGACGAACAGTTGGTCGATGACATAGCGAAACACGATCGATACTACCGAATCGAGGATTTCGTAACGTATCTCGAACGCCACCTTCGCGACGAACCGGGCGTCCCGCTTTCGGTCATTCACGCCTACGCTGACGCACTCGGCTACGAACGCGAGCGCACCGACGAACTGCTGGAAGGCCGCATCGTCGATTCGATGACGTGGGTCGCAGACGACGTGTTCTACCGAATCGGCGACGGCATCAGCATCTATCCCCTTTCGTGGCACGAACGATTGGACGGGTCGCGCGACGTGGCCGACTACGTGCGGGTGATGCTGGACGGCCGGGAGGCGGCGGGTAAGGAGTTTCCGAAGGGAGAACGAGGAATCGCACAAACGGACATTCTGACCGCGCTGGAAATCATGGCCGACGTGGATAGAAAGGATGGAGAAAAACTGCTCCGGGAGCAACGTCACCAGGGCGACATCGTCATCTACGCCTACCAAAATCCGGAAGACATCGTTCGATTGCCGGAAACGAAACGATAAGAAGGTGCGAAATCGGTACCCGACTTCGTTCCGTTTTCAGTCCGATTTCAGCGACGGGAGACGAACTGCTGGGTGAGCGATGCGAGTTCCGACCGAAACGCCTGCACGTCGATGTCGTCCATCTCGCCGAACAGGTGGGCGTGTTCCTCGCGAGCGATTGCCTCGAACGTTCGTTCAAACAGCGTATCGACCGTAACCGCCTGCCCATTCGATTCCAGCGCGTTTGCTACCCGTTCGAAACGGCGGTCGGTCGCGTACTCTCGGGCCAACTCCTCCGGTGATTTCTCGCTCGTTTCTCGTTCGTTTGTCGCTTCAAAATCCGTATCGAGTAATTTGACGCGACCGCCCGTTTTGTTCCGAAGCACGACACCCGCCGCTTTTCCGTCGTACCAGTTCGACTGCGGAATCTCGTAGTCGTGGGGGTCGAAATCGACCGCCCGAACCTCTTTTTCGAAGGTGTTCACGTGGTCCAGACCGAGACGGTCGTAAATCGCCTCCACCCGGTCGGGAGACAGAAACCGCTCACTGCCGTCCGACCAGACGTCGAACCCCAGAAACGATGGCGTCCGACGCCAGTCGTAGTCGATGGTGTGTTGGGATGTTGCTTCGCCGAAGAAGACGACCGATTCGACGTTTTCGACCGCCGAACGGAGCGCCGACCGGTCGAGGTTTTTTCGAATATGCCGAACCGCGTGCTGGAGGGGCGTCGGAATCTCGTCTGCGTCGTAGACGCGATTCCAGTCGCCAAATTGGAGCAGTCCCGACTCCTGAAGCCGAAATCGGAGCTGTGCGCCGTCCACCTTCTCCTGAATCCAGAGGTGACCGCCGTTGAACACGGATTTCGGTGCGTCGTCGGGTCGTGACATCGGGGGATAACGTTTCATCTGTGAAATCGCCGCAGTTGTCGAGACGACGGTTCGACGCCACTGGAATCTGTCGGTGCTCGTCGTCCACATCGCTCGTGATTATGATTTTCATATCTGTCTCGGATACTCTTAAGTAGATAATAACTATTAGCTAAATGATGTATTTTTGACTATGGCAGAATTTATGCTACCTCCCCGGTCAGCACAACGATTACTGAATTATGTCCACCATCGCCCTGCCGACGCTCCGTTTTGGATGAACGAGCTGTCCTTTCGGATGCGCGAGACGGGAACAATCACGAGGAGGCGGTGAGAAGATGCTATTCAACATCCGTGGGGCTATCGACCGCCGTATTCTGGTCAACTATCGAATCGCCCCCGACGTTCTGGCCGAGGAATTGCCAGAGCCATTTCGACCACAGACGGTGAGCGGCTACGGAATCGGAGGAATCTGTCTCATTCGATTACGGAATCTCCGTCCGCGGGGGGTGCCGTCGTTCCTTGGTATGAGTTCTGAGAATGCCGCTCACCGAATTGCCGTGGAGTGGGAAGAAGACGGCGAAACCCGTTCCGGAGTCTACGTTTCACGGCGAGATACGGACTCTCGTCTGAACAGCGTGCTCGGTGGCAATCTGTTCCCCGGCATCTTCAATCCCGCATCGTTCGAAGTTGACGAATCGAACGACCGATTCGAAATCTCGATGACCAGCAAGGTGGATGGTACTCGGTCGGCCCTTATCGGTGAATCTGGTGATTCACTCCCCGAAGACTCGATTTTCGACTCTCTGCAAACAGCGTCGGCGTTCTTCGAGAACGGTTCGATGGGTTACTCTCCAACCGAACAGGGTGGGGAATACGACGCCATGGACCTCCACATTCCGAACTGGGACGTGAAGCCATTCTCGGTCGAGTCCGTTGAATCCAGCTATTTCGAGGACTTTCCGGCGGAAACCGTCGAATTTGACAACGCGCTACTCATGAAAAACGCCTATCACGAATGGCACGAAGGGGAACCGATTACCGCAGACGAACCTGCCTGAACAGTTATTCCGGAATGTGGTTGCTCCTGTCATCAGTGACTATAGTCTAGCACGGAAAGCCAGGCTGGACACGCCGTTTTCAAACGCTGGTCGTAGAGAGAACTCTCACACTTGGGCAACTAGTTCCCCGAGTTCGGGAGAACGGGCATCGAAGCCGTCCTCTCGAAGTTCTTTGGCGAACGCTTCGCATCTGTCACCGTGATTCACGAACACCGTCGCATCTCGGTACGATTCCAGAAAGTCGAACAGGCCATCGCGGTCTGCGTGGGCGGAAAAGTCGTAGGACTCCACCTGCGCGCTGACGGGCATCACTCGCCCGTCGATTTCGCCGCGGCCCGAATCCAGCAGTTCCCTGCCGGGCGTTCCTTCGACCTGATAGCCAGTCATCGTGATTTTGTTGACGGGGTTCGCGCGAATTTCCGGAATGTAGGTCATCGCGGGGCCGCCTGAAAGCATTCCAGAGGTCGTCACGATGACCGTGTTTTTCCTCGCAATCCGCTTTCGCTGGCCGTTTTTCCCCGTCACGAATCGCGCGTTCGAGACGGCTCGTTTGAGCGCATCCTCGTCCCGGACGAAGTCGGTATTTCGTCGAAGCATTCGAGTCACTTCTTTGCCCATCCCATCGACGTAGCAGTCGATGTCGTGGGCTTCGCAGACCAGCAACATCTCCTGCGTTCGACCGATGGCGAAGGCCGGAACGACGACGGTTCCGCCCTCCCAGAGCGTCGTCTTCACGCTTTCCGCGAATCGCTCTTCGACCTGTTTGCGCTCGTCGTGTTCGACATCGGAGTAGGTGCTTTCGCAGATGACCACGTCCGCGTCGGGTCGCGCCGTGGTTCCCGATAAGAGTCGCTGGTTGCCAGTGTGGAAATCCGCGGTGTAGAGCAGTGTCGTCTCGCCGTCGTCCACGAGGACGTGCGCGCTTCCGGGGATATGTCCAGCGTCGAAGAACGTGATTTCGTGACCTGCCGCTTCGAACGTCTCGCAATACCCATGCGGAACCGACACCTGTCTGAGTCGTTTCAAATCGGCTTCCGTAAACGGACAGTCGTAGCTCCCGCCGTGGAGTTTCAACGTGTCGCGTGCGAGCAGATGGGCCAACTCCCGGGTCGGCGGCGTCCAGTGTATCGGCGGGCGGTCGTCACCGGAAAGGAGGGAGGGAAGAATCCCGACGTGGTCTAAGTGGCCGTGTGAGACGACGACGGCGTCGGGATTCGCGTCTCCGACTGGAAACTGCGGTGGATTCCCCGTCAACATCCCGTAATCGAGCAGAAGGGAATCGTTGACGAGAATCGCGCTTCGCCCGACTTCGCGCGCCCCGCCGAGAAACTGGATATTCATTGCCGGACTGTATTCGCCGAACACCTTTTCGTTCGTCGGTTCGCTTGCCGATGCCGACCGCCGAACAGTCGGCAGTCGTCCACACGACGTTCCGACCGACGACCGGCGGTCAGGAGACTGAACGAGAACCGTCGCTATTCGACTCCACTTTTGCCGAGTCGCGTATGGAATCGACTATTCGAATATCTTCTCTCGCTCGCGCTCTCGCTTGCGTGACTGGGACCGACCTGACCCGCCGCTCCCGCCGACCACGTTCGACACCACGATGTACGCCAGATACAGCAGAATTGCGAGGACGACGAGGGCGAGGACAGTGCTGACGAGCCACGACAGGAAGCCGAGGACGATGCTCACGATTTCCGCGACGAGCCACAGGAGGGCGAGTGCGAGAACCGCCCAACCGCCAAGACGCAACCATCGAGTCATAGTTCTCTATTTCACTGTTAGCGATATGAATGCTCGCCTCTATCAGTGCAAATCACTACACCACCGCCGATTCCCTACTCTTTATCGGGGTCAAGACCAGATTGGAGAACGAATGTCGGACAGAGACTTCACAGCGGACGGAGACTGGAACGCGCTCTACATCGACGGCGAATGGGTTGAGGCTGGCGACCGAGACGAACTCGAAGTGACGAACCCGGCGACCCAGGAACCAATCACGACGGTTCCGGCGGGTACCGAAGAAGACGTAAACCGCGCCTACGAGGCCGCTGCGGAGGCACAGACTGAATGGGCCGCGAAACCGGCAGAAGAGCGCGTAGACGTGATCAAGAACGCGCTCGGTCTGCTGGACGACCACCGCGACGAGATTCTCGAATCGCTGGCGGTCGAATCGGGGAGCGCGAACGCCAAGGCCTTCGCCGAGTGGCAGACCGCACAGGGGATGTGCCACCACGCCACTGGTCTGGCCGACCAACTCGGCACCAAAGAGCAGGACTCGTTCATCCCCGGCAAGGAAAACGAAATCGAGCGAATCCCGGCAGGCGTCGTCGGCGTCATCTCGCCGTGGAACTTCCCGTTCAATCTCTCGATGCGTGCCGTCGCCCCCGCGTTGGCGCTCGGTAACGCAGTCGTCTTGAAGCCTGCTTCGCCGACGCCCGTGACCGGCGGCCTGCTACTGGCGAAGATTTTCGACGAGGCTGGCCTGCCGAACGGTCTGTTGAACGTCGTGACCGGCCACGGAAGCGACATCGGCGACCGGATGGCCGAGCATCCCGAACTCGACGTTATGGCGTTCACCGGTTCGACGGAAATCGGCAAGCGCGTAGCTTCGAAGGCCGCAGAGAACCTCGCGCTCCCGGCGATGGAACTCGGTGGCAACAACCCATTCGTCGTCACCGACGACGCGGATATCGACGCCGCAATCGACTCGGCGGTGTTCGGGTCGTTCCTCCATCAGGGCCAGATTTGCATCTCAATCAACCGCCACATCGTCCACGAGGACGTGTACGACGAGTACGTCGAGAAATTAACTGAGAGAGCAGCGGGTCTGCCGATTGGCGACCCCACGGACAGGGACAACGTCATCGGTCCGATTATCGACGAGGGCCAGCGCGACCAGATGCTCGACTACGTTGAATCGACTGTTGAGGCCGGTGCGACGCTGGAGACTGGTGGCGACCACGATGGCCTCTTCGTAGAACCGACGGTTCTCTCCGACGCGACCAACGACATGGCCGCGGCGTGCAACGAACACTTCGGTCCAATTGCGCCCGTGATTCCGTATTCGGATGACGAGGAAGCCATCGAGATGGCGAACGACACCGAGTACGGCCTCGCCGGTGCGGTTCACGCTGGCGACATGGACCGTGCGCGTGAACTCGCGGACAGTATCGAAGCGGGCATGGTTCACATCAACGACCAACCGATCAACGAGGAACCGAACGTGCCGTTCGGTGGCGTGAAAGAGTCCGGCATCGGACGGTACGACGGCGAAGAGATTCTGCACGAACTGACCCAGACGAAGTGGGTTTCGGTTCAAGAAGAGAAGCGCCAATATCCGTTCTAAACCACCCTTTTAACCACCACCTTTTACGACGGTCGCAGGCACGCGGGACGACGACCACCGTCGTCCCGCGTGCTGGCTTCTTCACGGGCGTCGCCCGTGAAGGAACGAGATAGCTTTGCTATCTCGCATTCCCTGTAAAAGCTGGACCAAAAGCACCGTCAGAACGACGTTCTGACGAGCCATTCGCTCGCTTCGCTCACGAAGACACGGCGCTCCTCCCTTGGCTCGCGGCGTTGCCGCTCGCTTTTCGAGGCGCTCCGCGCCTCCCTTCGGTCGTCGCTTGGCCCACTCGCTCAGTCGCGTTGCTCCTTCGCTCGCGGTGGAGTTACTGGCTCTTGTCGGAAGTCAGTCTGCCTATCGCTCCCTTCGGTCGCTTTTGCGAGTGGTGAAAGTACTGCGACCCCGACACAACAGAAAACTTATCATCTCCGTCTCGGAGGCTGATGGCAATGCCAGAACCAGTCATGGGAACGGAAGAAGACGTTATTCTCAGCCGCGTCGTCGCGCTGATACTCGACGAAATCATCGCATTCGTCTGCGCGCTGGTCGTCGGCGGAGTGGTTGGCGGAGTGCTCGGTTCGAGTGGCCTTGCGATTCTCTTGGCTCTCGCCATCATCTTCGGCTATCACGTCGTCCTCGAAGGACTGTACGGCCAGACGGTCGGCAAACGATTGCTCGGAATCGTCGTCGTCACGAAACACGGCAACCCGTGTTCGATGGGCGCGTCGGTCGTCAGAAACGTGCTTCGAATTATCGACGCGTTCTTCCACTACGCCGTCGGGCTTGTGGTTATGCTCATCAACGACGACCGCCAACGAATCGGCGACATCGCCGCGAACACCGTGGTCGTTCGCGCTCGATAGCCAGCTCTGTCGCGTTTTACTCTTCCGACGTCGATTCGACCACCGTTTTTTCCGACCCCTCGATAACAGTTCGGTCAGGGATTTTCGGGTCGGATTTTGGCTTTCGTGAGAGCAGTCGTTGCAGCAGCGTGAGCTCGTTCGGCGCGTCCTTCTCAATTGTGTGGTACTCCACGACTACGTTCCCGTCTTCCTCGCCGATTCGGAAGTAGTTCAATTGGAACGAGGGGTAGTACACCGGTGGGAGGAGTCCGACCCACGTCGGGGTTCGGTGCAGTCGCTTGAGCCACGTTCCGGTGTTGATGATGACGCGCTCGCCGACTGGCGTGAGCGAGACGCGATGGGTGTGGCCGTAGATGAACGCCGCGACGTCGGGATACTCCTCAAACACGTTTTTCGCGGCCTTGACGTAAGGCGCATCGGGATTTTCAGTTGGTTCGTCCGACCGGACGAGGTCGAACCGTTCGAGCGTTTTCCGCGCGTCACGGATGAAAAAGTAGAGTGGTATCGAGATGACGAACAGGAGACTGACGACCACGAGATTGACGAAAAAGACGAACTCGATGAGGCTTCCGACGAATCCCAAATCCCGAAGTATCTCGGCGGTGACCCTCGTTGCTGCGTTTGCACCGAACAGGCCACTGTCCCCGATGAGCAAAACGACTAGATAGATGAAGCTCACGTTGAACAGGAGCAAGAACGGAAGCGCGGCATACCGCAGAAAAGGACTCATCTCCCGATAAAAGTAGTTCGACGCTATCCAATCCGGAATCTCTTCGAGCGGCGTGAGCGACTGGATATCTTTCAGCCAGTTGTACCTCCCGCGCCCCGAGAGTTGTCCGGCCTTGCTCGTGATATGGCGATTGACGAAGTATCCGAGGGGGTTCGCTCGTGGATTGCCGAAATCCGGCATTCGGTTGTGCGCGTCCTGTTGCATCCCGTGTTCTATCCATATTTTCCGCTCGGCGACGGTTCTGACGAGCGAAAGCGTCGGGTCGAGGATGACGTTGAACTCCCGTAATCGCTCGATATATTCCGTATAGCCCGCCAGTTCGGCGTCGTGGTTGCCCGGAATGAGCGTGATGTCAATGCTCTCGCCCGTCTCGCGGAGCTGTTCGAAGAGCTTCGGATGATGGTTCACGAGTTCGTCGAACTTCGCTATTCCATTCGTCTCGGTGAACTCCCAGAGTCCGAAAGCGTCACCAAGAATTATTAGTTCGGCGTCCTCGTCCGCCGATTCGAGCGTTTGAAGAAACTCGACGAACTCGGTTTCGAACTCGCACTTCTGTAACTGTTCGTCGCCCCCTACGTGAAGGTCGCTGACGAAGTAGTAGACGTCGGCCATGCTCCCCGCAAGGAACACACCGTCCCACTCTAAAGGGGCTTCGGCGAACGTTGCCGTTCGTGCGCCGCTTCGGCCACCAACACGTCGCACGAGCACGCGGCCAAAATCGTATTCCTTTTAGGGAGCGACCGTCATCGTTTCCGTATGGCAAACTTTCAGGTCGTCGTTGCGGACCCCGACTCCGGAGCGGCCTATCAGCGCGATATCGACGGACAGGATGCGAACCGATTCCTCGGCAAATCCATCGGCGAGGACGTAGACGGCGGTGCCGTCGGACTCGACGGCTACACGGTCGAAATCACTGGCGGTTCCGACAACGCTGGCCGACCGATGCGCGGCGACGTCAACGGCCCGAGCCTCAAGGACGTGCTCCTCGAAGGCGGCACGGGCTACAACCCGAAACGAGACGGCGAGCGACGCCGTATCTCCGTTCGCGGCAAGGAAATCAGCGAGGCAGTCGCTCAACTGAACGTCTCGATTTCGGAGCGTGGCGACCAGTCCGTTGACGAACTGTACGGCGAAGGCGACGGCGAAGAAGACGACGAGTAATCCGTCGGAGCACTCAAACACTTACACTGTCTTTTCATCACCATGACCCAGCGGGTTTCTAGCGAGACGACCGAAACAGTCCGGGCGACGATGGCACAAGCGGGTGCGACGAACCGGCCACGAATCGAGATTCCGGCGGAGGATGCGGACGCGTTTCCGGCGGACGAAATCGTCCGTTTCGTCGCGGACGAATCCGAATATCGTGCTCGAATCGAGCGTCCACTGACCGGTGACGGCCGCCTGATTCGCGGCCTGTACGACACGCCGCGAATCGCCCGGAATCCGGGAGAGGGCGATAATCGACTCTCCGAGTGGTTCGCCGAGAGCAACCGACAGTTCGGTGGGTCGGTTCTCGTGGACGTCGTCGAAGAGGGATTCAAGTACGGTATCCGGAATCCGGGAGAGCGCGCCGTCTACGAAGCGACCGAAGCGCCGAACGAGAGTCTCGCCGACATCGCAAAGCAGGTGGACGACCAATGAGCGCGGACAAACGCGCGGAATTTCTGGCGGGCGAGCGCACCGACGACGTGGCGCTCTTTCTCGCGGACTCGTTCGTTTCGAACGAGTCGATTGCCGACTACGGCGAGTCGGTTCCCGGCGGAACGCTTCTCATCGTTTCGGGCGACACGGGCAGAAGCGTCTTCCAGAAGGCGACGGGAATGGAGGCGATGGGCTTTGCGAAACAGGCGATGGGAACCGAGGGGGACATCGCGGCCGACCTCTCCGCCGCTGACTGTCCAGAGGGCGACCACGACGTCGAGTTCATCTTCGCGTTCGCGGAAGAACAGAACGAGGAGGTTGGCGGTCTCTACGGCGAGGGGGACGTGATTCACGCCTACGCCTACTGCGCCTGTGGGACTGCGTTCTCCCACAAATGGGTGGCCGGCGAACGATAAGACGTTGACCGTTGTTCGGTGCTCCCGCCCTCATTCCCGTTTTGGGGCCGAAATGAATGGGTTAATTATATATCTTACGGCCACTTTCGAAAAAACGACTCCATGCCGGGTGTAGAGGATATATCGACGAGAAGGAATCTACCAATCGGGATTCGCGTTCTTCATGTTGATGCCGACGAAGCGGTTCTGCAAGCGTCCCGGGAGTCGCTCGAACGTGAAAACGACATCGACACAGTCGTCCCTGTTACGAGCAACGACGATGCCATCGACTATCTCTCAGAGCATCATGCAGACATCGACTGCGTCGTCAGCGATTACGACCCGGAGTGCGGTTCCGGGTTGAAACTGCTCGACACCGTCAGAGAGCGGTGGCCGAGTCTCCCGTTCATCGTCTTCACCGGCAATGGAAGCGAAGACGTGGCGAGCAGAGCGATGTCCTGTGGCGCGACCAACTATCTGCAAAAAGGAACGACGGACACCAGATTACTTTCGCTCATCTCGCAAATCCGTCAGGCTGTTTCCCATCGCCGAACGGAAAAGGAAGTTCACCGTGGCTTTCGAGCCATCGAGATGACCAACGAAGGTATCGCGCTTCTCACGAACTCGTTCGATTTCAACTACGTCAACGAGGCCTACGCGGAACTGTTCGGCTACGACCAAGAAACGCTCATCGGACTCGGATGGGCCGAGACGATTTCCGACGAATCGGTCGAACGTCTTCGCTCCGACATCATTCCGATGGTCGATTCAGAGGGTGAATGGACGGGGGAGATCACCGGCCAAAATCACGACGGAAACACGCTCACGCTGACTCTCTCACTCTCGACCGTCGCGGAAAACGAGTACGTCTGTGCTGTTCGAGACGTAACCGAACGAAAGGAACGCGAAGAAGAACTTATTCAGGAAAACGAACGATTGGACGCGTTTGCGAGTAAGGTATCACACGACCTCCGCAGTCCGCTGAGCATCATCTACGGCTATCTCAACGTCGCTCGGGAGACGGGCAAGAAGGAGCACTTCGACGAAATCGAGGGGGCCGCGGACCGCATCGAAGCAATCATCTCCGACCTGTTAGAAGTCGCCCGAGAGGGTCAAAAGGAACTCGACCGCGAAGTCATCCATCTTCACGACTTCGTCGAACATGTCTGGGACGGTATCGAGAGCGGGGAAGCCACGCTCTATCTCACGCTTTCCGACGTTCGAATCGTTGCAGACCACGACCGTCTGACCGAACTGTTTGCCAACCTCTTTCGAAACGCGGTCGAACACGGTGGCAACGACGTTGTCATCTCGGTCGGAACCACGGAAGACGGCTTTTACGTCGAAGACGGCGGTTCCGGGATTCCGGAAACACAGCGCCAGAGCGTTCTCGAATCGGGCTACTCTACCGCCGATAGCACCGGACTCGGCCTGAGTATCGTCAAGGAAATCGCCGATTCTCACGGGTGGAAAATGCATGTCGAGGACAGTGACGATGGCGGTGCGCGCTTTCGCTTTTCCGGCGTCGAATGCGCACAACAACGCCAATAGTCCACTGACGTTTCGCTCGCGTCGATACCGACTTTACTTCCGATGTCGTCTGTTCACGCATGGCAACGCGCGTACCCATCTCGGACTGGGACGCAATCTCCGATAACCTTCGCCGATTCGCCCCAAACGTCGATAGACACGAGGCAAAACTCATCGCCAGAATGGGTGTTGCTCGATTCACCATCACTCGGGAGGGACACGTCACCGCAGGAATGCCACTGCACGATTTCGACGGCCGGGCCGATTCGCTCGTCTTCGACCACCGTGCTGGCGCGATTCGAATCGAGCGCGCCGGGGTGACCTACGTGTTTCGCAGGCCGTAGAACGAGTGCCACCGACGAAAGGGTGTGGATGGTTCGGCGATTCGGATAGCAACCGCGTACAATCGGCGTTATCTCCTATTTTTCATCGACCATTGACCCGGTAGACACACCGTACGACGGTTCGCCTCGGTCACCACCTCGCTTCATGGACGGGGGAATCTACTCGTCGGGAGCCAATTTTCATTCGCTTGCCGCTTCACTCGTACTATCGACTCCGATATTCTCACACAAATAGTTCTCGCACAACAAGTCAACGAATGATACTATACTTCTACGCGGTCTCAGAATAATTATTCCGTAAAACCACGTTGTAGGCACTCATTACTGCGTTATTATTCCATCAGACTACTCATAACAAAGTGTGAATCCGTTTTCCACCATTTTGTAGCATGCCAAAAAACAACGACAACGAGAGGAACCTCAATCGCAGAGACTACGTAAAAGGGATAGCAGCGGCCGGTATCGGTGCCGGTACAATCTTTTCCGGTGCGTCGGCGGCCCGAACGAATGCGAACGGCGAGGACGTGTACCTCGTCTTCGGTGCTGACACGTCGTCAGACCTCGAATCGTGGCTAGAAAACCGCGCAGGCGACCTGCAATCGAGTTCGCAGGAGTCGAACTCCGAAGTCATCCAGTATCAGGATGTCAACCAACTGAACGTCAACCAACAGGAGAACGCTGTCGCAATCTCCATCGACGGCGGGCAGGCGGACGCGATTCAGCGCACCTACCAGTACAATACGAACACGCAGAAAGGTGATGCACAGTCGATAAACGCAAAGAAAGAGAAGAAAGAACACACCTTCGAAGACGTCAAAAACGCGTACATCGTCTTCGCGGGTGACTCCGATTCGCGCGAGTTTTCCGGCTGGGTCGTCAGCGACAACGTTTTCGAGAGCAAACAGAGCGCGGAGGCGGACATCGACCAAGAACAGGAGGTCGAACAGGTCAACTACAACAGCCAGAGCACTGCTGTCGCCATCTCGGAAGGCGGTAGTTACTCCCGCTCGTACCAGCGAAGCTACCAAGAAAACAACAACGTGCAGACGGCGAAAGCGCTGGCGCTGAACGTCGGCGACGGCGACAGTCAGAAGGCCGATTCGTCGGTTGAACAGTGGCAGGATGTCGACCAACTGAACGTCAACGAACAGGGTATCGCCGTCGCAATCGCAGTCGGCGAGGACAGCGTCGCGAAGGCGTGGCAGGTGAGCTGTCAGTTCAACACGAACAAGCAGATTGCGAAGGCGGCCGCGATAAACTTCGACCCGAAATCCATGGATGAGGTCGCGGCGACGGCCAGAATGAATGGCGACTTCTCGGAGTCGGACGTGAAGCGGACGAAGACCGGCAAAGACCAGGCCAACACGCAGGACGCGGAGGCGGACATCGACCAATTCCAAGGTGTCAACCAACTGAATATCAACCTACAGAATGCGGCCGTTTCGGTCGCTCTCGACAAAAGCGATTCGTACGCGACGCAGGCCAGCTACCAAGGGAACTTCAACGCACAAGTCGCGGAGGCGGCAGCGGTCAACATCGACGAGGGCAATTGGAAGGCGGCAACGGTGTTGAACGGTACGGACGCCAAAGGCGACGGGTCGTGGGCGGTTAGCTACGACAACGGCGGCGACCAAGTCAACCAGCAAACGGCCATCGCCGACATCGACCAAGCGCAGTACGTCGAGCAGTTGAACGTCAACGAACAGTACAGTGCGGTCGCGTACGCCGAGAACGACGGCACCGCGATGGCGGAACAACTCAACTACCAAGTCAATCAGAACGAGCAAATCGCCGAATCGGAAGCGAGCAACGAAAGCGACCAAGACAACAAGAAGGACGGCAAGAAAGACAAAGACGAAAAGTGCGCAGCGTAACCGGATGAGCTGATTCGAAGGTAAAATAGGGCTTCCCGACGACCGCAAGACGCACTCTTCCCACTGAAAACGCGACTTTCTTCTTTCGAGGACGACGGTTCCGCAGTCGATGCACCAACTCCAACGTGGCCGAAACGACCATTGACGAGCAGGTCGTGCCTCGAAATCGGTGATTCACGATGGCCGAATGTCCCGTCTGCGGAATGGACGTCGATGCGGACGACCCGCCAGCCCCAACCGAGTACGAAGGCGAAACCTACGTCTTCTGTGAAGGAATGGGATGCAAGGAAAAGTTCGAAGACAATCCGGAGCAGTACACCTGAAACTGGTCGTGAGTGGCGTCGGCAGAGAGCGGTGTCATCCTTCAGGATGACACCGCCATTTCCGCGTGATACTTTTCCGGGCGCTACACTCGGCGAACGAGTTTCGAAACCCGCGATTCGTCCACTTCGTTCGTCGTCTTCCCACCTTCTTTCAGCGCAGTTCCGACGATTGTGCCGTCCGCGATTTCCAGTAAGTCGGCCACGTTCTCCGCCGTTGTTCCACTGCCGACGAGGACGGAGGCGTCCGAACCGGTTTCGTCTCGGTTCGAGACGACCGATTCGAGCAGGTCGGTATCGACTTCGTGGCCGGTTCCGACGCCGCTCACGACCAGTCCATCCGCGCGTCCGCGCCCGAGGGTTTCGTCCACGAGTTCCGCCAATGGTCGCTCGGCCAGCGGCGCGGAGTGTTTTACGTCGATGTCGGCGAGGATTTTCACGTCGGAATCGATTTCGTCCCGAAGTCGTAGTGTCTCGTGTGCGTTCCCTTCGATGACGCCTTGGTCGGTCAGGCGCGCGCCAGTGTGGACGTTCACGCGGATGAAATCCGCGCCGCCAGCGGTCGCAATCGACAGCGCGGATTTTGCGTCGTTTCGGAGGACGTTCACGCCGAGTGGGCAGCCGACCGCCTGCCGGAGTTCGGTGACGATGCGGGTCATCGACGCGACGACGTGTTTCGGCACGTCGTCGCGGTAGAACGGGGAATCGCCGAAGTTCTCCACCATGATGGCGTCTACGCCCCCAGATTCGAGCGCGTGAGCGTCAGTGAGCGCGCGAGTTCGAACCGCGTCGAAATTACCGCCGTAACCGGGCGAACCGGGGAGGGCAGACAGGTGAACCATGCCGACGATTGCGTCGTCGGTGTCGAAAATACTCATACTGGATGGTCGTCGCGTCCCGAATTAAGGGAATCGAGTTCGTTCGTGGGTGTCGGTTGGCTGTTTCCGTCTCCCCAATTGATGTTGACGATTCGACACCAAAAGATTTCTACCGCCGTAGCCATGAGCGAACTATCGTTGCTATGACCGGAACGAGTCTGGATGTCGAGGTCGTCCCTCGAATGGTCGAAGAGATTCTGGGCGGTCGGCGAGTGGTGGACGTAAAAGCGGCCGAAGAGGGCACTGACGACGTTTTCTTCGTGACCGTCGAGATGCCAAGTACCAGTCGTGAGTGCGTGCTGAAAGCCTGTTCGTTCGTTGACCCGCCTGCGTTTCGAGTCGAACCACGAGTTATCGACCTCGTGAGTCGGCGAACCGAGATTCCAGTTCCGGACGTTTTCGGCTACGTGGACGACCACGACGATTTGCCCGCGCCGTTTTTCTTGATGGGTCGCGCACCCGGCGAGCAGATTTCCGGCCCGGAATCGCTCACCGACGACGCGCTCGAACGAACCGCAAACGATGCAGGACGGCATCTCGGTGAACTCCACTCCGCCGCGTCGTTCGACGGCTACGGTTGGTTTCGTGCAGGTGTAGATGTCGATGGCGAACCGACCGTCGGCGACCTCGCGGTCGCCGACCCCGCTGAAGATTTGCCATCGGCGCTTCGACGCTCCGTGGAAGATGGATTCGAACGCATCGAAGAAACCCGGTTTTCCGACATTCTCGGCGACCTCCGTGCTGGCCTCGACACGCATCTCGACGCGGTTCCTGCCGACCCCGAACCGGTACTCATCCACGCCGATTACCGATTCGGAAACCTACTCATCGACCCCGAAACTGGTGCAGTTCGAACGGTTCTCGATTGGGGGAACCCGTCCACTGGTCACAGCGAATACGATCTCGTCCAAACAGAACAGTATCTCTGCGGGCGACTCCCGCTCGACGCTGACCGTCGCCATCTCGTCCGGAACGCGCTCGAAGCAGGCTACGGTGAGACGAACGACCTCTCACGCGACGAAGGATTCGACGCAGTTCGACACGCGTACTTCTTCATCACGCAGCTCTGGCCGCTCGCGTGGTTCGACCTTTGGTACGGCGAAGACGACGAGATTGCAGAACAGCAGCGAACACTGATGCAGTCGCTTCTCCCCTGAGCGCTACTCCCTTTTTGCTCGATTGTCGTATCGCTCGATTTTCCTACTCGTCCGATTCGCCTTCCGCTTCCGCCTCTTCCTCTGTTTCCTCTTCCTTTGCTCCCTCATCATCTTCGTGTTTCAGGCTCCAGAACGCTTCGAGAATGACCTGTTTCGTCACCGCACCCTGCGTCGTCCAGTGGTGAGCGTAATCCAGCATGTCGTCGTAGATGCTCGGTTTGCAGCCCGCGGCTTTCGGGTGGCCGCCACCGTTGACCTGTCGGGCGACTTCGTGGCATCGCTGGAACTCGTCGGTGCCGCGGATGCTCGCGCTTCCGGCAGGTTTGACGACGACGGAAGCGTCCGCTCCCTGCTCGCGCATCGCCTCGGCGACTTCGTTCTGCGAACAGCGACCGTAGGTGACGCCGACCGTCCAGTCACCGATTTCCTTCATGTTTGCGCGCTCCACTGCGCGCTCGACGAGTGCTTCTTTTTCGACGCGCTGTTCGGCGAGAAATTCGAGCACTTCTTCCGGGAAATCCGCGCCGTGCTCCTGAATCACGTCCATGTACTCTTCCGGTTCCGACCAGTAGGAGTAGTCCGCGAGGTCGTCGCTTCGCGGGTCTTCGCGGAGCCACAGGTCGTGGTCGCGCGTGACGACTGCGAGTTCGACCAAGTAGTCCGGGAACTCGTAATCGAGTGACCGAGCGACCACATCGGCGGTACACTCTTCTTCGGATTCGCCGACGACGAGTTCGACGCCTGCGGCGCGAACCGCGTCGGCGACGGCGTCGTCCCACTGGTGGTGGTCGTACCAGAACACTTCGTCGGCCTCCTCTACGAGGATTTCCAACTCTGCCGCGATTTCTTCGTAGGTGTCCGGACAGAGGTCGCAGACGAAAACGGTCGCGCCGGGTTCGCTGTAGGCGACGACTCGTTCGAGCGCGTCCCCGAGGTCGTGTGGTCCCGCGTCGATGAGCGCGCCTTCGCCGTAGGCTTCGCGGATGAGCGCCGTCGCGGCCAGTCCGTCAGCGTCTGGATCGGCCACCACTGCGACTTCGGCGCCGGTCAGCGTCTCCTGTGCCTCTTGTTCCTCTTTCCGCTCTTCGAACGAGTCGGGAATGAAAAAGCCCTCACCGGGGAGTAGCGATTTCCGTTCCAGCGAGAGGTTGTCGTCGTCGATAACCCAATCTTTCATACCTCTTCTCTGGTGCGCGACGCAAAGAGTTCCCGGTTCTGCGGGCGGGACGTTTTTCTCGCCTACTCGTACGTCCTGTCCATTCCGTTTCGTCGAAGCAGGTGGCGAACCATGTTGAGCGTCCAGTTGACGCGCGTGTCGAGGTCGGTGCCGTATCGCGTCGTCTTCACGATGTAGCCGGGGATGTACATATCCGCGAAGACTTTGTGAATCAACAGCGGTTGGTCGCCGTCGACGAGGTTCCCGCGTTTGAACTCGTAGTACTCGGGGAACGAGTCATCCAGATGATGCTCGTTCATGTACTTTGCCGTCATCGTCGTGTCCACGTCCGCCCCTTCCGAAAGCGTGGGGTAGATGGCTTGTCCGTCGCCGTCAGGGCCGTCCGATTCCCGGTAGAGTCCCTTCGAACTGTGGAGGTTGAGTACCGTTTTCGGATTGTGCCTGTCGATGGCGCTCCAGATCGCTCTGGCGAGCGCGGTTCTCGGTTCCTTTCCGGGAGTGAACTTTCGGTTTAGGTCGCCGTTGTCGTTCGAAGACGTTCCGCGCTCGATGGCGACCGGGTTCGCCCGCGGAATCACCACGAGCGTTCCTCTATCGACTGACCACGTCGCCACGTCGTCCGCCGCGCGATAGCCGCTTTCCTCGTCACCGTGAATGCCACCGACGACGACTGCCGTCGGGCCAGGCTCGCCGGACTCCGTCACGTACACGTCGGTTTCCTCCTCGGTTCCGGTTCGAATCGTGTACGACGAATGCTCTCCGCTTGCCGCCCCGGTTCCAGCAAATCCGACCGTCGTTGCCGCGAGTGCCGCGCCCGACTTCAGCAAAAAGCTCCGCCGCGAACTGCCGGTTTCGAATCTCGAATTGTCCGATTTTTCTGCTTGGTTGTCTCTAACCATTTAGCAATTATACAACAACTATCTTACGCTTATCACTTTCTTATGAACTAATAAATATTATTCTAAATAGTACGTGTTATTCCAGCGACAGTGGAATTTTCGGATATTTTCTCTACGCCTCGCCGGGGTCGAGTTGCCGAACAGTCATCACGGGCGTCGGGCAGGTGCGGACGACGCGCTCTGCGACGCTTCCGATGAGGAATCGGTTCTCGCCGTGGCGACCTCTGGTTCCCGTCGCAACCACGTCGGCGTCATTGTCGCGGGCGTACTCGCGGATTTCTGCGGCAGGGTTGCCTTCCCGAACTGCGGTCACGACGTTGCGGTCTGCGTGGTCGTGCACCGATTCGAGTGCAGTTTCGCCCTGCGATTCGAGCGCGGCGTGAAGTTCGTCTCGGAGCGTCTCGGGTGAGGATTCGACCTCGCCTGCGTCCACGACGTACAGCGCGTGAACTTCGGCGTCGAACTTACGTGCGAGGTCGAGCGAGACCACAATCGCACGCTCCACACTCTCGGAGCCATCCGTGGCGATAACGACGGTGTCTATCATGCTTTCTCCTTCCGCTTGCATCGTTGTTAAAGTGTGAGGTCGTATATTGCGTCAACCCAAACTGCTAAGTGTTATGTTATACGTTATCAATACGCCCGACGGGGCAAGGTTGCACCCAAACCGCAATCACACCCGATTGCGGTTTGTTGGTATCGAACCGAACGTTCTCCCGTACTGTCTCCGATTTCGAGAGTCATGCCGATTCCGAACCCAGTGAGAGAAGGTTTTTTGCCTCCCTGCACGCACCCACGGATATGACCGCGTCGCCAGTCGAAGTGAATACGGTACTCGTTCCGGTTGACGGAAGCGACGAATCGGTGCGAGCAATCGAGTACGCAGTCGCTATCGCCGAGAAGTACGACGCGCGCGTCCACGCGCTCTACGTCCTCGGCGAGGAGATGACCCGCGCAGTCGAAACAGGTGCCGTCGAAGAGGACGATGTCGTCGTCGAAACCGAATCGTTCATCGACAGCGCCCGCGACGTCGCGGACGACGCGGGCGTCGAACTCAGCAACTCTATCGCACTCGGGTTCTCCACCATGCGCAAACTTCAGCACCCGGGCAGTGCCGTCCTCGACTGCGCGGACGAAATCGACGCCGACTTCCTCGTCATTCCGCGGGAACCGCTCTCCGGCGAACCCGGCGAAGTGCTGGAGAAGGCCGCGGAGTACGTTCTGTTGTACGCCAGCCAACCCGTACTTTCGGTCTGACTTTTCCTCCGTCTGATTCGCGCTGTCCGATTTTCTCGAACCGCGATGACACAACGTTTTTACCCGAAAAAGCCCCGAATCGGTGTATGGACGGGACGACGCCGAATACCACGGCGCACTCACGAGCGATGCCGTTTTGGGAGGACGTTCTCGCCGACATGGAAGCCACGGCGGAGGAATACGAACAGTCCGGATGGAACGTTGTACAACTCCATCCGGGTGACGTGACGCCACGCTGGACTGAAGACCACGACGAGTTCGGTCTGGACATACTCGTCCCGAACGACGAGTTCGATGCGGTTTCGGACCTGCTCGATTCCGGCGTCGAGTTCGACGCCTTCGAGGCGTTCCGCGCGATGGGCGACTCCCTCGTGTTCGTCGTCGTCGTCATGGAAGACCACGACACCGAAACCGCGGTCTGCTATCCGACGTACTACGACGTGCGAGGGGCGGAACAGATGTTACAGGACGCGATGGACGCGGGCGTGATGTACTCGTTCATCCGAACCTTGACTGAAGACCGCGTTCGATTCACGCACGACGACCCCACGGTGTTCCAACCGCCGGAACCGGAGCAAGAAGCCGAGACGGACGACCCGGCGACTAGCGCCGACGAATAGCTACTACTCGTTTTCGCCGATTTCGTGGCCGCAGTGCGGACACTCCATCTCGTCGTGGCGCAACTGCTCGCTGGATTCGCGCACTTCGCGCATCACGTCCGAAATTCGGTCTTCGGCGGCGAGTTCGTCGTCAACCGAGAGGTCAACGCCCTCGACTTCGAGGAGGAACTTCGCCACCTCGGTCACCTCGTACATCACGTCGTCCAGTTCCTCCGCGGTGAAAAAGCCGGACATCGCGCCGTAGAGGAACGTCGCGCCCGCTTTCCTGACTTTGTCCTCGAACGCAGACCGCGCTTGGTTGACCGCCTGCGGGGTGTAGGTGTCGGTCATGAACGGGATGAGGTACGGTAGGTTGTTGCCGATTTTTGTCATCTCGACGCCCGTTTCGGTTCTAAAATCTGCACAGAGTCGAGCGATTGCCCACTCGCGCGCGGTGATGTACGTTCGGTCGCGCAGGAACTCGTTGACGCGGTCGTACTCCGCGCCATCCATCTTCTTGAACCGCGCGTATTTCTGTACGTCCGGCGGGAGTTCGGGAGCGGAATCCGAACCGGATTCCGCTCCGTGCGCGCTCGATTCCGTCTTTTCGTCCGTCTCATTGATTCCATTCGGCTCGTCCATTCCGTCCATCCGGTCTGTTTCCTCCGTATCGCGTTCCGGTGGGGAGGGGTCGTTTGACATACGCCGTCGTTACCGAGCGGGGTGCAAAAGCGTATCGCAGTGTCGCACCCAATTGTTTTGGCACATGCCGGATATGGGGGTAGTATGAAAGTATTACTGGGAATCGGTGGAAGTGAGGACTCTTTCACCGCACTGGAACAGACGGTATCGCGCGCCGTTCTCGCGGACGACGACCTGACGGTCGCCGTCCTCGACAACCCGGAGAGCGACCGGTCGAAGGACGAAATCGGGGAGAAAGTCGAAAACGTGCTCACGGACGCCGACTTGGACGCAACGGTGCGCGACGTGTCGGGCGACCCTGGAAGCCGACTGCTCGACATCGCCGAAAGCGAGGGCTACGACCAAATCGTTCTCGGCGGCGGCCAGCGCAGTCCGATGGGGAAAATTCGGCTCGGCCACATCGCCGAGTTCGTCCTGTTGAACTCCCACGTGTCGGTGAAACTGGTACGATGAACGACCATCGACGCTTTCCGGACGAACCCGCAGGGCCGTTTCCGGAACCGCCGCTTTCGTTCAACGACCGCGAGGAGCGCGAGATAGAAATTCGCGCCCTCGAAGATGAGGACGTGGAACCGCTCGTGGCGATGTACACCGATTTCGACCCTGCCGACCGCGCCCAAGGGATTCCTCCGGCCACGGAGCCACGAGTCCGAAACTGGGTCGAAACCCTGACCGACGGCGACGGCTACAACGTCGTCGCGTGGCACGGCGACGAAATCGCGGGCCACGCGACCCTCGTTCCAGACGGTGACTCCGCCTACGAACTCGCCATCTTCGTCCATCAGGACTACCAGCGTGCGGGAATCGGGTCGCACCTGATTCGTACCCTGCTCGGCTACGGACGACAACAGGACGTGGATAAGGTGTGGCTCACCGTCGAACGCTGGAACCGCGCGGCCGTGAACCTCTACCGCAACGTCGGCTTCGAAACCGCGGACGCAGAAAGTTTCGAGTTGGAGATGGTGCTGCGGTTGTAATTCCAGACTACTGTTTTTCGCTCGATTTTATCTCGAAATCGATGCACAGGTACGGATTCGAACCAAGATAGACGAACCGATGTTGTCCCGGCGAGAGTTCTCGAAGGAGACCGTACGTCCCGAAATCGGCGACTATATCCTGTCCTATCGGTAGCTCTATGGCTTCCGAACTACCCGGAGGCAGAGCCAATGCCGCCAACAGAACACCGTTCGCTGTCGTCCCGACAAGTTCTACCCACCCGGAGTTGGTTTCTTCCAAAAGTGTAAACGGGTGTTCTGGACTAACGATTACCTCTCTATCGGAAACGTTCTCTATCGTGACTGTAATCGCCCGACCAAATTCGACGGCCTCCCTGTCCGTCGAAAGCCGCAACCATTCGTCTTCGGCTTCTACGAGTCTGCCGTCGTCCAGCGTGTACTCCGCCACTGGTTCCGGGGAATACAGTTCGGATACTTGCTTCATACTATCCCGCACACTCCGCCCGGACAACAACCTTCCTTCGTCGATGGCCGCTTTCCTCGTTCGTATGCCGCGTGCTACATACAACCGAACGATTTTTGCTAACAGGAAAAGGATACCCGCGTAACTGTGACCGATTTACTGTCCATCTCGAATCTCAAGACGCAGTTCCACACGGAGCGGGGAACGGTCAAGGCGGTGGACGACTTCGAACTGACCATCCGCGAGGGTGAGACGGTCGGACTCGTCGGCGAATCGGGGTCGGGAAAGAGCGTCACCGCGCTTTCCGCGATGCAACTCATCGACGACCCCGGCGAAGTCGTCTCCGGCGACATCAAGTTCCAAGACGAGGAAATCGCTTCGGAGTTCGCCGAAAAGTATCCGGAAGGCGTCGGAGAGTTCGTCTTCCCCGACGAGGGCTACATCGACTTCATGGACGCTCCTGAACCCGTCATGCGGGACATCCGGGGCGGCGAAATGGGGATGATTTTCCAAGACCCGATGACCTCGCTCAATCCCGCGCTGACCGTGGGCGAGCAAGTCGCGGAGAGCCTCCAACTCCACCAGTACGAGGGCAAACGAAACGACAACTGGTGGAACGCGGTTCGTGAAATCGCGCCGAAACTCGGTGGCGACGAAATGGACGAAGACCTCCTGCAGGACACCATCGACATCCTGCAGGAAGTCGGGATTTCCGAACCAGAATCCCGCGTCGAGGAGTATCCGCACGAGTTCTCCGGCGGGATGCGCCAGCGCGTCCTCATCGCCATCGCGCTGGCCTGCAAACCGAAACTGCTCATCGCGGACGAACCGACGACGGCGCTGGACGTGACGATTCAGGCCCAGATTCTCGACCTCATCAACGATTTACAGGACGAACTGGGCATGTCTGTCTTCATGATTACGCACGACCTCGGCGTCGTCGCCGAAACCTGCGACCGCGTCGCGGTGATGTACGCAGGCGACCTCGTGGAGGTCGGCCCGGTTGACGAGATTTTCCACAATCCGAGCCATCCCTACACCTACGCGCTGCTCGAATCCATCCCGCGCGAGGACAAAGAGCGCCTGACGCCAATCGACGGCAACGTCCCTGACCTCATCGACATGCCCGAAGGATGTCACTTTGCGCCGCGCTGTCCGTGGGCGAAACCGGAGTGTACGCAGGGCGAGATTCCGAACCTTCAACACGGTCCCGACGACGTTGACCATCGCGCGAAATGCGTTCTCGAAGATTTCGACGAGCAAGAGTACATCGAGGAACACGAGAGTATTTCGACCGAAGGACACGAAACCGGCGAGTCGCTGGTGACGGTTGACCAACTGAAAAAACATTATTCGCGGGCAGACGATTTCCTCGACAAGTGGCTCGCGAAGGAAAACCAGAGCGTAAAAGCGGTCGATGGCATCTCCTTCGACATCTACGAGGGCGAGACGCTCGGCCTCGTCGGCGAGTCCGGGTGTGGAAAATCCACCGCCGGTCGCTCGCTCCTGCGCCTCGAACAGTTGACGGACGGGCGCGTCGTCTTCGCGGGAACCGACCTCGGCGGGTTGGACAGCACGGAACTTCGCGAGACGCGAAAGGACATGCAGATGATTTTCCAAGACCCGCTGTCCAGCCTCGACCCCCGGATGACGGTCGGCCAAACCATCGCCGAACCGCTGAAAATCCACGGCCTCGCGAAAGGCAACCGGGACGAGCGCGTCGAAGAACTGATGGAGAACGTCGGTCTGGAACCGGGCCAACGCGACCGCTATCCGCACGAGATTTCGGGCGGTCAGCGCCAGCGCGTCGGCATCGCCCGCGCGCTGGCGGTTGACCCCGACTTCATCGTCGCCGACGAACCGGTTTCTGCACTGGACGTGTCCGTGCAAGCCCAAATCATCAATCTGCTCGAAGATTTGCAGGAAGAGTTCGGCCTAACATACCTGTTCATCGCGCACGACCTCTCCGTGGTTCGTCACATCTCCGACCGCATTGCGGTGATGTATCTCGGGGAAATCGTGGAAGTCGCGGACACCGACGAACTGTTCGCCGACCCGAAACACCCCTACACGCAGGCGCTCCTCTCGGCGATTCCGGAACCCGACCCGCGGGCCGATACGGACGACCGAATCATCCTCGAAGGCGACGTTCCGTCGCCAATCGACCCACCGAGTGGCTGTCACTTCCGAACCCGCTGTCCGAAAATCATCCCGCCGGAAGACATGGACATCGACCAGCGAGCGTTCCGCGAGGTGATGGATTACCGTGAACGAGTCGAAGAGCGCGCAATCAACCTCGATTCCGTGCGCGAACAGGCCGAGGAAGGCACCGCCCCAGTGCAGGAAGCGACCGCAACCGACGGCGGGTCGGTCGCCGGTGGTTCTTTCCGCGCCGTTCTCTGGAGTCGCCTGTTCGACACCGAACCGACAGGCGAACCCCGCGAGGTGATCGAACAATCGTTCGACCATCTCGAAAACGGTGATTGGGAGTCTGCCGAATCGCTCCTCCGTGAAAACTTCACGAGCATCTGCGAACACAACAATCCAGTGCTACAGGACAGTGCGCACCCCTCGGCCTGTCATCTCTACGACCAACCCGAATAGCTGGGTTTCGTGTATCTTTGCGTATTTTTGCCCGAATGTGGTGAAAATTGGCGAGCAGTATGTTCAGTTTTTATCGTCCCTCCTTGACCGAATCCAAAACTATCGTGTCGTATCGAAACTTTCGTATCGTTAGTAAAAATAGTACTCTGCCGATTTATTAATAACCTGAAAGACGAATTAGCGACTACTAATCACTTTCTCGACGTACCATGTGTTGATTCGTGTGAACTTCTATTACTATCGGTTCGGTATGTTTATATGGAACATAGAAACACTGTGACGTATGGCGTCACGAAACAATGTAACAGACAGACGTAGTTTCCTCAAAGCGGCAGGCGGAGCGGCCGCCGCCGCATCGCTCGCCGGGTGTCTCGGCGGCGACGAAGGAGACGGCGACGGAAACGGCGACGGCAACGGTGGTGGACTGCTTTCCTACGCGCGTGGAAGTGACTCCAGTTCGCTCGACCCGCAGGCGACGACCAGCGGTGAGGACGCAAAGGTGATGAACCAGATTTTCGACCGCCTCATCCACTTCAAGCCCGGAGAAACCGCGCTCACCAAAGGTCTTGCGACGGAGTTCAACCTCGACGGCCAGACGGCGACGCTCCAACTCCGCGAGGACGCAAAATTCCACAACGGCGAGGATTTCACCGCAGACGACTTCCTCGCGACCTACGACCGATTCCTCAACGAAGACTCCGAACACTACATCGACAACCACTACGATGGAAAAGGAAACGCGTCCATTTACGGCAATTACCTGCTCGGAAAGGTCAACAACGTGAGTGCCGACGGCGATTACACGCTGAAGTTCGAGCTCGGAGAGCGGTACGCGCCGTTCCTCGCCAACCTCGCCGTGTTCGCACTCGCGGTGCTCTCGAAGAAACAAATTCAAGAGAGCGGTGGCCAGATTGCCCAACAGCCAGTTGGCACCGGCCCGTTCGAACTGGACAACTGGAACACGAACCAAGGTCGCATCCGACTCGCGGCGAACGGCGACTACTGGGGCGACGCGCCGAACGTTGATGAAGTCGTCTTCGAAGGTGTTCAGGACAACGGAACCCGCGCGCAGCGACTCCTCTCCGGAGAATCCCACATCGTTGACGGCCTCGGCGCACAGCAGGCAAAGCAGATTGAGGGTGGCGACGGCGTCACGCTCGAACGGACGGAAGGCCTGAACGTCGGATACATGGCGTTCAACATGTCGCGCGTCGAAGCGTTCCGCGACAAGAACGTCCGGCAGGCTATCAGCCACGCTATCAACACGAAAGCCATCGTGGACAACATCTACGAGGGACTCGCCGTGCAGGCGAGTCAGCCGATTCCGCCGGGAGTCATGGGTTACAACGAACAGCTCGACCCGTACCCGTACAACCCGGAGAAGGCCAAAGAACTCCTCAACCAGACGGATTACGCCGACGGCTTCTCGTTCGAACTAGCGACGATGAACAACCCACGTCCGTACTTCCCGTCGCCCGTTCAGACGGCGGACACGGTTCGTTCGAATCTCAACGAAATCGGCATCAACGTCACGGTCAACGAACAGGTGTGGGACCCGTACCTCACCTACACGTCCGAGGGTAAACACGACGCCTGTTTCCTCGGCTGGATGACCGACAACGGTGACCCGGACAACTTCTACTACGCGCTCCTCCACCCACAGCCGAAAGAGGGCGTCGAAGCCTCCGAAGACCAAGACTGGATGGCGTGGGAGGACATGAACAACACGAGCAACAACGCCGCGTGGGCGAACAACGAGTTCATGAGCCTCATCGAGGAAGGACAGAAGAAGTACGGCGACAGCGAGCGCGAGCAACTGTACAAGAAAGCCGGAAAAATCGCGCACGACGAAGCACCGTGGGTGTACGTCACCCACACCGAGGAACTCCGCGGTATCAGCAGCGACGTAAGCAACTTCACGCTCGCGCCAATCAGCGGGCCGTACCTCAATTTGGTTGAACTGTAACGACCGAAGAACGCATCTTTTTTGGTGACTGATACCAAGCGTTTGGATAATGATTAGCAAGCGCTTTCTCCTGAAGCGTGTTCTGTTGCTGATCCCGGTTTTGCTGGGTGTTGCGACGTTCGTTTTCGCAATTCTCCATCTCTCTCCGGGGAACCCGGCGCGGTCGATGGCCGGTCAGCGCGCATCGGAGGAGTTCGTTCGCCAGATAGAACGCGACCTGGGACTCGACGAACCGATATGGGTGCAGTACGGAGAGTTCCTCTTCAACACGCTTAAACTCGATTTGGGTCAGTCGTACAACATCCGGCGAGGCGTTCCCGTCACCACGATTTTGGGTGACAAACTCCCAACCACCATCGAGATGGCCGTTCTCGGCCAGATAATTGGCGTTTCGATAGGTATCCCGCTGGGGATTATCAGCGCGGTCAAGCAAAACTCGTTCACCGACCACTTCACGCGGGTCGGAGCACTGACGGGAATCAGCGTGCCTATCTTCTGGAGCGGCCCGCTTCTCATCCTCCTGTTCGCGCAGATGCTCGGCGTCCTTCCGACGAGTGGGCGCATCGCAACGGAGTACTCGATACCAGCGATAACCGGCTTTATTACGCTCGACACACTGCTCGTGCTTGAGTTCGATGCGTTCATATCCGCAGTTCGGCACCTCTTCTTGCCGTGTCTCGTTCTCGGCATCTACCAGATGGCGCTCATCTCACGGATGATGCGCTCGTCGATGCTGGAAGTCGTCCGGCAGGATTACATCCGAACTGCGCGCGCCAAGGGGCAGGGAATCAAAATCACCCTGATGAAACACGGCCTTCGGAACGCACTCATTCCAGTGATTACGGTCATCGGCATCCAGTTCGGGTCACTGCTCGGCGGTGCAGTGCTGACCGAAACCGTGTTCGGTATCTCTGGAGTCGGCCGACTGCTAGTGGACGCGATAAGCGCCGGTGACTACCCGGTCGTGCAGGGCACCGTGCTGGTATTCGCGTTCCTGTTCACGCTGGTCAATCTCGGCGTTGACATCACATACTCCTACCTCGACCCGAGGATCGAACAATGAGTACGCAATCACAATCCGAGGAACAGCAGACGCGCGGATTCGTCGAACGACTCCGGGCCTCGCCGTTCCTCTCACAGCTCCTGTCGAATCGTCTCGCCGTAACCGGTTTGCTCATCATCCTCTCGATGGTAGCAATTGCCCTCTATGCGAGGTTGTTCCTCGACCTCGGGGTAATCACGACCTCGCAACTCGGTAGCGCCCCGTCGATGCAAGGGCCGTGTGGGCACCAGTCGCTTTCGGGAACGGTCGGCTCTCTTGGTTCCTGTGAGTACCTCTTCGGAACCGACATCCAGAGCCGTGACATCTTCCCCCGCGTCATGTACGGTGCGTGGCTGGCGCTGAAATACGGTACCATCACGGTCGGGGCCTCGACGGTTCTCGGTGTCGGACTCGGCATCATGGCAGCCTACTACAGCGACCTCACCGACAACGTCATCATGCGGACGATGGACGTGCTGCTCGCGTTCCCGGCGCTGCTGCTGGCGCTCGCGCTGGTCGCCATCTTCCCGAACGAATGGGGTCTTTGGCGTGCAGTCGTCGCATTGACGCTCGTGTACACGCCGCGGTTCGCCCGCGTCGTCCGCGGTGCGGCGCTGAAAGTGCTCGAAGACGAGTACATCGACGCGACGGTTGCACTCGGCGCAACCGACCCGCGGGTACTCGTCCGGCACATCCTGCCGAACTCGCTCGCACCCATCACGGTGCAGAGTACGCTCAACTTCGGGCTGGCTATCATCGACCTCGCGGCGCTCTCGTTCCTCGGCTTCGGTGCGCAGGCGGGGACGCCATCGTGGGGGCTGATGCTCTCGAACGGTGTCGAAAACGGCCTGCTCACCGGCGAGTGGTGGTGGTCGTTCTTCCCCGGTCTGTTCCTCGCCGTGACCGTGCTGGGCTTCAACCTGCTCGGCGACGGCATGCGCGACGCACTCGACCCCCGCATGCGTGAAACGGTAGACTGATGGATTCCCTCGGCGCGGTGCTCTTTTCGCGCGCTCGTTTCGCCGCCCGGTTCGGGCTTCTCGGATTCGCGTTGGGGACTGTTGCTCTCTTCGTCGCCGTGTTGTTGGGTGATTCGGTGCGGTTCGCCAGCGCGAACGTGTTCGCTCTCGGCGCGCTCGGGTTTGCGATTGGTCTCCTCGGCTGGTCGGGTTCGGTGTTCGCGGGTGAGGCCATCGAAAACATGAACGAACAACTCGACTCGAACTCGAACTGGACGGAGGAGGACTCCCGTCGCGCGATGACGGTCATCGGTAGTGTCGGTGCTGGCTGGATGGTCGGCGTGAGTGCGATGACGCCTGTCTTGCATGCGGCATATTAGGCCGTAAGCTTTTTGTCTAAATATCATAGTTAAGAGTTGTATGGTCGTTCTCGAATCGACACTTGTGGGGCTTCTGCTCCTCGGAATTGGGGTTGCTGTAGCGACAAAACCACAGAAAACATTTGCAATCCGACATAGAGTTGCCGTCGCCTCTTCTGGTGAACTCACCGAGTTCGGCATCGCTCGATACCAAGCCTACGGACTGCTCTGTACCCTCCTCGGCTTGCTGCTGGTAATCGTCCCGCTTTTCCTCCCGTAGCTACAGGTTCGACGCAAACCAGTCGCCTGTCACATTCGCAACTGTCTCCAGCGTCCCCGGTTCGGAGAACAGGTGGCCCGCACCTGCCACGATTTCGAATTCCTTCTCGCAAGACAACTGCGCGTATGCCTCCCGATTCAGTTCGAGTACTTGCGTGTCCTCCGCGCCGACGATGAACAGCGTCGGCGCGGAAATTTCGTCTAACACTGCTGTTGCGAGGTCAACCCGCCCGCCGCGCGAAACCACTGCGCCAACAGGGTGGCGCGCCGCCGCACGAAGCGCGGCGGCGGCCCCCGTGCTCGACCCGAAATAACCCAGTTGGTACTCTGCTGTCTCCGCACGGTTTTCGACCCATTCCGTCGCCGCGACGAGTCTGTCGGTCAGCAGTTCGATGTCGAACCGATTCTCGTAGACGGTGTCCTCTGCTTCGGTCAGCAGGTCGAACAGTAACGTTCCAAGACCGAACTCGCGCAGTCGCTCGGCGACGAAGTTGTTACGCGGACTCTTCCGACTGCTTCCACTGCCGTGCGCGAACAGGACGACTCCCGTTGCTTCCTGCGGAACTTCGAGATTCCCTTCCAGTTGAACGCCACCGACCGGAATCGCCACCTCCCCCGATTCCATGATACGTCGGTATTCGACCTCGCAGTGCGTAATCGTGACGGCTGTCACGTGCTGTTTCTCAGTCTCTGTTCCGCTATTTTTCGTTCTTCGGGCGTGTTGACGTTCACCGACCAACCGTTCGTCGTCATCGCTAGCATCGTCTTTTCGCTCACGAACCGCTGAATAGCCTCCGCGAGTTCGTACTCACCTCGAACCGACAGTTCCGTCTTCGAACAAGCGTCGAAGATACCTGAATCGTACACTGCGAATCCCGCCGCGACGAGGCTGGGATTCGGTGGGTTTTCGGGTTCTTTCTCGATTCCGAGCAGTTCGTTTTCCTCGTTCACCTCACAGATGGCTTTCACGCGCGCTTCTGCCGTCGAGACGAACTCGACTTCTTGAACTGCATCCACTCCATCTTCTCGTTGGCGTTCCACGAGAGGTCGCAAATCCGATTGGATGATGCAGTCGCCGTCGATGCACATGAAACTCCCCTCGACGTGTGGTTCGGCTTGCAACAACGCGTGCGCCATTCCTAACTGCTCGTCCTGCCGCACGTAGGTTATCGGTACTCCCGAAAATGAGTCGCCATACCGCTCTCGAATCTTCTCTCCCTCGTAGCCAATCACGACGACTAACTCGTCGGCATCGAGTTCGACCACTGTTTCGAAACAGCGCGTGAGAATCGGTGTGTCGGCCACCTCCACCAACGCCTTCGGTTTCTCATCGGTCAGTGGTCGGAGGCGCGTTCCTTTTCCGGCGGCGAGGACGACGGCTTGCATACGCTCCCTATTCTGTCGAATTTTTAAATAGTTCGGGTTACCCTCGAACGTTCTCACCGACCGCCACTCCGAACTCACCGTCTTCGAATACCACGTTTCCGCGAACCATCGTCAGCTCGGGGAAGACACCCGTCCAGCCTTCGAACGGTGTCCACCCGCATTTCGAATGAAGGTCGTCGCCGCGAATTTTACGGGGTTCGTCGGGGTCAACCAGCACGAGGTCGGCCATTCTTCCTTCTTCGATGCGACCCTTTCGCGGCATGCCGAACACCTTCGACGGATTCCGGGCGGTGAGGTCGGCGACGCGGTCGTAGCTCAGGTTATTCTTTCGGGCCTGTTCGAGCAGAAGCGGAAGCATCGTTTCGACGCCGGGGACGCCGCTCGGCGCATTCCAGATGCTCGCGTCCTTTTCTTCTTTGGTGTGCGGTGCGTGGTCGGTTGCAATCATATCGACCGTTCCGTCCGCAACGCGCGCGAACACTTCTTCCCGCCGCTTTTCGCTCCTGAGCGGTGGATTCATCCGCCCGAAGGTTCCGAGTTCGTCCGCGTCGTCGCGCGAGAGGAACAGGTGATGCGGCGTCACCTCGCACGTCGCGCCGATTTTTTGTGCGGCGTCGATGCCCTCGGGCGTGCTGGTGTGTGCAATGTGCAGTCGAGCGCCGAGCTCGTCCCCGATTTCGCAGGCTCGCTCCACGGCGGCGGCCTCGGCCGCTGCCGTGCGGTATGCGCTCCACGCGTCTACGTCGCTGTCTCCCCGCGATTTGGCGTCTTCATCGAACAAGTCCGCATCTTCCGCGTGGACCGTCACGACGAGATAGTCGTCGGTGGCGCGTTCGGCCGCTTCGCGGAACAGGTCTTCCTCGATTCCCATCTTCCCCGTCGAATCCGCGAGGAACACCTCGCCGAGGGCGAGCACCGGGCGGTCGAACAGCGATTCCGGGTTCCACTCGGGCGTGACGCCGCCGTTGATTCCGTAATCGATGTACGATTTTTCCGCCAGCTTTGCCTTCTCGTCGAACGACTCGCCGTCTATCGTCGGCGGGTTGGTGTTCGGTTGGTCTACGACCGTTGTCACGCCGCCCGCCGCCGCGCTCTTGCTTCCGGTTTCCCACGTCTCTTTGTGCGAAAAGCCGGGTTCTCGAAAATGAACGTGTGCATCGATTGCGCCCGGCAGAAGGAGTTTCCCTGTGGCGTCAATGGCTTCGCCCGATTCCGTGAGCGACGACCCGATTGCGGAAATCCGTCCCGCGTCGGTGTCGATACGAACGTCTCGCTTGCTTCCGTCGGCGAGCGTCGCGTTTCGAATGGTAAGCATACCCGCGAGTGGTTCGGGAACCGTCCTAAATCTCTCGGTCGCCGACGTGTTCGACCGTGGTCTCCGCATCGCCGACCAGCAAATTCTCGATGGTTTCGATGACGAGTTCGGGGTCTGCATCTCCGTCCACCTTGGCGATGCTCCCGACCGAATGCGGGTCGAATGGTACGTCGAGCGCCGCATAAATCGGGTCGAGGACGCTCGCGATTTCGTCGTGGCCGTCAACGACGACGACGCCGGACACCAGCGCCGCCCCGGTTCTAACTCGCTGTGCGACCCCCGCGAGTTTTCCGTTCCACTGAAGCGAGTAGTCGCCCGGACAGAACGAACGCGGCGGTTCGCCGCGCTGGGCCGGAACACCGAGTCGCCAGAAGGCCCGCTGAACTGCCTCGGTCGTTTCGGCGTATCGCTCTTCCATCCCGCGTCGCATATCCGCGAGTGGAACTGTGTGGGCGAACGCGACTGTCGTTCCAGTGTAGGCGACTGCTCGTCCACCGACGCTTCGCTCTACTGATTCGAACTCGCACGTTTCGGCGACGGATTTCGCCACATCGAACCCATCGGCGCGGGCATCCCGTCGCCCGAACGCGATTTGGCGGTGGGGTGTCCACACTCGAACTGCGGCCTCGTCGCTGTCCGCCGTCTCCGTGAGCATCGTGGCGGTGACCGTCCGGTCTTCATCTCGCGTCTCGGCTCGACCACGAAGCACGCGCATAGCACCCCATTGTAACCCGACGTATGTAAACGCACTCGGTCTAGAGTGGGTTGCATGGTCGGGCTTTCGCCGGAGGTTCTGTCGCACTATCCGAGATTTTCTCTGTACAACTCTCCCTACACGGCCCACGACGAGGGCTGTGCTATCGACCTGTACCCCGGCAGTGGTGATTTCCGAGCATCGGACAGTCGAGCGGGGAGCGAAGCGACCCGTGAGACGAGCGCGCCCAGTCCTGTCGCTGGCGAGGTAGTCGAAACCCGGACGGTGACCGCCCCGCAGAAACCCTACGCCGTGGCACACGACTACCTCATTGTGGTCGATACCGGTGACTATCTGGCCCGGATGCTCCACGTCGAGCCGAGTGTCGAACCCGGCGACTGGGTCGAAGTCGGCGACTCGCTGGGAGCGATGGTTCGGTCGGGATTCTTCGCGCCGTGGGTCGCAAACCACATCCACCTCGGTTTTCGCCCGCGGGATTCGAACCCGGTTCGGGCCTCCGGGTCGCTTCCGATGGAGTGTTCGGTGGAAATCGAACCGCTCGCGTGGGACGGGTCGGGCCGCGTGGTTGCTACTGGCGACACCTTCGTCGTCCTCGATTCACCGACGCATCCCGCACCCGGCGAGCGATTTGCTGGAATTGCGGCTATTGCGGGCGATGAAACCATCGTACTCGACGGCGGACTCCCGCATTACGAGGGCGGCGGCGCGCTGGCGCAGCGCTTTTCCGATATTTCAGCTTCCGTCTCGCTTTTGGGTTCGTCCGTCGGCAGAGCCGACGGACGAACCGTGACGTGGAACGACGTGGAAATTCGTGCGAACGGAACGCCGATTACCGGCCTCTCGCTGTTCGTCGCGCGCGAGCAGTTCGGCGCGAAACTCGTCTGTCCGGGCCACGACTTTTCTGTTGGGGACTCGATTTCCGTGAGCATTCGCTGAGTTCGAAGGGCATCTACCGATTCGAGGGTTGGCTAACTACTGCGTACAGTTTCGGTATTCTTCTTTCAACGTCTGGTATCTTTCATCGTGGCGAATCTCGTCCCATCTTCGTTTAAAAATCTTCGCCGCTTCGCGCTTTTCCGAGTCGGCCCAGCGTTCCGGTTCTCGTTCTTCGCCATCGTCATCGTACTTCTTCCCACCGGGATATTTCGCGTAGCGCATCGCCCGCGTGAACCCCATCTGGCAGTACTTTCGCGCCATATCCATCCCGACGAAGTCGCCGTTCTCGCGGTAGGTTTCGTACTGTTCGAACAGTTTGTTTGCCGACTCTTCTGCTGATTCGGGGTCGGCATACGACCAGTGCGGAAGCAGTTCGGATTTGTACGGTTCGACTTTGAACACGCCTTTTTCGCTTCCGTCGAGTTCGTAGTTCTCGATGTACTTTTCGGGGTGTTCTCGATAGTTTGCGTCGTCTTCCGGGCCGTCGGTTTCCGATTGGTCGTTCGACACTGCGTTTCGATTCGTGTTCCGTGCTGTTGGCTCGTTCGGCTAAGCGGTTGGGCGGGCAGGCCGTCGGCCTGCCCGCCCTCCGAGTTACCGATTTCGGAACGTTTCCCTACTCGAACTCCACGTCGTCCAACTCCACACCTTCCCCGAACAACCACGCAGAGTGTTCTACCGCGTACTCCTTGTGGCCCTCTTCGATGTATCCCACGGCGTCCTCCACGATTACCGGCTTGAAATCCCGCAATCCGGCGCTTCCGGCGGTGTGGAGGACACAGACGTTCGCCAGCGTTCCGCAGATGAGCAGGTCTTTGATGCCGTGTGTGTCGAGATAGCCTTCGAGGTCGGTCTGGTAGAAGGCGTCGTAGGTGTGTTTCGTGACGACGTGGTCGTCCTCGTGCACGTCGAGCTCGTCCACGATTTCGGTTTCCCACGTCCCTTCGACGACGTGTTCTCCCCAGCGGTCGAACTCGTCGTAGTAGTGCGTGTCCTCGAACTGCTCCGGCGGGTGAACGTCGCGGGTGAACACTACGGACGCACCTGCTTCGCGTGCGCGTGCGAGAAGTTCTTGAATTTGGTCGAAAACGCCCTCGCTCCCCGGCGCGTAGAGGCTTCCGTCCGGGTGACAGAAGCCGTTTTGCATGTCAACGACGACGACGGCGGTCGAATCTGGGTCGAATTTCATGTCGTCTTCTACGGCAGGTTCCCACCAAATCGTTTCGGCGAACACATCTGTCGTATCACATCACATTCACGACCTTTTTTACACAGTAGTCCTACCTGTCCCCTACAGGAATGCGAACGATTACCGTTGTCGCGGTCGCTCTCATGCTCGTCTTGGCAGGATGTTCTTCGACTCCCACCGAGGACACGACCACGGGCGATCCCGACGTGACGAACACGACGCAAGCCCCCGATGACACACCATCGGGCGAGAGACAAGCAGTTCATCCACCCGACCCTGAATCCGACGTATTGGGATGGGAGGAAGGTTACTGGTACAACGAGACGGTCAACGTCACTCGCGACGACGGACTGAACGACTCGGAACTCGACGCCGTCGTCAGTCGGTCGATGGCCCGCGTCGAGAAGATTCGAGGACTGGAGTTCGATAAAAAAGTCCCCGTAAAAGTCATCTCGCGCGACGAGTTCCGGAGCGAGCAGGGAAAACAGACGACGCCACCGAAGCGCACGCTGTTCGACAACGTCAAATTCGAGGCGTTGATGATGATTGACGAATCGACCGACTCAATCGCGGTGCAGACGCAAAACTCCGGAACGTCTGTCGGCGGCTACTACAGCCCTGGAAAGGAATCCATCGTCATCATTTCGAACAACCAGAGTTCGCCCAAGATGAACGAGATTACGTTGTCACAGGAGTTGTTCCACGCGCTCCAAGACCAGAAGTTCGGCTTCGACTCGTTCGACCAATCCACTCGTGAGCGACACAACGCCATCGACGGCGTCGTCGAGGGCGACGGCAACTATCTCGATTATCTCTACGAACAGCGGTGTAACAACGCGTGGCAGGGAACGTGCCTGATGCCCGACGAGAGCGAAAGCAGTGGCGGGGGTCAACTCGCCAACATCGGCCCGTATCTGCTCAAATTCCAACCGTACAGCGACGGCCCGCCGTTCGTAAAGGCAATCCACGAAGAGCAGGGCTGGGAGGGTGTCAACGCACTCTACGAGAACCCGCCCGCCAGCACCGAGCAGGTAATCCACCCCGAAAAGTATCCCGACGACGAACCGGCCCAGATTACCGTGCAGGACAGAACCAGCAACGGTTGGGAACGTCTGAAACCGGAGGGCCGTCCGAACTTCGGTGAAGTCGGCGAAGCGGGCATCTTCTCGATGTTCATGTACCCCGCCTACGAGAGTCAGCGCGCACCGGTTATTCCCGCCAACCAGTTCATCAACAGGGATAGCGAAGGTAATCCGCAGGAATTCGACCCGCTGAACTACCGAAGCACGCCGACCGAAGGCTGGGACGGTGACAAAATCGTCGCCTACACGAACGACAACACGCCGAAAAACGAGACGGGATACGTCTTCAAAACGAAATGGGACTCGAACAAAGACGCCACTGAGTTCGTGGACGCCTACAAACGACTGCTCAACTACCGCAACGCAAAGCAGGTCGATGGCCGACAGAACACGTGGACGGTGCCCGACAGCACCGGTTTCGGTGACGCCTTCTACGTCCAGCAGAACGGCGACACCGTCGTTATCGTGAACGCGCCGACGGTCAACGACCTTTCGGACGTTCGACGCGGTTCCGCGCCGCAGGCATAGCTCTACCTTTTCTCGATTCTCTGCCCGACAAACCCGGTGGTTTTTCGCTGTCGCGGGGAAAACCCCCGGTATGAGCAACAGGTGGTTCGTGTGAGCGACCGATTCGACGTGGTTTCCGAGGATGCGATTCGTGACGGAACCGCGACGGACGCCTACTTTTTGCGTACCGAAACGACCCTCGAAGCCGCGGGGAAGAATCCACACGTCGTCGCCGAGGTGACCGCCGACCAGTTCCCGACCGGCGAGTTCGAACTTCTCGCCGGGCTGAAAGACGCGGCCCATCTCCTCTCCGGACTGCCCATCGACGTGGACGCGATGGAAGAAGGGCGACTGTTCGACGGCGGGCCGGTGTGTACCATCGAAGGCAACTATCTCGATTTCGCGCGACACGAAACTTCGCTTCTCGGCTTTCTGTCCCACGCCTCGGGAATGGCGACGAACGCGCTCGAAGCGCGCGTCGCCGCGCCGGACTCCCAAATCGCGAGCTTCGGCGCGCGACACGTCCATCCGTCGATTGCCGCAGTAGTAGAACGCTCGGCTCTCGTCGGCGGATTGGATGGCTTTTCACACGTCGCGGCGGGTGAAATCCTCGGCAAGGAACCGAGCGGCACCATGCCTCACGCGCTTCTCATCTGTTTCGGCAGTGGCGAACAGGAAGCGGCGTGGCAGGCATTCGATGCGGCAGTCGGCGACGACGTTCCCCGAATCGCGCTCTGTGACACCTTCTCGGACGAAAAAGACGAGGTGCTTCGCGCGGCGAACGCGCTCGGCGATTCCTTGGACAGCGTCAGAATCGACACCACCGGGTCGCGCCGAGGGGACTTCCGCCACATCCTGCGCGAACTGCGCTGGGAACTCGATTCTCACGGTTTCGAGAATGTGGACATCTTCGCTAGCGGCGGACTCGGCCCGGACGAACTCCGCGAACTGAGGGACGTGGCGGCAGGATTCGGCGTCGGCAGTCATATCACCAGTGCGGAACCGGTCGATTTCGCGCTCGACATCGTGGAAATCGACGGTGAACCCGTCGCAAAACGTGGAAAACTCTCCGGTAAAAAACAGGTGTATCGAACCGCAGAGGGTGGACATCACGTCTCTCTCGCGCGTCACGAGGCCGATGCTGATGGCGAACCGCTACTGCAACCGCTCATTCGTGACGGTAAAATCGTTCGAGAGTTCGATATTGACACTGCTGCTCGTCACGCTCGCGACGACGCTTCGCTAGTGGATTTCTGAATTCGGCCGATTTCTACACTCGTTCTCTCTTTGCTCGATTGGTCAATTTAAATCCGTTCGATACTTCCTTCGGGTTTGCGCTCGCGGAACACTGGCCCTTCGATGAGGGTGACGAACACGTCGTCTTCTTCCCACGCACCGTGGGGAAGTCCAGCTTTTCGACACGCTCGGTCGAGATATTCGAACTCGCTCCAGTTGTGTTCGGTGGGGAGCGTCGGGTACATCCACGCGTGTTTGCCGTGGCCTTCGACCGCGACACCGTGGCGACCCAACGTCACGTCTCGCGTCGGGTTGTCGGTCAGCATCGTGTTCTCGACAATGAACACGGAGATGTTGAGATTCGACAACTCGGCGGGTTCGATTTCCGACCCACAGGAGTCACCGCTTGCCGCCGCGATGGCGGAATCGACGATTTGGTGTCCTAACTGTTCGCTCGTGTCGTAGGCACCAGCGCACCCACGGAGACTGCCGCGCCCACGGGTGGACTCCAGCCGGACGAAGACGCCCGTTCGGGCGTAGAATGCTTCTCGCATACTGCCCGGTTGCTCTCGTTGTCCATTGATAACGTACGAATTTACTGCCTCCCGTGCGAGTTCTACCGCGCGCGTGCCATCCTCGTAAGAGAGGGCTACTGCCTGTGCCTCAGACATACAAGTTGCTTATGCACAGAAGCATCTTCAACGCTTCCCTTCAATCTGGCTGGCTTTAAGCCCCCATGACTACGAAGACCGAACGGCTTAAACGCGAGTATGAACTAGTTATCCCCGGCAGAGGGAGCTCGGTTCCCGCGGATAACGGTTCCGGTAGTACGTCGGAACCTACGTGAGGAAAGTCCCCCCACCGTCCGAGCAGGCAACCGGACGCAAGTCCGGAGTGGGAGACCACTGGCTCTGGAACAGAAACGATACCACTTCGTGTGACCGATGCAGTGTGCGAACCGACCCGAGAGGGGAGGGAGTTAACCCACTAAGGGCGCGTGACGTTCGTCACGCCACGTCGTACTGACTCTGTCAGTGCGCGGATCACGAAGAATGGATGGAACGGCGAATCCTTGCCGGTGCAAGTCCGTGCCATCATGGTAGCTCGGACACACGGTGCGGACGCTTAGCCGAATGCCGAGCCGAACAGAAGGGGGCTTACTCCCCTCAGCCGTTTTTCAGATGCCGAACGCCACTGCCAGTAATGCAACCCCTGCGAGCACTTCGACAGCGACCATCGCTAGGGCGGCGCTTGCTTTGATGTGCGTCATACTACCCAGTTACACGGTACACTGCGACCCCAATAAGTGAGAACGATGGTTATGCACCGTTTCCGTTTTCAACGGTCTATTAACGGATTGAACGGTTTTGAACCGTGTTTTTCACACTAAATATGCCGATGAAACGTTCCTGGAACGCAGAGAAACAAAGTCAGACGAGCGTCTTATTGTTAACTATGGTTGTATTATTTAATAAATATTCCACAAACCGCCCCGGTTTTGTGGCAGGGTGATTAATAACTCTTCAGCTACTACGGTCCGATAATGAGCAACAACGAGGCTGAGACGCTTCGTCTCTCGGTTCCGAGCATGGACTGTCCGTCCTGTGCCGGGAAAGTGACGAAAAGCGTCGAATCCCTCGATGGAATCGAGGAAACCGACGCACAGGTTGCCTCGGGCCGGTTAGTCGTCACATTCGACGCGAACCGAACCGATGCAGATGCTATCCGAACCGCCGTCGAGAGTGCGGGCTACGACGTGGACGACACGCGAACCGAGACGCTTTCTGTTCCCAGTATGGACTGTCCATCTTGCGCCGGAAAAGTCGAAAACGCGCTTTCCGACGTGGACGGGGTGACGGAGTACGACACACAGCCCACGTCGGGGCGAGTCGTTATCACCACCTCCTCGGACGCGTCCCGCGACGACCTCGTACGGGCAGTGGAGAGTGCAGGCTACGAAGTGGAGGAGGTGACGACCGATGACAGTTCCGACGGTTCCGCGGTCGAATCCCCGCATACGGTGTGGAAGAGCACCCGCGCCATGAAAACGTGGGCTGGCGGGCTTTTCCTCGTCTTCGGACTGTCGCTTGAATTCTTCTTCACCGCTTCGAATCCCGAACTGTTCTCCGCAGTTGGTCGGACGTTCACCGCCGCGGATATCGGTTTCCTCGCTGCCACCGTAATCGGCGGACAGGAAATCGTTCGAAACGGCTACTACTCCGCGAAAAACGCCAGTCTCGACATCGACCTGCTGATGTCCGTCGGAATCCTCGGCGCGCTCGGCGTCGGTCTCTACTTCGAAGCCGCGACGCTCGCGGTGCTGTTCAGTGTCGCCGAACTCCTCGAACGGTTTTCGATGGACAGAGCGCGAAACTCCCTGCGCGAACTGATGGACTTGTCGCCCGACATGGCGACTGTTCGCCGAGACGGAAACGAGGAGACGATTCCGGTCGAAGACGTTCACGTCGGGGACACCGTGGTCGTCCGTCCCGGCGAGAAAATCCCGGTGGACGGCGACGTGCGCGAGGGAACGAGTTCCGTGAATCAGGCACCAATCACGGGCGAAAGCGTCCCTGTCGAGAAAGAAGCCGGTGACGAAGTGTTCGCCGGGACGGTAAACGAAGAGGGCTACCTCGAAGTCGAATCGACCGCGGAAGCGGGCGATTCGACCATCTCGAACATTGTGGAGATGGTCGAGGATGCACAGGGCAACCAGACCGAACACGAGCAGTTCGTCGACCGATTTGCGCGTTACTACACCCCCGTCGTGGTGGTTGCGGCGATTCTCACCGCCGCGGTGCCGCCGCTCTTCCTCGGCGCACCATTTCAGGACTGGTTCACCCGCGGTCTGACGCTTCTCGTGGTGGCCTGTCCCTGCGCATTCGTCATCAGCACGCCCGTCAGCGTGGTGTCCGGACTCACCAGTTCGGCGCGAAACGGGGTTCTCGTCAAAGGTGGCGACCACCTCGAAGCGATGGGCGAACTCGATTCGGTCGCCTTCGACAAAACCGGTACGCTGACCAGGGGTGAACTGACCGTCACGGACGTTATCTCGCTCAACGGAAACAGCGCGGACGACGTGCTTCAGTGTGCCCACAGCATCGAACACCGGAGCGAACACCCAATCGCCGAAGCAATCATCGGCCACGCGCACGAGCGAGGCGTCGGCGAGCGCGACGTCTCCGATTTTGAGAGTCTGACCGGAAAAGGCGTCCGGGCAGATTTGGACGGTGTCACTCACTACGCCGGAAAACCTGCACTGTTCGCCGAATTGGGCTTCGACCTCGAACACACGCATCTGACGACTGATGGAGGTAACGCGGTCGTCCAGCAGGGTGAGACGGTCGAATCGGTCGAACCTGAGAGCATCTGCGACGGCCGCGAGGACTGCCTCGACTTGCTCGCAGAAGTCGTCCCACGGTTCGAGCAGGAGGGCAAAACCATCGTTTTCGTCGGAACCGAGGACGAACTGGAAGGCGTCATCGCCATCGCAGACGAAGTCCGTCCCGGCGCGAAAGAAACGGTCCACCGTCTCCACGACCTCGGCATCTCGAACATCGTGATACTCACGGGCGACAACGAAGGCACCGCCCGCGCAATCGCGGAACAGGTCGGAGTGGACGAGTTCCGGGCCGAACTCATGCCGGAAGAGAAGGTGGCCGCCGTCGAGGAACTCACTGAGGGTGGCGTGGCGATGGTCGGCGACGGCATCAACGACGCGCCCGCGATGGCCGCCGCGACGGTCGGGGTCGCCATGGGCGCGGCGGGCACCGACACCGCCATCGAAACCGCCGACGTGGCTCTGATGGGCGACGACCTGTCGAAACTCCCGTACCTCCGTAAACTCGCCCGCAAGGCCAACGGCGTCATCCGGCAGAACATCTGGACGAGTCTCGCGGTGAAAGCCGTCCTCGCGGTGGGCGCACCGCTCGGACTGGTCAGCGTCGCCCAAGCCATCGTCATCGGCGACATGGGCATGAGCCTCGGCGTGACGAGCAACGCGATGCGGTTGGCCGGGGTCAAACCGGACGAGGAGTAACTTCGAAGAGCCGACTTCCCAAAACGACTGATACCCTTCGGCCCGTACCTCGTTCGATGGCGCACGACCATGCTGGCCACGACGACGCCGACGATTCCGGCGACACTAGTTTTCGCGCCTTGGCTATCGCACTGGTTATCAACACGATTTTCTTCGTCGTGGAACTTGTCGGCGCACTCTACTCGGGGTCGCTGACCCTGCTAGCAGACGCGGTTCACATGCTCGCCGACAGCGCGAGCCTCGGCCTCGCGCTGTTCGCGGCGTGGATTTCCGCGCGTCCCGCCGACGCTCGCAGAACCTACGGCTACCAGCGCGCCGAAGTCCTCGGCGCGCTGGGAAACGGACTCCTCTTGTTGCTCGCGGTCGGTTACGTGCTGTTCGATTCGCTTCAGCGATTCGGCAATCCACAGCCAATCGATGCCGAACTCGTGGTCATCGTGGGCGTGCTCGGACTCTTGGCAAACCTCGCTGGCGCGTGGGTGCTGTCGGAACACCGCGGAATTTTGAACGTCGAAGGCGCGTTTCTCCACCTCATCGCGGACGCGCTGGGAAGCGTCGCGGCGATTGCCGTCGGGATTGCGCTCGTCTTCACCGATTTGTACGTTCTCGACCCGCTGTTCGCCGTCTTCGTCGCGCTGTTGGTGCTTTACTCCGCGAAAGACCTCTTTTCCGAGAGTCTGAACATCCTCTTGCAAGGAACCCCCGCCGGAATCGACGTGGACGAAGTTCGCGCGTATCTGACCGACCTGCCGGGCGTCGTGGAAGCCCACGATGTGCACGTCTGGTCGCTGAGTTCGACGCAGTACACGCTTTCGGCGCACGTCGTGGTCGAAGAGGAGGTTGACCCCGACGCCGTGCTTCGCCACTGTCAGCAGGAACTCGGTGAGCAGTTCGGCATCGACCACGCGACGATTCAGGTCGAATCGGCGTCGTACACCCACACCCTCGACTTCGACTGTACTTTCCGGAGTCCCAAGGCTTGATACCATCGTGGCCCGTCTATAGGATAATGACGCGGCGCGCCCTTCTGCTCGTCCTCTGTCTCGTCTTGTCCGGTTGTGCCAGCGTTCAGTTCGACCTGCCGACTGAGGTCGAACGGGGTGACACGACTGACCCGACGTTCGGCGATTCGACGCGAAATCCGACGCAGGGGACGGGACAAACCGCTTCCGAGGGAGCCATCGCAGACCGGTCGAATCCGTGGGGTGAATCGGTCGTGACGGTGGCGATTAACACGAGCGCGAACTCAGACCGTGAGTACCGCGAGGAAGTGCAGCAGGCGCTCGACTACTGGGAGGCAAACAGCGAACAGTACGCGGGCTACGCGATTCAGTACGAACTCGTTCCGGATGCGGAGAGTCCCGACCTCATCGTTAACTTCGTGGAGAACGTCGAAAGCTGTCCGCGAGTCGAGCACGCCGCGGGGTGTGCACCCTACATCACGAACGCAAACCAGATTTCTCGCCCCATGCACATCGACGTGGACGATTCGTTTTCCAGCGATTCGACGGTTCACATTATCAAACACGAACTCGGTCACACCCTCGGCCTGAATCACAGCTCCGCCCCGCAGTCGGTGATGTCCTCACAGTCGTCGCTGGCTTCCCGACCCATGACCGACGCGACCGACCGAGACCTGCCGTGGGCCGACGCCGACCTGACGGTGTACATCGGTCAAACGAGCGAGCAAAACGAGCGGGAGGCGGTTCGAGAACAGGTAGAACACGCACTCGACTACTACGCTGACGGAGCAGAAGATACCGTTCCCTCGAACGTCTCGTTTACGTTCACTGATAATCGAGCGAACGCGGACATCGTCGTGGAGTTCCCAGACGAACTGCCGTGCAATCCGAGTTCGAGCGGTTCCTGCGGCGGTATCCGCGGTACCGACCCCGACCAAGACGGTGCGTTGGAGGAGTACGAGAGGCTGACCATCTCGATTTCGGGCGTCGATACCGATGCGGTCGGCTGGTACGTCGGCTACTGGTTGGGCTACGGATTCGGCCTCGACGAGTCGGAACTGGCTCCGCCGTTCCAAGACGCGTCAGTACGAGAACGACAAAGCGACTGGTGGGAGTGAATGAGTGGTGAAAGCGACTGATGGGAGTCGCCTCGGTTATTCCTCGAAGCCGTCTTCCCACCTGAACGCGCCGTTTCGCTGAACGACTTCGCCGTCAACTTCCATCCGCGACTCGTCGCTCATGTCGGTTATCATGTCGATGTGCACCGCGCTGTCGTTGCCGGTTTCGCCCTCGGGAAGGCAGGCGTCGTAGGCGCGTCCGACTGCGAGGTGAATCGTGTCGCCCATCTTCTCGTCGAACAGGATGCTGTCGGTAAAGCGGTCAATGCCGCGGTTCATGCCGATGCCGAGTTCGCCGAGTTTGCGCGCGCCCTCGTCCGTGTCGAGGATGTCGGCCAGCACGTCCTCCCCGGTTTCGGCGCTGAAATCCACCACGTCGCCGTCTTCGAACGTGAGATGCACGTTTCGGATTCGCTTGCCGCGGTGAGTCATCGGCACGTCGAAGAACACCTCGCCCTCGGTGGCGTGCGGCGCGGTGAACACTTCGCCGCTCGGCAGGTTGTGCGAGTCGTAGGCCACCGTCGCGCAACTGTTGACCGCGGTTCGCTCCTCCACCGACATCGTGAGGTCGGTGTCCTCCTTGACGATTCTGACCTCGGTTCCCTCGTCCAGAATCGTCTTCATCTTCGCCATCTCCTCGGCGAGTGACTCCCAGTCCTGAAGCACGGCGTCGTAGACGAACTCCTGATACTCTTCGTAGGCCATCCCCGCCTGCTGTGCGTGGGCGCGGGTCGGATGAATCGTCGAAACCCAGTCGGTTCCGAGGCGAGTTTCGCGGATACCCATCCGCGCCTTGTTGTACGCTTGTTCCGTTTCGCCCGGCACGTCGGCTTTCGCCGTCGTGTTCGTGCTCCCGCCGAGCCTTAGCACCACGTCGGCGTTTTCGTACATCGCCAGTTCGTGTTTCGGATTTTCATCGAAATCGCCGTCGTGCCCCTGAAGGAACGACCGTTCGACTTCGTCGGAGTGGTACACCGTGAGCGGGTTCGCTCGGCGTTCGCCCAGTTTCTCGCCGACTGCCACGGCGAGTTCGTGCGCCCCGTCGTCAACCAGTACGACGACGTTGTCGCCTGCCTCGACCCGCGCACTCCAATCTACCAGCACTTCGGCGTGTTCGTGGATTCGCTCGTCCATACTCGCAAATCGAAGAGCGGGAGAAAAGTTCTCGTGGTTTCTGGTCGTGACGATTCGCCCGCCACTATTCACAGTCGCGGCGATTGCTCTTCGATAACGTCTGCGACTTCGTCCAACTCGTCTGCCACCGCGACCAACACGTCATCGAGCGTCACGAGGCCGGTCAGCCGTCCACTTTCGACGACCGGAAGACGCCGGATTCCGGCGTCTTCCATCTGTTCGACTGCATCGTGAACGCTCGCATCCGACTCGATGGTTATCAGGTCGCGGGTCATGATGTCGCCGACCGTTCGGTTCGACGCATCCCTATCGTCCGCAAGCGAGAGCGCGATTTTTCGGTTGGTGACGATTCCGACCGGTTCGTCGTTCTCCACGATTGGAGCACAGCCGACGCTTTCGTCGCCCACCATTTGTGCAATCTCCGCGAGCGTGGCATCTTCGGTGGCGGTAACTACATCGGTCGCCGCAATGTCTCTGACTGTCACGGAATCCCCCGAAACGAGCACAACGAAAAGTTATCTAAAGACGACAGCCACCGAGAATTTTCTTCCTCAGCGAGCAACGACAGCGACCAGCGTGAACACACCAATTGCGACTAGCACGATGGCTCCTCCCGCGGCGAGTCCGTAGGCGTAGGAGAGCGTGATGCCGACGATGACGGCAATTTCGCCGATGAGCACGCCGATGACGAGCGACTGCCGGAAACTGCGCGCGACGTGTGATGCGGCGGCGACGGGAACCACGAGCATCGCGGCGACGAGGATGACGCCCATGATTTGCATGGCTGCGACGACGACCAACGCGGTCAGCACGACCAGTAGGCGGTTGTACCGTCGCACCGGGATTCCCGAAACGCGTGCCGCCGTCTCGTCGAACGTGACGGCGAACAGTTGCCGTCGCGTAACGCCGACGACGCCGATGACGAGCGCCGAGAGTGCGACCATCACGGTGACATTTTCGGACGTGACCGTCGCCAAACTGCCGAACAGATATTGGTCGATTCCGACCGAGATACCGCCGTCCGAGAGGCTGATGAGAACGCTCCCAAGGGCAAACCCACCCGACAAGACGATTGCCATCGACACGTCGCCGTAGGCATCGGTGTGCTCCGCGAGCGCCTGTATCGCCAGCGCCGCGAGTACGGACACCACGAGCGCGGTGAGATACGGCGAGACGACGACATCGAGACTGCCGAGGAACAGTCCGACTGCGACCCCCGCGAAGGCGGAATGGGCCAGCGTATCCCCGATGAGTGCCATCCCGCGGTGGACGAGAAACGACCCGACGAGGGGTGCGACGAGGCCCACGCAGAGTCCCGCAATGAGCGCGAGGCGCATGAACCGATAGCTCAGCATCTCCGCAATATCAATCATGGTCGTGGTGGAGTTGTCGTTGGTTCGCCCCGTAGGCCTCGGCCAGCACCTCGCTGGCCTCGAACTCGTCGGTGTCGCCGTGGAAGTACAATTTTCGATTCAGGCAGGCGATTCTGTCCGCGTGTTCCGTGACGACGCCGATGTCGTGTTCCACGAGAATGACGGCCAACCCGTCCTCGTTCAGGTCGTGCAGGAGGGTGTAAAACTCCTCTCGGGATTCGGCATCGACGCCGACCGTCGGTTCGTCCAGTACGAGCACGTCCGCGTCGGCGGCCAGCGCGCGGGCGATGAACGCTCGTTGCTGTTGCCCGCCCGAAAGGCGGGCAACTCTGCGCTCCGCCAGATTCGAGATTCCGACGGTTTCCATCGCGTATTCGACCGCTTCGCGGTGTTCTTCTCCGGCGAATCCGAACCCGAGGAGGGAACTCCGCCCCGCTCTGACGACTTCCTCGACCGTCACGGGCATTCCGGAAACTGCGGTTACGTTCTGTGCGACGTAGCCGACGCGTCCGCCTTTTCTCCCTTTTCGGGGCGGTTCGCCGAATAGGCGAACCGTCCCCTCGTCCGGCGTCTGCAAGCCGAGCACGAGTTTGAGGAGGGTGCTCTTTCCCGACCCGTTCGGCCCGACGAGGCCGAGAAATTCGCCGTTCTCGACAGTCATCGACACGTCAGAAAGTACCGGTCTGTCACCGTAGCCGAACGTCGCGTTTTCGATTTCGGCGACCGTCATTTCACTCCGAGTGCCGTTTTCAACGAGGGGAGATTCACTTGTTCCATGATTTCGATATACCCCCAATCCTTTTCACTCCACTCTTCCGTGACGCTCGGAATCGGCGTAATCGGCAGATGGTCTTTTGCATCGGTTTCCGAAACCAGTTGTTTTGCGGCTCTGTCGGATTCGAACACCGGCGCGAGAACGTGCGTGATGTCGTGTTCCTCGATGGTGTTCTGCGCGCGCTGTACGTCCTTCGGACTCGGTGACGAATCCGGTGCGAGTCCCGTCAGGGCGTGAATCTCGAATCCGTATCGTTCGCCGAGATACTGGAAGGCGTTGTGTCCAGCGACCAGCACCGCGTTTCGCTCCGTGGATTCCAGTTCGGATTCGAACGTCGAATCGAGTTCGTCCAACTGGTTTCGGAAGTCCTCTGCGTTTCCGGTGAGCGCCTCGCCGGAAACGGCGTCCATCTCGGAAAGGCCACTTTCGATAGTGGAAACCGCTTGTTTCGCGCGCTGCGGGTCGAGCCAGAAGTGCGGGTCGCTCGCCCCGTGGTCGTGACCGTTTTCGCTCTCGTCGTGGTGTTCGCCCTCTTCGTGGTTAGTATCGTTTTCATTCCCGTGATTTTCCCCCTCGTGGTTGTCTCCGTCGTTATGTTCGCCTTCCTCGTGCCCGTGGTCTGTTTCGTTTCCGTGATTTTCCTCCTCGTGCTCGCCGTCGTGGTTATCTCCTTCGTGACCGTGCTCGTCGCTGTGACCCGGCGCGGACAGGAGAGAAATCCCGTGTCTCGCCTCGACAATCGTGATTTCCGGGCGGTCTTGTTCGACATTTTTCACCATTCTGTCGGCCCACGGCTGAAATCCTTCGCCCATGTAAACGACAGCATCGGATTGCATCGCATCCCGCTGAACTTGCGCGGACGGTTCCCAACCGTGGCCGTGCTGGCCGATTGGTACCAAACTTTCGGCGTTCGCAGCGTCCCCTACGACATTCCGCGCGAAGTCGGTTAGGACGAAAAACGATGTTTGCACCGTGGTCGAACCGTCCGACCCGTCGCCGGAAGACGACCCGAGACAACCGGCAATCGTTCCGCTTGCGAACAGCGCAGTTCCCATCTTGAGTGTGCGTCTTCGAGTGATGTTCGTCATTAGTATATTAACAATTTAATATCCATAGTTAATAACCCCTGCTATTGTATTATCGGATGTTGTTAATCAGTACCGTCAACCCGCTAATCCCGTCAGCTGACGGGATTAAGGTTGCAGTGTTTCTGGATTGGTCGTGGCGCGCACTGTTGCTAACTGGTTTACACCCTTCCGGCGAATTTCGTTCGAAAAGACAGCGATATTCGACCTTACAGCTCAGGGAAAGACGAGAACCGTCGCGTGCTCGGTTTCGAGCACTTCGACTTCCTCGCCGCTTTCCGCGCGGTATTCCTCTTCGATTTCGACCCAGTCACCGTCGAGGGTGACTTCCTCGCCCGCGGCGTCCAGCGTGATTTCGCCGTGGGTATCCAACTGGGCTTTGAGTTCGGCGGGGTCGGCTGATTCCAGCGCGCCGACGACCGCGCCCGCTTTGTCGCGGAACTTCGGCCCGATTGCGGAGTGGTCGGGCGAAACGCCCACCGGCGCGAGTTCGACGTTCGGTCTTCCTTCTTCCAGATACACCGGGGCGTTCACGGCCTCACTCAGGTCGTAGGTGTCCGGTTTCCGCTCGGCATCGCTGTACAGTTCGATGCGGTCGAGTTCGGCGTTGAGCGCCATTCCCTCGTCAGACTTCCACGCCCTGACCTCGCTTGCGGTTTCGGCGATGATTTCGCCCGCGAGTTCGGCTTCCTCATCGTGCATCTCGACGTCCGGCCAGCGCGACTGACTGATGCTGTCCTCGGTTCCGGGGAGGTGGCTGTACACTTCCTCGACGAAGAACGGCGAGAACGGCGACAACATCCGGATGATGGACGAGAACGTCGTGTACAGCGCGTGTCGTGCCGCGTTTCGCTCGCCGGGGCGACCCTCGTACAGGCGACCTTTGACGAGTTCGAGGTAGTCGTCCGCGAGGTCGTTCCAGACGAACTCCCGGAGCGTTCGGAGCGCGCTGTCGTACCGATACTCCTCCATGTCCTCACTGACCGAGTCGGCGGTCTGGGACAACCGCGAAAGAATCCAGCGGTCTGCGTCACGGTAGGCCGGGTCGCTGATTTCCGGCGTGTTCTCGTCGAAGTGGTTACGCGAGAACTGGAAGATGTTCCAGATTTTCGTGAGGAAGCGCGATGCGGAGGTCGCCTCCTTCGGCTGGAACTGAACGTCGCTTCCGGGTTGGCCGCCGAGAACCAACGCCTGCCGGAGCGAGTCGGCACCGTACTCGTCGATGGCTTCCCCCGGTGTGACGACGTTGCCCCGGGACTTACTCATCTTGTTGCCGTCCGGCCCGAACACCATGCCGTTGATGAGGGCGGTATCCCACGGACGTTCGTCCGTCAGTTCGCCGACGCGCAGGAGCGTGTAGAACGCCCACGTTCGGATGATGTCGTGCCCCTGCGGGCGGAGCGAGACGGGTTCGAACTCGTTCAGTTCGAGGTCGTCCGGCCATCCGCTGATGTGGAGCGGCGTGATGGACGAGTCCATCCACGTGTCCATCACGTCGGTTTCGCCAGTCCACGAGTCCGCGCCACATTCCGGACAGTCGCCGGTTTCGGGGCCGGTTTCGGTCGGGTCAACCGGCAGTTCCTCGATTTCGGCGAGGTGCCAGTGGTTGCACTCTCCGCATTCCCACGCCGGAATCGGGGTGGCGAACACGCGCTGGCGGGAGATAACCCAGTCCCAGTCCATGCCCTCTGCCCATTCTTCGAGGCGTGCGTGCATGTGGTCGGGAATCCACTCGACTCCCTCTGCCTTCTCCAGAATCTCGTCCGACTGCACCTTGACGAACCACTGTTCTTTGGACAGAATCTCGATTGGCGTATCACAGCGCCAGCAGGCACCGACCGCCTGTTCGGTCGATTCGGAGTCGTTGAGATAACCCTCCTCGTCCAACGTGTCGGCGATTTCTTCCTTCGCTTCGCTGATGGTCAGGCCCTCGAACTCGCCCGCGAGTTCGTTCAGGTGGCCGTCTTCGGTGAACACCGGACGCAGGTCTAGGTCGTGTTCGGCCCACCAGTCAACGTCCTGTTTGTCACCGAACGTACAAATCATCACTGCGCCGGTTCCGAAGTCGCCGTCAACGTCGTCGTCGGCGATGAGTTCGACTTCCTGCCTGAACAGCGGCACTTCGAACGTCTCGCCGATTCGGTCGGCGTAGCGTTCGTCGTCGGGGTCAACCGCCATGCCGACACAGGCAGAGAGCAGTTCCGGGCGGGTGGTTGCAATCTCAATATCGTCGTTGTCCACGCCGTCGAACGTGACGTAGTAGAGCGTTCCCGTCCGGTCTTCCTTCTCGACTTCCGCGTCCGCGATGGCCGTCTCACAGCGTGGACACCAGTTGACCGGGTGTTCGTCGCGGTAGACGTACTCTTCCATCTCGATGAACGACTGCTGGGTTTTCGCCCAGTACTCTTCGTCCATCGTCCGGAACTCCGCGTTCCAGTCGATTGAGAAGCCGAGTTCGTTCATCGTCTCCTTCATCGAGTCGATCTGTTCCTCGGTATGTTCGATACAGAGGTTGCGGAACTTCTCCCGGGAAACGTCGGTTCGGTGAATGTCGTGATTCTCCTCGACTTTCACTTCCGTCGGCAGTCCGTGACAGTCCCATCCCTGCGGGAACAGCACTTGTTCGCCCTGAAGGCGGTGATACCGCGCCGCAAAGTCGATGTAACTCCACTGGAGTCCGTGCCCGATGTGAAGGTTTCCGGTTGGGTACGGCGGCGGCGTGTCGATGACGTACTCCAAATCTCCGTCGGGGGTGTATATATCGGAGTCTTGCCACTCTTTCCGCCATTTCGGTTCTATACGCTCGGGTTCGTAGTCGTTTGGAACGTCGCTCATGGATACAAATTCCTGTCGCTGTCTGGTGATTCGGTGAGAAACACGACCGGCTTATCGTCTGCACTATAGACGTACTACCGACACCATCGCGCTCATACCTGTGACTGTGCGCGTCGTCGCTGATAAAGGTTCCCGTCCGATGGCGTTCGAATCAATCCCAAACTGTCCAATATCTTTGAACGAGAACGAAGATGCCGATGGTTCCGAGGGCGGCGGCGACGGCCTGAAGCAGTCTCGTCAGATGGTCGAAAACGGAGAGGAGATACGGCATCGCCAGCAAAATTGCGATGACCGAAAGGAGAACGACGACGACGTTTAATCGTCGAATGATTCGGTCGTCGCCCATATCCGATACGATACATCAGTTAGTTATTTGATTGTACCGGATAGCGAAGTAGATATACTGAATTATTTGAAACGACAACTAACTTTATTGGGATAGTATCCGAAGTACACGAGTTTCTATCAATATGTGTATGTGTCTCAGTGTTCTGTTCATACAAAATCCTAATAGTGTAGAAATTATATTTGTACTGTGGAAAATAAATTAATAACTCACGGTGCGGTCCTCACGCTCGTTTTCACACTGATTTTCGGCGGTGTCGCTGGCACGGTTGCCGTCGAACCTGTTGATGGGTACATCACCGACAGTGACCAAGTCACTGTTACCGACGTCGTGGACGGCGACACGTTGGACGTTCGCTATTCCGATGGAACGACGGAAACCGTCCGACTGCTCGGCGTCGATACGCCCGAAACGCACAGCGCGAACACGCCCGACGAGTTCGAAGGCGTTCCGACCAACAGCGCCGGTGAGAACTGTCTCGCCGACGAAGGTGAGGACGCGACGGCGTTCATGACCCGAGAACTCGAAGGGGAGCAGGTCACCCTGAAGTTCGACTCCGAATCCGACAAACGCGGCTACTACGGGCGACTGCTTGCCTACGTCTACCACGGCGGTGAAGATTACAACTACAAACTCATCGACTCCGGGCGAGCGCGGGTGTACGATTCGACGTTTTCCAAGAGCGATAGCTACTACAGCGCCGAATCGAGCGCCCAAAGCGAACGCAGAGACTTGTGGCGGTGCCGCGACGCTGGCGGTGCGGGCGACGTAGACATCGAGACGATTCACGCCGACGCTTCGGGCGACGACAACGACAACCTGAACGACGAGTACGTCATCCTCGAAAACACCGGTTCCAGCACGATTTCGCTCTCCGGATGGACGATTTCGGACGCGGTGGGCCAGTCGTACACTTTTTCGGAAACGTCGCTCGCCCCCGGCGAAACGGTGACGCTCCACACCGGCAGCGGTTCGGATTCGAGCGGTGACGTGTACTGGAACCGCGGTTCCGCCGTCTGGAGCAACGACGGTGATACCGTTTTCCTCGACACCGATTCGGGAAGTCGGGTAACGAGTCGCGCGTACTAACAAATAACGAACGTGTTCTTTGAGGGTTCCGTGGGAGTATTTATAATATGATATCGTCCTTGCCGCCGCGTCTATTTCTCTCTGATTTGGTGGTTTTGTCATCGTACCGACCAACAAATTTCGTTTACCAATCTCTCGTGCGAATTCCATTAGAAATCTATAATCAATAGTCGATTTTGCAAAAAATTATATTCTAGTGGTCGGGACACCTACCTGCGATGGCATGGCACGCTAGCCTCCACGACGACGGGCAGTCACAACTATCGACCGACTGCCGCGATGAGTATCGACAGACGACTATCCAACCAGCGAGGACAATATGAGACGGAAATCCCTTTCTGCCGGTCTTTCACTGGCTCTCGCAGTCCTCGTCCTGACCAGTACGGTTGCCGTCGGTGCGGTTTCGGCTGAATCGACGATATCGGGAAGCAACCACGATTCGACTGCGAACGAAACTCACTCGTCCACCACAACAGACACTTCTGAGGCGAATGACTGGGAACGCGCGATTTCTGCCGTACAGAACGCTCTCGAAGACGGTGAACTGGACGATGATTTCTGGCGCTTCCTCCAGTCAATTCTGTCCGGCGGTGAAGACGATGCTGACCGACCGACGACGCCGGAACCGGAACAGCCGACGACGGAACCACCCGAAACGACGACCTCGACGCCGGAAGAGACGACTACTACGGAAACACCGGACACGACGACCCAACCGGAATCAACCACGACCTCGGAGACGAGTACGACTCCGGAAACCACGACACAACCCGAAACGACCACTACTGAATCACCTGAAACCACTACGACAACCGAGCCAACGACGACGCCAGACGAATCGGACGGCTTCGACCGAAGTGAGGTCGAGCGATACGTCCATCAGTTCGTCAACGAAGAGCGCACTGAACGTGGCCTCAACGCTATTTCGTTCGACACCGAACTTCGCGACATCGCGCGCGGACACAGCGAGGACATGGCGACCCGAAACTACTTCTCGCACACCTCTCCTGAGGGCGAGAACTTCGCCGACCGCTACGAGCAGGCAGGATACACCTGTCGCGCATCGACCGGTGACGGTTCGTATCTCACGGGCGGCGAAAACATCGCCCAGACGTGGTACGACACGCCGATTAACAGCGGCGACGGTACGGTTCGCTACACAACGGAACGCGAACTCGCTCGCGGTATCGTAGACCAGTGGATGAACTCGCAGGGCCACCGTGAGAACATCCTCACTGATTCGTGGCAAAACGAAGGAATTGGCATCTACGTCACTGAAGACGGACAAGTGTACGCGACGCAGAACTTCTGTTAGTCGCGGACGACCGTTCGATTTCTTTTATTTTTGGCGAAAGGGTTACCCGTCCCGTATTCGAATCACTACCATTGGAATGAGTAGCTTCGAGCGTCTCGACCTCCGGATTTCGCCCGAGGAAGCGACCGATTCGGTTCGGCATCGATTCGACGACCTTCGTGTGGTTCGGCGCGACGGAGCCATCGAGTTCCGAACCGCCACCGGATTTGTCGTAGCCACTCTCCATCACTCCGACGAGGGGAGTGAGACGAAGGCGAGACTCCGCTATAGAATCGCTCCGCGACTACCGGTGTATCTCCACAAAATGTCCAGAGGAAATCCGAGACGCACTCTTCGAATTTCGAGTGACGTAATCCGTCGCCCATCGCGATTTTTAACGTGATATTTATGCCCTTTCCAACTCCCTTTCCACTATGACTGTCTACGAATCGGAAATCCCCGGCGTCGGCCACAAGTTCGAACTCGAACTCGACGGCGAGGAGCGACTCGTCGTCATCATCCACCACGATGGGAAACGCGAACTGTATCGGCGTCCGTCGCCGAACGAGGACAGCGTTAAACTCGCCTCGCTGACGGGCAAGAAAGCCCGTCAGCTCGGCTCTATCCTCGAAGGGGCCTACTTCCAGCCGGTCGAGATGGACGATTTGAACGTTCCGCTCGGAGAGTCCATCATCGAATGGGTGGAGGTAAAAGACGGCTCTTCGCTGGTCGGTCAAACGCTTCAGGAGGCGGAAATTCGACAGCGAACCGGCGTCTCCATCATCGCAATTCAGCGCGGTGAGGAGACGATTTCGAACCCGAGTCCGGACACGAGCATCGACTCGGGTGACCTCCTCGTCGCCATCGGAACCCGCGAGGAACAGGCGGAACTCTCGGACTTGCTCACCGCCGACGAAGAGGGCAACTGAGCCACCGATGGCAGACCCGCTCCTCGTTCAGTTCGGAATCGCAGTGACAGCTATCGCCCTCATCGGGGCGCTCGCGTCCCGTATTCGCCTCTCCGTCATCCCCGCCTACATCGTCGTCGGCATCCTCGTCGGTCCCAACGAACCAACGTCCATCGGCGGAATATCGCTGCAACTCGTCCAAACCGGCGAGTTCATCGACCTTCTCGCCGAGCTCGGTATCGTTTTCCTCCTCTTTTTTCTCGGCTTGGAGTTCAGTCTTCAGCAACTCGTCTCGAACCGCGACCGACTGGTCAAAGTCGGCCTCGTAGACCTTGGAATCAACTTCTCCCTCGGACTGGGACTCGGTGTCGTGTTTGGCTTCTCGTGGCTCGAAGCCTTCTTCCTCGCGGGAATCGTCTACATCTCGTCCAGCGCCGTGATAACGAAGTCGCTCATCGACCAAGGCTGGATTGCGAACGCGGAAAGCGAACCGATTCTCGGAACGCTCGTCTTCGAGGACATCTTCATCGCGGTGTATCTGGCCCTGCTGTCGGCGGTCGCACTGGGCGAGGGAAGCCCGACTGATGCCGCACTATCCATCGGTGTGTCGGTGGCCTTCCTCGTCGTCCTCGTCGCGGTTGCGTGGTACGGTTCGGAGTACATCGAGCGACTGTTCGAAACCGAATCGAACGAACTGTTCCTTCTTCGCGTGACCGGCATAACCGTCCTCATCGCCGGAACCGCCTTGGCACTGGGCGTCAGCGAGGCAGTCGCCGCCTTCTTCGTCGGAACGATGTTCAGTCAAACCGACCACGTCCACCGAATCGAGCAGGTACTTTCGCCGGTTCGTGACCTGTTCGCCGCCATCTTCTTTTTCTCCATCGGCTTGGCCACGGACATCACTCTGCTGGCGGATGTCCTCCTCCTGTTGGGTGTCGCGGTGGTCGTTACGACCGTCGGCAAGTTCGTCAGCGGAACCGTTTCGGGGCGTTTCTACGGACTCGACAGAACGCGCTCGTTCCGCGTCGGGTTCGGGATGGTTCCCCGCGGTGAGTTCTCGCTGGTCTTATCGACACTCGCGATAAGCGTCGGAACCGGTGCGCTCGGTGACTTGATACCCGCGTTTACCGTGGGCTACGTGCTCATCATGAGCATTCTCGGCACGCTGTTGATTCAGCACGCGGACAGGGTGACGGACGCGTTGGAAACGGCGCTCGCGTAATCGCGTGGCCGAAATAGCTTTTATATCTTATAAAATATATCTGTCATGAACTGTCCGAACTGCGGCGTCGATGTCGCTTCCGATTCGATTTACTGTCGGGACTGTTATCGACGACTGAGTGACACCGTCGCGACTAGACCGAGGGGAATTACGCTCGTCTGCGGACTCGTGCTCGTGAGCGGTTTCTTGCAGGCGGTGTTGGGATACTGGCTTCTCGACGGCGGGCTTTTCGCCACGGTACTCGGCGGGTTCGCGCTGTTCGTGGCCGCTCTCCAGTTCATAATCGTTTACGGCCTGTGGCGATTCCACTCGTGGGGATGGAAACTCGCGGTGACGGTGTACGGATTGGACATGTTCTTCAGCGTCGGTGGATTCTCTCTCGGTGACCCGATTGGAGTCATCAAACTGGTTCTCAACGGGGTATTCTCCTCTATCTCCTCACGCAAAAACATCGGTTTTGAATCCCGATGTTAGATTCCTCCGAACCCCTATTTTGAAGTAGCCTCTGTCCACAGATTGCCACGTGTCTTGCGAAGTCTGTGGCGCGAGTACCCGTGACGGTGCGAAACTCTGCCGCGATTGCGGTGCGCCGACGCCGAAATACATCGAAGCTATCTGCGTTCTCGCGCTGGTCGTTGACCCGTTTTGGTTCGCCCTGCTCTTCTCCGTCACCGTGATTCCGCCGTCAGTCGCCGAGACGAGTCTCCTCTTTCTGTCGCCGCTTCTCGTTGCGAAATTTCCCATTTACTACGGTCTCTTTCGGGCGAAAAAGTGGGCGTGGGGATGGGCCGTCGTGCTGTTCGTGGCGGGCGCGCTGGTCGGCTTGGTCGCCCTCTGGTTCGGCAGTCCAAGTGGTTTCGTGACACTGCTCGGAAACGGTGCCATCGCGGCGTACATCTACAGCAAACACGAGGTGTACGTCCCTGCTACAACGACAGCATAGCCTCGACTCGAACCGCAACCCCTACCTCTCCCCCACCTGCACCTACTGCCATGCAACTGGGCGTCATCGGACTGGGGCGCATGGGTCGAATCGTAGTGGACAGAACGCTCGATGCGGGACACGACATCGTCGCCTACGACGTGGCAGAGGAGGCGGTCGAATCAGCAGAGTCGGCGGGTGCGGAACCCGCCGACTCGGTCGCCGACCTCGCAGAGAAACTCGGTGACGAAAAACGAATCTGGCTGATGGTGCCCGCCGGGGAACCCGTGGACGCTGCACTCGAAGATTTAGAACCCTTCCTTGACGAAGACGACGTGGTCGTCGATGGCGGAAACTCCTACTTCGAGGATTCGGTTCGACGCGCAGAAACGACCTCTGCGGCGTACCTCGACTGCGGAACCAGCGGCGGCCCCGCGGGTGCCGAACTCGGCTTCTCCCTGATGGTCGGCGGGCCGCAGTGGGCCTACGATGAACTGGTTCCCGTGTTCGACGCAGTGGCGACCGGTCCGGATGGCCACGACAGAATGGGTGAAGCAGGGTCGGGCCACTACGTGAAGATGGTTCACAACGGCGTCGAGTACGCGCTGATGCAGACCTACGGCGAGGGCTTCGAACTGCTCCACGAGGGTCGGTACGACCTCGATTTGGAGAAAGTCGCCCGAACGTGGAACAACGGCGCAGTCATCCGCTCGTGGCTCCTCGAACTCTGTGAGGAAGCGTTCCGTGAGGAAGGCACCGATTTGGGCGACGTGGCCGACCACATCGCGGGTGGTTCGACTGGAACGTGGACGGTGCAGGAAGCGCTGGAACAGGAGGTTCCGGTTCCGCTCATCTATCAGGCCCTCGGCGAGCGATTCGACAGTCGGTCGGAAGGCCGCTTTTCGCGGCGGTTGGCCAACCGACTTCGGTACGGCTTCGGTCGGCACGAGGTCAAACGGGAGTGACTCCTGCGAGCGACGAGTGAAACGAGCGGTCTCGGCGCGGACCGCACGGAGCACCGAGGTTTTGGTCCAGATTTTGCCAGTGGAGTGACGACTGTCGCTCCGCGCAAAAAAGTGGACGCGCTTTGGTCGGTACTGTATTCGTGGAGCAGTTCCGGCAGAGAACAACTGTCCGTCTCACGAACGATACAGATGTAGTGCGATGAGGAAGAGTAAAAAGAGCGGAATAATTGAGAACGCCGCTTCGAGCGGAACCAAGACAAGCACTATTGCGGACATGAAGACGAACTCAAGCGCGACCAACACGCTCACAGCCTCGGCCGGATTCGCCACTTTTCAATATTCGTCTCCCCACGACTGTTAATTCTATGGGATAATTCGATTGCTGGTCGAACGACCGTCACTCCGTTTCCACTCGCCAATCACAATGCTGTTAAACCACCGTTCCGTAGCTTCCGCCATATGGTAAACGAACTGGGTCTGGGACTCGGGCTACTGTTCACGCTCACCGCAGTGGCTCTGCACTTCACCAAGGGAACCAAGTGGCGCGCCGCGGACGACATTTCCCAAGAAGTGCTCGACCGACGCGCGGCGAGTGTCCCCGAAACCGACTTCCCCGAACCGATGAACCGCTCTATCGGTGGTGGCGGCGCAGTCGCTGTGGGTGCCGGTGCGGAAGGCGAACTCGAAGGCGAAGAAGGCGAGGAAGAGGACGCTGGCTTCGACCCCGAAGCGATTCCGGAAGACGAAGTCGAATACTTCGAAGTCGAATACGTCAAAGAGGGTTCGACCATCGAAGTCGCCAGCAACGAGACGATTCTCGAAGCAGGCGAAGAAGAAGGTTGGGACCTTCCGTACTCCTGCCGCGCAGGGTCGTGTCTCTCCTGCGGTGCGAAAATCGCCGACGGAGAACCGGACGACATCATTCACAGCAACAACGACACGCTTAGCGACGACGAACTCGACAACGGATACTTCCTGTCCTGTACGGCCTATCCACAGGCCGACATCAGCGTCGAGACGAACGAAACGCCGTAGTCTGCTCGCCGTACTCCCTTCGGCGACATTTCCTTTTTTGTTTTTCTCACATAATCCGCAAGTCAAAGCGTTGAAATCCTCCGAAATTCTGTCGAATACTAGTGACGGAAACGCAGGATACGATTACTGAAGGACGGCTTTCGCGACCACTATTTAAGCTCGCGTGGCCGATTGTCATCACGCAACTCCTGCAAGTCGCCTACAACATTACGGACACCATCTTGCTCGGGCGCGTCTCCGCACCCGCGGTCGGTGCCCTGAGTGTTGCACTTCCCGTTAGCATCCTTATTATTTCCATCAGCGGCGGGTTTACCGTCGCTGGGAGTACGCTCGTCGCCCAGTACATCGGCGCAATCGGGGCCAGACTGTGGTTCACCCGCGGGACGTGGAAGCAGGCGGTTATCAGCGAACCGACACCGGCGTCGGGAAGCAGTGTCGAGGACTGAGTCGCATTCGCTACGCTGGAACGATATTTCATCTACTCTGCCGTATGAGCCGCTGAGAAAGACGTATACTGCCAAATCTATAAAAGTCCATCATGCCAGAAGGATACGTCTGCGACGAATGTGGCGATTTCCTCACCGTCAAACCCCACTCGCTGTTCCGATTCGGTCCCGGTGGACGGGAACAGGACCGCGAGTTCACGTTTTGCGAAGATTGTGCGCCGAAAATCATCAAAGAACACGGTTGGTCGATTCCCGGTCGGAGCGATGGGAATACGAAATAGCCCCGTACTCCACCGCTACCAATGATTCGCCCCGGACTCCCGCAGTCGCTTCTCACGCCAGCAGGTGACTTCTAGTTCGTTTCCGTCCGGGTCGGAAAAGTAGACGCTCGTTTCGGTCTTCCGCACCGCAATCTCGCGCTCCTCCAATCGCTCCGCAACCTCTTCACAGAACTCCTCCGACGCGTTGAACGCGATATGGCGCGGACTCGTATCATTGGAAACCTCATCCACCTGAGCGAGATTGAGTCCTTGTCCCTGTCCAAGGTTCAGCCAGTGGTAGTCGTCCGTCCCCGGGTCGCGCCGGTCAACTGACCGCAAACCCAGTACGTCCTGATAGAATGAAACCGCTCGTACGAGGTCGGAGACGGGCAGCACGACGTGGTCGAAGCCCTGAATCGAATGTGTCATGTTCGACTGTTCTCGGTAGCTGATTTAATACCATCCCACTCACCGGTTTCGAACCGTCCGAAATCAGCGGTTCAAGCGACTCTTACCACACATTTATCTGGCTATTAGTTAACACGTCGTGTTGCCATTTACCGTTCATGCACCTCCAGCATCACGACGACGAATACGCGGTTCGGAACCCTGCTGACCTCGCAACGGTTCGACAGACGCCCGACGGTCAGTGGATTGCAGAAGACGCAACTGGTCGATCTGCTCACGGTTCGACGCCTGCGACGGCAATCGCCGCATTGAGAAGATAACCGGAAATCGGCAACGCTCAGAAGACGCCGGTTTCGGGAGCCACGTCCAATCCGGCCGCGATTTCGTTCGCCTCCGCACGAATCGCGTCGGCGTCGGCGACGACCACCTCGCCGTTTTCTTGGAGCACGTCCCCGGCGACCATCGTGAACTCCACGTCGTCACCGTGTGCGCCGAAAACGGCGTGTGAAAGCGGGTCGTACAGCGGTGTCGCGCGGGTGATGTCGGTCGTTACGCCGATGATGTCGGCCTGCCAGCCTTCCTGTATTTTTCCGACGCAGTCGAATCCGGCGGCTTGAGCGCCGTTTATCGTCGCCATCTCGAAGATGGTTCCCGCGGGGGCCGCCTGTGCGTCGAGTTCGTCCACCTTTTGCAGGAGGCTCGCTTGCCGCATTTCGGTGAAGGGGTCTAACGTGTTGTTGCACGGCGGGCCGTCGTTACCGAGCGCGACGTTGATTCCCCGGTCGAGATAGTCGATGATGGGCGCGATTCCGCTGGCGAGTTTCATGTTCGAAGAGGGGCAGTAGGTGACGTGTGTTCCCGTCTCTGCGAGCACCTCGCGCTCCGATTCGTCCGTCCAGACGCAGTGGGCGAGGACGACATCCTCGCCAGTCAATCCGACTTCGTCCAACCAGTGAATGTTTCGCTGGCCGGTGTCGGACTCCACGGTGACGATTTCGTCCTGATTTTCGCTCGCGTGGGTATGAATTCTCACGCCGTCGTACTTGTCGGTGAGTCGGCGCGCACCTCGGAGACACTCCTCGGTGCAGGAGACGGCGAATCGCGGCGTGACGGCGTACTGAATCCGGCCCTCATTCGCGCCGTGGTACTGTCGGATGAGTTCTTCGGTGGTTTCCAGTCCGGTTTTGGTGTCCTCGTGGAGTCCTTCGGGGGCGCGTTTGTCCATCAGCACTTTTCCGATGCGGCCTCGGATTCCCATCTCTTCCGCGGCGTCGAACGCTCGATTCGCGTGTCGAACCGAGAGATGGTCGATACAGGTGGTCGTTCCGCTCTCAATGAGTTCGAGGTAGCCCAGTCGGGCGGCGGCGTACATCTCCTCCGCGTCGAGACTGGCTTCCATCGGGAGGACGTATTCGAACAACCAGTCGAGTAGTTCTGCGTCGTCGGCGATTCCTCGTCCGAGGCTTTGCACCGAGTGAATGTGGCCGCCGACGAGGCCCGGAAGGAGAAGGTCGTACTCGTCTACGTCGTGTTCGGCATACCTGTCGAGCAGTTCGGTGCGGTTACCGACTGCGTCGATAGTCTCGCCGGAGACGACGACTGCCCCATCTTCGATAATCGTCGTCGCGTCGGCGACGACTGTTCCAGTCAGTATCATAAATGTCCGTTCGTTCCGTCTCCACGGGTGGGCGTCACGGGCATGAGTACTTCGGTTTCGACGGTTGGTCAGATGGACGTTGTGACTGTCACTGAATTTCATCACCACATAACTCCACTTTTCGCCGGTTTAGGCTGTTTTTAAACCCGAATTACCCTTCGGAAAGCTGTTTCGCGGTTCCTGCGGACATGACCTCGAAGCCGGGTTTTGGTAGATATTGCCACCTGATTTTAGAGTCGAAATATTGAAACGGTACTATTTCGTTTCGAAAGTACGATGACTAGCACACAGCCCAGCAGTTCGATTACGGAGGGTGGGTTGGTGCGACCGATGTTCGAACTCGCGTGGCCGATAGTCGTTATCCAGTTGTTGCAGGTGATGTACAACGTCGCGGACACCTTCTGGCTGGGCCGGCTCTCCGCCAACGCGGTCGGCGCGATGAGTATCGCGTTCCCGCTCATTTTCTTCCTCATCTCCATCGCGGGCGGCTTTACCACTGCCGGGAGCATCCTCGTCGCCCAGTACACCGGTGCCGATAGCGAAGGGTCTGCCGGAACAGTCGCGGGACAAATTCTGTCGTTCGTGGCGCTCCTCTCGGTCGTCCTCGGGACGCTCGGTTTCTTCCTCACCGAGCCGATGCTCGCATTGATGCCGTCTCAGGGAGCGACAACGGTGGATGTCGTTCCGCTTGCTCGCCAGTACATGGAAGTGTTCTTCCTCGGTCTGCCGTTCCTCTTCGGCTTTTTCGTCTTCAGCTCGCTGATGCGAGGGTACGGCAACACCCGGACGCCTATGCGAATCATGTTCGTCAGCGTGGTCGTGAACGTCATTCTCGACCCGATTTTCATCTTCGGATTCGGTCCCATCGAAGGTATGGGAATCCAAGGGGCCGCGCTCGCAACCATCTCCGCGCGAGCGGTTGCGACAGTTCTCGGACTGTACATCCTGTTCGGGACGAGCGCCGGGCCGGACGTGCAGGTTGGTGACCTCGTTCCGGACCTCGGATACATTTGGGACATCGTTCGACTCGGAACGCCGAGCGCGCTCGAACAGTCCACCAGTGCGCTGGCGATGATTACCCTGACCGCAATGGTCGTCCAGTTCGCTCCGCCCGTGGTCAGCGCTTACGGACTTGGTAATCGCCTCGCCTCCCTCGTCTTTCTCCCGGCGATGGGGCTAGGCCGAGCGACTAACACGATGGTCGGACAGAACCTCGGCGCGGAGAAACCCGACCGTGCGGAGCGGGCCGTTTGGCTCGCGGCGAAGGTCGGTTCCGCCGTCATGCTCGCCGTTGCAATCGTTGCGGCACTGTTTCCGGAACCAATCGTCGGCGTGTTCATGGCGACGGGGACGCAGGAGGCCGCCGACACTATAATGTACGGAAGCGAGTATCTCCGGATTCGTTCCGCCGAGTTCGCGTTTATGGCTCTGTTACAGGTGTTGCTCGGCGCGTACCGCGGGGCCGGAAACACGAAAACTGCGATGGCGTTTTCGATGGTGGCGCTCTGGCTCGGTCGGGTTCCCGTCGTATACTATCTCGCATTCGTTCAGGATATGGGACCGACCGGGATTTGGATGGGAATGGCGGTCGGCAACGTCCTCGGAGCAGTCGCTGCCGCGCTCTGGTTCACTCGCGGAACGTGGAAGCGTACCGTGATTGACGACACCAGCACGGTTGTTACTGACGGCGAAGGCGACTAATTTACTGTCGTGGAGGATTAAGCGTGCCATAATAAAATGAGTAGAACTGGTAGGAGCCAGCAATGAGTCTGGCGAGCGTCGTAGCGCAGGGTCGATATGATTCCTGTCCGACGGAAGAAACGAGATACGCTGGCCGAAGCTATGTCCCGGGTGAGATACGATGAGCAACGTAGATGTTCTCCTCATCGGTATCGATGCGGGCTGTCTGCCAGTTTTTGAGCGCCTCTATGAAGACGACGTTATTCCGAACATTCGGTCTATCTGTGAGGATGGCGCGTCTGCCCCGCTTGAGTCCCAAATGCCGCCGTGGACGCCGAGTGCGTGGCCGTCGCTCTACACGGGAGTCAACCCCGGACAACACGGCGTCTGCGGGTTCGTCGCCTACGAGGGCTACGACTTCCACGTCGTCAGCGGCAACGACGTCGAGGAACACTCGATATGGTCGCTGCTCGACAAACACGGCAAATCGAGCGTCGTCGTCAACGTACCAGTTACCCATCCACCAGAGGAAATCGACGGCGCGATAATTCCGGGCTTCATCGGGCCGGAAAACCCACGATGCTATCCGGAAGGGCTACTGGACGAGGTTCGCAACGAAATCGGCGACTACCGCGTGTACCCCAACTACACCCGCGGTGACGAGCGACTCTCTGACGCCCAAAAGATGGACGAGTACACGAATCTCGTCCGCATGCGCGGCGAGGCGTTCCGCTATCTGGCCGACAAACACGAACCCGACTTCGGGTTCGTCCAATTCCAGAAGACGGACACCGTCTTCCACGAGTTCAACGGCGAGTGGGACAAGGTGAAAACCGTCTACGAGGAAGCCGACAAACAGGTCGGCAAACTGCTGGAGGAGTGTGACCCGAACACGGTTCTCATCGCCAGCGACCACGGAATGGGACCGTACGACAAGTACGAGTTCCGCGTCAACGAGTTCCTGCGCGACGAAGGCTATGTGAAGGCGCGAAAAGGTGGCAAAGGAATGCCGTCGTGGAACCCAATTCAAGAAGAACTCCGCGAAGGAAAGGATACGAAAACGTGGGAACCGAACACTTTCGAGCGAATGGCCGCAAAGATGGCCGAGTTCGGGTTCACCGCCCACCGAATCAGAACTGGTTTGGAGAAGGTCGGGCTGGCGGAAATCGCAAAGCAGTACGCGCCGAAAAACGTCGCCCGAACCGGCAACGAACAGGTGGATTTCCCGAAATCGACCGCATACATGCGCGCCCGAACCGAGTTAGGCGTCAGAATCAACTTGCGTGGTCGGGAACCACAGGGTATCGTCCCCCCTGACAAGTACGATGAAGTCCGCGACGACTTGATAGAAAAACTCAGTGGGGTAGAAACACCCGACGGCGAACCCGTTTTCGGCGAAGTCGCACCTCGCGAGAAGTATTTCCACGGGAAAAACGCCGACAACGCCCCGGACATCGTGACGATTCCGAACGAGATGGGGCAGTTCCTCTCGGCACAACTGCTCGGCGATTACTTCGCACCGCCGACCGAACCGTGGAATCACAAGATTGAGGGTATCGTCGCCGCGCAAGGGGAGAGAATCGACCCCGACAGAATGCCGACGAAGGCCCATCTCTTCGACGTTGCGCCGACCATCATGTCCGCGTTCGGGATTCCGTACAACGACCGAACGGACGGGGACGTGATTCCGGTCGTTGACGATGTTGGTTCACAGAGCTACCCGGAATACGACGAGGACGACGACGTTTCGATGGACAGCGAAGACGAAGCAGGCGTCGAGGAGCGACTGGCCGACCTCGGCTACATGCAGTAGGTTTGCTCGGTTCCGGTCGCTCATCTTCCGGCCATCTTTTTTATCCACTCCGACCCCGAACGTGTTCGGGGGTTTCCATGAACACGAACGACGAATTTGGTGCGGACGAACTGCCGGGAACAGACGACTCATTCTGGCTCGAAACGACCGATTCGACTGATTTCGAACCGCTTCAGGACGACCATCGCGTAGACGTTGCGGTCGTCGGCGGCGGTATCGCGGGACTTTCCGCCGCGATGGAATTGAAAAATGCCGGAAGAACGGTTACGGTACTCGAATCCGACAGAATCGTCTCCGGAGTGACGGCGCGAACGACCGCCAAGTTGACGAGCCAGCACGGACTCGTATATCACTCGCTGGTTTCCCAGTTCGGACGCGACCGCGCTCGCCGGTACGCCGAGGCGAACGAGGCCGCCATCGAAACCGTCGCCGACAGGGCGGGGGATTTCGACTGTGATTTCCAGCGACGGCCCGCCTACACCTACGTTTCCGACGAAAACGACCGGGGCAAAATTCGACAGGAGGTGAACGCCGCACGAAGCGTCGGCCTGCCCGCTTCTTTCACGGAGGATATTCCGATTCCGTCGGACGCTGTGGCCGCAGTTCGATTCGACGACCAAGCGCAGTTCCATCCGCGGAAGTATCTGCTCGGGTTAGCCGACGAGATTTCCGGCGACGGATGTGATATTTTCGAACAGACGAAGGCGACCGACCTCGATTCCGGTTCGCCCTGCAAAGTCACGACGGAGCGAGGAACCGTCACCGCGGACGCCGTCGTCGTCGCAACCCATTTTCCGTTTTCCGACCCCGCGGGATATTTCGCCCGGCAGTTTCCGAAGCGGTCGTACGTGCTGGCAACTCGAATCGCCGACCCGCAACCGGAGGGGATGTACTATCGCTCGGGGGAACCGTACTTCTCGGTTCGTCCGCACGAAATCGACGGCGAGTCGTTCGTTCTCGTCGGCGGGCAAAATCACAAAACTGGACAAGGTGGTTCGACCGCCGACAGATACCGGGCAGTCGAACGAGAGGCGAGAAATCACTTCGATGTCGAGGAAGTAGTCTATCGCTGGTCAACGCAGGATTATCGAACGACGGATTCCGTTCCGTTCGTCGGCACGCTTGCGCCGTGGATGGACGACGTGTACGTCGCAACGGGATTCGGTGGATGGGGGATGACGAACGGTATCGCCGCGGGTCGAATTCTCGCCGACGAAATCGCCGGGTCGGGAAGCGAGTGGTCGAACGTTTTCGACCCCGGGAGACTACCATCACTGTCGGACGCGAAACCGCTGGTACGAGAAAACGCAACCATCGGAAAGCGGTTCGTCGAAGACTGGGCGAGGAAACCGCAGGGAACGCGCGAACCGCTTTCGAAAGAAGAAGCGAGGGTTACTCGCGAGGACGGAAACGCCATTGCCGAATATCGAGATGAGGACGGCGAACTGCATCGCGTTTCGGCAGTTTGTACGCACCTGAAATGTGTCGTCGCGTGGAACGACGCGGAAAAAACGTGGGATTGTCCGTGTCACGGGTCGCGGTTTGACTTCGACGGAGTGGTTCTCGACGGTCCAGCGGTTCGTGACCTGCCGAAAAAGTGAGGACTGCTGGTGAATTCGATTTCTTTGAGTCGGATTCGGTTCTCTCCTTGACATTAAATTCAAGAGCGGTACTCGTAGAATAGTATTTGAGCACTGCCACGCAACTGATACTACGAATGGCCTCCAGCCACAAATTTTGTACAGATATGTCTAGTGAAGCCCTTCAATGCTCTCTGAAGCAGATTTATGTACATGGGACTGGAACCGTTTTCCCATGTCTCAGGAAAATGCGACTCAGTTCGGAACGTTCGGTGGCCGACACGTCCCCGACGCGCTCGAAGAACCGCTCTCCGGCCTTGCAGAAGCGTTCGACGAAATCTACGACACCGACGAGTTTCAAGACGATTTCCGTTCCCTACTCGCGGATTTCGCGGGGAGGCCGACACCAATCTACCACGCGGAACGCCTCTCCGAGGAGTACGGTGCACAAATCTATCTGAAACGCGAAGACCTGCTTCACGGCGGAGCGCACAAAATCAACAACTGTCTCGGGCAGGCACTGCTCGCCAAGAAAGCCGGGAAAGAGCGTCTCATCGCGGAAACCGGCGCGGGCCAGCACGGCACTGCATCCGCCATGGTCGGCGCGCTCCTCGACATTCCCACGGAAATCTACATGGGGAAAAAGGACGCCGAGCGCCAGAAGATGAACGTCTTCCGCATGCGCTTGATGGGGGCCGAAGTGAACGAAGTCACCCGCGGCGATTCCGGCCTCGCGGACGCGGTGGACGCTGCGTTGGAGGATTTCGCTGAAAACATGGAGGACACACACTACCTCGTCGGGAGCGTCGTCGGCCCCGACCCGTTTCCGCGAATGGTGCGCGACTTCCAGTCGGTTATCAGTGAGGAAGCGAGAAAGCAGATACAGGAGAAAACCGGCGGACTCCCCGACGCCGCCGTCGCCTGCGTCGGCGGCGGGTCGAACGCAATCGGCTTGTTTCACGCCTTCCGCGACGACCCGGTGGAACTGTACGGCGCGGAGGGCGGTGGCGAAGGGTCAGACTCGAAACGCCACGCCGCGCCGCTGGCCAACGGCAAAACCGACATCCTCCACGGAATGCGAACCCGGATTCTGGCGGACGACGTGGAAGTCCATTCGGTTTCAGCAGGGCTGGATTATCCCGGCGTCGGCCCGGAACACGCCCAGTTCCGCGAATCCGGTCGCTGTGAGTACCACGGCGTCACCGACGACGAGGCTCTCTCCGCGTTCCGCGAACTGAGCGAACTGGAGGGAATTATTCCTGCACTCGAATCCAGTCACGCCGTCGCGCTGGCGAAAGAGATTGCCGAAGAGAAGGACGAAGACGACGTGATTCTCATCAATCTGAGCGGTCGCGGGGACAAAGACATGGAACAGGCCGCCGAAATGTTCGACTTGGGCGAGTAGGCCGAGATAGAATTTTCTTCGACTTTTTCGCCATCGTTGGTTTCGGTGTGACGAGTGGAGAGGAACCTGTCTTTCACCTCGTGACTGCGAATCACGTCTACAAACACGCCCTCACTCGTCACGCTCCTTCCAGTCGCTCGTTCCTCGTTCGCCCGGAATCCGCCAGGCCCGCAGGCAGGCCGAGGACGACTGCCCTCGGCCCCGCCAAGTGATTGGTGGGATTGCCGATTTTCGGTTGATAACGGGAGTGTGCGCAATGACTTCTCGGTTTGTTTGCGGTGGTGGCGCCAGCGCGTTTCACACGAACGACGAACGTCAGTGAGGCGTGAGTGCTCTCCCGCGCTGGCGGGGAGGACTGGGGACACTGACGGTGGTGGGGCGGAGGCGGTTTCATTGGAGTCGGCAACAGCTAGCGCGATGAAAAGGGTCAGATTCTAAGGGGGAGTTGCTTATTCCCGCCGTAGATACAGGACTTCCTCCCGCGACTGCCCCGACAAAACAGACAAAATGCAATTCTGTCTGGTCACCAACTCCACCTAGTCACCACTGCGTCAGTGCCTTCGCGCCGTGTGAATGCGACAGCACGCCGAAGAAGGTTAGCACGCCGGAAATAGACGCCAAGCCACCGACGTAAAACACCCATTGGATGCCCGGCCCGGTCATCAGAATCCCCGCCAGAATCGGCGCGAGGATGCTTCCGGGTCGCCAGACGAGTTCCCGAATCCCGAAGCTACTGGCGACACCCGCGCCATCCGCGCCTTCGTCCGCGAACAGGGCCATGCTGGCCGGTTCGCGGAAACTGTCCGCCACGCCGAGGAGGGCGTTCAGGAAGACGAGGGGCAGGAAGGCGGGCGAGAGTTTGCCGAGGATGGGAAACATGGCCGGTAGTCCGAGCGTCTGACCGATTGTGGGAGCGAAAGGAACGCAGAGGGCGACTAATCCGTACAGTCCGCCGCCAACGAAGACGAACAGGGCGCGTCCGTAACTGTCGGACAGTCGGCCCGTGTAGGGCTGAAACAGCATGTTCATGAACTTCTCCGAGACGAGGACGACGCTGACTGCGAGGGCCGCGTACGCCAGCCCACCCTCCGCGGCGTTCAGTCCGGCGTAGACCACGACCCAGTTTCGAACCATCGTCACCGCCACGGCGTACTGCGACCGGAAACTCGTCAGCGTGAGCAGTTTTCGGTTGACCGCCAAGTCCGAAAACGGGAAGCCTTCGATTCGCGTCCCATCACGCTCGACGAACAGGAGGACGCCGAGCAGGGCCGGAATCAGCAGGGCGACGATGACGCCGAAAACCACGCTGAATCCGTACTCTCCGTACAGCACCGCGGCGGAAATCGACCCGAGGATTGATGCGGCGAATCGCGCCGAGTTCGCCTTGCCGATGTTGTTCGCCCGTGTGTCAACCGTCGAGAGTTCGCCGACCAGAGAAAGCGTGATGAGGCCGGTTCCGGTGATGGCAACTCCCTGAAGCGCCCGCGCCGCGATGAAGCCCCAACTGCTTTCCACGAACGGGAAGGCGGCGTAGGAGCAAACCGACAGCGCGAGGCTTACGAGCAGGACGGTTCGCTTGTCGTAGCGGTCGCCCGCCCACGCCATCGGAACGGTGACCACGGTTTGTGCCGCGGTCAGTCCGGAAACGAACAGGCCGACGACGACGCCCGATTCCGGGTCGAGAACGTTGAGATATTCGGGAAGAAGGGTCGCCAGCGTAATCACTCCGAACCCGGCGGCGAACCGAGTGAGATAGAGCGCGTAAAACTGAACGCGTTGCACGCTTGTCAGTGCGAAGAACCGTCGAAAAACCCTTTCGTTTCGAAATAGTTGCGTTCGATTACTGTTGTTTCAGCTGTCGGCACTCGTGCGTAGCACTCGTCACTCTGTATTGTCTTCGTCACGACAGTTCGAACACAGACCGTCTTCGAGATACACATCGAGTACCTGTTCGCCACAGTTGTCACATTTTTTCAACACATCGGAAGACATCAGTCGCTTCGACTGTGACAATCCGATAAAAATAGATGTGTCGATTTCTGTGGTCGCCCCGGCGAGAGTTCCGAAACTCCCAGTTCAGTAGTTTACGAGGCTCACGTCGCTGTACGTGGCCATATTTCCGTTCTCCGCACGAGTTACGGCGGATTGGGCGTTCACGAATCCCGAACCAATAGACCACGGGTTGTAGCTACTTACCGCGTCTTCGGCTTCCGCGGAAAGCGTGTTCAGCAGTTCCGCAGGAGTTGGCGACCCGCCGTTGTTCTGCCGATAGGCATCGACCATGAGGGTGGCCATCCCGGCGACTGCCGGACACGCCATGCTCGTCCCGCTGATGCTCGCGTACCACAGGTCGGTGTCGCCACCCTGTGCGTTGAGTGGGTCGGTCGGAGCCATCGTGCTGACGATAGCGTTTCCGGGCGCACCGATTCCGGGCCGGTAGATGCCGAGCGGGCCGGATGGCGACCCGCCATTACGATACTGCTCCAAGTTGTCGAGCGCGGTTTTACGGTTCCAGTTGGTTTCCCCGTCGAAGTCCTTGCTTCGCCCGCGCGAAGAAAAGTCCGTAACCGTCTTATCGTCTTTCGTCGCGGCGACACCCAGCACGTTCGGTGCCTTGGCATACTGGTTGAGCGTGTTCGTACTCGGCCCGGAGTTGCTCGCCGCGAACACCGGGAGGAGTCCCTCCTTCCATGCCTCCCATGTTGCAACGTTGAGCGCGTCGTCCGGGTTGAACGCGTTCCCGTTCGAAGACCCGTAGGAGTTCGAGACGACGGAGATGTCCGTCTCGCCCGCCTTCTGCCGTGCGAGAAGGTGGTCGAACGCGGCCACCGGTTTCACGATGAGCAGTGCCAGCCCTGCCGAGTAAACGGTGAGGTCGGCGTCGGGGGCCATCCCCTTCTGTTGCCCGTCGCTTTTCGTTCCGTCGCCAGCAACCGTCCCGGAACAGTGGGTACCGTGACCGTTGTCGTCGGTGTCTAAGTCTCCAGCCGGAACCCAGAGTGTCGGTTCGCCAAGTAGGTTGCCCGCCCACCGCCAGTTCGCAACCAGACTCGAATCGAGGTCGGGGTGGTCGCCGTCGACTCCCGAGTCGATGACTGCAGTATGGACGCCCTCCCCGGTGTAGCCGTTCGACTGTACTTCGGAAACGTTCGTCACCTCCCGTGTGTCTTCGTTGTAATAGTCCAGTTCGACGTTCTTCTGGATGTATCGAACCGAATCCCAGTCGGCTAGCGTCTCCAACTGACTTACGGAGAGTTCCGTGTATCCGATAGGAAGTACTTCGAATTTGTGGTAGCCATTTACGAGGTCGAGTGTGCCCAACTGGTCAACGTCGTCGTTGCTGTCGAACACGACGAGGGACTGCTGGAGCGCGCTCGTCGCGAGGTCGAACGCGCTGTCGATAATTCCGTCACCCGCACTCGCAGTACCGCTGAATGGTATTGCCGACGCGACCGCCGCCACGCCAGTTGCTTTCAGGAATCGCCGCCGTCCGTGTGGTTGGGTATCAACCATCCCATATTCCACTCTGAAATATATAAACTAAACACTTTTCGCCAAGAGTTGAAAAATCCTCCTCGGTGTAATTTCCACGAAAATGACGCCGAAACAACCCTATCGCGGTTTATTTCTACGGAACCGGTTCGATGTTCTCGCCCTGATAATCGCCGTCGTAGGTTGTTTCGTGGCTCGCTTCACCGAACACGAGTTGTGCGATTCGTGCACCGCGTTCGAGTTCGATGTCGTGATGAACCTGTAGCAGTCCTTCGCCTTTCCCTTCGTAGCCTGCGTCCCAAACCGCCGTGTTGAGCATGCAGGAGTTGCGCATGAGTGACGACCGCGGATAAATGTAGCCGACGTGATTTTCGGGAATCTGCACCGTCTCCGCGTATTGGACGATGTAGGCCCCTTTCGGAAGGTAGTACGTCTCCGGTACGTTTTCGCCGACTTGCTCGGACTCGATTCGCTGTCGGTCACCGATTTCTTTTTCCTCCCGACCGATTCGGCCGGAATCGCGCTGTTCGTACACGGCTTCCAGCGTCAAATCGACCCCGTTGGGCTGAACCTGCTCGTCTGTGGTTTCCGCAATGTGCTCTGCAACGAACGTCCCACTCCGGAACATACCACGTTGTTCAGTTCTCCCGGTAAAAATCGTGTCGAATCGGTGCGTCGATTGTTCCGTGTTGGCATTCGTTCGGCTCAGGTTTCGAAAGAATTGCCGGACGAGAGCCGAATTTACCACGAACGATGAAAACGTAAACACGCGGGATTTATACCTTCGGAGAGTCGATATTCGTCCGATATGGGACAAACACTGACGGAAAAGATTCTCGACGACCACCTCGTCGAGGGCGAACTCGAAACCGGTGAAGAAATCGGAATCGAGATCGACCAAGTTCTCACACAGGACACGACTGGCACCCTCGTCTGGCTCCAGTTCGAGGCGCTCGACATGGACGAAGTCCAGACCGAAGTCGCCGCGCAGTACTGTGACCACCAGACCTATCAGTTCGACTTTAAGAACACGGACGACCACCGATTCCTTCGCTCGGCGGCAGGCACCTTCGGCGCACACTACTCCCGCCCCGGAAACGGTATCTGTCACAACGTCCACAAGGAGAACTTCGCCGCACCCGGCAAGACGATGCTCGGTTCGGACTCCCACACGCCAACACCCGGCGGACTGGGTGAACTCGCAATCGGTTCCGGCGGACTCGACGTTGCAGTCGCCATGGGTGGCGGCCCGTACTACATCGAGATGCCGGAAATCGTCAGCGTCCGACTCGAAGGCGAACTCCCAGAGTGGGCAACCGCCAAGGACGTCATCCTCGAGATGCTCCGTCGTCTCTCCGTAAAAGGTGGCGTCGGCAAAATCTTCGAATACACCGGCCCCGGCGTCGAAACGCTCACCGTCCCCGAGCGAACGACCATCACGAACATGGGTACGGAACTCGGCGCGACGACCTCCATCTTCCCGACGGACGAGGAGACTAAGGATTGGCTCTCCCGACTCGGCCGAGAAGACGAGTACGTCGAACTCACGCCCGACGACGACGCGGAGTACGACGACGAAATCGTCATCGACCTCTCCGACCTCGAACCGCTCATCGCAAAGCCGTCGATGCCGGACAACGTCGTCCCCGTCCGCGAAGTCGCGGGCGAGAAGGTCGACCAAGTCATTCTCGGTTCCTGTACGAACGGTGGCTACGAGGACATCCTCCCCGCCGCGAAGATGCTCGAAGGTCGTACGATCGACCGGAAAACCGACCTCATCGTCGCACCCGGTTCCAAACAGGCCTCCGAGATGCTCGCCCGTGAGGGCTGGGTCGCAGAGATGATGGCCGCTGGCGTCAACTTCTCCGAGGCGACCTGTGGTGCCTGTATCGGTATCGGTCACGTTCCGGCATCCGACTCCGTCTCGCTCCGAACCTTCAACCGCAACTTCGAGGGTCGCTCCGGAATCGAGGACGACTCGGTCTACCTCTGTTCGCCGGAAGTCGCCACGGCGGCGGCACTCAAAGGCGAAATCGTCGACCCACGCGACCTCGCCGACGAACTCGGCGACATGGACGCACCGGGCATCGAAATGGGCAGCAAATACGGCACCAGCGCCGACGACCCCGACCTCATCGCCCCCGACGAGGCCGTGGACGACGACCTCATCAAAGGCCCGAACATCGGCGATGTCCCGCTGAAGGACGAACTCGAATCCGAACTCGCAGGCCCTGCTCTGCTCAAGATGCAGGACAACATCACGACCGACCACATCATCCCGGCAACGCAGGACATCCTGATGTACCGGTCGAACATCCCGAAACTCTCCGAGTTCACCCTCTCGCGCGTCGACGACTCGTTCGCACAGCGCGCACTTGACGCCGACGGCGGTTTCCTCGTCGCTGGCGAGAACTACGGTCAGGGTAGCTCCCGCGAACACGCGGCCCTGTGCCCGATGTTCCTCGGTGTCGAAGGTGTTCTCGCACAGAGCTTCGCCCGCATCCACAAGGCGAACCTGTTCAACTTCGGTCTGCTCCCCCTCGAAATCGACGCGGACGATTACGAGCAAATCGAGCAGGGCGACGACATCGAAGTCGTTGACGACGTTGCAGAAGCGGTTCGCTCCGGTCAAGAAGAGTTCACGGTTCGCGTGAACGACGACTGGGAACTCACTGCGACCCTCGACGCCTCCGAGCGCGAACGCCGCATCCTCGCCGACGGTGGCAAGCTCTCGCACACGAAGAAGCAGGCCGAGTCCGGCGACAGCGCGGCACCTGCTGACGACTAAAAACCACGACCTTTCAGCTACCACCTTTTACGACGGTCGAGAGACGAAGAGCGACGCGAATCGCGTCGCTCTTCGTGTCTGTCTCCCTGTAAAAGCTGGACCAAAAGCACGGCGTCACCCCCTTCGGGGGGTTCCTTGGCCCGCTCACTCGTCACTTCGTTCCTCGCTCGCGGTGAGTGGGCTAGCCCTCTAGTGGTTGGTCGGCCTGCTGTACCCGTAATTTTTAGTTGTCGTTGCCCAAGTGGTTGGGATAGCTATAAGTTTGCTCTCCTTTTCTTTGTCCGATATGACCGATGTCGTGCTGACAAAACAGAAAATCGAGCCGGGGAAAACGGAGCGTCTGAAGGAGTGGTCAGAAGAAGTCCGAGAGCGGAAAGACGAGGCGGTTGAGACGCTTCAAAACGAGGGCATGCACGCCGAATCCGCCTTCATCGAGCGAACTGACGACGGCGACTTTTTGGTCTACTACATGAAAGCGGAGGACATCCACGAGGTGTACGAGGCGTTCGAAAATTCGACGCACGAAATCGACCGAGAACACGAGGAAGTTATGCGGGAAACGCTCGAAAGTGTCGAAGATGTCGGGGAATACGAACTGCTCTACCATCTCGACAATCCAGATTTGCCATAACTGAGCAGACTACACAACCTTCTGCGGGCTAACTGCTCACCGGAAAATCGAAGATTTTCCGGGCCGACGAATCCCTCGAAGGAGCGTCGAAGACGCGACTGAGGGGGTGAGGAATGTCTTCGTGAGAGGAGCGAGCGAATGGCTCGGAAGTCGCACGCCCGCGGAACGAAGTTCTCGTGAGCGAAGCGAACGAGAGCAGGGAAGAGCTTGCCTCTTCCCGTGTGAGCAGGAACGTCTTCCGGTGCCTTTGATCCAGATTTTGCCAGTGAGTGCGGCAAAGCCGCACTCACACAGCAAAAAGTGGGCGGGAAACCTTTATCCTCTCGTGTCGAACCCCCATCCGTGACAACTACCGCGAACGAGGCGGACGCACCCACGATTCGCCCCGCCGAAAACGCGGATTTGCTCGCCATCTTCCGCATCGAAAAGGCGTCGTTCAGCCAGCCGTGGCCGTTTTCCGCGTTCCAACGCTACGTCGGCGAACCGACGTTTCTGGTGGCAGCGGGCGACTCGAAAATCCTCGGGTACGTCGTCGCGGACATCGTGCCAAATCACGGGCGTGCACTCGGCCACGTCAAAGACCTCGCGGTGCATCCTTCCCGCAGAGGGGAGGGAATCGGTCGAAAACTGCTGCTGCGCGCGCTCAACGGACTTCGAGCGCGCGGTGTTCACTCCGTTAAACTGGAGGTGCGAGAGAGCAACGAACCCGCGATTTCCCTGTATCAGGAGTTCGGTTTTCACTACCTTCGAACCGTACCGCGCTACTACGGCGACGGGGAAAACGCACTCGTGATGATAGTCGAACTCGATTGAAGGGAATTCACCCATCGGAACTGAACCGCTTTTCAGTCTGTGTTTCCTACAGGCCGATATGGGATTTGCGTGCCCGGTCTGCGAGACGCCACAGTCCGACGGGGAACACCTCGCCAACCACCTCGCGTTTGCCGCGATGCTCGGCGACGACGACCACGAAACGTGGTTGGACGAGCACGCGCCGGGATGGAGCGAGGAGAGTCCGGACGAACTCGCATCGCGCGTCACGGAACACGCCTCGGAAGAGGAGTATCCGCAGGTGTTCGAGGATACGGTTCACGACCACCAGCATCACGGCCAGCAAGAACACAGTTTAGAAACCGAACTCCAGCAAACCGGCGGCTACGGACGTGACGCGAACATGGGCGCGGAAGCCCAATCCATTCTCAACGAAGCGCGCCAGATGACCGAGGAGATGCTAGAAGAAAACGAGGAGGCCGAGGAAGAAAGCGACGGCGAGGACGAAAACGAATAGTTCCCTCCGCGTGAACCGCCGAATATGGAAACGCACGGAACCTTCTCCCCCGAAGACGAAGCCACAGCACGCGAACAGTACGAGTCCGTTGGCCCGGCGGCACAAACCGTCGTCAAGGAGACGGCGAAAGCGATGCAGTTCGACCGTGAGGAGTACGGCGAGCGCGTAACGAGCGACGTGGTCGAAACCGCACGGGACGCACTGTTCGCGTCGCTTCTCTCGGTTACCACCGGAACACGTGAGGAGTTCGAGGACGCTGTTCCAGAGAACTTCGACGTTCACGTGGAAGGAAGCGACAACGTAGAAAACGTCGCGTGGCACGTCGCACCCGCGGTGGAAACGGTGGTCGCCGCGACCTACAACGAAAAGGAAAATGCGGCGATTGCGACCCTGCAGCGAATCACCTTCGGCCGCGTCTACCGGGACATCGTTTAATTACTTCGCGCCCGATCCGTTCGGTATATGACATCAAATCCCGAACAATTCGACCACTTTTCCCCGTTCGATTACGCTCAGTTCGAGCAGGGACGCGACCGAAAATCGCTGGTTGCGCGGCAGTTCGTTACCGATTCCCTTGTCTCTGCACCTGCACGTGGTATCACCAGTGGCGAGCAACTGTCACTCGATGCGTTCGAGAAAATCGTTCGATTCGAGTCCTAAGAGAGAATCGTCTTCAGTTCGGGACGTTCTCCTCGCCGCGAACGTCGTCACAGCATTCGCTGTACTCGGTTTGTGGCGCACTGCACTGCCCGGCACAGGGGTGGTCGATTAGCTCACGGAGTCGGGCCGCGACATCGTCCGAGAGGGCCTGACCCATCTCACGGGCGTCCTCGGGACTGTCGATTTCGAGGTCGTCTTCGAGGAAGTTCTCGGCGAGGCAATGTTTCCACATCACTTCGCGGGCCGTCTCCTCGCCCTCGTCGGTGAGTTGCGCGCCCTTGTACTTCTCGTAGGTTGCGAGGTCGCGCGATTCGAGCGTCGTCAGCATTTCCGTGACGCTGGCGGCGCTCACGTCGAGGGCAGTCGCCAATTCTCCGGTTTTTGCCGGGCGACCAGTGCTCTTGCTGACGAGATGAATCGTGCTGAGGTAGCGCCCGACGCTCGCGGAAACCTCACTCATTACCTCCATCTGAGTGCAGGAGCGGCATAAATCCATCCCTCAACCTTTTGCCGCGGTCGGGAACCAAAGCCAGTCCCGTGTGGGACTGGCTTTGATCGGCCTCCCTCGAAAAAGGTTGATCAAAAGCCTCCTCACCCCCTCAGTCGCGTCTTCGACGCTCCTTCGAGGGATTCGTCTCCCCGGAAAATCTTCGATTTCCGGTGAACACCTAGCCCTTAGCGGTTGTGTACTTTACCGGGAACGACGGCAAGCCGACCAATCCACGGGACGCGCGGTGAGGATAGGTCGCGCTTGCCGCGCGACCTGTCCGAACACCCGAGGAGGAGAGGGGACGACGAGGGCGGGTGCGCCGACCGCTGGCGCACCCGCCCGCATGCGGTTGCGGTATTTGTAGTCGTGATTTGCAGTCAAAATTCGGTGATGGCTCCGTCGTCAGAGCTCTCTCCTTATCCGATACTAACTTACTTCCTTACTCCCAACTGTCATTCTCCCGCTTTTAAGCCCCGTCCCCGACATTCCACAACCATGACCGACGACTGGCGCGACCACGACTGGCCGGTGCTCGAATCCGAAGTCGAATACGAAACTGGCTGGTACACGGGCGGCTACGACCTCGTGGAGCAACCCGACGGGACGACGAAAAAATACTACTGGGCTGAACTCCCGCCAGCAGTGGTCGTGCTGGCCGTCGCGGGCGACGAAATCGTCTTCGTGGAGCAGTACCGCCCCGCGATTGGAGAAGCTTGTCTGGAATGCCCCGCTGGAATCGTCGAAGACGGCGAATCCTACACCACTGCCGGGGCGCGAGAACTCCGCGAGGAGACGGGATTCGAGGCGAACAGCCTCGCACTGCTCGAATCCTTCTGGGTCGCGACGGGTGTCTTGCGCCACGAACGCGGCATCGTCTTCGCAGAAGGACTAACGCCGACCGAGCAAAATCTGGACGACAACGAGTTCCTCTCGGTGCGCTTGATTCCCGTTGAGGACGCCTTGGATGCGGCGCGCGAGGCACCCGCCAACGACGCGACTATCGAGGCACTGCTCCTCGCCAGCGAGGCCGGACTCATCGACGGATGAACTGGAAACGCAAAGCGAGACGGGGACTGGCGCTGTTCGGGCATGCAGTAGGGTACGATTCCCTCGAACGCCCCGACGGAAAACGCGTCCGGAAACTCTGGTTCGACCCGCCGGATTCGGTGGCCATCGTGGCGCGCACTAGCGACGAACTCGTACTCATCGAGGAGTATCGCCCGCGACTCGGGAAGACCATGTTGTCCTGTCCGGCGGGGCGAATCGACCCCGGCGAGTCGTTCGAACAGGCCGCAGAGCGGGAACTCCGCGAGGAAACCGGCTACGAGGCGGAGCACGTCGAACTGCTCGAAACGTACTATCCGACGGCGGGAATGCGAAAGCGCCGCGGCGTCGTGTTCGCCGACGCCCTCACGCCGGGAACCCAGCACCTCGAACCGGGCGAGTTCATCGAGGTCAGAACCGTTCCGGTCGCGGACGCAATCGAAACAGTTCGTGCTGGCCCGATTTGTGGCTGGTCGCTTCCGCCGTTACTGGTCGCACAGGAAGAAGGACTGCTCTGATACTCCTCGTTCGAAATCCGACCGGGTTGCTTATTCCGTCGGCGTCCATACGACGTGTCGATGGACGCCGAAATCTCGACGGACGACGTTCACGAACTCGTAGAGTCAGACGAAGACGTACGAATCGTTGACATCCGGCCGGAGTCGCAGTTCGACGGCGGTCACATCCCCGGAAGCGAAAACATTCCGTTCCACGCGCTTCCACAGCGTGTCTCGGAGTTGGAGGATGCAGAGCGCGTCGTCACCGTCTGCCCCCTCGGAAAATCGAGCGTGCAAGCAGCCCGCCTCATCGACTCCTACGAAGGTATCCCCGAAAACACGCGCGTCGAAAGCATGGCTGGCGGACTGAACGACTGGGAACACGACCTCGAATCGGCAGAGGGTGCTGAATCCGACGCACCGTTCTAATTCTGTCTCTCCTTCGGCAACAATACATAAATATATGCTACTTCCTACCAGTGTGTTTTCTATAACCAATCATGACACATGTTAGCGTGCGTGATGTTGGAGCGTACTGCAAGCGCCGAGCAGGGCGCGGCTTACAGGGAATCATCGCATACGGTTCGCAGGAGTACGAAATATACTTCCTCTCCGATACGGTTCGAGATAGCTTCGGCGACGAACAGATAACAAATTTGGTCGAGTTAGGCCGTGACCTCCACAACACTATCGGTCTGGCAGGGACGGTTGCCCCCGAACTCGGCACCCCTCGCGCGAACGTCTACACGTTCAGTAACCTGTTCGTCATCCACTTTACCCGCACCGAAACGGAGGGGATTCTCGTCGCCTTCAGCGAACGAAGTGGGAAATCTCTCTACCGTGTTATCGACGACTGTCTCGAAAGAATAGACGCATAGCTCTGTTCTCTTGCATTTCTATTTTCGAAAACGACCGAGAGTATCCGCTAGGCGACGTTGAAGCCTTTGTCGCGGAGGAAATCCTCGACGCGCCCGGTGTGGTTACCCTGCAGTTCGATTTGTCCCTCCTCGACCGTGCCACCACAAGCGAACTTGGATTTTAGGTCGGAGGACAAGGTGTCCAAATCGACGTCTTTCGGGTCGAATCCTTCGATAATCGTTACCTCTTTTCCGTAACGGCGCTCGTCGATGCGAATAGTGATCTGCTGGGATTCTTTTGCGACGTCTTCGCAGACGCAAAGCTCCTGAGGCAGCCCGCACGTCGAGCAGACTTCCGACATTACGCATGGGGCTACGAAAGCAACCTATTAAACACTGTCGGGTATGTTGCCATGTCGAGTGATATTTATCCACTTGACTGCCGACGTTTCGACCCTCGGACGATGTCGTTTACGAGCGACACGGCTTCGTCTGCGTGTTCCCGACTCACATCTCCTGCGTATCGCGCCCGTTCGTACAACGATCCGACACGTTGTGCCCGGTCGTCCACGCCAACGTGCGAGAGCGAAGCGATATACTCGCGCGGCGTTTCACCTGCTCGTCGCACACGATGCTTCTGGGCGAGGTAATACTCCAACCGATTGAACGCCCGTTCCACGTCCGTCTCGGGGTCGTCACGCGGTTGCCAGCGAACCCACACCGTTCGATACGCCCGTTGCAGTATGCCGGTTCGTCTCGCCGTCAGCAACACGCCAATCGCCAGCAAGCCACTGTACAGCAGTTGCTCTCTCGACGGCGGTTCGATAGGAATCCCGCCTCCTTCCTCGGACGACGAGTTCGTCGTTTCCGTCGGCGTCACCGCGCTCGTCAACTCGCCGAGGTCTGGATTTTGCGGGTCACCGGGGTCTGGATTAGGGCCGTCTACCCCATCGCTGGTGGAGTTATCTTCGTCATCCGTGGTGGTGGTCGTCGTGGTCGTCGTGGTGGTCGTCGTCGGTTCCGGCGTCCACGTTCCGTTCTCGCTTTCGTCCGTATCGACGCCGCTTTCGCCGCTCGCACGGGCGTCATTGACCATCTCCTGTTCCGCGTCCGAACGCGAATCGCTCGGCGTCGGGTCGAATCGAACCCACCCCGTGTCCGGGAAGTACACCTCGACCCACGCGTGGGAGTCGAGGCCACGGACGACCCACTCGTCCTCCGAAACGCGCTGACCCGACGTGTAACCGGTGGCGAACCGCGCGGGAATATCCTGCGTCCGGAGCATCGTCACCATCGACGTGGCGTAGTAGACACAGTAGCCTTCCTCCATCTCGAAGACGAACGAATCGGCGATTTCGTCATCCGGTCGCTCGACATCGAGGGAGTACTCCTTGTTCTCCTCCAACCACGTTTCGATGCGGACTGCCTTCTCGTATGGATTGTCCGCGTCGGCGGTAATCTCGCTCGTCCTCTCTTTCAGTCGGTTCGACGTTGACCCGGGTAGTTGTAAGTACTGCTGTCGTATCTCGGATGGATAGTCGGCTCCCGAATCGCGCAACGTTTCGGGGTCTTTCGTCGGAACGCGACTACGGACGCTGTACGACTCGCCTTTTGTTAGCGCGCTTCTCGGCGACAGACTTCCGGTGCTACTGATTCGGGTTTTGTCGTCCATATCACCCATCACGCGTATCGGTTTCCACGCCGCAGGCATCGCATCGACGCGGTCAGCTTCGACGGTGAACGTCTGCCGGACTTCGTAGGACGTTCCGGGCGGTGGTGACTGGTCTTCGTATGACCGACTGCCACCGGTTCGAATCCAACCGTCGCCCGTATATCGGTCGTAGGACGCTACTTTCCAGTAGCCGCCGTGATTCGACGTGACGGTGTACTGCACCTTCGGCGAGAGTTCGATGCTCCCCTGTATCGCAACGCGCTTGTCGTTACTGATGAGTCCGCCGCCGCCTCCGGAACCACCGCCGCCGCTACTCGGGAGAATCGGACTTGCGCTGCCACCGGGAACGACGCTCACCGTCGTCGAGAGCAGTATCATCGCAACTAACGCCACTGCTAACACGTCCATCTGCGCGATGGTGCCGCCGTATCGGGACATCGTCCCGAAGGCGACGATACCGAGTGCACCGACCATTCCTGTCAGCGTCACGAACGCTCCGGCGTCGCCCGTGAGGACGAAAAAGCCGAGTACTGCCCCGCCGCTCGCCGCGGCGAGTCCGTACCGTCGTCGGAAGACGAGATACCACGGAACGAAGACGGCGGCGGGTGCGACGCTCAACGCCCACGTCTCGATTTCCCGCATCATCTCGACCGACAACCCGGTCAACAACGCGATGGTATCCGCGATGATGCGGTCTGCCTGTTCCAGCGAGAGATACACCCCGGGAACCGTTGCGTAGTAACTGAACAGGCCGATTACGAGCAAAATTGCACCGATGACGAACGCCGTCCACGCTGGAAGCTTTCGCGCCAACAGCATGGCTCCGACGAGCGCGCCCGCGACTACGAACAGCAAATCGCCTGCGACGCCGACGACGTTCGTAATCCGATAGAGAATGCTCAGATACGACCCGATGAGCACCGCCGTCGAACAGACGGCAAGCCAGTGATATGGTATCGCTACGCCACCGAACCGAAGCCGGTCGTCCTGTCTCGTGCTCATCGTAAGTCTCCGTTTTCGTCCGTCACGTCAACTCGGTCATCTACGCCACCGTCGGCGCGCGCCGACGGTGGCGACCCTCTCGTCTCGAACGCGAACTCGTTGAACGCCACCGTCCGTCCGGCGAACTGGATTTCCGCGTCTTCGCGCGCGGTCTGTCCGCGGATGACGATGTCTGCCTGTCCTCGTTCGCGGTCGTGAACGCGCCCGCTTTCCATGTGTGCGAGCAGCGTGAGAATGTCCGTCTGCTGTGTATCGCCGAAATCAGGGGGAATCCGACTTTCGGGCGTCCTCAGGCCAACGGAGATTCCCACATCGAGCATCGCGGACGCGATGCTCGCCGCCGCGTCCGCCACGGTATCGACGCGGCCGCCGTCCGCCTCCGCCGTGATTTCGATCTGCTGGCGTTCTTCTTCCGTTTCGAACTCCTTGATGAGCAAGTCGTCCGCCGGTCGTTTCGCGCTTGATTTCCAATGCACGTCGCGGAGGGGGTCGCCACGCTGATATTCGCGCAGTTGGTCGAACTCGCGCCGCGCCGAAACGCCGAGGCTCTCTTCGAGCGCGGAAACTGTTTTCATGCCATCGACCGGGTGAATCCGCGGAAAGACGAGTATCGTCTCGCGCACCTGGTGCGTGAACGTTCGCCGAAACAGGCCAAACACGTCCTCGGCGACGATGCGAACCGGGCCAATCGACTGTTCACCGCGCTGTGCGAGTCGAACGTCGTACTCTATTTCCGTCTCGCCAATGCTGGTTTCGACCGATTCGCCCGAATGCTCGAGTCCGTCCGCGAGGCCGAGCGAAACTCGCCCTGCGAACGGGTCGGGGGCCGAAAAATCGAGTGTGATGGTCGCTTCGTCCTCCCGAAAGCCGACACTCGGCGCGGAAACGGTGAGATTCGGATGACTCGTTCGTTTCAGTTGGACGTATCCGACGACCAACGCGACGAGAATCGGGCCGACGACTGCGTTCAACGCCCGCGGGCCGAAGAAAAACGCCATCGCAACCCCGAGGATAGTGACAACGATAAATCCCTGTCCGCGTCGCGTCAGCATCTCATTCCACCGGAACGTTGTCGAGGGCGGCCTGAACGACGGCCTTTCCTTCCTCGCCGCCCATCGTGCCGGAGGTGCCGCGGACGCGGTGGCTCAACACCGTTTCCGCTTCCAACTTCACGTCGTCGGGGACGACGTACTCTCGGCCTTCCAGGAGTGCGCGCGCCTGTGCCGCACGGAGGACAGAAATCGACCCGCGGGGACTCACGCCGAGTTGTCCGTGGTCGCGGGTGTAGTTCGCCAGTCGCGTGACGTACTCCCGGACGGGTTCCTGAACCGTCACTTTCGAAACCGTCGCTCGCGCTCGGCGGATGTCGCTGGCGCTCGCAACCGGGTCGAGTCGGCGAATCGGATGCTCGCCGACGACCCGCCGGAGGATTTCGGATTCGTCTTCCGGATTCGGATAGCCGAGCGAGAGTTTCTTCATGAACCGGTCGATTTCCGCCACCGGCAGCTCGTAGGTTCTGTCCTGTTCAATCGCGTTCTGCGTGGCGATGACGGTGAACGGTCGCGGCACCTCGTGCGTCGTTCCGTCGATGGTGACCTGCTCTTCTTCCATCGCTTCCAGCAGGGCGGCCTGCGTCTTCGGTGGTGCACGGTTGATTTCGTCCGCGAGGACGACGTTGCCGAAAATCGGGCCGGGTTGGAACTCGAACTCCCTGTTTTTCTGGTTGAAAATGTTGACACCGGTTACGTCCGACGGAAGGAGGTCTGGCGTGAACTGCACGCGTTTGAACGAACAGTCGATGGAGCGCGCCAGCGACCGTGCTAGCATCGTTTTCCCGACGCCGGGAACGTCCTCCAACAGCAGATGACCGCGCGCGAGAATCGTCGTCAGAATGTGTTCGGCGGCGTCGTGTTGGCCGACGATGACGTGTTCGATGTTTTCGATGATTCGTTGCGTCAAATCCGCCGCATCTTCGATAGAAAGTGGGTCTGCAAACTCGTCTGTCGATCGTTCCACATGTGTCGGCTCGGGGTCTTTGTTAGCTTCCTTCATGCTCTAAATGCCGGGATTCGGTCGTAACGGGTTCGGGTGGCACCTGCCGGAGACGCAAAAGTCCCCTCTCGTTATGCGTACTATGGGGACGTACCTTTGTAACTTTTGTCGCTATTCAAAGAGTTGTTCGACTTACTGTTGAATACTTTGTGGATTGGTGCTTTCTAACTGGCGACAAGTAGGGAGAAAAGCTATTCACATCTGGATTAGATATATAAATTTACACACAAGTATGTGTATACATGGGGGCGAAAAACATCTCGCTGGACAACGAAGCGTACGAGAAGCTTCGAGTGAAAAAACGCGAGGGAGAAAGCTTCTCGGATGTAGTGAAACGTCTGGCTGGCGAACGCTCCCTGCTCGAAATCGCGGGAATCCTTTCCGACGAAGAAGCGGACGAACTATGGGACGCCATCGAAGAGAGACGTGCGGAACGCGAGCGGGAACCAGACGACATAGCTGACCGAATGAAATGATTTTGGATACCGCATTCATCGTCGATTTAATGAAAAACGACGAGTAAACCGTCGAACGATACGAACTGCTCGAACGAAATCGCGTCCAACAAAAACTGTCCGCCATGACGGTTTTCGAACTCTTTCACGCTATCGAGCGAACGATGGATTCCGAATCGGAACGTGAGAAAGTTCGCAACGTCATCGAGACGAAAACCGTTGTTCCTGCAGATACTCCCGTAATGCGCAAAGCAGGGCGGCTTCACGGAGCACTACAGAACGACGGCACACCAATCGGCGAGAGTGACTGTATCATCGCGGCAACCGGACTCATCGCCGATGAACCGATTCTCACACGAAACGTGACCCATTTCGAGCGAATCGACGGCCTTCAAGTCGAATCTTACTGACTACCACTCTTTGCAGTCCGCACAAACCATCTCGTCTTCGTCCCGCCACCGTTTTTCGACCGATTCGCCACAGCACTCGCAAGCAACTCCACCGGGCGTCCAGTCGTAGGTCGCGCGGGCCGGTTCTGCGTCGGAATCAACCAGCGACTCAGATTCGTCTTCACTTGCGGAGTCGGAACGTGAACCACGTTCCGACTCCGTTTCCGTTTTGGACTCCATTTCGGCCTCTGACTCCGTTTCTGTTTCCGTTTTTGACTCCGTTTCTTGGTTTTCCTGCTCGCCGACTTCTGCTTCCGACTCGGCTTTGACGGCCTCTGTTTCCGCTTCGGCCTCAGATTTCTCTCGCTCGGACTCGGCTTTCGCCTCGTCCTCGCTCGCTCCGAAGTCGGCTAGTGACGTATCCCGCGACACGCTCTCGTCTACGAATCGCCACATCGTAAGCGTGACGGAGAAACCAAGTACCCCCAGTACGGACGTTGCAGTATGGTAAACCTCGTCCACAACATCACGGAAATGATTCGGCTGTTCACCGAAGTCGCGGTTTCGTTCCCCGGCTCCGCAATCCTCCTCTTCTTCGGCGCACTGCTCGTCGGCGTCTCGGTGCTAGTTTTCGGTTTCCTCGCACTCGGCGGACTCGGTGCCGCTATGATTCCCGACACTGCTGGTCGAGGGCCAGAGCGACGAGCCTAATCGCCTCTTTTCTGTTGGGACCAAGCGGTGACCCCGCAACGAAACTGTCGGCGTAGTCGAGCACTGCGTCGATTCGTTCGCCAACCGTCTCCGGCGTTCCGGCGATACAGAAGGCGTCTATCATTTCCGGCGTCACTAGCTCGAACGCGGCGGAAAACTCCCCTGCGCCGATTTTCTCCCCGATTTCGTCCGCGCGCTCGTGGTCGATTCCGTGCCTGTCCAGCACGGGCTTTGCCGCACCCCCTGCGATGAACGCGACCGGCGGTCTGGCGGCCTCTCGCGCTTCGTCGCCGTCCTCTGCGATGCTCACGCTGGCGAAGGCGGCGAAGTCGAACTCGCCGCGATGGTCGGGCCGGTCGGCCAACCCCTCCGAAATGCGCTCGTCCGCCCACTCGAAATCGCGCGGGTGAGAGGCGTTGACCAGCGCGCCGTCCGCGTGTTTCGCGCTCATTCGGAGCATGTGCGGCCCTTGTGCCCCGACGTACACCGGAATCTCGCCGACTCCGTAGTTTAAGCCCGCATCCTCCGCGACGAAGGTTCCGTCGTGGGTCACGCGCTCGCCGTCCCAGAGTCGCTGTGAGACCTTCATCGTCTCCAGCACGCGCCGGAGCGGGCGGTCGCGGTCGATGCCGAGATTTTGGAGGGTCGAACGGTCGCCCGCGCCGAGTCCGAAAACGCCTCGTCCGTCGCTGGCCTCGTGGATGGTCGCGACCTGTGAAGCGAGGGTCACGGGATGGGTTTCGTAGGGATTCACGACGCCCGGGCCGAGTCGGATGTTCTCGGTTTCAGCCGCGATTTGCGAAAGCACCGTGAAGGGGTCGCGGTTGTTGTAATGGCTGCTGGCGAACAGCGTGTCGAATCCCTCGCGCTCGGCGCGCGCGCCGAGCGCGACCAGTTCGGAAACCGGGTCTTCGGGCGTGAGTTCAATCCCGCGCAAACTCCCACCCCCTGAGCGCCTGCCGGACGAAATCGCCATCGACCGCCCGGAACAGGTTGTCGCTTCCTTCGTGGTTGCCGAACTCCCAGTCGCGGACGACGACGACCGGCAGGCCGTCGTCGCCCTCGCCGCTCACGAGGTTTGCCGTGGACGCGAGTTCGTCCACGACCGATTCGACCGTCACTTCGAGTTCGTGGCCGTCCCTGTCGCGTTCCCCGCGCCAATCTCGACTGGCGGGCATTCCGGCCCATCCGAGCGCGACCCCGCGCTGGCCGTGTCGGAACGGCCGTCCGCAGGTGTCGGTGACGACGACGGGTACGTCCTGCGAGAGCGCCGACCGGATTCGGTCGGCGCTCTCGTTCGGTCGCTTCGGGAGCAAGAGAAGGTCTGCGTCGCCCGTATTCGAGCGGTCGATTCCCGCATTGACGCCGATGTGGCCGAATCGCGTCGAAGTGAGCAGGAAGGGCGCTTCCATGATAATCTCGGTGCTCTCTTCGAGGACGGCCTGTGCGAATCGCGGGTCTTTCTCTTCGCCCGAAATCTCGCCGAGTCGATCTGCGAGTTCTTCCGCCCGCGGACTCGCCGGAAACTCCGCGAGATTTGCGGTGCGGCCCTCGGCTTTCGAGACGATGGTGCTCGCGACCAGCAGTACGTCGCCGGGTTCGAGGTCGATTCGCTCCTCCACGAGTTCGGCGATGTCGTCGCCCGGTTCGACCTCCGGAATCCCCGGAACCGCGAAAACGTTCATGCCCGGACGTTCGCGCGCCCGGATAAAAACCCGCCCGAAACGTGCAAATTGCGGTAGCTTTCGTGAGTTCGAACGGCTGAAGCGTCAGCTTTCGTGAACCTGCACGGAAACCGTTCCATCTTCGACGCTCGCAACCAGCATCGTCGCGTTTCGGGCGGGGGCCGCCCCCGTCGCACTCCCCGGATTGAGCAGTCGGACGCCATCGACTTCCTCGTCCATCACTCGATGCGTGTGGCCGGAGACGCCGATGACCGGCGAAGCGGCCGACTTCTCGGCCGCTTCGTCGGAATTTTCTCGAACGATTTCGGTGACTCGACTGCGATAGCCGCGTTTCGGCCCAGTTCCGTGCGTCACGACGAACGTCACACCGCCGAGTTTTCGGGTTGCCACTTCGGGAAGACGGAGCGACCGCGGATCGGTGTTTCCGGCGACTGCGGTGAGGTTGCCGTCGGTCAGTTCCTCGATGGAAACCAACGCGTCCGCCGAATCGAAATCCCCCGCGTGAATCGTGTAATCCGCCCGCTGAATTCGGGTTCGAATCCAGTCGGGGAGGCGGTTCGCTCGCGAGGGGATGTGCGTGTCGCTGATGATGGCGACCCGAAGCATGGTTTTCGCTTCGTTGTCCCGGCAGAAAAGCGTTTGAGGCCGATTTCCACCGGAACGCTTTTTTGCTCAGTTTCGGTGGTTTAGTTATGACCCGCGGGTTCCGCCGCGAATTTCTTCGCGCTACAGGTGCCAGTTTGCTAGCGTTCGGAAGCGGGTGTACCTCACTCCGAGCGAACGGCGACGACACCAGATGGACGGTGACACTGGACGGCTACCCCGCACGAGCATCGACCGTCACCGACACCGGACTCGTCGTCGCGACCACATTGGAACCGAACGGCGAACTCGGATTCGTTCGATTCTCCGGCGAATACGAACCGCTTGCCGACCTCTCACGGATTACCGCCCCGCCGGTTCTCGTCGGCAATCGCGCATTCGTCGAGGCGGACGGAAGTATCCACGAGGTTCCGGTGAACGGCGATGGCCCGACCGAACTTCGAACCGACTACTTGGCGTTCGGTCGCTACTCTGCGGTTTCGGCGGAGTCATCACGACTGTACGGCGTCGCCTACAGTGAAGAAATCGAGAAATACGCGGCCTTCTCGTTGAACCTCGACACGGAGCGAATCGAGTGGGCACATCCCTTCGGACACATCCGTTCGTCGGTCGATACGGACAGCGAGCGCGTGTTTGCGGCCTCTCCGACGGGGACAATACGAGCGTATGATGCGGCCGAGGGAAGGACGCTATGGAAGCAGAAAACCGGCAGAAATGCAGTGCTCACGCACCACGACGGTGCCGTTTTCGTCGCCTCGATGGACGGCGTTACAGCACTGAACTCAACCGACGGGAGCGTGCGCTGGCAAACAGAAAGCGACTGGATTGGGTCGGTCGGAACGCTTCCCGAGGCGAACGATTCGAGCGTGTACGCCATTCTCTCGTTCTATTCGAACCATCGTCGGAGTCGATTCGCGATGGAGACGTACGTGATTGCCTGCAACAGAAACACCGGCGAAGAGCGCTGGCGAAAACAGGCGAAGTTCGGCACGCCACTTTCGGTGACCGAAAAGGAAGTCGCAATCGAATCTGTCGAACGAGTCGAAACGACGCAGGAGTCGTCCACTCCCGAGAACAGTCTCTCCATTTTCGGTGTCGGCGGTGCGCAGAAAGAGCAGTACGAACTGAACGAGCAAGCGACGATGAAACCCATCCTGCGCGACGACGTGGTCATCGTCGGCGACGACACGTCAATCGTCGCCTACGACCGGTGATTGGCTTCGATTCGACCACAGATTCACCCTCCCTCGGAACGACGATTTCGTATGGACCAAATCCACGTCGTCACCTGCTTTCTGCGGAATCGCGGTGACGTGCTACTGCTCCAGCGAAGCGAGCAGGTCGGGTCGTATGCGGGTCTGTGGGGTGGAGTCGCCGGACACGCCGAGGGTGACCCTGACGCCCTCGCGCGCGAAGAAATCGAGGAAGAAACCGGCCTGCTCTCCGCCTGCACGTTCGTTCGAGCGGGCGATACCTTCGAGGTGGAAGACGAATCGCTCGGGAAACGCTGGATAGTCCATCCGTACCTGTTCGACTGCGCGAGTCGCGCAGTCGAACCTCATTGGGAAACGACCGAGATGGAGTGGGTTTCCCCGACCGAAATCCTTCGCCGGGAGACAGTGCCCGACTTGTGGAAATCTTACGCGCACGTCGCGCCGAGCGTCGAATCAGTCGCCAAGGACGCGGAACACGGTTCCGCGTACATTTCAATTCGTGCCCTCGAAACCCTCCGCGACCGAGCTGGATTGCTTGCGGTTCGAGACGACGACTGGGACGAACTGGCCGAGTTGGCGACCGAACTTCGCTCTACCCGGCCGAGCATGGCCGTCCTCGAAAATCGAGTAAATCGCGTGATGGCCGAGGCGGACTCCCCCACCGCCGTCGAGCAGTCGGCTATCGAGGGAATCGACCGTGCCTACCGAGTTGACGAGGAAGCGACCGAAAACGCACGGGAGAGAATCGCGGATTCGACCGTTCTCACCCTCTCTCGCTCCGGCACTGTCCTCGACGCGCTTCGCGGCGCGAAGCGCGTCTTCGTCGCGGAATCCCGACCAGCATGTGAAGGCGTCGGCGTTGCAGAGGAACTCACCGAAAGTACGGACGTGACGCTTCACACCGACGCCGGAATCGGGCACGTGTTGGCGACGGAAGACGTAGACAGCGTGGTCGTCGGTGCGGATTCCGTTCTCCCGAACGGCGACGTGGTGAACAAGACCGGAACGCGGTTGGCGGCCACGGCCGCCAACCGCGAAGACGTGCCGGTGTTCGTCGTTACGTCTACCGACAAGGTACGACTCCGCGACGGGGCGGACCGCCCGGAACTGGAATCGGGCGATTCTGCGGCGGTGTACGACGGCGATAGAAATCTGTCGGTGTTGAACCAGACCTTCGACGTAACGCCTGCGGAGTTCATCACTGGGTACGTAACCGAGCGCGGTTTGCTCGGAAGAAAGGCTGTTCGGGACGTAGGCGAGGAACTGCGGTCGTTGGCCGGATGGCGAGATGACGAGACGTGATTGTGCTACATTGGTTTTGGAACTCGGCGTCGTCTATCGACTTTCTCATCCACTTTTCGCTTCCCATCATCGCAGGATACGCCGTGTGGTCGAATCCCTCGAACAGACGGTGGCTTTCTTTCTCCATCTTCCTCTTGTCCACGTTTTCTTCCTCTCGCCGTTGTTCGTTCTGTACGGCGAAACGCCGTGACCGTTTCTGCGTCGTTTCGAACGGTGCTTTGGGACGATGTCCGCTCGTAAGAGTCAAACCAGTCGGGTGGATACGGACGATTGGGCGGCGGTGACGAAAGTTACCCCCTCCGAGCCCCTTGTGACGAGGATTTTTCCCGAGCCGCCCTTTCGATTCAACACCAATTATCGACATTCCACTACACACTCTCCAGCACCGCGATAGCCACGCTAGCAGCGCTCAAAACCCCTTGCGAAGTCGCCCCCGGACGCTCGATACGAACGTCGTAAACGGTTCGCGGATGAAGTCGCCCAGCAACGTCCCCGATATGCTCGCCGTTCGGCGCGTCGATGGAAAATGTCTGTGGAAGCGGAGAGAGCATCTGCGAGACGGTGTTCACTGCACCGACGAGTCCCCGGCGAGAGGTCACTTCGGCGATTTCTTCGCCGTCCGGAAACGCGACAGTCCAGTGATGGCGGCGAAAACTGAGGTCTTTCGAGAGGGTGAGTAGTGGCTCGTTTTCTCCTTCCACGAGAAGAACGTAGTCGCCTGTACTGTCGAACATCCGTTTCGAGCGCACTCGAAACACGATTTCGTCGTCCTCATCACGAAACGGAAACGTTGCCATGCCCTCCGACACGTTTCGTCCGGTGTCGAGAATCCGACTGCCGTCCGAATCGGAAACCCAGAACTCCTCCCGGAGAAACTTTCGTTTGACGGTGTACGATTCGTCCCCGAACGGCAGGTCACCAACCTCGTCGCGCACTGGCATCGTCCGACGATTCGAACGTGCCGATAGTAATCTCTGCTGATGGCTCGTCGCATCCACTCTGCCACTGTCCGAAGATTCATTCCCGTGCCGTGGGTACCCCTGTCTATGCAGATTTCTCACCTCGGAATCCACGAGTCGGTCGGTGCCGTCTTCCCACCCGAACAGTTGCGCGAGGCGCTTTCGTCCATCGACCCGAACGTCGTGGTCGTCGGTGACGGCCCAGCGGAAATCGCGGAATGTGACGCCGTGGTTACCTTCGCCCACCGGAGCGCGCTTCTCGATTCCGGACTCAAGTGGGTGCATTCGATTCAGGCGGGATACGACCGATTCCCGCTTTCTGCGTTCGAGGACGCGGGTATCATTCTGACGAACAGCACGGGCATTCACGGCACCAGCGTCGGCGAATCCGTGCTGGGGATGATGCTCTCCATTTCCCGCCGCCTCCACGTCTTTTCGCGCCAGCAGGCCGACCGCGAGTGGAACCGCCCCGACTGGAACGAACCGTTTACGCTCCAGCACGAACCGGTCTGTGTGGTCGGCCTCGGGACGCTGGGACAGGGAATCGCAAAGCGGGCGGATGCAATCGGAATGCACGTCACAGGCGTCCGGCGCTCCGCCGAATCGGTGCCGCACGTCCGAGAGGTGTACGCGAACGACGACCTGCACGACGCGATTTCGGAGGCTCGGTTCGTCGCCTTGGCGACGCCCCTCACCGATGCGACGGAAGGGTTGATGGGGGCGGCGGAGTTCGAGGCGATGCGCGAGGACGCCTACTTCATCAACGTGGCTCGCGGAAAGTGCGCCGACCAGAACGCGCTGATTTCGGCGCTCGAAAGCGCCGAAATCGCGGGCGCGGCCTTGGACGTGTTCGAGGAAGAACCGCTTCCGGAGGAGTCCCCGCTTTGGGAGATGGACGAAGTCGTCGTCACGCCGCACGCCGCGGCGGCGGAAATCGACTACTACAACCATATCGCTGAACTGGTTCGAGAGAACGTCCAGCACATCGACGCCGACGAGGAAGTCACGAACCGGGTCGTCTGAGCCGACTGAACTGACTCTGACTGATTTCGATTTTTATCGCTTATTATCTGCTCATCGCTGATTTCGCGGTGTATTTGTTGACTTTGTTATTTGGTAACAACTAACGCTTTCCGTGTCGTAGAATCAGTTGCGCCCTCCGTAATGGCGAACTAGAAATGAACGATGTCGGGACGGGCGCGACAGACGGAGGAAATAATGGCGACGACAGCAAGAGACGACGAAACAATCATCGAACAGTTTCGGGAGGAGATTCGGGGGACGCTGGTTCGGCCTGACGATGCGGAGTACGACGACACGCGCACGATTTACAACGGGATGATAGACAAACATCCCGGACTTATCGTCCAGTGTGCCAACGTCGGCGACGTAATCGCGGCCGTGAACTTCGCCCGCGAGAACGACTTCGACACTGCGATACGGAGCGGCGGCCACAGCGGGCCCGGCCTGTCGCTCGTGGACGACGGATTGGTTATCGACCTGTCCGAAATGACAGGCATTCGTGTTGACCCCGACGAACGAATCGCGCGAGTCGAACCCGGTTGCACGTGGGGCGACGTGGATTACGCGACTCACGCCTTCGGATTGGCGACCGTCAGCGGGGTCATCTCCACAACCGGCGTCAGCGGCCTGACGCTCGGCGGCGGCCACGGTTATTTGACCCGGAAATACGGTCTGACCATCGACAACCTGCTCAGCGCGGATGTCGTGTTGGCCGACGGACGACTCGTTCGTGCGAGCGAAGATGAAAATCCAGACTTGTTCTGGGCGCTCCGCGGCGGCGGCGGCAACTTCGGCGTGGTCGTCTCCTTCGAGTACGAACTGCACCCCGTCGATACGGTGACCGCCGGGCCGCTGTTCTGGCCCATCGAGGAACTCGAAACCACGATGCGCTGGTACCGAGAATGGCTCCCACAAGCGCCGGAAGACGTGTATGCGTTCTATCTGGTTGCGGAGGTTCCGGGCGACCCCTTCCCGCCGGAGATTCACGGGGAAAAGGTCTGTGGCATGATGTGGTGCTGTCTGGGATCTGAAGACCAAACCGAGGAAATGCTTCAAACGGCCCGCGACGTCGCCGAACCGCTGTTCGAACACGTCGGGGAGATGCCGTATCCGGCGCTTCAGAGCATGTTCGACGACCTCTATCCGCCGGGCGAGCAGTGGTACTGGAAAGGCGACTTCGTGCGCGAACTCTCCGACGAAGCCATCGAAATTCACGAGCGCCACGCCGAGGTGCCGACGCCGAAATCGACCATGCACCTCTATCCAATCGACGGGGCGGCTCACGACATCGACTCGGACGAAACCGCGTGGAACGCCCGCGACGCCAATTGGTCGATGGTCATCGTGGGCGTTGACCCCGACCCGGAAAACGACGGGAAAATCACCAAATGGGCGCGCGACTACTGGCACGACCTGCATCCGCACACGGTCGGTGGGTCGTACATCAACTTCATGATGGAGGAAGGAGAAGACCGGATTCAGGCCACCTACGGCGACAACTACGAGCGACTGCGGGAGGTCAAGGCGGAGTACGACCCGGACAACTTCTTCCACGTGAATCAGAACATCGAACCCGCGAACTGAAGGCCAGCAGAGCGTTTCGTTTTCCTTTTTGATTGTTCTGTCAAGATATATTTCGGTTCAGCATACTCTGATTTCTGTTACGGAATACTATCGAATGTACCGCTTGCAATTCCCGACTCCACCGAAACCGCCTCCGCACCACCTCCGCCAGTTCACGGCTTCGCCGTTCACTGTCGAGATTTCAAAGAACTCTCGTACTCCCCACTCCTCCCCGCCAGCGCAAGGTTGCACTCGCGCCTCACTGTCGTTCGTGCTCACAGCTTCGCCGTTCGCAATCGAGGCGACACAGTCGCCTCGTACCCCTCGCCCGAATACGCTGGCGCACCCTTGCAGTTGTGTCGTCAAGCGATGTGGCGCACGCTGGCGAGCCTTCGAGGATACGGTCGTTCGAGACGCCGAGTCGAAGCCGCGCGAGCGAATCGGTTGGGGAGGCGTGTGGTTGATTGCGGTGCGGTGGCGGTCTGATTGGAGTCGTGACTTGCTATCGAAAAACCTCACTTGTTGTAAGTCGCACACTACCAATTTCGTCGTGGCGGGTATGTGTCATCGTGACTTCCTACTGGCCCTCTAGAGGTACTAACAATACTCACAAGCGACGTTTCCACACGTATTTTAAAAACTTCTCACAGTCTCACCTCTCTTTTGTTCAAAAACCCACAGCAAGCGCGCGGTACCCTTCCATAAAAGGGGGCAAACCTTTCATGGGCTGTGCGCCTGTGTAGCACATGAACCTTCGGGAGGCCTTCGACGCCCCTGCACCCGCGATTATCCTCGCGGAAGGTGCCTTTGGAACCATGGACGGAAAGACGGCGAACGGGGTCGTCATGCACAGCGAACTGTTCGACGCGAAAGCGGTCATCGACTCGACGCACGCAGGGGAAGATGCGGGCGACGTACTCGGACGAACCGACGTTGAAGACGTTCCAATCGTTGCCTCGACAGAGGAGGCCATTGAACGCGCTCCGGACGCCGAAGCCCTCGTCATCGGCGTCGCACCTGCCGGGGGTGCACTGCCGGACGAATGGGTCGCGGACATCGAGGAAGCCATCCGCGACGGACTGGACGTTGTCTCCGGCCTGCACGTCTTTCTCTCCGACCAGTCCTCGTGGCAAGCCCTCGCAGACGAACACGACGCGCGCCTCTTCGACGTGCGGAAACCGCCGGAAGAAGAGAACCTGCGAGTCGGAGATGGAAAAGTGGACGAAGCAGACGCCAATGTCGTCCTGACCGTCGGAACCGACTGCGCGGTCGGCAAGCGAACCACGACGTTCGAACTCTACCGCGCGGCAAAGCGCGCCGGACTGAACGCGGGATGGGTTGCCACCGGCCAAACGGGAATCATGGTCGGCGCGCATCGCGGCGTCGTCATCGACCGCGTACCGGCGGATTTCACCGCCGGAGTCGTCGAAGCCCTCGTGTCCGCCGTCGCGGAAGACCACGACATCGTTTTCGTGGAAGGACAGGCCGCACTCACCCACCGCGCTTACTCCGGCGTCACGCTCTCGCTCCTGCACGGCGCGTGGCCCGACGCCGTGGTGCTGGTCGATGAACCCGACCGCGACCGACGAACGCACTTCGAACAGTGGCCGGTCGCGGGCGTCGAGGCCGAAATCGATCTCGTCACCGAACTGTCCGAGGCGACAGTTGCCGGAATTTCGACGTGGGCCGCCCCCGAGCAAGTCGAGTATCCGGTCCCCGCCGCGAACGTGTATCACAAAAACGGGTCTGAAGACCTCCTTTCGGCGGTTCGAGAGGTGTTGTGAGATGGGCAATCGGACGACGATACAGAACGTCTCCGTCTCGCCGCTCGATTTGCCGCTCCGTGAACCGTTCGAAATCTCGCTCGGAACACAGCACCACGCGAACAACCTGCTCGTGACGGTCGAAACCGAGAACGCGACCGGGTACGGCGAAGGTTCGCCGCTCACGCCCGTCACGGGGGAAACCCAAGAGGCGGCGCTCGCAACTGCTCGCGCCGCCGTCGAACTGCTGGAAGGAAAAAACCTCGCGGACTACCGGGAACTGATTAGTGAAGTCCGCGCTACGTTTCCAGGGATGGTGTCAGCCCTGTTCGCGGTCGAAACCGCGATTTTGGACGCCTACTGCCGCGAGCGGGAAATGCCCCTTTCGGAACTTTTCGGCGGGTCGCCCCGGCAGGTGACGACCGACCTCACGATTTCGATTCTGCCGCCCGAGGAGGCGAACGACCACGCGGTTCGTGCGGTCGAAGCGGGATTCGACTCGCTGAAGATAAAAACCGGAACCACCGTCGAGCGCGACGTTGCCCGCGTTGAGGCGGTTCACGACGCCGCGCCGGATGCGGAACTGGCGGTTGACGCGAATCAGGGCTGGACGCCCAAGGAGACGATTCTGTTCGCGGAGGAACTCGAATCACGTGGCATCGACTGCTCGCTCGTAGAGCAACCAGTTCCGGCGGACGACGTGAATGGACTCGCCCGCGCCCGCGACGCGATTTCGATTCCCGTCGCGGCGGACGAAGCCGTATTCACGCCGGAGGACGCGATTCGCGTGGTTCGTGAAGATGCCGCGGACGTCATCAACGTCAAACTCGGGAAATCCGGACTGCTGGCGGCGGCGGACATCGCCTCCATTGCAGAGGCCGCGAACGTCGAGTTGATGGTCGGATGCATGCTCGAAAGTGCAATCGGGATTCATACGAGCGCGCACCTCGTCGCTGGAATCGGGTCGTTCTCGCACGTCGATTTGGACGGGAATCTTCTGCTCGCGGAGGACGTGATTTCGACGGAGCGAGGGCCGGAGATTTCGATTGGCGGGCCGGGACACGGGATTACGCCGGAGTAGTTCTGCGCTGGCCGCCGCGTCCCCCGGTACCACGCCTCAGACGTGTCAGCGTTTGAAAACTCCTTTACCCGCGGATTGCCCAGTCCGGCCTAATGAGTTACAAGATCGGACTCGTCGGGAAGCCCTCGGTGGGCAAATCGACGTTCTTCAACGCCGCGACGATGAACGACGTACCGGAGGGTGCGTACCCCTTCACGACAATCGACCCTTCCGTGGGCGAGGCCTACGTCCGCGTGAAATGCGCCGCACCCGAGTTCGACGAAACCTGCACGCCGAGCGTCGGCTTTTGTCAGGAAGGAACGCGCTACGTTCCGACGAAACTCGTGGACGTGGCCGGACTGATTCCGGGCGCGCACGAGGGCAAAGGACTCGGAAACCAGTTCCTCACCGACTTGAACGAGGCCGACGTGCTGGTTCACGTCGTGGACTTCTCCGGAACAACCGACATTGAGGGCGAACCGACCGAGGGCCACGACCCGCGCGATGACATCGCGTTCCTCGAAAACGAACTCGATATGTGGTATCTGGAGATTCTGGAGAAGGGAATCGAGCGCTATCGATCGGGCTACGACGGCGACGAGAAACACATCGAAATCGACCTCGCAGAACAGATGTCCGCGTTCAAAACGAACAAGGACGAAATCAAGCAAATCATCCTCTCGCTCGACCTCGACCTCGAACCCGACGAGTGGGACGACAATGACCGCGAAGACCTCGCCCGTGAAATCCGCAAGCGCACCAAACCGATGGTCATCGCGGCGAACAAAATGGACACGCCAGAGGCGCAGGAAAACTACGACGACATCACGTCCGACCCGGAGTACGAGCACCTGACAATCGTCCCAGCGAGCGCGCACGCCGAGAAAGCCCTGAAGAACGCCGCCGAACAGGGTATCATCGACTACGATGCTGGCGACGAGGACTTCGAAATCACGGGCGACGTGAGCGAGGAACAGGAAGAAGGCCTCTCCCAAATCCGTGAGTTCGTCACGGAGTTCGACGGCACCGGCGTCCAGAAAGCCATCGAGGCCGCGCTGTTCGACGAACTGAACCTGATGGCCATCTTCCCTGGTTCGGCAAACGGCAGTGCCAGCGAGAAAGGCGTCTTTCGCGACTGCTTCCTCCTCCCCGGCGGTTCGACCGCGGAGGACTTCGCGTACCACCTGCACAGCGACATCGGCGACGGGTTCCTGCACGGAATCAACTGTCGCAGTAAGCGCCAAATCGGTTCGAGTACGGAGTTAGACCATCGCTCTGTCGTGGAAATCGTTTCGACAAATCAGTAGATAACGAGTTTGAGGCGATTTTTTCGATTTGCTATTTTGAGTGTTTGACACTGGTTTTGACCTATTCGACAGGCTTCGTAGGAAGGTACCAATCCCAACCAGACCGTTCTAAAATCGCCACCGAGTAACTGATTTGTTTTTCAGGTGCAGGTAGCAATTGCCGACAACAAATAACCGCCGCCGCACCCGCCCACACGCCTCCCCACCCGACTCGCTTCGATCGCCCCTCGCGCGCTTTTACTTACCTTCTCGGACGACCGTATCCTCGAAGGCTCGCCAGCGCGCGCCACATCGCTTGACGACACAACTGCAAGGGTGCGCCAGCGTATTCGGGCGAGGGGTACGAGGCGACTGTGTCGCCTCGATTGCGAACGGCGAAGCCGTGAGCACGAACGACAGTGAGGCGCGAGTCCAATCCTGTGCTGGCGGGGAGAGATGGGGAAACTGCGGTTACGGTGGCGGTTTCAGTGGGGTCGGAAATCGCTCGCAATGCTGTGACAGAGAGTAGACCGATTTCCCAACAGCCAGCACCGGCCTCTCACACGTACCTTTATAAATCAAAAAGCAACCAAGCCCATCAGTGTCCAAACTCGAAAGACGAAAATAACCTCTCCAAACCACCACTTACGAGAAGAATTTCAACAGGTCGTCGCGCTTCTGGTCGTGCAGATGCTCCTTCACCGACTCGTTCAACGAGTCGATACTCCCGCGCTTGGCGGTGATGGGCGCGATGGTGTCCTGCCACTGCTTCCACGGCGGATGCAGTCCGAGACGGTCACAGAGGTCGTTCAGGCGGTCGTCTTTGTCATCCACTTTGTCCATCTTGTTCACCGCGACGACGACCGGGATGCCCACGTCTTGGAGGAAGTAGAACATCTCCACGTCGTGTGGGATTTCGTCCTCGCCGGAGTGGCGGTCGATGATGTCGATGACGCTCTTGCCGTCCACGACGAGGACGCCGAGCAGAATCTTCTCGGCGTTGTCCTCGATGTAGTGGACGATGTCGGTTTTTATCTGCTCTCTGTGCTCGTCGCCGACACCGGACATGAATCCGAATCCCGGCAGGTCGGTGAGCATGAAGTCCTCACTGGCCCAGTCGAAATGGTTCGGTTTGCGAGTGACGCCGGGTTTGCCACCGGTTTCGAACTTGTGTCCCGTCAGTTCGCGCATGAGGGTGGATTTCCCGACGTTCGAGCGCCCGACGAAAACGATTTCTGCATCTCGGTCGGGTCGGTTGTCGAACATACTGTCCTTTTTTTCCGATGGGGCTTAACGGCCGTGTTTTCGCGTTCGAGCCAGCGATTATATCAATCTGCGAACCTCACCGGGAACTATGCGACTCCTACAGGTTTCTATCCCGACGGGCGAGCGCGAGGCGGTCGTGCAGGTGCTCGAAGCCGAGGGAATCGACTTCTTTCTCACCGACGAAACGAGTGGGCGCAAATACACCGCAATCGCTACGTTTCCGCTCCCGCCGAACGCCGTGCAACCGGTTCTCGACAAACTCCACGACGCGGGGCTGAGCGACGAGGCACATACGGTCATCATCGACGCCGAAACCGACACCTCGCGGCAGTTCGAGCAGCTAGAAAAGCGGTACGACGCCGAAAACGGCGGCGACAGAATCGCCCGCGACGAAATTCTCACGAAAGCTCGCGAGATGTCGCCTCGATTCCGAACCTTCGTTTTCATGACCGTGGTGAGTGCCGTGGTTGCGACGGCGGGTCTCCTGCTCGATTCGCCCGCCGTTGTCGTCGGGTCGATGGTCATCGCCCCGCTGGTCGGCCCGGCGTTGGGTGCGGGGGTTGGCACCGTCTTGGACGATCGCGACCTGTTCGTTCGCGGTGTCAAACTCCAACTGTTGGGCGTCGTTACGGCAATCGTCAGCGCGACCGTGTTCGCGATACTCGTCCGAAATCTGTTTCTCTTTCCCCCGAACACGGACGTTACCACTATCTCCCAGATTAGTGGACGACTGTCCCCCGATTTCCTCTCGCTCATCGTCGCGCTCGGTGCCGGTGCGGCGGGTATCGTCAGCCTCGCCGCAGGTGTGTCGGTCGCACTCGTCGGCGTGATGATTGCCGCGGCACTCATCCCGCCCGCCGCCGCCGTCGGCGTCGGCATCGCGTGGGGCGAACCGATGGTCGCGCTCGCGGCGGGCGTCCTCGTGCTGGTGAACGTTCTCTCCATCAATCTGTCCGCGATTGCGACGCTCCAGTACATGGGCTACCAGCCCCGAAGTTGGTTCAGATTGGAGCGTTCGCGGGAGGAAACCATCCGTCGAATCGGATTTTTGGTTTTCTCGCTCGCCGTCCTCTCGATTTTTCTCGGCGGTGTGACCTACTCGACCTATCAGGACGCGCAGTTCGAAGAGGGAGCGGATACGGCGGTAGTGGATGTATTTTCTGCATCCCAGTTCCAGCAGGCGGAACGGTTGGACATGCAGATACAGTACCAGCAGAGGTTCTCGATGGGAGAAAACACGTACACGAGCGAGTTGCCGTTTCGGGAACCGAGTCGAGTTATCGTCACGGTCGGACGACCGCAGGGTGAACGCTATCCGAATCTGACCACCCAACTCCAAAATCGAATCGAGCGCGAAACCGGGCGTGAAGTGGCGGTGCAGGTTCGGTACGTCGAAATAGACGAAACGTCGGCCTGAACTCTGCCTGCAGTCTGTCCGAACGTTGCACTTCCTGCCCGAACTATTTGGTTCTCGCCCTCGTCTCTCGTTCGCCATGCGACGCGCAGTCACGACAGCACTGGTGGTTCTCCTCTTTTTCGGTTCCATAGGGGGCGGAGCCAGTGGTGCGACACAAGGGGAGAGTACCGAATCGAACACGACGATTCGTGTATCCGCGGTCGGCGAAGCCGAATCGGAACCGAATCAGGCAATCGTACTGCTTTCGGTCGTTCAGTCCGCGAGTGACGCCGAAACCGTTCGGGAGCGACTCGCGCAGAACTCGTCCAGAATGCGAACCGCACTCAGAGAAAGCAGCGTTAGTGACGACCACATTCGAACCGTTTCCTTCGACATCGCGGAAGACCGGTCCGAAGACGGAAGCCAAACCGAATTCCGCGGGATTCACACGTTCGAAATAACGGTGAACGACACATCCCGCGTCGGGGAAATCATCGACACGGCGGTGCAGAACGGCGCGAGCGAAGTGAGCGGCGTCGAATTCACCCTGTCGGACAATCGAACCCGAGAACTTCGGGCGACTGCCCTCGAAACCGCGATGCAGTCCGCCAGAACTGACGCGGAAACGATTGCCGGCGCGGAGAACCTGTCCGTCGTCGGCGTGCGAAACGTTTCGACCGTCGAACCCTCGTTCGTTCCGGTCGAAGCACAGACGACCACGGTGGCGGACGCTGGCGGAGAAACGGAGGTCGAATCCGGGCCGGTGACGGTGTCCGTGCAGGTGGTCGTGACCTACGAGGCGCGGGAGAGCGATACAACTCGACAGACGGCCTGAACGCTTTTGCTTCGCCGTCTTGTTGTGCGTTCGTGCGTCTGGTTCACGTTTTCGTCTCGGAGGAACAGAAAGAAGCGGTTTTCGAGGTGCTCCAAGACCGCGAGGTCGATTACGTCACCACCACCGCATCGAGCGCCGCAACCGGCGGAACGCTGGTGGAATTTCCACTCCCTACTGACGGCGTCAACGACGTTCTCGACTCGCTCCGCGAGGTGGGACTGGACGAGGAGTCGTACGTCGTCGTCGGTTCCGCGGAAACCGCGAGGACGGGGACGATGGAGCGACTGCAAAACCGATACGCGAGCGACTTCTCCCCGCTTGCGACGTCCGAACTCCGGTCGAAATCGCGGGACATGTCCTACGATTTGTACTCGTTCGTCTGGCTGGTGGCCCTATCCGCGGTTATCGCCGCCGGAGGATTGCTCGTCGATTCGCCCGCCGTCATCGTCGGGTCGATGGTCATCGCCCCGCTGGTCGGGCCGGTTCTCACGACCGGCGTCGGCGTCGTCACCGACGACCGAAAAATGATCTCTGACAGCGTTCAACTGCAGGTCGTCGGCCTCGTCGTTGCCATCGTCACGGCGGCAATGTTCAGTTTATTTCTTCGCGTGACCGGATTCGCCCCGGCAGGGCTTGCAATCTCCTCGATAGAGTTGGTGAGCGTCCGCCTCGCACCGACGCTGATTACGGTCGCCATCGGTCTTGGCGCGGGGTCTGCCGCCGCCTTCGCGCTCACGACGAAAGGGCCGACAGCGCTCGTCGGTGTGATGATTGCCGCGGCACTGCTTCCCGCCGCCGCGACGGTCGGCATCGCCCTCGTCTGGGGTGCGCTCATCGTCGCCCTTGGTTCGGCCGTCCTGTTGACGATGACGCTCATTTTCATCAACGTTGCCGTCATCGTCACGCTTCGGTATCTCGGCTACCAGTCGGACGACCACGATTCAGGGTCGGATGCGGGTGAGAACCATCCGTCGTGGACGCTTCCGCGGTTCATCGCGTTGGCTCTGCTTGTCCTCGTGGTGACAGGTGTTCTGGCAGGAACGTTCGTCCAACTCTCGTTCGAACGCGAGGCGACGACGAGCGTCGAGGAGGTCATCGACCGACCGGCGTACGACGGGTTGGAAGTCGTCGCAGTCAGAACCCAGTACGACGGTCGGCCGCTTGATTCTGCTCGAACCGTTTCGGTCACGCTTAGCAAATCATCGAACAGAACGTATCCGGCCGTCGCAGCCGATATTCAACGGCAGGTTGCCAGTCGAACGGGAGAAAAGCCGGAAGTTCGGGTTCGGTTTCAGGAGTATCAGGTCGCTTCTCCCAACTCTCGACTTGCGCCAGATTAGCCGTCGAACGGCAGTTCAGGTTCGTAGGCGATGGCCTCCACAGCGGCATCGAGGGTTTCGGTGACGTTGTCGTCTTCCTCGATGCTCATGTACAGGTCTGCCTCCACGTCGGTCGAGAGGTCTGCTTTGTTGCACACCGTGAGCACCGGCACGTCGCCGAACTGTGCTTCCACCGAATCGCGGAGTTCGAGCTGTGCGTCCAGCGGGTAGCCACAGTACGCGCTGGCGTCCACCATGAACAGGATGCAGTCAGCGACGTGGGTCAGCGCCGACACCGCCTGTTTTTCGATGGCGTTTCGTTCGTCCTCCGGTCGGTCAAGGAGGCCGGGCGTGTCCACGATTTGGTAGCGGATGTGGTCGCGCTCGAAGTGGCCGACGCGAACGCTTTTCGTCGTGAAGGGATACTTCGCGATTTCGTTCCGCGCGTGAGTCACGTCGTTGACGAACGAGGATTTCCCCACGTTGGGGTAGCCCGCAACGACCACGGTCGGGTCGTCCGGGTTGATGTCGGGAAGTTTCCGCAGGTCGTTCCGTGCGGCACCGACGCGGTCTAAATCGTCCTCGACTTCCTCCACGATGTCCGCGAGGCGGGCGAACCCTTGCTTGCGAACTTTTCGCGTGTAGTTGATGTCGCCGCGGAGTTTGCCTTGGTACTCGCGGCCGATTTCTTTCGTCTTTCGTGAGGCCCACTGGATTTCCGACAGGCTCTTTCGAATCTCGTCCACCTCTACCACGGCGTCCGCGAGTTCGTAGTAGAAGGGGTCTACCTCGCGGAAGTCCGGCCATTCGGTGACGACGTTCTGCAGGTTATCCGAAAGCACGTTCGAGGCGGTCTGGAGCATGGACTGCTGGGCTTGGATGCCGCTTTTGGCCCGCCCCGCCCGTGCCGCCCGCGAAAATGCCTTGTCGATGAGTTCCTCCGACGTGGGCGTCGTCGGCAGGGTCTCGAAAATCATAGTCAGTCGTATGGACTCCCTGCTTAAAAGGGCGTCCATAGCGTCGTTCGACTCCGTTTTGTGTTCGACTTCGATTCTCGTTCAACTCCACTTCGCGTTCGATTCATTCCGGCGGGAGGCTTTTGCGCTCCCGATGCGTACTGAATACGGTATGACTAATTGGTACGCAGTTTTCGTCGGCTTCGTCGTCTCGGTTATCGCGGGCGTCGTCGCGTTCGCTGTCCCCGGAATCGGCCACATCGGTGCCGGACTCATCGGCGGATTCGCTGCGGGCTACGTTGCAGGCGGTGGGTTGGGCAGTGGCTTCTGGCACGGCCTGCTCGCAGGGGCGCTCGGCGGAATCGTCGTCGCCCTCTTTTTGGGCCTCGCAGGAACCGTCGTCGGCGGACTGGCGGGCGGCCCCGTCGGGTCGCTGTTCGGCGGCATCGGTATCTTCGCCGCCGCGCTCCTCGTGGCGTTCATCATGGCGCTCGACAGCGCGCTCGGCGGAATGGTCGGGTCGCTGTTGAAAAGTTAGAGTATTTTTGTCCGCAGGACGAATAGCCGGTATGGCCGAAATCGACGCCGACACCGTTCTTCCCGCAGAGCACATCCAACAGGCAGTCGCCTCCGGACGCGTCTCGCAGTTGCACCGCGGCGACCAGTACGCAGACGAGGGCGATACGTTCGACATTTCCGGCGAGACGTTCGAAGTGGTCGAAGTGACTGAGCGAAAACTCGGCGATTTGACCGACGAAGATGCGCAGGCCGAGGGGTCGGAGGATTTGGACGCCTACCGGGAGCGTCTGAATCACGCCCACGACCACTTCGAATGGGACGACGACGCGACGGTCTACCGGCATCGGTTCGAGCGACAGGAGTGAAAACGGGGTTTATGTGCTGATTTTGTATCTGTGTGATAGGTGGAATGAGTTGATTTTGTATTGGTGTCGTAGGCAGATTGAACTATTTGTGTGTCTGTGCTGTGAGCAAGTTACGACAACATGTGACCGCAACCGCCTCCGCCCACACCCTCCCCAGCTGACTCCCTACGGTCGTCCACCGGAAGACGTTCCTACTCACACGGAAAGAGGCAAACTCTTCCCTGCTCTCGTTCGCTTCGCTCACGAGAACTCTGCTTGGAAGACCTCGCGCGGGCGAACCGGCAGGTTCGCCTTCACGCGCCAAATGGAATATTCGGGCTTTCTATTCGACACAAACACTGTGGCGCGTGCGTCGGCAGGCCCTCGGACGAAGAGTCCGAGGGCCTGCCAATTTTCGCGCGAGGGATGAGGCTTGCGAGACGCAAAGCGACTCGCTGACCTGCGACCGTGGCCCGCAGGCATCGCAGGCCTCTGGCCGAGAAGCGCAGTCGGTTGGGGAGAGTGTGGGCGGTTGCGGTTTCATTGGAGTCGTGATAACCCGACATCGTTGTCTGAAAACCATCAGATACCACTCCTCGTTTAAACCCGATGAATGACTGCACTCCTACAAAAACAGCAAACCCCAGAACTCCCCCACTCCTACCCTTATCGCCGCTCTGCCAACTCAGACCGCAAATCGTCCAAATCCATGTCCTTCATGGCCAGCAACACCAACAGGTGATACACGATGTCGGCGCTCTCGTGTGCGATTTCTTGGTAATCGTCGTCCTTCGCGGCGAGGACGAGTTCCGTCGTCTCCTCGCCGAGTTTTTCGAGGACGGCGTTCTGGCCCTTCTCGTGGGTGAACAGCGATGCGGTGTAGGAGTCCTCGGGGAGCGTTTCCTTTCTGTCCTCGATAACGTCGAAAAGGTCGCCTAGTACGTCGTCCATGGCTCTATTGCGCTCCCATCTGCGCAACTTCTCTGATGTCCTGCAGTTCGTCGAACTGCTCGCGCTCCTGCTGGCCGTGGTGGAACACCTCGTCCGCGACTTCGATGGGCGCGTTGGTGCGCGATGCGAGCGCCAGCGAATCGCTCGGTCGGGCGTCGACGACTTCGTGCCCTCGTGGGGTCTGAATGTGAAGTTCGGCGATGTAGGTGCTGTCGTCGAGTTCGCTGACGACGACGCGTTCCACGCGGCCGCCGAGTTCCTCCATCACGTCGAGCAAGAGGTCGTGGGTCAGCGGTCGCCCGATGTCCTCGGCTTCCATCCCCCGGGCGATGCTGATACCCTCTTCGAATCGAATGAAAATAGGAAGTACGTCGTCGCCGTCGTTCGGCGCGAGCACGACGACCGGGAGCGGTCCATCCCCGGTCGCGGCGACGCGCACCGCGTCGATTGAAACGTCCATGGCCCAACCGAAGCGACCCAGCGCCAAAAACTCTTGCTCACTGGGGTGCAGGGTCGGCCGTCAGTCGCCGAAAAATGCAAGCCCGTGAATCCGACTGTCCGGCGTCAGTTCCGGATGGAAAGAGGTTCCGACGACGGGACCGTCCCGCACCGCGACGGGTCTGCCGTCCCATTCTGCAAGCACTTCGGCATCCCCAACTTCGCTGATGAGCGGTGCCCGGATGAACACGGACGGGAATGGTTCTGAGAGACCGGTCACGGAAAGCGGGGCCTCGAAACTGTCCTTCTGGCGTCCGAAGGCGTTGCGTTCGACCGTCACGTCCAGCAGACCGAGGTTTTCCACGCGGTCGTCTCCGGCGTCTGCGGCGGCCACGATAAGCCCGGCACAGGTTGCGAGAACCGGTTTTCCAGCCTCGACGTGCACCTGTATTTCGGGGGCGATTTCCTCCGACTGGAGCAAGCGCGAGATGGCGGTGGATTCGCCACCGGGCATGCAGAGTAGGTCACAATCCGGGACGATGCCGGACTGGCGGATTTCGGTGACGTCGGCCGTCTCGCCGTGAGCAGTGGCAGCCTGCCGAATCGCATCGGCGTGTTCGCTCACGTCGCCTTGGACGGCGATAACGCCAGCGTTGAGACTCATACCGGGAGTTAGAAACACGTCGGCAAAAGGGACTCGTTTAGATTGCGAGGACGTTCAGCACCATGATGAGGATGCCGAAGAGGATGCCGAACGCGAAGACGCTTTTCGGGTTGATTCGAACCGCGTTTCGGTCTTCCGCATCGAAATATCGCACGAGTCCGGCGCTGGACATCAGTCCGCCGGAGTTTTGACCACTGCTCATACGTTCGGTTCCGATAGCGTCCCGGGTAAACCTTTCGCAACGGTTGTCGTTCGGTGGACTGCGGACGAAACCGGCCTCCGCTCCCGTTCGGCCTCGCTAAAATGTCATCGGTATTTCTTTATCGGGGACGCACGACATCGTTCCATGGACGAGCAAATCGCGTCGGTGCTCTCCCGCGCGTTCCCCGACCGCGAGGTTGCCGAGGTGAAGTCTTCCGGTCCGTCGTGGAACGACCAGAATCGAACCGTCGGCATCGACTTCGCCGACGGTGCGAGCATCTTCCTGAAGATGTCGAACGAGGGTGACGGAAGCCGAATCGCCCGCGAGCGAGCGGTCATCGACTACGTTCGGGAAAACTGCTCGGTGTCAGTGCCGAAAGTTGTCGCCGCCGATACCGGCGGCGACGTACCGTATCTCGCTACTGCACCGGTATCCGGGCAAAACTTCATCCACCTGTGGTCGGATGCGAGCGCGACCCGCCGGGCCGCGCTCGCTCGTCAAGTCGGGAAATCGCTCGCGACAGTTCACTCGCTTCGCTTCGAAAAACCACGGCCACGTCGTCGGTGGCAATGCGACCACCCTCGAACTCGAAACCGGGCTATGGACGGACGTTCTCATCGACACGGTTCACGAACTACGGGAACTTGCCTCCTCGAACCGGTTCGACCACCATTTCGATGCGGTGGTTTCAGCCGTCGAAGCGAATCGTGAACTGTTGGACGAGGCACCCGCCGCACTCCTTCACGGCGACCCTGCTCAGCCAAACTGCTTCGGCACCGACGCTGGAATTGGCTTCCTCGACTGGGAAATTGCGCACGTCGGCGACCCGGTTCGGGAAATCTATCGCACCCAAAATTTACAGTTCGGGTCGCTCCGCGCCGACGCTCCCGAAGAACTCGTCTCCGCGTTCTACGACGGCTATCGCGAGCGAGCAGGCGAATTTCCGCCGGGATTCGAAGCCCGCCGTCCGGTGTATGCGGCGGTTCGGTTCCTCGGTCATTCCGGCGTCTTCGACAAATGGGCGGACTTCCTCGATGAGTCGCCCGAGGAACTCGCGGCGTGGATGGAAGGGGAGATGGAGCGACGACTCGCCGAAATCGACTGAGTGATTTGTTGTTCCCTCTGCTCTCCGCTTCGGCAAATACCACCAAGGACTATCAATTGAGACAACTAATCGGCCACTCTGGATGTCGAAATTTGACTGGACGAACCGAGATGATAGCAAATGACCGAATACGACGCAGTCATCTTCGACAATGACGGCGTCCTCGTCGAACCACCCGCATACGACACGCAATCCGAGGCCACGCGAACCGCGTTTGAAGCGGTAGGGGTTGCGGACGCAGACCGAACCCATCTCGATGCAGTCGTCGGCGGCGTCACCGTCGATGGACTTTACGAACTCTGTACGGCCTACGACCTCGACCCGGAATCGTTCTGGGCGGCGCGCGAACACCACGACGAGCAATCACAACTGGAAAAATTCAGGGCAGGCGCTCGAACCTGCTACGACGACGTTTCGGCACTTTCGGGGCTTTCCGACCTCACAAGCTCCTGTGGTCTCGTCAGCAACAACCACCACAGCACTATCGAGTTCGTCTTGGAGTTCTTCGAACTGCACTCTCTGTTCGACACCTACTACGGCCGCCCCAAAACCATCGAAAGCCTCCGATTGAAGAAACCGAACCCGCATTATCTCGATAAAGCACTCGCTGACCTCGGAGCCGAATCCGCCCTCTACGTCGGCGACAGCGAAAGTGACGTGGTCGCGGCCCACCGTGCGGATATGGATTCCGTGTTCGTCCGCCGCGCACACTGCCGCGATGTGAGCCTCTCGACAGACCCGACTTACGAGGTGAAGACGCTCCATGATGTGGCGGCGCTACTGGACGAATAACTGTGTCACAATCGGTCGATAGAATCGGTACGAGTCGCACCGTCGATGTGCGTGGCCACCGTGAAAACAGTCGGCAGAGTTGGCAGAGTGAGAAACCCTTATGCACGCGGCGACGGAATCTCGACAGAGAAACGATGACCGTCAAGTTACTCGACTTCTACGCAGATTGGTGTGGCCCGTGTAAGACGCAAGACCCGATTCTCGACGACCTCGAAGAAGACTGGGGAGACGTCGAGTTCGAGAAAGTGGACGTAGACGAGCATCAGGACGTTGCCAACGAATATCAAGTGCGTTCGATTCCGACCATCGTCATCGAAGACGATGAGGGCGTCGTCGAACGATTCGTCGGCGTCACCCAGCGCGACGACTTGGAGCGAGTCCTCGAAGAAGCAGGCGCGTAAGTCGAAAATCGGCACCCGACAACCAACAACCAACGTTTTTCGGTTCGCTACTTCCCGAGCGACTGCGTCAGTTGAATCGGCGACGGTGCGCTATTCGAACCTGACGCCCACGTCGTGCAGTCCTTCGTTGTTCATCGCGAGGTTGATGAGCAGCGGCGTCATGCTCTCGACTTCCGCGCTGTTTGCCAGACCACCGGCGTCCAGCGGGCGAAGTCCCTCGATTCCGTCGGCGAGCAGTTTGACCGTCTCCTTCGCGTCCTCGTCGTCGCCCACGAGGAGCGTGTCCTGTGACAGTTCGGCTTCGAGGTCGGCCAGTCGCCCCGCCGACAGGCCGTGGAACGCGCCAACGACCGGGACATCCTCGGGTGCAGTTTCCGCCACCAGTTCCGTCACGCTCCCCGCTTTCGGCGGTTTGTAGTGGAATCCGTCCTCCTCGCGGTTCATCCCGACTGCAGGCGTCACCAACACATCCACGTCGCCCAGTCGGTCTGCCACCGACTCAATCGTGTCGCGGATGTGGAACGGCGGTACCGCCAGCACTACGACGTCCGCGCGTTCGGCGGCCATCTCGTTGGCGAAGCCGTTAATCGAGCGCGAGACGCTCATGCTTTCGAGTTCGGTTTCGTACTCGTCGGCCTTCGTCCGTGCCTTTTCCGGGTCGCGCGACCCGATAACGACCTCGTGGTCGGTGTCGAACGCCCAGCGGAGCGCCAGTCCCTGTCCGATGTCGCCAGTCCCGCCCAAGAGTGCGATTCGCATACCCGAGGTGTCTGTTGGTATCGGGTTAAGTACTGCGAAAGGGACGGTTTCGTTGTGGTGTAGTTTGGCGACTGTAAGAGTTTGAACCGATTCGCAGAGAACGACTGTGGGTGAGGTGGTGAAAAACAGTTGCCGACAACAAACGAAGCCACCGGAAGAGCTTTGATCTTCCGAGGCACCGGAAAACCGCCGGCTTTCCGTGGCTCGCAAACACTTTGCGTTTGCTCACCCGTGAAAATCTATGATTTTCTCCGGCCCTCTCTCCCTCCGGTCGCTCGCCCTTCATCCACTGTCAGAGTAAGCTCTGACAAGCCCTCGTTCGCTCCTCCGTCGCTCACGAGGACACCAAGGCCCGCCACCGCAGTCTCCCCACTCCTCCCCGCCAGCGCGGGAGTGCGCTCGGTGTTCGCTTCGCTCACCTCTCGCGCGATTCGCGCTGGCGCTACCTTTCAACTGGCCAGTCAAGCGATATGGCGCGCGCTGGTGCGGGGCCGAGGACTTCACGTCCGAGGCTCTGCACTGAAGCCGCGCGAGGTCTTCGTGAGCGACGGAGGAGCGAGCGAATGGCTCATCAGCGCTTGCCTCTGATGGTGGATGACTGAAACGAGCGACAGCGAGTGAAGGAATCGGTTGGGGAGGGTGTGGGCGGGTGCGGTCATGTGTTGTCGTGACTTGTCACTAACAATCTTCACTTCTTGTTCCCTCTTAGCGTGAATAGTCGTGACTTGCTATCTCCAAACCTACTCTGATTCGGTTGACAATATCTCCCGATTCCACAAACTCAGCTTCAGGCTATTGGTTTCGAACCCTGCCGAAATTTCCGCCGCCACAACCGCTTTTGTATTGCTCGTCCTTGCTGTAAACACGATGTCATACGACGTTAGCGACGGCATTCCGAAACTCGGACTCGGAACGTGGCAGAACACCGACGGCGAGGACTGCGCACACAGCGTGAAATACGCCCTCGACCTCGGTTACGAGCATATCGACACGGCGCAAGCCTACGACAACGAGGAGTACGTCGGCGAAGGAATCGAAGAGTCGTCCGTAGACCGCGAAGATTTCTTCCTCGCCACGAAGGTCTGGATTGACAACTTAGAGCACGACGACGTACTGGAAACGACCCAAAACAGCCTCGACAAACTCGGGACGGACTACGTAGACCTGCTTTACGTCCACTGGCCCGCCCGCGAGTACGACCCCGAAGAAACCCTCGCGGCCTTCGACCAGTTGTACGACGAGGGGAAAATCGAACACGTCGGCGTGAGCAACTTCGAACCCGAGCATCTGGACGAAGCACAGGAGATTCTCGACGCGCCCGTCTTCGCCAATCAAGTCGAGATGCATCCCCTGCTTCAGCAGGACGAACTCCACGAGTACGCGGTCGAAAACGATGTCCAACTCGTCGCCTACTCGCCGCTCGCCCGCGGCGAGGTGTTCGACGTGCCGGAACTGAACGAAATCGCCGAAAAGCACGGCGCCAGCGAAGCGCAGGTCAGCCTCGCGTGGTTGACGCAGAAAGAGAACGTCGCAGTCATTCCGAAGGCAACGGGCGAAGACCACATCGAGGACAACTTCGCCGCCCTCGACCTCGAACTGGACGACGAGGACGTGGCGAAAATCGACGGCATCGACCGCACGAGTCGTGAAGTCGACCCGGATTTCGCCCCGTGGTAATCACTCCGCCAAAAACGAACTGAACACCTTCGCTTCCGCTTTTCGCAGATGTTGATGAAGCGTTGGCGCCGAGATGCCGAGTGCCTCTGCAACGTCCTCGGCGGTGCTGGCGCGCGGCCAATCGAAGTAGCCCGCCGTGTACGCCGCCCGGAGGATGGCTAACTGGCGCTCCGTGAGGTCGTCTTCGAGTTCCTCCCGAAAGTCGTGAACCGCCCTCGCGGGCTGCTTTCGCTCGTGTTTTCCGACCAACTCGGTTGCTGGAAACGCCGTTTCGAGCGTTTCGACGACACTCCGCACGTCCGCATCGGCAGGGAGTTCAGTCACGATTCGCGCGGTACCGTTTTCGGCAATCGCCTCTGAAACCGACGCACCTCGTTCGGCCAGCGTGAGAACCGGCGAGGCTTCGGTTATCACCAGTTCGAACAGGGTTCCGTCTACCTGCCGAATCCGACGAATCGCGTCGGATTCGGTTGCACGCTTGAGTACGTCTTCCGCCGGAATCCCGTCGATACGAACGTATTCGAGAAGCGCGCCGTTTTTTCCCGGAATCACCTCTTCGAGCGTGATAGTCGCCTCGTCTTTCGATACCCCGACAAAAAATGACGTGTCATCCGTCACGCGAAACTCCAATTCCACGACTCTGTCCGCAAAGAGCAGTCGTTTGCTCTCGACGGCGTCGATGACGAACCCGACGAGTTCGCCGAGGGCTTCGAACCCTTTCGCCTCGCGCTCGCTGAAGGCGTTGGTGCGGGTGGCGTAGACGACGAGGACGCCGTAGACCGTTTGGCCGTGCGAGAACGGAAGCGCGATTCCGGAGCGAACCGCGCTGTCGGTGATGTTTTGCCGTATCGACGCCGGAAATCGCTCGTCGGATTCGATGTCGTTGATGACGGTTAGCTCCCCGGAGTGGAGCACTTCGCTGGCCGGGCGTTCCCAGTCGTTTTTCGTGTCCACCGTTTCGAACAGTTCCCGCGCACCGTCGTCGATTCCGGCCTCCGTTCTAACGGTGACACCACCGGTATCTCTGTCCCGTTCGCCAATCCACGCGAACCGGTAGAGGTCGGAGTCGGCGAGGTAGTCGCACACTGTTCGTTCGACTTCTTCCCGCGTCGCCGCCGAAACGAGCGCCCAGACGAGTTCGCGGATGACGACGTTGATGTGGTTTAATGTCTCCAGTTCGTCACGGTGCTTGCGGAGCGTTCGCTCGCGGCGCTTTCGCTTGCTAACGTCACGAACGACGCCGACGACGGTTTCGGCGTCGTCGGCTTGCAGGAACGTAAACCGCGTTTCGACTGGCAGCAGTGTCCCATCTTTTCTGACTAATTCTGATTCTAGCGCCGCCACGTCTCGCTCGCCGTTCGCTATTTCGAGCGCCAACTGTTCGCCTCGTTCGAAATCCTCCTCGGTGCTCAGAACCGAAGCGTGCAGGTCGAGCAACTGGTCGCGCTCGTACCCAGCCATCGCCGCGAACGCGTCGTTGACCGCGGTGTATCGAAGGTCTGCATCCAGAACGAACACGCCGTCGTTAATCGTCTCGAACAGGGTTTCGTACTGCTTGCGTTCGTTTTCTCGTCGCTTTCGCTCCGCGATGTTTCGGGCCGTTCCCGCGAGTCCGACGACGGTTCCGCTCTCGTCCGTGATGGGTGACCCGTTGAACTCGTGTGGAATCCGCTGGCCGTCCTCGGTCAACAGATGCGATTCGACGGTTTGGGTTTCGCCGCGTTCCAGCACTGCCCGGGTCGCTTTCTCTAAAATCGGGCGCTCGTCCTCAGGGACGAGCGCTCGCGGACTCATCTCGGCGAGTTCGTCGTCGGTGTAGCCGGTTCGCTTCGGCAACCGGTCGTTCCACTTCTGGAGCCGAAAATCGCTGTCGATTGCGTAGAAAACGTCGGGAAGAGCGTCACAGAGGTCGCTCTCGAACACTTCGGATTTCGAATTTTGTGGTCGTTTCGATTCTCGCTTTGTCATTCCCCTCTTCGCCGCTTGTATGTAGTTAGCTAACAAACATTATTCTTTTTGACACTTCTCATTTTACCTGCAGTCTTCTCTCCTTTACTTGCCATCCTCTCTCCACGCGCTCCACTACTATCGACTTACCGGGTGAACTATGCGTTCCGCCAACCTTGTCGCGCACATGACCGACCTCGTGACGTTTGGCGAGACGATGCTGCGCCTCTCACCACCGAACAGTGAGCGAATCGAGAGTACTTCGACCCTCGAACTCCGGGCCGCGGGCGCGGAAAGCAACGTCGCCATCGCAGCACATCGCCTCGGTGCGGAAACGATGTGGGCGTCGAAACTCCCCGATTCGCCTCTCGGTCGGCGGGTCGTCGCCGGACTCAGACAGTACGGCATCGACACCGAAATTGCGTGGACTGACGACGGCCGACAGGGAACCTACTACCTCGAACACGGCACCGACCCGCGCGGAACCAACGTCATTTACGACCGGGCAGACGCTGCGGTGACCACGACCGAACTCGACGACCTCCCACTGGGTTCGATTCGAGACGCGAAACTCTTCTACACCTCCGGTATCACGCCCGCCCTCTCTTCGACCCTCGAATCGACCGTCGGCGAGGTGCTCCGGGATGCACAGGCTACCGGAACGACGACAGCTTTCGACGTGAACTATCGTTCGAAACTCTGGTCGCCCGCCGAGGCTCGCGAGAGCCTGACCGACCTCTTCCCGGCAATCGACCTGCTCGTGACGGCGGAGCGCGACGCGCGCGACGTGCTCGGACGCTCCGGCGACGCCGAGGAAATCGCGCGCGGACTCGCCGCCGACTGGGACTTCGAAACCGTCGTCGTCACCCGAGGTTCCGCGGGCGCGCTGGCGTTCCACGACGGCGAGATTTTCGAGCAGTCCGCCTTCGACACCGAGACGGTTGACCCGATTGGCACCGGGGATGCCTTCGTCGGCGCGTTTCTCGCCTGCCGACTGGACGAGGAGGACGTACAAACTGCACTCGAATACGGTTCCGCCACTGCGGCGCTCAAACGCACGATTCCCGGCGACGTGGCCGTGGTGACGCGAGAGGAGGTCGAGCGGGTTGTTGCTTCCGACGTGAGCGAAATTTCGAGATAGCGTTTTTGGCGGGGTTTTCGTGTGTTTGCGTAGCCTGTGCTTTGACGAGTTGTCGATTTTGTCCTAGGTAATCACGACAACAAATGACCGCCTCCGCACCGCATCCACCCACACGCCTCCCCAACCGACTGCGCTTCTCGCTCCCTTCGGTCGCTCCGATGCTCATCCCTCGCACGCTGTCAGCACGAGCCTTCGGACGTGAGGTCCTCTGCCTCGTACCAGCGCGCGCCATATGGTTGGTCACAGTTCTCCATTCGCCGCAAACCTCGTGGCACGTGCGTCGGCAGGCCCGAGGAGTTCACTTCCGAGGGTCTGCCGATTAGCGCGCGAGGTCTTCGTGAGTGTCGAAGGAGCGAGCGAACGGCTCGTCGGAGCTCGTCTCCGACGGTGGATGAGTGAACGAGCGACAGCGAGTAAGCGAATCGGTTGGGGAGGTTCGTGGACGGTTACGGTGCTGTGGCGGTTTTCAGTGGAGTCGTGACTGCCTAGCACTAAACTTCCGCAAACTCTTCAGCACCAAGTCTTCACTTATCCTTTTGCTCCACTTCAACGAACCAATCGAGAGAATCTACCCACCATCGAGACCGGCACCTCAAATCATAATGCCTCGGCAATCTTCGATACTCCCATATGACCATTCATGTCGCAATAATCGGCGCGTATGGAAGCGCGGGGGTCGCAGTCGCAAACGACCTTGCGGACGACCCAAATGTCGAACTCACCCTCATAGACGACGGCGAACCCGGCGGCGGCTTGTGTATCCTCCGGGGATGCATGCCCTCCAAAGAGGTGCTGTCGGCCTCGGCACACAAGTTTCACGCTCGGCACGACCAGCGACTGTCCGAAACGCCGGAGGTGGATTTGCAATCGGTCGTGAACATCAAGGACGAACACATCTACAGCTTTGCGGAACACCGCCGCGCCGCGGTTCACGATCTCGCGGAACGCGAAAACGTCGAATTTTACCACGACTCCGCCCGGTTCGTGGACGACCACACGATTCGAATCGGGAACGAACAAATCGAAGCGGACTACGTCGTCATCGCCACCGGGTCGGTCGTGAACGTGCCCGAATTGCCCGGAATCGAGGACGTGGAGTTCATGACCAGCGCGGACGTGCTGGACACGACTCAGTTCCCCGACTCGGGCGTCGTGATGGGGTTCGGCTACGTCGGTCTGGAACTCGTACCCTACCTCACTGAGGCGGCGGGGATGGACATCACCGTCATCGAACACGACGAGCGACCGCTGGACGAGGCCGACCCGGCGTTCGGCGACGAACTGCTCGACATCTACCGCGACCATTTCGGCGTCGAAATTCTGACCAAGACGGACGAGAAACGAGTCGAATCCGCGGAAAACGGACTTCGGCTTCATGTCGAACAGGACGGCGACGAGCGGGCTATCGAGGCCGACCAGTTGTTTTTGTTCACGGGCCGACGACCCAACCTCGACGGACTCGGCTTGGAGAACACGAATCTCGAACCCAAAGCAGAGTGGGTCGGGGACACGATGCAGTCCTGCGACGACCCCAGAACGTTCGTCGTCGGGGACGTAAACGGCAAGGAACCGATTCTCCACATCGCCAAAGAGCAGGGCTTCAAAGCCGCCGAAAACATCCTCGCGCACGCTCGCGGAGCGGAACTCGAAACCTACGAAAACGTTCATCACCACGTCATCTTCTCGGCAACTGGCGTGTATCCGTTCGCCCGCGTTGGACTTTCTGAGGAGGCGGCACAGGAAGAAGGACGCAACTACGTTGCGGTCTCACGGCAGGCTAGCGACGACGGCGTGTTCAAAACGAAACAGGCCGTCGAAGGACTCGCAAAACTCGTCGTGGACGCGGACGACGGCACGGTTCTGGGCTATCAGGGACTCCACTATCACGCCGACGTGATGGCGAAAACGATGCAGGTAATCGTCGAATCGAAAATGGACGTTCGCGACGTTCCAGACCGCGCGTATCATCCGACGACGCCCGAAATTTTGGATGGGTTGCTGCGTGACGCCAGTGCGGAAGTCGGTGAGAAATAACGATACAATTTGCCATCGACTCGAATCGCAGGTAAGGCTAAAACCCGGGGTGACATAGAGACAGATATGAAGGCCAAGCGGGAGTATCGACGCCGCACGGACATCGAAGTCCGGGTACTCGACGCCCTCGTAGACCGGCACGAGGAAGGGATGACGGTGTTCGAACTTCGGACGCAGGTTGATGTCGATATTGACGATTTGGAGGACGCACTGGGCAACCTCAAAGAGGACGGCCTCATCGACGCCGAGAAAGAAGACAGGAGAACCCTCATCAAACCCGACGAGCGCGTCATTCCCGACCCGGAGGAAGAAGGCGACGAACCGACCATCGTTGACCGCATCATCGACCGACTACCGCTCTAATCCGAACACATCCGACGTTTTTACCCGGCCACGGCGACGACTACGACCATGCACGTAGAAGACCTGCACGCCGACCACGGGGCGACGTTCTGCTCGGTTGGCAACCGACGGGTGCCGCGCGATTACGGACGACCGGAGCGCACGCACAAAGCGGTCAGAAACGGCGTCGGACTCACGGAAATGCCGTATGGCGTCGTGGTCGTCACGGGTGACGACCGAATCGAATACGTCGATAACGTCGTTTCGAACCGGATTCCGAGGGAAGACGGCGAAGGAACCTACGCCCTGCTCCTCGACCCGCAGGGGAAAATCGAGATGGACATGTACGTCTACACGACGGACGACAAACTCCTCCTCTTTACCCCGCCCGGCAAGGCAACTCCACTGGCCGAGGAGTGGCGCGAGAAGGTGTTCATTCAGGACGTGGAAATCACGGTTGCGACCGACCAGTTTGCCGTCTTCGGCGTCCACGGCCCCCATGCCACTGAAAAAGTCGCCAGCGTGCTGAACAACGTCAGCACCCCTGACGAACAACTGACGTTCGTTCGCGGGAAGATGGCCGACGTGGGTGTGACAGTTATCCGAACCGACGCGCCGACTGGAGAAGAGGGGTACGAAGTCATCTGCACGACCGGCGAAACCGAGGACGAAATCGGTCGCCCGCGCCCGAACGTCGAACTCGTTTTCGACGCGCTGATTACGCACGGCATGAACGCCGCGCCGTTCGGCAGGAAGACGTGGGAATCGCTGACGTTGGAGGCCGGGACGCCGCTGTTCGAGTTCGAATTGGAGGGCGAAATTCCGAACGTTCTCGGGATTCGCAACGCGCTCGACTTCGAGAAGGGCTGTTTCGTCGGACAGGAAGTCGTCTCGCGCGTCGAAAACCGCGGACAACCGAGTCGTAAACTCGCCGGACTGCTCCCCGAATCGGTTCCCGAACAGGGCGCGGCGGTCTTCGACGGCGACGAAGTCGTCGGCGAAGTCACCCGCGCAATCGACAGTCCGTCCCGCGACGAACCGATTGCGATGGCACTCGTAAACTACGACGTAGCGATGGATTCCGAACTGACAGTCCGCATCGACGGCAAAGACGCTTCCGCTGAACTGCTGTCGCTTCCCTTCGTAGAGGGTAGTGATTCGTCGGGGCGCGTGCCGCAGTACGACTGAAAGTATATGCTGTTGAAACAGCCATTATTTTCTGCGAGATGTCTTTAGCCGGCTATCGGTCTGCATACTGACGGATGAGTCCGCACTCTGGACAGACAACCACGGTTGGCTTGATTTTCTCTTTCGCTCCGAGTCCTCCGAATATCCCCGACTTTGGTTCGTCCGTCACGAGCTGAAGCTTGAATCCATCGGTCGTCCGCATCTTCATCTCTTCCATTCCTACACCACAGTCAGGACACCGTCTCGTAGTCGTCATTTCGGGGAGGATGGACGTTGACGCAAATAAATACTCCGTCCTGTCAGTGTTTGGAGGTTCTCTATCGAACTGTAGCTGCGAGGTAAAAAATGTCGAACAGCCTAGTTTCGTTCGCCGTCTTCGTCCCATCAACAGAGGGAAACGGTTTTCAATAACTTAGTAATATTACTAGGTGGTATGCACGACTTCGACGGATTCGCGGACGTTAGCGAGGCGGAAGTTACCCGAGCAATCGGCACAGCGTGGAGTGAGGAGTTCACCGAGTTTTCCGAGAGCGAGGTCATCATCGTCGGCGGCGGCCCGTCCGGACTGGTCGCCGCGAAGGAACTCGCGGAACGCGGTGTCCAGACGATGGTCGTGGAGAAGAACAACTACCTCGGCGGCGGGTTCTGGCTCGGCGGATTTCTGATGAACAAGGTCACGGTTCGTGACCCTTCGCAGGCCGTCTTGGACGAGTTGGGCGTCCCCTACGAGGAATCGGACGAGGCAGAGGGATTGTACGTCGCAAACGGCCCGCACGCCTGTTCCGCCCTCATCGAATCGGCCTGCGCCGCGGGCGCGAAGATGCAGAACATGACCGAATTCACTGACGTGGTCGTCCGCGAGGGCCACCGTGTCGGCGGCGTCGTGATGAACTGGACGCCGGTTCACGCCCTCCCGCGCGAACTCACGTGTGTTGACCCAATTGCAGTCGAATCCGACCTCGTTATCGACGCAACCGGACACGACGCCGTGGTCGTCTCGAAACTCCAAGAGCGCGGTGTGCTGGATGCTCCGGGACTTTCCCACGCAAAGGAGTACAACACCGGGATGGACAAAACCGAGGAAGGGCAGTACGGCGCACCGGGTCACGACTCGCCCGGTCACGATTCGATGTGGGTCGCAAAGAGCGAGGACGAGGTGGTCGAACACGCCGGAAAAGTCCACGACGGACTCGTTGCTACCGGCCTCGCAACCGCGACGACCTACGGTCTGACCCGAATGGGGCCGACTTTCGGCGCGATGCTCCTATCAGGTAAACGTGCGGCGCAGGTCGCACTGGACGAGTTGGAGGTTGGTGGGACTGTCGAAATGGAGGGAAGCTCGTTGACTGCGGACGACTGAATAGATTAACCGCTACATCTTCGCTCTTTTTTCATACCGGCAGTCGCCCGCCGGTAATCCGAACCACACCTAAGGCGTGTTCGCTGTCGTTCGTCTCGACGGCGCGCTCCGACAGCGCGCGCCGTGCTTCCGCGACTCGGTCGTCGAGCACGTTCCACGGGGGTTCCTCGAAGTTCTTCCCTCTCCCTGGCGTCGAGGCGACGACCAACCCGCGGAAGGCCTGATTCACGGCCCACGAGTAGGGATGCGTGCTCTGGCCCGCATCGAGTAGTGCGAGTCCGCCACCCGGACTGATGCCGTCCAGCCAGTAATCGACCGTGGTGTACGGGTCGTCCAGCATCCCCACGACGAACGTGGCGAGGACGGCGTCAACCTCCTCGCGGAGTTCGAACGCGGCGGCGTCGGCCTGCACGAGGTGGACGTTGTCCCAGCCTTCGCGTTCGATTCGCCACTGGGCCTGTTCGAGCATTCCGCGGGTGAAATCGACGCCGACGACAGTTCCGTCCGGGCCGACACGCTCCCGCAGGTGCGGAAAGTTCGCCCCCGTGCCACAGCCCATCTCGACGACCGTATCGCCCGGTTCGAGGCCGAGTTCGTCGGTGACCCGGCCACGCAGTTGGGAGAGGCCGGGTGTCGCCGACGCGAGGAAGTCGTAGAGCCGCGCCCACCGCCCGTAGAACTGTTGGGCGGCGGTGGTTCTGCTCTGGGACATGGATACAGCTACGACCGGTTTCGATAAAAGAGACGGGGCTGGATATGCACGGTCGTATTATAACTTGTGGGCGAGGTATATTAGAAATTTAACGAACGACCGTCCGAACACGGTATTTATGGCGGTATCGTTCAGACAGCATTCCCGACAAAACTACTCTAAAACGGCCAGAGTATTCAATACATGAAAGTATTATTTCCATTACTATATGATACATGTGCTCTCCCGAAACGACGAAAATGCGTCGTCAGGGCGAGCACCGTGTCATCAGTACGACTGGAAGCGACGAAAATACATATCCCGTCCTCGAAGCACCTGTCGAGAACAACGAGGACACGAGAATCGGTTCACAGACCCACAGCTACGCTGTCTGTGTCTTAAAAAATAACCTCGTGTACCCCTACCCGAGGTAACTGAACAGTAAGACCGGACTGGTATATACTTTGTGTGTGCCAGTTCCGTTGGACGATATAAACTGCCTGCGTAAGTAGACAAGAACTAAACGAAATGAGAACGATACAGAAACAATACAGCATGCAACCACTGCCTAAGGCTAGTGATATTCCCGCCGGATGGGAGCAGTCGCCCATCCGGGGCGACGAAATCGAACTCCGGCATCAGAACGGAGATATCGCAGTGAAGGCGGTTCGTGCGACGAGTGCGGACGAGTGGAAGCTCGAAATGGAGGACAGCATCGGCAACCGATATACCACGGTTCGACCCGTGGGACAAGCCGACACAAAAACTCAAGCCGTTTCGGCGCTCGTGGCGCTTGCCGAGGCGGTTTCCGACCTTCGAAACGAGCGCGACGACATGCTTCCCCACGACATCGTTCGGGAAGTGAAACGCGGACAGCGAGTGCCGGTGTAGTTAAGTCGAATCGAGTTGAGTCGAGTTGAGTCGAATCGAGCCGGGGGACTCGATTCACCAGACGGCCAACACGAAACTCAGACGATTTTCCGCGCTATTTCCGCCGTTTCTTCGGCAGTCTCGCCCAGGATGTACGTAATCGGTTCGATGCCGTAGCTTCCGGTGTGGTACAGAATCGCCGCATCGGGATTCTCCGCGAACGCGTCTCCGAGCGTTTCGCCGAGATTCTCGTAGGTTGCGTCGAACTCTGCGGTTTCGTAGCCCAACGCATCCAATCTGCTGATGATGTCGGGGTCGTACCGAATGTTGAGCGCGGCGCGAGCGTTAGCGCCGTTTTCGCGCGCCGAGAGCAGGATGGAGGCGACGTGTTCGCTGACACCGAACTCGGGTTCCGCCGGAATCGTCGCCCGGCCTTTCACGTCGAAAATTCTGCCCGGAATCCCCGCAACGTCGTCAATCGCATCTGCATCAGGGAGACATTCACAGAGATTCGACCCGACGGCGGGGATGAGCGACGAAAACCCGCTCGTCTGTTCTACGATTCGAATCGCCCGGCGCATCGAGGTGAGAACGCGCTCCGTCGCTCGAAGTTCGTCTTCGGGGTCGTGGATGTTGAAATCTCCGCCGTGGCCTTTCAGCTCCGGCATCGATTCTTCGTGCAACTGCGCGATGAGGTCGTGGTCTTCCAGTCGCCGAATGAGAACTTCGACTTCCACGAGGGCCTGCACCTGACTCATGCTTCCCGTCGCCAATCCCTCGCTGATTTCGTCCACGAGGCGACTCACGCGCTCGTCGTCACGAATACGGTCGTTCTGTGCAACCTCTCCGTGGGCGTATTTCGACACCGCACTCTGGCTGATGCCGAGCGCGTCGGCCACCTCGCTCTGTGTCAATCCGCGTTCGCGCAAATCTTCCGCGAGCATCGAGCGAAACGTGGGCAAAAACTCCTCGACGACGATTTCCTCGGCGAACTTCATGAGTCGTCTTCCCCGAAATTCTGCTCGCCGCCGAACTCGTGGTCGCTGCCGATGCGGGACGCCTGTGGCCCGTCTTGGTCTTGATACTTCGACCCGCGTTCCGACCCGTACGGTCGCTCTGCCGAGTTTTTGAGTTCTGTGAAAATGAGCTGTGAGATTCGCGTGTCCGGTTTCAGCGCGACGGGCGCCGTACCGAGATTCGACAGTTCGAGCGTGATTTGGCCGCGATAGCCGGGGTCAACGACGCCCGCAGTCGCGTGGACGACTACCGCCAGTCGGCCGAGCGACGACCTGCCTTCGACGTGCGCCAGCAAATCGGCCGGAATCTCGACGCGCTCTTTCGTCGTCCCGAGAACGAAGTCGCCGGGGTGGAGGATGAACTCGTCGCCATCCTCCACGATGGTTTTGTCCACGTAGCTATCGACTTCGTCTTCGCTGTCGGGGTGGATACACGGGATGTTCGTGCGCTGAAATTCGAGGAACTCCTCGCCGAGACGGAGGTCGATGCTCGCCGGTTGAATCTGCAAGTCGGGTTCGTCTATCGGTTCGACGACCAGCGACCCCGATTCCAAACGGTTGCGAATATCGACATCGGAGAGTATCATGTCGGTAGAACGGGCGGGGGTGAGTAAAGAAGATTCGGTCGTTAGTCGGCGTCGAAAAACAGTCAACAGAATTGAAATTGGAAATGTTTTGTTTGTCGAAACGACGCATCCCGACCTGAGTAGCCAGCGTTTTACTCCACCACTTCCACCACTGCCCATGAAACAGACCATCGTCGCGCGAACCGACATCGGGATGGGCCGCGGAAAACTCGCGGCACAGGTCGCACACGCGTCACTTTCCGCATACGAGGATACGGGGCGCAAAGCACGGAAGGAATGGAAAGGAGGCGGACAGAAGAAAGTTGTCGTAAAAGCGAGCGGCGAAGAGGAAATTTTCCGACTCGCGGAAAAAGCACGCGCGGAGGGCCTTCCACACGCTATCATCCGCGATGCTGGACACACCCAACTCGACCCCGGCACGGTGACCGCACTCGCCGTCGGCCCGGCGGACGATGACCTCGTTGACCGGGTCACCGGTAATCTTTCTTTGTACTAACAACTCATTCTCTCCGAAAAATTACCAGTGTAGAAACACTTTAGCGGCTCGGTTGCTGTTCTTCCGATACGCTACGACCCATGTTAGCGATTGACTCATGAAAACGGTAATGGACGAACGAACCGTTCGAGCAGTTCTCGATACGCTCCCGGACGTATTCTACGCCTTCGATGCCGATGGGTCACTAGTACAGTGGAATGACCGCTTGACGACGCTTACGGGCTACGACGATTCGGAAATTGAGGGAATGACTCCAGGAGACTTCATCCCAGAAGAAGACCAAGAAACGATATTCGAGGCTATCGACGCCGTCCTTGCAGACAACCAAACCGAAACACGACAGTCCGCGCTGTTGACGAAGGACGGCGAAAAAATCCCGTTCGAATTTAACGCACGGCGGGTCACCGACGCGGATGGCACCGTTCGTGGATTCGTCGGAACCGGTAGAAATCTCTCCAAGCGCCGCGAACGCGAGCGTGAACTCCGCCGACAGCACGACGAACTGAAGACGTTCAACCGAATCAACGAACTCGTTCGCGAAGTCATTCACGCACTCGTCTCGGCGGCGGTACGCGAGGAAGTCGAGCAAACTGTCTGTGACCATCTGGTGGGTTCCGACCTCTATCGGTTCGCGTGGGTCGGCGACTACGACGTTGTCGAGAATGCTATCGTCCCGCGAGCGACCGCTGGTGACGACGAGGGATACCACGAAGTGGTAGGGGAGCGAGTGAACGACGAGTGGGAGCGCCCCGCGGAAACCGTCTACCGAACCGGTGAGAGCGTCGTTGTTCGCGACATCTCCAAGGAACCCGCGCTCACAGCAGACCTCAGGAACGATGGAGTCGAGCGAGGGATTCGTTCGGGAATCGCGGTTCCGCTCTCGCACGGCCCGACGATGTACGGCGTCCTCGTCGTCTATGCGAATCGCACCGATGCCTTCAGCGAGCGCGAAGCGGACGGATTCAAAGCCCTCGGGAAACTCGTGGGGTTCGCCATCAACGCGACCGAGAGCAAGAAACTCCTAACTGCTGGCTCATTCGTGGAACTGGAGTTCGACGTGGCGGACGAGGACGCCGTACTGGTTTCCCTTTCGCGTCAAACCGGTGGGGCGCTCGTGCTCAAAGGAACCGTTCCACTGTCCGGTGGACAGTTTCTCTACTATGTACGCACCGAGGGGGTCACGCCGGAAGAAGTCGTGGAGGTTGCAGAAACGCTGTCTGCCGTGGACGAGTCGCACGTCGTTTCCTCCCATTCCGACGCGGGGTTATTGGTGTTGACCGTCTCGGACTCGCTGGTGAATCTGCTCGTCGAAATCGGTGCGAAGGTTCGGACCGCCAGAGCCGAACACGGCGAGAAACACCTCGTCGTGGAGGTGTCGCCGGACGCCGACATTCGCACGCTGTTGGACTCCGTTCGGTCGTCACATCCCGACGTGGAACTCATCGCAAAGCGGGAAGTCGATAGACCGGTCGAGACACGAAGCGATTTTCGCCAATCGTTCGCGTCCGACCTCACGTCCCGCCAACGGGCCGCCTTCCGCGCCGCCTATCTCGCTGGCTACTACGACTGGCCGCGAAAAAGCACGGCCGAGGACATCGCCGACACGATGGGTATCGCGCCCGCGACGCTTCATCAGCATCTACGAAAAGCGGAGGGGAAACTCGCGTCCGCGTTCTTCACTGACAACAGGGAGTAAGACGACGCTTTTTGCCGTCTTTCACACTACCAACGCACGTAGGTACACAGTACTTGGTTACAACGTTCCACTACAAGACTGATGAGCGAGAGACAGGCAACAGTAGACACGAAAGAGCGACACCCAGATGACGAGGTGAACCTGTCGGTTGAAACGCTCTTCGACGTGCTGGAGAGTTCCCACCGGCGATTCGTCCTCTCGCACCTCTCGGAGTCGCTACCACCAGTAAAAATCGACGACCTCGCGGAGTACATCGCCACCGCGGAAGAAGGGACGGCGGATACCGACCCATCCCCGGAGATGACGGACGAAATCGAGATTCTCCTGTATCACGTCCATCTACCGAAAATGGAGGATGTGGGTCTGGTGAAATACGACTCCTCGGCAGGAACCGTCGAACCCGGTGACGCAATCGACGGGACACAGGGCTACCTCGAACTCGCGGAACTTTAGTCCCGTCCGGTTTATTCTCCGGACGAATGCGCGAGGCACACCCCATCGAAACTGCGGTCGGTATGGAGTATTACGTCAGTGACACCGCGGGAGTGGGCGGCCACCTCCGCGCCACTGACGAGGATTTTCGCGTCCGGGAAATCGAGCAGTTTGAGGTCGAACCGCTCGATTCGGACACCGGTTCGTATCCTCATCTCGTCGTTCGGGCCACACTACGCGGGTGGGATACGAACGACTTCGCCAAGCGCCTGTCCAGCGAGTTGGCCATCAGTAGGGAGCGCGTCTCGTGGGCCGGGACGAAAGACAAGTACGCCGTCACAACCCAACTGTTCAGCCTTCGAAAAGTAGACCCGGAAAACTTGCCTGAGATTCGAAACGCCGAAATCGAACCGCTCGGACGAGCAGGGCGAGCACTCCAGTTCGGTGACCTCGCGGGCAACGAGTTCGAAATCGTCGTCTCCGATCCCGAACGTCCGGAAAACGCAGACACAATCGCGGACGAACTCGAAGATTTCGCAGGTTCCGCGGACGGCGTCGCGGTGCCGAACTTCTTCGGCCAGCAACGCTTCGGCAGTTTGCGGCCCATCACTCACGAAGTCGGTTTGCACATCGTTCGCGGCGAGTGGGAAGACGCCGTGATGGCCTACGTGGGCAATCCGTTCGAGACGGAACCCGAGGATACCCAAACCGCCCGAGAGCGCGTCGAGGAGGTCGCGCCCGACTGGGACGCTGTTCTCGACGCGCTCCCGAGACGACTCGGATTCGAACGCTCGATGGCCCACCGACTCGTGGAAAACGGCGGCAGTGAACCCGAGGACTTCCGCGATGCGTTGGAATCTCTCCCGACGAATCTCCAGCGATTGCTCGTGAACGCGGCCCAGTCGTATATCTTCAATCGAATCCTGAGCGAACGACTGGAACGAGGATTGCCTTTCGACAAACCGGTCGCTGGCGACGTGGTCTGTTTCGCCGAGGAGGTTGACGGCCTCTTGCTGCCCGACATGAACCGGGAACAGCAGGTCACCGAAAAACGCGTGAAAACCATCGAACGCCACTGCAAGCGTGGGCGGGCGTTCGTCACCGCACCCCTCGTCGGCACGGAAACCGAACTCGCCGAGGGGGAACAAGGAGAAATCGAACGCGAAGTGCTGGCCGATTTAGCCCTCGAACCGACCGATTTCAACTCGCCGGGCGAGTTCCACTCGACCGGCACCCGACGGGCGATTCTGGTTCGAACCGACTGCAGTGTGGGTCACGACCCGCTGTCGTTCGACTTTTCGCTTCCCTCAGGTTCGTATGCGACCGTCTTCCTGCGGGAGTTTCTGAAATCCGACCCGCTCGATATGGGGTAGATTCGACAGAGTTGTTGCTACGATTTTTCGACCGGAACCATCCTGCCGAGCAAGAATGCTGGAATCCCGATGAAGGTGACGGCGACCAGAATCACGCCGACGAACACGAGCGAATAGAAAATATCCAACGACGTTCCGACGTACGTAATCGGTCTGGCCACCGCAAGCGAAACCGCCAGCATCGTCGGCGGGAGGGCGATGGCAATCCGTCGGTAGCGCGGGTCGCTGACCGCATAGCCCACGACGGCCATCGAGAGCAGAAAGAGGCTGGAAAACGCGGCGAACATGAAGTTGTTGACGGCGTAGTAGTTTAGCGCGAGCAGTCGGGACACGAGGAAGCTATTGACGGCGATGGCGCTGGCAAACAGTATCACTACGCCTGCTCCCCACGCTAAAAGGACGCCGCCTGCAATACGGGGAAGCGTCGGACGAACGTCCGCGAAAGTCAGGAGTGCCAACACGGTGTATGCACTGCCACCGATAACGGTTCCTGCGGCGAAGCCACCGCCGCCGTCCGCGATTCCGAGGAATCCGAAGCAAAGCGTGAGGACGCCGAGTGCGGTGACGATGCCCGCGAGCCATTTCGCTGTTCGTTCGTCGCGCTTCACCGTTTTTCCGCTGAACCACACGAACCCAACGAGAAACGCCAGTAGGGAAATCGCAGGGAGAAGAACGTTGAGGAGCAGGTTTCGAATTACGTCGTCAGCGAGCGTTTCCGAAACCGAGACGAAACTCCAAAACTCTCCGACCACGCCACCCGACTGCGTGAAGGTGACGAACGGGCCGTTGCCCCTGTCACCGTCGTATGTGGTGAGTTCCAGTTCGTTCCCGCGAACCGTCGCTTCGCTCGGTGCGCGCGTGATGTGGGTTCCTGACGGCCCGATAACGGTCATTTCGTCGGCACCTAAGTCGGAAATCCTCTTCGTCCCTATTTCGCGGAAGCCATCGAATCGGAGGGTGTCGCCGCGCGTTTCGGTGACCTGCTCGTCGCTCCGGTAGCGGAGGACGGCCGTGTCACTGCCGACGATTTTCGCAGAGAGAAAGTGTATATCGCTGTAGCCTTCGGCGCTTTCGGCGATTTCGGTGAAGGCGTCGTGGTTGTTCCGGAAGTATCGAACCGTCCGCTCGCTCGTCAACCGATTCCGCACCGTCCAGATGGCGGTTTCGTTCTCGTAGACGCGAACCGTAACGGTGCTGTGTTCGACACCAGTCGCCGTTTCGTTTTCGAGTTTGTTCCGTTCACCGTACCACGTCGCAGATTCTCCGAATCCTTCGCCGCACGGTTCGCAGACGGACTGTGGAGGATGGCCAGCCATTGCTGGAATCGCCACGAGAAAGACGAGAGCGAGGAGGGAAATCGTCCGGAGACGAAAACGTTCCATATTCCAAATCATTCCTAATCAGGTATGTTTCTTGCCCTCGGATTTTACTGTATCGTGACTGCGAAACGCCGAGATTAAACGCCACGATTCGCAAAGGACGACATGGACTGTCGGCAGTGTGCGTCCCCGCTCGAACGTCCCGGCGACTACTGTCTCGTCTGCCGGACGCACAACGCCGATGCCGTGGTTCTCTCTCTCGACCGCGACCACGCAGAATTGACGATGCTGGTGGAAGACGCAGTCGTCGGGAAAACCGACGTGCGCACGACGCCCGAAGACGGCGACGCGGAGGTCGTCGAACTCCGCAATTTTGCCGGTCGAATCGCGGACGAAGTACAGCGAAAACGCCCGGAAGAAGTGTTCGCGGCGGGCGACCGCACCGTGGTACGGGCGGTTCGCGCACATCTCCACTACGATTTCTATCGCGTCGGGAAAGAAAACCCAGTCGAAGACGTGCTTTCCCGCAGAGGTGACCGTTCGCTGGAAGTCGTGGAAACCGCTCCAGCGGACAAACTCGGTGGGTCACACACCACGCTCATCGGAAACCGCAACGGGATGCGCGTAATTCGGGAAATCGCGGGTCACCCACACGTCAAGAAAATCATTCCCGGCCCAATCAGCGCGGGCGGCGCGAGTTCGGATTCCGGCGTCCGGGCCAAAGCCACTCGCGCGGACGAAAACGGAAACGTCCGACTGCTGCTCCGAGATGGCTCAAGCGTCCAAGAAAATCGCGTCGTGACCACCGCGATGGACAGAGAACTCGGCGAACGAATTCGCGAGGATTTGAACGAAGCGCTCGCGGAAACCGGATTTCGGTGAGTAGTTTCTACTGGTCGACACTACTTCATTCCCCACTTAGTGACCGCCGTAGCGCTTTTGAGGGTGGCTAATTAGATGTAATTACATGACCTCTCGCTACGACGCGGTGCTCGCGGCGATTCCGACGCTATCGGGCGGTGGATACGTGGCAGGGCAGTTTACGGCGTTTCCGCTGACAGTATTCGGACTGCTCGGGGCGGTGTTGGTCATCGGATATGCACTGGCTCGCCCGCCGGTCTGACTCAAAGGCTTTATTTGTCCTCTCGGGTAAATCTCCGGTACTATGGCCGAAAACTCCAAATCACGAACCGGCAGTGCCGGTCGGTTCGGCGCGCGATACGGTCGCGTCGCCCGCAAACGCGTCTCCGAAATCGAAGCGGACATGAACGAGAACCACACCTGCCCGGACTGTGGAAGCAGTTCTGTCGACCGTAAGGGGACGGGTATCTGGGCGTGCGGCCGCTGTGACTACAAATTCGCTGGCGGTACGTACCGTCCGGAGACGCCCGCCGGTAAGACTGTCAAACGTTCCATCCGCGCCGCGCTCGCCGACGAAGAATAATGAGTTACAAATGCTCGCGTTGTAAGCGAGACGTCGAACTGGACGAGTACGGCGGCGTCCGCTGTCCGTACTGTGGCCACCGCGTCTTGCTGAAAGAGCGGAGCAGGGACATAAAGGAAGTACACGTCCGATAGCGCCCGTGTCTCACGACGCGCTTTTCCAATTCGAGTACGAATCCGACGAGCGTGCACTGCTGATTTTCAGAAGCGTTGATCAGGAAATCGGGGAAATAGACGACGACCGCTCGCAAACGACAGTCGAACGGGAGGAAAACTGTGTCGTCATTCGTGTCTCCGCGGACGACCTCGTGGCGCTCCGTGCCGCGATGAATACGTGGCAAACGCTCGTGGGCGTCGCGGAGCGGGTTTCCGGGCTCGACGAGTCTTCACCGTCTATCGGTCGGTGACGAAGCCGACTTTCAGACGAGTCGCATCCTGACGCCACCGATTATCAGTTTTCACGCCATTCGTAACCATCCGGACGCTCGACGAGCGTCCCCGCTTCGCGCCACGCTTCGACTACGTTCTGAATGCCTTCCCGATAGGTCGGATACGAAGGCTCCCAGTCGAACGTCTCGTGAAATCGCACGTTCGAGGTCGGGGCCGAGTTCGTCAGCAGGCGTACCGACGATTTGCCGACGAGTGGCCGTGCGACTCATCCCGGAATCCGTCGCGGTTCGGGTGCGTCGAGTCGCTCGGCAAAACGCCGGAGAAAGGTCGAAAGCGTCACCGGTCGATTGTCGGTGACGTGCCAGTGTCCGGTTGCGTCGGATTCCGCCGCCGCCACGAACGCTCGCGCGGCGTCTTCGACGTGGACTATCGAGAGCGTCGCATCCTGTCTGCCGAGGAGGCCGCCGCCGAGAATCGGGTATTTCCCGTCCAGCAGCCCAGAACCCATCTGACGGGTATGTGCTGATTCCGGGTCGTAAAACCACCCACAGCGAAGGATACCGACTTCGAAGCCGTGGTCTTCGCCTCCCTGTCGGACGATTCGCTCCGCATCCAGCGCGGAGCGAGTCACTCGGTCGGGGTTCGGCGGCGTATCTTCGTCGAACGGCGAACCGTCGGGTTTGCGGGCGAGCCACGTGATGCTCTGTTGCAGGAGGCGGTCAGCACCGATTTCGTCGGTGACGGAGACGAGGTTTCGCGCACCTTCCGCGCGCACCTTGTCGTTCAGCACCCACTCCTTCTCTGTCGGTTTCCTGCTCGTCGGAATCGCGGTTGCGGCGTGGACGAGAACGTCGCACCCCTCTGCCGCCTCGGCGAGCGATTCGCGGTCGAGAATATCGCCGCGACGGGGTTCACCGCCGCGCTCGGCGACGAGTTCGTCGCCTCGCGCATCGCGTGTGAGTCCGACGACGCTGTGGTTTCGTTCCGTGAGTTGCCCGACGAGTCGGCGTCCGAGGACGCCAGTTGCTCCAGCGACGAACACGTTCATAATTGTCTCTTCGTCCGAATTCTCGATAGGCGTTCTGCCGAAGTCCTCTGGATGATTTATAAGGGTTCGAAAGCTGACAGTCGCGTATGAAATATCTTCGCCTGTCGCTCGACCCCGGTCAAACGACGGTACATCCCGTGTACGACGTTCTCACAGGGGCCGACTGCATCGAACGAGCGCGCGGTCTTCACGGAAACGTTTCCGGGAACATCGCCACACTTCTGTTTCACATCCGGGGGGATGTGGAGCGATTCACGACGATTCTAGACGACATCGAACAGGTGCTGGACTACGACGTAACGTCGCTTTCTGACGACGAATTTTACTGTTACATCCACAACGAGACGACCGCCGTGGATGGCGCGCTGTTCGCCGCGTTCACGCGCGAAAGTGTCGTGCAAATCTCGCCCGTCGAGTATCACGACGACGGGCGAGCCACGTTTGCGGTAGTCGGGCCGTCCGTCGAACTCCAAGACGCGATGGCCGACGCACCGTCCGGAATCGACCTGCGCGTCGAACGAATCGGTGACGGTGCGCCGGAGCGCGCCGTCACCGCAGGACTGAGCGAGCGTCAGCGAGAGGCCGCGGAAATCGCTGTCGAACTGGGATACTACGACGTGCCGAGACGGGCGAGCCACGAGGACGTTGCAGACGCACTGGAGTGCGCGCCCAGTACCGCCGCGGAACACCTTCGAAAGGCGGAATACAAGGTTTTTAGCTCCTCTTTCCCGTGAAACGCCATCAGGATTTTGAGTCCTCTCTCACGAGTCGCAAAGAGTGGCTTTTTCCGTCCCGACCACGACGTTCTCACTATGCAGGGTAATCTTCCACCAGAAGCACAGGAGAAGCTCGAACAACTGCAAGACCTTCAGGACACGGCACAGCAGGTCGCCGTCCAGAAGAATCAGGCCGAAACAGAGCTGACCGAAGCGCAAAACGCGCTCGACGAACTGGACGACATCGACGAGGACGCGACGATGTTCCGCGAAGTCGGCGAACTGTTCGTCAAGACCGACTACGACGACGCACAGGAAAACCTCGACGACAAGGTTGACACGCTCGAAATCCGCGTCGAGACGCTCGAAAAACAGGAGAGTCGAGTGCAGGAGCAGTTCGAATCGCTCCAGAGCGAACTGCAGAACATGCTCGGCGGCGCAGGAGGCCCGTCCGGCCCGACCGGTCCCGGCGGCGCTGGCGGCGCGTAAGCGATGGTTAGCGACGAAGAAGTCGTTCAGACTGCCGCAGCGGCGGCAGAAGACGTGATTTTCTCGCGTATCAAACAGTCCCAAGTGAAGGATTTCGACGTGACGGTCACGTTCGAGGAGGGCGTCCTCGACGTAGACGTGTACGTCAACGCTCCGAACTCGGAACGGGACGAAGAGAAAATCGCGAACGATGCGGCGCTGGCGGCCCGAGCGGCGGTGGACGAGTTGTTCGCCGAGGAATCGGCGTAACCGTCGTCCTCGTCTTTTCATCCCGTCCTTGAATTAGCAAGGACAAACACTACGTTCGTTTAGTTGCTTGAATTTAATCGTGACGCGCCATCAGTCACTGGCCCGCTCGGGGGACGGCCGCCAAACGGCGGAATCGACGCGCTTTCCTCGCGTCGTGAGACAGCGTCCCGCTGGCTGACCCGCCCACCCGATACCCATCTGGACGACCGATGGCCGGGCATCTTTCCACGGGCGAACCGGAACGCACTGAGCAGTGAAACGCTTTCCCACTGCGGAGAACGCGGGAATCTGTGCATACTCACTGCGTCCCGGAACAGGCCGAACATGGTGGCCCGAAACCCCTCGATGGAGACAGCGGGGGAGAGTAGGTCTGTGAGCGGGCGTTACATCCGTCCGCTGGTCTGTCACATCTGGGCAAAACGGTTTCCGGGGCGGTCAGGGTTTGGATAGGTCGGGGGAAACGGGGGTTTCCGGTGGGTTTCAGGACGGTTTTCAATGTATGCCGTTTTACAGTCGCTGATACCACAGTAGCGAAATTTTGATGGTGTGGGTGGTGGCTCCGGTTACGCAAGAAAGATTCCAACTGCTGGCTTTTAGGCAACGCCCGAACGCCGTCAGTCGCTCGTAGCAGAGCCACGCTCTCTCTTGCATTCGCCCGTCTCGGCCAAATCCGCAGGGCGGGCAGGCCGTCGGCCTGCCCGCCCAACCCAAATTTGGGTAATCGATTACCTGTGTCGGGTGTCGTTATTCCTCAGCCTTCAGATTTCCGTGCGCCCGGAACACGCCCTCCGGGTCGTATTTCGCTTTGACTTCGGCGAGTCGTTCTGCGTGGTCGCCGAACGGAATCTCCGAAGAATCCTCTTCGAGTCCGGGGAAGTTGACGTACTGGCCGCGCGCTTCCGAATGTTCACGCATTTCCGCGATGCTTTCTCGCACCCACTCCACGGCGGCGTCGGTTTCTCTGGGGTCGTCCCAGTTCGCCTCGAAGTTGAGTCCGTAGGGAACACCCCGATACGGGAACGCGGTTTCGTCGGCATCGACGCGGGCTATTTCGCCGCCGCCCTGCCACACGTCCACGGTCGAAAGCGGCACCGGACAGCGTTCCGAGCAGGCGACGATGCTGTCGATGACCTCGTCGTTCAACTCGTCCAGATAGAGCGATTTCCAGTAGTAGTATCGCCCGTCGGGGTAATCCTCGTCCAGCATCGACTGGAGTTCGACGTATGGTATCGTGCCGCTGAAGTCCGCGACTGGGTCGGCGAACTCCCGAATCGGGCGCAGTGCCTCTTCACCTACCTCCGGGTCGCCAGCGTGGCACCCGAGGAAGGCGATAGCCGAGTCGCCCCACGACGATTCGGGGAACTCCTCCAGTTCCGGCACCCACGCGTAGAACGGCAGGAGACTCACCTCGTCCGGCGCGTCCTCAGTGTATTCCCTGAAGAATTTGAGGGCGTCTTCCGCCTGCTTTCCATCGTACCAGACGAAACACATGGCGACTTCCGGGCCGACCGGATGGCATTCGTATTCGAATGCGGTGACGATGCCGAAGTTGCCGCCGCCGCCGCGGAGCGCCCAAAAGAGGTCTTCGTGGTCGTCTTCGCTGGCTCTGATGAACTCGCCGTCCGCTGTCACCACGTCGGCCGAAACGAGATTGTCACAGGACAAGCCGTACTTCCGGCGGACGTGTCCCATGCCGCCACCCAGTGTGAGTCCCGCGATGCCGGTGACGGAGACGACGCCGCCGGGAACTGCCAACCCGAACTGCTGTGTCTCGCGGTCTACGTCGCCCCACGTCGCGCCAGCACCGGCCCGGGCGCGGCGAGAATCGGGGTCAACCTGTACCCAGTGCATCGGTTCGAGGTCGATGACCAGTCCGTCGTCCACGGTGGCCCGTCCTGCGACACCGTGGCCACCGCCCCGCACCGCGATTGGCAAGTCGTGTTCGCGGGCGTAGCGCAGTGCGGCTTGCACGTCCGCAACGCCCTCGCACTGTGCGACCAGCGCGGGTCGTCGATTTATCATTCCGTTCCACACCCGGCGTGCCTCGTCGTATTTCTCCTCGTCTTCTGGCGTGATGAGGTCGCCTTTCAGTTCGGATTCGAGCGTCTCGACTGTCGAGTCTACTGTCTCTATCGCCATATTCCCCACCAAAAGAACGTTGGTCGTGTGAGTCGATAAACAGGTTTGTAAAATCGGCGGACAGGTTTAGGCGAGGAAAAAGATGAGAACGCTGATGGCCATCACGGCGAGGATAACCGCCCCTGCCAACGCGCCGCCCATTGCGATAACCGCGTTCGCGTGACTCGCAAGCGTTTCGGTGCGGTCGTTGCCGAAGACGGTGACTTCCGCGTATTCGCTCGCCATGCCGCCTTCGACTGGTTCGAGGTCGGCTGTCGCCTCCTCGACCAGTCGATTCACGAGCGAGATGAGTTCGTCGTGGTCGATGGCCCCGCCGACCTGATTCGAGGATTCGACCATGTTCACGATGTGTGTGTCGGTGGTCATCACCTCGACTTCGTCGGCATCGACCGCCGAGACGATTCTGTCCCGCAGTCCGGGTTCCATGTTGTTTCCGTCCACGAGGATGTACGCAGTGCGCTGGCCTTCGACTTCGAATACGGACACCCGGATACCGAGGGGGCCGATTCCCTCCGTGGGCGTCCACTCCGTTTCGTCCCACGCGACGCCGAGTTTCGGTGTGCCGCGCTTCGCGCTTTCGAGGTCTGCCGAGACTGCCTTCGCCGCCTGAATCATTTGGAACGAGCGTTCGCTCCCGGGATAGACGTGACCGAGGTCTTCGCCTTGGAGTCCGTTGTTGCAGTTGTGCGCGTCCACGAGCATCACGTCGTCCAGTCCGTTCGACCGGGCTTCCGCGGCGGCGGCGAGGCCGACCGAGTATTCTACGTCGTCGGCAAATTCGGGGGAGTACGTCGCGGCGAGCAGTGCATCGTTGCCGAAGCCCTGTCCGACGATTTTCGCGTCCCCGTTTTGCGCTCGAACGCTTTGTGTCGCAGTGTCACTGTATTCGATTCGCTGGAAGGCGGTCTCCGCGGTTTTGAGAATCGTGTCCACTTCACGCTCGGTGACGAGATTGAAATCGTGCCCGGCGGTTGCGTGGGGCGGAAATGCGAGCCCGTCGGCCTGACTGGCCACACGCCGCGGGAGGTTGCCGCCGCCGATTTCACCCATCGGGCCGGGATGAATCATCGGCAGGACAAACCGGGCTTTCTCGCCCTCATCGGTTCGAAACGAGAGGACGGTGACGGGAACGACCGCCTTCTGTCCCATCTTTTCGAAAAAGTCCTCCAACTCGCGGGTGCCTTCTGCGATGTGGCCGATGAATCCCCGGACGAAATCGAGGACGCTGACGCCGAGACTGCGCCGCCACGGGCGGTCGATGACGACGAGGAAAACGTACACGCCGAGCGCGTACACGCCGCAGACGAGGGCGAGCAGGATAAAATCGCGCGGTGCGATGACGCCCAATTCCGGTGGTGCATGGCTCCCTCGCGCGAGGACGTTCTGCACGAGCGGGCCGCCGACTTCGAGGACGCGAATCGTCTCGCTGTAGATGAAAAACAGGAGTGCAGCGGTTCCGGTTTGAATACCCGCGGAGACGGACGAGACGAGAAACGAGGTGCGCGAAACTGCCATCACGACGAACAGCCGCAGAGCGAAGATGGCGGCGAGGCTGACGAGAAGCACGTCGAAGACGAACTGCTGGCCGATTCCCGTGAACGCGGCGAAGATTCCGGCAATCGTCATCACTATGACGACGAGAACTTCACACGTTAGCGCGAGCAGCGACGAGCGATTGTAGGTCAACTGGCCGCCGAGAAGACGGTCAACCGGCGTCGTCAAAACGCTCGCCACGACCGTCGGAATTCCGATGAAAAATACACCCTCCCACGCGTCTTGGAGGATGTACTGGGAGTCGAACGCCCCGATACCCGCGAGGGCCGCGATAAGCAGAGCGAACGTGACGCTCGCGTACCACTGCGGCGCGCGGAAGATGTAGCGGGACAGGCTCGCCAGGTCGCTCTGGGTCGCTGTCATTGGCAGAAAAGCTACGCCGCGGAGAGTTAAAAGATACTACTCGCAGATTTCTCGGAAGTTTTCGAACACTTCCTCGCCCTCCGCGGTGTGGGCGACTTCCGGATGCCACTGGACGCCGTACAGGTCGCGGTCGGTGTCACTCATGGCTTCGATGCCACAGACGTCGCTCGTCCCGGTTCGCTCGAATCCGGACGGTACTTGCTTCACTTCGTCGGCGTGGCTCGCCCAGACGCGCGTTTCGGGTGCCAGCGAACCGATAAGCGGGTCACCCTCTTCCGTCACTTCGACGGTCACGTCCGCGTAGCCGCCGTACTCGCCGCCGCCAACTTTGCCGTCGAGAACGTGTGCCATCACCTGCATGCCGAGGCAGATACCGAGAACTGGAACGTCGAGTTCGAGGTACTCCGCACAGTTGCCGATGTCGTCCATCGACGGGCCGCCCGAGAGCACGAGGCCGTCGGCGTCGATTTCTTCGGGCGGCGTGTCGTTGTCGATGAGTTCGGTTTCGATGCCCATGTCTCGAAGTGCGCGGTGTTCGAGGTGGGTGAACTGGCCGTGGTTGTCCACGACGAATATTTTCGTCATTGGCGGGCGATATGGAGGGCACGAATAAAAGCACCTCGTCACCGCCGCGTTTTTGCCACGGAGTGATTACGCTACCAATCTCCCGAGTCACTATCGCTTCGCTATCGCTCCGCCCACGAGCAGAATAGCCGCGAGCGCCACGACGCCCAGTCCGTAGGTACCGAACGGCGAATCAGACCCCGGTAGAGCGTTCGATTCTTCTGATTGCTGGTTCTCTGTCCCCTCACTCGACGAGCCTTTATTGGGCGATGAATCGTTTTCGCCGTCGTGAGCGGAATCCACCACCTGTACCGTCGCAGTCGCGCTGTCGGTGGCGTTTTCGCTATCCACGGCCGTCACGTTCGCTGTCTGTTTTCCAGCACTCTCGTAGGTGTGCGTCGCGGTCGGTTTCGTGGTCGTTTCGTCAACTTCTCCATCGCCGTCGAAATCCCAGCGATATTCGGAAATGTCCCCGTCGGGGTCGCTCGATTCGCTCGCGTCGAAAGTCACTTGCTGGCCCGTTTCCACCGAATCGCTCGCCGTGAGGGTCGCCGCTGGCGGTGACCCGCATCCGCCGGGACGAATGGTCACGGACTGGCCCATGTCGAGTTGCGTTTCGTTCGGGTCGCTCGCGCTCCCCGACAGGAACGCCCACGAGGTGACCGGTTCGGATTCGAACCTCGAATCGTAGAGCGTTGCTCCCTCGTTCCACGACGGGGAGACGGTTAGTCCGTACTCGCCGGACAGTCCGCGGAAGACGGCCCCGTCAACGCGCGACCCCGTCCACGTCCAGTCGATTTGATTTCGTGACCACTGGTCGTCACGGCCATCGTAGGTGTCGTCCATCAGTATCCACGCTCCTGATTCGGGCAGGCTGTCGAAACTGAACGACACTGCGCTCATCGGGAGTTTGTCGCCGGTTCGTTCCTTTCGCAGTTGGTCGTGAAGCACGACGAGGCTGACCACGCCGTTCGGAGCCTCGTACAAGAACATCGTACTTCCGTTCTCTCGGGTGACATTCCCCGGTGCGAACGAACTGTACGACCAGTCGCTCGGTTCGGTGTAGGGATTTCGATAATCGTAGAACGAAACCACGTTTTCGTCGCCCTGAATTGGATTCACTGCGACACAGGTGTCGCCTTGTTGAACGGAATAGGTGTCGTGTTCCGACGCAGGCGTGTCTGGAAGTGTGTCACCGGGCAGTCCTGGCGGCGGGAGTGCGGTGGCGATACCGAACGTGGAAACGACGAGTGTAACGAGGAGGAGGGCGGTCAGTGCAGTACGATTACTCATCGTTCTGCAAGCGTTCGCTTGAACCTTTGTTATGGCCCGCCTGTGATTTTCGCTCTCCTTTCAGGCACCGCTTTCTTCGAGCGCGCGCCCCGATTCACGAAAGTACACGACCCACGCGATAATCGGGAGCATGATGGTAACCCACGCGAGACGGACGCGAAAGTCGAGGCTCACGCTTGACAATAGGTCTACCACCTGTAGTCCACCGTAGATGAGCAGTACTGCCCCGACAGCGAAGGACATATGCTGATTTTGGGTCGTCTCACGCCCCAGAATAAGGTAGACGAGCGGAACGCTGATGACGAGAAGGGGTACCGCGAAGAAAACCTGCGTGAACGGGTCTGGCGGCGAGAACGTCGCACCGGCGACGAACGCCAGAACTGCTCCATATTTGAGCGCCGAAACGGCGCGTTCTACGGAAACCATACCTGCCAATCCCGCTCGGAAAATATTATTTTTCCGAAAATAATTAGCGTTCTGCGAGCAGTTCGGGCAAATCGTTAATCGAGTCGATGACCGCCTCTGAACCGTTTTCTTCGTATTTTCGCTTCCCTTCCTCCCCGGTCAAACCCCCGGTCAAAACACCGATTCCGAAATACTCCCGCGACGAATCGGCGTCCGCCGCATTCGTCGCGGTTCGAACGTCGTCCAGCGTGTCGCCGACGAAGACGACTCGCTCCGCGTCGAATCGCTCCGCGAGCGTCAGCAGGGCGTGCGGATGCGGTTTGCCCTCTTTCCAGTCGTCCATCGTAAATCGGTGGTCGTCCGCCACGTCGAGTTCGGCGCGGGAGAGCGCGATGTCGGCCTCTGCGGACGGTCTGCCGGTTACGATTCCCACCGGGTAGTTTTCCGTGAGGTTCGCAATCGTTTCCGGTTCGACCAGCACGGGTTCGTCGTTGATGTAGCCTCGCGTGTCGAGGGTCGGTTCCGCGCCTTCGAGTTCGGCGTACAGTTCCGCCCCGAGGTAGAGTTGCTGAAACACCGCGTGCAGTTCTTCTCGGTTCCACTGGTCGAAAACACGCTTTCTCTCGTCTTCCGGCAGAGCGTCGGCAACGACTCGCTCCGCGCCGTCGAGTCCGCCGCCTGTCTCCGCGATTCGGTCGGTGAACTCTCCGATCGTCTGGTCGAGTCCCTCGCGTTCAGCGAGGACGTACAGCGCCACCGCGTAGGTGAGTTCCCAGTCGTTGTTGAATCCACCGGCGTCCTTGAACGCCTGTATGTCGGGTTTCGGGATTGTGTCGTCGTAAACGCGCGAGACGGATTCGATAATCGCTCTCCGGTAGGAATCCGCCACGTCCACCAGTACCCCGTCGATGTCAAGCACGACAGCGTCCGCATTCATGTTCTCGGCTGGGGGTTCCGAAAGTATGGGTCTACCGAATCGACTATGCTCATCGCGCGTGATGGTTAGTCCATGCAGTACGACGAACTCCAGCAACTCTACGGCCACGACGAATATTACTGGGGCACGGAGCCGAACGGGTTGGCAGAGACGGTACTGGAGTTCGCACCGGAACGGACTGCCCCCGCCGCAGTTGACATCGGTGCTGGAGAGGGCCGAGATGCGGTCTACCTCGCCAAACACGGCTACGGCGTCCTCGCGGTCGATCCGATTCACAATGGGCTGGAAAAAGCCGAGCGACTCGCGGAAAAACACGATGTCGTCATCCAAACGCGAGAAGCGGACGTAAACGACCTCGACTTCCCGGCGATGGACGTGGTGTACTCTTGCGGCGTGCTCCAGTATCTCCGCCCTGAGAACCGAACCGAGCAGTTCGAACAGTTCAAAACCTCCACGACAGACGGCGGGATTCACGTCCTCTTTGCGTTCGTGAACCACCCCGACGTTCCCACCGCGCCCGACTGGGGCGACAACGAGCATTTCTACGAACCGGGCGAACTCCGAGAGTACTACGACGATTGGGAGGTCGTAGAGGAAGACGAGTTCGTCTTCGACGACGATTCCGGCGGCGAACCGCACCAGCACGCGGCGGAAACGCTGGTCGCCCGGAAGCCGGAAGCGTAGATTCCCACCTGCTTCTCGACGCAGTTCATATCGGAACAATAGTCAAACAATCTGTCCAATATTGTGGTATTAACTGAATAGCGGCCCTCTGTTCGAGTGCAGATGAAAGAGTACACCGTCCAAGTCACTGGCACGAGTTGCAAAAGCTGTGAAAGTATGGTTCGAGACGCGGTGACTGCCCTCCGCGGCGTCAGTAGCGTAGACCCCGACGCCCAATCCGGCGAGGTCACCGTCCGAGGCGAATCCGGAACCGCCAACCGCGTTTGTCAAGCAATTGACGAACTCGGCTACGAGGCGTAAGCCGAAACAGGCTTCGACGAAACACCGAGGACACGAATTTCACTCCCCCACAGGTCTTTTTCCGCCGATAATTCGTTCAACATTCGGATGTGGTTTTGATACTGTCGTTAATCACTCCCGCGCCCAAAACAGCGTCTCCCCGGAAATCGTCTCCCGACGAACCGGAACCGACGGCTGGTCGCCGCCCAAGGTGGTAAACACGAAGACTGAATCGCACTCCTTCGCCACGGCAAGCGCGGGGCGGTGGAGTTCCGGCGGAATGTTCAGCGCGTAGAGCACATCACAATTTTCGTACACGCTGGCGTCTGGATTCGTCACGTCGTCCAGCACGAACTGAACATCCGCAGGAACCTCGCGCGGTCGAATGTCAGTCGCGGTAACGACGATTCCCGCGTTGGCGAGCGCACCCGCAACGTCCGGACGATTGCCGATTCCGATTTCGACGGCGGACTGATAGTCGGCGAGGCGGGCAACCATTTCGTCGCGGGTTTCCGGGTTCACGGCGGGATGTTTATGGGGCGTCCCCCCATAGGAGTTGCTATGTTGATTGACATCGTCCCCGTGGGGGACGTGACGGGACGGGTCAAACGGGAGGCCTCTTCGGCACTGCGGCGGATCTACGACTGCGATGTGATGGTTCACGAGCGACAGGAGATTCCATCCGGGTCACACGACCCGAACCGGAACCAACACCGTGCGGAGGATTTTATCGAACTGGCGAGTCGCATCGGCACGGGGGAGAAGAACATCGCCATCACGCCGCAAGACCTCTTCTACCGCAGACGGAACTACGTTTTCGGACTCGCCTATCTCGACGGCCGAGGAAGCGTCATCTCCACCTATCGACTGCAACCCGCCTCCGACGGCTTTTCTTCCGACGGCGGCATCACGACGAAACCCGCGGACGAAGTGTTTTCAGACCGCGTTCGAAAGGAAGTCGTCCACGAAATCGGGCACACGATGGGACTCGAACACTGCGACAACAGCCGCTGTGTCATGAACTTCTCGCCGACAGTCCGCGAAGTTGACGTGAAAGAAGAGAACCTCTGTGGCACCTGCCAGCGTCAGGTGTTGTAAACCAGTTCCCGAACGACTTTCGATTCTGCGTTTCTGAGGTGTGTTGAGGCCGTGCTTGCGGCACAGTCTAGTTTTTCCGCGATGGCCTCCACGCCGGACTCGCGCGGCACCTCGTAGTAGCCGACCGCAACAGCGATTTCCAACGTCTCTTGCTGGCGCTCCGTCAATGTAGACCAGAGTTGCGCCTGCGGCGTGTCGTACTCGCCGATTTGCTCGACTACCACGTCGATGTCGGTGTCCAGTCCCTCCATTACCGCGTTCATATCGTCAGCTCTACCGACGAGTTCCATCCGCATCGCCCCGTCGCTGGTGTACGTGATGGGCGGCACGACGAGAATGCTCGTCCCTTCGAACGCGGTTCTGAACTCGTCGTCCACGTCGCGTTTCGCGTGTTCGATGTAGGCGTAAAACGAACTGTCCGCAAGCGGCGTGAGTTCGTAATCGAGAATCAACGGTTGCTCCGCAACTGCATCTTCGTACGCCTCTTCGTCGCCGACGATTCGAAAGAGAACGTAGTCGCGGTCCTCGTGCGAGAGGTTCCAGTTTAACAGTTCCGCACGCTCCATCTCCTCGTGCTCCATGATGAACGTTCGCATCGGGTTGCGCATTTCGACCGGATGACGAAGCGTGAGCCGAACGTATTTCATACGCGAACATACGGCTTCGTTTATAAATGCTCTAGTGGATTCGTGGGAAGTGGCTTCGGACTCGCGCGCTCATTTCCGTGTATGACCACGTCCGAAGCCACCACGAGTGACCAATTGGACGACCTCCCGCTTCCGCCGGGGCCGAACTCGTACCCCGTCGTCGGAAACACGCTCGGCTTTCTGCGTGACCCGTTCGAATTTTACGACTCCCTCGGCGACTACGGGGATGTTGTGTCGTACTCCGTTGCTGGCGAGGATTTTTGTACGCTTTTGCACCCCGATTACGTCGAACAGGTGTTGGTCACGGAGGAATCGAAATTCGGTAAGAGCGAGTTCGTGCAGGACGCTGGCGAGCGATTCATCGGTAACGGACTGTTCGCGAGCGAAGGCGAGTTCTGGCGACGCCAGCGAACCCTTATCCAGCCGGCGTTCTACCGCGAGCGAATCACGTCCTACACGGAACCGATGGTCGATTTCGCGGCCTCTGCCGCGAAATCGTGGAACGACGGCGAGACGATTCGGATAGACGAGGCGATGAAACGACTCACCCTCCGAATCCTCTCGAAAACTCTGTTTGACCTCGACATTCGAAACCAACAGTCCGCGATTCGCGATGCCGTGCAGGCAATCAACGACAAAGGTGACGCAAGTTCGGTCGATGCGTTTCTCCCCGACTGGGTACCGACGGCGACCAATCGGCGGTTTCGACGCGCGACCGACGATTTCGATGACGTAATCGAAACGCTCATCCAGAAGCGCCGCGGCGAACCGCCGGGCGACGATTTCCTCTCGATTCTCATGCACGCCACGGACGAACACGGCGAGGGAATGTCGGACGAGGCGCTCCGCGACGAGATGGCCACGTTCCTGTTCGCGGGGCACGAAACGACTGTCCTCGCACTCACCTACTGCTGGTACCTGCTCTCGGAACATTCCGAGGTTCGGGAGAAACTGAACCACGAACTCGATTCCGTGCTGGACGGCGACACGCCGACGATGGCCGACATCGAGAAATTGGAATACACGGACGAGGTCGTCAGGGAAGCGCTTCGACTGTATCCGCCCGCCTACGTCGTCTTCCGACAAACGAAAGAAGACGTGGAAATCGGTGGCTACAGAGTTCCCGCCGGAACCACGTTGACGCTCCCACTGTTCGTGATTCACACGGACGACCGCTGGTACGATGACCCCGAGCAGTTCCGACCGGAGCGCTGGACGACGGAGTTCGAGGACTCCCTTCCCGATTACGCCTACTTCCCGTTCGGTGGCGGCCCGCGCCACTGCATCGGAATGCGGTTTGCCAACACCGAAATTCGTCTCGTGCTGGCGACGATTGCACAGCACGTCGAGTTCGACTGCCACACTTCCGACCTCGATTTGCGAATGGGAACGACGCTCGAACCGACGAACGGCATCGAGATGACTGTGAAAAAACGCTAACGTCGCCGCTCGATTCCCGTGCCGACCAGCGCGAGCAGACCGAACAGGAGGAAAAAGGCCTGTTCCGCCAGTCGCTCCGGCGCGACGTACTTCACCATGGAAATCGCCCACGACCCGCGTTCGCGGACGACCGAAGCATCCTCGGTTTCGGATGGGATTTCTTCCTCGCTTGCTGCCGGGCCATCGCTCCCTTCTCCGGGCAGTCTGTCGGCCTCGTAGGGGAGCGACCCGGTTTCGACCGCCCAGACGATGTCGCCGTTCTCGTTCACTTCCACGACCCGGTCGTTGTACGAATCCGTGACGAGCGTATGGCCGTTTTCCATGCGGTCTGCGTCCCGCGGCCAGTCGAACACCGCACTTCCGCCGTACTCCCAGACGATTTCGCCGTCCTCGATTTCCAGTACACGGTCGTTTTCGCTGTCCGCCACGAGCAGGGTGTCGCCGAGCGTGTCGGGGTTGTGCTGTTCGTGGAGGATGTCACCGCGCTCCGAAAACGAATCCGGGCCGACCACGGGTTCGACGCGAATCGAGTCGTTTTGCTCCCCGGCCGAATCGTTCACGTGCAAATCGACCACCGTGTCGAAGTTGCGGATACTGACCCGGAAAACGCCGGGTTCGACCCTGTCAACGTCGTTGGCGTGCGTCCAGTCGCCTTCAGGCCCCAGATCGTCCGGGCGTTCGTAGCGGTCGGTCGCGTTCCACTCCCAGACGGTCTCTTTGTCGCGGTTCACCGCAAACACGCGGTCGTTGCCCATATCCACGAGCACCCAGCGGTCTTCACCGTTGACCGTGTAGTGGTCTGCGTCGTGCAATTCGTGGGCGTGGAGTTTCGCGTCGAACCACGAATACTCCCACGTCGTCTCGTTCGTGTCCTTCTCGACTATCCTGAGCGAGTTGCGAACGCAGTTTTCGTACCCGTCGTCGAGGAACTGTGGCGGACATTTCTCGTCGCTGATTTCGTCGGCTACCGCGATTTGAACCCGGTTTGGGCCGAGGGCTTCCACGTCGAACACGTCGTGCGCTCGGTCGTACTCCCAGACGATTTCGCCCGCAGGATTCACCTCGATGGCTCGCCCCTCGTCGTCGTACCCTTGAAGCGCGATGAGCGTGTTGTTCTCGGGGCGCTCTTCGTTTTCCGTGAGGTGCGGCCTGTCGGGGGCGGTAAACGCGCCGACGCCGGCAGTAGCGAACAGAACGACTGCGAGGAGGGCGAACAGGTTCGCGCGGTTGTCGGAGCGAGAGAGCCACGCGGTGAGCGTCGAAATCACTGTTCGGGGGGTTTGTCGGGTTGGAAAAAAGATGATTCGGTTCCCGTTTTAGCGTTGGACTTTGCCCCCCGCCTCGCCGAAGATGAGCGTCTGGACGAACGGTTGTTGAAGAAAGTCGTGCGGGAATCCGAGTTCGATAGCACTCATCTCGTCCAGTCGTCCGAGTTGTGCCTCGTCGAGTTCAACGCCGAGGCTGGTGAGATTGTCGTCCAACTGTTTCGGCGTTCGCGCACCCACAATCGGGAGGAGTTGCCCCGGTTGCTGGCGAATCCACGCGAGGGCGACCTGCGCCGGAGTTGCGTCGGTTTCCGTCGCTACGTCCATGACGACCTGCGCGACTTCCTTCTGGTGGTCGGTCACGTCCTGTTCTAGCTCCGTCACTCGTCCGTTTTTATCCGCCGCACGATTGTACTTTCCGGTGAGAATCCCGCTTTCCAGCGGTCCCCAGACGGTGACGCCCAAATCCAGTTCGAGCGCCATCGGAAGCAGTTCCCGCTCCGGCGTTCGTTCGAGCAGGTTGTACTTCAACTGAAGCGCCGAAACCGGTGCCCAATCTCGCTCCTTGGCGAGCGTTTGCGCCCGCGACACGACCCACGCGGGCGTGTCGGAGAAGCCGATGTAATGAACCGTTCCGCTCGAAACGAGGTCGTTCAGCGCGCGCATCACCTCCTCGACTGGTGTGATTCCGTCCCACGCGTGAACCCATAGGAGGTCGATGTACTCCGTTTCGAGGCGGCCGAGGCTCGCTTCGACCGACTGAAATACGTTCTTGCGGTGATTCCCGCCCGCGTTCGGGTCGGTCGGTCGCGTGTTCAGAGTGTACTTCGTGGCGACGACGAAGCTATCCCGTTCGTCGCCGACGAGTTCGCCGACGATTCGCTCGCTCGTTCCGTTGGTGTAGTTGTTCGCGGTGTCAATGAAATTTCCACCCGCCTCGACGTATCGGTCGAACATCTCCTCGCAGGCGTCCCGTCCGGCACCCCATCCCCACTCTTCACCGAACGTCATCGTTCCCAGCGCAAGTTCGCTGACCCTGAGGCCGCTGTTTCCGAGAAGTTCGTAGTTCATAGCGACGCTAGTACGTCAGCGCGACGCTAAACGTTCGCGACGATTGTAACGAACGTCGTTCGAACCGAAGAAAAATACCGTCGTGCGTTCCTCGCCCATTGTCCGTCGTTCGCTCGTTAGCTGTAGTAGTATTCGCCTTCGCTTTTCTGCTTGCGGTCGAGTTGACTGCCGGGTTTGTTGATGCGCGGGCGACCCACGTTCTCGTCCCGGCGGAAGGTGATGTCGAGGTTGGCGAGGAAGTCGTTCATGCCCTCGCGCATTCCCTTGGGGCGTCCGGCGTGACCGTGTTCTGCGGGTTCGCCGTCGAACACCATCAGGCGGTCGGAGAGCAGGTCGATCATGTACGTGTCGTGGTCGATTACCAACACCGTGGCGTCCTGCATCTCGGCGTAGCGTCGAATCGCGCGCGTTGCCCGAACGCGCTGTTCGACGTCGAGGTACGCCGAGGGTTCGTCCAGCAGGTAGAGGTCGGCCTCTTTCGACAAACAGGCCGCGATGGCGACTCGCTGGCGCTCGCCGCCGGAGAGGTCGGTCAGGTTCTGCTCCATGATGCGGTCGAGCAGGAGCGGTTGGGCGATTTCGGTGTTCCAGTAGGAAGAACCGAAATCGTCCGACAGCGACGAGAGGAACACGTCCACGCGCATCGGTTGGTCGATTTCGATGTACTGAGGTTTGTACGAGATTTCGAGTTCGAGGTCAACGTCGCCCTCGTCGGGTTGGAGTCGCCCGGCGAGCAGTTTGGCGAACGTCGATTTCCCGATTCCGTTCGGGCCGACGATGCCGAGGACTTCGTTCTCGTAAATCGTGCCGCCCTCGACGTCGAGCGAGAACTCGCCCTCGCCGTAGGATTTCGAGAGGTCGGGATACTCCACGAGTGCGTCCGCGGCCGTCGTCTCGCGCGGTGCGTGTTCGTCGAACTCGATGGCGTTCGGACGAATCCGCATGTTCTCGTTGTTGAGGTAGCCTGCGAGATATTCGTTGATGCCGTTGCGCACCGATTTCGGCGTCGTGATGACACCGTACGCACCGGGTTCACCGTAGGCCACGTGAAGGTTGTCCGCGACCAAATCGAGGATGGCGAGGTCGTGTTCGACCACGAGCATGGAGCGACCTTGCTCGTTCGCCATCTCCTGAATCAGGCGCGCGACTTTGACGCGCTGGCTGATGTCGAGGTACGGCGTGATTTCGTCGAGGAAGTAGAAATCCGCGTCGCGGGCGAGTGCGGCCACCAGGGCGACGCGCTGGAGTTCCCCGCCGGAGAGGCTGTCGATGCCCTGTTCCATTACGTGCTCGATTTCGAGTCGTTCCAGCAGGTCGTCCAAAACGCCGCGTTCGTCGGTTCGGGAGAGCAGGTCTGCGGTACTGCCGTCGAACCTGTCCGGAATCTTATCGACGTACTGTGGTTTTCGCGCGACCGTCACGTCGCCGTCTCGCACGTCTTCGAGATAGTTCTGGAGTTCCGTCCCGCGGTAGCGGTCGAGCACCGCGTCCCATCCCGGCGGCTCTTCGAACTGACCGAGGTTCGGCGCGAGTTCGCCAGCCAAAATTTTCACTGCGGTCGTTTTCCCGCTCCCGTTCGGCCCGAGAATCCCCGTCACTTGGCCTTCCTGTGGAACCGGCAGACCGTACAGCGAGAATGCGTTTTCGCCGTAACGGTGGGTCGGGTCGTCCTGTAGCTCTTGGGGCAGGTTGATGATTTCGATTGCGTCGAAAGGACACTTTTCGACACAGATACCACACGTCTCGCCGAGGCAGATTTCCTCGCTGATGTGAATCTGGTCCGGTTGGCCCTCCTCCGTGTCCTCGCCGCGGAGCGTGATGCACTCCTTTCCGGTTCGGTTCGGCGGGCAGTAGTTTTTACACTCGTAGTTGCACCTGTCGGGCGAACAGCGCTCCAAATCCACGACGGCGATACTGTCTTCTGCCATGGTTTACACCTGCACCTGATTCGTGAGCAGGATTCCCCACGTGATGAACCAGAGAGAAAACGTCATGAACGCCACGAAGAGGTGGTCTTTGACTCCATTGAGTTCGTAGCCAATCACGCGGAGCAGTGGTAGTTGTACCACGACGGATCCCAGCATGATGGCCAGCCCTAACTGATCTGTCGCTGCCGCACCGCTCGTCCCTACCACCATGGCAGAGGCGAATCCGGCGGCAATTCCGGCCAGCGAAGCGAGCGCCGTAACGGTGATACTCCGTAGATGGGCCGCCCGTCGCTCTGTTGCCTGTTCAGTCGCCATGTGTGGCAATCGGGTACCCGGCCTCAAAAGGTGTTCGTTTGCGTGTATCTCCGTTCGCGCTCTTCGAGGATGGGTGTTGGGTGGTTGGTGTGTAGTGAGTATTTGTTTGAACTCGTCGTCTCCGCATCTTCTGTGAGTTGTTTTGTGTATTTGGGACTAGTTTGTTATCGCTGCTGTTATTGTGACTACTCGTCTCATTCGCGCTAGCCGAATAGAGACGGGAGTGTGTATTTACGTGCCTATTGGTAACAATAATCTGCGTCGCCAACGAACGGTTGGCAGGCGGACGGTTGGTGCGTCGTTTTTGGGACGTAACTCCCACAATCGCGTTTGGTGAGTCACCACTAACCGTTTCCCATGTCACCGTGTCTCAATAGTTTTATGCCGGTGGGGTGTTTCGATTCGTAACGATGATGAGCCAGACAGAACGGGAGCAAATCGACGACCTGCCACCGAGTGCAAAACTCGTGTTCAAGGTTCTCGAATATCAGGGGTCGCTCACACAGAAACAGATCGTCGATGAGTCGATGCTGTCCGCACGAACGGTTCGCTACGCTCTCGAACGACTCGAAGATATCGGCGTGGTCACGGAAGACATCTACTTTGCCGACGCACGACAGAATCTCTACGACATCGACTTTCCGACAGAAACGGATACGGAACAGTCCGCCGACGCCCAGTGCGCTGAATAGCTAAATTTCGCTCTCTTCTTTTCTTCTCTCTTCTCCTTTACCGTCTCAGGCAGTTACGACCGTAATCTGGCGCTCCCGGTCGATTGCGTGTTCCAACTCCTCCGCAATCGCGCTTCCGCGAGAAACTTGAATGTCGCCGCCTCGTCCGACCGTCGCGGTGAACAGATAGTCGCCGTCCGCCTGCACTTCGACAGTCTCCCCGGCGTGGCCGTCCAGTGGGATGATGACGTGTCTGGACGTGATTTCCGGAATCACGACGTCGCCGCGGGGTTCGGTCTGTGTCGAACTGCCGCCGACCGATGAGGGTTTGTCTTCGTGCGTTCGCACGTCGATGCTCATTCCCAGTCGGTTTTCGATGTCGTCGATTCGGCCGCCACCCTTGCCGATGACGTAGGAGATGTCGTTTTCGTCCACGTAGACGACGGCGTTGTTTTGGCCTTGAATTTCCACGTCAACCCGGCCACGCGTGACCGATTGGATTTCGCGCTCGATTTCCTGCTTGGCGAGTTGGGAGACGCCGCCCTCGTCGCGGTCACCCTCTTGCAGTGGAACCGTGACGACCTGTCGGTTGAAGGTGTAGATTTCGTACTCCGGCGTTTGGGTTTCGAACTCCTCGACCACGATGACCGGGCGGGCGAGGTCTTCTTCCATCATCCCCTCGGGAACCTTGACTTGCGTCGTCACGTCGTACACCTTCTCGATTTGTCCAGCCTCGATGTAGACGACGGTGTCTACGATTTGCGGAATCATGCCGAGTTCGACCCGGCCGATGAGACGCTGAAGCGCGTCGATTGGCCGCGTCGCGTGGACGACGCCGACCATGCCGACGCCCGCGAGGCGCATGTCCGCGAACACTTCGAAGTCGTTCGTTTTCCGCACCTCGTCGTAGATGGTGTAGTCGGGACGCACCATCAGCAGGGAGTCCGCGGTTTTCTCCATCTGCCCGGCGAGTTCGGTGTACTGCGTGATTTCCGGCCCGACCTGCAAGTCGCGCGGTTTCTCCATCGTCTTCACGGCGAAGTCGTTGTTCGCGAGGAACTCCGCGACGGCCTGCGCGAAGGTCGATTTCCCGGCACCCGGCGCGCCGGAAATCAGGACACCGCGCTGGCGTTCCAGCAGTCGGCCTTTGAGTTCGTCTGCGTGCTCGTAATCCTCCATCGAGGTTTTGACGATTGGCCGAACCGCCGTGATTTCCCACGCGTCGGCAAAGGGTGGTTCCGCGATTGCGATTCGGTAATCGCGGAACTGGACGATGGTCATACCCGGTTCGTCGATTTCGATGAACCCTTCCGTACTCTGTTTCGCGCTCTCGATAATTTCCTGCGTGTACTCTTTGAGGTCTTCCTCGGTCGAAACCTCGTCGCGAATCTGTTGGTAATGCATCTCGCCGACTTCTCCCCGTTTCGCCATCGGCGGCATATCGACTCGGAGGTGGACGCTCATGGTCTGTTCATCGAAGTAATCCTCGATGCTCAGTCGGCCTACGTCCCGGGTTTTGGGCGAGATGTACTCTACGTCTAGTCCTTTTGCCTGCGCAACCTCGCTCTGGACGAGGTCGCTGGTGACGAACGTGGCGTCGTATTCGTCCGCGAGCTCTCGAATCAGCGCGTCGATTTCGCCCCGGTGGGCGTAGCCCTGCTGTTCAGGTTCGGGTCGGACACCGACGTATTCCAGTTCGATGTCCCCCGTATCCGCGAGAGCCGCGAGTCGTTGGAGTTCCGACAGTCCGTTCCAGCCGTTTTCCTCGCCGTTGTTCGCCTGCGATTCCAGTTCGCTGACGACGGCCTCGGGGATGAGTACCGTCGCCCCTGCAAACTCGCCGTCATCGATTTTTGCGGAGATGCGACCATCGACGACGGCGCTCGTATCCGGCACTACGTTCATGCCTACAAATTCGTGTGGGGGATTCATAAGGGTTTCAGCGTCCGGAGTCACGCTTTTGCCATTCCATGACGTACCACGGTCGATGCGACATAACCATCTCGTTCTCACCATCGACACCGAAACGCGCGAACGAATCGAAGCAGACTGTACCGACGAAACCATCGACGAGTGGTTGCTGGACGCCATCGACCGGAAACTCGACCGCTACGAAGAATATGAGTTTGTTGACGACTGTTCGATATAACCATACTTGCTACTGCAAGCGTCATTGTTAGATGGATGACGAAGAAATTGGAAGTCGATGGTACAATCCGAGTCTATACGACTCGACGCAGTGTTCAACATACTTTCGGATGGAGAGCGTCGTCGTGTAATGAATCATCTCACGAACGCATCGGACGGAACTGCGACGCTCGAAGAACTTGCGACTCTCGGCAACGACTCTGCCGGGAGTGAGGTTCGTCTCCGCCACATTCATCTCCCGCGTCTCGATGCGGCAAAACTCATCGAGTACGACGCCCGAACCGAAACGATTCGGTACCACGACAGTCCTCTTTTGGAAAATATACTCGACTGCTGCCTCGAAAGCGACCCGGCATTGTAACGAATCCAAACGAACCAGAAGACACCGACCGATTGCCGAGGACACAGAGTACTAAACCACCGGGTTGAATGAAGTGATATGGACGAACTGGTCGAAGTAACCCGTGACCTCGTGTCGATTTCGAGCCACGAGGACGAGACGGAAGCGGGCGATTTCATCGAACAATGGCTCCGCACCGAAACCGACGCGGAGGTAACGAGGGACGAAATCGGCAACGTGATTGCCCGCAAAGGCACGGGAGTCGAAACGGACACCGAACTGGCGCTCGTCGGCCACCACGACGTCGTTCCACCGGACGAATCGCAGATCGAAGACGGCGAGTACGTCGTCGAAGAAAGCGACGGCAGACTCTACGGGCGCGGAACCGCGGACATGAAAGGCTCCGTGGTTGCGTCCATGCTCGCGTTCCGCGACGTAGACCCGGCCTGCGAACTCGTTTTCGCCAGTTTCGTCGCGGAGGAACTGGGCGGCGACGGCGCGCGCCATGCCGTCGAGAACGGCTTCTCGCCTGACTACGCCATCGTCGCCGAGGGTTCCACGAACTACTCCAAAGACGGCGTCACGGACGTGGTCATCGCGCACCGAGGCCGACGCGCGAGTACCATCACGGCCAGTGGCTCCGCGGCGCACGCCAGCGAACCGGAGGCAGGTAAAAACGCAATCTATCGCGCCTGTGACGCGGTGGACATCGTTCGTGACTGTTCGGTGCCGACGGTTTCCGTCCTCGGCCACGAGATCTCGGGGAGCGTCGTCGCCACCGAAATCGAAGGTGGAAGCGCGTGGAACGTCATCCCCGCGAACTGTGACATAACGATAGACGAGCGAACCGTCCCCGGCGAACGCGCCGACCTCGAAGCAGTCGAGGAAATCGAAGGCGTCACGTGGACTGTCGAACAGGACTTGCCGCCGATGGAGTGCGACGACGCCGAGTTCGCGGATGCAGTACTGGAATCCGCGCGTGATGCACAGGAAAGCGAACCCGAACACGTCACGAAACCCCACGCGACCGACGCGGGATGGCTTTCGCAGGCCGGAGTTACGTGTGTCGTCTGCGGAGCCTCCGAACCCGGCGAGGCACACACCAAAAACGAGAGTGTGGGTATTGCTGTGTTAGAGCGCTGTTATCGGATTTATCGGAACACTGCGGAACGACTGTAGAATCGTTCCTCACTCTTCTGAAAACGGTCGAATCGTTTTCCGGTCAGATTTCAGTACGAACGGTTCCGACCTGTCGAAGACGGTTATCTCGTCCGAATCGAGCGACGGTTCGCTGTTTTCGTCGGCGAGGCCGAATGCGACCGCGTACCGTAAACGAACGTCGGTCGGCGCGTCGTTCGCGTTCAAATCGTATTCCAGCGTCTTCGTTTGCGATTCGGCAAACTCGAAGGAATCAGTCGCCGTCTGGCCGACTGTCTCGTCGCTCGATTGGCTCTGCACGAAGAGGTGAATCCGAATCCGCTCGTTGGAGAACTCCTCGTGGTCACCCGCGATTTGGAATTTCGTGTGTTTCGAACTGTACGAGAGCAGACCGGAACCGTTCATCGCCAACGACTCGGACGCATCGATAACGTTCGCTCCGTCGTATGTTTCGCCAGCCGTCGTTGTCGTTTCTTGAGTCGTCTCCGTACTCCGTGTCGCGCTTGCTGTCATTGTCGTAGTTGATTCGGGCGTACTCGTTGCTGTATCTTCAGTCGGCGTTTCGGTGGGTGTGTCCGATTCGTTATCGGACGTGCAACCGGCGAGGAGTGGTGTCAAAACGGTCGCACTGCAGAGGAAGGCTCTTCGATTCACATCGAAACGTATCACTTGATTCTGAGAAACAATTTGATATTTGGTCCTATTTCGTTCCGAAACCCGGTCATTGATAATCGGTGACAGCAAACACTCGGTGATGGCAACCGAAGCCGCCGCAGAAAACGCCGCGTATGAGGAGCTTCTCGACAACGTAAAACGAATCTCCAACGTCAAAAACGCCGCAGGAATCCTCGGTTGGGACCAAGAGGTCGTGATGCCCGAAGGCGGTACGCCCGCCCGGTCACAGCAGCGTTCCGCCCTCTCCGCAATCGCCCACGAACTGCTCACCGACGACGAGATGGGCGAGTTGTTGGACGAACTCGAATCGCAGGATTTGGACGACGAACAGACAGCAGTCGTGCGCGAAGTTCGACGCGAGTACGAGCGAGCAACCCGCGTCCCCGGTGAACTGGTCGAAGAGATTTCCCGAACCACGTCCGAGGCACTTCCGCAGTGGAAAGAGGCGAAGGCGGAGGACGACTTCTCGATTTTCGCCCCGACGCTCGAAAAGTTGGTCGAGCAGAAACGCGAGTACGCGGAACATATCGACCCCGACAAAGACCCCTACGAAGTGCTGTTCGCGGATTACGAACCCTACCTCGGCATCGAAACCGCCGAGGAGATGCTGACGCGCCTCCGCGACGAACTTGTTCCCCTCATCGACTCGATTCGGGAGAGCGACGTGGAACTCGCCGCACCGTTCGACGGCACCTACGACACGGACACGCAGGAACAGCTTTCGCGGGACATCCTCGACACGCTCGGTTACGACTGGAATCGTGGACGCCTCGACACTGCGCCACACCCCTTCTCCAGCGGGACGCAGTTCGACGCCCGCGTGACGACGCGATTCGACGAGAGTGACCCCCTCGGCGCGATGATGAGCACCATCCACGAGTTCGGTCACGCGACGTACACGCAGGGCCTGCCGGACGAAGAATACGGAACGCCGCTCGGCCAGTCCCGTGACCTGACCGCCCACGAATCCCAATCCCGAATCTGGGAGAACCACGTCGGTCGGTCGCGTGCGTTCTGGGAGCGATTCCTGCCCGCCCTCAAAGAGCGATTCCCGGACGTGGAAGACGCCTCCGTCGAGGACATCTACAAGGCGGTCAACCGAGTTTACGAGGACAACCTGATTCGCGTCGAAGCCGACGAACTCACCTACCACATGCACATCGTGGTTCGGTTCGAAATCGAGAAGGCGCTCATCCGCGGCGAAATCGAAGTCGAAGACGTGCCGGAACTCTGGAACGACAAGTACGAAGAGTACCTCGGAATCCGTCCCGACACCGACTCGGAGGGCTGTCTCCAAGACATCCACTGGAGCCACGGCAGTTTCGGTTACTTCCCGACCTACTCGCTCGGAAGTGTCCTCGCGGCGCAACTGTACGCGAAAGCCGAGGAGGACATTCCGGACTTGGAAGACCAGATTCGAAACGGCGAGTTCGACGAGTTCCACGACTGGTTGACGAGCAACGTTCACCAGCACGGCTGTCTGTACACCACTGACGAACTCATCGAAGTCGCAACCGGTGAGGAGTTCACTGCCGACTACTTCCTCAACTACGCGAACGAAAAGTACTCTGAACTGTACGACTTGGAGTAACTCCGAGTTCGACTCGAACGGTCGTTTTCGTCCTATTTTTGACCTGAATGGCTTCGTGAACACTGATTCGAAGATAGTGTATGGGAGTATTCATTTCACTCAACCTCAAAAAATTTATCCCGAAGCGAAGAATACATATTTCATAAATATGTCCAATGGATATAAACCCTCACCGAGTCGTGCCGAGCGTAATTTCACGTCGCCATCACGACGGAAATTCCTTCTCGGCACCGGGGCGCTCGCGGCGGGAACACTCAGTACCCGTGAAGTGAGCGCACACGGCGACTACGGCAATCGCGTCGTTGGCTATTATCCCGGTTGGGCGGGAGAGTACACGCCCGCAGACGTCCCCTACGACAAACTGACGCACCTGAACTACGCGTTCCTCGAACCGCAGTCGGACGGAACGGTGGTCGTCGGCGACTCGTCGGAAGAAAGCCTGCTCGCCGAACTCTCTACCTACGACGACACGGATACCGTGTTCATCCTCTCCATCAGTTCCGGGTGGTACTCGGGCAGGTTCTCGGATGCCGCATCGACCGCCGCCCGCCGTCAGCGGTTCGCAAAAACCGCCGTCGATATCATGGAACGGTACAACTTCGACGGCCTCGATTTGGACTGGGAGTTTCCGGACGGGACGGTTCGTGCCGACGACCCGCACAACTTTACGCTTCTCTTGGAAGCGTGTCGCAACGAACTCGATTCTCGGTTCGGTTCGTGGACGCACCTGACGATGGCCGGGTCGCCCAATCCCAACATCGTGGCCGACGCCTACGAGGTCGGAGCCATCAGCGACTATCTCGACCACGTCAACGTGATGACCTACGACTATCACGGCGACTGGAGCAACGACACCAACTTCAACGCGCCGTTCGATTCCCCGTCCGGAGACCCGGACGGACATGGGGAGTTGGAACACGACCAATCACATGGAAAACTGGGCCAGTAAGCCGATTGCCCGGGACAAACTCGTCATGGGGATGCCCTTCTACGGACGCTCTTATTCGGGTGTGTCATCGACAAACGATGGACTGTTCAACTCGTTCAGTTCGTCCACGTCGGTAACGTACGGCGACATCCAGCAGAACATCAAACCACAGTCGGATTACGAGTACTTCTGGCACCCCGACGCACAGGTTCCGTGGCTGTACTCTGCCGCAGAGAACACGTTCGTCTCCTACGACAACGCCGCATCCATCTCGAACAAATCGAACTACGTCAAAAACAACGGATTCGGCGGGGCGATGTGTTGGGAACTCTCCCAAGACCCTAGCAACACCCTCATCGAGGAGATGCACAGCACGCTCCACTCCTGATTCAGTCGGGCTTTCGACCCTACGTTTTCTTGAGGAGCGTCTTGAGATGTTCAGTCGAGAAGAACGAACTCGGCCTGTCCATGTGGACGCCGATCTCGCCAGCCATCGACTTGAGTCCGGCGGTCTGCACCGACTTCGGTAGGGAGTACGCCCGACGGATCCAGTGGCCCAGTCGAATCTCGTTTTTCAACTCGTTGCGCCACGCGCGCTCATAGTCGGCCAGGGTTCCGGGGTCATCCGGGTCGATGGTTCGAACCGCGTGGTCTGCCGAGGTCATGCCGTAGAGGATACCGCCCCCGGTGAACGGTTTCGTCTGCGCGGCGGCGTCTCCGATGAGGAATCCACGATGGGCCGAAACCCTCGCTGCCGGGCCGATGGGAATCATCCCTGCGCAGAACTCGTTCGTTTCGACGCTGTATTCGGCGGTGAACCGGTCGAACAGAGCGCGGGCGCTGGGAGTCGAACCCGTCGGCGCGGCCAGTCCGAACTCCACGCCAGCGTCGCCGCGGGGGATGCGCCACGCGAAGAATTTCGGCGCGGTGAGATGCACGTCCACGAAATTGCCGCTGTGCGCCTTCGGTGCGAATCCGAGGACGCCCTGTAGCTTTTCTTTGGGTTCCGGGAGGCCGAGTTCCCGCCGAACGCGCGAAACCGGGCCGTCACAGCCGACGACCATCTTTCCGCGGAAGGTTTCGGTTCCGTCGGGAGTGTTCGCCGTCACGTCCACGTGCTTTCCGTGTTCGTCCAGGTCGGTGACGCTATGATTTTCGCGCAGGTCGGCACCCGCATCCTCCGCGGCGCGGGCGAGGGTTTTGTCGAGTCCGACCCGGTCGATAACGTTCGAGATGACTTCGTCCTTGTAAAAGGGATGTTCCGGAGAGCGGGGGCCATCGACGTGGAATCGCGCACCGTAAACTTCGTTCTGGAGGAGATGGTCACGCGCACCGTCCGGGGTAAACTCCCAGATGTCGGTGCTTACGTGGCCGGAGCAGGCAAGTGGCGTGCCCACCTGTCCTCGTTCGAGGACGAGGACATCGTGTCCCGCACGGACTGCCTGTCGCGCGAACCGCGACCCGGCGGGACCTGCACCGACCACCACGAAATCGTACATTATACCCGCTTACTGTCTGCCGATTCAAATACCTTCTTTCTCGTTTCAGGCCGAGAAGTCGCGGTGGCTCAAAACGAGTGGCCATCGTTACCGGGCAGATGGCGGCCGTTCCCCGGTTCCGAGTTGCCGCCGCCGCAAATAATGAACCAGTGCCGAGAGCGCGAACGCGGCGACGATGATGACGCCCCAGATTTCGTCCGGAATGGCGGTAAACGGCGGAATACCGAGAAAGTCTGCGAGGACGAGAACTGCGCTGACGATGGCGAGTCCGAGGTAGTACCGAATCCACGGAAATTCGTCCTGCGGGCGGAGATAGCCTTCCAACTGGGCGGCGTTGGCCGACAGTTCGACCACGCCCCTGCTTTGGTTGTACTCCACGATTCCCGCGTCCGAGAGCTTTGGCAGATGGGTCTGGTAGAGCGAGGTGTACACCGATTTTCGTTCGTTCGCCGAAAGCCCCTCGACGGTGGTGTCGTTCTCCCACGCCGCCACCTGTTCAGCGAGTTCGCTGAGTTCCACGGGGCGGCCCTGCTGCTTGAGGTAGTGAAGCGTGTACCGTCGCCGTCGATTTTTAAGAACGTCGAAGATGAGGTCTTCGGACAGTTCTTGTGGGGTTCCATCAGTCGAACTCATGCCACCAGTGACCCGCAATCCGTTGTTTCGTTATACCATTGCCACCCGGACGTAACACAGGTGCGAGATTACCGCGGACGACACTTTGTTATCCAGTGCTTAGCTGGTGGTAATTTTCAAATTAATTAGAATAACTGGGTTTAGGCGTGCGATTCTTCGCGGTAAGCCCGGCATTCTCCCGGAGAGAACGCCTCTCCAACGGTTCTCAATCGTCCATCGCGGCAGGTGCGGGTCTGTCGGCACGCGGACCATCGAGTTCCACCGCGGGAAGTTTATCGCGGAGATACTGCCCGGTGTACGAATCGTCGTTCCGTGCGACTTCCTCGGGCGTTCCCGTGGCGACGATTTCGCCGCCCTTCTCGCCACCCTCCGGCCCGAGGTCGATGACGTGGTCTGCGTTCTTCACGAGGTCTAATTCGTGTTCGATGACGACGATGCTGTTGCCCTTCTCGGTGAGTCGCTGAAGCACCGAGATGAGTTTTCGCTCGTCTTCGTGGTGGAGGCCAGTCGTCGGTTCGTCCAGTAGGTAGAGCGTGTCGCCGGTCGATTTCTTGCCGAGTTCCTCGGCGAGTTTGACGCGCTGGGCTTCCCCGCCGGACAGCGTCGTAGACGGTTGACCGAGTTTCATGTAGTCGAGTCCCACGTCCTTCAGCAGTTTCAGCCTGCGCCGAACCCGCGAATCGTGTTCGAAGAAGTCGTGAGCGTCCTCGACGGACATATCGAGAACCTCTGCAATCGTCTTGCCCCGGTAGGTCACGTCCAGTGTCTCGTCGTTGTAGCGCGCGCCTTCGCACTCCTCACACGGGACGTACACGTCCGACAGGAAGTTCATCTCGATTTTGACGGTTCCCTGCCCGCCACACTCCTCACAGCGCCCTCCTTTCACGTTGAACGAGAAGCGACCCTTCTCGTAGCCGCGCTGTTTGGCGAGTTTCGTTTCCGCGAAGGCTTCGCGGACGTAGTCGAAGACGCCGGTGTAGGTCGCCGGATTCGACCGCGGGGTTCGACCGATTGGCGACTGGTCGATGAGTCGCACCTTCTCGATTTCGCCCATTCCGTCGATTGCGTCGTGTTCGCCGGGGTCGACGGACGTGTTGTCGTTCATCTCGCGGGCCAACCCTTTGTACAGGATGTCATGCATCAGCGTAGATTTGCCCGACCCGGAGACGCCCGTGATGGCCGTGAACGTCCCGACTGGAATGTCCACGTCGAGATTTTTCAGGTTGTGTTGGCGGGCACCGCGAACCGTGACGTGCGTGTCGTGCTCTCGACGCTCGTCAGGCACTGGTATCTCTTCACGCCCGGCCAGATAGTCGCCCGTGATGCTCTCGTCGTGAGCCATCACTTCGTCTACGTCGCCCTGCACGACGACTTCGCCGCCACGCCGACCGGGTCCGGGACCCATGTCGATGACGTTGTCCGCCCGGCGCATCGTCTCCTCGTCGTGTTCCACGACGATGAGGGTGTTGCCCAAATCGCGCAGTTCACAGAGCGTGTTCAGCAGGCGGTCGTTGTCGCGCTGGTGGAGCCCAATCGACGGTTCGTCCAGCACGTACAGCACGCCGACCAGTCCGGACCCGATTTGCGTCGCAAGCCGAATCCGCTGGCTTTCCCCGCCCGAAAGCGTGGAGGCCTCGCGGTCGAGGGTGAGGTACTGCAGGCCGACTTCCTCCATGAAGCCGAGTCGTGCGCGAATCTCCTTCAGAATCTCCTCGGCGATTCGGTTCTGACGGTCGGTCAGATTCGCTTCGAGGTTCTCGAAATGAACCAGTGCATCCCCGATGGACATCCGGTTGACTTGCGAAATCGAGGTGCCATCGACGTACACCGAACGACTCTGTGGTCTGAGTCGAGTGCCGTCACAGGCGGGACACTCCGTCACCGCCATGTAGTCCTCGATGTGCTTCCGCGCCCGGTCGCTGTCGGTTTCGACGTAGCGGCGTTCGAGGTTGTTCATCACGCCCTCGAACGGTTCTTCCTTCCGACGAATGCCGTTCTTCGTGTTCCATTTGAACAGCACGTCCTCGTCAGTCCCGTAGAGGAATGCGTCCCGAATGTCCTCGTCGAGTTCCTCGAACGGTGTCGTCAACTCCACGTCGAAATGCCGAGCCACGGAATCGAGCTGCCGGCGGTAGTACGTTCGCTGGTAGCCCCACGGTTCGAAGACGTGTTTCAACTGCTTGCTCGGGTCTTGGACGACGAGGCCCTCGTCAACCTCCTTCGTCTCGCCGATTCCCTCACACTCGGGACATGCGCCATGTGGACTGTTGAACGAGAAACTGCGCGTCTCGATTTCGCGGAAGTCGATGCCGCAGTTCGTACAGGCGAGGTCTTCGGAGAACTCCACCGCGAGTCGAGAATCGCCCTCCCCGGCCAAGTCGCCAGTCGAGCGCGACTCCGAACCCAAATCCACGTCTTCCGGCGGATTCGGCACGATGAGTTTCATCATGCCTTCGGCTTCCTCCAGCGCGGTTTCCACGCTGTCGGTGATGCGCGAGCGTGCCTCTTCGCTGACCTTCACTCGGTCTACGATAACGTCGATAGTGTGGTCGTAGTTCTTGTCGAGTTCGGGTTTGTCGAGCGTCAGGTCGAACTCCTCGCCATCGACTTCCACGCGGGAGTAGCCGTCCGAAACGAGGTTGTCGAACAAATCTGCGAACGCACCTTTCTGGTCGCGGACGACCGGCGCGGCGATTTTCGCTTTCGTGCCCTCTGGCAAGTCCAGTACCCGTCGAACCATGTTCTGGGCGCTCTGCTCGCCGACTTCCTGTCCACACTGCGGACAGTGGGGCGTCCCCACGCGGGCGTAGAGTAGTCGCAGGTAGTCGTGCAGTTCGGTCACGGTACCAACAGTCGAACGCGGGTTGTTCGCCGCGTTCTTCTGGTCGATTGAGATGGCGGGCGACAAGCCTTCGACGTTCTCGACCTGCGGTTTGTCCATCTGCCCGAGGAAGTTCCGGGCGTAGGCCGACAGGCTCTCGATGTACCGTCGCTGTCCCTCAGCGTACACCGTTTCGAAGGCGAGCGAGGACTTGCCCGACCCAGATAGGCCGGTCACGACGTTGAACTCCTCGCGCGGAATCCGTACGTCGAGGTCTTTGAGGTTGTGCTCCTCGGCCCCCCGCACTTCGATGTAGTCCTTGCTCATCTATCCACAGACAGCGACTGAATGAGGGTATGCCTGTCGGTTGCAGATGAAAGCGGAGTGAAAGTGAAAGTGGAGGGCCGTGAGACGCAGTATTGATCGGCCGTGGTCGTTCACTTTCACTCCGCTTAAGGCTGATTTTAAATACGAGGGCGATACTCATTCACTTTCCCGTCCGAAAAGACGGGGGTGAAAAATGTCGAGGGGAGCATCGAAGTTCGGTCCTTCCGTCGCGCTCATCACCGCAGGCGGCACAGTACTTGCGAGCGGGAAGTCCGCTGGCTGGATACTCGTCGCTGTCGGCGCGTTGTGGGCGCGAAGGAAGTCGGTTGAGTGAGGGTCTGAACAACACCACTCGACCGAAATTTTGCAATTGTTTTGATTCCGGATGCCGAGCAACCCTGCTCGACAGTACAAAATTTGTCAACCAGCCTTTTATACGCTATGCCGCCCACAGAACACGATTCTCGAATAGCTGTTCTACTGAACAGTCGCCTCTGCCTCGTCCGCCTCCGCTTCCATTAGTTGCGGTTTGCCAAGCGGGAGCGACCCAAATAGGGCGTAGTGGACGACGAACGAGACGCCGACGAGTGCGAGCAGGATTGCCAGCGAGCGTTTGATGCGAGCCATATCTGGGAAGAAGGCGAGAAAAATCATGAAAACTTCGATTGCATCCACTGAAACACACAAACCCACTGAACACCTAGAACCTTCGACTTAGGTGATTCCATTCAGCCTCTCCAGTAAACTCCCTCACTCCTCGAAACTGACCACGGACAACGCCATGTGGCGACTGTACGCCGAGTACGGCAAAGGCCACGCCTACGAGTTCGCGCTCGGCATCGTCGCCACGATGCTCTCGCGCTTGTCGGGCCTGCTCCCGCCGTTCATCCTCGGTCTGGCCATCGACGCGATATTCCTGAATCGGCGAGAGTTCCAACTGCCACTGTTCCCCACGGAGTGGATACCGCAAACTTCGACCGGGCAGTTGTGGCTCTCCATCGCCATCATCGCGCTGTCGTTCTTCGTCGGAGCAACCTTCTCGTGGCTGGAGGGCTGGGGCTGGAATCGGTTCGCTCAAGGTGTCCAGCACGCGCTTCGGGTGGACACCTACGACAGAATGCAGTTGCTCGACATGGGCTTTTTCGACGACAAGCAGACGGGCGAGTTGATGTCGATTCTGAACAACGACGTGAATCAGTTGGAGACGTTCCTGAACGACGGAATGAGTTCCGCGCTCCGAATCGTCGTGATGGTGGCCGGAATCGGTCTGCTTCTCTTCTGGCTGAACCCGGCACTCGCGCTGGTCGCGCTCCTGCCCGTGCCGCTGTTGGCGCTGTTCACCTATCTATTCGTCAGAATCATCCAGCCGAAATACGCCGTCATGCGGGCCAGCGTCGGCGCGCTCAACTCCCGACTGGAAAACAACCTCGGCGGGGTTCGCGTCATCAAAACCGAAACCGCGGAGGAGTACGAATCCGACCGCGTCGAGGACGCCTCGCGGGACTACTACGACGCCAACTGGGACGCCATCAGAACCCGGATTACGTTCTTCCCCGGACTGAGCCTGCTCACCGGAATCGGCTTCGCAATCACGTTCTCGGTCGGCGGCTTTTGGCTTCTCTCCGGGCCGCCCGGCCCGTTTTCGGGAACTCTCGGCCCCGGTGAGTTCGTCACCTTTATCGTGCTAAGCCAGCAGTTCATCTGGCCGATGGCCCAGTTCGGGCAAATCATCAACATCTACCAGCGCGCGAAGGCGTCGAGCGTCCGCGTTTTCGACCTGATGAACGAGCGCGGCACGCTGGACGAGAGCGCGGATGCACCGGACTTGAACGTGGTGGAGGGCCGCGTCGAGTACGACGACGTGAGTTTCGGCTACGGCGACGAAACCGTGGTCTCGAACGTCGATTTGCGGGCAGAACGTGGCGACACGATTGCACTCGTCGGGCCAACAGGTGCAGGAAAATCCACCGTTCTCAAACTCCTCCTCCGGATGTACGACGTTGATTCGGGCGCAATCCGTATCGACGACACCGACATTCACGACGTGAACCTCAGAAGCCTCCGCCGGTCTATCGGCTACGTCAGTCAAGACCCCTTCCTGTTCTACGGGTCGGTGAAAGAGAACATCGCTTACGGCACCTTCGACGCCTCCGACGACGAAATCGAGGAAGCTGCGAAAGCCGCCGAGGCCCACGAATTTATTACGAATCTACCGGAGGGCTACGACACTAAGGTCGGCGAGCGCGGGATGAAACTCTCGGGCGGCCAGCGCCAGCGACTTTCCATCGCGCGGACGATTCTCAAGAACCCCGCCATTCTCGTGCTGGACGAAGCCACGAGCCACGTCGATACCGAAACCGAGGCACTCATCCAGCGCAGTCTGGCACGTCTGGTTCAGGAAAAAACGACCTTCGCCATCGCTCACCGACTTTCGACCATCAAGGACGCCGACGAAATCGCAGTGTTAGACGATGGTCGAATCGTCGAGCGCGGCACCCACGACGAACTGCTCGCCCTCGACGGACTGTACGCCAACCTCTGGCGGGTGCAAGCCGGAGAAATCGAATCGCTCCCGCGGGAGTTCATCGAGCGCGCGATTCGGCGACGTGCTGAGGTCGAAGGGGTCGAAGATGCTGATGCGGGGGCGAAAAGCGCGGATGCACAGGCAGACGGCGGCGAGTAATTCTCGGACTAAAATAGAACCTTCAACCTCAAATTTAAATAGCAGACAGTTACAAGCGATTGACAATGGAAGATCCCTTTCAGGAGCGAAGCATCGGCGGCATCGTCCTTGATGACGACGAGTACACGGTCGAGCAGAGCTACTTCCGAAACAAGTACAAAGTGTACGATTCCGCCGGTGACCTCGTCCTGAAGTCGAAACAGAAGATGCTCAAAATGAAAGAGGAGTTCCCATTTTACGACGCGGACGGGAACGTCGTCTTTCGCGTAAAAGCGAAGAACATTCTCGACGTGGCGGGGGATTACGTTCTCACGGAAGAGGGTTCCGACGAACCGCTTCTAATCCTCAACAAGAACTTCACGTTCTTCCACCACCGCTGGACAATCAAGCGACCGGACGGAACCGAAATCGCGGAAGTCGCCTCTCGAAGTGCGATTCTCGAAGCACTGCGCTCGCTCATCGATTTCCTCTCGTTCCTCCCGCATAAATACTCGATTACGACGCCCGATGGCGATTCGATAGGCGAAATCGAGGGACACTTCTCGCTCCGCGATAGGTACGACATTCGAATCCACGATACGGGGTCGGTGCCGAAGACCGCGCTCGTCGTCGGTGCAATCGCCATCGACGCGCTGGAAGGGAATTAGACGGAAGAAGCAGGAAACGAAGTCGGAATCAGACCGTTTCCGGCAACCAGCCGCCATCGACTTCGACGTTCACGCCGCTCAAGTAGTCGCTGTCTTCGTCCAAGAAAAAGCGCACCGCCTGGGCCATGTCCTCGAATTTCGCGGGGCGGCCGCGGGGCAAGTCGTCGGGAAACACGTCCGAGTTCTCCACGACGTAGGGGGAAACCGCGTTGACCGTGATACCGTCGTCTTTGGTGTCGCTGGCCAACATTCGGGTGAACATCAGGACGCCCGCCTTGGCCATGAAATAGGGCGCGTTTTTCGGATTGATGAGGCCCTTTTCCGCACTGGCGTAGCCCACGTTGACGATTCGGCCGAAATTCTCCTCGCGCATGCCGGGAAGCGCCCGCTTCGAACAGAGGTAGGTGCCGTTGATGTTCCCCTGTAACACCAGATTCCACGTTTCGAACGAGATGTCTTCCCAATGGTCGGGCGCGAACGGGCCGACGTTGTTCACCAGCACGTCAACGGTTCCGAGTTCGTCTTCAATGGTCGAAAAGAGGTCGTCCACGCTCTCGGGGTCGGTCACGTCTCCCTGCACCGAAATCGCGGTGCCACCGCGATTTCGGGCTTCCTCGGCGACTTCGCGTGCTTCTTCCTCGCTCGACCGATAGTGAACCGCCACGTCGGCCCCGCAGTCGGCAAGTGACAGCAGGAGTTTCTTCCCGACGCCCTTCGAACTTCCAGTGACCAGTGTGACTCTGCCGTCCAACTCCGGGGAAATCATAGTGCCGTCTTCGTGGAGGAGAAGCAACTAGCTTGGCGTCTCAGTTTCTTCGATTCCGAGTTAACCCCCGCAGTTTTAAGATTCTGCACGAAGAGCTAATACCATGGCAATTGAGACGATTCTGCTCGCCGTCGGGCCGGGTGACGCAGACAGAACAGACAAACTCGCATCCGCCGTCGCTGACGTGGCAGGGCCGACAGGCGCGACGGTCGTCCTCGCACACGTGTTCACCGACGACGAGTTCGACGACGTAATCGACCAACTCGATTACGACCCGACCGGGCAACCGAACTCCGACGAAGTTGCGGCGCGCCACGCGACGATTCGCTCGCTTTCGTCCGCGCTGGACAGAGAAGACATCGGCTACTCCGTTCGCGGCGCTATCGGCGAACACGGCGAAACCATCGTAAAACTCGCGGAGGACGTGAACGCGGACGGCGTTTTCGTCGGCGGACGAAAACGCTCGCCGACTGGAAAAGCGGTGTTCGGAAGCACTGCACAGGAAGTGATGCTGTCGGCACCGTGTCCGGTGACGTTCGTGCGAGACGACTGAGTGTCGAAGTATCGAATCAGTCCCTCGCCCGTTCTCGCCATCTGCGCTGCTGTCGGCGCTCTTTGACGTGGCGTTCGCCGGACGCGACGTTCTCGCAGACCGCCTGCTCGAACGTTACCACGTGCTCGAAAAACTCTTCTTCGAACGTTTCGAGCAGTTCGTAGGTCCATCTGTCGTCACCGAGAACCCCACTTGGAAGGATTTCGTCACGAATGTGGTCGGCAAACTCGTCGTGTCCTGCCTCGCGGAGGTTCGACTCGGCGACTTGGAGGTGGTTCATCGCCCGACCCGTGGCATGATGAAAGTGGACGAGATAGCCGTGTGCCTTTCTGAGTCCCTCGACACCTAGTTCGAGTTCGTGCAAAGCAGTTTCTTCGTCGTCGGTGAGTTTGGGAAGGTCGTCACTCATGATACCACGTAACGTTCTCAACGGAGTTAGTGTTAGTCGGTCGGATGAAACTCACCCGCGAGTAAATGCCTGTAGTTAAATGGGTCGGGCAACCTCTGTTCATCTGAATGGCCTACTACGCGGGTGTAGACCTCGGGGCGACGAACGTCAGAGCGGCGGTCGCGGACGAGGATGGCAACGTCATCAGCGCGTACGACCGCGGCACGCCGGGGGGTTCAACCGGCATCGCGGTCACCGAAGCGGTACTCGAATGTTTACGTAAAGCGTGTGCCGACGCGAGCATCGACCCTGCCGAGATTCGCGCGGCGGGCATCGGCAGTATCGGCCCACTCGACCTCGCGGAGGGTGCGGTGACGAATCCGGCGAATCTGCCGGACACTATCGACCGAATCCCACTGACCGGGCCGGTCGGCAACCTCATCCACAGCGACCGAGTGTTCCTCCACAACGACACCAATGCGGGCGTCATCGGACAGCGATTTTACAGCGACCGCAACCCCGACGACATGGTGTACATCACGATTTCGAGCGGTATCGGCGCGGGCGTCACGGTTGACGGCAACGTCCTTACTGGCTGGGACGGCAACGCGGGCGAAGTCGGGCACATGGTCGTTGACCCGCAGGGGAGACGAACCTGTGGCTGTGGCCACGACGGCCACTGGGAAGCCTACTGCTCGGGGAACAACATTCCGAGATTTGCCCGAATGCTGGCCGAGGAGGACGGTGGCGTCGAAACGTCCCTTCCACTCGAAGACCCGGACTTTTCCGCCAAAGACGTGTTCGAAAACGCCGGACTGGACGCCTTCGCGGACCACGTCATCGAACAGGTCGCCCACTGGAACACGGTCGGCGTGACGAACGTCGTGCAGGCCTACGCACCAATCGTCGTCTATCTCGGCGGCGCAGTCGCGCTCAACAACGAGGAACTGGTTTTAGACCCGATTCGTGAGCGAATCGAAGACGGTCTGCTCAACAACGTGCCGGACGTGCAGTTGACCACGCTCGGCGACGAAATCGTGCTAAAAGGCGCGGTTGCAAGCGCGCTGACCGAAGGAACGGGCGACGAATCGCTGGCACCGAACTGATCCAGTTCGTTTCAGTTTTCCCGATTCAGTTCAGTTCACTTCCGTCACCCGCGCTTTTATTCCTCTCGCACCCGACTATTCAGCTATGCGACGGCGAGAGTTCCTCCGTACTGCCGCCGTGGGGGGCGGAACCGCGGCTTTGCTCGCATCCGGGGGCGTTACTGCACAAGACTCACAAGACCCGTACCGACCGCTCGGGACCGTGGCCATCGAACAGGCGAAAGAAGCAGTCGTTTCTGACGACGGCAAGACCGCGTTCGTCGCCGCGACCGACGGCTTTGCTACGGTGGATATTAGCGACCCCGCGAATCCGACGGTGTTAGCGGAGCGACGCGGTTTGCTCGCAGAGAGGGACGACGGCCCGATGACCCAAGTCTGGGACGCAAAAATCGACGGCGACCGTCTGCTCGTCGTCGGGCCCGCAAATCCTACCTCCGACGATGTCGTTCACGGAATTCTCCTCTACGACGTGAGCGACCCCGCGAATCCAAACCGAGTGGCCTTCCACGAAACCGACTATCCGATTCACAACGCGATGTACGTGGACGGAATCGCATACCTCACGGCCAACGACGGGGATGGAAATCCGCTCGTCATGGTCGATACGGCGAACGACTCGCCGACGGAAGTCGGTCGCTGGTCGATGCTCGACTACAACTCCGACTGGTCGAAGGTCGATTCGTGGGTTCGGTCGCTTCACGACGTGTGGGTGCAGGACGGCACGGCGTACCTAGCGCAGTGGGACGCCGGAACGTGGCTCGTGGACGTGTCGAATCCGAACCAGCCCTCCCACATCGCGCATTTCGGCGGCGAACCGCTGGACGACCTCGCTTCGATTCCAGACGAGGAAGAAAACGACGCCATCATCGGTCTGCCCGGAAACGACCACTACGTCGCCGCCAACGAAGACGGGTCGCTGGTCGTCGTCAACAAGGAAGCGTGGGCGACGGGCGACGGTAGTTCGGGCGGCCCCGGCGGAATCGCCCTCTGGGATATGTCCGACCCCCAGAACCCCGAACAGTTGGCCGAAATTTCGGCACCGGAATCAGCCGACCCGACCTACGATTTGCGAGGGCCATCCCTGTTCCAGCAGTTGTCACTGCCGAAACTGTCCTCGCTCTCCCCAGTCGGAACCGCCTCGGCCCACGGAAAATGCCACGACTGCACCGGGGGGAGTGCGATTTCGGGACAGTGGACGACTTCGCACAACTTCGACATCGTCGGCGACCGCCTCTACACCTCGTGGTATCAAGGCGGCGTGAAACTGTTCGACATCAGCGACCCCGCGAATCCTGAGGAACTGGTTTGGTGGCGCGACCCCGAACAAACCGCGTTCTGGACGAGCCAGCACGTCTCGGACGACTTTTTCATCGGCGGAAGCATGGGCATGGACGGCAACGGAAAAGGGGCGCTCTACACCTTCCCGAACCGCGCCGGACAACAGGAGAATCCGCCAAGCCTGACTTCCAGCGGGGGTGGAACGGCCAAAGACGAGTCGCGGACGACCTCGGAGCAACCCGGATTCGGGTTCGGGGTTGCCGGGGTTTCGGTGCTCGGACTGGCGGCGTGGAACCGACTTCGAAATCGGGAGTGAGTTTCACCCCTTATCGTGCCCCGACCGAGAACCCCAAGATTACCGTACCTCCAGTTCCTATGAGTATCCAATGAGCAAGTCCAGCGAGACGGAAGCCACCGATTCGGACCTCAAATCGCGGGTCGAGCGCTGGCTGACCGCCCAGATGCCCATCATCCAGATGCACGGCGGAACGAGCGCGGTTCGCAAGGCCGACCCGGACGACGGCGAGGTCGTCATCGAACTCGGCGGGGCCTGTAGCGGCTGTTCGATTACGCCCATCACGTCCCAGAACATCGAAGTCGAACTCCTCAAGAAGTTCGAGGAAGTGGACGACGTAACCGTCAGAATCGCCGACGACGGAACCAGCCAGTGGAAAAACGACCAAGCCGAGAGTGTCATGGGAATCGACCGAAGCGAGGGTGGCCGTGGCGGGAAACTCAATACGCCGTCCGACCAAGAGCACTTCTAATTCAGCACCGAGCGCTTCGAGTGCCAAACGTTTGTGTTGGCCGTCGAATATTTATTGTCTATTTGTGTCTGTTTTAGTATGACTGAGTTTGAGACGACGAGGGGTCGGTGTCGAATCGAGGACGGGGCGATTCGGATTCAGGGGAGTATGACGGTCGGGATTCGACGGATGGTTAAACGTAGCCCCTTTCGATATTTCTCCCTTCTACTGCTTCTCGCGGTTCTGAGCTTTGTTCTCTATCTACTGTTCTTCGAAATTCTTACTCTGATTGGCTTCTTGATTGGAATTACCATCGCCGTCTGGTTGCTCCTTCAACTCCGCGTTCGTTTCAGCCGTTTTTCACGGGCGACAGAAATCCCAGTATCGGCGGTAAAGGAAGTCGTCTACTCGGACGGCGGAAAATGGGGGCAGGCGAACTTCCTCGTCTACTTCGACACGGACGACGGTGTTCGCGTTCGACCGATTTCGATGGGCACCTTTGGTAACCTCATCGGTGACCTCGAAACGGGGAAGAAAGCGTTCGAACAGGCCGGTCTCGAAGTCGGTGACAGTTTACTGAACGCCGACGAATCATCAGCACCTTCGCCTGACGAGCAGAATACAGCAGAGTAACTACCGAAGCACCTTCTCCACGCTCGCCGCCACGCTCCGCGCTTTGTCGGCCAGTTCTTCCGATATGTGGCCCGCTTCGACCGCTGAACCCAGTTCGTCGTCATCGACTCGCTCTACGGTTCCGTCGGGTCGCTTCACGACATCGACGTGCAAATCCACGTAGCGCACGGAACGCGGGAACAGTTCGACGGGCGTGCAGACGTTGACGTAGGTTCCCTTCGATTCGCCGTCCTCGCTCCGGTAGGCCGTGGGGTACCACCAGCGGCCTTCGCGGAATTTGGTGATTGCCACGTCGCCCGCCTCGCGGTCGGTGCCGATGGCGTCGTAGGTTCCCGACCCCTGCATCTCTCGGCGGACGGTGTATTTGCCGGATTCGGGGTCGCGTTCGACCACGTCACCCTTCCCGAGCGAGAAACAGCGCCCGTCCGGTTTGCCGTGGTCGATGAACACCTCGCCGTCTTCCTCGGGGCCGAACTGCCGGAGGGTAGCCCCGATGGGAACCTCGTCACCGGGTTCGTAGAGGTCTTCCGCGAAATCGACCGCTCCACTCGCAGAATCGTCCGCGGCCTTGATTCGGTGGTGGCCGGGCAGGGTCGTGGTGACTTCCCGTCGGAACTCGTCCAGTTCGAACCGGGATTCCCGACCGAACCAGAGCCACGCAGTAGAATCGGGTTTTGTAATCGTCTGTGGGGAGTCCGCCGCGCTCGGAGAATCCGCGGATTCTCCGAGCGCGCTGTCGATGGCTTCGGCGCGTTCGACAGCACTCGAAAGCGCGGCATCCATCTCCCCGATTTCGGCGTCGTTCGCGCCGTACTCCCAGCGAACGCCCCATTCGTCGGGAACGTCGGTCGGAAGCATCTCGGTTGTCCGCGCGAGTTCGCGCCTGCTGGCGTCGTCGGGTGCGCTGGCGACCACGCGGTTCACGTCTTTCGAGAGACTGGCCACACCGCCGAACACCTGTACGTCGGTTCCGAGCAGGGGTCTGTCGCGCGACCACGGCGGTGCGGGAGTGTGAACCTGTACCCTGACGTAGTCACCCTCGTCGATTCTGCGGTCGATTTTTCGGAAGGGAAGAAAGCCGTCTCGTTCGCCGAGATTCACGACCGCACCGCTTCCGAGGGTTTCGCTGACGACGCCATCGAACAGCGCGCCGCGAGGGGCCGGGTCGTCCCAGTGGAAGGTGTCGATGCCGATTTCAGCCAGTCGCTCGCCCACTGTTTCCACTGTGTCCTGCTCACCGAACAGACCGACTCCCTGCCGGTCGTCGGTCGTTTCGACTGTCGCGTCGTACTCGCCGGTTTCGAACTCGGAATCGAACCGCCGCTGGATTGGCGGCGAAGCTTGCACTACGTCGAAATCGTCGCCGAGTAGGCGCGTGAGTGCTGTGGTGTAGATGCCGCGAACCCGGATTCTGTCGTCGGCACTCATCGGCGGTGAAGAGAAAAACGGGGAGCGGTCGGTGTGCTGGCGGTCGGCGGTTGAACTTTCGTCGGTTGGCAGTTAGATGACCGGGCGGGCGGAAATTTGCCGGTCGTCGCCGCGCTACAACCGCGTGTCGTGCGGGAGGCGAGCGTGTCGCGCTGGCTAGTCATACCTCCCGGTTGGTACGCGGGGGATTTTAGCGTGACGAGGTTGGTCGTCGCGAGAGCTGCTGATTCCGAACTGCTTCAGTCGTCTGCGGGGATGGCACCTGTCCAGTTCGTGTCGGTGCCGGGGGTGATTTGTTCATCCACCCATCTGTCGTCCTCGGATTCTACTTCTTCGGTATCTACTGCCTCGCTATTCTCTTCTCGTGTGTCTTTCCGTGTCGATTCTTTCGGCGGTGCCGAGTACATAATTCCTCGGCTGTGACTCGTGGGTGACATCGTGTGTCACGAATCGACAGTCCTCCCTAATAAACGCAACCCTACATTTGTTTATGGTATATAGTTGCATATAAGGTGTTTAAGGTCTGCTTGCCGAACGATTTACTCTCTGCCCGTGCGAAGCCCCGCCATGGACGAGAATCGCGACCCTGTCGCTCGCGGCACCGACGACTCGGTCGATTTGTACGACATCGCGACGTGGGAAGAACGGTCGCGTCTGGACTGGTTCGCCACGAAATTTTACGGACTACTCGTCGTCTCGGCACGAGCGTTTGTCATTCTCCTCGCAATTGCGATTCTTCTCGTGCAGTTCGCACTTGGTGGATTGGCGGCGCTTTCTGACCCGTGGGTCGGAGTGTTCGTTCTCCTTTCCGTCGTCCCCGCGTTCGCCCTCGCGGCGTACATCTGGCACGCCGACGTGACGATGTCGGAACCGCTCCCGCTCCTCGTCGGAACGTTCCTCCTCGGCGTGCTGTTCGCCGGATTCGCGGCGATTTTCAACTCCTACACGCAACCGCTGTTCTCGTGGATTCCGCTCGTCGGGTCGGCGCTGTTTTTCTACATCGTCGTCGGGCCGGTCGAGGAAACCGTGAAACTGCTCGCGGTGCGCCTGTTCGCCTTCCGGAGCGACCGATTCGACGCCGTCATCGACGGTGCCGTTTACGGTGCAATGGCCGGGTTGGGCTTTGCGACCATCGAGAATGCCCTCTACATCAGTCAGGGAGTGCTTGAGTCCTCGGGTACCGACCCACTCCTGCAAGCCGGACAGACCGCTGTCTTTCGGCTGTTTGCCGGGCCGGGCCACGTCATCTACTCCGCTTTCGCGGGCTACTACCTCGGCTTGGCCAAATTCAACCGCGAAAACGCCGGGCCAATCGTGATTAAAGGCCTGTTCATCGCGGCAGTCATCCACGCCACGTACAATACGCTGGTCGGGTTCGTTCCCGGTTTGGCGTCGTTGGTGTACCCGTCAGTTACACCCGTGATGGCCTACATCGTCTTCGTCTTCATTTACGACGGCTTTTTCGGCTACCTGCTCTACCGGAAACTCGACCGCTACCGCGACCTGTACGAACGAACGGACCGCCACGACTCGGTGACCTTCGGCGTCGGTGAAGGCAGCCAAGTTGCAGAAACTGGACGAACGGGCGAAAAGAGGAGAATGGTTGACGGTGCGGAAGTCGGCGAACTGAGCACCGCCGAAACCAACGATTCGGACGAGTCGGCGGACGAAACGGATTCGCTCTGGGACGACGACCCATTCGGATACGACCGAGAATAGCTCCTGTCTGCCCTATTCGGTCTGCTTTATTTGGCCTGCCTATTCCGCCAGTAGTTGTTCCGCATACTTCGCCAGCACGTCCACTTCGAGGTGAACCGGGTCGCCCGGTTCCTTTTCGGAGAGGTTCGTCACGTCGCGCGTCGTCGGGATGATGGCCACCGAAAAGGTGTCCTCTCCCTTCTCCGCGACGGTGAGGCTGATGCCGTCCAGCGCGACCGACCCCTTGTTCACGATGTACTGGCCGAAGCCTTCCGGAATCGCAAACTCGTACTCCCAATCCTCGCCGACCTGTCGCACGTCAACGGCCTCGGTCGTCGTATCGACGTGCCCTTGGACGAAATGGCCATCCAGTCGCGCGTCGGCCCGCAGTGCGCGCTCTAAATTGACGACGTCTCCCTCTCGTACCTCGCCGAGATAGGTTTTCGAAAGCGTCTCCTCGGCCAGAAACACCTCGAACGTTTCGGCGTCGAACTCCTCGACGGTCAGACAGGCGCCGTTCACGCTGATACTCGCGCCGTGTTCGACATCCGCGAGGGCTTCGTCCCCCGCAATCGTCAGTCGTCGCCCACCTTCTGCGTCCTCGATGCGACGAACCTCGCCAGCCTCCGCAACGATTCCGGTAAACATAACAGAACTGTGACGCCGAACGGTTGAAAACCGTTCCGGAACGCGGTGTCGGTGCAGGGTCGTCGCGGTGCCGACCCGGCGCCATGGCGTCGCACTTTTAGTCGGTCGCTGGATAGAAGCGGTATGAAACTCGGTATTCTCGACACCGTGAGTCTGGCGGCGACGCTGGTGTTCGCGCTCCCCATCGGACTCCTCGGTATCGAACGCTTCATCGCCGGACAGACGCTTCTCGGCGGTGCGTTCGTCGCCATCGCCGTGCTGATGATATTCCTCCGCGAATGGTTGACGACTCCCGAAGACATCCCGGCCAGTGCGGCGAAAAAAGTGGTCGGCACTGTTGCCAAAACCGACGACGACAAGGACGAATAAATCGGTGAGTTCGCGGTGTCGGTTTTCGGTTCGCTACTCACGAAGTGGTTTTGCGGCGAGTTTGAGATGGTGAGTCAAAGGGAGTAGTAATTGTAAAACATGAGATGGTAGCGTTTGCAGTCATCACTACCCAACGAACAGTCTCAATCACCGTTCTACGAACACGCTAGAGAAATCGTCTAACACCTACTCTAAAAATCTACGCCGAAGGAATTACTGCTAGTCCAAGTCGTAAATGTCGCTGTACTTCTCCTCGACGTACTCCAAGAAGTAGTCGGCCGTGAGCGGTTCGCCGGTCGCCTCTTCGATGAGTTCGTCAGTGGTGTACAGACAGCCCTGCTCGTGGATGTTCTCGGTCAACCACTCGCGGATTGGGGCGAAGTCGCCCTCCCGAATGCGCTCCATCGGTTCGTCGATTTCTTCCTCGATAGTCGCCCAGAGTTGGGCCGCAAAGACGCTCCCGACGGTGTAATTTTGGAATCCGCCGAATCGACTCGTCCAGTGAATGTCCTGCAAACAGCCCTCCGAGTCGGTTTCGGGGACGACCCCGAGGTAGTCGTCCATGAGTTCGTTCCAGCGGGTCGGAATCTCTTCGACGTCCAACTCGCCACCGACGAACTCCTGTTCGATTTCAGACCGCAGAATGATGTGCATGTGGTAGGTGAGTTCGTCGGCCTCGACGCGAATCGTGTTGTCCGTGAACACCTGATTGACGGCTTCGTAGGCCTCGTCCACTGTTACGCCCTCGGCCTGCGGGAAGTGCTCTTTGAACGTCGGGAGGAACAGTTCCCAGAACGCCCTCGTCCGACCGACGTGGTTCTCCCAGAACCGGGACTGGGATTCGTGGATGCCCGAACTCCGCGAGTCACCGAGCGGGGTTCCGTACTCGTCGTCGCGCAGACCGAGTTGGTAACTCGCGTGGCCGAACTCGTGAATCGTCGCCGTGAGCGACCCGATTGGGTCGTTTTCGTTGTATCGCGTCGTCACTCGGGCGTCGAACTGCGTGCCGGACATGAACGGATGCGGTGCGGTGTCGAGACGCCCGCGACTCCAGTCGTAGTCAAGTGTGTCGAGCGCCGCTCGCGCGACTTCCTCCTGCGTGTCGGTGTCGTAGGTTCCCGAAAAAGCATCGTCCGCGATGTCCGCGCCGTTCTCCTGAATGTCCTCGATGAGCGGAACGAGTCCGTCACGGAGTTCGTCGAAGATTCGCTCGACGGTGGAAAGTTGGAGATACGGTTCGCCGTCCTCGAACATGACCTCGTAGGGGTCTTTGTCGGGGTCGATGTGCTCCGCTCGCTCGATTTGGAGTTCGCGCAGTCGGTCGAGATACGGTTCGAACGTCTCGAACTCGTCTTCGGCTTTCGCCTCCTGCCACGCCGGTTGGGCCTCGCTACTCGTCTCGGTGATTTCCGTGACGAGGTCGCTCGGAACGTCGATTGCCCGGTCGTACTGTCGCCGGATTTCCCGGACGACCGCCGACTGTTCGTCGTCCAGTTCTTCGCTTTCGAGTTCGTCTAACAACTCGCCGGTTCGCTCCTCGGTCAGCAGTTCGTGTGTAATCGACTGAAGCGCAGAAAGCTGTTTTGCGCGCGCCGGTGTACCTTCTTCGGGCATCTTGGTCTGTTGGTCCCAATAGAGAATCCCCGTCGCGTTTCCAATGTTGGCAATTCGCTTGATTCTGGTTTCGAGTTCGTCGTAGGCGGAGTGAGCTTCTTGTTCGGAAGTTGCCATCAAATCTATTCCACCGGCTGACGGTATCAATGCACGGGTATCGGAAAAGACGAAATGAGAACCCTGTGGTCTCGTCTACTGCGCTTCGAGTTCTTGGTCGAGGATGTCGTCAACCGACTTCTCGTTCGGTTCGTTGAACAACAGCACGTCCAGTTCGAGTGTCGGCGCGCCACTGACGAGGTTCTCCATGAGGACGAGGCGCTCGCGGGCGCGACTCATGCCGACGTAAAAGACACGACGCTCGTTGTCGGTGAGAACCGGAACTGGGTCGGTGCTCGACGTAAACTCGTCCACGCCGGGAAGGTCGATACCTTCGTTTTCCACGGTCGCCGCCATCTGTTCGACAACCTTCTCGGTCAAGTCGGTGGCGACGAACACGTGGTCTGCTTCACGACCTTTCGCGCTGTGGATGGTGCCGATGCGGATGCGGTCGCGCTCCATTCCCTGATATTTGCCCATGAAGTAGGCGTTCATCGACCGCTTCTGATAGCTGGTCACTTTTCGAACCATGTCGGACGCCGATTCCGGGCCGGGCATGAACGGCGCGAAGTCCCGGACGAAATCCCCGTCGAACTCCAGTTCGGTGAGGTCGTCCACGCCTTTCTCTTCCTTGCGCTCGTCGATGGCGTCGAACATCTCGTCGCGGTCGTTCGAACCGAACGTGGAGTCCGCGAGCATGTCCGCGAGTCGGCGGGCTTGCAGACCGTCGATAGGTTCGCCCTCGTCGATTTGCTCGACTGCATCGACGTACTGGCACAGTCTATCCGTCCACATCCGCTGGTCGGTGAGGGTGCGGAACGGCATCCCCTCGTCGATGAACTCGTCGATGAACCGGAACATCTGGTAGCGGGCGCGGAACAGCACCATCGCGGTGCCGTCGAATTCGCTGATTGTATACCGGACGTTTCGCACGAGGTCTAACATCGACGGACTCTCGACTGCCTCGACGGTGCCGCCTTCTTTCCGTGGCTTGAGGTTTTTCTCCTGTCGCTCTTCGATGTGGTCTACTTCCTGCTGGACGACTTTGAGAACGCGGGAGGGGAGACGGTAGGAGGTGTCGAGAATGACGTCTTCGCCGCCCTCCTGCAGGAGTAGTTTCGGGTCTGCGCCCTGCCACGCGTAGACGACCTGGTCGTCGTCGCCTGCGATGAGGACGTTCTCCATGTGGGGTTTCCACTCCTCGTAGATGTCGAACTGGAGTCGGGTGATGTCCTGAAATTCGTCGATGACGAGATAATCGACACTCGGCAGGAGCGAACGCTGTTTGACGCGTTCGAGCATGTCGGCGAAGCCGACGAGTCCTTCGTCACCTTTGTACTTCCGCCAGCCTCGAATGGCCTCTGGAACGTCGAACCGGTCGTCGCTGCTCGGCCACGTCGGGGTGTATTTGTTTCCTTCCTGTGAGTTCGGGTCGATTTCGGGCGGCAGTCGAACCGTTTCGACGTCCCACTGGAACGGAACGTCGTACCAGTCGGCAACGTCGCGGCGGGTTCGCTGAAGCCACTGGGAGGTTGCGATAATCTTGTTTCCGAGCGTCGTGGAGCGTGCCGTCCTGCGACCTTTGCCGCTGTACTCGTCTTCGTACTCCAATCCGAAATCCTCGCAGAACTCCTTTTTCTGCTTCTCACCGACGACGTCGCCGCGAGAGAGATTGAGTAGTTCGTAGGCTTTCGCGTGCATCGTACAGACGTTTCCTTGGAGCGAGCGGGGGTCTACGTCCAGTCGTTCCGCGAGTCGCTCTCGAACCTCGTTTGCCGCCGCACGGGTGTATGAGACGACGAGAAGGTCGTTCACCGTGACCCCATCCTTCGAAAGGATGTCCTCGACTCGGTCGAGGAGCTCGGTGGTTTTACCGCTTCCCGGACCACCGAACAACCGAGTTACTTTCGCGTCAGTCTCTGCCGTTGGCATAGTCATTACACCACCACAGGTGATGGGGACGTATAAAACGACGTGAATCGAACTGGCGGTTGTCTCGTCTCAGGTGCCGCGAGGCGAACGTGCCTCACGTACCTCCGAACCGTCCCGAATTTTGTCCTCGCAGTTCGGGCAGACGCGATGTTTTTCGACCCCCGGTGGCGTGAACACTCGTGCATACGTCGCCGTCACAAACGAATCGAAGTTCCGACACTCTGGCATTTTATCCTCGAATATAAGTATTTAATATGATACTATATTTCTAACGATGTCTGGTCGGGCGCGGCAGTTATACCGACGGATGGAAACGCTTCTACAATGGCGATTCCTGTCGAGGTGTACCTCCTCTCGCTCGTCCCGGCCCTCCTCTGGGGGTTCGAACCCATCGTCTCCAAGCGAGCGATGGCCGAGGGTGGCGACTCCCTCCAAGCGTCACTGGTCGTTGTCGTCGTTGACACCGCCGTTTTCTGGGTCGCGCTGGTCGCGCTGGAGGGCGGAAACGCACTTTCCGACCTCTCTCACTCGACCATCGGCATCTTCCTCTTCGCGGGATTCGTCGGCACCGCGGTTGGCCGACTGGCCGCATTCGGTGGTGTCCGGCGCGTCGGCGCGAGCGTCAACAACGCCGGGGTCAGCGCGCGACCGCTCTTTTCGGCGACACTGGCGGTGTTCGCTCTTGACGAACCGCTTTCGCTCGCAACCGCCCTTGGAATCCTCGTGCTCGTCGCGGGACTCGCGGTTCTCGCGCTGGCGAAAGGTGGTGACCTTTCGGGATGGGAACCCTACGAACTGTCGTTTCCGCTCATCGCCGCGGCGGCGTTCGCGGTCGGAAACGTGGTTCGACGGTTCGGACTGGAAACGACACCTGCAACCGCTCTCGAAGCGGTTGCTCTCAACGAAACTGCGGCACTGGTCGCACTGGGAGGCTACGCCATCGCCCGAAATCGTCGTGACGTGCTCTCTGCACCGAAGCGAACGTACTGGTTGTTTGCGGCGAGCGGTCTGCTCACCGCAGTCGCACTGCTGTCGCTGTTTTCCGCGCTGGCGCTCCCCGAAGGTCGGGTCGCAATCGTCGACCCCCTAACTGGAACCGCGCCGCTGTTCACGACGCTCTTTGCGTACTTTCTGCTCAGGGATGTAGAACGAGTGACCCGCGGAATCGTTGCGGGCGCACTGTTGGTCGTCGTCGGTGCTGGAATCATCACCGCGCTGTGAGCGCGGTTTCCGTTTGCTATCTCCTATTTCTACTGTCTACGAATTCCACCCGCAAACTGTGCATTCAGTTGCGGCCATTTCGTGGAGTCCGCCGCACTCCGGGCACTGCTTTTTGTTATACTCCTGCTCCCAGTCTACTCGTTCTGTCTCGTGACCACGGTCGGTGAGAAACTGGTCGAAAACGGACTCGTCGTTGCCGGTCGGTGCGGAAGCCATACATGCTATGCTAATGCACACCATCCATATAATCCTGATGGTCAAACAGATGCCAAACTGGTCTGAACTTCGAAAATTGTAGAAATTTCCCGGCTCGTTTCGCACAGTTACGGTTTCGGGGCGAAATACCGCGCGAGTTCGCTTCCGAACTCCTTCGCAAGTTCTTCGATTCCGTCACCCGACAGCACCTCGTATCCTCGTCGCATCGTCTTCTCGACGTGGACGCCGAGTGCGGCGTCGAATATCGAATCGCTCTCTAAAAACTCGACTGCCGTCGTGAACTCTCGCTTTCGCTCGACTGCGTAGCGGTCACCGTCGATGAACGGGCCATACGAATCGTCGGCTTCGTACTTCTCGTAAAATCCGGTTGCGTGCGCGCGAACGTGCACCGGCGGCCCGTCGTGACGCTCGATTGCCGGACGCTCGGGTACGGACAGTTCGAAAAACAGCACCGCGGTTTCGTCCGCGAACAAGTCTGCTCGAAGCATTTCGAATCCGCGTCGGGAAAGCGCGTCGGCAACCCCGGAAAGCGATTTCTGGAGTTGCGGATACAGTTGATCTTCGACTACATCCGGCGCGTCGAATCGAATCGCGACCGGCGTGGTTCCGCGGTCAGCAACGAACTCGCTCACCTCGTTGGGCGTCAGCGGCTCGGGCACATCGGGAACAAAGATCGATTCGCGCGGCTCGGAAAGCAGGTCGCGAGCGTAATGTTGGAGTCGAGCGAAATTTTCCGGGGAGAGAACCGCGGCGACGTTTCGCTCCGGGTCGGTCGGGTCGATGACCACCAACGGGTCACTGAAAGTTTCCGTCCCGTGGTCTTCCGGGTCGAAGCGAACTGGCGGGTGCCAGTCCGCGACCGCTTCGAGCAGTGCCCGAAAACCGCCGTATTCGAGGACGAGCAGTTCCGCCAGATAGCCCGAAAAACCCTCCGTGCGGAGGTCGCTCCCGTATGCTCCGATTCCTTTCAAAAATTGCTTGAACAGCAGCACTTCGTCCGCCAGTTCGTCGTCCAATCGCGCTTCGAGGTATTGTGTGTGGAACGGCGTGCGATCAACCGCCGACTGGATTTCCGTCGCCGATTCGACGTGATAGCAGGGAACAAGGTCAACGTCGAATCCTTCGAATTCGCCTTTGACATAGGGATGTTCCGCAAACTCCTCGTGGCCCTCCGGCAGGACTTTGTGGCCGATTTTCAATCCATACGATTCCAGCGTCTCGCGGTCGAGTTCGGGCGGAAATCGAACGAACAGGTCGATGTCCCGGTCGCCGCTCGTCCACGTTCCGCGGGCGGTGCTCCCGACCTGTATCACGTCGGCCTCGACTGGCAGGTCGGCAATCGCATTTTCCGCTCGTTCGGCCAGCGACCGGGCGACCTGCTGAAGCCGTTCGCGCTCGTCGTCGTCCGGCTCGACTCGCTTACGGACTTCCGCGACGACCTCCTCGAAGCGTTCCATCGTGGGATGGTTTTCCACGAATGCGTGAAAGCGTATCGATGCTGCTGGGAGAAAACGAAAGCCCTATCAAAGAACTCCGTCTATGTGGAAATGCAATCGGAAGCCGCCGTAGCTCAGTTGGTAGAGCACCTGGTTGTTACCCAGGTTGTCCCAGGTTCGAGCCCTGGCGGCGGCGCTTCTCTCTATTCATTGCTTGGTGAGCGAGTGCTGTATTCTCTCCCGGTATCCGCACAAAACCCGGTACGTTAAAGAGGTGTCACAGATTACCGATAGCCGACAGGGCCCTTAGCTCAGTCTGGTTAGAGCGCTCGGCTCATAACCGGGTGGTCATTGGTTCGAATCCGATAGGGCCCATTTGCTGATACAAACTACATTCGTGAGCAACAGCGAGATGCTGTCCACTGATTCGAGGATGTTGCCTACGAACACACGATGCAAAAACGCGGTTCGATTCCGGCCCGGAATCGAACCGCGACCGTCTCTGCTGTCTGTGCTTAAAATTCCCCGTTGACGATGTCCGCAACCCGTTGGCGGTCGAATAGCTGATTGTCCTCGGTTACCTTCCCGAAGGTGTCAGGGTACAACTGCTTCGCCCCGCGTTCGGTCAAAAAGAGGTTGTGAATCGGCCCTTGATAGAGGTAGCCGCCGCGGTAGACGCGGCCGTTTTTGACGGCAGTCAACCGACTCGCAACGGGATGGCTCCGCATGAATTCGAGAACCGTGTTTCGGAACTCGGTCGCGGACTGTCGCTCGTGAGCGCGCAGAAGTATCACGTCGGGGCCGATTTCCAGCATCGTCTCGTAATCGATGCGTCCGCGGTCTGTCGTGCTGATTCCGTCGATACCGGTGCTCCCGAGCGCGTCGGTGACGCCGAGGTCGCGCCACTGTTTCTTGCTCGTTCCTTTGTCGTTGAGGCGATACGGTGAGAACTTCTCCGGTTCGTTGCTTCCTTCGTAGACGAGCAGGACGTTCGGACGCTCGTCTGCTGGCGGAAGCTGACGCTGAATATCCGCGATAAACTCGTCGTGAAGCGTTTCGAACGCTCGATACCGTTCCCCTTCTCCGAACAACTGTGCGATTTTCTCGAAGGCCTCGTAGAGGGTGTAGTATCGGTAATCGTGCCAGTCGTCCTCCCGGCGGAAAATCAGATTACCGACGAACGGGCCGACGTTCTCCGTGATTTCTTCGACGTCCGTTTCGCTCCAATCGAACCAGTTGACGAGCATCTGCGGGTCCATGACGTGAACGTCGTTGTCGAGTTCGTAGAATATCTCCTTGGACATGCCAGCCTCGCCCAAGTCGTTGTTTTCGAGCGTCTGGCGGTCAACGCTCACACCGGGGAGTTCGTCGTACACGGCGGTGTAATAGCGGTCTGCACCGCCGATACCGGTCATTCCGTCCGCTTTGCCGAGCGCGACACCCATGTCGGCGTAGCCGCCACCGTACGCGACCCATCGTTCGGGAACCGAATCGAACGTGACGCGGCCGACCGGTTCCATGGAAGCCGCGTGTGAACCGTCCTGAGTGTTTTCAGAGTGGTCGTTCGAGGCCGTCGCGTCCGTTGTCGTGGACGACGCTTCCGTCCCCGAATCGCCCGCACAGCCGGCGAGGAGAGTTCCGCCGAGTACCGCACCGCCGTACTTGACGTACTGTCTGCGTGTCGGCGCTTCGTGTTTTATGGTGTCTCTGACCATGTGGTTTAGGCTCGCCTAAAACATAATAACTACTCCGGTTTTTAGGCCTTCCTAAAACATGATTCGTTCAGTGCGGTCCGCCGCAACGTGAACACATCGGTGGGGACTGTTTTGGCAGTGCGAGTCCGCAGTGCGGGCACTCACCGTCCGTTGCGGTGATTTCGGCAACCGCCTCGCTGGTCGTCGCACGAACTCCTTCGACCGTTCCTATTTCGTCACCTCCTTCGCCCCCTACAGCCACCTCGTCGACCGCTTCGAGGACGAACCGCTTTCGGCGACGGGCGAACGGTTCGTCGTCTTCCTGCCGTCCGTCAAACTCCTCAAAAAACGACGCTGGAACCGAACTTTTCTCGATGTTTGCACTGGCAAGTACTCCGAGTGCTTCGGCGGCCCGCCCGCGGACGTGGGCGCTTTCGTCGTCCAACCGCGCCGTGAGCGAATCAGTCGCGTCTGCGACTGATTCGGGCGATTCACACCCGACGACCACGAGCGTCGTACAGAGGTGATACCGAACGAGTTCGCTTTCGTCATCGAGGTGGGTTGCGAGGGTCGATACCTGATGTTTCAGTCGAGTCGGGTCGCCCAGTGCGATGTGTTCGAGTGCTTTCGCCAGTTTCTCCTTTACTTCCGGTTCGTCGAACGATAGTCCGACCTGCAAATCCGCCACGACTTCCGGGGACGCAACCGCATCCGGGTGCTCGCGTGCGACGTATCCGAGCGCCTCCGCGGAGCGAGCGCGAACGTAGTAAAATTCCTCGTCGTCCGCCAGTCGTTCGCCGAGCGCTGGCACCGCCGGAACGACAGTATCCGGGTCGGTTTCGGCGATAGCGACGAGCAGTTTCGCCATCGTCAGGCGAACCGACCGCTCGTCGTCGGTGAGAAACCCCGAAAGCGTCGGGACGAGCGGTTTCAGTGCGGACGGGTCGTCGTCCGCGAGCGAACGCAGTGCTCGTACCGTCTCTTTTCGCTCTTCGGCCGGTGCAGTTTCGACTCGTTCTACATACTCTGTCGCCTCGTCGTGGCAGTTCTGCTCGATGAGTCCGAGGAAGTAATCGGTGGAGTGTGTCGAATCGTCCATGATACGAAATCCGCTACGTCCACTGTCGCAGAGCAGTGTCAAAAACATCCGGCGTTTCGTGCTGTTTCCCGTCTCGGCCGCAACGTGCCGTAGAAGGCGTCTCTCTGCCGAATAACACCTGCTCGTCCATGAGTCTGATAGCAACACTTAGAAGACACTGAACGCTATATCAAGTAGACGAACACATGTCTGAGGAGGGATACGACCATGCGACTATCGAACAGCGCTGGCAGACAGCGTGGGCCGAGGAGAACGCCTATCGGACGCCGGACGACGCGGAAGACCCTACGTATGTCTTGGGAATGTTTCCATACCCGTCCGGAAAGCTCCACATGGGCCACGTCCGCAACTACACGATAACTGATTCCTACGCCCGATACCGCCGGATGCAGGGGGACGACGTACTGCATCCGATGGGGTGGGACTCCTTTGGCCTTCCCGCAGAAAACGCCGCCAAGGAGCACGACACTAACCCCCGCGAGTGGACGATGGACTGCATCGACACGATGCGTGACCAGATGAAGTCGATGGGGTTCGGCTACGACTGGGAGCGCGAGGTGACGACCTGCACGCCCGAATACTACCAGTGGAACCAATGGCTGTTCCAGCAGTTCCACGACGCAGGTCTGGTTGACCGACGCGCCGCCGAAGTGAACTGGTGTCCCTCCTGCGAGACGGTGCTGGCGGACGAACAGGTCGAAGGCGAGGACGAACACTGCTGGCGTTGCGAGACGATAGTCGAGCAACGCGAGTTAGACCAGTGGACGCTGGCTATCACGGAGTACGCCGACGAACTGCTCGAAGCGATAGACGAGTTGGACGGCTGGCCGAACAGCGTTCGCCAGATGCAGCGAAACTGGATTGGCCGACAGGAAGGAACCACGCTGGAGTTCTCCGTCGAGGGTCACGGTTCCGTGGAAGCGTTCACGACCCGCGTGGACACGATATTCGGCGCGACGTTCTTCGCGCTGGCTCCCGACCACCCAATCTCGCAGGCGGTGGCAGAAGACGACGAGGAGATTCGCCACTTCATCGAGGAGGAGGCCGACCCGGATGGCGACGAACCGAACGGCGTCGAAACCGGTCTGACCGCGACGAATCCCGCAACCGGCGACGAAATCCCAGTGTTCGTCGCGGACTTCGTCCTCTCGGATGTCGGGACAGGCGCGCTGATGGGCGTCCCCGGACACGACGACCGCGACCACGCATTCGCCTCGAAGATGGGCGTCGAGATTACACCCGTCATCGCTCCCGAACCGGAAGCAGGCGAATCCGAACTCACAGCGCCCGACGTGAGCGAGGGTGCGTACACCGAAGACGGCGTCTTGGTGAACAGCGGCGAGTATTCCGGACTGGAAAGCGCAGAGGCCCGCGAGTCGCTGACCGCGGACATCGACTCCGCACAGTTCCACACGCAGTACCGATTGCGCGATTGGCTCATCTCCCGCCAGCGATACTGGGGAACCCCGATTCCAGCGATTCACTGCGACGACTGTGGCCCGGTCATGGTTCCCGAGGAAGACCTCCCGGTCGAACTGCCGGAGTTCATCAACACGACCGGGAACCCGCTGGACGCCGCCGAGGAGTGGAAACAGGTCGAATGTCCCGAATGTGGCGCGGACGCCGTCCGCGAGACGGACACGATGGACACCTTCGTCGACTCCTCGTGGTACTTCCTGCGGTACATCTCGCCGGACGCGGAGGATGCGCCGTTCGAAACCGGAAAGGCGGACGACTGGATGCCGGTTGACCAGTACGTCGGCGGCATCGAACACGCCGTGATGCACCTGCTGTACGCCCGATTCGTCACGAAGGCTATCTCCGATTTGGGAATGCTGGAACAGCGCGAACCGTTCACGAACCTGCTGGCGCAGGGAATGGTGCAACTGGACGGCGAGAAAATGTCCAAGTCGAAGGGGAACACAGTCTCACCACAGCGGATTTCCGAGGAGTACGGCGCGGACACGGCGCGCCTGTTCATGATGCAGGCCGCTCAGCCGGAACGCGACTTCGACTGGTCTGAGGAGGGTGTTCGCTCCACGAACCGCTTCCTCGCGCGATTCAAAAACGCGGTCGATAGCTTCGAATTCGAATCCGCAGACGGCGAAGACGACTCCGTCGCGGAGTACGTTCGCAATGAAATCGACGCCACGATTGCCGTCGCAACGGAGCAGTACGACGCGCTGATGTTCAACACCGCACTGCGAGAGGTGCAAGACCTCGTGGATACGCTCCGTGCATACGCGGATTACACCGATGTCCACGCGACGACCTTCGAGCGCGGCCTGACGGTTGCGACTCGACTGCTGGCTCCGGTCGCGCCGCACATCGCGGAGGAACTGTACGACGAACTCGGCTACGACGAGTTCGTCGTTGACGCCGACTGGCCGACTTCTGAGACGAAAACCGACGATACGGTTGAGCGTCGTCAACTGATCGAGAACACGCGTGAGGACGTGCGCAACATCATCGACGTTGCAGGTATTTCCGACCCAGAGCGAATCGACGTGGTGGTCACACCCGAGTGGAAGTATCGCGCCCTCGAACTTGCGATGGACAGTGATGCTCCCAACCTCATCTCCGAACTGATGCAGGAACAGGAAATCCGCGAACAGGGAGACGCCGCGGCTTCCTACGGCCAAGACCTGCAAGCGACCCGCGAGTCGCTGACTCCGACACTCTCGCCGGAACGCGAGTACGAGGTGCTCGAACAGACGGCGTGGCTCATCGAACGGGAGTTCGACGCCCCGGTGAACGTCCTGTCGAGTTCAGAGGCCAACGAAGGAACGGTTCGGAAGGCCGAACCGGGTCGCCCCGCCATCAACATTCTGGAATAATCTCTCGTTTTACTTTCTCGCTGAAGCCCGAAACCGGCCGCATTGAACTTCTTGATACGGGCAAAACGGTCGTAAACGGACAGTTCTGTTATAAAACCGAAATGGCGTAAACTGGCTGATTTTCGAACTCTGAGACTTTAGGACTAACATAAATAAGGGAATAGAACCCGAAGGGAGCACCATGTCTGTATGGAGGCGGTACTCTCTCCAGAATGCCCGCCGCGTTCTGGAAAATCCGTCGCTCCTTCGAGGAGAACTACGACGACTTCGCAAAGATGCCCTGAACGCGAACGCCTACGTCTCGCGGTTGTTGAACGACGACGACCGAGTGGACGTGATGGCGGAGGACTGGGACAATCTCGTCATTTTGGACGCCTGCCGGTACGATATGTTTGCGGCGAAGGCGAACATCGGCGACAGAGTGACGAGCAAACTCTCGCCGGGGAGCGAGAGTTGGGAGTTCATGCAGGAAAGTTTCGTGGGAAAGGAGTTCCACGACACGGTGTACGTCACGTCGAACCCGCACGCCTACAAACTCCCTGACGGAACCTTTCACGCGGTCATCAACCTGCTGGACGACCACTGGGACGACACCTTCCGAACCGTCATGCCCGAAACGATGGTCGAACAGACGCTCGCCGCGTTCGAGCAGTACCCCGACAAACGCATCATCACGCATTTCATGCAACCACATTTCCCCTTCATCGGCGAGAAGGGGCGGAAGTTCGGCCACGCCGGTATCGAGATGCAGTTGGACGATGAGGAACACAGCGACGAACCGCATCCGTGGAACGCCCTCCTCTACGGCGAGACGGACAACGAATCGGAGATAATCGAGGCCTACGTCGAAAACCTCAACGTGACGCTCCCGCACGTCGAAAAACTGGTGGACGAACTCCCCGGAAAATCGGTTATCACGGCAGACCACGGCAATCTCATCGGCGAGCGAACGTATCCGATTCCGATTCGAACGTTCGGCCATCCCGGCGGATTGCACAAACGCGAACTCATCGAAGTTCCGTGGGCGGAAATCGACTCGGAGGAACGTCGCAAAATCACGGCAGAACCGCCGAAAACCAGCGAAGCAATAGACGACGACGTAATCGAGGACAGACTGCGAAATCTCGGCTACGCGGAGTAATCGAGCGACGAAGCAAACTCCGGACGACCGAACTCGGTGTCAGTAGCGACCTACAGCGTGGCGAGTCGGGCGATGTACACCAAACTCAACACGTGGTCGTTCGTGTCGAGGTCGGCAGGGCCGTCGGAACCGAATCGGTCTACCTCCGAAAAGCCGTACATGTACGACCGCAAGGCTTCACAGGCCGGTTCACTCAGCCAACCGATTTCTTCGTAATACGAAAGTGCGTTGGAACTGTTCTCGAATCCGGCCTTCTCGATGAGGAAATCGAGCCATTCGAAGACGATGACCTCGGCACCGTATCTGCTCGGAAGCAGGGTCAGATAGGGTTTTTCCGGAAGTGACCCCGACGCGAAAAACCGCGTTTGCAGTTTCATCAACTCTTCGCGCTGGCTCAGCCGAAAGATGTCTTCGGCAGTTTGTCCGTCGTCCGCGGAGAGGTCGAGCGGCGGCTCGTCCTCGTCCGCCATCCTGCGAAGTTCCCGCAGGTCGTAGTCGGCGGGTTTGATAGTCATTCTGATATTTAGAATACAACCCACTAGACCTATTTAACTCTTGGTGCGACGCGATTTTCGAATCCAGTATCAAAAAGTTGAGCTTCTATTCGTCCGCCGACCCGCCGCGAACTTTTCGCGCGAGGGCGACGACGCCGAGGAGGCTGACCAGCACGCCAGCGACGCCTGCGGCGCTTTTACCGCGTCCGGATTCCGCGTCAAAATCGTCCGTTTCGAAATCGCCCGCTTCGAACGCCGTTGCATCGTCCTCGCCGGACGTTGCGCGGAGTTTGCGAGCGAACAGTGCGATACCGGCGACCACGAGAAGACCGAGGAGCGGTTTTACCAGCGAGCCGACCGACCGACCCGACGATTCGGACTTCGTGCGCGCACTTGCCGGTGCGGTGTCCTCGTCGGGGTACACTCGTTCTTCGACGAGCGCGGGTTTTTCGATGTTGACTTCGAGGAGCGACATCACAGTCCTGTTCGTCGCCAACCACCGTTATACCTTCTGGCTTGTCGCGTGAATTCGTCTTGTTCCGCTTAAATATAATTATTCATAATACTCACTACGTCAAATTTACGTGTCCGGGTGAGTATTCGTGGGTATGACGGTGTCCATCCGCGTCCTTCTGGTTGACGACGAACCAGACCTCGCGAACATGACGTCACTCTTTTTTCAACGCGAGCGTGACGCAATCGAGACGCGGACGGAGACGAACCCTGTCGATGCACTCTCACGCCTCGAAACGGAGCGATTCGACTGCGTCGTCAGCGACTACGACATGCCCCAGATGAACGGACTGGAACTGCTTTCGGCCATCCGTAATTCGCACGCCGAACTACCGTTCGTCCTCTTTACGGGCAAGGGAAGCGAGGAAATCGCCAGTGAGGCGATTTCCGCGGGCGTCACCGGCTATCTCCAAAAGGAAACGGGCACCGACCAGTACGCCGTTCTCGCAAACGTCGTGGAGAATGCGGTAGAGAAGTATCGCGCGGAGCGCGCACTCCGGGAAGAACAGTCGTTCACCGAAAGCGCGCTCAACTCGCTTTCTGACCTCTTCTACGCGGTCGATTCCGACTACGAACTTCTCCGCTGGAACGACACGATCGGCGACGTAACCGGCTATTCCGACGACGACATCGCGCAGATGCGACTGACCGAGTTGGTGGCCGACGACGTTGCTGCCGATCTGGATTCGATTCTCTCGGACGGGACTGGCGTGTTCGAAACGTGTCTGCGAACCAGCGACGGGGACACCATCCCCTACGAATTTCGTGGCGCGACGTTCACCGACAGCGACGGCACGGTTGGAATCTGCGGTGTGGGCCGGGACATAACCGAACGTAAGTGCCGGGAAGAAGAACTCAGGCGAAGCGAACGCCGGTTCGAAGCCATCTTCAACGACCCGTTTTCCTTCATCGGACTCCTCGAAACTGACGGGACGGTCATGCAGGTGAACCAAACCGCCCTCGACGCTATCGGCGGCGATGTGGAACAGGTCGAAGGCAAACCGTTCTGGGAGACGCCGTGGTGGAACGTTTCGACTGCGGTTCAGGACGAACTCCGTGACCGCATCGCCGACGCGAGAGATGGGAAGTTCGTCCACTTTCGCGCCGAAAACCGGACGGCGGAGTCGGATACCCTCGTCCTCGACGTTTCGATTCGTCCCGTGCGCGGGAAATCGGGCGCGGTGGAAACGCTCATCGCCGAGGGACGAAGCGTCGAGCGCCTCAAAAAGCGAGTCGAGGAATTAGAGTGACGGAAACGACTCGCGAACCGCTTCTTCGAGCGTGTGTCTGACGCCCGGACTGACGGCCAAAAGGAGGCCAACGTAGACGACGCCGCCGACCGAAACCAGCACCGAGAGGTCTACCCACGACTGGACGGAAACCGAAGCGCGTGCCGTCGAGACGACGGCGAACATGGCGAGGCCCGCACCGACCTGTTCGACCATCGGGCGCGAAATCGGGGCGAGTCCCAAAACCGTCTGTCGGAGAACGTGGAGTCCGCCGAGATAAACGAGCGTTTCCGCGACAATCGTCGCAATCACGACGCCAATTGGGCCGAGTCGCAGCGTCAGCAGAACGCCCAGTACGAGGTTTACTGCGACCGCAACCGCCGACAGTCGCATTGCCACGTCCGGCCTATCGAGTCCGTTGATCGCTTGCATAAGCGGGCCGCTTTGGCTCCGGACGACGCGGTATCCGGCGAGTCCGATTAGCAAGGGTGCGGCGCTCCGGAAGTCGGGGCCGTAGACGGTCACCACGAGCGATTCGGAGAGCGCGAGCGAGCCGAAGAAAATCGGAACCGCGAGGATTCCGGCGTAGGAAATTGTGTTCGACACGTCGCGTCCGATGCCGCGTCCGTTTCTGTTTCCGCTCTCGTTCCCACTGTCAGCCTCGCCGCGGGCGTGGCGGGCACTCACGGTCGCCATCAGTCCGCGTCCTGCGATGTCTGCGACGAACACCGCCGGGAGCGTGAGTTTCCACGCCACTTCGTAGAATCCGGCGGATGCCGAACCGAGCAGAAATCCGAGCAGGAGCACGTCGAGGCGGTCGTAGGTCGTCCCGAGTACGCTCGTCGGAATGCTGTATCGTGCGTAGTCACCGAGACTTCGGAGGAACGCCCGGGACGGAATCGCGGGTCGTGCCGAGACGAACAGCGCGATTATCGGGAGCGTGAGTGCCGATGCGACGGCGAGGCCGTACACCATCCCAGCCCCAGCGATTCCGGGAAGTGCGACGAACCAGAGCTGAAGCGGCAGGGTCAGTATCGACCGGAGGGTGTCGTTCCACGTCGCGGCGCTGATTCGTCCCCGTCCTTGGACGAGGCTCTCGATAGTTTCGTACGTCGATTCGGTCGCCAGCAGGAGGACGAGCAAAACGGGCGCGAGTGCGAGGCCGGTGTACGCTCGCAGAGCGTCACCGGCCAAAACGACGGCAAGAACGGCGAGTGCGACCCAGAGCACGTTGAACAACAGTTGTGCCCCGAATGCAGGTGGTCGAAGCGAATCGGATTCGGAGAGTCGCTTTTTCGCGGCGAGCGACCACCCGTTCATCGGTCTGTCCGCGATTTTCGCTACCGCGAACAGCAGGTAGACGCCGCCGAACGTCGCGGGACCGAGCCATCGCGCGAAGATGACGGTTCCGGCGAAACCGATGGCCGCCATCGTGAACTGGGCGGCGGTTCCGCCGAGCGTCTCCCTGCTAAGGCTGATTCCGTCGGCCTCGCTCATGCATAGCCTAAATCACGCAGTTGGGCTTCGACCGACTCCGAGACGGCCACGTCGTTTTCGATGAGCCTTCTGTCGAGTTCGTTCACGAGGGATTCGATTCGCTCCCGTGGCTTGTCTATTTCGCTGAGTTCGTGAAATCCATCGAGCGCTTCCCATCCGTAGTAATCGGGGGCAATCAGCGCGTGCATCTCCTCATCGAGTGATTCGGTGTCGAACCCGTCTCGTCCGAGTGCGATTCGGTGGCGGTTGGTCAGGCCGTGATATTCCGCCAGAAATTCAGTTTCTCCGGCGTTCTCTGTCCCTTCGAGTAAACTGCGCCCTCGCGATTCGCCGCTTATGCCCGCCGTGTCGAGCACCGTCCGATGAACGTCGAGCAGGCTAACCGTTTCTTTCCGTGCGGTGTTGTTTCGAGATTCGCTTCGCTCATCTCGCTTCCTCTCCCAAATACAGAGGGGAACCTTCGTCACTTCGGGATACAGCCCACAGAGATGTTCCCACGCGTCGTACTCGCCGAGAACTTCGCCGTGGTCGGAGAGCGTGATGATGTAGTCGAACTCCTCGCGAAGTTCCGCGAAGATGGCGCGATACATGGCAGAGAGGTACTGAACGCTGTCGTCGTACGCCTGCCGAATCGTTTCCGGGTTCGATTTGGGGCCTTCGAGCGTCGCCCGCAGACCGTTCAGTTCGGGTGGTTCCACGGTTCGATACTCCTCCGGCGGGGCGTAGGGAGTGTGGGCTTCCATCAGGTTGACGAACAGAAATTCGTCGTCCGCGAAATCGGTTTCGCGGACGAACTGGAGGGCTTCTGCCGCGCCGTCGTCGCGGGTCGCTCTGCCCCACCCTAAATCGCGGAGTTTCAGCAGTGCACCGCGCTTGAGTGAGGGAACCGTATCACAGTCCCCGGTCAGAACCCCCTGTAGAGCGTAGAGATAGCGTTCCGGGCCTTGTTCCCTCGTTTCGGCGATGAACCCGTCCCAGTCGAAGACGTTCTCCGAGAGGGCTTCGAGTCGCCAACTCCCCTCGAACTGGTCGAATCCTCGGTGGAAATCGAACGGTCGGGAGACGTTGACGTTCGCGCTGAACGCCCGCGTGGTGTATCCCGAATCGCGGAAGGATTCCGCGAGAACCGGTTCTTCACAATCCAGCAGTTGCGCCCCGGCGTACACCCCGAGTTCGCTCGCGTACTTTCCGGCGAACAGGGAGGCGTGGGCCGGGACTGTCCAGTGTGAGGTCGAATAGGCGTTCTCGAATCGCTGGCCCGGAAGCCAGTCGAAATGCCTGTCGAAAGCGTCCTTCCGGAGCGTGTCGAGGACGACGAGCGCGACGTTCATCGGTACCCCAACGCCGACAGTCGCTCGGCAACCGACGTTTCCGTTTTCTCCATCCACGATTCCGGGTCGTGCGACCCGGAATCGTTCGCGGTGGTGATGACCCACGGAACTTCGCGCAGGACGCGAATCGGAACCCTGTCGGGATGCCCATAAATATACCATTCGCCGAACCCGTTGCCGTGGTCTGCGGTTAGCACGACTCGGCGTGCATCGAGGTTGTCGAGCAGGACTTTCACGTCGGAGAGGACGTACGTGAGGTTTTTCCGGTAGGAGTCCCAGACGCGGTTTCGCGTGAGGTCACCTCTCCGCAGGCGTTCCCAGACGCCGACCCGGTTTCCGAACTCGTCTCGACTCATCGCGTCGCCCGGAATCGGGTCGGGAACCGAGGGAAAATGCGGTTGCATGTAGTGAACGACGAGCTTTTCGGGGTCGTATTCGCGCGCCGCCGAAATCGCTCGGTCGGTAACCGCGCGAGCGGGAACCGTCCCGAGTTCGTCGTCCCATGCGTCGCGCCACACCTCGTCCAACGCGGCGAAGTTTTCCGCATCGAGATGCTCGTCAGAGTTCGGATTTGCCGTGACGTGAACTGTGTCGGTACAGTCCCGCCCCGAAAAGTTCGCCCGCATCCATTCGTCGGAGCGCGTCCCCGCCGACTGGAATCGGTTGATTCGGTCGATGAACGAAAATTCGTCCGCGACCTGTCGCATGCAATCGACCCGACAACCATCGAGGACGACGAGCGCGTCCCACGGTTGGTCGTATATCGACTCCCCGTAGTTTCGGCGCTCGCCGACTCTTCGGAGGACGCCCTTGTACAGTTCGTATGCCGATTTGTCCACGCCCTGCCACCCGTCTTCACGAACCCGACCTGTGCTTTCTGCGACCCAGTCGCCGAACGTCATCGCCTTCCTCCGGCGTACCGAACCCTATCGACCGTGTCCCAGAATCCACGTCGCCAGAGCCAGTCGTTTACTTTTCCGACAGCCGTCTGCGGGACGATTCGCTCCCGATAGCGATTGGGATACTCGCGTCGAAGGCGCGCTTCCTTTTCGGCGTCGATGCGTGCCCGCGTCCTGTCGGGATGGTACATCAACAGATTCGGGTCGTAGCGACAGATTCCGTGTGATTCCATTCGCCAGCCAAATTCGGTGTCGTCGCGCCATCCCGCGTACTCGCTGTCGAATCCACCCGCGGAAAGCGCTGTTTCGCGGTCGAACACGAGGTTACAGCCGACGTACAATCCTTCGCCGTGATAGGTTCTCCCCCCCTGTACGGCTCCCTCGACGCAAATCGTCTCTTCGTCTTCCGAGAGTGCTTCCGCCGCCTGTGCCACCCAGTCGTGTGGTGGTCGGCAGTCGTCGTCTGTGAGGGCTATTGTGTCGGCCGTTGCGGCCTCGATACCGGCGTTTCGAGCCTCACAGATATTCATTTCGGCGTCATCGACTACCAAAACCTCGAAATCGGTCATCGTCTGGTTGCGGAGGGCGGCGACCACACCCTCGTGGTCGTTCGCCGGAAGCGTTGGAATCACGACCGAAACGCGAGGTTCAGTGGATGTGTACGGTTTTCGTATCATTGTTGACTGCGGAGCGCTTCGAGGCGGCTTCCGCGTGCGTTCTGTTGACCAGTTCGAGAAGGTTGTCCGCGAACGTCGTTCGGTCGTAGCGTTCCGCAAACCGTCGAATTTCGTCGCCGTCGAAGTCATTCGGGTCGAATCGCTCGACTGCGGCTCGCAGTGATGCCACGGTCGATTCGAACCGGAGTCCGGTCACTCCGTCCACGACCTGCTGGCGGGTATAGCCCTCGTTCACTCCGATGAGGGGTTTTCCAGCCGACAGCGCTTCCGCCCCGACGAGGCCGAAATCCTCGTCCTTGGGTGCGTAGACGACTGCAGTTGCACGAGCGACCACGTCCTCGATGTTGTCCACGTAGCCGAGCAGTTCGATGTTGTCACAGTCGCGCGCCTTCCGTTCGAGCGCTTCGCGTTCTTGGCCATCTCCGACGACGACGAGGCGTTCGTCAAGTCCGGCGAACGCATCGACCACGAGGTCGATGCGTTTTTCGGGCGAAAGCCGCGACCACGTCACGAAGTAGCCGTCGTCACCGTCGTCGTACCAGTCGCCGGTTACCGGCGGATAGAGAACCACGGAATCTCTGTCGTAGTATCGCTGGATTCGGTCGCGCACCAGTTCGCTGTTGGCGACGAACTGGTCAACGTAATCGTTCGCCTCCTTGTCCAACGTGCGCCACCATTTCGCGTACGCCTTCAGCGCGAACCGGATGCCGGGATAATCGAACCCGGATAGCCGCTCGCGGTAGAGGTCGTAGAGCCACCGTGGCGGACTGTGCGGATAATGAAGCACCGTCTGTTCGACGGGCGGAACGTAGGATTTCGAGAGCGGCGCGCTCTCCACCAGCACGTCGTAGGCCGCAAGTTCGTCGTGTGCATCGGTCAAATCGAATGCGACCGACAGCGTTTCCAACGGATTCATTCCCTCGTTCTTCCATTCGAGGAATCGCCCGGAGAGGCCGCGAGTGTACTTCCTTTGCTGAATCGGAATGACAGTCACGTCCTCCGGAAGGCTGACACCCTCCGCGACGTACATCGTGTAAATAGGTGCATCGAGCACTCGCGCCGTCTCGATTGCAAACCGTTCTCCGCCTCCCATCCCGGGAAGCCGGTCGTGCAACACCGCCGAAGAGATACCCTGTTTTTCCTGCTTCATTGGCCCACCCATCGGGTTTGACAGTGCTACACCGTAGCCGAATATAAATTATATGCCGGATTTGAAAACAATGGTCGCTCTCCGCGCGTCTTTCCCTATCGAATCAAAACCGTATTTCGGAACCGCACCGATTCACGCCGAATCCAAAAGCGGGTGCGACGACCGAACTGCCGAAACGGTTTCCAGCACGTCCTCGTTTGCTTCTTCCTCGGGGACGACCGGCTCCATCCCGTCGAACACTTCGTGAACGATTGCGACCCCGTCCGAAAGCGTATCCAGACCGTAGCCGCCTTCTAAAATGAATCCGAGCGCGGCATCGACTTCGTCCGCGACTGCACGAACGCGCGCCGTGAGCATGCCGTATCCCTCGGTCGAGACGCGCATCCGCGAAATCGGGTCGTGGCGGTGGGCGTCGAATCCCGCGCTCACCAGCAGTAGGTCGGGGTCGAACGTCGTAATCGTGGGTGCGACCAGTTCGTCGAACGTCGTTCTGTATTCCGGGTCGCCCGACCCTGCTGGGAGTGGGGCGTTGAGGGTCGTTCCTTCCCCGTCTCCTTCGCCAACCTCTTCGATTTCGCCCGTCCCGGGATACAGTCCCTCCTCGTGAATCGAGGCGTAAAAGACGTTTTCGTCGTCGTAGAAAATGTCCTGTGTCCCGTTTCCGTGGTGAACGTCCCAGTCGAAGATGGCCACTCGTTCCGCCTCGCCCCTGTCGATGACCGACTGGGCCGCGACCGCGGCGTTGTTGAAGAAACAAAAACCCATGGCGTCGTCGCCGACCGCGTGGTGCCCCGGCGGTCGGCCAAGCGCGAACGGCGTATTCCGTCCGTCGTCGCCCGCCAACGCTCGCTTTGCCGACCAGCACGACAGGCCGGAACTCTGTAGCGCGGCGTCCCACGTTGCTTCCACTGCGACGGTGTCGGGGTCCCAGTTTCCGCCACCGTTCGCACAGAACTCACGGAACTCGGTGACGTAGTCCACGTCGTGAACTGCGGTTACCTCGGATTCCGTCGCTGGTGCGGGGTCGATATACTCGACACCGTGTTTTCGCGTGAGTGCCTGTCGAATCGCCCGCAGGCGGTCGGGTGTTTCTGGATGGCGCTTCCCGGTGTCGTGAGCTAAACAAGCCTCGCTGTAGCCGAATTTCATTCGAACAGCCTGAAGTAAGTCTCGATGTCCTCGGCCTTAACCGTTCGCCGGTCGGCGTGATGCGCGAGAATCGACGCGGCGGACGCGACGTTGTTCGCGTAATCTTCGAGAATGTCGGCCAACGCGACGCGCGCACCCATTGCGACACGGTAATCGTTGTCAATGTCGAGGCGCGCGATTCGGTCAACCGGGGCAACTGGCAGGGTGAGGTCGTCCTTGTCGATGACCTGTTGAACGCCGAAATCCTCCGCCATCAGCGTTTTTCGTCCATCCTTCGTCGCCTCCTTCGCCGCGTCCGTCGCCAGATCTGCGCCGTGTGTCTGAATCCGACGGGCGAGTTCTTCTGCCGCCCCCGCACTGACGCGGAGGGAACCCGCGTTTCGTCGGATTATCGTATCGACCGGCGCAAACGGAAGCTCAACGCTCATAATCCAACAGCGGGAGTGTGTCGTCCTTAATCTTTCCCTACAGCCGTTCGCGGCAAACTGGACGGGTACGATAACACGGGCAAAGTGGCACGAGTTGAACGGCGAATCTGCCAGCACGAATAAGAGCGATGACGTTGAACCATCGGCTACAATGAGCGACGACAACCCACGCGGACGCGACCGAACGCTGGCCAAAGAGAAAGAAGAAACCGAAGAAGCGGAAGACAAGGAAGAAGCCGAGCAAGCCCGCGAAGACGAACTCGAAGACGAAACCGAAGTCGAACACAAAGAAGCACGCGAAGACGCCGCGGCCGACGAGCAGAACGTCGATAACCACCGTGACGAAGAACCGTTCGAGAGCTGAATCGAGAACGAGAACTAAAACACGTCTTCTGCGTCGAGCGTTCCATCGCGGAGTTCTCCCCGGGCGGTAACCTCCTGCCCGAGGTGAACGTCCGCGGTCGTCTCGACGCTCACCGTTTCTTCGCCGTCGTCGAGGACGACGGGGTTCCCGTCCTGTACGACTGTGCCGGTAAATTCGATTTGTTCGCCAGCGGTGCTGTCCGTTGTTCCGTTCGTATTCGTCGCACTCGTGCTGGCAGAATCCGTTGAATCGTCATTCCCGTTTTCACTTCCGTCTTCGTCACCACCGAACGCGCCGAGTCCGGTCGTCTCGCTGTCGCTCGACTCACTCGACTCGGTCGATTCCGTCGAGGAATCGCTGTCGAGGACGGAGATTGTGGACTGCCATCCGGCGGAGGCTTCGATGTCGTCGGCCCAGCCGTCTTTCACGTCCACGTCCGCGAACTGTGCTTTGTCGCCCGGTGCGAGTTCGATGTCCGCTTTCTCGCCCCAGAGGGCGACTCGGATGTCGCCCGTCTCGTCCTGTACGCGGACGTTTTTGACCTGCCCTTCCGAGCCGTCATCGCGGTCGAAGGTTCGTTTCGGGTCGGCAGAACGGATCACGCCCGCGATGTCCACCGTGTCGCCGATTTGGAGGTCGGCGATTGGCGTGCTTTCGGGGACGTAGTCGATGTCCGCTTCGATGGTTTCGACTGCACCACGGTTGCCGACGTGGAGTTCCAGACTCCCGTTTCGCTCGCGCACGTAGCCATCGACCACCTCGACCGAGATGCCGGGCGAGAATTCTTCGGCGGTGTTCGCCTGATCGTCCCAGAGTGTGACGCGCAGTCTGCCCGTCTCGTCGCCGAGGGTCAGGTTCGCGACCTGACCCTCGGAACCGTCGTCGCGGTCGAAGGTACGGACAGCGCTGGTGTCCAACAGTTTTCCTTGCAGGTTCACGTCCGACAGGCCGAGCGAAAGGTCAGAAATCGAGTAGGTGTCCTGTACCTGTACGTCGATTTTCGTGTCCTCGTCCTGTTCGGCTTGGTCGACGCTGACCTCCGTGCCGTTGTAGCCGTCCTTCGGTCGACCCTTGATTCGGAGCACCTGCCCCGCTTCGAGTTCTTCCTTCGCGGCCTCGGCCTGTTCGTCCCAGAGCGAGATGCGAATCGACCCTGTTTCGTCCGCGACATCGACGTTCAGGACGCGGCCGTCCTCGTCGTCCCCGTCGCGGTCGAAGGTGCGAATATCGCCGACGCTGGTGACCTTGGCGATGAACTTCACTTCGTCCATGCCGGGTTCGATGTCGGCGACCCCGTTCACTTCGTCCTCGTCTAGTTCGTGGGCAATGAGCATCGCGGCGGTTTCTTCGTCCGCAAGCCCGCCCATCTGTTCTACTTTTTCCTCGACGGCGTCCCGGAACTCGTCCAGAGAGATGTCGGCGTCGAGGTCCCCGTGTACCTCGTCTATAACGCCCATAATCGTACTGTGGTGCAGGGTTGGCCGTCGCTTAAGCGTTGTCTTTGTGTCGGCAGACCGACGCCGTCCGGCGGTTGTCCGGCGGGCGGTTGTCTCGCGTTTCGACTCATGAACGACAGTGGTCGCGTCTTCTAAAATAAACCTACGCCTCGTCGGTGGTCACGACGCTGTTCGACATCGTCACGCGGTCGAACCAACTGTTCACGCTCCCTCGGTTGCCTCTCCGCTTCCGTGTCCTGCCGAGGTTACCTCCTTCGTCTCGCCTTGGCTCTCGTGGGAAACCGACACGGAACTCGGAACGCCGGAACTGAACGCGAACTCCGATTCGTATTCGATTGCGCCGAGACACTGCTGGCAGGTGCTGACGCCCTCTCCTTCCTTCTTTTTCGCGCGGATGGTGACGTTCAGCGTCCCCGACTCTCGGTCGTAGTTCACGTTCCCCAGTTTCGGGACGTAGCAGGGGTCGCTCGTGCGAATGGTTCCGGTCACGAGAACCGTGGATTCCGATTCGTTGAACTCGACGGACGCCTCTTCGGGTTTGCCGTCCGCACATCCGGCGTTGACGATTTCGACTGAGCGATTCTGGAGAGATGGGTTGGATTCTGCCGTGGTTTCCTCGCTCGTGGTTTCTTCTGTGGTCGTCTCGTCGGTCGTTTCTTCAGTCGAGGTTTCGGTCGGCGTGGATTCGTCTTCCGTATTCTCGGGTGCGCCGCCGGGCGACCCACCGTCGCTGAGACAACCGGCCAACGCGCCAACTGTCATCGCCGCGCCTGCTTGCTTGAGGATGGTTCGTCGTTGCATATCAATAGCCACCGCACCCATCCTAAAAGAACTCCCGTAGGCGAAAAGAGCGATTTGAGTTACCCGCATATTTCGGCTCACAAATATTCGAGGGACTGCGTGGCACACCCACAGTGCCCCCAGACCGTAACCCCTATTAAGGCAACCGCGAAATGAATGAATGAGTCCTGGTAGGGTAGTGGACTATCCTCTTGGCTTGCGGAGCCAGGGACCGGAGTTCAAATCTCCGTCAGGACGTTTTACGGAGTGCTATAAACGACGAGCGAAGCGAGGAGTCTGCACTCCGAAAAACTCTCGCGGAGATTTGAGCAGAAAAATTGTATGCCCGGGAGCGCAACGTAGTGAGCACCCCGGAACGATTTTACGGGTTCAAATCTCCGTCAGGACGCTCACTTTGTTCGCGACCTGACGTGCCTCACACTCACTTCGTTCGCGTGAGACTCCGTCAGGACGTTTTTCGAAAATTCAATTCCGACGAGTGAAACGAGTCGGCGCTACTTCTTTGCCTGAATCAGTACCTTCTCGTTACTGAACCCGCGAACGGTTCCTCCCTCGGCTGAAACATCGTACACGGCTTCTGCTTCCGGTTTTCGCACGAGGTCGGCCAACTTCTTCCGCGACTTCTCGTCCGAATTTGTGCGTTCGACCCACGACTCGTACTCGAGTTCTTTGCGCATGGTGACCGATTCGTCGATGGTGAATCCGGCATTGCGGAACCAATCTTGCCACTGCGCGACCGAATAGGCTTCACCGTGGGTCGGGTCGCGGAGACGCTCGAATCGGTTGTAGAAGTCGGCCAGTTCGTCGTCCTCGGGCGTGATGTTGTCCTCGAACGCGAAAACGCCGCCGGGTGCGAGGATACGAGCAACTTCGTTCACGAACGCCTGCGGATTCGGAAAGTGATGCGCCGCGATTCGGCAGGTGACGGCGTCGAAACTGCCGTCCGCGAACGGGAGGCGTTCCGCGTCGGCGACGATGCCGGGGAGGGAAAACGCCTCGGTTGCCGTTTCGACCATCGCGGGAGTTGCGTCGGCGGCGAGGACGGTTTCCGCGCTTTCCGTGAGCGCCTCGGCGGTGTGTCCCGCGCCGCAGGCGATGTCGAGCGCCCGATTCGCGCCGTCGCACCACGACACGAGGAGTTCCAAGTCCGCGCCGGACTGGTGAACGTCGCTGTCGAGATAGGCATCGGCAACGTCGCCGAAAGAGGCCGTCGTCGCCTGCTTTTGGTCGAACTCGTCCATACCGAAACTACAACTGTTGGTGGTATGATGGTTGCTGTTCGGTCAATTCTGGCCGGACGAACCTCAAGCGCGTTCTGCAACGTATGCTATGATTTCACAGGCCAAATATGCCTCCAACCGTGACACTTTTCAACCCTGCACGAGTATTTACTCGTGTATGAGTAAAATCGAAAACTACCGACTGTTCGTACAGGACTTGAAGAAGTGGGCCGTGAAGAAGGCAGCCGAGAAGTAATCCCGATATTTTTCCGCGCGACGAGGCGAACGACCAGTTCCGACTTGTATCTGTCAGTTGCTGTTCTTGCTTAGCGGCCGCTCCACCCGCGCCGCGAGGAGCAAGAATAGGCCGAACAGGCGACCCGGTTCGCGAAATCGCGCCATCTCTGTTCTCGAATCGTACTCCACGACACCTGAATCTGCCAGTTTCGGCAGGTCTACGTTCCGCAAACGTGCCATCGTCTGTTCGAGTTCCGTTTCCGTCACGTCGGCGGTCGATTTCTCGCCCCTCCACGCAGTGATTTGTAGAGCGATGTCTTCGAGTTCGGTAGCGGTGTCTGCCTCGTGGAGATAGTAGAGTACGTACCGTCGCTGTTCGTTCGCCAATAGCCGGAATATTCTATTCAGTGACCTCTCGTCAGCAACAGTTCCCTGCAACATCGCCTCTCTGGAATACGTGACGGGCATGAATAATCATTGTGGTGTGTTACCATTGACCAATCCAAAGCGACTTTCGGGGTCGTCCGGAACGTTTCGTATGGACGATTTCCTCCGGGCGGGACTGGCGATTTTCAACGCAGGTGAGTTTCACGCCGCCCACGACGCGTGGGAAGACCAGTGGTTGACCCTCGACCACGACACCGAAGACGAGCGATTTCTGCACGGCCTCATCCAGTTCACCGCCGTCGTGTACCACGCACAGCATGCGAACTGGGGCGGGATTCGCGGATTGGCCGAAAGTTCCGTCTCCTACCTCGACGGACTTCCCGCGGACTACCGCGGCGTCAACGTCGGCGCTGTTCGCTCGTATCTCGACGCAGTTCGTCACGACCCCGAACACGTCGAACGAGTTGCACCGCCGCGACTGACTCACGAGGGCGTCGTTCTCTTCCCCGGCAACCTCGATTTCGACGCTTCAACAGTTGCCGCGCTCGTTCTCGCCGACGAGTTCGGTTACGACGAATGGGTAGTCGAGAACGGTATCGAGTTCGCGCGCGCGGACTTGGAATCTGGCGACGAGGGAAGTTCGTTCATCACCCTCGTCATGGATTTCGTGCGAGACGCCGAGAATCGGGGACTCATCTTCCAGCGGCTCCAGGGGCACGTCGAAAAGCGGGATGCTCGTGAACGCGACGTTGACGGCCTGTTCGAGTGATTCTCTGCGTTGTAGGTTTTAGAGTGAGTATCGACTTTTTGCTTTTAGATGATTGCTCGTACTTCTGTGCCGCTAGATAGTCCCGACTCCACTCAGACCGCAACCGCACCGCGACCAGTCACATGCCTCCCCAACCGGTTGCGCGCTTCACTTCGTTCCAGTGCCTGCGGGCCACGGCCGCAGGTCAGCAAGACGCAAAGCGTCTTGTAAGCCTCATCCCTCGCGCGAACCCGTGCAGGCCCTCGGACGACATGTCCTCGGGTCTGTCGGCGCACGTGCTAGAGCGGTTGCGTCAATTCACGAAAATTAAATTTGCCATGTGGCGCGCTGGCGTGAGCCGAGGGCAGTCCGCCCGGAGGCTCATCGCTGGAAGCGCGCGAGGTCTTCGTGAGCGACGAAGGAGCGAGCGAACGGCTCGTCAGAACTCGTTTCTGACGGTGGGCGACCAAAACGAGCGAAAGCGAGTGCGGGAGTCGGTTGGGGAGGTGTATGGCCTGCGGTTGCGGTGGCGGTCTGAGTGGAGCCGTGACTATTCAACGTGTCCACACCATCACCCTGCATCGCGCTGAACTAGTGGTAAAAATTCACATCGAGACGACCACGAAAAGCTAAACGAAAACGAAGCAAGCCCCAAAGAACTGCTAGTCGAAGTGGGCGGAGTTGTCCTGCGGGTCGTATCCAAACACCTCGCGCGCTCGGTCGATGGAGTAGTATTTCCGGTCGTTGTCGGAGATGCCGTAGATGATTTCGTAGTCGTAGTCGGCCTGCAGACAGCAGTCGAAGAGGTGGGCGCAGTCGCGGTAGGAAAGCCACATCGCCTGCCCGCGCTCGTAATCTTTCGGCGGGTGCCCTTCAGTGAGGTTACCGATTCGAACGTTGGCTACGCTCAGGTCGAACTCGTCGTGGTAGTAGCGGCCGAGGACTTCGCCCGTTGCCTTGCTCACGCCGTAGAGGTTGCTGGGCCGAGGGAATTCCGTCCCATCGAGTCGGAACTCGTCGTGGGGTCGGTAGAGATCGGGTGTTCGATCGTCGGTTTCGTAGTTGCCAACGGCGTGGTTCGAGGAGGCGAAGATAAATTTCTCGACGCTTTCCGAATCGACTGCGGCCTGCAAGATGTTGTGCGTTCCGTCGATGTTGTTGCTCAGGACGCTGTTCCACGGTGCCTCGGGACGGGGGTCACCCGCGAGATGGATGATTGCGCCCGCGCCATCAACGGCCTCGTAGACGGCGTCGTAGTCGGTGATGTCCGCGACGAAAAAGTCGTTCGACGATTCATCTGCCGGTGGTTCTCGGTCGAGGAGTCGCCAGTCGTATTTCGATTCGAGGCCGCTCAGAATCGCCGACCCGACGCGACCCTCAGCACCCGTGAGAAGAACGGGGTCGTCCATTCAGTCGGCTAGAGGCACAACGGTGATAAGAACCATGCGGTTTCGCTCACGTCAACGCAATTCCAAAAATGGGTTCTGTCTGAACTCAGGCCAGCACGCGCCGAAGAACCTTGTCGCGGGCCAGCATGACGCCTGCGATGAGTGCAACGGCACCCATGACGCCGAGCCAGATTGCAGTGATACTGTCGCCCGACGCGGCGGTCTGAAGGCCGTCGTACTCCGCGAGCAGGCCGAGAGCCGTCAGCAGTACAGAGCCGAGGGCGTACAGTAAGACCGCGCCGATTTCAACGAGTGGTTCGTACATGCACCTCTGTGGGAACGTGAGGTAAAAGAGCGTTTCGTTGGTTCCCGGCGGAACGTTTTTCTGGGATTACCTCGGAAATCGACAGTATGGGACGATACGGAGATTTGGATTATCCGAAACTGACGAAGCGAGGGTTCTTCCTCGGCGTCGCATTGCTCACAATCGGTGCGCTCGGCGAAATCGTCGGAACCGCATTTTATGGCCCGCTTCCCGCATGGGAGAACGCACTGTTCACCGACCTCGAAATCATCGGCATCCTGCTCGCACTGCTCTCGCCGTTCGTGTTCGGAATGTTCCTCCCGCTGACGGAATAGCGAGAACGACGAACGGATAGAAAGACAAACCGATAGAAAAACGACCGGAGAAAAGACGATCAAATAGAACGCAGTTACGCGAGACGCGAGAACGCGAGATTGCCGCGGACGCTCTCAACGTAAATTTGGACGACGTCTCCTTCCTGTGCACCCGGAACGAAAATCGTGTATTTGCCGCGTTCCGCGACACCGTCGCCTTTGCGGCCGGTGCCGGTGATTTTGACTTCGTAGGTTCGGCCTTCTTCCACCGCATCCTGCTGGTGGGTTCGACTGGACGTGCTTCGTTTCGTGACGGGGCGGAACGCACCACAGGCGTCACAGCGAAGCATGAGGTTGCGGTCTTCGCGAACGAGGCGGGTGTCCGGCAGGCCACATTCGGAACAAGTGACGAACTCCTCTACGTACTCGTCCAGCGCGGCGTCGAAGTCGGATTCGGTGAACGACCCGCTGTAGCGGGCCTGTCCGTCCTCGAACTTCCCGCTGGTACCGAGTTCGCGCTGGAGCGCGCTGTGAACGTGTTCTGCGTCACGGGAAAGGGAGTCCGCGATGTCGCCGAGGTTCGTCAGTCGTGTGAACGACCCGTCTTTCTGTACCGCCGGGTTCGGGAAACTAAACCGCTCGTCACTCGTTTCGAGGTCTGGAACCGCGTCCATGCCTCTGTCGAGGGCTGAATCGTAATCCATACTCGTGCCAGGTTTTGGACGCATAAAGGTTCTCCGTGTTCCATGTCATCACGAACTTTAACCCCCGAATCCCACAGACGATTCATGGAACCGACCACGCGAGATTCGGCCTGTTTCGAGGCGGGGATCAAATTCGGCGCGCTGTACCACCAGTTCGCCGGAACGCCCGTCAGTCCCGACAGCGCGGCTAGTCTCGAAACCGCAATCGAGGAAAGCATCGAAAACCAGCCCTTCTGCGAATCGGTCGAAGTCGAGATTTTGACCGACAAACTCGTCGAGGAAATCGACCACGGTTATACCGAGTTGACTGGAAAGTTCTTGGAAGTCGAAATCGTCGTGGAACAGGAGGGAACTGAGGTTGTGACGAGAATGGCAATGGAAGACGGCTATCCGCTGATGAAAGTCGAGTCGGTGAAGGAGAAATGATCCGGCGGTAAGCGTCGGCACTGCAAATTACTCTGTTTCGTCCAGCGTGAACGAACCGAGGTCGATTTCTCCTGACTGTTCGTATCGAAGCATCTGCACTCCCGTACTAGAGGTTTCCGCCGTCTGTAGTTCGAGGGCCGCAGGAATCGTCCCCTCCCCGAACAATCGTTTGCCGTCTCCCACGACCACGGGGAATACCCAGAGCCAGAACTCGTCGATGAGTTGGTGCGGGAGCAGCGACTGAATCAAGTTTTGGCTCCCCTGCATCACAATCGTATCTTCTCGGTCGTTTTTGAGGTCAGCGACAGCCTCCGCAATATCGCCCGTCAGGAGCGACGAGTTTTCCCATTCTACACGGTCGAGGGTGCGGGAGGCGACGTACTTGGGCATGCTGTTCAGTTTTTCTGCCGTGGGGTCGCCATCAACGTTGGGCCAGTGTGCAGAGAAAATCTCGTACGTTTTCCGTCCGAGTAGCAGTGCGTCACTCTCCGTCATCTGGTCGTCCATGACCTGTCCCATCTGCTCGTCCCAGTAGTTTACCGACCAGCCACCTTGTTCGAAGCCACCGTCGCGGTCTTCTTCGGGGCCGCCCGGTGCTTGCATCACTCCATCGAGCGTCAAGAATGCCCCTGCAACGAGTTTTCCAGTTGTTTCCTCTGCGTTCGTTTCGCTCATCGTCACACTCAGATCACCGAGTTCGATAAAGACCGCTCTGGCTCATCACGTTGCTACTCATCTACTGACAGTAACCTTTGTATTTATCACGACGTCATTTGGCGGGATTTCGGTGAGAAACATTTTCAGACCAAACGAGCAACCCGACAGCAAGCGACGAGTGGAACGAGGAGCGATAGGCCAGCCAACTTCCCGCCGAACCCCAGCAGTTCTACCGCGAGCGAGGAACACCGTGACGAGCGAGCGGACTCGGCGCGGACTGAAAGGAGCACCGAGGTTTTGGTCCAGATTTTGCAGCGCGGCAAGGCCGCTTGACCGTGGTATGTGGTGGCTTTTCACTTTCACTTTTGGGTTATCTTTTAAATGTGATCCTCTCGAATCGACTGCCATGAGCCAAGCTTCGTTCGAGGACGAACTGTTCGGTGAAGCGGCGAACGAAATGCGCGAGGACGTCGAAGAGCACCTCGCCGCCGCACGCGAGGAACTGCCACCAGTCGAAGCCGTCTGGGAAACCGAGGCGGAAAACACGCTCGGGGCGCTCAACGCGCTTCGCTCCGCGCTGGATGTCGGGGATGCGGAAGACCACCTGCACGACGCGAAGAAGTGGTACGCGATGGGCAAACGCGCCGACGCCTTCGAAGATGCGGACGATTTGGAGGCCGAAATCGAGACGCTAGACTCGGCCATTTCGGACATCGAGGACGCCCGCGAGCAAGTCGGCGAACTGGCGAGTACGGTTCCGAGTTTGAAAGGCGCACTCGAAGACCTGCACGCGATGGACGACGGCGACGAATCCGAGGACGAGGCTGAAGCGGACGCGGAGGATGCAGAAGCCGAAGAAGAGGAAGAAGAAACCGAGGAATAGAAAATCGCTACCGGTGTTTGGGCCGCCGAACGTTCCGCGACGCCACCGCCGAGAGCAGTTTCACTAGCGATTGCACCGCCAGTTCGAGCAGTTCTTCCCCTCGTTCTTCGCTCCCTTCCGTCGGGTCGCCGACAACGCCGTTTTCCGTGAACTCCGCGCTGTCGTAGGCGAGATTCGTGTAGGACACCCATTCGCCCCACCCGTCGCTCGCGCCTTCTCTAGCTAGTTCGATTCTGTCCTCGTGGACGAGTTCACCGCGAGTGTGGCGCAAAAACGCGGTTTCCAGTGGCCCGGCGTGACCCATGTCGCTTCGATGGTCGCCGACCGCCTCGAACCACGTGAACGGAACCGCGTAGGCCTCGTCGTGGCGCGTGATTTTCCCGGCGACTTCGCGGAGCGCGGCGACGTTCCCGCCGTGACCGTTGACGATGACGACGCGATTCCAACCGTGTTCCGCGAGGCTCGCAACCGTCTCGCGGACGTACCGCCGGAAGGTTTCCTCGGTGACCCAGAGCGTCCCCGTGAACTGCCGATGCTCTTCGCTCACGCCAACTGGAACCGGCGGGGCGACGACGACGTCGCCGTCGTATGCCTCGGCAGTCGCGTCCGCGACTGCTTCGGCGTTGAGCCAGTCGGTTCCGAGTGGTGCGTGCGGGCCGTGCTGTTCCGTGCTTCCGACGGGAAGAAGCGCGAGGTTCGTCTCGATTTCGTCCGCGTCTGTCCACGTCGCACGAGAGAGATTCATATCCCATTCATGCCGGGGAATGCTCTTGTACCCGCCGGACGTCAGTCGGTGAATTTCATAATCGTTCACAACTGTCGCCGACCTAGCCAGAAGTTCTTACTGCCTCTCCGGTGTGGCTCCTCCATGGCCGACGAAGACCGCGAAATGGGTGTGGAATTGGGCGAACTGGCCGACAAACTCGACGAACACGACTATCCCGCGTCGTCGGACGACCTCGTAGAGGAGTACGGCGACTACGAAATCGAATATTCGAACGGTTCCGAGCGATTCGAGGAGGTAATCGGGCCGCTCAACGAAACCTACGAGTCGGCGGATGGCGTCCGACAGTCGATACTCAATATGGCCGACAGCGAGGCAGTCGGCCGTCAGCGATACTCCGACCGGGGCGGCACCGAACAGTCGTCGCCGGAGGACGACCCCGACCAAGAATCGTTCTGATCCTATCGCGGGAGAAAATACGTCGTTTCTCATATTTGGTTCGATAGGGAGTCATTACTCCAGTGGTAGGCCGTTGTTACCACCGTTCACGGAATCGAACGAAGTTGAACGGACGACTGCCTTATTCCTCGCAGTCTCGCACGGGACGACACCTGATGAAAGGTGAGTACAGACTTGCAGGTTTCCACCGGAACTCGCAACCGAAGCCATGACAGGTGAACGCCCAACCGCCGAGACGGTGTCGTCCCTCCTCGGCGACCACGAACTCGTCGTCGCCTCGAACCGCCAACCGTACAGCCACGAACGCGAGGACGGGGAAATCGTCGTCAACCGTCCTGCTGGTGGCCTCACGTCCGCACTCGACCCCGTCGTGCAATCCGCCGGGGGAACGTGGGTCGCGTGGGCGAGCGGCGATGCAGACCACGACGTGACCGACGAAGACGGGCGAGTCGGCGTCCCGCCGGAAGATCCGGCTTACGACCTGCGACGCGTGTCGCTCTCCGACGAGCAGGTCGAAGGCTACTACTACGGCTACAGCAACCAAGTTCTCTGGCCGATTTGCCACATCGACACGTCGAAGATGAACGCCCGCGCTGATTTCTGGGGGCACTACCGCGACGCGAACCGAGCCTTCGCGGACGCCATCGCGGACGAAGCGAGCGACGACTCCCTCGTCTGGCTACAGGATTACCACCTCGCACTGGCTCCGCGGATGATACGCGAAACCAACCCCGACGTGTTCTGCATGCAGTTCTGGCACATCACGTGGCCGTCGTGGGATGCCTTCCAGACGTGTCCACAGTACGCGGAACTGCTAGACGGACTGCTCGCGAACGACCTCGTCGGCTTTCACACCGACCAGTACTGCCAGAACTTCCTCGACTGTGCCGCAATGCTTCCCGACGCCCGGGTTGACCGGGCAACCCGAAGCGTCGTCTATAAGGGACGGCGGACGTTCGTCCGGCCGTTCCCGCTCGGTATCGACGCCACGCACCGGCGGCAACTCGCACTGTCGAGCGCCGACACCGGATTCTGGAACGAGTTCCGCGACGAACACGACATCGGCGACACCGTCGCGCTCGGCGTCGAGCGACTCGATTACACGAAAGGGATTCCTGAGCGACTGGCGGCGCTCGAACAGTTCTGGGAGACGCGCCCCGAGTGGCAAGGAGAACTCACCTACGTCCAGAAGGCGAGCGAAAGCCGAACCCAGATTCCGGAGTATCAAGCGATACAGGACTTCGTGGAGTCGGAAATCGAGCGCATCAACACCCGATTCGGAACGAACGACTGGACGCCAATCGTCTATCTCAACGAGTATCTCTCGAAAGACGGTCTCGCAACCCTGTATCGCGAGGCCGACCTCGGCATCGTCAGTCCGCGACGGGACGGGATGAACCTCGTGGCGAAGGAGTTCGTCGCCTCGCAGGTTGACGACCCCGGCGTTCTCCTCTTGAGCGAACTGACCGGCGCGCACGAGGAACTCGGCGACGAGTCGATTTCGGTGCATCCACACGATACGCCGGGATTCGCGGACGCAATCGAGACTGCCCTGACGCTTCCCGAAACCGAGCGAGCGCGTCGGATGAACGACCTCGAACGGCTGGTTCACTCAAACGACGTATATGCGTGGATGACGAAACAATTCAGAACGGTCGAATCGATTCAGCGCGGCCGCGACGTTGCGAAACAATCCATCAAACGACAATGACTACCGAGGTTCCGGAACCGCTCCGAACGAATCTGTACGTGCTGGTGAACCGACTCCGAGATACGGACGGACTGCTCGCGCTGTTCGATTTCGACGGGTCGCTCGCACCCATCGAACAGCGACCGGAGGACGTGGAACTTCCGCCAACGACTCGCACGGCACTCGAAGCACTCCGCGGAACGGAGAACGTGGAAGTTGGTGTCGTCAGCGGTCGCGGCCTCGACGACCTTCGGGAACGAGTCGGCATCGACGGCGTCTCTTACGCTGGCAACCACGGATTGGAACTGTACATCGACGACGAGCGGAACGTCCATCCAGTCGCCGAAGATTCGAAGAAACAAATTGCCGCCCTCTGCGACGACCTCGAAGACGAACTCGCGCCCGTTGACGGCGCATTCGTGGAGAACAAAGGCGTCACGGCGTCGGTTCACTACCGACTCGTCGCGGACGAAGAGGGAGTCGCGACTGTTCGCGAGGCTGTCGAGAATACGGTGCAGGGGACGGACGACATTCGTATCACATCCGGCAAAGCGGTGGTGGAGATGCGGCCCGACGTAGAGTGGCACAAGGGACGAGCGCTTCGATGGCTGTACGACCACCACGTTCCGGACGACGAGACGTGGCTTCCTCTCTACGTCGGCGACGACCGAACCGACGAGGATGCGTTCGAAACGTTGCCGAAATCCGGACTCGGTATCAAAGTCGGTCGGCAACCGCCAACTGTAGCGAGCTATCGAGTCGCCGACCCGTCGTCAGTGCAGACGATTCTAGCGTGGTTGGTGGAGTACGGCGTCGGATTTCTCGGAATGGAGTCGCTTTCGAACGGAACTCGGAACTGACGAAACCGCGCGTTTCCCGTCTCGAAAGCAACCACAGAAGCTATCGAACTGTCTGAACGGTCACGCTGGTTTATTCTTCGTTTGCGAGTAGCACGCGGCAGACCATGGACACTGACGACAACGAATCCCGACAGTCGGACGAACGGACCGAAGAGGAGACAGAAACCGAACAGCGAGAGGGACAGACAAACCAAGATGAGCGACGAACGGAGCGCGAAGAACGAGAATCCGGTTCCGAGAAACGGCCGAAACACGAAGAGTCGGGGGCGCCGGAATCTCGTACACCGCGTCCCCCGGAGCCGGAAGAACGGAATCTCCCGAAACCGGAAAAACGGCACCCTCCGGAACCGGAAGGACGCCCACCAGAGGGTGCGCCAGAACATCCTTCTCCGGAGGAGCCTCCCCGCCAGTCTTCCCCGCCGTCGCGCCCACCCCGTCACCAACGAACGGCCGAGAAATCGGAATCGTACAGCGGTCGATACGGAAGCAGGGTGCGCGAACGCGAAGCGGAAACGAAATCGAACGAGGTCGAGGAAAAATCGGAGGAGCCTCGTTCGCGCCGGGACGAAGAGCAGCAAAATCAACACGGGTCGGAACCGACCGAAGTGAAAAAGTACGGCGGGCCGCGCGACTCGAACTGGAAACGACGACGGCGGTTACAGAAAGCCGAACGCCGAGGAAACGAACGGACGATGGACGTCGCGTTCGGCAAACAGCGGGCTGGACGACCGAAGAAACGGTATCAACGCGGTCGGAGAAATCAACGCTAAAACGAGCAGCGGTAAACCGTCAGTCGTCGGCGTCGGTGCGGGCGGTTCTGCGGGCGGCGCGTTCGATGAACTCCTCGGGGAGTTCGTCGATTTCACCGGCCTGAACGCCCCAGAGGTGGGCGTAGAGGCCGTCCTTTTGGAGGAGTTCGTCGTGCGGGCCGCGTTCGACGATTTTCCCGCCTTCGAGGACGACGATTTTCTCCGCGTCCTTGATGGTCGAAAGACGATGAGCGATGGCGAACGTGGTGCGGTCTTCCGTGAGTTTGTCGAGACTGCGCTGGATGAGCATCTCCGTCTCGGTGTCCACGTCGCTGGTCGCCTCGTCCAAGATGAGGATTTCCGGGTCTTTCAGGATTGCACGGGCAATCGAAATCCGCTGGCGCTGGCCGCCCGAAAGTTTGACTCCGCGTTCACCAACTTTAGTGTCGTATCCCTCGGGAAGATTGGTGATGAAATCGTGGGCCTCCGCGGCCTTCGCGGCCTCTTCGATTTCCTCATCGCTCGCGTCGAAAGTACCGTATTCGATGTTCTCTTTCACCGTCCCGTAAAACAGGAAGGTGTTCTGGCTGACGTAGCCGATGTTCTGGCGAATGCTCGGGAGACTCACGTCGCGGATGTCGGTGCCGTCGATTCGAATCGCACCATCGTCCACGTCGTACATTCGAAGCAGGAGCTTCAGGACGGTCGATTTTCCGGCTCCGGTCGGGCCGACCAGTGCGAGAGTGTCGCCGCCTTCGACGGTGAACGAAACGTCCTCCACGATAGTTTCCTCGTCGTAGCCGAAGGTCACGTCGTCGTAGACGACCTCGCCGTCGCGGACGACGAGGTCTTCGGCATCCGGTTCTTCGCGGATTCGACTCGGTTCGTCCATCAGGCCGAAGATGCGGGCGCTGGACGCGTACGCGCGTTGGTACATGTTGATGATGGAACCGAACTGCGCCATCGGCCAGATGAACCGCTGGGTAAGGAGCATGAAGGTGATGAACTGTCCCGCTTCGAGGTCGCCCGTGAAGAACCACGGCCCTTCGCCGTTGAACACCCACAGACCGCCGACGATGAACGTCAGTGCGAAACCGAGTCCGGAGAGAATCTGGAGGGCTGGGAAGAACTTGATTCGCGTAACGATGGCGTCCCAGTTTGCACCGAAATAGTCGTGTGACACGTCGTCCACGCGGTCGGATTCGAACGACTCCGTGTTGCTCGTTTTGATGACCTGAATACCGCCGAGGTTGTTTTCCAGTCGGGAGTTCACCTTCCCGACGGAAGAGCGCACGTCGGCATATTTCGGTTGAATAATCTGGATGAACTTGTACGTGAACAGTGCGATGAGGGGCACTGGAACCAGTGCAACGAGCGCGAGTTGCCAGTTGATCGTGAGCAGGACTGCCGCGATAGCGACGACCATCACGCCGAGACGGAATGCGGAGTTCATCCCGTCGTTCAAAAAGCGCTCCAATCGGTTCACGTCGTTCGAGAGGATGGACATCATCTCCCCGGTCTGTTTGTCCGAGAAGAACTCCATGTCCAATCTCTGCATCTTGTCGTAAGTGTCGGTACGAACCGAGTGCTGAATGTTCTGGGCGAACGAGTTCCATCCCCAGTTTCGTGCCCAGTGGAACGCCGCACCGACGCCGAACGCGACGGCGACCACGCCGACGGAGAACCAGAATTGTCCTCTTGGTGCCCCCGGCGTGATTTGTGCGGAGAAAGCGTCCGAGAGAAACGGAACTGATGCGGCGAGTGCTTCCGCATACGGAACTTCTTCTCGAAATAATGCGTCGAGCGCAACGCCGAGAATTATCGGGGGGAGGAGATTGAGAATCCGAGCAAAGAGGCTCGATACGACCCCGACGACGAAGGCGAACCGATTTTCGCCCCCGTATTCGAAGAACAGACGCCGCATCGGATTGTCGGCGTTTTCCCGTTGTTCTTCGAACGGGTCGTCTTCGTCTGTGTGTATGCTCATGATACTCATAAATGGGACACCGGATTGATAAGAGTTTCCTACGAACCGAAACACTGCTTCGGAGAAGAACGAAATCCCGCTTTCGACTGTGTGACTGCCGAATGAATAACTGTTCTGGGCGACTCACTTCGTTTAGAGGTCGCGGCCTTCGACTTCGGGTTCGATTCCCGCGGCGACCAAATCCTGTCGGACTCGCTCGCGGAGTGGTTCCGGAACTGTCCCCCTTCCGACCGGTACCGCCACGTCCCCGTCGCCTTTGACTTTCCAGTAGAGCACGCAGTGGCTGGGTTCGTAGTATTCGATGCTGTAGTAGTCGTCCGCGCCGCGGTAGTGTACGCGGGCGGCAAACTCGTCTACTTTCCAGCCGTCTTGCTCGCCGAGTGCGGAGAGCGAGTCGTCCATACCTGCGATTTGCTACCGGGTGTGGTAGTCGTTACGAAAGTCAGAAAGTAACAGTTATTCCCCCGGAGCGATTTTTCCCGGATACGGGTTCGTGGTCTAGTTGGTTATGACGCGGCCTTTACAAGGCCGAGGTCGGTGGTTCGAATCCGCCCGAACCCATGAAATTCTGTCCGATGCAATGTGACGAGCGGAGCGAGTCACCTGCTCGCTTCCCTATTCACTCCTTCGCGACCTTGAAGAACTCCTGATACCCCACGGAGGCGAGCAGGGCGAGGAACGGAAGCGGATAGAGCCAGTACGCGCGATAGGCGCGCACGAACAGTGGTGCCGTCATGGAGAGTGCGAGGAGTCCGGTCGTCAGCACTGGGGCGTTCGTCGAGAGCGCGGGTCGTTCTGCGCCCCGTGCAGTGAAGGCCAACTGGGCGACAATCGTCGCGGGGACGATAAGAACGAGGTGTTTGAGGGCTTCACGATAGAGTGCGCTCATCCACCGACTCGTGTCGCCGATGAGCGACGGAACGACCGGATTCGTGGTGTACTTTTCCGCCGCCCCGAACGACCAGTAAATCGCGCCGTGGAACGAGGCCTGTCCCCAGACTGCGTACACGAAGCCGAACGTGACGGCGACGACGCCGATTCCGGCGAGGCTGAACGACGCGAAGCATCTAATGCCCGAATCGCGGTCGAGTTTTCGGAGACGGTCGTACGCCAGCGCCGGAATGGCGAACACTGCGTGTTGGGAGAAGAGCCCCGCGGCCGCGATAGTTGCGCCGCGTGCCACTGGATGGCTGACCGAGAGTGAGAGGAGGATGCCCGCGATTGCGAACGAGCGAACGTTTACGACGGTTCCACCGGCGGCGGGGACACTCGTCAGGAACAGCAGCCCTGCCACTAATCCAACCCGAGAGGCGTCACGCTGTGCGCAGATTCGCCAAAGAAGAATTGCGATGGCGGCATTTGCGAACCCGACTAAGACGAAAAATACGAGCAGATACTGCCCAGTTGCGGCAACAGCGATGTTGAGCAGTTCGAAAAGCGGTGGTTTGTTGTCCACCGCTGGCCGGACGTAAATCGGCTTTCCGGCGAGTGCCGCCTCCGCGAGCGGACGCCAACAACAGCGCACGTCAACGTGTGGTTGGTGTGCACCGGCCTGAATCCGCATGTACCGATTCATCGTTTCGAGAACGCCGAGCAGGAGGAATACCGGAACGATGAACGTAGATGACTCAAGCGTTTCTCGTTTCGAGCTAAGTACGTGCATTGGAGTGAGAACAGGGTGTGTCTGTTCGAGCTATCCGTACTGGACGTGTCGATGACTGTACTGTCGTCTATACGTTCTGTATGATTGACTGGACATATACTTTCTTGTATAGAACCGATAAATGATTACAGGAAATTAGAAAGTACAGGATTTGTTGCCACTCTCATCAAATATTCCGAGGAGGTACGAAATTATCGGACTCAGGTCCTCCCTCTTTCTCGTGATTTTCTAAAGAACGGACGTGCAAATCGAAACCGGTAGATCGTAACACGACTGCCGCGAACTGCCTACATTTTCGACGCTCAACGGAATCGAGGGAACGGTTTGTCGCCGGAAGCTCGGTTGATTCGAAGCGTGAGCCATCTCTGTCGGACAGCAAGACTAGCGGCAGTAGAACTCTCGTTCGAGAATCGAATAGGAACTCACAGATGCGTTGGGTCGTTCAACGAGCGCATTACCTTACGCTTCCCACGAGAGTTCGATACCGGCATCCGACCAAATCCAGGCCTCATCGTTTTCGGGGTCGTAGAACTCGACGCCGCCGTCGATTTCGCGTTCCAAACAATCGCCCCATTCTTCGGTGTTTTCTTGCACCATTGGGTATATCGGGAGTGCAGAACCGTGTAGGTATAAGCTTTCCCCCGCTCGCGGTATTCACCGCTTACCGCGTCGGTGATAGATTTTTGATGAAAGAAATATTTCGTGGTGTATCGCCGATTACTCCGCCGACTTTTCCCGCGCTGGGGCTGGCGGATGAAGTTCGATTCCAACGTCGTCGGGCGTGAGAACGCTCGGAAGGTCACCGTCTCGGTCACCCGTAATGTCCCCGAGAATCTCTTTCAGGTAGGCGTTGAACAGTTCGGGATGCTCGCTCATCGGGAAGTGGCCGATTTGGGCCATCTCGACCGCAACCGCACCGTCACCGACGCCTTCCGCCGTCTCCTTGCCGTCTTCGGGCGTGGTGAGGTAATCGTACTCCCCGTTAACGATGTACAGCGGACATTCGTCGGCCTTCACTTGGTCGAGTTTGTCCCGGTAGTCGTGGTCAACCGAGTAGTAGTACAGGTCGCCCTTGAACACGCCCGTCGCTCCTTGCTCGTAGAGGTACATCGTCTCTCGACGGGTTTCTTCCGGACTCTGCGGTGCCATCAATCCCCAACAGGAGTAGGCGTTTACTTCGGTCGTGTTGACCTGCGGGTGGTCTAACCAATCGATGTAAAAGCCCGGACTGTGCGCGCCACACTCCAATCCGATGAGGGCTTGGAACCGGTCGGGATACCAGTCGGCCAGTTCGAGCGTGATGTTGCCACCCATCGACGACCCCATGTAAATCGGGTCTTCGAGTTCGAGCGCATCGGCCAGCGAAACCAGCGTTTCCGTGAACTGCTTGCCCGTCATTTTGTAATCTTCCTCCCACCACGATTGGCTGGTCGGTGGAACCGATTTCCCGTGATACGGGAGGTCGTGCGCGATGACGCGATAGTCCTCGGTTATCTCCTCGTCCGTGAGGAGGTGTCGCCACTCCTGACAGTTGTTGCCAGCGGTGTGTTGGCAGAGAATCGGCGTTCCGTCTTCCGGGCCGTTCTCCTCGAAGTAGATTCGGTGGTCTACCCCGCCGATTTCGACGTGGACGTATTTGCCCGTAATCGGTTCGATGGTTCCTTGTTCTGCCATGTTAGCTCCCTCCGTTGTTGTTCGCCACGCGCATCAAATCGAGCGCGCGCTGGAACGGTCGCAGGTTTTGGAATATCTTCTTGTTGTCCCCTCGCATCATGAGATGTCCGTCCTCGTTTCTGACCGCACTGCGATAGTGCGACGCGACGATTTCGTGGTTGAACGCAGGCGGCGTCTCTTGGACGAACTCCTCCCACGCCTCCCGGTCGCCTTCCACGCCGAACGACCACCGGTTGTTCAACGCCGGATTCGGCAGTATCTCGCGAACCGTCCCCTCTTGCATCTTGATGAGGAACCGTTCATCACCGATTTCGACGTAGAAGTTGTCGCTGAATTTGTCGTGCCCCCGGACTTGCATCTCCGGGTCGCTGTTCACCGTCTCTTTGTAGTTTTCCCACCATTCGTGGCTGGCAAACTCTGTATCGTTCATTGCTCCCCCAAAGCACGAAGTCAACAGCGACGATGATAAAAAGTAGCATAATACATCCGTGGCGTCTCGGTCGGAACAAGCAATCTGGAAGTCACTCTTCGACCAGCGATGCGCCGCAGTCGGGACACTCCTCGTCCACCATCGTCACCTGCGCGTCGCACGCGGGACAGAACTCCAAATAGCAGGCGCGTTCTCCCATGTGTAACACTGACACGATACGGCATAAATGGCTTTCGACCGCAGTCTGGAACGCTGTCGCCGTGGTTTCGCCTTCCGGCCGCCCTCCGGCGCATTTCGAAATCCTTTTTTGTCCCATCCCCCTCCGTCCAAACGCGCCGCCTTAGCTCAGACTGGGAGAGCACTCGACTGAAGATCGAGCTGTCCCCGGTTCAAATCCGGGAGGCGGCATTTCTGTAATTCTGACCTGTGAGCGAAGCGAACCACGTCAGAATTACGAATGCACCCGAGCGGATTTGAATTAGACCGAGGTTCTGTGCGAAGCGCAGGTTCTCGGGCGTTGTTCAAATCCGGATGGCGGCATGATTCTACGGCTGACAATACGAACGAGCGAAGCGAGTGAGCCGTCGGCCGTGAATCTGCGACCCGACTGCGATTTGAATCAGATAAGTCGCAGCTTGGAAGCGCAGCGAAGCGAGCATCCCGGAACGTCTTGGCGAGGTTCAAATCCGGGAGGCAGCCTACCTTTTCCGCGGAGCTATTACGCCGACTGGTAAGTATCCTCCCGACCACGATTGAAATCAGGCACGCCACGAATCACGGTGAGCGGGTGTTTCTCTGTTGGATTTCTGCCTGCTGAATACACTTATAAATACAATTTAGAAACTTCGGCTACCAGAAACAGCAGAACGATGCCAGCGACAGCGACGATGGCACTCTGAATGTCGGGTGCGCTCATGACTGCTCAAACTATCATGCCGACGAAAATCAGTGCTAGCATCGCATACCCGGCTTTTCCGAGGAGAGTGACCCCGTCCACTTTCACTACTGGCTCTGCGCTGTAACAATGATTAAAATATTCCATATGATAAATATATTTGAGAACGAATGAATTTAAGTATAAAGCTCGAAAGAAATATCCGGGCCGTTTTCTTATCATGAGAAATGAACCTTCAACGGTTTCGCTACTATACAACATGGCATCACGAGGTGAATAAGGAACAATATGATGAACCAGCCGACCCATGGAAGCTACTTCGGGTAGCACCTGCTGATGTGGAATATTATACCAGCAAACACCAACTTATCTGGGGTCTTGGGAGAGTACGGGCGGGAGAGTGGGAGAGTGAAGATAATTTGTTGCGCGAAACGACTACTTACAGAGGGCTCAAACAGCGTTTCGAGGAGGGGTACGATTGGGAAGAAACAGCATTGTATCGACGGGCAAAGAAGCAGTTTGAGGAGGGTGGAACGGTTCGTGGATACGAGAGTATCGAAGAGTATCGGAACGTCAGATGCGAGTATCTCGACGAGTTATACCAGAACATCAAGCAGGACGGGTATCGACCCAACGAAAAAGCAGGACACGACAATCCGCACGAAGACGCCTACGCACACCACTTAGAACCGCTTGTAGTTATCGGGTCTTCTGGAGATATCTATTGGATTGAAGGCTACCATCGGTTTACTATCGCGTCTATTTTGAACATCGGTGAAATCCCCGTGTGCGTACTTTGTAGACACGAAAAATGGCAGCGAATCCGCGACCGAATTTACAATACACCGACTTCCGAACTTCCGTCGGAACTCGAAACGTATCTGGGTCATCCGGACGCTCAAGACGTACTTTCGTAGATTGTCTCGGATCTGAACTGCTTGAACGAATACTACTTCACAACAAGGAAACACAATCATCCTGCATGAACCAAAACATTTCCATCGTTCGAACCGACAGCCACGGACACGAAACCGAACTCCGTAACCTCCTTCGAGAGTATTTCACCAGAGCGAACGAACGAGGGCAAGAATGGTTCGATGACGACGATTTCGGTGCGAACGTCGAGGAAATCGTAGCGGGCGACCTCGACAGACTCGAATCGGCGACAATTGTTGAACCACTCTTTCTCGCGCTTCTCGACGACGAAATCGCGGGCTCGGTGCAGATAAAACAACTAGACGAAACGACTGCCGAAGTGAAGCGACTGTACGTCAAACCGGCTTACAGAGGCGAAGGACTCGGCCGAAAACTCATGGAAACGATACGCAGAGAAGCAGACGCAGATGGGTACGAAACACTCCGATTGGGTGTATCGCCATTTCACGAGAAGGCACAGTCGCTGTACGCCGACTTCGGATTCGAATATAAGGAACCATACGACGAAACGCAAGCACCGCCAACGATTCGAGAAAATTGGAACTTCATGAAGCTCTCACTCTCTGACTGACCAACTCGCAACTGGCGAACGACTCCTGTCTCTCGCGGAAACACCACCCTCCTTTACCGCATATGAAAAGAACTTTACTTTCGATTCGAAATACCACAGAGTCGTGCCCCGTTTCCCGAACCCCGTCCGGTTAACCATCCTCACAATCGGCCTCGCGCTCGCTCGCGCAGGCCTCGTCAATCCCAAGCGCGTCCGCAGAACGACGGATTTGGCGTGGCCGCGCATCGTCACGGGACTTGCTCGGATGTCGAAGAATGCGGTGGACGTGGCATTTGTCGGAATCGCCGTCGGCCCGGCGGCGATTGCGGGTGTCGGATTCGCATCTCCGTACTGGGGTATCGCGTTTTCGCTCGGGGGCGGATTCGCCGGAGGGACGATTGCGCTCGTTTCGCAACGCTACGGCGCGGAGGCGTTCGACGAACTCGGGCAGGCGATTCGGTCGAGTGCTGCGCTCGTCCTCGCGGTGACGTTTCCGGTTGCCTGTCTCTTCTGGCTGTTTCCGACGGAACTCATCTCGCTGATGACGGGCAACGAAACGACAGTCGAGATGGGTGCAACGTACTTGCAAATTCTCGCCATCGGCGTGCCGTTTGCCGGACTCAACCTCATCGGCAGTCGCATCTACATCGGGATGGACGATTCGTGGACGCCGATGTTGGTTCGTTCGGGCGGTGCGATTTCGAACATCGTCTTGAGCGGTCTGCTCGTCTTCCCCCACGGATGGGGTGTCGCTGGTGCGGCGTGGGGTACCGTGCTGGCGAACGTGGTCGTCACCGCGGCGTTCGCTCTGGGGTTGGTCGCTGGCCGACTTCCGATTGCTGGTGAACTACCAGTACAAGTGAATCCTGCCGCCAAGTACGTCGATGGCGACACGATTCGACAGTTGGTTCATATCGGCCTGCCGGTCGTCGGACGTAACATGGTGTGGACTGTCGCCAAATTCCCGATGTTGGCTATCGTCGCGCTGTTCGGCCAAAACGTCGTTGCCGCATACGTCATCAGCCGACGTATCTGGGGCTTGATGAACACGCCCGGTTGGGGATTCGGATTGGCGTCGAGTAGCCTCGTAGGACAGGAACTCGGCGCGGGCAACGAACTTGACGCGGAAGAGTACGCACGAGATGTGATTCTCTTTGCGGTGGCCACCTACGCCGTCGCGGCGGTCATCGTCTTCGCGTTCGCCGAACCGATCGTCGTGTCGTTCGTTGGGGATGCGTCCGACCCATCGGTGCCATTCGCCGTATCGCTCGTCTACGCGGCCTGCGCCGCGGTCATGGCACAGGGTGTCAAAGGTGCTGCTGCGGGGCCGCTCGATGCGAGTGGCGACACTCGCTGGCCGTTTTACAGCCAGATAATCGGCATGTTCGGCTGTGCGATTCCCGTTGCCTACCTCGGTGCCACGACGTCGCTCGGCCTCTTGGGACTGTATCTGTCGTTCGTAGCGGAGACGACGGTGCCTGCGGCCATCAACTACTATCGGTTCTCGACCGGAAAATGGAAGGCAATCAGTCGGGAGTTCCGCCCGGGTGTCTCCGCTTCCGACGATTGATTGCTTTCTTGAAACTTTCCATCCAATGCATCAAAGTGGAACTGTCGATGACGGTAGTTCCTCCTCGAATTACCGACCGATTCGACGGCGAACCGCATTGAAATCCAAAATAGCGGCCACCTGTACAGAATATCGGATGATTTCGAAAAATCATCAACTGATACTCGAAACGAGGACAACGATTTCCCAAGCCTTATCCGGTACAAGGCATTTTGTTCAGAAGCAATGGCAAAAGGTAACGTTGATTTCTTCAACGACACAGGCGGCTACGGTTTCATTTCGACTGAGGACGCGGACGACGACGTTTTCTTCCACATGGAAGACGTTGGCGGCGAGGACCTCGAAGAGGGAACGGAAATCGAATTCGACATCGAACAGGCACCAAAAGGACCACGCGCGACGAACGTTACGCGCCTGTAATTTTCGGAATGCGTGTCCGCTAACGCGGACGACATAGCGTATCGAAATTTTACTGCCGAATATTTTACGCCCGAGTAGCAGTGGTACTGCGTATCGCTTATGTGGTATTCTGAAATAGTCCTGTGGAGAGTGTTCCGTAGGGTATCGTCCATGGTATAACCTGTCTCGGAAGTATTATCCGTGGGGCGCCAGTTTATCCAAAAGCAATGGCGAAAGGCAAAGTTGATTTCTTCAACGACACTGGCGGCTACGGTTTCATCTCGACTGAGGACGCGGACGAGGACGTTTTCTTCCACATGGAAGACGTTGGCGGCGAAGACCTCGAAGAGGGAACGGAAATCGAATTCGACATCGAACAGGCACCAAAAGGACCGCGCGCGACGAACGTCACGCGCCTGTAAATCGGTTACTGCTGTTTATCGAGTAGTACCACACTTTCTTCAGCGAGCGAGTGAACGGAGAGCGGTGCGACTGCCATCAGTTTTACCTGCACATCACTTGTCACACCGATTCGGTTCGGAAATTGTTCGGTAGTGTGACCTATCAACCGTCTCGGTAAACCGCCACGGTTTTGACTATACAGTACAATACTACCAGTATGAACGCAGGGCACGAATGTCCGGGATTGCTATGAGCGACCAAAAAAACCCTGATTCACCGGAGATGTGCGACCCGGACGTCGGCGCAGGATTGCTCGAAACGAACATGGGTCCAAGTTCGGCGTTGGCCCATCTCTATCGTGGCGAGATTCATCGCATGAAGTTCTGGCGGGAGCGACTCGACAGAACGAGCAACTGGGCGATTACGTTGATGGCGGCCATCCTCACGTGGGCGTTTTCGAGTCGGAGCAACCCCCATTATATCGTTCTGCTCGCCATCGTCACGGTCAGCATCTTCCTGCTCATCGAGGCACGTCGGTATCGCGCCTACGACATCTGGCGCTCGCGGGTTCGGATGCTTCAGCAGAACGTGTTCGCCTTGGGACTCGACGATTCGGCGGGCGTCGTGGACGAAGACTGGCGACAGAAGTTGAGCGAGGATTATCGCATCCCGAAGATGAAGGTGTCACTTGAGGAGGCGCTCGCACATCGTCTGCGCCGCGTGTACGCGCCGCTCTTTTTGGTGCTGCTCGCGGCTTGGGTGTTCCACCTGACGGCCTACGCTTCGGGTGGGCAGTGGCCCAGCACTGCGGCAATCGCGTGGATGCCCGGCGGCGTCGTTCTCGCCACCGTCGTCGTATTTTACGTCGGTATCCTCGTCGTTGCCTATCGTCCACGAGAGTGGCACATCAACGGCGAAATACTGCCGAGCGACGTGACTGGCTGGGACTATTCGCGGGAGTGACGAAGGCGAATCCCCCGATAGGTGTTTACGTGAACCTCGCCTACCGGGGGCACGATGATGGCAACGACGCACGCCCTTATTGGCGTGCTTCTCGGAAGTATCACCCTTCTGGTCGCGCCGGAGTTCGCTCCGGTCGCGGTCTTCGCGGGACTTTTCGGCGGCGTATTTCCGGATTTCGACCTCTACTCGGGCCACCGAAAGACGCTCCACTTTCCGGTGTATTTCTCGGTCGCTGGAGCGGCGGCAATCGCGATTGCGATATTCGTTCCAACGATGTGGACTGTCGCAGTCGCCGTCTTCCTCCTGTCGGCGGCGGTTCACTCCGTTTCGGACGCCTTCGGCGGCGGATTGGAGTTAAAACCGTGGCTCGGCGAGTCCGAGCGCGCGGTGTACGACCACTTCCGCGGCCGGTGGATTCCGCCCCGTCGCTGGATTCGGTACGACGGCGCGCCCGAGGATTTCGCGTTGGGCTTCTTCGTCGCGCTCCCGAGTCTCGTCATTCACGAGGGGACAATTCAGACCCTCGTCATCCTCTTCGTGCTCGTTTCGGGCGTGTACGCCCTGCTCCGAAAGCAAATGGTGGTCGCGGCGGAGTGGCTGGTTGGGCGGATTCCAGCGTCGATGTTGGCCTACGTGCCCGACCGGTTCGTTCGGGATTTCGTCCAGTGAGCGTCGAACTCGCTTCGAAGGGTTTATTCACGGCCTGACCATCAGACTTCAGTAGTAACTATGTCCGACAAACCTGCCTCAATGTACCGGGAGATTCGAAAGCCCCCGTACACGCGACGCGAATACATCACGGGTATCCCGGGTTCGAAGATTGCACAGCACAAGATGGGCGACGTTGGAGAAGACGAGGACAACTACCCCGTCCAAATCTCCCTCGTCCTCGAAGAAGAGTGCCAGATTCGCCACGGCGCGCTTGAGGCCTCCCGCCTCTCGGCAAACCGCTTCCTGCTGAAGAACATCGGCGAAACCGGCTACAAGATGATTCTTCGCAAGTTCCCCCACCACGTCCTGCGTGAGAACAAGCAGGCAACTGGTGCGGGTGCAGACCGTGTTTCCGACGGAATGCGACAAGCGTTCGGGAAGCCAGTCGGCACCGCGGCGCGAATCCAGAATGGCGAGCGCCTCTTCACCGCATGGTGTGAAGTCGAGGACGCAGACGCCGTCAAAGACGCCTTCCGCCGTGCCTACAACAAGGTTTCCCCGCCGTGCCGCATCGTCGTCGAGCGCGGTGAGAAAGAACTCATCAGCTAAACAGACACTCGACCATTTTTCGACGTGCTGGTTTCGTCGTCAGCCACAGGTTTGAGCGACAGATTTGATTTTTCGTTTCGACTCTACTCGAACGCCATCTGATTCCTATCCAGTGATGAACCGTTTTTCAAGATTGGAGCTATGTAGTCACGACAACAAATGACCGCACCGCCACCGCGCTCGCGGCTTCGCCGCTCGCAATCGAGATTTCTACGAAATCTCGTTCGCCACACGCCACCCCAACCGATTCCTTCCTTCACTCGCATTCGCTCGTTCACTCAGTCATCCCTCGCACGACTTCGATAGAACTTCTCGGAGGTGAACTCCTCGAAGTTCCATCAGCGCGCCATCTGGTTTACACACCTTTCGAGAATCGACACATCCGCTCTGGCGCGTGCGTCGGCAGGCCCGAGGGCGTCCCGAGGGCCTGCCGATTGTCACGCGAGGGATGAGTGAACGAGCGAATGCGAGTGAGGGAGTCGGTTGGGGAGGTGTGCGGGCGGTTGCGGTTTCACTGGAGTCGTGACTTGCCAGAACCACCTGCAATCTGTTTCCTCCTGCAATTTGCCTCCGACTGTAACTTGTACGAATTCACATTCCACTACGATTCGCACCGGAGCGAACAGTCTTTTGACCCTCAACTCGAAATTCTCACTCGAATGCTGAACTTGGCGGTTGCGTACCGAAAACAGACGTTCGAACGAATGCGTGACCCACTCGCAGAGCGAGGAATCAACGCCCACCACGTCCCGAACGAGGCGCGGACGTTCGACCTCGGCGACCCGCCATGGACGCCAGACGAGTTCGACGTGGGATTCGTCTACCCCTCCCGGATGATGGAGGGTGGCGTGGTCGATGCCTTCCTCTCGGTTCCGTGGGTGAACGGGTGCGAGGCGGTTCTCACGTCGCGGAACAAAGCCGGGGTCATCACCCGACTCGGAAAAGCGGGGATTCCAGTTCCGAAGACGGCGATGGTTTCGAACCCGGTCGAAGAGCGCGACCTTCGAGAAATCTTCGCACGATTCGACCCCCCGGTGGTCATCAAACCCAACTCGACGACGCGCGGAACGGGCATCGCGAAAGTGGATGACCTCGATTCCTTCCTCGGCGTCGTGGACTACCTGAACCTCGTCCACGACTACCGCGCGACCGGAGACAAATCGTTTCTCGTGCAGGAGTACCTCCCCAAAGCAACGGACTACCGCGCGATGGTGGTGGATGGCGAGTACGTCGGCGCGGTCGAGCGCCGACTGCCGGACGACGCGCTGGATGAGGGGCGCTGGAAACACAACGTCCATCGCGGCGCGAAAGCACGGGGAATCACCCTTCCGGACGAACACAGAGAAATCGCGGAGAAAACGGCGGAAGCGCTCGACATTTCGTTCTGCGGCGTCGATTTACTCGACACGGGCGACCGAATCGTCGTGAACGAGACGAACGCCCGTCCGACTATCGACGCGGAGACGAAGTACGAAGACGGATTTTACGATCGCCTCGCTGAACTCGTCCGAGCGACTCGGCGGTAACAGTTCTCCAATTACTCGACGCTGATGTTCGCCGATTCGTCGGTTTTTTCGAGTGTGACTTCGAGGACGCCGTTGTTGTACGTCGCTTTCGCGGAGCGTTCGTCAACGCGCGCTGGAAGCGAGATTCGTTCGTCGTATTCGCGGTGGTCGCTGACGGCGCTGATGGTCATCGTTTCGCCGTCGCATTTGAGGTTGATGTCCTCTTTTTCGACGCCGGGGAGGTCTGCGATGACGCGAACGTGTTCGTCGTCTTCGTGAATATCGACGTGGGTGTCGCCCCCGAATCCGGCGGGCGTGCCAGTATCGACCTGCATATCGACGTTTCCGCCCATCATATCGTTCATCATGCGCTCGATTTCGCGGAAGAGGTCGTCGAAGGGGTCGTCGCGGTCGTCTCGTCGCATGCAGAACAGTAAGCCCCTCCCGGGCAAAAGGTTTTGGACGCCCCCGCGAACGCGCCGCTATCGAACGTGCTGAACGAACTTCGATTCGGCGTCTAAAAAATGAAACCGCGTCGGTTGGTGTTTGGTTAGTTCAGTACCGTGATAGGGGAATTAGTCCCACCACTGAACCTGCGTGTTCTCGTTCTCGGCTTCGGAGTCAGCGTACTGGACGTTGGTGTTGCTCTGCTCGTTCTCTTGCTCGGCTTCCGCTTCACCTTTCACAGCGATAGCGTAGTTGTCGTCCTGCTTGTTGAAGTTCTGCTGGTTCACGTACTGCTTCTGGTCAACGTCGGACTCTGCATACTGCCAGCTGCTCTGTTTCTGTTCGTCGTCTGCCGCGGCCATGCCCGTGAAACCGACAGCGAACAGGCTTGCCACGACGGCCAGCGCAATCGTGATACGAAGTGCTTTTTTCATTGTTTTCTCTCCGGGCGGGAGAGACTGCTTGTCGAACCCACACGGCGTCGGTCAACCGCTGACACCGTGCTGTTCGCCCCACCCATCTCACGCCATCGGGGGAGTTGTAAATGAATGCCCACCACCGTTGAATCCGTTTGCTCGTTTCACAAACGACCGAATTTCGTCCTAATCGGGAGTAACACAGAAAATCGGGATACGCACTCCCATCAGTGCAGATAGGACTACCGGAACGCTCGTATTGTCTCCCCTTTCGAACGACCGAATTGACCGATGCGGAACCGTAACGGAACATACGAATGACATGTGTTACCGTCTCTCGTACTGAAAATCGGCGAATACCGGTGTCGAATGTGGTTCGTCTTCGTAACAGATTTTCAGCCAGAACGTCGTCGAACCGGAAAATCGCGTGACAAAAACGAATGAAAAAACGGAATTCGAGGAAATCTGCTCGGATGCCCGATTAGAAGCCGATTTCGAGCGCGTCGTTCGTCGTCTCGATGCTCTCGCGGGCGTCAGCACTGTTCGTCACGGCGCGAATCGCATCGACGTTTTCGGGAACCACGTCGCTCTCTTGGTGGATAGCTTGGAAGAGGTAGAGGTCGTTTCCTTCCATCGACACCGACTCGCCCCAGAGGCAGTTCTCCCAGAGGTCGGCCCGCGGCCGCCCTCTGTCCATGGCGTACTCCTTGAGTTTGCCTGCGCCGTCGATGTCCATTCGCTCCGGAACGACGAAGATGCGCGACTGTTCTTCGAGCAGTTCACGAACTTCCTCCGCATCCGGTTCGGATTCGAGCGAGACGTTGACGCTGTGCATGTGCATCAGGGTCGCCGGAACCTTCAGACCGAGCGTGTCGATTGCGAGGTCTGGGAAGATGGTCTTCACGTCCGGGCCGTGGTGCGACGGCAGTTTCACCGGGTTCGGCACGATGTCGTTGATTGGGCCGCGGCCGGTCTGGGCCGGGTCGCCACCACGCCGGACGAGCGTTGCACGAACCTTCTCCACGCCGTACTCCTCGCGAAGCGGTGCGATGAGGCGCGACAGTCCTGTTGTGTTGCACGAAACGACGCGAACGTGCTGTGCGTCCACGGCTTCCTCGTAGTTGGCGCGCGCGTTGAAACTCACGTCGGCGACGTCCGCGTCCTCGCCACCCTGATAGAGCGCGGGCGTGTCGTACTCCTCGTATAGCGACTTGTTGTCCGCGCCGATTCCGGACGGGCAGGCGTCAACGACGACATCTGCCTCTTCGACCATCTCTTCTACCATTCCAGCGAGTTCGATTCCCGCCTCGTCGAACAGTTCCGCGCGTTCCTCGATTGCGGCGTAAAGCGAATAGCCGTTTTCGACTGCTCCCTCGGCTTCGAAGTTGGGTCGGGTCTTTGCGACCCCCACGACCTCCATATCCGGTTGCGCCCGGACAGCGTCAGCGACTCGTTTCCCGATAGTCCCGTACCCGTTGATGCCGACCTGTAGCATGTACATCCGCAGGTCCAACGTCCGCCATTAAAACCGTTTCGAGCCATTCGTCTCGGAATCTAACTCACACACGAGTAAGAAGGAAGCAAAAGAAAGGGAACATCTAACCACCTTGGAAGGCAATCCTCGGCACATGAGTCTGGACGACGCGGCGAAGACGGCCGTGGAGCAGTGTATGGCCCTTCAATCGGACGAAAGCTGTGCAGTCATCACCGACGACAAACGGTGGGACATCGGCAAGGCCCTGTACGACGCGGCCAGCGAAATCACGGACGATGTCGTCATCGCGCGCTACCCGGTCGGCAATCAGCACGGCGAGGAACCACCGGAACCCGTCGCCGCCGCGATGGCTGGCGCGGACGTATTCCTCGCCCCCACCACGAAGAGCCTCAGCCACACTCGCGCACGCGGCAAGGCGAACGAGGCGGGTACGCGAGCGGCCACCCTCCCCGGCATCACGGAGGAAGTGATGGTCACCGGCCTCTCGGCCGACTACGAAACCATCGACCAGCACTGTCAGGACGTGCTCGCGCAGGTCGAAGGCGCACAGGAAATCCGCGTCACGACCGACATGGGAACCGACATCACCTTCGAACCCGGCGACCGCGAATGGTACGACGACACCGGCCTCTGCCACGACCCCGGCGACTTCACCAACCTCCCCGCCGGAGAAGTCTTCGTCAGCCCCGAGAACGTGAACGGTCGCTACGTCGTTGACGGTACGATGCGCCCCCACGGACTGCTCGAAGACGGTCAAACCCTCGAATTCGAGGTCGAAGACGGCTACGTCACGGAAATCAGCGACGACGAAATCCGCTCGCAGGTCGAAACCGCCGCGGAAGAAGTCGGCCAAGACGCCTACAACCTCGCCGAATTGGGTATCGGCACGAACGTCGCGGTCACCGAACTCGTCGGTTCAGTCCTGCTAGACGAGAAGGCCGGCGGCACGGTTCACATCGCAATCGGCGACGACGCGGGAATCGGCGGCGACACTGACGCCCCACTCCATCTCGACGGCATCATCCGCGACCCGACAGTCTACGCCGACGGGGAAGAAGTCGAACTACCGCGACCCTGAAATCGAGCATAGATGCCGATTATCCACGGAACCGAAGTTCACGGCGTCGAAGTCGATGCGGAGACGCGATGCTCGCATTACGACACCGAGCGAGACGTAATCGCAATTCAGTTTCCGTGCTGTAACGAATACTATCCCTGTTTTCGATGTCACGACGAAGTGGCTGACCACCCCCGAGAAACGTGGCCCGAAAATCAGCGCGATGCGGAGGCGGTGCTGTGCGGAGTCTGCGGTTCCGAACTGGCGATTGCGGAGTATCTGAGCTGTGAATCGCAGTGCCCCGAGTGTGACACGGATTTCAATCCGGGGTGTGCGAACCATTATCATCTGTATTTTGACGGCTGATTCGTCTCCACGCACTTTTACGGCCTGAATCCCTACACCGGAATATGAGCGAAACAGCGGAACGTGTGGCAGTGGTTTGCCCATCCTGTTCCCCCAACGTCGAAACCGTCCACGAGGTGCTCAAACCGGGTGGCCAAGCGACGGTTCGTTGTACCGAGTGTAGCCACGTCCACAAGACGAAAATCGAGCGCGTACAGACCGAGGAAATCGACGTCATCGTCTCCCAAGAGGGCGAGTCGTTCTCCGCGAAGGCCGACGTGCCGGTCGAGGAAACGCTGGCGGTCGGCGAGGAGTTCGTCCTCGAAACCGACGAAGCCATCTTCGTGGTCAGAATCACGAGCCTCGAACAGGATGAGAACCGCCGCGTCGAGGAATCCGTCGCCGAAGATGTCGAAACCATCTGGACACGCGCAGTGGACAACGTCTCGGTCAACGTGACGATTCATCCGAACGACGGCCGCCGGGACAACTCCCGCGGCGTCAAGGTGAACATTCCGGGCGACTACGAGTTCGTCGTCGGCGAAACCGAGGAGTTGGCGAACGAGGAGTTCACCATCGACGGCATCCTCGTCACGGACGACGCGAGTGGCTACAATCACGACCGACTGGATTTCGACGGCGATACGGTCGTCGCAAAGGACGTAAAGCGCATCTACGCCGAGGACGAAGGTTCGACCGCTTGGTCGGCGTGGTAACGTGTTCGACCGCGGCAACGGCGGGTTCGAAGACGAGCGAGAATCGCTCGTCGCCCAACTCGCCGACCGCGACCGAATTCGGCGCGAGACGACACTGAACGCACTTCGTTCCGTTCCCCGTCACGAGTTCGTTCCTCGACACCGGCAGCGGGAAGCCTACGACGACCGACCACTTCCGATTGGGAACAACCAGACCATCAGCGTGCCGCACATGGTCGCCGTGATGACCGACCTGCTGGAACTGTCGCCCGGCGACCGCGTGCCCGAAATCGGAACCGGGTGTGGCTATCACGCCGCCGTGACCGCCGAAATCGTCGGGCCTGAAAACGTCTTCAGCATCGAGTATCACGAATCGCTGGCACAGGCGACACGCGACCGATTCCGACGGCTTTCACAATCCGGCCGATTCGACTACGACGACATTTCGATTCGCGTCACCGACGGACACGATGGCTGGCCCGAACACGCGCCCTACGACGCCGTCTATTTGACTTGTGCTACACCGGATTTCCCATCTACTGTGGTCGAGCAAGTTCGTCCCGGCGGTCGTCTCCTTGCACCGCTCGGAGACGACCCGCAGGAACTCGTCCTCGCGGAAAAGCAAGATGATGGCTCACTCGCCCGCGAACCGCACGGCTTCGTGCGGTTCGTTCCGATGCAGGGAGAGTAGTTTTTTAGCTCCCACACGAGCAGTCGGTATGGACTACCGCGAACTCTGTCTGCTGTGGGCGGCCCGCGAAACGGGCATCATCGAGACGGTCATGTTCGACGCGGGGACGGTCGAGGAAATCGCACAGGAAACCGGCGTCACCGAGCGCGCCGCGAGAATCACGCTCGAAGCGATGGTCGAAATGGGTTTTCTCAAACGATTGGGCACCGAATACGAAGCAACGAACCGCGCGCTCGGCCTCTTTGCGAAAACCGACGTTCGCTCGATTGGGAGTGTTCCGCACCAGATGGACTGTCTCGCTCGCTGGTTCGAACTACCGGAAACGATGCGAACCGGTTCACCCCCCGAAACGTCGGAGAATTGGACGCAAAATTTCATGGGCGCGATGGCAACCGTAAACGAAACCACGGTTCGGTCGTGCGTCACGGAGGCGATACACGAATATCCCGACGCAAACCGGGTTCTCGACATCGGCGGCGGCCCGGGCGTTTTCGCCAAGGAGTTCACCCGAAGAGGCTTCGAGGTGACGTTAATCGACCAACCCGACGTTATCGACATCGACAGCAGATTTCTCGAACGCGAACCCATCGAACTGGTTTCCGGCGACGTGACCGACTCCCTTCCTGTGGGATTCGACCTCGCGTTCTGCTCGCGCGTCGTTCACGCCCTTGGCCCGGACGAAAACCGAAATCTCCTCGAAAACGCGTTCGGGGCGCTGGAACCGGGTGGAGTTGCGGTCTTCATCAACCAACTCCGAGGGCGCGCGGAAGGGGCCGCCGTCATGGGCGCGCACATGCTGGCTCAAACCGAACACGGCGACACCTACGCGGCGAACCAGTTCGAAGACTGGTTCGCGGACGCGGGGTTCGTAAACTTCGACATCCGGGATATTCCGGGCACGAATCAGCAAGCAATCGTCGGTCACAGGCCGCGCAATTGAAGCACGTCCGAATCCAACGCGGCGTATGGAACCGGCGGTACTGCGCGACGATATGGTCGCCAGTTTGGAGCACGAAATGAAGGGGCTGGTGCGGAGTGACAACGTCGGTCTGGCGCTTCGAACCGTCCCCCGTCACGAGTTCGTGCCGATAGACGCCGAGCAAGGAGCGTACGCAGACCAGTCGTTCGACCACCGCGGGACGCGCATCCTCGCCCCGAGCATCGTCGCCAGACTCCTCGAAGCACTCGACGTGCGGGAAGACGATTCGGTTCTCGTCGTCGGTGCAGGTGTGGGCTACACGTCCGCAGTACTGGCGGAAATCGTCGGCGAACGTAACGTCCACGCCATCGACATTACTCGAACCATCGTCTACGAAGCCCGAGAAAACCTCGAATCCGCGGGCTACGGCGGCGTATTCGTCGATTGTGGCGATGGTGCCGATGGCCTGCCGGAGTACGCGCCGTTCGACCGAATCCTCGTGGAGGCGGCGGCCATCGAACCGCCGCGAACGCTCGTCTCGCAACTCGCCGACGATGGCAGACTCGTCATTCCACTCGGAAGTGGAATCCAGCGACTCGCCGCCGTCGAACCCTCCGATTCGGATTCTGGGTCTCCCGAAACAGTAGAGGAGTTCGGGAAGACCGCTTTCGCGCCGCTCCTCGTGGAGGGCGAACAGTCCGACACTATCGAGCGCAACCGAACCAACCGCGAAGACCGCGAATTTGCGGAGCGTCACGCCCAGACGCGGCGCGGGTGGGAACACGAGTGGATCGATTGGGACGGCTACTGATAACCTAGCTTCTGTTTGCCTCAATCACTGATGACCAGTATTCGAGTGTTTTCGCGCTTGTCGGCGAACTCACTTCCCGCAGGTGGTTTGATGTCGATTTCGAGCGTTCCATCGTCCTGATTCGGACCGAGTCCGGGGTCTATCGAAAGGCGCGCTTGCCCGTCACTTTCCGTCGTCGCGGTTTCGATTCGCTCTACCCTCGCCGAATCGCTTTTCACCACGACGGTTGCGTCCGACACGGGATTTCCATCCGCGTCGATGACGGCGATTTCGACCGTCTGCTGTCCCGGTTCGATGACTTCGGGTTCGGGTTTTGCATCGAGTTCGCTCACGGCCAAGCCGTTGAGTCCGGACAGCATGTTCATCATGACCGAGAGACTGGCGACGCCGACGACGAGCGCGATGACCAGTCGAATCGGCAGGCCTTCGATTGCGCGGTTGTCCGACCGAAACCGCTGACGTATGGACATGGCCTGGAGTGGTTCCGTTTTCGAATATAAACCTTCGTCCGAGGATTTATCCGAAAAACCGCAACCAGTTCCCGCCATGACGGAGGTTTTGGGACGAACTCGCGACGAGGGGATTTCGGGACACCTCGGCCACTACCGCGCGAGAGACGGCAGTGCGGGTGCACCAGTACGAATCGACTTCGACGGCCCGCACGTCTCGCTGGTGGTCGGGAAACGAGGCTACGGAAAATCCTACACGCTCGGCGTGCTGGTCGAAGAACTCGCCGATGCGAAGGGGGTCGCGCCGGTCGTCGCCGACCCGATGGGCGCGTTCACGACGTTTGGCGGGGTTTCGGGGTTCGAAGTCGTTTCCGAACCACGCGTCTCCGCCGACGCACTCCCGCCGCGGGCGTGGTGCGATTTGCTCGGTCTCGACCACGAACGTCCGACTGGGTCGCTGGTGTGGCGGGCGGCCACCGAATCCAATACGCTGGCTGGAATGAACGACTTCGTTTCGAATGCTGAGGCAAACTCGGCGACCTGTCGCGCCGCGCGAAATCATCTCGCGCTTGCGGAGTCGTGGGACATTTTTTCGCCGGATGGGCTCACCGCGGAGCAGTGTGTCGAACCGGAATCCGGCATCGTCCTCGACTGTTCGGGCTACGACGAATCGGCGATGAACGCCGTCGTTCGGGCGGTTGCGGAGGATTTGTATCGCGTCCGGATTGCCGAATCGGTTCGCAAACTGCCGTGGTTGGTGGTGGACGAAGCCCATGCCTTCTTCGGCGGCGTCGCCGCCCCCGCGCTCAGAACCATCGTCACCAGAGGACGGCGTCCCGGCGTCAGTTTGGTCGCGGCGACACAGCGCCCTGCCGTGCTACCCGAGGTTGCGGTTTCCCAATCCGACCTGCTCGTGGCCCATCGGTTGACCTCGCGCAACGACCGGGATGCGCTCGCGAACGCTCGTCCGGCCTACATGCAGGGGTCGTTTACCGACAGAATGCCGGAAACCCCCGGCTCCGCAGTCGTCGTGGACGATGCGACCGAAAGTGTTCACGCGGTTCGGATTCGGAAACGGCGGGTCGAACACGGCGGCGGAAGTCCGAGCGCGAGCAATGTCTGTTCTGGCGAGACGAATTCGCCTGTGACCGAACTTCGAAAAGGATAGGGTACGCTGTCGATTGCAGTCGAACACGAACGATGGGCCGCGATTTCCGACGACACGTCGGAAATCGCTCGATAGCCACTCGTTGGAAAGCGGTTCTACGATGCTACGATGTCGGTACAACAATCACACGCGCTGAAGCGTCTCGAACCAGTTCTTCTCATCGCAGTCGGCGGCTTCCTCGGCGCAGTTCTGCGGTACGCGGTGAGCGACGCGCTTCCCGGCGGATTTCCGTGGGGAACGCTCTTCGTCAACGTTGCCGGGAGTTTCGCGCTCGGTGTGTTGCTATACGAAGCGCATCTGGCGGACAGACTCTCTCCCGAAACCAGACTCGTTATCGGTACCGGCTTTCTCTCGTCGTTCACGACGTACAGCACGTTCGCGGTGCAAACCGCGGGGTTGTCGCCGATGTTCGCCGTTCTCAACGTCGGCGCGAACTACATCCTCGGATTTCTGGCCGTGCTTCTCGGTCGCCGGGTCGTCGGAGGTGTCGTCTCGTGAATCCCGCTATTCTCGTCGGTGTCGGCGGAATGTTCGGCGCGTTGAGCCGTCACTTCGTCGGGCAGCGATTATCGGGTGAGGGCCACGGAACCCTCGCGGTGAACGTGCTCGGGAGTTTCGTTCTCGGCGCGTTGACTGCTGGCCTGACGAGCGACCCGACTCTGCTCGCGCTGGTCGGAACCGGATTTTGTGGCGCGTTTACGACGTTTTCCAGCTTTGCGTTCGAGACGGTTCGGCTGTTCGAACGAGGAAAGCGCAGAAAGGCAGTGGCGAACGCGACGATTAACCTTGTCGGCGCGCTCGTGGCGGTCGGATTCGGTGTCCTCACGGCCAGCACGATTTCGCTCTGACTCTCAACTCGATGCTACATATCTATCCCACAGAACGATAGCAGAGGGTGTCACGAAGATGGCGGCAAAATAGGAGTAAAAAATGCTCAGAGCGGTCACGAGTCCGAACTGCCCCAAAACGGGCGTGATTGCGAGGACGAGAATTCCGGTTCCCGAAATCGTCGTGAGCATGCTCCCAGTCAGCGCGCCGCCGGTGCCGCGAACTGTTCGGGTGAGTGCGGCAAACACGTCACCTTTCGATTCCACGTCAGCCATTTCTTCGCCCAAACCTTCGTACTCGTCGGTAAACCGGTGGACGACGTGGGCCGAATAGTCCACGCCCAATCCTAACGCGATTGCGAGAACGGTTGCGGTCAGGGCGTTGAACGGAATCCCGAGCAGGCGCATGGTTCCCGCGAGCAGGGACACCGCAACGACGATTGGAAAGAGGTTGATGACGCCGAAAGCGATTCGTCCCACGATGATTCGGTAGAGAAGCACGAGGAAAACCGCGGTCGTGACCAACGCCGTTGCAAGGCTTCGAATCGCGGAGGTAAAGATTGTCGCGGCGATGGACTGAAACACCACGATTTCGCCGGTCGCAACCGCATCGAAGCGATATCGGTCGGCGACGAGTCGGGCATCCCGCGTAATCTCGTCCTGCGACGCACCGCTTTTCGTGGAGTAGACGACCTGCGCGCTCCGCCGGTCGTCCGAGATGTATTCCAACGCTTGCTCGCGGGCGGGAGAATCGAGCAGTCGGTCGTAGATCAGTTCGAGATTGTCGTCGGGAACGCCGTCGTCGTTTATGTCGTTTCGTTCGACCAGTCGCCGGAACTCCGGCGACTGGTCGCTGTAGCCCTGAATGACCGTGATGATGCTCGCCGAATCGGCTTGCCGGTCGGTTGCGAGAAACGAATCCGGCGGATTCCGATTGGCGTGTTGAATCGATTCGAGGGCGTACTCCTCCCGTAGCGGCCCTTCGACGTAAATCGTCACCGTGTCGTCCTCGGCGGACGCGAACTTCTCTTCCAAGAAATTCGTCACTTCGGTCACGGTGTAGGTCTCCGGCGCGAACGGTTCGGGAAGCACTTCGAGATACGCTGGCGTCTCCTCCGGCGGAAGGAAATCCTCGTTCGAAAACGTCGTGTCGATGCCGGTTGCGTAGACACCCGAAACGAGCGTCAGGGCGACTGCAACCGCGACGACGACAGTAGCACTTTTTCTGGCGAGGACGACGCTGCTCGATAAGGTTCGACCCAACAGCGAGCCTTCCTCGCCCAGCGGTCGCTCGCCGAACGTCGGCAGGTCGAACCGAACGCGGAGGTCGTCAGTGACGACCTTCGCGGCCGGAAGGAAGATACCGAAGATGAGGAAGGTGAAGACGATGCCGATGGCGGCGACGATTCCGAACTCCCGAATCGGTTGGAGGCGACTCGTCGCGTTCGACGCGAATCCGAGAACCGTGGTTCCGGTGACGATGAAAAACGCGACGAGCAGTTGGTCGGTCGCGCGCCGCATCGCCGGTTTGACTTCCGCCCCGACGACGCGCTCCTCGCGATAGCGGTTGATAGCGTGGATTCCGTAGTCGATTCCTACGGCGAGCAAAAGCGGCGGTACGGCGACCAACAACTGCGTGAACGGGATGCCAACAATTCCCGTGAACCCAAGCGTCCAGACGATGGTCATCACCAACGAGACGACCCCCAAAACGAGGTCTACCGGGTCGCGATAGGCGAACAGCAGAAAGACGAAAATCAGTATTCCGGCGGCGGGAATGACGATGATGAGCGAATCGAACGTGACGCTCGACAACTCGTCCGTGAGGATGCCGCTTCCGAACACTCGGATATCGCTATCGACGGAACTGACGACCGACTGCGACCGAATCTGTATCCCCGCGAGGGGGTCTGTTTCCGGCGACGCTTCCGCGCCCGCTTCCTGTGAAACGCCGCGTGGAATCGCGTGTTCGACGATGCCGATGGTCGCCGAGGCGGATGCCGACCGGCGATTGAAATCCCTGCTCAACAGCGCCCGAAACTCGGGATTTTCCGCGGCCTGCCGAACCGCGACTTCGATTTCCGTCGGCGTCGCCCGCTCTAGAGTGCGAACCTGGGCTTCGAGCGTCGTCGCGTTCGGGTCAAGCGTTTGTGCGACGATTCCGGCGGCGCTGGCCGTGGACGCGACCCGAAGTTCTTCGCGCTGTTCGAGTCGGTACTGCGCCCGCAGCATCGCCAGCAGTTCCGGTTTCGACAGTACGTTGCGTCCGCTTTGAATCAGTTGCGTGCTTCCGTTTTCCGCTTCGAACGGTTGCGTAAATTCTTCGTTGACGTTTTCGAACGCCTCCAGCGCGGGGCTGTCTTCCGTGAACTGACTCGTCCCTGCCTCGGTCGAAACGCGGGTGAGGCCGACGCCGAACACGGCGGTCAGAACGAGAAAGGTGAGGAGAACGGTTTTCGAACGACCGACAATCCACTCGTCGGCCCAGTCGATGACTGCTTGGTAGTCAACCACCGCCGCCACCTCGACTTCTCCGACCTCCCCGCGCGGCCCGCCACCGCCGGAATGCGACGAATCCGCCGACGCCAACGAGAACGACTCCGAGGACGAGAATCAGTGGAAGCAATATTCCGCCGCTCAGGAACGAAAGAACGCCGTTTCCGTCCGGTTCGGTTACCCGAACCGGCACCTCGTAGGTGTCCGAAAGTTGGCTCTCTCCGTCGGGCATTTCGTACTGGAAATCGACCGACATCGGATACGTTCCGGCCAATGCCTCACCCTCTGCACTCAGGCTGAACGCAATCGTCGCCGATTCGTTCGGTTCCAGTCGCGTGATGAACGCTTGGTCTTCTTCGAGCGTGAGCGGGCTATCGACGAACGCACGCGCGTCGATGTTCCGGAGCGTCCTGTCGTCGTTGTTCGTGACGACGAGCGAGATGGTCGCACTCGACCCCTGTTCCACCGACGCACTTTGTGGTTCGATGATGAACTCGTCCCGTTGAGCCCCGACGCGAACCGCGGTTTCGAGCGGTTTGCTCTGGCGTGAATCCCCGTCCTGATTCTGGTAGCGCACGACGAACGAGAACTGTCGCGGCCCGCGGTCTGCGCTCTCGCTCACGTCGATTCGATAGCGAACCGGAACCGATTCGCCGGATTCGAGCGTTCCGAGGGCGTACTCCGTTTCCCGTGGGAAGGCATTATCGCCCTGCGACTGAAGAACGAGCACCGCGTTCTCCGCGGTTTGCGGCCCTTCGTTGGTAACCTGTCCAGTAACGACTCCCTCGTCACCGACGCGGAGCGTGCTGCTCACGTCGGTGAGCGAAAACGACTGCTCCGGGGCCGGAATGATGCCAATGAGTTGTGACTGCGTTTGATTGCGCGAACCGTCTTCCCGATACGAGACTGAGATACTGAAGGGGTAGCTGCCGCCGACGGTGTCGTTGCTCGCCGTCACCTGATATTCGACCTGCACGTCCTCGTCGGTCACCCATTCGCTGACGAACTGGCTGGCGTTCCGCGACTCCCCGAGCCGGAGTTGGTCGTTTTGAGATTGCAGAGAGATGACCGCGTCGCTCACGTCTCGTCCTGTGTTTTCGAGCGTGAGCGAGACGGTTCCAGTATCGCCCGCCTGCACGTTCGAGGAGATGGCCGTCACCTCGAATCGCTCCAACTGAATCGGCTGTGTGGGCCGAACGTCGAACGTGTACGGCCCGGCCCGCTCCCGGGAACCGTTTCTCGCGGTGTACGAAATGAAGGCCTCGAACGGATAGTTCCGTATCTCTGCGAACTCTTCCGCTAGCAGTCTGTACGTGACTGTTCGCCGTTCGCCCGAAGACCAGTTGCCGACGGATTGGCTGGCGTTCTGTGACTCCCCGAACCGAACGCTCTCGTTCGGCGACTGCACCGCGATTTGTGCGTTCGTGATGTCCTCACCGGTGTTCTCGAACGTCAGTGAGAGGTTACCGGTTCCATCCACTGGAACGTTCGACGTGACGGAGACGAGTTCGAAGTCCGCAGTTCTCCCTGCCTCCGTCGTTTGCGTCTGCTGTCCGATGTCCGCCTTGGAGTGGCTTTCGCCCATCGCTATCCCGCCTCCGACGATTGACGCCTGCGCGACGAGAAGAATCACGACGAAAACCGGAACGAACGCGTTCCGGGTCATCTTCGATAGGTCACCCGTCGCTTCGACTGCACCATTCCCCACCCGTCCCGCGTGAGGACGGAGCGTTTCGAAACGCTCCGTCCCCTATCTGGCGTCATTTGTCCCCCTCTCCTATCGTGTCACGTCACGATACTTCCTATAGATTTGCCTCCTCGCCGGTATTTTCCCGACCGTTCGTATCGGTAGAATGATTATTTATCGTCGAGAAGCGTTTCGTATGCTTGGTTCCGAGTGCCGCATTTTCGAGGAGGGATGGCCGTGACAACCGTGACGAGTTTGTTCGAGCGAGCACTCGGTGAGGAGTGGACGCAACTCCATCCCGAAATCCGTGAACGATACGGTCTCGTGACCGACGACGGCCGAACGGCAATCGGCCGGGGTCGGATGACTCGCCTCTCCCGCGGCGCAATCGCGCTCCCCGTACTGTGGCTCGGGACGACCCAAAACTTCCTTTTCCCCGAAGGCGGCGACGATGTTTCGTTCGAAATTCGCTCCGATGCCTTCATCGACGCCCGGGGATACGAAGCACTGACGCTTCGGCGTCGGTTTGAAACTGACCCCGTCCGGCGGTTCGACGACACGATGCGCTGGAATCCGGAGCGAAACTGTATCACCGATTTCTTCGGAACCGACGGCAGAATCGTGGCCGACATCCATCTCTCGGTCGAGGACGGCGGCCTCGCTATCCGCCTCGGCGATCAGTGGATTCGCGTCGGTGACCGGTACGTTCCGTTTCCGAAACCACTCACCGCCGACGCGACGCTTCAGGATTGGTACGACGAGTACGCGGGGCGGTTCCGCGTGGCGGCAACGGTGACGAATCCGTTCGCGGGCCACATCTTCGGCTATCAGGGCACCTTCGATAACGACTGGCAGAAGGCGGACGAAAACCGCCTCACTAACCGGCGTCTCGGCAGTATTCGGCTTCCGAATCCGTCTGATTCGTCCGATTCGCCGGGTGCAAGTCGATGACCACGGTAGGCGGACAAAACAGTGCTCCTCACTTCACCAATTCCCATCCGACCATCGTCGGATTTCGATTGACGGACGCAAACACAGTGTTCGGTGCAATTCTGTGGTCGATGTTGGTCGCCGCGGATATTCTTTCGACGGTCGAACTGTTCGTCGCGCTCGCGGTGCTCGTCATTCTTCCGCTCGGACTCGGCGTTGCGATGACTCCTCGTCGTTCAGGGAGGACACCGCTCGTCTATCGACTCGCGGTGTTCGGACAGCCCCCGGCGGCGATTTTGGCCGTTGCGTCGTTCACGTTTCCCACCGCTTCAGTCAGTGCAGTCGCACTCACGCTCCCGTGGGTCGCAGTGACAGCCTGCGTCGCACTGTTCGGACTGTGGCGTCTGCTTCCTCGCGGTTTCACGCCGCTTCCGGAACTCGCAATCGACGCTGCCTTGCTGTACGTTCCGGTCGGTGCGGTCGCACTCTTTCTCTCCCGCGCCGGCATCTCGTTTCACTTCAAGCCGATTATCATCCTGCTCACGGTGGTTCACTACCATTACGCCGGATTCGCGCTCCCGCTCATCGCGGGGATGGCTGGCCGACTCGTCACGGACGACAGTGGTCGATTCGGGTCGGATTTCGCCGGTCGTGCGATGGCCGCGACGACGCTCGTCATCGTAGTGAATCTCGCGCTCATCGCCATCGGAATCACGTTCTCGCCGCTGGTAGAAGTCGTCGCAGTCGCGTTTTTCACCGTCGCAGTCGTCGTCTTTGCGCTCTCAATTCTGGGCAGTGTCGTCCTGCAAGTTGACCGAGTTCGGGGCGTCCTGCTCTCGCTGGCGGCCGTCGCCGTCGTCTGGACGATGGCGCTCGCGCTCGCCTACGGCTACTCGGCGTATCCCGGAACGCCCCAGTTGGTCACCATCGACGAGATGATTGTCTAGCACGGGAGCGTCAACGCATTCGGATTCGCGCTTCCCGCACTGCTCGCGTTTCGACTGACGACACCGGAATCGACCGTCGTCTGATCCCCGCCTCCTGTTTCTCGACTCGCTTCCCGTGGCCGAGTCGGTGTCGACTTTCTGGCCCAAAATGACCAAACGGCGATGCAACCGGGATGCTGTCGGATTTCGACGCCCTCGCTCGGGATAGATTCGTGGTTCGGCAATTCTACGAGGTTTTTTTGTTGGGGCGACCGCTCGTAACGCTTCAGTATTCGATTAGGTAAAAACGAGCAAGACAGAAGTCTCTTTTAGAAGTCAAATTTTAGAAAACGCCCGAGGCGGGATTTGAACCCGCGTCACAACCGTGACAGGGTTGTATGATGGGCCACTACACCACCCGGGCCTGTGACGCAGTTATTTCTTTTTCGCGCCGTTATTAAGGGGTGTCGATTTACTCTTCCTTTGTCAACCTATGGCACATACATAATACGAGCCATCCTCTTATCTATATTTCTCCATCAAACTCGTAATCCTTTGCCCAGTTAATCGAGGGGTGATTTATTTTAGCGTTGAATCGAAGTTCCATTTTCTGCTCAGTCGCTTCCTCGATTTGTATCCAATAGATTTTCTCGTTTTTTGGGTACCGAACGAGGAAGGCATCTACTTCGCCGTGATATGTATTTTCGTGATATTTTCCCTCTTTCGTAGTCTGGGTATGTGTATTGAATCGCATCGTCCCCTCTTTGTTCGTCCAACTTGTTTTACATTGAACTCGATAGAGTGACCCATCATCGTCTACTATAATATCGTATTTGTCGTTGTCTCCAAACGGAATCGAAACACTGTATCCGTGAGAAATCAGCGTGTGGATTATCTTCGCCTCAGTTTCGTCACCTTTGTCTTTCGTATTCACTGTGCCGCTCTCCTCTATGCTATTACTGTCGAATGTATGATTATAAAAATAGTCTTTTACGATAAAATAGTCAACTGTTGTTCCACAAGCCCTAGTATGTCACTTCCGAGCAGTCGCTTTCTAGTACTGTACTCGGAAAGAATCAAGTGCTCATCAAACAAGCGACTTCTTGTAACTTCGTCCAAAAACGCCGAAGCGGGACTGAGTGAATGCGGTTTATTCGCGAAGGTCGAAAGACGCGGAGCGCCTTTCGGGATTTGAACTACGCCAAGACGTTCCTGCTCGCACGGAAAAAACAAGTTCCTCCCTGCTCTCGTTCGTTCCTTCGTCACGTTCGGCAAAGCTGACCGCTCACGGTTTTGAAAGTTGAAAAAGCGCCCGAGGCGGGATTTGAACCCGCGTCACAACCGTGACAGGGTTGTATGATGGGCCACTACACCACCCGGGCCTGTGACGCAATTATCCCTTTCTGGCTTGCACGCTTAAGGCTTTCCAAACGAAGGCCGTGTGTCGGAGCGAACCGTGCTATGGTACGACTCCCCACATGCCAAAATAATTTATACCAGAACGGAGTAGATACTGGCGTTAGAGAACTGCCCGCACGGTGGTGCGGGGTGCGATAGCCGGGCGTGTGCGCGCTACTTAGCAAGCCTTAAATGAGTGCCGCCAGTAATACCCTGTAGTATCTCGTGATAGCCATTTCTCCCGCTGGTCAGAAAATCGCGCACACATGGTAGACGTAAGCCAACACAAGATGGTTCCGGAGCACTCCATCGTCGATGAGGGCGAACTCGACGACGTGCTTGAGGAATACGAAATCAAGAGTACAGACTTACCAAAAATCAAGCGGACGGACCCTGCGTTGCCCGACGATGCGGAAATCGGCGACGTTATCAAAATCGTTCGTGACTCTCGGACGACTGACAGGGCAGTCGTATACCGACTCGTGGTGGAATAATGCAACGGGAAGACCGACGCGCACTATCGAGGCAGTATTTCTCGAAAGAACGACTCGCAGAGCATCACTACCGCTCGTTTAACTCCTTCCTGACTCGCGGCATGCAGGAAGTTGTGACCGAGAAAGGCACTATCGACACGGACATCGGCGATAAAGAGGGCGAAGAACCGGTGTTCGTGGAACTAGGCGACGTTCGCGTCGTCACTCCGCGCGTGCGTGAGGCGGACGGGAGTGAAGAACTCCTCTATCCGCAGGAGGCTCGCCTCCGCAACATCACCTACGCCGCGCCGGTGTTCATGGAGATGACCATCGTCAAAGGTGAAGGCGACGACAAGCGAGTCGTCGATACGACCGAGACGAAGGTCGGCCGGATGCCGGTCATGGTCGGCTCCGAGAAATGTAACATCGCCAACTTCGAGGAAGAGGACTTGGTCGAAATCGGTGAAGACCCGGCCGACCCCGGTGGCTACTTTATCGTCAACGGTTCCGAGCGAGTGCTGATGACCTCGGAAGACCTCGCACCCAACAAGATTCTCGCCGAGTACGACACGAAGTACGGCGACGAAATTCAGGTCGCAAAGACGTTCAGCCAGCGCCGTGGATACCGCGCGCTGGTGCTGGTCGAGCGAACCCGCGACGGCCTGCTCGAAGTGTCGTTCCCGTCGGTTTCGGGAAGCGTCAACTTCGTCACGCTCGTTCGCGCGCTAGGACTCGAATCGGACGAGGAAATCGTCCACCGTGTCTCCGACGACCCGGAAATCGTGAAGTTCATGCTCGAAAATCTGGAGGCCGCGGAAGTCCAGACCCAAGAGGAGGCAATCGAGTCCCTCGGAAAGCGGGTCGCCTCCGGGCAGGGCAAAAACTACCAGTTGAAACGAGCGAACTACGTCATCGACCGCTACCTTCTGCCGCACCTCCACGAGGACGGCGTCGAGGAGGAGGAAGTTCGCATCAACAAGGCGTACTACCTCGCTCGAATGGCCGAGGCGTGTTTCGAACTCGCGCTGGGCCGACGCGATTCGGACGACAAAGACCACTACGCCAACAAGCGTCTGAAGGTCTCCGGCGACCTGATGAAAGACCTGTTCCGCACGGCGCTGAACAAACTGGCACGGGACGTGAAGTACCAGCTTGAACGTGCGAACATGCGAAACCGACAGTTGTCGGTGAACACCGTCGTTCGTTCCGACGTGCTGACCGAGCGACTCGAACACCCGATTGCGACCGGAAACTGGGTCGGCGGCCGCTCCGGTGTGTCCCAGTTGGTTGACCGCACGGACTTCATGGGTGTGCTTTCACACCTTCGCCGTCTGCGTAGCCCGTTGTCGCGGAGTCAGCCCCACTTCGAGGCGCGCGACCTGCACGCGACCCAGTGGGGTCGCATTTGTCCCTCCGAAACGCCGGAAGGGCCGAACTGTGGGCTGGTGAAGAACTTCGCGCAAGCGATGGAACTCAGTCAGAACATCGAAGACGAACAGGAACTCAAACAGGAACTCTCGTCCATGGGTGTCGAGGGCATCCCCGGAATCGAGAGCATCGAAGGGAGCGCAGACTAAATCATGAGTCAGGGACGAGAAGCGAAAGTGTACGTCAACGGGAGTTTGGTCGGGACACACCCCGACCCGGAACAGCTCGCAAACCAAGTACGGGAGGCGCGCCGACGCGGCGACGTCAGTGAGATGGTGAACGTGTCGGTCAAAGACCGAACCCGCGAAGTCATCATCAACGCCGACGCGGGGCGTGCCCGCCGACCCCTGCTCGTTATCGAGGACGGCGAACCCCTCATCACCGAAGAGGAAATCGAAGCCGTCAAAGCGGGCGATTTCTCGTTCGAGGAACTCGTCGAGCGCGGTAAAATCGAGTTCATCGACGCCGAGGAAGAAGAGGACATCTACGTCGCGGTCGACGAAGGTGACCTCAACGAAGACCACACACACCTCGAAATCGACCCACAACTCATCTTCGGCATCGGTGCCGGGATGATTCCGTACCCGGAACACAACGCCAGTCCGCGTATTACGATGGGTTCGGGGATGATGAAACAGTCGCTCGGTCTGCCTGCGGCGAACTACCGGATTCGCCCGGACACGCGCCAGCACCTGTTCCACTATCCGCAGTTGTCGATGGTGAAGACGCAGACGACGGAGCAAATCGGCTTCGACGACCGCCCTGCGGCGCAGAACTTCACCGTCGCGGTCATGAGCTACGAAGGGTTCAACATCGAGGACGCGCTCGTCCTCAACAGCGGGTCGGTCGACCGCGCGCTCGCGCGCTCGCACTTCTTCCGAACCTACGAGGGCGAAGAACGCCGGTACCCTGGCGGTCAGGAAGACCGATTCGAAATCCCGAGCGACGACGTGCGCGGCGCTCGCGGCGAGGACGCCTACACGCATCTGGACGAGGACGGTCTGGTCAACCCCGAGACGCGCGTTGACGAAAACAGCGTCTTGTTGGGGAAGACGAGTCCGCCGCGATTCTTAGAAGAACCGGACGACATGGGCGGCCTGTCACCGCAAAAACGCCGTGAAACCAGTGTCACGATGCGGTCGGGCGAATCCGGGGTCGTTGACACGGTGACGCTGATGGAAGGCGAGGACGGCTCAAAACTGTCGAAAGTGTCCGTTCGTGACGAACGAATCCCAGAACTCGGTGACAAGTTCGCATCACGGCACGGCCAGAAAGGTGTCGTCGGCCACATCGCGCCGCAGGAAGACATGCCCTTCACGCAGGAAGGTGTCGTCCCTGACCTTATCGTCAACCCACACGCGCTCCCGTCGCGCATGACGGTCGGGCACGTGCTGGAGATGATTGGCGGCAAAGTCGGCGCGCTGGAAGGACGGCGCGTCGATGGTACGGCGTTCACTGGCGAAGACAAAGAAGAACTCCGCTCGGCGCTCGAAGAACGCGGGTACAAATCCTCCGGTAAGGAAATCATGTACTCTGGCGTGACGGGCGAGAAGATTGAAGCGGAAATCTTCGTCGGTACCATTCTGTACCACAAGCTGTACCACATGGTGTCGAACAAGCTCCACGCCCGGTCGCGCGGCCCGGTGCAGGTGCTAACTCGACAACCGACCGAAGGTCGTGCCCGTGAGGGTGGTCTTCGTGTCGGAGAGATGGAGCGTGAGGTGCTCATCGGTCACGGTGCGGCGCTGGCGCTCAAAGAACGGCTTCTCGACTCTTCCGACCGCGAGTGGATTTACGTCTGCGGTCAGTGTGGAATGAGCGCAGTCGAGAACATCGACCAGAACCGCGTGTACTGTCCGAACTGTGAGGAGGAGACGGACATCCACGAAATCGAGATGAGCTACGCGTTCAAGCTCCTGCTCGACGAGATGAAGGCGCTCGGAATCGCCCCGCGACTCGAACTGGAGGACGCAGTCTAACATGGCAACGAATCAAACTCCCAAGGAAATCGGCTCTATCAGCTTCGGCCTGATGGACCCGGAGGAGTACCGCGAGATGTCGGCGACGAAAATTATTACCGCCGACACGTACGACGACGACGGGTTCCCAATCGACATGGGACTCATGGACCCACGACTGGGCGTCATCGACCCCGGTCTGGAATGCAAGACCTGCGGGCAACACTCCGGGTCGTGTAACGGTCACTTCGGCCACATCGAACTCGCCGCGCCGGTCATCCACGTCGGCTTCACGAAACTCATCCGCAGATTACTTCGCGGAACCTGTCGCGACTGTTCCCGACTCCTCTTGACCGAGGACGAACAGGAAAAGTATCACAGCATGCTGAGTCGGACGAGGGAACTCGGTAACGACCTCACCGACGTGACGAAGGCGGCGATTCGGGAAGCCCGTAAGAAAGACCGCTGTCCGCACTGTGGGGAAGTTCAGTACGACATCAACCACGAGAAACCGACGACCTACTACGAGGTACAACAGGTTCTCACGAGCGAGTATTCGGAGCGCATCGCGTCCGCGATGCAAGGTCGTGACGAGGACGGCGAAGAGGACGAAGACCGCGACCCAATCGCGCCGCCGGAACTCGCGGAGCAGACGGACATCGACCTCTCGCGTATCAACCAGATAATTTCGGGCGAGTTCCGCCCACGAGAGGAAGACCGGAAAGCCATCGAGAAGGCACTTTCCATCGACCTCACCACCGAGGACATGAACAAGTTGATGCCCTCGGACATCCGCGACTGGTTCGAGGACATTCCGGATTCGGACATCGAAGTGCTCGGTATCGACGCAGACCGCTCGCGTCCTGAGTGGATGATTCTCACCGTCTTGCCCGTGCCGCCGGTGACTGCCCGTCCGTCGATTACACTGGACAACGGCCAGCGCTCCGAGGACGACCTGACCCACAAACTAGTGGACATCATCCGCATCAACCAGCGATTCATGGAGAACCGTGAGGCTGGTGCCCCACAGCTGATTATCGAGGACTTGTGGGAACTGCTCCAGTACCACGTCACGACGTTCATGGACAACGAGATTTCGGGAACGCCACCCGCCCGTCACCGCTCCGGGCGTCCGCTGAAGACGCTCTCCCAGCGGTTGAAGGGTAAGGAAGGGCGCTTCCGTGGCTCGCTGTCCGGAAAGCGTGTGAACTTCTCGGCGCGTACCGTCATTTCGCCCGACCCGACGCTCTCGCTGAACGAAGTCGGTGTGCCGCAACGTGTCGCCCGCGAGATGACTCAGACGATGAACGTCACGCCGCGCAACATCGAGGAAGCGCAACGATACGTTCGAAACGGTCCGGAGGGTCATCCAGGTGCGAACTACGTCAAACGACCCGACGGACGACGACTCAAAGTTACGGAAAAGAACTGTGAGGAACTGTCGGAGAAGGTCGAACCCGGATGGGAAGTCAACCGCCACCTTGTGGACGGTGACATCGTCATCTTCAACCGACAGCCATCCCTCCACCGGATGTCCATCATGGCCCACGAAGTGGTCGTGATGCCGTACAAGACGTTCCGACTGAACACTGTTGTCTGTCCGCCGTACAACGCGGACTTCGACGGGGACGAGATGAACATGCACGCCCTCCAAAACGAGGAAGCACGCGCGGAGGCGCGCGTGCTCATGCGCGTGCAGGAACAAATCCTGTCCCCGCGCTTCGGTGAGAACATCATCGGCGCGATTCAAGACCACATCTCCGGAACGTATCTGCTCACGCACGAGAACCCGCAGTTCAACGAGACGCAGGCGCTCGACCTGCTTCGTGCGACTCGAATCGACGAACTGCCGGAGCCCGACGGTGAGGAAGAAGACGGAACGCCGTACTGGACTGGCCGGACGCTGTTCTCGGAACTCCTCCCCGATGGACTGGAACTCGAATTTACGAGTTCGGCTGGCGACACCGTCGTCATCGAAAATGGTCAACACATTAGCGGAACCATCGACGAGGACGCGGTCGGCGCGTTCGGCGGAGAAATTGTTGACACCATCTGTAAGGTGTACGGCGAAACCCGTGCCCGCCACTTCATCAACGAAGTTGCGACGCTGGCGATGCGTGCCATCATGCACTTTGGTTTCTCCATCGCAATCGACGACGAGACGATTCCGACGGCGGCCCAAGAGCAGATCGACGAGGCAATCGACAACGCCTACGAGCGCGTCCAAGACCTCATCACGACCTACGAGAACGGCGAGCTCGAATCCCTGCCGGGTCGAACGGTGGACGAGACGCTCGAAATGAAAATCATGCAGACGCTCGGCAAGGCCCGTGACTCTGCCGGTGACATCGCGGAAGACCACTTCGCGGACGACAACCCAGCAGTCATCATGGCCGAATCCGGTGCGCGTGGGTCGCTTCTGAACCTGACCCAGATGGCTGGCTGTGTCGGCCAGCAGGCAGTTCGGGGCGAGCGAATCAACCGCGGGTACGAAGACCGCACGCTCAGCCACTTCCAAGCGGACGACCTGTCCGCGGACGCCCACGGCTTCGTGGAGAACTCCTACACTGGCGGCCTGAGTCCGCTCGAGTTCTTCTTCCACGCGATGGGTGGCCGAGAGGGACTCGTGGACACGGCAGTTCGTACCTCCAAATCCGGCTACCTCCAGCGTCGTCTGATTAACGCGCTGTCCGAACTCGAAACGCAGTACGACGGTACGGTGCGCGACACCAGCGACACCATCGTTCAGTTCGAGTTCGGTGAGGACGGCACCTCGCCGGTTCGGGTGTCCTCCGACGAGGAGAATCCAATCGACGTGGAACACATCGCGGACAAAATCATAGACGAGGAGTTCGACAGCGAGAACCGCAAACTGGAGTTCCTCGGCGAGCGCCAACCGCCGACGAACCTCTCCGAACACGCCGACGCACGGCAGGTGGAATCAGATGACTGAAGTTACGGACGACATGGAGGCAATCGTAGAGGACACGGAGCTTCCGCGACGCCTCAAAGACGAAGTGTACGAAACCATCGAATCGCGCGACGGGATTTCCGTCGAACAAGTAGACGAAATCGCACGCGCGGTCGAAACACGCTACTTCAACACGCGAGTTGACCCGCTCGACCCGGTCGGAACGGTGAGCGCCCAATCCATCGGAGAACCGGGAACGCAGATGACGATGAACACGTTCCACTATGCGGGTGTGGCAGAAATCGACGTGACCCAAGGGCTTCCGCGACTCATCGAACTCGTGGACGCCCGGAAGACGCCGGACACGCCGATGATGACGGTGCATCTGGACGACGAACACGCCGACAACCGCGAACGCGCTCACGAAGTCGTCTGGCAAATCGAGGCGACGAAAATCCTCGCGCTCGGTGACATCTCGACAAACGTCGCCGACATGATCGTCTCAATCAACCTGAACGAGGACACGCTCGAAGAGCGGATGATTACGCCCGACGAAGTCGCGGGAATCATCGAAGACAGCCTCGGTGTCGAGACGAACCAGCAGGGGACGGTCATCGAGTTCGGTCCCGACCAACCGAGTTACCGCAAACTCCTCCAGTTGGTCGAAGAACTCCGCGAAATCGTCTTCAAGGGAATCGAGGACATCACCCGCGTCGTCATCCGGAAGGAGAAAATGGACGACGACAGCGAGGAGTTCGTCCTCTACACCGAAGGCTCCGCGTTCGGTGACGTTATCGAAATCGACGGCGTGGACGCCTCGCGCACCACGTCGAACAACATCCACGAGATTTACCGCAATCTCGGCGTCGAAGCGGCCCGCGAAGCCATCATCGAGGAGACGATGGATACGCTGGAAGAACAGGGTCTCGACGATGTGAACGTTCGACACCTGATGCTGGTGTCGGACATCATGACCAACCGAGGTACCATCGAATCTATCGGTCGCCACGGTATCTCCGGCAGCAAGGAATCCGTCCTCGCGCGGGCGGCGTTCGAGGTGACGGTGAACCACCTGCTCGATGCCGCCATCCACGGCGAAATCGACGACCTGAACGGCGTCATTGAGAACGTCATCGTTGGCAAGCCAATCAAACTCGGCACGGGTGACGTTGACCTCCGGATGGGCTCGGTCAGTCGCGGCGCAGAGCCTTCGGACTGATGACGGTCACCCTTTCCGACACGGCACGCCAGTACATCGCCCTCTTCGAGGACGAAACGGGCGCGACGGCCCGTGACTGTGTCGTGTTGACAGAGGAGAACGAAACTACGGATGGCGAGGATGTAAATCGCATCATCTTCGTCGTCAAGCCGGGCGAGATGGCGCAAGCCATCGGCCCCGGCGGCGAGAGCGTTCAGGCGGTCGAAGACCGCCTCGACGCGAACGTGGAACTGGTGGAAGACGCGGACAGCGCGGACACCTTCGTCGCAAACGCGCTCGCTCCGGCGGAAGTTCTCCACGTTACCATCAGCGAGAACGACGACACGGTGGCCTACGCAGAAGTTGCGCAGGCCGACACCGGGGTCGCCATCGGTGCTGGCGGTCGCAACATCGAGGCGGCGAAATTGCTGTCGGAACGCCACTTCGACGTGGACGACATCCAGTTGACCTGAATCGAATCGTTTTTGCTGTTTTCTGTGGATTCTCGTTTTTCGATTCGTTGTAACTGGAGCGGTACACTCGACATCGTCCAACGAATCCGTTGGCTGTGCTTAGACTCACTGAAACGCGCTCAAATCGCTCTATCGTACCCTTTCGAGCGACCTGCGGGCGTAACGCCGAACCCAAAAGACACTGTTTAAGTAGCTCCATCGAATAGTCCACAGCATAATGGCGAACGGTAAGTACGCGGCTCGGAAGCTGAAGAAAGACCGCCAGAATCACCGGTGGTCTGACTCCGATTACGCCCGACGAGAGCGTGGTCTCGGTGAGAAATCCGACCCTCTCGAAGGTGCGCCGCAAGGCCGAGGTATCGTGCTGGAGAAAGTGGGCATCGAAGCGAAACAGCCCAACTCCGCAATTCGAAAATGTGTCCGTGTCCAGCTTATCAAGAACGGTAAGCAGGTGACGGCGTTCTGCCCCGGCGACGGTGCAATCTCGTTCATCGACGAACACGACGAGGTTACCATCGCGGGTATCGGCGGTGCGAAAGGTCGTGCAATGGGTGACCTTTCCGGCGTCAACTACAAAGTGGAGAAAGTCAACGGCGTGAGCATGGAAGAACTGGTTCGCGGCAATGCGGAAAAACCGGTGCGATAAATCATGAGTGCAGACGAAGAACAACCAGAACCCGACGCACACGTTGGAACGGAAGGCGAAGGTGCCACCGCGGAACTGTTCGGCACGTGGGACGTGACGAACATCGAGTTCAGCGACCCGAGCACGGAACGCTACATCTCGGTGACGCCCGTCGCACACACGATGGGTCGCCACGCTGGCAAGCAGTTCCAGAAGAGCGAAGTCAGCATCGTCGAGCGTCTCATCAACCGTCTCATGCAGACCGAAGAGAACACGGGCAAGAAACAGCAAACGATGAAAATCGTCCGCAACGCGTTCGACATCGTACACGAGCGCACCGAGGAGAACCCGGTGCAGGTGCTCGTCCGCGCAGTCGAGAACGCCGCCCCGCGTGAGGAAACCGTCCGCCTCAAATACGGTGGCATCTCCGTCCCGAAAGCAGTCGACGTTGCGCCCCAGCGCCGTGTCGACCAGTCGCTCAAATTCATCGCAGAAGGCGCCTACGGTGCCTCGTTCAAGACCGCGACGGACGCCGAGGAGGCACTGGCACAGCAACTCATCGGTGCCGCGGATTACGACGTGCAGGCATACGCGATTAACCAGAAAGAAGAGAAAGAGCGCGTCGCTGCTGCGGCACGCTAAATTCGGTTTCCTTCCCTCTGGACTCGATTTTCACGTTTTATTTTTGCTCTTTCAGCGACGGCGTTTTTGATACGAGGTCGTTTTGTTAGCGGTGTACAATCGACAATCGGTCGCGCAAACAACCGCAGAGGTATCGCTGGCAGTTGTGATTGTTACGATTGTAGAGGTATATGGCTAGCAATTCACGACTCCAAACTAACCGCCTCCGCTACCGCACCGCGACGGCCACGTTCCTCCCCAACCGATTCCTTCACTCGCTGTCGCTCGTTTCAGTCATCCACCATCAGATAGTCATTCACCATCAGAGGCAAGCTCCGACGAGCCATTCGCTCGCTCCTCCGTCGCTCACGAAGACCTCGCACGTTGTCGGCACAGACCCTCGGACGCCGTGTCCTCGGGTCAGTGCAAGCGCGCGCCACAGTGGTCGTGTCGATAGCCGATTCACGTTGAAAATTGGAGTTCAGTCCGCGGCTTGCCCGTCTTCGTTCCCATCAAGAACGTACTCTTCGGCGGCGTCCACGAGCGCCTTCCGATATTCGCTCTCGTCGGGGTCGTCTACGAGCGAGAGGAACCGATATTTGAACCCCTGCACGTCCACGGTCGGGGCGTCACCTGAGGCAGTGCGGGCGAGGTCGTAGAGGCGATGGTCGCGCCCCACGAGGCCGTGGCGCTCGACCAGTGCGAGGGCGAAGGCGGCGTTCACGGCGGTCATCTCGGGGTCGGTGGTCGCGGTCATTCGCCTCCCGCGTGGGTGGGTTGGACGGTCTGCAACTGCCGTGGCGAGTTCGGATTCGAGGAACGCGACGAGTTTGTCGCTCGGGCCAACCCGGAGGGTGATGTCGTCGGCGTAGATGTCTTTCATGTGGTTCGCAATCTGGTAGCAGTGGGTGAGTTTCCGGCGCTCGACCGACTTTCCCGCGAACGCGAGGAACAGGGCTTCCGCGGTCGATTGTGTGTGCGATGGATGGGACTGCTCGTTGCGGGCCATGTGTGAATATTCGTGGAGCGCGAGTTCGCGAGCCATCGCACTCGTCGCGGCCTGCCGTGAGATGTTGAGGATGTGGTGGTCGCCGGGATGAGACGTCCACGTTCGCTCGTCTGGGTCGTCACGAACGCGAACGTGGACTGGCCTATCGAGGTCGTGTTCGGTTTCGAACAGGTCGGAGGCGCTGAGAAACGGGGTTGGGGGCGTAGAACCGTGTACTCGTATATCCATGCGTGTTGTTGACACGCCCTGGGTGGGTATTACTCTTGTGCCGTATGAGACTATTTGACAGGGTAATGGGCCATTTCCGGGAGATTTCCGGACGCGAAAACACTACGCTTTTCAACCTCGTACAGGTAGGAATAGCCATATATGGGTAGACGAAAGAAAATCGTCGAACAGTGCGAGCGGCTCATGGACAAACCGGAGCAGATCCGGAACATTGCGATTGCCGCCCACGTCGACCACGGTAAAACAACACTGACGGACAACCTTCTCGCCGGTGCGGGTATGATCGCCGACCAAGGCGAAGCCACCCAGTTGATGATGGACACGGAGGAGGACGAACAGGAACGCGGTATTACTATCGACGCGGCTAACGTCTCGATGACTCACGAGTACGAGGACAAAGAGCACCTCATCAACCTCATCGACACGCCGGGCCACGTCGACTTCGGTGGCGACGTGACTCGTGCGATGCGTGCCGTTGACGGTGCGCTCGTCGTCGTGGACGCCGTCGAAGGCGCAATGCCACAGACGGAAACCGTCGTCCGACAGGCACTCCGCGAGGGCGTTAAGCCGACCCTGTTCATCAATAAGGTAGACCGACTCATCTCGGAACTCCAAGAGGGTCCCGAGGAGATGCAACGCCGCCTGCTCAACGTCATCGACGACGTGAACGAGCTGATTCGCGGCATGACCAAAGACATGGACGACGTGGACGATTGGACCGTCTCCGTCGAAGAGGGAACTGTCGGGTTCGGTTCGGCACTCTACAAGTGGGGTGTCTCCATGCCGTCGATGCAAGCGACGGGCATGGACTTCGGGGACATCATGGAACTCGAACGCAACGACAACCGCCAAGAGCTTCACGAGAAGACGCCGCTGTCGGACGTCATCCTCGACATGGTCTGTGAACACTTCCCAGACCCAATCGAGGCCCAACCCCGCCGTATCCCGCGTGTCTGGCGTGGTGACGACGAATCCGAACTCGCCGAACAGATGCGACTCGTTGACCCAGACGGCGAAGTCGTCCTGATGGTCACCGACATCGGTATCGACCCGCACGCTGGCGAAATCTCCGCCGGTCGTGTCTTCTCCGGAACGCTGGAGAAAGGCCAAGACCTCTACATCTCGGGAACCGTCGGAACGAACCGCGTCCAGAGCGTCGGTATCTACATGGGTGGCGAACGCGAGGAAGTGGAGCGCGTCCCTGCCGGGAACATCGCAGCCGTCACCGGTCTGAAAGACGCTATCGCCGGTTCGACGGTGTCAAGCGTGGAGATGACGCCGTTCGAGTCCATCGAACACATCAGTGAGCCCGTTATCACGAAGTCCGTCGAGGCAAAGAACATGGACGACCTGCCGAAACTCATCGAGACGCTTCGACAGGTCTCCAAAGAAGACCCGACCATCCAAATCGACATCAACGAAGACACGGGGGAACACCTCATCAGCGGACAGGGTGAACTCCACCTCGAAGTCATCACCCAGCGTATCGAGCGCAATCAAGGTATTCCGGTGACGACTGGTGAGCCTATCGTCGTCTTCCGCGAGAAGGTTCAGGGAGCAACCACCGAAGTAGAAGGTATCTCCCCGAACCGCCACAACCGGTTCTACATCACGGTCGAACCGTTGTCGGACGAAATCGTTGGGAAGCTGAAACTCGGCGATATCTCGATGGACATGCCCGAGCAGGAACGCCGTGAAGTCCTGCAGGAAGCCGGCATGGACAAGGACACCAGCCAGAACGTGGAACACATCCACGGGACGAACATCCTCATCGACGACACGAAGGGTATCCAGCACCTGAACGAGACGATGGAACTCGTCATCGAGGGCCTCACAGAGGCGCTTGACGACGGCCCACTCGCTGGCGAACCCGTCGAGGGAACGCTCATCAAACTCCACGACGCGCGCCTCCACGAGGACACCATCCACCGTGGTCCGGCACAGGTCATCCCTGCGGTTCGACAGGCTGTCCACAACGCGCTCATCCACGGGCACGTCAAACTCCTCGAACCGATTCAGAACGTGCGCATCGACGTGCCGAACGAACACATGGGTGCCGCGTCCGGCGAGATTCAGGGTCGCCGTGGCCGCGTGGACGACATGTACCAAGAGGGCGACCTCATGGTCGTCGAGGGTATCGCGCCCGTCGACGAAATGATTGGGTTCTCCTCGGACATCCGCAGTGCGACGGAAGGTCGTGCGTCGTGGAACACGGAGAACGCCGGGTTCCGCGTCATGGCGGACAACCTCCAACCCGAAACCATCATGGAGATCCGAGAGCGCAAAGGCATGAAGCTCGAACTGCCACAGGCAGTCGATTACTTCTAAACGACTCCTGTTTTGTGCATTTTTTCGACCGACTGTACCGAGAGCTGTTGCTCCGCGAACTTCTCAACCCCTTAATCCTCCTCGAAAAGTGAACCGGTGGCACTACCGACGATAGCGATATTATCGTTCCCCTCTGTGTACGATTTCGGCATCGCACACGGGGCACATTCGGTCGCGGCTGTCGAACGCCGTCTGACAGAACGCACAGACGTGGTCTTTCGCTATACTGTCATTGCTTGCACCGACTGCATCTGTGAATCGCATCGTCTATCACCACTCCCCTCTTTTTGTTCCAAGGGTATTACTACGCGCTCGTTAACGAGTCTCATAGGGATTGGTTAATTCGGGTTGCGCACAGTTTTGCATTCGTTTCATCCCGTTGCCGTCTCCGTATTGGAGAATTTTGTGACCGCCTGAAGGTTTATTGCCGACCACGCCCCAATCCTGCTATCATGGCCGACCACGATGGGCACGTGCAAGCGTACACGGTTCGGTTGGAACTCGCCGACGAACCGGGCGAACTGCTTCACGCGCTCGAACCGATAGCCGAATACGGCGGTAACTTACTAAGCGTCTTTCACGAACGCGGCTCGCTCACGCCGCGGGGCCACATTCCGGTCGAAGTCGATTTGGAATGTCCGCCCGACCGATTCGACGCTATCGTTTCCGCACTACGCGAAGCGAGCGTAAACGTCATTCGCGCCGGAGCGGAGCGATACGACGAAGAAATAACCGTCGTCTTCACGGGGCACATCATCGACACCGATATTTCGGACACCCTTTCGCGGATTACGACCGAATCGAACACGTCGGTCGTTGACATCTCCCTTTCCGCGCCCGAAGGAACCAGCGACGTGTCCAGCGCGCGACTCCGACTTGCCACCGATTCCGCGGATACGGCCGACGTTCTCGACACGGTGACACAGATTGCGGACGAAAAGGAACTGCGCGTCATCGCTCCGCTGACGGAACGGGAGGCGACGGCATGAAACTCGCAGTGCTCGGTGCGGGTGCGGTCGGTCGCTCGGTCGCGGAACTGGCACAAGAGTACGGCCACACTGTGACCGCGTTGGCCGATTCGACCAGTGCTGCCGTTGATTCCGGTGGAATCGACGTAGAAGCAGTCTTGGCCCGGAAAAACGACGATGAAACGGTTGGAACAGTCGCCCCGAATACCGTTTTCGAGGGGGAATACGACGTGCTGGTCGAAGCCACGCCGACGACGCTCGGCGACGCGCAACCAGGGTTCAACCACGCGCGCGCGGCGCTCGAATCCGACCACCACGTCGTGCTAGCGAACAAAGGGCCGGTCGCCGAACGATACGACGACCTCCGAGCAGTCGAAGCCGAAAGCGACGGCCGCGTGCTGTTCGAAGCAACCGTTGGCGGCGCGATTCCCGTCCTCTCGACTATCGCGGATGTCGGCCCGGACAACGTCACGGCGGTTCGCGGCGTGCTGAACGGAACGGCCAACTTCATCCTCTCGCGCATGGCTGCGGAGGGACTGAGTTACGAACACGTTCTCGCGGAGGCTCAAGACCTCGGTGTCGCGGAGGCAGACCCCTCGTTCGACGTGGATGGAACCGACGCCGCACTGAAATGCGTCATTCTCGCGAACGTGCTCTTCGACGGGCAGTACACCATCGGCGATGCGGAGATTGCGGGTATCCGTGACCTACCCGGAAGCGCGCTCGAACTGGCGAGCGAAGACGGCTGGACGATTCGATTGGTCGGTGAAGTCGCACGCGATGGCGTTCGGGTCGGGCCGCGGCTCGTGCCGGAGAACGGAACGCTTGCGGTTTCCGGCACGCGCAACATCGTTCAATTCGAGACGAAGCATGCAGGCCGACTCAACATCAGTGGACGGGGTGCAGGTGGCCCGGAAACTGCGTCGGCTGTGCTGTCCGACGTGACGACGTTAGCGCGGGAGGAATGAGCGAAATAGTCCGATTTGTTTCATAGTTCACCCATGCCAATTGTTCTCACTAACCGCCAGACGGCGGGATGATGCCCTGCAAGACGTATCGAAATGGTTTTAACCGCTTCTGCCAAATAAATCCGACAGAGCGCGTCTTCGCGTGAGATACCAATGAGCGACAAACCACACCAGAACTTGGCCATTATCGGCCACGTTGACCACGGTAAGAGCACGCTGGTCGGGCGACTCCTCTACGAGACGGGGAGCGTACCCGAGCACGTCATCGAACAGCACAAAGAAGAAGCCGAAGAGAAAGGCAAAGGTGGATTCGAGTTCGCCTACGTGATGGACAACCTCGCAGAAGAGCGAGAACGTGGTGTCACCATCGACATCGCCCACCAAGAGTTCGACACCGACGACTACTACTTCACCATCGTCGACTGTCCGGGTCACCGTGACTTCGTGAAGAACATGATCACGGGTGCCTCGCAGGCAGACAACGCGGTTCTCGTCGTCGCGGCAGACGACGGTGTCGCGCCGCAGACCCAAGAGCACGTCTTCCTCGCCCGTACGCTGGGTATCGACGAGCTCATCATCGCCATCAACAAGATGGACGTCGTCGACTACTCGGAAGACTCCTACAACGATGTCGTCTCCGAAGTCAAAGACCTGCTCAAGCAGGTTCGATTCAACACCGACGACGCCGAGTTCATCCCGATTTCGGCGTTCGAGGGCGACAACATCGCAGAGGAAAGCGACAACACGTCGTGGTACGACGGCGAAATCCTGCTCGAGGCCCTCAACAACCTCGAAGCACCGGAACCGCCAACGAATGCCGACCTCCGTCTGCCAATTCAGGACGTGTACACGATTTCCGGTATCGGTACAGTCCCAGTCGGACGTATCGAGACTGGTGTCCTGAACACGGGCGACAACGTTTCGTTCCAGCCAAGCGACGTCGGCGGCGAAGTCAAGACCGTCGAGATGCACCACGAAGAGGTGCCAAAAGCTGAACCCGGCGACAACGTCGGTTTCAACGTGCGCGGTATCGGCAAGGACGACATCCGTCGCGGTGACGTGTGTGGCCCAGCCGACAACCCGCCAAAGGTCGCAGAGACGTTCAAGGCCCAGCTCGTTGTGATGCAGCACCCGTCCGTCATCACGGCTGGCTACACGCCGGTCTTCCACGCCCACACGGCACAGGTCGCCTGTACCGTCGAGGAAATCAACCACAAGCTCGACCCCAAGACGGGCGAAGTCGCCGAGGAGAACCCAGACTTCATCAAGTCCGGCGACGCCGCTGTCGTAACGGTTCGACCACAGAAGCCACTCAGCATCGAGCCGTCCGGCGAGATTCCGGAACTCGGTTCCTTCGCTGTCCGTGACATGGGTCAGACCATCGCGGCCGGTAAAGTCCTCGAAGTCAACGAGAAATAAACGATGCAACAGGCACGAGTCCGACTCGCAGGAGCCAACCCCTCGGACCTCGACGACATCTGCGACGATGTCCGAGAGATAGCCGAGAAAACCGGCGTCTCTCTGAGCGGTCCGATTCCGCTCCCGACGAAGACGCTGGAAATCCCAACTCGCAAGTCCCCTGACGGAGAGGGAACTGCGACGTGGGAACACTGGGAGATGCGCGTCCACAAGCGCCTCATCGACCTCGACGCCGATGAACGCGCGCTTCGACAGTTGATGCGCATTCAGGTTCCGAACGACGTGAGCATCGAAATCGTTCTCGAAGACTAAGCGACACGGTCGCTTCTTCGACCTAAATTTTCTACTTTCTCACGCCGACCAGCGACAGCGTTGTCAAAACGTATCTCCGTAGGGATTCGATTTTTGTAGTTTGAGTCGCAATTAGACGACATGCGACTTTCGCGTTCCCCTACGATACAGACGCTCATCGTTTTCTGTGTCGTGTACGCCCTCCAGTCGGTGATTCGGCTCGTCAGTCCTGCGTTGATGGTGAGCCTGTTCGCGCTGTCTCCGCCGGTTGCGGTGCGCCCGTGGACGCTCCCACTGAGCGTCTATGCCCACATCAACTTCGGGCATCTGCTTTCCAATGCGATTGCTTTGCTGTTCGCTGGTCTGCTGATAGAGCGCGTGACGACGAGGTTCCGATTTCACGCCTACTTCCTGACGGTCGGAATCGTGGCAGGCGTGGCGCAGATTTGGATCGGCGGGCTGTTCTCGATGACTACCCCTGCGGTTCTCGGTGCCAGCGGTGCCGTGTTCGGTCTGTTCGGCTACCTCATTGCTGGAAATCCGGTTGCCGATGCAGTCCTCGGCAAACTACGTCTCTCGCGTCGAGCACAAATCGCGGTCGTGTTCGGCCTCGCCTTGCTCGCCACCCTGATGACTGCCTCGCCCGGCGTGGCACTCATCGCCCACTTCACCGGCTTTGCGGTCGGCCTTATCGCCGGGCGACTTCACATCCTCCGCGTCGAAACACAAGCTACAAGTAACGACCGGGCGGTACAATAGTTCGAGGGCTCGTAGATCAGTGGCAGATCGCTTCCTTCGCAAGGAAGAGGCCCCGGGTTCAAATCCCGGCGAGTCCATGACGAACACAGTGAGGAATGGACGAGCGGGTTTTTAATTAGACAAGACGCACGCCCGCGGAGTGAAGCGAGCAGGTACGTCTTGGCGTTGTTCAAATCCCGGCGAGTCCACTTCTTTCGCTTCACTTTGTTCGCTCAGTCAGTGGACTCGCCGACCTTCGCGAATAAACCGCATTCGCTCAGTCCCGGCGAGTCCATGACGAGCGCAATGAGGAATGGACGAGCGGGATTTTATTGGCGGTTGGTCAACTCACCTATCGATCACTTCGCTCGCTAGCATTTCGATTCACCACTATTAATTCTCCGAATAGCCTGCTATTTTCCCATCTGAACCACCGTTTCACACCGAAAACCCCTCCAAAAGCCCACCCAGATCCTCGATTCCAACCAAACAGCCTATTCCAGTATTTCCAACCGTTTCACACCGTTCGGCCGGGTTCCGTCCCCGTTATCCGGAATATAATGAAGGGGGTAGCGGTCTTCGTATGAAATACGCCCGGAGCCCGGGTGTGACAGACCCGGCACGTGTTCGACGGCGCCGGAGGCTCTGGTGGCGAGCTGGCCTCTCGCCATGTTTCGGCCATGCCTCCCACGAAAGTTTGTCATCTCGAACTCATGCCGACTTTTTCGGACAGCAACCAACGAAGAGCGACGATTTCAATACCCAATAGTATGAACAACGATTCACTCGACGACGTTGACCGTGGCATTCTGCACCTGCTTCAAAAAGACGCGCGTAACACGACCACGACGGAAATTGGCGAAGCGGTCGGTGTCTCGGCCAGCACGGTCGGCAATCGGCTTCAACGACTCGAAAACGAAGCCATCATCAAGGGGTATCATCCGCAAATCGACTATCACAACGCCGAGTTTCCACTCCGTGTCCTCTTCATCTGTACCGCGGCGATACCCCACCGCGAGGAACTCTCGGAACGTGCGCTTTCCGTGGACGGCGTGGTAAACGTCAAGGAAATTATGGCCGGTGTCGAGAACGTCCATGTCGAAGCCGTTGCGCCGACCCGTGAGGAAGTCACGGCCGTCGGAAAGACGCTCGACGAAATCGGATTGGACGTGGTGAACGAAGTGCTCGTGAAAGACGAACGTGTACAACCGTTCGACCATTTCGGCCAAGACGAAGTCTCCGAGTGACTGATTGCCGGAATTATTTCGAATTTAGTGAAATACTATGTTTAGAATTGGATTTGGACAGATTCATCCGTCATACTTATCTGCTGACGAATCCTCCTCAGTAGTACTGGAATGGATCGAACTTCCTACCGCTTGGAGGACGATGAACGCCCAAGCATTGCCGTCATCAACGCGATTGCAGACCACGAAGGTTCGTCGCCGGACGAAATCCGTCCACAGCTGTACGACGCCGTAGACCCGGACGCACTGGATTCGCTGTTCCAACCGCGAGTCGATGGCGAACTCAGACGCGGCGGAAGGGCTGTCTTCACGTACCGGGGTTATCGAATCACCTACGAGAGTGACGGGTGGATACACGTACACGATAATCAGAGTGCCGCTTCTGGGACGACCGAACACACTCCTGCCGACGAATAGTTAGCAAAACTCCGCGAGTATGTCACCGATGGCGGTGACGTACTCCGCTCGGTCGTATCCGAGTCGTCCAATCCAGATATTGTCGTACGATGGGTGCAGCAGTGGTAACGTCGTTACTCCGAGTCGTTCGCATTCGACCGGGGAGAGAACACAGCCGAGAAAACCCTCCAACCGGATGGATTCGAAATCGAACAAGGCTTTCGTGGCGTGCTTTCCCGTCGGAACGACGACATCGGGGTTCACCTGTTCGATTTCTGCCCGCAGGTGGGCAAAACAGTTTCTCAGTTCGCTTTCGCGTGGTTCCCGATTCGAACCGTCCTCCCCTTCGGGAAAGCATTTGACTGCATTCGTAAAGTACGGGTCGTAGCCGAGTTCGGCGAACAGCGAGCGAATTTTTCCACCTGAATGGCGCGTGGTGTACGCCATCCCCGTCCAGTTGCCACCCTGCCATCGCTCTGCGTCGGGGTCGCCGTAACCGGGTGCTTCCCCGACGACCATCACGTCAGCATCGAGCGGCCCGGTTCCCCACGAAATCCGATTTCTACACGAGACGAGTTCGGGACATCGTGAACAGTTCGGCAAATGAACGTTGCGCGAGTCGGGAAACGGCGGCATTCGATTTTTGATTGGTCGTCGTTTGTCGTCGATCAGTCGTCTTCCTCTACCACTTCGATGCCGCGGTTGTTGACCGCGTTCGGGTTGAGGCCGACCTCCTCCAAATACTGTTTGTACTCACGTTCGCAGGCCTCGGCGTCGGCCTGTTTGTCGCTGGCGCGGTCACAGAGCGCGACGAGGTCTTCCGGAACGTCGTTCGAGTAGACGATCCAGTGGTTGATGAGGTCGGAGAGGCGGCGAATCGGACTGGTGAAGTGACCGTAAATCTCGAAGTTGAGCGCGTGGTGCCCGCCGAACGGGTCGCTCATGTATCGTGCTCGCGGCATGACCTTCATCACGGCCCACTGAATTTTGTCGAGTTGTCGGCGCGGTGCCTCTTCGAGTGTGGCGTTGACCGCTTTTCGTGGGTCGTCCCACGTACTTCCCGGAATCGAGACGCCGTCCAAATCCTGTATCTCCCGAAGCGCCTTGCTCCATTCGTCCGGCGTCGGTTGTGGGTGAACGCGGTACATCGCTTCGACACCGCGGCCCCACATCAGTTCGTGTGTGACGGCCTTGTTCGCTTTCAGCATCGACTCCTCGATGAGGGTGTGTGCGCGGTCACGTCGTGGGTTGAGGACGAGACTGCCGTCCTCCTTGCGCTGTTCGTGCATCTGGTCTGCGAGTTCGAACGACAGTTTACACTCCTCGTGGAGCGGGGCGTCTTCGTCGTCGATACGCTCTTCGGCCTGCGCGTAGGTGAGTCGCTCGTCGCTCTGGATGACGGATTTGTAGATGTCGATGGTTTCGTAGGAGAGGTTCTCCTTGTCGAGGTGCATCTCCACCGTGTGCGCGAGACGGTCTTCGTTGGGAACCAACGAACAGACAGTCTCCGCCAGCATCGGCGGGAGCATGTGAATCGTGTAGGACGGCAGATACACCGTGTTACCGCGTTTGACCGCTTCCTCCCACATGTTCGTCTCGGGGTTGACGTAGTGAGTTACGTCGGCGATGTGTACCCAGAGGACGTACTCGTCCTCGCGCTCTTCGACGGAAATCGCGTCGTCGAAGTCCTGTGCGTCGATGGGGTCTGTCGTCCACGTCGTCATGTCGCGCAGGTCTTTGCGCTCTTCGGCTTCGTCTTGAATTTCCTGTTGGATGCCCTCGGTTCGCTTTTCGGCCTCGGTCATCACGGCCTGCGGGAACTTGTCTCGGATTTCGAACTTTTCGAACAGTTTCTCCCGCTTGTCTTCGAGTCGCTCGGCGAGTTCCGGCGAAATCTCGACCGGCCCTTGCCCTTCGGCGGTTCCCGCCTCGGCCTGCGCGTCGCTTGTCATGGCTGAGCCTAGGAGAGTCGGGCAGTTAGTCGTATCGACTGGTCAGCCTTCCCGCTCTTCCAGCGGGCCGTATCGGTTTCGGACAGCGGTTTCGTACCGGGTAAAAAACGCCTCCTGTTCGACGACTCCAGCGTCTATTTCGACGAGAAGGGTTTCTAGTTCGTTTCGCGGTTGGTGACAGAGGTCGCGGTGACACGCTTTACAGAGATGCTCGAACGATTTCCCGTTTCGCTCCCAGCGGTTTCCCTCTTTATCGTATTCGCGGGCCGCGCTACGGACGACGGCATCACCACACGCGATGCAAACGACGGTCTTCCCCCGATTCCGCCGGGAACCCCACATACCACCGCATTCGCCGTGCTCCCACTTCTCCTTTTTGCCAATATCTCAAACTGAGAACTCGAACAGGTCGTCACCGACGTAATGAACCGACTCGACTACTTTTCCGGAGTCTCCAACCATGTCGTCGCCGGTCGTCTTCGCGCGCCCGATGGCGAGCACTTTGCCGTGGGTTTCCTCCGCGATGGCGACGAGGTCGCCCGATTCGATGTCGTCGTCCGCTTCGACGATTCCCGGGCGCATCACGTCCGCACCGCTACTGACGAACGACACGGCACCGGAATCGACCGTGACGACTGCGTTCGTCGGCGGATACGCGTTTGCACCCTGTACTGTCAGGAACGGTTCGTCACCGACGTACACGACGAACTGCTCGCCATCTACGAGGACGAGGTCGAACTCGGTTCCTTCCAACTCAACGAGTTCGTAGGTGTTCGCGTCGAGTTCGACGCCGACCGTGTTTTCGAGTGCCGTTTCGATTTCTCTGACCTCGTCGCTTCGAAGGTGATGACGAGATTTGACCTGCATACGCGAGAATGCGTCGTTTTCCGGCATAAACCCATCCGTTTGTCCTGCAAGGGACGAATCAAACGTGGAACCACCGATTCCGCCGCCTATGGATACTTCGTTGGAATAGCTCGAAACGGAGAACTCTCCTACCATCACAAAAAATGACCGCTCGTTTCGTGGTCAGAAGCTAAACGTTCGTGGGAACCCTTCTGATTTCCCGTAGGCGTTCGTGAGGACGGCCCGATATTCGTAGGTCACGCCGCTTTCTTCGCCGACTGGATTTCCGGTGAACGTTTCGTACGACCCGACCTGACGCAGTTCCGTGTCGTGCGGGAAGCCTACTCCTTGCTCGCCCCACTCGAACCACGCATTTCCGCCATCGCCGTTCGACCACCCGCCCAGTTCTACCTCACCATTGGTGACGGTGTAGTGGCCCGTTCTCGGTGCTGCGGGTGGACTGCCGGTACTGCCTCCGCCGCCACCGCCGCCACCACCGTCATCACAGCCCGAACAGGGCATGTCTGCACTTGCACTTCCCATCACCGAAAGGCCACTCATCGCCGCGAGAGTCGTTCCGGACAGTTTGAGCACGTCACGTCGTGATGTACGGTCGTTTTTCTTTTCCATGGCTTGTCAGAAGGAGAACGTCCTCGTCGCTCCCACGGAGCGTCCGTAGGCGTTGAACGCGACGGCGCGGTATTCGTAGGTCACACCGCTCTGTTCACCGACTGGGTTCCCGGTGAACTGCTCGCCCGAGTAATCAATCACACGAAGTTCGGTGTCGTTCGGGAATCCGCCGCCCACCTCGCCCCATTCGAACCACGCTTCGATGTCGGCATCGTATGCCCACCCATGGAGTTCGACTTCACCGTTCTCGACGAGATACTGTCCCGTTCTCGGCGCCGATGGAGGACTGCCGGTGCCGCCACCGCTTCCACCTCCACCACCTCCACCGGGGTCACAGTCGTAACACGGAACGTCCGCGCTTGCGCTTCCCATCACTGAAATTCCACTCGCGGCCACGAGGGCAGTCCCCGTTAGCTTGAGTACGTCCCGCCGTGACGCACGTTTGTCTTTCTCTACCATTCTATTAATAAAATACTACGTCATATTATATAATTTTTTATAGTTCAGATTTAAAAATTCAATTGTAATATAATCTATTCTAACTTCAAATACGAGAAAACTAGCGATTCCTGCAGTGAAGATTGACTCTACAAATCAAATTACGAGTTGCTTGTCGGAATGGCTTCGCGGCCATCCGATACACACATTCCACGGGTCCCGAATCCGGTAGTCATTTGTTCGGGTTCTCGCGGCGTCTGACGTAAGAACTATACTCGTTCGCTTGCCCCATCATGCTATGGGATTCATGAATAAGATTCTCGGCGAGGGTCCATCCGGAAGTACCGAGGATTACGTCGAACTCGATTTGGACGACTTCGAAGCCGCGCCCGACGAAACTCGCGTGAGCGTTCACATCGCCGAAATCGGCGGCCAGCAGGACGTTATCGCCATCAAAGACGCCGTCTACGACGGCGACATCGTCATCGCGGACATCACCCGACTCCGAACCGAAGATACCACTGTCGAGCGAATTACCGACGAACTGCAGCAGGTCGCTCGTGAAGTCAACGGCGACATCGTCCAGAAAGGCGACGACCAACTCATCGTGACGCCGACGGGCGTCAACATCAGTCGGAAGAAACTCGGACGTAATTAGACGTTGTCGGGCGTGTCCGCTTTGTCTTCGACGGTTCGTTTCAGGGAGTCACGACGCGCTTTCGCGTCGCGGCCAGTCGCTTCGAGAAGGAACTCGTTTTTCTTGCTGACCGCGTCGGCGGCGGCGTCCGCGTTCCCTTCTGCGATGACGTCCTCCGCGGGGCGCTCTTGGAAGTCAACTGCGAGTTTGTCCTTCTTCCCACTGTACGATGCCGCGCCTGCGACGATGCGCTTGAACACTGGGTTGTCCGGTTCCTCGACCACGTAGAGTTCGTGTCCGTCGAACTCCTCGGTTCCGGTAATCGGGCCGAAGTAATCCTCGATGCTGGCTTTCAGGTCGGGCATTCGGTCTTCGAGATGCTCACCGCGTCGCATTTTGTACTTTTTCATGGGTTGCTCCGTGATTGGATGGGTGGATGTTTACTCTTTTCGCGTCGCGTTTACTCTTGTTCGCTTAGATAACCGCGCCGACATTCGGGGCAGATGTCCCCTGCGCGGAGCGACGACCCGGTCGCTGCGCCGCCGAGTTCACCACATTCGGGACAGATGAGGTCTGCGTTCGGATTCGATTCCGAGGCTTGGTCGGGTTTCGGGGCCTCGCGTGCGCGAGTGAATCCGGTCTCAGTCTGCGGTTCCGGTCGCGTCGTCCTGACGAATCCGGTGTCTTCGCGCGGTTCCGCCTCGACGACTTCCGTCCCGTCGTCGGCCTCCGGCGCACTTTCCGGCGTCAGTCCGCCACCGAAGTCCACGTCGGCGCGGCCGCCGTCGCCGACTTCGGCGTTGAAGCCTTCGTCTTCCATTCCCGTGTCCGGCCAGTCCGTTGCTCCGCTTCCTGCATTATCGACGTTCGTGTCTTCGGGGTCGGGCCACTCGCCGTGGCCGCGTCCGGTGTCTTCGTCGTCCGCTTCCTCGTCGTCATCGAGGATGACGCCGTCGTCCTCTTCCGCGCTCTGTGGCGGTTCGAAATCGTCGTCGTTGAAGCTCACCGGTTCCTGCTCAGATTCCGGTTCGCTCGGCGCTTCCGTCCCGGAGACGATTTCCGCCCCATCGTCTCCCGATTCGGACATGCTCACCGATTCGGCCTGCCCTCCGGGTTCGGGTTGCTCTCTCGGTTCGAATTGTCTGCCCGACTCCGCCTGTTCCCGACTCGCTATCGGTTCCGGCGTCGGTTCCGGTTCCTCGATTGCGGTTACTTCTTTGTTCTCGCTGACGACCTGCTGGTCGCCACAGCGAGCGCACTCTTGGAACTCTCTGACCGTCACTACCACTTCGTTGCCTTGTTCTTCTCGCTCGCGCTCGATTTCGGACTCGCCGTAATCGTGCCCCAGCAGCGAACACCTGAGACCCATTGGGTGTGGGTTATTTTCACGCCATAATAAAAGGGTACTGCTTTCTTCGGTTTAGCCGAAATTTTCACTTTTGGCGTCGTCTGGCTCGTGGCCGGTCGCCGCTAACACTGCATTTGCCTCCTCCAAGAAGTCGGCAAAGCCATAGACGAACAGTTGCCCGGACGCGCTTTCGAGCGCGTCCGTCACGTCCTCGTCTTCGACCAGCGGTGCAGCGGTCACTACGACCGCCGCACCCGCGGTTTCGAGTTCGCGAAGGCGCTCTTCGTGTGCTGGTTCGTCGTCCCGATAGATGACCACGGCCTCGCCGCCGTCGGCAATCGCGCGTTCCGCGATGCCGACGGCTGGTCCGACGCCCGGCCCGCCCGCGAGGACGACGACGCTTTCCTCTCCTTCGTAGTACGACCGACCGAATGGGCCATCGACTTCGATGGTGTCACCCGATTCCAGTTCCGCGAGCCACGGACTCAAATCACCGTCGGGGTCGATGCCGACCGTGATTTCGAACGTCCCGTCGGTATCCGGCGACGAGAGTGTGTAATGGCGTGTGATTTCCTCGCCGTCTACTTCGCCGCGAACTTGCACGAACTGTCCCGGTTGCGCGTCGAACTTCGCCGGTGATTCCAGTTCGAGCGCAATCGTGTTTTTGCCGACCGTTCGTACCGCTCGCACGACAATTTCGGTGCCTTCCATGGCTGGCTGTTTGACCTTTTCGGCCAAAGTGTTTCGCGTGCTGGCGGGTCTGCTTCAGAAGGTTTTTGATTTGTCACCGGGTAGCGTAGCAGTGATGCAAGACCTGAACTGGGCCATCGGCGGCGAAGCCGGCGATGGAATCGATTCGACCGGGAAAATTTTCGCGCAGGCACTCTCTCGCGCGGGGCGACACGTCTTCACGTCGAAGGACTTCGCCTCCCGTATTCGAGGGGGATACACCGCGTACAAAATCCGGTCGTCTACGGACCAAGTCGAGAGCGTCGTCGATAGATTGGACATTCTCGTGGCGCTCACCCAGCGGACGATAGACGAGAACCTCGATGAACTGCACGAGGACAGCGTCATCATCTACGACGGGGAGCGCACTGAAATGGAAGACGTGGACATCCCCGGCGAGATGATCGGGCTGTCCGTTCCGCTCAAACGCCTCGCCGAAGATGCTGGCGGTGCCATCATGCAGAACACGGTCGCGCTCGGCGCGGCCTGCGAAGTGGCGCAGTTCCCAATCGAGAATCTCGACAGCGCGCTGGATAAGAAGTTCGGTGCCAAAGGAGAAGCAATCGTCGAGAACAACAAGGAAGCCGCCCGTCTCGGCGAGGAGTACGTACAGGAGGAGTACGACTACGACTTCGCCTACGACATCGAGACGACGGACAACGACTACGTTCTCCTCAACGGCGACGAAGCAATCGGTATGGGCGCTATCGCCGCAGGATGCCGATTCTACTCCGGCTACCCCATCACTCCCGCGACCAACGTGATGGAGTACCTCATGGGCCGCATCCAGCACTTCGGCGGCACCGTGGTGCAGGCCGAGGACGAACTGTCCGCCATCAACATGGCGCTCGGCGCGGCACGCGCAGGCGCACGTTCGATGACGGCAACGTCCGGCCCCGGTATCGACCTGATGACCGAGACGTTCGGCCTCGTCGCACAGAGCGAGACGCCGCTCGTCATCGTGGACGTGATGCGCTCCGGCCCATCGACTGGGATGCCGACCAAGCAAGAGCAGGGCGACCTGAACATGACGCTGTACGGCGGTCACGGCGAGATTCCACGGTTCGTCGTCGCACCGACGACCGTCTCGGAATGTTTCCAGAAGACCGTCGAAGCGTTCAACTTCGCCGAGAAGTACCAGACGCCGGTCTTCCTGCTGGCCGACCTCGCAATGGCGGTCACAGAACAGACGTTCTCCCCCGAGGAGTTCGACATGGACGCCGTCGAAATCGACCGCGGTAAAATCGTGGACGAGAACGACATCGAGGCGTGGACGGACGAACAGGGTCGCTTCCAACCGCACTTCCCGACCGCGGACGGAATCAGCCCACGTGCCTTCCCCGGAACGACGGGTGGCGCACACATGTCCACCGGTCTGGAACACAACTCGCTCGGCCGCCGTACCGAGGACACGGAAACCCGTGTCGAGCAGGTTGACAAGCGAAACCGGAAGGTCGAGACGGCCGAGGAAGAAGAAGACCTGAGTCCCCGCGAGTTCGGTGACTCGGATTCGGACACGCTCGTCATCTCGTGGGGGTCGAACGAAGGGCCAATGCGCGAGGCCCTCGACTTCCTCGAAGACGACGATGTCAGCGTTCGATTCCTTTCGGTTCCGTACATCTTCCCGCGCCCCGACCTGACCGAGGACGTAGAGGCCGCGGACGAGGTCATCGTAGTCGAGTGTAACGAGACGGGACAGTTCGCCAACGTCCTCGAGCACGACACCCTTACCCGTGTCGAGCGAATCAACAAATACAATGGAATCCGGTTCAAGGCGGACGAACTGGCTGAAGAAATCAAAGCGAAACTCGGAGAGGAGGTAACAGCATGAGTTCAGACGTTCGATTCACCGACTTCAAGTCGGACAAGCAACCTACGTGGTGCCCCGGTTGCGGGGACTTCGGGACGATGAACGGGATGATGAAAGCGCTCGCCGAAACCGGCAACGACCCGGACAACACGTTCGTGGTCGCCGGTATCGGCTGTTCCGGGAAAATCGGGACGTTCATGCACTCCTACGCCATTCACGGCGTTCACGGACGTGCGCTCCCAGTCGGAACTGGCGTCAAACTCGCCAACCCAGACCTCGAAGTGATGGTCGCGGGTGGCGACGGTGACGGCTACTCCATCGGTGCTGGCCACTTCATCCACGCGGTTCGCCGGAACGTGGATATGTCCTACGTCGTCATGGACAACCGCATCTACGGTCTGACGAAGGGACAGGCATCCCCGACCAGCCGCGAGGACTTCGAGACGAGCACGACGCCGGAAGGGCCGAAACAGCCGCCGGTCAATCCGCTCGCCCTCGCACTCTCCGCAGGCGCGACGTTCATCGCGCAGTCGTTCTCGACTGACGCGCGTCGTCACGCCGAAATCGTGCAGAAGGCAATCGAACACGACGGCTTCGGCTTCGTGAACGTCTTTTCGCCGTGTGTCACGTTCAACGACGTGGACACCTACGACTACTTCCGCGACGCCATCGTTGACCTCGCGGACGAAGACCACGACTCGAACGACTACGACGCCGCAAAGGAGAAAATCCTCGACGCTGACAAGGAATATCAGGGCGTCATCTACCAAGACGAGGACAGCGTTCCGTATAGCGAACTCCACGGCATCGAGGGCAACATGTCCGAGATTCCGGACGGTGCGCCGGAGAACGCGATGGACCTCGTGCGCGAGTTCTACTGAGCGACGCGAACACAACAGCACACTTTCGTTTTGTTTCGCCTGCGACTCACGTCTTAGTCACGACGATTTTCGGTTCGTGACCGCAGTTTTTTATCCTCATTGTATTCGCAATCTATCCTGCTGATTCCGACATCTCCCACCGATTGCCGCCCTCTTCCATGCGACTCATTCGCTCACTCTCGGGGGCGTTTGCGTCTGTTTTTTATGATATGGACAGTAACACCGTGTCAAGATGACTGCGGAAACATGCGACATCGCCGTCGGTGGCGTGGGGAACCACCTTACCGGGTCGGTCGGTGCCGATTTGCCGGGGCGAGTTCCCAGAATAGAACGGAAAACCTCCTCTTTCTGTGCCACTGAGGGACGCCTATGACCGAGCATTTCGACGTCGTCGTTGCCGGTGCTGGCCCTGCCGGTGCGCAGTGCGCGCGGGATTTGGCCCAGCGCGGGCACGACGTGGTGGTTCTCGAAGTCGAAGACGAAGACGAGTTCCCGAAACAGAGCAACAAATCTACTGCGGGCACGTTTTCCTCGATGATGGCCGCGTTCGGGATTCCGGACGACGTGGTGATGAACTACACCGACAACGTCGTTCTCGAATCGCCGAACGAACATTTCGTGCAGGAACAGCCCGGAGCAGTCCTCGAATTTGCGGACTTCAAGCGATTCTTGGTCGAGGATAGTCGGGAAGAGGGGGCCGAATATTGGTTCAGTTCGCGCGTTTCGAAGCCCATCATGGAGGGCAACGACATCGTCGGTGTCCGACACAGCGGCAATCAGGAAGTGTACGGCGACATCATCATCGACGCAACTGGCCCGAGCGCACCCCTCGCAAAGAGCCTCGGCGTGAGCAACCTCAAACGGGAGAATCAGGCCATCGGTATCGAGTACGAACTGGAAGGCGTCGATATGGACTGCGATGGCTACGCGGACCTCACGGACGCGATGATGCTCCGACTCGACCACGAACTCGCACCGGGCGGATACTCGTGGATTTTCCACACTGGCGAGGACACCGCGAAGGTCGGCCTCTGTTACATCCAAAACGAGAGCCACCACGATTACGCGAAGGAGGGCATGGGAATCGACGATTACATGCAGTATTGGCTCGACAACGACCCACGATTCGAGAGTGCCGAGCGAATCGCCGGTAAACAGCACCGCGGGTCGGCACACATCCAGATGCCGGGCGGCCTCAGCACGGACAACTTCATGGCAATCGGGGATACGGTGCCGACCATAGACCCCCTCTGGGGCGAAGGAATCCACACCGGCATGAAATCCGGCCGCGCCGCGGCGATAACCGCAGACCGCTGTTTCATGACCGGTGAATCCGACACCTCGGCGGACAAGATGTCCATCTACAACAAACTCTGGCACGGCGATGTCGCCCCGCAGATGCGCACCCGTCTGCTGATGACGCAACTGCTCTACCTCGCCGAAAACGAGCGTTACGACACGTTGGTACGCGACCTGAAGCGAATCGGCTCGGATACGCGGAACAAAGCGAACGCCGGAAAAATTCGCGGCGTCATGGAACTGCTCCACTGGGAGGACATCCCGCTGTTGAAGCGATTCGTCAAAGAACAACTTCCCGTCTGAAAATCGCTTTTCGTGTAAGGAGTGTTCTGGTGCTCGCAGGTAGCGATTATGGCGACGATTGATTTTGCTTATCGTGTCTGAGAATACGAAGATGTAACCACTGCGTCTGCAGATCACGACTACAAACCGCCCTCACTCTTCATTGCTCCTCGCAGTCGCTCGTTTCTCGTTCGCCCGTGTTCACGGAAAGAGACACGCTCTTTCCTACCGTTGAAAACGCTCTGCGTTTTCAAGACACTGAGGGCAGCAGAGGGCCGAGGGCGTCGCCCTCGGCCCTCAAGTGGTTTATTCGTCTGCCATCGTGCGTCGGAAGGCGAGTTTCTGAGAAGACGGCTGACCAAATGTAAGTTGGGCGGGCAGGCCGGTGGCCTGCCCGCTCTGCTCTCCTGAAAATCGTCGGCTTAGTCGCTAAACATCTCGAATCGCGTGTTCCGCTTCCTCCAGTGTCTTTTCCCGGTCGAAAGCTTCGACAATCGCTTCCAACTCTTCCCGCGAGGCGTCGGCAAGGTCGCGTGCATGCGCCGTCATATTTGGAACTGCCCGCATGATGTTGTCGATAATCGGAATCGCGGCGGTTCGCGGCGAGCGCGAGAGCGGATTCAGGTCGATGACGATTTCCGTCTTCCCCATTTCGGCGAGCGCCTCTGCGCGGTCACCGTCCTCAAGCGGAACCAACACCACGTCCGCGCTGTAGATGCCTTCTTCGTCCACCTTTCCGCGTTCGTGCTCCAAGCCGGGGATTCGGGCGTCCGCGGTGAGTCCCTTTACGTTCTCTGCGCCGTGCTCTCGCAGGTGGTCGGCGATGGCCTGCATCCGCTCCTCCGTGCGGTTGAACAGATTCACTTCGATGTCCGCGCCCGTCGCTTCGGCGAGTTCCACGATTTCGCCGGGAACCAGCGCCGCGACGTTTCCATTCATGGAGAGAACAGCGTGTTCCGCCAGAAGCAACTGTGCCGCGGCCGCCAGCTCTGCCTCGTCCGCGCTCGGAAGGGTTTCCTCGCCCAGCAGGTAATCGAACGACTCGCCGCGGCCCTCCGCGATGAGTCCCTGTTTGCTCGTGATTCCTTTCTCGACACCCTCTTCGATTCGATGGCGCGTGAGAAGCGACTGGTAGCGGGGGTGGTCTTCGGGAATCTCCACCTCGTCGGTCATACCCTCTTCTGCGAAGTGGACGCTAAAAACGGGCGTGGTTTTATTTTTGTTCGTGAGGGTTGCGAAGCCGTGTTTCTCGCTACTGAGTTTGTGGCGGTATTTAGAGTCGGCAACCGCTGACTACTTTTTGGCTCTTTATCACCGGTAGCAGTTGCCGACTCCAACCAAACCGCCTTTGCACCGCCACCGCGCTCGCGGTTTCACCGCTCGTTATCGAGATTTCTTTGAAATCTCGTCCGTCACACCCTCCCCAACCGATTCCTTCCTTTACTCCCATTCGCTTGTTCACTCGGTCATCCACCGCCAGAGCTTCGCTCTGACGAGCCATTCGTTCGCTCCCCTGTCGCTCACGAAGACCTCACATGCTTAATTGAGACGGTTCGGACGATCGTGTCCTCACCGTCTCGCCAGCGCGCGCCACGTGGAAAATCAAAATTTCGAACTAAATGTTTCATCCGCGTGCAGAAAACAACTCAGTCCAGCAGTGTCGCTCCGGCGTGGTGGGTTTCGCAGGCCTCAGCGTCGTATCCCGCGTCGGAAAGTCCAGTTCCGATGGCGAATACGGTTTCGCCGAGCATGGCCATCGAGGCCTGTCCCCCGGCGTCGTGGACGTTTTCGATTACCTCGCGCACTTCGTCGGTAAGCAGGCCGGTTTCCTCGGCGAAAATCCGTGACTGGTTCATAAACGTGTCCAGCGTCGGTTCGTTCACCAGTGCGACGAGGGACTCCACCCCCGCCTTCGAAAGTTGGTCGGTGCTCCCCGAGAGAACTTCCGCGGTCGAAAGTTCGCCGAGCGAGCAGTATTCGATTCGCGTTCGCATCGGAATGCCGTCGAGGCGGTTGTGCTCCGGTGCGCCGGGTTCGAGGCGAATGGGGATTCCGCCGCGAGCCTGTGCTACCACGTCTCCAAGTCCGGTACCGGCTTTGACTTCCGCACCGTGTGCGAGCGTTACGAGTTCGTTTTCCGACCGTCCGCGGTCGAACGCATCGTTCGCGGCGAATGCGGTTCCGAGTGCGAGCGCGCCGGAAACGCCGAATCCTGCGCCGAGTGGCAGGTCGGTCCGTGCCGAAACTCGCGCCGTTACGTCCAGTGCGTCGAGAACTCGCCGTCCGGATTCGACCGCCGCAAACTCCCCGTTCAATTCGATGCTCGCCTCTTCTGCGGGTTCGACGGTCACAGTTACGCCCTCCGAAAGCGTCAGTCCTGCTCCACGCGACCCGGCCTGTTTGGGGTCGTCTGCCTCGTGGATGCTGAAAAACCCCGTGACGTGTCCGGGTACGAACGCGCGACCTGCCTCGTCGCTCATACATCAGTTTTCGGGCGACGGCGTATAACGCTTAAAATTCGCGCTCGTCGTTTGGCAGTATCGCGTTCGTCGAATCGAAGACCACAAAAAGTCAATTTCTCGCTGACAGCGATTTCGTCTATGGACTCAATCGCTGTCGGTCTCGCGGGAACAACACTGCTTCGCGAATGTTGTCCAATCCGAGCATCGTCATGATGAGACGCTCGCCGCCGAGTCCCCACCCGGCGTGTGGCGGCATGCCGTATTTGAACATCTTCGTGTAGTAGTCGAACGCTTCGGGGTCGAGGCCCTGCTGTTCGAAGCCGTCAACGAGTCGCTCGTAGCGATGCTCACGCTGGCCGCCCGAGACGAGTTCCATGCGTGGGTGCATCATGTCGAATCCGGTCGAGAGTTCCTCGTCGTCGTCGTGGTCTTTGATGTAGAACGGCTTGATTTCGCTCGGCCAGTCCGTGATGAAGTAGTGCGTTCCGACATCCTCGCCGAGCGCTTTCTCGCCCTCGGTCGGCAGGTCGTCGCCCCAGACGAGCATTTCGTCCAGTTCGCCGGTCGCGTTGATTCGTTCGATTGCTTCCTCGTAGGTGAGTCGCGGGAAGTCGCCTTCTGGCACTTCGAATTCGACGCCGAGCGCGTCGAGTTCGTCCTCACAGTTCTCGGCGACTGCTTCGTAGGCCGCTTTGACGACCGATTCACAGGCGTCCATCGCCTCTTCGTGCGTGTAGAACGCACTCTCGAAGTCGATGCTGGTCGCCTCGTTCAGGTGGCGCGGCGTGTTGTGCTCTTCGGCGCGGAAAATCGGGCCGATTTCGAAGACGCGCTCCAGACCGCTGCCGACCATCAACTGTTTGAACAACTGCGGCGACTGGTTCATGAACGCTTCTTCGCCGAAGTAGGTGATTGGGAAGAGTTCAGTTCCACCCTCGGTTCCCGTCGCTACGATTTTCGGCGTGTTGATTTCCGAACAGCCGAGTTCGCGGAACTGCTCGCGCACGGCGCGAAGCACTTCGCCGCGAATCTTGAAGACGGCTTCCACGTCGTCCTTTCGCGCGTCGAGGGTTCGGTTGTCCAGTCGCGTCGAGAGGTCTGCATCGACCTTTCCGCTGGGGTCGAGCGGCAGTTCGGGTTCCGCAGCCGCGACGACTTCGACTTCCGTCGGGACGATTTCCACGTCGGTTGGGGCGCGGGGTTCTTCTTTCACGTCGCCCGTGATTTCGACGACACTCTCACGGTTGACGCCGAGACCGGTTTCGACGAGGTCATCGTCCATCTCGTCTTTCTCGAACTTGACCTGAATCTTGCCGGTCGTGTCGCGGACGATGATGAAAGCGATTCCACCGAGGTCTCGGATTTCGTGTACCCAGCCGGCCACGGTAACCGTGTCGCCGGGTTCGGCATCCGCGGTGTAGGTTCGGTTCTGCATACGCCGCAGTTCTTCCGGGGCGGCCTTAAACGCGTTCGTTTCGCTCCGCGAGCGGCGTCAATCTCTACCGCATCTAGCCGGTGTTGTCAGTCCTGTGGCATCAGCCCTGCCGCGATGGTGTCGATGAGCATGTCACGGATGATGGGGTAGTTGTCCTCTCCCAACTGCTCACTGTAGAGTGGAAGATATTTCACCGCACCCATCGTTCCGATAATGGCGATTGGGTCGCCGTCACGGATTTTTCCTTCTGCTTGCCACTGTTCGACGTAGGGCAGGACGTGGGCGAACGAATCGGCACGCCGCACCTCCATTTCTTCTTCGGGGATGTCACTTACCTTCCGCATTACCTGCTCCATTTCTTCGCCATCCAACAACTGCTTGAACAACCGATTTTCCTGTGTCGTCTCCACCAACGAATGCAGGAAGTTTCGAATCGCACGCTCCGGGTCGTCCTCGGCACCGAGCGAGTTGGCAATCATCTCATCGGCGACTTCGTGACCCTCTCGCTGAATAGCCTCGAAGTACAGCAGTTCCTTCGAGTCGAAAAACTGGTAGAACGTTCCGTTGGCGATGCCGACGGCGTCGGTGAGGTCGGCAATCGTCGTCTTCTGCAGGCCGTACTGGGCGAACAGGTCGCGCCCCGCTTCGATTAGCTCGTCGCGGATTCGTTCGCGCTGGTTCTCGTCGAACCCCCTCATCGAACGTCTCTCCGCTTGAAGGCGATTGCACTGATGGCCACGAGCGCCACGGTTCCGGCGAGTAGAACGAGCGCACCCATCCAGTCGTATTCCCCACTCACGAGAATCGCCGTCGGGTCGTAGTAGTGCGTCGGACTGAGTCCGCCGACCCATCCCATTCCCGCCGCCTCGGTAATCGAATCGAGCAAGAACAGGCCGAACACCGCACCCAATCCGCCGCGCTGTGCGAGGTCAGCTTTTCCGGCGACGACCGACAGCAGGAGTCCGATTGCGGCACAGGCCAGCAGATACGGAATCGACAGGAGGTGAACCATCGCCAGATTGGTCAGGTCGATGGATTCGCCGACCAGCAAGACGCCCGCAAAGACGGCGAGGGGGACGGCGATGTTCACCACGACAATCGGCGTGATGAGCGAACAGAACTTTTCGATGACGACGCTCACCCGCGAGACGGGCGCGGCGAGAAGCACGTCCATCCGGTCGCGCTCCTCGTCTGCCGCGATGAGCGCTCCTGCGACGTAGGCGACGTAGACGCCGAGGAGCAGGAGCCAGAAGAACTGGTAAATCTCTATCGCCAGAAAGCCCTCTATCGTCGTCAACGAGGCTTCGCCGAACGCCGCCTGAAGTGCGGGCGGCATGCTCTCCATGTAGGCGTCCAAATCCACCCCGGAACTCGTCACCGAGGGGAAAAACCCGATGAACGCGAGCGACATCACGGCGAGCAGGCCGCCCAGCACCAGTGACCCTTTCACTCGTTTTCTCCCCTCGTAGCGAGCGATTTCAAGCATGGACCTCACCGCCGTAAAACCGCATGAATACTTCGTCCAGCGGCGCTTCCTCTACGTCCAAATCGACCAAACTGTACTGGTCGAGATGGTCGATGAGCGTGTCGTAATCTCCGGTGAACGTGAATCGAACTTCGCCATCCACGCTCAGGTCGTGGACACCTGCGAAGTCGAAATCGCTCGGTTCCACGCTGCTTTCGGTGCGCACCCTGACGCGCTTCCCGCTTCTGTCGAGCAATGTTTCTACGTCTTCCGTCGTCACGAGTCGGCCATCACGGATGATGCCGACCCTGTCACACACCTTGCGGACTTCGCTCAAAATGTGACTGGAGAAGAAAATCGTCTTCCCTCGTTCCTGTTCCGATTGGACGAACTCGTAGAATCTGTCCTGCATCAACGGGTCGAGGCCGGAAGTCGGTTCGTCCATAACGACGAGGTCGGGGTCGTGCATGAACGCCGAAATGATGGCGAGTTTCTGTTTGTTCCCGCGCGAGTACTCCTCGATTTTCCGTTCGACGGGCGGGTCGAACAGTTCGACTAACTCGTCACGTCGTTCGTCGCCCTTCAACGACGCTTGATAGTCGAGAAATCTCGTTCCGGTCGTCTCCTCGTCGAATCCCGGGTCGCTCGGCAGATAGCCGATGTGATGTTTTGCCTCGATGAGTTCCCGTTCCTCGCAGGCGTTCCGGCCAAGCACGCTCGCGGTTCCCTCCGTCGGGGAGATGAAGCCGAGGAGCGTCCGAATCGTCGTCGTCTTCCCGGCCCCGTTCGGGCCGAGGAAGCCGAACACCTCGCCTTCCTCCACAGCGAGGTTGAGGTCTTCGATACCCCGTGTTTCGCCGTAGTATTTCGTCAGACCGCTCGTTTCGAGTACGGACATGTTGTTTCCCGTCTGTATCTCGACTCCATGAATATATGAATATTCCGTTCATATATTTTTGAGGTGGCCATTCTCGGCTTTCAGGCTCTCTATTGACTCCAATCGGCATTTGAGGCGGCGAAGAAGTAACTACGGCTCGAACCATCCAACGCATCAAACCGCGTCAAAACGTTTCCCCTACGCCGATTCCGCGTGCGCCTTCTTCGCGTCCTTCGCACCTTCGACCGTTTCGCGGACTGCCTCCACACCTTCATCGTGAACGAGGTCGCCGACGATTATGGTGTCCGCGTGTTTCGCCATCGTGTGTGCCGAGTCGTAATCGTGGATGCCGCCGCCGTAGAACAGCGCCGTCTCGTCCAGTTTTTTCTGTGCCGCCTCCACGACTTCCGGGTCGCCAAAGGTTCCGGAGTATTCGATGTAGACGATTTCTTGGCCGTACATCTGCTCCGCGATTTCGGCGTAGGCCGCCACGTCTTCCGCCGACTGGTCGCAGTCCGCGTCAGTGAGTTCGGCGACGCTCGCGTCCGGATTCATGACGATGTACGCTTCCGTGGCGGTCCTGTCCCAGTCCACGTCGCTCATCTTCACCCATTCCTTGTGGAACCCGGTCATCCACGCGATGTCGCCCGCGTTGAGGACGACAGGCACGAGATAGCCGTCGAGTGCCTCGTCGTCCACGACGACCGCCGGATTGCTCGGTTCCTGATACAGCGCCACGTCGTACTTCGCGCAGGCGTCGATGACGGATTGCATCTTTTCCCGCGTCATGTCGAGAGTGCCACCGATTTCGATGGCGTCCGTGCCCGTCTCACAGACATCCTCGAAGGTATCGTCACCCGCGAGGGTCTTGTCCGGGTCGAGTTTGATTATGTGGTCCCAGTCGTCCCAAGGCGCAGTCATAGCGTTCCTTTCAAAACTGTCGGCTAAAACTGCTTCGGAACGCACCACCACTTTTTGCTGCGGTCGGGAGCCGAGACCAGCGCCGCACGGCGCTGGTTTCGGCCTATCTCCCTGGCAAAATCTGGACCAAAAGCACTCCTCCCTCGCTTCGCGTTGCTCCGCTCAGTCGTCAGCCCGCTCGCTCGTCGCTGTCGCTCCTCGCTCGCGGTGTCTCAAAATCGGTGTTCGATTTTGATGGCTCGGAAGACCGTAGGTCTTCCGGTGAGTTGCTAGCCCGTGCGGTTGTATCAGTTGCTGATTTTCGGCGGTTATGTCGATTGCCCATTTTCGGCGGTTGCGTCACCGGCCTATCGCACCCTCGGAGACACAAAGCGTCTCCTCGGTTGCTGTCGAGTATTCTCTCCAGTTTCCGCTCGTCACCGACAAAAATCGAAAAATCGCGGTTCGTTGCTTAGTCCGCTTTCGCCTGCCAGCCACGAAGTCGGTCTTCGCTCACGCCGCTCACTTGCTCCGCCACCGACTCGACTTCGGCGCTTTTCAGGTCGTCTACGTTCTCGATGCCGACCTCCGCGAGTTTCTCGGCGGTTTTCGCGCCGATACCGTCGATGACTTCGAGGCCGCTCTTTTCCTCGCGCTGTTTGAACTCCTCGTAGTTGCAGATTGGACAGCCGAGTTCCCACGGTTCGTCGCCGTTGTGAACCACGAGCTCCGGCAGGTCGTGTTCGTCGCATTTCTCGTCGGTCACCTCGATATCTCCTCGGCGCGGGAGCGGAAGCGAGTAGTCACAGTCCGGGTAGCGCGTACAGCCGACGAGTCGGGAACCAGTTTGAAGCTGTTTGATGGCCAGTTCGCCACCGTGTTCCTCCCCACAGTCGGGACATTCCCCGATGACGCGGTCTTCCGCTTCTTCGGCCGCTTCCGCTTTACACAGCGGACAGCCGTGGACGAAGGTTCCCCGCCCGGCGAGAATCTTCACCTCGCGCAGGTCGTGGTCGTCACACGTTTCCTCCAAGATGAGGGGCTTGCCCTTGTTCGGCAGCGGAAGCGTGTACGTACAGTCCGGATAGCCGTCACAGCCGACGAAATGCGACCCTCTGCGACTCTGGCGCACGAGCAGGTCTTCGCCACAGTCGGGACATGGGCCGAGCGTTTTGTCGGCTTTTAGCGACTGTTGGAGTTGCTTGCCGATTTCCTCGCGCGATTCCTCCAACTCGTCGAACACACGTGCGAGAATTTCACGGGAGGAGTCCGCCACGTCGTCCAAATCGGCTTCGCCTTCTGCGATGGCGGTCATGTCCTCCTCCAGTTCGCGGGTCATGCTCTCGCTCACCACGAGGTCGGCATAATCTTCCGCGGCGGAGACGACCGACTGCGCGAGACGCGTCGGCCGCGGCGGGTCGTTTTCGAGGTAGCCGCGGTCGTACAGTTTCTGAATGGTGTTGTGGCGGGTCGATTTCGTCCCGATTCCCATCTTCTCCATCTTCTCGATGAGTCTGGATTGGCCGTATCTCCGCGGCGGTTGGGTCTGTTTGTCCTCGATTCGCGTGTCGGTCACGTCGAGGACTTCGCCCTCCTCGACGTTCGGCACGAAATTCTCGCTGGTGTTGAAGTAGGGATAGACGGCGTGGTATCCCTCTTCGAGCAGTCGTTTTCCGTTGGCCTTGAGCGACAACTCGGACACCACGGCGACCACCTTGAGGTGTTCCCACTTCGCGCTCTCTGCAACAGTCGCAAAGAAGCGCCGAACGACGAGTTCGTAGATGTCCCACTCGTCGTCGCTTAGTTCTCCCTTGGTCGGGATGTCCTCGGTCGGATGAATCGGCGGGTGGTCGGTGGTTTCCTCGTCACCCTCGGTGGGTTCGATGTCGTCTCGCTCTAGCAGACTGTCCGCATCGTCGCCGAAGTGGTAGTTTCCGACGAACTCGTCCAGCAGTTCTTTGGGGTCTAAATCGTCCGGATACACCGTGTTGTCGGTACGCGGGTAGGTGATGTATCCTGCCGTGTAGAGGTCTTCCGCGATGCTCATCGCGCGCTGGGCCGAGTGACCGAGACTGCCCGCAGCTCGGATGAATTGCGTCGTGTTGAACGGCGCTGGCGGGTCGTCGGTTCGGGTTCGCCGTGAAACGCGCTCGACGGTCGCTTGGGTCGCCTCCCGAAGCGTTTCGTACGCCTCCATCGCGGTCTCTTCGTCCCAGACACGTTCGGCCTCGTTGCCGTCCTCGTCGCGGTAGAAGTATTGGGCTTCGAACTCTTCCTCCGCTTTCTTGAGGTCGGCGAACATCTCCCAGTAGTCCTCCGGGTCGAACGCCTGAATCTCGCGTTCCCGGTCAACGATGAGCTTCAGCGTCGGACTCTGCACCCTGCCAACGCTGATGAAGTCGTTGCCGAGTTGACGGGACGAAAGCGAGAGGAAGCGGGTCAGCGCGGCACCCCAGATGAGGTCGATAATCTGGCGTGCTTCGCCCGCCGCGGCGAGGTCGAAGTCGAGTTCGTCGGGATTCTCGAACGCAGAGGTGACTTCGTTTTCCGTAATCGAGGAGAACCGAACCCGATTAATCGGCACGTCCTCGTTCACCTCGCGGACGAGTTCCCACGCTTCCTTTCCAATGAGTTCGCCCTCGCGGTCGTAGTCAGTTGCAATCGTTACGCAACTCGCGTCCCGTGCCAGCAGTCGAAGCGTGCGAACGATGTTTTCTTTCGTCGGTTGTTTCTCGATGTCGGCGTCGATGAGTTCGACCGGCTCCACGTCGCGCCAGTCGTTGTATTCCGGCGGAAAATCGACCCCGACGACGTGGCCCGACAGGCCGATACAGCGCTTTCCGCCCCATTTGTAGACGTTGACGCCGTTTTGTCGCTCGGCGTCTGCGCTCTCGCCGGATAGGATGTCGGCGATCCTGCGCGCGGCATTGTCCTTCTCGGTGATGATGAGTTCCACTCACACACCACCCCGTTTCGCGTCGGTCATCGCCCTCGGCTACGGCTATCGCGCTGGTAAACGTTTCGCCAGACGAAGATTGCGCACAAAGGCTGCTTTTGCGTCGCGTCGTCGATATCCGATTATCCCGTCTGATAATGGAAGAAACGGCTATGTGTAACGTATTCGTACAAGAATGTATTCTGTAATGTTCGACTCGGCTACTCTCTTCGGCGGTGTCGTGCTCTCCGGAACGGCGGTCGGCGGAGCGACCGGTTTCCTTCTCGCGCGACACGCATGGTCGAACCGAGACGTTCCGGGTGCGATTTCGTTCGCATCGCTTATGGTCGCCGTCACTGGATGGTGCACCTTCTCTCTGCTCTTTCTCACCAGCTCGACGCGCTCGCAGACTATTTTTTGGGCGTCGTTCGTCGGCGTCTGCGCGACGGCGGTTCCGGTACTCTGGCTGACCTTCGCGCTCGAATACACCGGACGAAACGATTGGCTGACCGCGGCGACGGTGCCACTCATCTGGGCGGAACCCGTCGTCTACATCGCTCTCTCATTCGTCAGCCCTCTCCACGGCTTTACGAACGAAACTGCTCGCGTCGTGCCGATGGGTGGTCTGACGACGCTTTCCGTTTCTCACACGCAGACGTTCTATTTCCACGTTATCTATCTACTCGTCGTCGTCCTCACGGGGTTCGTCTTCCTGACCGCGTTTCTCGTCCAGGCGGACAGGTTGTACAGAAAGCAGACGGTCGCCGTCGTTATCGCGGGATTGTTCCCACTGCTCGGAACCAGCGCTTCCGCACTGCTCATTCCGAACGCGACCCTCAATCTGACGCAGGTCTTTTTCAGCGTCGGCGGCGTGTTCATCGCCCTCGCTCTGTTTCGATACGACTTCCTCGACGTGGCACCCCTCGCCACCGAAGTCGTCCTCTCGGAAATGGAAGACCCCGTCATCGTCGTCACGGACGGACGAATCGCCGAGCACAATCCGGCGGCGGCGGAGCTGCTGGGTTCGGAAACGGCGGTCGGTGAACGGATAGAATCGGCTCTCCCCGGCTTGCTCGATGCCGTTTGGACGGGCAAATCGTTTTCTCCATCTCGCGCACGGGCGGATGGTGGAACGGTGAGTAATGATAGCTCCGCCGACGGCAACACCCTCGTGGAAACCGCCGTCTACGACCCGCGACTGACGCCGATATACGACCATCACGAGATTCGCCGCGGCGACATCCTCGTCCTTCGAGAGATAACCGCGCAAAAACGCCGCGAAGAAACGCTTCGTGCCCTCCAGTCTGCGACCCGGCGATTCATGGACGTGGAACGCGGTGAGGAAATCGCACGAATCGCGGTCGAAACGGCGGACGAGGTGTTAGACCATCCCCACTCGGCTATCGCCTTCCCAGACGACGGTGAAACTGAACTTCGTGCCGTCGCCATGACGGACGCGCTGGCGGACAGCACCGACGCAGAGATGGTGTTCCATCGGTCAGACAGCGCCGTTTGGAACGTGTTCGAATCCGGTGAATCTGCGGTTCACGAGTCCTCAGCCGTCCTTTCTTCGGCGTGGCACACACATTTTCCAGTCGGGTCTGTCCTGCTGTTCCCGTTGGGAGAACACGGCGTTCTCGGTATCGGAGGTGATGCGGAAAAACGCGTTTTCACCGACCACGACCGGCGGTTTGCACAAATTCTGGCGACGACGACCGAATCCGCACTCAACCGTGCACAGCGCGAGACGGAACTGCGAGAGAGTCAGGCGATGGTCGAGGAACGAACCGACCAAATCGAGTTTTTCAACGGCGTCTTGCGCCACGACATTCTGAACGGAATCACGGTCATCAACGGAAACCTCGAACTGCTCTCCGAACACGTCACCGAATCGGGTCGTCCACATCTCGAAACCGTGCAAAACTGGAGCGAGGACATCGGCCAATTGACCCAAAAAGTGCGCTCCGCCAGCCAAACGATTACTAACGCCGAGTCGATGCCGTTGACTGCCCATTCGCTCTCGAAAACGCTCTCATGCAAGGTTACGAAAATACAAAACACGTATCCGAACGTCACCGTCGAAGCGGAAATCGAAGACGGACTGTGCGTTTCCGGCGACGAACTCCTCGGTGAAGTGCTGGAAAACGTTCTGTTGAACGCCATCGAGCACAACGACCAGTCTTCACCCTCGATTGTGGTTCGCGCACGGCGTAACGAGGACGCGATTCGCGTCGAAATCGAGGACGACGGCCCCGGTATTCCGGACGAGATGAAATCGGCGGTGTTCGACCGAAACGTCACCTCGGAGTCGTCGGGTTCTATTGGATTCGGCCTCTATTTCGTCCACGTAATGATGACCCAGTACGGCGGAAATATCCGGTTCGAAGACGCCGAAACGCGCGGGTCAGTTGCCATCCTTACGTTTTCTCCTGTTGGTCAGAAAATCTCTTTTGCATAATTCTGTAACATATTTTCAAAAATAGTATTTGTAACAAAAGGTATATGATTGACCAAGAGATATTCATCGATAAGAGTGTCTGAAATATGATTGGAGAAGAGGAAATCGGCGTGCTCATTGTAGACGACGAAACCGAAGTCACTGACTTGTACGAAGCGTGGCTTTCCGCGTATCGAACGCACACAGTCCACGACGGGGAGGAAGCGATCGCCTTTCTCGACCAAAATGCCGACAGAATCGACGTTGTACTTCTCGACCGAAAGATGCCGGGATTGAACGGCGAGGCCGTCCTCAAAGCAATTCGTGACCGCGGCCACGACTGCCCAGTCGCCATGATAACCGCCGTTGCGCCCGACTACGACATCATCGACATGGCGTTCGACGAGTACGTCACGAAACCCGTCGATGGAGACCAACTCCGAACCACGGTGGACGAACTTCGTTCCCGAGCGCAGTACGCGGACGACCTCTCGCGCTATTTTTCGCTCGTCTCGACACACGCGAGCCTCGTCTCCGAACATCCAGCGGACGAACTCCGAGAAAACGAGGAGTTCGTCGCACTCGAAGCCGAACTGGAAACGGTTCGCGACACAATCGACAACGCCGTCGATTTCGGCGACCACCGCGAATTTCAGCATCTCCTTCGCGAACTCGACTAACTGTTCTGCGGGCTTCGGCGACCGTTTCGAAAACGCCCTGTGACATCGCACAATCCGGCAGGGGATGGGCTGAACACGTGTGTTTAAGGGTCATTCGACCAATGTGACGACGCACGCATGTCCCGACGAACGCAGAGTCGCGTCGATATGACCACCGGTTCGATTTCGCCGAAACTGGCGAGTTTGGCGTGGCCGCTGGTCGTCGGGAATCTATTGCAGACGTTCTACAATCTCGCGGATATGTTCTGGGTCGGTCGTGTCAGCACCGAGGCCGTCGCCGCCGTCTCGCTCATGTTTCCGACTTCGTGGCTGTTCGTCTCCCTCGCCATGGGACTCACCGCCGGTTCCGTCGCCCTCGTCTCACAGCACGTCGGGGCTGGCAACGACCGCGCCGCGGACAACGTCGTCGCGCAGACGACGATTCTGGGAGTTCTACTTGGCACTGTCCTCGCCACGCTCGGCTACCTGTTCCGTCACCCACTGCTCACCCTCGTCGGCGCGGAAGGCCAAGTGTACGTCGAAGCCCTCCAGTACATCGAGGTGCTGTTTTTCTCCATTCCGTTCACGTTCCTCTTTTTCGTCTTCCGCGCCGTGCTTCGCGGCGCGGGCGACACGCGAACCGCGATGTGGTTGATGGTGCTCTCTGCCGGGATGAACGTGATTCTCGACCCGATTCTGATTCTCGGCTGGGGACCGATTGACGGAATGGGAACGCAGGGTGCGGCAGTCGCCACGTTCATCGCTCGCGTGTTTGCGGCCGTCGTCGGCGTGTACGTGCTTCTCCGCGGTAATTGGGGGATTCAGCTTCGACTCGAAGACCTCTCGCCGGACTGGCCGGTGTTGAAACGACTCGTGGAAATCGGCTATCCCGCGACCATCGACGGTGCGGCCCGCAGTTTCGCCGCCGTGGCGATGGCCGCATTGGTCGCCCGATTCGGTGCGGTTCCGACCGCCGCCTACGGCGTCGGCGTCCGACTGATGTCCGTCTCGTGGACGATTTCGGGCGCGGTCGGACAAGCCACCGCGACCGGCGTCGGACAAAACCTCGGCGCGGAAACTCCCGAGAGAGCCGCGGAGGTGACGTGGAAAGCGACCGCCGGGACGCTAGCGGTTCTCTTCGCCGCGGGCGGCCTGATGGTCGCGTTCCCCGGCGTCGCCATGCGAGTGTTCACGGACGACCCCGCAGTGGTTGCGGAAGGCGTCAACTTCCTCCACATTATCGGGTTGTTCCTCTCTTTCTTTGGCGGCCTGATGGTGATTCAGGGCGGCTTCCGCGGCGCGGGCGACACCCGCGTTGCGATGGCACTCTCGTTTCTCTCGCGCTGGGTGTTTCGCCTTCCCATCGCGCTCATCCTCGCCTACGGTTGGACGTTCCAACTTGGCCCGCTCACCCTCTCGGGACTGGCGTGGGGCGTCGATGGACTCTGGTGGGCGTGGTCGATTTCGGCCATCGTCTCGTTCGTCATGGGCGTCCTCTGGTTCAGCCTCGGCCGCTGGCGACACGGCGTCCTTGAGGATGAGAGAAAACCGGCCACCGCGGACTAACGAAAATGCACAAATGAACTTTCTCTGTCCCGAAAAACGGTGAATTGACCGTCTATGCGTCGGTGAGGTACTGCTCGACCGACCAGCCCCACACGTTGCGGTCGAGCCAGTGGACGCCCCACCACGTGTAGCCGTCCTTCGTGGTCGGGCCGTTCATGATTTCGCCGACTTCGCCGGGCGAAATCGTGGCGACGATTGGTTGGTCGGTTCCGGGTTGTTCGCGCGTGTTCAGGTTGGCTGTCGGCGTAATTCGGTCGCCGTCGGCGAACCCACCGCCGCCGCCACCGCCGTATTGGTCGCGATAGTAGGCGGCAGCGTCTTTCACGTCGTTGACGTAGCTCCAACTGTGGTTGTAGGCGTACAGCGCGTCGTCCCAGTTCTCCGGCGCGCCAGAGGCCGTGAGGTAGTTTGCGGCGGCTGGAATCGCGTCCTGATAGTCGCAGATGTTCGCGTAGCCGTCGCCATCGCCGTCAACGCCATAGGCATCCCACGTCGCGGGCATGAACTGCATCGGGCCACGTGCGCCTGCCGACGACTCGTCGCAACCGGCCTCGTACTGGCCGTGATGGGTTTCTATCCACCCGACGCCCGCGAGGTACGTCCAGTCGATGCCGTAGTTGGCACCCGTCGCCTGATACTGGTCGAGATAGTGCGATGGGATGGAACCGGGCGCGGCGGATGCTGACCCGGATAGTCCCGTGACCGTGATTGCTGTTGCTCCTGATGTACCGGCTTTCTTGAGTATGTCACGTCTGGATGGCATGGTGCATTTATTCCACGCACATAGAGTGAAATATATTTTTTCGAAGTAAAAAATTATAATTTAAAGAATTAATTTTAGAATACTTGTCTGAATCAGTTTGGGAACCTCGGTCAATTCTGCAACGCTCCCGCCGCCGAACCTACGAAAACTATATGATTTTCCCCAAATAATTCTCGAAAACGAATATGGTGCTATCTCTCCGCGTCCGTACTCTTCCCACTGTTTAGGGTGTCGCGCTCATCGGCGCATTAGCCTCGCTACCCGTCGCTGCGGTTCTAACCTGGCTGCCGAACTCGGAGGCGACCATCGGTGGGTGCATCATGACAATCGGAGCGTTCATCGCGGGAGTCATCGCCGTAATCCGTTCGACAGACCCGGATGGGGCCGGACTCCGTGCTGGTTTCCTCGGCGGCGTCCTCGGAGTGCTCACGTTCATTGTGACAGTAGTCAGCACTGCGGCCAGTAGTACGACTGCGGCATGGCCGCTCTCCAGAGTCGTATTCTTCGTCCTCGCCAGTGGGACGATTCTGTGTATCGCTCCCGTATTCGGTCTGGGATTCGGTCGCGTCGGTGGGTGGGTGGCAAACACCGTTGCCTCACGATGGACGACCGGCGCGAACGCCTCGTAATCTACGATAGACTGTGAACGTATTTCCCGTACCGACCGAAGCGAGTCGTTTTCTCTGACATCCAAACGAGGCCCCACCACCGCAACCGCAATTTCTACTCTTCGTCTAGTCGCTCGCGGAGCATGCCGTTCACGGAACCGGGGTCGGCACTCCCACCGGTTTTCTGCATGACCTGTCCGACGAGGAAGTTGATGGCTCCGCCCTCTCCTGCGTGGTAGTCCTCTACCGTGTCTGGGTTCTCCTCGATGGCTTCCTCGACAGCTTGTTCGACTTCGCCCGAGTCTGCCTTGCCGAGTCCCTCCCGGTCGATGACGGTTTCGGGGTCGTCGCCCTCGTCCAGCATCTCGCGCAGGACGGTTTCTTCGGCGTTCTTCGCAGTAATCTCGTCCTCGGCGACGAGGCGGATGAGCGTCTTGAACTCGCCCAGTCGTTCTTCGACATCCGTGATTTCCATGTCGCGGTAGTTGAGTTCGCCGAGGAGGCTGTCGGCGACCCACGCTGCGGCGAGGTCGGGGTCGAACTCCTCGGCCACCTCCTCGTAGAAGTCCGCGACTTGTTTGCTGGAGGTGAGTTTGCTCGCGGCTTCCTTGCTCAGGTCGTATTCGTCGCGGAATCGCTCGCGGCGGGCGTCGGGCAGTTCCGGGATTTCGAGTCGCTCCTTCCAGTCGCTCACTTGCAGTGGCGGGAGGTCTGCTTCGGCGAAGTAGCGGTAGTCCTTCTCCTCTTCCTTCGACCGCATCGAGACGGTCGAACCGTGCGTTTCGTTGAAGTGACGCGTCTCCTGTTCGACCGCTTTTCCGCGTCGAATGAGGTTTCGCTGGCGACTCTCCTCGTATGCCAGCGCGCTTTCTGCGCCCTTGTGACTGGAGATGTTCTTCACTTCGGTTCGGTTTGCCTCCGCCAGCACGTCGTCAGAAATCGAACCGTCGCCGTTTACGTCCTCGCCGGGAACCAGCGAGAGGTTTGCGTCAACGCGTAGACTGCCGTCGCGGGTCGAATCGAAGATGCCGAGATATTCGAGCACCTCCTCTAGTTTTTCGAGGAAGGCGACAGCCTCGCCCGGTTTCCGGAAATCGGGGTCGGTGACGATTTCCATCAGCGGCGTTCCGGCGCGGTTGTAGTTGACCAGCGTGTAATCCGCCCGGTCGATGCCGGTGGTTCGGGTGTCGATGTTTCCACTGCCGTTGCGGACGTGCCGGAGACTGCCGGGGTCTTCTTCTAAGTGTGCGCGGTGAATGCCGACGGTTCGGGTTTCGCCCTTGTGTTGGAATTCGAGTTCCCCGTCCTGACAAATCGGCGCGTCGTACTGCGTAATCTGGAAGCCCTTCGGAAGGTCGGGGTAGAAGTAGTTCTTACGGTGGAAGCGGGTTTCTTCCGGAATGTCGGCGTCGATTGCTTTGCCGACTTTGACGGCGAACTCGACAGCCGCCTCGTTCAGCACCGGGAGGGCACCCGGAAGGCCGAGACAGACCGGGCAGGTGTAGGTGTTCGGTTCGGGGTCGTCTTGGTTGGTCGAACAGCCGCAGAAAATCTTCGTGTCCGTCTCCAGTTGGACGTGGATTTCGAGGCCGATAACGGCCACGTGTTCGCCCTCTTGGACAGCCTGAGCAGTCATTGCTAACTGGTTGGTTCGGTACAAGTTAAAAACCTACGGGATGGGTCGTCTCGCAGGAATGAGTCGACCAGGCGGCGTTCAGCGGTGCGGACGTTCAGTGGGCGTTTGTTCCCCAACGAATGCTGTCCGCGGACATGACGACCGCCGAAATTGCGTGTATGTCGTGACTGCTCTTTATCGTGAACGCCTCAGTCGCCGTCGCGCCGCCTTGTACCGAGACGCTGATTTCGTACTCCACCGAACCTTGACTCGGAACGGCTAGCGCGTCATCGAATGTCACCATGCCGTTTATCGGAAGCGTGACGGTTTCGTCCAGCACCGACGAATCTCCCTTCATCGCCGTCACTGTCACCGTGTGTTCGCTGCTCGCATAACTGTTGATTGCAAGTTTCACCGGGTGCGTATCGGACGAATCTGCCCCGTCTTCGGTGTTCGACTCTTCCGTTTCGTCCGAATCTCCTGCGTCGTCGAAAGTCGTTTCCGTCTCGGTTTCGGTCGTTCCTGTTTCGTCTCCCGACTTTCTGTTTTCTCCTATCTGGTGGTCGCTCTCTCCGCCGACACAACCGCCGAGCGCGGCGATGCCCAAACCGCAGTACCGGAGGGCTGAGCGTCGTGTCCAGTTGTCTCTCCCCATCTCGTTCGTTTCCACTCGTCCACAATAATATGTTTTGTGTATCCGTTCTCGAAGTTCGATAGTTGGGAAGAGAAATATAGTGCATCGGCCTGAATCTTTCCCGTGTCTGCCGCGTGTCTGACGCACCTTTATGAGGAAACCGTGACGCATACGTGATATGACTAGCCAGCGCGACCGAATCGCAAATCTGGAATCACGGGTCGAAGAACTCGATGCGACGATTCGCGGACTGACGGAGGAACTCGTGGACGCTAATCAGCGACTCCGCGAGTTGGAGGCCGAGCAGGAATCGAACGAATCGAACGAGGTCGAAGAGGCTAAAACCGAGGAGTCCAAGGACGAAACAGACGATAACGACGAGGGTACGTCCGGACTGGGCGACGACATCATCGTGGCGTAGGGGCTACCCTCTCCTACGAGCAACCCATGCACATCAAAAAGCTCGTCCTCGATAAGTTCAAGAGCTTCGGCCGGAAGACCGAAATCCCGTTTTACGAGGACTTCACCGTGGTTACGGGGCCGAACGGTTCCGGCAAGAGCAACATCATCGACAGCGTCCTTTTCGCGCTCGGACTGGCCAGAACGCGCGGCATCCGCGCCGAGAAACTGACCGACCTGATTTACAACCCCGGTCACGACGAGGGTGAGGGCACGAACAACGGCCCGCTCGAAGCCTCCGTCGAGGTCGTTCTGGACAACTCCGATGGAACACTCGACCGGACACAGGTCGTCAACGCCGCCGGAACGGACAACGTCGGCGACACCGACGAAATCACCATCAAGCGCCGAGTGAAACAGACCGAGGACAACTACTACTCGTACTACTATCTGAACGAGCGGTCGGTCAATCTCTCCGACATTCAGGATTTGCTGGCACAGGCGGGCGTGACGCCGGAGGGCTACAACGTCGTCATGCAGGGCGACGTGACCGGCATCATCAACATGACGCCCTACGAACGCCGGGAAATCATCGACGAAATCGCGGGCGTCGCGGAGTTCGACGCGAAGAAGGACGCCGCGTTAGAAGAACTCGAAGTCGTCAAAGACCGCGTCGAGGAGGCCGAACTTCGCATCGAAGAAAAGGACGACCGACTCGACCAACTTCGTGACGAGCGAGAAACTGCGCTCGAATACAAGGGACTCCGCGAGGAAAAAGAGGAGTACGAAGGCTACCTGAAGGCCGCGGAACTCGAAGAGAAACGGGCCGACCTCGAAAACACCCAAGACGACATCGAGAGCAGGAAAGACGAGCTCGTCTCCCTTCAGCGCGAACTAGACGAGCGACAGGGCAAAGTCGTCCGTCTGGAAGACCAACTGGAAGAGCTCAACACGGAAATCGAGCGCAAAGGCGAAGACGAACAGCTCGCCATCAAGAGCGAAATTGAGGAGGTCAAGGGCGAAATTTCGCGCCTCGAAGACAAAATCGAATCCGCGGAGGAGAAGATTCAGGACGCGGAAAACCGCAGGCGACAGTCGTTCGTCGAAATCGACCGCAAACAGGAGACAGTCGATGAACTGGACAGCGACATCCGTGACATCAAAATCGAGAAGGCTTCGGTCAAAGGCGAAATCGGCACGAAAGAATCCGAACTCGCCGAAATAGAGGACGAAATAGACAACGTCGATACCGAGTACGACGAGGTGAAAGCCGACCTCGCCGAGAAAAAGGACGCACTCGAAGACGAAAAGAGCGCGAAAAACGAGCGCCAGCGCGAGAAAGACCGCCTGCTGGACGAGGCCAGACGACGCGCCGACGCGGTGGACGAAAAACAAGCCGAACTCGACTCCGCCCACGAACGAATCCCGGACATCGAAACCGAACTGGACGACCTCGCGGACGAACTGCTGAAAGCCGAGCGAAACGCCGACCAAATCGGCGACGTGGTGGACGACCTGAAAGCCGAAAAGCGGGAACTCCAATCTGACCTCGATTCGGTCGAGAAGAAATTACAGTCGAAACAGCAGAAGTACGCCGAACTCGACGCTCGCGCGCAAGAGAGCGGCGATTCCTCGTATGGCCGGGCCGTCTCCACGATTCTGAACGGCGGTCTGGACGGCGTCCACGGCACGATTGCACAACTCGGAAGCGTCGGTCAGCAGTACGCCACCGCCTGTGAAACCGCGGCGGGTGGCCGAATGTCGCAGGTCGTCGTGGACGACGACAGCGTCGGCCAGCGCTGTATCGAATACTTAAAGCGCAGAAATGCTGGTCGTGCGACCTTTCTGCCGATTACGAAGATGCAGAATCGTCGTCTGCCGTCGGTGCCGAACATGCCCGGCGTGGTCGATTTCGCCTACAACCTCATCGACTTCGATTCGGAGTACTCGGGCATTTTCTCCTACGTCGTCGGCGACACCCTAGTCGTGGAAGACATGGAAACCGCCCGCGAACTGATGGGTGACTTCCGTCTGGTCACGCTCTCCGGCGAACTGGTCGAAAAGAGCGGGGCGATGACCGGCGGTTCGACCAGCGGTTCGCGCTACTCGTTCTCGGCCTCCGGCAAAGGCCAGTTGGAGCGTGTCGCCCGCCAAATCAACGAGTTGGAGGAAGAGCGCCAGTCGGTTCGGGAATCCATCCACGGCGTCGAAGACCGGTTGGACGATGCGCGCGACCGGCAAACCGATGCAACCGACCAAGTCCGCACGATAGAGAACGACATCGAGCGAAAGGAAGGTGAAATCGAATCCATCGAGAACAAGATGGAGTCGCTCGAAGCCGAAATCGAGGAGATACAGGACGAACGCGAGTCGGTCAACGACCGAATGCAGGAACTCGAAACCGAGATTTCCGCTCACGAGGCGGAAATCTCGGACATCGAAGACGACATTTCCGAACTCGAAGCCGAACTCGCCGACTCGAAGATTCCCGAGTTGTCGAGCAAGGCGGACGAAATCCGAGTCGAAATCGACGAGTTGGAAGACCGGATGGACGGGTTGGACGGCAAATTGAACGAACTGCAACTGGAAAAGCAGTACGCCGAAGACGCCATCGACAGCCTGCACGACGACATCGAATCAGCGCAGAACAAAAAGTCCGAGCAGGAAGTGCGCATTTCGGAACTCGAAGGGAAAATCGAGGACAGCGAGGAAACCCTCGAATCGAAGCGCGAAGCGGTCGAGGAACTCGAATCCGAACTCGCGGAACTCAAAGAGGAGCGTTCCGAACTGAAATCGGAACTCGCCGAGGCGAAAGAGAAACGTGACGAACAGCAGTCGCAAGTTGAGGCGGTCGAAAATCGTCTCGAAAGCCTCAAACGGAGCGCGAATCGTCTCGAAGAGGATGTCGCCGAACTCCGCGAGGAGGTCGGCGAGTACGACCCCGAGGACGTTCCCGACCACGACGAGGTTCGGAAGAACATTGACCGACTCGAACGCCAGATGGAAGCGCTCGAACCCGTCAACATGCTCGCAATCGACGAATACGACGAGGTCGAGAGCGACTTGGACGACCTGAAAGAGCGCAAGGCGACACTCGTTGAGGAACGGGACGGCATCCGCGAACGAATCGACTCCTACGAATCGCAGAAAAAGGAGACGTTCATGGAGGCCTTCGACGCCATCGATTCCCAGTTCCGGGACATCTTCACGCGCCTCTCGGCGGGGTCGGGCGAACTGTTCCTCGAAAACGAGGACGACCCGTTCGACGGCGGCCTGACGATGAAAGCGCAACCCGGCGACAAGCCGGTTCAGCGACTCGACGCGATGAGCGGGGGCGAGAAATCGCTCACCGCGCTCGCGTTCATTTTCGCCATCCAGCGGTACAATCCCGCGCCGTTCTACGCGCTGGACGAGGTTGACGCCTTCCTCGATGCCGTCAACGCGGAGCGCGTCGGCGAGATGGTTGACGAACTCGCCGGTGACGCCCAGTTCGTCGTCGTCTCGCATCGCTCGGCGATGCTCGAACGCTCCGAGCGCGCAATCGGTGTGACGATGCAGGGCAACAACGTGAGCAGTGTCACCGGCATCCGGCTTGACGGGGAACAGGAGGTGCCCGCGGATGATTGATGGAGTTGCTTCCGAGAGTTTGCCCGACGAGCGCACCGCGGACGACGAAGAAGTCGAACCCGTCGAACTGCTCGTCCAACTCGCCGAAGACGGCGAAATAGAACCCTGGGACATCGACATCGTCGAGGTGACGGACAAATTCCTCGCGCGACTGGACGAGGCCGACCTTCGAACGTCCGGGCGGGCGCTCTTTTACGCCAGTGTTTTGCTCCGGATGAAGAGCGACGCACTTCTCGCGGACGACGAACCCGAGGAAGAGGAACTCGAACCGTGGGAAGCGCCGATGGCCATGGACAGCATGGACGACGGCGGCTTCGACCCCGTATCCTCGCTCGAAGACGAGATGGAGCGCCGACTCGACCGCAAACAAGCCCGTGGCAATCCGGAAACGCTGGACGAACTCGTGCGCGACCTGCGCGAACGAGAGCGCGGGTCGTGGTGGAAAGAATCCAGAACCTACGACACCAGCAGCTCGCCGCAGGGATTCCAACGAGGAACGCAAACCCTCGATTACCACTCCGGCGACGACATGCGGTTCGACGACGAGCCGACCGAATCCGAGGTGACCGGCACGACCCACGACGAGGACATCGAATCAGTCATCGACGATGTGCAGACGGTGCTCGTCTCACAGTACGAAGCGGGCCGGACAGAGGTTCTGTACGCAGAAATCGACGGCGTCGGCCCGAGCAGGGTCGAAACGTATCTCGCACTGCTGTTTCTCGCCCATCGCAGTTTTCTCACGCTCGAACAGGACGACCTGTTCGGCGACCTCTGGGTGCAGGACGCTCGGGGCGCGGAGAACGAAACAGGAGATGCGGACGGAGACGAAAGCGAAGACGAAGAAACCGCAGAACTGCTCGCGGACTGATTTCACTGAAAATAATCGAGAATTGAGTTACTCCAGAACCGATTCGAGGGCGTCCATCGTTCCCTCGACTCGTGATTCCTGCGCGTTGTATCCCATGTGACCCACTCGAAGCAGGTCGTCTGCCATCTCGCCCAGTCCGGTGGCGACGAGAATATCGTGGTCGTCGTGCAGTTCCCGCTGAATTTCTTTCGCTTGCCCTTCGATTTCGAACGCCGTCACGGTCGGGGAACAGAGCGATTCGGTTCCGGGGAACGGTTCCAATCCGAGTTTTTTCCCACGCGCTCGGCACAGTTCCGCCATCTCCCCGTGACGGGCGAACACCGAATCCAGTCCTTCGTCCAAAATCCGGTCGAGAGAGGCGTCAAGTGCGTACAAGTTCGAGACGAGATGGGTGTACGGCAGGAAGGAAAAATCCGGGTCGTGCCACGGTTCCAAACTGGTGTAAAAGGAATCTTGTTCCGTCTCCTCGACTTTTGCCCACGCCGAATCGCTGACCGACATCATGGTCAGGCCGGGCGGCGAACTGAAGCATTTCTGTGACCCGCCGAGGCACACGTCGATATTCTCGACCGGAACCGGGGTTCCGCCGAGCGACGACACGGCGTCAACGATGGTGAGAACATCCGCATCTTGCAGTGTCGAAAGAATTTCGTCGAAATCGTTGAGCAGTCCGGTCGGCGTCTCGCAGTGAACCATCGTCGCGGCAGCAAAATCGTTTTCCCCGACCAATTCAGCGACTTCGTCCGCATCGAACCCCTCAGTGTAGTCGATGCTGTGCGAAACCGGATTTCCGCCAGCCATCTCCACGAAGTCCGAAAAGCCGTCGCCGTAGAGGCCGTTGCCGAGACAGAGCACGTCGTCACCGGGCGCGACGAGGGAAGTTACCGCGGCCTCCAATCCCAGGATTCCTTCACCACCCAAAATGACCATTTCGTCGTCCGTTTGGTACACCCGCGCCAGTTTGTCGAGCAGAGTTTCGTAGTAGGACGCGAATTCGGGGTCAACGTCGGGATTCATCGCGGGTTGCGCCATCGCGTTTCGGACATCCTCCGGAATTGCAGTCGGCCCGGGAGTCATCGTCAGCGTTTCGTCGTTCATGCTAGAGGGTTTGCTTGAATTGGTTTTAAACTGCGTGATGGGCCGATTCAGCAGGTGGTGATGGATTCGAATCTCGGCGAGTCGTGACCGGGGGTGAATTGCGTCGGTTGAAATCACGAGTCACAAACGACGCCCTCGCTCGTCACTCACTCCTTCCAGTCGTTCGTTTCTCGCTCGCCCGAAATCCACCAGGCCCGCAGGCGGGCCGAGGGCGACTGCCCTCGGCCCCGCCAAATGAACGGTTGGAAGGCAGGTTCTGGCGGCTTTCCAGTACTCCGATTTCAGTCCAAAAATCGATCAGTCGGTCGTCGTGATTCGGACGAGCGCGCCAGACGGCGCGCTCGTCCGGCGGTGTCCCAAAGTTCAGTCCAGATACTGTCCGGCGAGCAGTTCGACTTCGTCGCGTTTCTCTTCCGGAATCGCGTCCGTCGGGGTGTTGATGGTGCCTTCCAAGGCGTGGCCACAGTCACAGTCGCGCTCTTCCGGCAGGTTCCGAATCGCGTGTTCCACGACTTGCTTGATGGCGTCCTCGTTCTCCGCGGCGTTTTCGAGCACTTCTTCCAAGGTGACTTCGCTGTCCGATTTCCACACGTCGTAGTCGGTGACGCCCGCCACCGTCGCGTAGCACATCTCGGCTTCTCGGGCGAGTTTGGCCTCCGGAATCGCCGTCATGCCGATGATTTCGAAGCCTTGGTCGCGGTAGAACTCGCTTTCCGCACGCGTCGAGTACTGCGGTCCCTCGATGCAGACGTAGGTGCCGCCGGAGTGGTGGTCTGCGTCGGTCGCCTCCGCGCTCGATTCCGAGAGGTGTTCCACCATGTGCGGGCAGTACGGGTCGGCAAAGGGCATGTGAACGACCATACCACTGCCGAAGAACGTCGGGGTTCGGTGTTTCGTCCGGTCGAAAATCTGGTCGGGAATCACGAGCGTCTGCGGCGGCAGTTCCTCGCGCAGACTTCCGACTGCGTTGCTGGCCAAAATTCGCTCCACGCCGAGTTCTTTCAGCGCGTAGATGTTCGCCCGGTACGGCGCCTCGGTGGGTGTCCGCTGGTGTTTCGGACCGTGGCGGGGCAGGAACGCGACTTCTTTCCCAGCGATTTCGCCGATGGTGACGGGCGCGCTCGGTTCGCCGAACGGCGTGGTCACTTCTTTTTCGCGGGTGTTTTCGAGTGGCAGTGCCTCGTAGATGCCGCTTCCACCGATGAAGCCAATCATAGGAGAAGATGGTTTCGGCAGTCACCTAAACGACACGGGTTCGTCTCGGATTGATTCGTGAGATGATTTCGCCGAACAGGACTTTATTTTGCTATCCACACAGGTTATGCTACGTGCCAACACGCAGTACGAGAGTTAAAGTAGTATTACTGATTCATTACGTTTCATGCCTTCTACGCGCTCTGCCAGCGGACTCACAGAAGGGTCGCTCGTCGGCCCGATGGTGAAACTCGCGTGGCCCATCGTCGTTATTCAGCTGTTACAGGTTACGTACAATATCGCCGATACGTTCTGGCTGGGTGCGCTGTCTTCCGACGCGGTCGGCGCACTCTCGCTGGCTTTTCCGCTCATCTTCTTCCTCATCTCGGTCGGAGGCGGGTTCACAATCGCCGGGAGCATCCTCGTCGCACAACACACTGGTGCGGGCGGCGACGAAGAAGCAAGCGCGGTCGCGGGCCAAACGCTTTCGTTCGTCTCCATCATGGCGGTCGGCATCGCCGTCGTTGGCTACTTCCTCGTTGACCCGATGCTTTCGCTTCTGCCCGCGGACGAGCGAACCGCTGCGGTCATCATTCCGATGGCTGCCGACTACATGCGTGTTTTCTTCCTCGGTGCGCCGTTTCTCTTCGGCTTTTTCGTCTTTTCCGCACTCATGCAGGGCTACGGCGAGACGAAACCGCCGATGCGAATCATGGCCGTTAGCGTCCTGATAAATGTGGTTCTCGACCCGATTTTCATCTTCGGATTGGGGCCGATTCCGGGGATGGAAATCGAGGGTGCAGCGATAGCGACCGTTCTCTCGCGGGGACTTGCGACGATTTTGGGACTGTACGTCATCTTCGGCACAGACACCGGGCCACAGGTGGAATTACACCACCTCAAGCCGGATTTCGACCGAATTCGCGAAATCGTCAAACTCGGTGTGCCGACCGCGGCAGAACAGTCTACGAGTTCGATGGCGATGGTCATTCTCACAGGTATGGTGGCGACGTTCCCGCCCGCCGTCGTCGCAGCCTATGGACTGGGCAATCGTCTATCCTCGCTCGTTTTCCTGCCCGCGATGGGACTGGGGCAGGCGACCAACACGATGGTCGGACAAAACCTCGGCGCGAAGCGACCCGACCGCGCTGAACGTTCGGTTCGTCTCGCTGGTGGGTTGGTCGCAGGTGTCATGTTCGTAGTGGCGCTCGTCGCCTTCTTCGTCCCGGAACCGCTCGTTTCGGTGTTCCTCTCCGCCGACGAACCGCGGGTCGCAGAAACCATCAAGCATGGGAGCGACTACCTCCGCATCATGGCTCCCATGTTCGTCTTCATGGGCGTGTTGCAGGTCATCCTCGGCGCGTTCCGCGGCGCTGGCAACACCAGAACCGCGCTGGTGTTTTCGATGCTGACGCTGTGGGTCGCCCGCGTTCCCGCGACGTACTACCTCGTCTTCGTGGAGGGATGGGGGCCGACCGGAATCTGGGTCGCCGTCGCGCTGGGCGATATCGTCGGCGCAATCGCCGCCGTCGCGTGGTTCCTCCGTGGAACGTGGAAGATGTCGGTCGTCGTGAACACGGAAACGGAACCGACGCTCGGGGATTGAACGGACGAAACGGAAAATCGGCTTTGACGGTTACTGCCCGCCGGTCGCTTTTTCCAACAGTCGCCATTCGCCGTCTTTGCGCGACAACAGACCGCGCCGAACCATCTCGGTCAGCACCTCGTCCAGTCGGTCGGGTTGCGCGATTTCCATCTGGATGCGCTCTACGTCGTGGTACTCGTTCAAGTAGTGGCGAACGTCCTCGTTCGTGAACACCTCTTGGTCTGCCCTGTCCAGCGCGCCGCTGGTCACGTCTATCATGTCCTCGATGAAGTTCCACGGGTACACTATCCACGCCCACTCTTCGAGTTTCTCGCCGACGTAGTCGGGGTCGAACTCGCTGGTCTGGAGCAGTTGGAGCGTCGCCGTTCTGACCTCTCCGGCGTCCCGGTCGGTGACGTACTCTTCGGCGTGTTTGATGGAACCGCCGGTGTCCGCGATGTCGTCGATGATGAGAACGTCCTTGCCTTCGACGCTCCCTTCCGGCATCGGGTAGCGAACTTCGGGTTCGCCCGATTTCTGGGCCGTTCCGACGTAATGTTCCATCTTGAGGCTCGTCAGGTCGTCCAGTCCGAGGAAGTCACAGATGCATCGCCCGGCGAACCACCCGCCGCGCGCGAGTGCGACGATGACATCCGGTTCGAAGTCGGAGACTTTCACCTGCTCACTCACGTCCCTGCAGAGGCCGTAGATGTAGTCCCAGTTGGTAATCGTGCATTTGAAATCGTCCGGCAGGTCGCTCATGCTACCGGAGAGTCGCGGCGCGTGCCACTTAACGGTTTACAGGTGGGTTTCGGGTTCCTGCTCGTCATCGCCGATGTGCTCCGGTTTTCAAACGAACCGTACTATCCATAATTTTATACTAATATTTAAGGGAATAGTACTTTAGAAGTCGATGCCGAACTAGCAACCATAGCCATGTCCCACACCGAAGACTACGAAGACCTGCTCGAATGCAAGAACGTCCTCGGCGTCGAGTACGACGACGAGACGAACACCCTCACGGTGTTCGTCTCGCAGAAACTCCCGGATAGCGAACTCGCCGACGAGGACAACGTGAAACTGCGCGTCTCCGACGTGAACCTCGAAGTTGAGGACGCGGGATTCGAGGAGGAGCGCGATGGATTCGACGCGCTCTCGCGCGTCGAATCCATGCCGGAGGCGCAGGCAGACCGACAGGAGCGCCACCGACCGGTCGGCGGCGGCGTCAGCGAAATCAACGCGAAGGAGTCGGCGGCCACCGCCGGACCGTACCCCGCCCGAATCACCGACACCTCGACGGCGAACTGGAGCGACGCGGTTTCCGAGGGCGACCTCGTCCGACTGAGCAACAACCACGTTTACGCACGAATCAACGACGCCGAGTTCGGCGAGCCCATCATCCAACCCTCGCCGACCGACGGCGGGAGCCTTCCGGACGACAAAACTGGCGAACTGCTGGGCTACGTTACCGTCGAAGACGGCGCGGTGGTCGATGTTGCGGCGCGGTCTATCGACCCTGAACAGGACTCCGCCGAGTACCACGAACTGGACGACTCGTGGCCGACCACCGTCCGGCGCGAGGACTACCGCTCACTGAAAGGAAAGACGGTTACGAAAACCGGGCGAACGACCGGTGTCACGCAGAGCCAAGTCAAGGCCACCAGCGCGAGCGTCCGGGTTCGGTTCGGCGACGCCGGAACGCTCACCCTCCGCGACCAGTGCATCGCGGGCGCGATGTCGGAGGGCGGCGACAGCGGGTCGCCCGTCTTCCTCGATTCGTCCGGCGAACTCGTCGGCCTGCTCTTCGCCGGGTCGTCGCGCCAGACGATTTTCAACAAAATCGGCAACGTGGAAGCCGAGTTGGGCGTCGAACTGTTGACCGACGAACCCGGCGACGGAGATGGAGGAAATGGTAACGGCGGGGACGGCGGTGGAGGAGATGGTGGCAATGGAGGCGGAGACGGCGGACGCGGTGGTGGCGATGATGGGACAGGCAATCCCGGCAATGGCGGCGATGACGGCACCGGCGGTGGTGGAGGTGGCGGGGACGATTCAGCCACCTACCGAGAGACGCTTTCCGAAACCGTCTCTGTCGCGGTCGGAACGCCGCAACTCTCGCTGGTGTCCTTCTCGATTTCGGGGTCACCCTCGCCCGGCGAACAGGTTTCGGCGACCGCGCGAGTGTCCGGCAGTGCGAAAGGAACGGCATGGTTATCCGTCGATGGCGACCGAACCACGTTTGAATTGGCCGAAGAGCATGTCCGCGGCAATCGGTATCTCCGAAACGTTCGGTTGACGTTCACTGTTCCCGACTCCGCTGGTGATGCGTTCGACGTGGACGTAGACGGTGGCTACGTTCTCAACAGCGAGTAGTTGGGGTTCGGTCTTTTTGCGGATTTTCACAGTTCGATGGTTTTTGAAGATCGTTTCGAGGAAGCGGTTGGATGGATTTTATTGGGAAGAGTTTGTTTCCGAGTCGCTAGCTGTTGCCGACTCCAAGTACCGCCTCCGCACTACAACGGGCCACTCTCTCCCCAACTGATTCCCGCCACTCGTTTCAGTCGTTCTGGTCATCCGCTGTCAGAGCAAGTTCTGACAAGCCATTCGCTCGCTTCTCTGTTGCTCACGAAGACCTCGCGCCATGGCGGTTGGTTGGTGTCGTGACTTGCAACCGACAAACCTCTACCAATCTCCCGTTCGTATCGCTGATTTCGTCTTGGCGTCCGTACGTCGTCACCAGTTCCTAACCTCATTCTCGAACCACCAAACTGTCGAACGCAGAATTAAACCCACCAGCAACCAACCACTCCGACATGCAAACAGTCAGAACCCTCCTCGTGGACGCCTTCACTGACGAACCGCTGGCCGGAAACGCGGCGGGCGTCGTCCCGAACGCGGACGACCTAACCGACGACCAGATGCAGGCCATCGCCCGTGAACTTTCTGTCAGCGAGACGGCCTTCTTTTCGGAAAGCGAGGAGGCAGACCGCAGGGTTCGGTTCTTCACCCCGTCCACGGAAATCGACCTTTGCGGCCACGCGACTATCGCATCGCACGTTCACCTGCTGGAGGACGGCGAACTGTCGCCGGGGACGCACACCCTCGAAACGGAAGTCGGCGTGCTGGACATCGAGGTGGAGGAAAACCACACGGTCTGGATGAGCCAAAACGAACCGGAAATCGAACCGGTCGAACTCGAATACGACCGAGTCGGCACTGCGCTCGGCATCGACCCGGCGGCGCTTCAGGACGTTGGCGCGGATATCCCGATGGCTGTGTCTTCGACCGGCCTGCCGTATCTCGTGATTCCAGTCAACTTCCTCGAACACCTCGGCGGCGCGGAGCCGGATATAGCGACGGTCGAGCAACTGTGCGAGGAAGTCGGCGCGGTCGGAATCTACGCCTTCTCCTTCGACGCCATCGACGCCGAATCGACGCTCCACGGGCGGATGTTTGCCCCGCTAGCCGGGATTCCGGAAGACCCGGTTACCGGAACCGCCAGCGGCGCGGTCGGTGCCTTCCTGCGCGAAACAGACGCCTTCGACGAGTTCCCCGAGGAACTGCGACTGGAACAGGGGCATTTTCTCGACCGACCCGGGTACGTTCGCGTGCGTGCGACTGAAGATAGCGTAAGGGTCGGTGGCCGGGCGACGACCGCACTCGATGGCCAGTTGGTCGTTCCCGAATCGGAGGACGATGGAATCATCGAGTGTTGACAACTTCTATCGAATCCGCCGATAGTCGTACTTGCCTCGGATGTTCTCGTGGAAGTACGACCCGTGCGACCGGGCGCTGAGCAGTTCCTGATAGACCGCCTGCGGAACGTCCGCGTACCGGTAGACGCCGCCGCTGTGAAACTCGATTTCGAGCGTTTCGTCGTCGGTATCGTAGCCGACGCTCGCCAGATTGGAGGAAGCCACGGGAGTTCGCGTCTCAACTACGCACTCTAATTTTTCGTACGGAACGTATCCAACTACACCTGTTCCCTATTTTGAGCACGATTCCGCGGTTCGTTTCCTCGAAGTCGTCGCACTCGACTTGTTCGCCGCCGTGAATGCGTGCTTTCATCATCATGGACACGACTCCGACGTTCCTCAAACTATCGGGGGTCATAACTATGCTGTAAGTTATACATTGGAAAAGAAAACTATATGAATATCCTCTGCGTCTATTAGGACGCGCCACATCGGACGGTTCCTTTCCTGTTCTCTTCGCGATACTGTTCGAGTGGTCGTGAGCACCATGACCGATAGCAATCCAACGAAGAGTGCTGAACAGTCCACGCGCTCTGCGCGTGAGGTATCCCAATTGTTCGATTCGATGAAACGACCGGAACGCCGGAGTGTACTGTTGTATCTCCACGAATCGGACAGTGAGAAAATCGACGTAGACGAACTCTGCGAACACGTCTCGAATCAGGTGGCGAAAGACGAAACGACCGTTCGACGGTTACTTTACCATTGGCACTTGCCCAAACTGGCGGATTTGGACTGTGTTCGGTACGATACGGAACGGGGTGTCGTTAGTTCGCTGCCACGCGCCGCCGAATTTCTCGACCGGTTCGGTGAATAATCGACGGCGAAATCACGGCTTCTACTGCTATTCTAAAGTATATTCGGTTCCGAGTTACTTTTCTCGGCAACTTTGGTCGGAACATTCTTTATGTGTCTGCTTGTCTCCACCCATACGCAATGGTTGTACTCTGGCTGGACGAAATCAGCGCAAACGACCTCGAACTGGTGGGTGGCAAAGGTGCGTCACTCGGTGAACTCACCGGGGCGGACCTCCCCGTCCCACCGGGATTCGTCGTGACTGCCGGAACCTACCGGGAGTTCATCGAGGAAACCGGCATCGCGGAGGAGTTGTTCGAGGCTGTAGACGTTGACACTGAAGATTCTGCGGCACTGGCGGACGCCGAGGCGCGCGCGGAAGAACTCATTCTCGGCACCGAGATTCCCGAAGAGATGCGACAGGGAATCCTCGACGCATATGACAATCTAGACGACGGCAAAGCGTTCGTCGCGGTTCGGTCTTCCGCGACGGCGGAAGACCTCCCCGACGCTTCGTTCGCGGGGCAACAGGAAACGTTCCTCAACATCACCCGCGAAGACCTCATCGAACGCGTGAAACAGTGTTGGGCGTCGCTGTTCACCCAGCGGGCGATTTACTACCGGCAGGAGAAGGGCTTCGACCACGAAATCGTGGACATCGCGGTTGTCATCCAGCGCATGGTGGACGCAGAAAAGAGCGGCGTCATGTTCACCAGCCACCCTTCGACCGGCGACAAGAAAATCATCATCGAGGCGGCGTGGGGACTCGGCGAGGCGGTCGTCTCGGGGTCGGTTTCCCCGGACAACTACGTCGTTGACCGCGCTTCCAACACGACGGAAGACATCACCATCGCCGACAAGAAGATGATGCACACGAAGGACGCGAAAACCGGCGAGACGGTCGAACGCAAGGTTCCGGACGACAAGCGGAACGCGCGTGTGCTCTCCGAAGCCGACATCAATCGCCTCGTGGAACTCGGCGAAGAGGTCGAAGACCACTACGGAACCCCGCAGGACGTGGAGTGGGCGATGGTCGGCGACGACGTGTTCATGCTCCAATCGCGGCCAATCACGACGATTAGCGACAACGGGTCTATCGAAGCCGAAGTGAACGAAGGCGTCGCCGACGGAAGCGGTGCGGTGCAGACCGAGAAAGGCGGCAGTCAGGAAGTCCTCGTGAATGGACTGGGCGCGAGTCCCGGTATTGCCAGCGGCCCGGCACAAACCGTGACGAAACTCGACCAACTGGACAAGGTGGGCGAGGGCGACATCATCGTCACGGAGATGACGACCCCGGACATGGTGCCCGCGATGAAACGCGCCGCGGGCATCATCACGGACGAAGGCGGTATGACCAGCCACGCCGCCATCGTTTCACGCGAACTCGGCGTCCCCGCAGTCGTCGGTTCCAGCAACGCGACGGACACGCTCGAAGACGGCCAAGTCATCACGTTGGACGGCGACAAGGGAACCGTCCGCGAGGGCAAACCCGAGAAAGAACAGGGACAGGAGCGCGAACCAATCGAGGACGCCCGCCCGAAGACGCCCGTCAAACCGATGACTGCGACGGAGGTCAAGGTGAACGTGTCCATTCCGGAGGCCGCAGAACGCGCCGCCGCGACCGGTGCCGACGGCGTCGGCCTGCTCCGAATGGAGCACATGATTCTCTCGACCAACAAGACGCCCGCGAAGTACATCGAAGACCACGGCGTCGATGCCTACGTCGAGGAAATCGTGGAGGGAATCCGCGGCGTTGCAGAAGAGTTCTACCCGCGTCCAGTCCGCGTTCGAACCCTCGACGCGCCGACGGACGAGTTCCGCCAACTGCAAGGTGGCGAGCACGAACCGGACGAACACAACCCGATGCTCGGCTGGCGCGGCATCCGCCGCAGTCTCGACAAGCCGGACGTGTTCCAGCACGAACTCGACGCCTTCCGCGAACTGTACGAGATGGGCTACGACAACGTCGAACTCATGCTTCCCCTCGTCAACGACGCGGAGGACGTGCTTCGCGCCCGGCGCCTCATCGCGGAATCCGGAATCGACCCCGACAAGCGCACGTGGGGTGTGATGATTGAGACGCCCGCCAGCGCGCTCCAAATAGACGATATGGCCGAGGCGGGTATCGACTTCGCCAGTTTCGGGACGAACGACCTCACCCAGTACACGCTGGCGGTTGACCGCAACAACGAGAACGTTGCCGGGCGGTTCGACGAACTCCACCCCGCCGTCCTCGAACTCATCGGGCAAACCATCGACTGCTGTCGTGACCACGACATCAACACCAGCATCTGCGGACAAGCCGGGTCGAAACCGGAGATGGTTCGCTTCCTCGTCAACCGCGGTGTCTCGTCCATCTCGGCCAACATCGACGCGGTACGCGACGTACAACACGAAGTGAAACGCGTCGAGCAGAAGTTGATGCTCGATTCGGTTCGCTAATCGGTTCTCTTTCGTTCCTCCCCTACCGTTTCGGAACGAAACTTCATACTCTACCTTTCAGTTTAAGCGCATCCGTAGCCTCTGCTATCTGGGGGAATGGGGATGCAAAACGAGACGATTAGACGTGTTTCTCGGCGTGATTTTCTGAAAACGACAGGGGCGATAGGTGGCGGGGCGATAATCGGCCAGTCCGCCAGCGCACAAAACACACCAATCTCCGTCCAGTGGGGTGCCGACGCTGATTTGGCGTCGGTGTCGGGAACGCTCCAACAGTTGCTGTGGGAGGCCGGACTTCCGCGAAACATCAGCATCGACATCATCGCGGGAACCGAGGAAACCGACATCCGCGAAGAGCAGTACACTCGGTGGCTGTCCGGGAACCTCTCGGAACCGGATATGATGCTCACTGACAGCGGGTGGACGCTGAACTTCGTCGTCCGCGACCAACTGCTCGCGCTCGATCAACATCTGTCCGAATCGGTCCGCAACCGGGTAAAAAACGGTTACTTCGAGGCGAGTGTTTCGACGGCAACTGGTCCCGACGGAAATTTGTACGCGGTGCCGCTGTATCCGGACTTCGGGATGATGCTGTATCGCAAAGATTTGGTCGAGCAGGCCGGATACGATCCGGAGGGTGAGAACTGGGCGGAAAACTCCATCACGTGGGAGAAGTTCTCCCGGGCGACGAAGGATGCGATGGAGCAATCCGGTGTTCCGTACGGATTCACGTTTCAGGCCAGTCTCTACGAGGGCCTGCCCTGCTGTGATTTCAACGAGTTCATCTCGACGTGGGGCGGGGCGTATTTCGGTGGGCGAAAGTACCTCTTCGGCCCGATTGGCGAACGACCTGTGACCATCGCAGACCCCGCCGTCGTGAACTCTATTCGGATGATTCGAACCTTCCTTCGCGGGCAGGACGACCCGTTCGCACTCGACGGCTACGCGGGGTCGATAGCCCCGACCGGCGTTCTCCAGTGGAACGAGGACACCTCCTTCGGGCCGTTCGGCGCGGGTGACGCGGTGATGCATCGAAACTGGCCCTACGCCATCAACAGCGCAGGTGCTGAAAGCGCGCTCGGGGACCGGTTGGGCGTGATGCCGATTCCGTACGCGCATACCGAAAAACAATCCACCTACGGCGTCGGCGGTTCGACCTCCGCACTCGGGGGGTGGCACATGGCCATCAACCCAAACTCCGCGAAGATAGACGCCGCGATTCAGGTACTCGAAGCCATGACCGACGACCGGATTCAGTTGATGTTATTCGAGGAAATTGGCTTGCTTCCGCCGGAGGTTTCCGTCCTCGAATCGCAGGCGGCGAAACAGATACCGATTATGGGTTCTCACGTCGAGACGCTTCGAAGAGCAGGAGAGAACGCGATGCCACGGCCGGTCACCGTCGCGTGGGCACAGGAATCGACCAAGACCGCGGAACTGGTTCATACCTCCTACTCCGGAGAGATGGCACCGGACGCGGCGATGCAGGAGCTCCAGTCACAGTTGGAGGAGATAGAACAGTACAACAGGCTGTAGCGTACAACGTTTGCAACCGAGAACGGAACCAATAAACCCGACGCGCCGAATTTTCGGGTATGCAGGTGGCCGCGCCCCAATCATTCCGCCGGGTTCTTTCTTCGATGTGTACTGAACCGCATCCGGCGGCCCGCGACGCCGCGGAACGATTTTTGGCGTCGAATCCGGGTGACCCGACGACGTATCCGACTGTGTCCGCGCTGGAAGACGAAGCGGTCGGGATACTGGGTGAGATGACTGGACTGGAAAATCCTCACGGCTACATCGCCAGCGGCGGCACCGAGGCTAACATTCAGGCGGTTCGGGCAGCGCGGAATCTCGCGGAAGCGGAGTCGGGGGCGAGAACGGACTCGCCGAACATCGTCGCACCCGAAAGCGCGCATTTCAGTTTTCAGAAGGCGGCGGACGTGCTCGGCGTCGAACTGCGACTCGCGGAAGTCGATGCGAATCGTCGAGCAGAGCCGGATGCGGTGGCCGAACTGGTCGATGACGATACCGTGTTGGTGGTCGGAATCGCAGGAACCACCGAGTACGGCCGCGTTGACCCGATTCCAACGTTGTCGGAAATCGCCCACGACGCGGGGGCACTGCTTCACGTGGACGCGGCGTGGGGTGGATTCGTGCTTCCGTTTACGGACTACGAGTGGAACTTCGACCACGCCGAAGTGGATACGATGGGTATCGACCCACACAAAATGGGGCAGGCGGCGGTTCCGGCAGGTGGATTCTTGGCGCGTGAAAAGCGCGTGTTGGACGCACTGGCCGTCGAGACGCCGTATCTCGAATCGACCTCGCAGGCGACCCTCACGGGAACTCGAAGCGGCGCAGGTGTGGCAAGTGCGTGGGCCGCGATGGACGAACTCTGGCCCGCAGGCTACCGCGAGCAGTACGAGCGCTCGCAAGCCAACGCCGAATGGATTGCCGAGCGGTTCGAGGCCTGTGGCTACGACGTTGTTGACCCCGTTCTTCCGCTGGTCGCGGCGGACGTTCCGCGGAAGACGGTCGAAGAGCTCCAATCGCTGGGTTGGCGCGTCTCACCGACTGGGTCGGGCGAACTCAGAATCGTCTGTATGCCCCACGTCACTCGGTCGATGTTGGAGTCGTTCGCGGCCGACCTCGAATCGCTGTAACTAATTCTCTTCCACTGGCGCGCCGAGCGCGTTCCGTTTGATGCTCGTGATTCCTTTTCTTGCGGCCTGTTTCGAGGAGTAGCCCTCGCCGCTATCTGCGATGATGTTTCCATTTCGGTGAACGAGTCGCCAGCGCCACTCTTCGGCGTGGTCTTCGTACAGTTCGAACGATGCCTGCGTGGGTGGCCGAAGGGCTTCCACGACCGAACCGTCCTCTTGCGTAGCCGTGACGGGCCACGATTCGGATTGTGCGGTTTCGGATGGGGTTTGTCCTGTGAGACGACCCACGACCTTCGAGACGGTCTTCCCGTAGCGTTCGAGCAGTTCGGCCGAAACGTCCTGTTCCAGCAGTGGTTCGCCGTCCCGCGTGATTGTAAACCCGTGTCCGCGGCGTTCTATGGTTCCGTTCGATTCCTCCCAATCCCCGTCGCGTCGGTACTCCACGGTGAGCGTGACCGCGGAGTAATCAGTGGTGTACTCTGCCCGAACTCGGAGGTTCGGATGGATACCGACGCGATACTCTCTGTCCGATTGCACGTTCCCCTCTTTCGTTCCGATTCCGTATGAGTCTGTTTGCCAATAGTAATTTGCGCAGACAGGTTCTCCGATGTTAAAGTTTACATCGGTCGGTTACCGACTATGTCGTGTGTTAGGGAGTATCGCTTCGTTCGCCGATTTACTATCCAGTGGTGTCGTTCTCGTGTCATTCGGTTGGTTGGAGAGTGCCGTCGAACACGCCACCGGATGGGCGGGACTCGTCATCATCGCCGTCTACTCCTTTCTCATCTCGTTTATCCTCCCGCTTCCGAGCGAGGTCGTCCTCCTCGCACCCCTCGACCTCGGACTGGGACGGGTTGGACAGCTTTCGCTCATCGTTCTGGTTAGCGGCCTCGGAAAGGCCGCGGGGAGCGTTTTCGCCTTCCACATCGGGCAGGAAGCAAAGCAGTCCGGTCCGGTCATCAAGGCGCTCCGTCGGTCGAAAATCGACATCGTGGAGTGGTCGGAGAAAAAAACCGTCGAACTCGCACGGAAATGGGGGTATCTCGGCTTGGCGATGGCCCTCTGTGTCCCGTTTTTTCCCGATACGATTTCGATTTACGCCTTCTCGATTCTGGAGGAAGATTACGCGAAGTTCGCTGCCGCATCGTTTGTCGGAAGCGTCGGGCGGTTGTTGGTGACAATCGGACTGGGTGCTGGAGTTATTGCGTTGAACATTCCGTTCTGATGTCGCATGAGTGAAGTCGTCGATTCATGACTCTTGCACGCGATTTCATACGGTACTTGGAAGGCAAGTATTCGTAGGACACGACTAACACTTGGCGGGCGCGTGCGCCGCACGCGCCCGCCTGCTGGTTCGGACGGAATGTGTAGTCGTGACTTCTCTGTCGATATTGACCAGGAAGGAAAAAGAAGAACCGAACTACACTCACAGAGTAGTCCCTCTTTCACCTCTAGAACCCTCCACAGCCGTAGGTTTATATACTGTCACGAACCAATGAACTACCATGCGACGGACGACCCCCGCCGACGCCCCCTCTATGCGAACCCTGCCATAGCGTCGGGTGAATCCTTCTGGGGTCGGTTTTTCGGAGGTGAAACCTGACAGTTCGAGTACCGCTCCGGAGCCACTGCGTCGTTCCGCGAAGCAATCGCACGAAATAGCCATGACGAAATACCGAAACCGGCGGGTTTTACACCCGCAGCAAAGGAGATGAGAGTATGAGCCACGACGACTATCCGACGGACAATCCCGCGGTGGTGACCTGCGGGCTTCCCTACGCGAACGGGGACTTGCACATCGGCCACCTGCGAACCTACGTCAGCGGCGACGTGCTGTCGCGCGCGCTGAAACAACTCGGCCAGCAGACGGCCTTCGTTTCCGGGTCGGACATGCACGGAACCCCCGTCGCCGTCAACGCCGAGAAAGAAGGCGTCTCGCCACGCGAGTTCGCGCTTCGCCACCACGAGAAGTACGAGGAGACGTTCCCGAAGTTCAATATCGAGTTCGACAACTACGGCCACACCGACGACGAGACGAACACCGAACTCACCCGCCAAATCGTCCGCGAACTGGACGAAGGCGGCTACATCTACGAAAAGGACATCAAGGTCGCGTGGGACCCAGCGGAAGAAACCCCGCTCCCCGACCGCTACGTCGAAGGAACCTGTCCCTACTGTGGCGAACACGCCCGCGGTGATGAGTGCGACGAGGGCTGTGGTCGGCACCTCGAACCCGGCGAAATCGAAGACCCGACGAGCACCCTGACCGGCAATCCGGCGGAGTACCGCGAGCGGACGCACAAGTTCTTCCGCGTCTCGGAGCTTCAAGAGTACCTGCAAGGGTTCATCGACCGCCTCGAAGGGACGAGCAACGCGCAGAATCAGCCCCGCGAGTGGATTGAGGGCGAACTCCAAGACTGGTGTATCTCCCGCGATATGGATTGGGGAATCGACTATCCCGGAGACGAAGACGACGACGGGAGCGACGACCTCGTCCTCTACGTCTGGGTGGACGCCCCAATCGAGTACGTCTCCTCGACCAAGCAGTACACCGAGCGCGTCGGAGACGACACCTACGACTGGGAGGAAGTGTGGAAGGAGAATGGGGAAATCATCCACATCATCGGCCGCGACATCATCCAGCATCACACCGTCTTCTGGCCCGCGATGCTCCACGCTGTCGGGTACAACGAACCCCGCGCCGTCATGGCCAGTGGCTTCGTCAACCTGAACGACAAGGGCTTCTCGACCAGCCGAAATCGCGCCGTTTGGGCCGACGACTATCTGGACGAAGGGTTCGACCCCGACCTCCTGCGGTACTACCTCAGCACGACCGGCGGATTCGAGCGCGACGTGAACTTCTCGTGGGAGCAGTTCCAAGAGCGCGTCAACGGCGAACTCGTCGGCACGTTCGGCAACTTCGTCTACCGAAGCCTGCTGTTCGCCGCGCGGAACTACGACGGCGCGCCGGACGCAGAAGCCAGCGACGAAGTCCGTCACCGTATCGAGTCGGCCATCGACGACTTCGGCGAAGCTCTCAACGACTACTCGCTGAAAAAGCTCGGCGACGCCGCGACTTCGCTCGCCGCGTTCGGCAACGAGTACATCCAGCGCAACGAACCGTGGAAGCTGACCGACGACGACCCGGAAAAAGCGGAACAGGTCATCTACGACTGTGTTCAGTTGTCGAAGGCACTCGCGGTGCTCTACGCACCGCTCCTGCCCGGCAAGGCCGAAGCTCTCTGGTCGCAGTTGGACGAAGACGGTTCCGTTCACGAAACGACAATCGAGGACGCACTCGCCGCGCCGCATGGCAACTTCGGCGAACCTGACGAACTGTTTGGGAAAATCGAGGACGAGCGTGTCGAGGAACTGAACGAGAAACTGCAAGCGAGTATCGACGCGGCGAACGACGATGCGGAAGACGACGAAGACATGACCGACGACGAATCCACGACGGAAGACGAATCGACTTCGAACGACCGAATCAGTTTCGACGAGTTCCAGAATCTCGACCTGCGCGTCGGGCGCATCGAATCCGCGGAGCCAATCGAGGGTGCGGATGCACTCCTGCGACTGGAAGTCAATATCGGCAGTGAGACGCGCCAAATCGTTGCAGGATTGAAACAGCTTCACGACGTGGACGACCTCGAAGGGAAGAAAATCGTCGTGGTGGCTAACCTCGAAAAAGCCGAACTGTTCGGCGTCGAGAGCAACGGGATGGTGCTCGCGGCAGGCGAAGAAGCAGACCTACTGACGACGCACGAAGACGCGGAACCGGGAACGAAAATCAAGTAGTCGTGTGAAAATCGGTAGGAACCACCGATTTTCGCGGCTATTCGTAGCTGATTCTTATAAATCGTTCACGAGATTTGCGAACTCGTCCATCGGAATGATTTCCATCGTCTGCATGTCGAGTCCGTAGCGTTCGATGCACAGTGAGGCCTGATACGCTGAATCCCTATCCTCGGCGTCGATGACGAGAAGGAAATCGTATTCGCCGAGGATGGCGTAGGTTTCTTCCAACGTCGCCTCGTGGGTTTCCAGTTCGTTTCGGATGTCTCCCCAGATGGACGCGAGTTCCTGTACGTTCTGATAGTTCTGTTCGATAGTGACCAGTGATGCGTATTTGGACATATTTTCCCGTTTTGAATGCGACATAAATAGCGATTATGGCTAGGTATCCCCCAATCGTGACTCTCCGCCGCGGTAACTGCGGGGTTTTTTGGCAGGCACCGACCAATCGTGGCGTATGAGAAATGCGAAAATCGTCTGCACTCTTGGGCCTGCCTCGGATTCGCAGAGTTCGGTTCGGGAACTTGCAGACGCTGGAATGACGGTCGCTCGGGTCAACGCAAGCCACGGGTCGCGTGACGACCGAGCGGACATCATCGACACGGTTCGGCGGGTTGACGAGGCGACCGAAAACCCCCTCGCGGCGATGCTCGACCTTCAGGGTCCGGAAATTCGAACCGCCGAAGTCGAAGAGCCAATCATGCTCGAAACCGACTCGACAGTACGGTTCGTAGAGGGCAACGACGCGACACCGGAGGAGGTCGGCCTGTCGGTCGCCATCACGAATGCCGAACCCGGCGACTCGGTTCTCTTGGATGACGGCCGAATCGAAACGACTGTGGAGGAAGTCGAAGACGACGCGGTCGTGGCATACGTCGAAAGCGGCGGCGAACTTAGCAGTCGAAAAGGCGTCAACGTCCCCGGCGTCGAACTCGATTTGGATGTCGTCACCGAAAAAGACCGCAGCGACCTCCAACTGGCCGCGGAAGCGAACGTCGATTTCGTCGCGGCGAGTTTCGTCCGGGACGCCGACGACGTGTTCGAGGTCAGCAAAGTACTCGAAGACAACGGGGCAGACATCCCGATTATCGCGAAAATCGAACGTAGAGGCGCGGTCGAAAACTTGGAAGAAATCGTGGACGCGGCTTACGGCGTGATGGTCGCCCGCGGCGACCTCGGCGTCGAATGTCCGATGGAGGACGTACCGATGATTCAAAAGCGCATCATCCGAACCTGCCAGCGGGCAGGCGTCCCCGTCATCACTGCCACCGAAATGCTTGATTCGATGGTTCACTCGCGCAGGCCGACGCGAGCGGAGGCCTCCGACGTGGCGAACGCGGTTCTCGACGGAACGGACGCCGTCATGCTTTCGGGCGAAACGGCAATTGGCGACCATCCGGTTCGTGTAGTCGAAACGATGGACAGCATCGTCCGCGAAGTCGAAGAGAGCGAGGAGTACGACGAAACGCTCGAACAGCGCGTTCCGACAGGCGACGATACCAGAACCGACGCCATCGCCCGTTCCGCGCGGTATCTCGCTCGCGACATTGGTGCGAGTGCCGTGGTCGCGGCCAGCGAATCCGGCTACACCGCGCTGAAGGTGGCGAAGTTCCGCCCCGGCGTTCCCGTCGTGGCGACCACGCCGAACGACCGCGTCCGGCGAAAACTCGCGCTCTCGTGGGGCGTCAACGCCCAATACACGAATCTCGGTCCCAGCGCCGAAACCATCATCGAGGACGGCGTGCAGGCCGCACTCGACGCGGACGTTGCGAAGAGCGGTGACACCGTGGTCGTCCTCTCCGGCATGATGAGCGAACTCGAAGGCTCCGACACGGCCAACATGCTCAAAGTCCACGTCGCCGCGGAAACCATCGCAACCGGTCGCGGCGTCGTTCGCGGACAGGTCGCGGGGCCGATTATCCGCAGTTCGACCGGCGACCTCGCCGACGTTCCGGAGGGGACGATACTCGTCCTCGAACCGGAGTTCGACGGCGAGTTCACAGGAGATACGTCGAATCTCGCCGGTATCGTCGATGCTCGACCGGGGATGACCGGCTATCCGGCACTGGTCGCCCGCGAACTCGACATTCCGATGGTGAGCGGCGCACCGCTCGGCCCGGAAGTCGAAAGCGGCGACGAAGTGACCATCGACGCGGAACGTGGCGTCGTCTACCACGGTGACGTTCGGTCACACGACCGGTCGTAGTCCGTCCCGTAGCCAGCCTTTTGTCCGACCGCCTCGTATCACGGCGTATGTCCGACTGGAAGTTCGATGTGGAGGATGTTGGGGAGGACGATGACGAAAACGGTGACGAGGACGCTTCACAGATGTATCCCATGGACGAACCCCTCGAACCGGGAACTCCCTCGGCGGAAAACATTCTGTTCGTCGTCCTCGGTGCGCTCACGATGGTGTTCGTGTTCCTTCGACTGACCGGACTGGCGTAACCCACAAACCCTTAATCGTTCGACACCAACCCCCAATCATGGCATCGCCCCTCGATTCGCTCCCGCTTTTGCTCGTCCTCGCGGGTGCGGGGCTCGCGCTCGCGGAGGCGCTCATCCCCGGAGCGCATTTCATCGTCCTCGGCGTCGCGCTCCTACTCGCAGGACTTGCGGCGCTCGCATTCCCGCCGCTAGCGACGCCGTTCGTGTTGGCCTTCCTCGTCCTCGCGTTCGGTGGTCTATCGCTGTACGCCTACCGCGAACTCGACCTGTACGGTGGCAAAGGAACCGGACGGACGAAAGATTCAGACTCTCTTAAAGGAACGACCGGACGTGTTACGGAGCGCGTCACTCCCTCCGAAGGACAGGTGAAACTGTCCGGTGGCGGATTCAATCCACACTACGCCGCGCGGTCGATGGACGGCGAAATTCCGGAAGGGACGGAAGTGATGGTCATCGACCCCGGTGGCGGCAACGTCGTCACCGTCGAACCGCTCGGCCACATCGAAGACAGTATCGACCGCGAGCTGGCTAGAGAACGCTCGAAACGCGAGAAAGAGACGGAAGAACTCTGAGACTTCTTCTCTCGCCGGATATTTTCTCATTAATTCTCAACGTACAAAGTAGCAAAATACTTAACAGGTAGCTATCCCAACATTCGGACGTATGCTGCCCCTAGTACCTCTACAATCCGTCGCCGCTGGCGGACTCATAACGATAGTTGCACTGCTGTTTCTGGTTCTCGCCATCGTCACAGTCTGGTCGGCGGTCGAAATCGTGCAAGCGACCGAGAAGCGCGCACTGACCGTCTTCGGTGAGTACCGGAAACTCCTCGAACCGGGTATCAACTTCGTACCGCCGTTCGTCAGCAAAACGTACCGCTTCGATATGCGGACACAGACGCTCGACGTGCCGCGACAGGAAGCCATCACGCGCGACAACTCGCCCGTGACCGCGGACGCCGTCGTCTACATCAAGGTGATGAACGCGAAGAAGGCGTTCCTCGAAGTCGAGGATTACAAACGCGCCGTCTCGAACCTCGCCCAGACGACGCTTCGCGCCGTCCTCGGTGACATGGAACTCGACGACACGCTCAACAAGCGCCAAGAAATCAACGCGAAAATCCGCCGCGAACTGGACGAACCCACCGACGAGTGGGGGATTCGCGTCGAAAGCGTCGAAGTCCGTGAGGTCAACCCATCCAAGGACGTTCAGCAGGCGATGGAACAGCAGACCTCCGCAGAGCGCCGCCGCCGTGCGATGATTCTCGAAGCACAAGGTGAGCGCCGCAGTGCCGTCGAAACGGCAGAAGGTGAGAAACAATCCAACATCATCCGCGCACAAGGTGAAAAACAGAGCCAGATTCTCGAAGCGCAGGGTGACGCAGTTTCGACCGTCCTCCGAGCGAAATCCGCCGAATCCATGGGCGAACGCGCCGTCATCGAGAAGGGAATGGAAACGCTCGAAAGCATCGGACAGGGCGAATCCACGACGTTCGTGCTGCCACAGGAACTCTCGTCGCTGGTCGGCCGGTACGGCAAGCACCTGACCGGAAGCGACGTGAAAGCGGACAACCAGCAGTTGAACAGCCTCGACTTCGACGAGGAAACCCGCGAACTGCTCGGACTGGACGACATCGACGAAATCCTCGGCCAAATAGACGAGGAAGCCGAGATGGACGTGGAAGCGATGGAGAAGGAAGCGCAGGCCATCAAAGAGGGCGAGGACAAAGCCCAAATCAAAAGCGCCGACGAAGTCATCGAGGAGATGGACTCCGAGATGGATGAGGAAGTCGAAACCGAGATGGAAACCGAAGTCGAATAACCCTCCCTCCGTTCTCGTTTTCTCGTTTGTAACTGTCTATCAAGCGAAGCTATTTTACGTCCCCCTCGCCTACGAGTGTGTAGATGGTTGAACCCGGTAACGTGGATGAAAATAAACGTGCCACCCTCCGCCGGTTTGCGGTTATGGGGGCAGCCACGCCGCTGGCGAAATTCGCAGACACAGACCGCACGGGCGAGCGAAGCGAGGCCCGGGATGCGATTGCCGGATACGTCACCACCACGCCGGGCGCTCACTTTTCGAAGGTACGCGACGACCTGCAACTCGGAACCGGCGAGACACAACACCACCTCAGACAACTCGTGGAGGCTAGCGTCGTCGAGAGTCACCGAGACGGCGATTATCGGCGATTTTTCCCCGCCGGGCAGTTTTCCGCGTTCGAACAGGTCGCCCTTAGCTATCTCCGTCGGGAGACGCCGCGCGGGATGCTCATCGAACTGCTTCGAAATCCGGACGCGACCGGAAGCGACCTCGCGAGCGCGCTCGACGTTTCCCGACCGACCGTGAGCAAATACGCCGCGGATTTAGACGAAAAAGGACTGCTTTCCCGCGAGGATGGCTACGCCGCTCGGCATCCCGAGACGCTCATCACCCTGCTCGTTCGCTACGCCGATTCGTTCGACGCGAACGCGGAGCAGTTCGCAGGCGAGGCGGCGGAACTGATTTCGTTCGACCCCTGAGATTTCTTCTATTCCGCTGATTTTCTCGGCCTCTTGAAACCGCTCGAATGGCTCGATTGGTGCAATCGGTAAACGCGGATGTCGGTTCCGGTTCCACTTTATGATTATCCGACAGGAGAAATATCCCATTGCTCTTCGCTACTTGTCAGTATTGCCACTGCGGATTATCCAAAATCGAACGTTGCCAGAAATCAGCGAAAACGAAACACGGCGAAACGACTGGAACGACGCGATCGAGCGCTGACTGCGACGACGCGTTCGACAGCCCACTGCGACGAACTTGCCCGAATTTAGGCGCTAACCTTCCACGTCGTCGAGGAGGAGTAGCCCCACTTCTCGACTTCCACGTCGAAATCGCCGTCCGCGATGGCGGTCATGTTCGTTCCGACTTCCTTCGCGGTGAGTCCGAGTTCGCTTCCGATGAGTCGGGATTTGAAATACGTCTTCGTCTCGCCGTTCTCGCGGAGGTAGCGAAGAATGCGCTGTTGTTTGTCGGTGAGGGTCGTCGTGCCGGCAGTGGTAGTGCTCATATCTACGGAGAGGACGGAGACGACCTTAGTGGGTTTGGTACGAGTAGTTAACGCCACGCCCTCTTGTGGTTTCGGTGCTGTTTATGGTGAATATAACTGCCCCCGTGGGGTGGGTTGGTACGGTTGGTTAACGGGCCATTTCGTGACAACCGTGGCCCAGAAGCTACTTACGGCGAGAGGATGACCTGAGTGAATAATGAGCGGTGGTTCCGTAGAGGTGAGTGTCGTCCTTCCAGCGTACAACGAGGAGGCGACCATAGAGAACACCGTCGAGACGACCCTCGACACGCTTGCATCGTTTTTACCCTCCGATAGCTTCGAGGTCATCGTCGCAGAAGACGGCTGTGACGACCGGACGCCGGAAATCGCAGACAGGATGGCAGAACAGGATAGTCGAGTTCGTCACTTCCACAGCGACGAACGACTGGGGCGCGGGGGCGCACTGAATCACGCATTCGAGGCCGCACACGGGGAGACGCTGGTCTACTTCGACACTGATTTGGCGACGGATATGTCACATCTGGAAGAACTGGTCGAAAGCGTTCGCTCCGGCGACTACGACTTCGCAACCGGGTCGCGGTGGATGCCCGAAAACGTAGCCGACCGCCCGGCGAAACGCGACTTCGCGAGCAGGGGATTCAACGGCCTGACGCGCCTCTTCCTGCGCTCCGACCTGCGCGACCATCAGTGTGGGTTCAAGGCGTTCGACAGAACGGCGCTGTTCGACGTGCTGTCGAACGTGGAGGACAAACACTGGTTCTGGGACACCGAGGTACTCGTGCGCGCCCAGCGCAGAGGCTACAAAATCAAGGAGTTCTCGGTCGATTGGACGCCGAAAGGAGATACGAAGGTCGACCTCGTCCGCGACGTGTTCGGCATGGGGAGTCAAATCGGACGCTGCTGGTGGGAGTTCTCCGTCGAACCGCGAATCACCCGCCGCGTGTCGATGGCTGTCGGGGTTCTGCTGACCGTCGTCGCCGTCGCGCTGATGAGCCTCTATCTCCCGATGGAGAGCGTGCTGACGCAGATGAGCAAGGCGAATCCCCTCCTCGTCGGGGTTGCGGCACTCATCTACGTCGTTTCGTGGCCACTGCGCGGTGCGCGATACAAAGACATCCTCGAAGAACTCGGCTTCACGGAGACGACGCAGTTCCTCACGGGAGCGATATTCATCAGTCAGACCGGGAACCTCGTGTTCCCTGCCCGAGCTGGTGACGCCGTGCGCGCTTACGTCATGAAGGCACGCCGGGGGATTCCGTACCCGTCGGGATTCGCGTCGTTGGCCGTCGAACGTGTCTTCGACCTGCTCACGATTACCGTGCTGGCCGGAACGGTGCTGCTCGGCCTGACCGCCAGCGGTCAGGCCGCGGATATCGTGCAGGCGATTACGGGTGCGGAACAGAGAGAGGCCGCACGAACAGCAGTGTTCGTCGCGGCGGGCGTCGGTGGGGCCGCAATCGCTGCTGTCGGCGTCATCGTCGCCAGCGCACGCTCCGACCGGAATTTCGTCCGCGAAGTCGTCACGAAAGTCAGTTCGGACTCCTACGCCGACTACGTGGCGAGCCTCATCGAACGATTCACTGGCGACGTGCAGACCGTCGCGAGCGACAAGAAGGCGTTCGTCCGCGTCGGCCTGAGCAGTCTGACGATCTGGTCACTCGACGTGCTGACGGCCATCCTCGTGCTGATTGCCTTCCCCGGCGTCTCGCTCGACCCCATCATGCTGGTCGCAGTCGGTTTCTTCGCGGTGAGCGTGGGCAACCTCGCAAAAGTGCTTCCACTCTCGCCCGGCGGTGTCGGCCTGTACGAAGCGGCGTTCACCGTCTTCGTCGCTGGCCTGACCCCAATCTCGTGGCAGATTGCACTCGGCGCGGCGATTCTCGACCACGCGGTGAAGAACATCGTCACGCTCATCGGCGGCGTCGCGTCGATGTTCTCGCTCAACGTCTCGCTCACGCAGGCCGTCGAAGAAGGAAGCGAGATGTCGGTCGAATCCGAACCCACGTCCTCGCTCGACGACTGAACTGGTCGATTTCTATTTTTGACGGTCAGTAGAAATCCGTGACGAACGGGGCGAGTGCCCCGGCAACCGCGTGTTCTAACGCTTCCTGTCGGTCGATAACTCCCGCCGTGAGTGCGCCTGCCGCGCCTTGTTTTTTCGCCACGTTCGATTCACCGAGCAGGTCGTCCATCACTGGCCCGAGTTCCTCATCGTCCCGAATCCGGCGGGCGACGGCATCTGGCAGTTGCAGGCGCGGCCCTGCACCCCGTCCGACCGTTTCGCCGTCGGTCACTGCTGCCCACATGATGAGGTACAGACCGTCGGAATCGGGCACTTCCGCAACGCCGCCTTCCAATCCGATTCCGAGGTCGTATTCGGAATCGTCGCGCTGGCCACCTTGCGCACGGCGGGCACGGTTTTCCGCACCCGCAACTGTTTCCGCTTCGCCGAACGGCTGTTCCGAAACGCCCGATTCGACGGGTACCGATTCGACAACGACTGGTTCTGGAGTAGTATCGAGGCTATCGAAAACGGCGTCCACCGCCGCAATTTTGACCGGATTTCGACTGCCGACTCCGACTCGCATATATTTTAACTACTGGTCATCGGATTTGGCGTTTTCTACTTCACTGCTCCCGGATGGAGCGTAGCGGCCATCGCCTCGATTCCCTGTATCAGTCGCGGACTCGGCTGGTTCAATAGTGAATCATCCAACACGTGAACCGCCTCGTTTTCTATCGCCGGAATCGACCATTCGCGGTTCAAAACGGCTTCCGGGTCACTCCGTTCTCCATGGCCGCAGACGTGGAGAAAGACGTGTTCCGGTTCGGCGTCCTCGATTTGTGAGCGTTCGACCGCGGTCGAACGCTCGCCGGGCGCGGAAAATGGATAGTGACCGCCTGCGGCGCGAACCGCATCGGGAACCCAATTTCCGGCAGCAGTCGGCGGGTCAGACCATTCCTCACAGTAGACGACTGGTCGCGGAGAATCCGCGACCAGTCGCCGAACGCGCTCGACTCGACTTCGTGCGCGCCACGCGAGGTCGTGCCCTTCCTGTGGCCGTCCAATTGCTCGTCCGAGCGTGGCGAACGATTCTATCACGTCGCCGAGTGTCCGCGGTTCGACGTGGACGACTCGGTGCCCGCGGTCACGGAGTTCGTCGCGCACTTCCACCTGTAACGGGTCGGCAGTGAGGACGAGGTCGGGGTCGCACGCTTCGACCGCGTCGAAATCCGGGTTCAACCACCCGCCGACTGTGGTTGTATCGACCGGGCAATGGTGCGTTACCCCGACGAGTCGATTCGTCGCGTCGAGTTCACGGAGCGTTTCCGTCGCACTTGGCGCAAGTGAGACGATGCGGTCTTCTGCCATTGGTTTGGTATCGATTCGAACGGGAGTAAACGTTCCCTTACCCGATGGAAATGGGGGCTTAAATATTTCGATCGTCTGACGCCGGACGGCTATTTCACGGCGTGTGTGACTGTTTCACGAACACTTGATGGCCCCAAAACGAATCCTTTAAGTATGTTTCGTCCTAACGACGAGTTAAGAGTAGCGGCGTCCGGGTTTTTCAGGCTATTCCCTGCCCGGTAGCCGACGCTCCCTCCCCCCGGAGGGATGTTTCACATGCCAAAAACGTCAATCCGAACGAGAACCCAAGAAACCGAAGTAGAAGAGCAACGAAACGAAGGCCAGAGCTGTCCCGAATGCGGCGGCAAACTCGTCGCCGATTCCGGCCACGGCGAAACCCTCTGTGAAGACTGTGGACTGGTCGTGGACGAGGACAACGTAGACCGCGGGCCGGAATGGCGCGCGTTCGACGCCAAAGAAAAGAACGAGAAATCCCGCGTCGGCGCGCCGACGACGAACACGATGCACGACAAGGGCCTCTCGACCAACATCGACTGGCGAAACAAGGACGCCTACGGCAACTCGCTTGGCTCCCGCCAACGCGAGAAGATGCAACGCCTGCGCAAGTGGAACGAGCGATTCCGCACGCGCGACAGTAAAGAGCGCAATCTCAAACAGGCGCTCGGCGAAATCGACCGTATGGCCAGCGCCCTCGGTCTGCCAAACAACGTCCGCGAGATGGCAAGTGTCATCTATCGCCGCGCGCTGAACGAAGACCTGCTCCCCGGCCGCTCCATCGAGGGCGTCTCGACGGCCTGTGTGTACGCCGCCGCGCGACAGGCCGGTGTCCCGCGCAGTCTGGACGAAATTACGGACGTGAGCCGAGTCGAAAAAAGCGAAGTCGCGCGAACCTACCGCTACGTCGTGCGCGAACTCAAACTGGAAGTTCGCCCCGCCGACCCGGAAAGCTACGTCCCGCGGTTCGCGTCCGGACTCGACCTTTCGGACGAGGCCGAGCACCGCGCCCGCGAACTCCTGAAGAACGCGAAAGAACAGGGCGTCCACAGCGGTAAATCGCCCGTCGGACTCGCCGCCGCGGCGGTGTACGCCGCCGCCCTCCTGACCAACGAGAAGACGACGCAGGCGGAAGTGAGCGAAGTCGCCGACATCAGCGAAGTCACGATTCGCAACCGCTACCACGAACTGCTGGAAGCCGAAGAAGGTACCGTCGCGCTGTAATTTCTCCCAGACCGGTTTGAAAAGATGTTTTTGCGGTGCGCCGATACGTTCACACAGCAACTGCAATGGAAACCGAGCACGAGATTCACGTCGGGGACGCGAGCGACTGTGCGCTTCCTGATAATTCGATAGACCTCGTCGTCACCTCTCCGCCGTATCCGATGATAGAGATGTGGGACGACCTGTTTTCGGGGCTGAATCCGGACATCGCGTCGGCGCTGGAACGTGAAGACGGGGACACCGCCTTCGAGTTGATGCACGACGAACTCGACGGCGTGTGGTCGGAACTCGCCCGCGTGCTGAAACCGGGTGGCATTGCGGTCATCAACGTCGGCGATGCGACCCGAAAAGTGGATGGGACGTTTCAACTGTTTCCGAACCATTCACAGATTCTTCAGCAACTCCGGAATCAGGGCCTTCGTCCGCTTCCCGACATCCTCTGGCGAAAGCCGTCGAATCGCCTGACGAAGTTCATGGGGTCGGGAATGCTCCCGCCGAACGCCTACACCGCCCTTGAACACGAATACTTGCTCGTCTTCCGGAACGGAGATTCACGGCGATTCGAACCCGGTGCTGACCGACGATACGAGGCGGCGTATTTCTGGGAGGAGCGAAACGACTGGTTTTCGGACCTCTGGACCGCGGTTCGCGGCGAGATGCAGGAACTCGACCACGGCGACCTGCGCGAACGCTCCGCGGCGTTTCCGTTCGAACTCCCTTACCGCCTCATCTCGATGTTTTCGGTCTACGGCGACACCGTCTTCGACCCGTTTTGGGGAACCGGAACCACCTCCATCGCGGCGATGGTCGCGGGGAGAAATTCGGTCGGCTACGAACTCGAATCCGACTTTACCGGGGTATTCGAGGAGCGCGCCGAACAGGTTGCGGCCCTTTCGAACGATGTCATCCAGCGACGACTCGACGACCACCGCGAGTTCGTCGCCGAACACGACGGGGAACTCGCCTACGACTCCGACCACTACGATTTCCCAGTCAAAACGGCCCAAGAGAAAGAACTACAGTTTTACGAAGTGGCCGACGTGACCCGTGACGGAAATCGGTTTTTCGCCACGCACGAACCGTACTCCGAGTGATTTTTCCTTCTTTTCCCCTTCCGAGTAGCCTTTTGTCCCGCCGGACCGACACACCGGTATGACCTTCGATTCGTTCACCCTCGCGGCGAGCACCGCGGTGCTCGCGGACGAACCGCATGCCCGCGACCACGCCGACGTGGTCGAATTTCGCATGGATTTGGCGGACGACCCACTCTCCCAACTGGCCGACTACGACGGCGAACTACCGATTCTCGCCACGAATCGTGCGTCGTGGGAGGGTGGCGAGGCTACCGGCGACGAATCGAGATTGGACGCGCTCGAAACCGCCGCGGAGTACGACACCGTCGCCGCAATCGACCTCGAACTGGAGTGTCTGCTGTCGGGGGAGGGAAATCGAGTAGCCGAACACGCCCGCAAGCACGATTCGGCGGTCGTCGCCTCGATTCACGATTTCGAGGAAACGCCCGACGAAAACCGACTGCGGGAACTACTGGAACAGGCTACCGACTACGCCGACGTGGGGAAACTCGCCGTCACTGCGAATTCGCGGTCAGACGTTCTCGATCTGCTCTCGGTGACGAATCGACTGACCGAGCGCGGACGAACCGTGGCGACGATGGCGATGGGCGAAATCGGTCGCCATTCCCGCGCCGTCGCTCCGATTTACGGGTCGAAAATCGGCTACGCGCCGTTGAATTCGGCGGACGCAACGGCACCGGGGCAGTACGATTTGGCCACGCTGTCGCAGTTGGTGCGAGAACTACAGGGATGACGAGCCGTGATTTTCTGGTAGAATAAAGACGAGTTCAACTGCTTGCTTTAGACCACACTGGAGGTTATCGCTAGTGATTGTTCGACTTTTCACGGAGAATCAGCAAGACGGGTTTCCGTCGCAAGTCGACTGGTCAAATTTGGCTTGGGGCGGGCAGGCCAGTGGCCTGCCCGCCCCGCTGTCCTGGTGTCTTGAAAACGCAGAGCGTTTTCAACGGCAGGAAAGAGCGTGTCTCTTTCAGCGGCAACGGGCGAGCGAAGAACGAGCGGGTGATGAGCGAGGGCGTGACCTAGAGTCGCTATTCGCACTCAACTCGGCATCGTCTCCAATTCTGTAACTGAGGAAACGTCACGAGCACCACGTTCGTCACGATTGCCGAATTTTGTCAATTACTTCTCACCAAGAACGTCCCTGCGATGAAAGCCGTATTGCAAGGATTTAACACCGCCCAACAACAACCCACGAAAAATGACACGAAAGCGCCCGTGGCTGGCGGCGGTCTTTGCTCTCGTCTATCCCGGGTTGGGTCACACTTATCTGCGTCAGTGGCTTCGCGCGCTTCTTTGGTTCGGATTTGCCCTCGTCACTGTGATGGTGTTCATTCCGCAGGAGACGTTTCAGGCGGTCGAAAGCGGTGGCTTCTCCGTCTACTACGAAGAACTGAGTTCACTGCCCTTCGAGGTCACCCTCCCGATTCTCGTCGTCCAGTTGTGCAACGTGATTGATGCCTACTGGTCTGCACTCCGAAACAACCGTGCGGCCGCCGCGACGGCGACGGCCGGCGAAGGCGAGGTGCGCTGTCCACACTGCCGGAGGAACGTGGACGACGACCTCGACTTCTGTCACTGGTGTACGAACCCAATCGACACCGAAACCGCGGCCCAGTAAATCGCGTTCGAACTCCTCTTTTCCGGACTACTGCTCGATGATGCTCTCTTCGACGCTTTCGCCGAAGTGGCGCGCACCGCCCTCCAGATAGAGTTTCAGTTCGTCGCCGACTTCGAGGTCGGTCACCGCTTTTCTGCCGTCCTGCGTCGCGACTTTGATGGTTTCTGCGTTCTGAAGCAGCGTCTCGACTCGGTCGCCGTCCTCGGTTTCGACTTCGACGCGGAACATCGGGCGCTTCTCGATTTTCACCCGCCCGACGATTGCCTCGCGGGTGTTGCCGTCGGTATCGACCAACTGAACTTCGTCGCCGCTCTGGAGTTCGGCGAGGTATTTCGTCCCGCCGTCCGGCACGCGAACGTAGGCGTGGACTGCGCCAGCATTCACTCGGAACGGCCGCGAGGCGACGTAGGGCGATTCGGCTGTTTCCGCGTGGACGAAAAAGAGGCCCCGCGACATCGACCCGACGAGCATGCCCTCGTCGTGTTCCATCAGCGACCCCGTATCGACGCAGACGCGGTCTGCACTTCCGGTCTGCTCGATGGTCAGCACTTCGCCCCACTCCAAATCGAGCGTTTCGCGCTCCGCGGTGTCCCGAACGTCTACCGTCGCTCGAATCTCGTCCGGACTGTCGCTGTCGAGCAGAACCGCGTCGGCACCGAGTTCCAGCGTCTCGAACGCGGTTCGGGCCTCCTCGGCGTTCGTAACGCCAGCGACCAAATCGGTTTCCTCGCCGATTCTGGCGATGAGGTTTTCGAGCGGGATGATCGTCCAATCCTCGCCGACGACGATGGTGTAGTCGCCTTCCTCTGCCGCTGCTTCCGCGAAGGCCTCGTACTCTTCGCTCAGGATTCGAACGAAGGCACCCTCCGCCGCGTCCTCGCGCCGAAGCGTGGACAGGTCGGCGGAACCGGAGAAATCCGAGGGAAGGTCAACCGTTCCGTCGCCTTCGCCGTCCTTGCCGACGATTCTGGCGTCCGGTTCGGGTACTTCCTCGTTTTCTTCCACGTCGAAGACGTGAACGTCGCTGTCGGCGCGGAACGCCGCGACGTTGACCTCGCCGAGTGTTCGCACGCGCTCTACGTCGCGTTCGTCCACCAGCACCCAGTCAACACCGGCTTCCAATCCGGCGGTAATTCGTTTGCGGCGGTCGTCCCAGTCGCCAACGTCGGAATCGGCTTTCAGCCACACGGAGCGTGTCATGCTGAATCGGTCGTAGGCACGTGGCTTGAACGTGGCGGAATCCGCAACTTCTCGCCATTTCCCACGAACTTCACCCCACTCGGTAGCTTTTTTCTATCCACTCGGTTATTACTATCAAATGACCAATATCGACGCGGTTCTCTTCGACCTCGACTCGACGCTGTGTGTCTCCGACCAAGACGAGGAGGCAGTTCTCGCTGAGGCGTTCGACCGTGCATCAGTCGAACAGTACTGTACGGTCACGGACATCATTGCCGCGGTAGACGACATTACAACCCCGAAAACGCCACACGAGTTTTACGAATTTTGCTTCGCCGCCGCCGCTCGGGAGGCAGGTGTCGAGACGCCTCACGCATCGGCGCTCGCCACAGCGTACGAGGAGTGTCTCGACCATTCTGCGGTCTCGTTCCGCCCCGGCGCAGAGGCAGCATTGGAGGCCGCTAGCGACGCGAAACTCGGACTCGTAACGAATGGGGGCGAAGCAAACCAGACCGTCAAATTAGAAGCACTCGGAATAACTGATGTCTTCGACACGCACGTCTTCGTCAACCCCTCCGGTGGTGTTCCACCGAAACCCGACCCGACTCCCTTCGAGCACGCCCTGACTGAACTCGACGCGACGCCAGCCGATGCGATTCACGTCGGCGATTCGCTGGGTGCTGATGTGGCCGGTGCAAATGCCCTCGGCATCGATTCCGTCTGGGTTCCCTATCGAGAGCAAATAACAGACCCTATCCCCGAGCCGACGTACACGCTTCACTCGCTTGCGGAATTTCCGAGTCTCCTCTAAAATCAGATTTCGACCGAACTCTGCCTCATTGTGTTTTCGGCCGACAGGTTTCGTAGACGACGCTCGAAACCGCTTGGACGATAACTGATGGATTATGCCCCCGAGGACAATCTGTTCGTCGTTTCCGAACTGGCCCAGAGAACGAGTACCGACCCAGTGACTGCTGTGGCCAGCAGTGCAACGCTGTCCAATGACTGCGTCCAGTCAGATTCGAACACTGCAACTGGAACGACGATGCCAGCGATTCCAACGCTCGTCAGCGCGAGAAATGCGAACCGTATCCGCTGGCCTTTGGGGCGTATCGCGCGACACAACTGCCGAGCACCAGTAAAACCGGTGGAATCGCGAGAACCGGTGTTCCGAGGAAGATGTACGCGAGAAACAGGAGGGAGCTTGCGAAAATCATCCCAAGGCTGAAAACATCAGACTCACGAACAGAATCCATTGCGAATGGATGAATTTCTGATAGTATGTTCGTTTCGGTCACGATGGTATATTCGACAGCTTACGCGTTAGCCAGTAACCCAACTTCCGCAAGCGCGTCCTCGGCGGACAAATCGTCGTGGACGACGCCGGAAACCGCCCGAGCGATTGCCTTCGGATTGTCGTGCTGGAAGACGGAGCGGCCAATCGAGACGCCCGCCGCGCCCGCGTCCATCGCGCCGCGAACCGCGTCGAGGGTCGCTTCGTCGCCCTCCGGTGCGCCGCCCGCGATGACCACCGGGAGGCGCGTCGATTCGACGACGTGTTCGAAGCTGTCCGAGTCGCCGCTGTAGGCCGTCTTCACGACATCTGCGCCGACTTCCTCCGCGAGTCGAACCGCGTGGCCGAGATTTTCCGCGTCGTGTTCATCGACATCCGGGCCGCGAGCGTAGGACATGGCGAGGACGGGCATGCCGAACTTATCCGCCTTGCTGGTGACCTCCGAGAGTTCGGTGATTTGTTTGGGTTCGTAGTTGCTTCCGACGTTGATATGAAAAGAGACGGCGTCCGCACCGGCCCGAATCGCTTCCTCGACGGTGCCGGTCATTCGTTTATCGTTCGCATCCGGGCCGATTGTCGTGGAGGCGTTCAGGTGGACGATGTAGCCCGCGTCGTTTTTGTTCGGATGGACGCGCGGCGCGATTCCCTTCTGCGTGAGAACGGCGTCCGCGCCGCCCCGTGTCACCGCGTCGATTGTCGATTCGATGTTCTTCAGGCCGCGTACTGCGCCCAGTGTAATGCCGTGGTCCATCGGAACGATGACGAAGCGTCCGTCGCGTCCGATGCGGTCGAGTCGTGCTGCAATTCCAGTGTTCATTGTGTGACTGTGTAGCAAGCTAGTGTGAAATTCATTCCGGTTGCGGTACTTCCTGTGTCCCGTCGCGTGCCCCGGATTTGAGTTCCGCGGCCTTCGATTCGAGACGCTTTGCGACGTTCTCGCCCGAGGCGATGATGTCCACGAGGGCGCTTCCGACGACGACGCCGTCAGCGCCCGCCGAGACGATCTCTTTGGCGTGTTCGCCCTCGCTCACGCCGAAACCGACCGCCTTCGGCAGGTCGGTTTCGGCGAGTCGGGAGAGACTGTCGTGGGTCGCACCGCTCACGTCGGCCTGCGCCCCGGTGGTTCCCATTCGGGCTTGCACGTAGACGAACCCGGACGCCTGCGAGAGAATTCGTCGTTCGCGCTCGTCCGTGGTCGTCGGCGCGACGATGAACACGAGGTCGAGGCCGTGTTCGTCACACGCCTCCCGAAGCGAGTCGCTTTCTTCTACCGGAAGGTCGGGAACGATGAGTCCCGAAATCCCGGTCTCTCCTGCAGCAGAAACGAACGACTCGACGCCTTCAGAGTCGCCGTATTGGTAGATGAGGTTGTAGTAGGTCATGCAGACGATTGGCACGTCCACGTCCAGTTCGGAGACGAGGTCGAGATATTTGTCGGGCGTCATCCCGCCGGAAAGCGCGCGTTGGATGGCGTTCTGAATCGTCGGGCCGTCGGCAATCGGTTCCGAAAACGGCAGGCCGAGTTCGATAACGTCTGCGCCACCCTTCGCGAGAGCGCGGACGTACTCCTTCGTCGCCTCCGGATTCGGATCGCCAGCGACGACGTAGGGAATCAGGGCTGGTTCGCCGGAAAAGGCGGATTCGAGGGTCGATTGCTGATTGCTCATTCAAATACCTCCATGCTCGGTGCAGTGTCAATGCCGCGCTTTTCGCTCTCCTCGATGACCGTATCGAGGTCTTTGTCCCCTCGTCCGGAGACGTTGACGACGACGAGGTCGCCCAATTCGTCGGACTCGTCCGAATTTTCTGCCTCTTCCAGATAGGCAATCGCGTGGCTTGACTCCAGCGCGGGGATAATTCCCTCCAGTTTCGACAGTCGATGGAACGCTTCGAGCGCGGCGTCGTCACCGACGCTCACGGGCGTCACGCGACCCGTTTCCGCGAGATGCGCGAGTTCCGGGCCGACGCCGGAGTAGTCGAGTCCAGCGCTCACGCTGTGGGATTCGAGAATCTGCCCGTCTCTGCTCTGGAGCAGTTTGGTTCGCGCGCCGTGGAGCACGCCGTCTTCGCCCGTCGAAAGCGAGGCGGAGTGTGGAGCGAGGCCTTCGTCCTCGTCAATCGCCAGGCCCGACCCACCCGCTTCGACCGCGAACAGGGATACGTCCCCATCTCCCACGAACTCGTGGAACGCACCCATCGTGTTCGACCCGCCGCCCGCGCAGGCCACGACGCTGTCCGGCAGTCTGCCCGCCTGCTCTTGAATCTGCTTTCTCGCTTCGTCGCTGATGACCGCCTGAAAGTCGCGCACCATCTGCGGGAAGGGATGCGGGCCGACGACGCTTCCGATGACGTAGTGGGTGTTCTCCACGTTGGTCGCCCAGTCGCGCATGGTCTCGTTGATGGCCTCTTTGAGCGTTCCCGAGCCAACGTCCACTGGATTCACCTCCGCGTCGTGGGTTCGCATCCGGAAGACGTTCGGGCGCTGGCGGTTGATGTCGGTGCGGCCCATGTACACTTCGCAGTCGATGCCGAGGTAGGTCGCGGCCATCGCGGTCGCCGTGCCGTGCTGGCCCGCGCCGGTTTCCGCGACGATTCGGTCTTTGCCCATGTACTTCGCCAGCAACACCTGTCCGAGCGCGTTGTTCAGTTTGTGTGCCCCGCCGTGGAGCAGGTCTTCCCGTTTCAGATAGATGTCGCGGTCGTATCGCTCGCTCAGGGCGTCGGCGCGCTGGAGCGGCGTCGGTCGTCCGCCGAAGTCGCGGAGGTGGCGACGGAACTCGTCCATGAACCCGTCTTCGTTCTCCAAGACGTATCGTTCGTAAGCAGATTGCAGTTCCTCGATGGCGGGCATGAGGACTTCCGGGACGTACTGGCCGCCGTACTCGCCGAATTTGCCGTCCTCGTCGAATCTGGTTTCACTCATGCAGAAACCAACCTCTGGGTGTTCTCCGCAACATCGCCGTCCATAATCGCACTTCCGACGAGGAGGGCGTCCGCGCCCGCCTCGCGCATTCGTCGGGCGTCGTTCGTCGTCGTGATGCCGCTTTCTGCGATACAAGTCATCTCGTCCGGCACTTCGGGGGCGACCGACTCGAAGGTGTCGAGGCTCACCTCCAGTTTGCCGAGGTCGCGGTTGTTCACGCCGACGATGTCTGCGCCCGCGTCTGTCGCTTTTTCCAGTTCGCCGCGCGTGTGGACTTCGACGAGAACCTGAAAGCCACGCTCTCTCGCTGCTGTGACCAGTTGCGAAAGGTCGTCGCCCACGAATCGCGCGATGAGCAGGACGAGGTCGGCTTCCACCACGTCCAACTGCGCTTCCTCTACGACGAAATCCTTGCGGAGTACCGGAACGTCCACGGCTTCGCGAACCCGGCGCAGGTTCTCGGGCGACCCGCCGAAATGCTCCGGTTCGGTCAACACCGACAGTGCGGTCGCCCCGCCTTCGACCATCTGTTTCGCCAGTTCGACCGGGTCGTCGGTTCGGTTGCCGTCCGTCGTCGGACTCGTCGGCTTCACTTCTGCGATAACCGGAATCTCTCCTTTCGACTCTGTGCGTGCAATCGCGTCGGCAAACGAGCGTGCGTCTACCGACACGCGCTCGTCGGGTGTGTCTCGGTTTCTCGCGTCCCGAAGTATGGACTGCACCACGGGTGCGAGTTCGCCTTCTGCGTTCATTATCGTACATTAACGGACTAGTTTGTACATAAGACTTGCGTCCACGGGACGCCAATCTTGAAGAGTCGGACGTGCGTTCTCTCCGGTATGGACGAGAATGCCGGAATTTACGCGCAGGAATCGGCCTATCTGGGCCGATTCGTGCAAATCGGGGTGGCGAGCGGTCGCGTTCTGCGCGTCACGTTCCCTCGCGAAGCGGACGACGACGCCGAGGAAGACCACGCGGTGCTCGACAGAATCATCGCGTATTTGGAAGGCGTCGAGGACAACTTCGAGGACGTACAGGTCGCGCTAACGCTTCCGACCGACCAGCGGAGTGTCCTCGAAGCGGTACGAAAAGTTCCCTACGGCGAACAGGTGAACGTCGAAACCCTGACCCGGATGACTTCCGGACTCGACCACACCGAGGAGGCAGATTTGGAACTCGCCCGGACTGCCTTGGACGCGAACCCCGCGCCCCTGCTGGTGCCCGACCACCGGATTCGTGACGGGCCGAGTGCGGCACCACCGGACGTGGAGCAGAAGTTGCGGTCGCTGGAAGGGCTTTAATCGGTTTTTAGGCGGAACACCCAAAGTAGTGCTCCCGCTATCCGTGTAACGTCTACGGCGTTCTCCCCGAGTAACGGATTCGAGGCGAGCGTGAGATACAGTTCGACACCACCGCTCAGTGCCAGCGCACCCGCGGTGGCCACGGTAAACGCAGTCATCTTCCATTCGAGTAGCAGTGCAACACCCAACGGAATCCAGAGGAAAGAGAACAACAGTTTCCCGCCCAACGTGGCGGTTTGGTTGGGAGCGAACTCCCCGTATCCAAGGAGGACGAGCATCACCGCGAAGAGGACGAACATGAGAGCGACGACCGACCGGGATTTCTTGTTTGGTTCATCCATCAGTTTTGCACTGTCACGTCTTCAGAATATTGTTTCGGAATCCCTTGCTATTGCGGTGGATGACTTTTTGATGACTGCGAACGTATCTCTCCCCATGTACGTCCGGGATGCCAAAAACAGAGAGGAGGTCTGGTTGCTCGACAATATCGAGGCGATGGGACTGGACGAAACCGCCTTCCGCTCCCGAGATTACGTCATCGCTATCGACGAGGATTCCGGAACGAAGGCCGGGTTCGGCCGGATTCGAATCCACAAACCCGACGATTCCCCCGACATCTGTGAACTGACCAGCATCGGCGTCGTCTCCGCGTGGCGCGAACAGGGTGTCGGCGCACACGTTATCGAGCGCCTCATCGACAAGGCCGGGGACAACGATTTCGAGGACGTGTACGCCCTCGTCGGCGTTCCCGACTACCTCGCGCAGTTCGGGTTCGAACCTATCGACACGAGTGACCTGCCCCCGAAACTTCGGGACAGACTCGAATCGAAGCGCGAGCAGACCGAACCCGACGCCATCCCGATGGTGCTTTCCGTCGGCGAGTTCGAGATGCCCGACCGACTGCGCGAACGGTTCAAAGAAGCTCGGGAGCGGAAAGTTTCGGAGTCGACGGGGGACGACACCGAAGGGATGGCCAAAGAGTTCGGTATCGACCCCGACGAAGCAACCTACAAGTACGACACCGGTCGTCACTAATCGTTCGTGGAGTTGTTGTTTTTTCGAAAAGGTAGTCGTGCCGTAGACGACTGATTCTGGTACCTTAGCTTTGCTCCAATCTCGGAAATTGGGGGATGACTGTGAGAAAATGAATGTTATTGGATTCTAGGTAATCACGACGCCAATGAAACCGCCACCGCACCACAACCGCAGTGTCCCCACTCCTCCCCGCCAGCGCAGATTTGGGCTCGTGCCTCACTATCGTTCGTCACTCGCCGAGTGCGCTGGCGCAACCATGCGGCAGGTCAATCAAGCGATATGGCGCTGGCGAGCCGTCAAGGAGTTCACCTCCGAGAAGTCGAATCGAAGCCGTGCGAGGGATGAGGCTTGCAAGACGCTTTGCGCCTTGCTGACCTGCGGCCGTAGCCCGCAGGCATCGGAGCGACCGAAGGGAGCAAGAAGCGCAGTCGGTTGGGGAGGCGTGTGGCTGTCGCGGTGCGGTGGCGGTTTGATTGGCGTCGGCATCAGTAAACGAAATCACGAGTGAACCCTCGTTTGTCAGACAACGACAACAAACAATGTAAGCATAAAATCCACAAAAACCACCCCGAAATCGCTATTCCCAGAGGTGGTACAAATCGTCCCGAGGCGGTTCTGAAACCACCTCTTCGTCCACCACCAGTTCGCCATCCCCGTCGACGACTCGACCAATCTCGTCTGCCGAAATCCCCGCCCCTCGAAGGTCTGAAAGCACCGCCGAAACCGCCTCTTCCGGAACCGCGGCGAGCAGTGCCCCGGAGCCGAAAATCCGTAGTGGGTCAACGCCCATCGTGTCGCAGAATTTCCGCGTTACGTCCCGAACCGGCACGTCCTCGCGTGCGACTTCGAGACGCACGCCGGAGGCTTCGGCCATCTCCAGCAGGCCGGTTACCACCCCGCCCTCGGTCGGGTCGTGCATGGCCGTGGCGTGCTCGCGGCAAATTCGGGCGTCTTCGACCACGCTGATTTCCTCGAAGAAGGATTCGCCTCGGTTCGCATTCTCGCCGACCTCGTCGCGGAAATCGGTGGCGAGGATGGCTGTGCCCTCGATTCCGGCCCCTTTGGTTAGAATCAGTCTGTCGCCCGGCTTTGCCCCGGCGGTGGGCACGAACTCGTCGGTAAGCCCCATGCAGGTCATCGTGACCATCGGGCGCGAGAGGTCGGGGGCGTATTCGGAGTGTCCGCCGACGATGGCCACGCCCAAATCGCGTGCTGCATCGTCTATCTGCTGGGTTACCACGTCCAGCGTTTCGGGGTCGTCGTCCGACAAAAAGACGACGTTGGTCAACCAGCGTGGGTCTGCGCCGGAGGCGGCCACGTCGTTGCAGGCGACGTTGACGGCCAAGGTTCCGAGGCGTTCGCGAGCCAGCGACAGCGGGTCGGAACTCACGACGAGCGACTGGTCGCCGACCCGAATTTCGGCGGCGTCCTCGCCGTATCCGGGGCCGACCTGCACGTCGTCGTCTCGCGCACCCGTGCGCGAGACGACCATCGCAAGGTCGTCGGGGTCGAGTTTGCCTATCATGGACGAAATTTCTCACGGCGGGGAGATGTGCGTTTCGCCACGAGACACGGCGATAATGGGTTCGGAAACTCTTCAACCGAGTCGGGATAGTTCTTTTGTGGATGCCCTCGTACCTCGGTCGGGGGTACCATGGCAGACAGAATGCAGACAGGACCGATTCTGATACTCGGAGAGGATGCACAGCGAACCAGCGGGCGCGACGCCCGGGAGATGAACGTCACGGCGGCGAAGGCCGTTGCCGAGGCGGTACGAACCACGCTCGGCCCGCGAGGGATGGACAAGATGCTCGTGGATTCGATGGGGGACGTGGTCATCACGAACGACGGCGTCACCATCCTGAAGCAGATGGATATCGAGCATCCAGCGGCGACCATGGTGGTCGAAGTCGCGGAAACGCAGGAGGACGAAACCGGGGATGGAACGACCAGCGCGGTCATCCTCGCTGGCGAACTGCTGAAACGCGCAGAAAACTTGCTCGAACAGGGTGTCCATCCGACCGTCGTCGCTCGTGGGTATCGACTGGCCAGCGAGGAGGCGCGCGATGTTCTCCAATCGAAATCGTATCCGGTCGAAGAGGCGGGTTTGCTGACCGAAATCGCACAAACTGCCATGACCGGAAAGGGGGCAGAAGCCGCGAAGGAGGCGCTTTCGGAACTCGTCGTTACTGCGGTACGGGCGGTTAGAGACGAGGAGGAAATCGACCTGTCGAACGTCTCCGTCGAAACCGTCGTCGGAGGTGGGATTTCCGATTCCGAACTCGTCGAAGGTGTCGTCGTGGACAAAGAACGGGCCGACGACAACATGCCGTGGCAGGTCGATGACGCGAAAATCGCGCTCATCGACACGCCAATCGAGGTGCGCGAAACCGAGACGGACACCTCGGTCAGCGTCACCGACCCCGACCAACTGACGACGTTTATCGAGCGCGAGGAAGCGCAACTCCGCGAGATGGTCGAGAGAATCACCGACAGCGGCGCGAACGTCGTCTTCTGTCAGAAAGGAATCGACGACATGGCCCAAAATCTGCTCGCGAAGGAGGGCATCCTCGCCGTCCGCCGGACGAAAGCGAGCGACATGAAACAGCTCGCCCGGGCGACGGGCGGCAAAGTCGTCTCCAGTTTGGACAACATCGACCCCGAAGACCTCGGCGAGGCGGGAACCGTCGGCGAGCGCGACGTGGCGGGCGACACCATGATTTTCGTGGAGGACTGCGAGAATCCCAAAAGCGTCACTCTGCTCCTCCGCGGCGGAACCGAACACGTCGTAGAAGAAGTCGAACGGGCGGTTCACGACGGCCTTGGCGTGGTTCGTGTCACCCTGCTCGACGGACAGGTGCTTCCGGGCGGTGGCGCACCCGAAACGGAACTGGCCCTCGCTATCCGCGATTACGCGGACGGGGTCGGCGGCCGGGAACAACTCGCCGTCGAAGCCTTCGCCGACGCGATGGAGGCCATCCCGCGCACCCTCGCGGAGAACGCGGGCGTCGGGCCAATCGACGCCTTGACCGACCTTCGGAGCCAGCACGACGCCGGAGAGGAAGACGCGGGCCTCGCCGCCGAGACAGGCGAGGTGACCGACATGCTCGATGCGGGCGTGGTCGAACCGCTCCGCGTGAAAACCCAAGCCATCCAGAGCGCGACCGACGCCGCGGAACTCCTGCTCCGTATCGACGACGTGATTTCGGCAGGTGACCTCGGCAAGAGCGAGGGAGGCGAAGAACCCGAGATGGGCGGTATGGGCGGCATGGGTGGAATGGGCGGCATGGGCGGCCCGATGTGAAATCAGGCGGCGCCTGATTTCATATCCACGCTCGCACTCGCCTGAACAGCTCCATCTGGGCAACCGCTCGCGACTGCGACGCGCCCGGGTCGCAGTCGCTCCCGGTTCGTCGCCGCGGGATTAGTCGTGCACCGTCGAAGCCGTTACCGCGGCGTTTCGGTGCCCCACTTGTCGAGTGCGGTTTTCAGTTCGGGATGGTCTTCGGCGTACTCCTCGATAGGCGTGCCTGCAACGGATGCATCGACTGCTTGCCGGAGCGCCGCCGCACCCGCGCGTGTTCCGTCGGGGTGGCCGTGGACGCCGCCACCGGCCTGAATGGCGATGTTCTGTCCCTCGCGCTCGATGAGTTCGGGGACGAGTCCGGGGTGGAGTCCGCCGGAGGCAACGGGGAGCACGTCAGTCATGCCGTGCAGGTCGGAGTAGAGCCATTCGTTGATGCCTACCGTGTCCTCGTTTGCGAGTTTGCCGAGGTCTGCGGTTCCGGTGTGGAGTTGGTCAGCGCCGCAGAGTCGGGTGATTTGTGCGATGACGCGCATCGAAACGCCGTGGTCTTCGAGGCGGTCGAAGGCGGCGTGCATCGCGCGGTGAGCGTGAATTGCGAGGCCGAGTTCATCACAGCGCTCTCGCACCGCCTGCACCGCGGCCCAGCCGGTCGTTACCACGTCAACCATCACGTACTCACAGCCTTGTTCGGCCACCACGTCGGCGCGTTCGAGCATGGTGTTCGCGTCGGCAGTGATGTTGATGAGGTAGCTCTTTTTCTCGCCCGTCTCGTCCTGCGCGTCGTCGCGGTAGGAGAGACTCTCCGTGAGTCGGTCGTGGAACGGATTGAACGCTTGGTCGGTCAGGTTTTCGTCGTCCTTGAGGAGGTCTAAGCCGCCCATCCACGCCTCGTAGCCGATTTTCGCGTGCTGGTCGGTGGAGAGGCCGACTTTCGGTTTCGGAACCGTTGCCGTAATCGGGCGGTCGCCCGCGTCGAAAATCTCGTTTCGAACGTCGCTTCCGAACTGCGGGCCGGGGAACGAGTTCGTGAGTGCTTCGGGCCACTCGCAGTCGAGGAGGCGAATGCGGTCAACCGCCTTCATGCCCATGATGTTGCCCGCGATGCAGGAGAGCACCTGCGCCATGTTGCCGCCCTCGAACAGTTCGTCGGGGTAGGCGACTTGAATCGTGTTTCCGTCGATGTCGAACGTCGTGGCGCTCAGGTCGGTGATGCCGCCTTCGACCTGTAGTTCCGCCCACGTTCCGTTGGAGCTCTCGCTTGCGACGCGGGACGCCGCGTCCTCCATGTCCATGTCTGCCGCGGGGTCGATGTGGAAGGTGCAGACGAGTTCGGAGTCGGCGGGCGTGTAGTCCAAATTCAGGAAGTCTTCGTATGTGATTCCCGGCATAACCTGATACTTCATCGTCATCGGTTAAAAAACCGACCGCCGATTTTGGATGGAAGTCAGTTGAAGAGGGGCGAGAACAGCTAAGCACGTTCCCGTCGTTTTCACCTCACTATGCTACCGGAGCGAGTGCTCGTGGCGGGAGCAACGGGGAATCAGGGTGGGGCAGTCGCGCGACACCTCATGGAGCGAGGTATCGAAGTGTACGCGTTAACGCGCGACGAATACGGCGATTCGTCGCGCGAATTGGACGAGTTAGGTGCACACATCGTGGAAGCAAACCTGCGCGACAAGGAGTCGCTTCACGACGCAGTTCGGGAGGGTGACGTGGATGCCGTGTACTGCGTAACGACGCCGATAGAGGGGCCTGACGCCGAAATCGAGCAGGGAACCAATCTCGGCGAAGTCGCCGCGGAACACGGCGTCGAGCAGTTCGTCTTCAGTTCCGTCTGGGGTGCGGACGAGGACACCGGAATCTCATTTTCCAGTCCAAGCATACAATCGAGCGCAGACTGGCCAATCTGGATTTGCCGCTCACCATCGTGCGACCAGTCTCGTTCATGCAGAATTTGGAGCGTATGCGCGATGACATCATGAACGAGACACTTTCGATGCCGCTCGAACCCCGAGTTCCGCTCTACATAATCGACGTGGACGACATCGGCGCGTTCGTCGCTGAGGCCTTCCACGACCGAAACCGCTACGCCGGAAAGACGTTCGATTTGGCTGGCGACGAACTCACCATGTCGGCGATGGCGGCCCGACTGTCAGAGAGCATCGGTATCGACGTACTGGCCGACCACGTCCCAATCGAGAAATTCGAAGAGCGCGCGGGCGAAGCCTATGCCGACATGTACCGGTGGTTCAATCGAAGCGAGGCTCCGATCGACGTGGCGGAACTACGGACGAATCACGACGTTTCCTTCACGCTGTTCGAGGAGTACCTGCACGAACACGAGTGGGGCGAGTGAACGGAAAACCGACTACCAGAGCGTTCGTCCGGCGTCGTCTACGCGCCCGACCCAGAGCAGGTGCGTGAATGGGACAAATGCGAGAAGGTCGCCATCCTCGTCGAACAGTCTGACACCGACCTCCTCCATCTCGTAGTCGGCGCACCGAATCTGTTCACCGTCGGAGAGTTGTGCCTTGAACATCGCCGTGGATACACGACGTTCTTCTGCAAAGCTCTGCCGGGGGTAGCTTTTACTGCGAGAACGTCGTGTCCCTGTCATGGCCCGTATCTACGGATTCGAGGGGGAAGAGCCGTCGATTCACGAAGACGCCCACGTCAGTCGGGAGACGACACTGGTAGGCGATGTAGAAATCGACGCCGACGCGAGTATTTGGCCCGGCGTGGTTTTGCGGGGGGACGTTTCACCAGTTCGAATCGGTCGAGAGTCACACATCGGCGACAACGCCGTTCTCCACGCCTCAATCGTCGGCGACCGGGTGATGGTCGGTCACGGCGCGGTGCTGAACGATGCGGAAGTCGGGGACGGCGCGCTCGTCGGTTTCAACGCAGTCATCAACAGCGACGTGCGAGTTGGTGAGCGAAGCATCGTCGCGGCCGGAACTGTCACGCCCGAAGCCTTCGAAATCCCACCCGAATCGTTCGTTCGTGGGGTTCCGGCACAGATAACGCCGCTTTCCGAGACGGCTATCGACCCCGAGGAAATCTTCGAGGCGTACTCCTCCGGAGCGTACACCGACCTCGTAGAACGACACGAGGAACTGTTCGAGTAGCGGTTTGTGAACGAATAGTTCGTTCTGTCGAAAGAAATAAGCTTGCTAGCGCAAGCACGGGATGATTGGGTCGCCGTTCCCAACGTAATCAAGTGAGTAACACCGATAAATCCGTCCCGAACGCACCCGCGGAATCGGGCGGGCACCCTCCAACGACGGATTTGTTCGAAAACCGGGAGTTCGTGCTGGTTTCGAACCGAGAGCCGTACACGCACGAACGCGACGACGGGTCGGTTAGCGTCGTCAGACCGGCGGGTGGTCTGACGTCCGCGCTCGACCCGATGATGGCGACTACCGGCGGAACGTGGGTCGCGTGGGGCAGCGGCGACGCGGATGCCGAAGTGACTGACGAAAACGGCTGCGTGCGTGTCCCGCCGGAATCCCCGTCTTACGAACTGAAACGCGTATTCCTGAGCGACGAACAGGTGTCGGACTACTACTACGGCTACAGCAACGAGGTGCTGTGGCCGTTGTGTCACTCCGACACCGCGAAGATGACGCCGAACGCGAGATACTGGCGACAGTATCGGAACACAAACCAGCAGTTTGCGGACGCGATTTGCTCCCGAATCGACCCGTCGAATGCCGTCGTCTGGTTTCAAGACTATCACTTCGCGCTCGCACCCCGAATGGTACGCGAGCAGGTTCCCGACGCCTTCTGCATGCAGTTTTGGCACATCCCATGGCCGTCGTGGGACGTGTTTCAAAGCTGTCCGCAGTACGACGAACTGCTTTCCGGACTGCTGGCGAACGACCTGCTCGGCTTCCATCTCGACCAGTACTGTCTGAACTTCCTCGATTGCGTTTCCCACGCGCTCGATGCGGACGTAGACCGGAACCGCGGTCGAATCGACTACGACGGGAGAACCATCCGTGTCGAGGCGTTCCCGCTCGGCATCGACACCGCGGAGCGACGGCAGCTTGCCGAGTCGAGCGAGGCGGACGAACAGTGGCAATCACTGCGCGAAACGTATCCGATTCCCGACGAGGGACAACTGGCGCTCGGCGTGGATAGGTTGGATTATACGAAGGGAATCGAACAGCGCCTCGATGCCCTTTCACACCTCTGGGAGTGGTATCCCGACTGCCGGGAACGACTCACCTACGTCCAGAAAGTGACCGAGAGCCGGAGTCAAATCGACGAGTACCAGCACCTACAGGCGAGCGTCGAAGAACGGGTCGAACGAATCAACGACCGGTTCGCAACGGAGACGTGGCAACCCATCGTCCCCATCGACGACCACCTCCCGCAGTCGGCGCTGGCCGCGTTGTACCGGGAAGCCGACATCTGCCTCGTGAGTTCGCTCAGAGACGGGATGAATCTCGTGGCGAAAGAGTTCGTCGCCTCGCAGGTTGACGACCCGGGCGTGTTGGTTCTGAGCGAACTCGTTGGCGCGCACGAAGAACTCGGGGAACTCGCGCTGACGGTTCATCCGAACGACACGGAAGCGTTTGCGGCCACCATCGAAGACGCACGGGAGATGCAACCGGCGGAGCGGAAAAACCGAATGGCCCAGCTCCGAGAACAGGTCGAAACAAACGACATCGGTCGATGGAAACGGGATGTCCTTCAGGCGGCGAGCGACCTTCTGCAACAGCAGTGACGATTCGCTACTCGTTCTTTGTTTCCAATTGGGCCTGCACTTCGTTCGTCAGTTCTCGAAGCCCCTCGCTGATTTCGACTGCATATTCGGCAGGATTCCGAAGCGCCCGACATGCAGGTGGCAAGTTCCGGCGTCGTTCTCGCGCCCGGTCTGCAATCGCGTCGAGGCCCGGCGGGTCGTACACCCGTGTTCCGTTTTCGAACACCGTGACGAGTTGTTCTTCTCCTCCAGAATCATCCTCGCTTCCGTCCCGGACAGCCTCATCTTCGCTACCGACATCCTCGTCCCGCAGGGCGAGGATGTCCTTTCGATACTCGCTTTCTTCCCCGTGCTTTTTGCGCCGGACGCTCTTCGCGCCCGGATACGTGACTTTGCCTGAGGAGAGTTTCATGCTCGGCACCATCTCGCCGTCGCGCTCGATTTCGGTCAGTTTGTAGACGAGGTCGAGCGAGGGCGCGTCCTCGCTCGTCGTGAGCGCGGTTCCGGGACCGAACCCGGTGGCGACCCCGCCGCGTTCGAGGAAATCCGCGATTTTGTACTCGTCCATTCCGGAGGAGACGAAAATCGGTGCCTCTCCGACGATTTCCGACACGTCCTTCGAGAGCGCGACGAGGTCGCCCGAATCGAGACGAACGCCGACCTCGGCGTCGTGTTCGTCGGCCACCTCCATCGCGATTCGTGCCCCTTCGATAGTGTCGTAGGTATCGACCAGTAAAATCGAATCGTCGCCGTACTGCTCGGTGAACGTGGAAAACGACTCGCGCTCGTCTTCGAAGCTCTGCACCCACGAGTGGGCCATGGTTCCGTAGACGGGGATGTCGAACGCCTCCCCCGCCGAAACGAGCGAAGTTCCGTCGAAGCCGCCGACGACGGCGGCGCGGGCGGCTTTCATCCCGGCGTCGGTGCCGTGGGCGCGCCGGGAACCGAAATCGACGAGTGACTGGCCGTTTCCGTGGCGTTCGACGGCTTCGCGCATTCGCGCCGCTTTCGTCGCCACGAGGCTCTCGAAGCCGACTTGATTCAGCAGGAGCGTTTCTAGCAGTTGGGCTTCGAAGATGGGGGCAGTCACCTCCAGAATCGGCTCGTTCGGAAACACCGGGGTACCTTCCGGAAGCGCCCGCAGTTTGCCCGTGAACTCGAACTCCGCGAGTTTGTCGAGGAAGTCGTCCTCGAATCCTCTGTTTCGGAGATACGAGATGGCTCGTTCGCCGAACGACAGCGTTTCGATGCTGGCGATTGCCTGCTCCAATCCCGCCGTGAGCACGTAGCCCCTGTCCGCCGGTAGTTCGCGAAAAAACAGGCTGAAAGTCGCCATCGGATTGTGATTCGCACCGTGATACCCCTGCAACATCGTCAGTTCGTAGAGGTCGGTGAACAGTCCCAGATTCCCGGGCGTGACGTACCCGAAGTTCGGTTCCCCGTTTTCTCCCTCGTTCCCCACCATAGCCTTTGGGACGACGGGAAATCAGTAATACCTGTGGGCGCGGGAGACAGTCGAAAGCGACTGTCTCCCGCAGTCCGAACTTCGGTTTTTATCGCGAGACGTTCTTTCGTGCGGCGTGAGGCGTTTATTCGCTCGCTTCTTAATGGTGGCATGAACTTGGAATCGCTGAAACCCGACTTTCTCACGCCGAATTGGAAATGCAATGCGTGCGGCAAAAAATACTGGCGCAACCGACGACAGTGCCGGAACTGTCAGAACACGGTTTTCGACCGCGTTCGATAGTCGCCAACCGTTCACCGATTAGCGGTCGCCGGGAAATTCGTTCGCAGAGCGCGGACGAATTTCCCCGTCCGCGTTCCGCCGCGCCTGTTCGTAAGCAACCGTCTTTTCCAGCGAGTAGCCACCCTCCGCAGTCGGCCCGCAGAAGGCATCGTGGGTCTGCCCACAGGCGATTTCTGCGGGGGAGTCTGCGGCCAGATGGTTGTGTTTGTCGGGTCGCCCCGCTCCCGGTGGAACGTCGATTTGGGCCGTCTCCGGCAGATACCGCCAGACGAGAACGACGATGAGAACCATCGCGCCCGCGGCAATCGCCGTCGTTCCGTCGTAACCCACCGCGACGTAGGCACCGCCAGCGAGCGCGCCGCCGATGCCGGAACCGACCTGTCCGATGCCGACCGTGAGGCTCATCAGCGACCCGCGCTGGTCGCCCGAAACCAGTTCGGTCAACATCGTCTGGAAGGGAGTCGCCCGCGTGGCGAACAACCCCATGACGACGAAGAAGAGGGCGTAGACTGCGAGGACGCCCACCGCAAGAAACGGCGTGGCGAACATGACCAGCGCGATGCCGATCGAGGCCGCGACGATGACGCGTTTTCGACCCACGCGGTCGGAGAGCGTTCCGGCCTGCGGCCCTGCCAGAACGTTGGCGATGCCACCCACGAAGAACATCGCGCCGATTGCGGTTCCGTTCATGCCGAGCGTGGCTTCCAGCCACGTCGGGAGGTAGGTCGTGTACAGCGCGTTACCCATGAACATCACGATGAACACCACCGTCGCGGCGGCGATTTCGGGCCGCCGGAGGAGAGTCGCGTAGGCTCCGACCGCCGACCCGAAGGAGAGCCTTCCGGTCGCCAACTGCACGTCCGGTTTCGGCACCGTCGTCCAGACGAGAACGAACGTCGCGGCCATCAGCACGGCGAAGAGGAGGAAGGGAATCCGGAAGCCGAGTCGTTCGGCGAGAATCGCACCCAGCGGAATCCCGGCGATCTGCCCGGCCGCGAAACCGCTGAACACCCAGCCGTTCGCCCACCCGCGCTGTTCGCGGGGGAAGTAGTCCCCGACGTAGGCGACTGCCGCACCGTTCAAAACGCCCCCAGCGATTCCGGCCAGACCTCGAACTGCCAGCAAAGAGGCGAAATCCCACGCCAATCCGTGGGCCGCGAGCGAAACCGTGAGGAGGGCAGTGCCGACCAGTAGAATCCGGCGACGACCCACGTGGTCTGAAATCGGGCCGACGACGAGCGAGAACGCTCCGACCGCCACCGCGTAGGAGGTGATGAGCGTGCCCAGAACCGCTTCCGGGGCCGACAACTGTTCCGCGATTCGCGGGAGGATGGGCGCGATAATCAGGGCTTGACTGGCGACGACGAACACCAACAGCCAGAGGACGAAGATGACGACGTAATCTCGCCTTTTTTGGTCATTCATCGTGTTCGTTTCTCTCGCTTGGTGGTTTTGGTGGTGGGCACTCGGTTTCCCCCTCTGCTCGCAGAAAGACACGGGTTGCGCGGGCAAAAGGGCATCTAGAGGAGGTGAAACCACCGTTGTAGGGAACTTCCCCGTGAATTTGCGAACGATGAGTTTCTGACGTTGATCCGAGATACTGGTTGTAAGTCCGACTTCAAAACTGCACGCTCTCAAATTTTGGACACTGTTGTTGGTAAGTCACGACTCTACTGAAACCGCCACCGCACCCTCGCTCGCGGTTGCACCGCTCGCCACCGAGATTTCGCAGAAATCTCGTTCGCCACACACCTCCCCAACCGATTCCTTCGTCGCGTTGCTCCTCAGTCATCCCTCGCACGAGTGAACCTCCGGTGGAGGTTCGACTTCGCGCGCCATGTCGTCAAATTCGAGTTCTCCGGATTTTCACAAACCCAGTGGCGCGTGCGCCAGCAGGCCCGAGGATTTCACGTCGGAGGGTCTGTGTTTGAATGGAGTCGGGAATTGCAAACACCATCTCCGAACAAACTTCAGGAACTCGTTGACACATCGCCAACTTGCTGCGATAAACCACACACTGCACGAAACCATCTCGCACATCCACACCATCTCCGTCCCCGAACTTTATCGCCCATGAAAAGCCATACTTCTGTATGAAACGCTACGACGCCCTCTATCGCCTCTACGACGAGTTCGACGCGAAAACCCTCCGGGCCTATCAGGACTTCGTCGACCTCTTTCCACCAGTCGATTCCCGCGTTGCACTGGAACACTGGCAGTCCGCGAGCGAGGAGTTAGACCAGCGAAAGGACGAAATCCGGGCGGCGTTCGACGCGGGCGAAACCTACGCCACCATCGCCGCGCACGCCACGCGTGACCAGTCGTTCACCGCCCTCGACCTCTACTCGAAGTACGGGCGAGGGGTGAACGCGCTGGTGCTCGACGTGGACGAAACCCTGCGCTCTGCCGGTGGAACCGACAACGAGATTCCACGGGAAACGCTCCACCTGCTGACCGACTTCCACGAGAACGGGATGCCAATCGTCGTCTGTACGGGACAGACGCTTGAGAACGTAAAGGGGTTCGCTATCCAGGGACTCGGCAACGAAATCGTCCATTCCGGAAACCTGAGCATCGTGTACGAGGCCGGAACCGGCGTGTTCACGCCGGGCCACGGCGCGGAGACGAAACGCCTGCTGTACGAGGAGTTGGACGACGAAATTCGGACCATCTTCGATACGGTTCGCTCACAGGTGCTCTCGGCCGCGCCTGACGAACTCCGGCGGTGCACCCACTTGCAGGGCAACGAGTTCAACGTCACGATGAAGCCGAACTTCGAAACCGGCAGTTCGCGGGCCGTGGAAATCATCGACGACGCGCTGGTCTACCTGCTGGATTTGCTCGGCAGGACGGTGGTGGAAGGCGGCGAAAAGGATGACGCGAAAAGCGGGAATAGAAACGGAAGCGACTGGGCGCGGGCGTACTACGCCGACAGCGACCCGGAAATCCGCGGCGTGCTGGAAGAACAGGGCGAAACCCCGGAAAACGACATTTCGTCGGTACCGGAGGACGTGCAGGAGACCTTCGACCGAATCGACGTGGCCTACTACGAAGGTGACGCCGCCGAAATCGGCAGTCGGGAGTTGAATAAGGTGGTCGGGGTGAAAGGCGCGCTGGACGTGCTGGGCATCGACGACCCATTCACGCTCGTCATGGGCGACAGCAAGAGCGATCTTCGAGTCATGCAGTGGGTGGACGAAACCGACTCCGGCATCGCTGCCGCGCCGGAACACTCCTCCCGAGACGTGCTAGACCACGTCGTCAGAACCGACGAACTCGTCTACGACCAAGGGAAGGCGGGCGACGTGCTGAGAACCGTCTACGCGATGAATCGGCTGGCGAATCTAGGTTGAAATCGGCGAGACGGGTGACAACCACCCAACCGAATCAGTCGTACCAGTAGAACAGTCCGGCAACTGAAACCGGGATGACGAGAACCCAAAGGAGGACTCGAAGGGCCGAGAGTTGGAACTCGGACAACATCGGTCGAGACTGGCTAATTTTGTCGATGGCGTATATCGAACTGTCTCGTCTGACGAGGGAATTCCGTGGCAGTTCGTCGTGCATCGTGACATTGCCGCCGTCGAACACGCGACTGGTGGTGGGTGAAAGAAACCGGTATGGTCTGGCGAGTTCAGCAGCAACCTCCCCTTCGGTGACGGACTTCGAAGACAGAATCAACGACCCGTTTTCGGTGCGGTGTGTCGGTTCCCGAAATCCGTCGGTGAAGACGACGAATCGGTAATCGTGTTCGAGATACTGGCTGACGTTCGTCCCACTGCGATTCAACCGCAATGGCTCATCACGCACTTGATGTTCCAATCCACAGGCGCGCGAGAAGACGATGTAGCATTCTTTCACTTTCGGATGATGTCGCAGGTAATCGTGTCGGTTTTCATCGGTTACTTCGACCGCACGATACTCGTACTGCGGTTCATCAGCATGGGGCAACAACCAGAGTGAGTTCAGTGCAAGCGAGAGTGCAAGCAGAAAGCAGAGCAAACCCATGAGTCGCTGGTTCACTGCAATCGCCCCAGTCGGATACGCATGCTACAGTATTAGCAATACTACTGGTAAGCTTTCTGTTCGTCAGTAGATTAATACAAATGAATAGAAACGAAAAGAACCGAAGAACCGAGGTACGCGCGCCGAATGAGGCGACTCAGGCGTTCACTTGAACGCGCACTGTATCGCCTGCTTCGACGGAACTGTGGGCCGAGAGGGGTTCGGCGTCGCGTCCCGATTCGCGAAGGACGCGGGTGTCCGAACGGAGGCCGAAACCGTCCACGATTCCGGCGCTAACTTGCTGGCCGTACTGTTCGCCGAGTCGGTTCACGACATCCTCGACGGTGGCCTCTTCGGGCACTGCAACGCGGGCGTCGCGGGTTCCAGTTCGCGCGACCATCGGGCCGGTAAGTTTAACCGTGACGTTCATACTCACACTGTTGTCCCCCTGCAACAAAAAGTTTACTCATACTCGAAAAAGTCCTGCCGAGACGAAACCGCTTATGGGGCCGGGCGATGAGCCTTCGAGTATGTCGCACGCACCCGAACCGGGGTCGGACGACCCGCTTTCCCTGCACGGCGTCGTCCCGCCCACGATTACGGCGTTTCACGAGGACGAATCGGTCGATTACGACGCGACGGCGGCCCACGCCGAGTTCGTCGTGGACGGCGGCGCGCACGGCGTTTTCCCGCTCGGAACGAACGGCGAGTTTCCGCTCCTGACGGGCGAAGAAAAGCGCGGCGTAATCGAGGCCGTCGTCGATGCCGTAGACGAGGTTCCGGTTATCGCAGGCGTCGGCGCACCAAGCACCTACGAAACCGTGTCCCACGCGGAACACGCGGAATCCGTCGGCGCGGACGGCCTCGTCGTCGTCACGCCGTACTACTTCCCGCTCGACCACGACGCCGCGGTTTCGCACTATCGCCGCGTCTGCGAGGCTGTCGATGTGCCGGTGTACGTCTACCACATTCCGAGTAAAACCGGTAATTCGCTGTCGCTCGATACGGTCGCCGACCTCGCGGAAATTCCCAACCTCGCGGGACTCAAGGATTCGAGCAAGGACGTGCCGTGGTTAGGGCAAGCTATCGACGCACATCCCGAGCTTACCTTCCTCGCAGGCTCCGACTCCCTGCTCTTCCCCGGCCTCGAAATCGGCTGCTCGGGCATGGTCAGCGCAGTTGCCAACGCCTTCCCCGAACTGGTCGTAGACCTCTACGACGCCTACGACGACGGCGACGAGGCTCGCGCGCGCGAACTTCAAAGCAAGGTCTATTCCGTTCGTGATGCTCTGAAAGGCGGGTCGTACATGGCGGGTGTGAAGACGGCGCTCGACGTTCGGAACCTCGACTTTTCGCCCGGCCCGCTCCGCAGTCCGCTTCGGAAGATGGACGACTCCGATAGGGCGGAACTCGAATCCGACCTCCGCGCGCTGGATTTACTCTAACGTTTCTTTCGGGTAGGTCGTTCTTTCGGGGAGTGGCTATAACACGGAGGGCGTTGTCCGGGTGGCTATGGCTCCCTCGCGCGTCCTCGCAGTTGGACTAGTTGTGCTGTGTTTACTCGGTGGTGTCGCCGACGCTCGACCGTTCGATTCGTCCCTCGACGGAACTCAAGCCTCCCGCATCGGTTCCTGTACGAAAATAACCAGCCCAGGTCACTACACCCTCGGGCAGGACATCAACAACGGCAAGACGCGCATTTCGACCGGTTGTATCGACATTCGAGCGGATAATGTCGTTCTGGACGGGAACGGCCACGTCCTCGACGGATTCGGGGTCAGCGACACAACCGGCGTGCTGGTCGAAAACGCTTCGAACGTGACCGTCAGGAATCTCCGCGTTCAGGACTGGAATCGCGGTATCGCCGTCAGAAACGCGGAAAACGTGGCGGTTCGTAACGTGGACGCGTCGAACAACGCGATTGGCATCGACGTAGCCGGTTCCGACGCTCGACTGGTCGGAAACACCGCTCGCGGGGATTTGAAAGGACTCGTCCTCGACGACCCGTGGGACGACGACCTCGTAAATAACGATATTCGGGGCAACCACGTCGTGAACGTCTACGCGCCGCTCGCGGTCGTGGACGTTTTCGGCGTTCAACTCACGCTCGGCCCGCCCCTGGACCCCGACCGAGACGGGCGGTACGAAGACCTGACCGGAAGTGGTGATGCTGGTATTTTGGATGTCGTGGCGTTCCCCATCGTCGTCGTGGCCGACGCGATTGGCCTCGCCGACATTCCGACGGAACAGCGAACAGCCCTCGATTTCGACGGGGACGGAACCTTAGACCACGGCGACCTGCTGGCATATGCTGGACTCAGGCCGACGGCCTGAGTCCAGCCGTACTGTGGTTCGGTAACTGATGTCGATTACGACTCTTCCGAATTTGCCCGCTCTGGCACTTCGTTCGCCCATTCTGGCCACTCTTTTCTCTGTTCTCCCGAGAAGGAGTCGTCGCCCGACATCGACTTGATTGCGCGTGCGTCCTTCTTGCTCCACACTGCACCGTCCTCGTGGAAGACGCCGTTCAAAATTCCGCGTTTGCGCTGACTGAGCATGTAGGCTGGTTTGAGCATGAGCGACCAGAAGAAGTTGCCGACGCCGGCCTCGCGGATGGGCGGCACGAGCGACGCATAGCGCGGGCCACGTTTAGTCGCTGGAACGTTTTTCTGCCCCCAGCCGAAGTTGGCGATTCGTTGCCATTCGGTGAGCCACACCGGCATTCCGGCGCTTCGTTGGAGTTTGTTGGCTTGTTCGAGAACGTCCCGATAGATGGCCTGCGTGTTCGGATAGTTGTAGTGAAACTGCATCACGTCTACACCCCAATCGTAGTAGTCGGCAACGTTCGCCAAACTCGTCGCACCGACCGTCAGCGGGACATCTCCGCGCTCTTCGCGGACGACGCGAAACATCTCGCGCGCGAACCGCTTTTTCCACGGTCGCCATCCGGGTTCGTTCATCACCTCGATGGCGAGGACACGTTCGTCGTCGCGATAGCGGTTCATCACCCACTCCGCGAATCGGGTCGGCTCACTCCATCTGTCGGGATTTCTCATCACCTGTTTTCCCGGCGACCAGACCGAGGTACCCGTCCACGGGTCTGTGTCGTAGAGGTTTTTTGGAACCGGCGGGCGTCCGACTCCCTCGAAAATCCCGAGCATGACGCGGATTCCGTGTGATTCCGCGGTTCGAAGGAAGTGGTCTACCGCCCTGCCGAACGATTCTCTATCCTTGTGCCACGCTTCGTAACTCAGCCACGTCCTGAGGGCGTTCAGATTGAGTCGGGTGGCAAACCCCATGTCGCGCTCCGTGACACCGCGTTCGTAGGTGTGCCACATCTGGAACGAGTTCATCGCTCGTGCTGGAAGATACATCGCACCGCGGACATCGACTGGCGGTCCTTGTGCATCGGCTACGCATCCCGCGAGTGAAACCGCAGATGCGACGCTGGTAGCGAGGAACCCCCGTCTCGTACACCGACGAGTCATACACTCGCGGACAACCGCGTTCTACCTGAAAGTGATGGTTTGTTTACTGATACTATGTCAAAACTTGACACGTGTTTCCTGTCTGAGTAGAATATTCCGCCTTTCAGTGAAACTGCCGAATACAGCACTCTAACGGTTTGAAACAGTCTGCAACGTCTTAGGGGGCGTTTAGCAACGTTCAACGATTCTCACGTTTTATACTCTCGACCTGTTTGGCAGCAAACCGTGACGCAGCACAACCCTACCCGAAACACGGCGGAACGAGAAAAATCAACTTCGGCACGAACCGACACGCGGAACACGACACGACGAACCTTCATGCGACTCACCGGCGGAACCGCCCTCCTCGGGTTCGCAGGTACCGCGAGTGCAGACCATACGACCGCAGACCCCGTGTCCGGCGCACCAATCCCCAACAATCCGGGCCAGTACACCTACGCGACGATGGGTCACGGCGGCAATCCAACCGCGACCCTGTACGGGAATTTCAAGTGTCCGTACACGCAGGATTTCGTCCTCAACAACTTGGAGGACGTAATTCGGGAGTTCGTGGAACCCGGCCGCCTCGACATCCGCTTCCGCGCGCTGGCCTACGAACCGCCGGGACACTCTTCTCACGGCTCTTCTTACTACTTCATCTCCGACAGCGACCCTCTCATCTCCGAATCCGCGATGGGCGCGTGGAACGCCGAAGCGGACGAATACTGGGCGTTCTTCCGCGACATGTTCGAGAACAAGGTGTCCGGGAACGTCTCTTACGACGACATGCGGGCACGAATGAACCAATCCGACCTCGAAGAGCGGGATACAGCAATCTCGTGGGCGAAAGACGGCCGGTACGAAGACACCGTCTATCAGACGCGATACGCCGCTGGCGACGACGGCGTGACCTATACACACCGACGTTCGAACTGGACGGCGACACGACACCCCCGCACCACGACACGCAGGATATTCTGAACTGGATAGAAAACCGACTGCCCGACGACGGCGGCAGTGGGGGTGGGTCGTCCGGGTCGGCCGGCGAATCGGGGTCGATAACCACCAGTCAGCCTGACCGGGATGATTGGTTCAGCGAGAGCCTCTCTTCTTCCTACGATTCGCCGACGGTCATCGCCAAATCGCTGACCTACGACGGTGCCGACCCCGCCCACATCCGGCTACGAAACGTCGGCGATGATGGGTTTCAGTATCGAATCGAGGAGTGGGAGTACGCGGGTGGCCCGCACACCAGCGAGACGTTCGGCTACGCGGTGCTCGAATCCGGTACGCACTCACTCGACGGCGTGAAGGCCGAATCGGGGACGGTAGAAATCGACGATTCGTTCCAGTCCGTTTCGTTCCAGCAGGATTTCTCCGCCCGTCCAGTCGTCTTCAGTCAAGCGCAGTCCCGCAGGGGACTGGACGCCGTCGTGACGCGGAACGCCGACGTGTCCCGAACCGGAATGCGCGTTCTGCTCAAAGAACAGGACAGCTACGGCGCGCACATGGAGGAAGTGGTCGGCTATCTCGCAGTCGAAGAAGGATTCGGAACTCTCGGCGGGTCGGCGTTTGAAGCAGGAAGAACGCCAGTCGCCGTTACTGAGGATTGGTACGAAATCTCCTTCGACGGGTCGTACAGCGACCCGTCTTTCGTCACCGACATTCAGTCGTACACCGGTTACGACACGGCAGAAATTCGGTATCGGAATCTTACTGGGTCGAGCGTCGAAGTCAAAATCGAAGAAGAACGAAGTTTGGACGACGAAGTCGCCCACCGAGCCGAGTCGGTTGGGTATTTGGTGTTTGACGGGGCGTGAGCGCCGTCAACCTAGCAAATCTTTGATTTGTGTTGCTTGACGAATCTTCGGTCAAATTGGATTCGCGGGATTTCGAGTTGCGTATTCATCGCCCAATCGACCACAAACGGTGTTCTCGGTGGTAGTTCTCCGTACTGATTACCACTTAGAGACTCATTAATCGACAGCAGGAGCAGGATCAGAGCTGGTTTTTCACAATCTCTGTTCGTCCACCAACAGACAGGAACGGTCGGCCTATCCCCCCGTGCTGCTGGTTAACTGGTCAATAGTAAGGACGACGCGAGTAGAAGAAACAATCGAGATGCCCGAACAGCAGACCGTCCCACGGGTCGTTGGCTACTATCGCCGCGGTCGGTACGAGCTCCGAACAGAGGATTCCGTCCACGCGTGGATAAGCGCGGAAAAACCGGTCGACGTACTGCAGTGAGCGACCGATACCATTCAAACTTTTACTCTGGCCTGAGTACTCGGTGGCATGGGACGCGATTATTCCACGCTTCACGACCCGAACGCGGAGTACACCATGCGAAATCTCTCCGCCGAGACGATGGGCGCGACGGCGACGCGAAGCGGCGCGCGCGACGTCGAGATTACCGACGTACAGACGACGATGGTGGACGGGAACTTCCCGTGGACGCTGGTTCGCGTCTACACCGACGCCGGAATCGTCGGCACGGGTGAGGCCTACTGGGGTGCGGGCGTCCCCGAACTCATCGAACGGATGAAACCGTTCGTCGTCGGCGAAAATCCGCTCGACATCGACCGACTGTTCGAACACCTCATTCAGAAGATGTCCGGCGAGGGTTCCGTTGAGGGCGTCACGGTAACCGCGATTTCCGGCATCGAAATCGCCCTGCACGACCTCGCGGGCAAGATTTTGGACATTCCGGCCTACCAACTCCTCGGCGGCAAGTACCGCGACGAAGTTCGCGTCTACTGCGACTGCCACACCGCGGACGAAGCGGACCCCGAAGCCTGCGCGGACGAGGCTGAGCGCGTGGTCGAAGAACTCGGATACGACGCCCTGAAGTTCGATTTGGACGTTCCGTCCGGACTCGAAAAAGACCGTGCGAACCGCCACCTTCGCCCCGGCGAAATCCGCCACAAAGCTGAAATCGTGGAGAAGGTCACCGAGCGCGTCAAAGACCGCGCGGACGTGGCGTTCGACTGCCACTGGACGTTCTCCGCCGGAAGCGCGAAGCGACTCGCACAGTCAATAGAGGACTACGACGTGTGGTGGCTCGAAGACCCCGTTCCGCCGGAGAATCTCGAAGTTCAAGAAGAAGTGACGAAATCCACTTCCACGCCGATTACGGTCGGTGAAAACCGCTATCGCGTTACGGAGGAACGCCGCCTCATCGAAAACCTCGCCGTGGACATCATCGCGCCCGACCTGCCCAAGGTCGGTGGCATGCGTGAAACCCGGAAAATCGCCGACGTTGCGAACCAGTACTACGTTCCGGTCGCTATGCACAACGTCTCATCGCCCGTGGCGACGATGGCCAGTGCCCACGTCGGCACCGCGATTCCGAACTCGCTGGCGGTGGAGTATCACTCCTACCAACTCGGCTGGTGGGAAGACCTCGTACAAGAGGACGTTATCGAGGATGGCTACATCGAGATTCCGGAGAAACCGGGACTCGGCATCACGCTCGATATGGATGTCGTAGAAGAGAAGATGGTCGAAGGCGAAACCCTATTTGACGAAGCGTAGCTTCGTCGGGCCAGCCAAACGCGAACAGATATGCGGAAGATGACTGAACCGTGACAAACGGTGGTTGCGACTGCAATCGCGTCTCACCGACCGACGGTTGTATTTTTGTTTTCCACCGACAAACGGCAGACATTTTGAATAATACTAACTTTTAGACACTATTTCTCGAATAAGCAGTCACAAAACTTATTCTGTGACGATTCGTTTAAATTTTCTATGACCGGAACACATCGGCGGAAGTTCCTCAAAACGACTGGCGCTCTCGGGGCGATGGCCACGGTCGGAATCGGATTCTCACTCACTGCTTTGGGGGCCGACGAATCCGATGGCTCGTGGCCGATACGTCGCGGGAACGCCGGACGAACCGGGGCAACCGCAGACCGCGGCCCCGGTTCGTCCGTGACGACCGAATGGTCGTTCGACATGGGTGGTGGAATGTACGCCAGTGAACCAATCGTCGGCAAGGACAAAGTATATCTGGCGGTGACAACTTCGAACACCCCTTCGACCAGTGAGGGATATGTCGCCGCCTACGATTTGGCCGGAAACGAGATATGGAGACGGGAGGGGATTTCTCGCCCCGGAACACCCACCCTCGGGGATGGAACCGTCTACTTTGATACGTTCGGTGCCGAGCTCGCCGACTCGACTGGGTTTTTCGCGCTCGATAGCGAAACCGGCGAAACGAAGTGGCACAAAGCCCCGGCTTCCGGGTTCGGTGATGCATTGGTCGCTGGCGGGGGATTGTACTGTACCGTGGCCGGAGATGCGTGCGAAATCGACCCCGAAACTGGCGACGTGGTTTGGAAGACTGAAAATATCGGTGGTGCGACGTGCTACGCCGACGGAACACTATTTTATAGCGACGGTGTTGCGCTTTCCGCCGAGGATGGCTCCGTCTTGTGGGATGTGTCCGGAGACGAAGACCGTCTCCAGACTGTTTCCGGCGGGCAGGTGTATAGCGTCAAAACCGACAGAGACACCGGAACAGAGGTTCGAGCGCGGTCGGCAGACGATGGGTCGATTATGTGGTCGCAGTCGATTGGTATCGATGGATACTGGTGGGGCTCACAGCTCACGTTCGCTGACGGACACGTCTTCTTCCGAGTGGACAATACCATACGGGCACTCGACGCAAAAACGGGCGAGGAAGCGTGGACGTACGAAGCGAATGCGGAACTCGCAAGCGACCTGACAGTCGCGGACGATGCACTCTATGTCGGTGGGCGGACGACCCCCGAACCGGACGTAGGGATTGCACTCATCATCGCAATCGACACCGCATCCGGCGAACGGAAGTGGCACCATTCGTTCGGAGAGTGGGAGTTCGATGACACCGGCCCTGCTGCCGGAACACCCGTTATCGCCAACGAGAAGGTGTACACTGCCACGTTCCCGCTTCGGTCAACCATCGACTGGATGTACACCGAGTATGCCGATTTTTACGTTCTCGGAGCGGCCGAGTCGAACGAAACGACATCCCAATCGCCCGAGACGACGGATGAGGAGACGGCGACGACGAGCGAGGAGGCGACAGCGACAACCGAAGGGACGGAGAGCGAGACGACAACTGAAGGAAGGACGACCACGGACAACGGGACGGCTACCGAAACCACGACGAGTGGAAAAACCGAAAGCGGGGGAACGACGCAGACGACCACGGAGAGCACAGGGCAAACGACGACAGAGATGACGTCAGCGACGACCACGGCACGAACGTCAGGAACGACTTCGTCCGAATTGCCGGGTGGCGAAGGGGGAACCACTACAACTGCAACGGATGGACAACCGGGATTCGGCCTCCTCACCGCAATCGGTGGACTTGCGGGTGTCGGTGCGTATTTCCGAAATCGAATCGAACGGAACGAGTAAAAACGACGCGTTCCCAACCTTTTCAGGCTCGCAACTGCTCTCTCACCGTCTCCTTGAACGCGACCAGCACCGCGACGACCGCGAACAGCCACACCACGGTGATTTCCGTGGCTGTCGCGTCCCCGGAAGTTAGTCCGGTTCCAACGATAGTGTGAACCCCTATCGAGAGCAGGAAGACGAGAAATCCGAAATGCCAGACGCCATCGACGTACAACTCCGAATTGTGCGAAAGGAGGGCGAATCCGAGCGCCAGCGAGACGGCGATGGCGACCACCGACCATCGCAGGCCAGTTACGCCGAGTGTATCCGCCAGTGGCCCAACGAGGGTGACCAAGGCTAAATTCAGTGCGAGAGTGACGCTCACGAGACGAAAACCGGAAACCATGCGCCGAGTTGGTAGGCCCGCCGGATAAGTGTAGCCAAGTAGAGGTTTTTATAGTATGGCGAACAAATTCAGAAACGAATGAGCCAACCGCGGTTCCACGAGATACAGCGATTCCGGCAGGGATGGCTCTGGGGATTTCTCATCTTCTCGACCATTCCAGTCGGCCTGCTGGTCTTTGCCGTGACGATAGACGAAGCAGGCGGTTTCACCCCCGATGCACTCGCAACGTTGGCGGCGGTACTATTCGCACTTTTCGCGCCGCTGGTACTTTTCTACCGCGCTGGACTCGTCACCGAAGTTCGCGAAGACGGTCTGTACTGCAAGTTCTTCCCCTTCCACCTCCGTTTCCGACGGATTCCGTTTTCGGAGATGACGCGCGTCGAACGAGTCAGTTACAGTCCGATGCGTGACTACGGCGGTTGGGGAATCAGGTTCGGCCTCTCGTTCTCTCGTCGGGGAATCTCGTTAGACGAAAAGGGAGTCGCCTACATCGTCAGCGGAAACGACGGCGTCAAGATCGAACGGGAAGGGAAACGCCCACTGCTCGTCGGGTCACAGCGCGCGGACGAACTGCGCCAGACGATTGCGGACACACGACGCTTCGGCGCGGATACCGGAAGCGATTAACAGATGGGTTTCGGGTCGAGTCCCATGTCAGTCAAGGTGTCGGCGTAGTCGTCGTACGCAATCTGGACGATTTCTTCCGCGATTTTCCGCGCCTCGTCCCAGTCCGAATCGTCCTCACAGCAGGCAGAAAGCAAGGAAACACCGTCTTCGACGTTCTGCTGGGTATCATCGCGCAAGTCACGAAAGAGATTCGCCCGGTGTTCGTCCGCCCTGTTGACGAAGAAGTTCACGACTTGAAGCAAGGTTCTGTCGCCGACGAGCGAGCGTCCGACGAGGCCGCCCGCCCGTGAAACGTCGCCGTCCAGTTCGCGGAGTCGTTCGTGCATGGAATCAATGCCGGATGGTTCGAACTCGTCCAGTTCCGCCACGACGCGCTCGTAGTGGTCGCGTTCTTGTCCTTCCAGTCGGTCGAACAGTCCCCGTTCCGACGACTCGGCCCACTCGGAAAACGTCTCTGCCGCGGTGTGTTCGCTTCCCGCGACTGCCGTGAGAACCGTTTTCGGTTCGAGGTCGGCACCCGTGAGCGCGACGAGCAGTTGTTGGGAGCCGAGACGGTCGAGTTCGGTCGCTTTGGCGTTCCGTACCGAGTCGGCGAAATCGTCTCCGTTCATATCGGCGAAACGGCGAGACGGAGCATAACGTTTGGGCGGCGATGGCGAGAGGTCGGGATTCTCGGGCCGACCGTTTTTGCCCTCGAATCGCTTAGCGTACGTATGGAAGACGCTCTCTCCGCCCGAGAACTGTACGACCGACTTCAGCGCGGCGAGTCGGTTACGGTTCTCGACGTTCGCAACCGTGACGAATACGAAACGTGGCACATCGACGCCGAAAACACGGTTCAGACCCCCTACGCCGAGTTCATGAGCGCGAAGGTGAAAGATGAGATTTCCGACCTCGCCGAATCCCTCGACCTCGAAGAACCGGTCCTCGCGGTCTGTCCCCGTGGCGAAGCGAGCGAGCAAGTCGCCGCGATGCTCCGCGAAACCGGCATCGACGCGCGGAATTTGGCCGACGGAATGAACGGTTGGGCGCGAGTGTACGTCGCCCGCGAACTCCCCACGGAAAGCGAGGACGCCGAAACAGTCCTCCAGTACGAACGCCCGTCCAGTGGTTGTCTGTCCTATCTCGTCGTTTCGGACAACGAGGCTGCCGTCATCGACCCGCTTCGGGCGTTCGCCGACCGCTATGCCGAAGACGCCCGCGAGTTCGGCGCAGAGCTGAAATACGCCATCGACACGCACGTCCACGCAGACCACGTGAGCGGCCTCCGCGAGGTCGCAGACGCGACCGACGCAGAGGCAATTCTGTCCGAGGGGGCGCGAAATCGGGGACTCTCATTCGACGCGAAACTCGTCGAGGATGGCGACGAACTCGCAGTTGGTGAGGAGACACTGACCGCCATCCACGCGCCGGGCCACACCAGCGAGATGACGCTGTTTCGCGCCGAAAACACGCTGTTTAGCGCAGATACGCTGTTTCTGGATGGGATTGGGCGGCCAGACCTCGAAGCCGGTTCGGATGGCGCGAGCGAACTCGCGGACGACCTCTACGACACGCTTCACGAGCGCGTCCTGACGCTTTCGGACGAAACACTCGTCGCGCCGGGTCACGTCCACGCCAAAACGCCGCTGACAGAAGGCGGAAGTTTCACCGCACCACTGGCGACGGTTTCCGAGTCGGTTTCGCTCCTCTCACTCGACCGCGACGAGTTCGTCGAACGAGTCGCGGGAGATCTCCCACCACGGCCCGCCAACTACGAGGACATCGTGGCGGTGAATCTCGGAACGGAATCCGTCGAGGAAGAAGCGGCGTTCGAACTCGAACTCGGGCCGAACAACTGCGCGGTTCAGTAGGATTTCAACGGCGTTCGGTCAATTTCGAATTATACCGTCGCCGCGCTTCGCCCGGCGACGACGACGTTTACCACGGCACCGACGAGCAGGAGGACGCCCGCGAAGTAGAGCCACGTGAGAAAGAGGATAACTCCGGCGAGCGCCCCGTAAACGGGTGCTTTGCTCGCAGCACCAGCGTAAGCTTGGAAACCAGCCTGAAGAATTAGCCAGCCAATCGCGGCGACGACCGTTCCCGGAATGGCCTCTCGAACCGTCATGCTCACCGGAGGGAGCACGTAGTAAAGCGGCAGGAAGACCAGAACGAGGCCGAGGAGCAGGGTGAGAGTGCCAGCAAAGTCGATGAATGGAATCGCCTCGAAAGTGGACGACCGAATGACGGCTCCGACGGCAATCATCAGGGCGATTCCGACGGCGACCGCGACGAGCGTCACGAATCCTTTCTTTAGCTGTTCTACGATTCCTGCGTCGGGGTCGCGCTGGTACACTTCCTCGAATGCGAGGAGCAGTCCTCGAAACAGTTTCAATGCGCTCCAAAGTAGGACGACGACACTCAGGAGGGAGGCGCTGGTTCGCGCCGAGGAGTTCTGTACCGCCTGTTCGAGGAAGGACGCGCCTTGTTCGGAGAGCAAGCCTTGCGCTTGCTGAACGAGCGCGTTTGCGAACTCCTGTCCGCCGATGAGTGTCCCGACCGTGAGTGCGAGAAGGGCAAGCGGGAACACCGACACGAAGGCGTAGTACGCGAAACTCGCCGCGAGGAACGTGATGTTGCGCTCTTGCACGACATCAATGACCGACCGGGCCGTCGTGGTTACGCTCATAGGTGAAAATGGTCGTCCCTCCTAATGTTTGGTTCGGCTATCTGAATGACGTATTCGAACCCGTTCGCGAAGAAAAGGAAACTGCGGTCGGATGGATGTTCTTACTCGATGCAGATGCACGCCCAGTCCGAGACAGTGTTACCGTCGTCGGTCACGGGCCGGTCGAGGTCTCCGGAGCCGTCACAGTCGCCGGGGTCGTCGTCGTCCCCGTCGTTGTCACAGTCGTATGAATCGTCGGACGACTACTCGACGTTGTCATCGACTGCGGTTACGTTAGCGCCTTGGTCCGTGGCGACCGCGACGCCCGCCACGGCAGACATCAGTAGTACCGCTGTCAGCAGGATACTTTTGATTTTATGTACCATTGTAGAGTTTTACTCCATCCGCGTTCGTACCCGCAGAGGGGAAGTCAAATTCCAGCAGACGTGGGAATCCGATTCTGACACGGCGTCGGAGACTACCCCAGTGGATACGATTTGTCCAACTATGCCATGATTGTTTATTATAATCTACATAAATAAAGTCGACAATTTCATAATCGGCGGGATAAATATATCTAAATTATTATTGCTCACAGATGTTCTGTTTTTAGGGATAGATAAGCTACTAGCTGTGGGATACAATTGTTCGTCGTGCAGTCTGCGATAATTGGGCGTATAATCTCATCTCAATGAATTGTATTCCGGCAGAATCGACTGCACCCGGAACTGGCTTGCCATTCCGTTTCCACCATTCTACATGGAAATCGACCCGAGCGAAGTGCAGTCACTCTATCGCACGCTGGCGGGCGCTGTCGTCCCCCGGCCGATTGCGTGGGTCAGCACCCGAAGCGAAGATGGCGTGGACAATCTCGCTCCTTACAGCTTTTTCAACGTCGTCAGCGTCGCGCCACCGGTCGTGATGTTCGCTCCGGTGGACGGACAGGACGGGTTGAAGGACACGCCGGCCAACATCCGCGAAACCGACGAGTTCGTCGTCAACGTCGTCACCGAACCGCTGGCCGAGGCGATGAACCAGACGAGCGCGACGCTCCCCCACGGCGAAAGCGAGTTCGACCACGCCGGACTCGACCGAGCAGAATCGACGACGGTCGATGCCCCGCGCGTTGCAAAAACGCCGGTCGCGTTCGAATGCTCACTGTACGAAATGATCGATATCGGTGCGTCCACGATGGTTCTCGGCGAGGTCGAATGGGTGCACGTAGACGATTCGGTGACCACCGACGACAAACTGGACGTAGAGAAAATCGATGCTGTCGGTCGCCTTTCAGGAAGCTTATATGCGACGACGGACGACCGATTTTCGTTGGAGCGCCCTCCATGAGCGAACAGGACATCATCGAGCAGAGCGACGAACCGATTACCGGCGAGCGAATCGCGGACGACCTGCGAACCCTCGGAATTTCGGCGGGTGACACCCTTCTCGTTCACTCGTCGCTTTCCGCCCTCGGATGGGTCAGTGGCGGTGCGCCTGCCGTCGTGGACGCCTTGCGTTCCGTCGTCACTACCGACGGGACACTCGTGATGCCGACCCACACCGGACTTTCCGACCCGGACGGGTGGCAGAACCCGCCAGTGCCGGACGACTGGGAGGAGACGATTCGGGCGACGATGTCGCCCTACCGACCCGAAGTGACGCCGACGCGCGGGATGGGCGCGATTCCGGAGACGTTCCGAAGCTATCCCGACGTGGTTCGAAGCAAACATCCGCAGGTTTCGTTCTCGGCGTGGGGAACGGACGCAGAATCCATCGTCGCAGACCACGAGTACGACTTTGGACTCGGTGAGAACTCCCCGCTCGCAGACGTGTACGACAGGGATGGAACGGTTCTTCTGCTAGGTGCTGGCTACGACTCGAACACCTCGATCCACCTCGCGGAACACCGCGGCGAATTTCAGAAGGAAACCGAAAGCGGCGGTGCACCGGTGTTGGAAGACGGCGAGCGCGAATGGATTCGACTGACGGAACTGGCACTTTCGGACGACGATTTCGAACAGGTGGGTGAGGTCTTCGAAACGGAACGTCCGGAAGCAGTCGCTCGTGGTTCGGTCGGGAACGCTGATACGGTTGCGATGCGCCAGCGTGAACTGGTCGATTTCGCCAGCGACTGGTTCAGCGAAAATCGCTAGTCGTTACGGTAGTCGTCGCCTCGATTCGTCGTGCCGATTCGTCGTGTTAGTCGTCGTCCGCGGTTGCGGCGTCGGAATCCATCGCTTCCGCGTCGGCTTCGATGCTCGGCGGATATTTTCCCCGGTCGAGTTTCAGGTCGCTCTGCGGGCGCGCCATGCAGGTGAGCGCGTAGTTTTCGGCTTCTTCTTCGGTGAATCCGCGGGCCGCCGGTTGTGTGACCTCGCCCTCCACGATTTCGGCGGAGCACGCGAGACACATGCCGACTCGGCACGAGTACTCCTGTGCGATACCCTCCTCGATACACGCCTTGAGGATGGTCTGCTTGTCGGAAACCTCGATTTCCTCTCCGGTTCCGACGAACTCGACGGTGTAATCGGTCATACTCCGGAGATACGAAACTCCCTGACAAAACTCTTTATCCACGCAGGTCGCCACTCCGAATTACTGTCGTCTCCGAAACGACACATTAGGGGATAAAGAGTTTTCTCGCTTCCCTCTCGTAGCGAAACGCATGACCGAGCAGTACGATATGGTCGTCGTTGGCGCAGGAACCTCGGGGTGTTACGCCGCGGCGACTGTCGCACGCGAAGGCTACGACGTCGTCATCGTGGAGCGGAAGACGGAGGAAGAAGCGGGACACATCGCTTGCGGGGACGCACTGAAAGGCGCAGACGCCTTCCCAGAAGCGATTCCGAAGGAGAAGATTCAGCCAGCGTTCACCAACACGGACGTAGACCACGGCCGGTTCGAGATTCCGAAAGAGGACACCGTCCTCGAAATCCCGGTTCCCGGCGAACTCGCCGTCATCGACCGCTGGGAGTACGGACGACGAATCATCCAAGGCGCGAAAGACGCCGGAGCCGAATTCCACTACGATACCGTCGTTCAGGACGTGACGCAGGACGACGGCGGGCGCGTCACGGGCGTCCGCGGCAAACACAATGGAGAGGTCGTGGAGTACGAATCCGAACTGCTCATCGACGCCGCGGGAGCACTCTCGCTTCTACAGGACAAAACGGACTTCTCGAACGCGACGTTCGACACGAACGTCACTTATTCGCAGTTTTGTTCGGCCTACCGCGAAGTGATTCACGTCGATGAACCGGTCGAGTGGGACGACGCGCTGGTGTTCAAACCGACCGACCGCGCCGCGGGCTACCTCTGGTACTTCCCGCGCACCAGCACGGAAATCAACGCCGGACTCGGCTTCCAAATGAACGAGGAACCGATGAAGTTGGTCGAGGACTTGAAAGTGGACTTGCGCAACCGACCCGAGTTCAAGGGTGCGACCGTCGAGGACAAACTCGGCGCGGCCCTGCCGACCCGCAGACCCTACGATTCCGCCGTCGCCTCCGGGTTCATCGCGGTCGGCGACGCCGCGGGGCACGTCAACCCGACGACCGGCGGCGGCATCGCGGGCGCGGCCTACGCGGGCAAGTACGCGGGTGAGCAGGCCATCGAAGCCTTCGAATCCAGCGACGTGAGCGAGCAAGCCCTATGGCAGTACAACCAGCGCGTCATGGACCACTTCGGCGCGCGTTACGCGGGACTGGATATCTACAACATCTTCACGACCGCCGTGGAAGTGGACGACCTGATGGGGATGCTCGGCGCGCTCCCGACCGAAAAGCTCTCCGAGGCGCTCTACTCGGGCAGTGCGAACATTGGATGGAAACTCAAGTTCCAAACCGCCATCGACGCCCGCGACCACTGGCGACTCATCTACGACCTGTACAAAACGAAGAAGTTGGCCGACGACATCATCGACCACTACGACCACTACCCGACCGACCCGCGAGGGCTTCCGGCGTGGCAGGAGGTACGTGACGACCTCATGGACAGCGTGTACGAGACGACCGGCGCGTCGCCGAAATACTGAGTTCGGTGGGTTCGTTCTCTTTTGTGTAGTATCGTACAGTATTGTACAACCAAGACAATTTTGAAACGCTGCTATGTGGTATGTGTTGTTTTACAAAATGAGGGTTTGCTGACTAGAAAACGACGTGAAAATGGAAAAACAGCGCGAACCGCTCGCGTGTAACTTCGTCAACCGAGTTCTTTCACGACAATCTGACCGTAACTGTGCACAGTCACGCGATAGTCGAGAATGTCGAAAACAACTTTGCCACCCATTCGAGGTGAACCGTCGTGTTTGTCGCTAAATAGATTGTCTAGTGCATCCGGGTCGATGGCGTCGTATAGCGGGACGCCGATTTCCGCGGGGTCGTCCCCTGCCACTTCGGCGAGTGCCATCACTACTGCGGTACTGAGTTTTTCGTCCTCCGTGTAACACGTGTGCTGGTTGTTCGGTGCTGTGCTTGCGATAATGCCGCCGTCGTCACTCTGGTTAATGTTCTCGTTCATGTTGTTGACCTCGGAGACTGCAATACTGTTCGGTGTATGCAGAGCCTTGCGATAGAGACTAATAAAAATTGCCGTCTATCTTTGAAATAGTTATGTTCTCAACATTTGTTCCCGGAGACGTTCGAGAGTCAGTCCAAACCGTAGTCGCCTCCGTACTTCAGGAAAAAGTACGACAGAACCAACACCGTGACCATCGCGGACACCGTCGCAACCCCGAGCGTCATCGCGCTGCTCGGAACCGATGGGAGGGCACCGCCGCCTCCACCGCCACCCCCGCCTCCGCCGCCTGCACCGACTTCGACGGTTCCGACCATCCCGGCCGACTCGTGTGGAATGCAGAAATACTCGTAGGTGCCTTCCACGTCGAAGGTGTGTTCGTACTGTTCTCCCCCGCCGATGTCGCCCTCGGGGTAGGCGTCTCGTGCCGCCTGTTCACTGTCGAAGTCGCCACTTGCGAAATACTCCGCTTCTTCCGGAATCTCGTCCTCGTAGGCCGTGACCGAGTGGCCGACCGACCCCACGTTGTCCCAGACAACCGTCGTCCCCGGTGCGACCGTCACCGACTCCGGTTCGAACACGAGACTATCCGTCATCTCGACCGTTTGTTGCTCCTGTGCAGACGCCGCCCCCGCCGTGGACGCAACTACCGTTCCCCCCGAGAGTCCCCGAAGGAACCCCCGCCGTGTCGTTTCAGTTCCCCCCATAGTGGACTAGTCGGGATTCTCCACAAAGGCAATTACGCCTGTGAGAGTTGTGGGTTGTCGAGTGTGAATTTGTTGTGGCCGTTGTCGCGAGAAAACTGACTGATGGTTGGTTTCACTGGGACAATCCGTGATGTGCGAACGTCGCAAATCACGACTTACACTCGTGCCCGCTCCCGCAGTCACTCGTGGCTTCGCCGCTCGTTTCTCGCTCGCCCGAAACCCACCAGGAGCCGCAGGCGAGCGAGTGCGGCGCACTCGCCCGCCAAGTGGCCGGTTGGCCTGCCGTCACGCGCCCGAAGCCGAATTTGGGAGAAAACGGCTTGTTAAATTTGGGTTGGCCGGGCGCGCGAGCGCGCCCGGCCCCGGCGGCCTGGTGGATTTTGGGGCGAGCGAAGAGTGAGCGACTGCAAGGAGCGAATGATGAGCGAGGGCGTATTTGCAGGCGTGATTTGCAAGCGACTCCGCTACACCAACAATACCACAACCGACCGTCTCAACCTCTTCCATTCACTCGAAAAATCAGTCAAATTACAGTCTCACGATACTCGAAACACCTTCAAGGACGCTTGCTCGCAATCTCCCGAATCGAGGAGGACAACAAATCGACCGCAATCGGGAGACTGTCTTCGTCCACATCGAACGTCGAGGTGTGGTGTCCGCCGGGGTGGTCGGTGCCGACGCCGACGTAGGCGGCGAGGCCGCCGTTTTGCTGAACTTCCTGCATGAGATACGTCGCGTCCTCGCTTCCGCCGAGGCTGTCCCTGCGAATCGGATTTTCGACGCCACGGGTGTCCGTCGAAACGTCGTGAACGATTTCGACCAATCCCTCGTCGCTTTCTGCACTCGGGGCTTCGCCCTCTTTGCTCTGTTCGACCGAACACCCGTGCATGGCCGCGGCGCTTTCGAGAACGCGGTCTGCGCGCTCCTGCATGTAATCCTTGAGGTGGGTCGTTTCGCCGCGAACTTCACCCTCGATGTAGGCCTGTTCGGGGATGATGTTCGTGGCCGACCCGCCGCCGACGTCCCCGGCGTTGATTCGCGTTGCGCCGTCCTCGTGGCGTGGAATCGCGTAGAGGTTCTGAATCGCAGTCGCCATCGCCTGCACTGCGTTTTCTCCAGCATTTGGTTTCCCGCCCGCGTGGGCCGGTTCGCCCGTGAACTCGGCGAGGAAATGGCTCACTGCGAGGAAGCCATCGACGCCCGCGACGACTTCGCCGGTCGGGTGGTCGAGTCCGATGTGAACCGCGAGGAGGTAGTCTACGTCGTCCAGATGTCCGCTCTTTGCCATCGGCTTTCCTCCGGCGACCATCTCCTCGCCGGGTTGGAAGAGGACTTTCAGGGTGCCCTCGAAGTCGCTGTCCTTGATGGCTTCCAGCACGCCGATTCCGATGGTCGCGTGGGCGTCGTGCCCGCAGGCGTGCATCGCGCCCGCGTGCTCGGAGCGGAACCCTTCCGTCGCCGGAACGTGGTCGTCGTCGATGGATTCCTCGCGGAGCAAGCCGTCGATGTCCACGCGCAGGGCAACCGTCGGCCCCTCGCCGCGTTCGATGACGGCAATCGCGCCGGTTCTGCCGCCCTCCAACCGTTCGAGGATGTCCTCGCGAGCACCCTCCTGCCGGGCCTGTTCGTACCAACGACCCAGTTCGTCGTCGTCGGGAACTGACATTCGTTCTTCTTCCGCGAGGACTTCCGGGCCAACGTACAGTTCGTCTACCCCGATGGTTTCGAGTTCGTCCACGATTCGGGAGGTGGTGTAGAACTCGCGCCACGCGGGTTCCGGATACTGGTGTAGTTCCCGTCGCAGTTCGACCAATCGGTCGCGGTGGGTCTGTTGACTCATGGCAGGGCTGACGGCCGGTGCGGGCTTAAACCCTCACGAGTGGGCAGGCGTTGCATCTTCCAGTGGAAACCGGGTAATTCCAGTGGGAATCGAATAATCGTGTCGCGGATGCCGAAACCATTCGGATATTTTGTACACTGTGTTGCATATTTCGCCAACGTATCATTCTGTATTAACTATAATTTATAATTCCGGGCCGTCTTGCCACAGGACGACAGAGGTGAGTTAGATGGGTTCTTCAGGCGATAGGCAGGATGAACCGGGAGACGAAGTAGAAGAAGAACTGATGGAAGCGGAGCGGGCGCGGAGCGAGCCGCGAATCGAGTTCTACGGCGGGAAGTGGATGAGCACGATTCCCATCGCGCTGTTCATCGTCTGGGCAGTGTTCCAGAGTGGACTCCTCGGAATCGGGGACACGACGGGACTCGTTATCGGGATGCTCGTTTCGCTCATCGTCGGAATGCTGTTCGCCAAAGGCGATTGGAAAACCTACGCGAACACCATCTTCGAAGGGATGACACAGCGCGTGGCCGCGACGGCCATCGTTGCGTGGCTCTGGGCGGGCATGTTCGCGCAGGTGCTCCAAGACGGCGGCTTCGTCGAGGGGCTCGTTTGGGCCGCAGAGGCATTGAGCATCGGCGCAGCGCTGTTTCCCGCAGCGACGTTCGTCCTCGCCGCACTGCTCGCAACCGGTATCGGAACCGGCTACGGAACGACGATTGCGTTTACCGGGCTGTTCTTCCCGGCAGGAATCCTCATCGGTGCGAATCCGGTGTTGATGTTCGGCGCAATCCTTTCGGGCGCTGTGTTCGGCGACAATCTCGCGCCGGTCAGCGACACGACAATCGTGAGCGCGGTGACGCAGGATTCCGACATCGGCGGCGTCGTCGCCTCACGATTCAAATACGCCATCTTCGCGGCGGTGTTCGCCCTCGCCGGCTACGTCGTCGCCGGGTCGATGATGGATGGAATAACCGTTTCCGGGCAAGCCGCCTTCGAAGGAAATCCGATTGGTCTCATCCACCTCGTTTCGATGCTCATCGTCATCGTCACGGCAATTTCGGGGCGACACATCGTCGAGGCAATCTCGTGGGGCCTCATCTTCGCAATCGGCGCGAACTTGGCGTTCGGACTGGCTCAACTCCAGCAGATGCTGGTCTTCTACGCGCCGGAAAACGGGCCGTTCGCGCAGGATTTGGCCTTCCTGCCGATGGTTCAGGTCGTTGCGCCGGACGCCGAGACCGCCGGGACGGTGAGTGGTAGCCTGTACAACGGCGCACTGGGCTTTTTCCCGCTCATCGTGCTGACTCTGCTCATCGTCGCGGGTGCGCAAATCATGATTCGCGGGGGCGGCTTCGAAGCGCTTCAGAACTGGTTGCTGAACCGCGTGGCTACGAGCGTCCGCCGTGCAGAGACGACGATGGTCATGGGAACCGCTGGCGTCAACGCGATGATTACCATCAACACCGCCGCGGAAATCGCAATCGCACCATACGTCGCCCGCATCGGCCAGAAGTTCAACATCAACGGCTACCGCCGTGCGAATATCCTCGACGCGAACTCCTCCGCGATGGGCTACATCTTCCCGTGGGGCGGCGGCGTGCTGGTCGGCTATGCGACGATGGTCGGACTGGTTGACCAGTTCGACTGGTTCACGCAGTCGATGCTGGTCAACCCCGCCGAAGTCTGGCCGTTCGTCTTCCACGGCTGGTTCCTGTTCGGCGTATTCCTCCTCTCCGCGCTGACCGGGTTCGGACTGGAATACGTTTCCGACCGCAAAGCCGAGGAGGTGGCACGAGTATGAGCCTCTTGGACAAATATCTCGCAGGCTGGACGTTCCGGACGAACAGGCCGGAGTTCGACGTCGGCCAAGAAATCGAAGTGTATCTGACGGGCTACAACAACGGCACCGCGCGTGCTCGCGTCGGTGACACTATCATCCACGTCGAAGATGCTCCGCCAGACGCGCTCGATACGCGCGTCCGACTCCGCGTCGATGAGTTCGACGTGAACGACCACGTCGGGGAAGCGACGTTCGTCGAAGCGATAGACGGCGAGACGTTCTGAGTCCGTCATAGTTATTTTTCGCGCTCGCGCTCGGTCTACGAAATCAGTCACGTCGGCAGTAACTAGGTTCGAGGCGTGCGTTCTCTTTCGGGAAATCAGTTGCGGAGAGAAAAAAAGACGTTATGCTTTCCCCATGCCCTGAACCTGTTCGAGTTCGACCTCGACGCGGATTCCGGGTGGGAAATCCATCTCGGCAACCTGTCGCGAGACACCGTTGTGGCCGACGATTTCTATCTTCCGCGTGTACACCGTGTAATCCCAACTCCGGAACTGTTGGCCCTCGTCGCCGGAGAGCGTTTTGTACTGCGGTACCCGAATCCGTTCCGGCGGTTCGGAGTGCGGGCCGCGAAGGTCTGCTCCTTTTCGCTCCGCTGTCGAGCGAATTTCCGACACGACTTTGTCCAGTACAGGCCGGTTCCCGCTCTGGAGAAGTATTTTTGTGATGAAGGTCATGGCTGGCTCTGTAGAGTATAGAGATTCACAGTACGTAAAATTCCTGCTTCTGCTTCGTAGCGACTATCTGTGTTTGTTCTGTCTATTCAGAGTTCTCATATATCTTCCTCTTTGGCGTACCGAACGGGAAATGGCCGAAAACGACTGTGTTGGTTCGACATTCCTTTAATGGCCAACCGCATACGATGGCACAATGGCAGTCAAAGCTACGAGCGCGGGTGCCATCCTATTTCGGGATACCCGCGGTCGAAGGGAATACCTCCTCCTTAAAAGCCGTCCCGGCGATTGGGAGTTCCCCAAGGGCGGCGTGGAGGGCGACGAAGAGCTACAGCAAACAGCAATAAGAGAAGTGGAAGAGGAGGCTGGAATCGAAGATTTTCGGCTCCTCGACGGGTTTCGCGACGACTACAGTTACGTCTTCGAAGCGAACGGAACCACGATTCACAAGACGGTGCATCTGTTCATCGCCAAATCGTACGAGGCCAGCGCGGAACTCTCGAACGAACACCGCGACTTGCAATGGCGTGATTACGAACAGGCGATAAACACCATCACGCAGGACGGGCCACGGGACATCCTTCGAGATGCACACGAGTTCCTCGACGATTCCGAGGACAGCTAAAAACGGGAAACGAAACCGATTTTTCAGACTTATCGACGCCGCGCCAGCAGTGCGATTCCCGCGAGCGCAGTCAGTGCAAGACCGATGCCGAAGCCGGGTTGACCGCCGGATTCGGTGTCTTCCGTGGTTCCGTCTTCAGTCGTCGTGGTTTCGCCGGACGAATCGCCGTCTTCAGTTTCGTTGCCGTCCGTCGTCTCGGTCGTTTCGTCACCTTGGACGTTGACGCCACCGTAGGCGATTTTCGGGACGTTCTCGTCAGTGCCCGAGTAAACCGTGATGCCGTACATTCCGGGTTCCAGCGAGTCCATCTCCGTCTCGTTTTTGACGGAGAGGTTGTCGGCGTCGGACTGCGTCGTCAGCGCCGACCCATCGCCGCTTCCTGCTGCCGAGGTGTCGAACAGCAGAACAACGTTCCCGTCGCCGTTACCGTCGGTGACGGTCGCGTTCAGTTTGTAGTCGGCTTGGCCGCCGCCGAGTTGGACGGTCATTCCGTCGAGGTTGCTCAGGCTGAAGTTCATCGTGGCGGTTTCGCCCTGTTGTACGCTGTACATGGAGCGATTGAGCGAGACTGTTCCGTTACCATCTCCTTCCTGTTGGAGGGAAAGAGGGGACTGTACTGCGGGATTCTGGTCGGTGTTCGTCGCGGTTCCGGCAGTGCCTGCGACGGCGGTTCCTGCGAGGAGCGAGACGACCACCAAGGAGGTCAGAGCGTGTCGGATGTTCATAGCTGAAGTAGTATTGCGGTAAAACCGCGTTTGCCCGTCGCGTAACGAGCGGTGCTTGAAATTTCACATCATTAGACAAATATTTTCCGTAATACGTCGGTCGAATCGCTTACCAGCACGGGGGTCGATGGATACGTATGGCCGAACCGGAGTTCACGTTCGAACTGCGAACCTGTCGGTGGGCAGAGCGATGCTGGCCGCCCGAGGGTCGTGAACGGCCGGTGCTCGTCTCTCGACAATTGGGGACGAAACGCAGGCGATGGGATACGGTCGTGGTGGAGGTGGACGCCGATGCGTTCGCCCGACGCGCCCAGTTCGGACGGAAACGACTCGACGGCAATCTGTTGCACGTCGTTCGAAACGCACCGGAGGTGTGGGAGTGGTATCAGGACGCTCTCCCCGACCCCGGCTATCCATGGCGCTATGTGCGAGAAACGATTCACGAGGCGGACGACCGGAGAGTTTTGGACGTTCGAAAACGTGGACGAAAGCTCGAAATCAGACGCCGTTGGGAGTATCCCGACTGGGTTCGGCGCATCGTTGCCATCGAGAACAAACCCGATTTGGATGCCAGCGCGGCGCGAAACCTGCGCCCGCAGATAGAGCGCGACGTTGCCCTCGCACTGGCCGACGAGGTGTGGGTTGCAACACGCGCAACAGGTGATAGAGTCGAACCCGCACTGCTCGAATCCCTACCGGTTGAAGCGGGGATTCTGACGTTTTCGGGCGACGAAAACGACGATTACGGCGGATTCGACGAAAACCAAACGAACGTCGCGTGGTTCCCCCGAACGCTCGACGTTGACGCCCCTGGAACCCGAATCGTGGAGCGTCCGAGCGGCGGAAAGTACGACCAGTCTGCCGCCACATTCGAGTACGTCGAACCAGCGAAAAAACGGAAAAAGCGACTGGAAATCGCGGAACGGGCATACGAACGCGGGTGGCGGTCGTACACCCGAACCATGCGGCCTGACTGCCGATATTTCGAACTTCGACACGAAAACGAGATGCTGCTTCCGCACTGCTCGGCGAAATCGTGTTCACAAACCGCGAGCAAATGTTCCGGGCGCTGTTCCGACTTCGAACCCGAACCTCCCACGTGGCGACAGAAGGAGTGGCCAATCGAGGGTGGCCCCGGAAAGGCGATTCAGCGACTGCTCGACTCCCGTCGGGAGCGATTTCGACCTGACTGACTGTTTCGCAGTCCTCAGCCGGACGCTTCGACCGTAATGTCCTCGCGCGAAACGGCGAGTTTGAACGTCGGGACGGTTCGGTAGACGACTTCGACCACGCCTTTCCGTTTGAGGCTTTGGAGGGCGGAGCGCACGTCGTCAACGTCCGGGTCGATGTCGAACTCTTCGCGGAGGTTGTGGAGCACCGAGACGACACTCTCTGAACGCTCGTCAGGCCCGGGAAGAACGGAAAATGCCTGTTGCTGGAGTTTCGGTACGCGAACCACGCTCGGTGTGTCGCCGTCCTCGTCGGCGACCATTCCGGGTTCCACATCCACGAGGTCGTTCGCCTCAGTCGTCGCGCAGATGTAGCTGTTTTCGTCGCGGTAATAGTACTCTTTTAGTTCGTTTTCCAAATACTGGTGGACTTCGCTCCCGCTTTCCAGCCCCCACCTGTCCTGTAATTCACTGTTTTTCGTCGGTTGCAGTTCGACCAAGTCGGCGAGTCGCTCGCGGGCGTCCTCGGACAGCGTCATTGTGGAGAGGCTATGCGGGCGTGTTATTTCCCAGTTCCGGAGCAGTTTCGGCGAAGACGATGAGTATGGTGTCGGGTGTATCACGGTGGAGACACAAGATTTCGAAGAACGCCGAGGAGACATTCCGGGTGCGACGAACTCGCTTGTGCGGGTGTGGTGTTTGCGGTTGCTAGGCGCAATGGACGCCCTAACTCCATCAGTCGCTCATGGCTTCGCCATTCGCTCCCGCTGTCGTTCGCCCGTTCCCAGCCAAAACCGCAGGGCGGGCGAGTGCGACGCACTCGCTCGCTAAACGATTGGACGTGACTGCTATCGTGTGACGGCAGGACGGGTTTTCGTCCCGAAATTGGCCGGTCGAGTTTGTGTTGGGCAGGCCATCGGCCTGCCCGCCCTGCGGTTTCGGCTGTCCTGAAAACGTACTTCGCCCCGTTCCAGCAGTTCACAGTGCCCGGACATCAATCCGACCACTGTCCACAAACCTCACATCTCCGGAACGATTAACCGAGTTCCGCGAGACATCCCACGCATGCCTGAATGGGATACGGTACGACTCGACTTCGATGACGACGTAGCCACGCTGACGGTTAACCGCCCCGACCGACTCAACGCCCTGAACGTCGAGACACTGCACGCACTGCGGGAGGCGATTTCCGAGGCCGAATCTGAGGACGCCCGCGTGCTCGTCCTCACGGGCGCTGGCGAGAAGGCGTTCATCGCCGGAGCCGACATCAGCCACATGCAAGACCTCTCGGTGGCCGAAGCGCAGGAGTACGCCGAACTGGGCCACGAAATCGCGGACATGCTGGAGTTATTCCCCGCGCCCGTCATCGCGGCGATGAACGGCTACACCTTCGGCGGCGGATGCGAACTCGCCCTCGCCTGTGACTTCCGCGTCGCCAGCGAGGACGCAGTCATCGGCCAAACCGAAATCGACCTCGGCATTATTCCGGGGTGGGGCGGCACCCAGCGACTCACCCGATTGGTCGGCGACGAACTGGCCCGCCGACTCATCTACTTCGGCGAGCGAATCGACGCGCAGGACGCCCACGAAATCGGACTGGTCGGCGAAGTCGTCGCCCACGACCAAATCGACTCCCACGCTTCGGAGATGGCGGCAGACCTCGCAGAACGCCCGGCCTTCGCCCTTCAAGCCGCGAAAGAGGCGCTGAATCAGGCACACGAGGGAACCCAATCCGCAGGCCTGCGCTACGAGCGCCGCCTCTGGAGTTCGCTGTTCGGCACGCACGACCAGCGCGAAGGGATGTCTGCATTCTTGGATGACCGAGAACCGGATTTCGAGTAGAAAAACTAATCCTGGGGCGTCAGGCGCGAATCGGTTTCCGCCTCTCCGTCAGCACCGACCGCCACCGTTTCTTCAACCTGCGTATAGACCAGCACCGCGCCGAGGGCGGCCAGTGTCGCCCCGAACTCGAACGGCATTTCGAAGCCGTATCGAACCAAAAATCCGGACGCCAGCGGGCCGATTGCGGTTCCCAGTCCGAACGCCATTGTCAAAATCGACAGTTGGGTTCCGGACTGACCTTCCCGTGCGAGGTCGCCCGCGAGTGCCAGCGCGGGCGCGAACACCAGCGCGCCTGCGACACCCTGCAAAAGGCGGGCGACGAGCATTTGGATGGAGGTATCGACGAATCCCTGCACGAACGTTGCCGGAACTAAAATCACCATTCCGACGATGATGAACGGGCGTCGTCCGAATCGGTCGCTCGCGCGGCCGACCGGAGCCTGAAGCGCGACCTGCGCGAGAACGAACGCCGCGAACTGGAGACCGAACCACGTTTTTCCTTGGTCCAATCGGTCGTTGATTGTCGGTTCGATGGTCGCCAACAGCGCGATGCTGATGGCCAAAAACAGCGTCGTGAGGCCGAGCGTGAACACGGGGTCGAGGCCACCCTCCGAATCGCGGAGCGAGAGGTCGAACTCTTCGCCAGCACTCGCTTGGGTTTGTTCCGGGTCGCTCACCAGCAGGGTGACGAGCAGATAGCTGACGAACGCGCCGACTGCCGCGAAGTAGAACGCCGCGTCGAAGCCGCTCAGTTGGATTCCTGCGAGGGTGTACGGGCCGCCATCGACGACCGACCCGGCCGCAATCGGGCCGAGACCGAATCCCAGCAGTCGGAAGGTGTTGAAGATACCCATGTTTCCGCCACGGTTGTCGGACGTGGCGAGTTCGTTGACCAACGCGATGGTGCACGGTATCGTGAACGCGACACCAACGCCCTGAAGTGCCCGAATTGCGACAAGCGACAGGTAGCTTCCGGCGAACGCGTAGGCGATATTCGTTGCCGTTAGAATCGCCAGTCCGAGCAGAATAAACAGCTTGCGTTTCCCGGTTCGGTCGGAGATTCGCCCGGCGAAGGGTTGCGTGAAGCTGTTGAGAAAGCCGAACAGCGAGAGAACGATGCCCGTCACCATCGCTTCTGCAAGGCCGAACGTACTACCGGAGACGGTTCCACTTGCGATGTACACCGGGAGGACGACGATAAGGAAGGAGTTGCCGACTGCATCCGCCATCCGCGCCAGCGCCAGCGCTAACACTCGTCTGTCGGTACCAAACATTCGGTTCGAAATACCGGGCCTGCACGCAAGACGATTGTGGTGGTGGCCGTGGTTTCCGACAGTAGCCGTAATAACAGCTAAGACAGTCCACGTTGTTCACTGTTCACATGGCACGTAGCGTCAAGTTCAGTCATCTGGAGTCCGAACTCCAACGGCTGTCCTATCCGGTGTCGCGTGAGGAGGCCACAGAGAAACTGGACGACGTAACCGTTCTGTTCGCGGAGGGGGAGGAGAACCTCGGTAAACTCGTTTCACAGACGGAGCAAGAGGAGTACGATTCTGTAGAAGATATCGATGCAGAAATCAACAACGTCCTGCCACGGGAAGCAGTGGGCGAACCGTACCAGTCGGAAGGCGAGGGCTAAGAAGCACGCCGTTTAAATGGGCGCGTCGGCTATCCCGGGACAACAATGGAGTTCTGTGACGAGTGCGGTTCCATGATGAAAGCCGACGACGGTCTTTGGGTCTGCGGAAGCTGTGGCTACGAAAAGCCCAAAGGCGACGCCAGCGACTACACCATCACCGAAGACCAAGAGGTTAGCGAGATAATCGAGAGCGGCGGCGGCACCAACGGCCTGCCGACCACCAGCGCACAGTGTCCGAACTGTGATAACGACGAAGCCTACTGGTACATGCAACAGATTCGCTCCGCCGACGAGAGCGAAACCCGATTCTTCGTCTGTACCGAGTGCGAACACAAGTGGCGCGAAGACGATCATTAACCACGACCTTTTACGACGGTCGAAAGACAGAGCCAGCGCGATTCGCGCTGGCTCTGTCCGTCTCCCTGTAAAAGCTCGACCAAAAGCACTCCTTCTTCGCTTCGTTTCACTCCGCTCAGTCGTCGGCCCGCTCACTCGTCGCTGGCGCTCCTCGTTCGCGGAGAGTGTGCTGGCCGCTAGTGGATGTGCAGGTTGCTGTTTCTGGCGGTTGTGAATATCCACGAAACTGGCGGTGGTGTAGATTGCTGACTTTCGCGGTTGCGTCGTCTGCCTTCGCTCACTGCGCTCGCTGGCTGAGAAACTGTAACAGAAATCGAAACCGAAGAATTAGACGTTTCGCGCGAACGTCAGATAGCCGGTGTGTCCCACACCCGTCGTCGTCGGGCGCGTGCCTCTGTCGTCGAAATCCATCTCGCGCTGGATGGTTTCCATGGTTCGAATGTTATCCAGATTGGCCTCTCTCGCAGCCATCTCGACATCGCGGGCACTCTCCACGAACGGGGCGTACACGCCGAGCGACCCGCCGTCTGCGAGCAACTCCGGTGTGTGCGCGACGACTTCTGCGGCGTCCGGCGTGTCCAGCGTGAGCACGTCGAACTCGCCGAGTTCGTCCACCTCCTCGGTTATGTCGCCGGTTCTGACATCGACTCGGTCGGCCACGTCGGCCATCTCGATATTTTCGCGGGCGACTTCCGCGAAGTCGGCTTTGCGCTCGAACGTGACGACATCCGCACCGATTCGACCGAGATAGCCCGCGAGGACGCCGGTTCCGGTTCCGGCGTCGAGCACTCGGTCACCCGCCGACACGCCCGTTTCGCCGACGACGAGGCCGATGTCGCGCGGGAGCATTGGCGCGCCGGTTCGTTCGAAATGGTGAAACAGGTCGGGGCCGCGGAGTCTGCGAACTGTAAACTCCTCGTCCAAGTGCGTGAACAGGGTGTCTCCCGGTTCCACGTCTTCCGGAACCGTGAGGACACCGAGGTCTGTTTGTAGCTCCTCGCCGGGGTCGCGCAGATATTCCCGGTCGCCGTGCGTGAGCAGTATCGTCACTCCAGTCGCTCGACCGCCGCCGCGAGGTCGCCATCGACCGCTTCGAGCGCCTCACGGGCTTTGTCCTCGCTTGCACCCGTTCGCTGGGCGACGATTTCAACGTCTGCGTCCGGTATTGCGCCCGCGGACGAATCTGCATCGCCCGACTCGACCGCACCGCTTGCGCCGCCGGTCGCTTCGCGCGACTCGGCGTCGCCGACGATTTGATAGGTCTGCTGACCGCGGGCATCCATCCGGGTGACTTCCGGGTCGCTGAAGACGAGTTCCTCGCCGTCAGCGGTGCGGATGACCACTTCTTCGGCATCGACGTCGTCTACGTCGATACCCATTTGCTTCATCATCTGTTGCATCTTTCGGGGGTTGAGTCCACCGCCGCCTCCTCCAAACATACCCGAATCGTCGGAACGGAGGGCAAAAAACGTGACGCAAACGCGGCGCAGAATCGACCGTTTTCTTCATTCGGGTGACCTCGCCGAATCTACTCGCTCGCGCTGTCCCGCACTTTGACCGCCATTCCGGTCGTGAAATCGAGGATGGCGTCCGCGTCGAGTTCGGCGCGGCCGACCGCGAGCAGGTCGCCGTTTTCGTGGGTCACGAGGACTTCGTCGCCAGCGCGAATGTCGCCGTCGGCCTCGTCCACGAACTTCGCGAAGACGTTCTTCCCGTCGCGGACGAACGGTTCGCTTTCGTCGCCGACAACGACCCTACCCGCGGGGGAGTCGAGGACGTCCGCCAGTCGAGCGCCGCCCGCGAGTCCGAGCGTAAACCGACCGTCGGTCGCGTAGGTGACCAGTCTGGTTCCATCCGCGTGAACCTGCTGTGGGCGTCCGGAGGACGACCGGCGGATTTCTAACTCCTCGTCCCGCGGGAACAACGCGGTGCCAGCACCGGCCCCGAACTGGTAATCCGCCGTGATGCGAAGGGACGGTAGGTCGTCGGCCTCACTACTCTCGTCTTCTTCTGAGGTTTCGGTGACGGCCGTTCGCTCGATTTCCGCGCTCTCGGGGTCGGTTTCGGTCATTGCCCCGGCTTTGTTGTGGCGGGGTGAAAGCCCTTCGACATCCCACTGATTGAATTTGATTGGCATGTCATGGCATATCATTGTTGTTTGGAACCATGGAGCAGTCTATCGGTTTGAGAGTGATTTATTAGGAATGAGTCCGAAAGGCGCGTATGAACTCGAAAGAACTGCTGGGAATCGCGCTTCTCTTCATCGGAAGCGTCGTGATTTTCGCCATTACGTCGATGGCTGGGTCGCTCGTCGGTAACGTCCTCGCCGGTATCGCCACGGTTGCGCTCGCGGCGGGCGCGCTGATGTACGGAACGGCAGAAGACGGTCGCCCGGTTTAAAGCAGAAACGTATCGGTTCGTTCGCTCAAATCGACGAACGTGTCGGCGGCGTCGATGAGTTCTTCCGCGGATGATTCTTGGAACCCCATTACTTCCACGCGCACCCCTTCGTGGCGAAGGTGTGTTGCGAGTCGAGCGAAATCTCCGTCTCCGGTACAGAGGACGACAGTGTCCACTTTCGGCGCGAGGGTAATCGCGTCGAGACAGATGCCGACGTCCCAGTCGGCCTTCTTCGACCCGTCGCCGAACGTCTTTATCGCCTTTATTTTCGTCTCGAATCCAATGTCGGTGAGAGCATCGAAAAAGCGGTCTTCGTCGGGGCTATCGGCCTGAATGACATATGCAATTGCGCGTGTCAAATCGCGTTCCTGCGTCGCCTTCGAGAGGAGAGATGAGTAGTCGATGTTCCGGCTGTAAACACTTTGAGCCGTATGGTAGAGGTTTTGCGCGTCGGCCAACACCGTGACGCGCTGGGCCGGATGAATCTCGGTCATACTTTGGTGTGATAACTACTCGCATAAAGAGGTTCCTGCTTTATCCCCATCAGCTTTCTGGGGTTTCGTGCCACGTAAGCGAGAGGGTGTCGGGGTCGAGTATGTAATATCGCTCCCACGTTGGTGCCACGCTAACGACACGAGTTCCGTCTATGGCCGTCTCCGTGTGCTGGTGATGGTGGCCGATGAGACAGAGGTCTGGGTCGAGTGCGGAAAGCAAATCGTCGATGTACGGACAGCCGACTTCGTACTCCTCGGACACGGGCAGTCCGTGCGGTGCTTCGTGCGTCATCAGCACGTCAACCGATTCTAGCGCCATTGCGCGCTCCACGTCTTCGTGCGTGAAATGCCGTCTTCGCTCACCGACGAGGTTCGCCCGTGGTCGGTCGTACTGGGTCGGCGCGTAATTCCCCGACAGTCCGGCGATTCGAAGCCCATTCAGTTCGACCATGCTGCTGGCCAACAGGGTTGCGTTCCGCACGTCCGAGTTGGAAACCAGTCCGTTCCGGAGCGCAGAAATCGTATCGAAGTCCTCGTTGTTGCCCGCGATGAACCACGTCGGTTTCGGCAAGTCGTAGTACATCAAGTCGCCGAGTTGCAGAGTGACGTCTTGGTTCGCTTCGCGGTAGGCCGCAAAGAGCGCGCGCCGTTTTTCCGGGGTGGCGGCGTGAGCATCTCCGAGGACGAGCATCGACAGTGATTTTTTCCGGAGACATGATAATACCGCCGGATTCAGTTCACCCGGAAAGAACGAGTGCGACGGCGGCGAACGCCAGCAGCCCGATTCCATAAAACAGGACTTTGATGTCTCCGTCCATCGCTTTCGCTTGCGTATCGGCGGGGTCAACGATTGTACTCGAAATTCCCATCGAATCGGCGTTGGTCATCGCAGTACCCATTCGGACGGTTCCGGTTCCGCCGAGCGCGAACAGCAGTGCCACCAATCCGAGGCCGAACAGACAGAGGAGAACCATTCCGGACTGAGTTATGACGTAGGTGAGGGCCACTGTCAAACCGGCGTAGACGAGTGTATATCGAACACCACACCGACCGATGAGGTTCCAATTCATGTCCTGCTATTTGATTAACTGGTGAATAAATATATCTTCGTACCGAGATGGGTGATTTATTTTTACTGACGCTGAAACAGTCTAGCGGCGTCGATAGATACAAAAGTGAAAGAAACAGCATCTGTCGAGTATATTATTTTTTGTTCTATGTATATGCTTGCGATTATAATCGCGGTGTGACGAAAAACTACGCGGGCGGCAATTCGCTCTACGGTATCGACCGCAAGGGTTCGGAAGGGCTGGCCGGCGGCAACGGCGGAACCATCTTCCGGCGAACTAGTCGCGGGTGGCAGGCCGCCGAAACGCCTGTTTCGGTGACGCTGCTCGATGGTCGCAACCGCGGACACGGCGGATTCGGGAAGCGTCACGGTGCTCACCGTCACCATCCGTGGTCACGTCGCCGGCGCGAGCTACCTGACGCTCTCGGTGAACGCGCTCGGCGACGAAGACGGCGACAGTTACGACGTGAGCGGAGTAACCGACGGGTCACTGACGGTCGGAAAAGAGGATTCGGACAACGGTGATGATTCGGATGGCGATCCCGGTGACGGCGACGATTCGGACGGTGACGACGGAAACGCGGATGACGGCGACAGGGAGAAAGACCGCGACGAAAATGGCGGTGGCGATGACGACGAAGATGACTCGGACGACGACAGTGGCGGCGACGACGGTGATTCCGACGACGGAAACAACGATGGAAGCGACGACGGAGACGACGAAGAAGACCTGCTGACGACTGACACCGAACTCCGAGCATCGGAGTTCGGGGTTCGATTTTCCCATTCCGATTTTCCGATTTTTGATTTTGTTTAAAAGGCTGATTGTCAACAGTGGCGACCACATATCTGCCTGCGGCGTAAGGCATAAGTTCCCACGGAAACAGCCCTGTTGTATATGCCATGTGCTGTCGCTCACTCCCTGTTCGCGTATGGGACAAGCGACGGCACAGTCGGAAAACGCAAAAAACGCGTGAACTGAACGGTTCTCGGCGGGATTGGCACACCCGTCGTTTGCCACCTTCGTTTTGCACCGCGCGACCACCGATTTCCGACTCAAAACAATGACGAACACACCGTTCCGCGGGGTCTACCCCGCGATGACCACGCCCTTCGCGGGCGACCACGACCGCATCGATTACGACCAACTCCGTAGCGACGCCCAACGCCTCGAACGCGCTGGCGTCCACGGCCTCGTCCCCGTCGGTTCGACCGGCGAGAGCGCGACCCTGACCCACGACGAACACGCGGAAGTCGTGGAGGCAGTGGTGGAGGCCGTCGATATTCCAGTTATCGCCGGAACCGGAAGCAACGCTACGCACGAAGCACTCGAACTCTCCCGGCGAGCAGAAGACGCCGGGGCCGACGGACTCCTTCTCATCTCGCCGTACTACAACAAGCCCGAACCGGCGGGCATGGAGCGCCATTTCCGAACCATCGCCGACGAGGTGGATCTGCCACAAATCGTCTACAACGTCCCGTCTCGGACGGGCCGAAACATCGACGTAGAGACGACGGTTTCGCTGGCGGAACACGAAAACATCGCGGGCTACAAGGCCGCGAGCGGCGACCTCGGGCAAATCGGCGAAATCATCGAGCGAACCCGCGATGAGGAGTTCTCCGTACTTTCGGGCGACGACGCGCTGACGCTTCCGATGCTGTCGCTCGGCGCGACTGGCACCATCAGCGTGTCCGCGAACGTCGAACCGGAGCGAACATGCGAGTTGGTCGAATCGGCGCTCGATGGCGATTACGGCAGCGCGCAGGAACTCCAGCACGAACTCGGGCCGCTGTTCCGCACGCTGTTTTCCGAGACGAATCCGATTCCGGTCAAGACGGCGATGGAGATTCGGGAGTACGGCCCGAGCGAACTGCGCCCGCCCCTCTCGGCCCTCTCCGAGGAAAACCGTGAAGAGCTAGCCGAGGTTCTGAATCGACTGGAGGAACCAGCATGACGCGCGTTTCGGCCCCCGAAACGCGCGTCCTCGTCTCCGGCGCGACCGGCCGAATGGGACGCCGCGTCATCGAGGAGGCGGCCGCCCGCGACGACGTTCGCGTCGTCGCGGGCGTAAGCCGTGACCTGTCGGGAGAAATTTCCGGAATCCCCGTCGAACCGGCCGGGGAGTTCGGGGTCGTACTCGCCGAGTACGACCCCGATGTACTGGTTGATTTTTCGGTTCCCGAAGCCAGTCGGGAGTTCGTTGCCGACTGCGCCGAAGCGAACGTCGCCTGCGTCGTGGGAACGACCGGATTTGAGGCAGACGAATTTGCAGAAGACGAGTTCGCGGAGGGCGGCGAGGCCGCCCTCCGCGAAGCGAGCGAACAGGTGCCCGTCCTCCACGCGAGCAACTTCTCGCGGGGGATTCAGGCGTTGCTTCGCGCAGTCGAGGGTGCAGTCCGCGATTTACCCGGATACGACGTGGAAATTACGGAGTCTCATCACCGACACAAGCGCGATGCGCCGAGCGGAACCGCGAACGCGATTCTCGACCGAATCGAATCCGCAGGGGAGTTCGGTGGACGAGTGCATGGCCGCGAGGGAGAATCCCTGCGCGAGTCGGGCGAAATCGGCGTCCACGCGCGGCGTGCAGGCGGAATCAGAGGCGAGCACGAACTCCTGCTGGCGAACGAGCACGAGGAACTGCGACTGACCCATCGCGCAGGAAGCAGGGCAGTGTTCGCCGACGGGGCACTCGACGCGGCGGTGTGGCTTGCCGGACGAGGTGCAGGACGGTACGATTTCAGCGAGGTAGTAGCAGAATGAGAAACGACATAGGAGAGCTGTGGCGGCGGTACGAATCGGACGAATTGAATGCAGAAAGCGCCGGAGAGGACGAGTACGAAACTCTCGAAACGTTCCTCGACGCGCTGGAGGCGGGCGAGATTCGCGCCGCCGAAAAGCGCGACGGCGCGTGGGAAGCGAACGAGTGGGTGAAGCAGGGCATTCTGCTGAACTTCGGCCTTCGAAACACCGAGGGCAGAGAGTACGGCGACGTGACCTACTACGACGTGCTTCCACTGCAGGAAACCGACGACCTTCCGGAGCGCGGAACCCGCAACACGCCCGACGGAACCGTGCTCCGTCGTGGCGCGCATATCGGGTCGAGTTGTATCATGATGAGTCCGAGTTTCGTCAACATCGGCGCGTCCGTGGGCGACGGGACGCTGGTCGATTCCTGCAACACGGTCGGCTCCTGCGCCCAAATCGGCGCGAACGTGAAGTTGGGCGCGAACACCCTCATCGGCGGCGTCCTCGAACCCGTCGAAAGCACGCCCGTCATCGTGGAGGACGACGTAACCCTCGGCGCTGGCTGTCGAGTTACCTCGGGATTCGTCGTCGGCGAGGGAAGCATCGTCGGCGAGAACACGCTTCTCACGCCGCGAATCCCCGTCTACGACCTCGTGGACGAAGAAATCCTGTACGGTCACCTTCCCGAAAACCGGCGTGCATTCACCCGATTCGTGGAATCCGGAATCGGCGACCACGACCTGTTCGACGGCGGGGCGTTCAAGCCCGCCGTCGTCGCCCTCGACGTGGAAGACGACACGCTGGAACAAGTCGAACGGGAGGAGGCCCTGCGATGATGGCTGAAAGCGACACTGACAATCCCGATGTACGGCGATTGTCGGACTGGTCTGAAGGGCGACTCGAATCGCTCGCCCAGGAATATGGAACGCCGCTGTACGTCACCGACCTCGGGCGCGTGCGCGAGAACTACCGACGATTCTCCGCCGCGTTTCCGAACGCGGACGTTCACTACGCCGCGAAAGCGAACACCTCACGGGCGGTTCTCAGAACGCTGGAAGCAGAGGATTCGAGCGTCGAATGTGCCTCGGCGGGCGAAGCCGAGCGCGCCGTTGCCGCGGGATTTGAGGGTGAGCGCGTTCACTACACGGCGGTCAATCCGCCCGCGGAAGACCTCGATAGGGCGGTCGAACTCGCCGACGAACATCCCGGCCTGACGATTACCGTCGGCGCGGCAGACACCATCGACCGACTCGCGGAACGCGGCTACGACGGACGGCTCTGTCTTCGGGTCAACCCCGGCGTCGGTGCCGGACACCACGAGAAGGTGCGAACCGGCGCGGACGCGAAATTCGGTGTGCCCTACAAGCGCGCCGCGGAACTGCTCGAATCCGCCGCGAACGACTTCGATGTCGTCGGGATTCACGCCCACGCGGGAAGTGGAATCTCGGGCGATGATTTGAGCAACCATCGGGAACTCGTCTCGCGGATGGGCGAACTGGCGCGAAGTCTCGACATCCCACTCGAATTTGTCGATGTCGGCGGTGGATTCGGCGTTCCGTACCGCCCCGACGAATCGCCGCTCGACCTCGATTCGGTCGCGGCGGCGACTCGGGATGCACTCGGGAACATCGACGCGACGCTCGTCGTGGAACCCGGTCGGTATCTCGTTGCCGATGCTGGTGTCCTGTTGACCCGGATCAACACGGTCAAAGAAACGCCGGAAATCACTGTTCTCGGCGTCGATGCTGGAATGACGACGCTCGCCCGGCCTGCACTGTACGACGCCTATCACCACGTCCGGAATCTTTCTTCGGACGCCCCTGAAATCGAAACGACCATCGCCGGGCCGATTTGCGAAAGTTCGGACACCTTCGGCGAACACACGGTTGCCGACCCGGAACGCGACGACCTGCTGGCAATCGGCAACGCCGGAGCATACGGCTACGAAATGGCGAGCCAGTACAACTCTCGTCCACGGCCCGCAGTCGTCGTGGTCGATGGCGACCGCAGTGCGGTCGCGCATCGACGCGAAACGCTGAGTGATGTACTCGCGACCGAACAGGAGGTAAACTGGCGATGAACGTGTCGTTCGAGAAGTACCACGGAACCGGCAACGACTTCGTCATCGTAGACGCGAGCGTCTGCGTTCCCGACCGCGCAGGCTTCGCGCGCGAAGCCTGCGACCGGGCCGAGGGAATCGGTGCAGACGGCGTTCTCTTCCTCGCCCTCGAACCAAACTACCGGCCGCCGAGGGTCATCATGACGCTCGTACAACCCGACGGAAGCACCGCGGAGATGTGCGGCAACGGCGCTCGCTGTGCCGCGATGTGGGCCGCGGAACGGGCGGACGCCGACGAGGTTATGATAGACACCCTCGCCGGAACGCGATACGCGAGCGTCCACGACGACGGGGCGACCATCGAGATGGGCGCGCCCGACTTCTCGCCGGATGGCGTTTCGCTCGCGCAGGACGAACCGCTCGTGCAGGCGGAAATCGGCGGCTACGACGTGACGGCCGTAAACACGGGCGTCCCCCACGCCGTCGTCTTCGTGGACGACGTGGATTCGGTCGACATCGACCGGGATGCACCGCCGATTCGCCACCACGAACTGTTCCCGGAGGGCGCGAACGTCACCTTCGCATCCCCCCGCGAGGGCGGATTCGACCAGCGAACCTTCGAGCGCGGCGTCGAAGGCGAAACCCAATCCTGTGGAACCGGCGCGGTTGCAATCGCGGCGGTTGCCCGGCGACTCGGGATGACTGACGAGGAACTGATTTCGGTGTCGCCACCCGGCGGTGACCTCGAAGTCGCGCTCGGCGAACGATACGCCACGCTGTCCGGCCCGGTCGAAACCGAGTTCGAGGGACGGGTTCGAATCTCCACGGCGGGCCGACTCGATTTGGAAGCATGAGCGAGTTCGACCCAATCGCGTTTCTGGAACGCGCAGTGCAGACCCCGTCGCACGAATCGGTCGGAGAAATGCGCGACTTGCTCGTGAAGACGCTCGAATCGGCAGGCGTGGCGGCCTCCGTGGACGACGCGGGAAACGTTCTCGCGGAGCAAGGTGGTGAAAATGGCGGCCCGCACGTCGTGTTAAATACGCACATCGACACGGTTCCGCCGCACGTCCCATTTTCCCGCGACGGCGACCGAATTTTGGGTCGCGGTTCCTGCGACGCGAAAGGGCCGCTCGCGGCGTTTCTCGCGGCTTTCCTCGCCGTGGAACCCGACCGCGGAAAACTAACTCTCGCAATCACGCCCGACGAGGAAACCGACTCCGCGGGCGCGGCGGCGCTTTCCATCGACGCCGATGCCGTCATCGTCGGCGAACCGACCGGACTCGACGTGTGCAACGCCGGGAGAGGACGATTTCAGGGCACGGTGACGCTTCACGGCGAAAACGCTCACGCCGCACATCCCGAGGCGGGTGTCAATGCTATCGCAGGCCTGTCGCCCGTGCTGGCCGCGCTTTCGACGTTCGACACGCGCGACCCGCATCCGGAACTCGGACTGCCGACGCTCACCCCGACGACGATAGAAGGCGGAACTGCGACCAATCAGATTCCCGCCGAATCCTCGTTCGTCATCGACCGACGGAGCGTTCCCCCGGAAGGTGCGGATGAGTTTCGAGCGTTGCTCGAAACTCATCTGCGAAATTCTGCGCCTGAGGGAATCGAGGTTGACGTTTCGCTCGCGGAGCGAGACACGCCGTTTCTGGAAGCGTTCTCTACGCCCGCGGATTCCGACCTCGTGGAAACACTACGGAAAGCGAGCGGTGGCGAGGTGCGGCCGTTCGGTGCGGCGACGGAGGCATCCTATTTTGCACAGATTGCACCAACAGTCGTGTTCGGGCCGGGCGTCCTCTCGGACGGCGAGGGTGCAGTCGCACACGGCCCGCGAGAGTACGTGAACGAAAACGAGGTGACGGCGGCGGAAGACGCCGTCACTGAGACGTTACGTCGATTCCTCGATTAGTATTCGTCATGTACACGACGAGGAAGCCGCCCAGTGCGCTCAGTCCGGCCGTGTAGACGAGCGACAGCACGCCAAACAGTAGGAGGAACACCACGAATCCGCCGGGTGCGCTTCCGAGGAAGAGGATGCTCATGACGAAGAATCCGAACAGTGCCATCGGAATCGTCGCGATGACGCCGGAAATCGCCCCGATTCTGACGCTGGAATCGGCGTCCGCCTCGCTTAGATAGGCCGCGGCGGCCCCGCCGAGAATCGGCGAAAACGGAATGAAGGAAGTGACGAGGGTTACGACTGCGCCGATGAGCGCGTTGACCATCGTATTATCATTTTCCATACATTGTCTGTTGGGTGGCAGGGGAGATAAATACCGATGAAAGTGACTGATTGGAATCAGGTCCCCTCCCTGGCGGTTGCAATCGCCAGTGGCCAATTCACGAATTGAGTTGAACGGGTTGATTACTCGAAGGCGTGCAAAATTCCGTCGTATGATGTGACGTACAGCGTGGACTCGGCAACGGCCAGATGTGTTGTCGGGGCGTCCAGCATGTGATTCCACAGCGTTTCGCCCGTCTTTGCATCCAGCGCGAGGAGTCTACTTTCTCTCCCGATTTCCTCGTGAAGGGGCACGTACAGCACCTTATCAGCGAGTACCGGCTGAATATGCCAACTGCCGAATCCATCCACGGTTCTCTGCCAGCGAACTTCTCCGTCCTCGGCGTCGTGGGCGGTGATTTTCGCGTCGAACCGACCACGGACGTATCCGGCCTCCCGAACCTTCTCGACGAAGACGCCCGTTTTCTCGAAGACGACACCATCGCCGACCACCGGCGTCGTGGAGATAGTTCCAGCAGGCCGCGACCAAGCCACCTTCCCGCCCGAAGTGAGTGCGAACAGTCGCGGTTGCTTTGGATTCACATCCGGGTGCCATTCCCCGGACATGGCGGCGTACACGTACCGCGAACCGACTGCTGGCGGCGTTCTAATGATTCCATCCGGGTCGTGTGTCCACTGTTTTTTCGGCGGATGGCTCAAGACGGATGCAAGCGGGTCTTGCTTGCGGCTCCGGGCGATACAACCGTCCCAACCCGTTGGGATGTAGACTGCATCCGCGACGGAGGGTTGCGTGGGATACGGCTGAACCGTTTTCGTCTCCCACTGTCGGTTTCCGTTCTGTCTGTCGAGCGCGACCAGTTTTGGGTCACTCGGCGCGTACACGGTCGAACCGCCGATTGTCGGCGCAAGACCGCGTCTGCTTCCCGTTTTCTGTTTCCATTTCCGATTTCCGTCCGTATCGAACGCCGAAATTGAACTCGTCTCGGACGATTTGTCCCACGTTGCGACGAACAGGGTTTCGTCGGCGAATCCGGTACCGTAGTAGGCATCTTCACCCACCGACTCCCAAACGACGGAGCCGTCGCTGAGGTCGTGGGCCGAAAACGTTTCGCCGCCCACGTACACACGGTCGCCAATGATGGCGGGAGATGGCGTTAGCGCGTAGCCTCTAAACTCCTCTCGGAGGTCGTGGGTGCGAACCCGCCAGCGTTCCGTAGGTGACGATTTCGGCCCCGACGCATGGGAATTGTACCCCGTGTTCTTCGAATCGTGCGCAAACAGTGGCCAGTCGGCGCTGTCGCTCTGGGTCGAAAGCGACTGACTGCCGAGCGAGGCACATCCGGTGAACGCCGTCGCACCGCAGACGGCGAGAAACGCGCGCCGACTTGATTCCGTCATCACCCGAAGAACACGTCAACGACGTCGCTTCCGCGATCTCGAACGTTCTTGTACAGTTCGGAGTAGCCGCAGTTTTCGCAGGAAACGACGCTGAACTTTTTCGTCTGAATGTCGAACATCTTGCTTAATCCGCCACCTGTCGTCGAAATCGAGTCCGTGGAGGCGTCTGTGTGGCCGCATTTCGGGCATCCGGAGGAGTCATCAGGGTTCATGATGTGGCCCTGTGTGACGCAGTGGTAAATACTTCGTGTTCGACATGTGGGCGAGATTTATTACGGCTCGCTTCGAACTGGGCGATATGAGTTCCTCCTACTCACGCAAACAGTCCGCCCCGCTCGGCATCAAAATTCTCGCTATCCTCGCCGCTATTTTTGCGGTTTTCGGCATCCTCGGCGGTTTCGGGACGATGGCCAGTTCGCCATTCGGAATCATCTTCGGTCCGTTTAGTATTCTCCTTTCGGTCGCACAACTCGTGGTTGCGTGGGGACTCTTGACGCTGAAACCGTGGGCGTGGACGCTGACGCTGATAGTGTTCGGCATTGACCTGCTGGTCGCCTGTCTCAACCTGCTCCTCGGAAACTTCGGAGCCATCTTCGGAATTGTGGTCAGCGGCCTCCTACTGGCCTACGTCTACAGCAAGCGCGACTACTACCGCTGAAAATCTCGAATTTTCACGAACTCGATTGTTCGGCCCGTTCTTTGACTCCTAAGAGCATCTTTCGCTCCATCACGAAATGTGCCGGTTCCCAGAACAGGTGGTCAACCACCGCGCCGCCGAGGGTTCGCTCGCCGGAGCGCATTCGAACGACGAACCGCGTCGTCGTCTCGTCAACAGGATGGAGGACGAACGCCCACGTCCATCGCGGCGGGGTGGTCGGCGGACACAGCACGATTGCCCGACCGGGGTCGAGAACCGCGACTTCGGGGACTGAATTGGGGGACTGTACCGCGTACTCCTCCGGGGCGAGTCGAACGGTATCCCCGACTTCGAGGGTCTGCTGTTCGGGCAAAATCCGGTCAGCGTTGTGGATGTCCGCTCCGACGAGGTTCTCCAACCAGTCGTAGCTGTAGAACCCGCCGCGTCCCTGTCCGAGTTGCACCAGCCACGGCCACACGTCCTCGACCGACGCGCCGATGGTGATGGCGTGGGTCGCCTCCACTCGGGGCGAGCGAATGATTCCGTCACCCGGAAGTGGCCCTTCCGCTTCTTCGTCGGTCGCTCCCCAGCGGAGGTGCCACGGACGGACGAGGAACCAGTACGCGAGCGCGGCGGGTGCCGCGCTCGCCGCAAGAATTCGGCGACGGATTCGCTTCGGCATAGAAACCGAACACGCCACGAAACGACTTAACGATAGGTGCAGGCTCAGTCGAGGTCGTCAACGAGTTCGTCGGCGATTCCTGTGTAGCCTGCTGGCGTCAGGGCGTGCAGTTCCTTTCGCACATCTTCGTTCACGTCTAACTCGTCGAACAAATCACGGAAATCGGCCAACGTGACGCGTTTTCCGCGGGTCAGGGCTTTGACGCGCTCGTAGGCGTCCTCGTGGCCCTCCCGGCGCAGAATCGTCTGGACTGCCTCGCCGATAATTTCCGGCGTCGATTCGAGTTCTTCGCGCATGACCTCCTCGTTGGGGACGACCTTGTCGAGGCCGTCCTGCGCCTTCGTGTAACCGAGGAGGCAGTAGGCAAACGAGGCCCCGATGTTTCGCTTGACGGTCGAATCCGAGAGGTCACGCTGGAGGCGCGAGGTGGTGATGTAGTCGCCCAAGAAGGTCAAATCGGAGTTGGCCTTCGAGAGGTTGCCTTCGCTGTTTTCGAAGTCGATTGGGTTCACCTTGTGCGGCATGGTCGAACTGCCGGTTTCGCCCTCGGTTGCGACCTGTCCCAGATATCGGTCGCTGACGTAGAGCCACGCGTCGCGGTCTAAATCGAGCAGGACGTTGTTCGCCCCGCGGAGCGCGTCGAACAGTTCCGCGAGGTCGTCGCAGGGGTTGACCTGCGTGGCGAGTGCGGTGTGTTCGAGTCCGAGGTTCCCCACGAACTCACGGGAAAACTCGCGCCACTCCACGTCGGGATAGGCGGAAACGTGGGCGGCGTAGGTGCCACTGGCCCCCGCGAGTTTGCCCGAAATCGAGTCGGTCGCACCCTCGATTCGTCCCATCGCTCGACCGAGGCGGGCCGCGTAGACGGCCATCTCCTTGCCGAACGTGGTCGGAGTCGCGGGTTGACCGTGAGTTCGAGCGAGCATCGGGACGTCCCGATGCTCGCGGGCCATCTCCGAGAGTTCGTCGCGGACGGTGGCGAGTTCCGGGAGGAGAATGTCCTCGACTGCGGGTTTGACCAGCAAGCGGTGGGCGAGGTTGTTCACGTCCTCGCTGGTCAGGGCGAAGTGAATCCACGAGGAGAGGCCCGACAAGTCGTCGGGAAGTGAGTGACGAACGAAATACTCGACCGCCTTCACGTCGTGTCTGGTCGCGGAGTATCCGGCGTATCCCTCGGTTTCGAGGGCTTTGACGATTCCTGCGTCTTCCTCATCGAAGTCCTCGTACAGGCCGCGGAGGAAATCGCGGTCGTCGGCCGCGATTTCGAACGGCGTCGCCTCTAAGTCGGCCAGCGCGATGAGATACTCGACTTCGACTTGCACACGGGCGCGCATGAGCGCGGCCTCGCTCGCGTACTCGCGGAGCGGTGCGGTTCGACCGGCGTATCGCCCGTCCAACGGCGAAACGGCGTACAGGGAATCCATACCTGTGCCTGCCGGGGCGTTCGGCAAAAGCGTGTCGGTACGGTGGCACACAGATGTGCATACAACGAGGGGTAATCGCATTTTTCGCACCGAAAATATCCACAAACTCGCATACATTTCGGCAATAGACCGCAACTACTTTGCCCACACCGGTCGGTCTTCCCACCATGACACAGATTGCGGGTATGGCCGGGAACCGTGGTCGAAACCTGCTGCACATCGCCGACCTCGCACCGGGTGGGGCGGAACTGGCGGTCGTGCTGACCGACAGCGCGGACGCGCCGGTTTTGGAAGCAGCCGAGAAACGCGGTATCCCGACAGAGGTCGTCGAACTGGACGAGGGCGAATCCCGCGAAGCACACGAGAAGAGAGTGCTCGACGCACTGACCGACTACGAGTTCGACCTCGTCTGTCTCGACGGCTACATGCGAATCCTGACCGGGGAGTTTTTAGACGAAACCCCGACGACGCTCAACGTCCATCCATCCTTGCTTCCCTCCTTCCCCGGCATGGACGCGTGGGGAGACGCCCTCGACGCGGGCGTGAGCCTCACCGGATGCACGGTTCACGTCGTCACCGAGGCGGCCGACGAGGAGGGCAAAGTAGACCCGAAAAGGGTCGATAGCGGCCCAATCGTCACGCAGGAACCGATTCCGGTTTATGAGGGAGATACGAAGGAATCACTGAAAGAGCGCGTCCTCTATCAGGGCGAGTTCAAAGCCTACCCCCGCGCAGTGCGCTGGTTCGCCGAAGGAAATGCGGAAGTCGATTTTGCTGCCAACACGGTTCACGTCGAAGGCGACGAGGACGACGCGCTTCCAGCTCGGAAAGTGGACACCGCAGACCGCGCCGCCGACTTGCGATACGGAGAAAATCCGCATCAGGACGCCGCGCTGTACGCCGACACGACCTGCGAGGAGGCCAGCGTCGTTCACGCAGACCAGTTGAACGAGGGCGCGAAGGCGCTTTCGTACAACAACTACAACGACGCCGACGGCGCGCTGAACCTCGTAAAGGAGTTCGACCGCCCCGCCTGTGCGGTCATCAAACACACCAATCCCGCAGGCTGTGCAACCGCCGACTCGCTCGCAGAGGCCTACGACCGCGCGCTCCGAACCGACGCGAAGAGCGCCTTCGGCGGCATCGTCGCCCTCAATCGAGAGTGTGACGACGAAACGGCGACACAAATCGTGGACTCGTTCAAGGAAGTCGTCGTCGCACCGGGCTACACCGACGACGCGTTGGAAACGCTCTGCGAGAAAAAGAACTTGCGAGTCCTCGAAGTCGGCGACCTCGGAACTATCTCCGAAACCCACACCGAAAAAGACCTCGTCGGTGGCCGACTCGTGCAGGAGCGAGACATGCAGAACCCAACTCGGGACGACCTCGAAATCGTCACCGACCGCGAACCCACGGACGAACAACTCGACTCCATGCTCTTTGCGTGGCAGACCATCAAGCACGTCAAATCCAACGCTATTCTGTTCGCCGAGGGCACGGAAACCGTCGGCGTCGGTGCAGGACAAGTCAGCCGCGTGGATGCAGTCGAAATCGCGAAGATGAAAGCCGAGCGCGATGCGGAGGGCAAGGACGCCGAGGGTGCCGTGATGGCGAGTGATGCATTCTTCCCGTTCCCGGACGCTATCGAGGAGGCCGCGGAGGCCGGAATTGAGGCCGTCATCCAACCCGGCGGCTCGGTCAACGACGACGACGTAATCGAGGCCGCTAACGAACACGGTATGGCGATGGTGTTCACGGGGAGTCGGTGTTTCAGGCACGATTGAACGGAGTGAAATTGTGCCTGAATCCAGCGAGTCGCAGCGCCCGGGGGGCGACCGTCTCGCCCGGTTTTAGACAGGACTGAACGCTAGTGAGGAAGTCGTGGAACGTCGAAGACTCGCTTCGCTCGCCTTCTCGTGTCAGTACCGAATCGGAACCCAAAAACTCGAAACCAGCTAACGGAACGTTTCAGCTGTCGAGACCGTCGTTCGGGAAACACTCCCCGAGGTCGTGAATCATGTCGATAGTTTCGGCCTTCGTCTCGTCGTCCAAGTCGTCCAGCGTTTTGATTTCGTCTAACGCGTCCTGAAGTAGTGGAAGACTCAGTCGCTGGTCTAAGTGGGCGACAGGAAGATAGAGGTCCTCGAACGACTCCGGCGGAATTTCGGACGTCGAGAGGAGGAAGTAGTCGTCAATGTCCGCCATGTCGTCCATCGGGAAATCTCCCTCGCTATAGGGCGTGTCTGGCGATTCCTTCGTCGCACCGCGAATCGAGGGAACGTGTAGCGTGTACTCCGGCATTACGTTCCAATCGTCGGCCGAAGTGTGGTTAATCTTTGTTGCCGATTGAAAGGAATGAGCAGTTCGACACAACGGATTTTCGTCCTCTCCTCTACAATCCATCCACGAACTCCCCAACTGCGCGATTGAACTCGTCCGGTTGCTCCAACGTGGGAACGTGGCCGCTCTCTTCGAACAGTTCGAACTCAGTGTTCGGAATGCGGCCTGCCACGTCCTCCACGGCGGCGACGGTTCGCCATTTCTCGTCTGCGCCAGCGCAGACGAGGGTGGGTACGTCGATGTCAGGAAGGACGTTTCGGTAGTCGCGCATCGCGTAATCGAACAGAATCGCGCTCTTGACCGGCGGGGGTGAGCGCGAAACTTCGTCGAAAACCAACCGCCGAACGTCTTCCGACGGCGGTTTCTTGAACGTCTGCTGGATGAGGCCATCAACGAGGGCCAAGTGGTTGGTTTGCACCAGTTCGAGCGTCTCGGTCAGTCTGTCGAGGTCGGTGTTTCCGTGTTCGAAATCGTCCCACTGGAACGGCGAGGCGGACATGTCCACGACGACGAGGCCGCGAATCCCATCCGTCCCGAACTGGTCGATATACTCCCACGCAACCAGCGCGCCCATCGACCAGCCGACGAGAACCACGTCATCCAGTTCTCGCTGGTCGAGGAACGCCCGCAAATCGCGGGCGTACTGCGGAACCGTGTGTCCCGTCTCCGTCTTCTCCGACCGACCGTGGCCCCGGTAGTCGAGCGCAATCGTCTGGAAGTCGTCTGAAAGGTTGGCCATCTGTGGCACGAAAAATCGAATCCCGGTCGTGACCCCCGGAAGCAAGACGATTGTCGTTCCCTCCCCCTGTTCTTCGAAATAGAGCGTTGCTCCGTTGCACTGTTCGTCGGGCATCGGAACCTCACTCAACTCGCACGGGCAAAGCTATCGCGGCCAAGTAACTTTGCGTGGAATCGGTCACACAGAGAATGGCTTAAAGTACGACCCCGACCAACATCCGGACGATGGGACTACTCGGAAACTCCAAGGTCAAGGCCCTGCTTGCCGGGTTCATCCTCTCGTTAGTCCTGCTCGTCGGCATCGCCGCACTCGGACTGTTAGCCGCGCTGTCGGCACTCGGCAATCCGGAGTACGCCAACACGCCCCTCCTCATCATCTTCCTCGACGCCGCCGCCGTCTACATCGTGGCGTTTCTGCTCGACGCGCTGTTTGCGGGACTGCTGTTCGTCGGGTTGGTCGTCGCCGCAGTCCGAAATGCGTCCATGCCGCGAAACGACCGCCTCGCGGGACTCGTCCGACGGGCGGAGCGACTGCATCCACACGCCAGTTCGCTCGGCCTGTCGGAGCGCGTCGAACCGACGACGCAGGACAGGATGGACGAATTGAAAGAACAGTACGTGGCGGGAGAAATCGGCGAAGCCGAGTTCGAGCGGCGGATGAAACGGCTCGTGGACGACGACGTGAGCGACGAGGAAGTAAGACGCGAGCGCAGGCGAACCGAACGCGAGTACGAGTACTGAAAGACAGCAATCGCTGGTTTTCCGACTTCGACAATCTAAAGCGGACTGCTTCTGTCGTCTCAGCTATGGACTACCACGAGGCGGCGAACTTTCTTTTCGACCTGCGGCGGTTCCGCCCCAAACCGGGGACGGATTCCACCGCAGACCTTCTCGCACACCTCGGCGACCCCCATGACGGCGTGCAGTTCGTGCAGGTAGCGGGGTCGAACGGCAAGGGAAGCACGGCCCGGATGACGGAGCAGATGCTCCGCGAATCGGGCCTCACTGTCGGACTGTACACGTCGCCGCATTTCGACGACGTGCGCGAGCGAATCACGGTTGACGGCCGGAAAATCACGAAAGCCGCGATGGGGACGTTCGTGGACGATGCCCACGAATACATCACCGACCGGGCGGTGGACGGCGAATCGCCGACGTTCTTCGAGACGATGACCGCGATGGCGCTCTGGTATTTCGGCCGCGAGGAGGTCGATGTCGCAATCCTCGAAGTCGGCATCGGCGGGCGCTACGACGCGACGAGCGTCGTCTCCCCGATTGCTTCTGCGGTGACGAGCGTGACGCTCGAACACACGGGTATCATCGGAGAGACGGTCGAGGAAATCGCCACCGACAAAGCACACGTCGCGCCTGACGACGCGCCGTTAGTCACTGGTGCGACCGGGGACGCCCTCGACGCGATTCGGGAACAGGCGGGCGATGTCGTGTTGGTCGGCGAGACGCCCGATGCAGACGTACAGGCCACCTACGAAGGCCGGACGAATCACACCGAGGCCGCGATTTCGTTGTCCGGTTCCGACTGGAAAGTCGAAACTTCGATACCACTGATCGGCGAGTATCAGGCCCAAAACGCCGGAATCGCGGCGGTACTGGCCCGGCAGGTCGCTGGCGTGAGCGAAGACGAACTCGCAAACGGCCTCCGGAAAGGATTCTGGCCCGGTCGGTTCGAAGTGATGGGAACGGACCCGCTGGTCGTGCTCGATGGAGCACACAACCCCGGGGCTTGCGAAGCACTCGCGGAAACGATTTCGGAGTTCGACTATGACGAGTTCCACCTCGTGTTCGGCGCGATGCACGACAAGGACATTCAGTCGATGACCGAGGCACTGCCGACGCCCGACCGCGCCGTCGCCTGCCATCCGAACATCGACCGTGCGGAGGACGAAGAAGTGCTCGCACGCGCGTTCGAAGAACGCGGTGCGAGCGACGTAGAGCGAGTGAGTTCGGTCGAGAGCGCGTTGGAAAACGCGCTCGATTCGGCAGAGGAGGACGACTTCGTCCTCGTCACGGGGTCGTTGTTCGCGGTGGCGGAAGCGCGAACCCGCTGGACGCGGGCCGAGATTCCGAAACGAATCGGAAATCTGGAGGAGGCGCGCGAAGCGCTAGAAGGAACCCACGTCACGGAACCCGGAGTCTGGAGAATGCGAGGAAAAGCAGTTCATCGCGTGCTGAAAACGCGCGTGCAGGTTCGGCAAGCCCAGTATATCAAAGAGGAGATGCTGAGTCTCGGCGGCGAATGCGCCCAATCGGGGTTGAACGACCGCGACGACGAGAACATCGACGTGCTGTTGATGGGAACCTTGGCGCAGTACAAACGACTCGCGGAGAAGTTGGACGGACAACCCTACGGTCTGTCGGTGTTCGCCGACGAACTCCGGAATACGCTGGGAATTCAGCGAGCGGAGAGCGGACACGGCTACCCGTGGGAAGGAAGAACTGCGGTGATGGGTATCCTCAACGTTACGCCGGACAGTTTCCACGACGGTGGGCAGTACGAAGCACGCGAGGACGCAATCGAGCGCGCGAAGGAGATGGTCGAATCAGGTGCCGACATCATCGACGTCGGCGGCGAAAGCACCAGACCGGGGGCGGACGAAATCTCGAACGCGGAGGAAATCGAACGAATCGTTCCGGTTATCGAGGAAATCAGCGATTTGGACGCGATGATTTCCGTAGATACGCGAAAGGCCGACGTCGCCCGCGCCGCGCTCGACGCAGGCGCGGACATTGTAAACGACGTTTCCGGACTGTCAGACCCCGAAATGCGGTTCGTCGCTGCGGAGTACGACGCGCCGCTCGTGGTGATGCATAGCCTCGACGCACCCGTGGTGCCAGACCACGTCGTCGAGTACGACGACGTGGTCGAGGACGTTATCGCGGAACTGGAAGAGCGCGTCCTGCTCGCGGAAAAGGCCGGACTCGACCGGAACAAAATCATCGTTGACCCCGGCCTCGGCTTCGGCAAACGAGCCGCCGAAAACTTCGAACTGCTCGGTCGAACCGGGGAGTTCCACGGACTCGACTGTCCCGTCCTCATCGGCCATTCGCACAAATCCATGTTCGGCCACATCGGAAGCGAGGCGGGCGAGCGCGGCCCGGCGACGGTTGCCGGAACGACCATCGCCGCGGAGCGCGGGGCCGACATCGTCCGCGTTCACGACGTGGAGGCGAACGTCGCCGCGGTTCGCGCCGTCGAAGCCGTGGAAGCGTCGAGAACGCTAGACGACTCGTAGCGGTGATTCGACGCGACCCACGCGAATCTACGCGATACGACCTGTTGCCACGGGTAGAACCCGCCGAGAATCTAATTGCTTTCGACCGCTAGCACGATAAAAAGACCGCACGCCGGGAGGCCGTTCTGCGTTTACGTTCCGATGTCGACGAGCGCCTGCCACGTGTTCGGGCCAGCCATGCCGTCCACGGTGAGTCCGGCACTGGACTGGAAGCTTTCGATTGCCCCCTCCGTCTCTGGGCCGTAGTAGCCGTCCACGGAGATGCTGTAGCCCTCGTCGTAGCGCAGTTGGTGCTGAACGGCGTAGGTCGGCCAATACGGGTCGTTGCTCGAACTCGTGACGTTCACGATGAGATTGCTCCACGTGTTCGGGCCGACGACGCCGTCAACGGTGAGTCCTTGTGCGGACTGGAAGCTCTCGACCGTACTTTCGGTTTCCGGGCCGTAGCTTCCGTCGTGGGCGAGGTTGTAGCCGTGGTGTTCGAGCAGGAACTGAATCGAGTACACTGCTTCGCCGTTGTCGCCGCGCGAGTACACCGGCCAACTGTACCCACCGCTACCGCCGTCGCCCAGACCGGGGTAGTCTTCCGGAATCGGGTTGCTCTTGTCCACCCAGTCGCCGGGACTTCCGGGGACGTAGACGTAGCTTCCGTTTCGTTTGATGTCGAAGTGAAGGTGCGGTTCGTAGCCGCCGCTGCCACCGAGGTCAGCGATGTGCTGACCGCGACTGACGTAATCACCGACATCCACTCTGAGGTCTGACTGACAGTGCGCGTATCGGGTTCGGTAGCCGCCGTCGTGTTCGATGTTCACCCGATAGCCGTATCCGCCGTTGTACCCGGATGCCGTGACCGTCCCGGACTGGGCCGCGTAAATCGGCTGGCCGGTTTCCCAGTCGATGTCCACGCCGCGGTGGGTTCGCGTTCCACCGTCGCGGTCGTCGTAGTACCCGGACGTGACTTGGCCCGTGGTTGGCCAGTAGAACTGGTCGGATGCCGCGCTCGCAGTTGCGGAGAGTGCTGGAATCGTGAGTGCAGTCGCTCCGACGGTTCGAAGGAAGTTTCGCCGCGTGTTTTTCTTAGTCATTTATGAACGCAACTTACTGAAGGAATCGGTTGTTAAAAAATTTTTCTAGTACTGATAAATAGTTGCAATATAGAAAAAATAATCGAAATAATATAATCAAAACAGCTCAGTTAGAGATCCGCACCACGGAACCTGAGGTATCCGAGACTGACTGGAACGACTGCCCACGCCACCAGCAGGACGAGGCCGAACCAGTCCGCGAGGTAGAATGGAACGTCGCCAGACCCGATGCCGAGGACGGCGTTCGGCGACTCCGGCAAAACGGCACCCATCGCGGTGGTGTAGGCGGCGCTCGGCGTCAGTCCCGACAGGAACAACGCCCAGTTCGGGTACTCCTGAATCGGAACGAGACGACCTTCGAGCAGGTACAGCGCGCCGAGCGGAACGACATCCCAGAGGAGTTCCAGCACGACGAACAGCCCGATTGCCATCGCGGTTGCGCGGGCACCCGACCCGGTCGTCGCCGAAAGTCCGACGACGAGGCTGATGTATGCGAACGCGTACAGCACCGTCAGCAGGACGAAGACCACGTAATCGACCGGCGTGAAGGTCGCGTACTTCGCAAGCACTACGATTGCCGCCACGGCAAAGCCGACGATGATGGGAAGCGCGAGAACGGCGGCACGACCGGCGACTTTCCCGAGAACCACATCTCGGCGGGTGTGCGGATACGAGAGCAGGAGTTTCATACTTCCACTTTCGCGTTCGCCAGCGAGGGACTTCGCCGCGACGACGACCGCCGTGATGGAGACGAACAGGGTCGCGGGTGCGGCGAGGAAGAACATCAATCCGAGCGCCGAGAGTTCTCCGGCCTCGCCCCCGAGTGCGGGCAGTTCGGCGTAGATGTACGCCATTCCTGCCGCGAAGAGGACGAACAGCGCGGAGAGCGCCCAGAGCGTCTTCGAGAGGCGTGCGTCTTGGAAATCCTTTCGCGCGACGACGGCCCAACTCATGCTGACACCTCCGTCCCGGCGGGCGTGCTATCTGCCGTGTAGGCCATGAACAGTTCTTCCAGCGAGGCTTCTTCCGTGCTGAAATCCTCGACTACTACACCTCGTTCTTCGAGCGCGTTCAACACTGCCGATTTCGAGCGGGATTCCAACGTCACGGCGACTGCCGTCTCCGCGGCAGTCGCCTGCGAGACGCCTTCGACTGTTCGAATCGCATTTAGCGTCGGTTCGTCAACCGGGCGGTCGGTCGTAATCGAGAGCGTCTGCTCGGTGCTGACCGCGCTTCGCAGTCCCTCGATGGTATCGACGGCGACCAGCTCGCCGCCCATCAGAATGCCAACCCGGTCACAGACCGCCTCGACCTGTTCTAAGATGTGGCTGGAGAAGAACACGGTCGCGCCGCGAGCGCGTTCTTCTTCGATAATGGTACGCATTTCGCGGGCACCCTTCGGGTCGAGTCCCGTCGAGGGTTCGTCCAAGATGAGCAACTCCGGTTTTCCGACGAGCGCCATCCCGAGGACGAGTCGTTGTTTCATTCCTTTGGAGTAGCCGCCGGTTTTTCGGTCGGCAGCGTCCGCGATTCCGACGCGTTCCAGAATCGCATCCGGGTCGTCGTCCGCGCCTTTCGAGCGAATGGCGAACTCCATGTGCTGTCTGCCCGTCAGTCGGTCGTACAGATGGTAGCCATCCGGTAGCACACCGACGCGCTTGTGAACCTCGAAACTCTCGCGCTGGGCGTCGAACCCGAGGACAGTCGCAGTCCCCGATGTCGGTCGAACGAAATCGAGCAGGATGTCGATGGTCGTGGATTTCCCCGCGCCGTTTGGCCCGAGGAAGCCGAAAATTTCGCCCTCCTCCACGGTGAGGTTGACATCACGGAGCGCCGTTACGTCTCCGTACTGTTTCGTTACACTGTTTAGCTCAATGGCAACCATACAATTTATACGCAGGATGACTATATAAATATGCGCTGACTGCTACTCTCAGGCACTGAAGCGTCTGAAAACGGGGAAATCGCCGTTAGAAAAATCCGAACGAATCCTGCACGTCGCGGTAGCAATCGAGATACTGCTCCAACACGGGTCGGTGGTCGTATTTTTCGAACGCGTCGTTTTCCGTCATCTCCGGCAGGGTTGCGGCCTCCCGAAGTGCGTCGGTGAGTTCCTGCTCACTCGTGGTTCTGAACGTGCGTTCCTCGCGTTCGACCAGTTCGTGCGCGCTCGATTCGACGTGATACTCCACCACTCCAGCGCACCCGCAGGCAAGTGCACGCAAGAGGTCGGTCGGGAAGGCTTCCTTTCTGGCGGTCTGGACGTAGACGTTTGCGCCGCGAAACACGGGAATCCGTTTTTCTGCCGGTTGTGCCCCCGTGAATTCGATTCGGTCGTCGATTCTGAGGTCTGCGGTCTGTCGTTCGTACTGTCTGCGGGCGGGGCCGTCGCCGATGACCACCGCGTGCCAGCCCTTGTCCCGCAGTTCGGCCAGCGCGAGCAGGAGACTTTCCAGATTCGCGTCCTCGTCTAGTCGCCGTGAGTAGACGATGTCCGCACCATCGACCACCTGCGCCTCGCGGATGGCGTCCATATCGATGCTGTTCGGGACGACGCGCACGTCGTCGCTGTTTGCGCCGAGTCCTCGAACGCGCGTTTTGACCGTCTCGGACGGCGTGATAACCTCGTCCGGCGCCCGAGCGGCCATCCGAAGCGATTTCGACGCCGTTCCCGTCCCGGCGGGCGGTGCTTCGTACCAATCTACGACGAGCGGTGCGCGGGCGAATTTGCTCGCCGTTTTCGCGGCCAAAACGTGCTTTGGAACCGCAGTCGCGTGAATCACGTCCGGTTTCGCGCGCCGGAGCGCGCCGGGAAGCGAGAGGCCAAATCTGCGCGACGGCGTCTCTCCGGGTGGTTCGGTCGTCACAGCGTGATACGTCACGCTTTCTTGTTCGAACGACTCGTGGTTCCCGTCCCACCACTGGGCGCAGAAAACGGTGATTTCGTGACCGCGGCTAGCGAGGAGTTCCGCAGTGCGACGAAGCCGACGGGTTGCACCCGTTTCTTCGTGTTGGGCCGTCACTTCGGCGACGAACGCGACTCGCATACCTGCGGCCACGAAACGAGAAAGTAAAAGTCTTCTTTCATTGAAACCCGCTCACTGGAACCAACGGTTTTCGTCGAACTCCAACGCGAGGTCGGGCGTCGTGCCCTGAAACCGCTGTTGCCAGACGTGTCGGTCGTAAAAATGGCCGATGGCGGTCATTCCGAACAGAAACAGCACGAACGCCGCGAGTTGAAACCCGGAAAACGAGATGAAACCCATCCACCCGAAGACGACCAACACTGTACTGATTCCCGAGAGGGACATGTACAGTTTGTGCCACGGAATCGTCGTCTGCGAATCAGTCGCCAGATACAGTTCGAAATTCTGCGCACCCTCGGTAAACGAGACTCGCTTGGAATTACGGTCGTAGGTGACGATTCCGATGGTTTCCAGTTTTGGCAGATGGGTCTGATACAACGCGCTGTACACCGATTTCCTCTGCTCGGGCGACACCATCTCCACGTCGATGTTGTTCTCCCACGCCGCGATTTGTTCCGCGAGTTCTCCCAATTCGACCGGCTTTCGCTCCCGATTGAGATAGTACAGCACGTACCGCCGCCGAAGATTTTTTACTGCGTCGTACACCTCCTGCTCTGAGAACGTGGCCGACTGTGTCCGGTCGGTTCGCTCTCGGGTTCGTGTCGTAGTCATACCTCCCCCGTAGTACTCTGCACACGCCAACGAACCGCATAAATCAGCGACTCCGTTCAGTTCGTATCCCGCGATGTCCGTTTCACGTGAACGATTCCGTAACTGGCAAATCGTGAATTACATCCTCGGCGTGAGGATACGACGATGACGCGATAGGACGGCCTGCCCTGGCGATTCAACCACCGATTACTATCTCCACCGCGACGAAAAACGTCGGCGTTATCGTGCCGACTCTACCGTTCATACCGATTGAAATCAGTCGCTCGTGTTCGTTTGGTCAGTACTCGCGTCGTCGGGGTCGATGTGGTCTTCACAGGATGTCGTAGCGGGGTGCTGACGAGTCAAAACCGGAGTGGCCCGCTCGTCGTCGTACACCGTAACGTAGGCAACTGCCGTTCCGGTTTCACCCTGATTCGGTGGCGTAACGAGTGTCGTGTCGTTGACCGGGCCGTACTCGAAGTACGATGTCGCAACGCCGTCTGGGGCGTACCACGTCGTTCCGACGGCGACACGGTCCGCCGACCCGTTGACCCGAACGGCGGAGCAGTTGACGAACTCGACGTGGAGGCCGTTCGCCGCGGTGTCCGCGGTTGCAGTCTTCGAATCTCCGCTGACGCTGTTCGTGTCGGTTTGTGCGCCGGTACCGACGCCGCTTCCGGCGACGAGCAAGCAGACGAAGGCGACCACGATTGCTCGCCGTGTGCATTTTGTGACCTGCATGGCGACTGGCCGTCACACGCAGGGGTTTTTGTTATGTGCCGGATATGCTCCGGTAACGGGACGATAGAATCCGAACGCTGTCGTTACCGTTTCTCGGCGTCCCCGTCGCCCTTCTGTAAACGAGTGATTTCGACCATCACGTCCGGAACGTCCTCCTCTTGTCTGCGGAACGTCCACGAGCGGTCGAACCCGATTCCGTTTTGCGCGCTGACCTCGACCAGTTCCCCTAACTGCTGTTCGAAATCGTCCAACGAGAGCAGTTCTACGTCACCAGTCACTTGGCTAGCACCCAGAGTCATCGGGGGAAAATCGTTGTCCGTCGTCGTACACCTGTACCGTCCCGGTGGTGTCGATTCGAATCGTACAATCGTAGAACGGGAACTGTACCTGCCCGACGCCGGGGTCGTCTTCGATGCTGAATGATGTGAAGAGGACTTCGAGTGCGTCGCAATCTACCGTCTCCTGCAGGGGTGGCATCTCCTCGATTGGTGTGTCAGTCACCTGTGAAACTGCCTTGCTGACGGTGACGACGATACTATCAGTTTCGTCCTCGTTGAACGAAAACTGATGTATCAAATCAGTGTTATTGCCTGCGTCCGTAGATATCGCCTCCATATTATATCACTTATCGTATATCAAATCAAGCTACCGATTCTACAAAATCTGTGCCTTTGTATCTCCATTCTTTAAGTATAGTGAGAGGTAATGAATTAGACTAGTCTCCACCGAGTCATTTTCCGACGGCCGATGTTAACACCGTCTCACAATAGCTACCGCTTGCCAAACTACTTTGTCACCCGTATCGAAACGAAGTATCAATGACGACGTATGATTTCGAGCGGTATCTGAACGTTCGAAGCGCACATAGTGCATCCTTCGGCCCGAACGGCGAACGACTGAGCTTTCTGCTGAACACGACGGGTGTCCCGCAAGTATGGCGGCTGGACGAACCAGGTACGTGGCCCGAACAGATCACGTTCGACGACGAACCGATTTCGTTCGCCTCGTGGTCGCCCGAACGCGACGAGCTGATTTTCGGCATGGACGACGGCGGAAACGAGCGCGAACAGTTGTTTCGACTCGACGGAACCGGCGAAACCATCTCCCCACTCACGGACATGCCGGACGCGAAGCACCGCTGGGGCGGGTGGAACTCCGACGGGTCGCAGTTCGCGTTCACGTCGAACCGGCGTGAAAACGCCGTTTTCGACGTGTACGTCCAAGACCGCGACGCGGTCGGCGAGGATGCCGAACTGGTGTACGAAGGCGATGGCTGGCTGTCGCTCGCCGGATGGAGTCCCGACGACGACCGATTGGTCGTCGTCGAAGCCCACTCCTCGTTCGACCAGGACCTCCACGTCCTCGACATCGAATCCGGCGAACTGGAACACGTAACGCCACATGAGGGCCACGTTCGCTACCGGAGCATCAACTGGGGCCCGGACGGCGACGCGCTCTATTTCGTCACGGACGAGGGGAGCGACACGATGTATCTCGCGCGTCTCGACCTCGATTCGGTCGAGCTCGAAGTCGTGGAGGAAGGCGGCGACTGGAACGTGGATGGCGTCGCCCTCGACGAGGAGTCGGGCCGACTCGTCTACTCGCGCAACGAGGACGGTTACACCGAACTCACGGTCGGCAGGCTGACCGATGAGACGACCATCCGCGAGTTCCCGACACCGAACCTTCCCCGGGGAGTCGCAGGCGGCGTCAGTTTCGACCCCGACGCGGAGCGGTTCGTCCTGACCGTCACGGAAAGCACGGACAACACGAACGTCTACGTCGTGGAAACCGAGACGGGCGAAGCGGAACGCTGGACGAAAGCGTCCACCGCCGGAATCCCGCCGGAGACGTTCGTTCCGCCGAAACTCGTCCACTTCGAGAGCTTCGATGGCAGAAAGATTCCGGCCTTCTTCTCGGTTCCCAAGGGTGCGGAAGACGGCGACACCCCAGTTATCGTGGACATCCACGGCGGGCCGGAATCCCAACGACGACCCTCGTTCAGTCCGACGAAGCAGTACTTCCTGAATCGCGGCTACGCCTACCTCGAACCGAACGTCCGCGGGTCGTCGGGCTACGGCAAGGAGTACACCCATCTGGACGACGTGGAAAACCGGATGGATTCCGTCGCGGACATCGAATCCGCTGTCGAATGGCTCCACGACCAGCGCGTCGTTGACCCCGACCGAATCGTCGCCATGGGGGGTTCTTACGGCGGGTTCATGGTACTCGCCGCGCTGACGGAGTACCCCGACCTCTGGGCCGCCGGGGTGGACATCGTCGGCATCGCCAACTTCGTCACGTTCCTCGAAAACACGGGCGACTGGCGGCGAGAACTGCGGGAAGCCGAGTACGGGTCGCTCGAAAACGACCGGGAATTTTTGGAATCCATCAGCCCCATCAACAACATCCGGAACATCGAAGCCCCACTGCTCGTCCTTCACGGCGCGAACGACCCGCGCGTGCCGGTGGGCGAAGCCGAACAAATCGTCGAGGAGGCGAGCGCGCAGGGTGTTCCAGTCGAAAAACTGATTTTCCCCGACGAAGGGCACGGCTTCTCGAAACTGGAGAACCGAATCGAGGCGTACGCGAAGACTGCGGAGTTCTTGGAAAAATACGTGTAACGCGGTGATTTCGGTTTCACTCAACAGACGCCATGACACGAGTAGTCTGTTGTTCGAATTTTTGTAGTATCGGTCAATTCGAATTTGTCGTCAGACAGTCACGAAACACATGACCGCCTCCGCGCACCATGTGAAAATCCATATTTCGAAAGTTTTCACGAACCACCGTGGCGCGTGCGCCGACAGCCCCGAGGCGCTTGCCGCCGAGGGTCTGTCCGGGTTCGCGCGAGGGATGACCAGAACGAGCGCAGCGAGTGGCGAGAAATCGATTGGGGAGGGTGTGGCCTGCGGAGGCTGTTGCGGTTTCATTGGTGTCGTGACTTGCCAACGTCATTTATCCAAGCAGTAAAGCCGTGCAGTCCTGCGTTCGTCAGTGCGGTTTCAATGTTGGCGTAACCTGCTGACAGAACCCAATAAAGAACTCTCACAAAACCGTTTATCCCGATTTGTCACAATCATATCCTCACTACAACGTCTTCTCGTACACGTATTCGCCAGCACCGAATCCCTCCGCCTCACCCTCTTCCACGCGCTCGAAATCGCGCGATTCGTAGAATCCGACACCAACATCGTTGTCCGCCAAGACGGTCAATCGAAGCGTCTCACTATCGCGCTCACGCAGTCGTTCTTCCACACGACTTAGCAACCGACTTCCCAACCCCAACCCCCACTCGTCGGAAACGACGTAAATCCGAAGCAGTCGGAAGACCCCATTTTCGTCCGAACTCGGTGCGGCATGAACGATTCCGACGATTTCCTCGCGCTCCGCGACGAAAAATTCGTGGTCGGGGTTGGTCGCGCTTTCGCGGAGGTGTTCAGTGTCGTACCACTGGTCGATGGTTTCGTCCACCGTGTCGGCCCCGATGATGTCGTCGTAGGCGGCGTGCCACGACTCTCGGGCGACGCGTCGGATGGCGGGTGCGTCGTCCGACTCCGCAGGTCGGACAGCAAAGCTAGTCATGCAGGGTTCTCGTGGCGTGCTGTCAAAAGTATTGCTCGAACTATGACATTGGTACGACGTGTCAATGAGCAGAAAGCACATGTAGGTCGCCTGTGAAACCCCCGACATGGCCGCCATCAGAACGAACTCCCTCACGAAGCGGTTCGGCGACGTCGTCGCAGTCCGCGATGTGAACCTCACGGTCGAAGAGGGCGAAATCTTCGGCTTCCTCGGTCCCAACGGGGCAGGGAAATCCACGACGATCAACATGCTGTTGGATTTCATGCGCCCGAGCGAGGGCACCGCAGAGGTTCTTGGACACGACGCACAGAACGAACCGCGAGCCATCCGCAATCGAATCGGTATCCTCCCGGAGGGCTACGACCTCTACGACCGACTTACCGCGCGGGAACATCTCGACTTCGCCATCGACGCGAAAAACGCGAACGAAAGTCCGTCGGAACTCATCGACCGAGTCGGCCTCTCCCAAGAGGACGCTGACCGAAAGGTCGGTGGCTACTCGAAAGGGATGGCCCAGCGACTCGCGCTGGCCTCCGCGCTGGTCGGCGACCCCGACCTACTCATTCTGGACGAACCCTCCTCCGGACTCGACCCCCACGGAATCCGAGAAATGCGCGAACTCATCCGCGCGGAGGCAGACCGCGGCACGTCCGTGTTTTTCTCCAGCCACATCCTGTCGGAAGTCGAGGCGGCCTGTGACCGCGTCGGAATCATGAACGACGGACAACTCGTCGCTGAAAATACCGTCGAGGGCCTCCGCGAACTGACCGGTGCGAGTTCGCAGTTGATTCTCAAAGTGTCGCGCGTCCCGACCGAACTCGACTTGTCGAGCATCGACGGCGTCTCCGGTGTTTCCGCCGATGACTCCACGCTTCGCGTGTCTTTCTCCGACCCCGGGAAGAAGGCGCAGGTGGTAAAGCGCGTGGACGCCGCGACGAACATTACGGACATCGAATCCGAACAGGCCTCGCTCGAAGAACTGTTCGACAGCTACACGAGGGGCGAGGAATCGACCGAGCAGAAAGCTGAACCCCCCGCGGAGGTGTCGGCATGAGCTGGCTTTCCGTGGCGAAAAAGGACTTCATCGACTCTCGACGCTCGAAAGGGTTGTTGGGCCTCATCTCGCTGTACGTCCTGCTGTTGGCGCTCATCGTCTACTTCGCGGGCGACAGCCCCCAGAGCGCGATGACGGACGTGCTCGCGCTGATGTCGCTCGTCGGCATCTTCATCATCCCGCTCAGCGCGCTCATCGTCGCCTACCTCTCCATCGCTGGCGAGCGCGAATCGGGGAGCATCAAATATCTGCTCGGGCTGCCGAACACGCGGTTCGACCTCGTCGTCGGGAAGTTCGTCGGTCGCTCGATGGTTATCACGGTCGGTCTGCTGTTGGCATTCGGCGTTGCTGGCGCGTTGGGAGTCGTCATGCTCGACAGCGTCGACTTCGCCGTGTTCGCGAAGTTCTTCCTGTTGATGCTGTTCTTTACCCTGACGTACATCGGCATCGCGGTTGGCCTGTCGGCGCTCTGTGTCTCGCGTTCGCGGGCGATGGCGAGTTCCGTCGGCGTGTTCTTCGTGTTCAACGTCCTCTGGACGGTTCCGACGATTTCGCCCGCCGCAGCACTCCGGTACGTCGCGGACGACAAACTCGGAATGACGCTCGGCCCGGAAATCTACGAATTCGTCTTCCTCATCAGTCCGCCCTACGCGTTCCAGCGCGCCGCCGGACTCGTCTTCACCGAGCAGAGCATCTACTTCCCTCGGTACATCACCCCCCAGATGAACATCCCGTTCTACTTGGAGGAGTGGTTCATGCTCGTCATCCTCGGCGCGTGGCTCGTCGCGCCACTGGCAATCGGCTACCTTGCCTTCGAGCGCGCCGACTTGGGATAAGCGAGCGTACGAATAGATTTCGACGAATCGAGCGGTAAACTCGGTATCCCGTGTCTTGATTTATCATGCTAGTGAAGGTTTAAATGGACAGTAAATCAATCGCTAGCTATGGCCGCCATTCAGACAAACGGTCTCACGAAACAGTTCGGCGAGGTTGTCGCGGTTTCCAACCTCGACTTGACTGTCGAAGAAGGCGAAATCTTCGGCTTCCTCGGCCCGAACGGTTCGGGTAAATCTACGACCATCAACATGCTAATGGACTACATTCGTCCGACCACGGGGTCGGCGAACGTCCTCGGTTACGACGCACAAGAAGACACCCAGACGATTCACGAGCAAATCGGCATCCTCCCCGACGCGTTCGACCTCTACGGACGACTCTCGGGTCGAAAGCACATCCAGTTCGCCATCGACTCGAAGAAAACCGGCGAAGATGCAGACGACATCCTCGAACGAGTCGGACTCTCCCAAGAGGACGCGGACCGCCCCGCGGGCGATTACTCGAAGGGAATGCGCCAGCGCGTTACCCTCGGAATGGCGCTCGTGGGCGACCCCGACCTGCTCATTCTGGACGAACCCTCCTCCGGACTCGACCCCCACGGCGTCCGCGAAATGCGCGAAATCATCCGTGCGGAGGCAGACCGCGGGACGGCCGTGTTCTTCTCCAGTCATATCCTCGACCAAGTCGAAGCAATCTGTGACCGTGTCGCCATCATGAACCAAGGCGAACTCGTCACCGTAGACACCATCGAAGGACTGCGGGAGACGAGCGACACCGGTTCGACGATGGAACTGTCGGTCAACATCATCCCGGACGTTGACCTGACGACGATAGCGGGCGTTACGGACGCCACGGTCGATGGCAGCAAAATCACGGTGACCTACACCGAACCGAGTGCGAAGGCGAAAGTCATCAACGCGGTCGAAGAGGCGGGTGCGACCGTCACCGACATTGCGACGAAAGAATCGTCGCTCGAAGACCTCTTCACAGCATACACGACGGATTCGGATGACCGCGGAGTCGAATCGGAGGTGGAAGCATGAGTGTCACCGTCGTCGCCCGGAAGGACTTCGAAGATGCCGCGCGCTCGAAGATGCTTTGGGCCATCACGGCCCTGTTCGTGTTGGCGACTGCCGGTGGAATGTACGCAATAGGTTCGTTCAACGATGATTTCACCGCAAATCAGACAGTCGCATTCCTTAGCACTCCAGCGACCCTCATCGTGCCACTTGCGGCGCTCGTCGTCGCGTATCTCGCTATCGCGGGAGAACGTGAATCGGGAAGCATCAAACTCCTGCTCGGCCTGCCTCACAGTCGCCGAGATGTCCTGTTCGGCAAACTGCTCGGACGAACCGCCGTCGTTTCGGTTGCGACCGTTGTCGCGTTTATCGCGGGCGCAATCGTCCTCGCCGTCCAGTACGGTTCGTTCCCGATAACCGAGTTCCTCGTGCAGGGAGTCGTGACGCTCCTCTTCGGACTGGTGTTCGTGGGTATCGCCGTCGGCTTTTCGTCCATGACCGCCACGCGGTCGCGGGCGATGGCGGGGGCAATTGGTCTGTATTTCCTCTTCCAACTCGTCTGGAGCGCCGTTCCATTGGGTGCCTACTATCTGCTTGAAGGCGGTATTCCAAACCCAGCAGAAGGGCTTCCAGCGTGGTACTTCCTGCTCCAACTGCTCAACCCAGTGAATGCATACGCAATCGTGGCTGACTTCCTGACGAATCCGGACGGGCAGACGATATACCAAACCATGGTTGCGGGCGATGCACCGTTCTACCTCGAAGGGTGGTTCGCGGTGGTCATCCTTGCCGTGTGGTTCGTCGTCCCGCTGGCGATTGGCTATCTCTCGTTCGAGCGCGCCGACTTGGGATAATCACGTACTGCTATTTCGCACGTCCTGCGATTTTTGATCGGTTTCAGTAACAGATACTAAATAGAATATTGTTCAACCACCCTGTATGAATGATTCCCCGACAGCTATCGCGTGGTTCCGGGTGATTCTGACGTGAGTTGGGTCGTCGTCGCGCGCAAGGATTTCCAAGATGCGATTCGCTCGAAGATGCTGTGGGCAATTACGGCGCTCTTCGTGTTCGTCACCGCTGGTTTCATCTTCCTCCATCGGTGGATAGACGGGAGCTATACGCCACAAGCCGCGATGAGCAACATGAGTTGGTCGTCCACCAGCGTCATTCCTCTCACCGCACTCGTCATCGCATATCTCGCCATCGTCGGTGAGCGTGATTCAGGAAGTATCAAACTCCTGCTCGGCCTTCCTCACAGTCGCGGTGACGTAGTGTTCGGAAAGTTCGTGGGACGGTCGGGCGTCGTCGCGGTTGCAACCATCGCCGCGTTCGGCGCGTCCGGACTCGTCTTGCTCGTGTACTATGGGTCGTTCCCGGCGGGCGAGTTCCTCGCGCAGTCAGCACTCGCACTCCTCTTTGCGCTCGTCTTCGTAAGCATCGCCCTCGGTTTCTCGTCGGTAACCGCGAGTCGTCCACGCGCAGTCGGCGGTGCGTTCGGCCTGTTTTTCTTCTTCCAACTCGGGTGGAAACTGATTCCACTGACCGGTTACTATCTGCTCGAAGGGAGCATGCCGTCGGAACCGTTTCCGAAGTGGTACTTTTTCACGTGGGTGCTCAATCCGGTCGAAGCGTATAAAATCGGAGCGAGGTACATTCTGCATCCCAACGAACAGACCATCTACGCCTCCCTCGTCGCGGGGAAGACACCGTTCTATCTGGAAGGCTGGTTCCCATTCGTCGTTCTCGCAATTTGGCTCGTCGTCCCCGTCACGCTCGGATACCTTCGATTCCGGAGCATAGACCTCTACTGAGCGATTTCTACAAAAAGAGCTTCCGGGTTATTCCGAAGCGACGTGGCTCTGCATCAGTTCCCCTTGCAAATCATCGTCTCCTAATCCGTCCAACGTGTCCGAAAGCGACGCTTTCAGCGACTGAACCTCCTCGATAAGTTCCTGATACTCGTCGCGACTTTCGAGTTCGCCCGGACTCATTCGGGTTTCGAGTGCGGCCTGCTTCGAAGACAGTGTGAGTAGTCGCTGAATATCGGCGGAGTACGTTGCGCGCTGTGTCAGCGTCGTAACGATGTTGTGTAACTGCTCCGGGGAGCGAATCGGTTTGACGATGTAATCGTCGTAGCCGAGTTCGAGTACGTCGAAGTCGGGTTCCGCTGCGGTAATCATGCCGACGCGGCAGTCCAGTTGTCGCTCACGAATCGTCTCAAGAACGTCGTCACCGCTCGCTCGCGGCATGTCCCGGTCGAGGAGCGCGATGTCGATGCTGTCGTCCGCATACTCTATCGCTTCTGCGCCGTCGTATGCGGTGTACACGTCGTACTCCTCACCGAGCCATCGGGTGTACAGATCTGCAATCGAACGCTCATCGTCGGCGACGAGAACGGTGTAGTCGGTCACGAAACCACGCTCCAACCGCCGGACTGTCGTCTGGCGGTCGTTGATTTGTATTCGTGCGAGCGGTACCCTCGCTGAGTCGGTTGTGTATCCATCGGTTTGGGTTGGCTGATTTTGCAGGTCGGGGCGTATTCAGAGCGGAAGACGAGGCGTTCGGTCACAGCAAAGAGACAATGTCCACTTGGAAACTGGATGGAGCGCACCCATCTCCGCCTAGGGAGTCACGACAAAAGATACTGGGCGAAACCAGTTGAGGCCACATGTTTCCCACGAAACACGCTTAAGTACTACTCAACATTTATATTTATTCGTTTACTATTCAACTGAACGAAACGACCCCGCGATGAGGTTTGCGTAGCCGCGCCGTAACCGACCGCCGACCGCCTGCGGCGAGATTTTCAGTTTGTCGGCCAACTCTTCCAGCGTGATGTTTCGCGGGCGCTCGAAATAACCTTCCTCGTAGGCGGTGACGAGCGTTTCCTGCTGTGCAGGTGTGAGCGTTCCCAACTGCTGGGCCGTCATCTCCTGCAAGGAGTAGACGCGATGAACCTCCACGGTTATGCCCTCCTGCTGGCAGAAAGATTGAAATTCGGACATCTGCTCTTGTGCCGGGAATCGAAGGTGGAACGTCCAACCATCCGCCGTGCCGTTTGCCTCCATTACCATCACGTTGGCTTCTTCGATTCCTCGCACGAACCCGGTAATCTCTTCGTTCCAAACCGCTCGGAACAACGTCCCATCCGAAAAGGAATCGAGCTTCGTGAGGTCTTGTATCGCTGGTTCGGCGCGCACCGCGGCCTCGAACTCCCCGACCGTATCTCCCCACGCCCAGAAGAAGGGAAACACGGCAGTCCCCGTCGGAACGATGCGCTCCAGTTCGATTTGCAACTGCGAATCGGATTGCAGTGCGCGACCGAGCGCGAACTCGTCGGCGGGTATCGAAATCTCCACGATGGTACTCATATAATTAGCGCCACATCCGGACACTTACGCGGGAGTGCCTTGAAAGTTGTTGCCGCGGTAAAGTTATGATATATTATATGACGTTCGTCGCAGTCACCGCTTCGATGGCTGCGGCTTCGTTCATCCCGTTGCCGAGAATCGTGTATCTGTCGCGGATTTCGTGGGCCATGGTGAGTGCTTCGACGACCGTTTCGCCGTCGATTCCGAGGTCGTCTGCAGTTGTCGGCGCGCCGATAGTCGCCAGCGCGTCTCTGATTCCCTGCCAATTTCCGCCGTGGAGGTATTCGGTGATGATGGAACCGACGCCGACCTGATGACCGTGGAGGGCCGCCCCCGGAACGATGCGGTCGAGTTGGTGCGAAAAGAGATGCTCCGCGCCACTGGCCGGGCGCGACGACCCGGCGATACTCATCGCCACGCCGGAGGAAACCAGTGCTTTGGTGACGACCCACGCCGATTCCTCCAAGCCGGGTTTGATGGACTCCGCGTTGTCCACTAGCATCTCCGCGGTCATCTCCGCCAGCGCGGCCGAGTAGCCCGAATATTCGACGTTCTGGAGGCGGTTAGCCAGCCGCCAATCCTTGACCGCCGTATAGTTGCTGATGATGTCCGCACACCCCGCCGTCGTGAGTTGCCACGGCGCGTCCGCGAGGATTTCCGTGTCCGCAACGACTGCCAGTGGTGGTTCCGCGGCCACGCTGTGTCGAGTGTCCTTCTCGGGAACCGACCCTCGCCCGCTGACGATGCCGTCGTGACTCGCCGCCGTTGGAATCGAGACGAAGCCACGCTTGATTTCGTCGCTCGCCATTTTGGCGATGTCGATGGCTTTGCCGCCGCCGACGCCAACGAGGTAGCCCGCATCGACTTCGCGCGCGATTTCGATGACGTGCTGGACGGAGGCGAAACTCGCCTCCTCGATGACCACCGTTTCGACGGCGATTCCTTCCTCCTCGAACTGCGCGACGACCCGTTTGCCCGCCACGTCGTTCGGCGTCGGACTCGTGACGATTAGCGGTACCCCGTGGAGGTGGAGTTCAGAAATGGCGTCCACCGTCTCGGAGAGGACGCCGTGGCCTACCACCACGTTCCGGGGCAGGCGAATCCACGTCGATTTATCGAACATACAACCCATTCGTGATGGGACTGTGAAACAGTTTACTCTCTCGTGGAACGTAGACGCGGATGCAGGAACGGACGTTTTTGGACGCATCTCAATCGCAACGGCGAAAGTCGGACTGCACACTCTCAAATCTTCGATGGATGTCGTCAGCAAATCACGACTCCAATCAAACCGCAACCGCCCCGCGCTCGCGGCTCCGCCGCTCGAAATCGAGGTCACGGTGTGACCTCGTCCGCCACACCCTCCCCAACCGACTCCTTCACTTCGTTCAGTCGTCCCTCGCGCAAACTCGGGCAGACCCTCGGCGGTTGCTCGCGGTTGCACCGCTCGCAGTCGCGGTTTCTGCGAAACCACGTTCTCCTCGGGTCTGCCGACGCACGCGCCACTGTGGTTTGTGACAATTCACGAACTACGATTTTGTCAGATGGCGCGCGAAGGCGAACCGACAGGTTCGCCCGCGCGAGGGACGCTTGCGCGAACGAAGTGAGTGCAAGCGTCGGTTGGGGAGGCGTGTGGGCGGATGCGGTTTCATTGGAATCGGCAGTTGCTAACGGCAAATCTATCCCAACTCGATTAGGACAAAGAATGAAAAATAACCAAAAAATCTGTTTTGAGCCAATCAAACCAAAATCACGTCTCGTCGCTTATATCGTATCCAGAACGCCCAGAACCTTCTCCTCGTTCTCACGACCGGGGTCGTACTCACTGCCATCCCGTTCACTCTCCAGATGTTCCGCAACCGTCCGTTCCATGGCCTCTTCCACGGGCGTCGATTCCCAGCCGAGGCGTGCGAGTTTGTTCGTATCGAGGATGTGCGGGTACTCCCGGTAGAGGATGTAGTCGTCCACCGAGAGGCCGCCGGTCGAGAGTTCGCGGTCGCTGGCGTGGACGAGTTCCACGTCGGTTTCGAAGGCGTCCGCGATACACCCCAGCATCTCGTCCATCGTGACGAGTTGCTCGTCGCCGACGTTGTACGACTCGCCCGGTTCGCCCTCCTCGGCCACGATTCGCAGGGCGCTGGCCACGTCCTCCACGTAGGCGCGGTGCCAGAGATTCTGGCCGTCGCCCGGCACGAGCAGTCGGTCGTAGTGGTTCACCCGGTCGAGCCAAAAATCGAGGCGCTCGGTGTAGTCGTGCGGGCCGTAGACGATGCAAGGCCGGAGACTCATCGCGTTCACGCCGCGTTCGGCGGCCTCGAAGATGGCGCGGTCGCCCTCCGCTTTCCGCGGGCCGTAGGAGTCATGGGAGTCGTCGGTGGCCTGCTCGGGCGTGCAGTCACACAGTTCGGTTTCATTTTCGCGCTTGGGGATGACTTCCTCGCCGTAGGCGCTTCCACTGGAGATGTAGACGTAGCCATCGACATCCGCGAAGATCTCCGTCGCCGCGCGAACCTCACGGGGTTTGTAGGCTACGCAGTCGATGACGATGTCCGGGGAAACTTCCGCCTTGGCCGCATCGAGCGCGGAATCGTTCGTTCGGTCGCCTTCGAAGTGGGTGACGCCCTCGGTGTCCGAGAAGGGGTTGTCGTGGTTGCCACGGTTGAAAATCGTCACGTCGTAGTCGTTGTCGAGCAAATCGTTCACGAGGTGGCGCCCGATGAATCGGGTGCCGCCGATGACGAGTGCGCTATCCATGCCGGGGAGGTTTCGAGTGGTGGCGCAAAACGCTACCGAAGGCGGTGAACTGTGGTTATCATCACGGATTCACCGACGAAGAAATTGCGCTGGCCGGTAGAATGTTTATCTCTCATGCCACAGTAGTCCAAGTATGCAGGTACGCGAAGCCAGAACGGAGGACATCGCCGGAATGCAAGACGTTGCCGAGCGATCGCTTTCAGCCTCCTACTCGCATTTTGTGGACGAAGAGGCAATCGAACACGCGGTTTCGGAGTGGTACTCCGACGAAACTCTCGAAACCGAGTTTCAGAGTCGCGGCATGCTGTTCCTCGTCGCGCTCGAAGGCGGCGACGTAGTCGGGTTCTCTCAGAGCGATATGCTCCCCGACGTGCCCGAGGGGAACATCCTCTGGTTGCACGTCCACCCAGACTACCGTGGAGAGGGCGTCGGAACGGCACTCTTCGGCAGAACGCAGGAGGAACTTAGGGAGAAAGGCGTCGAGTCCCAGATAGGGTTAGTGCTCGCCGACAACGAGGAAGGAAATCAGTTCTACGAAGACCACGGCTTTACGAAGGTTAGCGAACGCACCGCAGAAATCGGCGACCAGACGTACACCGAGAACGTGTACGCTGAAACCGAGCAAGTGGTACTGGAGCCTAGAGAGTACGAGGGGGAAACGCTATACATCAATCGCGCCGAGAGCAGTCGCGGGTCGAAAGCGCCGTTCTTCGCCGTTTTCACCGACGAAGACGCCGAAAACCGCTACGGCTACTTCTGTTCGAACTGCGAATCGTTCGACAACTCGATGGACAGCATGGAACGGATCCAGTGCAACGGCTGCGACAACAAGCGGAAGGCGGCGCGGTGGGACGCGGCGTATCTCTAAGCGCGGTTTCGTAGGAATCGCTCGATTCCGTCTCAACTTGGTTCAATCCCGACCGAATTGACGAGATTCGAGTCAATCCAGTAGTCATAGCAGTCGTCACCCCATGATTTCGACAGCCCCCCGCATGGATTGAGGATGGTAGAAACAGTAGTACTCGGTCATCCGTTCGTCGCCCGAAACGTCGTTCGAACGGCGGCCCCGGTTCGTTCGGCCTCCCGCGTTTCGACGAGGTCCTCACCGGCCTCGTCCGCGATAATGAGTTCGTGCTCTCGCCCGTCACGATTAATCCACACTAGTTCGTAGCGGTCGCCTGCTCGCATCTCAATAGTGGGATTTCTTTCACCGCGAATATCGGGGGGGTGAACGACCAAGCCAACCCTCTGTCTCACCACCGAGGACGATGAGATTTCGTCCGTCGTCACCCTGTTGCGCGCCAGCGGCGGCAGTCGTTCCGGTAAGACCAAAGAGTCCGATAGCACTCACAAAATCGCGTCGCGTTGGTCTGGTCATACTCGAACGAAGTAGACCGACGATGACTAAAACGACCACCTTCGTTCACCGATAGAACAGTCGTCTCAGCCGAGGGTAATGCCAGTTACTGCTCCGTGAAGACGGTCATCTTGGAAACAAATCGCCCCCGATACAAAATCGGTGATTAGTCGTCCGAAACGACTTCCACCCGCGACGACCCTCCGGGCGTCGGAACCGCACTGGGCGGTGTCGTTCGAACGTCTTCCTGCCCGGCCTCGATGGCCTGCTGGTAGGCGTCGGGCATGACCTTCACGAAGTTCTCTTTCGCAGACTCCCATTCTTCGAGCAATTCCCGCGCCGCCTCGCTGTCGGTCGCCGTGGCGTGATTTTCGACCAAGCGACGAAGCACTGCCTCGTCGCAGGCTTCCAGTTCGGTCGAAAGCGACACCGTGCCGCCGTTGACCCGGTTCGAAAGGTTGCTTCCCTCGTGCACGTAGGCCACGCCGCCCGTCATCCCGGCGGCGAAGTTCTCGCCGACATCGCCCAGCACCGCCACGACGCCGCCGGTCATGTACTCACAGCCATGGTCGCCGACGCCTTCGACGACGGCTTTCGCGCCGCTGTTGCGGACGCCGAATCGCTCGCCAGCGACGCCGTTGACGTAGGCTTCGCCCTCCGTCGCACCGTAGAGGGCGACGTTTCCGACGACGACGTTTTCGGCGTCGTATCCGGCATCGTCAGGGGTTTGCACGGCGATTCGACCGCCGGAAAGTCCCTTGCCCAGGTAGTCGTTCGCGGCCCCGGTCAGGAACAAATCGACGCCGGATTGAGCGAACGCGCCGAAACTCTGCCCAGCGGTTCCTTCGAATCTGCATGTAATCGTTCCGTCTGGCAGACCGGATTCGCCGTGAATCGCCGACACTCGGCCGGAGAGCATCGCGCCGACCGCCCGGTCTTGATTCGAAATCGTACCTTCGATTTCGACCGAATCGTCGCCCTCGATTGCGGGTTGGGCGGCGGTCAACAGGATGTGGTCTATGTGGTCGTCCAGTTCGTGGTCTTGCTCTCGGGTCTTCGTTCGGTTGTCGTCGTCCTCGCCGCCATCGACCGGTTCGGCAAGCACGGAAGCAAGGTCGAGACGGCGGGCTTTCGGATGGGTCGTTTCGCGTTGCTGGAGCAGTTCGACGCGCCCGACCATCTCCCCGACTGTTCTCACGCCGAGTTCGGCCATGATTTCGCGCAGTTCCGCGGCGATGAACGTCATGTAGTTGATTACGTGGTCGGGTTCGCCAGGGAAGCGCGCGCGGAGGTCTTCGTCCTGCGTGGCGATGCCGACCGGGCAGGTGTTCTTGTGACACTGCCGGGCCATCACACAGCCACTGGTGACGAGACTGGCGGTTCCGAAGGAGAACTCCTCTGCACCCAGCAGGGCCGCGACGGCAACGTCGCGGCCCGTTTTCATCCCGCCATCGACGGTGACTTTGATGCGGGAGCGAAGGCCCGTCTGGCGAAGCATCTGGTTCGCCTCGGCCAGTCCGAGTTCCCACGGCAGTCCGGCGTTTTTGATTGACGTTCGCGGACTCGCGCCGGTTCCACCGGAGTGCCCGGAAATGTGAACCACGTCGGCATTCGCTTTGGCGACCCCTGCGGCAATCGTTCCGATTCCGGCTTCAGACACCAATTTCACGTTGATGTCCGACCCGCCGCTGGCCGTCTTCAGGTCGTAGATTAGCTGTTTCAAATCCTCGATGCTGTAGATGTCGTGCTGTGGTGGGGGCGAGATGAGGCCGACGCCGGGCGTGGCGTGGCGAACGTGCGCTATCGCTTCGTTCACCTTGCCGCCGGGGAGGTGGCCGCCCTCGCCGGGTTTCGACCCCTGTGCCATCTTTATTTGCAGTTCGTCGGCGGACTGGAGGTACCTGCTCGTCACGCCGAACCGACCGCTTGCGACCTGCTTGATTGAACATTCGCGTTCCGTGTCGAACCGCTCCGGCGGTTCGCCGCCTTCGCCTGTGTTCGACTTCCCGCCGATTCGGTTCATCGCAATCGCGTTGTTTTCGTGCGCTTCGGGGGACAGCGACCCGAGACTCATCGCGGCGGTCGAAAATCGCTCCACGATTTTCGAGACGGGTTCGACTTCCTCGATTGGAATCGACTCACGTTCATCTGTGTCGAAATCGAGCAAGCCGCGAAGCGTCTGGAGTCGTTCGCTCTGGTCGTTGATTTCGGTGGCGAATGTTTCGTACTCCGCTTCGTCCCCCTGCCTGACGGCGCGCTGAAGCGCGCCGACGCTCTTGGGATTCCACTGGTGGTGAATCCCGTTCGAGCGATGTTCGTACTCGCCTTGTCGGGTGAGTTTCGCGTCGTCGTCTCCTTCGAACGCCGTCTCGTGGCGTTCGAGCATGTCGGCCTCGATTTCCTCGATGCCGATTCCCTCGGTACGGTTTTCGGTTCCCGTGAAGTATTCGTCCACGACATCGCCGTTCAGGCCGACGGCTTCGAAAATCTGGGCACCGCGGTAGCTCTCGACAGTGGAGATTCCCATCTTCGCCATCGTCTTCAGCAGGCCGGTTTCCAGCGCGGAGACGTAAGCATCGATGGCTTCGGATTCGTCCGCACCTTCCGGCCCTGCCACCAACTCCGCGATAGTCTCGTAGGCGAGGTACGGGTTGACCGCGCCCGCGCCGTAGCCCACGAGCGTCGCGAGATGGTGAACCGTTCGTGGGTCGCCGGATTCGACCACGAGGCCGGTTCGGGTTCGCAGTCCCTCGCGGACGAGATGGTGGTGAACCCCGCCAGTCGCCAGCAGCGACGGAATCGGAACCCGGTTTTCGCCGGTTTCGCGGTCCGAGAGGACGACGATTTCCGCACCCGACTCGACCGCGCCTTCTGCTTCTGTACGCACGCGCTCGATGGCCGATTGGAGGTCGCCTTCGGAGTCGAACGTGATGTCAACTACTTCCGTTTCGAGGTCGGTTTCCGTCACCGCCGACAGTTCCGAATCGGTCAACACGGGCGAATCGAGAACGAGTTGCCGGGCGTGGCCCGGCGACTCCCCGAGGAGGTTTCGCTGGCGACCGAGTCGGGTTTCCAGACTCGTCACCAGTTCCTCGCGGATGTAATCTATCGGCGGATTCGTCACCTGCGCGAACAACTGCTTGAAGTACGAGAACAGCGGCCGGTCGAAATCGGACAGCACCGAAAGCGGCGTGTCGTCGCCCATCGACCCGACCGGGTCTTTCCCCTGTCGCGCCATCGGTTCGATGAGTTCGGTCAGTTCGTCGTCGGTGTATCCCCAGACCGCCTGTTGTGCGCGAAGCGGTGCGGTGGTGTCCTCCCCTAAATCGGCGGAAGCCGACTCCGTAGAGTCGGCTTCCGCGAAACCGGCGTCTGCCAGTCGGATTTGCTCTTTTTCGACCCACTCGCCGTACTTTTCGTCGGTCAGATCTTCGAAGACCTCCTCGTCGGAGACGACGCCGCCAGCCTCCGGGTCGGCGAGGAACAACTGTCCGGGTTGGAGTCTGCCGCGTTCGACGATTTTCGATTCTGGCGTGTCCAGCGCGCCCGCTTCGCTGGCCATGATGAGGCGGCCGTCTTCAGTCACGTCGTAGCGACACGGTCGCAGTCCGTTTCGGTCGAGCACCGCGCCGACGCGCTCCCCGTCGGTCGCGGCGACGAGCGCGGGGCCATCCCACGGTTCGACCAGCGAAGCATGGAAGTCGTACCACGCCTGTCGGTCACCCTCGGTTCTCGACCGCCATGCCTCGGGAACGAGCATTCTGAGGGCGTGTGGCAGGCTTCGGCCATCCTGCAGGAGTAGTTCGAGGACGTTGTCGAGGCTGGCCGTATCGCTCTGGTCGGCCCGAGTAACGGGCGTGATTTGTGAGATATCCCCCCCGAATCGCTCGCTTACGAGGTCGGTTTCGCGGGCGGCCATCCAGTTGACGTTGCCTTGGATGGTGTTGATTTCACCGTTGTGGATGGTTCTTCGGTACGGATGCGCGAGGTGCCACGCACCGAGCGTGTTGGTCGAGAATCGCGCGTGAACCATCGCGACGGACGATTTGAATCGGTCGTCGGAGAGGTCGGGGTAGTAGGCAGAAAGTTGTTCGCCTGTCAGCAGCCCCTTGTAGACGAGCGTTTTGCGGTCGAGCGAGCAGACGTAGAATCGTTCGCCGTCGTCGGTTTTCGGACTCCCGATTTCCCGTTCGAGAACGCGCCGAGCAACGTAGAGGGTACGGTCGAACGCCGCCTGCGATTCGTCGGTAGCCGGTTCCACGAAACACTGCACCACGGCGGGTTCCGAATCGAGCGCGGTTTTGCCGAGGTCGCCGTTGTCGGTGGGAACCGCACGCCAGTGGAACACGGACAGCCCTTCCGATTCGAGGACGGTTTCGACCTGTTCTTCGAGCGCGTGGCGCGCGTCGTCGTTTTGCGGCAGGAACAACTGGCCGACTGCGTAGGATTCGGGGAGTTCGCGGTCGAGTTCCGACGCGAAAAAATCGTCCGGTCGCTGGACGAGGATTCCGGCCCCGTCCCCGGTGTTCGGTTCCGCACCCGTCGTCCCGCGGTGTTCGAGGTTTGCGAGGAGCGAAAGCCCGTCGGAGACGGTTTCGTGGTCGGCACTGGCGTCGGCGTCGAGGTTCTGAACAACCCCGACACCACAGTTCGACCGTTGGTCGGTTGGGTCGGCGAGGTGCGTCGTCATATGCGACCGCATGGCAAAGACGCATAAGAGGGTTCCCCTGAAAGACTAAGGGTACATCATTGTCAATATATGGGCCTTATATTGTGGTCGAATAACGCATTCCTACGAGTATAATTCGATATTACTGACTCAAATAGAGTGCTATCCAACGTATATTCTCGAATCAACGAAAAATGCGAACGAACGGCCACTCTATATCGTTCGTTCCACGCACTGATAGCTGTCTTCGTTACTCGCCTTCGATGAGTTCCTGCAAATCGTCGTCGTCGTAATTTATCAACAGCCTCGATTCGTCCTTGAACGTCTCCAACACGACCTGCGTCGAGGAATGTTCGACTCCCTCGGTGTGGATGATGTTGTCGATGTACTCCTGTAGGTGGTCGTGGTCGCGCAGATGAGCGATTATGGTGAACGACTTGTCCCCCAACATGAAGTAAACGGTCTGGACGCCGGAAATGTCCCGAAGGTCGTCGCCGATTTCCTCGTATCCCGGTCCGTAATCGCTTCGGATCTGCGTTATCGCGGTGAGTTCGAGTCCGAGCTTTTTGGCGTCCAATTTCGAGACGGTTCCCGAAAGAATGCCTTGTTTTCGATACTTGTCGAGTCGGTAGTAGACGGTCGAGGTGCTGATTCCGAGTTCGTCGCTTACCTCGTCCACATCGATGTCACCCTCCCGGTCGAGCCAGCGAAGGATTTTGAAGTCCTTTTCGTCGAGATTGACGTCGGCCATATCTAACCAATCGTAGTCGGGTTTCTAAAACTTTGCTAAGAATTCGTGGCTTGGATAAATTTGGACTCTATAGATTTCAACATCTGTCGGAGCAACAGATTGTTCGAAACTGTCCCACAAATACGTTTGAAAATTATACACAGAATGGCTTATATCTTTATTTTTCAATTCTATCGGAAGCACTGGCGTCGGACGATTCGGACTCTCGTTCGACTATTCGTCAATCAAATGCTGAGTACGTTCCATGAGAACGTGATGCGTGTTCCGACAGTCCTCGTCACCGGGTGTCCGTTGCTGGTAGCTCCCGTCGGCGTTCATCTCCCAACACTTCCGGTTGTCGTCCCGCATCACGTCCAAAATCGTTCGAAGTTCCGACTGTAGTTCCGGACTGGTGACCGGAGCAACCGTTTCGACGCGCTCGTCCAAGTTACGCGTCATCCAATCTGCGGAGCCGATGAAATATCGTGGGTCGCCGTCGTTTTCGAAGTAGTAGATACGCGAATGTTCGAGAAACCGACCGACGATGCTGTAGACGGTCACGGTTTCGCTTATGCCCTCCAATCCGGGGCGAAGTCGGCAGATGTCGCGTATGATGAGGTCGACTTCGACGCCAGCCATCGACGCCCGGTACAGTTCTTCGACCATTTTCGGGTCTTCGAGCGCGTTCATCTTCGCGACGATTTTCGCGTCTCTTCCCTCGCGAGCGAGTTCCGCTTCCGTGCGAATCATTTCCGTGAACCGCTCGCGCATGTTTCCGGGCGCGATGAGGAGTTTTCGGTACTCCTCGTGGTGCGTGTGGCCGGTGAAGAAGTTGAACAGTTCGGTCAAATCCTGCCCGATTTCCCGATCTGCGGTGAGCAGGCCGAGGTCGGTGTACGTTTTCGCGGTTTCGGAGTGGTAGTTTCCGGTTGCGATGTGCGAGTACAGACGAACGCCGTCGTCCTCTTCGCGGACGACGAGTGCCGTCTTGCTGTGTGTTTTGTAGCCGATAGTTCCATAGGCGACGTGAATCCCCTCCTCTTCGAGGCGCTTGCCCCAATCCAAGTTGTTCTGCTCGTCGAATCGCGCTTTCAGTTCGACCATCACGGCGACCTGCTTGCCGTTTCGCGCCGCTTCGATGAGGCTCTGGACGACTTTCGAGTCGCTCGCGGTTCGGTAGAGCGAGAGCTTAATCGCCAGCACGTCCGGGTCGGTTGCGGCTTGGTCGAGGAACTGCTGGACGGTTCCGTCGAAGGAGTGGTAGGGAAGGTGGACGAGTGCGTCCTGTGAACGAATTTCCTCGAACATGTCGTGGTCTTCGGTCGATGTCAACCGCGGATGCGGTTGTGGCGTCCACGAATCGAGTTTCAACTCGGGGGAGTCCAACTTGACTAAATCCATGAAATCGCGGAAATCGAGCGGTGCCCGTCGCTCGAACACCTCCCGCTCCTCGATACCGAGTTGTTCAATCAGCAGGTTTCGAACCGTCTCGGGCATGTCCGCCTCGACTTCGAGGCGGACGACCGTGGCGAACCGACGCTCGCGAAGCACTTCCTCTATCATGTCGATGAGATCTTCTGCGACCTCCTCGTTTTTCCCGACTTCCGCGTTCCGGGTGACTCGGAACGTCGAACAATCGACTATCTCGGTGTTCGGAAAGAGCAAGTCGAGGTTTGCCGCGACGACGTCCTCCAGCAGAACGAAGGTCGAATCGTCTTCGACCTGTATCAGTCGTGGCCGATTGCCAGGAATCTTCACCCGCGAGAAAGTTGGCTCTTCGTCCTCGTTTTCCCGCGTCAACACCGCGAGCGACAGACTCAGGTTGGAAATGAACGGAAACGGATGGGCCGGGTCGAACGTGAGTGGCGTAAGCGTCGGCAAAATGGAACCTTGAAAGTATTCCCGTAGCTCCTGCTGTTCCGATGGAGAGCAGTCGTCGTACGAGACGATGTGAATACCAGCATCGGCGAGCGCATCGTGAATCACGTCGTGGTAACACGCCGACTGCTGGTCGAACATCTCGCGGGCGGTGTCGAGAATCGCGTCCCACTGTTCGGTCGGAGTTCTGCCGTCCGGCGTCCGCTCGGTCACGTTCGCGGCCATCTGCTGTTTCAGGCCCCCGACGCGCTTGCGGAAGAACTCGTCCATGTTCGTCGTGAAGATGGAGAGGAACTTTACGCGTTCCAACAGCGGATTTCGCTCGTCGAGTGCCTCGTGCAGCACCCGTTTTTGAAACTCCAGTTGGCTGAGTTCCCGGTTGAGATAGTACTCCGGGTCGGAGAGGTCAACCTCGGGTTTCGGCTTCGTTTCCTTCTCGTTGTCCGCAGTTCGCTTCTCGTTGTTCGCAGTTCGCTTCTCGTCGTCGCGTTCCTGTTGACTCTCGCTATGCTCGTCGTCTGTTGGCAAATCGTGCTCTGACATGGTTCCTTTGGAAGGGCGAACTCACGAGGAGTGGGGCGTCACGATGGAATCGTCGCTTCGTTCCTTTCCCGTGCCGAACGAGGGCTGAACCACGAACTCGTCCCGTCGATAGTCGTAGGCAGTCAACGCTCCGCCGTAGACACAGCCGGTGTCCAGACCGACTGCTGACTTCCGTTCGACGGGATGGTCGAGTACCGTGTGACCGAAGAACACCCGACGAGATTCGTCGTACTGCTCGAACCAGAACGGACGGTCGTAGCTTCCCTCCGGTTGCAGGGAGCGCGTCGTCTGGAGGTCGTCAACCGAGTGCTCTGATAGTGGTTTCCGGGGGTCAACACCGCCGTGAACGACGAGTGTGTTCTTCCACGAAATCGCAACCGGGAGGGACGCCACATACTCTCGTTCTGCTGGGCCGAAATCGCAAAGGACAGCGTCTCCGCGGAGCAATTTTTCTTCGTTGTTCCCTCGAACCGAGAGAAGGTTGTCATTGGCCTGCACCAGTTCGAGGACACCGAGGCTGTCCGGCCCTTTTCGAATCAGGTCGCCGACGAACACCACGAGGTCGTCGTCGCTCACGGCGAGCGTTTCGAGAAGCGATTCGAGTTCGGTCAAACAGCCGTGAACGTCGCCGACGACGTAGATGTCCTCCCACTCGTCAGCGTCGATGCGTCGGTGTGACACCCCATCGGCAAATGTCGGATTCGAATCCATTGTTCGTCCTGAAGCCGTCTATCGCGGGATACGCGGCTTCGTTGGTGCAGGAAAGTCGGGGAGTGCTATAAAATATTTATAATTTCTGTCAGTATTGCAGGTGAGTGATATAGAGACGAACATATCCGAAATATCGGCACACAGCTATTCACTTCGGTGTGACACGGTAAAAGAAGAAATTCGGCTTAGTACGATTTGGCGAAGTACGCCGTCTCCTCGGCCTCGTCGCCACACATCGCACACTCGTCGCCGCACGGTTCCTCGTCGCGGTCGAGGGGTACCATCACGATTTCCGCCGAAATCGGCTCCTTGATTTCCTCTTCACACGCTTCGTCGCCACACCACGGCGCTTTCACGTAGCCGCCGTGCTGGCCAATGGTACCGAGGATTTCATCGCGCGAATCCGCCTCGCGGACGTTGTTTTCGAGGGTATCTGCCGCCGCCTCGTACATCTTGTCGTACACGACATCGAAGTGGTCTTCCATCGCGTCGGCGATTCCGGCGCGGTCTTCCACGACCGATTCGCCGTCGGGTCGATGGACGACGGTGATTTCGTCGTCTTCGACCTCGTGCGGGCCGATTTCGAATCTGACGGGGACGCCTTTCAGTTCCCACTCATTGAATTTGAAACCAGGGTTGCGCTCGTCGCGGTCGTCCAGTTCGACGCGAACGCCCTCGGCTTCGAGGTCGTTCGCGATGCCCTCGGCGTAGGAAAGAACCTCTTCGCGGTTCTCCTCCTGCCAAATCGGAACGATGACGACCTGTTCGGGGGCGAGTTCGGGTGGGCAGACGAATCCCTGTTCGTCGCTGTGAGTCATGATGAGCGCGCCGATTGCACGCCACGAGAGGCCCCACGAAGTCGTATGTGCCGGGCGCTCGTCCTCGTTCTCGTCGGTGAAAAAGAGGTCGTAGGCCTCCGCGAAGCCCTGCCCGAGATAGTGGCTCGTGCCACCCTGTACCGATTTTCCGTCGGGCATCAGTGCCTCGACAGTGGTCGTCGTGTGCGCGCCGGGGAACTTGTCGTGTTCCGGTTTTCGGCCGCGCATGACCGGAATGCCCAGCACGTCCTCGTACAGTCGTTCGTACTGCGAGAGGCGAGTCATCGTCTCGTCCCACGCCTCGTCCTCGGTTTCGTGAGCGGTGTGGCCCTCCTGCCAGAGGAACTCCTTGGTTCGGAAGAACGGCTTCGTGTCGGTCGCTTCCCACCGAATCACGCTACACCACTGGTTGAGTCGCAGGGGTAGGTCGCGGTGGCTTCGCACCCACTGGCTCATGAACGGCGTGATGATGCTCTCGCTCGTCGGACGGAAGGCGAGTCGCTCTTCCAGTTCGTCGTGCCCGCCGTGGGTGACCCACGCAACTTCCGGGTCGAAGCCTTCCACGATGTCGCTTTCCCGTTCGAGATAGCTTTCGGGGATGAGCGCGGGGAAGTAGGCGTTCTGTGCGCCTGTGTCTTTGAACCACGAATCGAGATGATTTTGCAGGCCCTCCCAGAGGGCGTAGCCGCGTGGACGCGTGACGATGAATCCGCCCATGGGGGCGTAATCCGCGAGTCCTGCCTTCAGAACCACTTCGGCGTACCAGTCGCCGGGGCTGTGGGATTTCGACTCGGTGATACCGAGTTCCTGGTCGTTGCTCATACTCGGAGGTCAGCCACGAGAATAATAAACCCGCGGTGTTCGTCGCTCGTCGATTCTTCGCGGTTTTCGACCGGTCAATCGTCAATGGCGCGCGAGTAACGCGCGAGGGACGACTGAGCGACACAAGAGCGAAGAAGTCGGCTGGGTGAGAATGTGGCGCGGTTTGATTGGAGTCGGAAATAGCTAGCGCCAAAGTGGTAAACGGTGAACAACGACGAAAACCCTCAAAAGTCCACGCCGGTCACCAACTCGTGCTCCACCATCTGTTCGCCCTCGGAATCGAATTGGAAACAACCTGAAAACGTCACGCCGGAAAAGAGGTGCGGCATCCAAAGGCGGTCGTCCTCCCACATCTCGTCGTAGGGGACGTTTTTGAAGTCGAACCATCGCGGGTCGGCTTCCGGCGTCTCCTGTGGCACCCCAGAAAACTCCTCGGCGCGGAAGACGTGGACGAACATCTTCGGCTCGTTTCCGAACACGAACTCGAACTCGCCGACTTTGGTCGGGGCGGCCACCGTCACGTGAATCTCCTCTTCGACCTCCCGAATGACCGTTTCTTGGGGTGTTTCTCCATCCTCAATCTTCCCACCGGGCCCGACGTATTTCCCCTCGCCGAGGCCGCGTTTCTTGCGGATGAGCAGGACGCGCTCGTTCCGGATAGGATAGCAGAGTGTCGCGGGTTGCATATCGATATGCTTCCGTGTATTTCGTATCAGCGTTCCGATGTTGGTGACGGTGCACGCAGCTTTGAGACAAGATTTTTATGGTTAGTCTGGCAACAAATACGTATGAAAGCGCCGACCATCTCGGCACCGACCGGCGGAATGGGTCGCCGAGGACTCAGAGTGCTCGGAGTGTTCATCCTCCTCCTCAATCTCGCCTTACTGTTCGTCTTTGGCTTCGACGTGCTAACCGACCCGAGTCGGTTCGTACAGGTCGCTCTCGGCGTCCTCGGCGGTCTACTTCTCATCGGTGCGACCGTTGACCTTCCGTGGAACGTCGAGCCACACCGACTGGCGGGCGTTGGCTACCTCTGTCTCGCGTCGTCGTACCTGTTCGCCAACGTTCCCGCCTTCGACGGAATTGGGTGGGTCGCCATCACGGTCATCGGCGCGCTCTCGATTGGATTCATTGGGTTCGACATCGCGCGCGACGGGCGTCACTTCAACATTGACCTCGACGCCTGATTCCGTTTGTGTAACTCACTCCACCGAAAACGGACTTTCCGATTCCGTCCACTTCCACCCCGGCAGTCGCGTCTGAAATCCGGCGGCGAGTGCGGCCTCCAAATCGTCCACCCCTGCCGCCTTGTCGTCCTCGTGGTGCAGTACGTCCGTGTAGTGGAAGGTCGCCTCGCCGAGCAGTCGAAGCGGTTGATTGCCCGCAATCATTCCGGCGAGTTCCCGGCCGAGGAGTTCGTCAACGACGAATCCGGGGTAGTCGCCGTCCACGTCCAACTCGCGAAGAATGGCGACCAGTCCGGCGACGTTCACCGCGAGGTCGCCGTCGGCGAACACGGCGTCCACTTCGGTTCGGTACTCCGATTCCGTGATTTCTGCAACTGTCGTCTCGAAGGCGTCACCGAGTTCGGCGCGGACGCGGTTGATGAGCGCAACGACTTCGGTTCGGTCGCGCACCCATTCGTGTTCGGCGGCGACGCGGGAGGGGGAGAGATGCATGAGCACATCTTGTCGAGAACCGGTTTAGTTGTACCGTCGGATGTGTAATTTTCCTTCGAGCGGACTGCTATGGCGGTGATGTGACGAGTTCGCGAATATTGAGAAGGCTTTTATAACCTCGCGATTTACTATGTGATAAGCGGGTTTTCCTGTGTCCCCCATGAGCAGTTGGCTTTCGGAGGCCGGGACCACACTATGCGCATCAGTGCGCGACATTACAATCCCGCAAAAAATAAGCGAGACAATCTATGCTGTGCTGTCTAAGTCGTAGTGATTACGGTGTTCGAACACACCATTTGCGACATCATTCGAGACATCGGACAACCAGCATTTGCTCTCTCGACGGACGAAGCAGACTGTTTTCACCATGAGTAAAGTAGAGCAACAACTCGAAGACCTCAAAGCAACGATTACGAGCGAACTGCCGAGCGACATTTCGGTGTCTGACGTCAAATACGAAGGCCCGGAACTCGTCGTCTACACGCGCGACCCAAAGAAGTTCGCGCAGAACGGCGACCTGATTCGAAAACTGGCGAGTCAACTTCGAAAGCGAATCACGGTTCGTCCCGACCCAGATGTCCTCTCGCGGCCGGATAGGGCGCGAAAGGACATCCTCGAAGTCATTCCGGACGAAGCGGGCGTTACCGACCTCGATTTCCACGTCGATACCGGGGAAGTCGTCATCGAAGCCGAAAAGCCCGGAATGGTTATCGGCAAGCACGGGAGTACGCTCCGACAGATTACGCAGGAAGTCGGCTGGACGCCGGAAGTCGTTCGCACGCCGCCAATCGAATCTTCGACGGTGTCGAACGTTCGGAACTTCTTGAAACAGGAACGCGAAGACAGACGCGATATTTTAGAAAAGGTCGGTCGGCAGATTCACCGTGAGGAGATGAGCAACGAAGAGTGGGTTCGCATCACCACACTCGGCTGTTGCCGCGAAGTCGGTCGCGCGAGTTTCATCCTCGCAACACCGGAAACCCGGATTCTCATCGACTGCGGCGACAAACCCGGTTCCGAGGACGTGCCGTACCTCCAAGTGGAGGAGGCGCTCGGCGCGGGCGCGAGCACAATCGACGCAGTGGTGCTGACCCACGCTCACTTAGACCACAGCGCGCTCGTTCCGTTGCTGTTCAAATACGGTTACGACGGCCCGATTTACACGACGGAACCGAGCAGGGATTTGATGGGACTGCTCCAACTGGACTACCTCGACGTGGCCGCGAAGGAAGGCCGCGTCCCACCATACGAGAGCGAGATGGTACGAGAAGCGATCAAACACACCATTCCGCTCGAATACGGCGACGTAACCGACATCGCGCCCGACGTGAAACTCACGTTCCACAACGCAGGGCACATCCTCGGTTCTTCCGTCTCTCACTTCCACATCGGCGACGGCCTCTACAACGTCGCATTCTCGGGCGACATTCACTACGAGGACACCCGCCTGTTCAACGGCGCAGTCAACGACTTCCCACGCGTTGAAACGCTGGTTCTCGAATCCACCTACGGCGGTCGAAACGACTACCAGACCGACCAAGCCGACTCGGAGGAGCGACTCAAAGAGGTCATCAACGAAACGTATGACAAGGGTGGCAAAGTCGTCATCCCAGCATTCGCCGTGGGTCGCTCACAGGAGATGATGCTCGTCATCGAAGAGGCGATGCGAAACGGCGACATTCCGACTATGCCGGTTCACCTCGACGGGATGATTTGGGAAGCGACGGCTATCCACACTACGTACCCCGAATACCTTCGTGACGACCTCAGGGATAGAATCTTCCACGACGACGAGAATCCGTTCCTCGCGCCGCAGTTCAACCACATCGACGGCGGCGAGGACGAACGACAGGACGTCGCCGACGGCGACCCGGCCATCATCCTCTCGACTTCAGGGATGGTCACCGGTGGCCCAATCATGTCGTGGCTCGAACACCTCGGCGGCGACCCGGACAACACGATGGTCTTCGTCGGCTATCAGGCGCAGGGAACGCTCGGACGACGCATCCAGACCGGATGGGACGAGATTCCGCTCAACGGACGCGGCAATCGGAGCAAGACGCTCAGCCTGAAAATGGACGTAGAGACGGTGGACGGGTTCTCCGGCCACGCAGACCGTGCCGGACTGATGAACTTCGTCAAAACGATGAACCCGCGTCCCGAGAAGGTGCTCTGTGTTCACGGTGACGAGAGTTCGACCCAAGACCTCTCTTCGTCGCTCTACCACGAGTTCAACATCCGAACCTTCGCGCCGAAGAATTTGGAAACGTTCCGCTTCAAGTGAGCGCGCTCGCTCGGCGCTGACGCGCCTCGCTCGCCTGTTTCATATCTATGAAGAGGGAGGCCGTTTCCACTGCTTCAATCCGTCTTTTGTAGGAAGTCACAAGAGAGTCAAGCGAGTTAATTTCGGTTAACTTATCTGTTTTGTGTTGTTCGAATGGAACCTATGTCCACCGAAGTAAATCACACAGAAATCGAAGACCGGATGGAGCGACTCCAAAACGAGTACGGAGACGTACCAATTGAAGACAAAAGGTGGGAGCGTTCGCCCCAAGCGTTCGAGGAACTTCTCGGTTCCGCTCGGGACGGCTATCTCGGTGGTGCCTACGCGTGGGTCGTTCGGAATCAGGAAAACGCACCGTCGCTGACCGACTCGATGCCGGAGAGCGCCAGCGACGACCATCCGCGGGTGCTGATGGCTCTCGGCCGCGGGATGAATGCATGGGGGCTGGCCGGTGGCGGACGGGAAGACGGTGAGACGTTCGAAGAAACCGCGATTCGGGAAGTAAAAGAAGAGACCAACGTTCGCTGTTCGCTCACGGAACCGTTTTTACTTCGAAAGGCGACAGTTATCTCCGAAGGAAATCACGACCAGCGAATTCACCTCCTGTACGTCTTTTTCGACGCCGAGTATCGAGGCGGCACGGTTGCGATTCAGGGCGGCGAACTGAACGGTGCGGCGTGGTTTGCGGAACCGCCTGAACGGATGATGCCGGCGAACGAACTGCGCGCAGAAGACTGGTTTTAGTGTTCCACGAACTCGATGAGCACGCCGCCCGTCGATTTTGGATGTAAAAAGGCAACGTCGTGACCCCACGCGCCGGGTCGCGGTTCGTCGTCAATCAACTCGACGCCGTGCCCACGAGCGGTTTCGAGCGCGCCCTCAACGTCGTCGGTTTCGAGCGCGACGTGGTGGATTCCCGACCCGCGACTGTCCAGATAGCGGGAGATGGTTCCCTCTTCGATGGGTTCCAGCAGTTCGAAGTAGCTGTCGCCAAGTTCGAGGAAAATGACCCGCAGGCCGTCAAACTCCTCTTCGTGGGCGATTGGTGCGTCGAAGAGGTCGGCGTACAGTTCCGCCAGTTCACCCGCGTCGTCGGTTGCGATGCCGAGATGATCTACGTGCATGGTCGAAACTCACCCGGGGGAAATATAACAGCGGTGACTCCGCCCTCGATTGGTTCCTCCCCCAATTACGGCCGGTCACGTTCGACCATCGAACCGCCATCCCCGACGGCAACCCCGCGATTGGAACTGACTGCGGCTCCTCTGAGTTCATCCGCACTGGTCACAATTCGTTCCCAGTCGGTCGTCGAATCCTCACCTGCGCGCTCGTAGATGATTCCGCCTTCGCCACAGACGACGGAGAAATCTCGACCCAGCGCAAGCGCTCGAAGTTCCCCCTCGCCCAGTCGCTCCGGCGTCCAGTTTCCATCGGCGTAGCGGTGCAGGACACCATCGTCGGTAGTCACCGCACAGTCACCCTGCGCAGTCGCTGAAATAGCAGTAAACGTCCCGTCCACGCCATCGACGCCGATCTTCCGAAACGATTCTCCGCCATCCGTCGTTTCGAACACAGAGTCGTTCGTGTCACAGCAGTAGCCGACCGACCCATCGACGAGCGTTACCGCGCAGAGACTCGACCCGCTTCCGGGTTTGGTCGGGTCGTCCCACGCGAGGTCGCCGTCCCGATACTTGCCGCGGAGCACCTGCCCCGAGCCGTTGACGAGCAGTATCGTCGTGCTGTCGCTCGTTCCCGAAACAGCAATGTCAGTCCAGTTGTCGGTGATTCCCGAGGGGGCAGAGTAATCTACGTGTCGGCCCATCTCCGTATCGAGACGTCCGAGGGAGCCGCCGTCGCCAGCGAACCAGACGCTCTCCCCGCCTTCCGTCGTGTCTGCGCCGCGGAGTGTTCGTCCGTCTGCACCCGGCCCGTCCGAGAGGCGAACCTGCCACTCAGAATCGGTCGTTTCGCCGCACGCGAGAACGACGCCATCCTCGCCGACGGCGTAGGCACCGCTTTTTGTGACGACGGCGTCGAACAGCGTGTCTTCGGTGGGCGTTTCGGCTGTCGTCCACTGTGGCTTTTTCGCGTGATTCGATTCTGTCGGTTCTGTCGATTCGGCTGACTCACTCGCTTCGGTCGCTTTGGTCGGTTCGTGCGAACTTTCCGCGTCGGTTGCATCGCCAGACGCGGCCTGATTCGCACTCTCATCGGAACTCGATTCTACGGGTTGCACGTCTGTCCCGCGGAAATAGAGGACGATTGGCGGGAGAACGTAGACAGCAACCGCGACGATGGCGAAACCGCGATGGACGAAAGTGAGCATTCCGAACGCGGTCAATCCCGCCGTCGCCAGCGCGTGTATCCACGTTTTCGTGTACCGCCGATAGAACGGAACGAATCCGTGGCGGGAGGGGGAGAGAGCGGTCATTACCTAACCGTCACACTGGAGACGGGAGAGGCTTTTCGCCGGGAGAAACGAGTCCGGAGAGCAGTCGCAACCTCAGACCGCGGTTCCGGGGCGGTACTCGCCGAACACGTCTCGAAGGATGTTACAGATTTCGCCGACCGTGGCGTAGGCTTTCACCGCGTCGATGATGTACGGCATCAGGTTGTCGTCGCCCTCTGCGGCCTCGCGGAGAGCGGCGAGTGTCTCCTCGACTTCCTCGTCGTCGCGCTCTTCTCGAACTTCGTTCAGGCTCTCGATTTGGCGGCGTTCGTCTTCTTCCGTAACCTCTTGGATGTCCATTTCGGGTTCCTCATCAACTTCGAACTCGTTGACGCCGACGATGGTTCGCTCGCCTGCCTCGACTTCCTGCTGGCGATCGTATGCCACGTCCTGAATCTGGCGCTGTACCCACTGACTCTCGATTGCCGAGGGCATCCCGCCCTTCTCGTCGATGGTGTCGAGCAGGTCGAACGCTTCTTCCTCCAAATCGTCCGTGAGTGCTTCGACGTAGTAACTCCCCGCGAGAGGGTCGATGGTGTCCGCCGCTCCGCTCTCGTGGGCGAGGATTTGCTGAGTTCGGAGCGCGGTTCGCACGCTCTTTTCGGTCGGAAGCGCGAGCGCCTCGTCCTTCCCGTTCGTGTGAAGACTCTGGGTGCCGCCGAGAACCGCGGCGAGGGCCTGATACGCCACCCGAACGACGTTGTTGTCGATTTGCTGGGCGGTCAGGGTGGAACCTGCGGTCTGCGTGTGGAACTTGAGCTGTTTCGATTTCGGGTTCTCCGCGCCGAATCGCTCTTCCATGATGGTCGCCCACATTCGCCGGGCCGCGCGGAATTTGGCAACCTCCTCCAGAATGTTGTTGTGCGCGTTGAAGAAGAAGGAGAGTTGTGGCGCGAACTCGTCCACGTCCAGTCCGGCGTCGAGTGCGGCCTCGACGTAGGCGATGCCGTCGCCGAGCGTGAATGCGAGTTCCTGTGCCGCCGTCGCGCCCGCCTCGCGAACGTGATAGCCCGAAATCGAGATGGTGTTGAACTTCGGCGTCTCTTCCGCACAGAATTCGAAGATGTCCGTAATCACCCGCATCGACGGCTCCGGCGGGTAGATGTACGTGTTTCGTGCGATGTACTCCTTCAGCAGGTCGTTCTGGATGGTTCCCCGGAGTTGCTCGCGGGAAACGCCCTGCTCGTCGCCGACTGCGATGTACATCGCCAGCAGGACGGAGGCGGGCGCGTTGATGGTCATCGACGTGCTCACTTCGTCCAGCGGAATCCCGTCGAAGACGGTTTCCATGTCGGCCAGCGTGTCGATGGCCACGCCCGATTTCCCGACTTCGCCCGCCGACATTTCGTCGTCGGAGGTGTAGCCCATCTGGGTCGGCAGGTCGAACGCCATGGACAGGCCGCTCTGGCCGTTGTCCAGCAGGTAGTGATAGCGTTCGTTGGTCTCGTCCGCCGTCCCGAACCCGGCGTACTGGCGCATCGTCCACAGTCGCCCGCGGTACATCGTGGGGTACACTCCGCGCGTGTAGGGGTCTTCGCCCGGGTAACCGAGGTCGTCGTCGTAGTCCGTCCCGGCTACGTCGTTCGGCGTGTAGAGGCGGTCTACCGACTGCCCGTCCGTATCGGTCGTGAACTCCTCCTGTCGCTCCCCGAATCGGTCGAGCGTCGGGGAGAGCGTCTCTTCTTCCCAGTCGTCTTTCCCCCGGCGGATTTCTTCGAGGTCGTCCGCGTCGAACATTGTCTTGACAGTCGTGGGGGCGACTCTTAAGAGTTGACGGACGACGACGATGATTCTGTATTTGATATTCTGGCGTTCTGTGACTGAACTGATTCTCAATATCCTCAGTAGTCGAGCATGGTTCTACTGCTTTGTTTGCAAATCACGACAACAAACGAAGCCCTCGTTCGCTCCTGCGTCGCTCACTCACCCTTCATCCGCCGAGGTCAGCCACCGCAACCGCAGTTTCCCCACTCCTCCCCGCCAGCGCGGGATTGCACTCGCGCCTCACTTCGTTCGGCGCTCACGGCTTCGCCGTTCGCCAGCGAGGCGACGAAGTCGCCTCGTCCCGCTCGTGCGAACGCGCTGGCGCATCCTTTCGGCTGGGTAATCAAGCGACATGGCGCGCGCTTGTAAGACTTCGAGGAGTTTACCTCCGAGAAGGCGAGCGAAAGCGTGCGAGGGATGACCGAGTGAAACGAGTGAATCGGTTGGGGAGGCGTGTGGCGAACGAGATTTCGCAGAAATCTCGCTGGCGAGCGGTGCAACCGCGAGCAGGCAGTGCGGTTGCTGTTTCATTGGAGTCGTGACTACCTAGCGACAAACCTACAACCTTTTTGTTTGTCCACAAACTCACAAATTCCCGACGCCATTCCCGATTTGAAACTACTTTCTCAAATCGAACTCCGAGTAAACACCTCACAACTCGCCGTCTTCAAGGCCCAAAACGATAACCAAATCCCCGTCATCAGATATCCAAATGCAACTCACAGACCACCTCGCAGAGTTCACCCGGCGCGACTGGCAGACCGTCTCCGACCCGGACGAGCGAATCCGATTTGCACTGATTGGACTCGGCTGGTTCACGACGGAGCGGGTCATCCCGGCCATCGCGGAAAGCGACCTCTGTGAGGTCAGCACGGTTGTTAGCGGCAGCTCTGAAAAAGCTGACAGAGTCGGCGACGAGGCGGGCGCGGAGTACCGACTCGGCTACGACGAGTTCCACGCCGGGGAAGCAAACGAGCGCTACGACGCGGTGTACATCGCTACACCGAACGCGACACACCTCGATTTCGTGGAGAGCGCAGCCGACTTCGGCAAGGCCGTCCTCTGTGAAAAACCGTTGGAGGCGACGACGGCGCGCGCCGAGAAAGTCGTTCGAACCTGTGAAAACGCCGGAATAACGCTGATGGTCGGCTATCGGATGCACACCAATCCGGCGGTTCGGCGGATGCGCGAACTCGTCCGCGAGGGCTTCGTTGGCGACCCCGCACTCGTCGAGGGGGCGATGTGCCAGAACGTCTTCGAGATGATTTCGCCAGACCCGAATCAGTGGCGACTCGACGCCGACCTCGCAGGCGGGTCGGCGCTCATCGACCTTGGAATCTACCCACTCAACACCGCCCGGTTCGTGCTGGACTCGAATCCCGTGAGTGCGCAGGGGACGACGAAAAGCCCGCACGAACACTTCTCGGAGGTTGACCAGCACGTTTCGTTCGAAGTCGAGTTCGAAACCGGCGTCACGGCGGCCTGCGTCGCGAGTCAGTACGCCCAACAGCGGAGTCAGTTCTCAGTTATCGGCACCGAGGGCCGACTGACCCTCGAACCGGCCTTTTTCGGCGAAGCGCAGTTGACGGCGGAGCGAAACGGGGCGAAAGCCGATTTTTTGGTCGAACCGGTAAACGAAGAGGTAGAGGAGTTCGACTACTTCGCGGACTGTCTGCTCTCGGGGCGCGACCCGGAACCGGACGGCCAGCACGCGCTGGTGGACATGCGAACCATCGAGGCGATTTACGAGTCGGCGAAAATCGACGAGCGAATCCCGATTACGGCGTGATGACCGCTCGCCCTTCTATTTCGCCGTGTTCCAGCTTCTCGGCCACGTCGTTGATTTCGGCTAAATCGTACCGTGAGGTTCGCAGTTCCACGTCTCCTCGGGCGACGAGCGCCATGAGTTCCTGCAGTTCGGGGTAGGTTCCGACGAGGGTTCCTCGGTAGCCGAAATCGCCGTTTACGAGTGTCTGAGCAGGTTCGTGGACGTGGCCGCCGTAGCCGACGACGTGGTGGTCGCCGCCCCCGGAGAGCAGGGAGGGGGCATAATCGAGCGTTTCGTCGTCGCCGACGAAATCGAGGATTTGCTGGACGCCCTCGCCGTCGGTAATCGCGTTCATCTCGTCCGCAACGTTCGAATCCCGCGAGTTGATGGTGTAGTCTGCTCCTAAATCGTCCGCGAGCGAGAGCGCCTCGTCTTTCACTTCGACGGCGGTAATCTCCGCTGCGCTCATAGTTCGCAGTGCTTGCAGGCCGATGTGGCCTAGTCCGCCGACGCCAACGACAACGGCGTGTTCGCCGGGATTCAGTTCGCAGACTGCCTTTTTCACCGCGTGGTAGGCCGTGATTCCGGCGTCCGCGTGGGGCGCGATTTCCGCCGGGTCGACGCCGTCCGGAAGCGGAATCACGGCGCGTTCACTCGTCAGCAAGTAGTCCGCGAATCCGCCGTCTGTGGAGAGGCCGGGAAAGACGAGATTGTCGCAGTGCATGTCCTGCCCGAGTCGACAGGCGCGACAGATGCCGCAGGTTCGCGCCGGGTGGCAAACCACGGCGTCGCCCTCCGAAACGAGCGTTACGTCTTCGCCCACCTCGGCCACGGTTCCGGCGTTTTCGTGGCCGAGCGTCATGGGAAGTGATTGCCCCATCTGTTCTTCCCACATGCCTTCGATGACGTGGTTATCGGTTTGACACCAGCCAGCGCCTTCGATTTCCACGACGACGTGATTACCCTCGATTACCTCCGGTCGGTCTACCTCGTCTATCGAGAGCGCATCGGCCATCTCGTCGGTGTATTCGTGCAGTCGCGCGGCTTGCATGGAACCGTTGACGACCTGAAAGAACACAGGCGTTGTGGCGAATCAGTTGTGAACGAGGAGTTATGCACGAGGTCTGGTTCGTGCTCGCGTGTCTGGTCAGAAGAGGCGGCCGGTATCGCACGTTCGACAGGTGTTCGGATGCAGTGACTGCATATCGGATAGTGGTTCTCACCGCGGCGATAGCGCCCACCTTCTCTAGACAAATTTACTCGGTAAAGAATAAATCTTTTGAGTGCGTGGGAACAAGAGACACGTATGCACGCAGTCGCACTCCGACGCGGGGAAACCAGCCCCGAACTCATCGAGAAACCGCGACCGGAACCCGAACCGGGTGAGGCGCTAGTGCGAACCCTCAGGGTCGGCGTCGATGGCACCGACCACGAAATCCTCGCCGGACACCACGGCGGGTTTCCAGCGGACGACGACCACCTCGTCCTCGGTCACGAAGCGGTCGGCGTCGTAGACGACCCGAACGGAACCGCATTTGCGGAAGGGGACGTCGTCGTCCCGACCGTCCGAAGACCGCTTCCCGACGGCCCGACGGAGTACTTCGAGCGCGGCGAACCCGACATGGCACCGCCGGACGAAACGACCGAACGCGGTATTTCCGGCGAACACGGCTTCATGAGTGAGTATTTCACCAGTCCCGCAGAGAACCTCGTTCCGGTTCCCGACGAACTGGCCGACTGGGGGTTTCTGGTCGAACCCATCAGCATCTCCGAAAAAGCAATCGAACACGCCCGCGCCTCTCGGTCGGCGTTCGATTGGCGACCGGAAAGCGCGCTCGTCCTCGGAAACGGCAGTCTCGGACTGCTCACCGTGGCGATGCTCGATTCGGAGTTCGACCGAGTCTACTGCCTCGGCAGGCGCGATAGACCAGACCCGACAATCGACGTCATCGAAGAGTTGGGCGCGGCGTATGTCGATTCGCGCGTGACGCCGGTTGACCAGATTCCCGACGCGCACGAACCCATGGACTTCATCTACGAGGCGACCGGCTACGCGAAACACGCGTTCGAATCCGTCGAGGCCCTCGCTCCGAATGGCGTGGCGGCACTGCTCGGTGTGCCGGATTCGTGGTCGTTCGAAATCGACGGCGGGAAACTCCACCGAGAACTCGTGATGAACAACAAGGCGCTCGTCGGAAGCGTCAACTCCAACTACCGGCATTTCGAATCCGCAGTCGAGACACTCGCGGACATGCCCGAGTGGCTGTTGGACGACCTCGTGACAGGCGTCTATGACGTCTCGAATTTCGAGTCGGCATTTGCGGACGACGAAACGACAATAAAGACCGCGGTTAAATTTGATAGCCAATGAAGAACGTAGACGACTTGATAGAGAGTGCGGCGGAGCTGGCGGAACGTGGCCTTTCGAAGGGCGAAATCGCTGACGAACTGAACGTGTCGCGCGAGACTGCCAGTTGGTTGGTCGAGCGCAGTGGCAGCACGCCGAGCCCCGAACCGAAAGGCGGCACGCAGGACATCCACGTCGATTGGAGCGCAATCGGTCGCGACAGCGCCCGACTCACCCATATCGGCGCGGCGATGGCCGATTTACTGTCGAAACACGGCGAAGAGGTCGATTTGACCATCGGCATCGAGAAGGCTGGCGCGCCCCTCGCGACCGTGGTCGCGCGCGAACTCGACACCGACCTCGGTACCTACGCTCCCCGCAAACACCAGTGGGAGGAGGGCGACATCGACGAGTACGGCGGCAGTTTCTCGCGCAACTTCGCGCAGATTCGCGACCGCGAGTGCTACATCGTGGACGACACCATCACCAGCGGAACCACGATGGGAGAAACCATCGAGGCCATCGAAGACCGCGGCGGCGAACCGGTCGCCTGCATCGTCCTCGCGGACAAGCAGGGTATCGAGGAACTGAACGGCGTCCCGGTCTACTCGCTCGTGCAGGTCATCGGCGTTGGAAGCGACGAGTGATGCGCACACGATAACTCGGTCGCAACTTCTTTGCGCCGGGGGTGCCTACGCAACGGTATGACGTTCACACCCGGAGAACAGCTTTCCGCCGAAGAGGTGGAAGAACGGGTCGATTCGACGCTCGAAAACGAGGAGGTCGTCCTGTTCATGAAGGGAACGCGGATGATGCCGCAATGTGGCTTCTCACAGCGCGCGCTCGAACTCATCGGAAAACACCGTGGCGACGAGTTCGAGACGGTAGACGTGCTCGACAACTTAGACGCCTACCGCGAAGAACTGTCCGAACACAGCGGCTGGGAGACGATTCCACAGACGTTCGTCGATGGCGAGTTCATCGGCGGCAGCGACATCCTCGCAGAGATGGAAGAACGAGGCGAACTCGGCGAAACGCTTCGAACCAACTAACGTCATTTCGATGGTTGCATACGCAACCGAAAGGGTAGCCCCTATAAGTTCGGGGCACGTAGTGACAAACGTACAGCCGACGGGAGACGGAACTCACGACTACAAATGAGCCAGGTATACCGACTACATTCGACGCTCGAACTGCCGCTTGAAACCGTCTACGACCACTTTGAAAGCGAACCCCCACTACCGGATGGAATCGACAGCGTCGATATCACCCGCCGGAACAACACGCTTATCATCAGTGCTGTCTCGACGGACGAATCCATCAGCAAATACACGCCGACGGCGCAACTGAAAGCCAGCGTCTCGGAAACACGGGTCTTCACCGAAGAGGAGGAGGCACGACGCAACGCGCCGCGGTGGGGTACGGACGCAGAAGACGAAGAGGAAGAAGAGCCAACGGGCGAACTCATCGAGATGGCCGCGTTCAAAGGCGACCGGGAAACCGTGCTTCAGAACAGCGCGGTTCAGTATCCGATGTTCCAGGTGCTATGCACCCTCGCCCGACAGGCCGAAAAGGGAACGCTCACCGCGATTTCGGAAGTCGATGGTGATTTGGAAGCGACCCGCATCGTGGACGGCGACGACCGACCGGCCTCCATCGAAGTGGTGGAAGGCCCAAGCAACGAAAGCTCGTCGTCCAGCGGCGTGAACTGGCGCGACAACAAGTTCATCTCGTAATCGCGCGGTTCTGGGTTCGTATTCGGTCGAAAGCGGTGAGCGGTAGTGCTATCGTTTTCTCTTTTGTATTAAAATTCGAATCCAATCTTTTACTAACCTAAATGGTTCTTCATGCGGAGCCGAAAAGCACTTTAGACAGGTAATTATATCTAATTACGAGTCATGGCAGACGAGTTTCCAGACTATCTCGACGTAGACTACGGCGATGGTGAAGGCGAAAACCCCGAGGATTACCCCTCGCTCGAACACAAAGTAGAGAAAGCCATCGAGGTCACGAAGAAAGGTCTCGAAGAGTACGAAAACCCCGCCGTGATGTGGACGGGTGGCAAAGATTCCACGCTCACGCTCTACTTCATCAAAGAAGTGGCGGAGCGCTACGATTTGGAGGTTCCACCGGCGGTCTTCATCGACCACTTCCAGCACTTCCAAGACATTCACGACTTCGTCGAGCATTGGGCCGACGAATGGGATTTGGAAGTCATTTACGCCCGCAACGAGGACGTTGGCGACTACGTTGACGAACACGGCCTCGAACCCGGCGACGACATCGAAATCGGTGAACTCTCCGACCACAACCAGCACCACGTTCACGACCTGCTGGAATACGAGGAGGACACCTTCCCGTTCCTGCTCGACACCTACGTCGGCAACCACCTGCTGAAGACCGTTGCGCTGAACGACGCGCTTGAGCAGTACGACGTTGATGGCGTCATCTCCGGCGTCCGTTGGGACGAACAGGAAGCCCGCGCCGACGAGACGTTCTTCAGCCCGCGTCACGACCCCGAAATCTACCCACCGCACGACCGCATTCAGCCCATCCTCCACTTCGACGAACCGGCCGTTTGGGACGCCTTCTGGTACTTCGTCGTCCCGGACACCGTTGAGGCGTACCCCGACGACGGCTACGTCCCGCAAGGATTCGACGACCTGCCGGAGGGCGTTGAGCAGGACGATATCCCCGTCTCGCCGAAGTACTTCGAAGGGTTCCGCTCGCTCGGCAGCGAAGTCAGCACGCAGAAGAGCGACCAGGAACCAGCATGGTTGCAGGACATGGAGAACACGACCGAGCGTGCAGGCCGCGCCCAAGACAAAGAAGACCTGATGGAGCGTCTGCGCGACCTCGGCTACATGTAGAACCTTTTACGACGGTCGAAAGTCAGCAGTCGCGTGCCGTAGCGCGCGACCGCTGACCGTCTCCCTGTAAAAGCTTCACCAAAAGCACTCCTCCCTCATTTCGCACTGGAAGAGCTTCGCTCTTCCGTGCTCCATTCAGTCGTCGGCCCGGAAAATCGGAGATTTTCCGGAGAGTGAGCTAGCCCTCCGGCGGCGGTGGCGGTTGCTGATTTTTGGTGGTTGTGACACTTACTAACCCTCGGTGATCGTGACGACTGCTGACCTCGTTCCCAGTGAAAATTCTCGAATTTCGGTGGTTGTGTCGATTGCCTATTGCTCCCTCGTTTCACTCGGTCGCTGGTCAGTGTCCGAACTGTGTCCAATTGTCCCCATGCCAAATTTTCACAAGAAAGAACTATGGGTCAACTCCTGAAACAGACGTGTCACGATGGCAGACGACGACCCACTTGCCAAAATCGACCCGGCAAACTATTACGACGACCTCGGCGAGGGCGAGTGGGAACGCCTCGAAGAATCGTTCAAAAACTCACTGGAGTTCGAGAACACGACGGACTATCTCGACCAGTATTTGCCCAAGTCGGGCCACATCCTCGACGCTGGCGGGGCCGCCGGGAGGTATTCGATTTGGTTGGCTGAACAGGGTTACGACGTAACTTTGCTCGACCTGTCTGCGGAGCAGGTCGCCATCGCCAAAGAGCGCATATCGAAACGCGACCTCGAATCGCAGGTTACGGTTCAGCAGGGCGACATCCGTGACCTGCCGTTTTCTGCCGACCAGTTCGATGCAACTCTGTGTCTCGGCGGGCCACTCTCGCACGTCGTTGTGGACGACCAACGGAACAAAGCAGTCTGCGAACTCCATCGCGTGACCACCTCGGATGCCCCTATCTTCGTCTCCGTGATGGGGTTCGTCGCTGTCGTCCAGAACCTCGTAAAGAGCGCACCGCATTTTGAGACTGGCGTTCGCCAACTTCCGGACCTCGTGGAGACTGCAACGTATTCGGCCGAACTCGCGGAAAAATACGAAGGCGATGACCCGTCGTTCGTAGAGTGCCACTTCTTCCGCGCCCCGGAACTGCGCGACCTGCTGGAAAATCACGGTTTCGCGCTCGAAATCGTCGCCGGACTCGAAGGCCCGGCCTCGAACTTCGGAACCGCGCTGGAAGAAATCGATGCAGATGCACAGGAAAACGTCGCCGAAGTCGTTCGAAAACTACGCGAAGACCCGACGATTGCGGATTTGTCGAACCACATTCTGGCTGTCGGGCGAGTCGAGTAAAGCCGAGCCGTTTTGTTCTATCTCGTCGCGCGATACTCGCCGTGTTTGATGCCGAGGAAGAGCGCTATCAGGCCGAAAACCAGCATCGAAGGGGCCACCATCATCAGTACTGTCCCCATCGCCATGACATCCATCCCGATGAGGCCCGCCGTACCGACGGCGACGATTGCTAGCAGTGCTCCGGCGGTCACGGGTAAATTGAACTCCATATCGGACAGTTAGCCGAACAAAGGAAAAGCGTTACTCCGATTTTGGCCGCATGAGATTCGCCAGCGTAACCAAGAATCCCATACACCAACCCAACGGTACCGCGATGCCGAACCACATACCGACGTAGGCGAACCCTTCGAGGTCGAAGCGCGCGCGGAGAATCTCGTTGATTCCGCGGTAATCGAGGACGTTGTCCAGCAACCACACCGCCAGCGTCTCGCTGTTCGGGAAGATGACCTCCGAGAGCGTCGGCGAGTACAGCGCGGCGACCACAGGCGGCAGGAACAGCGCCGTCATGCCGAACGGATAGGCGAACAGAACGGTTGTAATCCGACCACCGTATCGACTGGAGAGGTACGCGAGCACTGCGGCAACTGTCGCGACGCCTCCCGCGGCGGTGACAGCGTAGAATCCTTCAGTGGAAAAGCGCACTCTGGCCAGTGCCGCCAGTCCGCCCCAGATGAGCACCGAGAGCAGGACGACGCCCAGTACGCCGAGACTCGCCGCGGTTCGGTCGATGCGACTCGTGTAGTAGCGCGTCGCAAAGCCGAACAGGACGAACGGGTACAGGAGAGCAACGACGAGCGTACCGACCACGCCCCATATCCGATAGGCTACTTTCCCCGCCGTACTCTGTGGCGTCCACTGCCCGAGCACCGAGTGGGACTGCTGTCGCTGTCGTGGAAAGAACAGTGACATCCATCCGGTGTGTAACTGGTGTAAGTCGTACCGTATCGCATCGAGAAGTCCTCCCTGACTCGTCCCGCGTGACATACCGGAATTTGATTCGGCCAGCCGATATGAGGTTCTCCTTACCGGTCGGGGAAACGGTCGGAAATCGGACTAAACTACTCCGCCCGCCGCCCGGCGTGGCCCGGATAGTCGCGCTCGAACCGATTTTCGATTTCCGCCTCGCCAAGTTCGATGACGACCGGCCGCCCGTGCGGACAGGCGTAGGGATTGTCACAGTCGTCCAGCGCGGACAGCAGACTCACCACGTCACCTTCGTGCAGCGACGTATTGCCGGTAATCGAGGGATAGCACGCCAAATCGGAGATGAGCGCGTCGGCGACCGCCGCCGCGGAATTTCGGTCGTGTTCGTCCGAGTCGGCCGAGACGAACTCGGAGAGCACGTCCCGAAGGAGTTCCGGAGACAGCGTCTCGCTGAGAACCGCGGGAACCGTCGTCACTTCGACCGTTCGCTCCCCCGTGAGCGCCGCGTGGAACCCCAACCGTGCCAGCGCCTCGTCGTACTCACTGAACAGTGCGGCCTCCGCCGCCGTCAATTCGAGTTCGACCGGCGAGGCGAGCACCTGCGTCGTCGTGTCGCCTGCAAACTTCTCGCGCAGTCGTTCGTAGTTCACGCGCTCGTCGGCGGCGTGCTGGTCGATGAGCACCAGTCCGTCCGGCGTTTCGGCGACGACGTAGGTGTCGTGCAGTTGCCCGAGGACGCGCATCCGTGGCAGTCGGTCGAACTCCCGTTCCGCCGGTTTGGACGTGTCGGGCGCATCGGTCAGCGTCTCTGTTTCGGTCGTCGCGCGGAACTTTCGTTCCGGGTTTCGATTCATCTGTTCCGCGGTGTTTCGATTCGACTTGCTCTGCGATGGTTCGTCTCGTGATTCGTTTCGTGATTTTCGGGGTTCGTCGTCAGTTGCCGACGAGTTTGCATCCGTGTCGGTTCTGTTGGCATCCACGACCGGTTCGTCAGTGTTCGTATCGGATGCGTTCGCGTCCGCGGTTTCGTTCTCCGCAGTCGTCTTCCGACCATTTGCAGTATTTGCAGTTGCAGAATCGCGTTCGCGCGATTCTGCAACCGTCCTGCTGGTTGATGACGGCTCCGCGTTCACGGATTTCGATTCGTCGGTCGATTTGTCCACGGCCGCCGCAAAATCGCGTTCGTCCGTGGTCGCTCCCAGTTCCGACTGCACCTCGGGTGTCACGTCGGTTTCGTCGGGCGCGGAACGTCCACGGGGTGCGGCCGACCGAATCAGTCCGTCGTCGAGAAGCGCGTTTTCTATCGAATCGCGTACGGCCTTCCGAACCGTCCCCTCGTCGCCGAACCGAACTTCCATCTTTCGCGGGTGGACGTTCACGTCCACGGAATCGCCCGGCACGGAGAGGAAGAGGACGGCGAACGGATAGCGGTCGGGTGCGAGTTGGTTTCCGTAGGCGTCGAGGACGGCCTCCCGAACGACCGACGAGCGAACGTAGCGCCCGTTGACGTAGGTTGCGACGTACTCTCGCGTGCTCCGGGTGGTTTCGGGGTGGCTGACGTAGCCCGAAACGGCGAGTTCGGTACGCTCCGCGTCTTCCGTGTCCCGTTCGTCGTCCCCCTCGCTGCGCTCGTCTCCAACGGCAATCATCGCGGTGGCGACTTCCCGACCGTAGACGGACAAAATTGCGGATTGGAGGTCGCCCTGCCCTGTTGTCGAAAACACCTCGCGCCCGTCGTGTTCCAGCGAGAACGCCACGTCGGGATTCGCCAACGCGTACTGCGTGACGACTCGATTGACGTGCGAGAACTCGGTCGAGTCGGTTTTCAGGTACTTCTCCCGCGCCGGAGTGTTGAAAAACAGGTCGGTGACCTCCACCGTCGTCCCTGCCGGTCGTCCGGCGGGCTTGATTTCCTCTACGTCGCCTCCCACGAGTCGGAGTTCCGTCCCCGCCTCGCCGCCCCTCGCTTTCGTTCTGATTGTGAGTCGGGCCACCGCGCCGATGGTGTAGAGGGCTTCCCCACGGAAGCCGAGGGTGGCGACTCCGGATTCCAAATCGTCTATATCTCGAATCTTGCTCGTCGTGTGTTCCTCGACGGCGAGTTGTACGTCGTCCTCGCTCATGCCGATGCCGTCGTCCTCGATGACGATTTTCTCGGTTCCGCCGCCGTCGATTCGCACCGAAATCCGTCCGGCGTCTGCGTCGAGGCTGTTTTCGACCAGTTCCTTCACCACGGAGGCGGGTCGCTCTACGACCTCTCCCGCCGCGATTCGCTGAACCGTTTTTTCATCCAGCGCTCGAATCGTTAGCTCCCCGTCGCTCATTTTTGATACCGTTCCGTTCAGGCGTCTTCAAGCTTGAGATGTTTGACTGCACGTGTCGCAGTTCGAAGTCAAATCTGAATACTGGTAGATGCGGTTTGCGCGGAGTTGGGGACCACTGTCACCGGTTTTACAACTAAATTTTAATACGGTTGAAAAGTGTATCCAAACCATTAAAATTCAAAATAATGATACAAGTCGTAACGCTTACTCAGGTTCGCAGCGTGTTACTGACCGACATGCAGACGTTCACCGAAACGTTAGAAATCGTTACATTAGGCAACCACGTTCGCATCGAACTCGTGGACGGAACCGCCTACGAAGGGCCTGCGAGTCCAATCGATTACATGCCCGACGACCGCTTCCGACTCGAAATCGAACCACGACACGAGGGAATCCGGCGGTGCGAGGTCAGTTCGGAATGCGTCGATGGGAAGTGGGAGACGCCCGAGGTTCGCCACTATAGCCTCGGCGACGACGACTGGGTGGTCGCGGGGGAAGCCGACGGTATCGAAATTACGCGGTAGCGCTCGTCATCACGCTGGCTTCCCACAAAATCCGATTCGGTTACGGCTCGACCGGATAGGTCACGCAGGAGCGAATCCACGCATCCGCGTTGTCGGGGTCGTACAGCATGACGACGCGGCCTGCGCCGTCGGTGTATTCGGTCTGTTGTACGTCTGCTGGTTGGTTCTCTTGCTCAGTAGACATTTAGGTTGAATGCTCGTGGGGTTCTGTGGTGGGACTGCGGTAGTTACTCGACATTCGTCTCTTGTCTGCTCTCGGATTGCCGTCTTTCAGATTGCTGTTGTTCGTCCGATTGCTGTCGGTTCCAGGCGTCTTGACACGCCTCGTCGCAGAACGAGTGGAGGACGACCGATCCGTTTTCGGTGGTTTCCGTGACGATAGGAAACCAGTCCGTGGTCTCGATGGGTGACCCGCAGTGAGAACAGACCGGCGTTCCCATCGGGGACGCGGCAGTGGTGCTGTCTTCTGATTCTCTGTCGTCCGTATCCTCGTTCATGTATCGACTGGCGACAAACGCTTTGCGGCCACAACTCGATTATCGGTGATGGTCACTTCACATCCCGCAATGGTGAAACTAATCTTCGATTCGATGTCTCGGTCGGTCGTCGGCGTCGGCTGAAATAGTCGGTCGAGTGCATCTGGGTCGATGGTATCGTACAGCGGAGAATCGAGTTCGAGTGGGTCAACGCCGTTTACCTGCGAGATGGCCTGTACGACAGCTTCACTGACGTGGCCGTTCGTAATCGGCGTTGTAACGGTGTTTGCTCGTTCGTTCATGCGTTCTACGACATTGGCCACGTGCAGTATCGGCAAAGCGGTTCCAGCTAGCTATGCAGTAGCATGGAATACCCACGGCTAGCTATCTAGTACATCCACTTCGTACAGTTGGTCGAACAGTTTCCGCTGTGCCGACCTGAGGTGGTTGATGAACGTCGGTTGCGTGATGTCGAGTGAGGCGGCAACCTCCTGCCCCGTCGTACTCCGTGGCGAGTCGAAAAAACCGCTTAGATACGCAGTTTCTAACACCTGTTGCTGTCGGTCGGTCAATCGCTCCTCGAACGCGGCACGGCACGTCTGCACCGTCTGCACTGGACGTTCTCTGTTCCTCCGGGCGGCGAGTTCGAGTCCCGGATAGCGCGCTCGTAGTGTCTCTACGAACTCCCTCACTTCCGTCGTGTGCGGGACGTTGACGACTGCTCGAATCGACTCTTCGCTCGCCGTAATCGACTCCGGGACGGCCCCTCGTTCGACTAGCGCCGAGGCAAACAGCGGTTCGGTGACTGTCACCTCGAACAGCGCGTTCTCGTCGCGTTCGCTGACGAGCCGACTGTTTGTTACCCCGACGACGCCGTTGAGATACGACTGCACTGCTTCGATGTCCGTCATCGACGCCGTGATGAACAGATGGTCTTCATCCTCGTTGCCTGCCACGACGCCCTCATACGCGACCTGACAGTCGAGATTGCCCGCAAGTCGTTGGAGTAAATCGTCGGAGTCGTGGACGCGCAAGTCGAGTTCGACAGTTTGGTCGGTCAGTAATCCACGCTTCGTTTCGATAGCGTTGATGGCGTAGGCGATGGTTTCGCCGAGCTCGGCAAACACCTCCCGAGACAGTGCATCGAAGGCATCGGGGCGATTTGCGTACACAGCCAGCACGCCATACGAGTAGTCTCGATAGACGAGCGGAATGGCGACGACTGACTGATAGCCACGCATGAGCGCCTCGGGCCGCCAGTCATCGCTTTGGAGTCCTGCTGTGACACCGGCGACGTCCGCCACGTTTTCGATGGCGGTCAAATCGCCGCTTTGGATTGCCATCGCGGCAGGTTCGCCTTTATCCTCCGTCTCCGAGTCGCCATCCAGCGTGAGCGAGACGCTATCTAAATATCCGCGTTCGGTTCCGGCCCACGCTTCTGGAATCACCTGTGATGCGGTTTCGTCGGGGCGTCCGATCCACGACATCGCAAATCGGTCGGTTTCGGCGAGGCGTTCACACACCTCGCTGACCATGTTGGAACGCGAGTCCGAGAGGACGAGCAGATGCTCGATGTCGCGAAGCAGTTCCGTCGTTTCGTGCAGTCGTTCGAGTCGTTCCGTCTGCTGTTCGAGTTCTTGTTCTCGCTCGCGGAGGGCTGACTCCCGACTCACGCGGTCGAGTGCGGCTTGGGTCGTTGCGGCGAAAATCGTCGCCAGTTCGATGGCGTCCGCTTCGAAGGTTGCCGCTCGGTCATCAACCGAAACGAACACGCCGTGATTTCCGAGCGGAACGTACAAACCGCTTCGGAGACGCGTGTCCGGGTTGTAGACGTGTTCTGATTCACGCACGTCGTCGAACACCTGTGTCTCCCCAGTGACGAACACCTGCCACGTGATGCTTTCACCCGCTTCGAACGACGTAGGTTCGCCTACGAGCTCCGGCACGTCGTCGGAGTGTGCCACTGGCCGCAGCACGCTCGTCTCCTCGTCGAACAGGAAAACGGCCACGCCGGGGAGGTCGAGAACCGACGCTCCGACCTCCGCTGCGATTTTGGCGATCGCCTCCGCCGAATCAGCTTCGAGCATCTCCTGTGTCGCCGTATGGAGCGCCGTAAGCGCCTGTTCATGACGCATACGTGCAGTGACATCCATCGAAACGCCGATGACGCCGGTCATCTCGTTACCATCCCAAATCGGTTGATACCACGTTTCGAAATATCCGTCGCGTATCTCGTGAATCGTATCGACCGGTTCGCCCGACAGCGCCCGTTCGATGTCGTCAATGACGGCGGGATAGTCGGCCAACCAGTCGAAAACGGAGTTGCCTACAGCATCCTCCGAATCCGCATTGAATGTCGACAGTCCACGTCCCTCGGAGAGCGTAAACGTCCCATCGACGTCTATGGCGAACAGAATAACCGGAACGTTCTCGACTACGGTTCGAAGTCGCTCTTCGTTCTCGCGAAGCGCCCGCTCGCGCTCGACTCGCTTCGTGATGTCGCGGATGACACCGACGGTTCCTTTCCCCTCCGACGCATCGTCGCTCGGAAGCGGCCTGAAACGGAGTTCTACCGGAATCTCGTCCCCATCTACGGAACGCAAGTTTATCGTCGTCGTTTCCGTCTCGGTTTCCCCGGACAGTATTCGTTCGCGCAACCGCGTCGTTTCCGCGAGCGTTTCTTCGCTCGTTATCAGTTCCGGCGTGCTTCCCAGCAGTTCGTCACGGCTGTACCCAGTCATCGAAACGAGCGCATCGTTGGCTGACGTAAATCGAAATTGCTCGTCGGTCGTGTAGATGCCATCGCTGACCGTTTCCACGATGGTTTCGTAGCGTTCGAGTTCCCGTTCCCGCTCTTTTTGCTCGGTAATATCCGTATAGACGCCATACGACCGCTCGCCCGACTCACCCGGGCGTATCGGAATCGACCGCAGGAAGAAATCTCGAACGCCATCGGTCGTTTCGCGCCTGACCTCCCGTTCGATATACTCTCCCCTCTTCGTCCGATGGTTGATGTCGGTTGCTTCTGGTTGGAACTCGGATGGGACGACCACCTCGTCGATTGCTCTGCCGACCACCTCCTCGGAGACGCCGAAACTCTCCTCGAACGCGGCGTTTACCGCCCGAATCATGGGCGTTTCGCCGTCGTACTCGCAGTACGCGATGGCATCCCCCGAATTTTCGAACATCGCCGTCACTCGGTCACGTTCGATTTGAAGTCGCCGGTCGCGTTCGACTCGTTCCGAAATGTCGCGCATGACGCCAACAGTACCCTCGAACTCGCCGTCCTCGACCCGCAATGCGGTAAATCTGATTTCGACCGGAACTTCTTCGCCGTCGGCAGTTCTGATCGGTATTTCGTACTTTCCAACGTCGATTTCACCGGCGAGAAGCCGTTCTCGTTGGCGAATCGCTTCTGCAACCGCTTCGTCGTCCGCGATGAACGATACGTGTTCGCCGACGAGTTCGTCCCAGCAGTACCCCGTCAACTCCTCCATCGCCTCGTTGACCGAGCGGAATCTGAGCGAATCGTCCGAGGCATAAATTCCGTCATCGACCGTTTCCACGATGGTTTCGTAGCGTTCGAGTTCCCGTTGCCGATTCTTTTCGTCGGTAATATCCCTCGCAAACACCGTCACGCCATCTGCAGACGGATAGACCTGCGTCTCCATCCACATCTCTGTTTCTGGCAGATATTCTTCGAACCTGTTCGGTTGCTGTGTCTCCAGTGCGGTGTCGATTTCGTCGTACAATCGGGTTTCGGTGGCGGCCGGAAACAGCGTCCAGATGTGCTCCCCGAGCACCGAACTTCCGTCGTGGCCCCACTCGGCCGCCGATTCGTACCACGGGTCGTTTACGTAGACGAACCGTAGTTCGGTGTCGAGCGCGTAGATTATGGTATCGACGCGGTTCAGCGTTTTCCGATGGTCTGTCAACTCACTCGTTTCGGTGACGACGGCGAAATAGAGGTCGTTCTCCGGGAGCCGAACGATTCGACAGTCGCCGAATCGGACGTGTCGCTCCGCCGTATCGAATGCTGCGACGAAAGATGCCTCTCCTTCGTCGAGGGCGGTCTGGACGCCGGTTTCGAACCGCTCTCGGTCGGACGCAACGACGAGGTCGGACGCACATAGTTCGACGAGGTTGGAATCGGAGCGCCCGGTCAGGTCGGTCAGGCGATTCGACCACCACGTGAGCGGTTCGTCGCGTCTGAACGCAAACGCACACAGTGCTTCGTCTATCGCTGAAAACAGTGGGGAAGACGAACCCTCTCCGTCACACAACCACGACGCGACAGCACCGAATCCGCCGCCATCGAGCGATGTCTGTTTATCGGGAAACGAAATCATGTCGGTTTGTGCCCCTCGTCATTAGTAGTGGCTACGCGCAGAGAGGGTCGGCACGGTCATGAATCCGTTGCCGATTACGCGCTGCTCGTCGTTCCAGCGGACTTATCCACGCCAAACCCGAATCCGAACCCGATGGAGCGAAGCGTGGCAATCCAGCGCGTCGAAGAACTCGTCGAGACGGTCGAGAACGACACCATGCCAGTCCCCGTCCGCGAAATCTGGGTGTACGGCGACGTGGCACTCGGTCTTGACCCTATCGACCGACTCGATGTGTACGTGACGAAGGACATCCTGCTCCGAGGTGACGACGCCGACCGCGAAGACGACTTCGTGGACACCCACGGCGTGAAGGGTATCGGGAAGACGGTTCGCGCGGAGTGGGCGGACGACCATCCCGACCTAATCCGGGCGAATGACAACGGCTATGCGGCACCCGAAAAATGTCTGGCGGCGCACCTCCTGCCCGAGAACGAACCGGTTCACCTCGAAGTCTGCAATTCGAGTTTCGAGGACAACGTTACCCAACGTTTGCGGGGTGCGATGGCTCGCGATGCCTACGAACAGATTCTCGACCCGAGAGGCGTCTGTCTGTGGGTCGATGGCCAGCGGAGCACGGAAGCGTTCCGGAAGTTGCGCGAAAGTGAGTTCGCGTTTCCGACGCTCCCGGCGGCGTTGGAGATGCTCGGAATGGAAGAAGAGAAGACGGATTCGGCCGCCGAAGCGGTCGAATCCTACCGACGCCGGCAGGATGGTGCGACGGTTCGCGGTGACGTGGTGTAATCGTCGCTGGAATCTCGGCGAGCGAGTGGCGAACAGGCGGCACGCTTCGTTCGCGCGGGGGTTTTGCCACACAACGTCCTCGGCCACCCACGCGACCGGTTTCAGGTCACGTCGGGGTTGGCTTCGGTTTAGTACTTAAAATCTCGCAACAACCTTGTTCACTAACTCATCCTTCGAATCCATCTTCGAAACGGAACGTCCCGTTCCGTTGGACGATTTCACCGTCAATTTCGATGAACGAATCCTCGCTCATATCGACAATCATGTCGAGGTGGGTCGCACTCTCGTTGTACGGTTGACCCTCTGGGACGGTCTGCTGGATGGCCTTTCCGATTGCAAGATGGATGGTATCGCCCATCTTCTCGTCGAAGAGCATGTTATAAGTGAATCGGTCGATGTCGCGGTTCATCCCGATGCCGAGTTCGCCGAGCCGGCGCGCACCCTCGTCCGTGTTGAGGACGCCTGCGAGCACTTCCTCGTTCTTCTCGGCGCTGTGCTCGACTACTTCGCCGTCTTCGAATTTCAGCCATGCGCCTTCGATTTCCCGGCCCTGACGGATGAGCGGCTTGTCGAACAGCACTTCGCCGTCCACGGAATCCGGTACTGGTGCGGTGAACACCTCGCCGCCGGGGAGATTTTTCTCACCGTAATCGTTGACCGTCTTCATCCCTTCGACGTTCATTCGGATGTCGGTAGTGTCTCCCGAGACGATACGAACCTCGTCCGCGGGGTCTAAGATTTCGACCATGTTCTGTTGGAACTCGCGCTGTTCGTCCCAATCTTTGTTCACCGCGCCGTAGACGAATTTCTCGTACTCTTCGGTACTCATTTCGGCCAGTTGTGCCTCGCCGGGTGCAGGAAACTGCGTTCCAACCCATCGCTTGCCCATCCGTTCCTGTTGCACGGGCGCGATAGCAGTTCTGTAGGCCGCGACTTTCTCAGCCGGAACGTCGCTCATCTCCGCCGTGTTTTCGGCTCCCTTGATGATGATGACGGCGTCCGTTTCCTCCATCTCCGCGAGCGACTGCTCGGGAAGTTCGAAATCGTTTTCGTCGCATGCCCGATGAAATGCTCGCTCGGCCCGCGAACTTCGCATGGCGAGCGACGGCTTTGCACCTCGCTCGCCCAATTTTTCGTAGATGGCGACGGCGAGGTCTTCTGCCACTGTTGGGGCGGCAACCCGGACAGAGTCCCCTTTTTCGATGCTCACCGAATGGTCAACGATAATCTCCGCGTGTTCGCTGATTCGTGGGTCCATACCGTAGCGTGAACCGTCGCCGTGATAACAATTTTCGGATTATATTCGGGCCATCTTCACTCACACCCGCCCTGTCGTGACGTAAAACGGAACGACCTCTGCCCGCCGATACTCGTTTTTCTGCATCTGCTCGATGACCGACCGCCCCATCTCCCGCCACTCCGCGCGCAATCGCTCGTACTCGTCGGCCGTGAGCGAACCGGTCAACGTTTCCTGTCGTTCGCGGAGCGCGTCCGCAGTCGCTTTCTTTTTCGCGGCTTCGAGGTCGCGCGCCGAGTACGGCGGCGCGACCGTCTTCGAGTGGTGATGCTTCCGGGTCGAAACGTCGGAAATACCGACGTTCGAAAACGCGTTTCGCGTTCCTTCTCCGCCGAGTGCGACGTTCGTATCGACGCCGTCTACGTATGCTTCGCGGGCGCGGTGGGACAGGTCGCCCTCCGCGGAAACGGTCGATTCGACCGAGACGGCCGAGTTGTCCGGTTCGACTGCGGCCACGAGGTCGGACGAAATGCGGGCAAACTCCCGGACTGCGCGCTCCGGGTCGGGGAGATTGATGAGTAACGCCTGACAGACCACGAGGTCGAAACTGTCGTCCGGAAACGGCAGTCGATGAGCATCGCCCGCAACGACCGGGACGTGTTCCCCTGCGACCGCCAGCAGTCGCGGGTCTGCGTCCGTCCCGACCACTTCGCCCGCCGTTTCTTCGGCCAGAACGCGGGAGAGTTCGCCCGTTCCACAGCCGACATCGAGCACGCGTTTTCGGGAGTCCAGTTCGAGGTCGGAAAGCGCCTCACGGGACTCCCACATCCCCTCTCGCGTTCGTTCCAGATAGTCGGCGGAGAACTCTCGCATAGCTAATTCCTCGCTTGGATTTCGGAGAGAGAAGGGAAAAGCGGGACGGTCTGGGTGCAGTCCGAAACTGTTTCGTTTCACTTCTTCCATACCAATTCACTTACCGCCATACCAAGGTTGATACCTCCTCACTGGCCTACGATGAAGTAGTGTCGTCATCACGTGCTGATTTCCTCTCCGGAGTCCGAGTCTCTCTTCCAATCGTGCTAGGCGTCCTGCCGTTCGGGATGGTCGCCGGTGTCGCCGCGGTGAGCGCCGGTCTTTCCGCTCCGCTGGCGCTCGCCATGTCCGTCTTCGTCTTCGCTGGAGCGTCGCAACTCGCCGCGGCAGACCTCATCGGACGGAGTGCGCCCGCCGTCGTCGTCGTGCTGACCGTCCTCATCATCAATCTTCGAATGATGATGTACAGCGCCTCAATCGCGCCGTATTTCAAACGTCAATCCGCCCGATGGAAGGCGGGGTTGTCGTACTTCCTCACCGACCAAGCCTACGCGGTTTCGTTGATGAAGTTCGAACAGGACGAGGAGACGAATCGGCGCTGGTACTACCTCGGCGTCGGTGTCTCGCTCTGGGTGACGTGGCAAATCGCCACCGTCGCCGGAATTCTCCTCGGCGCGAGCGTCCCCTCGGGGTGGCACCTCGATTTCGCGGTGCCCCTCGTCTTCCTCGCGGTGCTCGTCCCGAGCGTCACCGACCGCGCGACCACGGTCGCGGCGGTCGTCGGCGGGGTGACTGCCGTCGCCGCGAACGGACTGCCGTTCAACCTCGGCCTCGTGACGGCCGCAGTCGTCGGCATCGTCGCTGGCCTGCTGGTAGAGGAGGTGGCCTGAATGCCACAGACGAATTTCGGGTCGGAGATGCTGTGGCTCATCATCATCGTGGCGGGTCTCGGAACCTACCTGATTCGTCTGTCGTTCATCGCCTTCTTCGGGCGACTGGACGACATTCCGGAGCGAGTAGAGCAGGCGCTCAGATTCGTTCCCGCGGCGGTGCTCTCCGCGCTGGTCGTTCCGCAGTTCGTCTACGCTGACGGTTCAATCGCGCTCTCGCCGGACAATCTGCGACTGTTCGCGGGCGGATTGGCGGTTCTCGTCGCGTGGAAAACCGAGGACATTCTGGCCACGCTGGTCGCCGGAATGGGCGCGCTGTGGCTGTTGAGTTTCCTGTTCGCGTGAAAAATGGATTCGAACTTTTCTCTACTGGCTTTGCAGTGAGCGCCGAATCGTCACGACGATTGCGACGACGACACAGACGACGGCGACCACCGTGATGATAGGATTTCCCGCCGAGTCGAATCGCCAGTCGAAGACAGTGTAGCCGACGAAACCGACGACGAACGCCAGCAAACCGACGAGTTGGAGGGCTTTTGACTGCGAGCGCATAGCCGATTGTTGTTAGCGTAGGTACAAAAATATTGGTCAGGGTACCCCGTGCTTGCGACTGTCGGGACTGTCCCCTACTCTTCGCGCAGTTCTTTGACGCGCTCTATGTTCCACGCGAAGCCTTTGCCGTTTTCCGTCGGCGTTTCGAGGACGAGCGGCACGTCTTCGAGTTCGGGGTGGTTGATGAGCGTCTTCATCCCTTCGTCGCCGATGAGGCCCTTGCCGATGTGAGCGTGTTCGTCCTTGTTCGTGCCGCACTCGTGTTTCGAGTCGTTCAGGTGGATACACTGCAGGTGTTCCAGCCCGACGACTTCGTCGAACTCCTCGATGGTTTCTTCTACTCCCTCGCGGGTGGAGAGGTCGTACCCTGCCGCAAAAGCGTGAGCCGTGTCGATACAGACATCGAGGTCTTGGTCGGATGCGGAAAGTACCTCTGCGAGATGTTCGAAATCACCGCCGAGTTTCGTTCCGCTCCCAGCGTCGCTCTCAATGAGAACCGTGACGCCGTCTGGAATGTCCAACTCGTCCAGCGCGCTGGCGGCGTTTTCGAGTCCGCCTTCGACGCCTGCCCCGGTGTGTGCCCCAAGGTGGACGTTCACGTACTCGACGCCGAGTTTGTCCGCCGCATCGACTTCTTTCTGCATGCTGTCGATTGCCTTCTCGCGGAGGTCGTCTTTCGGCGTACAGAGGTTGACGAGATACGAGGAGTGGATGACCCACGGGCCATCCAATTTTTCCTCGGTTTCTCGCTTGAACAGTTCCGCTTCTTCCTCGCTAATGTCCGGGTCTTTCCACACTTGCGGGGATGTCGTGAATATCTGCCCGCAGTTGCCGCCGAATGTCTCCTGTCGGCAAACCGCGTTGGCGATGTTGTCGTGTGGCGGTTTCGACTCGTCGCTCGAAACCTTCGAACTCGAAATGGAAACGTGTGCTCCGACTCGCATATTCTCCGACTAGTAATCCGGGGGTCAAATGCACTTCGAACCGTCTCCGAATGCTTACATCGACTGCACGAGATGCTCGCGTATGTCTGTCGCGTATGTCTGATTCCAGTGACTTGTCGGTCGGAGATGAGGCTCCCGAATTTAGCGCGCCACTCGTCACCAACGATGGGGAAGTAGAAGACACGTCGCTCTCTTCGCTCCTCACAGACGGGCCGGTATTGCTTTCGTTTTATACGAACGATTTCACCCCCGACTGTATCGAAGAGTAGTGTTCGTCCCGCGATTACGACTGGTTCGCCAGCGGCGACCACGTGCAAGTCGTCGGTATCAGCAAATCGCGCCCGAAAACTCACCGCCGATTCATCGACCATCTCGGTCTGCAGTGTCCGCTTTACACCGACGAAAACCTCGAAGTCGCCGACTCGTTCGGCGTAAAATACCGCACGTTCAGGGTCGTCAACCGCGCGAAACGCTCCTGCTTCCTCATCGACCAAGACCCCACGATTCGGTACGTTTGGGTCGGCAACCATCCTATCGACCCGACGATGGACACGCCTCCGCTGTCGGAAATCCACGAAGCAATCGGAGATACGTTCGGTTCAGAACCCTTCGATTCGGAAGGCGGAACGGGTCGATTCACGCAGTTGGGTCGTTGCGGCGTTTCGTCCACGACTCACTCCCGAACTTGGTTCGTGCGTGCTCGCGCGCACGAACCAACTCATCCTCCATCCATTCGTCTTCCTCCGCGTCTCCCCACTCCTGAAGCGCGGATTCGACCGCGCTGACAGCATCAGCGCGGTCGATGCTGACCTGCTCGTTTATCGTCGTCACGCGCTCGTGGAACGTCTCGGGTGTCGTCTCGGGATTCGAAAACGTCGAAAGATGGCGTTCTGCGTCGAGGGCGAACTTCAACGACCCGTGTTGGATGACGGCGTCTTTCCGCCGGTACTGGGCGTTGCCGCTGATTTTCCGCCCTCCCGCTACCACGTCGTGCGCGGGATGCAGTTCGCGCAGGTAGCACGCAGGTTGGTGGATGACCGGCAGTTTCTCCTCGGTGAACTTCGCGTTCACGCCCATGCGCTCGAAGGCGTCGAAGATGGGTTCACAGAGCAGTTCGTAGGTTTCCATCAGATTCCCCGGCAGTTCCTCCGCGGGCGCGATGATGGAGTAGGAGATCTCGCCGTAGTTGTCGTGATAGATGCCGCCGCCGCCGGTTGGTCGCCGCGTGACGGTGATGTTCTCGTTTTCGCAGAACTCCCAATCGACCGTTTCTGGGTCTTGTCGATAGCCCAGCGACAGCGTACTCGGCTTCCAGCGATACACGCGCAGGGTTCGCGGGCCGCCTTCTGCCGCGGTTTCGGCCGCAATTTCGTCCAGCGCCATGTTCAGCGGGCCGTCCCACGACTCCTCTCGAATCAACCGCCAGTCCCTCTCCGCCAGCGTCATGCTGGAGGATTAGAAGGGGTCGGGCAAAGCGATTGCGGACGAGCGATTACCGTGTCGTCTGTCCCCGAACGAAGACCACGTCAACGACGATGTCTTGGTCAATGTGAAAGGGACCGGCGCTGACCTGTCCCGTCGATTGTGTTAGACGGTTATCAATGCGCTGTGCCATGTCCGGTGGCAGTTGCTCGTTCGGGCCATGCGTCACGATAACTGTCACCTCTGCCGGGTCGTTGAGAAGCACGTCGTCGATGTCGTAGTCGACGCTGACCGATTCGACTTCCATATCGCCGAATTGACCGCTGTCGAACATCGCTTCGATTTCGTTGTTCGCATCGGTTTCGACGCTTCCGACTGCGAAGGACGCCGCCGAAATGGTGCCGAGAACGATTGAGAGGAACACGAGACTGAGGGCGATTGTCGCAATGCGAATGCGGACTGCCCTGCGGGCCTGTGTTGCCTGCTCGCTTTCTTCGGGCCGGTAGCCAGCAATCCACAACAAAATGAGCGCCGAGAGGTTGATAGCGAGCAGGTTCACTAGCACGAGGACGCCCGCAGTGAGGACGACGCCGGAGTACCCCCACGCGAGGCCGAGTCCTGCGGTAGCCGCAGGTGGGATGAGTGCAACCGCGATGGCGACGCCGACGAGTGCCGACCCGGTTCCACGGATGATGCTCACGGCACCGGCGATACCCGAACCCAATGCCAGAAAGAGCGAGAGAAAATTCGGTGAGGTTCGCTCTAGCACCTGTGGAATCGTTCGAATATCGACCGGTGGTAAAAAGACGGTATCTTTCAGGAACAGTCCGAACACAGCGGCGGCGGCGATTGCTGCAAGGAGACCGGTCACCTGTAGTGTCACACCGCGAGAAGTCATCTCGCGGTCGGCGAGAACCGCCCCGACACTGGCCGAGATGGCGGGCCCCATCAGCGGCGCGATGACCATCGCACCGATGATGGTTGCCGCCGAATCGAGCAACAGGCCTGTCGTCGCAATGAGCGTACTCACGATGAGGAAGATGAAGAACGTCGAGGCGGCGGGCGCGAGGTCTTCGGACCGTGCGATGAGTTCGTCACGCGAGATGCGATAGCCGCTGTATCTCTCTTTCAAACTCCCGAGTTTCTCGGAGACGACCGTCTCCGTCGACATGACGATGGTGTAGGAGTCTTCTTTGATGCCAGCCGCGTACAACTGGTCGAGTACGGGTTCGACGCCGGTTTCGGGTACCGGGAACGAAACCAGTGCCTCGAAGTCACCGCGACCCGTTTCCTCCCAGACTGCGTAATCTATTCCCTCCTCGTCGAGTACCGAGAGTACGTCAGACCGGCGTCCTTCCGGAATGAGCACCTGAACGAGACGCATGCCCCATATATGATCTCAGAGTATATAATTTATCTGAAATTATAATTAACATATAATTTTGATTTTGAAATTACGGTCGAACACGACGGTTGACTTCGACCACGTAAGATGGATTTCTCGGAAGACATCACGTTCCCGACGATTCGATAGCGGTATCTCGGCATCGTGAGAGTGTCCCGTTATGAACGACTCCCAGTCCGGACTCCTCCACCACGTCGAACTGTACGCCTCCGATTTCGAACCCTCGGCTACGTTTTGGGGGTGGCTACTCGGCGACCTCGACTATTCCGTCTATCAGGACTGGGATGGCGGTCGGTCGTGGAAACGCGGCCCGACCTACATCGTTCTCGTGCAAGCCAACGAGAAATATCTGGACGAACCATACCATCGCTGTCGCCCCGGCCTGAACCATCTCGCGTTTCACGCGGAATCGCGCGAACAAGTAGACGAACTGACCGCGAAGCTCCGGGAGCGCGACGTGCCGATTCTGTACGAAGATGACCATCCGTTCGCGGGTGGGGAGGACCACTACGCGGTGTATTTCGAAGACCCCGAAAGAATGAAAGTTGAACTCATCGCGCCGAAAAGTCAGCAAATTGGACGGAACGGTGGGCGCTGATAGCGCCTACTGTTCTCGAACGAACGTCTCGATTCTGTTCATGGCCTCCCGAAGGTCAGCCATTCCGGTCGCGTAGGAGACGCGAAGGTGGCCGTTGCCACCTTTTCCGAAGGCGCTTCCCGGGACGACGGCAACGCCTTGCTCGCGGAGGAGGTCTTCAGCGAATGCTTCGTCATCGCCGTCACAGGCCGGAAAGGCGTAAAACGCGCCACTCGCGTCGAAGCAGTCCAGACCCATCTCGTCGAACCGCGAGAGGACGAATCTCCGGCGGCGATTGTACTCGTCGCGCATCTCGATGACTTCGTCCTCACAATTCCGGAGTGCTTCTAGCGCGGCGTACTGGGCGGTCACGGGTGCCGACAGCATCGAATACTGGTGGATGCGGTTCATCGCGTTGATTGCATCTTCGGGGCCGAGGGCGTAGCCCAACCGCAAGCCAGTCATCGCGTAGGCCTTCGAAAATCCGTTGAAGACGATAGTTCGTTCGCGCATCCCCGGCAGGGTCGCAATCGACGTGTGTTCCCCGGCGTAGGTCAGTGCGGCGTAAATCTCGTCCGAGAGGACGAACAGGTCGTTTTCCCGCACAAAATCCGCCACCTCCGCGAGTTCGTCCTGGCTCATCGTCGCGCCAGTGGGATTGTTTGGATAGCAGAGGACGAGTGCTTCGGCCTCTTTTGCACCTGCTTTTTCGAGAGCTTCGCGGGTCAGCACGAACTCGTCGTCCGCGGTGGTCGGTACCGAAATTGGGTCGCCGCCAGCGAAGGTGACGCCGGGGACGTAGGAGATGTACGACGGTTGCGGAATCGCAACCCCGTCGCCGGGATTGACCAACGCCCGCATCGCGAGGTCTATTGCTTCGCTGGCTCCCGCAGTTACCAGAATTTCCTCGTTCGGTTCGTAGTTCAAATCGTATCGCTGGACGTGGTCAGCAATCGCTTCCCGCAAATCATTTCGCCCGCGGTTGGCCGTGTAGGACGTTTTCCCGCGTTCCAGTGCGTCGATTGCGGCGGTGCGCGCCGACCACGGTGCGGAGAAGTCCGGTTCGCCGACGCCCAGCGAGATGATGTCGTCGCGCTCTTCCGCGAGTTCGAAAAAGCGACGAATCCCCGACGGCGGAACCCGTTCGACGCGGTCTGCCGGTTTCATGGTGAGACGGACAGGCGGTCGTCTTCGTCGCGGTCGTCGAACTCGATGCCGCGTTTCTTGTACGTCTCCATCACGAAATGCGTGACCGTTTGGGTCACTTCCGGAATCGGCGCGATTTGCTCCGCGACGAAGTTCGACACGTCGTGCATCGACTCGCCTTCTACGTCGAGGGCGAAATCGTAGTTTCCGCTAACCAACCGCAGCGATGCGACCTCCGGAAACTTCGCAATTCGGCGTGCGATTTGCTCGTAGCCGGTTTCGCGGTCGAGTTCCACGTTCAACTCGACTTTCGCCTCAACGTGTTCGTCAGCGACGTTGCTCCAGTCCACGACTGCCTGATAACCTCGGACGGCGCCCTCGGATTCGAGGGCTGCAATCCGCGATTCGATTTCCGATTCCGAAAGGCCAGTTTGACGCGCGAGGTCAGCAGTGTCCTCGCGGGCGTTCGACAGCAGGAGCGACAGTAGTTCCCGTTTCGCGTCCATGAACGTTCTGTGAGTGGGAGATACAAGAATCTGGCCGCACCTGACAGTCCGTTGTCGCAGTATCCGGATTTCATATCGCAGTATTTGGTTTATTTGGCGTGGACATGCGCTACACACCACATCCAATCACGAACTGAAAGCCGTGGCGCAAGCCCCTTACGCTACGGACGAGTAGACGAAGTCGATGGTTCGGAACGTCGCGCCAGAGATGGCCGAGTTGGAGCAAGCGGATTTCTACTTGCTCTCCGGCGTCGAGCAGGGGATGCGCTTTAGCGAGTGGGTTCAAAAGGAGAAAATCCCGAACTTCTCGCGGTTGACCGCCGAGGAAGTGGACTACCGAATCGACCGCTGTCTCGACCGCGAACTGCTCCAGCGCAAAACGATTCAGTACGAAGGCTACACGCTCACCTTCGAGGGATACGACGCGCTGGCGCTCCGAACGTTTTCGCAACGCGATACGATTCAGGGCGTCGGCTCGCCGCTCGGCGTCGGCAAGGAAAGCGACGTGTACGAAGTCCAGTCGTTCCGCCCGCTCGCGCTGAAATACCACCGCGAGGGGTACACGAACTTCCGCGAAGTGATGAAAGAGCGCGATTACACCTCCGACCGAGAGCACGTTTCGTGGCTCTACACGGCGCGGAAAGCCGCCGAACGGGAGCACGACATCCTCGAAGCGCTCTACCCGGACGTGAACGTTCCTCGGCCAATCGACCACAACCGCCACGCAATCGTGATGGAGAAAGTCGATGGCGTCGAACTCGCTCGTGCGAAATTCGAAGACCCGCAGGTCGTGCCGGTGTTAGACCTCATTCTGGGGGAGATGGCCGAGGCCTACGACCGCGGATACGTCCACGCGGACATGAGCGAGTACAACGTGTTCGTCAATAGCGAAGGCGTCACGGTGTTCGACTGGCCGCAGGCCGTGCCGACCGACCACCAGAACGCGCCGGAGTTCTTGGAGCGCGACGTGCGAAACGTCGTCGGGTATTTCCGGCGGAAATACCCTCAAATCATCGGCGAGGTGGACGTTCCGAGCGTTGCTGAAGCAATTATCGATAGTGAGTTCGAATCGGTGCGCGACCATTCGGACGACGAACAGTAGCGTCGCAACTGCTGGGTGTTCTGTGTTCTAAAAAAACGGAGTGGCGGTCACAGCACGAACGAAACTATCGCCAACACAAGGAAGATGATGACCAACCATTTCGCAATGTCCATCGACAGCCCGGCGACTCCGCCCGCGCCCATCACCCCCGCGACGATTGCGAGGACGAAAAAGGCGATTGCGAGTTCGAGGATTGCCATCAGTGCACCACCTCACTGGATTCGTATCGGAGCACGAAGCTCATGTGTGAAGTAACGCCTCCCAGTGGCTTTCCGGTGTGGGCTGAAATAGCAAGGTGCAGATACGGTTTGTGGCCACATGCTGACTCAGGATGTAAAACCGCGCGAAAGACGAAGGCCTTAAACCCGCGAATAGGGAATCTCCAGTAACTCGCTGGTCAACGGGCACCAGTGGGCACCTGCAATCGCAGGACGGAATGTGGCGAGCGGGATTCTGCGAATCCCGCTCGCTGAACCACTCAACGCCCGTGGTGATAGACCATGGCAAAAAGTTTCTATTCCCACATCCGAGACGCATGGAAAGACCCGGACGACGGCAAGCTCGCCGAACTCCAGTGGCAGCGAAAACAGGACTGGCGTAAACAAGGCGCAATCGAGCGCATCGAGCGCCCAACTCGACTCGACCGTGCCCGCTCGCTCGGCTACAAAGCCAAGCAGGGCATCGTCGTCGTGCGCGCAAGCGTCCGCAAAGGTGGCGCACGCAAACAGCGCCACAAAGCAGGCCGCCGTTCCAAACGGCAGGGTGTCAATCGCCTCGGTCGGCGCAAGAACATCCAGCGCATCGCCGAGGAGCGCGTGAGCAAGAAGCACCCGAACCTTCGTGTGCTCAACTCCTACTGGGTCGGTGAAGACGGGAGCCAGAAATGGCACGAAGTGATTCTCGTTGACCCCGAACACCCCGCCATCCAGAACGACGACGACCTGAACTGGATTTGCGACGATTCGCACCGTGGCCGCGCACAGCGTGGCCTCACGAGCGCAGGCCAGAGCAACCGTGGCCTGCAACAGCGCGGAAAGGGTACCGAACACACCCGTCCGAGCAACTCGAAAGGCAAAGGCCGCGGTAAGTAACGCCGGTCGCAGTTCCTCGTCGGTTTTATTTGACTCGATGCGATTGCTTAGCGACTGGTTTTTAGCGATGATACTCAATATGGCCGTTTTCGGGGTGCTCTGAGAGTGTGTCGCTGTTTTCGCTGTGTAGTCTGCAGTCGCAGATTCAGTCCGATAAACTACATTCCGCAATATGAAACTACTATTTCGAGAATGATACGATGTGGCGATGTACTCGTCCGTTACTGCGTTTCCGTCATTTTGTTCTCCCTCGGGTCACCGAGAGCATCTTTTATGATTTCTCCTTCCGCCCGGTGGAGAACGCCGCTTATCACCGATTTGTTCACATCGAGTTCCTCGGCGAGGGTCGTAAGCGAGCACGTTCGTGGATTGTCGTAGTATCCGCGTTCGATAGCGACTGTAAGAATTTCCCGTTGGCGAGCAGTGAGCGAATCGGTGACATCGTATCCGTCCGTGATGGATTGGACGTGATACTCGACGTTTCGTTCGTCGAGTGACTTCCACATCGCTGCCATCTTCGATTCCGGCATTACAAATTCGATGAAGAGATAGCCATCCCGAGCGACGACAGGAGTGGTCGGATGATATTCGATGTCTTCGGAGACAAAATACCCCTCCGGCGGTTGACCCTCTGTCGTTACGACGACCGTGCTGTCGTCCGTGTGTAACACTTCTACAGTCCCCATGTCCCATTGCTCCAGTGCGTCTCGAACGAATCGCTCTGGGTCGTCGGTCCGAATTTCCAGCACGCTACAGACTCCCTCGTCGGTCGGGTAATTCGCCAAAAATCGGATAATCGTGTCCGGAAATTGTTCCGCCACGGCTTTCATATCCGGCATCGGGCCGACTTTGAGACGTACTCGTGGCATGGGAGTCCTTGGAATCGAATGCTAATGGAGATGGAGGTGAACATGTTTACGTGTTCGTCTGGTTCGGTGTCGGCTTTCTGTGGATCGTCATCGACAAGTCCGAGATTGCTTCGCTTCCGTCGTGGGGCAACATGTTCACGAAAATTTTCTTTCATATCTCCGCAAATCCTCTCTATGTGGCGTATTCAGAACGTGTGGAGAAGACGACCGAAAGCGAAAGCACGACGACACGAGTTCGGTGGGCGAGATACTGCTACCTCGGAACGGCAGTTCTCCTCACCCTCGCGGTGCTCATTCAGATATACATCGCGGGAATGGCGGTGTTCATCGACCCAGCACGGTGGAGTTCACACGTCGCGTTCGGAAACGTTCTCCCGGTGTTCCTCGCGCTGTTGTTCGTGCTTGCCTTCCTCGGTCGGCTTTCACGAACCCACAAGGGACTTCCCGTCCTCATCTTCGTCCTGTTTTTCGTCCAGTTCAGCACTGCGCACCGATTTGGGTCGCTGGTGGGAGCAGTCCACCCCGTGAACGCAGTGTTGATATTCTGGCTGTCAACAGTCACGATACAGCGCGCATGGCGATGGACTGGGGCGAAGTAGGTTCCCTGACGAGTCTCACACAATGACAATACCAAGACAAAAACGAACGACGAAACTCGAAACGGCTATGAAAAATCGCGGTCGGCAATCGAACAATGACTGAGAAAGCAACGAATTACTCCCGGCGCACCGTCGTTCGAACGGTCGGAACGATGGCCGCAACCGTCGGGCTGGCGGGTTGTATCGGCGGAACAGGTACGAATGGTGGCGGAACGAAAGACCCGGACGAGTCCTACGTGGAAGACGAACCGGACTACGGCGGGTGGTTCGAAGGAGCCAACAACTACAACGGCACCGTCGATAGGCGTGAACAGGACGAAGTAACTGTGCAGGTCGGAGCGGGGAGTCGCGGCATGGCGTTCGCCCCCGCGAGTGTGATGGTATCCTCCGGAACGACCATCGTCTGGGAATGGACTGGACGAGGTAGTTCACACAACGTTGCCGCACGAGGCGGAACGTTCAAATCGGAGTTCACCGGTTCTGAGGGACATACGTTCGAGTACACGCTCGAAAATAGTGGAATCTACAAATACGTCTGTGAACCCCACGAATCGTCGGGAATGAAGGGGGCCGTCGTGGTAGACGAATCCGAATAGATACGGCCGATCTCCCCGATTTTCCGATACAGATTACACTGACTCGTTCCAGTTCACGCGATACGAATATATTTGCTCGAAGTTTTTCATGCCTCGTTTGAGGAAAAACGGGAGGACGATGTCACGCATTTTTCGCGTCACGACGTTGGAGGGTGCTTTCTGATTGCCCGTCTCCCGCGACTTTTTCACGATGTCCTTGACTCGCTCCCGCCGCAGGGTTTCGAAGGTTTCGAACGCGTCAGAAACGTGCTCGCTGTCACGGACGCATTTCGCCAGCACGATTGCGTCTTCCATCGCAAGTGACGCTCCCTGCCCGACGTGCGGGGATGTCGCGTGCGCGGCATCGCCGATTAGACAGACGCTCTCTCGATACCACGTCGGGAGCGACGGCAGGTCGTACACCGGCCATTTGCCGATTTCCCCCTCGGTCGAGCGGATTATTTCGGTGATTTCGTCGTGGTCATCTCGATGGCGCCGGAGCAGTTTTTCCTTCCACTCCGGGGTCGAAATCGCGTCCAGTTCCGTTCGCTCGGGTGCCGTCGCCCGCTCGTGGTTTTCGAACCAGTAAATCTCCCCGGTCGGAACTTTCTGATAGCCGAAAAAGCCGTCCACGCCGAACGTCATCCGCATGACGCCATCTGACGGCGGAATCGACTCGGTTCGCGCGAACGCGCCGGAGTCGATGATACCCGTGTACTCCGGTTCGGGTGTGTTCGGTAGAATCGAGCGTCGGGTCTGCGAGTGGATTCCGTCACACCCGACGAGGAAATCGCCGTGGGCTTCCGTGCCGTCGTCGAAGTACGCGATTGCCATCTCGTCGTGCGGAATCTGTACGTCTGTCAGTCGTTTTCCGAAGTTCACTTCGATGCCACGGTCGAGTGCCGCCTCCCGAAGTCCCTCGGTGAGACGCCCTCGTTTGATGAGTACCGTCTCCTGTGGGTTCTCCCCGAGTTGCTTCTGCCTGTGGTTTTGAAAAACCAGATTTTTCGTTCGGTGGCCGTGTTCCAGCACCTCGTCTCCGATTCCGAGCGTATCGAGTACGTCCGTTCCGTTCGCGGCCAAATTGAGGAAAAATCCCGCGTCGTCACGTGGCTCCGGTTGTCCCTCGTAGATAACTGGAGTGATACCTGTTCGTTGCAAGTACATTGCGAGAACCGGGCCAGCAACGCCGCAGCCGATTATCAGCGCCTTTCGCTTCGTCGCGGGTTCGTCACTACCGTTTATGCGTTCTTTCATCATCGAATAGCTGGCTTCGTTTTCGCATCAGTATTCAGATGAACATGTTGACGCGAGGGGTTGACATCGTACTGATGAGTGGATTCGACGTCGTATTGCTGAGTGAATTCGATGCCACAACGGCCAGCGACAGCTGTCGCTGGTCGTAAGTACAAAAAATCCGAGAACAGTTATTTGTCGAACAGTACCGGTTCGAGTTTCGCGCCGAGGACTCCTGCGAGCACGGTTGCAGTGAAGCGAACCGCCATCATCGCGTCGAGTGCGCCGAACGCACCGCCGAGGAGTCCTGCAAACACGCCGACGATGAAACCGTGCAGTAGCGCCGTGTCGGAATCGACCCGACGGACGACCCACGCCGAAACTACGACGGTTAGCAAAATCGTCGCAACCGGGAAAATCTGCATCGAGATAACCGTGTTGAACTGTTGTAACGACCCGGCATCAGGTTCGCTGCCGGTTCCGAACGCGACGAGAACGGTGTACCCAACGATTGCCACGATGATTCCCACGACCGAAATCGCGTGCGGTGCGATTCCCCCCGCGATGATCCGTTTCCAGTGTAAGTCTGGTGATGCTGTCATCCGTTGAACGGAGTCAGTGGAGACGAATCAGAATTGACGTATACATGTTCACCTGCACGCGAGAGTGTGTTTGTGCGATGTCGAACCTCCGAGATTTAGGCTAGCCAAAAAATCGAAACGATTTTGCCTTTTTAGGCGAGCCTAAAACCATGGCAGAAGAGACAAATGGTTTGCAGGCACCGACTCGACGCGATTACGTGAAGTACGGCGGTGCGGTCATCGGTGGTGGGCTGCTTGCCGGTTGTACCGACGATAGCTCATCGTCCGAAGAGACGACAGGGGAACCATCCACGAGTACCGACACTGATTCCGGCACCAGCGACGACGGCTCCTATTCGGTGACGATGGAACCGGTGGGAACCGTCGAGTTCGAGGAGGCTCCGCAAACGTGGGTTCCGTACACGGGTGACTACGCCGATATGGGCGTTGCACTCGGTCAAAGCGACGGACTTTCGGCTATCGGCGTTCGCGCCCGTTTCGGCTCGCATCTGTACGAGGAACTGCCGGATGTTGCCGTCAACAAAGACGACCTCACGGAACTGTGGCAGGACGGCACCGGCAAGGAACTGTTCTACGAACTCGACGCGGACGTTCACGTCATCGACCCCAATTTCATGATAAACCGCCTTCAGTGGAGCCAGCGCGACGTCGATGAAATCGGGAACAACGTCGGCCCGTTTTTCGGCAACACGATATTCACGAGAGTGTACGACTGGCACGAGTACGCCGACTATTCGATGTACGAAGCGTTCGAGAAAATCGCCGAGGTGTTTCAGGAACGCCAACGATACGAGGTGTTCAAAAAGTATCACGACGAGATTCTGTCCGACGTTCAGTCCCGACTTCCCGACGAGACGCCGACCGTCGCGGTGCTGTATCCCGCCGACATCCCGCCGGAATCGTTCTATCCGTATCTCATCGGTTCCGGAACCCAGTCCAAACATTGGGCAGATTTGAACGTGGAGGATGCACTGGCTCAACACGGCATTTCGGACGCGCAAGCGGGCGGTGGAACCATCGACTACGAATCACTGTTGGAAATCGACCCGGAAGTCATCGCGATTCGGTTGCAAGGCGAGATTACACAGGAGTACATCGACCGAGAAATCACGTCGCATCTGAAGAGCCACAACGTCGCAAGCAACCTTCAGGCGGTTCAGAACGACCGCATCGTCTACGGCGGCTTGACCTATCAAGGCCCGATTATTCACCTATTTCAGCTCGAACGAACCGCGCAGGGACTCTATCCCGACGAGTTCGGCGGCCAGCAACTGTTCGACCGACAGAGAGTGAGCGACATCGTCAAAGGGAAATTCTGAGAAATCAAACGCGGAAACTACCCATCAACATACAATCAGCTCCACGGTGCCGCCTCGAAATCGACCTGTCGGGTCGTTCGGTCGATACCGTCGATTCGTTCGATGTCTGTTTTGTCCAGCGAGATTCGTCGTGCCTCGAAATTCTCGCGGAGGTGTGATTCCGAGGACGATTTCGGAATGACGACGCACTCCTTCGACAACAACCACGCGAGACTGACTTGCGCCGGGGTCGCTCCGTGCTTGTCCGCAATATCGACCAATTCCGGCATTTCGGTTACCGAACCCTTTGCCAGCGGAGAGTACGCGACAAACCGATGGCCGTGTTCGCGGGCGAATTTTCGCAGTTCTTTCTGCTGGAGTAGAGGGTGACATTCGACCTGATGTGCAAGCAGTGGCGCATCCAACGCTTCGAGCGCGGTTTCGAGCAGTGCGGGCGTGAAATTCGAGAGTCCGACGTGACGAATCAGGCCGCGGTCGTACAGTTCGTCGAACGCCGAAAGCGTCTCCTCGGGGTCGTATGCACGTATCGGCCAGTGGACGTACAGCAGGTCGAGAACGTCCACGCCTAATCTGTCGCAACTCTCCCGAGCGTGCGTCAACACGTCCTCGTACCCGAGATTAGCCGAGTGAATCTTCGTCGAAATGAACACGTCGTCCCGGTCGCAGTCAGTCGCAGCGATTCCCTCGCCGACCGCGGCTTCGTTTTCGTACATCTCGGCGGTATCGACGTGACGATAGCCGAGGTTCAGTGCGGTTTCGACGCTCGCTTTGCAAACTTCTGGGTCGGTGTTTTCGTAGGTTCCGACACCGATTTTGGGAATCGTTTTGCGGGGCATTTTCCTCTCTTTCGTGACACGTGTGCAAAAGGATTCGTGGAGTTCGACTGCTTCCGTGGAGCGGTACTGTAAAACGTTCGCTGAAGCGTGTTGCTATCTCATCCGTCAGTTACTCCGGCGAAGAGGGGGTCACTCGTCTTCCGATTTCAACTCCATCCTGACCGCCACATCGCCCCCTAGTTCGACTTCGGCTTCGAATGGGCCCCATTCCAGTTCGAACTCGGCCAGTTTCGCGTCGATTCGCCACAGCATTTCGTTTACTGTTTCTTCCCCCACCTGTACTTTCATAGAGACGACGGAGGTACGCCCGCCACGCAGAAATTTCTTCGTGCCGCTGACGACGTTTGCTTACTCGCTTCGTTCGCCGACTTTCACCAACTGTTTGCCGATGTTTTCGCCCTCGAACAGTCCCAAGAAGGCGTCGGGAGCGTTTTCCAAGCCCTCGGTTACCGTCTCTCGATACGCGAGTTCGCCCGTCGAAACCCATTTCGCCAACTGTCGGGTTGCCTGTTCGAATCGCGGAGAGAAGTCGCTGACGAGGAAGCCCTGTACTTGCGCACGACTTTCGATGAGTTTCCCGAGTTTCCGCGGCCCCATCGGAACCGATTCTTCGTTGTAGAGCGCGATCTGCCCGCACACGGCGACTCGCGCGTCCACGTTCAGTTTCGAAAAGACGGCGTCGGTAATCTCGCCGCCGACGTTGTCGAAGTACACGTCTACTCCGTCAGGCGCGGCGCTGTCGAGCGCCGCGCCGTAGTCGTCCGTGTCTTTGTAGTTGATGCCAACGTCGAAACCACATTCGTCTTCGAGAAATTCGACTTTCTCGTCGGAACCGGCGAAACCGACGACGCGAGCGCCAGATTGCTTCGCAATCTGACCCGCGACGGAACCGACCGCGCCCGCCGCCCCGGAGACGACGAAGGTGTCGCCTGCTTTGGGTTCGGCCACTTCTCTCGTTCCGAAGTAGGCGGTTCGCCCGGGCATTCCGAGGACGCCGAGGGCCGTCGAAATCGGGGCGTGGTCGGGGTTGACGGGCTGGAGCGCACTGCCGGAGGCAGTCGCGTAATCCGCCCATTCTAAGTTCCCGGCGACGAGTTGCCCCACTTCGAATCCCGCGCCGTTGGATTCCACGACTTCGCCGACCACGGCGGCCTGAAGCGGGTCGCCGACGTCCCACGGTTCGGCGTAGGATTCCGCGTCGCGCATTCGCCCGCGCATGTACGGGTCAACCGAGAGGTAGAGGGTTCGGACGAGTGCCTCGCCCGCCCCCGGTTCCGGAACGTCTTCTTCGACCAGTTCGAACGTTTCGCGGTTCGGCGTGCCGTCTGGACGCTGTGAAAGGAGGTACTTCCGGTTGGTTGCCATGGCTGGACGAACGACGGGAAGACAAAACAACACTTCGGCAGAAGCCGCCTTTGCCGCTTATAGAACGAGAAGGAGGGAGACGATAACGAGAACCACGTGGAACGAGGCGTGGCCGACCATCGCGGTTTCGAGGCTCTGTCGCCAGTAGAGCCAGCCGAATCCGACCCCGGCAATCGCGTTGAGAAGAACCGTTCGAACGACCACGATTGGCGTCAACGGAACGTCTATGGACATCGCGGGAAGGTGGCCCAGACCGAAAACGACGGCAGAAACGAGGATTGCAGACCACATCAGTCGGTCGGACGGGCGTTCACCTCCGGCCAGTTTCCAAACCGCCCATACGACGAGTGTCATGAATCCGTATCGAAGCAGTAGCTCTTCGGTGATTCCACCGTACAGAAATCGTACGGGGATGCTCGCGAGGACGCCGAAGATAGAGGCGCTGTTCGTGTTCAGTACGGTGTATGCCGAGAGTTCCGGCGGGAGAAACGGTGCGAACGCGAAGTCGAGCGCGAGGATGAGAAACGATGCCGCAACGCCGACGCCGATTCCGATTGGTACCTCTTCTGCGAACAGACTCGGCGGTTGAATCCGACCGGTAAGTCGGGCCAACAGCCGCGACTGTAAATCGACGCGCGGAGCGAGGGTGGTGCCGACGAGACAGGCAATCGCGAGTAGCACGAGCGGTTGGCTGATTGCCACGAAAAACAACGTCACTGCCGGGAGGTCGGCGAGTTCCGGAAGCTGTCGAAGCGTCTCTATCGAGGAGAGTCCGACCGCCGCAATTCCCGGAACGCCGAGCAGGAACGTCGCGACCACCCCTTTCAAAAACGAACGGCGTTTCGTCCGTTTCTCTCCGGAGACGGTGGTTTGCATATCGCAGTGCGCGCAGTGGAGGGCGAAAAACTATTCCCATTGGATTTTGCGATGCCCCAACTGTACGTAAAATCGACCGCGCCAGCCTGCGTTGACCAACGCCGACCTGCATCGGCCGACGCAGGCCGGTTCGAATGTCGCCGAACCACGGGTTTATACGCCGATACGACCAATCCGGAAGCATGAGCGGCCTTTCGCTCGGTGCGACACAACTCGACCGCTACTCCCGACACATCATCATGGACGAAGTGGGACCGGAGGGCCAGCAGGCCCTCCTCGACGCCGCCGTCCTCGTCATCGGTGCAGGCGGCCTCGGCGCGCCCGTCATCGAATATCTCGCCGCCGCGGGCGTCGGCACGCTCGGCATCGCGGACGACGACGTGGTGGAACGAAGCAACCTGCAGCGACAAGTCGTCCACGGCGACGACGACGTTGGACGCCCGAAAGCCGAGAGTGCGGAGGATTTCGTGACGAATCTGAACCCCGACGTGACCGTCGAAACGCACCACGTTCGCGTTGAACCGGAAAATGCCGAGGAACTCGTCGCCGGCTACGATTTCGTCGTGGACGCGACCGACAATTTTCGGACGCGCTACCTCGTCAACGACGTGTGTACACTCGCCGAAATCCCGTTCTCCCACGGCGCGATTTACAAATTCGAAGGCCAAGTGACGACGTTCACGACCGACGGGCCATGCTATCGCTGTCTGTTCCCCGAAGCGCCGCCGGACGGGATGGTCGCGGACTGCGCGACGACGGGCGTCCTCGGCGTGCTCCCCGGAACCGTCGGCTGTATGCAGGCCACCGAAACGGTGAAACAACTCATCGGCGTGGGCGAACTACTGGAAGGTCGAATGGTGTTTTACGACGCCATGGACATGTCCTTCGAGGAAGTCGAATATCGCAAAAACCCCGATTGCCCGGTGTGCGGAGAGGAAGGAATCGAGTCGATTGGAGAGGTAGAGTACACCGACGAATCCTGCGCGGTACAGGCCGATTGAGCAACCTTTCGACCGATTTCCGTCCCAAATGACTATTTGACTGTAGCCAGTAGTCTCCCGCAATGTCCCGACACCCCGCGAGGGACACGAAGAAGGCTCGGAGCAGTCGGCGCGGCACGTGGTACGGACACGGCCAGACGACGACTGTCGAGAAGGACGGCGTCGGTCGATTCATCGACGACGCCGTCTACACCTTCGCGGACGTCTCCCTCGTCACCATGCCGCTTCTCGCCTTCGTGGCGATAACCGCGAACGTCACCCACTTCGGCGTGAAAAACTCCGCGATGATAGCGTGGGTGACGATGGTCGTCGTCGCCGCGGCGATTCGCGGCGGGTGGGTGACGCCACTCGGAACGGACGTTCCGGGGTGGGTGTCGCTTTCGCCGTCGCTGATACTGTTGCGCCTCGGTTACTACAATCTCGTACTGGCGGTCGCTGCATACGGTGGCGGGGCGATAGCCGTGACGCTCTCGCTCCCGGTAGTTTCCGTGTTGTTCACGTTCCTGTTCGCTGCGATTGCCATCGGCATGTTCCCGCGAATCGCCGACGAGTTCTACGAGTACGTATCCAACTCCGATTGACATCGCTGCCTGCCGATTTCTTCGAAAACGAATCCAGTGCCTACATGAGAACGCAGCCGTTAGCCTTGAATATGGACTCGAAGGTGGAAGCGTGGGGCGTTCGAGCACTCGTCGTGCTGGCGGCCCTCGGAGCGCTTCCCATCGCTTCTGCTCATGGAGGCGAACACACACCAGCGTATCCGCAGTGGCTCCCGCTGGTCGTCCTGTTCGGGGGCATCGGCATCGTCGCTACCAGTGTTTTCTTCGGGCGCACTGCGTGGAACCACCAGCGAACCGTCGCGCTCTGGGGCGTTTTCGCCGGATTGTTCGTCAGCGTCGTCGGGGCAGTCGGACTGGTACAGTTCTCGGTAATCGAAACAGTTCGTGCAGCGCAAGCCCCGCTCGCGCAGGAATGGTATCTCCCGCTGACGCTCGCCGCCGGGACGATTATCGCGGTCGGAAGCGTCCTCGCCGGGCGAATCAAATGGCCTAACCGACCGCGCTACGCCGGACTCGGACTCCTGCTCGGCGCGTGGGTCGCTTACCCTGCGGTGATGGGTGCGTTCGGCACGCGAACGCACCCGCTCGGCTACGCCCTCGTCTTCGCACTTCCGGTCGCCCTCGGCTACATCATCTGGCGTGACGCGCGTGAGTCCCTCTCGTTGGCACTCCGCGACCGACCCGCTCGCTGGTTCGGCGTCGGTAATGGTGTCCTCGCAGGACTCTTCTTCGCCTTCTCGATGGGGATGCTCTCTTTCATTCCGGAGCACGGAATCGGGGTACCGGACGGGGCGTTCGTTACGACCATTCCAGTCGCCAACCCGCTGGTGTACTGGACTGCCGTGGAGTTCAACTTCCCGTCAGTGCCGCTCTCCGGCGTGCTCTCGCTCGGAATGGTGATTCAAATCGGAACGGTCGCAATCCTCGTCGGCCTGAACGCCGCGGTCATCGCGTTCCACTGGCAAGGCGCGACAAAAACGGATTCGCGCGAAATCACCTCCGGTACGGCGACGGTCGCGGTTCCCGCTGCTTTCTGTTGCTGTGGGCCACTCATCTCGGAACTCGCCGTAGTTTCGGTCGGCCCATCTGCGGCGGCACCCCTCTACTGGCTGTTCGTTGACCTCGCCTCGCCAATCGGCGCGCTGTTTTTCGTCTTCAGCGTCGCGCTGTTGGCCGGGAATCTGGCGTATTTCGGGATGCAGAACGAGTAGCAATCGCAGTCGGATTTCTGTTATCAACCGCCGAAAACCATCCGAAGCTCACGTTCGACAGTAACCATACTATAAATATCGTATTAGTAATATTTCTGATGCGTCGGAGAAAATTCACGCAGAGCGTCGCCGCCGGTGACGAACTGTACCGTCTCGACAACTGATGCAGACTACGAACCGTTCGAACAAATCGCTCTTATTCCGCCAACAAATCGTCCACGAGGCGCGTAAACCTGTCCACCATTCGCTCCGGGAACGATGGCGTGACAGTCGCCAGCAGTTTTCCAGTTTCCTCCGGTCGCGCCGGAACGAGCGTTACCCGATTTCTCGCGTCACGTTGCTTTTCGACCAAATTTTGTTCCACGAGATGGTTGACGTGCCATTCGAGGGTGCTTCGGGCGATGCCGAGGTCGTCCGCAAGGCTCGCGGGTCGGGCCGTTTCTTGTTCGAGCAGAGTTACGAGCACGTCTCGGGCCGTCTCTCGGCGGAGCAGGGCGAGCGCGGAACGCTCCCACTCGTCGTACTCCGGCGGATAGTAGTGCGTTTTGCCGTACAACTGCTCGCTGGTGAGTTGCTCTTTGCCGAGCAACTCACGGAGATGGTACTGCACCTGTCCGGGCGCGAGTCCCGACCCTCGGACGAGGTCGTTGAAGTGGACGCCGGGACGTGATTCGACGTATCGCGCTATCTGTGTTCGTGTTTCAGTCATTGCGTGTTTCTGTCACCGTTGGTTCGATTGTTTCGTTTCCACCGAGCGTGCGTAGTACACCGCACCGACAAGAAGGACGATGATCACCACGTCGAGGATGTGCTCCACGAGGTGATGTGTCCCCTCGGCCACGTAGTTGACCGTCGTGAGGCCACCCATAAGCGTCTGTCCCGCGAGCGCGCCGAACGCCAGCGCCACCAGCAGATAGGGGAGCGTCCGTCGCTGGCGGAACGCGAGCAGCGCCAGCGCGAGAACGAACACCGACCCCACCGCCGAGAGCGCGAGGACGGTCGGAAGCATCAGTTCGCCGCTTCCGGCGAGCGAGTGAAGCGGGTGGAACGCGGAAACCATTCGGCTCTAGTTAGGAGCGAAGCTACGTCAGGCGTTCGGTTTCGACCAGTTCGTTTCAGACGACTCGCGACACATCCGGCAATTCCCTCCCGATTCCTCTCCCTTTACAGGCCGACTCCACAACGGTTCGGCATGGCCGACTCACAAAGAGACGACCGACTCACGGTGTACTCTGATTACGTCTGTCCGTTCTGCTACCTCGGGCGCAAGTCGCTCGAACGCTACGAGGAGCAAAGGGGCGAGAAAGTTGCCCTCGACTGGCATCCATTCGACCTCAGAAGCGGAAAGAGAAACCCCGACGGCAGTATCGACCACGGCGCCGACGACGGGAAAGACGACGCCTACTACGAGCAAGCGCGGGAGAACGTCCGGCGCTTGCAGGAAAAGTACGGTGTGGAGATGGAACTGGAAATCGCCACCGACATCGACTCGTTGAACGCACAGGTCGCCTCCTTCTACGTCCAAGAGGAATATCCCGACCAGTGGCGAGACTTCGACGAGTCCATTTTGGACGCGCTTTGGCAGGAAGGAGACGACATCGGCGACCCTGTCGTGCTGGCGAAAATCGCGGACGACGAGGAACTCGACGGCGACGAAATTCGAGCAGCAATCGAAGACGACGACCTGCGAGAGCGCGTTCACGAAAAATTCGGGGAGGCACAACAGCGAGGAATCACGGGCGTCCCGACGTTCACATACGAGGGATACGCCGCGCGTGGTGCGGTTCCGCCGGAGCAGTTGGAGCGGTTGATGGAAGGAGTGTAGTTCGTATCGAAAACGAGGTCCGATTTGGACGCTACTGCAACGGAGTCAGTTCCTTTTCGACTTCCGGTTCCACGCCCGCAAACACCGAATGAGCGCCCTCGCGCTCACGAGCGCTCGGGGCGACCTGAATGAACTCGGCGTTTTCGCGGGCCGCGGCAATGTCGTGGCCGCCGCAGTAACTCAGACCGGAGCGGATTCCGGCGAGGAACGGTTCGACTTCCTCCGCGAGCGAACCTTTGTACTCGGTCAGCCCTGCGATGCCTTCGTCCGCGTCGGGCGTGAGTTCCTTGTCGGTACGGTTTTCGTTCGCCGCGGTTGACGCCATTCCGCGGGAACGTTTGAACTTCTGGCCGTCGATAGTAACCGTCTCACCGGGCGCTTCCTCGGTTCCGGCGAAGAAACTGCCCATCATCACGGTGTCCGCCCCGGCCATCAGCGCCTTGACGGCGTCGCCTGAGGTTCGGATGCCGCCGTCCGCGACGATGTGGATGCCGAGGTCGTGAGCCTTCTCTGCACAGTCATCGACTGCGGTCAACTGCGGTGAACCCGCGCCGGTCACTTCTCGGGTCGTGCAGTGCGACCCGGGGCCAACGCCGACTTTTACTGCGTCTGCGCCCGCGGAGTAGAGGTCGGAGACTGCCTCGGGCGTCACGACGTTGCCTGCGACGAGTTCCGCGTCGGGGAACTCGTCGTCGATGCGCGAAACGGCGTCCAGACAGCGTTCCATGTGGCCGTGGGCGACGTCGAACATGATGCAGTCCGCGCCCGCTTCGAGTGTGGCCTCGACGCGGTCTTCGAACTCTTCGTTGATGCCGACCGCGACAGCGACGAGTTCGCCAGCATCCTTGACAGTGCGAACTTGTTCTGCCTGTTCTTCGATGCTCATGAACCGGTGGAGCGTTCCGATTCCGCCCATCTCGGAGAGCGCGATTGCGGCCTCCGCCTCGGTGACGGTGTCCATAGCCGCACTGACGAGCGGTGCGTCGAGTTCGAGGTTCCGCGTGAGATTCGTGGAAAGGGAAACGTCGCTCCGGCTATCGACCGGGGAGCGTTGCGGAAGTAACAGCACATCGCCATACGAGAGTCCAGTCCTGATGTCCATCGGTAACCTTCATTTCCGAGTTTTCGACTGCACTTAATTCTACTGAAACACTTTCGTCCACCCAAAATTCCACTCGATTCCGGACGCTTATCTGCATGCAGGCATTGGGTTTCTCGCATGGACGCGGCGCTGGGACCACCGGAACAGATGGCCGAACACAGCGAGGAACTGACGCCGATGATGCGCCAGTACTTCGACCTGTGCGGGCAGTATGAGGACTCGTTAGTGCTGTTTCAGGTGGGCGATTTCTACGAGACGTTCTGCGAGGCCGCGGAACGAAGTGCCCGGATACTCGAAATCACGCTGACGCAACGCGAGGACAACACGGGAACGTACCCGATGGCGGGCATTCCCATCGACAACGCCGAACCGTACATCGAGACGCTTCTGGAGGCAGGCTATCGTGTCGCCGTCGCCGACCAAGTCCAAGACCCGGCGGATGCCTCCGGCGTGGTCGAACGCGCGGTCACGCGGGTCGTCACGCCGGGAACGCTCACCGAGGACGAACTGCTCCACGGCGCCGACAACAATTTCGTCGCGTGTCTCACCCGAGAGGGCAACCACGGAAACGGCGACTACGGATTGGCCGTCCTCGACGTTTCGACGGGCGATTTCTACGCGACGACGGTCGAAACTGAATCCGCGGCGACGGACGAAATCAGTCGATTCGCACCTGCGGAGGCAATCGTCGCCCCCGAGGCACCCGAAACGCCATTCGACGCCGACTGCATGGTCACGGGGTACGAAGAATCAGCCTTCGACATCGAATCCGCGAGCGAACTCGTTACGGAGTATTTCGGCCCGCCGGAGCGCCTGCTTGCGACTGACGCCGAAATCCGTGCCTGCGGTGCACTTCTCGCCTACGCGGAGTACGTCCGCGGCGGAGAGCGTGCGATGGACGAAGGAAGTGAAGAGGAGGCCGAAACCGCTCATCTCGATTACCTGAACCACCTCACGCGGTACGACCCACGGTCGTACATGCTTGTGGACGCCGTCGCACTTTCGAGCCTCGAACTGTTCGAATCGCGGGCGGTTCACGGAAAAAGCGATGCCACGCTCGTCGGGATTCTGGACGAAACTGCCTGTGCGCTCGGGAGCAGACGGTTGAAGGATTGGCTTCGTAGGCCGCTCCTTGACCAAGAACGAATCGAAAAACGACTCGACGCAGTCGAGGAGTTGACAACTCGGGTGCAACAGCGCGAGGAAGTCCACGACCTCCTGCGGGACGTGTACGACATCGAACGCCTCATCTCCCGAGTCGCTCGCGGGCGTGCCAACGCCCGCGACCTGCGCTCGCTGAAATCCACGTTGGACGTGGTGCCGAAGGTAGCAGACGCGATGGAAGGTGTCGAATCCGAAACGCTACGAACCCTCCACGGAAATCTCGACGAGATGGCCGACGTTCGCGACCGAATCGGTCGCGCAATCACCGAGGAACCGCCAATCGAAATCACGGAGGGCGGCGTCATCAAATCCGGCTACGACGACGAACTCGCCCAACTACGAGAGACGGAGCGGTCGGGCAAAGAATGGATAGACGACCTCGAAAAAACCGAGCGCGAGCGAACCGGCATCGGGTCGCTCAAAGTCGGCTTCAATCAGGTTCACGGCTACTACATCGAAGTGACGAACCCTAACCTCGACAAAGTGCCCGACGATTACAACCGCCGACAAACCCTGAAAAATTCGGAACGATTCTACACGCCCGAACTCAAACAGCGCGAGGACGAAATCATCCGCGCAGAGGGGCGTGCCGACGATTTAGAGTACGACTTGTTCTGCGAGGTTCGAAGTCGAATTGCTGGGGAATCCGAGCGAGTACAGGCGCTCGCCGACACGCTGGCCGAATTGGACGTTCTCGTTTCGCTGGCGGAAGTCGCGGCGAAACACGGCTACTCCCGCCCGGAAATCGGCGGCGAGGGAATCGAGATTCGAAACGGTCGTCACCCAGTCGTCGAGCGTACCGAAACCTCGTTCGTCCCGAACGATACGAACCTCGACCGCGATACCACGGCCGTCATCACCGGGCCGAACATGTCCGGAAAATCGACGTACATGCGCCAAGTCGCGCTGATTACCCTCCTTGCACAGGTCGGGAGTTTCGTCCCGGCGGACGAAGCGCGTCTCGAACTGGTAGACCGAATCTTCACCCGTGTCGGTGCGAGCGACGACATCGCGGGCGGGCGCTCGACGTTCATGGTCGAGATGACGGAGGTCGCCGACATCCTCCGGAATGCGACTCCGAAATCGCTCATCTTGCTAGACGAAGTTGGCCGCGGAACCAGCACGACAGACGGGTTCGCTATCGCGCGGTCGGTGACGGAACACATCCACGACGAAATCGGCGCGAAGACCCTGTTTGCGACCCACCACCACGACCTCACTGCTGTCGCCGACGAACTGCCGAACGCCGTCAACCTCCATTTCGGTGCGACCGAACACGATGACGAGGTCGTATTCGAACACGACATCTCACCGGGGGCGACGATGGCATCCTACGGCATCGAAGTCGCACAGGTTGCGGGCGTTCCGGATTCGGTTATCAGGCGGTCGAAGAAACTGCTAAAGGCCAGTGGTGACTGTGATGGTAGCGAGGCGGAGAAAATGGACGTGAGAGAGACGAGCGAAAATCCCATGTCAACCGATACCGTTTCAGCGGACGTTCTCGCGGAACTCAAGCGGACGAATGTCGCGGATACGACGCCACTCGAAGCACTGCAACTGCTCGATAGGCTGAAAGGGCAGTTGGATTAGGGTTCCAACGAGACGAACTCCAATCCGCTTTCCGCCAGCATGTTACGGGCGCGTTCCGTGACCGATGGGGCAACCAGCACCCCCCTAACTTCCGCTCCGGCGTGGAGGTCACGCCGGAGCGCGTCGATGTATCTCCGGAGTTGTCCGACCGCGTCAGGGCCGACGCGCCGCCGCTTGAGTTCGACGACCATCGTGGTTCCGTCCGCGTCTTTGCCGTAGATGTCGATGGCTCCGGCGGCGGTCTGGCGCTCGGTCGCCAACGGCGTAAAGCCCTCCTCCACGAGGTCGGGGTCAGCCAAAATACGCTGTCGGAGGTCTTCTTCACTCCCTTCGAGCGAGATTTCTTTCGCATCGGTCACGTCGAACGCCGAGAGTTGGGTAACGAATTCGAAGTGGACCGAGAGCGTTTCGTCCGGGTTCGGTCGTCTGCTTCTCACCAGCAGTCGCTCGTCGGCCAGTTCGGACTCGAAGGTTCCGCCCGGCGGTTGCCAGTTGACCGGTTTTTGTCCCTCTTCAGTGTGAACGAGCGCGGTGCCGTCGGGTTTGAGGACGACGAGTCGGTCGCCCGAACCCAGATAGCTCTCCGCACGTCCGTCATACTCGACGGTACAGCGCCCGAACAGGGTGAGGAGGTCGCCCTGCTCGACTGCCGATTCGACCGCTAGCAGTGCCTCGCGGTGCGTCGGTGCCTGTACCGTCGTGGGTTCTCCTCTCCGCTCGCCCTCGGTTGTCACTGTCTGGGAGTAGATGGCGGTCGGATAAAAACCGACCGCCATCGTCGCATCGCTGTCGCGTATCGAGGCGAAACGAAGCGTTCAGTTAAACCACCGTAATCACCTCTCGATGCTCCCCCGCCCACTCGGTAGTTCTGCTGGCGAGGTAGTTCGTCGCTTCGTGCTCTCCGAGCACACCGCGACCGACCATATCTCGGACGACTGCCCGCGTCGCCCGAAACCACTCTCTAACGTGAACCGCGTCGTGGTCGTCACAGACCGCGACGAGCGCGCCGACCCGACGGTCGGCGCGCTCCGTGGGGCCGAACCAGAGCGGGATGTACGTCGTGACGACCCACGCGAGCGAGACGACGTAGAACGCCTCTATCTGTTGGAAATCGAATTTGGCCGTCTCTTCGCAGGAGAGTGCAGTGTCTTGGGGAGTCGGCTCAATGGCGGGTTTCCACCGGATTCCGGATTTACCTTCCCCTGCAAACGGCGTCTTCGCCGTGATTTTGTGTCGAAGCGCGAGAGAGGTCGCGCCCCAGTGTGCGTAGTGGCGGTCGTATCTGCCATCCGGTCGCTCGTAGGCGACGAGTGCTCTGTGTCCCACGGGTAGCCCGCAGTGGTCGCGTCATCGAATAAAAAGGTATGCGAGAGATAGGGTCGTTGCGAATCAGTCCAGCACTTCCGAGGCGTTGTCACGGGGGCGGTAGCCGAGCGCGCGCTCGGTTTCGAGCAGCGAAAGGAATCGGTCGTCGTTGCGCGATGTGGCGTGGGCGATAACCGTCGATTCGGGAAGTTCCGCGGTGACTGAAGCGTGCATCACGTTGCGGCAATCTCGGGGACTCAGCCACATCGCACGCGAGAATCGGGCGTGTTCGTCCGATTCGGTTTGCGTCTCTCGAAGTTCGTCTTCCGAGAGAAGCCAGCCGATTCTGAGGTTGACCACTTCGATGCCGTGGCGGTCTGCGAAGTACGTTCCGAGGGCTTCTCCGGTGACTTTACTCACACCGTAGTAGGAGTCCGGACGTGGCAGGTCGTCGGGGTAGACGGGATGGGCGTGACCGGTAACCATCGTTTCCGTCCCCGCCGGGTCGTCCGCGTTGTACATCCCGACGGCGTGGTTCGAAGAGGCGAAGACGACGCGGTCGATGTCGTGTTCGCGGGCGGCCTCGAAGACGTTGCGCGTCCCTTCGATGTTCACGTCCACGGTGCTCCGCCAATCGGCTTCCGGCGAGGGGTTCGCGGCGAGGTGAACCACTGCGTCGTGGCCAGCGAGGACTTCCGAAACCCGCTGGTCGTCGGTCACGTCGCACACTTGGCTTTCGATGTCGTCGTGTTCGCTGTGCGTGATGGGGGTTACGTCGTACTCTTCGAGGGCGGCGAGCGTTTCGCGTCCGACGTTCCCCGCCGCGCCCGTCACTGCGATTCGTGTCATGTCGGCGAGATAGGCACGATGGGACGTATAACTCCCGGCCAGTCGAATACCGGGACGCACAGTACTACCCCGCGGAATCACTACCGATTTGTGCCACTGGGAGATATTCCCGGTATGACCGACCTCGGGAAGATAGACCGCGACTTCTTCGACGAACACGTCTACCCCTATCTCGGCGCGGAGCGAGACGACGAACTGCTCGGGCCGAGACACGGCGTCGATTTCGGAGTCATCGAACTTGACGAACAGGTCGTTGCCCTCGCCACCGACCCGATTTCGATTCTGCCCGAACTGGGGTTCGAGCGTGCCGGGTGGTTCGCCTTCCACGTCGTGATGAGCGACGTGGCGGTCAGCGGACTCAAACCAACCCATCTCGCGGTGGATTTCAACCTGCCGCCGGAAATCACCGACGAGGAGTTCGCAACCGTCTGGAAAACGTTCGACCGGGAAGCGAAGAAATTGGGCGTCAGCGTCGTCACGGGCCACACCGCGCGATATTCGGGTTGCCAATATCCGTGGGTCGGCGGAGCAACGACGCTGGCAGTCGGAAAGAAAGAGAACCTCGTGCGACCGGATGGGGCAAAACCGGGGGACAGCGTCCTCGTCACGAAAGGGCCGGGCGTCGAGACGGCGGGCTTTCTGGTGACGCTGTTCGAGGAACATATCGACCTCCCCGAAGAAACCATCGAGCAGGCAAAAGAACGATTCTACGACATGAGTCCCGTGGAGGACGCCCTCGTTGCGGCAGATGCAGGCAACGTCACCGCGATGCACGACGCGACCGAATGCGGGATTCACGGCGCGTTGGTCGAGATGGCCCGGGCAGGCAACGTCCGATTCGACGTGAGCCACGAAGACGTGCCGATTTTGCCGGGCGTGCTGGAAGCCTGCGACTTTTTCGAAGTAAATCCGTGGGAGTCGACGACCGAGGGAACGCTCGTCCTGACCGTCGCGCCGAAAAGCACGGAGGCCGTGCTTTCCGCGCTCTCCGACGCCGGGATTCCGGCGGCCGAAATGGGTACAGTGCGTGAGGGCGATGGAGTGTACGTCGATGGCAGTCGAATCGAACATCCCGACGTAGACCCCTCGTGGCAGGTGTTCGCCGAGTACGCAGACCGGGAGTGAACGAAATCGTGGATGCCAGCAAGCATCACTGGTAAATACCACCTAGTAATAACACCTGCATATGGACAACCTCGGCAAAGTAGACAGGGCGTTTTTCGAGGAGTACATTTACCCGCATCTCGGTGCGGAGCGTGACGATGTGACACTCTCACCACAGCACGGCGTGGATTTCGGCGTCTTCGAGGTCGGCGGAAAAGCGGTCGCAACCGCGACAGACCCGATTTTTATCATGCCCTCGCTCGGATTCGAGCGCGCGGCGTGGTTCGCCTTCCACATCATCATGAGCGACGTGGCGGTGAGCGGACTCACGCCGACACACCTCGCGGTGGATTTCAATCTGCCGCCGGAAATCACGGACGAGGAGTTCGAGACGATTTGGAAAACGTTCGACCGGGAGGCGAAGAAATTGGGCGTCAGCGTCGTCACGGGCCACACCGCGCGCTACGCAGGATGCAACTACCCGATGGTCGGCGGCGCGAACGCGATGGCTGTCGGCGACCCGGACGACATCGTTCGCCCAAACGGCGCGAATCCGGGCGACCGCGTCCTGCTCACGAAAGGGCCAGCGGTCGAAGCCACGGGCTTACTCTCTATCCAATTCGAGGAGATGATGGAAGACGAACTGCGGGAAGATACGGTCGAAGATGCAAAAGACCGGTTTTACGATATGAGTCCGGTCGAAGATGCGCTGGTTTCCGCGGAGGCGGGGAACGTCACCGCGATGCACGATGCGACCGAGGGCGGCGTCCACGGGGCACTAGTCGAGATGGCTCGCGCGAGCGGGGTTCGTCTCGACGTGAATCGGGATTCGATTCCGATTCTGCCGGGCGTGTTGGAGGCGTGCGACTTCTTCGACATCGACCCGTGGGAATCGATTAGCGAAGGAACGCTCCTCCTCTCGGTCGCGCCCGAGAACGCCGTCAGCGTCCTCGCCGCGCTGGACGAGGCCGACATTCTCGCCGCCGAAATCGGTGAAGTCCGCGAAGGTGACGGTGTCGTGATAGATGGCGAACGAATCTCTCATCCCGAAGTTGACCCGTTCTGGGGTGCCTTCGAGGAGTTCATGGGGCGATTGGAATGACCCGGATTCCGGCCCCCGTCGAACCGCCGGTCGCGCTGACAATCGCCGGAAGCGACTCCGGCGGCGGCGCGGGCATTCAGGCCGATTTGAAGACGATGGAGGCCCACGGCGTGTTCGGAACCAGCGTCATCACGAGCGTCACGGCCCAGAACACGCAGGGCGTCGAGGGAGCGTTCACGCTTCCGGTCGAAGCAATCGAGGAACAGTGTTCCGCCGTCTTCTCGGATTTCGACGTTCGGGCGGTCAAAACCGGGATGCTCGCGGAAGCGCCGGTCGTATGTAACGTCGCAGAGGAAGTGGCGGAGATAGACGTTCCAGTCGTTATCGACCCCGTGATGGTCGCCACCTCCGGCGACCGACTGCTCGATTCGGATGGCGAATCGGCCTACGAGGAACTCATCCAACACGCGACGCTCGTGACGCCGAACGCCGACGAAGCCGAGGTGTTGACCGGCGTGAAACCCGAGGACGACGAAAGCGCGAAATCGGCGGGCGAGAAACTACTGGAATTGGGTGCAGATGCAGTGCTCATCAAGGGTGGCCACGTTCCGGGCGAGCAGGTTCGAGACGTGCTGGTGACCGAAGACGGTGCCGAAATTTTCACCCACGATAGAATCGAGACGGACGCAACGCACGGTTCCGGATGCACGCTCGCCAGTGCCATCGCCGCCCGACTCGCGCAGGGCGAAAGCCTGCGCGAGTCGGTTGCAGGCGCGACAGAATTCATGGAACGCGCCGTGCGCTATCATCTGAACGTCGGGGAAGGGCCGGGGTCGGTTCACCATCTCGCCGAACTGCGAAACGACGCGGCGCGCGATTCGACCGCGGAGGCAGTGGAGCGCGTCGTTCAGTCGTTCGTCGAACGAGACGTGAGCGACCTCGTGCCGGAAGTCGGCATGAACGTCGTCGGTGCGACCCCCTACGCCGAGACGGTCGGCGAAACCGCCGCCGTCGAGGGCCGAATCACGCGAACGATTGCGGGCGTGAAGCCGAATCGCGGCGTGCGATTCGGCGCGTCGAGTCACGTCGCTAGATTTCTGCTCTCGGCGCGGGAGTTCGACCCAGACTTGCGCTTCGCCGTCAACTGCCGATTCGATGCCGACGTCGAATCCGCGCTCTCGACGCTCAGCGGTGCGGTTGCAGAGTTCGACCGCGCAGCCGAACCGGAAGACGTGAAAACGCAGGAAGGCAGTACGATGCAGTGGGGTGCGAGACGGGCGTTCGAGTCGGCAGACGAGACGCCCGTCGCCGTCATCGACCGCGGCGAAGTCGGTAAGGAGGCCATCGTAAAGATCCTCGCGGAGGACACGGAGGAACTGCAACGCCGGACGTTCGCGGTGCTTTCGTCGTTATAGGTTCCTTACTCTTCTCCCATCCAGTTGTAACACCGAAACGTTTCCCGGTCGGTCGTCAGCGTCTCGATGGGAATGAATCGCTTCCCGCCTCGTGCGCCCGCTTTCGGTTGGTCGGGGTCGTTCGTGACGAACATCGTTCATTCACTGTCTTTTCCGACCCCGAACGACCAGCCAGAATCCGACGACGAACGTCACGAACGCCACGAACCCGACCGCGAGATGCCATCCCGCTAGCCAGTACGGCAGGGCAACGACGTGGCGGGCGCTGTCGAGTAGATAACTGAACACGGGCAGTTTCGTCGTTCCACTGCCAACGACACCTTCCGAATCGGCAGGCTCTCCAGCAGGATACTCGCCGGGGTCGCGGTCGGCTTCGTAAGGAACCGTCGGAACCCGCGCGCTCCACACCATCTCTCCGGATTCGTTCAGTTCCACGATGCGGTTGTTCCGACTGTCGGTGACGAGAGTGTTCCCATTCGGAAGGCGGTCGGCGTCGCGGGGCCAATCGAAGTTGATTCCCCCCGCATCGTGTACCTGCCACGCGGGTTCCCACTGCCCCGTGGATTCGTTTCGATGGAGTTCTACGATGCGGTCGTTTTCCGAGTCAGCGACGAGAATCGCGTTCTCGGAAAGCCACTGTGGGTTGTGCTGGTAGTTCAAAACGCTCGTGTCGCGGTTTTCGTTCACCACTTCGACGACGCCCTCCCCGCGCTCTACGACGAGCAGCTGGTGTGCGTTGCGAACCGAGACGAGGTATCTGTCCTCACCGATTCTGTCCACGTCGTTGATGTGGAGCCAGTCAGTTCTGGTCGGGTCGGGTGGCGAATCGTAGAACTCGCTCGCGTTCCACTGCCACGTTTTCGTCCCGTTCGGCGCGAGGGTGAACACGCGCTCTCTGTCCATATCCGCGATTAGCAGTTCTCCGGTGGGGAGAAACTCGGCGTCGTGAACCTCGCTGTCTCCGCTGGTTCGAACCGGAAACGACCACTCGTAGACGATTCGGGGATTCGGCTCCGGGTCGATGATTCTGACCCCGGTGTGCGCGCAGGGAGATTCGTAGGAACCACAGTCGTCGTAGCCCCGCGCCATGAACGACGCGAGAATCGACCCGTTCTGGAGACGGGACACGTCGTGGTAGCTAGCGGCGTGGCCGAAATCCCAGACCTGTTCGCCCGCGGCGTCGAGGACGACGACCCGACCCTCGGTGGCCGTTGATTGTACGCCGACGACGGTTTTTTCGGCGTTGTTCGTCGTCGTCTTCGAAATCGGCGGCGCGACGGCGGCGCTCACGACCAGCACGAGCGCGAAGCTGACGAGGGAAACGGCCATTAGTCCGGCACCGAGTCGGCGACCCGAACGGGGAGTCACGGAAACCACGCGAGTACTGTTAGATGCGGCGGAGTATCAAAATCGTGCTGGCCTTCGACTGGTTTGCGAAAAATAATATGACTCTCAATCTCACAGCGATACGATGAGGTAACGCTTTAGCTGACGTACCGCTCTTCTTCGACAGTGCTCGAATCCCTCCAAGACGAAGTCGAACTCGTTGCTCGAACCGTCGAAATTCTCCAGCGTATCCGTGCGGAAGAGCCGGTTGGCCTTCGGCATGCGTCCACGGTTACCGGCCTTCCGGAGCACCGGGTCAGAACGTCGTTCCAGATGCTCGAAAACGAAGGTTTGATACAGCCGACAGGCGACGGTGCGGTGACGACCGACCGAACGGAGCCGTTTCTCGATAAGTTCGACGCCGAAGTCGAATCGGTGCGGGCGAGCGTCGAGGAACTCGACGCGTTGATGGCCGAGTGACCCACCACAATCATCACAGCGGACTCGATTCCGGCGAAGAAACCACATCGTTTTATTCGCGCCCCGACTCACTCCGGATATGATTTCGGTTGCCCGTCTCCGGGGGTGTCCGCCGTGAGCGAGGGCGGCATCGTCGGGGAGTTTTTCTCGCTGAAAGAGGAGGCAGACGCGGACGTGCTGACGATGCAGGTCGGCGACTTCTACGAATTTTTCGCCGACGACGCGGAACTGGTCGGCGACGTGCTGGATTTGAACGTCTCCCAGAAGTCGAGTCACGGAAGCAGTTATCCGATGGCTGGCGTTCCGCTCTCGGAACTCACGCCGTACATGAAACAACTGGTCGAACGCGGCTACCGGGTCGCAATCGCCGACCAATACGAGACAGCAAACGGTCACGCCCGCGAGATTTCACGGGTCGTGACGCCGGGGACGCTGCTCGAAACGACCGACGACGACGCCCAGTATCTCGCCGGAATCGTTCGCGTGGACGACGGCTACGGATTGGCCTTCGCGGACGTGACGACGGGACGGTTTCTGGTCAGTTCGGTGTCTGGCCCGGACGCCGATTCGAAGGCGCTGACGGAATTGTACCGATTCGACCCCGCCGAAGTGCTTCCCGGCCCTGAAATTCGAAACGACGATTCGTTCCTCGAAGCGGTGCGCGAACGAACAAACGCCTCCCTCTCGCTTCACGACGCGAACGCTTTCGCGCCCGGAAAGGCGAAACACGTCACCCGCGAGCAGTTCGGAACTGAGGCGCTCTCCAGCATCGGCTTGGATTCGGACGGAAACGCGCCGAACGCGGAAGTACGCGCGGCGGGAGCCGTTCTCTCCTACGTCGAGGAAACGGGTGCGGGTGTCCTCGGTTCGATGACGCGCCTCCAGTCGTATCACGCAGACGACCACGTCGAACTGGACGCGACGACCCAGCGCAACCTCGAACTCACAGAAACCATGCACGGCGACCGAAACGGGTCGCTGTTCGACACGGTAGACCACACGAAAACCAGCGCGGGCCGTCGCCTGTTGAAAGAGTGGCTTCAGCGCCCTCGTCGTTCGCTCGATTTGCTCCGCGAACGACAGTCAAACGTGTCGGCGTTTGCCGAATCGGCTCTGGCCCGCGAGGAGATTCGGGAAACGCTCGGGGACACATACGACCTCGAACGGTTGGCGAGCAAAGCCGTCTCGGGGAGCGCCGACGCGAACGATTTGCTTCGGATTCGGGACAGCCTCGCGGTTCTCCCGGCCGTCGCGGATTCGATTGCCAACGCGCCGTCCTTATCGAGTTCGCCACTCGCGGAACTCGTGGCTCGTGCCGACCGAGCGCAGGCAGAACGCCTGCGCGAGGAGTTGGCCGAGGCGCTGGCTGACGACCCCCCGAAAACCGTCACGCAGGGCGGCCTGTTCCGCCGCGGCTACGACGACGAACTGGACGACATCATCGACCAGCACGAGGAGAATTTGGAGTGGTTCGACACCCTCGCGAGTCGGGAGAAATCGCGAACTGGCATCTCGCATTTGCAGGTAGACCGCAACAAGACGGACGGCTACTACCTCCAAGTCGGCAAGTCGGACACAGACAAGGTTCCAGAGGAGTACGAAGCGGTCAAGACGCTGAAAAACTCCGAGCGATACGTCACCGACGAACTGCGGGAGCGAGAGCGTGAAATACTGCGTCTCGAAGAACGCCGCGGCGAATTGGAGTACGAACTGTTCGGGCAACTCAGAGCGCGAATCGCAGACCACGCGGAACTCATGCAGGACGTGGGGCGCACGCTAGCCGAACTCGACACTCTCGCAAGCCTCGCGGTTCACGCCGTCGAAAACGGGTGGGTTCGTCCAGAACTCGCCGATTCGGGATTCGACATCGAGCAGGGTCGCCACCCCGTCGTCGAACAGACCACCGAGTTCGTCCCCAACGACCTTCGGATGGACGACGAGCGCGAGTTCCTCATCGTCACCGGGCCGAACATGTCCGGAAAATCGACGTACATGCGCCAAGTCGCGCTGATTACCCTCCTCTCGCAAGTCGGGAGTTTCGTCCCAGCGCGTGAGGCCCGCGTGGGACTGGTCGATGGCATCTTCACCCGCGTCGGCGCGCTGGACGAGTTGGCCCAAGGACGTTCGACCTTCATGGTGGAGATGCAGGAACTCTCGAACATCCTCCACTCCGCGAGCGAAGATTCGCTCGTCATTCTTGACGAAGTCGGGCGCGGAACCGCAACCTACGACGGAATTTCGATTGCGTGGGCCGCGACGGAGTATCTGCACAACGAGGTTCGCGCGAAGACGCTCTTTGCGACTCACTACCACGAACTGACGACGTTGGCAGACCACCTCCCGAGGGTTGCCAACGTCCACGTCGCGGCAGATGAGCGAGATGGCGACGTAACCTTCCTCAGAACCGTCCGCGACGGCCCGACCAACCGCAGTTACGGAATTCACGTTGCAGATCTCGCTGGCGTGCCGGTTCCGGTGGTCGAACGCTCCCGCGACGTGCTGGACAAACTCCGACAGGAGAAGGCAATCGAGGCAAAAGGCGGCGCGTCAAGCGAACCCGTGCAGGCCGTTTTCGACCTCGGAAGCGGTGAGTTCCAGCAGAGTGGTGAAGAAAACGAACAGGGTGACCAACCGGACGACGAGCAGAAAATCAACCCCGAAACCGAGGCAGTGCTGTCGGAACTGTCGGGCGTCGAAGTCGCCGACGTGTCGCCAATCGAGTTGATGTCGAAAGTGCAAGAGTGGCAGAAACGACTCGACGACGAATAAGTCGGTTCGAGGGCGTGAATGCAAAAACGCAAAAATCCGCCCGTTAGAAGTAGATGTCCGCGATTTTGTCGGCAGTTCGCAGTGCGAGTGCCTGCCCGCTGTTCGTCGGGTTCGGGCCGCCGAGACCGTTCGCCAGCGCCGAGTGGTCGGCGACGAAGAGGCGATTCACGTTCTTCGCCTCGGCGTTCGAATCGAGGACTTTGCCCATGCGCATCGACGACTGCATGTGAAGGAGGAGCGGCGGCCAGTCGCACCGATGAACGTGTTCGGCCCCGGCCTGTTTGTGGATTCGGGCCGCGATTCGGGAGAGTTCGTCGCGCTTCGCGTCGTCGTCCGGATGTGGCTCCCACTTGACGTTCGGAACCGCACCGTGTTCGTCGCTGAACGTGGTGTCGAGCGACACACCGTTGTTCTGGCGCGGCAGGTCATCAGTGAGTATCAGCAGTGCCTTCGTCTGCCTGTAGTCCGACATCCTGCGCTTGAGTTCCTTCCCGACGACGTAGCCACGGGTATCCCACGGTTCGTCGGGGTCAACCGGTGTGTCGAAGCTGTATCCTGCTTGGCTGAACAGATAGTCCGCGTAGGAGACGAGACCGGGGGACATTCCGATATCCTCCATTCCGCCGACGCCGGGTTTGTCGAAGCGGACGGCGGAGTTCTGCCCGATGTACGGATCCATGTGCTGTGATTCCGGATTGATGTCCGCAACCGTCTCGTCGTCGTACACGCCGACGACCCAGTCGAACCAATGAGTCGTCAGTCCCTTGCCGACCCATCCGTCGTCCGGAAGGCCGGAGTTGAGCCAGAGCCGTGGAGTTTCGATACAGCCTGCGGCGAGAACGACGGTGTCCGCGCTCACCGTCTGTGTCTGCCCGGACCAGCTGTCGCGGAAGGTAACGCCGGTCGCTTCGAGACTGCCCGCACCCTCCACTGTCTCGATGTCGGTGACGTAGGCGTTTGGACGAAGGGCAACGTTCCCCTTTTCGGGGTCGGTATTTGTATCGAGCGCACGCGGGACGTAGCCCACGTTGCTGGATTTCCGGGCCTTGTCGCGCACTGGTGCATCCACGGGCGTTGACGACCCCTGAAAATGGTCGCCGACGAGGGTGTCGCCGCGGAAGCCGTCGTCGTAGCTGAACGACCCGCTGTAATCGGAATCGAGCGGTTCCCCAGTCGAGGTTTCTCGACCGGGAACTTCGACGGCGTTGGCCTGTGGCCGCCACCCGGTTTCGGTGACGTTCTTGCTTTCGATGAGGGGATAGCCGGCGTTCGTCGCCCCTTCGATGAACACCTCTTCCTTGCCGGTCATCGGGGCTTGCTGGGTACTCGTCAACTCCTCGTTGAGTTGGTAGTAGGGAACGAGTTCCTCGTAGTCGATGGGCCAGTGTGGTTGCTCGTCGATGGCGTGCGGATAGGCTCGCGGATGGTTTGCGAAGTAGTGGAGTGAAGTGCCACCGACCGCCCCGACCTGCCAGATGAACGCGTTCTGGTGGAGATTTCGAAACCACGGGGCGCGTGAGTGGTCGGCAGGGCCGACTCGGAGGTAGCCCCACGTCGGGTCGTTCGCGTCGGCTTCGCGGTGTGTAAACTGTTCGTCGAGCAGTTTTCCGTCGAGGTCGTCCGGGTCGGTACTCACCGTTCCCCCCGCGTCGGCGTGCGGTTTCGGCCATTTCTTGTTTCCGTGCCACGGCCCGCCCTCCAACAGGAGAACGTCCAAGCCGTGGTCGTTGGCGAGTTTCCACGCAGTGGCCGGGCCGTCGGCACCCGCGCCGACGATAACGACATCAGGGTCTTGCATCAGGTGTCACCTCCGATTCCGTCGAGAACATCATCGCCGGTTAGGTCATCCGGAAGGTTCAGGTCGTCCGCATCTGGGTCGGTAAACCCGCCATCGACGGCGTGTCGCCAGTTCGCCGCGTAACCGGGCGCAGGCCCCGGATAGTCACTCTGTTTGCGACTCTGCACCTCGCCAGCGGGTTTCTGCAACTCCCGCTCGTTCGGCGTGTTGGTGCTCGTACTTCCGTAGCCAGACCATTCCGTGTAGTAGCCGAAGCCATGGAGTCCGTTGACGGCCATCACGACGTATTTCAGGATACCCACGTCGGGTACCAAGGGGGACAGCAACTCGTCCAAATCGTCTATCACGCCGTCTTCCACGATGGTCCAGAGACAGCGGAGTCGGTCGCGTGGGGCGAGTTTGGTGAACGTCCCACCTGCCGGAAACTTCTCGTTGAAACTCGCGGGTTCCTGATTTTTCCCCTTGGTGAGGAACTCCGCCGCGACCACGTCGAAAACGAGCGTGAACGCTGGTGCATACGGGTAGTTTTGAAGCACTTGGTGGTACACCTCGTCCGAAGTTTCCACGCGGATTTCGAACTCGGCAACCCCTTCTGCTGTCGTGTCGAGATTTACGAAACCGGTTTCGAATCGTTCCACGGCACCGAACGTGAGATGTTCTTCGAGTGCATCTCCGTCCAAATCGAGGTCGAGGAGGTCGAGCAGACTGAGGTCTGCGAGGTCGAGTAACGCATCGAGCGGGGAACCAAGTCCGGTCGTGTCGAGAACCGTTTCGAACATGGTCACGGGCATTTCGAGGCCCAAGAGAGAATCCGTCTTTTCGGTGACCATCTCTGTACGAATCTCTTGGAAGTGGTTGAAATCCCAGATGAGGAACTTCTCCAACTCGGCATCGAGTCCACCGGGAACGTGTTCCGGGCCGAGTTCGTCCTCTAGTTCCGGCGTTCGGGGGACGATTGCATCCACGATTGACCGATACGTATCCGCCGTGTGTGGGTCGCTCGGAAGTGGGTCGTTCAACGCGGCCTGTGCGTCTCCGATGGTTGCGTTGGACATCGAGAGTGCGGCGAGGCCGCCGATACCTTTCATCATCCCTCTGCGCGTCAGCGGGTTGTCATTGTCATAGTTCATAGTTGTCACTGTTGAAGATACCTCAACCGGGCAACTGCTGACCGACTGTATTATCTTACGAAGGGATGCAGTACAATAAACACTCACAATAGACTACTATATTATAAATTACGATGAATACATTCGTGTGAAAAGTACGAAGAACGACTGTATTGGGTGTTCGACCCAGAACCAGAAAGAGAGATGTTCACCGAGATGACGGTAGCAGAATCGGTATTTCAGTTCTTTTGAAGATATCTTGGAAGAAAATGGGACTATCTGTCGTTACACATCAAACGATTGGTACCGCCTTCGTGACGACACTCTCGGCTCGGCGATGGGCAAATCTGTCGTGGATAGCCGAACCCTTTCATGCCGAACGAATAGCCTATTCGCTGTTCCCAGTCGATTGCCGCTTGTTTGTTCTCAATGTCATACCGCGGTTGTTGTATCAGTTACCATGACAGATAGAATAATAATCCGTTATAAATTAAATTGATATATTCTAAAATCATAGATAAAACATATAGTGAAGGATGGAGTGCATAGTTTGCTATGGCAAAACTTAACAGAAGAAGTTTCGTAAAAAGCGTCGGTGCCGGGGCCGTCGCACTAACGGCGATGGGCGTCACGAGTGCGTCAGACGGACGAACACAGTTCGTCGTCACCGTCGGGGGAAAGGGCGGTCGAAAGAAACTCGAACAGTCGGGCGTGGATGTGCAAGGCAGTGTCGCCGATGGCCGCGTCCTGCTCGTTGCCGCCGAGTCGAAAGCCACGATTCAAGAAGTCAACGGCGTCAAGCACGTCGAACCGAATATCGGCTATCGCGCGGTTGGCCCCAAACTGCAATCGACGGAAGAATCCCTCGACGAACAGTACGCGGATATTCAGTGGGACAAGCAAGCCGATACGACCGGTGCGTTCGAGGCCCACGATAGTTCGACGGGTGACGGACGAACCGTCGCCATCATCGACACGGGAATCGATACGTTCCATCCCGACCTCCGAAACCGGGTCGAACGAGGGCAACTCTTCCGGGCCGACGGGGTGTCGAGTCCGGATGGCAGTCCCACCGTCGATGGCGACACTACCATCGAGGCGAGATTGCCGCCGGGCGACGAGGAAATTGAATCCTACACCTATCTCGGTGCTCCGGAAAGGCGCTCTCAGATGGCCGCGGACGACGTCGATTCTCACGGAACTCACTGCGCCGGTATCGCAACGGCGAAACACGACGACACCTCCGTCGGCGAGGATTTCGGTATCGCAGGAATGGCCCCGGACGCTGACGTTGTTCCACTGCGCGTGTTCTACTGGAAACGACTGGACGACTACCAGTACGACGTTGACGGCGACGGCGAGGACGAGAGCGTCACCGTGACGACGCTCTGGACGACAGATTTCGACATTTTGAGCGCAATCGATTACGCGGCGAACATCGGCGCGGATTCCGCAAACATGAGTCTCGGCGGTGGCGTCATCAAAGGCAGTGCGCACAAAAACGGCGAACACGTCGCCTACCAAAAGGTCATCCAATCCGCCGTTCAGCGCGGAACCGTCGTGACGACCAGTGCCGGAAACGCCAGTTCGGACCTCCAGCACGAAGGCTACTACACCCTCCCGAACAGCGTTCCGGGTTCCATCAGCGTTTCTGCGACAGGGCCAGACAACGGACTCGCGTTCTACTCGAACTACGGCACCAGCGACATCGATGTCGGCGCCCCCGGCGGCGGCTACGAAACGCTCGAAAAGACGCTCGCAAGCGACACGGAATGGCCGTATCCACTTAACCTGGTTTACTCGACCGTTCCGCCGGATTTGAACGACGGCACCGCATACGCGTGGTACGCGGGAACGTCGATGGCGGCCCCGCAGGTTGCTGGACTCGTTGCACTCATCCGCGAGGTCAACCCCGATATGAGCGCAAAACAGGTTCAAAGCATTATCGAGAACACTGCTCGGTACAGCAACGGCAAGAGCGATGCCGACATCGGGGCGGGAGTCATCTACGCGCCGGACGCCGTCGCGGAAGCGAAACGCCGTAACTGACGCTCCACGACCCGCACACTCACATTTTTGGTCTACAGCGCGACCCGATAGCGGTGGACTTTGGAGTTCTACCGACCAAGCAGAGTCATACCAAAATAATAACATTCTTGTCGAGAACAGAAAAGGAAATAGCTATGTCTCGGATGACTCGCCGTCGCGCCCTCCTCACGGCGGGAACCGCCGGTTTTACGACGTTTGCAGGGTACAGGTTTCTCTCCGATGACGGATGTCCGACTCTGGACGAGTCGCTGTGGACGATAGATGGACGGTATTGGTCGCCACCGGTAAAACACGGGGGTAAAATCCTTGCCTCTGAACATTACACTGGGATGGGCGATAGGATTCTTTCTAGAATCATCTGCGCCGATAGCTACGATGGACAAGAACAGTGGGTCTACACCGTCAAAGGCTCCGGTGCGGGGATTCCGCTTGTCCACGACGATACGGTCTACGTCGGCACGGGCACCGACCACGTGTACGCTCTCGATTTCGAAACCGGCCATCGAAAGTGGGACTACGACGCGGGTGGCCTCGAAGAATTCGGCGGCGGTGCGTGGGGTCAACCCGCCGTTATCGACGACTCGGTTTTCGTCGGTATTTCTCACTCTGAACTGTCCACCCCGGATGTGACGGACAGCAGCACGTACACGCACCGCGTCGTGGCCTTGGATACAAGCGACGGAACCGAACGATGGGCAAATCGGGTTTCAGGGACGTCATTCGCTGGCCCTGCTCGTTTCGGCACGTCGGTCGTCGCCGGAACCGAATCCGGACACGTATATCGGTTCGACGCAGTGACTGGTGAATCGCTCTGGTCTACTTCCATCCCCGGCGAGGTTCGAAGCACGCCCATCGTTGGAAATGGCGTCGTGTACGTAACGACGTTGGAGGGTGCAATCGTTTCACTCGACGCTGAATCCGCCCAGAAAGAATGGCAAGTCGATGCATCGGGAGCCATCGTGGATGTCGTCGATACCGGAGATTCGTTATTGGTTGGCGACCGGACGGGGGCAGTCACTGCGGTTGCCAAATCGGACGGAACCGAACAGTGGCAGTACACCGCCGAAGAAGCAGTTGCGGCTATAGATGTCAGTACTGATGTTTGGATTCTCGACCAGCGCGGAACCGTCCATCGCCTCGATACAGCGACCGGAGAAACGACACATCGGTACTACGTCGCGGAAAGTAACGTCGAAAACCAGTGTGGATGGTCGCCACGCTCCGACGTCGGTTCGGGAATTATCGCCGACGAGTACAATATCTACGTCACCGGGCCGTGGGTCGGACGAGTGTCTGCGAGAATCGAATAGCGAAACGATGTCAGCTATTCGAACGCATACACGAAGTCGCTGGCGGCGTACACCCTGTCACCAGCCTCGTCCGCATCAACCGCAACGCTTCGAACTTCACCGCCGGTTTCGAACCGCCGGAGTTCGCTTCCATCTGCCGCCGATAGCGCGTACACTCGTCGGTCGCTGGCACCGACGTAGACGGTGTCGTCCGCGACGACTGGTTCACAGAGCGACCCGAACGGGAGGAATTTCGGGTGGAACGACCATCGTTCTTCGCCGTCGTGGAGTGCGGTGAGCCACTCTCTGCTGTCGGTTCCTATGCTCGTCACGCTGGTCGTGACGGCGTAGACGCCATCTTCGTGTGCTTCGCCCGTAACGAGATGACTGATAGACTCCCCGTTTTCCGGGGTCACTCGCCACAGTTCGTTGCCGTCGAAATCGTATGCGACGACTTCGTTTTCGTCGGTTCCGGTGTACACCGCGTCACCAGATGCGATTACACAGACGTTCTCACCAGCAACCCACCGCACGCCACCCGATTCGAGCGCGAGGACCCGGCCATCCATGACGGCGAAAGCACGATTTTCGCGCGCCGTGACGTGCGTAACGGAACCGAGGTTTCCACAGTCACCTCTGTACCGCCACTGCACTGCACCAGTTTTTGCGTCGAAGGCATCAATCCAGCCGTCGCCCCCGACGAACACCGCTTCGTCCGTGACTGCTAGCTCGGTAGCGATTTCCCCGTCGCATTCGGCACGCCACTGTTGGCTTCCGTCCGCGGTGTACGCGACGACGTTCTCCCCGTCTGCAACGTACAGCAGTTCGTTTTCTGCGGTCGGTGCGCTTCCGTCGTCTACCGTCCATCGTGTTTCGCCGGTTTCGGAGTCGAAGGCGACCAGTTCGTCGTTCGCGAGATAGACGTTTTCACCGACCGCGAGAGTTCCGGTTCGGTCTGCACGCCAATCGAGTCGCGCCGAGTCGCGTATCGCGTATAGGAATCCTTCACGGTCGGTAACGTAGATGTCGTCGCCGACTGCGGCGGGAAGCCACGAATTGCCGAGGTTTCGAATCGGGACGCGCCAGCGTTGTTCACCGGTCGCCACGTCAACCGCGACCAGTGCGTCGTCACCGGAGATTGGGATGTAAACGGTTCCGTCAGCGATTACCGGCGTCCCGGCGGAGTCGCCTCCGTCTTCGAACGACCACTGTTTCGCCCCGTTTTCGCAGTGGAGCGACCACGCACGCGCCTCCCGACCGTCCGTGATGATGACCGAATCGTCCAGAATCGCAGGAGACTGTGCGAGGAGTGCTGACTCCGCGACACTCGTTTCCCAGTCTGTGGCTCCATCGTCCGCCGAGAGGGCGAACACGCGTTCCCCGCAGACGTAGACGGTTCCGTTGGCCACCGTCGGTGCATGGTTGATGGCCCCATCGACGCTGGTCTGCCATCGGGGATTTCCGGTTTCGGCCTCGAAGGCGTACACGTCCGATTTATCGACGAAGTACGCGACGCCGTCCACGACCGCTGGCGGGACGTTTTCGGCGCTCGGAACTTCGCCCTCCTTGCCGCTCGGAATGCGGATTCGCCAGCGTTCGGTTCCCGTCTCCGCGTCTATCGCCCAGCAAATACCCTGTCCGTTTGCATCGCTGGTTTTGAAAAAGAGCGTCCCGTCGGCGGTCGTTATCGGAGAGCTTTCCGTAACGCCGATTTCGAATCGCCACCGTTTGCTTCCGTTGCTCGTTGAGAGCGCGAGTATGTCGGTTCCGGCCACGTAGACCGTGTCCCCGAGGACAGTCGGTGCGTAGTCCAATCCGCGGACGTTCGCCGTCCAGCGCGTTTCCCGCGTTTCCGTGTCGAATGCGGTCAGCACCCCCGAGGTGTCCACGACGTAGGCCGTTCCATCGACGACGGTTGGCGCGAACAGGCGTCGGTCGCACACGTGTTCGCTCCACGCTATCCACGCCCCGGAACCCGGGTCACCTCCAACAGGATTGTAGCCCGTATTTCCGGCGTCGTACTGGAACGTCGGCCAGTCCTGTTGGGCCGAACTCTGCGCGTCGGACGTGACTGTCCCCGAAAGCCCCGCCGTGCCGAGCGCGACGCCGGTCAGTTTGAGAAAAGTTCGCCGTGTTTCATCGGAGGGTCGAACCATGAAATCAACGAACGGGAAGTATAACGTTTATTATTCGTCCCTTAAACCGGCTGCAATCGGTGTCTACTGGCAGTTCAGTAGCAGATACCGGCCAACAGTAACCGATTCCTATTTTGGCGTTAAAATTCCGCTACTGCCCATATTCTTTCACTTCAACCGACAGCGCATCGTCAATTCAACCATCGGTGTCGGCGAAACCGCCATCTAGAAATTATTATAAGAAATTCAACTACGAAACGACTATTATTCGCTCAGGTCCAGAAGTGGGGGATGATTTCGACATTTCCATAATAATAAATAAAATTATCTCATCGGAATTTAGTATAGCGATATTCGATTTACTGCGGAGCGAAACCGTGAAACGGCCCGCGACGAAAGCCACACGTAATGGACTGCGATAAGTGCGAACGGGAGGCGGTGATGCACGCGGCTTATTCGGGGCTTCATCTCTGTGAAGACCATTTCTGTCGGTCGGTCGAAAAGCGCCTTCGACGACGGGTTCGCGACGACAACCTCCTTCCCGCATCCGCTACGCCCGACGAGCCACAAACGTGGCTCATCGGCCTTTCCGGCGGGAAAGACAGCGTCGTTCTCACACAGATTCTCCACGACACGTTTGCAAACGACCCGCGTGTCGAACTCGTCGCGCTGACGATTCACGAGGGTATCGAAGGCTACCGCGACAAGAGTTTGGACGCCTGTCTCGAACTCACCGACGAGTTGGACATTCGCCACGAGGTCGTCACCTACGAGGAGGAGTTCGACGTGCGAATGGACGACGTAGTCGAAAAAGACCCCGAGAGCATGGCTGCCTGTGCCTACTGCGGCGTGTTCCGCAGGGACTTGCTTTCGAAATACGCCGAGGAGTACGGGGCCGACAAACTGCTCACGGGACACAATCTGGACGACGAGGCCGAAACCGCGCTGATGAACTTCCTCGAAGGCGATGTCGCTCAAATCGCCAAGCATTTCGACGCCAGCCTCGGGAAGTTCGCGGAAGAGACGCCTTCTGGCGTCTCTTCCACAGAGAGCGACGAAGACGACGAAAACGACGACAGCCCGCGAACCAGAAACGACCAAAATTCGTTCGTCCCCCGAGCGAAACCGCTTCGCGACGTTCCGGAAAAGGAGGTCGCGCTGTACGCCCACCTCGAAAATCTCCCGGCACACATCACCGAATGCCCGCACTCAAGCGAGGCGTATCGCGCCGAAATCCAGCAGTTGATGCTCTCGCTTGAAGAGAACCATCCCGGAACCCGCCACTCGATTATGGCCGGGTACGAAGAACTCGCCGCGGTCGCTGCGGACGAATTCGGCATCGGAGACGGCAAACGCGAAATCAACGAGTGTGAGCGGTGCGGTGCCTCCACGACGGGCGACATCTGCCGGAAATGTGCGTTGGTGGAGTCGATTCACGCGGTGTAATCGAAGTTTGTTGGTTTCTGCCACTAGCGGTAAGTGAAGAATAATAATCCGCTGTTTGCGAAAGAGAAGGGAGAGAAAAAGCGAATTACCGGATAACGTCGAGACCGTTGTTCTGCTCCACTTCGTCCCGGCCGCCGTCGCTCTGCGTGCCGAAGGTGCCAGCTTTAGATTTTTCGACGTTGCTGCTGGCGTCGTAGGACTGTGCGTCCACGTCGCGCATCTTCTGTCGGGAGCGGTCGGCCTGTTTCTGCGTCGATGGGCCGAGCACTTGTGCGCTTTTGACGCCAGTCATGATCGCCATGACTCGGACTTTGCTCTTGTAGTTCTCCTGAATGCGTGCACCCCAGATGACGTTAGCGCTCGCTTCGAGGCGTTCCGTGATGTTGGCCGCAATGCCTTCCGCCTCTTTGAGTGTGAGGTCTGGGCCACCTGTAATGTGGACGAGGCCGCCGGACGCGCCGCGGTAGTCCACGTCGAGCAGTGGGTGGTTCATCGCATCGCGCACCACTTCTTCGGTCTTGTTCTTGTCTTGTGTCTCCCCGACGAGCATCACTGCGACGCCGCCCTGATTCATGATTGAGGTCATGTCGGCGTAGTCGAGATTGATGAGGCTCGGCTGAGTGATGGTTTCCGAGATACCTTTCACCGTTTCGGCGATGATTTGGTCCATCACCGAGAACGCCTTGCCAATCGGGAGGTTCGGGACGTAATCGAGCAGGCGGTTGTTGTCGAGGACGATGATGGAGTCCGCTTCGTTGCGAAGCTTTTCCAGCCCTTCCTCGGCTTTCACCGTGCGGGCACGTTCGACGTTGAACGGCGTCGAAACCATGCCGACGACGATTGCGCCCTGCTCTTTGGCGATTTTCGAGACGACGGGTGCGGCACCGGTTCCGGTTCCGCCGCCCATGCCTGCAGTCACGAAGACGAGGTCGGCATCGCCGAGAACCTCTTTGACCGTTCCCTGTGCCATCTCGGTGGCGCGCTCGCCCATCGAGGGGTCGCCGCCAGCGCCGAGACCCGAGGTGAGGGATTTGCCGACGAGAATTTTCGTGTCGGCTTCGATCATCTTCAGGTGCTGTTTGTCGGTGTTGATGGCGACGGTGTCTGCGCCATCGACGCCGATGTTGTACAGGCGGTTGATGGTGTTGTTTCCGGCACCACCACAGCCGACGATGACGATTCGCGGGTCACCGAACTCGTCGCCAGTCGTAACGGCGTCCATCTCGCGCTGCTCGCTTTCGGCGTTTTCCAGTGCTTCTTGAACGATGTCCTGCATCGTTCACACCTTCGCCCAAGTGCGCTTGTTCGTGGTCTCGGTTCCGTTTCCGTCGTGCTCGTTGAGCATATCTCGGACTGCGGCCCGAATCGCTTCGCTTCGGTTCGGGAACTCGCCGGTTTCGACCATCTGTTCGACTTCTTCGATTTGCTGTTTTGGTATTCGTAGTGTCACGCGCTCCATAGTGGATTCCCCTTGTATGGTAAGACGACACGCGGTACGCTTCCAATTCCCGTCTTACGCCGTATTAGCGGCCAACACGCGATATTTTGGCCGATTCGAAGTCGGCGTAAGACAATCGTCTTACGTGGAAGTATCCACAAAGCCGCAGTATATATAATTAACGGCGGTTGTAAAACAATCGTTTTACGACGAATCCAAAACGTCCGCTGACGGCGTTCTTCGCCCACATCCGGGGCAAAACGCCCAGTCCGACCGAAGCTCGTCGCCGCAGTCACAGAACACACGGTGTGTCGCCTTCTCACCGCAGTTCGGACAGTACACGTGGCCCGAATCGAGCGACTCTCCGCACTGACCGCAGGTGTTCTCGGTCTGACCCGTGTCGTCGGCTGTCCGACGCGGACGATTCGTCGTTTCACCCGATGCCGGGGTTTGTTCCGTTGCCCGAATCTCGCCAGCACCTTCGACGGTGACGTTTACGTTGATGTCGCGCGCGCTCTCGCTCGCACGAGGGCTGAGTCGCTGGTCGATGAGGTCGTCCACGCGCTCTGCGACGACAGCATCGAGACTGCCGTCTGTTTGCTCTGCTGATTCGCCGTGGCCGTCGAGATAGCCGCGGAGTGCTTCGCGCATGACCTCGCTCTTCGAGGCGTCGAGCGGTTCGAGTCGCTTGACGAGGTCGTCGTCCGCGCGGAATGTGATTTTGCTCATGTCGACCACCTGATCTTGTCTCTACCCCGATACACACAACCTATCATACTTGAACCTTTCCGTGTGTCCACCACGCCGTCTCGAATAATAATTCTTAAGTCCGGGACGGGATTAGGTGAAAGTGCGTGCCCGCCCTTAGCTCAGACTGGTAGAGCAGTCGACTGTAGATCGACTTGTCCCCCGTTCAAATCGGGGAGGGCGGACTTTTACTGCGAAAATCCGACCGAACAGATTTGAGCTCGTCAGCCGCACGCCCGGAATGGCCGAAGGCCACATACCCGGAATGTCCGACTCTGTTCAAATCGGGGAGGGCAGATTTTTGCTACGAACAATGCGAGAGCGAGGACACTTCGTTCGTAAACACTAGCTTTCGATGGTTAGGGTGCTCCAATCCAGCTCGAGTGAAACCAAGTAGTTGCACTGACACCGGTTGTATTACGATTTTAGACGCCCCAAATGACGGCAATTCCGAAAACAGTCGCTATTGACAACACTAACTGCAGTGGCGCACCGACGCGAAAGTAGTCCGTGAATTTGTATCCACCCGGTCCGTACACGAGGAGGTTCGTCTGGTAGCCGATTGGCGTCATGAAGTCCGCGCTGGAAGCGAAGGTCACCGCGAGGACGAACGCGAAGGGGTCGCCTCCGACGCGGGTCGCCGCCTCCACGGCGACGGGAATCATGAGGATAACGCTCGCGCTGTTACTGACCACCGCAGTGACGAGCGTCGTGATGACGTAAAACACCCAGAGGACGCCGATTGCGGGCAGAAAGTCGGCGCTCGATGCGACCACCGCCCCGACGAGGTTCGCTGCGCCGGTTCCCTCGAACGCGATACCGAGGGGGATGAGTCCGGCGAGGAGGAAGATGACGTCCCATTCGACCGAGTCGTACAGTTCGTTCGGTTTCACGATGCCCGTCAGAATCATCGCCACGACGCCCGCGAGCGCGGTGGTGAGAATGTCGAAGATTCCCAGCGCGGCCAGTCCGACGACGCCGAGGATGATGGCGATGGCGAGCGGGATTTTCGCGCGGCGGTAGTCCGGTTCGGTTGCCAGTTGTGCGACGATGAAATCTCTATCCATCGTCAGTCGGTTGATGCTGTTCTGCGTCGCCTGCACGAGCAAAGTGTCTCCTCGACGAATCTGTGTCCTATCCATTCGTTCGCGCACGAGCTCCGACCCGCGGCGGATAGCGAGCACGTTCGCATCGTACCGTTCGCGGAAGGTCGTGCTCTCCAGCGTTTCGGTGACCAGCGACGACCACGAGGGAATGACGAGTTCAACGAGGTTCTGGCCTTCTTGTTCCGGGCCGAGTTCTTCCTCGGTCACCTGCGAAAACGCGACGAGCGATAGCCCTTCGGTTAACATTAGTTCGCGGAGCGTGCCGAAATCAGCGCGAACCACGAGGATGTCGCCCGGTCGGATCCGGTTTCCTGCAAGGGGTTCCATGAACGTCCCTTCCTCTCGTACCAGTTGAACGACGTCCACATCGAGGTCGGTTTCTTCTAAGGCTTCCTCGACTGTCTGACCGACGAACGTCGAATCCGCGTCCACGATGACTTCGGTCAGATACGGCGTCAACTCGTACTCTTCGAGGATATCCTCCTCCGGACTGAGTCGTTCCGGAATGAGTCGCCGTCCAATCGTCATGATGTACGCGGTGCCGACGACGAAGACGATGACGCCGAGTCCGGTGAACTCGAACATGGAAAACCGATGGAGGGAAGGATACTGTCCCGCGAGTTGAGCGGTGACACTGCTGGCGATGAGGTTGGTCGAGGTGCCGATAAGGGTGAGCATCCCGCCGACCATCGAGGCGTAAGACAACGGAATCAGCAGTTTCGAGGGCGACGTGTTGCCCCGGTTTGCGAGGTCGGAGACGACAGGGATGAGCATGGCGACGATTGGCGTGTTGTTGAGAACGCCCGAGGGAATCCCCGCGAAGGCCAACGTCGCCGCGAGTTGCTTTCGCTCGTCGTCGCCCGCGAACGACGCCATCCGTTCGCCGAGTTGCTGTACCGCGCCGGTTTGGCTGACACCCGCGCTCAAGACGAGCATCGCCAGCACGGTAATCGTCGCGTCGTTTGCAAACCCCGAAATGCCTTCTTCGGGCGAGATTCCCGTCCATGGCCCGAGGATGATAAGCACGACCATGACGATGAGAGCGGTAATGTCCGGCGGAAAGGCTTCCGTAGCGAACAGCACGAAGGCCGCCGCTGCGATGGCAAACACGACGACCATCTCCACCGTCAGTTCCGGAACCGCCGACCCGGTTTGCATCGCGAGGTCGGGAACGAGCATTCGAACGGACAACGTTACCCGGGCAGTAAAGAGTACGCTCCCAAACGAGAGTAGCCTCGCCATCCCCGACGAGCAATGACGCCTTTCGACAGTAACAGCGATTTGGAGTAGGTTTCCGTCACGTGAAGGTTTTAGTTCGCACCAGTGGACGATATGGCATGGCTACACGTCTTCCGGATTCGGAGTTCGACCATCGTCTCGAAGCAGTGCGAGAAAAGATACGCGAACAGGGTGCCGACGCAGGTGTCTGGTTCGGCGCGACGAGCATCGAGTATCTCACTGGCTTTGACCACATTCAGACCGAACGACCGGTCGCTCTCGCCGTCACCGACGAACGAATCGAAATCACGGTACCGCGTCTCGAAGTAGAGCGCGTCGAACCGAACCCGCGAATCGACGCCGTGCATCACTACTTCGACTATCCCGGTGGTAAACCGATTCAGGTTGCTGTCGAAATGCTCTCTGGACTCGGCGCGGAGACTGTTGTCGCGGATTCGGACGGCGCACCGGGCGTGATGGGCTACGATGGTCCGGCACTCTCGAAGTTCGTCGACGTCGAATCACAGAGCTGGGTGAACAGAATGCGATGGGCGAAAACCGACGCCGAAATCGACCTCATCCGCGAATCGGCCAAGTGGGGGAATCTCGCACACCAGTATCTCGCGGATTACACGGAACCCGGCGCACATCCGGCGACCGTCAGCCAACGGGCGTCAATGGACGCTTCCCGAGCGATGCTCGATACTCTCGGCGACGAGTACGTCCCACGCACACGAGGGAGTGGGCCTGCACACGCGGGATACATCACCGGGTCACAGACTGCCCTTCCGCACGGCCACACCGCGAACCGCCGAATCGAGGAGGGCGACGTGCTGGTCACGGGTGCTGCCGCGAACGTCGATGGCTATCACTCCGAACTGGAGCGGACGATGTTCGTCGGCGAACCGACGGACGAACAAGAACATTACTTCGAGGTGATGCTGGAATCTCAAACCATCGCAATCGACGCCCTCGGTCCGGGTGTTTCCCTGTCTTACGTTGACCAACAGGTGTGGAACTACTTCGAGGAACAGGGTGTCACCGACCTCGCGCAACACCACGTCGGCCACAACATCGGCATGGGGGGCCACGAACCGCCGTACATCGACCGCGGGTGGGATGACCACGTGGACGACGGTGACGCCGAAATGGAACCCGGCCACGTCTACACTATCGAACCGGGACTGTACACTGACACCTACGGCTATCGCCATTCGGACACGGTTGCGGTCACGGAGAACGGCACGGAAATGCTAACCTACTTCCCGCGCGATTTGGAAAGCAACGTCATCACGTGGTAAGCATCTGCCGCGCTGTGGTAGACCATCTATCGCGTTCTGGTAAGCCATCGTTTCTTCGTGTGGTTCACGGTCACGACGCTATTCGTAACGAGGTCGATTAGGTACTCGACAAAAAGTCGCTTCGCGGTTCGCCAGCCACTATCCCGAACCCTTATTTTTGCGTGGAACATTCGCCTCACTAATGAGTTCTCGTCTCGAATTTCGAAGCGGGTCGGGCGAGGGTTCGACGCAGAACGTGCAGTTCACTGAGTGGCTTGCGCGACTGAAAACGAGTGGCAGCAATCTCCTCGTAACCGGCGACGTGCCGAAAGAAACGAGTGCCGAATTCAGTCGGACGCTCTTCGGACAGGGACAACGAACGCGCGTACTCGCGCTCACCAACCCCACCGCACTCGGTGCAGACTCACACCTTCCGGTCGAACCGAACTCCCCGGACACCCGAATCATCGACCGACGAACCGAATATCGCGCCACGAAGAGCGACGAAAAAACCGACTCTGCACAGGGCGTCTCACGGGAAACCCTTCGTTCCGAGCTGATTTCCGTCATCAGTCAGTACGACGATCAAAACGATGGCTTTTCGCCCGCCGAACTTCGTCTCGGTATCGATTCGGTCGAAGTGCTGTCCGGCGGAGACGGCATCGTCTCCTTCTCTCAGTTCCTTCGCGGACTCACCGCCATCGTCCGCGGTGTCCACGGCATGGCGCACTATCACCTTCGAGTGGCAGACGACGACCCGCTCGTGGAAGAACTGTCGCCGCTGTTCGACGCCCGTATCGAACTACGCAAGCGACCCGGTCTGGCAGAACAGCGCTGGCACGTCCCCGACCTCGGTGAGACGACCCACTGGGTAAAACTATCATAACCGACTCATATTCCTTTGCTATGGAGTTTCGGCGGCATCCTGACTGCGACGGGCTCGACATCTACGATCCTATCGAAAACGTCCGATTCGCGCTCTATACCTCCGGTTCCGTGCAGCCGACGGCAGTTTCGACCGAACAGTTCTATTTTCCGGTCGATGCGGCGGTTGCCGTCGAAACCGTGACGCTTTACGTACCGAAACTGCTTCCCGTCACGATTCGAACGCAGAACGGGGAAATGGTGGCCGAAACCTCCGACGGCAACAATCGGAGTGTCGAACCCGGAACCTATCTCATCGAACTCAGTACGGCCCCGATGAAATTATATCTCGCCGTCGAAAGCGGATTCCGTCTCGAACAGCGCGATGGCGCGGTCGTCCTCGACTTCGGAGCAGAAACGTCCGTCCGCGTCGGTGCGCGCTCCTACCACGACCGACCGGCGGGGACGATAACCGTTACCGACGATGTAGAGGACGTGATGCGCGCGCTTTCTCTCTCCGGGTCGGCGCTGAAAACGACGAGTCCGGAGCGCTCGTTTCCGACCCTGCGGGGGCATCCGCCACTTATCAAGCGTGGAGAGAAGTTTGACGCGCCAGATGGGCTGGTTCGACCCGATACGGCTGTTTCATTGGTCGTTCCACCCGACAGAAAACATGTCTTTCCGCTGGCTTCGCTCGCATATTATCTCGGGGCGGCGGTCGTTTCAGGCACGGGAACTCGCCCGCGATTGGTCGCGGGCGAGTTCGAACACGAACTCACGGGTGCCGAGAGCTACGAAGAAGCCGTCAACCGCGTCCTTCGCCAGACGTTTTTCCTCGACTGTCTCACTCGAACCGAGGGCTACTATCAAGTTGACTTGCACGAACGCAAGCAGGTCGAACCGCTCGTTGACCTCGACTTTTCAGCACTGTACGACGCGCCGCTGACGGAGCAACTCGCCGCGTATCTGTCGGTTCCGTTCGAAACGCTGGAGCCGTACATCCCGAATTGGCGACTCGGTGTTGATCTCACGCCAACGGTCGAAAACGCGGAATACCTGCCGTACCTCGCGGACAACCTCGCGCTCACTCGGATTCCCGACAGCCCGAATCCCAACTCGGTCAAACCCATGTCGGACGCCCAGAGCGAGTTCTTCCGCGCGCCGCCGTCCGGCGTGCTAGCTCGCGGGTCGGACGGCTGGGACGCGGTGGACGACCGGGACGTGTTTCAGGTCGATTCTATGCCGAACGTCATCGAACAAGCGTGGGCCGGGCCGGGATTTCCCCTCAAAGTCAACAAACTCGATTTGTCCGCACTTGAGCGACGAGTCGACCGCGTTCCGACCTTGGACACCATCGACATTCACGTCGTCTGTAACGACGACAAAATGCTGGACGAGGACGTGGTGAAGGAACTGTACGGCGTTCGGGAGTTCCTCGATTTCGACGTGACCGCCCACTACGACCTCACGCAGGACGAACTCCGGGAACTACTCGCTCAGCAGTCCGATTTCGTCCACTACATCGGCCACATCGACGACCGCGGGTTTCTCTGCGCCGACGGGTCGCTCGACGCGCATACTCTCACGGAGGTCAACGCCACCGCATTCCTCCTGAACGCCTGTGAGTCCTACCAGCAGGGGTACGAACTCATCAAAAAGGGAAGTCGCGGCGGTGTCGCCACGCTTTCCCCCATCGGCAATCCGTCGGCGACCAAACTGGGCAAAATACTGGCGCGACTGCTGAACTGTGGGTTTCCCCTTCGTGCCGCGCTGTCGATTGCGCGCCACCAATCTGTCTACGGCTATCAGTACACCGTGCTCGGAGATGGTGGATTATCGCTCGTGCAGAGTGAGAGCGGGGTTCCATTCCATCTCAATATTACACGAAGTGACGATGACCGGTTCGAAGTGATTGTTAACACTTTCCCAAACGATATTCACGGGTTTGGAACACACGTCAATTTCCATCCTGATTGGTCACAGGAGCGGTATATTGCTTCTGCACCACTGACAACGGTAACTTTGTCTAAAAACGAACTCGACTCGTGGATTTCGTGCGAAATCAGGCCTATTGAAGTTGGGGACCAATTGTACTGGAGTGACGAATTGCAAATTTCTGATATTAACTAACTACGGGCCGCTATTTGCCCCATCCGCAATCACGCTTCCTGCCTGCACCAACAATGTACTGAGTGCGAACAGGACGCCAAGTAGTCGTGGATGCTGTGCAACGAATTCCCCAATCGCGTTTTTTGTCGCCATTGCAACTAAGACATGTGGCCCCACTTTCTTATAATTTTTTTAATAATACAGAATTAAGATTAATTATTGTAAGTATTTACAAAATAGCATCAATTCGTATTCGGCCGTCTCACTGGGCGAAACCGCCGATTGCATCAGAAAGTGGGTCGTTGAGTTCGTAGAGGACGGCGTCGATGTCCTCGGACAGTTGGCGGAGAAGCTGTGCGTGGGCCGTCGAAGCGAGCGAATATTCGGGATACGCCCCGTCCGTGTCGATTTCGTCCACCAGTTCGAGTTCGAGGAGGTCGTCCCGGTGATTCGTCCACGTGCTGGCGGCGGTTCCAGCGTGCTCCGCCAGTTCGGTCGCGCTAAAGCTCTCGTCGGGATTGTCCGCGAGCACCGCGAGAAACTTCACGCGCGCAGGATAGACGAACACCTGCGCGAGAGGCGGCGTGGCAAGGTCGGCTTTTGGAGGACTCATATGGTATGCTACTACATGTTCGTTTCAAAACTGTATCGAAATTCGCCTGGATGCAAATCATCTTAACATATGTCCAACTAGAAGGTAAATTTTTAGACAGAGGAGGTTGTAGAAGAAGTTGGGATGGACGAGAAACGGACAAACGACCGATTCCAACGCACGACTCCACAACTGGTCACCGCCACTCAACCAGTGTAGGAGCACCTCGATGCACTCTGCGACACCCCCACTCGCGTCGCCGTCGGTCGCTTGCTCGTGCATCCCTACCGTATCGCTACTGATACCAGTACCGACGACGCCCTCCCTCTAATTTTCCCCGCTGACGGTCGGTGTGTCATCTGCGCGTTTCAGATTCGATTGATACACTACTGGCCCCCCACATCCAAACCAACGATTTGCCCGCCATCGAAGTGGATGATTTTTTAACTGATGACGAACCGAGTATGGAACAATGGTCGAGGCGTTTGCGGTCGCGAGCGGCAAAGGAGGAACTGGGAAGACTACGAGTACGCTCTCGCTCGGAATGGCCTTGTCGGAAGAGTACGACGTGACGGTCGTAGACGCCGATACGGGAATGGCGAACCTATTGTTTCACGCGGGACTAACCGACGTGGAGACGACGCTTCACGACCTTCTCGTTGAGGATGCCGACGCATCCGTCGAGGATGCCGTGTACGAACGATTCGGGATGCGCGTCGTTCCTTGTGGAACGAGCCTCTCCGCGTTCGAGCGCGCCGACCCTGATCGATTACAGGACGTGGTGGCCACGCTCGCTGCCGAAACGGACGTTCTTCTGCTCGACTCACCTGCGGCTCTCGGAAGTAAAAACGCGATTCTCCCCATCGTTCTCGCCGACCGAATCGTCGTCGTCCTCCAACCGACGATTCCGTCGCTGAGCGACGGCCTGAAGGTTCAGGAGTACGCTCGCTCCTACGGCACCGGAACCGCAGGCGTGTTGTTCAACAAAGTCCACGAGGACGAGAACGTGGCCGCGATTGCTGACAAGAGCGAACGCTATTTCGGCGGGCCGACGCTTGCCACAGTTCCCAACGACGATGCCGCGCGCGCGGCACGACAAGCCGGAAAACCACTACTCGCACACGCGCCCGACAGTCCGGCGGCACGGGCGTACAAGAACGCGGCCAGCACCCTCGACGTTCGCTCGGGTGACTCCGCGGGCGTCGCGGAACGCTTCCGGAGTGCCGTCATCTCCGACTCGCCATGAATCTCCCGCGCGGCGAACTCGTTCGCTCCCGCGTCGTCAGCCATCCGGCGGCGATGCTGGAAACCGTGCTGGAGCGCGAACTGACCGGATACGCTGTCTTCGAACCGCAGGATTCGCTCCTGTTGGACGCCGAGGGTCACGGTATCATCACTTTCGAGGCTGGTATTCCGACCCTCGTCTATCACACGGGAACGAACCGTGGCGGTTCGGTCGCACTCGCTGACCTCGCCATGCCCGGGCCGTACAGCATCGACCTGTTTCGCGTATCCGCTGACGAACTCGCTTCGGTCGAAGGCGGAGAAACGGGGAACAATGCGAACGACTGGAAAATTCCGCCGGGAATGCCTGCCAAGCGGTTGGCTGGTGACTCGGAATTAGCCGACCGGACGCGAGAGCGAGCACCGCCGGAACGAAAGTGTCTCACTTCGGATAGGGAGACAGACGACCCGCCTAGCGCAGTGGAAGCGTTTCTCGAAAACGACGAAAAAATCGACGCGATTCGAGAACAGGCGCGCGAGGAGGCCCAACGTCGCGCCGAGGAGTGGGGATTGAACGACCAGTTAGGTTCTTAGCTGGTTCTAAGTTCGCGACTGCTTTCTTCTGAAGGGCAAAGCTATACGTACCACAACTGTGACCAAAGAACAGATGCAGATTCCGGGAAATCTTCTCGGCCCGGCGCTCGACTCCCTCACGCTCAACGTCGCCATCCTCGATTCGGACGCGACGATACTCGCTTCGAACCGGGCGTGGCAGGAGTTCGGCCGAGCCAACGATATTCGACCGCCTGCCGACACGGTCGGTGACAACTACATCGACATCTGTGCGGGAGCGGACGACGAGTACGCTCGAACCGCGATTGCGGGGCTTCGAGAAATACTCGGCGAAGAACGGGAATCGTTTTCGTTCGAATATCCGTGCCATTCGCCCGAAGTGAAGCGTTGGTTTCTGATGCACGCGAGTCGATTCGAAACGCGCGGCAACGACTACCTCGTCGTCGCACACGAGAACATCACGCAGAGAAAGGTTGCGGAACTGAAGGCCGAACAACGAACCGAGGAACTACAGGAGTTCGCCAGACTGCTCTCCCACGACCTTCGCAATCCGCTCGCTGTGGCACAAGGGTCGGCGAAGATGCTGGCGATGGACACCGACGACGATTATCTCGACGACATCCTCTCTTCGCTTTTGCGAATGGAGGCTATCATCGACGACGCGCTCACTTTGATGCAGTACGGCACCGAGGGACGGGACAAAGAACCGGTTCGTCTAAGCAACCTGACCGAAAGCGCGTGGTCGAACGTCGAAACCGAGTCGGTGAAACTCACGCGAACCGACGACCGCATCCTCGACGGCTATCCGGATTTGCTGGCACACGTCTTCGAGAATCTGTTTCGAAACGCCATCGAACACGGCGAGGCGGAAACCATCACCGTCGGTGCGACGAAGAACGGATTTCACGTCGAGGACGACGGAACCGGTATTCCGGCGGAAATGCGCGGCAAAGTGTTCGAGATGGGACACACGACCCAGAAGAACGGGACGGGATTCGGGTTGGCCATCGTCGAGAGTCTCATCGACTCGCATGGATGGTCGATTTCGGTAGCGGGTAGCGAAACCGGTGGCGCACGATTCGAAATTCGAACGAACCCCGCAGTACCGAAAAACCGATTCGGCCGGTGACGATGAGAATCGACGCACGAGACGCCGCGACGATTGGATTTGCCTCGATGGGTTCCCTGCTCGGCGCACTCGTCGGGAACGCCGCCGGGAACGGAAATATGCTTCTTTGGTGCGGTGGTGGAACTGTCCTCGACTCCGCATTTTCGGCCTACTTTTTGTCGTGAGAAATCGAATCAGCTATCCGCAGGTTCTCGAACGAATTTCGGTGACAAAGGAGTGTAAATACCGCCGAAGATGGAGAATATCAACAGGATAGTTCATTATGAATTTTTGCATAGTATAACTGAATAGTTTCTGTATTCGGATTACTATTTGCTAATTGTACATCTTCTCCACATAATTTTGAACAAACCCCAAAAAAGATAACATAGGCTTTCTACATCCGGGGTGAGCATACATGACCACGACACGACGCACGTTTCTGACTGCCGTCGGATGCACAGGACTCCTCGGACTCGGTGTGGCACAGACGAACGGCCAAAGCGAAGACGACCTCGCGCGCGATTCGTTCACGCTCATGAGCGGCACTGCCGACGCAACCGAGGTACACGTGACGACCGCGAGTGAATCCGGCCCGACCGCACTGGTCGTCGGTGGGATGCACGGCAACGAAAATGCGGGCTATCTAGCCGCCGAGAAAATCGCCCAGTGGAACATCGAACGCGGAACGTTGGTGACGATTCCACGGGCAAACGCGGAAGCGGTCGCGGCAGACGCGCGCACCGCGAGCGGCGAAAGCGACCTCAACCGACAGTTCCCGTCGGGTTCGGAACGCGAGACAGAACTCGCTCGCGCCATCTGGGGCGTCGTCGAGGAGTACGACCCGGACGTGGTCATCGACTTGCACGAATCCATCGGCATCTACGACGGTGACTTGGTCGGCGGCGTCGGACAGGTCATCTTCACCTCGTGGGACGAATCGGCGTCCGACGACGCCGCGGCGGCCGCCCAATACCTGAACCGAAACTACGTCTCGCGCGACGACTACGCGTTCTCGGTCGGCGCATTCTCCTCACCGTCGAACGAACCAAGCGGACTGTTCAGCCACAAGGCCGCGCGCGACGCGGGTGCCGACGCGTTCCTCGTGGAGGTCACCTCCAAGGATACGGAAATCGGCAAACGAGTGCAGTGGCACACCAAACTCGTCCAGCAACTCGTGGAAGAGGAACTGCTGACTACGGGGGGAGATGGCAACGACGGCGACGAAGATGGCGAAGACGATGAAAGCGGCGGAGACGACGAGGACGGCGGAAATGGTGACGAAGGCGACGACGGCAGCGACGAACAGAACGAACCACCGGTCGCGCAGATTCAGAGCGACGCCGGTGGACGTTCGATAGAACGAGGTGAGACGGTGACGCTCGACGCCTCCGCATCCGAAGACGGCGACGGCGAAATCGTGGAATACGCGTGGGACACCGACGGCGATGGCGCGTTCGAAACCGACGGAGAGTCCACCGAACTCGCCCCGACCGAGTGCGGGGAGTTCCGAGTCACGCTTCGCGTGACCGACGACGCGGGTTCGGTGGCGACGGACAACGTTGTCATATCTGTCGTCTGATTAAATCTATAATTGCTCCAAACAATTACATTTATTCTTAGAAACACATCGACAATTGATGCTATTCCTGCGGCCAATAGTGCATTATACTTCGAACGGAAACCGCCGAAGCGACATGAACCGTCGCACGTTTATCGCTACGACAAGCGCGGTTCTTCTCGCGGGGTGTTCCTCCGACGGGGACGACACTGGTTCGACCACGACCGGAACGGAGCAATCAACCACGACACAAAATTCGGGTGAGATGACCGGAACGACCCAAACAGATACCACGACGGGAGACGCGACGACTGGCGAAACGACGGCAGACGAAACGACAGACGAGACGACCACGTCGGATTCGTCCACGACGACCGGCGAGACGCGAACTGTTGCATTCGGTGAATCTGCGTCCGTCTCCGACGGACTCGACGTTGCCGTCACGGAGGCCGACGCGTCAGATTCCTACGACCACGGCGGAACGACCGCAGAATCCAGCGACGGAAACACGTTCTTGCTCGTGACGTTCGAAACGACGAACACGGCACAGGAGGCCAAATCGCTTCCCGAGGGAGCGATGGCGTCGGTACAGGCGAACGGCGAGCAGTACGACGTGGCCGAAGCCGCCGCCGAAAACTGGCAGCAGTTCGTCTCGTCGTCCGTGAACTCCGGCGGGTCGGCTACTACCACGGTTGCGTTCGAAGTTCCGGAAGCAGTCGTTTCGTCGTTCGGCACGTCGGTACAGCTATCCTACACCGACTCCGGAGCGGAGCAGGTCGTTCGCTGGAATATGGAGTAGTCGTCGGGAATTACCCTTCCTGTTCCATATCCTCACTCAGCGCCGAGAGGATCTTTTCGGTCGTCTCCGCTACGATTTCCTCCAAGAACTCGGCGTCCGACTCCGTCGGGTCGCCGAGTCCGCCCTGTTCCGTGATGTCGTCGAAGTAGGTGTACTGTCGGGCCTCGAACCGCGCTTTTCGGGTCTGTGATTCCTTCTTGTCCGATTTCACGAGGTCGGGGTAGAACAGTTCGATGACGCTCGTTTCGTGGTCGCCTGCGTGGCCCCACTCCTCGCCGAATCGCTCTTTCAACTTGTCGCGGGCGAAATCCGTCCAGTGGACGAAAAACACCTTGACGCCGTGGTCGCGCTGGATGCGGTCGCCAGCGAGTTTCAGCGGGGAGCGATTCCCTCCGTGGCAGTTGAGCAGAACGAGTCGTTTCGCGCCGTGTTTTGCCATCGACTGGGCGATTTCCTCGACGACGTGCATGTACGTCTCCGCGGAGAGGGTAATCGTCCCGGCGTAGTTCATGTGGTGTTCGGAGTAGCCGTAGGGAAGCGTCGGCAGTCGAACCATCGACAGGTCGTGTTCCGACGCGGATTCCACGAGTTCGCGCGAGAGGGCTTCAGCCCGGAGCGTATCGACCGTGACGGGCAGGTGGATGGAGTGCTGTTCGACGCTCCCGGTAGGCAGGACGAGGAAGTCGGCGTTCGGAATTGCCTCCTCCGCGTCCTCCCACGTCATCCCGCCGAGGTCGAACGAATCGTAATCGAGTCGAACCGTCATCGGTCGCCCTCCGCGGTTGCCTCAGGGGTTGCGTCGATTTCTCCATCATCGAACGGCCAACTGCCGGAGTTTCGCATCCCCTCCTCGAAGCCCTGTTCGACGGTCGCCTCACGGATTTCGGCGACCGATTTTGGCTCGATTTCGCGGCTCTCTTCCGCGAGTTTGACGACTCCGGCGGTGAAGACGACGGCGAGGTCACGGAGGTCACGGCGGTCGAGTTTGTCGAGCGTATCGCCGTGGGTGTGGCCCCAACCGCGCCCGCTGTCCTTGGCAATCGAGCGTGCTTGTGCGCCCGCGACACCCTTCTGAACGAACGGCCAGTGGTCGCTGTGCGGGCGGATGCCGGTGTTGATTTCGACTGGCACGCCGAGTTCGTCTCGCACTTCTTTGAACGCCTCGCCGATGGGTTCGAATCCGTGGGTGTGGACGTCGGCGGTTCGGGAGTAGCCCGCGCCGTCCATATTGAAGATGCATTTCACAGAATCCGTGTCGCGAGTTTCGGCCCAGTGGTACGCGCCGAACAGGCCGACTTCCTCCGCGCCGAAGACGAGACAGCGAACTTTGGTTTCCAGTTCGTCTTCCATTTCGGTCAGTAATCGTCCAATTTCCGCGACGAGAACGGTTCCGACGCCGTTGTCGTTCGCGCCTTCGCCCACGTCGTGTGCATCGACGTGGGCCGTGACGAGTACTTCTTCGTCCGTGTCCGGGCCGATAACCGCCTCGATGTTTCGGGAGTTCGTCGGTTCGTTCCGGCAGTCAACGGTCAGTCTGGCGGTCGTTTCGCCATCTTCGCAATAGCGAACGAGTCGATGTCCGACCTCCTTCGAGACGCCGACCGCGGGAATGTCGCCCGGCCCGTTTTCGTTGCCGATGCTCCCCGTCGGCGGGAGGTTGCCGTCCAAGTGGTTCCGGAAGAGAAACCCGACCGCGCCGCCGCGAACCGCCGCGCCGTATTTCTCCGCGCGGTGAATCCAGCGGCCGTACTCGTCCGGCGTGAGACTGGACGCCATCACGAGTTTGCCCTCCACGTCGTGTTCTTCGAAATCCTCGGGGAGGCCGTCACCGACATCGACCAGTTCGGCGCTCACGTCGCCGCTCGGTGTTCCCGGCAAAGAGACGGTTTCGTGCTGGGCGTCGAACTCGTGCGTTCGGTCGTGTTCGACGGTTAAGGAACTCGACTCGCGCCACCAGCCGGGGATTTCGAACTCGGTTATCGAGGCGTCACGAAGGCCGTGTTTTTCGAACGCTTCTTTGACCAACTCTGCCCCGATTGCTTCACCCTCCTGTCCGGCCATCCGATTGTCCAAATCGACGAGGTTGCAAAGGAGATTCCAGTGGTGAGAACTCGTGTAGGCATCGCCAACGACTGTCGTGGGTACTGTGTTCATTGTGCGTGGTAGGAAATACAGATGGAGTCGGGTGCAATGTAGGTTTGGATGGGAGAAATCCGCGCAATTGTGGGACAAATTTTACCACTCCGCGACGAACGAACACCATGGAGCAACTGACGCAAGGAATCGAAACCGCCGAGTGGGTGTTGTCACGACTCGAATCCGAGGAGGACGTTGCCTACGCGGAAGTCGGATGTGTCGGCAGAGAAAGCACCGACGGGTCGGCGACCCCCGAGAAAATTCGGTCGGCGACCGACCTCTCACAGGTCGGCGTCTGGTGGCGGCTGTTCGCGGAGGGGAGCGCGGACTACCGATTTACGACCGCCTTCGAAGAAGACCATCTGGACAATCTCATCGAGCGGTCGATTCGGTCGGCGAAGGTTCTCGACCAACGACTCCCCGCAAGCTACGACCGCGGGACGATTCATCAAGCAGTTCATCCCGGATGGGCCGTCGGTGGGTCGCTCTCCGATTTCGACGCCGAGGAAAAACTCGAACTGGTGAAAACCGCGCTTTCCGAGTCGGTCGGTGGATTGGAGTTCGACAGAGCAACCGCGTCCTACCGTGATAACCGAATCCACGGTGTCGTGTTGACGACGACGGACACGACGGTTCGAACGACTCTCGAACGCGCGTCAGTAACCGTCTTTTTCGCCCCGTCCGACGCGCCGAAACACCAGCGTCATTTCGGAAGCACCGCGGGAGCGTCGTTTTTGGATTCGCTTCCCGGCCGGTTCGAGGAATTTGCGACCGACGTTCGGGAGGTTGTCGAGTGGGGGTCGCGCACGGAGAAAACCGACTCAGGGACGGCCGATTCGATGGACGACGACAGTTCGGCGGCGGACGATTCGACCGCGGTCGAATCGTCCGCGGAGTTCGGCGACGAAACTGAAATCGTATTCGGGCCGCGAGCGTCCGCCGAACTGTTCCACCAGCTCTCGCATTACCTCGAAATCGACTGTGCCTACTTCGGGTCGAGTCCGTTTTCCGTCGGCGACCGAATCGGCTCAGACGACCTCACAATCGAGGATACGGTTCGCGCTGGGTCGTGGGCGGGACTAGCCTACGACGCGGAAGGTCGTCCCACGTCGCCGGTCACGCTGGTTTCGGACGGAATCGTGAGAAACCAGCTTCACGACATGGTGTCAGCCATCGAGGAAGAAGCGACTCCGGCGGGATCGGTCGTTCCGAGCATCGGGTACGAACGCCCACCCCGGATTCACAGTCGTCATCTCGACGTTGCTGCAGGTGACGCGAGTGAGTCGTCCCTCTTGGATGGTGCCGACTTGTTCGTCCAATCGGTCGAACCGCCGCGAATCGAAAACGAAGCGACCAGAACGAAACGCGCGAGTTCCATGCCGCCGAGCGTCCTGTACGCGAAGGATATTGCGGAAGCGACCCCACAGGACTTCGAAGACGAGGCGGCAGAACAGCGTATCGCGTTCCCGATTCGAATCGGGAACGCGATTGCAGGCGGAACGAGAGAGGATTTGCTGACCGACGGAACGGTGTTCGTTTCCCTCGCCGATATTCCCTCTATCTCCGGCATCGGCGTCCAACGCGAGACGGTGACCGGAACCTGTTCGAAGCATCGTTCGATGTTGCCTTACGCAGTTACCGCCCCCGCGATTCGGTTCACGGCCCACGTTCGAATCGACTGACGAACACGCAAGTAGAAGCCCGACAGTGGATAAGGGGATTGGTAGAAATTGTAACCAAAAGCCGTGTTTTTGGTTAATGTTTTCTTTTGTACTTGTCTATATTCCCACACAATCCTATAAAATCTGTTCAATTTTGCTTATATAGTAGTCCTCCTTGGTGACTAATGGCAAATGGTAAACGATAACAAGGATGTCGGACGACGTGACTTTCTAAAATATTCAACTATTGCTGGTGTCGGTGGTATGACTGCTCTTGCTGGTTGTAGCGGTTCCGACGGAGATGGCAACGGTGGCGGTTCGGGCGGTGGAAACGAGCTTCCACAGTACTCGTACTTGAACAATCCTGCGAACTACAACCCCGCTCGCCACGACGCGATAAACCTCATCGGTGACCAACTCAACAACCTCGGACTCAACACGAAGGTTCAGGTGTTCGAATGGGGTACCTTGTACACCAAAATCACCGAGGAGTTCAACTACTCCTTTGCGACGTGGTCGCGTGGCTTGGGTATCGACCCTGGACGCAGAATGCCCGAGCAGTTCCACTCGTCGAACACGGGCAAAGGCGGCGGTAATTTCACCGGCTACACCAACAAAGACCTCGACCCGACGCTGATGGCGCAGTTGCAGGAATCCGACGAGCAGAAGCGTATCGACATGCTCCACGAGATTCAAGCGACCATCAACGAGGACGTGCCGATGCATCCCATCGTTCAGATGCCCAACATCGTCGCGTTCAACAATCAGCAGGTCAGCGGGTGGACCGACCACATCGCGGGGTACTACCACTTCGAGCCGATGACCAACGTCGAGGTGAACAACAGCAAGAAGGAACTTCGCGGTTCGTGGGCCGAAACGCTCGGAACGCTGAGCGTCCTCGGCTACAACAATGAGACGAAGCTTATCCACCAGTTCGAGATGCTGTACGACAAACTCGTGCGCATCAACTCCAAGCTGGAACCCGACCCGAAACTCAGTCTGGCGACGGACTGGGAACGTCCCGACGACACGACGGTTCGGTACAAACTTCGTGAAGGTCACAAATGGCACGACGGCGAAGACCTGACGCCCGAGGACGTGAAGTTCACGCTTGACTACATCAAAGAAAACAAGATTCCGCTGTACTCGACGCAGTGGGAACTGTACGACTCGGTTTCCGTGGATGGCCAGTGGGTTACGGTGAACTTTGCCGAACCGGTCGGCCCGGTTCACAAGGTGTTCTCCAACCAGATTCCGATTATTCCACAGCACAAATGGGAAAGCAGGAGCAACCCGGCAAAAGCGTCGGTCAACGAACCCGTCGGAAGCGGTCCGCTCCAGTTCGATTACTGGGAAAAGGGAAGCGAACTCGCGTTGAAAAAGTACGAGAGCCACTGGCGTCCCGTCAAGTTCAACCGCAGAATCTGGCGTATCATCCCGGAGAGTTCGACCGTTTGGTCGCTGTTGAAGAAGGGCGACTTGAACTACCTGCCGTACACCCGTATCGGCAAGCAACTCAACGACAATCAGGGCGAGAGCAACATCGGCGTGAAATCCGCGCCTGGTGACGGCTGGTGGCATTTCAGCCAGAACACCCGCAAGGAAGGGCTAGACGACAAAGCTGTCAGACAGGCCGCCGTTCACGCGCTTCCGAAGGAAGCCATCAACAAACAAATCCTGTACGGCTTCGCGACGGAAGGCTGGAACCTCATCGGCGAGTCCTTCGGGAAATTCAGCAACCCGGACGTGAAGAAATACCAGGAAAAGGACGGCATCGCCGCCGGACAGAAAGTCCTTGAGGACGCCGGATACTCCATCGAAGGCGGAAAAGTGCAGGCCAAAGGGTCGTCGGAGTAGCGGAAACACAAATATTTTAATAATTAAATGGGTAAATTAGATTTCTTCGTCAGACGCACGCTCCAACTGGGGTTGACGCTGTGGGCAGTTGCGACCGCGCTGTTCATGCTGTTCCGACTCATGCCGGGTGACCCGACCTCATACATCATCTCACCGGGGATGACGCCGGAAGTGCGTCAACGTCTCGTTGAGAGCTACGGGTTGAACGACCCGTTATGGGTGCAGTACGTTCGCTACATCGAAAACCTGCTCACGCTCGACCTCGGGCGCTCGTTCAAAACGAACGAGCGCGTCGTGGACGTACTCGTGACGTACCTTCCGAACACGCTCGTCCTGATGCTGACCGCGTTCGTCGTCGCGTACATCATCGGTATTTCGCTCGGCGTCCTCACCGGTTGGTATCGCGGAAGCAGGTTCGAGAAAACCGCCGTCGTGACCGCACTCGTCGGGCGGAGCATCCCGAGTTTCTGGATGGGCATCCTCGTCCTCTGGATATTCGGTGCAAAACTGAACCTGATTCCGATGAGCGGAATGACGAGCCTCGGTTCCGGCCCACAGAGCTTCTGGGGAATGGTGTTTTCACTCGACTTCCTGAAACACCTCCTCGCGCCAGTCGTCGTGCTGGCGTTCTACTACATGGGCTATCCCCTGCTCATCATGCGCAACAGCATGCTCGAAACGCTCTCGGAGGATTTCATCGACCTCTGTCGGGCGAAGGGACTCACCGAGCGAAAGATAATGTTCAATCACGCGGCCCGGAACGCCTTGCTTCCCGTGCTGACCGCGGCGGCAATCGCAGTCGGCTACGCAGTCGGCGGGAGCGTCCTCATCGAGACAGTGTTCGGTTGGCCGGGAATCGGCAGGGAGATGATTCGGGCCGTCCTCCGGCGTGACTTCCCGGTTGCGCAGGGGACGTTCCTCGTCCTCGCGATGTCGGTTATCGTGATGAACTTCGTCGCTGACCTGCTGTACGGCGTTCTCGACCCACGGGTGACGTATGACTGAATCAATGAGCCAAGAACACGAACGGTCGATATTCGAAGATATCGAGACGGACGAAGACGAGCAGTTCAGCACGTGGCAGAGAAATCTGCGGCTTTGGAAGGAAACCATCTCGGAGCAGTTCCGGATGTTGATAGAAGACCCGATGGTTGTCCTCGCCATGCTGACGCTCGCGTTTTTCGGTCTCATCGCCGTCATCGCGCCGTGGATTGCGCAGTATCCGCCGACCGAGCGCGTGTTCACCAGCGGCGCGCTCATCGCGAAATGGGTAAAGCCCTCGTTCCTCGGCGGAGAGGGCGGGTTCATTCTGGGGACGACCGCGCAGGGGTACGACATCTTCAGCCAACTCGTCTACGGCGCGCGTCCGGCCCTGATGGTCGGACTGGTTGCCGCGTTCATGACGGTCGGACTCGGCACGCTCGTCGGCCTGACTGCCGGATATTACGGCGGCTACGTTGACGACGTGCTGATGCGCCTCGTGGACTTTGTCTACGGACTTCCGCTCCTGCCTACGGTCATCGTCCTCGTGACGGTGCTCGGGCCGGGACTGGAGAACATCATCCTCGCGTTCGTCCTGCTTCAGTGGCGAACCTCGGCGCGTGTCATCCGCGCGCTCGTGCTATCGCTCCGCGAACGCTCGTTCGTCAAGGCGGCGAAGGTGTCCGGCGCGAGCAACTGGCGAATCATCTCGCGCCACATCGCGCCGAACGTCCTTCCGATGGCGTTCCTGTACGGCGCGTTCGCCATCGCGTGGGCAATCCTCACCGAGGCCGGGGTGTCGTTCCTCGGACTCGGCGACCCGGAAAGCGTCTCGTGGGGTGTGATGCTCCAGAGTGCGCGCGTCTACAGTGCAATGACTGAAGGCGCGTGGTGGTGGTTCGTGCCGCCGGGGGTCTGTATCGCGCTCGTGGTCATCAGCGGCTTCCTCATTGGCCGTGGCTACGAAGAAATCGTCAATCCGGAACTACAGGTCGAAGGATGAATCTACGTATCCAACTCCAATCGAATCGCAGACGCACAATCGAGGAGGGCCACTGACATGGCTCTCCTCGAAGTCGAAGACCTCGAAGTGTACTACGACAGCGAAGACGGCCCCGTGAAAGCAGTTGACGGCGTCAGCTTCGAAATCGAAGCGGGGGAAACCATCGGTATCGTCGGGGAATCCGGCTGTGGCAAGAGTACACTCGCAAAGGCACTCATCGGCATCCTGCCGAAAAACGGCTACATCAACGGCGGGAGCATCCGGTTCAAGGGCGAAGACCTGACCGAGATGCCCGAAAAGCGCCGCCGCGAACTGCGCTGGGACGAGATTTCGCTCATCGCCCAATCCGCGATGAACGCGCTCGACCCCGTCTACACCATCCGCGAGCAGATCATAGAGGCCATCGACGCCCACTACCCGAAGATGGGGCGCACCGAGGCCCAAGAGCGAATCGACGAGGCGTTCGACCTCGTCGGACTCGACCGCGACCGCCAGACTGACTATCCCCACCAGTTCTCCGGCGGGATGCGCCAACGCGCCATGATTGCCATGTCGCTCGTGCTGGAACCGTCGCTCATCCTCGCGGACGAACCGACGACGGCGCTGGACGTTATCATGCAAGACCAGATTCTCAAGCGAATCAACGGGATTCAGCGCGAGAGCGCCACCGCGATGATGGTCATCACGCACGACGTGGCGGTCGTCGCGGAAACCTGTGACCGCGTCGTCGTCATGTACGCTGGGGAAGTCGCGGAGGAAGGCCCCGCCGAGTTCATCTTCGGCGAACCGTACCATCCCTACACGCTCGGGCTGAAAAGCGCGTTTCCGGACATCCGCCAATCGAGTCAAGACCTCGTGAGCATCGGCGGCCACCCGCCGGATTTGAGCAATCCGCCGAGCGGTTGCCGGTTCGCGGAACGCTGTCCGTTGGCAACCGAGAAATGTACCACCGAAGACCCGCCCGAAGTGATACACGGCGAACTGCGGTCGTACTGCCACCACGCGGACAAAATCGACACGCAGTTGCGCCCGGTTGCGAGCCAAGCGAAGACGTGGGAAAACGAGGCGTCCATGGGGGTGAGCGATGACTGACGCGAATTCCCCCGCGGACGACGACACGCTCGTCCGCGTCGAAGGGCTGGAAAAACACTTCCCGGTCGGAACCGGCCTCGTGAGCAGTTTCATGAAATCCGTCCGCGGCGAGGAACCGGACGCGGTGCACGCCATCGACGGTATCGACTTCGACCTGCACGAAGGCGAAACGTTCGGCATTGCGGGCGAATCCGGCTGTGGCAAAACCACCACAGGGATGTGCCTGACGAAACTGTACGACCCGACGGGCGGCAGCATCTACTACGACGGCGAGGATATCGCGGACAAGAGCGGTTCCGACCTCTCGAACTTCCGGCAGAACGCCCAGATGATTTTCCAAGACCCGTTCGAGAGTCTGAATCCCCGGATGACGGTGTACGACACCGTGGTCGAACCGCTTCGCATCCACGACGTTCCGAACCAGCGGTCGCGGGTTCAGCGGGCGCTTGAGTTCGCCGAACTCGAACCGGCGGAGTCGTACTTCGACCGCTATCCGCACGAACTGTCGGGCGGCCAGCGCCAGCGCCTCGCTATCGCTCGGGCGTTGGTCATCGACCCGGATTTCATCGTCGCCGACGAACCGGTGTCGATGCTGGACGTGAGCCTTCGGGCGGGCGTCCTCTCCCTGTTGGAGCGCATGACGGACGAGTTCGGACTGTCCGTGGTGTACATCAGCCACGACCTCTCGCTCCTGCGCCACATGTGCGACCGACTCGCTATCATGTACATGGGGAAAATCGTGGAACAGGGGCCGACGGAGGAGATAATCACGAATCCGAAACACCCCTACACGAGAGCACTCATCGACGCAGTGCCGGTTCCCGACCCGACGGCGGGTCGGGAACGAGTCGAACTGGAAGGCGAAGTCGGCGACGCGATTAACGTGCCGACCGGCTGTCGGTTCAAAAACCGGTGCGAGAAGTACATCGGCGGTGTCTGCGACAAGGTTTCCCCACCGCTCGAACAAAAAACCGACATCGAGGGAGAGCGGGAAGTCGCCTGCCACCTCTATGAGAGCGCGGAGGGCTACGACCCCTACGCCGAAATCGGGGAAACCAGACCGGACGACCACGGCACCGTCGCGGAGTCGTCCGCGGACGCCGACTGAACGGTTAGTTCCTTTTTGTTGCTGATATCGCGTTCGGCCGAAGAGTACAGTAGCATCGCTGTCGTGCCGAGTAGGGTCGGAGAGGCTCCCGACTGATGCAGTATGTTCGGCAACAATGACGCTCGGTTGATTTCAGATGGCGGGAAAAACGGCGAAGCAGGAACAGGCGATGGTACTGAAGCCACCGGGAGCGAAAACACAGACCACACCACTGAGGACAGCTATCGCTTTCGTCTCGGCGGCCTGTCGCTCGACCTTTCCGGCGTCGAAGCTGATATCGACGGATTGACGCTCGGCTTGGATGCGATAGAACTCGGCGTGTCGAAAACCGGGGATTCGAACGCCGAGGAATCCGGCTCTCGACTCCGAGGCGTACGAGAATCGACTCCGAGAAACGGCCGCGGACGTGTCGGAGCACGGGTGGGTGCGTTCGTCGGACGTCTCGTTGGCGGTCTAGTCGAACACCTTGCTGAGTACGGATTTCGACTGCTGTTGGACGAAGTTCGTGCCCGCCTACGCAAATCCGAACGGGAAGACGAATCGGCGGAACCGAGCGCAGCGGGTGAATCCGATGGAGCGACGACTGATTCAAAGGGTTCGAACGAGGAACTGATAACGAAACTGGAGCGGGCGATGGAGCGCGACTAATCCGGATGTAGAAATTTCGAACGACTCCCGCCAACCGACTACCCGCGCCGCTTTCGCTGGCTTTCTTCGGCCTCGGATTCTAATCGCTCGGCGCGAATCTGGTCTTTCACTTTTCGTCGCCACTCCCAGATGCCCGCGACGATGACGAGCACGCCGCCCGCCGCGCCGCGAAACGGTTGTCCCGCGAGCGAAAGCGCGACGAAAACGACGACTGCGAACAGCAACGAGACGCCGAGCGTAATCTTCTCCCACCCGCGCTGTGGCCCTCGGAGACGCATGTTCGGTGGTTGGTGAGCAGGGACGTGAACGTTACGGGAACCCCTCTCGGTTGCTGGTAACTCAGTTCAGCGCGGCCTGCGAATCTCGTCTCGACTCGGGAACTCGCGGTTCAGTGCAGACAGCAGAACCTCGGCAGTTTCCGCCGCGTCCGCCATCGAGAGTGTTTCGACCGGTGAATGGGAGTACCGGCAGGGAACCGCGATTGCTCCGGCGTGGCGGCCACCGCGAACCTGCTGGAGTTCGGTCGCGTCGGTCGAACCGGTCAGCATCAAGTCGTGTTGGATTTCGACGCCTGCCTCCTTCGCGGCCTCCTGTAGCCACGTTCTGGTCTGGCGGTCAACGATGACGCCGCCGAAGAGGTATTCCGACGTTCCATCCCCAAATTCCACCACCGGGCCGCCGTCCAGCGTCGATTTCGCGCCGTCGGTTCTCCCGGCGGGGTAGTCGTCCACCGGGAAGATTTCGAGCGCGATGCCGACGTCCGGGTCGAGAGTGTATCCCGCCGCGCGTGCACCGCGGAGGCCGACTTCCTCCTGCACGGTGGCGACGTAGTGAACCGTCGCGTCCACGTCCTCCTCGCGGGCGAGCGCGAGCAAAATTGCAAGCGCGATTCGGTCGTCCAGCGCTCGGCCCGCAATTCGGTCGTTTCCGAGTCGGGTGACGCCGCAGTCCCATACCGCGTAGTCGCCGGGTTCGACGCCGAGTTCGGCCACGTCTTCGGGTGACGTCGCGCCGATGTCGATGCGAAGGTTTTCGGGAAGTGATTCTTTTTCCTCGTTGCTCATGTAGTGGCGACAGCGCGGGCCGATGACGCCGGGTACGCCGTCGGGGCCGACGCGGACTCGCTGGCCGGACAAATTTCCTTTGTAGTGGCCGCCCAGCATTCGGAACGTGAGAAAGCCGTTTTGGTCCACCCGGTCTACGAGAAAGCCCAGTTCGTCGGTGTGGGCCGCGAGCATGATTTCGAAGTCGGTGTCCTCGTTCCCGTCGCTCGTCGCGGTGACGTTGCCCATCGCGTCGAACGAAACGTCGTCTACGTGGGGTTCGATTAGTTCGGCGAATCTGTCGGCAACGGCGTACTCGTTTCCGGGTGCGCCGGGCGTCTCGACCAATGCTTCGAGGTCTTCGAACGAAACGTCCATGCGTGAATCCCGGATGAACGAGGGTTAATCGTTCGGGTCGATGCAAACCAGTCGCTCTCGAATCGGAAAAATATGGTACGAAATAGAGACTGCTGTACTTACTCTGCGTTGTCGAAACCGAGTTCGGAAAGTGTCTCCTTCGAGACGCCAATATCGAGCATTCGTCGGTAAAAGTCCTGCTGCTCTGCATCCGAGAGGTCGATAGCTGTGCCGTCTTCAGCGCGGTCGTCGCCCGGGCGGCGACCGCGCTGTGCCGTCTCATACGCATCGCGGATGAGTTCGGCTTCTAGTTTGGGAACCGATTGGGGAATCTCAGGAGATTTTCTGATTCCAGACATCGTTTCCCGCCACTCACAGGAGGGTGTTAAAGTTATTTCAAGCTAACAGATTTGTCTTTTCCCAGTTGTACAGTACTCTTTCGTGATATGTGCACCTTTGTAAGGGTTGTACCATTTGGCGTGGCAAATTAGCTCACACGAACGTTGATGTAGCGTCGAACTGGATTCGAACCTACATGCGGTCTACCGAATCTTCACTGCGTCTCTGCCGGTTCGACCGTCCGTCGAACGCGTCCGACGGCCGTTTTTACAGCTTCGAAATTCAACAGCAGGAAGCCAACGAAAATAACCAGATAGCCAAAAAGCGCCTCGGGCGGCAGTCGTTCGCTCAGCACGAACCACCCGGCGACCGACGCGACGACCGGGATGAGATACTGGACGAAACTGGCGCGAACCGCGCCGATGTCCTCGATGAGCATGAAGTACGTGCTGTATCCGACGGCGGTCATGAACACGCCAACGTACAGGAGGGCGACGAGGGCGGTCAGCGTCGGTTCGACCGACGCCAGTGATTCGCCGGTTCCGATACTCACGATGTGCATCGCAGGTGCGGCGACGACCATCGACCACGCGGCCACTGCTAACTCTGCGAGTTCGTGGTTCGACCAGCGAATGAGGATTCCGCCGATGGCGAGGCTCACGACGCCGAGGAGGATGTACTCCTCTCCGAGTAGGTTTCCGGAGACGAAGTGACTGGGATTCGGTTGGACGACGATGCCGACACCGACCAGCGCGACGAGGACGCCGACCAGACCGAATCGGGAGAGTCGTTCGTCCGCGAGGAGGAACGCCGCGAGCGCAATCGTCAGCACCGGGTCTAAACTGTAGATGATGGCCGCCACGCCGCTGGTCGTCCCCTGTAATCCGATGAAGAGAAACGCCAAGCTACCGAACGTGAAAAACACCCCGCCCGCCAGTATTCCAATCACGTCCTGTCGGGTGCGCGGTCGCCAGTCGTCCGTCCGTAGCATCACGTAGGCCAACAGCAGAATCGCCGCGATGTCGATTCGAAACGCCGCGAACAGCAGTGGCGGAATGTACGACAGTCCGACCTTTATGGCGACGTACCCCAATCCGAGCAGTACGGCGGTCAGCAAAAAGAGCAACCGCACGCGGTTTGGCGTCGCTATTCGTTCCCCACCCATGTGAACGTATACCACTCTATTCGTCCTAACCGTTGTGGTGCGACCTCACAAAATGTGATGCAACCCGCTGCACCGGGTCGCAGACCGTTCGGTTCCCGACTACCACCAGTCTGCAAGCGTCAGTGCGTTCGGCAGGTCTACCGCAAGCCACACGTCGTCCCGGGTAATGTCCGCGATAATCGCCCGGTCGGGACATCGCTCGTCAGGCGTTTCGTCGATTGCGAAGACGATTTCCGGTTCGTCGTCACCGGTTCGTTCGTCGAGTGCTGAGTTTGTCATTGCGTCAGTTGCCGCTGAGGTGTCGGGATGTTCGTCCGGTCGTTTCAGATTGGGCTTCGGATGGGAGTGTAAAACCGGTTGTGCCCGACAGTGCAAGCCGAGGTTATTCAAAATCGTCCGGGTCGAACTGGTATTCGCCGTCGTGGGGCGCTGGAACCGGCAGTTCGAACGAAAGGTCGGCCATGAACATCTTCATGACGACGAGTATCCCGATGAACGTCGGCAGTATCGAGAAAAACGGGACTGTCGTCCCAAGCCAGCGAATCGTTTCCCAGAATGATGCGAGTGTGAGTGTTATTCCCATGCTCCCGTTAGGTGCAAACTGACTCTGGTAACATATAACAATGTCGGTTGTATGTCGAAGCTCTACCCTATCTATTTACACTTCGTGGTGTTCGATGCGTCTACGCCCTGTTCGGATTATTCGGCCTCGTCGTCGATTCGAGGCATTCCAGTGAGTATTCCTTGTAGGTTATCCATCGGCTCTCCGACCTTGATTCCGTTTTTCGTGATGCTGAACTCCCGAAGGAAGCGCTCGTAATCGCTGGTTCGCTTTTTGAGGACGCCGATTGCCTTGCGCAGTTCACCTTCCAGTTCGAGATGCTGTAAGAGGATGATATTGTCGGCAAGATAGCTGATTCCCTCGCCGGTCGCCTTGACCTGTCCGGTCATCGAATCGTGCTCGGTGATGAGAATGACCGTGACGCCCATACTTTTGAGATATCGGCAGAGTGCCTGCATCGTCTCGACGAGGTTCAGTCGGTCGTCGCGGAGCGAGAGGTTGTACCCCTCGATACCGTCTATCATCACGATATCCGTCTCGTGGGTTTCGACTTCGCGCCGAACCATGTTCGAAAATTCGACCGACGAGCGCTTTACGGGTTCTATCTCCTCCAGTTGGAGCGAATCGGAATCGACCATTCGTTTTACCGGCACGTTGATGGCTTCGCTCCGCTCGTAGAACGTTTCCGTGCTCTCTTCGAACATGTAGATGACCGAGCGTTCACCGCGACCCGCGGCCTCTTTCATGAACTGCGTTGCGAACGTGGTTTTTCCGACGCCGGTCGCCCCGCTGATTACGGTCGTGGTTCCGCGCTCGATACCGCCGTCGAGCAGTTGGTCAACCTGCGGAATGCCCGACGAGAGGCTCTCAGGCTGGAAATCCCGTTCGTGCACTTCGGGGTCGAGTGCGGGAAAGACCGCGATGCCGTCGTCGGAAATACGCATGCCGTGTACCCCCTCTCGGGCGCTTTTCGGGGCTTTCGGGACGGTGAGCGTTCGAGCACGCTCGTCTCGACGGAGTTCGAGTCGTCCGTCGTCAACGAACGACAGTACCTCTCTGTATCGGTCGGTACGACACGTGAAGACGACCGTCGCGCCGCGCTCTTTGAGATGTCGCGCCAGACCGACGAGTTCCTCCCGATACCGTTCCGAATCGGAAAAGAGGTGACGAAGCCTCGTCACCGGGTCAACGACGACGCGGTCGGGGTCGAGTTCGGAGATGCGCTCGGCGATACGACCGACGAGGTCGGCATCGGAAACGTCCGCGACGAACGTTTCACGCGGCTCGTCGGTGGGGTTCGTTTCGGCACGCACATCCAGAAACGAGATGTCGTCGGTGTCGATACCGACCGAGTCGGCTTTCTCTCGGAGCTCGTCCATTGTTTGCGAGCAGTGAACGAACAGGGATGTTTCGTCTCGCTCGACGCCCGCTTCGAGAAAACGAAGTCCGACGAGTGTCTTTCCCGCACCAGCGTCGCCGCGAAGGACGTACGACCGTTCTGTGGTGAATCCACCATTGAAAACGGTGTCGAGGCCACGGATGCCAGTCGATAGTCGTTCAGCAGACATTGGTATAATCGCAGATTGCTGCCGTAAAATTGTTGTGGATAGTTCGGACGACGAGCAACTCGATTATTGTCGAACCACTCAGTCGAGCGGCGAGAACACCGGCGCAGGCATCCCCTCGATTTCGATTGTCGTGGTGAACGTCACCTCGTCCGCGATTTCGACGCTCCCCTCGATTCGGCCGAGAAGCTGTGCATCGCCCAAATCAACGATTGCGACCTGATAGGGGCCTTCGACGCCCACCGGAGGCACAGTAATCGTGGTTTCGCTGTGAACCTCTCCAGTCTCGGGAAGGTCGCGCGGTTCGAGATTCCGGTCGCCGCACTCGCCACACGCCCGCTTTGGGGTCGCGCTGACGTGGCCACACGAGGAACATTCGAGGCCGACGAGGTTCCCCGATTCGAGATGCTTTCGCCACTCCGCGTAGGTCAGGCCGACTTCCGAATCGACTCTGCCGTCCGAACGTTCGCTCGTCATGCTCGTTCCTCCATGACGGTGACGACGGTAGTTCCAGCGTCGCCGCCGAGGTTGTGCGCGATTCCCGTTTTCGCACCCTCGACTTGCCGCTCGTCGGCGGTTCCGCGGAGTTGCTTCGTCAACTCTACGATTTGAGCGGTTCCGGTCGCGCCGATTGGATGGCCCTTCGATTTCAAGCCGCCGCTCGGATTCACGGGGAGTTCCCCGTCGATGTAGGTTCGACCCTCGGCGGTCGCCGCTCCGCCGCTCCCGTCTTCGAACAGCCCCAGTGCTTCGATTGCCAGCACCTCCGCGCCGGTGAAGCAGTCGTGGACTTCCGCGAAATCGACGTTTTCTGCCCGGATTCCGGCTTGCTCGTATGCTTCCTGCGCGGCGTTGCGCGCGGACTGCGTTGCGGAAAGCGATGTCTTGTCCGCCAGCGGAATCGCGTCGGTTCGGTGGCCGACGCCGGTCACGTCAACCGGTTCGCCCGCAAAGTTGTCCGCGAGGTCGGAGGAGACGACGACCACCGCGGACGCGCCGTCCGAAAACGGGCAGCAGTCCATCAGGTGGAAGGGGTCTGCGACGATTGGACTGTCGAGAACCGCCTCGACGGTCGTGTCCTTGCCGAAATGGGCGTGCGGGTTGAACTGCCCGTGGTGGTGATTCTTCACGGCGACCTCGGCGAGTTGCGCCTCGGTCGTCCCGTACTCGTGCATGTGGCGTTTCGTGAGCAGTGCGAACACTCCCGGGAAGGTCAAGCCTGCAGGTTGTTCGTACTGCCGGTGGGCCGCGCTGGCGAAGATTTTCGTCATCTCGCCGGTTCCGAGGCCGGTTTCGGGGGTACATCGTTCCGCGCCGCCGACCAGTGCAACGTCGTGGATGCCTGCTTCGACTGCCTGCACGGCGTGTTTGAACGCGTTCGAGGAGGTTGCACAGGCGTCCTCGAATCGTTGGCAGGGGATGCCTTGCAGGCCGATGTGAGTCGCCAGTTTCGGTGCGAGGTGGGTGTCGGATTCGGCTTGGCCGCCCAGCGCGTTGCCGAAATAGAAGGCGTCGATTTCGCCCAGCGAGACGCCAGCGTCGTCGATAGACGCGAACGCGGCATCCGCGAACAGTTCCTCTATCGGTTGGTCGTGTGGGCCGAAATCCGTCATCCCTGCCCCGACGACGACAGCTCGTGACATGTCGGTTCGTTCAATTAGGAGGGGCAAGAAACTACGGAATCAGATACATCGCTTGGGTGAAGATGGTTTGTTTGCAGGATAGCGCCGAATCTGGTTCGGTGTGGCGTCAATGCGTTTCCTTGCGGGTCTGTGATTCTGTCCCTCACGTGGTGTTGTCAGCAATTGCCGACTCCACTGAAACCGCAACCGCCACCGCGCTCGCGGTTCCACCGCTCGCAGTCGAGGTCGCTCCGCGACCTCATTTCCCACACGCCTCCCCAACCGACTCCTTCAACTCGCTTTCGCTCGTTTCAGTCGCCCCTCGCGCGTGCGCCACCAGGCCCTCGGATATGAAATCCTCGGGCCTGCTGGCGCACGCGCCGGAGAGTCTGTGAAAATTCGTACAATCCGAATTTGTTCGGTGGCGCGCGAAGGCGAACCTCTGGCGGAGGTTCGCCCGCGCGAGGGACGACCAAAACGAGCGAAAGCGAGTGCGGGAGTCGGTTGGGGAGGGTGTGGGTGAGTGTGGTAGCGGTTTGATTGGAGTCGTGACTTGCTTCTGGCAAACAGACGAAAAGGGAGATGTAGTGACGTAGTAGTTCGAGCTTGCTATCCCTGAAAAACATTCGAACCAGCAGTACGAATCACGACTTTGCGAGACAATTCAGCCGATGCCTGAACTACCCCACAGCATCCGTAACCACTCCCTGCGAATCGACAGCGCGGTCTGCCCGAACCGCAACCTCGACGAAACCCCGACAAAAACCAACGAAAGACCGTTTGCGCGACCGACCACAAAATACGGCTCACAGTTCGAACACGCCGACGAGTAGCCGACTCATTACTAAATAACCATTTCCCGTCTCGATTGAACATGGCTTCGCCGGGAACGGTACGGCTGTTGACCGCTCTTTGGGAGGGGTCGCTGGACGAGGTTCGACCGACGCTGGACGTGGATACGGGGGAAGTCACCTATCCCGACGCGACACAGCAGTTGGACGACCGCGACGGGGAGACGTTCGACGTGTTGGAAACACTGGCGGAACGCGACCTCCTCTACCGCGAATTTCAGGAAAAACAGTACATCTGCCCGCGCTGTGAGGCGAAGGGGATGCAGTACACCACAGCGTGTCCGACGTGCGAATCGCCGCAGACGATTCGCACCGAACGATACGTCCACTCCGACTGTGGCTACGACGGACTGCGCGAGCAGTTCGTCGGCGAGGATGGGGTGACCTGCCCAGAGTGTGAGACGACGGTGGAATCGCTCTCCCAACTCGAATCCGAAGCGGTTCACATCTGCGAGGACTGCGAAACGGCGTTCGAAAGACCCGCGCATCGACTTCGCTGTCGTGAATGCTTCCTCGTCTCACAACCACTCCAAACCATCGAGCGAATCCTGTATCGCTACTACATCAGCGAGGAGGGTGCGAACTGGGTGGAAAAGCAGTTGACCGCGCGACAACTGCTGGTCGAGATTCTGGAAACGCGAACGCTCGAAACGGAAATCGACACGACGGTCGAAAACCGCTCGGGGGAGACGGTTCCGGTGCACGTCTTCGCGCACGACGACCTGCTCGACGACCGCGTTATCGGCGCAATCCACGAGCGACCGGACGAAGCGGACGTTCGAGAACTACAATCCGTGGCGGCCGACGCGAACGCCCGCGCGACGCTCGTCACCACGTCCGGTGAAATCGTCGGCAACGAGGTCTCCGAGATGGTTGCCGAGGAAGGGGTGTCCGTCCTCCGACTGACGAGAAACGATACGCTCCGACGCGAGTACGAAATCGTGGAGGGGACAGAAGCACGCAACTCGTTCGTCGGACGAATCGCCAATATTTTCAAGCCTCAGCACGGATAATATTCTCCGTGGTTTCGAAGGCGCGTTTCGTGTGACATATCTCGACCTGCACCGACGGATTAGTGTTCGGTCAGCACATACCAGCGTTGCCGGATACGCGGACTTACGGTAACCATGCTCAACCGACTCAATCCCTTCAGCCGAAGTAACGCGAAGAAAAAATCGCAGACAGAGAGCGACCACAACATCGAGATTCGGTGTCCGGAGACGATGGAACTGCTGGCGACCGAGGAAACCGACCCCGACGAGTGGGATTCGGACGTGGACGACGGCGAGGGAATCGCGACCTACGACTGTTCGCACTGCGGCGGTCAGCATCGGTATCTCTGGGGGCCGCCGGTTCCGCTCATCCTCGACGAACAAACCGCCGACAGCGAACCAGTTCTGTTCGGCGACGAGTGAGTTTTCCGCCAACATCGGCGCACCGAGTGCTTATACCGACTCGTTCCTGAGATGATGTATGAACGGAGAGATGGAACGATGAGGGGGATGAGGTTCGGCGGCGGGCGGATTTTCCGTATCTTCGTGTTGTTGCTAATCCTCTCGCTCGGACGACGACTGTTCTTCGGCGACCGAGGCGGGCCGCTCGGTGGAACCGGCATCGACAGCGCGATTCTCGTCGGTGTCGGCGTCGGCGTCCTCGTCATCGGCGGCGTTCTCGCGTATCGAGCGGGCATGTTTTCCAGAAACGGGTCTTCGTCCGCAACGACCACAGAACCGCCCGAGGGAGGATACGTGTGTCGATACTGCGGGACGAATTTGGAGCGGTTCCGGAACCGGTGTCCGTACTGCGAGACGCGGAATCCGGTGACGAATCCGGACGAATAGCGGATAGGTTCTGTGATGGCGGATAGGTAACAGCAACGACGTGTGACTGCTGCGACTGTTCACTTCAACTATTAAGCTGATTGGGTTGCTATGACATACCGTGAAATCCGAGACGCTCTTTCGAGTACTCGTCGCTGGAGTGCTCACCGTTGCGCCGACGTTGTTGTTCCTCGGATTGTGGCGAGGGCTGATGGCCCTCCGTGACGACGACCTTGTCAATCGCACCATGAACGGCGAGTTCGGTTCGGTGCCGAACTCCTTGCTCCGTCCCGGCCTGCCCGGTTCTTCGAAAGCCAGTCGTGACCCACTGACCGCGAATCGCCCCGGTACCTCGCTTCGGTGTCGAACCTGTGACGCGGAAAACCCAAGCTACGCCGACTACTGCGGCAACTGTCTCGAAAGAATCAGATGACTGTTCGAGCGCTTAGTTCCCTTCGCGCTCGATTTGGGCTTCGTAGATCCGTCCTAACTGTCAGCGTCGCTGGAGAGGAATGAGTTCCGTCGCTATCGTAATTCGGCAAGCGAACTATCGTGGTGTCGCCTGAGGGAGACTATTTGCCTATTCGAATCTCAGATTCTCCTGTCTGACTGCGCTCGCTCGAATCACTATTCTTGTGCTACTCGATTCGTCGCTCTCTCCCGTGTTCTCGCCGTTCTTGCTCTCGCTCCGTCTCTCGTCCATCTACGACGCGAAAACCAGTCTCTTCGCGCGCGGAGAGTGCCCGCTGTGGGAAGGGAATCTCGATTCCGTCCCGCTCGTAGGCGGTTTTCACGTCGGCGACGACCGCGGTGATTGCGCGCCACTTCCGGCGACTGCTCGGTCGGTCTATCCAAAATCGGAGTTCGAGAAGGATGGCGGAGTCGCCGAACCCCGTCAAAACCGCGCGAGGCCGTGGAACTTCCAGAATGGCCGCAACGTCCGTCATCGTTCGCTCGGCGACCGAAATCGCCCGATAGGGGTCTGTCGAGTAGTCGATGCCGACTTCGACTTCGAGTCGAAGTCGGCCCTTTCGCCCGTAGTTCGTGATGGTGGAAGAGCCAACCACGTCGTTCGGGATGATGACGTACTCTCCCGAGAACGTCTCGATTCGCGTGGTAAACAGCGTGATGTCCGTGACGATTCCTTCGTCGTCCTCGTTTCCCTCGATTGGAATCCGTATCCAGTCGCCGATTTCGAACGGCCGCGAGAACATGAGCGTGAATCCGGCAATCAACGAACTCAAAGTTTCGTTCGCCGCCAAACCGATGATGATGCCGAGGAATCCGGCCCCGATGAGAAACGCTCGGACATCGACCCGCCACACGCCCAACAGGAGCAGTCCGGCGAGGAGGTAGACACAAACCTCCCCGACTCGGGCGATGACCTCCCCTTGGTGACCGGTTATCTGCTCGCTTTGCGTGATGAATCGGTCGATGACGCGGACGAACATCCCCGCGCCGACGTAGGCCGCCGCGAGGACGCCGAAGGTAATCGCCAGTCGGACGCCCGCCGAGGTGAGTTGTGAGAACAAATCGACTTGCGGGGCAGGTGCGGCGTCGTCCGTCCAGAGCGCGAGGGTGTACTGTCCGATGAAAATCGCGGCGAGTCCACTCGTGGTGAGCAAGAGAACGTCTACGAGACGGGGATTCATCCGACGCTTCAACCGCGGCGCGACTTTCCAGAGAATCCACGTGACGAAGACGAGAACCACGAGTAGAAACGTCGATAGCAGTACCCGAGCGTCGGGAACTGGGAGTTGCTGAATGACCGTGGAGAGGAACCGTAGCGAGTTCGGCATGTGAATCGACTTCCTGCGTGATGCGGTGTGTTTTGATGCTGTAGCGCTCAGGACGTGCTCTGTCTGCAATCGTCAGTCGTCGGAACGATGCACCCCTGCCACACCCTCTCTAGTCGGTATGGACGGCGATATGCTTTAGAATGTTGGAAAGTCTACAAAATTGAGACAGTATCATCGTGTTTTGAAAATCCAACTGGAACGTCGAAGCGACACTGTAGCCGTCAGTTTTCCCGCAGTCGGACGTTCCAATCGTCGGCTTCCCGTAGATACGTTGGCACTGCGGTGGAATCGACCGTTTCGTGGAGGTAAATCGTCCCGTCATCGACCGCGCCGCGTCCGAGGTCGGTGAACAGTCGCTCCAACCCGTTGCGCCAGCCCTCGTCGACTAACTGCCGCCAACAGGCTTCGAAAGCGTCCTCTTCGCTCGCAGTCGGCCCGCCGCTTTCGCGGGCCAGTTCGAGACAGCAATCGGGACAACTGCGAACCGACACTGGTTCCTTGAGCGCGTGGACGTGCCCGTCGAAGGTGACGACCGGCGTTTTCTCGTTCATCGCGCCGTGTCGCTCACAAACCGCGTCTTCGGTGTCGGTGCCGATGTAGATGGGGCGTCGGTTCTGTGGCATGGTCGGAAATGAGAACTAACCAACAACCGATTCGGCTATCAAACTACCGGCGATGGGGACGGGTCGAGAATCGCGGGGGTATCACCAGCCAACCTTGCATCTGAAAGCACCGAAAGTAAATACATAATTCGGCGGCAAATAGTTATTTCCTACCGGTGACGGAACGAACAGTTATGAGTAACACCGACCTCAAGCAGGCGGTGCTCGACTCGAACCCGAGTGACTGGCAGACGGACGGTGCACCCGATTCGTTCACCTATCCGACCCGTGGCATCACGGTGGAACGAATCGGCGAGTGGTCGCCCGCGCCCGCCCCGTGGAACGACAGGTCTTCGGGTGACATCCTCCGACGGGCGAAATATCGACTGTTTCACGACGACGCTCCGTTCGACCAAATCGACCTCCTCGACCTCGGCGATGGGACACTGCTTCCGATGCCGGACTACGGCCCACCCGCCGACAATCCGGACGTTATGCCCGACGAGTTCGTCCTCTCCGTGAATCAGTACGAGGCGGCACTCGGGACAGTCGTGTCTACCAGCGACTTCGACGCTGCGCGCGAACAGGTCGGAATCGAAGTTCGTGACGAAACGTTCCGGGCCTGATTGTGGATTTGGTTTTCGACGGAGAACGAACACACGTCCGAACAGGCGTTTTGCGCCTGTTCGGACGTTCTCGTCGCCAGTAGGGTGTCGTCACTGTGACAACAGAGAAATAATTATAAAATCCCAACTATTTGACTCCACTGTTTCTCCCACTGTCATTTCTCAGCAACCTCATCTGTCCGTCTTTTTCGCCACCATCGCAGTCTGGGTCATTTCCGACTTCCTCATCGGTTTTCGACACGACCCGGATTCAGACAGCATCCAAGACCACGGTTCAAAGTGGATTCTCGCGGGTGCAACTGTCGTTGGAATCGTGTTCGCAAGCCTCGCGGTGGAACTCGTTCCAACCGCTCGCATGCCGTATCCACACCTCGTGTTCTGGCTCGGAATCACCACCGTTCTACTCGGGGTTGCGATTCGGCGCTACGCCGTGTGGACGCTCGGACGATATTTTTCGATTACTGTGACGGTCAAGTCCACGGACGACGTAGTCGATGTCGGGCCGTATCGGTGGGTACGCCATCCATCCTACACGGGTGGACTGCTGTCGCTGGTCGGTCTGGGTATCGCGGTAGGAAACTGGCTGAGTTTTCTCATCATCCTGCTGGCCGGTATCGTGGGCTACGGCTACCGGATTTCCGTCGAAGAGCGCGCGCTCCGAGGGGAACTCGGCAACGACTATCGCGAGTACGCCACAGAAACGCCGTATCGACTCGTGCCAAAAATTTGGTGATTGCTACTCAGTCTTCGGTCTGGTCGCGCAGTTCGGTTCGACGAATCTTCCCGGTGACCGTTTTCGGTAGTTCGTCCACGAACTCGACTTCGCGGGGATATTCGTGGGCGGACAACTCTTCTTTGACGTGGGTTTTGATGTCTTCGGCGAGGTCGGAACTCGCTTCCGCGCTCTCGCTCAGAACGACGTAAGCTTTCACGATGTTGCCACGTTCCCGGTGAGATTTCGGCACGACGGCGGATTCCGCGACGGCGGGGTGTTCACCGAGCGAACTCTCGACCTCGAACGGGCCGATTCGGTAGCCAGCACTGATGATAACGTCGTCCGCGCGCCCTTCGAACCAGAAGTAGCCGTCTTCGTCCAGATGACCCAAATCGCCCGAGAGGTACCAATCGTTCACGAAGCAGGAGTCGGTCTTTTCTGGTTTTTGCCAGTATTCCGCGAAGAAGCAGGGATAGTCGCCTCGTTGGGCGATTTCGCCCGTCTCGCCCGGTTCTAACTGTTCGCCGGTTTCCGGGTCAACCACCGCGGCCTCGATGCCCGGCAGTGGTTTGCCCATGCTTCCGGGGCGAATCTCCATCGTCGGGTAGTTGTTGATTATCATGTTGCCGGTCTCGGTTTGGCCGTAGGTGTCGTGGATGGTGACGCCGAGGGTGTCTTCGCCCCACTCCACCACGCCTGCCGAAAGCGGTTCGCCGATGGAAAGCGCGTGTCGCAGGTCGAGATTCGCATCTTCCAGTACGTGCTCGTTTTCGCGGAGCATCCGGTAAGCCGTCGGAACGCTGAACAGGACGGAAATGGGAAATTCGGCGAGCAAATCGGCCCACGTTTCGGGGTCGAACTCGCCTTCGTAGGTGAACAGACTCGTCCCCCAGAACCACGCTCCGAGGGTGTTGATTGGCCCGGTCAGCCATCCGAGGTCACCAGTTGACCAGTACAAATCGCCGGGTTGCAAATCCACCGCGAATCTTTGGGTCGCGGCGACGCCAGCGACCCAGCGATGTTTGTGCAGGACGCCTTTTGCCAGTCCAGTCGTTCCGCTGGTGTAGTACAGTAGGGCGTTGTCTTCGCCGCTCGTTTCCGCCGTTTCGAACTCCGTACTCGCCTCCTCCATCGCGGCGTGATAGCTAACGTCGCCCTGTTTGATTCCCGTTCCGTCGCCGGACGAAGTCCGGCTGGCTGTCGAGTCGTTCTCGACAACGTCGTCGCTGACCACGATGACGTGTTCGACCGAGGGTGCATCTGCCAGCGCATCTTCGACCGTTCCGCGGTTTTTCGGCGTGGTGACGACGACCTTCGCATCGCAGTCGTCCAGTCGGTACGCGATTCCGTCCGGTCCGAATCGCTCGTTCACGCCGCCCCAAACGCCGCCCGCTTTGAGCGTCCCGATGAGTGCGACGTAATGTTCCGGAATCCGCGGCATGTAGGAGAACACGCGGTCGCCTGAGTCTACGAGGTCGGAAAGAACGTTCGCAAACTGATTCGACTGTTCTGAGAGTTCCCAGAACGTGAGTGTCTCGCGTTCGCCGTTCGTCCCGGCGTAGTAGAGCGCGACTTTTCCCCGGTCGTCTGCATGTCGGTCACAAACTTCGTGTGCGATGTTCAGGTTCTCCGGTGCGTCCCAGTCCGCGTCGCCGAAAATTTCGTCCCAATCGAACGTTTCGCGTTTTTCATCGTAGTCGTGTAGATTGTGAACAGACATCACTCACACCATCGGCGAGGACGAATAAAATCGTTATCACAGGTGAGTTATATATCTCTCCGATTTCGGTTCGGTTGTATTTTGTCGGGTTCGAAGTATCGAATATCTACACTCGAAAACAGTGGTCACTCTGGGTCATTTGCTGTCGGTAGTACCGATTATACAGCGATGCAGTTGCCAGTCGGCTCAGAACCGGTCGTGTTCCTACTTCGAATCGGGTTTTTAGTTGGAACTTCGTCGCGCAGACGCGACGAAGTTCCAGCGCCCTTCCCGGGAGAGCGTATCGAGAACCGGGTCGAACTCCGTCTTCGGAATCTCGCGATACTTCTCCCGGCCGACAGCAGTTCGAAGCCGAACGAGATACGTGTCGCCGTCGGGGTCGTACACCGAAAGCGTTCGTTTCGACCGCGAATCGGCCAGTTCCGAGGCGAGTGTGACAGTGTCGAGTCGTCGGAGGCGGTCACCGAGTTGCCAACTCAGTCGGCATCCGTATCGGTGAACCGGTGGAGTCGTCCCGCCAGTCGAAGGTTGCGAATCCGTCCCGGTTTTCAACGACTCTGTTTGACACTCCCCATGGCTTACCATGACACATTCAACATCGACCCGGTACTTAAATCATGTCGGTTTCTCTCTCGTGTTCTCAGATTGGCACGAATACGGCAACGAACGCGATGAACTGAGAATTGTATAATCCAACTACAATAAAATAGACCGAAATTGGCTGTCGATGCAGGCGGCACGACCGTCGCTCGCTTCGGCCTGTTTTCCGCTCAGTTCGATCGCTTCGCTCGCCGTTCGCTTAGCTTGTTGTCTCCGTCGTCGTTTCCGTGGTCGTCGTTTCTTCGCCGCCGGCGTCGACCGTAGTGAGGAGGTCGAACGACAGGTTTTGGTCGTCGGTTTCTAGCAAGCCGATGGCGAACGCCGACACGGCCATGCCACCCTCAAGCATCACGTCGAAGGTCGCGACGGCGTCGTTCTCCCCGGCAGGTCGAACCTCGATGGTGTACGGCCCGGCAGGCACTTCGACGTAGTCGCTGGCGTTCCCGAATTCGAGACCTTCGACGAGTACGTCACCGTCCGCTGCAATATCGACTGCTGGTGCATCTGGCGAGAGGTGAACTGCTCGCAGGCGAACCTGATCTCCTGTCGGTGGTTCGTTTTGGTCTTGGAACAGGAACGCCTGCGCATCGTCGGGCGTTCCGCCCGCGGCCACCGTGTAGGCGGTGCCCGCTTCGAGGGTCGCTTGCTGTTCGATAATCGCATTTCCTTGTCCCTCGCCCGTAGGCGCGACTGCGAAGGTGTACTCGCCGGGTTGGAGTTCGAGGTAATCGCTCACGTCCGTGTAGGCGACGTCCTGTAGCACGCGATCTCCGTCCACGAACACGTCCACGTTCGGTGCGCCCGGAATTGCGTGAACGATTCGCACTCGGGCGGCCTCCCTATCGCCACCACCTCCCTCTGTCGTGGTCGTGTCTTGTGCGCTCGAAACCCCGCCGAGAACTGCTACTCCACTCGCACCGACGAGTCGAAGCACTTGTCGTCGTGTCTGTCTCATTTTCATTCCCCCCGACAGCTTATGGACTGGTTAGTTGAAAAGAATTTCCCCCAACGAGTTCGATGGCGAGTTAGACGGCCTCGACGAACACGTCGATTGGTTTCCCCGACGACCGAACCACGAGTCTTGCGCCGTCGAACGCGCCGTTCGTTTCGGTGTAGGACACCGACTCGACGCCGCCGGCGATTCGGCCGAAGGTCAGTTTCGGCCGGAGAGCGTAGGGTTTGTCGAACCGAATCCGGACGTTCCCGGATTCGTCTGCCGTGAGTCCGCGATGTACGTCGAACGCCGGGACGTGATTGCGGACGAACGAAGTCGGGTTTTCGATTTTCCACGCAGTGCTCCCGTTCGCCCAATTTCCGCTGTAGCAGTTATCGCCGCCACCTCCTGCCTCGACGATTGCGAGGCCGCCGCCGCTCTGGTGGATTCTGTTGTCACAGATCACGTTCTTTTTCGTTCGGAGCAAAACCCCTTGGAAGTAGCCGTCCGCTTTTCCGTACTCTCGAACGCGGTTGTCGGCTATCTCGTGATACGTTCTATTTCCACCGCGGGAAACGATTCCCGACCGGTGGGTTCCTCGGATGTGATTGTTTTCGACGCCGACGAACGTCGCACCGTCGAGCAAGATTCCGGCCCGTCCGGCGTTGAAAACCGTGTTTCGAGCGACGACACCGTCGTTCGCGCCGACGATTCGAATCCCGTCGCTTCCGGTGTCGCGGAGGGTGTTTCCGGTGACGACGAAATCCGAGATTCCGCGTTCGACGTTGACGCCTGCGCCGCCGTAATCGTACAGGTCGTTGTTGACCACCGTGATACTGCTTGCCTGCTCGATATTCAGTGAGACTCCGGCAAAGTCGTCGGTTCTGGTTTCTTTTTCCTTGACGCTCACGTTGCCGTCGATTCGGACGTTTCGCGCCCTGCCGTCGAATCCGATGTGACAGAAGGATTTGTGAGCGCCGAATCCGACGTTGTTCGAGATGAGGATGTACCCCCCGGCTTGTAGGTCGTTGCCGCCGATTCCGGTCAGACTCCCCTCGCTGTTGTTCCCCAGTACGTTCCCCACGATGGCGACGTTTCTCGCTTGGGTATGGTCGTACTCTCGCCACACGTCACAGGAAATCGACCGGTCGAGACCGTCGGTGACGACGTTGCCCGAGACGACGACCTGCGCGCCGCCGACCTGAATCCCCCGGTCGCCGATGTCGTGGATTCGGTTGCCGAGAATGCGGACGTTTCTGGCGTCACCTTCCACGCTGATTCCGCTACCACCCGTGTTGTGCTCGTGATACGGATGGGTTCGCGTCAGGTAGTTTCCGGACAGGGTGACGTTTTCTGCGTCCTGCACGACGATTCCGTGACATCGCTTCGCGTTCTTCTTCTGATTTTCGGGATTGCCGTCGAAGCCCACGCCGCGAATGGTGACGTTCTCGCAGTGGTCGTTGTGGCCGATTCGAAACCCGCCGACGTTCGCCCCGTTTTCGGGTTTGATAAGTGTCGGAATATCCGGCCCGATGACGGTGACGCCGTCCACGTCGATGTCGAGCCAGCGCGTCGTTCGGTAGGGGGCGTTTTCGCCCGTGATGACGACCGTTTCGCCTCCTGAAAGCTCGGCAAACGTGGATTCGAGTGCCGACGCCGTCGAGACGACGGCGTCGGCGAGACGGCCCGTTTGCGTGTTTCCTTCGGCACCTCGGAAAACGTCCCGCCCCGCGAACGCCATCGCGAGTCCGGCGGTTCCCCGCAGTAGCCCTCGCCGTGGTATCTCTCCCATTCCATCCGAGTGACGACGGGGAGCAAGCAGTGTTTTGCGGCCAACCGACAGTGGTCGTGGACTGGACACTACCTGTCTTTTTTGACACTATCCCGCACGTTCAAGTCACTGGTCTTCATCAGGGATGATACCACACCGAACGCTCGACTGTCGATTACGGAAGTGACTCTATGGCCGAACTTCTCGAACATTACCGTCCAACGGACGATACGCGCACTCCCGGCGTCTACCGCGTCGTCGGAGCACCGAACGAAATAACGCTTCTCCGTGTTACCGACGGTGACGGAAGACGGGTCGCAACCGGGGAACTACACCACGTTTCTCCGCACACCCTCGACGCCGAGTTCGTGCGTGCAGACAATCCCGATTCGGGTTTTACTCCGATTGCCGGTATTCGAAATATGTTTACCGGACTATACTGGTCAGTCCGTCGATTTTTCTGATATAGACGAAGCCATTCGGCCTCATCCACTGCGCCGATTTCGACTGTGTTCCCCGAACTCTTCACTCCCCCATCTCGGTCAGTTCGTCCGGCATCGGCACGATACCGAGTTGCTGGAGCATTCCAAGCATGTCCCAGTTCGCCCACGTTTCTTTGATGACGCCATCCTCGACGCGGTGCATCGCGAGGCCGGTGATTTCGAACGTCTCTCCCGTCGGCTCGTGACCCATGAACTCCCCTTCGTGGGTACCGCTTTCCCGTCCGCGGAAGACGACCAAATCTCCTTCCGCGATCATCTCCTCGATGTGGATTTCGCCGTTCGGAAACGCCTGCTGAAGCATCGAAATCATTCCCTTGAACTCGTCGGCTTCCTGCACGCCGCCCGGCGCATCCGGGTCGTAGCGCACGTACTCCGGCGCGAGTAGTTCGTCGGCGACCGATTCGTCTCCTTCGTCGACGAACTCCTTGATGAATCTGCGAACGACTGCCTTGTTGTCCTCCGTTTGTCCCATCTTTGTCCCCCAGTTTCAAGACGACTTCCGAGTACAAAGATATTGTCTGGTTATCACGTTTCACGGTGCGTGTTGCTTACGGAACGTATCTTCGACACGTCACCGGACGCTGTGCATCAACTGAAGGAGTTCCCGCCGATACGCGTCGCTGTCCCGGTTCAGAACCGTCTGCAGTAGCTGGTTCGTCGGGCGAACCCCTGTCGTGAGGAGGAGCGACCCGCCTGAACGCGACACGTCGAAATAGAGCACCGTCTTCACCCGGTCGTCTCGACCAATTCCAGGGAATCGATCGATATTCGGGGGCGGCGTCTCGGTGTACCGGCCGATACTGTAGTAGGCGTCGTATTCGGCGGTCGCTTGCTCCCTCGTCGTTTCTCGCTCCGCGGTGTTTCGCTCGCGCAACCGCGAAAATCCTCGGTTTCGCGCCGTTCGTTCGAACCGGCGCTTGGCGAGTCCCTCGACCAGCGAAGGTTGCGCGAACGCCGATAGCGGCGATTCGAACGTGATGCGGGTCGCGATGAACGCGCCGACGATGCCGTCGAAGTCCCGCCGGAGACGCTCGTTGAGCGTCTCCGTGAGCCGGGTGTCCTTGTAAATCAGCGTCGTCGCGTAGGCGTCACCCAAATCGACTCCGCGGACACGGAGCTGTATCCGGTTCGTTTCTCGCGTTTCGACTTCCCAATATTGAATAAGAGGGGTGGTAACTCGCGGGTTTCTGTAGTATCCATCGTCCCGTTGTGCGTGCACGATACCGCTCCTGACGGCGACTGCTCCCCCCAACCGCTCGATGAATGTCCTTCTATCCACGGGAGATGCTCGCTTCACACCTGCATATTCCTCACGGCCTTGACGACTTGTTCGTCTGAATCCGTATCGACCGACGAATACCTATCCTTTTGTGACAAAAACATCATGGTCATCACTGGCGTAGCCGTGTAATTGCAGGGGTGGGAACGAATGTCAATGGACGCGGTCGTATACCAAGGACCGCACGACGTAGAAGTGGAATCGGTCGATGAACCCGAACTCGAACACCCGAACGACGTAGTAATCGAAATCACGACCTCGGCAATCTGTGGCTCCGACCTTCACATGTACGAGGGTCGAACCGACGCAGACCCCGGAATCGTCTTCGGCCACGAGAACATGGGAATCGTACAGGAAGTCGGAGACGGCGTGGAGACGCTGGAGGAAGGCGACAGAATCGTTCTTCCGTTCAACGTCGCCTGTGGATTCTGTAAGAACTGCGAAAACGGCTATACGGGGTTCTGTACCAACGTGAATCCCGGATTTGCAGGCGGTGCGTATGGATACGTCGCGATGGGGCCGTACAAGGGCGGCCAAGCCGAAAAACTGCGGGTACCGTTTGCGGACTTCAACGCGCTGAAACTGCCAGAGGGTGACGAACACGAGGATTCGTTCATTCTCCTCGCGGATATCTTCCCGACGGGATGGCACGGGACGGAGCTAGCAAACCTCCAACCCGGCGAATCGGTCGCCATCTTCGGCGCGGGGCCGGTCGGTCTGATGGCCGCCTACAGCGCGAAAATCAAGGGAGCCTCGGAAATCTACGTGGTCGATAGGGTGCCGAGTAGGTTGGAACTCGCGGAACAGCACTGTGACGCGAAGGCTATCAACTTCGAGGAGAGCGACCCGGTCGAACAAATCAAGGACGCCCACGGCGGCGGTGTGGACAAAGGTGTCGACGCAGTCGGCTACCAAGCCATCGATCCGGATACTGACCCGGGCGACGAAGCATACGACCCGGCGCGAGAGAACCCGGCGGTAGTGCTCAACCAACTGATTCAGACCGTTCGACCGACCGGACAGTTGGGTGTTCCCGGACTGTACGTGCCGTCCGACCCCGGTGCGCCGGACGAGATGGCCGCACAGGGTCGCCTCGGCATCGACTTCGGGAAGTTCTTCGAAAAAGGACTGAAGGTCGGAACCGGACAGTGCAACGTCAAGGAGTACAACCGCGAACTTCGTGACCTGATAATCGAGGGGCGTGCCGACCCGAGTTTCGTCGTCTCACACCGCGTGGGACTCGACGAAGCCCCCGAGATGTACGAGCGATTCGACAACCGCGAGAAGGGCGTGACGAAGGTTCTGCTCGAACCCTGAGCAGGAAATCCCGTTTTTTCGGTGAGGCAAGCAATGCAGTCTTCTGCCGACACAACGCTGATACCGATTACCCGCATCCATTCTTGCATGGTACATTCCCGCACAGTCGAGTTGGAAGGACACATCATCGACTCCGGCATGATGCAGCGATGTTTCGGTGTGGTGATGGATTTGGACGGGGAGTTCGAAGTCGAGGAGTTTCGCGTCGGCAAACACAAAGACGAGGAATCCTACGCCAGAATGTCCGTCTCGGCGGAGGACGAGGAGACGGTTCGCGCGATTCTACACGAACTGCACCAGAACGGCGCGCACGTGCCGAATCCCTCCGACGCGGAACTGAAACCGGCCCCGGAAAATCAAGTCGTCCCGCACGGCTTTTACTCCACGACGAATCACCCGACGCAGGTTCGGTACGAGGGGGAGTGGATTCCCGTCGAGAACATCGAGATGGACTGTGCAATCGTCATCGACCCCGACGAGTCACGAGCAACGACGAAGGTTCTGAATGCCATCGAGGAGGGTGACCTCGTCGTGACGGACGAATCCGGCGTTCGCGTTGACCCGCCAGAACGTCCTCGCGGCGGGGGTGGCCCGTTCGGATTCATGCAGGGCGGCGTGTCGAGCGAACGCCCGTCCGAATCGCTCATCCGCGAAATCGGGGAAACCATCGCGGAGACGAAAGAAGAGGGCGGAACAGTGCTCGCCGTGGTCGGCCCAGCGCTCATCCACTCCGGCGCGGGCGACGACCTCGCGCGCCTCCTCCGCGAGGGCTACATCGACATGCTCAGCGCGGGCAACGGATTCGCGGTTCACGACATCGAGCGCGGTCGGTACGGCACTTCGCTGGGGATGAACATCGAGACGCTGGAACACCCGCGAAAGGGACACAAACACCACATCTACACCATCAGCGAGGTAATCCGAGCGGGCGGTATCGCAGAAGCGGTCGAAGACGGACTCATCGAAGAGGGTGTGATGTACGAGTGCGTGGAAAACGACGTGCCATACGTCCTCGCGGGGTCGATTCGTGACGACGGCCCACTGCCGGACACCATTACGGACGCGGTAGAAGCACAAAACGCCATTCGGGAACAGGCCCACGAGGCCGACCTCGTGTTGATGCTATCGACGCTCCTGCACTCGGTTGCAGTGGGTAACTGCCTGCCATCGACCACGCGCGTCGTTTGCGTGGACATCAATCCCGCGACGGTCACCCAACTGCTCGACCGTGGGAGCGCGCAGGCTATCGGGATGGTTACGGACGTTGGAACGTTCGTGCCGACGCTCGCTGAAACCGTCCTGGGGCGCGCATCGTCCGACTGACGACGCCCCCACGTGATCCAAATATTAACAGAATCCACACATACCAATCTGCGTTAACGAAAGTCTATTTTTGATCCTCCTCTTGTATCTCACAACCATGTCCGAACCTTCTCCGCCGGACAATACGACTACCAGTTCACTCAAGAGCACGGAATCGGCCGAAGAAGCCGCCTTTTTCAAAAGTATTGTCAAGGATTCGCTCGACGGAGTAATCACAATAGCCGAGGACGCGACCATCGTCTTTGCGAACGAAGCAGTGGCGTCTCTCTTCGGATACAGTGTAGACGACCTTCTCGGGAATTCGATACATATGCTTTTTCCGGAACGAGATTGCGAAGTCTCCGACTTCTACCAGTATACGGACGACCTGGAATCGACGGGAGAATGCACGAACATCGAGCGAGTCGGACGACACCGAACCGGTGACGAACTTCTGCTCTCCTTTCGTCTTCACAAACACACCTATCGCGGACAGTGTTTGTTCACCGTGAGTCTCCGGGACGTTTCCGAACAGCAACAACAACAACACGAACTCGAAGCGGCAACCGAAAAGTATCGAACGCTCGTCGAAACCGCGCCGGACGCCATTTTTGTAGCCGATGCGAAAACAGGTGTAATACAGGAGACTAACCAAGCGGCGGCTGAGTTGCTCGAACGACCGGTAGACGAGATAGAAGGAATGCATCAGACGGAGTTACACCCATCCGAGGAAGCCGAGCGTTACGAGCGGCTGTTCCAAGGACATCAGGAACGTGGTGGTCTGTTCAGAGAGAATCAGGATCTGACGGTGATGACCGCGAACGGAAACCGGGTTCCTGTCGCAATAAACTCAAAGGTAACCGAATTACGCGGCCGACCGGTCATTCAAGGTACCTTTCGCGACATCAGTGAGAGGAAACATCGTGAATATGCGCTCAATGCGTTACATGAGACGACACAGCGAATGTCCGAGACTGCATCATCTCAGATTATTTGCACTCACGCGGTGACGACTGCGGCCGAGGTTCTCGATTTCCCGATTAGTGGAATTCATTTTGAATCGGAGGATGGAGAATCACTTGAACCCGTCGCAACGACCGACGAGGTTGCCGGTGCACTCGGTGGGTCGGTTCCGACGTTCACGCCCGAAGACCCGTTCGTCTGGGATGTCTTCGAGACGGGCGAACCGTCTGTCATCCCCGACTTGCAAGCGACAGAGGAAGGGGCGGCCCGAGATACGCCGATTCGAAGCAGTATCATCGTCCCGCTCGGTGAATACGGTGTGTTCATTACGTCATCGGAGTCGGTTCGTGATTTCGACCAAATCGATTTCGACTTGGTACGAGTGCTGGCCGCAAACACGGAGGCCGCTTTGACGCGAGCAGAGCGCGAACGCGCGATTGCTCGTCAGCGTGACGAGTTGACAACCTTAAACCGAATCAATGCCATCGTCAGAGACATCAATCAGGCCTTAGTTGCATCCCCGACCCGCGACGAGATCGAGCAAACGGTATGCGAGCGATTCGCAGTGTCAAACGTCTACCATGGGGCGCTCGTCGGAACCTTGTCCACGGCGGAGCAGGGACTCTCCGTCCAAACCGCGGCCGGAATCGACGAAACGTATCTCGAAACCGTCGCCAAAGAGAGCACCGAAACTGAATCCGGTGCCGCAGCGACGGCGATACGAACCGGCACGGTTCAAGTCATCGAAGACGTTCAGACTGATCCGGCGTTTCCGGCATCGATAAAAACGGCGGCGTGGGCACGAAACTACCGTTCTGCCGCCTGTATTCCGTTTGGACACGGGGAAACTATGTATGGTGTTTTGGTCGTGTATGCGGCTCGACCAACGGTCATCGGGGAGCGTGAACAGGCCGTATTCGCCGAACTGGGCGAGATGATCGGTCACGCGATAAACGCCGCAGAGAGCAAACAGCTTCTCTACAGCGACCGTATCCTTGAACTCGAATTCTCACTCTCCGGAACGGATTCCTTTTTTGTTACCACATCTGCGGAGCTTGAATGTTCCTTCACGCTCAATGGTGTGGTACCAGCATCGAACGATACCTACATATTCTACGTGACGAGTTCCGGAGTGGCACCGAAAGACGTCATCGAGCGAGCAAAAGCGTCGCCCAGCATCGAGTATGTTCGGCAGATTCAGAGCGGAGACATCGACAACACGTTCGAAATGAAGATTCGGGGAACGAAAACCACCGCGCAAGCACTCATCGAACGCGGTGCGTACGTCCGCAGCGGGTCAATTACTCAGGGCGAGGGAACGCTCATCGCTGAAGTTCCAGCGAACACCGAAATTCGTCCGCTCGTCGAAGCGGTTCAGGCTGTGCATCCGAGCGCCGCACTTCTCGCGAAACGAAATCGGGAGCACCCACTCCACCCAGAACCTGACCTCCATGACGAGTTGGAGTCGATGTTGACTGCACGACAGTTTGAGATACTACTGTCTGCATATCTTGCAGGATACTTCGACTATCCGCGGGCGAGTACAGGTGCGGAACTTGCCGAAACGCTCGACATATCTTCGCCAACGTTTCATCAACACTTGCAGGCTGCACAGCAGAAGGTGCTCACTCTCTTGTTCAGCAACCACAACGAGGTAGACTGACCTGTCTCGTATTCGGTCTCGGCGATGATACCTCAATAGTGAGGCAGAGGACTCGTAGCCCGAGACTTGTTTCTTCGGGTAATGAACGATTCCGAGAAACGACTCGACAACATCGAAACGGTGCGGAACCATCCCGAGGAAGCATACGAGCCGACATTGTCGTCCGAAACTATCGCACGGGTTCTGAAGAATCAACGGCGGGAAACTATCTGCCGCGTTCTCGCGAACGGTTCCAACGTCACGACGCTGGATGAACTCGTTGACACGCTTGTGGAACTGGAAGCGAACGCGACAGAGGCGGAAATCGAACCCGACCGTGAATCCTTATCCATCCAACTCCACCACGTCCACCTCCCGCTGTTGGAGGATATTGGCCTCATCGCGTACGAAAACCGGTGTGGAACCGTTCGTTACTGGGGACATTCGAAGATAGAGAAGCATCTCGACTAACTCTCATCTCTCTTCTAAACACGCTGAAAAGCGTAAACTGCCCTAAATACAGCAAAACAGTAACATCCACCGACCGCCTCGTTGAACAAGAAACTGGACGACTTTTTTTTTCTGCTGTGATCGTACCACTCGGGGTTTTCATCGTATTTTTGCTAACGGTTATTGACTTCGTCGCTGGAATGTACGATTATATGCTATTTAGGTTGCCCTAAAAATCGCAGGTTTTACATGGGTTTAGGCGAGCCTAAAACCTGTAATGCGCCGATGTACGCCACGAAATGGCCGAATAGCTACATCTCTCCTGCTCGATTCGACCGGGGGGATTCGATGACCGGGAGCGAAAGTGAGAATGCGCGCTTGCTGAGACAGCAAGCGCGCCGTGAATCGAACGCACGGACGTACCCTCGTCACCTCCCGATTACTATCGAGCGAGCGAGCGGCGTCGAAGTCGAGGACGTGGATGGGAACGTCTACTACGACTGTCTGGCGGGTGCGGGAACACTCGCGCTCGGCCACAATCATCCCGTCGTCGTGCAGGCCATCGAGGACGTGCTGGACGCGGAGCGACCACTACACACCCTCGACATCACGACGCCGACGAAAGAGCGGTTCGTCGATACCCTCTTCGACAGCCTTCCGGACGAGTTTTCGGACTCGGCGCGGGTGCAGTTCTGTAGCCCCGCCGGAACCGACGCAATCGAGGCGGCGCTGAAACTCGTCAAAACCGCCACCGGAAATCGCTCCATGCTCGCGTTTCAGGGCGGCTATCACGGGATGACTCACGGTGCACTCGGACTGATGGGTAACACCGCCCCGAAAGAATCCGTTCCGGGAACGATGCCCGACGTGCATCATCTCCCGTATCCCTCGGATTATCGCTGTCCGTTCGGTATCGGCGGCGAATCCGGCCACGAAACCGCGAGTCGGTACGTCGAACACGTCCTTTCCGACCCAGAAAGCGGTATCGTCTCCCCGGCCGGAATGGTGCTCGAACTCGTGCAGGGCGAGGGCGGCGCGATTCCCGCCCCCGACGACTGGACGCGGGAAATCCGGCGAATGACCCGCGAACGCGACATTCCGCTCGTGGTAGACGAAATCCAGACCGGACTCGGCCGCACGGGCGAACTCTACGCCTTCGAACACGCCGACATCGTGCCGGACGTGATAACGCTCTCGAAAGCGGTCGGCGGCGGCCTCCCGCTTTCAGTCGTCGTCTACAAAGAGGAGTTGGACGTGTGGGAACCGGGTGCCCACGCCGGAACCTTCCGCGGCGACCAGTTGGCGATGGCCGCAGGGCAAGCGACTATCCAGCACGTCCTCGAAAACGACCTCGACTCCCACGCCGAGAGAATGGGCGACAGACTTAGGGGTCACCTCGAAGACGCCCAAGCAACGTTCGACTGCATCGGCGACGTTCGCGGACGCGGCTTGATGCTCGGCGCGGAAATCGTCGACACCGCCGCAGAGACGGACGACCTCGGACACTATCCGACACATTCGGACCTCGCCTCGGAAATCCGCGCCGAATGTTTCGACCGCGGCCTCATCGTGGAACTGGGCGGGCGCGACAGCAGTACGGTTCGATTCCTGCCGCCGCTCATCGTCACGAAGGACGACGTGGACGCAATCGCCGAACGATTCTACGACGCGGTCGGCATCGCGGTTCGCCGGGAGGTGACCGCCGCATGAACAAACCGCCCGAAGAGCGTCCTGCGTCTTCGGCGAAATCATCCGCGGAATCGACCGATTCCGCGGACGGAGAGGATTCTTCGGACAGCATGCCGTCCGAAGAATCCCTGTTTTTAGGCAGCGAGAAGGGCGCAGAGACGTATCGAACGACGATGGAGCAGACGACGGACGCGATTCTCGATGCGTTCGTGGAAAACGCAGACCCCTACTCGGGTACCAGTCCCGAATCGCTCCGCGAGGAGTTCGCCGAGATGGAGATGATTCCGGACTCCGGCGAGGGGTTGGAGTCGGCGCTCGAATCCGCCGAACCCGTTCTCCGAAATTCAGTCGGCGTTTCGGACAGACAGTGTCTCGCGCACCTGCATTGCCCCCCGATGATTTCCGGCCTTGCCGCGGAGGCGATGCTGTCCGCGACGAATCAGTCCATGGACTCGTGGGACCAGAGTCCGGCGGCGACACACCTCGAAACTCGGATGGTGGAGGAACTCTGCGACCTGTTCGGCTACGGTGATTCCGGCGACGGCGTGTTCACCTCCGGCGGCACGCAGTCGAACTTCATGGGCCTGCTGTTGGCCCGCGAACGGTTTGCCAAGGAGCGATTCGGCACCAACGTCCAGCGGTCGGGACTGCCCCACCGTGCGAAAGCCATGCGAATCCTCTGTTCGGAGGAAGCGCACTTCACCGCGGAACAGGCGGCTGCCCACCTCGGACTGGGCGAAAACGCGGTCGTCACCGTCGAATCGAACGACGACCGAGAGATGTGTCCCGACGCGCTCGACCAGACGTTGGCCGAACTGGACGAGCGCGAACTGCTCCCGTTCGCGCTCGTCGGCACGGCGGGGACCACCGACTTCGGAAGCATCGACCCGCTCGACGAACTCGCCGAGCGCGCCGAGGAACACGACCTGTGGTTCCACGTCGATGCGGCCTACGGCGGTGCGCTGGCGCTGTCTGACCGCCATCGAGATCTGCTTTCGGGCATCGACCGAGCGGATTCCCTGTCGGTGGATTTCCACAAGTTGTTCTACCAGCCGATTAGTTGTGGCGCGTTCCTCCTGCGCGATGGGTCGCAGTACGAACACATCGCGCGAAACGCCTCGTACCTCAATCCGGAAGGCGCCTCCGTGCCGAACCTCGTCGCCAAATCGGCGCAGACGACGCGGCGGTTCGACGCGCTGAAACCGTTCCTCTCCTTCCGCGCGCTCGGTCGGGACGGATTCGGGATGCTGGTCGATGAGACGATTGCCCTCGCGGAGGAGGTTGCGGAACTGCTCGCTTCCGGTTCCTCCTTCGAGTTGGTCGCAGAACCGACCATCAACGCGGTCGTGTTCCGCTATCGACCTACCAGCGACATGGCCGACGAGCGACTGAGTTGGCTGAACGAGGCGATACGCGAATCACTGCTGCGAGAGGGTGACGCCGTGGTTGCCCGAACCGAGGTGGACGGCGTTACCGCGCTGAAGTTCACCCTGCTCAATCCTCGAACGACGCTAACCGATGTCGCCGACATCCTCGACGCAATCGAACGACGCGGCAGTTCCCTTCGCGCTGTTTCCCCGGAGGTGAAACGATGACGGCACCGGAGACTGCCCGACTGGACTCGGGCATCGAATCGGCGGACGCCGCGGCGTCCGCCGAATCTGCGACGATTCACGCCTTCCTCAACTGCTATCTGCGGGAAACCGGCGCGTACGACGTGGTTTCCGACGACTCCGCGGCGGCCGACGAGACGATTCAATTCGAACTTCCGATTCTGGGAATCGGCGTGCGAGCGCCGCTGTCGTACCGCTCGCCGACAGGGAGACATCTGTTCGACCTGCCGATTCAGTTTCGAGCGAGTGAGGGCTGGCGTGACCTCGACTACGCGACCCTGTCGAGTCTCGTCATCAAAGAGTTGTCCCTCGCAAGAGGCGGCGACCACGTCGGCGACGAACTGCTCTCCCGCGTGCTGTCGAGCAAGGCCCGAATCGAGCGGTTTGTTCGCGCTCGCGCGGACGACTGCGACCGACTGTACGGAACCGACTTCGAATTTAGAGACGCCGAGCAGTCGTTGATTTTCGGCCACCTGCTCCATCCGACGCCGAAAAGCCGTGAGGGTATCGCGGAACGAAACGCCCCCACCTATGCCCCGGAACTGCGGGGAGAATTTTCGCTCCACTACTTCCGGGCCGACCCCGAAATCGTGGCGCAGGATTCAGCAGGCGACGAACCCGCCGACGAGTGGGTGAAAGCCGAACTGCGGAACGATTCCGAGGTTTCGGAATCGTTCCGCGAGGAACACGTCGAAAGCGACGACGTGCTGATTCCGGTGCATCCGTGGCAGGCGAACCACCTGCTTTCCCAATCGCACGTCGAATCCCTGCTGGCGGATGGCAGGCTTCAGTATCTCGGCGCGCACAGCAAGCCGTACTACCCCACGTCGTCGGTTCGAACGCTCTATAGCCCGAAATCGTCGTTTATGGTGAAAGGCTCGCTCGCGGTAAACATCACTAACTCCGAGCGGACGAACAAACGGCCCGAACTGGAACGCGGTGTGGCCATCACCGAACTGATGGACACCGAACTCGGGTCGGAACTCGAAACCCGGTTCCCGAACTTCGGCGTGGTTCGCGACCCAGCGTATCTCACCGTCGATGTCGGAACGGAGTCGGCACCGGAATCCGGATTCGAGGTCGTCCTGCGCGAAAACCCATTCCGGGGCGAGGACGCGAACGGTGCCTCGCCGGTCGTCGGGCTGTGCCAAGACCACATGTTCGACGGCGATTCGCGCCTCGGGAACGTGGTCTCGGAAATCGCCAACAGGGAAGGAAGAACCACTGCTGACGTGAGCGAAGACTGGTTCCGGCAGTATCTCGCCATCTCGCTCAGGCCGGTGGTGTGGCTCTACCTGAACTACGGAATCGGGCTGGAAGCGCACCAGCAAAACAGCGTTTTGACGCTCCGAGACGGCTATCCCGGTCGATTCCACTACCGGGACAATCAGGGCTACTACTTCACGGAATCCGGAAATCAGAAAGTCGATGCTCTGCTCCCAGGTGTTGCAGAACGCGCCGATACGCTGGTTTCCGACGAGTTGGCGGACGAACGAATCCGATATTACGTCGTCCTGAACAACGTGCTCGGCGTAATCAACGCCTTCGGCACGGCGGGACTCGTGGACGAGTCCCGCCTGCTGTCGATTCTGCGGGAGGAACTCGAATCGCTGACCGAACACGACCACGAGGCGTCTTCTCTGCTTTCGAGTCTGCTCACGCAAAGAGAGTTGGCCTGCAAGGCAAACCTACTGACGCGCTTCCGCGGCATGGACGAACTGACCGGAACGCTCGAAAACCAGTCCGTCTACACCGAGGTTCCGAACCCAATCGTTACTGAACTGGAGGAAAGCAAATGACCGGCCCCACCGGAATCGTGGCGTCGGATTACGACTTCCAGACGCACGATTCGGCCATCGAGAAGACGATTTCGTTCCGCAAAGTGGCGATGGAGTGTGACCTCGGTCGCCTCCATCGCTGGCTAAACGAACCTCACGTCTTGCCCTACTGGCAGTGGAACGACCCGCTTCCCGAGTTCCGAAAAAAGCTCGCGGAAAAGCTGGACGATGACCACATGACGCCTTACATCGGTCATATCGACCACGTTCCGATGAGTTACTGGGAATCCTATTGGGCAGTGGACGACGACCTCGCGGAGCACTACGACGCGAATCCGGCGGACCAAGGGATTCACCTGCTCATCGGCGTGTCCGAGTTTTTAGGCCACGGCTACGCAGAGCCACTACTTCGGGCGATGACCGCCTTCCAGTTCCGCCACGACGAAACCGACCGAGTCGTGACCGAACCCGACGTTCGAAACGAGAAAGTCATCCACGTCTTCGAGAAGTGTGGGTTCGAACCACAGCGCGAAATCGAACTGGACGAAAAAGACGCTCTCTTGATGATTTGTGAACGCGAGCGATTCGAACAGGAGGTGCTGGGTTGATGACGGCGACCAATGAGATGGCGACGAACGAGGAGGGCGACGAGGGCGTGTACGACGTGCTCGGAATCGGGCTCGGTCCGTTCAACCTCAGCCTCTCCGCTCTGCTTTCTCCTACCGATTTGGAGTCGGTGTTCTTAGAACAGAAACCCGAGTTCGAGTGGCACGGCGGCATGCTCATCGAGGACGCGACCCTCGAAGTGCCGTTCATGGCCGACCTCGTCACACTCGCCGACCCGACCAGCGAGTACAGCTATCTGAACTACCTGCGTCAGCACGACCGTCTCTACGAGTTTTACTTCTACGAGACGTTTCAGGTACCGCGCCGGGAGTACGACGAGTACTGTCGCTGGACTGCCGAGGAGTTGGACAACACTCGATTCAATCGACGCGTGACGAACGTGACCTACGACGAATCGGCAGCGGAGTTCCACGTCACTGCTCGGAATCCCGAAAACGGAAACGCGGGCGAGACGGGCGAAGTGGGCGAGCCAATCGAATACCGCGCGAAGGACATCGTCGTCGGCGTCGGAAGCGTTCCGTTCGTTCCGGAATCGCTTCGCGGCCACTCCGACGAGGACGTGTTCCACTCGGCGTCCTATCTGAATCGGCGGGAACGCTGTTTGGACGCCGATTCGATTACGGTCGTCGGGTCGGGCCAGAGTGCCGCGGAAATCTTTCTCGACCTGCTTCGCCATCAGCAGGAGGCCGACTTCCGCCTCGACTGGTTCACGCGCTCCGAGGGCTTCTTCCCGATGGAATATTCGAAACTGGGGCTTCAGCACTTCACGCCGGAGTACACCCAGTACTTCCACGACCTGCCACAGAAGACGAAAGACGACCTCCTGCCGGAACAGGGCTTGTTGTACAAAGGCATCGACGAGAACACCAGCGAGGAGATTTACGACCTGCTCTACGAGCGGTCTGTCGGCGGCGACGACCCGAACGTCGGCATGCTTGCCACGACGGAAGTGCAGGACATCGAGCAGTCAGGCGATAGCTATCGCCTGACCTGCGAGCAGTGGCAGGCGGGCGAACGCTTCGCCCACGACAGCGAGGTTGTGATTCTGGGGACGGGTTACCACCGACCGACGCCCTCGTTCCTCGCCGGAGTCGAGGAGCGAATCGACCGAGACGCGAAGGGTCGCCTTCGCGTCGAATCCGACTTCGAAGTCGGATTCGACGCGCCGAGCAGGATGTTCGTCCAGAACGCGGGGATGCACGCCCACGGCGTCGGCACCCCTGACCTCGGACTCGGCTGTTATCGAAACGCACAGATCATCGAATCGCTCGCCGGGGAGGAAGTGTACCCCGTCGATGAAGACACCGTCTTCCAGGATTTCTCGGTCGAGCGATTCGTCTCGAAATCACCGAACAGCGAGCGATTGCACAGCAAACAGACACCACTACAGGAGGATTAACGATGCAGGAACTCACGACGAAAACGGACGGACGAATCGAACACGAACAGCTACAGGACGCCCTCTCGGCGGAGGTTTGGGAGTCAGTCGGTCGGAACTTGCTGGCGAAGATGCTGGCGGAGTTCAGCTACGAGGAACTGATTTCGCCCGAAGAAACCGCGGACGGAAACTACCATCTCGGCCTGACCGAGGGTGTCGAATACCGATTCGAAGCAACAGAGCGAAAGTTCGATTGGATGCACGTCGAACCCCAGTCGCTCGAACGCAGAGGTGCTGGCGACTGGGAATCCGCGACCGACCCGGTACAGTTCTTGCTCGACGCGCAGGACACCATCGGCGTCTCCGACACGACGACGGGGCACCTGATTCGAGAGTATCGAAACACGATGCTCGCGGACGCGCACATCGAAACCGAAGAAGGCGAGGGAATTGACCCCACCGACCTCGACTACGCCGAACTGGAAGGCGAGATGAGGGGCCATCCGTGGATTACCTACAATAAGGGTCGGCTCGGATTCGGCTACGACGACTATCTCGATTACGCGCCCGAGCAAAAACAGCCGGTGACGCTCTCGTGGGTCGCAGTTTCGCGCGACCGGGCGACGTTCGAGGCGGTGTCCGGACTCGACCACGAGTCGTTGGTCGATGGCGAACTCGGAGAATTTCGGAAGAAATTCGATACCAAACTCGAATCGAAGGGCTACGACCCGGAAGCGTACTACTACCTCCCGATTCACGAGTGGCAGTGGGAGAACAGCATCGTCCAACTGTTCGCCGACGAAATCGCCGCGGGGAACATCGTCCCCCTCGGCGACGGCCCGGACGAATACCTGCCACAGCAGTCGATTCGAACGTTCGTCAACGTAGACGAGGAGGAGCGCCATCACGTCAAACTCCCGCTCCAAATCCTCAACACGCTCGTCTACCGCGGTCTGCCCGGTGAGCGAACCGAGGCCGCACCGATGGTCACGGAGTACATCAAGGGAATCTACGAAGACGACGAATTCCTGCGCGAGGAGTGCGACCTGATTCTCCCTGGGGAAATCGCGGGCCTGAACTACGATCATCCGGATTTCTCGCAACTAGAAGGCTCTGCATACCAATACGACGAACTGCTCGGCTGTGTCTGGCGCGAGAGCATCTACACCTTCCTCGAAGACGACGAACAGGCCATCACCCTCTCGGCACTGATGCACGAAGAAGACGGGAAACCCCTCCTCGAATCACTCGTGGAAGAGTCGGGGCTGACGATGGAAGAGTGGCTGGACGAGCTGTTTTCGACCGTCATGCCGCCGCTTCTCCACTACCTCTATCGCTACGGGACGGTGTTCTCCCCGCACGGCCAGAACACCATCGTCGTGCTGAAAGATGGCCGACCGCACCGTCTCGCGGTGAAGGATTTCGTCGACGACGTGAACGTCAGCGACCAACCGCTTCCGGAACTCGAATCCCTGCCGGACGACCTTTCGGCGGTGCTTCGCTCCGAACCGCCGGAGGGCCTCTGTCAGTTCATCTTCTCCGGCCTGTTCGTCTGCGTCTTCCGGTACGTGTCGGATTCGCTGGCGACCCATGCGGACTACTCGGAAGAGAAATTCTGGTCGCAGGTTCGAAACGCGATTCTCGACTACCAGTCCGAATTTCCCGAACTGGAAGACAGATTCGAACTGTTCGACCTGCTCCGCCCCGAGTTCACGAAACTCTGTCTGAACCGAAATCGACTGTTGGACTACGGCTACGAGGATGCGGACGGGCGACCACACGCTTCCGAACACGGCACGGTTCCGAATCCGCTGTACGAAGTTGCAGAGGGGTCACGACCTGCCGAGAAATAGCGAACTGAGTCGCCTGCTCTAGATATAGATTATTTTACCTATTCTGAACGTGGTTGTGGATTATTGGGTCTAAATGCCCTCATACATCGCTTTAGCTAGTGGACAGAAGTAAAATAAATCTGGTAGAATACAGGAAGAGTTAACCGACTGCTTCGGACATGCTCATGAGTGTCCGGGTTTCCGGGCCACGAGAAATAATGAAAGACACACTCGAAACGCGCCTCAACAACAGAGGCCAAGTCGGTATTGGGACACTCATCGTGTTCATCGCGATGGTGTTGGTCGCCGCGATTGCGGCGGGGGTTCTCATCAACACGGCTGGATTCCTCCAGTCGAAGTCCGAACAGACAGGTGAAGAGAGCAGTGCGCAGGTTTCGAACCGCGTGCAGGTCGTCAGCACCTACGGTAACGTCACGGACGACAAACACGTCGATTTCGTCAATTTCACGGTTATGCGTGGGTCGGGGTCTGACGACATCAATCTCTCCACGGCCACCGTCCAATGGATAGGGCCGGACAGCGCGACGACGCTCGTCGGAAACAACTCCTCGATTGATGGCGACGAAGTCATCGTCGCACCGGAGGACGACGAGTTCGCCATCAGTCCCATCAAGGACACCGACCGCTCCCGTCCGGTTCTCAATTCGCAGGACGACCGTCTCAGATTGACCGTTCCAGCCTACCACCTCAGCGACGATGGATTGGGTCTGGGAGAGGGCGAAACGGCAGAAGTGACGATTACGACGCAGTACGGTTCGACCACTGTATATCAAGTCTCCGTGCCACAGTCGCTCTCACAGCAGAAGGCAGTCACGGTCTGACGACTGACACAACAACCGCTTTCATCTTTTGCGGTCGTTTCCAATCCTTACGTAACGTCGCGTTCGCGCTGAGTCTGGCTGCACTCCCTCGTTCCGGTCTGTCTATCCGTGCGGAGATTCCCGACAGCGGTTTTCCCGACGTATCGAACGACATCCACGCCCGTCGGCATAGTGTACAGCGTACCTAGCGAATCCGGTGTAGTCGGTTCGAACGTCGGGTCCCGCAATCGGCGGATACCAACCGTAAGCAGTTGTTCGCAAACGGCGATTTGCCGACGCTCTATCTCGCGCCACGTTCGAGCGTCGGCAATATCGACCGTCCGTTCGGCGATGATTTCCCCGCCGTCTAACGTCTCGCTGATTCGCTGGAGCGTGACGCCCGCCGTCGGTTCGTCGTTCAAAAATTCCCACAACCCGCCCGGTTGGCCGCGGTAGGACTCCAAATCTCCGCGATGAAAGCTCAACACGCCGTGCGTCGGCATCTCCAAAAATTCACCTTTGAGCACGCCGAAACCGAATCGGACGACAACATCCGTGTTCTCGCCGACTTCTTCGGCCACATCGTCGGGGAGGAGATTGCCGAATCCGGACGCCGGAAGCGGTTGGCAGTACAGCCGTTTTGCGCCCGAAAATCCCGCGATAGAATCGATTGCTTTCGGCTCCCGGTAGTCGGGCGTTTCGGCGAACTGCCGAGCAACACCAGTCAGCGACCACAGGAGATGTTTCTGCAGTCGCTCGACACTATAAGAAATATACTCCAGAACGCCGCCGGGAAACGACCCTGCAAGGTAATCACTGAGGTTGTCGGGACCTGCGTCGTCGTTGATAACGAGATGCGTAATTTCGACGTTCGTCTCCGCGACCATGCGCTCGATGGCGCGTTTCATCCATGCCGGAACCGTCTCGCCGGGAAGGAGAACCCCGACTCGAAGCGGTTGTTCCGCCGTCGGCGACTCCGGAGTCGAATGCGCTCGACTCGTCTTCGATTCCGCTTCCTGCTCACTGTCGGACGAGTCGTCGGTCGTCGGAGACATGATAGTCCAGCGTTTTTGACGGACTATATTCGTTATACGCACCCTGTCCCCCGTGAAGTTCGCGCTTTCTCACTGAGTTTCTATCGTTTGGTTTGTACTAACCACAGCGCGTTTAGATATGATTTCCATTCCGAACGAATTGGTGTGGGTTGTTTTCAAAATTCGACAATTCTCGGGGACCCTGATATTTCGGGTTTGAATTCTTCTGACGAACGAAAAACGCGAGCGTTTTAGGCCGTTTCGACGGTTTTCGTCACGACGAGAACCGGCACGTCCACGACGCTGAGAACCGTATCCGTGACGCTTCCGAGCAACTGTCCTCGCAGGTTCGCCTCGCCCCGCGATGCCATCACGACGAGGTCGATGTCCTCGTCGTTGACGTACTCTCGAACACCCGCTGTCGGCGCGTCTCGAACGATTGCGGTTTCGAGGTTGATTTCGGAATCGATTCCGCGAGCGCGCTCCGCGACTCGTTCGACCGTCTCGGTTCCCCGTTCCTCCAATCGCTCGATGAACTCTTTCGAGACGCCACCCGCACTGAACAGTCCACCCTCCATCTGCACGTCCACGACGTTGAGGACGTGGAGCGTCGCATCGTACTGCTGTGCAACGCTCACGGCGTATGGCGTCGCGTTTTCGGCGTTCTCGCTTCCGTCCGTCGGCAGGAGTATTCGGTTGTACGCTTCCCCCGTTTCGTCCGAAATTTCGCCGTCCGAAACTGCATAGACGGGAACCGTGACGGTGCGGAGCACCCGGTCGGTCACGCTTCCGAGTAGTTGTCCGCTCAGTCCCGACCGTCCGCGGCGACCCATGACGATGAGATTTGCGTCAATTTCGGTCGCGTGCTCCGCGATTGCTTCGTGCGGTTTTCCCTCTAAACGGGTGGTGTCTACCGAGATGCCGACGTCGTCGGCCATCGCTTCGATTTCGTCGAGATAATCAGTGGCTTGCTCCTCTCGCTCGGCCTGTGCCTCCGCGTCGACTCGGCGAAATCTGCTCCGTTCGACGACGTAAACCACGGTTACCGTCGAACCGCAGGTGTTTCCGAGTTCCAGACCGTACTTCGCGGCGCGCTTCGCACAGTCGCTCCCGTCGATGGGGATGAGGATTCGGTCGAACATGGTTCCATCTCGTGTACGACGGAGACGTGCATAAATCGTCGTTCGGGAGTCGCCGATTCTCCCCGGACTGCTATCTGCTTAGCCGACGGAACCGTTACCTTGCACGCCGTGGTTCAGTAAGAACCCATGAGTTCTTTGCTACGCCATCCGCTCACCGCCCTCATCGGGGCGGTTTTGCTGACCCTCGCGTGGGTGGGCGTCTGGACGACGGGCGCTCAACACACGCTCGGAACACTGGTCGTCGTCGCTGTGAGTGGACTCGCCATCCTCGGCGCGTCGTTCCTTCTCGCATGGGGGGCGGAAACCGCCGAGAAGGACGTTCCGCGCGCGTTCGCGCTCGCTGTCCTCGCCATCCTCGCCGTCGCCCCGGAGTACGCAGTGGACGCCTATTTCGCGTGGACTGCCGGAGCGAACGCCGGGACGGAGGCGGGACGGGAAGCCGCGAATCTCGCCGTTGCGAACATGACCGGTGCGAACCGCATCCTCATCGGATTGGGCTGGTCGGGCATCGCGCTCTTTTCGATTCACAAGGCTCGTCAGCACGACGGCGCGCGACTCATCGAACGAAACGTTCAATTCGGGGATTCGATTCCGCTCGACCGGGACATCGCAACCGAGATTCTGTTCCTGTTCTGTGCGACCGTCTACGCCTTTTTCGTCCCGTTCGGCGGCGGTATCGACGGCGTGGATACCATCGTGTTAGTCAGCCTCTACGCGATTTACATCGCAATCATCATCCAAGGAGAGGTCGGCGCGGAAGAACACGTCGGCGTTCCGGCGTACTTCCAGCGTCGGCCCCGTTCGGTTCGAATCCCAATCGTCTTCGTGCTGTTCTTTTATTCGGGATTTCTCATCTTCACTGCCGTCGAACCGTTCGCGCACGGCCTCGAAACGCTCGGTGTTCAGTTCGGGATTCCGCCGTTTTTCATGCTCCAGTGGGTTGCACCCCTCGCCAGCGAAAGTCCGGAACTCATCGTGACGGCGTATCTCGTCAACAAGGCGCGCTCGACGGCGGCGTTCAACGCGCTCATCTCCTCGAAACTCAACCAGTGGACGCTTCTCATCGGGACGCTCGTGGTCGTTTACAGCATCTCGCTCGGACAGTACGGCGTGCTTCCCTTCGACCGCAAACAGGCGGCCGAAATCTGGTTAACCGCGGCACAGAGTCTCTTCGCCATCTCTGTGCTCATCAACTTCCAAATCAGCGTCCGCGAGGCGGTTACGATTCTCGTCCTGTTTAGCTCGCAAGTGGTTGCGGAGTTCGTCCTTTTACAGACGCTTCCACCCGCACAAGCCGCGACGTACTCGTACTGGTTGCTCATCGCGTACTCGATTTGCTACGTCGTGTTAGCCCTCGCGTTGTTCTGGAAGCGACACGCCGCTCTGCGGGAGGTGCTTCGACTGACGGCGGCGAAAGTGCGCCGCGCACGCGTTCGCGGCGCAGAAGAGTCACAGGATTGAAAAGATATTTGTGGATGTCTTGCAGTTCTCGATGCTATTGATTATATGCCACCTTTTTCAATGTTGTAATATTGACCAACTGCCAACCCAACCCCAATCACGACCCCTATTGTCACAGATACAATATTAACAAACAGATCAGTCTCTCCAAGGTTTTGTGTGAGAAATGTCATCGTAAGCATAGCCACAGCAGTGAACAAAATAACGTAAGCCGCAGTTCGTAGAATCCACTTAAACATCATCATATGTTAATCTTTAGTGCTAATTCAAATAAACATCGTGGTCACTGTCCCCCGCGGAGCAGAGGAGTCGTAGGATTAAGCGACAACTCTCCGGACTGAGCGACAACTGCTAACCGTCTCCACGTCGCAAACACTGCGGGGGATTTCATGGTAAGTCAAATCACCGCCGACGAGTTGGCCGACCGATTCGACGCGGGCGAGTCGATGACGCTCATCGATACCCGCCCCGAGGATAGCTTCGAAGCGTGGCACCTGCCCGAGGCGAAAAACGTTCCGTTCGACCCGCGGGAGGGCGTGGGGGACGACCAACGCGACCGAGTGGACGAAATCACGGGGGAAAAACCGCTCGTCACCATCTGCGGTAAAGGTCTGACATCGACACCCTTTGCCTTCGAACTCGAAACGCAGGGATACGACGACGTGACAGTCGTCAAAGGCGGCATGGAAGACTGGAGCAAGGTGTACGACGTTGTCCCGATAGCGACGAACGACGGAAACGCGGAACTCGTCGTCCGCCAGATTCAGCGACGGGGGAAGGGCTGTCTCGGGTACGTCGTCGGTTCTTCCGAGTCGGGTGACGCCGCAGTCGTGGACGCGACGCGGCAAATCGACGTGTTCGAAGTCGCTGCTGAAGAGGCGGGGTTGACCATCTCGTGCGTGTTCGATACGCACATCCACGCAGACCACATCTCGGGCGGTTCACGACTCGCCGAAATCCTCGACGTTCCGTACTATCTCGGCGAAAAAGCGAGCGAACGTGATGTCGAGTACGACTACGATTCGCTCGAAGACGGAGATATCATCGAACTCGGCGATGTAGAGATAACGGCCCTGCACGCGCCTGGCCACACGACCGAGATGATGAATTACCGCATCGACAGCGACGGTGGCGACTATCTCCTCACGGGCGATACGCTGTTCGTCGATTCGGTGGGGCGAACCGAACTCCAGTTCGGCGAAAACGATGCATCCGAAGGTGCCGAACTGCTGTACGAAACGCTGCACGAGACGATTCTCGACCTGCCGGACGACACCCGAATCCTGCCCGGACACGTCTCAGTGACGAGCGACGGACGGTACGAGGGCGGCGAACCGGGTAAACCGATTCAAGCTCGCCTCGCCGACCTCCGCGACACGCTTGACCTGCTTCAGTTGGACGAAGAATCGTTCGTGAACCGACTGGCCGAAAACGCCCCCGAAAAACCGCCGAACTACGAGACGGTCATCGCCATTAACACCGGAGAAGATTCGCCCGATAGCGACGAAGAAGCGACGGAACTCGAAGTGGGGCCGAACAACTGCGCGGCCTGAGAGCGGAACCACTATCCGAATAGTCGATAGCTCCGTCTCGTTCGAAACCGTGCAACCGACGGCGAGTCGCCAGATCGAAGGCGCGATTCGGAACTACTCTCGTCGTTCAGCCGAATGCGTTCTCGCCTGTTCTCCGGACGACTCGCCCTGCTCTCGTTCTCGGAGATATTCGCGCAGGCGGGAACCGAAGAGCCACTCCGACCACGACAGTTCGAACCGGTTTCGGTTGTGCTCCGGAAACCGCCGATTTTCGGTCATGCTGAAGTTCACGAGCGCGACGAACACGATACCGCCGAGGGTGTTCCCGAGAACGACGGGAACGAAAAAGTCCGCAAAGACGGTTCCAACGTTCGCGCTCCCGATGAAAACCAAAAAGAGCACCTCGCACGCGCCCACCACGCAGTGAAAGAGGTCGGCGACCGGGATGATTATCATAATCGCGTAGACGATGAGAAGTCGTGAAATCGTCTCCCGCGCCGCGTGAACCAGCCATACCATCGTTGCGACGAGGCCGCCAGCAAAGATGCCTTTGTAGAAGAGCGCAGACCACGACGTGTGCATCGCGTGTTCACCGAACCGATAGGCCGTTTCCGCAACGTCGGGTTCGAAAATGCCGGTTTTCGCGAGGAGGAAGGCACTAACTCCCGCGCCGATGACGTTTGCAGCGAGCACGATAGCCCACAGACGGAACAGTTGTGGCACGCTGGCGAGGCGCGTTAGAACGAGCGTGACCGGCGTTAGCGTGTTTTCGGTGAACAACTGGTAGCCGCCGATGACGATCATCACGAAGCCGATGGGATACAGGAGGTTTCCCATCGCCACGCTCTCCGGATATGCGGTCGTCATCGCCGCGCGAGCGAGGAACGTTGCGCCGACGCTCAAGCCTGCGGCGAGTCCGCTGAAAAACAGGAGTCGTGTCCCCCGTTCCATTTCCTCGTCCGCAGTTGCGGTTACTCGCTGAAAAATTTCGTCCGCCGAAAACCGGTCACGGACGGCCTCACCGGCGGCGGGTGCCCCCCGGCGAGAACGGTCTATCGTCTCCCGAAGTTCGCGGTTCTCGACCTGCAACGACTGTTTTACGTCGGATAAGTCACCCACCGCTGCAATCGCGGCGAGCATCGGCTCAAACTCGTGCGGGCCGTCGTACCGTTCACCGTTGATGTAGAACGTCGGTGTTCCAGTTACACCGCTCTGAAGACCGCTCCGATACTCCTCCCTGACTCGCTCTTCGTGGACGCCTCTGTCGAGTTCGTCCGTGAACCGACGACTATCCAAATCGAGTTCTTCGGCATAGCGCACGAGGTCTTCTCGGGCGAGCGCATCCTGTCGTTGATACAGTAGGTCGTACATGTCCCAAAATCGGCCTTGTGCACCGGCCGCCTCCGCCGCTTCGGCGGCTTTCTGTGCACGCGGATGCTGCTGTGTGAGCGGGAAGTGACGGAAGACGAATCGAATCTGCGTTCCCACCCGATTCAAAATCCGACGGACGACGGGATAGAAATCACCACAGTACGGGCATTCGAAATCGCCGTACTCCACGAGCGTCACCGGGGCATCGTCCGGGCCGCGAATACGATCTCGTTCAGTTACCGGCACCGCGAGCGTGCTATTTTCGGTCTGGCTCATGTGAAATCCACCCCCTCGACCGGAAAACGCTGTCGCAGTCGATTGTACGGGTGTTGGCTAAGTAGTGGAATAACGCTGTTGCAGACCCAAAAGTAGTCAACTAATTAATTAAAAGATGCAAAAATAGATTATAACACACGCTGTCGTCCAGTCATTGCAACGAACCGAACGTCATCTATCGGTATCGAGTACGCTGATGCTACAATCGGGCGTCATTCGTTTTTTCCTCCTTTCCGCGATTGTAACGAATCACCCTGCCGTTTCCGCCGGTATCGTTACCTCGTACCACCCGCGTTCGGTCGTCACGCGCAGGTCGAAGGCCACACCGAGGACGTGCGTTTCGCCACCCCTATTTTGGACGACGACGCCCCGTTCTGCGACACAGTCACCGAACTGCCGATTCGGCCCACTCGGGCAGCTTGCCTGTGCCCATTCCTCCGCCGCCGACTGGTTGTACTCGGTTTGGTACACTGTTCCCGATTTAACGCGGGAAGACTGTAACGTGTCTAATTCCGATTCGAGGTCGGAGCGCATCGCCGAAATCGCGGCGTCTCGATTGTCCCATCCGTACTCGGCAGGAACGTCGCGGGCGGTGTCCTGCACCGCCCGCGAGAGCACACCGTCCGCGTTCTCAACGGGCGATTCGTAATCGTTGCTCGCGGTTACGTCGCCGCTGTAACCCAGTTGCAGGTACGCGAACACGACAGGTGCGAGTGCGACGGCCACGATTGCCGCCGCGGCCAGCACGAGTTGTGCGCGATCTCTCACACGTACCACACCCAAATCGTCACGTCGCCGCTCGTCGTCGTTACCGTCGAAACGCCGACTGGAACGCTGGCGGGTTTTCGATAGCCGACCGCACCGTGTGGCGTTTCGACCCGGAACATCAGGTTGTCCGGAAGGATTCTATCCACGCGGCGTTCCAGCGCGTCCTGTTCACGTTCGAACGTTTGCGGCGAGTCGATGATTTCTGCGAGACGGGTCGTTCCCTGATGTCGCGGCGGTTCGCTCGCGAGCACGGTTCCTGCGTCTTCGGCGTACAGTTCGAGTTGTGCGCTGCGCGTGTCGGGGGCCGGGACACCCAACGCGAATCCCATCGCAACGCCGAGGATGAAGATGACGCCGATTCCCGCCTCCACAACTGACAGAGAGAGTTGTGCCCTAGGCATCGACCGTCACCGCCAGCACGGCTTTTCGGGTGTTCGTGGGATAGTACGTGATTCGAACGCTTCCCGTCGGGAGCGACCCCGAAGCGTCGGTTTCGAGCGCGAGCTGAACCGTTTCGAAGCGCGAAACGGGCACCGAAAACGTTCCATCGAGTCCGGATTCGTTTCGCAGTACGATTCGGCCGTTCGCTCGAACCGCCGTCACGGTCGTCTCGTCCGGAGACTGTATCGTGAGCGTCGCGTTCGACGTGCGCCTCGGAAGCGTAAATCTCGGGTTGGACGCCGACAGTTGCGGGGTTCGCGTCACTTCGTCTCGACGCTCGACCAGCACGATACGGCGAATCGTCGGTCCACCCGTCGGACTCCCGCGCTCGGCGAGCACGTTCTCGTCGAGTTTGACACGAACGTCGTGGTTCCCGACGACGGGAAACAGTTCTTGCAGACGGTTCGCATCGAGAGTTTCGAGTTCGGTCGCATCGATAACGTTCGGTCGAACCGTCACGGCGCTTTCCTCGCTTACCATTCGTTCGCTGATTGCAACGCCGATCTGCCGAGATGTGGCATCCCTGTCCGCACCGAGGAATGCTCTGTCGGCCATTCCGATACTCAGTCCGGTGACCATCGTCAGGATGAGCAGTGCAACCGCCAACGCGGGAAGATTCATCTGTCCCCGCGTCATGGTGCTCGCTCCCGTTGTCCCCGCTTCAGTTCGACGACGAGACCTGCCCCCTCGGTTTCTCCGCTTCGAACGACGATGACTGCCGGTTCCGTACTTGACCAAGTTCCTCGTATCGTCCCGACGTGTTCCGGAACTGCGATGTGAGTGGCTTCGCTCACTTGCTCGTTCGAATGGACGAGTGTGAGCGTTCGATTTTCGGCGTGAATTTCGTACGCCGTCCCGCGAATCGTCCGCGGGAGTGTCACGCGCATCTGACCGCGAACGGCCGTTCCGTTCGCGGGAACCGCCTGTTGGATTCGCTCCGCGGCCTTCGACAGCACGCGGTCGGAGACTTCGTCACCGACCGCCGTTCTATACTCCGGAACGACCCCGCCGTACAGCGTCGTGGTAATCATTCCGATGTACAGCACGACCAGCCCCGCTTCGAGCACCTTTCCGATGACCGGACTGACGCCACGATTGTCCATCACCGAACCTCCGTTCGCATGTCGTGGACGACAAGGTACGCGAACCGCTGTCCGGAATATTCCGCGACGACGCTCGGAATCCCGTCTCCGTCGAAGTCACGGGTCGTCGTCGTCGCGTTTTGGCGCTCGAAGTATCGACGCCACGCGCCGGTCGCTTCCGTCTCGACGGCGACCCGGTACGTTCCGTTGCCGAGCGTCGTCCGAGCGTGTGTAACGTTCGTTCGGACGAGTGTGGACGTGCCTGTTTTCGAACTGACTGCTCGCTCCGATGCGTTGAGTTTCGCAGCACCGACGACCAACACGCCACCGTCCCTTGAGGCCGTAATCGGTGGTTGGGAGTACATCCGTGCGGAATCGTTCGTCCCGCGGACGATGCCTCCCGCAACGTACGTGACGCGTCTGCTGCCGCTCGTGAAGCGTAACGCATCGACCTGAACTGTTCGGACGATGCCCGAATCATCCAATATCCGGAGTTCCCGCTCCGCGGTTTCCAGTTGCCCGTCGGAGAACAAAATCCGACCTCGATGGACGCCGGTCGATTCGACTGGCGAAAGTGCGCGATTCATGTCGGTCGAAACCCGCGTTGCATCCGCAGTCGCGGTGTTGCTATCCACGACGAAACCGACACTGGCGGTTAGCCCGGCGAGAGAGAGCATCACCGTTCCGAGCAGGAGTGCAACGCCGACGACGTTCGATTGTCCACGCCTCATATCATTCCCGCTCCTGCGAAAACGAAATATGCGACCGTGACGAGCGCCGCCGAGTGAAGCAGTGCCTCGTAGAACCCTCGACTCGCGTATCCGGCGAACCAACCACAGGCGAGCATCGTCGTCTGCGTGACGACGTAGAACCGGTGTCGGTCACGCGCCGGTTGTACCGCGTTCGGGTCGAGAGCTAACCCCGCGTTCGAGTTGGACACCGCCGACAACTGCGAGAAACTGTCGAGAACGTAGGCGTTCACGGCAATCATGATGCCGATAATGAGGAGCGCAGTCGTCCAGCCAACGACCACGTACACCAGCATGTTCGACCGAAGTGCTTTCTTTTGATGATATAATCTGCCAATCTCGACCTGTAGGGTGTCGAAAACCGTTTCCGTATCACCGCCGACGTCCAGCGTTCCGGTGACGAGTCCGATAGTCTGGTCTGCCATCGGCGTCCCGACGTTTTCGACGAATCGAGTGAGTGCATCTCGGCGCAAATCACCGTCTCGACTCGTGAGGTTCGCGTTGAATGCGAGGTCGGTAACGTCCGATTGAAGCGCCCCCATATCGACGTCGCGTGCAACACGTTCGACTGCGGTCGAAAACGGACGACCCAATCCGACGTGAGCGGATACCGCGTGAACGAAATCCTTGATTTCGCGGTCTTTCGCGTCGTCGATTCGCGACCGCCGGACGGAGACGAGGCCGACCGGAAGTGCGAACGCGACGTAAGAGAGCAACACCGTATCGACGGGCGTATAATCGAGCATCCAGAGCAACCCACCGACACAGAACGCCAGCGGAACCGCCAACACTGCGGTATTTGCCGGATTAATCAGCAGCGTTTTGAGCAGTTCGATCGGGTGTGACGAACGGGAATGCTTCGGGGCCGATTGGTCGGCAGGTCGAAGCGAGGACATCACGACCGCCGCGCCAGCACCGACGACGAGGATGAACGCACCACTGCTGTAGATGATGAGCGCCCGCATCGATAGCCAGCCGAACGGCGGCGGCGCTGGTGCCGCCAATCCCGGCGCGAGGACGCTCATAACGGTTAGTACGATAACCAAGAGTGCTGGAGTAACCAGCAGGACGATGAACATTTCGGCGATGAGTTCGAGAAATCCTTCTGCCTGCTCGCGGCTTCGGGACTGTCGATGGCTCAACATCCGACTCTCCATCTGGAGATACTGTTCGAGTGCATCCGGCCCCTGTTCGGCGTGCTCCCTGAACTTCAGCAAAAACGGCGCAAGAACGTCGCGTGACGGCGTATCTCGGGCGACGATTCGCAGGCCGTCGTCCACGCTACCCGTCAGCGCGGCCTTGTTCAGCACCTTTCGAAACGCGACGGCGGTGTCGCCGTAGGACTCCTCCCGGTCGGCGACTTTTCGGAGCATGGCCGTCTTATCGTCGCTTCCGGACGAGAGCGCGCGAAGGTATCGAACCGCACCGGGCAGAGTTCGCTCGATGTTCGACCGGCGTGCGCTGGCCGACCAGCCGAGATACAGTCCACCAGCCCACACCACCGTCCGTTTGCTGATGGTTGCACAGGCCACGGAGAGGCCGGTTGCGGCGTACATCCGCTGAACGTTCGGTACCCGAACCCTATCCAACAACGGGAGTCCGTCGTGGAGAAACGACGCCAGACTAGCGAGGACGGAATCCGGAATCGCGACCGTCACCAGAAACGCCCAGCAGAAGATGGCGAGAAAGACGACCCACGACAGGCCATAGGTTCGGGAGAGATACACGTCGAAACTGGCGTTCACGTCGGTCGCGCGGTAGCGTTTCCGGTCGCGGTCGTGGCGCGTGCGGTCGGCGTGGCGCGAGAACAGCGCATACAGTGCGCGGTCGAGGATGCCGAGGGAGGATGAACTGTGTAAATTTTCTGTCCCTGATGAATCCTCTAAACGTGTCTCCGTGCTGTTCGACTCCGTGATGGTGCTCATCACGGAACCTCATTTTCGAAATATGTCATAAAACGATTTATCCGTGTTATTTAATTTAAACTCTCGGATTTGGAGATGGGCAAAATAGCACGTGAGACAACTCTCATCCACGCACTTCCCGCGAAACCCGCTCCACCGTCGCCGCCTCGTTGTTCTGTAAGTCCGCAAGGAACGAGAACAACTCGTCGAAGTCCGAAACGCCCTCCCGTTTCAGATACTGCACGTAGCTGTGTTTGCGGTGGAAATCAGCCTCAACTTCCTCGACGCTCCTGTCAGTGCGGTCGGCGAGTCGGTGGAAGAATCGAAAGCCGATTTCACGTTCGTCATCACCCAACTGCGGATGGTCGTAGTCGAGTTGGAACGTTCCATCGTGGTCGCGCCACGCGACCGTATTCCAGTGAATCGTCGTTCCATCCTTGCGAATCGTGCCACAGCGTCCATCCAACTCGGCGAACTCGTCTTCGCTCACCAACTCCACGAGTTCGCCGACGTACCGGTTGCCATCGACGTATCGCGGGAAGACGACGAGGTCGATTTCGCGCAAGAGGTAGGCGGGAAGCCCCTGCTCCACGACGCGATTGACGAGTTTTTCGATGTTTTCGGCGTGCGTCGTGCCAATCAACCCATGGCCCGTGTTCAGCGATTCCGCGAAGGTCTGGAACGAGGCGGGCGTGTTGATTTCCGCGATAACCTCCACGTCCGGATTGAGGTAGTTACACTCGGTCATCAAATCGGCCATCGTCACGCGTTTGTAATCGCTCTCGTGGTCACGGGTCGTAAGCGAGACACCGGTTTCGTGGGGCAGTCGAACCTCGCGCGACCCCTCGTCGATGCTGATTGGGCGGTCGCGGTAGGGGATGAACGGCATGTGCGCATTCATCAGCGTCGTCTTTCCGACCCCTGTCGGCCCGGAGAACAACGCGACGCCGTGCTGTTCGTACAACTGCCAGAGCAGAGTGACGATTTCTGTGGAGATGCTTCCACCGTCCAGTAAATCGACAGGCGTCATCGTGTCAGGAGCCTGCTTTCGAATCGAGATGTGTGGCCCGCCCTCCGAAATAACGGGCAGTGCGACCGCACAGCGAATCGTTTCTTCGTCGGCAACGCCGTCAGGAGAGAGATTGACCTTTGCACTCGGATTACTGGCGTTGAGTTCGACGCCGTCCGAGGCGGCCATCTGAGTGACGACGTTGACGAACGCCGATTCGTCTTCGAACGCAAGGTTGGTGGGAATGCGCTTGCCGTGACCGATTGCGCGGCCGCGCGGAACCACCTTGATACGCTCACCGACGCGGTTGGCTTCGATGTCTTCTAGGAGGCCGTCCCGGATCGGAATCGTCATTTTTCCGTGGCCGACGTAGTCCCGCAGGACGTAGTACACCAAATCCGAGAGCCTATCGTCGGAAAATCGGTGGTCAACCGGCGGAATCGCGAGGTCGTATTCCGCCAGCGCGGTTCGGACGCGATACCGGGCGGCGTCGAGCCACGCCCTCGTGTTTCTGGCCGTGAGTCGCCGCGAGAGGAACTGTCGGGCGCGTTCGCGAACGAACGAGGAGCGGTCGTCAACGACGCCGCCGACGTTCGTCTCCCAGATTCGCTCTTTGCACTCTTCGATGAGTCGGTCGTCGTCCGGCAGGAGATTCGGTTCGAGGACGGCGTACTTCGTCGCGAAGGAGTCGGTGCCGAGTAGGTGCTCTTGATAGACGACGACCGGGATTCGAAATTCGTCGAACTCGACGGTGTGCGTCTCGATGCGCTCGCTGGCGAACCGGGCGAGATAGTCGGCGTCAGCCGAGAGGTCGGTGTCCGCGGGCGCGTAGTTTGCGGTGTGGACGACGAGGTGCTCGCCCGCGGCGTCGGCGACTTCGATGTGGTCGTCTAGCGCGAGTGGCGTCAGTTTGCCGAGACAGAGCAGTTCGGCCAGCGCGTGGTACTCGACGCGCCGACGACCCGCCTGCGACATGTCGGTCAGTCGGTCGATGGCGCGCCGATACTTCGGGTCGAAACCACGCTCGACACATTCGATTGCACCCTCGCGCGTCAGCGGTCGGCGGAGATTTGCAGTTGCAAAGTGCTCTCGAATTCGGGTGAGTGCGCGTTCGTCGCTCGCGCCGAGTGTGGGGGTTCGAACGTCGTAGCGAAAGCCGTCGTCGGTTTCCCGAACCGTGGCGACGACGCCGGGATGGAGTTCGCGCTGGTCGCGCACGTCGGGGGCGTACCACGCATCGGAGTCGTCTGGTGGGATTGGCGGTGGAACTGTTTCGGGTGTGTCGCAGTCGGTAGTGATGGTGTGAAGCGAATGCGCATCGGCCATAGCGCAAAGTGGTCTGCTTTTTTAATTTAAACCTTTACAAATTGATTGTGATATGTGACTCAAATCAGGCGCTGTGGGCTATCTTCGAAATATCCGATGTTCCGCGTAATTGCGCTGAGCGACCGATATTTATAGTATGCTGTCAGTTCTCTTCGTAATGATTCGTAGAAGAGCTATCTTACTAAGTACATCTGCCGGAGTAGCTAGCCTATCCGGTTGTATCGGGCTTCACAACCGGTTGAGGGGGTGAAATAGTGATCATGCCATAGACATTTCCAATCAAAGTGAATCCAAAGTAGAGTACGAACTGACTGTTCGGGAAGTAGGTAGCCCGGAGACCATATTTACCAAAAAAGGAACCGTGGAACCCGCAGAAAATACTCGGTTTGACAAACCCTTCGAGCGGAAAGACAGCAACTACACTGTAACAGTTCGTACAGACTCCGGGTTGTCGAAGGAACACACGTGGGAAGAACCAGCATCCATTGATTTGCTCATTTTCCATATAAACTCTGATAAAATAGAATCTAGCGTAGTACAACCAGAATAATTCTTAACTCTTCAATGAATATATGGAAATAATAATCAAAATAATATTGTGTGTAGCCTGTTACAACGCAACTCAGTCGTCAACCACTCTCACACCCGCCGAATCGTCTCCGCAACAACCCCGACCCCAATCGGAAGCGACTCCTCTTCGATATCGAATCGGGCGGTGTGGTGCCCGTAGGGATTACTCGCGCCGATGCCGACGTAGGTCGCTTGTCCACCATTCTCCTGCACTCTCCGGATGAGGTAGGAGGCGTCTTCGCTTCCACCCATGTCGTCGCATGGGACGACTTCGTTGACTCCCTCGACCGAACTGGCCGCGTCCGCGACGGCCTCTGCGATGTCCGTGTCGGCGGTGAACGTCGTCGTTTTGCCGTACAGGCCGGTTTCCACGTCAACCTCGTGCATCTCCGCAGACGCGGAAATGATTCGTTTCGCCCGCCCGAGCATGTACTCGTTCAACTCTGCGTCACCGCCGCGAACTTCGACGCGCATTTCGACTTCCTCCGGGATGATGTTCTGCGGGTTCTCCGACCGCACCTGTCCGATGTTGATTCGGGTGACGCCGTCGCTGTGGCGCGGAATCGCGTAGAGGTTTTGGATGGCGGTTGCGGCGGCTTGAAGCGCGTTTCGTCCCTTTTGTGGGGCATTCCCCGCGTGGCTCGGTTCGCCGTCGAAGGTCACGTCCAACTTCGCGTTCGAAAGCGGACGTTCGAACGCCGCGACGACGGTTCCCGTCTCGATTCCCAAGCCGAGGTGGATGGCGACGAAGTGGTCTACGTCGTCCAAATGGCCGGATTTGCTCATCGGGAGGCCGCCCCGACCACCCTCTTCGGCGGGTTGGAAGAACAGTTTCAGCGTTCCGTCGAACCCGCCGTTTCGGTCAAGTTCGCGGGCGACACCGAGGCCGATGGCGGTGTGGCCGTCGTGCCCGCAGGCGTGCATTTCGTTGGGGTGGGTGCTGACGAATCCCGCTTTCGCCGGGCGGTGGTCGTCGTCCTGTGCCTCGGTTCGTTCGAGGGCGTCCATATCGACCCGGATGCCGACGACTGGCCCGATTCCGTCGCCGTAGGTCTTCTCTGCAACGAGGCCGGTGACGCCGTCCATTCGGTCGAGATATCTCTCGGGCGCGCCTTCCCGGCGCGCCCGTTCGATTGCGGTCAGTAGTTCGTCCTCGGGCGGGACGCCGAGTCGTTCCTCCTCGGCGACCGCATCAGTTCCGAGATGGAGTGTAAAGTCGCGCTCTGCGAGTTCGTCCGCGACGAGTGCAGTGGTCCGGAACTCCTTCCAACCGGCCTCCGGATACTGGTGCAGGTCACGGCGGAAATCGACTATCGAGGGGTGGCTACTGTCCGACATGGACTGCTAACGATGGAGTACGAACAAAATCCTATGGATTACGGTAACGAGAACAGGTCGAATCGCCGTGAGACGAGGTGAATTCCGTGCTTCGAAAAATACGATTCGCCGTTGTGCCCCCGGATTCTCAGTGGCGACCTTCTTCGAACTCCTCGACTACTTTGTCACAGAAGGCTGGCAAATCATCCGGATTTCTGCTGGTCACCAACCCTTGGTCGACGACGACTTCTTCGTCCACCCACTCCCCACCCGCGTTGCGGATGTCGGTCTGGAGGCTGGGATAGGCGGTGAGCGTCCGGCCTTCGACCACGTCCGCCTCGACCAGTGTCCACGGTCCGTGGCAGATGACGCCGATTGGTTTGCCCGCCTCGGCGAACTTTCGGACCAGACTCACGGCGTCCTCGTCGGCGCGGAGTTTGTCGGCACCGACCGCACCGCCCGGAATGAGCAGTGCGTCGTACTCGTTCGCGGAGATCTCGGAGAAGGTTCGTTCGACTTCGAACGTATCCCCGGGTTCGAGGTCGTTGTTGACCGCCTGCACCTCGCCGGTTTCGGCGCTGACGACATCGACGCTGGCACCGGCATCCTCGACTGCTTCTTTCGGTTCGGTGAACTCGACCTGTTCGGTTCCCTGCGGCGCGATGAAAATCGCGACTGTCGTATCGGAAAGTGTGTCTGTCATCGTATTCCCCCACGAAGTTTGGACTTCACAAATTCGCTTAGCTATTGTGGCAATCGATTTTACCTCACTCCGCGGAGGTCGTTTTCGTCTCCTCTGAACCTTGACCCTGTTCGATGCGATCACCGAGTCGATAGACGGCGCGGAACGCGACCAGCGCGATGCCGACTTCGAGCAGTCCCGTAACGGTAAATGCCGTCTCGAACCCGAGGCTGTCGGCGAGGCCGCCGCCGACGAGGAACCCGGTCAGAAATCCGAGGCTCCCGAACGCGTTGAATCCCGCCATTGCGACTCCCCGGTCGCTGTCGGGGGCAATATCGGTGACGAGCGCCATCGTCGCGGGGGAGACGAACGCGCCACAGACGCCGACGGCGACCATCGCGGCACCCGCGAGGACGACCGTCGGTGCGAATCCAACCGCGATGACGGTGATGCCGTAGCAAATCGACCCGACGACGACCGGGATGAATCGCCCGATTCGGTCCGACAGTCGCCCCATCGGATACTGAAGCAGGGCGAACGGGGCGAAAAAGAGCATGAGCATGAGTCCTGTCGCACCCGCATCCAAGCCGAACTCGGTTTGGAAGTAGAGCGTGCCGACCAGCGCGAAAAAGCCCGCCGTGAGTCGGTCGATGAAGCCGAAGGCGTAGGGAATCGACAGTTCGGGCTTGTCGCGGAGTCGCGCCAGCGCAGTTGCGACGGTCGCCCGAGATTCCGATGGTACGCGGTCGGGGGTCGGAACCGCCAGCAGGGCAGTTCCGACCATGAGGACGCTCGCGGCGAGGAGCGGCGTAGTCGGGTGAATTTCGGCGAGTTGGCCACCGATTGGCGCGCCCATCGCCGTTCCGAGGCCGATGGCGATTCCGGCCGCGCCCATGTTTCTGCCGTGGCCGCCGCGCAAATCCATCAGCATGGTCATCGACAGCGAGAACGCGGCGATAGTCGCGGCACCCTGCACGACTCTCAGTGCCAGCACCGCGCTGAACGGGAGGCCGAGGGTCGGGGCCGCGGCGAGCGCGGCGTATCCGGCGGAGCCGCCGAGCGCACCCGCGACGATGAACGGGACGCGTTTTCCGAAACGGTCGCTCAGGTACCCCCAAATCCCCGCACAAATCACGAACGCGGCGAACTCGGCGACGAGGAACCACGTTCCGCCGTTGAGTTGTTCGCTCGCGCCGAGATGGACGACGAGGTCGGGTACGCCTGGATAGAGGAGTACCTGTGCGAGCAGTACCGACCATATCACTGCGGCGAGGCGGACGCGCTCGCCGCGGACGCCGGGGAGCATCCGACCCATCGTTCGTAGTTGGAACTGTGGTCGGAAAATCCTATCTACATTCCTGCGTGACGGTAGTTGGGAGTGTGTTGCGGTCGTTTGCGGCACCGTGTTCTTTCCGTGAGAGTTTCGATTGTTCGGCTGTCGAGAAAGAGGCGTTAGTGCTCTTGGTCGGAAAACACGAACCAAAACACGAGTCCCATCGAGATACCGAATGCCGTTCCCATTGACCCCCAAAGCAACACGTTTTCAAGGAAAATCCCATCGAATACGCGATACTCCCACCGATTCCGGCCCCAAACGCCATGAAAACACCGAGCAATGTGTCGCTGTCCAGTTCATCCCACGCTTCGGTCATGAATCCGGTCTGGTCTGAACTAGCATAACGATATGCACTTTTCCGAGATTGAAATTTCTATTCTGTCGGTCGTGTCTGTTACCCATTGGCATCGAGAAACTGTCTTCGAAACGACTGGTCGTCGCCTTTTTCTCGGGAACGATTGCTGTAGGAGCGACTAGAAACCTCCCGTACGAACAGTACCAAATCGTTTAGTAAGAAAATTTAATGCCAATCATTGTTTCGATATATTTGGGATTGAAAAAATGACTGACAAAAGTAACACGGACGGACTGAACCGACGAACGCTGATGAAAAAAGCTGCGACGACCGCCGTGGTCGGCGCTGGCGTGGCCGCCGCCAGCGGTAGTGCGAGTGCCAAGCCGACGCTGGAAGAGCAGTACGCAGACCCGATTCGAACCGAATCTCTGTTCGCAGAGCACGCAGGCGACCTCATGGCGATGCTGTCGAAGGACGGTCTGCTCCAGAGTGCCGACGTGTATTCGGAAGTTCACACCCGGAAAACCGTCGGGTTCAGCGACATCGCCAAGAAAAACGAGGGGACGACTTTCTTGAAGGGAGTTTCTGGGCGGGCAGACGAAATCGTCAGCGTCCGAAACGTCGAGGACGGCGTCGTGAGTATCACCGTCGAACCGGAAACCGGTCGCGCGTACGCTTTCCACGAACCCGAGAGTTCCGATAAAACGTTCCTCTACAACCCGGACATCGGAACGCAGGCAATCGACACGCAAGCGTGTAACACGGACTGTTTCTGTTCGCCAGTCATCTGTGAAAACACTCGCTCGGCGGAGTGTGAAACCTGTTGTGACGGCGATTGCCAGACGAACTACTTCTGTAACTGCTAACGACCGCAGTTCGATTTTTTGCGCCAGTGCGAACGACCGGTTCGGTCGATTAGACGCCCGGCCGTTCTTCGAGCGCGAGCGCAACACCGAACCAAACGAGAACGCTGGCGCTCGCGTACCGAAGCACGTTTCGAACGCGCTGGCGCTCGGTTATCATCCGGCGCGCCCTGCTTGAAAAGACGGCGAGAATCGCTTGATAGCAAAAGCCGAGCGTTCCGAACAGGACACCGAGGGTAAAGATTTGGAGGCCGAAACTGCCGCTCGGACGGACAAACTGCGGGAGGAAGGCGAGGAAGAAGACGGCGACTTTCGGATTGAGGACGTTGATGGTAAACGCCTGCCGGAACGATTCGCCGTGTGTTTGACTGTCCGTTTCGGGCGCGATTTCGAACTCCTCGCGGTTGCGCAGGGTTTCGATGCCGAGGTAGACGAGGTACGCCGCGCCGACGATTTTGACGGCGGTGAACGCGAGTGCGGACGCTTTCAGCACCGCCGACAGACCGAGGACGGCGGCGGTGGTGTGGACGAGACACCCGGTGGAGGTTCCCGCAGCGGCGGCAACGCCAGCGGTTCGGCCATCGCTGACGCTTCGTTTCAACGTGTAGATGCTGTCAGGGCCGGGCGCGACGTTCAGCGCGAGGGCGGCCGGAACGAAGGCGAGCAAAACGCTCGGCTCTATCATATGCCATGGATGACGACCGACGACATAAACGTGGGGTTGACTGTCGTTGTTCTACGATTTCTCATCGGTGGATTCGCTGTTCTGTTCGTCCTCCGAATCCGCCGTTGTCTCCTCGTCCGGGCCTCCGAACAGACCGAAGTGGACGTAGGCCCACGCTTTCGCGCGCTTTTTTCGCGTCGTTTTCGATTTCATGGTTCCCCCTGTCGATTCGCGCTTCGATACTCCTTCGTTTTAGGCCAACCTAAAACTTTTGTCGGGAGATGAGTTCGGACGAAACGGAATCCCCGCTTCGGTTTCGTTCACCGTCGAGCCACAAAAGACACCCTTCCGCACGGATTGGTCTAACACGGACCCCGACAATGTCAGGCACGGATTCCGAAGACCAACTGGGATTCGACCAGAACGTCGATTATCTCGGACGCGCGATACGCGCCCTCGTTCCGCAGTGGGTCGCTCGAAGGAGCATCACGGCCAGCGTTACGACCGACGAATCCCGGTACGAAGTCGGCGACGAGATACGAATCACGGTCACGTTCGAGAACCGACTGCCGATTCCGATGGTCGTGGAGACGCCGCGACAGCGACTCTGGGGATGGGACGTGAACGGTGAACTGGAAGCCAGCGACGAAGCCTACTACCTCCGCAACCAGCCGAACGTGTTCTACTTTCGTGCGCGAGAAAAAAAGCGAACCCACGTGCGGTGGGACGGGCGATTCGAGCGAAGCGACGAATCGTCCCGTCTCCCCGCCGAACCCGGTGAGTACACGATTGGCGCGTATCTCGCGACCGAGGACGAAAAACCGCGCGACGAGACGACAATCACTCTCCGATAGCGGAACGGAGACGGGAAAAAGGAACTACCGTTCTTGTCGCCCCTCGGCAACGTCGTCGCGGTGGCGGTGACACGCGGCGGCGTGCGGCCCGGTTCCGTACTCGGCGGGCACTTGGTAGTCGGGAATCTGTTTCGCACAGATGCTTTTTTCCGCGAACGACTCCGTCAGTCGCTCTTTCGCGCTGTCCCAGTCGTCGGCCAAAATTTGGTCGATTGCGCTCTCGATGATGCGTCCCGCTTCACCATCGGGCACGTTCCCGTCGAAGAACTCGACCACGATTTCGGATTCGCCCGTCGGTTCGAACGACCGACGCTGTACCGCTCGCAGGAACCCGCGAGTTCGTTCCCACTCTTCGGGCGACAGGTCGTACTCTGCGGGCGCGATGAGTTTCGGACAACGCGTTCGGAACCGACACCCGCTCGGCGGTTCGATTGGACTCGGAACGTCGCCTTCGAGAACCCCGCGGGTTCCCGTTTCACGGGGGTCGGGAACCGGGATGGATTCCAGCAGTGCTTGCGTGTAGGGATGCTGTGGGTTCTCGTACAACTCCTCCTTGTCGGCGAGTTCGACCAGTTGGCCCAGATACATCACCGCCACCCGGTCCGAGATGTGGCGAATCACCGAGAGGTCGTGGGCGATGAACAGGTACGTGAGGCCGAACTCGTCCTGAAGCGACCGCATCGTGTTGAGCACCTGTGCCTGAATCGACACGTCGAGCGCCGACACCGGTTCGTCACAGACGATGAAATCCGGATTCACGCTCAGGGCGCGGGCCAGATTCACGCGCTGGCGCTGGCCGCCCGAGAAGGCGTGCGGATGACGATTGTAGTGTTGCGGGTCGAGACCGACCTTTTCGAGCAGTTCGCGCGCTCGATCTTCACGTCCATCCGAATCGTACATCCCGTGGGCTTTCATCGGCTCCTCCACGATGGGGCCGATTTTCATCCGCGGGTCGAGTGAGGACTGCGGGTCTTGGAAAATCAACTGCATGTCCTTGCGCTGACTTCGCACCTCCTCGCCGCTCAACTCGGTCAAATCACGACCCTTGAAGGAGACGGTTCCGTCCGTCGGTGTGAGCAGTCGGAGGATGGTTCGAGCGAGAGTGCTCTTTCCGCATCCCGACTCGCCGACCAGTCCCAACGTCTCACCCTTGTGGATGGTGAACGAAACGTCCTCGACCGCCCGAACTGACTCCTCCTCGCCGAACAATCCGGACAGAAATCCGCCGCCGTTGGTGAAATGTTTCGTCAGTCCTTCGACTTCGAGGAGCGGTTCGCCCATCGCCGTCTCGTCCTCGTCGAGACGGCCCATCGACATCGAATCGGACATTTCAGTCACCTCCCTTCGACGTGTCGCTGACGAGGTCGCCGCTGATTCCCGTCTTCGCTTGCACCTCTATCGGTTCGCTGAACCAGTATCCGGCGTCGAACTCGTCGTGTTTGATGCAGGCCGACCGATGCGACTGCGTTTCGGGGTCGTCCCTGTCGCTGACCTCCCGGCACGTTGGATGAGTTTCGACGCAGGCCTCTCTGGCGTCGGGACAGCGCGTGTGGAACCGACAGCCTCGCGGCGGGTCGATGGCTTCGGGCATCACGCCTTTTACCGGTTCCAGTTCGTGAACCGTCTGGTCGGGTCGCGGCATGGAGTTCAACAGGGCTTCCGTGTAGGGATGTTTCGTGTCGTAGAACAGGTCGTCGACCGTGGCTTGTTCCACGATTTCACCGAGGTACATCACGTTCACTCGGTCACAGAGTTCGGCGACGACGCCCATGTCGTGCGTAACCCAGACGAAACTCGTGTCGTATTTGTCCTGCAACTCGTCCACCAACGAGAGGATTTGGCCCTCGACGGTTACGTCCAATGCTGTGGTCGGTTCGTCCGCGATGATGAGGCTCGGTTCGCAGGCTAACGCCATCGCGATGAGAACGCGCTGGCGCATCCCACCCGAGAACTGGTGGGGATAGTTTTCGTAGCGCGCTTCGGGTTCCGGAATTCCGACTTCGCGGAGCATGTGAATCGCCTCTTCTTTCGCCTCCTCTTTCGAGAGATTCCGGTTGATTTCGATGAACTCCCGAAGCTGGTTGCCCACCGTGAACACCGGATTCAGGCTCTCCATCGGGTCTTGGAAGATGATGGCGATTTCCGTCCCGCGAATTCGACGCCGCATGTCCTCGTTCGAGAGCATCTCGTCGCGGGGTTGGAGGTCGCCGTCAGGCCCTTCTTCGAGGCCGAACAGCACGTCGTCCCGGAATCGAACTTCGCCCCCGACGATTTCGCCGGGGTGGTCGATGAGTCGAAGGATGCTCTGGGCGGCGACGCTCTTTCCGGCCCCGCTTTCGCCCACGAGGCCGACGATTTCGCCCTCGTTCACGTCGAAGGAGATGCCATCGACGGCGCGAACGACGCCTTCTTCCGTGAAGAACTGCGTTTTCAGGTCGTCTATCTGGAGTATCGTCTCTGTCATTTTTGATCAATTTTTGATTCGTGGGTCGAGTGCGTCGCGGAGGCCGTCGCCGAGCAGGTTGAACCCCATCACGGTGATGAGGATGGCGATGCCGGGCCACAGGCTGAACCACGGGTCGGGAAGCATGTAGCCGCGGGATTGGTTCAACATCTGCCCCCACGACGGGGTCGGCGGTTGGGCACCGAAGCCGAGGAACGAGAGTCCGGCCACGATGAGGATGCTGATGCCGACTTGTAGGGTCGCCTGCACGAGGACGGGCGCGAAACTGTTCGGGATGACGTGCCGGAGGATGATGTTTCGGTCACGGACTCCGGCGGCCCGCGCCGCCTCGATGTACTCTTCTTCCCGTACGCTAACCACCCGTGACCGAATCAGCCGGGCGAACACCGGAATCGTCGTGATGCCGACGCCAATCATAGCGTAGGTCAAATCACGCCCGAATGCGGCCATGAACGCGATGACCAGCACGAGGAACGGAATCGCGTACAGCGTCTCCACGAGGCGCATCAGCGCGTCGTCCACCCGGCCGCCGTGGTAGCCCGCGACTGCGCCGACGAGGGTTCCGGCGATGAGGCCGAACCCGGTCGAAACGATGCCGACTTGCATGGCGATTCGGGTGCCGTACACGAGACGGACGAGAATATCTCGTCCGCGGTGGTCGGTTCCGAGCGGGTACTTCCACGTCCCGCTTCCGAACGTGCTTTCCATCCCGGCCGGTGGGAGGAGTATTTGCGCGTTCGCGGGGTCGTTCACCGGATTGTACCAGAATCGACTGGCGATGGCGTAGTCGAACAGTTTCGCGTCTATCCACGCGAAGATAGCGACGCCGAGAATGAACGCGATGATGTAGAACCCGATTCTCGCGGTCGTATCCTTCTTGATTTGGTCGAGCGCATGTCGCCATCCGACGTTGGATTCGCTCGGCTCTTCGGGGTCGTATCCTTCGTTCGATTGCGGTTCGCGAAGTTTGTCGGTCGTAGTTTCACCTGTTCCCATCGTTAGTCCACCTCGTCGTAGGTCACTCGCGGGTCGATGTACGCGTACGAAAGGTCAGTGAGGATGACGCCGATGACGAACGTCAGGCCGAAAAACACCGTCGTCCCCATGACCAGCGGGTAATCCTGATTGTTGATTGCGGTAATGATGAGCCGTCCCATCCCGTTGATGTTGAACACCGTCTCGGTCAGCACCGCGCCGCCGAGCGCCGACGTGAGTTGGAGGCCAACGACGGTGATGACGGGCAGTTGCGCGTTGCGGAAGGCGTGCCGTCGCAGTATCTTTCCTTCCGAGACGCCGTATGCTCGCGCCAACTTCACGTACTCCTGCTGGAGGACTTCCAACATCGACGACCGTTCGATTCGCGTAATCGCGGCCATCTGGAGCGTCCCGAGCGAAAGCGTCGGTAAGAGCAGATGCATTCCACTCTGCCAGAGAACGTCTGCCTGCGAGGATGCTCCATCGACTGAACTCGGATTCGCCCACGGCAGAATCAACCCTGTCGCAGGGAACCAGTTCAGGTGGTAGGCGAAGATGATGATGAGCATCAGCCCAATCCAGAACGATGGCGTGCTGACCCCGATGAGCGCGACGACGCGCGAAACGTGGTCGGTGGGCTGATTTCGCCGTCTGGCCGAGATGATACCCAGTGGGATAGCAGTCACCAGCGCGAATCCGAAACTGGAGAGCATGAGGAGGAGCGTCACCGGCAGTCGCTCCATGATTTTGGTCATCACGGGCACCCCGTAGTAGATACTCTGTCCGAGGTCGCCCTGTGCGACGGCGGTGAGATAGTTCACGTATCGAACAGGGAGCGGTTCGTCTAGCCCGTACTGCGCCCGGATTTCCTCGACCATCTCTGCGCTCGGTGACGGCCCGAGCATGATTTGAACGGGGTCGCCCGGAATGGCGTTCGTCAGCAGGAACGTGATGGTGACGATTCCGACGAGGACCGGAATTGCTTGCAAAGATCGGCTAATCGTGTAGCGGAGGATTCCCATGTATTGTTGGTAACTCGTATCGAAACGGGGTGCGAGTGGTTACTGCGACCCGATGGATGCGTTCGTGTAGTCGGTCGAAACCACGAAGCTGGAAACGGGATGCGACTCGAATCCGTTGACGTTCTGTTTCATCCCGTAGCTGTTTTTCAAGTTGTACGCCGGGATGTGCGCCCGGTCTTCCAGCACTTGCGTGATTGCTTCCCGATACAACCGTTTTCGCTCCTGTCGGTTCGCAGACCGCCGCGCTTGGTTGATTTGCTGGTTCACACCGTTGTAGAAGGTGCCGTCCGTCGTGCCGTGTGCTTCTTTCGTGAAGAAGTAGTACGTGAAGGCGTCTGGGTCGGGCGTTCCCGACCAGCCCAGCGTGTACATGTTGTAATCGTTGGGGTCACCCGAAACGTACTGGTCTAAGAACGCACCCCAGTCGAGTCGCTGGACGTTCGCGTTGTATCCGGCCTCCTTCAGGCCGTTCGCCACCGTGACGCCCAACTGTTCCCGTTTGTCGTCCGGCGGGACGATGATGTTCGCGTTCCAGTTGTTCGGAACCGAATCGGCATCGTCGAGCATCGTCTTCGCTTGATCGATGTCTTTGCCGTGAGCGATGTTCTTCCACTTGTTCAGCGGCATGCCCCACTTCTTGGCTATCTGTTCCGGCAGTGGACTGTACTGGCGAACCCCGCTCGGTTCCACGAAGTTCGACACGGCTTGGTCCATGTCGAAACAGTAGTCGATGGCTTCCCGAACCTGCGGGTCGGTGGTCGGCCCGTTCTGGCAGTTAAAAGCGAGGTAGAAGTAGCCCATCCCGATGACGGACTCGATGCTCGCATTGTTCATGCTCTGTACCTGCTGCCACAGTTTCGGTGGAATTTCCTCGATAACGTCGCTTTCGTTGGTTTGGAGGCTCGTCAGCCGTGTCGTCGGCTCTTCGACCGGCCTGAATTCGATTTCGCCGAGATTCGGCATCGGTTCCCCCCAGTAGTCGTCCCACCGGGTGACTCTGGCGAAATTTCCTTCCTGCCATTCGTCGAACTGGAACGGCCCGGAACCGACGGGATTCTGTTTGTTAAACTTCTGTTTGTTGTTCTCCCGAACGCTTTTCGGCACGATAGGACGCGTCAGCGCGTTCATGAACGGGCCGTAGGGGTATTTCAGGTCGAACTTGACTCGTCGGTTGCCGGCCTTCGAGATGTTCTGTATCATGCTCACTTCGGAGGCGTTCTCCGTTTCCTCCTTGACCGGCGCTTCGAACGAATATTTCACGTCCTCGAAGGTCATTGAGTCGCCGTTTTGGAACTGGATTCCCTCCTGCATCTCGACGATGTACGTCTGTCCGTTGTTCTTGACCTCCGGTTCGCCGGTCGCCAAGTGCGGGACGACGTTGATGCCGCTATCATACGTGTACAGTCCCTCGAACACGCGGTCTGCTACCTGTGTCGAGGGAACGTCGTTGAGGACGATAGGGTCGAACTCCAGCGGACTCTTTACTTGCGCGAGCGTCAGTGTGCCACCGGAGTTCGACTGCTGGTTGCCGCCGCCCGAATTCGACTGGTCGCTCCCAGCACAACCAGCGAGCGCCGCGATACCTACCCCGCCGAGGCCTTGGAGGAGCCGTCGGCGTTTGAGTGAGTCCGGAGTTTTGTCGTGTTCTGTCATTGTGTGATGAGTTCGATTTTTTCGCCGCTCGTTCGAAATCCGCCAATCGTCCCGAGCAACTGTTCGCGTTTTTTGACCGAACCAACCATTGTTATTGGGTGGCTGAAGACACCGGCTGTGAGCGGTAGTGTCCCCCTACTGTAAGCGACGAATAATAGTTACGTATGCTGCGTGCGATGTCTGCTTACGCCCCCTCTCGGCCTCATCGACACTGCTGTGCGTTTTTCAACGATAGCACTAAGCAACGATTCACATACTGTATTCTAGATTTTCGCGGACAAATACGAGGCATCGCGTGGTCGAACTCGGAACGCGGGCAACGAAGTGAACGATGAACAATGCGGTCAGGGACTAACAAACGCGAAGGTAGTCGGTGATTCGTCATCGAGTTCGCTTCCCAGTGGCCGCGATGTTTATCCGTGAATCGGTTGACAATCCGTTACTTGCGGTCGGCCACCCGGGAAACCCGGGTGGCCGATACACCAAGATTGCTACGCGATGGCCACTGATGCACTGCTGGCGTCGGCGTCGATAATCCTCCTCGGAGCGGTGTCGAAACTGCTCGCCGACAGATTCGGGATTCCGAACGTCGTCTTCTTGCTCGGATTCGGTATCCTGTTCGGGCCGGAGGTCATCGGCCTTCTCGACCCGTCTCTGTTCAGTAACGCGCTCTCGACCATCGTTTCGCTAGCGGTCGCAATCATCGTCTTCGAAGGTGCGTTTAACCTCACGTCCTCCAGAATCCGGTCGGCATCGACGGCTACACTCAGGCTCGTCACGCTCGGTTCCGCGATTACGTTTCTCGGCTTGGGACTCACGATACGATACCTGCTCGATTTGCAGTGGAGTCTTTCGTTTCTCATTTCCGCCCTCCTCGTGGCCACCGGGCCGACCGTGATAACGCCGATTCTGGAACAGACGGACGTGCGCGAGAACGTGAAAACGACGCTCGAAACCGAAGGTATCGTCAACGACCCCGTCGCGTCCGTGCTCGGGGCAGTTATCTTCAGTGCGGCGGCGCTCGGCGAACGACCCTTCACGCGCGGCGGACCGGTGGACGAGGAAATCGTCATCGAGTTCGTCACGCAGTTGGGCGTCGGCGTCCTCATCGGCATCGTTACGGCAATTAGCGTGATCTACGTGCTTCGAAATTTCAGCCGAACCCCGCAAAATTCGCGGATAACCGTCATCGCAACCGCTTTGATTTCGTTCGCCGTAGCCGACTTGTTCGCCTCGGAGGCGGGGGTCGTCTCGGTCGCGGTTGCGGGATTGTTGGTAGGCAACGCCGACATCCCCTACGAAGAGGAAATCGAGGGCTTCAGCGGCGACGTAACGGCAATCGTGTTGAGCGTCGTCTACATCATCCTCGCATCTCTGCTCAGGTTCGAGGAACTCGTGGAATTCGGGCTGGCTGGCGTCGCCGTCGTTCTGATTGCCATGTTCGTCGTCAGACCGCTCTCCGTGTTTCTCTCGACGGTTCGTTCCGATTTCAGCCGGAACGAACGGCTGTTCATCTCCGCGGTCGGCCCGCGGGGAATCATTCCCGCCTCGACCGCGACCCTCTTTTCGCTCCAACTCGCGCAGGCCGACGTGGCGAACGCCGAAAGCGTCGTGAGCGTCGTTTTTCTCGTCATCCTCGTCACGGTCATTTTCGAAGCGGGTGGCGCGCCGTTCATCGCAAACAGACTCGACATCGTACCCATGACGATACTCATCATCGGCGGAAGCCGAATCGGACGAACCCTCGCGGAACGACTCGAAGAGCGCGGTGAAAACCCAATCATCATCGAACGGGACGTGGAAGTCGTCTCCAACCTCCGAGCGAACGGCTACTCGGTGGTTCACGGCAATGGTGCGAACGCCAGCGTCCTCGAAGATGCAGGTGTCGAAGACGCGAAGATGGTCGTCGCCGCGACGAGCGAAGACGACCAGAACATCCTCGCCTGTCAAACCGCCCGGACGAAGTTCGGCGTCGAAAACCTGCTCGCACAGGTGAACGACACGGAAAACGTAGACGCTTTCGAAGACCTCGGGATTCGAACCACGACGCCGACGCTCGCCACCGTCGATACCATGGACGACCTCATCCTCCGACCGAGCTTTTTCGCGTGGTTGTCGAGCGTTGGCGACGAAAACGACGTTACCGAGGTGACGGTCGATTCGGCGTCGATGGTCGGGCGCGAACTCGGCGACATCGACTTTCCGGACGAAAGCAGCGTCGTACTCGTCCAACGAGATTCCGAGTACATCATTCCGAAATCCAGTGTCGTGCTGGGAGAGGGTGATGTGGTCACGCTTCTGGGAACGGCTGATGCGGTCGAAGACGCGGCGAGGATGCTGTCGGAATAGCGATTGCTGTTCTACCTGTGGTTTCAACTTTGTTACCGTTTCTAATCGAAGTTGGCTACCAGTTATGGCAAAAGAATTTACGCATAAATTAATCCTTGGAAAAAGATCATAAGTAGATGGGTCGAAGCGCAGATAGAATCAGCGCAACTCCCGGTCGATGTCGATTTCGCCCTCTGTCGCGTATCGACTCGTCCTCCAACTGTTAGACTCTATACATAAATTCGCCTTCACGCAGGGGGCGAATAATATTGGTATATAGCATACGCTATCCAACATATGTGTTCATAGTGGTTTGTTGTGTTGGCCAGAGCGATATACCACTAATATAAGTAGTTTTTACCGAACGACGGCCAGTGCCACCTGAATGACGCGAGACTCAGAGCGACCAACGACCGGCGCATCACGACGCAAATTCATCGCACTCACGGGCACTGCAGGTGCCATGGCACTCGCGGGCTGTAGCGGAACCAGTGGAGACGACACGACGACGGAAGGCGGAAACAACGACGGAAACTCCGACTCGGACGACAGCAACAACGGCGGCAGCGGTTCGACGCAACCACTGACCGCAGACGGTTCCTCGACGGTCTACCCCATCACGAGCCAAGCGGGGTCGCTCTGGAACGGAAACGCCCCCGCGTCCGACGGCGAGTACTGGGGTTCCAGTGATGAATCGAGCGTTCCGGGCTGGGACGACATCCAGACGGACAAGAACATGGCCGATTACTGGGCGGGTCTCTACGGCTTCGAACCCAGCGGCGAAGAGGGAACGCCGCCGTTTTACACGTCCATCGGACTGAACCACACGGGTGTCGGCCTCACCAAACTCGAAAAGGGGCAGGTCGACATCGGTGACGCATCCGCACCGGTCAGCGCCGAGTTCCCAGACCGAAGCGAGTCCGAACTCGAACCGTTCACCGACCACATCGTCGCGGTTGACGCTCAGCCAATCGTCGTGAGCCGTGAAATCTACGACGCAGGCGTCGAGAAACTCACGCTCTCGCAACTACAGCAAATCTACCGCGGAGAGATACAGAACTGGTCGGAACTCGGCGGCCCGGACACGGAGATTCAGGCAGTCGGCCGTGCCGAAGGCTCGGGTACCGACACGTCCTTCCGCGCCAACGTTCTCGGCGACCCGGACGCCGACATGGGCGGTACGGACGTTCGAAAGGGGCAGAACCAGCAGGTTGCGGCGCTCGTCGAGAACTCCGACAACGCCATCGCCTACATCGCGCTCGCGTTCGTCGAGGAAGACGGCCCGGTTGCACCACTCGCGCTCGAAATCGAAGGGACGACCTACACGTACGGCGACAACCTCGGCAGTCTCGACTACCCGCTTTCCCGCGCGCTTCACTGCTACACGTGGGACGGCACGTCGAAGAAAGAAGCGGCGTTCATCCGCATGATTCTCCACGAGTACGGACAGAAGATGTTCGTCGAACCGGCGAACTACCTGACCCTCACGGACGAGGAGCGACAGAAGCAACTCGACAAGCTTCCGGAGCCGACGAACTAGTAGTCCGCTCGCGTGACCGTATCGGCATTGGACACGAAACGACTGTCGAACTTATTTAAATTTTCAAAAATGAAAGTAGAAAAGCAACGGATAGGTGAACGATGACCGGGGAGACGGCACTCTCCGAATCGGTTCACGACACCGTAGACGACCGTGGGGCGGTACTGACACAAGCACTCGGCGCGATACTGCTTATCGCGTCGTTCGTCGGGTTCGTGACGGGGTCGCAGTTCACGGTGTTCGCACTACTCGGATTCCTGTTCACCGTCGCCTACGGGTGGGTCGAACAGCAGGCGGCGACCGCCCGAGCACTGACGCTACTCGCAACGATTTCGACCGTGCTGATACTCTCGCTCATCACGGTGTTCCTCTTCATCGAGGCGTTTCCCGTTCTCACCCAAATGGGAATCCGCCTCTTCGCCCTCGAAAACCCGGTTACCGTCTTCGGCGTGACGGTGTGGCCGGGCGTCGGGGAGTTCTGGAACACGAGCGGAAACGTCTACGCGCTCACGCCGATGATTTGGGGAACGCTGGTGACGACGGCCATTGCAATGTGCATCGCCGCCCCCCTCGGCATCGCGGGGGCGTTGTTCATCAGCGAAATCGCACCCGCAAGCGTTCGGGAGGTCGTCAAACCCGGCATCGAAATTCTCGCGGGTATTCCGTCCATCGTGTACGGATATCTCGGGTACGTGACGCTGAACAGCTATCTCATGGAACACATCTCCCTTCCGAACTTCGGGAGCTTGTTCCTCGTCGGATTGGTTATCGGGCTGATGGCGCTCCCGACGGTCGTCTCCGTCGCCGAGGATGCCCTGTCGAGCGTGCCCAATCCGATGAAGGACGGCTCGCTGGCGCTCGGTGTCACCGACTGGCAGACGATGAAAGGGATTTCGATTCCTGCAGCATTCTCTGGCGTGTCGGCGGCGGTTCTGCTCGGCGTGGGTCGAGCCATCGGCGAAACGATGGCCGCGACGGTCATTCTCGGCCACAACCAACGACTTCCGGAACCGCTGTACGACGTTTTCGGCAACACCGAGACGCTGACGAGCCTCATCGCCAGTCAGTACGGCAACGCCCACGGTTCTCACATGCAAGCCCTGTTCGCGGCAGGTGTCGTGCTGTTCGTCGTCGTGATGATAATCAGCACCGCCTCACAACTCATCGAGAAGCGGATGAAACGCAAGCTGGGTGGTGACACATGAGCAGTACGTTCGAGCGCGACACGGCACTCGTAGATGGCGAAAAGAGCATCCTCGAATGGCTGTCGTACGGAATCGTCGCGCTCGGTATCGTCACGCCGCTCCTGACCGCGACGACGTTCCTCCGCGAAACGACGGAAGGGACATCGCTGGTGGGAATCGGGCTGTTGGACGTGTTCGCACTGCTGACTGCGCTCATCGGTTTCGGCGTCCTCGGAATCGGTGTTGGCTCGTGGAGCGGTCGGTTCGAGACGACGCCGGACGAACGAACCGGCGCGGTGACCGGCGTTGGATTCGGTATCGTCGCACTGGTCGTGACGGGACTAACCGTCTCTCAGACGTTCGGGTTCGGCGCAGTCGTCTGGGTGCCAGTTGCAGTTGTCGTCGGTGCCCTCGTGGCAGTCGGCGTCCTCGCCGCCCGCGAAGACCTCGGGACGACGGTGCCAGTCGGACTGTTCGCCCTCGGCCTCACCGGCCTCGTCCTCGGCGACGTGCTCACCGTGAGTTGGTCGTGGGAACCCACCGGCCTCTCGGCGGCGTTCCCGGGCTATTTGGTGGTTCCGGCACTCGCCGGTGTAACCGGACTGCTCGGCGCGTGGGCCGGTTCACTGGCGAGCGAAGGATTCGGAAGCCGCGGTCGTCAGCGCGGTGCGTTCGCACTCATCGGCCTCAGCGCAATTGCGATGCTGGCGGTTCTGGCGATGTTGCTCCTGTTCATCGGGCGACAGGGATTCGGCTACGCGTTCAGCGAGTTCAGCGTCGGAATCGGCCCGGCGGTTATCCCCATGCTGAACGCCGAAATTCCGTTCGTTCGGATACAGATGCCGTTCGTCACCAACGGGTACACGTTCCGTCCGGACGAAATCAACGGCGTCTTCCCGGCCGTCGTCGGAACCTTCTGGGTCGTCGTCGGTGCCGTCCTCGTCGGCGTGCCGCTCGCCGTCGCCGCGGCGGTTTTCCTCACGGAGTACGCCGAACAGGGTTGGTTCACGCAGGTCGTCGAGGTAGCGACGAACGGACTTTGGAGCACGCCCAGCGTCGTGTTCGGCCTGTTCGGCTACGCCTTTTTGGTTCCGCGACTCGGCAACGACACGTCGCTCCTCGCGGGAATGCTCGTCCTCGGATTCATGCTCATCCCACTCGTGCTCATCACGAGCAGAGAGGCGGTGCTAGCCGTTCCGGATGAGTATCGTGACGCCAGCGCCGCACTCGGCGTGAGCCAGTGGGAAACCATCAAGAGCGTCGTTCTCCCGGCGGCGATGCCGGGTATTCTTACGGGCGTCATCCTCGGTGTCGGTCGCATTGCTGGCGAAACGGCACCGATTCTCTTGGTGATGGCCGGGGGACTCCGCGATTCGGCACCGAAGGTGCTCGGGGCGTTCGAGTTCTCTTCGGTACCTCCGTTCGTCACCAACGACGCGCTCCTTGCGAGCGCACCGACGCTTCCGTACCAACTGTACGCGAGCATCACCGCCGGAGTGAGCGGTGAGAACGCCGAGGCGTTCGGATGGGGGACGGCCTTCGTGCTGTTGTTGGTCGTCCTCTCGTTCTACGCCGTTGGTATCGGGACGCGAATCTACTTCAGGAGGAAACTACAGCAATGAGCAAAAACGCACCACAGTCAGCGGATACGAGGCAGCGCCAGCAAACCACCACGTCCGGCGAGAGTACCGAGCAACTCCAAGACGAATGGACAGACTACGAGTTTTCGGGTGACCCGAAACTCTCCGTCGAGGGGCTGAACGTCCACTACGGCGACGAACACGCCCTCAAGGACATCTCGATGGAGATTCCCGAACGGAGCGTCACCGCCCTCGTCGGGCCGTCCGGTTGTGGTAAGTCCACGTTCCTGCGGTGTCTCAACCGCATGAACGACCGGATTAACAGCGCCCGAATCGACGGTTCGGTTCGCCTCGACGGCGAGGAAATCTATCAGGACAACGCCAATCTGGTCGAACTCAGAAAGCGCGTCGGGATGGTGTTTCAGGCACCGAACCCGTTTCCGAAGTCGATTCGTGACAACGTCTCATATGGCCCGCGAAAGCACGGCGACATCAAAACCGGCCTCATCGCGCGACTGCTCGGCGAAGCCAACGAGGACAAAGAAGACGAACTCGTCGAGCGTGCGCTCCGGAACGCCGCGCTCTGGGACGAGGTGAGTGACCGCCTCGACGACAACGCGATGGGGCTTTCGGGCGGTCAGCAACAACGCCTCTGTATCGCCCGTTGTCTCGCTACCGACCCGGAAGTTATCCTGATGGACGAACCCGCGAGCGCGCTTGACCCCATCGCAACCGCGAAAATCGAGGACCTCGTCGATGAACTCTCCGAGGAGTACACTGTCGTCGTCGTCACGCACAACATGCAACAGGCGGCGCGTATCTCCGACCAGACGGCGGTCTTCCTCACCGGCGGCGAACTGGTCGAATACGACGATACGGGGAAAATATTCGAGAACCCGGAGAGCCAGCGCGTCGAAGATTACGTCAGCGGAAAGTTCGGATAACGGAGAGTCAGGCATGGAAACGAGAAAAGTCCAATACACGGGAAGCTCCACGACGATTTCCCTGCCGAAGGAGTGGGCCGACGAACACGGCGTCGAAGCGGGGATGCAGTTGGCGCTCTACCCCGCCGAGAACGGCGAGTTGATAATCGGTGCCGAACAGACCGACGACGATGAGCCACCGGAGTTCTGTGTCGAAGGACGCTCCGCGATGGACATCCGACAAACCGTAAAGGCGCTGTACGCCATCGGCAACGACACGTTCATCCTCACGGCGGAGGGTGAATTCGACCGAGAGCAACGCCGCGCCGTCGCAACGGTGACGACCAACTTGGTCGGATTGGAGGTGCGAAACGAGTCCGAGACGGAACTCGTGCTCACCACCGTGTTCGACGCCGCGGCGGTGTCCATCGAACGAACGGTGCTCCAACTCCAGTACACCGCACTCTCGATGCATCAGGACGCCATCCACGGACTCATCGACGGAAACGAAGCAAGCGCGGAACGCGTGACAAATCGACGGAACGACGCCGAAAGACGGTTTCGCGTCGCCGAGAGCTGTTTCCAGCGAACGCTCACGGACGTCGAACAACTTGACCGCCTCGGACACTCACGCCCGGACATCTTCGACCAGTACGCGACGGCGCGACAGCTCGCCGACGTTGCGGAACAGGCCCAACGAATCGCAACACTAGTCGGAAGCGAAGCGACGGTCGAAAAACCGTGGCCCGACGAGTTCGAACGATTCGCCAGAGAGTCCCGACATCTCACCGAACAGGCTGTTGACGACGTTTTGAGTGCGGACGAACCGCCCTACGAGACGGTGCGAACCTGTCGGGAACTCGTCGATGACGTGACCGAATTGCGGCGACGGCTGTATCGGGAAAACGAAGTGACGTACGTGCGGTCAGTTGCTGTCGGCTCTCTCGAACGGACGGCGAGAGGAGCGGTAAAAATCGCAGAGCGGGCGGTACAGGCGTCCCTTCGTCGGTAGCGGGAAACCGTGCAGTTGATTCGTTGCTGATTTCCGGACTACTGCCCGTCGAACGCCGAGCGAAGCGTCCATTCTCCCGAATCGAAAAACGGCGACCCGGGATATCCTGCACCTCGCCAGAGTGCGTCGATGGGGTTCGCCAGTTCGGTTCGAACGTCGGCGTCGAAGTTCGACAGGTTGACCGGAAACGGCGCGAGCATATTTTCGGAAATCCGGCCCGCATCGGTCGATTCCGATTCGCTCGAATCCAGCAAACAGCCGCGAACGCCGTACATCGTGAGCGTAACGTGAATCGGGGACATCTGCTGATGATACGCAAGAACACGGAGATAGCGCCGAACGCACCGCGTCAAATCGAGTTCGAGTGCGCGTCCGTCAAACTGCTTCGGTTCACTTCGCTCTGGCTCGTTTTCCACCCCTGCTTCGCCGAACGGAATCGCCGAGACGGCTTCGATAACGCCGTTCGAGAAGAGATGCGAATAGCCCGCGCAGGCGGCTTCGCGCTCGTCGTCCGACTCGCGCTCGACGGAAGCAGCGAACCCGTCGGCAGTCCACGTCCCGTGGGCGTCGTGATTGCCGAGAACGGGCAGTTGCGTGGGACGGGACGGATTTGCTTCGGGGAGTATCGAATGTTCCGCGAGGTCGATGGCGTAGCCGTCGTCGTAGACGGCGTCCGGTACGACGTGGACGACGAGTCCCCGCGGTGCGTCGAAACCGAAGTACCCCTCGCCCCCGACGACGGTTTCGAGGCGATGTTCGTGCAGCGCCGTCGCCTGCTCGTTCGACCCACCGGCGTATTTCGCCGCCATGACCGCGTCTCGATAGCTCATCGGGTGTCGAATAGCTGTCCGCGGACGTGGTTAAGTGAACTGGTACGCTGAATCGGAGAGCAACCGTTCGCTTTTTTCGACTGTCCTACTCCCCGAACTCGTCTATGCGTCCGTGAACGTATGCACACCACTCGTCCAACGTCTGGTGCATCAGGTCTTTCGCGTCCGCGAGTGGCGTCGGTTCGTGTCGGTATACGTGGCCGCCGCCGTCGAGGAGGTGGCGTCGTCTGCTGGCCAATCCCTTCTCGCGCAGGGTCGCCAACGACCGGGAAACGTTGCTCCGGTCGCGGTCGGTTTCGACGGCCAGCTCCTCTGTCGTGCTGTTTGGTTGTTCCAACAACACGCGATACGTGCGGCTCTCGTGGGGTTGGATAGAGAACACACAAGTCATCACGTTCTCGAAACTCGGTTCGTCGCCGAGCATCAGGGTTCGAAACCGCTGTGGGTCGGGGTCGCTCATGTGTGAGTTGTACACACGATTCCTGATAAAATCCGGAGTTACTTCGAACTCACCGTGGTTGAGGATGCTGTTTCGGTCGCCAATCGTCGGTCTAACTCCATTCGATTACCCGTATCGGTCGTGCGGGGCGAACGCACATGCGTTCGCCCCGCACGCGCGCCAAACCGCCTTGTTCGGGGTTGGAGTACACTCATCTGCGATGGCGACAGAGACTACCACGGAATCAGTGACGGACGTATCGAACTATCGGGAAAACGCGTGGCAGTCCGGCGTACTCTCGGGACTCATCGCGGGTGCCGTGATGGGTGTCATGCTGACGATGCAGATGCGGCCCGTCATCGAACACGCCATTCCGGCCCTGTGGGGCCTCGACGGCGGGGCCGCCGGATGGACGATTCACATGATCAACTCCGCCATCTTCGGCGTGCTGTTCGCCGCGATGGTGTCGCTCACCGGCCTCCGAAGTTCGGCCGATTCGGTCGGGAAATCGGCCGCAATCGGCCTCGGCTACGGCGTCCTCGTCTGGGTCGTCGCCGCCGTCATCGTAATGCCGATTTGGTTGCAGGCGGTTGGCTTCCCGATGGCTCCGAGCCTGCCGAACATCAGTGTACAAAGCCTGCTTGGCCACGCCGTCTTCGGCGTGGTGCTCGGCGCGCTGTACCCGGTTATCCGAAATCGGTGATGGTTCCGTAGCCCTCTAATCGACACTACCGAATTTTATCACCATTTGGTCGCTGAAAAGAGTAAGTCGATGAGGCAGTAGAATTACCCATATGATTCGTGCAGATACGAAAGCAGTTCGTCCACGGTTTTCGGGTCATACGTCCAGAATCCGTAGAACTGGTCGGGGTCGTGCTCTTCCGCCAGCAATGCGCATTTCTGTAACGGGTCGCCGCCGCCGTCGTACACCAGAAACCACGTCTTCCCGATTTCGTCGGTTTCGTCCCCGTGAAACGTCACATCCTGCATCTCGAACGAACGCCACTCTCCGCTCCCGTAGATGTGGATGTCGAGGTTCGTCTCGTCGGCGAGTCGGTCATAGACGGGTTCCTGTGCGCGAAACGCGGACGGCGACTGAAAGCCGACGTGGAGTTCGCCGTCTCCGACCCGCCACGCGCGGTCTTCGATTTCCCGACTCGTTGCGAGCATCTGACGTTTGTCGAACGAGGTGAATAGGGTTCTGTCGAGAACCGAAAGCAGGTCGCGGAACAAAGACGACTCTCCCTCGTCGCTCCACGGAACGGTGATGGGAGGTGTAAGAAACTCCGTGAGAGCCTGCAATCCTATCGTCCCCTTGAACTCTCCGTCGTCCCGAACGACGAGAAATTCGTCGCCGCCGACGCTCCGGAGTCGTTTGTACTGCACCGCGACGTTCTTCGTTTCGAACTGCTCCGCGAGGTCGGTATCCGGGTCGGCGGCGTACACTACGAGCGTCTTCTGCTCCCGTTCGACCGTCGTGATGTGTTCGTGAAGGGTCATTACCTACGAGTCGGAGTTCGGCTCCGGGGTGTTTCTGCGCTCGTTCCGTTGTGCCCAGTCGAGGATTCGGCCGACGGGCGGCGATACCTCCCCGAGCGAGAGGAGTTCCATCTGTTCGTCGTAGCGAATCAGTCCTGCCTCTCGTAGTATCGGAACGTGTATCTCGTGCAGTTCGATACGTACCCGTTCTCGGTCGTCGGGTGTCGCCATTCGATACTCGTTCGCGTGAATCCATCCGGTGAGAATGTCCGCCAGTTCGTCCTCGAACACGAGCCCCCATTCTGCGAGGAGATACAGCGTGTATCGGCGTTGTGTATCCGAAAGCGCTCGATAGACGCTGTCGGCTATCGACGGCGCCAGTAGAACGTCGTACAGGACATCCCAATCGTCCTTCGCCATGACTCCCACCCCCCTTTTCTCGTTCGTGATGAACGTCAGTAAACGTTCTGTCTACTGGTACCATAGAACAGTGTTCCTTCGGCACCGTATCTCGATAGAACAGTGTTCCGCGTGCCCCTCAGTCCAATTTGACGGCCAGATACCGACTCACTGCGAAGAGAATGCCGCTCGCCACGAACGACAGAATCGACACGGTGGCCACGCTGAGTCCGGTTCCGGACGGGTCGAACGGCCCCTGCTTCCCCGGCGGTGAATACTGCTGGAGGGTTTCGACGCCCGAAAATCCGAGCAGGAAAAAGACGAGCGTGATGCCGAGGAGCAGGGCACCGCCGACGAAACCGTAGAACGACGCCATCTCCTCTATGCTCAGGAGTTGTCGCATTCGGCGCTCGCTCAACGCGGATTCGTCGCGGAGAATCGCGCCAGCGACGGCGACGTGTCCGACTGCGGTTCCGAGTTCGAGGACGAGGACGAGCGCCCCAGGCATCAGCACCGTCGGCGAGGACGCGAGGGGTTCCCCGCCCGGAAACAGGCCAGCGACCGCCGAGGGGTACGCCAGCGTGATAGGTGCGACGAGCGCCAAGGCGAGCAGGAGAACGCTTTGCCACGCCAGTTTCGTCGGAATCGATTGGTCGAAGATGCTGTGCCGACGGACGCGCAGTCGCTCGTACTTCGAGCCGTTGAGAATGGCGTCCGTAATGTCGTCGTCGATGTAGTCAGTTTGTCCCGTCACGGTACGCACCCGAATCAGGTGTTTTCCATCGCTATTCACTTCGAGGATATACCGTTATCGGAACGCTATCCGCTATCGTTCAGACAGTAGTGGTGACACATAAATTGCGTATTACCGCATTTTTCGGTGCGATTTCGGTTCCGAATCGATGCACACCGGAACCGCTTTCGAACTGACTCGAAACCGACGACGAAGTGAACCACTAATGCCTCTGCCAGCAATGGTGCGAGTCAATGGCTCACTACGACACCATCGTCGTCGGCGTCGGTGGCATGGGAAGCGCAGCGGTTTCACATCTCGCAAAACGAGGCCAGCGGGTGCTCGGACTCGAACGCTACGACGTGCCCCACGCGAAGGGGTCGTCGCACGGCGTGACGCGAATCATCCGGAAAGCGTACTACGAACATCCGGATTACGTCCCCCTCCTCTCTCGTGCCTACGACCTCTGGCACGAACTGGACGAAACCCATCCGACGCAACTCCTGCACACCACAGGGTGCATCGTTGCAGGCCCGGAAGGGAGCGAGAAAGTCGCTGGTGCACGCGAATCCTGCGAACAGCACGATATCGACTACGAACTGCTTTCGGCCGAAGCGGTCGCGGAACGCTATCCGGGGTACGACCTGCCGGACGATTTCGTGGCCGTCGTGGAACCCGACGGCGGATTCCTCCACGTCGAACAGTGCGTCGTCGCGCACGTCGCGTCGGCCCATCGCCACGGCGCGGAGATTCGCGCCCGCGAGGCGGTGCTCGACTGGGAACCCACGCCAGACGGCGGCGTCAGGGTCGAAACCGACAAAGGTAGCTACACCGCCGATACCATGGTCGTCACGGCGGGCGCGTGGGCCAAAAACCTGCTCCCGATACTGGAGTCGCAGGCGGTTCCGGAACGGCAGGTTCTCGGCTGGTTTCAGCCGAACGACCCCGAGCAGTTCCGCCCCGACTCGTTTCCGGTTTTCATCGTCGATTGCGAGGAGGGCTACTTCTACGGCTTCCCGGAATACGGCGTGCCGGGCTACAAAGTTGGCAAGTACAACCATTTCCACGAACAGGTGAACCCAGATAAGATGGTGGAACCGAATCGAGCCGACGAGCGCGTCCTCCGCGAGTTTACGGAACGCTACTTTCCGGAGGCCGCGGGGCCCACGATGCGGTTGGAGACCTGCCTGTTCACGAACTCGCCGGACGAGCATTTCATCATCGACACACTTCCCGACCACCCGCAGGTCGTCGTCGGCGCGGGCTTTTCGGGCCACGGATTCAAACTGTCGAGCGTGGTCGGGGAGATTCTGGCCGAACTGGCGATTGACGGAGAGAGTCGCCACGACATCGGCCTGTTCTCGCTAAATCGGTTTCACTGAAACCGATTCACGCTGAACTGCTCTTTTTCCATCGGTTCGCCGAGAACAGCATCGGCAACCAACTTCCCGCTGTACGGCCCGAGTTGAAGCCCCGTCGCGCCGTGGCCGGTAGCCAGATACGCGCCTTCGACGGTCGGAATCTGCCCCAACACTGGTAGTTGGTCGGCGGAACGCGGCCTGAGGCCAATTCGAATGTCCACGATTTCCGCGTCTTCCAGTCCGGGTGCGACGCGGAGTGCTTCGGACAACACCTCGTTGACGCCGCCCGCCGTGGTTCGCGGTTCGAATCCCGAATCGACTTCTCGGGTTGCACCGACGGCGATTCGGTTGTCCACCCACGGAACCATGTAGTGACCGCGAAACGCGCCCACGATGGGCCAATCTTTGGTATCCGTGTCGTGGCAGTCCAAGTGGATGATTTGGCCGCGCTGTGGTTCGACCGGAATCGAAACGCCCAGCGATTCCTCGAACCGCGGTGACCACGCGCCGCCAGCGACGACGACGGTTTCTGCGTCGTCGCTGTCGCCATCCGCGGTTTCGACACCGGAGACGGTTCCGTCTTCGTGACGTATTTTAGTCACGTCCTTTTCCGCGACGGTAAGTCCGTGCTGTTTCCCGGCCCGAAGTAGCGCCGCGGTGAACGTCCGGGCGTCCACTCGCGCCGCGTCACTGTAGAACCGGCATCGCTCGGTTTCGGCGAGCGCGGGGAATTTCTCTTGGGCTTCGTCCGCGGACAGTTCGGTCGTCGTTCCGGGCTTCGGTTCTCCGTACCTTTCCTGTCGGTTTTCGATACGTTCGGTGGCGGCGTCGAACGCCGCCACCTCGTCTTCGTCCACGGCGACCGAGAGGAGTTCGCAGGAAGAGTAGCCTGTATCGCCGTCCTGTTCGTCGGTCAGTCGGTCGTTCAGCGTCGGGTAGTAGGCCGCGGCGTCGAGCGCGAACTCGAACCAGACGGACGAGGCGGTTCGACTGCTCGTCGCTGGCGAGATGATTCCCGCACCTGCATCTGTCGCACGTCCCGTGTCGTGTCGGTCGATGAGGAGCGTGTCGGCGTCCTTCCGCGCGAGGTGGTACGCGACGGACGCGCCGACGATGCCGCCGCCGACGACGATGGCGTCGTACATGATTCGATGACAATCGTCCGGGCACTGACTCGGTTGTATCGGTCGTGACAATCTACGACGGGAAGTTCGTGGTTTCGGTGCGGTTGCAGTGCGATTACGGCACGGAGATGGGTGCTACCTCACTCACCTTGAGCGCGTAAATATCGTTGAAGCCGCTGAATCGCCGGAACTTCCATCCCAACCGCACCCTCGATAAATTCGATAAAAACGCCGTCTTCGGGTTGGAGACTGCCTGCGAGGGCGACGGAAACGAGGCCTAACAGTCCGGAACACACCAGGAAGACGGGGAGGGTCACGGCGGTCAGGGTCATCCAATTCGAGGTAAAAACGGCGACCGGAAACAGCACGACGGGGAGGACGAGATACGTTCGCGTCGTCTGTGTAGAAAGTGGGTTGATGCCGGATTTTAGCTGGAGAACCACGTTGAACGCGACGTTTCGGAGGACGTAGGCTCCGGCGGATGCAATCGCGGCACCGACGAATCCGTGGGTCGGAATCAGGAAGACGTTCAGGACAAAGTTGAGCGCGAGCGTCAGCACGTCAACCCAGAGGATTTGTTTCGTGTGGCCGAGCGCGGCCAGCGTCGTCCGATTTCGGCCTGCTGCCGCGCTGGTGAAGAAGCCAATCGAGAGGATGGCGAGCGCGATGCCGCCGCCAACGTACTGCTGGCCGAAGAAGATAGAGAGCACGTCGCCCGGAAAGACGGTGAACACGAGAAACGCGGGGAAGGTGAAGACGAAAATCCACTTCGTCGTGATGCGATAGATGTCGGTGATTTCCTCGTGCTCGCCGTCCGCGTCGAGGCGGGAGGTGAGCGGCAGATAGAGATAACCGAAGGAGGAGATGACCATCAGCAAACTGTTGGCGAGGGGGTAGGCCGCGTTGTATACGCCGACTTCGGCGGAGGTTCGCATATCAGCGAGCATCAGGGTGTCCATCCGGGTGAGCAGAATCGACAGTACCATCGTCACGATGAGGGGAGCAGAGTAGGAAAGCAGTTCCCGGCCGTGGGTTCGTACTGGCCCGACGAGTCGAACGAGTTTGTTCGAGAGCAGGTAGACGACGACCAACGTACCGAGCGTTGCGACGAAGTAGGCGTAGCCAACCGCGAGCAGGTCGAACCCGGCTCCCAGCAAGAAGGCCAGCAGGCCGATTCGCAGGCAGGGGTGAAGCAAATCCTTGGTGTACAGTTTGTACCGCGTGTTTTCCAGTCCGCGAAGTGCGCTGACGCCGACGGTCAAACCGACGCTGACCGGAATCGTCAGGATGAACAGTCGCACCAGTTCGCGAGAAACTGCGGTTTCGAACAGCGCGCCTGTGATTCTGTCTACGTTCAGCAACAACAGCGCGGAGACGAGGATGCTGACGGCGAGGGAGACGACCAACCCGAGAACCCAGACGCCGCGAACGTCGCGTTCGTCATCGTACCGTGAGACGAACCGCGGAATTCCGTCGTTCAGTCCGACGAGCGAAACCGTGGTTCCGACGGTCATGATTGCAAAGGCGATGGAAACTTCACCGTACAATTCCGGCGAGAACTGCTGGGCGATGACGATTCGCTCGACCAATCGTCCGACGGAAGCGACGACGACACCGAGAACGATAAGAACTGAACTCGAAAGGAGGTCAGAAAGGTGGTTACTGTCCGCCATGGCTGAACACCGTGTTTCGGTTTATCGGCGAAAAAGAGCGTTTACGGCGTACCCTGTGCTCGTGTCCTTGGTTCCTTCTCTGACTCACGATAGGTGTATCAACCCATCGTGCAGGCTTTGTTATGACTCGCGTACCGTAGCGTAATCACCGCCAACCAGTTCGATTTCTACGAGAGATTCGTTCGATTACCAGCTCCAAATAGTTCGATTACTAACTTATTTTTCGAAATCATCGGTTCTAACACCGATTCGAACGATACAACGAGGAGTGGAACGCCGTTTCACACAATCCCCTTGCGGATTTGAGAGAACGGGATGCATACCGCAAGAATATTAAAAGATGGCTTTGCATTGAAGCCTGCATGGCACGCGATTGCAGTACGACAGTACGCGATAGAGAAATCTCAGAAAGTTCGCTGAACAGACGCTCGTATCTGAAGCTGACCGGTTCGACCGCGCTCACGGTTGCGGGAGCGGGGCTGCTTTCGAACGGCGCAGCGGCGGCGGAGTACGAAACGATCACCGTTCCGGCCGGAAGCCAGGAGCAGTTCCAAGTCGGAAGCGGCGAAACGTTCGAGAACAAACTCATCGACATCAGCGCCGACAAAGCAGACGCCCGAATCGTGGCGAGCGGTTCCGACTGGACGATTCGCAACGTCGGGTTCAAAGGTGCCGCGGACATGAGCGGCCCGCACTCGCCGGGCGAGAATCTGGGCGGCCATCCGAACCTCATCGCCGCCTCCGGAACCGGCACCATCGAACACGTCTACCTCGGCGACGGCGTTTCCGGCGACATGGTTCGAAAGGGCGCAATCGGCGTCTCCAGTTCCCACTCGGGCCACATCGACCTGAACGAGGTCACGATGAACGGCTGGACGGGTAACGCGATTTACGCGGCTGGCTCGGCTAGTTCCGGCGGTGGCAACGGGACGCTCGCGTTCGACCGCTGTCTCCTGAAGAACAACAACATCAGCCACCTCCGCATCGCAAACGACGGGACGACCGTCAAAAACACGGTCATCTACAACACGGACGACGTTCCGGTTCACCCCATCAACGGCGGCGTCGTGAACTCCCGCGGCGTGTACGACGGCTACGGAACGACGAGCAACGTCATCGAGTTCGAAAATTGTCACATCGACTGTACGGACGCGAACACGAACGGCGGCGCGTCCGCGCTGGCCGCGACGAAGACGACGTTCCGTGTCACGGATTCACAGATTAAGGGCCAACTCATCGGCAACGTCGAGACGACGAACGTCGGCGAGAATCCGTCGCACGAACCACCGAAAGGTGCGCCCACGACCGCCGAACAGGCCGCGAGCGGGTCGGCAGCGAACGGCGAAAATTCGGGAAACAGCGGTAACTCAGGCGGTTCCGGAAACGGCAACTCCGGGAGTTCCGGAAACGGTGGGAATTCGGGCAACTCCTCGAACGGTTCCGACTCCGGCAACGCCGCGGAAACCGCATCCTCGGCGGACGATTCGGTGGACGAACAGCGGATTTCGGCGTCCAGTCCGTCTGGCCGATTCTGTTTCACCTACAAGGGACGAAACTACTGTTTCGACTTCGACACCATCTCGACGCTGATGACGGGTATCTGAACGACCGCCGGTTCGTCGTTCGGTTCCGCTGACGCTGTCCGTTTTATCCGTTCTATTTTTGCTCAGCATTTCTCGGTCAGGAAGTCCATACCGAGTGAAAACGACGTTACTGCTGGTGCATAACAAAGTGGAATTAACTCCTCGAATCCGAGAATGAGCGACGGAAGTCGGTTGCAAATTCCTGTCGGTGAGCGTCGGCGAACCGAACTGGAAGCGAACGATTCTCACGAAAATTCCGAAAATAAGGAACCCGACCGAGGGGAACAACTGACCGTCGGGATGTATTTCAGAAAGGCCGGAACTCGGGACGCTGGCGGCGTCGTGATGTACGTCCAAGAACTGCTGGATGCGGTCGCAGACCGCAATCCGGCGTATCTCTACACCGAATCCGGCGAGTTGACGCCGAAGATGCGGGAGACGGAGGCCGAAGTCGTCCAACTTGGCGACGAAACCAAAGCGGCCGGAAGGCTCCGAGAGAGCCTTCCGACCGCAAACTCCGCCCTCTTCTCGGTGCTGGGAAACCATCTGGTTCCCGCACTCGGCATGGTTCGTGACGGGACGATTCGCCACATGAACGAAAACCTCGACGTGCTGGTGACACACGACTTTCTGGACGACCTCGTTCTCTCGAACCTCCTCGACGTTCCCGTGATTCGGGTCTTCCACGGCTTCGAACGCGCCGGAATCGGGATGCAGGTTCGGGAACTGCTGTCGTCCGGCTATTCGGTGGCAAACACGGAACAGACGAAACGGGAGTTCATCGACCATCTCGACTACGAACCGGACGGCGTCGTCTACCCCGGCGTGGATGTCCAGCGATTTCATCCGGATGTGACTCCCGCGTTCGGACGCGGAGACGAATGGGAGATTCTGTTCGTCGGTCGGTTCGTAGAAGCCAAAGGAATCTTCGACCTCGTGGATGCGGTGGCCGAACTCCCAGACGATGTGCATCTCCGTCTCGTCGGCAGGGGAGATACCGCCGCGCTGAAACGACGAATCGAGTCCCGTGAACTCGATTCGAAAATCACCATCGAAGGGGCGATTCCCCACGACGAACTGCCGGGCTACTACGCCGCCGCAGACGTGTTCTGTCTCCCTTCGCGATACGAGAGTTTCGGCATGGTCAACGTCGAGGCGATGGCCTGCGGAACTCCCGTCGTGACGACGAATCTGGAGGGCATCACCGAGTACGCCACCGACCGGGAAACCGCTCTGCTCGTTCCGCCGGAATCCCCGGCGGAAATCGCGGGCGCGATTTCCGCTCTTCGCTCATCCCCCGGATTACGGACACGACTCGAAGCGAACGGTCGGGAAACCGCGACCCGCTACTCGTGGGAGATGGCCGCGAAAAATCTGGTTGACATCTGTTCTGAAATCGTCACCGAATCCTGACTGTTACCCCTGCGACGAACACGGAACCGCCCGCGTCGCCGTCGCCTTGAACGATACGACGATGTCTTTGCCGGGTTCCAACGCCAGTCGCTCCACGCTCGTCGTCGTGACCAGCGCGAGAAACGGGGTTTCTCCACCGACATCGACCGTGACGCGAGCGATTCGTTCGCCCGTTTCGATCGCCCGGACTCGCCCCTCGAACTGATTTCTCGCGCTCGTTTCGTCCCCCTCCGGAGCCGAAGTCGGACTGTGGAGCGTTATCACGTCCGAGCGAATTGCGACCTCGACGTTCTCTGCACCGGGGGAAACCAACGCCCGAACGACGCCAGCATCGGTTTCCACGAATCCGAACTCGCCATCGCGCTCTGTGACGATTCCCGTGAGCACCGTTTCGTCTACCTCCGCCAGACCCGAGGATTCGGCGGTCACCCGGCGGAACTGCTGAAGCAGTCCGCGGGCGTCGTCCGTCAAGGTGCTTCCGCCGCCGCGCGACCCGCCGCGAACGCGGCGAACCAGCGACCCGAACTCCGCTTCCAGTTCCACGATTCGCCGCTGTGCGTGCGCGTAAGAGCGTCCGAGTTCGTTCGCGGCGGCGTTCAGCGATCCCTCGTCGTCGATTGTTCGGAGCAGTTGCGCGTCTCGTGCGTCAAAAGCAACATCTCCCGCGACGAGTTGCGCGTCGAACGTCGGCCGAGGTGCGTCGTTCGTCATCCGTTTCGTCTTCCGATTTCGGCCGTCAGTACATCAGTTCTCCGGCGACGAACTTCCGCGTTCGGTCGTCGTCCGGACTGTCGAACACCTGTTCGGGTGGGCCGGTTTCGATTACTGTTCCGTCGAGCAGGACGCCCACGCGGTCGGAAATCCGTTCGGCTTGGTGCATATCGTGGGTCGCCACGACGACGCCGAGTCCCCGTCGTCTGGCGTCGGCGATTGCCTCCTCGATGACCGCCGTGTTTCGCGGGTCGAGATTCGAAGACGGTTCGTCCAACAGCAGAATTTCGGGGTCGGTTGCGAGCGCCCGCGCGAAGGCGACGCGTTGAGCTTCCCCGCCCGAAAGCGACAGCGCGTTTTGGTCGATTTTGTCCACCAAGCCAACGGTTTCGAGTGCGTTCGTCACGTTCGAGCCGATTCCGTCCGGCACGCTTCGACCGCCGAGGGTTCGGGCGAGACTCGCCCGAACCCGTTTCGACCACGATTGGCGAACCCGGAGTCCGTAGGTTACGTTTTGCGCTACCGGCGCGTTGAACAGCGACGGTTCCTGAAACACCATGCTGACCCGTCGGCGGACTTCCAGTCGGTCGTCCTCCGACAGTCGCCACACGTCCTCGTTTTGCCACTCGATGGTTCCTGAATCGGGCGGGTGGAACATCCCGAGCAGGCGCAGAAGCGTCGTTTTTCCCGTTCCCGACGGGCCGACTATCGTGACGACGTCGCCGGGTTCTACCGAGAGCGACACGTCCGAAAGAACCGGTTCGCCGTCGAATCCGTGCGAGAGGTCGCTTGCGGTGAGCGTCATCGCTGAATCTCACCCCTGCCCCTGCTTCGACTCCGAACCCACGACCCGAGAACGTTCACGAAGAGGACGAGGACGAGCAACATCGCACCGAGCACCAGTCCCGTCTCGTACTGTCCTTGTCGCGCTTCGACCGTAATCGCCGTCGTGAGCGTTCTGGTGTAGGACGTGCCGTCGCTGAAGACGATGTTTCCGCCGACGATGAGAATCGACCCGACTTCGCTGACGGCCCGACCGAATCCGGCGAGAATCGCGGTGACGATGCCGTAGCGCGCCTCCTTCACGACGAGGACGCCGATGTCCGTGTCGGTGCCGCCGAGCGTGAAGGCGGCGTCCCGCACGTCCTGTCCGACCGATTCGATGGCGGAAAGGCTGATGCTCGTGATGACGGGCGTCGCCAGCACGAACTGCGAAGCTATCATCGCAGTTGGAGTGAAAACCAGCCCCAACTCGCCCAGCGGCCCCTGATTCGAGAGCGTCAGCAGGACGAGCAGGCCGACCACGACGCTCGGAAATCCCATCCCGGTGTTGATGACCGCAGTAACGATGCGCTTGCCCGGAAAGTCCGAAAAGCCGACAGCCAGCGCGATTGGCAGGCTGACCAGCGTCGAAATCGCCACGGCGGTCACGCTCACGTATAGTGAGACGACGGCGATGCTCACGAAATACTGCCAGTCCGCGCCGGGGATGAGTTGTGCGAGCATGAGGACTGAAACGATGTGCGTTCGCTACCTGCCGGATTCAGTAGTCCGCCGGAACGTTCTGCTCGACCCACGAGAGATATTCTTTATCCTCGCGCGAGAGGGATTGGGCCTGTTGGGCGGAGTAGCCCTGCGGGACGTACTGACCGAAGTTGGGTTGCTCCGACAGCGCGTTCGGGAAGAACAGTTGCGACCCGTTTGCCGTGTAGTTGTCGATGAGGTTCTGTGCCTTCGGACTGGTCAGATACCCGGCGTAGGCCATCGCGGCCTGATAGTTGGCGTTGTCGTGTTTCGCGGGGTTGACCGGAATCACGCCGTAGGGATTTTTCAAGATGACCGGCCCGTCTTTCAGCGGCCCCTGTACGTGAATCACGAGATTGATGTCGCTTTTCATCGAGAGGTACGTCCCGCGGTCGGCGAGCGTGTAGGCGCTCGACTGACTCGCCTGCGTGAGCGTATCGCCCATCCCTTTTCCGACTTCTCGGTACCATCTTCCGCTCGGTTCGACGCCAGCCTCCTCCCAGACGGCGAGTTCCTTCTTGTTCGTGCCCGAATCGTCGCCGCGGGAGAGGAACGTCGCTTGCTGGTTTGCGATGGTCGAAAACGCCTTCGTCGCGCTCTTCATCCCGTTGACGCCCGCCGGGTCGTCCTGTGGCCCGACGATGACGAAGTCGTTGAACATCACGTCTCGGCGGTTGACGCCGTGGCCCGCCTGCAGGAACTCGTCTTCTGCCCCGCGTGCGTGAACGAGAATCACGTCGGCGTCTCCGTCCTCCGCGGTTCGGATGCTCGCACCGGTTCCCTTCGAGAGCGTCTTGATGGTGACGCCGAAGGCCTCCTCGAACGGCGGATGAAGTTCGTCCAATAGGCCGGTGTCGTACGTGCTGGTCGTCGTGGCGAGGACGAGTTCGCCATTGCTGGGGGTTCCGTTTCCGGACGACCCTTGGTTCTGATTCTGACTCCCGTTCTGATTCTCGTTTTGATTTCCGAGCGACCCGGTACAGCCAGCCAGTCCGGCGAGGGCACCCACACCCACCGCTCGAACGAAGTTCCGTCGTTGTATCGGCATGGAAACAACGTTGTGTGAATGTTCCATAAGGATTTCGCCATTGGTGTAACTACCAGTGGTTACTGGCTCGGTGGGAGCGTTTCGAGCTCTGAGCCGGAATCCGCCGTCGTGACGGCGGATTCCATAGAATCAATCGTCGCTCTCCTTACGTCGATGGTCCGAAATTGGTTACGGACTGTCGCCCGGTTTCGAAGGTTCTCCGTCCAATCTGCGTTCCACGTCTTGTAGTTTTTCGAGTCGCACTTTCAGCGATGGATGCGTCTCTAACCATCCGGAATCGGCCGACCGAAAGTCGGCCGATTCCACATCAGTCGCAACCGAGAGCGGGACGATGGCGCGCTCCGGCGGCATGTCGTAGGCGTCCCGCAGGTCGGTCGGCGGTTTCGTCGCCGTCGCGTCGTACAGTTTTCGGAGCGCGCCTGCCAGTGCGCTCGGATTTCTGGTAATCCGCACTGCTCCGCGGTCGGCGGCCAATTCCCGATACCGCGAGAGCAAGGCGAGAAGCATGCGACCGACGACGCTGAAAACCGTCGAGAGGGCGAACAGGAGCGCGTAGAAGATTTCGACGAGCGGGTGACTGCGATGGTCGCTCCTGTGGCTTGCGTTTTTCGCCCAGTGTTCGTCGGCGTGTTTCCGAATCCGCCACGCGATTCGCATGGGAATGGAGGCAACGCTGACGACGAGGAAGTCGCGGTGTCGGATGTGTGCGCATTCGTGGGCGAGAACCGCTTCGAGTTCGTCGTCGTCCAGCGTGTCGAGGAGCGCGGAGGTGAGAACGATGGTCGCGTTTTCGGGCGACCGACCCGTCGTGTACGCCGTCGGGAGATTCGACTCGCGGCACTCGATGGCCGGTCGTGGAACCGAAAGTTGGTTTGCGAGTTTCGTCGTTCTCGCTTTCACCGAGTCGGGAACCGCTATCGGTTCCCCCGATTTCGACTCGGCAGGGTCGTTCTGCGGGAAATCCGTCAGTTCGTTGCTAGCGTACTTTTCGATGGCGTAGAAGCCGAGAACACCCATCACGGTGGTCAGTGCGCCGATTTCCAGCACCGAGTGAGGTGTCGTTCCCGTCACCCACGCGACGAGACGCGCGGTTTGCGTGGCGAGGAGCCACACCGTCACCGGAAGGGCAACCGCGAATCCGGCGACGAGCAACACCGTCAGCACCATCCGTGCCTGCAATCCTCTGTCGGGTTCCCACTCCATATCCCCGCAGTTGAATTCGAAATATAAAGAAAATTGTTACCGATTGCTGAAATAGTCGCTATCCAACTGGAAGGGGAGTAGCTACTTGCTTCCTCCTGACGTATGGTATTTTATGCCACGAACAGCCAGTACGCCTGCCAAACTCGCGGTCGGCACTCTCGCCGCACTCGGAATCGCGTGGGTCGGATGGGGTGTCTACATCAAACGAACGACCGAGCGGGTTCCGTACACGACTGCACTCACCCTGAACGGCGTCGAGATTCGGCGGTATCCGGATACGGTCGTTGCCCGAACCACCGCCGATGATGGAGAGGAAGCGTTCCGGCGACTATTCGAGTACATCGACGGCGGAAATCAGTCGCAGGAAGATATCCCGATGACCGCGCCGGTCACCACCGAACCCGATAAAATTGCCATGACTGCTCCGGTTGCAACCGAGCAGTCTGCGGACGGCGTCCGGATGGCGTTTTTCCTCCCCGGCGAATACACCGCCGAGGGCGCGCCGAAACCGGAAACCGACGAGGTGACCATCGAGCACGTCGGCGCGCGGACGCTCGCGGTTCGCCCATTTTCGTGGTACGCTACCAGCGGCCGGGTCGAACGGAATCAGCGGCGACTGTTCGATACCCTCGCCGCGCACGACTTGACGCCGATGGGCGACCCGTCTTTGCTTCGCTACGACGCGCCGTGGACGCCGCCGTTCATGCGTCGGAACGAAATTGCGGTGGAGTTGGCCGAGTAACTGTTCCTCGGCCAACCTTTATTCACGTCGTCGTGAACGCGTTGCTATGCAGTGCGACTACGATTGCATCGTCGTCGGTGGGGGGCCGGCAGGACTCCAATTTGCGCGGGAAATCGTTTCTCGCTCGAACTTCTCGGTCGCCGTTCTGGAACGAAACGGCGACCTCCGCGACAACGACAAATCCACGGGTGGGACGTTCGGGGAAGTCATCGACGGGTACGACATTCCCCACGAAGTCGTCATGGGCGACCCCGACACCATCACCTTCGAAGGGCCGACGGAGCACAGTCGGCTCGACATCGAGGGCTACGTCCTCGATTTTCCCGGCTTACTGGAATTTTTGGGAGCCGACGCAAAATCCCGCGGGGCCGACGTCTACACCGGAACGACCGTCACGGAACCGATTGTCGAGAGGGGAGCGATTCGCGGCGTCCGGTACCGAAACTCCGACGGCAGTGGTGACCTCCGTGGACGGATAACCGTCGATGCGAGTGGGCCGAGTGCAGTCATCACGTCCGAGTTGGGGTTCTTCGATACGGACGCCGCACGGCGCGGAATCGGCCTCGAATACGAAATCGAGGGGGAGTACGAAACCGAGGACACAATGCTGTTCGCGTTCGACCACCGACTCGCACCGGGGGGCTACGCGTGGACGTTTCCGGCGGGTGAAGACGTGTACAAGGCGGGCGTCTGCTGGGTGGACAAGTACCACGCTACCCGCGGAACCGGGGATTCGATTCACGAGTACGCCGAACGATGGGTACGCGACGACCCGCGCTGGCACGTCGAGGAAATCAGGGCGAAACACGCGGGCGAGGGCGTCTGGAACGACTCGACAAATCAGCGGGCCACCGACGGTTTCATGGCTATCGGGGATGCGGCGTCGAGCATCAATCCCCTGTTCGGCGAAGGTATTCGACCGGGACTGGCCTCGGCGAAGATGGCCGCCACTGTTGCCCGAAACGCGCTGTCGGCAGACGACGTTTCCGCAGGGCGATTACGGACGTACGAACGCCGATGGAACGAGACGAGAGGGAAAAAGTGGCGACTCCAACGACTCCTGAGCGACCTGCTCTACGATTTCAGCGGGAGCCAGCAGGATTCGTTCGTGAGGCGGGCCGGGAACCTCTCGGCGACCAAGGCGGAACGACTGCGACGATACGACCTCGGCCTGTTCGAATTGGTGAAACTGTACCCGTTTCGGCTGAAGGACGTGGAAAAAATGCCCGAGTTAGTTCGGCAGTTGTAGGTCGGTACCGCAGTAGTATTTCGGCTGTTGCGCGACGTTCAGACGAACCCTTGCCGAGTGAGGCGGCTACGACGTATCGAGCGCGCGCTCTGCGAACCGCTCGCGGATTTCGGGTTCCGGAATCGGACATTCGTCTTTCTTTCCAAACAGCCGATAGCGATGTTCCGCGACGAATGTATACGCCGGGTCGCGCAGTCGTTCGGGAAGATAGACGAGCGGATAGAGTAGCGGCCACGGGCCGTCCAGTCGGCGACAGACCCGGAGCACCGCGGTGGAACGAGTGTAGTAGTCGTCGCCCTCCACGAGGACGAACGAGTCGAAATCCTCGGTCGGAAGGTCGAATCGGGAGAGGAGTTCCTGCCCGATGTCGGACTGGAGGGGGGCGAATCGAAAGGTTCCGGACTCATCGAATCGAACGGCAAATCGGACGGCTGCGTTGCAGAGGTTACAGACGCCGTCGAAGAGAAGAACCGGATTGTCGAGGTTGTCGGCGACTTCGGCAGGGCTGGGGTCGTCTGGCCTCGTCATGTTCGAATCTACGAACTCGCGGGGGATAAGCGCACGGAGTGGAGGAGACGGTGGAGTGCAAACTCGGAACCGGAATACGCCGGATTCCGGTTCCGAACATGCTTTCCACACCTGCCTCACCGAAAGTCGCGGTGGAGCGCCAGTCCGTCCGCTTCGAGGATGCCACCGACGACGTCGATGTCACACGCTTTTCGCTCAAAAATCTCGTCACACGGAACGCCCGGCGCGCCACCGAACTCCTCGGCGGCGCGCTTGCCCGAGACGCTGTAGACGACCGCCCCGAGTCCGGCAATAGCGATTCCGCCCGCACACATCGGACAGGGTTCCGTACTGGTGTACATCACCGTCTCTTTGCACGCTTCGGGGGACAGTTCCCGTTCCGCTCTGCGCGCCAGCGTGAGTTCTGGGTGGAGCGCGAGGTCGTCGTCGGTGTTCTCGCGGTTCGTCTCCTCCATGATGATTTCGTCGTTTCGGACGAGAATCGACCCGTAGGGGCCGTCACCGCGCTCGCCTGCTTCGCGGGCGAGCGCGATTGCGCGTTGGACGTATTTTCCGTGGTCGAGGGAATCGAGGTCGGGCATCGTTTAGAGAAAGGGTGGCGGGAGAAAGATAGGTTGTGGTGGCGGAACGTCGTTCGTCCCGTAACCGGCGCTACCGTTTTGCGATTTCGGCGACTACAGTGTGTATGGCCCATCTCCTCCATCGAAGTCCCGATTTCTCACTTCTCCTCGAACCGTTTCCGACCGACGAAGGAGGTATCCAATGGTAGACGTTGCGCTCTCCGCGTTCCGCCTCCTTGTCGCGTTCTTTTTGGTGTTCATGAACGGTCTGTTCGTGGCGACTGAGTTCGCGTTCGTCAAGATACGCCGGACGCGGGTGAACGAACTGGTCGAGGCGGGAAAACCCGGTGCGAATCTGGTGAAGGAAGCGGTCGATAATCTGGACGACTATCTGGCGGTCTGCCAACTCGGCATTACGCTTTCCTCGCTGGGATTGGGGTGGATAGGCGAACCTGCGGTTGCGGCCCTCATCGAACCCGTTCTCGGGCCTGTCGTCCCCGAGGGAACGATTCACTTCGTCGCCTTCGCGCTCGGATTCGGCTTCATCACTTTTCTCCACGTCGTCTTCGGCGAACTCGCGCCGAAGACGTTCGCTATTCAGGAGGCGGAACGGATTTCACTGCTCGTCGCGCCCCCGATGAAACTGTTCTACTATATTTTCCTGCCCGGAATCTTCGTGTTCAACGGCACGGCGAACTTCTTCACGCGACTCGCGGGCGTCTCGCCAGCCTCGGAATCCGAGGAGGCACATACGGAAGACGAACTGATGATGGTGCTCGCCCAGTCCGAAGAACAGGGCCACATCGACCTCGACGAAATGGAGATGATAGAAGGCGTCTTCGAACTCGGCGACACCACTGCCCGCGAAATCATGGTTCCGCGCCCCGACACCGCGACCGTTTCCGCGGGCATCCCACTCGATGAACTCCGGTCGGTCGCGGCCGAGGGCAACTTCACGCGCTACCTCGTTCTGGACGAGGAACAGGGCGACCAGCCAATCGGCTTCGTTCACGTCAAGGACATTCTACGGGCTATCGAGGGCGAGAGTATCGAAGCGACGACGCTGACTGCTCGCGACCTCGCCCGCAACGCTATTTTCGTTCCAGAAGACAGGCGTATCGACGACATCCTGACCGCATTCCGGCAGCGCGAGAGCCAGATGGCCGTCGTCATCGACGAGTGGGGTGAGTTCGAGGGTATCGTCACTATCGAGGATATTCTGGAGGAAATCGTCGGCGAGATTCGGGACGAGTTCGACGCCGCCGAACTGGAACCTTCGATAACCGAACTCGGCGAAGATACCTACACCGTCGATGGACACGTGCCTATCCACGAGGTCAACGAGACGCTCGATGCCGACTTCGAGAGCGAGGATTTCGAGACGATTGGGGGATTGGTGTTGAGCGAACTGGGGCGCGCCCCGGAAGTCGATGACAGCGTGGTGTTGGACGGCTACGTGTTCCGAGTCGATGACGTCGAACAAAGGCGGATTTCGCAGGTCACGATAGAACCCGCGGAGCGTCGAGAACGCGAGTTCACCACCGAGCGCTCGGACGACGAATAACTCGAACCTGTCTCTCGTGGTTCATATCCGTCGCTCGTAAACCCTACCTGTCGCTCGTCGGCTTTTCACGTCGCTCTGCTGCTTCGTTTCGAGCAGCAAAATATCACCCGGCGAAACTGCGCCGAGTTGTTCGTTTGCATTGGTTTCGCCCACGAGATTGGTTTCGCTCACGAGACGTGTCCTCGCAGGACACGTCTCGAATCAGTTCGGGGGAATCAGTCCGAGGTCGGTAGCCGCCCTATGCGACCACCTCGAACTGACCGTGTTCACCCGTCAAGGCGGGCATTTCGACGGGAACGTCCGGATGCGAGACTGTCTGGTTGCCCGACGCGAGAACGGTAATCGACCCCGCTTTGGTTTCTTGGAGACTGGAGACGGCGAACTCGTACTCGCCGGGTTCCGTCGATTCGTCGATGGCGTAGCTGAACTCGACCGTCGTGCTCTCGCCGCCGTCGAGGGTCACCTGCCGGGAGCTTTGTGGAACGTACTGCTCCATCATCTCCGGCGCGCCGAGCGCGCCGTAATCCGGTTCGACAGTGTCCGAAGCGGCCATGAAGAAGAGCCAAACCGTCTGCGTTGCGGTTTCGTCGCCGGTGTTGGTCAGCGTAGCGAACACTGTTATCTCATCGCCCTGTTTTGCTTCTTGGGGGCCGTTCACGTCCGACACTTGGAAGTACGCCGGGTCGGGTTCGCTCTCGACGACGGAGACGTTCGCCAACCGCTGGTCGTCGTCCGTCGTCACTCCGTGTTGGTACGAACCGACTTCGCTCGGCATCGTCGCGGTAAACTCGACCGTCGCGTTCGCGCCGGGGTCGAGCGTCCGTTCGGACGCGTTCTCGACCGCGCCGTCGAACAGGTAGTCGATGGACTGCGTTCCGGCAGCGGTGCCGGTGTTCTCGACGGTTGCGCTGACGGTCACTTGCTCGCCAGCGTCGGCCTCAGACGGTGCGTCGAGTTCCGTCACTTCGAAGTTCGCTTCGTCGGACGATTCGTTTTCGGTAACGCTGATAGTCGTCGAGACGACTTCGTCGGCGGAGACGCCGTGTTCGTAGTCGCCGACCGCTCTGTCGGAACCGATGGCGTAGCTAAATTCGACGGTTGCGCTCTCGCCGCCGTCGAGCGTCACCTGCTCGCTGAGTTCCGATTGCGATTCGAGCAACACCGAACTACCGAAGTCGGTGCCCGGCGGGAAGTAAAACACCGTTCGAGTGTCCTCCTGCTCGCCGACGTTCGTGACCGTCGCGGAAACGGTGATTTCTTCGCCCTGTTCGGCTTCACTCGGTGCGCTCAAGTTCGAGACTTCGAAGAACGTTCCGAGCGTCAAGTTCTGCGTCGTCGTTCCGTTCGCCGCGACTTCGGTGAACGTGATGTCCGAGTCCGGGTAGCGGTCGTGTGTCGTGCGGAGCGCGTAGGTACCGCGGTCGAGGTTTTCGATGCGATAGTAGCCGTTTTCGTCGGTCGTCACGTTGAAGGCGCCTTGGTCGGCGTCGATGACGTTCGCACCTTCGACGGGGATGCCCGCCGCGTTGGTGACGTAGCCTTCGATGACGCCCTCGCGCGGTTCGACGGTGAAGTCAACGTCGTCTACCGTCTCGCCGGGTGCGACCGTGACGATTTCGTCCGGGCGGTAGTCGTCCGGCGTTTCGGCGACGTTCACGACGTACGTGCCCGCCGTGACGGTGAGCGAGTAGCTTCCGTTCTCGTCCGTCGTCGTTTCGTGGATGTTTCCGTCGTCGTCTTCGGCGGCGACGGTGACGTTTGCGACGCCTTCACCCGTGTCCGATGCGGTGACCGTTCCGCTGATGGTTCCCGGCGTGGGGTCGAGTTCGACGTTCAGCGTAGCGGTGTCGTCCACCGGAATCGTGACGTTCTCGGTCACGTCGTCGTACCCCTCCGCCGACATCGAAACCTCGTGCGTTCCCGACGGAACGCCGTCGATTCGGTACTCGCCGTTCTCGTCGGTCACGGCGGTGTAGTTCCCGTCATCGACTGCCACATCGACCGAGACGGTTGCGTCTTCGACGGGTTCGCCGGTGGCGCTGTCAGTGACGGTTCCGGTTAGGTTGCCGCGGTCGATAGTGATGTCGAGGGGCGATTGGTCGCTGTCGTCCTCGCTCGACACGACGTGGAGCCAGTCTATCGAGGGGTCTATCTCGTCGTCGAGGGTGTGGGTGAACTCGACGGTTTCGCTCTCGCCCGGCGCGAGCGTGACGTTCGCGGTCGTCTCGTCCCGTGCGCGCGCCGTGCCGTCGGCGGCAGAGCCGAAACCGCTGAGGTAGGCGACCGAGTTCGCGAGGAGCAGGTCACCGTCTTCGGTGAACTCGTCCTCCTCGGTGAAGTAGTCGCGCCCGACGGCCGACAGGAGCACTTCGTTTTTATCGTCGTTGACTGCCACAGCAGGGCCTGCACTGCCCGAACCGTAGTCGGCGTCAGCCAAGATGGTGCCGCTGTAATCGTCGAACCAGCTACCCCAGATAGTGCTCCCGGTAAACACTTCGACGGAATCGCCGACTTCACCGACGCCGGTGAAGACAGGGTGGTTCTCCTGAATGTCGATGGTCACTGGAGGCGACGAATCGCTGCTGGCATCCCGTTCGACAGGGTCGCCGCGGACGTTGTGGAGTCGATACACGCCGTCGGCGTATGCGTACGACGAGGCTCCTTGGTACGAATCGAGGTAGACTGCGCTTTGGTCGGCGTCCAGTTCGTCGAGGAAGTCCGAGGCGACTTGGTCGCTACCGAATCGCTGGACGACGAACGTGTCGTACTCGTCCATCGCGCCCGGCAGCTCGTCTGCCGTCACGACATCGACGTTGTAGATGTCGGTGTCGAGGTGTTCTTCGAGCGTGCTGGCGATGTTGTCGCCGTGTTCGTTGTCCGACACGTCAACTACTGCCACGTCGACGTTGCGCGGCATCGTTTCGTACTCGACGGTCTGCTCGTCGGTCGCATTACCGGTATTTTCGACTTCCGCAGTGACGTTGACCGTTTCACCGGCGCTGGCCTCGGCGGGCGCATCGGTGATGCTGACGTCGAAGAACGCTTCGAGCACGGTGACGTTCGCAGTTTCCGAATCGTCTTCGGTGAAGACGCCGTGTTCGTAGGTTCCGTTGTCGATGTCGCTCGTGTCCGCGTCGAACTCCACCGTGGTGGATTCACCGGCGTCGAGCGTCACGTTCTCCGTCAACACCGGCGTTTCGAGGTCATCGAAGCGGTATTCGACGGTTTGGGTGTCTTGCTGATTACCCGTGTTCGTCACGTCCGCGCTCACGGAGAGCGTTTCGCCCTGCTCGACTTCGTCCGATGCGTTCAGGTTCGAAACGTCGAAGAACGAACCGAGAATTGTCATCTGACCGGTTTCCGAATCGGACTCCGAGAACACGCCGTAGTGGACGGTTCCGCCGGGTAGTTCCGACGTATCGACTTGGAACGTCACCGTCGATTCGTGCGGTCGGTCAACCGGGTCGTCGATGCCTTCGGGGGCCATATCGACCGGCGTCGTCGCGGCCGGTTCGCCATCCCCGAGGTCGCTTTCGTTCTGCGCGATGTGCAGTTCGATTTCTTCGAGTGCGCCTTCCTCACCGAGGTTTTCGAGATCGGCGGTGATGTTGATCGTCTCACCCTGCTCGGCTTCGTCGGGTGCGCTGAGGTTCGAAACGTCGATTTCACCTTCTTCGAGCGTTCCTTGCACTTTCTGCTGTAGCAGGTTCAAGTCCGTGTACGTGACTTCGCCGTCGCGGTTCATATCCGCGAGGTTCGGGTTGAAGTTCGCCGGGTCGTTCCCCGCGAGGTACTGCTGGGTGAGTTGTACGTCCTGCACCGTAACCGCGCCGTTCTCGTTCACGTCGCCCAACTCGGATTCGGGGACGAATATCATCTCATCGACCGCCGCGTAGGCGTCGATGATACCTTTCCCGTACCGAGTGTCCTTTTCGTCCTCGGGTGCATCCCAATCGTCGGGCTTTTCGGCCGAGGCTTCGAGCGCAGTTTCGATTTCCTCGACACTGGCGTCGGGATTAGCCGACCGCATCAGGGCGACCGTCCCCGCGACGTGCGGGGCGGCCATCGACGTTCCCGATAGTTCCTGATAGCTTCCGCCCGGTTCGGCGCTCAGCACGTCAACGCCGGGGGCCGAAACGTCGGGTTTGACGAACGTGTCTGGCCAGTCTTCCGGTGGGTTCTCCCAGTTGCTTTTGTCGATTTCCTGTCCGCTGGAGAAGTCCGCGATATCTCGGTTGCTGTCGGACGCACCGATGGACAGCGAGTTGAAGTCGTTGCCGGGGGACCCGACACAGCCTTCCCCGGAGTTGCCCGAGGAACTGACGAACGTCGTTCCGAGCGACCGGGAGTTTTCGATTACCGGAATCCACGCGTCGTTGTAGACGGGACCGAACAGGCCACAGCCAGCGCCGAGGCTGAGACTCGCCACGTCGGCGTCCTCCTCGACGGCCCACTGGACGCCGCCGATGACGCCCTCGGTCGAACCGCTACCTCCGGGAATGACCATCCCGTGAATCAAGTCCGCTTCGGGTGCGACGCCGATGGCGGTGCCACTGCTGGCACCGCCCATCGCGGTTGCGCTCGTGTGCGTTCCGTGGTAGTGGCTGTCCCGCGGCTCCGAGCCGGGAACGATGTTCCCGCTGTCATCGAACTCCGCCCACCCGCCGGGGTACGTCGGGTCGGACGGGTCTTCGGTGTACAGTTCTATATCCGGGTGTTCAATATCGACGCCGGTATCGAGGACGGCGATTTTCGCACCCTCGCCCCTGGTTCCGAGTTCGTTCCAGACTTGCGGTGCGCGAATCTGATCTAATCCATACGTCGCGTCGTCCGGGGTCACGTCGGAGTCGGCGGACGGTTGGGGTTCGGGAACCGTGTACTCCCGACTCTTGACGATGGATTTCACGCCGTCGATTGTGGCCAGTTCGTTGATGTCAACTGCTTCGGTGTTGACGGTGACCGAGACGGCGTTCACCAACCAGAATTTGTTCTGTACTTCGACAGCCTCTCTGGATTCGAGTTGCGAGACGGGTCGTTCTCTCGTCTCGGCGGCGTGCTCCTTGAGGAGTCGTATCGCCGTCTCGTCGTCCATCTCCGGAGCGACTGACGTTTGTTCGAAGAGCACGAGAACCTGTACGGTTCCCTCCGCTCCCTCCAACGCGGGGTCGATCGTCGCGTCGGGGACGTTTTGTCTTGTCTGTTCTGCTACACTTCCGACCGATGTCGCGTTCTGTTCCGCCGTGGCTCCTGCGAACCCGACAGCGCCGGTACCGATTACCGACAGTATCATCAGAAGCGACAGAAAAATCGCGTCGATATGTTTTCTTCTTTCGTTCGTCATATTGTCTTTTCCTAGTTTCGTACTATATCTGCATAGTTGATGCAAATATGTACAACAAATAAATTGATGTTATCTAACTAATAATTATTGCCTAGACTACTACAAAAAAATTAATACACTGCAGTATTTCAGTTATTGGCTGAGAATCTGTTCTAAATTACTAATTTTTCAGAACCGGAACGCTCCGCCGGTGGTTGGACGAAATCCCTTCGAATCCTTAATGAGTATAATCACACACCACTGTGTCGATGGGTTGCGATTCCGCTACAGAGCTGTTCTACTACATATTATTTCCGTCTGAAACGACCTGTCTGACGGCAACGCTTAAATATGAGGTCGCCACTCCAATCGAGTACAATGTCTGAAAACGACAGCACCTCCGAGAGGGGGGGTCGAGTTCTTCGAGGGCACGTTAGCCCACACCGACGAGATTGAAAACGTTCGAATCTTCGACACGACGCTCCGCGACGGCGAGCAGACGCCACGCACCTCGTTCACGCCGGACGAGAAGCGCGAAATCGCGGCCGCGTTGGACGAGATGGGAACCCACGTCATCGAGGCGGGATTCCCGGCCAACGGGGACGCCGAGTTCGAGGCCGTCCGCGACATCGCGGAATCGACGCGGGCGACGACCTGCGCGCTGGCCCGAATCGTGGACGGCGACGTGGAAACTGCAATAGATACCGGCGCGGAAATGGTTCACATCTTCGCTTCGACCAGCGACGTGCAAATCGAGGATTCGATGCACGCGACGCGGGAAGAGGTGAAAGAGCGCGCCGTGAAAGCCGTCGAGCGAGTCGCCGAGGCGGGCGTGAGTCCGATGTTCTCGCCGATGGACGCGACGCGAACCGACCCGGAGTACATGGACGAAATCGTGGAGGCAGTCACCGACGCGGGCGTCGAATGGATCAACGTCCCCGACACCTGCGGCGTGGGGACGCCCGCCCGATTCGCCGACCTCGTGGCGCGAATCCGCGAGCACACCGACGCCAGAATCGACGTGCACACCCACGACGATTTCGGCATGGCCACCGCGAACGCGATGGCCGGGTTGGAAGCGGGCGCAGACCAAGTGCAGGTCAGCGTCAACGGCATCGGCGAGCGCGCCGGAAACGCCGCCTTCGAGGAGGTCGTGATGGCCGCCGAAGGCGTCTACGGCGTCGATACCGGCATCGACACAACCGAAATCGCCGAGATTTCCGAAATGGTCGCGGAGTACAGCGAAGTACCGGTACCCGTCAACAAACCCGTCGTGGGCGCGAACGCCTTCGCTCACGAAAGCGGAATTCACGCCGCGGGCGTCATCGAAAACAGCGATACGTTCGAAACCGGCGTGATGAAACCGGAAATGGTCGGCGCGCGCCGGGAGTTCGTCCTCGGCAAACACACCGGGACGCACGCGGTACGGAAACACCTCAAACAGGCCGGATTCACGCCGACCGAAACCGAAGTCCGGCAAATCACTCGCCGAGTGAAAGACCGAGGTGCCGAAAAGGAGCGCGTCACGGTGAGTGATGTGCGGCGGTTCGCCCGCGAACTGGGCGTCGATTCTCGTGAGGAGGCGGGAGCGTAGCCATGCCTTCTCGCGTTCGTTCTACCACCGTTCAGCGACGGCGATTCGGAAAATCGTGCGTGACAATACCAAGGGGCAAACGTTGCCTGACACGTAAAGCCTATTCCCATGGCCAAACCAAGAGTGCAAACACAGATGCGACAGTCACACATGGCCCTCGATTCGTCGGAGTCGAGCGCCGCGGCTGTCGAGCGCGCACTCATTATTGTAGGGGTCTAGGTACCCCTACACTATTCTCTCCCCCGAACCCTGAATCGCCATCCAACAGTTCCGAGTGTACGCGTAAACCAATGTCAGAAACACAACCGACAGCAAAGCGGTATCGACCGCCACAGAGGAAGCATCGGCCGAGAACAGACTCACGAATCGAGGTGACGGTTTCGTGAGCGAAAATGCAGTTCGCACCGTCTCCGAATCCGAGGAATCGGACGACGAACCGACCCGAGAAGTCGAATCGAACGCGGAAGAATCCGGGACGCGTCAGCGGTCGGCCGATTCAGTCGAATCGGCCGACACCGACGACTCCACCGAACCACGAACGGGCGCGAGTGCAGTCGTCAACGCACTCGAATCCGCGGGCGTGGAAACCCTGTTCGGCGTTCAGGGCGGCGCAATCATGCCGGTGTACGACGCGCTGGGCAAATCCGAGTTGCGTCACGTCACGATGGCGCACGAGCAGGCCGCGGCCCACGCCGCCGACGCCTATGGCATCGTCGCCGGAACCCCAGGCGTCTGTCTGGCCACGTCCGGGCCGGGCGCGACGAACCTCGTCACGGGACTAGCCGACGCGGACATGGATTCCGACCCGGTCGTCGCCCTGACGGGACAGGTGCCGACGACTTTCGTTGGTAACGACGCCTTTCAAGAGACGGACACGACCGGCGTCACGGCACCCGTCACGAAGGCGAACTACTTCGCGGGCGAGACGGACACCGTCGGCGACACGGTGGGCGAAGCGTTCGCTCTGGCCAGCGAGGGTCGTCCCGGGCCGACCCTCGTGGACTTGCCGAAGGACGTGACGCTGGCCGAGACAGACGTGCAGGAGTCCACGTCCGAGACGCCAAAACACTACAATCCACAGGAAGAACCGGACGCCGACGCAGTTGCGGAGGCGGCCCGGACGCTGGAAGCCGCCGACCGACCGCTGATTCTGGCCGGTGGCGGCGTCATCAAGGGCGATGCAAGCCCGGAACTGCGGGCGTTCGCCACCGAACACGACATCCCGGTGGCAACGTCGATGCCCGCCGTGGGCGCGTTTCCGGAAGACCACGAGCAGTCAGTCGGCATGGTCGGCATGCACGGAACCGGCCCCGCGAACATGGCCGTCACGCACTGCGACACTCTCCTCGCGGTCGGGTGTCGCTTCGACGACCGATTGACCGGCGGCGTCGATTCGTTCGCGCCGGAGGCAACCGTCGTCCACATCGACATCGACCCGGCCGAAATTTCGAAGAACGTCTACGCCGAGGTTCCGGTCGTCGGAGACGCCGGAACCGCACTCTCCGCAATCGGCGCGGAGATGGAATCGCCTCCCGACGCGAATCAATGGCGCGAGCAGGTCGCGGACTGGCAGGACGAATACCCGATGACCTACCACGCGCCCGAAGATGGGCCGGTCAAACCCCAGTTCGTCGTTGAGGCGTTCGACGCCGCAACCGCGGACGACACCATCGTCACGACCGGTGTCGGTCAACACCAGATGTGGGCGGTGCAGTTCTGGACGTTCACCGAACCCCGGACGTGGGTGTCCTCCCACGGACTCGGGACGATGGGCTACGGCCTGCCCGCCGCAATCGGCGCGCGAATGGCCGCCGAGGACGACCAGCAAATCGTCTGTTTCGAGGGCGACGGGTCGTTCCTGATGACGGTGCAGGAACTCTCGGTTGCTGTCCGCGAAAATATGGACATCACCGTGGCCGTCCTGAACAACCGCTACATCGGCATGGTTCGCCAGTGGCAGGACGCCTTCTTCGACGGCAACCGGGTCGCCTCGGAGTACGACTGGTGTCCCGACTTCGGTACCCTCGCCGAAGCCTTCGGCGCAAGGGGATTCACGGTTGACGACCCCGATGAGGTGGCCGACACGGTCGAGGCCGCGCTGGCGTACGACGGCCCGTCCGTCGTGGACTTCCACATCGACCCCGGCGAGAACGTCTATCCGATGGTCGCGAGCGGCGGAGCCAACGGGAAATTCGCCCTGTCGGAGGAGCAACTATGAGCGGCGAAGATTCGGCCGACGAACAGTCCGCTTCGATTCCCTCGGCGGGAATGCCCGGCCCTGCACCGGACGAACGACCGCACCCCGAGGGCCGACGGAACGCACAGGGTGTCCGAATCGACCCCGACGCGGAGGCGGAACCTGACCGCCGAACCGCCGTTGTTTCCGCGCTGGTGGAACACGAACCCGGCGTCCTCTCGCAGGTGTCGGGCTTGTTCTCCCGGCGGCAGTTCAACATCGAGAGCCTGACGGTCGGCAGAACGACGGTTGACGGCCACGCGCGAATCACGCTCGTCGTGGAGGAAACCGACCACGGCATCGAACAGGCGCGAAAGCAGTTGGCCAAACTGCCGACCGTGATTCAGGTTGGCGAGTTGGACGACAACGCGGTTCGGGCCGAACTCGTCTTGCTGAAAGTTCGGGGCGACGAACCCGACAAAGTCCACGCCATCACGGAGATGTACGAGGGCCAAACGCTGGACGCCGGGCCGCGAACCATCACGGTACAGATTACCGGCGACCAGCGGAAAATCGACGATGCAATCGACGCCTTCCGACAGTTCGGCATCATCGAAATCGCGCGAACCGGACAGACTGCGCTGGCCCGCGGCGACACGCCGACGACGCCCGGCGAGGAACCGGGACACTCCACCGAACCGACCGACGAGCAGTACCCCGAAACGACAGAAACCGACAGCAACGACGATACTTAAGGATTTCAACAATGACGAACGATACCACGATATACTACGACGACGACGCGGACGACGCACAGCTCGCGAACAAGACGGTTGCCGTCCTCGGCTACGGCAGTCAGGGCCACGCCCACGCACAGAACCTCTCGGAAAGCGGGGTAGACGTGGTGGTCGGCCTCCGAGAATCGTCGTCCTCGCGGAAGGCGGCGGAAGCCGACGGGTTGCGGACTGCAACGCCAAAGGAGGCCGCGAGCCAAGCCGATGTCGTCTCGGTGCTGGTGCCGGACACGGTTCAGCCAGCGGTGTACGACAACATCGAATCCGAACTGGATGCGGGCGACACACTCCAGTTCGCACACGGGTTCAACATCCACTACGGCCAAATCGAACCGCCGGAGGACGTGGACGTGACGATGGTCGCGCCCAAGTCGCCGGGCCATCTCGTCCGGCGGAACTACCAAGCGGACGAGGGGACGCCCGGATTGCTCGCGGTCTATCAGGACGCCAGCGGCGAGGCGAAAGCCGAGGGGCTGGCATACGCGAAGGCAATCGGCTGTACCCGCGCTGGCGTGGTCGAAACCAGCTTCCAAGAGGAGACGGAAACCGACCTGTTCGGCGAGCAGGCAGTGCTCTGCGGCGGCGTCACGGAACTCATCAAGATGGGGTACGAGACGCTCGTGGACGCGGGCTACTCGCCCGAAATGGCCTACTTCGAATGCCTGAACGAGATGAAGCTCATCGTCGACCTGCTCTACGAGGGCGGCCTCGGCGAGATGTGGGATTCCGTCTCCGACACCGCCGAGTACGGCGGTCTGACTCGCGGCGAGGTCGTCGTGGATGACCACGCCCGCGAGCAGATGGAGCAGGTGTTAGAAGAGGTGCAAAACGGCGAGTTCGCCCGCGAGTGGATTCTGGAGAATCAGGCCGGACGACCGGGCTACCGCCAGAAACGACAGGCCGAGAAGAGTCACGAAATCGAGGAAGTCGGCGCGGAACTGCGGGAGCTGTTCGCGTGGGCTGATGCCGAAGAAGAGGAAGCGAAGGAAAAAGAGCGAGAGGAGGTGCCAGCAGATGACTAACGAGTCGCCGCGCGACTCGAAACGGCGAACGGAGAACCCGAAATCCATGGCGAACGTGAGCCACGTCCACCCATACGCCGACCAAGGTGCAATGACGCGGGTGTTCAACCGCGGGCCGGTTGCGACGGACGGCGGGAAAGTAGCGGAATCTGACGACTCGCAGGAGGCTACCGACGCCGATGAAGACGACGAGAACGAATCGGAGACCATGTCCGACGTGGAACACACTCCGCCGAAGGGTGCGGGTGACGCGGACAGCGTATTCGAACGCGGGTACGAAAAACAGGATGAGGATCGATGAGCGAGGGGACACTGTACGATTCGGTGTGGGACAGACACCGCGTTACCGACTTGCCGACTGGACAGACCCAGTTGTTCGTCGGCCTGCACCTCATCCACGAGGTGACGAGTCCGCAAGCCTTCGGGATGTTGCAGGAGCGAGATATGGAAGTCGCCTACCCCGACCGAACCCACGCGACGGTTGACCACATCGTTCCGACCGCAGACCAGTCCCGACCCTACGGCGACGACTCCGCGGAGGAGATGATGGCCGAACTGGAAGAAAACGTTCAGGAGGCGGGCATCGACTTCTCGCATCCCGACTCGGGCGACCAAGGCATCGTCCACGTCATCGGGCCGGAACAGGGTCTAACCCAACCCGGCATGACAATCGTCTGTGGCGACAGTCACACCGCGACTCACGGCGCGTTCGGCGCGCTTGCATTCGGTATCGGAACGAGCCAGATTCGGGACGTGCTGGCCACCGGCACCGTGGCGATGGAAAAACAGGACGTGCGTCAGATTCGCGTCACGGGCGAACTCGGCGCGGGCGTTTCCGCGAAGGACGTAATTTTGGAAATCATCCGCCGACTCGGCACCGACGGCGGCGTCGGCTACGTTTACGAGTACGCGGGCGAGGCCATCGAAAACATGGGTATGGAGGGCCGAATGAGCATCTGCAACATGTCCATCGAGGGCGGTGCCCGCGCTGGATACGTGAATCCGGACGAGACGACGTTCGAGTACCTGCGCGAGACGGACGCCTTCCGCGACGACCCCGATAAATTCGAGCGACTGAAAACCTACTGGGAGTCGATTCGGTCGGACGAGGACGCAAAATACGACGACGTGGTCGAAATCGACGGCGACGAACTGGAACCGATGGTGACGTGGGGAACGACGCCCGGACAGGGAGTCGGCATCACGGAACCGATTCCGGAACCAGACGAACTGCCGGAAGCGAAGCGCGAGACGGCCCGACAGGCGCAAGAACACATGCGAGTCGAACCCGGCGAGACGATGGCAGGGTACGAAATCGACGTGGCGTTCCTCGGTTCCTGTACGAACGCCCGATTGCCGGATTTGCGGCAGGCCGCGAACATCGTGGAAGGCCGCGAAGTCCACGACGACGTTCGCGCGATGGTCGTCCCCGGAAGCCAGCGAGTGAAGGCGGCCGCAGAGCGCGAAGGCTTGGACGAGGTTTTCCGCGAGGCTGGTTTCGACTGGCGAAACGCCGGGTGTTCGATGTGTCTCGGCATGAACGACGACCAGTTGGATGGCGACGAAGTCTGTGCATCCTCCTCGAACCGGAACTTCGTCGGACGGCAGGGCAGTCCGGAGGGACGCACCGTCCTCATGAGTCCGGAAATGGTCGCCGCCGCCGCGGTTCACGGCGAAGTGACCGACGTGCGAGAGATGCAGGAGGTGGCGAAAGCATGAGCGATGAAATACAATCAAAATCCGGAACCGGCGTTGCGGTTCGCGGCAACGACATCGACACGGACCAAATCATCCCGGCGCGGTTCATGAAGGTCGTCACTTTCGACGGATTGGGGCAGTTTTCCTTCTTCGACCAGCGATTTACGGACGAAGACGAACAGAAAGACCACCCGTTCAACCACGACCAGCACCGAGACGCCTCGGTGCTGGTCGTTAACGCAAACTTCGGCTGTGGCTCCTCGCGCGAGCACGCGCCGCAGGCGCTCGCTCGCTGGGGTATCGACGCCATCGTCGGCGAGAGCTTCGCAGAAATTTTCGCTGGCAACTGCCTCGCATTGGGGATTCCGACCGTGACGGTCGATTCCGAAACGGCGAACGAACTGCAAGCGTTCGTCGAATCGAATCCCGACGCCGAAATCGAAGTTGACGTGGCGAGCGAAACGATTCGCTACGACGGACGAAAAATCGAGGCGAACGTGGACGACGCCCAGAAGAAAGCCCTCGTGGAAGGGATTTGGGACACCACTGCACTGATGAAATCGAACGAGAAGGCAATCGAGAAGACCGCGGAAAGCCTGCCCTACGTTGAACCATGACCGAGCAAATCGCAGTCGTTCCCGGCGACGGAATCGGACAGGAAGTCGTTCCGGCAACCCAGCGAATTTTGGAAGCAGTCGGCCCGGACTTCGAGTTCGTGGAAGCGGAGGCGGGCGATGCGGTAAAAGAAGAAACCGGAACCGCGCTTCCTGACGCAACCCGCGAACTCGTGGCCGACTCGGATGCGACTCTGTTTGGCGCGGCAGGGGAAACGGCGGCGGATGTCATCCTCCCGCTTCGACAGGTCGTGGATTCGTTCGTCAACGTTCGGCCTGCACGAGCGTATCCCGGAACCGACGCCCTGCGCCCCGAAACCGACCTCGTGTTTCTCCGCGAAAACACTGAGGGCGTCTACGCAGGGCACGAATCGCGACTGACCAACGACGTTGCGACCCTGACCCGCGTCGTCACCGAATCCGCCTCGGAGCGACTCGCGGAGTTCGCCTGCGAGTACGTCGAGGAGCGCGACGAGGACGGTTTCACCATCGCGCACAAGGCCAACGTGATGCGGGAAACGGACGGCCTCTTCCGCGACACGGTAGACCGCGTAGCCGACGTTCGCGGCGTTCCCCACGACGAAGTCCTGATGGACGCGATGGCGACCCACCTCTGTCTGCGCCCCGAGGAGTACGGCGTCGTCGTCTGTCCGAACCTCGCTGGCGACGTGCTCTCCGACCTCGCCGCCGGATTGGTGGGCGGATTGGGCCTGCTTCCTTCGGCCAACATCGGCCCGGAAAACGCCCTGTTCGAACCGGTTCACGGCACTGCCCCGGACATCGCGGGCGAAGGCGTGGCGAACCCCTGCGCGACGATGTTCTCCGCCGCGATGCTGCTGGAGCATTTGGGCTACGACGAGGAGGGGCAGGCGGTTCGCGGTGCTATCGAATCGGTGCTGGAAGACGGCCCGCGAACGCCCGATTTGGGTGGCTCTGCCGGCACTGCCGAGGTCACCGAGGCAGTGCTGACGCGATTATCGTAACGACTCGTTTTGCTCGTTCGACTGTTGGTATTTAGAATAGACCGGAGAGTACCCAGAACAGGCCGAACACGCCAACGAAGACGAACGCGATTCGAGTCATCAGTTCCTTCCAGACTGCGGGTTCGACTTCGTCCCACGCGGTCGTGCTTCCGATGGAATCCAACTGTTCGCTAAACCGTGAGAGGTGGTACGAATAGCGATAACCGAGTGCGCCGACGCCGAGGCACGCGAGGCCGAGGAGTAATTTCTCGAAATCTGCCACAAGTGTCGATTTTCGGGTTTTGGACATATGTTTTCTGTCACGAGTAGAGATGATGAAATTGACCAATGGTCAGTCAATCGAAACCGCTACCCGCCACTTCCGAGTACGAACCGTATGACCCTCCTCGACGGCGTCTACGAAACGCACATCGAAGTAGCGGACCTCGACCGGGCGATGGAATTTTACGGCGACACCCTCGACCTCGAACTGGGTCGTTACGAAGAAGAACGCGGAATCGCCTTCTACTTCACTGGTTCTCCACGCTCAATGCTCGGGGTGTGGGAGAAAGACGACCCAGAGCAGGGCCATTTCGCCTTCCGAGTTGCAGAGGAGGAAGTTGGCGAAATGCTTCCTTTCCTCGAAGAACGCGACATCGAACCGCGCGCCGCGTTCGGCGTCGAACCCAACGAGCCAATCGTCCACCCGTGGATGCCGAGCGCGACGGCCTACTTTTCCGACCCGGATGGCAACTCGCTGGAACTGTTGGCTGATTTGTCGGACGACCCTGACCCGGAGGGGAAACCGATGCCTCTGAGCGAGTGGCGCGAGCGACAGGACTGACGAGGCTGGCCGATTTTACGTCGCCTTCCATTCATCGATTTCTCCGGCGTCCGCGACGTGTGCGAGTTGAAAGAGAACGATGGCGAGCCACAGTCCCGCGATGAAACTGGTTATTCGTGCGGTTGGGAGGTCGAAGGTGAGCAATGCCCACAAGACGCCAACTGCGTAGAGGACGATTACGAGAACACGCCCGCCGACGCCGATTCCGCGAAACCAACTGCCGACTCGTTTCCCGAAAGACGAGTTGCTGGCTGGGCCCAGTGTGACTGCGAACAGCACGAAGCCGGCGACTACCCAGTTCCACGAAATAGAATCGGACGGAAAGATATTCATCACGATTCCGATGGAACAGAGAACAGTCGTTCCGACCTCAACCCACGTCGGCGGGCGGTTCGGGAGCCATGACGAAACCAGTTCGGAGACCATTTGGTCGAATACTGTATTTCAAACCACAAATATTTGGCAGTTGTACTGAAAGAATGCGCTTTCCGCCGAAAAACTCAGTCAGTCAATCCGTAACCACGCCGGAACAGGTACGCATCGACCAGCATGAACACCACGGTCAGCCCCGACAGCACCGCCAACGAGAGGTTCGGGTTGACCTCCGATGCCCCGAGGAATCCGTACCGAATCCCATTGACCATGTAGACCATCGGATTGAGGAGGGTAATGTCGCGGAAGATGCCCGGCGGAAGGCTGTTGACGGTGTAGAAGACCCCGCCGAAGAAGACGAGGGGGCGGACGAGGAACTGGTTCATCATCGTCAGGTTGTCCCAGTCTTCGGCCCAGAGGCCGCCGACCACGCCGATGCTGGAAAATAGGAGCGTGATGACCAGCGCGAAAGCGAGGAGGTAGAACGGCTTTGCGACGCCGACGCTGGTGAAGAACGTGCCGATGACGGCGATGAGCGTCCCGACGAGCAGGCCGCGAACCGCGCCGGAGACGATGTAGGCCGCGACCATCCGCGAGTAGGACATCGGCGAGGTCAGCGTTTCCTCGATGTATCGGTTCCAGCGCCCGTGGAAGATGGAAAACGACGAATTTTCGAAAGCGTTAGAAATCGCGCCAAGCACCACGAGGCCGGGGAGGATGAAGGTGATGTACTCCACGGTCAACCCGTCGAACTGCATCGTCCCGACGCGCTCGCCGAGGACGACGCCGAACACGGCGAAATACAGCACGTTCGTCACGAACGGCGGAATAAATGTGTTTCTGGGTCTTCGCAGAAATCGCAGGATTTCCCGTCGCGTGAGCGTCACGAACCCTGTCAAACCGACGTTGCTCATTGCTGTCCCCCGTCAGTGACCGCCGAAATCGTCTCTTCTGCGTTTTCCTCGGCCGTCTCTCCATCCTCGGTTCGCGTCATCGACACGAACACCTCTTCGAGCGAGGTTCTGGAGATGTCGAAGTAGTCGATGTCGAACCCTTTCCGGTCGAGTTCGCGGACGAGTTCCGGCGCGAGCAGTCCGGCCTCCTGTGCCGTAATCACGAGGTTGTCGCCGTCGAGTTCGACCGACTGAATCTTGTCTCTGCCCGCGGAAAGGTACGGTTCCTCCTCCGGCGGATTGCGGAGCGTAACCGTGATTTTGTCCGGACCTCGGTTCATCAACTCGTCAGGACTCGCCACTTCGACGATTCGCCCCGAATCGAGAATCGCCACCTCGTCACAGAGTCGTTCGGCCTCCTCGATGTAGTGCGTCGTGAGTAGCACCGTGGTTCCGGACTCGTTGAGTTCGATAATCGTGTCCCACAGTTCGTGGCGGATTTGCACGTCCACGCCCGCGGTCGGTTCGTCCAAAATGAGCAAATCCGGGTCGGTGATGAGCGCCCGCGCCAGCATGAATCGGCGCTTCATCCCGCCGGAAAGCCAGTCGAATCGCGTGTCGCGCTTGTCGTAGATGCCGACCCGTTTCAGCACTTCGTCGGCTTTTTCCTTGGCCTCTGATTTCGGGATTCCGTGATACCCCGCTTTGTGTTCGAGCACCTCCCGAATCGGGAAGAATCGGTCTACGTTGAACTCCTGCGGTGCGAGGCCGATTCGGTTGCGTGCTTCGCGGTAGTCGTCCTCCACGTCCGCACCGAACACCGCCGCTGTCCCGCCGGATTTTTTCACCAATCCGACGAGGATGTTGATGAACGTCGTCTTGCCCGCGCCGTTCGGGCCGAGCAGGCCGAAAAACGAACCCTCGGGAACGTCGAGCGATACGCCCTTCAGCGCCCGCACGTCCCCATACTGTTTCTCTAAGTCCCTGATACGTATCGCAGAATCCATTGAGAATTTGGTAGCGGACGGGCAGGGTTAAGCCTGCTGAACCGGGTCAGAGGTTCGCAAGCACGTCGTCCGCGTCGTCCAGATAGGTTTCCAGATGTTCCTCTCCGTGTGCAAACGAAAGATGGTGGCGCTTGTACGGATTCGGCGTGAAGAAGTGGCCACGTTCCCGCATTCCAGCGGCAAAGTCGCGGAACATCTCTTCGTCCAGACCGAGGATGTCCTCGTACTTTTCCGGCTCGTCCGTCACCCCGAACTGGAGACTGAAGATGCTCCGGTGGCCGACGACGCGGCCCGAAATACCGTGGTCGGAAAACAGGTCCCGAAGTCCGTCGCGGTATTTCTCGCCGAGGTCAGTGACGTGGCCCTGAACGTCCTCTTCCACGATGGTATCAATCGTCTCGCGCGCCGCGGCCAGTCCCGGCAGATTGCCGGAGTAGGTGCCGCTGATGACGACGCCGGATTTGTTGTCGCCGCCCGCCTGCGACAGTAGGTCTTCGCGCCCGCCGACCGCCGCAACAGGGTAGCCGTTTCCGAGTGCTTTTGCCACGCAGGTCAAATCCGGGGTGACGCCGAACTCGCCCTGTGCACCCTGTGGCGAGTGTCTGAATCCGGAAATCACCTCGTCGAAGATGAGCGGCACGTCGGACTCCTCGGTCAGTTCGCGGAGGGTGTGTAGGAACTCCTGTCGAGGCAGAATACAACCGACCGAGTGCGGAACCGGTTCGAGGATGACGCCCGCGAGGTCGTCGCCGTGTTCGCGGAACACCTCCTCGACGGCTTCCGAATCGTTGAACGGAACGACCAGTGTATTTTCGACCGCCGACGAAAGCATTCCCTCGGATTCGGGGTACTGCTCGCCGAGACCGTCTTCCGGTGGGTAGACGCTAATATCGACGTAATCGTGCCAGCCGTGGTAACAGCCCTCGAATTTGAGGATTTTCTCGTTGTCCGTTTTCGCTCGGGCGAGTCGAATCGCGTGATAGGTCGCCTCGCTCCCGCTGTTGCAGAAGTTGACCTGCTCCACGCTCGGGAGTTGTTCGACCAGTCGCTCGGCCACCTCGACTTCGAGCGGGGCTGTTCCCGCGCCGTAGAGGACGCCGCCGTCGATGGCTCTCCGGGCGGCGTCGTCCACCGAATCGTGAGCGTGACCGAGGATGATGGGGCCGAATCCGAGGTGGTAGTCCGTGTATTCGTCGCCATCGACCGTCGTGAGCGTCGTACCTTCGGCGCGCTCGAAGGCGATCTCACCCGTGTCGTAGGCCTGTGCGCGGAGGCCGGTTTGGGCACCGCCGGGAATGACCTTTTTCGCTTGCTCGACGATTCGTTCGCTTTCCGTCGCATCGCTCGTGGATTTCTGCGTCATAACTGAAAGGAAATCGAATTGATGTTCGTTAGTCGTCAGTCGTCGGCGTTCTGACGCCTCCCGTGTCAGCACCCTCTCCGGCCCAAACGCCGGTCGAGAAGTCGATGGCGTCGTTCCACTTTGCCACGAGAGTGGTCACGGCGAGGTCGCCCGTGATGTTGTTCATCGTCCGCATGCGGTCGAGCAGTGGGTCGATGCCGAGGACGAGGGCAATCGCCTGAATCGGAAGGCCGACCTGCGTGAACACGACGGTCATCATGACGATGCTCGCGCCGGGAACGCCAGCGGTTCCGATGCTTGCGATGAGTGCAGTAACGAGGACGCTCAACTGCTCCGCCATGGTGAGCGACCTGCCGACGACGTTCGCGGTGAAGATGGCGGCGATACCGAGGTACATCGCCGTTCCGTCCATGTTGATGGTCGCACCGAGCGGAAGCGAGAAGCTGTACACCTCTTGGTCGATTTTGAGGTTCTCGTCCGCGTTGGACATCGTCACGGGGAGCGTCCCGCTGGACGAGCGAATGCTCAGCGCCGTCATCATCGCGTCCTTGCCCCCGCGGAGGAACGCAACCGGGGACTGGCCGACCAGTCCGCTGACGATGATGAGCAGGTAAACGACTGAAATCTGGAGGCCGATTGCGATGGCGAGCGTCGCAAAGAGCTTGAACAACGAGAAGATAGCTTCCGTACCGGTCTGGGCAAACAGCGCGGCCATCAGTGCGAACACGCCGATGACGCCGTACTCCATGACGCCCCAGACGATTTTAAAGGTCACTTCGGCACCCGCCTCGACGGCATCGAAAATCGTTTCGACGCCGTTGTAGACGCTCGACCCAACCTCCGCTTCGTCACGGACGAACGTCAGGCCGACACCGAACGCTAGCGCGAAGAAGATGACGCTCAGGATTTGCCCCTCGGCCATCGCACCGAACGGATTTTCGGGAACGATGTTGAGGAAGACCTGTCCGAGGCCCGGTGATTCCTTCGTCTCCACGGCGCTCTTTGCCATCGCGTCTTCGAGCAGAAGACCGACACCGGGGTCGATGACGTTGCTCACGACGAGTCCGATGCCGATAGCAATCATCGTCGTAAAGAGGTACAACAAGATGACTTGCCCACCGACCTTCCCGAGATTTTGCGGCGAGAGATTCCGGGCGGCCATGATGAGCGTAAAGACGACGATGGGGATGATGACCATCTTCAGCAGTCGGACGAACAGGTCGCCGAGCGGTTGGAGGTTCGTCGCCGGTTCGCCGACGACAAGTCCGACGATGGAGCCGAGGACGAACGCAGTTGCGATTCGGTAGATGATGGGAACCGACCGATAGCGTTGCCACGCTCCGTGTACAGTACTATTCGTCATACTCTAACAATGTACACTGAAACTTCCCAAAAACAGTTTCGGTTCCTCTCAAAATGGGTTAAGGAATCTATGTGTTGGAATTTAAGTTTGCTATTTTATGTTTGCTAGATGATGTGAGGATACCAAACTCCTCCTAACGATTCCAACCCCTCAGTACCATCAAAGTAGAAATTTCGGCTCGGAATCTATACTTTTGAACTGTTTTATACTGGTTCAAAACATGACTATTTTGGACCATTTTATTTATAAATGAAGTTTGTGCAAATTTCCGGAATATCTCGGGCGCGGGTGGACCGAACTGGTTCACAAAGCGTGCTCTTTTGCTGGCAAAATCCGAATCAAGAACCGTCGTCACCTCCGACCGTCGTTTGGAACGACTCGCCGTGCTCGTCGTTCCGTACTTCGTGTCTGTCGTTCCTCACTCTTGGAGGTTCTTCGGCCCGACTGCTCCGCAGTCGAGCGTATCAGTCCCGCTTCGCGCTCGGATTCGTCACCGCGCCGTTCGCCGCCGACCCGAACGACGCGCCGTACTTGGCGAGAACGCCGGAGGAGTACGGCGCTTCGCCGGGTTCCCAGTCGTCCAGTCGCCTCGCCAGTTCCTCGTCCGAGAGCGCAACTTCCAGCCGTCGGTTCGGAATGTCGACCGTCATCTCGTCGCCGTCTTCGAGCACCGCGATTGGGCCGCCGTCGCGAGCCTCCGGCGCGACGTGGCCGACCATCGGGCCGCGGGTCGCACCCGAAAACCGTCCATCAGTCAGAAGCGCCACGTCGTCCTCGTGGCCCTGTCCGACGACTGCCGCGGTGACGCCGAGCATTTCGCGCATTCCGGGACCGCCCCGGGGGCCTTCGTTGCGGATGGCGAGCACGTCGCCCGATTCGATGTGGCCCTCCTGCACGTACTGCATCGCGTCCTCTTCGTTCTCGAAGACGCGGGCCGGGCCGGTGTGATGGAATGTGTCGTCGCCGGTCACCTTCAACACTGCACCGTCCGGCGCGAGATTCCCGGTCAGAATCTTGATTGCGCCTTCCTCGTGGAACGGGTCGTCCGCGGGGCGGATGAAGTCCACGTCTGCCCCCACATCGTCTGTGACGCCCAGATGGTCGAGTTCCTCTTCGATGGTTCGGCCCGTCACGGTCATGGCATCGCCGTGGAGATGGCCCGAATCGAGTAGTCGGCGGAGGACAGTCGGAACGCCGCCGATTTCGTGTAAGTCTTGCATCACCCGCGACCCGCCAGGTTGGAGGTTGACGATTTTCGGCGTCCGGCGCGAAATTTCGTCGAAGTCCTCGATTTCGAGGTCGATTCCGGCCTCTGCGGCGAGCGCGAGCAGATGCAGTACCGCGTTCGTGGAACCACCCATCGCCACCTGCACCGCGATTGCGTTCTCGAACGATTTTCGGGAGAGGATGTCGGATGGCTTTCTGTCGTTTTCCACCGCGTCCAAAACGAGTTCCCCGGCCCTCTCGGCGACTTCGTACCGTTCATCCGATTCGGCGGGCGGACTGGCGGAGCCGAGCGGAGCCAGTCCGATGGTTTCGCTGATGGAGGCCATCGTGTTCGCGGTGAACATCCCGCCGCACGACCCCGCGCCGGGACAGGCGTCGTGTTCCAGTTCGACCAGTTCCTCTTCGGTCATGTCGCCGTGGGCCACTGCGCCGACGCCCTCGAAGACGTTCTGCACCGTGACTTCTCGGCCTTCGTGTTCGCCGGGAAGGATGGAACCCCCATACAAAAAGACGGACGGTAGGTCGGTTCGAACCGCCGCCATCATCATCCCGGGGAGGTTTTTGTCACATCCTGCCACCGTCACGAGGGCGTCCATGCGCTCGCCGAACGCGACGAGTTCGACGCTGTCGGCGATGACCTCGCGCGAGATGAGGCTGGCTTTCATCCCTTCCGTACCCATCGAAATCGCGTCGGAGATGGTGATGGTGCCGAACTCGATTGGCATCCCGCCCGCCGAATCGACGCCCTCGATGGCGGAGTCGGCCACGTCGTCCAGGTGGACATTGCAAGGCGTGATGTCGGCGGCCGGGTTCGCCACCCCGACCATCGGGGAGGAGAGGTCGTCGTCGTCGAATCCCATCGCGCGAAACATCGCGCGATGGGGCGCTCGTTCCGGCCCTTCCGTAACTTCCCGGCTTCGTAGACTTTCGTCCTTCTCGCGGCTGTTGCTCATAACTGTGGGTAAGGGTGGCGCGGGGGGTTAAAGACTCGCCAAGCGACAGACCTTGCTGTCGAATCGAGTTCTCGGTTCGCCCGATTGTGTCCAGTTTCCGTTCCGACCCGCACAGAAAACATTTCACTCACGACGAACGAGCTATCGTCATGTCCTCCAACTCGACACGTCGGTCGTTCCTCGCAGGCGTCAGCGCGCTCGTCGCCACCGGTTCCGCGGGGTGCCTCGGCCAGTCGCTCTCTCCGTTCGCGTCCGAACCGGTACCGCCGGAGGAGTACGACCGAACCGTCTCCGTGACGCGAGTGGATTCCGTGCCAGACGCCTACGGTGCCGAATTCAGTATCGAGGTCGCGCAAAGCGAAATCACCGTGGAACAGTCCGCTGTGCTCCGGAGTCGGATCACGAGCACCAGCGGGAAAGAACGGCAGTTCTCCGCACCGTACTACAAAGGGTCGAGTTCCCAGAACGGCGTTCCCGGAATCCTGCTCTATTCGGAAAATGCGCCGAACCCCGCATACGAAGCGGATTCGCTGGAAAGCTACGCACCTCCCTGCGTCGGAACCGACGGGAAAACGCAGGACGAACTGTATTGGACGTTGGAGGGCCGACTCCGCCCGACGCTCGCCCCGAAAGAATCGTGGAGTGAGCAGCTGCTGGTCGTGGACGATCCATCCCGCAGGGGATGCATTCCGGTTGGGAACTATCGGTTCGAATCCGTTTTCAACCCGTCGTGGATGGACGACCGATTCACTTGGGGATTCACCCTCGAAGTGAGTGACTGAGCCAGTTTTGCGTCTCGAACGACGCAGTGATTCAGCCGGTCGGCTTGAGCACTCGCCACACGATTCGCGGTCGGAACAACGAGGTCGGCGGGTCTTCCATCATCAGCACCCGGCTGAACGCATCGGAGAGCGTACTGTCGGCGTGCGCCTTGCGGGTCAAACGGGAGAGATACCGACCCATGACAGCAGTGCCGCGGGGTTTCGACCCGGTCGTTTGCGGAAATCCAAAATCACTGCCGACCGCCAGCATCCACGCAACGTCGATGACCGGTCCAGCGCGTTCGAAAAATCGAAGTGCGAGGTCTTCGCGCCCATCGGTCGCCAACGTCTGATGGAGCAGGACGGCTTCGAGTGCGGCTACCGACATGCCCTGTGCGTACACCGGATTGTAGCTGGCGATTGCATCCCCAACGACGAGGAGGCCGTCCGGAAACCGGTCGAGGGCTTCGTAGCGGTGCCGTCTATTGGACGGAAACGGATACCGTTCGACGGTTTCCGAGACGGGCGGATGCGTGTCGAGGAGCCGTTTTACCTCCGGAGTCGGGAGGCTTTCCGCGAACGCCGAAAAGTCCGCGAACTCGGTCGGCGGAGTATCACCGTGGACACCGTTCATGTTCACTATCCAGCGGTCTCCCTCGACCGGTGCGGCCATGCCGCCGCGGGTTCGAGGAGCGGACGGCGGCACGAGGAACGTCCGAAGGTCGTCGGGAGGTCGCTCGATGAAGGCGGTGCTGTACGCCAAGTCGATATGCGCTTCTTCCACCTCCGGTGGGGTGTATCCGTGTTCCGCTAACCACGCCGGCGTCCGACTCGTCCGTCCGGTGGCATCGACGACCAAATCGGCGGGGAGTTCCTTCTCTTCTCCGTCTTTGCGGAACACCACCCCTTCAACAGTTGTCGCATCAGCGTTCGAGAGATAGTCGGTGAACTGGCAGTTCGAACGGATGCTGACGCGGTCGAAATCGGAAACGCGCCGTCGCACTAACCTCTCGAAAAGCGGTCGCGTCGCGGAGAACGTCTCCTTGCGGGTCGGTCCGTCGGCCAAAAAGTCCCCTTCTGTGTAGAAGTTCACGTCGCTGGCGAAATCGACCACTACGCCGCCGGACGAAACGATGTCGTCGCCGAATCCCGGAAAGAAGTCCTCTAGCGTGACTTTCCCCGCCTCCAACAGCGCATGGGGCTGTTGGCCTTGCGGCACGCCACGGCGAGCAATCGGTTCGTCAACGAGCGAATCACGGTCGATGACCGTGACCGAATCGAACGTATCGGCGAGGACACGAGCCACGAACAGCCCTGCCATCCCCGCGCCGATTACCACTGCGTTCCCACCCCGTTTCGAAAGCCGGTTGCTGTCGTACCGCGAAACACTTGCTAAGGTCATACCGACCACCTTCCCACTAGTGACCCTCGCTCAGAGGTGTGTTAATCTTTGTCACACACCATTCAAACCGCCTATTCCAGTTTTGATAAAATCTCGTCCGTCAATTCCCGCGCCTGCTCTACGTGTTCGTCTGCCTCGTCACTCCCAGTCTCCTCGACGTGCGAGAGCAGTTCCTCGGCCTGCGAAACGCGCTTCTCCACGACTGATTCGGGCGCGTTTCTCGCGTCCCCGACGACCGCTTCCGCCTCCCCGAGATACTGGCTCGGTCTGGTTGCTATCGGCAGGGAGGCAGTCGCTTCCAGATGGCCGTGCAAGTCGGCGACGAGTTGGTGAATATCGGTGATAGTGGCGGTTCGTTGGCGACTCCCTTCGGTGTGTCGCTCGTCTCCTTCGATTTTTCGTCCGTTACTCTTCTTCCCCCGTCTCGATTGGCGCGCGAACGAGATTGCCCCACTCCGTCCACGACCCGTCGTAGTTCCGAACGTCGTCGAAGCCGAGCAGTTCGTGCAGGGCGAACCACTCTATCGAGGAGCGTTCCCCGACCCGACAGTAGGCGATGACCGACTCCTCGCCATCAACGTCGTGGTCGGAATAGAGGTCGCGCAGTTCCTCGGCGGATTTGAATCGGCCGTCGTCCGCGAGCACCTGCGCGACCGGGATGTTGCTTGCGCCGGGAATGTGGCCCGCACGTTGGGCCGTCTCGTTCAGTCCCTCGGGGGCGATGATTTCCCCTGTAAATTCCTCGGGTGAGCGAACGTCAACGAGGGGCAGTCCGGATTCGAGTGCCTTGTCCACGTCGTCCTTGTAGGCTCGAATCCCCTCGAACGGGCCGCGGGCGTGGTATTCGACTTCGGGGAAGTCCGGTTCCTCGTCGGTGAGTTCGTGGCCGTTTTCGACCCAGTAATCTTTCCCGCCGTTGAGAACGCGGGCGTCCTCGTGGCCGTAGTACTTGAACTCCCAGTAGGCGAACAGCGCGAACCAGTTGGGAATCCAGCCGTCGCCGTAGAAGACGACGGTCGAATCCTCGCTGATTCCGGCATCGCCCACTACCTGCTCGAAATCCTCCTTTTTGAGGATGTCACGCTCCGTTTCGTCCGAGAGGTCTTCGTCCCACTGCATCCCGATTGCGCCGGGAATGTGTCCCTCGTCGTAGCGCGACGGGAAGTCGCTGTCTGGCGACTCTGGACTGTTCACTTCCACGAGTCGGTAGTCAGAGTCGTCGCTTTGGAACGCTTCCGTGTTGTCTTCCACCCATTCCGCCGAGACGAGCACGTCGTTTGCGTAGTCTGGCATCGAGGGATGGACGGCCGGGAAAGTCAAAACGTTCGCGGCCAGTTCGTCGCAGTTGCAAGAACGTTTGGTTTCCATTTCCAGCCAATACGATTACTTCGATGAAACACGTCGATTCGGATATGGTCGTGGAGACGGTACGCGAAACGATTGCAGTCCTCCGCGAATCGCAGGAGGCAATTCGTGAGGGACGAACTGCGATTCACGAGGCACGGGTGGAACTCGAAGCACGATACGAAAGACGAAAGCGACAGGTCGAGGACATCGAGCGAGCTATCGAACTGCTCCGAGCCAACGGTCCCGACACCGACCTCCAGCGTCTCGTTACCATGCTCAGTCTGGACCGAACGAGCGGGAACGATGTCGCCAACGGAGAGCACGAACCTGATTCTCATCGACTGTTATCCGCGCGCTCGACAACGGCCCCGCTGTCGCACCGCGATTCGTCCGAATGAACTGCAACATTTGCCGGTAGGTGCACGGTGGTTCATATTTTCAGAAAATAGATTCACACATTCTGAAGTTCTGCTTCCGAGTGGGAAACTTATAGAAAGAGATGTGAAACATAATCGGCACGTTTATAAATTATACCTTGTATCTTTTACGTACAGGAGATACTGTTAATGTCTGAGGATGCACGTAATCACGACTGGTGGCCGAACCAGCTGGACTTGGAAATTCTAGACCAGAACGCTCGCCAAGTTGACCCGATGGGCGAGGAGTTCGACTACGCCGAGGAGTTCGAGAAACTCGACCTCGACGAGGTGAAAGCGGATATCGAAGAGGTAATGACGACGTCGCAGGACTGGTGGCCAGCCGACTACGGCCACTACGGCCCGCTTTTCATTCGGATGGCGTGGCACAGTGCCGGTACTTACCGCACCAGCGACGGCCGTGGCGGCGCGGCCGGGGGCACCCAACGCTTCGCGCCCCTCAACAGTTGGCCCGACAACGCCAACCTCGACAAGGCGCGCCGACTGCTCTGGCCGGTCAAGCAGAAGTACGGCCGCAAACTTTCGTGGGCCGACCTGCTGGTGCTGACCGGGAACGTTGCCCTCGAATCGATGGGATTCGAGACGTTCGGCTTCGCTGGCGGGCGAGAGGACGCTTTTGAACCCGACAAGGCCGTCTACTGGGGTCCCGAGGACGAGATGGAAGCATCCGAGCGCTTCGACGACGGCGGAGAACTCGAACAGCCGTTCGGTGCCACCGTAATGGGCCTCATCTACGTGAATCCCGAAGGGCCAGACGGTGAGCCGGAACCGCTCGCGTCGGCGGAGAACATCCGAGAGGCGTTCGGCCGGATGGCGATGAACGACGAGGAAACCGCCGCACTCATCGCTGGCGGACACACGTTCGGAAAAGTCCACGGTGCGGACTCCGGTGACAACCTCGGTCCCGAACCCGAAGCGGCCCCTATCGAGAAACAGGGCCTCGGTTGGGAGAGCAGCCACGGCTCCGGCAAAGGGGGCGACACGATTACCAGCGGAATCGAAGGGCCATGGACCGACGCGCCGGTTTCGTGGGATATGGGCTACCTCGACAACCTGCTCGACTACGAGTGGGAGCCGGAGAAAGGTCCCGGCGGTGCGTGGCAGTGGACACCGACGGACGAGGAACTCCAGAACACCGTTCCGGACGCACACGATTCGTCGGAAAAACGCACGCCGATGATGCTGACGACGGACGTCGCGCTGAAAAAGGACCCGGAGTACCGGGAAATCATCGAACGCTTCCAGGAGAACCCCAACGAGTTCCAAGAGGCCTTCGCGAAGGCGTGGTACAAGCTGATTCACCGTGACATGGGTCCGCCAACTCGATTCCTCGGCCCGGAAGTTCCGGACGAGGAGATGCTGTGGCAAGACCCCATCCCAGACGCCGACTACGAATTGGTTGGAGAGCAAGCGGTTGCTGAACTCAAAGCGGAGATTCTCGACTCGGAACTGTCCACCTCCCAACTGGTCAAAACCGCTTGGGCGTCGGCATCGACGTACCGCGACAGCGACAAGCGCGGTGGCGCGAATGGAGGTCGCATTCGCCTCGAACCGCAGAGGAGTTGGGAAGTCAACGAGCCGGAACAGTTGGCGACCGTGTTGGATACCCTCGAAAACATTCGGGAAGAGTTCAACAGTTCGCAGTCCGACGGGACGAAAGTCTCGCTCGCCGACCTGATAGTTCTGGGCGGCAACGCGGCCGTCGAGCAGGCGGCGGCGGACGCCGGATACGACGTGGACGTTCCGTTCGAACCGGGCCGTACCGACGCCTCGCAGGAACAAACCGACGTCGAGTCCTTCGAAGCGCTCGAACCCGACGCCGACGGGTTCCGTAACTACCTCGGGGACGAGGCCGACCGACCGGCGGAGGAGTTGCTGGTTGACAAGGCTGAACTGCTGAACCTGACGGCACCCGAAATGACGGTACTGGTCGGTGGTCTCCGAGTGCTGGACGCGAACTACGACGATTCCGACCTCGGCGTCTTCACCGACGAACCGGAGACGCTGACGAACCACTTCTTCGTGAACCTGCTCGACATGGACACCGAGTGGGAACCGGTTTCGGACGACGAAGCGGTCTTCGAAGGGCGCGACCGTGAGACGGGCGAAGTCAAGCGGAAGGGTACCCGAGCAGACCTCATCTTTGGTTCGAACTCCCGGCTCCGGGCCGTCGCGGATGTCTACGCTTCCAACGACGCAGAGAAGAAGTTCGTGCAGGACTTCGTGGAGACGTGGCACAAAGTGATGACCCTCGACCGGTTCGACCTCGAATAATCTCGGTTGCGAGCGTCAGGTTCGTCGCCGACGACGTTGCCAAGGCATCTGCCGTCTCGGAGCTGCTCGATTGACAACTCGAACGACTGATTTTTCCAGACGACTCGATTCGAACGCCGTTCTGCAGATTTCGATTCAGTATCTGACCGAACTACGGAAGCACCGCCAATCCCCGTGCCGTCTGTCGCTCGAACTCGGTCGGCCATTCCAGAACCAGTTCCTCCCACGTCGTTCCGGCGTCTTCGGTTCGGAAGACGCCGCGGTTGCTGACGGCGTAGAGTTCTCCCGCCGATTCTTCGACAGCGAATACGGCCCGAGTGACGCCCTCGCCGGTCGGCAACTCATCGAGTCGTTCCCACGGTTCGTCGCTCCGTTTGCGGTAGATGTACGAATCCGTGGAACCGGCGTTGTGGGCGGTTCGTGGCCCGGTGGCGCTCGAAACGAGAACTGTTTCGGGGTCGTCCGGCGCGGCCGCGACGCTCCAGCAGTAGCGATGGTCGAGTCCCGTTTGCGGGTAATCCCACGTCTCTCCGCCGTCAACCGATTCCGCGTAGCCGTCACCTGCGGCAGACCAGACGCGGTTCGGTGCGTCCGGATGAGTCGCAAGCGAGTGGTTGTCCCGGCGGGAATCCGAAACGCGGTCTTCCCACGTTTCGCCCGCATCGTGGGTCTGAACGAGCGCGCCCGCCTCGATGCCGACGTAGAGATGCTGTGGGTCGTTCGGGTCGGGTTCTATCCAGCGAACGTGATGTGTGTGGGGGCGCGGCGGAAACGACCAGTTGGGTTCCGATGGAAGGTCGGTCAATCCCTCACGGCGCTCCCACGACTCGCCACCGTCCTCGCTTCGATACACTCGACTCGGTTCCGTTCCGACCCACACCGTTTCGGGGTCAGTCGGGTCGATGGCGAGCGACATCACCGACTCTCGAATCGCCTCGCTTCCGACCGAGCGAAACGTCTGGCCTCCGTCGTCGCTCCTGAACAGGCCGGAATCGAATGTTCCGCAGAAAACGTGGTCTGGCGTCGCGGCGACGCACTCCAAATCGTGGTCTTCCAACCGAATCTCACTCGTTCCGTCCTCGTCGGCGACGAGCAGTCCGCCTCGCATCGCGGCGTACAGTTCCATGAACTACGCTACGTGTTGGAGGTGCCTCAATCTATGGCAGGAAATCGCGTCGTGGGTTTCCGCGAATCTCGGTTAGCGATTCACCGGACTGCGACTCCCGAGTTCGAGACGGATGGATTGGAGGACTGCCAGCAGTCCCAGCAGGGACACGAGAAGTGTCCCCGGTGTCTGCGGGTTCGACCAGTCCGGCGTTTGTGTGTCGTCGAAGTAGTAGTAATCCTCTTCTTTTTTGACGACTTCGGGTGGGAGTTGTTCTTTCGACTCGAACGTGTATTCCTGCCCTTCTATCGTATTCTGCACCGTCTTCTGGTCGTTTGGCGATAGTTCGGCGAAATTCTGCCACGCTCGCTCGTCCGGAGACTCCTTGGACTGACCGATTGATTCGTAGCGGTAGTCGTAGTCCGCGAAGACGAAGAAAGGATAGACTCCGCCGACCATGATGAGTAGACCGACGAAAAAGAGGCCGAAATGTTTGCGGGATACCATATCTGACGATTCTCGTCTAATGGTATATATTTTCTGTTTTTAGAATTAATCGTGCAACAATCTGAATAGCGGAGGTACCATCCCGAATTTGGAGGTAGATGAGTTGTTTCAAACGATATTTCTATACCTCTTCCTGTTTTCTCTTCCCTTCGTTTCGTGCGATATAGCCCGCGACGCGGTTACGAACGTCTTTGGACGTGATGTTCGTCAGTTTCGAGACACTCTCTTTGTTCCGGTCGAAATCGTCGCTGAACGCCTCCGGATAGCGTTCCAACAACATGTCACCCACTTTCTTCACGTAGGCTGGTCGAACTGGCATCGAAAGGCTACGCAACGCTGTAAAACAAAAGGATTTGGGTCGTCTGTGCCTACTGCGTCACTTTCTCGCTGAACTGCTCGCGAACCTTCTCGATTTTTGGCCCGGCGTTTATTGTACAGTAGGCGTCGTTGGGATTTTTCTCGAAGTAGTCCTGATGGTACTCCTCCGCCTCGTAGAACGTCTCCAGCGGTTCGACTTCCGTCACGATTGGGTCGTCGTAGGCGTCCACGGATTCGAGTTGGTCGATGAACGTCTCTGCGATTTCTTTCTGTTCCTCGTCGTGGTAGTAGATGGCGGAACGATACTGCGTTCCCATGTCCGGCCCCTGCTTGTTCAGCGTCGTCGGGTTGTGGATGGTGAAAAATACTTCCAGCAGGTCCTCGTAGCCGATTGTCTCGGGGTCGTATTCGACCTGAATGACTTCCGCGTGTCCCGTCTCGCCCGAACACACTGCTTCGTAGGTCGGGTTTTCGACCGACCCCCCGGCGTACCCCGACGTGACCGATTTCACGCCGTCCAGTTCTTTGAACGCGGCCTCGGTACACCAGAAACAACCGCCTGCGAGTGTCGCTTTTTCGGTCATGGCGATACCTTGGCGTCCGAGATGTTAAGGCTCTCCGGTGGCGGCCAGTTCTGTGTCCTCTCGTTGACGACAAAACGGGACACAACGCGGTTACTTGCGGTTTGAACGAAATGAACGGTGCGTCTGCTGGACGGCGTCCAGCAGACGCCGTACTAATTTAACAGACGTCCCTACCCGTCCAGCAGATCGGAGGCGGTGACGACGTTCACGTCCTTTGTTTCGACGTATTGCAGGAGGGATTCGAAATCACGCTCGCTGATGTCGTTTCCGACTTCGTGAAACAGCGGTACGACGAGTTGACCGTAGTCGCTCGCGTAGTCGATGAACTGCTTCGTCTCCGCGACGTTCTTCCCGTTCACCCGGGAGACGATGGTGTCGTCCTGTACGAGCGGCATCGCGTTCGGCCCGCCGCCGAAGCTGAACACCGTGTCGTAGTGCTCGCGCGCGAGGTCGAACGTCTCCGGCCCGAGGACGTTTTTCGGAACGAGGAGGTGGCGCGCACCGTCCTCGAAGCCGCTGTCGCGGAGGAAATCGCGCGTCTTCGTCATCAGTCGTTCCTGCTCGTCCGGCGCGTAGTCCGAGAAGTAACTGGCTTGGACGTTCGGATGGGCGGCAATGTCCCAGCCGTCGTCGGCCATGGTCGCCAGTTGGTTTTCGGTCAATCTGTCGTCACGCCCGATGCTCTCTGGAATGACGCCCTCGACGCCGGAAAAGCCGTACTTCTTCATCAGTTCGTAGGCGCGATAGTGGCTGGAATGGCTGTCGTCGAAGGTGAACATGACCGACCCGGTTTCCGGGCGGGAGGTGGTTCGAAGGTCGTCCACGAGGAACTCGATTGGCTCCTTCGCATTGGTATCGACCGGTCTGGCGACGATGCGGAGTTTTTCGACCGACGAGCGGTCGACGCCCTTTTTCACGCCCGTGACGCCGAAATTGACGCGAACCCAGCGGTTTTTCGGCCCGAGAAGGGTTCGTTTCAGTTGTACGGTGTGGTCGCCGTCGGGTGCGTGGAGTTCGATGGCGATTTTGAAGAAGTCGTGATTCAGACTTTTGACCGCCATCGAGAAGTTGGTTCCGCGGAGGTCGGCTCCAGAAACTGACCGAATGATGTGGCCTTCTTTCGTTTTCCCGCTACCGACGACGTGCGCACATTGCGACCCCTGGTAGGCATTGGTCGATTTCGACAGATCTCCTTGTCGTTCGACCGCCTGCCAGTAGCTCAGGTCTTCGAAATCGTCCGCGATTTTCCTCGGTGCGGTCGATTTATCTGCTCGTCGTGTCTCCTGTTCGTCCTCCGTATCAATCGGCAACGGTGCGTTCTCGGCCAGCGAGGAACAACCCGCAAAACCGAGGGTACCGACGGTGGCGACGAACGCTCGTCGCGTCTGTCGAGTCATCTCTACTTCCGCTAAAGAACGTCCGGCATATTCTTATGTACAATTTAATTTGACCACCAGTTGTTGCCATGAAATACGGATTTGAGTGCTAGAATTTGTGATGTGCTATCAGAGCTTTCTATTTCAAGCGATACATTTTTATACTTTTCGAACTAACCTATTGTTAGTGAGTGCGGCGTCGGTCGCGTATTCTATCGACGTCGGTTCCATTTCATTCCCATCATGAGTACGAGCAACAAAGAGACCGAACAGTCGGTCGTAGCGACCATCGAACGAGAATCGGAACGAGAACAGGAAGACACCGAGGAACGCGAAAACGTCTGTCCCGAATGTGGCGGCGCCCTCGTTGCCGACGAAGAACACGCGGAAACGGTCTGTGCGGATTGCGGCCTCGTCGTGGAAACTGGCGGAATCGACCGCGGGCCGGAGTGGCGCGCCTTCGACGCGAGCGAACGCGACTCGAAATCCCGCGTCGGTGCGCCGACCACCAAAATGATGCACGACAAAGGCCTGTCGAGCAACATCGGGTGGCAGGACAGGGACGCCTACGGACGAACGTTGAGTTCCCGCCAGCGCGAGAAGATGCAGCGACTCCGCACGTGGGACGAGCGCTTCCGCACGCGAAACAGCAAGGAGCGCAATCTCAAACAGGCGCTCGGCGAAATCGACCGCATGGCCAGCGCCCTCGGCCTGCCGAAGAACGTCCGGGAGATGGCCAGCGTCATCTACCGACGTGCGTTGAACGAAGACCTGCTTCCCGGTCGCTCCATCGAAGGCGTGGCGACCGCGAGCGTCTACGCCGCGGCGCGACAGGCCGGAGTGCCCCGAACCATGGACGAAGTGGCGACTGTCAGCCGAATCGACGAGATGGAGTTCAAGCGAACCTATCGCTACATCGTTCGCGAACTCAGCCTCGAGGTCAGACCGGCAGACCCCGAACAGTATCTCAACCGATTCGAGAGCGAGTTCGACCTCGATTCGGTGACGAAACACCGTGCCCACGACCTTCTCAAGACGGCGAAAGAGGCGGGCATCACCAGCGGTAAATCACCAGTCGGCCTCGCGGCGGCGGCGCTGTACGCCGCCGCCCTCGTCGAAGGAGAAGGGTTGACGCAGGACGCTGTCGCCGAAGTCGCAGACGTGAGTACCGTCACGATTCGTAACCGCTACCACGACCTGTTGGCTGCGGCGGGCGAAACCGACGTGCTTCCGACCAGCGTGACGGCCGGAAGCGCGTCGGCGTAATCAGCGACCACCCTCCTCACCGAAATGAGCGAGCGTTCCGATTCTCGGAACGCTCGCCAACATCCGGCCGAACGTCGGCCAAATCTCCTTCCGTCGGCGCGTTCACGATAGTCACGGTTCGTCCATCGCGAACGATTCGGAAGGCGTCGGCGAACTCCCCGTTTTCGATAACCCACGCACCGGAGTCGGTTCGGGTCGCGTTCTGTCCTCGGAGCAACTCCCGATAGGCGCGCTGGAACTCGGTCGCATCCTGATTCGTATCCCACGCGGTTCGCCAGACGTAGCCGCGCTCGTCGCCGTTGCGGTACGGCCAGAGTCGGTCGTTCGCCCATCCATCCGAGGGAACGCTGGTGTAGTTGAACGTGTCGTACTGTCCGGCCTCGGGGTTTTCGAACGCCTGCCACCGAATAATCGGGTTGTCGTTGGTTCGGCCCTGATACCAGAACATCGTGTAGATGCCGGTTTCGCCGACAGTTTCGGAGCCGTTCTCCCCTTTTTGGCCGTAGAGTTTCCAGCCGTTTCGTGCTTGCCCGTCGAGTCGAAGCGGCGTCGGAGCGTCGTTTCGCCGATTGGGGTCGATAACCTGTTCGGAGGAGTTCGGCGGATTGCGGTACTCCTGCTGAATCGCCTGCCATCCACCCGAATCGACCTTCGACGCGACGTATGCCGGGCCGTCGGAGTACGGCTGAATCAGACTGACCTGCATCGCGAGATTGAAATCTGGGAGCGAACCGCCGCCGTAGGGCGTCTCTTCGCGAGGCGGGCCGAGCGTCTCCACGCACTCCCATTCGTCTCCACAGCGCTGGACGTATCGTTGTTCGACGTAGGACGCCTCTCCCTCGGTCAGGCCGTCGTTCGCCCGCTGGCCGTCCATCGTCCCGGCTTCGAACTGGGACGAAGCCAGTCCGACTTGTTGGTCTTGGAGAGCGTGCGTCAGTTCGTGAACCAGCGTCGCGTTGTCGATGACGAGGCTGTCGTCGGTGATGACGTAAATCTCGTCCTGTCCGGGGAGATAGAACCCGGCAATCCGTTGTTGATACAGTTGCGTCTGCTGACGGGCCGCATCTGACCGTTCACCTACGGCGAACAGCGCTTCCCAGATTTGATTCTCCCACGCGCGCTGACTTTGCGTGTACTGACTTTCCGCCTGTAAACGAATCAGTTGTTGATACTGCGCCCGCTGGAGGGAATCGACTTCTACCGGTCGTTCGAACTCCTGATTTCGGATGAATTCGACTCGCGCCATCGCCCGATTTACGTAGGCTTCCTGTTCTGCCTCGCTCAGCCCGTCGCTCTGGTCAACCGCGATACTCTCGTTGTGCCAGTAGCCGTTTTCCCACCCGATAACGTCTCCCTGCGGGTCGGGTCGTTGGGTTTGATTTGCAACGTTTGCGTCGGCGCTGGTCGCACCGCTACTACCGATGCCACTGTTCTCGACCGACTCAGTGCCCGAATCCCCATTCACGCCGCCAGCGACAGTAGTGACTGCGAACACTGGCGCGGCACACACGAGCAAAACGACGCAAACCGCCCCCACACCTCGCATAATTGTGACACGGACGCGAGGAGCATAACGGTTGGCCGTTGCGTCACGCTCTCATTGCGATTGTATTTGTGGTCGTCTGAACGAACGCTCCGGGTGACGAACACCGCTTGCCCGCGGGCTTTTCAGCGACTATGACGAATCCCGACCGATGAACATCCGCGAACCAACTGCGACCGACACGAGGCGTGTCCGCGAACTAGTCGAGAGCGCGATGACGACATCCTACGCGCTTAGTCCACAGCAGATAGAGACACTCGCCGAAGCGAAATTCGGCGAAGAGCAGTTGACACGACGAATCGAAAGTTCGGGGACGGTTATCCGAGTCGCGGACAGTGAGGAGTGGGACACGATAGTCGGTGTCGTCGTCGCCGAACGCGAGGACGAAACGGGCGAAGTACGGTGGCTGTTCGTTGACCCGGAGCATCGGGGAGGAGAAATCGGTCGAAAACTGTTCGAAACCGCCACCGAAACGTTGCGCGAGCTGGGTGCAAGACGACTGCGAGCGACGGCGCTCGAAAGCAACACCGAGGGTCACCAGTTCTTCGAGCGATTCGGCTTCGAGGAGACGGAGCGTCGACGAGTAGAGGTCGGTGACGAATCGCTCGTCGAGTACGTGTACGAAGAGCCATCGTCGGCGGGCGAACGGACGGTGGACTCGGAGGAAGCGGACGAGGGCACCGATGCTGCTGCAGATGATGACTTTCCGAACACGGAATCGGTGGACGGTGAAACGACCGTCCCAACAGACGACGGGCGGGTGTATCTCGACCTTGACGCAGAGCAATCCGGAACCGAGGGCGCGTTCTTCACCGTCTACACAGACGAAACGCACGAAGAGCAGTTCGGCTACTACTGTCGCAACTGTGGGTCGCTAAACGTCTCGATGGATACCGTCGAACGAATCGAGTGCAACGAATGTGGCAACACCCACGCATCGCGGTCAACCGAGGAGTACGACGACTCGTACCTTTAGCGGACACTAACGACAAGAAGACAGAAAGCCTAAGTTTTCAATCCCGCTACTTGCTATCGTGGACTCTGACACCGCCCGTCCCCTCGTTGTCGCCCTCCTCTGCGTGCTCGCTATCGCCCTCGCCGCCGCAACGCTGAACACCGCCGTCACGACCGACGGCGGAGGTGGTGGCATCGGCTTCGGCACCGGTTCTAGTTTCGGTTCCGAGGACGCCGAGAACTCACCCAGCAGAAACGGGACGGAACGGGGCGGACTTTCCACGCCGTTCGAGTTCCCGTGCTATCCGGTTCTCAGCTCTCCCGCCGCGATAGCACTTATTCTCGGACTCTTCTTCCTCGCCGTGGGAATCGGCTACCGGCGACTGGGTGCTCTCGGAGCTATCGCCGTCGTTGGCCCCGTCGGTATTCCGCTGTTGCTTCTCCACGCCCTGCTGACTGCGTGTGAGGCGCCGACGTTCGACGGCCCCAGTTCCGCTTTGCCGAACAGTTCAAACAGCACTCTGCCGGGCGGCGGTTCCCTCGGGTCGGGTGACGGCGCGACGAGCATGCTAACACCGTCTGTGGCCTTGTTCGTCATCCTCGGAATCGCCCTTCTCGGCGCGCTCGTCCTCCTCGTGAAGAGTTCGAGCGGAACCGAACTGGAACCTCAATCAAGTGACGAAGCGCCCGACGAAGAGGACATCGCGGCGGTCGGACGCGCGGCGGGCGATGCGGCGGACAGAATCGAATCCGACGCGAGCGTGGAGAACGAAGTGTACCGCACGTGGCGCGAGATGACGACGCACCTCGACGTTTCCGACCCGAAATCGAGCACGCCAGGTGAGTTCGCCGCGGCCGCGATGGATGCCGGAATCGCCCGCGAGGACGTGACCGAACTGACGAACATCTTCGAGGAGGTGCGATACGGCGGCGAGGATGCGACCGGCGAACGCGAAACGCGGGCCGTGGCTGCGCTTCGCCGAATCGAGCGAACCTACGCGGAGGACGACGAATGAAAGACAGACCGCTGATAACCGTCGTCGGCATCCTCGCGATCGGCGGGGGACTCGCAGTCGTGTTCGCTCCGGAACTCGCAGGATACCTTTCGACGGGTGCGATTTTCGTGAAACTCGTGGGCGTGCTGACGCTCGTTCAAGGATTGCGCGTCGTCCAAGCGAGACGACACCGCGATCTTTTGCAGGCCAAAACCGGCGACCCGGAGACGAACGTGACGCTTCCTACCCCGGGAACCGAGTTCGACGAGCGACTTCTGCAAGTTCATTCCGGGCCGCGGAAAGAGCGGTTCCGCGCGCGGAAAAAGCTCAGGGCCACCCTCGAAACCTCGCTCGTCGAAGCAATCGTTCAGCGTGAAGGCTGTTCGAAAGACGAGGCGCGGACGCAGTTGGAAACCGGCGAGTGGACGGACGACGCCGAGGCGGCGGCCTTCCTCGGCGGGCCATCCGCACCGCGTCGGTCGTGGCGCGAGTGGGTTCGTCAGTCGTTCGGCGGGCAGACATCGTTCCAGCGTCGAGCGCGTCGAACCGCCGACGCGGTGACCGAATACGTGGAGGAAACCAGATGACTGTTCGAGAGACGAACCGCTGGTACGGCGTGAGCGCAATCGCGCTGCTCGCCGCCGCGGTGGGGACGATTTTCGGCAGTCCGGAGACGCTTCTCGCGGGCGTCATCGGCGTCGCGTTCGCGGCGTACGCGCGAACCGCGACGCCGCCGGAGACGACCCTCGATTTGGCGCGAACCGTCAGCGACCCCGAACCGCAACCCGGCGACGAAATTCAAATCGAGGTGGAAATCGAAAATACGGGGGAGAACACTCTCCCCGACATCAGAGTCATCGACGGCGTACCGGACGGACTGCGCGTAACTGCGGGGTCGCCTCGCCTCGGCACCGCACTCCGTCCCGGCAAGAAGGCAGTGTTTTCCTACACCGTCGAATCGGTTCGCGGCGAACACACGTTTGCCCTGGCACAGGTGTTGGTGCGCGATTTCAGCGGCGCGGTCGAACACGAGTTCGAACTCGAAGACGTTACGACGATTACCTGTACGCCGCAGTTCGCAACCACGGCCGAGGACGTGCCCCTCCGCGAGCAGACGATCCGGCATACAGGCCGGATTGCAACCCGCGAGGGCGGAACCGGCGTCGAGTTCTTCGCTACACGGGAATATCGCCCCGGTGACCCGCTTTCGCGCATCGATTGGAAGCGAAAGGCACGAACCGGCGAACTGACGACGGTCGAATTTCGAGAAGAGCAGACTGCGACAGTCGTCCTGCTCGTGGACGTTCGCGCAGACGCCTATCTGACGCACGATTCCGACGACCCCGGTGCGGTCGAACATTCCGTTCGCGCCGTCGGCGACGCGTTCAGCGCCCTGCTCGACAACGGCGACCGGGTCGGAATCGCGGCCTTCGGCCCGGAAGAACTGTGGCTGTCGCCGGGAACCGGCGAGTACCATCGAGCGGAGGCGCGGGAACTGCTCTCGCACGCGGAAGCCTTCTCACGGAAACCGCCCGAGGGGTCGTTCTACTCCACGCTGAAACTGCGATGGCTGAGACGACGACTCCCCTCGGACGCACAGGTGGTGTTTTTCTCGCCGCTCTGTGACTCCTTCGCGCTGGAGATTCCCCGGCGACTCGACGCCATGGGTCACGCCATGACCGTCATCAGTCCCGACCCGACGAGCGACGGAACGACCGGCCAGCGACTCGCGTGGGCCGAGCGCCAGCATCGACTCCAGTCGCTCCGGGCGAGTGGTATCCGAGTGGTGGACTGGAACACGGACGACTCGCTCGGGATTACGATGGCCCGGGCGAACCGGAGGTGGCGACGATGAGCGAGACGGAGTCGAAGACGGTCGAACAGGAGAATGCGGAAACTGACTCGGCGGTGGAGCGTGAGACGAAGTCGAACGCGACCGACGCAACCACCGAAACGGATGCAGAAACCGAACCGAAGCCCCAAACTGCGGAAATCGACCGCTCGCCCGCCCGCGTGAGCCAACTGCTCGCCATCATCGCGGCGTCGGTCGCCCTCGGAACGAGCGCATTCTTCGGCAACGTCGGTTTGGTCGGCGGTGCGCTCGGTCTCGTGCTGGTCGCACTCGGCGTCGTTCGCGGGTCGCGCAGGCTCGTTACGTCCGGAAGTTTCGCCCTTCTCGCCGGGGTGCTTTCGGGAGGGTTAGCCGCGGCACCGCCCGAACTCATGATTCCCGGCACGATGGCCACCGTGCTGGCGTGGGATTTCGGCGAACAGGCCATCAACGTCGGCGAGCAGTTAGGTCGGGAGGCGGACACCCAAACCCTCGAAATCATGCACGCCGCGGCGAGCACCGTAATTGCGATTTCGGCGGGCGGCGTCGGCTACGGGATGTATTTGCTCGGAAGCGGCGGGCAACCGATGACCGCGCTCGTCTTCCTGCTGATTGCGGCGCTGGCGCTTACCTCGGCACTGCGGGCGTAATCGTCGTCCGCCACTGCCGGTCTCTATTCATCGCAGAAAACATTTATTGCGGTCATACGAACAGCGGTATCATGCCCGGAGCAGCCACTCAAAGCAGCGACCGAATCACGCTCAGAACGGTCGAGAAAGAGGACGTTCAGTTCGTCCAGCGCGCAATGGCGAATTCCGAACTCCGGTATCCGATTGGCAATCGCCTGGTGAACCAAACGCAACTCGAAGAGCACATCGAAAACGACGATTCCGACCGATTTCTGATTTGTCTGGAGGAAGGGGAAGCGAGTCCAGAGCAACCCAATGAGGCCGACGTAACGCGGATTGGTGAAGTGACGGTAATGGATGCCGAGTGGAAACGTCCCGAACTCGGCTACTGGCTCGTTCCGGAGGTTCACGGTCACGGCTACGGCAAAGAGGCCGTTTCGATGGTCATCGACTACACGTTTCGGCAGTACGATACGCCTGCCATCGGCGCGGAGGCCTACGATTTCAACGACGCCTCTCGCGGTCTGCTGGAGTCGCTCGGATTCTCCGAGGAAGGTTGCCGCAGAAAATTCATGTTCATCGACGGAGAACACCGCGATATGGTTCAGTACGGACTTCTCCGGGATGATTGGTGCGAAGAAAAATAAGCGACCGTTCTATTTCATTCGACCGTCGAACTTCCTCACTCCACCGTCGGCACCGGAACGCTGTCCAGCACCGACTCCACGATTTCGTCCTTTCGCACGTTGTTCACCTTCGCGTCGGGCGTGAGGACGACACGGTGGGCGAGGACTGGATAGGCGACTCGCTTCACGTCGTCGGGGGTGACGAACTCCCGACCCTGCATGGCGGCGCGAGCGCGGGTCGCTTCGAAGAGGCGCTGGGTACCACGCGGCGAAACGCCGACTTCGACCCGGCGGTCGTCGCGGGTTTCGCGGGCGATGCTGGCCATGTACTCGATGAGGTCTTCTTCGACCCGAACCGTTTCGGGCACCGACTGGAAGTCGGTGACGAGTTGGTTGTTGAGCACAGTTTCGACGCTCGGACTCTGACTGTGGCGACTCGCACGCCGACGGAGGAGTTCGATTTCGCCGTCCTTGTCCGGGTAGCCGAGGCTGGTTTTGACCGCGAATCGGTCAACCTGCGCCTCGGGGAGCGGGAACGTACCTTCCTGCTCGACGGGGTTCTGCGTGGCGATGACGAAGAACGGTTTCGGGAGTTCGCGGGTGTCGCCGTCCACGGTCACCTGTCGTTCCTCCATCGCTTCGAGGAGTGCGGCCTGCGTCTTTGGCGGCGCGCGGTTGATTTCGTCCGCGAGAACGACGTTGGCGAAGATGGGGCCTTCGTTGAACTCGAACTCGCGGTCTTGCTCGTTGAAGACGTGAGTGCCCGTCACGTCCGCCGGGAGGAGGTCGGGGGTGAACTGCACGCGGCTAAAGGAGAGGCCGAGGGCGGAAGCGAAACTCCGGGCGGTGAGGGTCTTTCCGGTTCCGGGTACGTCTTCGAGCAGAACGTGACCCTGTGCCATCACGCCGAGGAGAACCGTTTCGAGGAACTCACGGTCGGCGATGACGGCGGTTCCAATCGCGTCGAGGACGGAATCGCTTTGCGCGTTCGCGTCTGTAACGTCCATGAAATATCCCGCGACGGCCAGTGATTTTAATGTGGTGGTCAGTAGCGTTTGGATTCGATAAATCGAAACCCATAAAGGCGATAGCGCGGTAGTGTGAGATGAGCCGAGATAGCCTAGCCCGGCCAAGGCGGCAGATTCGAAATCTGCTGTCCTCACGGACACGGGAGTTCAAATCTCCCTCTCGGCGTCATTCTCCGAGCGCAAAACGGCGAGAGGCATTCATGCCTCTCGCCACCACGACTGAGAGAACGCACAGGGAATTTGAACGACGGAAGAGGCAGTCTTGCCGGAGGCAAGGAAGCGTCTTCAGGTAGTTCAAATCTCCCTCTCGGCGCTTTTCCACACACAACTTGACCAGTCGAGACTTTGCGAACGGAGGTGAGCAAATGTCGAGATACGTCGCTGTGTTTGGAAAATAGTTGAGGAATTAGTGGTGGCAGGCTACTGAAGAAGTCACGACTCCAAACACCGCAACCGCACCTCGTCCTCTCCAGCCTCCTCGCGCGAGTCGTTTCACTCCCGCGCGCCGAACGTAATTCCCTCAAATTCAGAACAGCAGCAGGAAGTTATGGACTCCGAGAAGGCCGTACCACGCGCCTGCGGCGAGATAGGTCGTGGTTCGGAATGCGGCGGGATAGCCGTCGGGCGTCCAGTCGTCGGGGAGCAGTCGTTTGATGATCAAACCGCTTTCGGCGAGAATCGCCACGCCGACGACGGCGAGGATGAGCGTGATGAGCGACCCCTCGACTCGTCCGAACGTCTCCATCAGCGTCCGTGTGAGCCAGACGGATTCGAACACGTCGTCGCGGAGATGGAGGACTGTGACGGTGCTCACGGCGTCGAGCGTCTTCCCGGCGATGAGTGCCGCCAGCAACCACGCTCGCTTCGGGGCGTGGGTTGCCCACCCATCGGCAGTCCCATATCCTCCCACGGAGCGGTTTGACATGGATTTACTAACGATAGAATCCGACTTTGTTATGGCACAGTTAAGCACGGAATAGGCCGACACTGCGGACTGAATCCCTGATTAACAGATAGTTAGGAGGGAGAAATGCCCAGCGCCGGGAGGGAAACTACTTGTTTGTTCTTACGAATGTATCTCAAATGAGCGATTGTATCCTCCCGCCAGCGCTCGAATCGGGTGACGACGTCGCTATCGTCGCCCCCGGAACCAGCCACGCGAGCCTGTTTCCGCACGTTTACGAACTCGGTTTGGAACGTCTGGAATCGGTGTTCGGGCTGAATCCGGTCGAATTTCCGACCGCGACGAAGTCGCCCGAATGGCTGTACGACCACCCTGAAGCGCGGGCGCAGGACGTGATGGACGCCTTTGCGGACCCTGACATCGCGGGCGTCATTGCCGTCATCGGTGGGGCCGACCAAGTGCGAATCCTGCCGCATCTCGACGCAGACGTCCTCCGCGAAAATCCGACGCGATTCTACGGCACGAGCGACAATACTAATCTTCAGACCGTGCTCTGGAACGAGGGCATCGTTTCCTTCTACGGCGGTAACCTGTTCACGGACTTCGCCATGCAGGGGTCGATGCACGACTACACCGTGGAGTATCTGCGCCGGGCGATGTTCGAGGAATCGTTCGGGGAACTCCGCCCCGCGGAACGATTTACCGACGAGGATTTGGACTGGGCCGACCCGGAGAACCTCGATAAACGACGCGAAATGGAATCCAATCCGGGATGGCAGTGGCGCGGGGGAGAGGAGTCGGTAACGGGGAGAACGTGGGGCGGCAGTTTGGAAGTCGTTGACATGCAATTATCAGTCAACCGCTACCTGCCCGACCCCGAAAAGCTGGATGGAGCCGTACTCCTGCTCGAAACCTCCGAGGAACTGCCGAGCGAGTTCGACGTGCGCTGGGTGCTGATGGGAATGGGTGAGCGTGGCCTCCTGTCTCGGGTTTCGGCGGTACTCGTCGGGCGGGCGAAAGCGCGGTCGATGGAGGTTGCGCGAACTCCCGACGAACGCGAGGCGTACCGCGAACGCCAGCGCGATGCAATCGCCGACCTTGTGGCCGAGTACAACCCGGATTCGCCGGTGGTCTTCGACCTCGATTTCGGTCACACAGCACCCGTCGCGCCGATTCCCGTCGGTGGAGAAGTTACGGTTGACCCCGAGCGCGAGCGAATCCAGTTCGAATACTGATAACAAGATTCTAATAGCGAATGGGGACTCAGTTAATACATGACCGTCGTCAGCGTCTCCATGCCGGACGAACTGCTCAAACGAATCGACCAGTTCGCGAACGAACACGGCTACACCGGGCGAAGCGAAGTCGTCCGAGAGGCCAGTCGAAACCTCCTCGGCGAGTTCGAAGACCGCAGACTCGAAGACCGCAAACTGATGGGTGTCGTCACGGTGATGTTCGACTACGAGACGACGAACGTGGAGGAGCGAATGATGCACCTCCGGCACGAACACGAAGGGTTGGTCGCGTCGAACTTCCACAACCACGTCGGCGACCACTACTGCATGGAACTGTTCGTTCTCGAAGGAATGCTCGAAGAGATTTCAGCCTTCGTCGGAAAGATTCGCGCGACGCAGGACACCCTTACCGTCGATTACTCCGTCACGCCCGTCGACGGATTCACGCCGTTACCCGACACGAACTGATTTAGAGTCGTCTTCTCGCTCACTCCGCCAACCGAACCGAATCGCCGATTTTCACGTCCGACGCGCTTCCCGCCGGTAGTTCGAACAGGGTATCCGCTCGAGCCTTCGCTAATCCAGTCCACGCCGAAAGCTGTTCGACCTGCTGGACTTCCCCGCTTTGCGTCCAAACAACGTCCAGCGGGAACGGGACGAACACCATGTGGACGTCCCGCGAGGCGACATCATCGAACCGGAACGCGAGGGCGTAATCGTCCGGAATCGACCGACGGAACATCAGCCCGCGGGCTTGGGAGAGAAACGAGTCCGCCGTCTCGACGTTTTCTGCGAGCGGTTGCGACTGACCATCGGATTCGTGTACGACACGCACGACTCTGATTGCTCAGGAAGGAAACAAAACGTTTGTGCGAAGGCGACGCCACGGTTCGACCATGGAGAAAACCCCGTCGGGAACCGCCGTGGGCGTGGACGACCCCTACGACCACGCCGGACTCTGCGACCATCTGACCGACGAGGGGCGGTGTCGATACGCGTTCGAGTACCCACAACACGACCCCGAATTTGCGGAAGAGCGCCGGGAAGAGGAGTTTGCCTGCCCTGTGGCGAACCCGGATGAAGACTGGAACTGGGGCGACTGCCCGCATTTTCGCTGTCGAAATCGGGAACGCCAGTGCATTCGCTGCGGACTCGAAGAGCGCCGAATGGCCCACTCCGACGAGCGACCGCTGTTGGAAGAACACCACCTCTCCTACGCAAGCGACGGCGAAACCTTGAGCCACGAAATCACTGTCTACCTCTGTCGGTGGTGCCACGCGAAAGTCCACAAATCGTGGGCGCGAATCGACGACGACGTGAATCCCGACCCAGAGGCGATAGCCGAAGCGGAAGGCCGCCGGAGCAAAGAACAGATGGAGACAGGATTCGAATCCGCCGCGAATCGCTACGACGTATCGGACGCCGAAGACGATAGCTCGGCGGAATGATCGAATAACGGACGAGCGTTCCGGTGACCGACCGCCAGTTTTGGCGGTCGGTCACTCCGCTGGAACCGGTTCACACGCCTACCCGTCCGATTGATTGGATTGTGCTGACTGCCCTGAGTTCCCCGACTGTGTTTCTTTTTTCGCCTCCGCGCGGTTGACCGCCCGCTTCAATAGCGAGGGCGTTAGAAGCACGGAAATGACGAAAACGACCAGATATGCGACGAAAATCCGGTTTCCGACGATTCCTTGCGAAACGCCGAGTGCGACGATTGCGATTCCGGATTCGGAGCGCGGAAGCAGTGCGAAGCCGAAAATCAGCGAATGCTCGCGCGGGCCGCCAGCGAGGAGATTGCCGACGTAGCCCGCGATGAAGTTCGAGAGCAAGCCGAGGACGGCGAAGACGACGACGAACGAGTTGAGCGTCAAATCGGCGAGGTTCATCCGCGCGCCGATGGCGACGAAGTAGAGCGGAATGAACACGCCGTAGGCGATGCCATAGATGTTCGACTGAAGGCTTTTCCCCTCGAGCCGTTTGTTCGTGGAGACGATGAGGCCGACGGAGAGCGCGCCGATGAAATAGGAGAGGTTCACCGCGTCGGAAGCGTAGCCGAACACGAACAGGAGGCCGAGGATGCCGATGAAATCCGCCTGGTCTACCTCGGACTTTGCGAGTAGGTTCGCAATTGGGTCGAGGAGAAACTTGTAGAAAATGCCGAGGCCGACGAAAAAGAGGGCGGCGAGGCCGAGCGCCGAAACCGTCGCGCTCGCTCCCCCGCCGACGAAAAACAGCGGAAGAATCGAGATACCGAGGAGGCCAATAACGTCGTCTACGGCCGACGCGCCGAGAATCCATCTGCCGTACTGAGTGTCGAGTTTATCGAGCGAGAGGAGGGTTCTGACGACGATTGAGACGGAAGTTACGGAGAGAATGAGGCCAAGGTAGAGGCTCGATTCGAGTCTGAAGCCGTATCCGGTTCCGATTGCGTAGCCGACGACGAAGGGAATGATGACACCCGAAAGGCCGATTATCAACACCGGTCGAAACGCCGCGAGCAGTTGTTTCAAACTGATTTGCTGGTAGCCAGCGTCGAAAAACAACAACAGGCCGCCGATGGTTGCGATGAGAATGAATGGGTTGTTCTGATTCGTATTGCTGATGAGCATCAGCACGGACGGGCCGAGCAGGATTCCCGCGACGATTTCGCCGAGAAATCCGGGTTCGCCGAGTCGTTCGAACACCTCGCTGAGAACCAGCGAGAGCAGGAGACTCGCCCCGATAACGAGGAACAGTTCGAGCGAGGACATCTACGACGCCCTCACGGTCAGTCTTCTGTCACGCTCGAATCTCATGTGGCGCAAAGTGTCGGCGACTGTCGTGATAAGTATGCGGCGCGTATGTTTGGAAACCAGCGATTGACCGGTCGAGAAATGGAAAACAGATGGTGTCAGCAGATGTCCGAACAGGAAGAGCAGGTCTTGCTCTCTGACGTACAGTGGCTGGCACAAGACGACGAGGTGCAGTAACTGACGCCGACACACCACCGCTGGCCGCCACCGTCCCACCACGCGTCACAGTCCGGTTGGCAGAAACACTGCGGCGTGATGTCGGAAGCCGTGTTCACCTCGGTAGCACCTGCTTCGACCGAGAATGCACGGGAGGAATCCCCGCCGGGACGGAGCGTCGCCGAAGATTCACCGAGTTCGGGAACAACACGACTTTGAGTTCGTGGTCGGGTACCTGCTTCGACACCTCGATTTTCGTCGTCGGCGTGCCGTCGTGGACGGTGCCGACGACGGCGATGCCCTCTTCCGCTTTGAGATACTCCCCGACAGCGAGTCGTTCGAGGTCTGTAAACTCCGCCGCGGAGGCAGTGTCGAGGTATCCCGATCGCGACAGCGTTTTCCGCAACTCGGTGGTTCCGCTGGCCAATGTCTTCGTCACCGTCGATTTCGAATCGTACTGTCTGACCGAGGCGACTGCGTGCTCTTCCGGTGTTCCGGAGAGCGCACTCGCTGCGCCCGAAAAGCCGAGAGAAGAGACCACCGCCGCGCCTGCAACGCCGACCGCCCGCTGTAAAACGCCCCGTCGCGTGTCTGTGACTGTCTCTCCGTGCCGTTTCGTTTCGTCTACGTTCGAAAGAACTGTTCGCCGATGAACGTCCGTTTCGTCGTTTTTGTCGTCCGTCATGTGTCTCTACACCATGACACAGTGTGCCACCCACATCTTTAATTTTAATTCATTCAAAAATTCTTAAATTTACTAGGATATCTCTCCTCCTCGGCCTCGCGTTTCCCGCCAAAGCGTACATGGGAATCGGCGGTGTTCACCGACTATGGAAAGTCTCAACCCGGCAACTGAAGAGGTAATCGAGACGTTCGACGCGGACGACGAGCGGTCCGTCGAGGAAAAACTGCAACAGGCACACGAAACCTACGAAGAGTGGAAACAACAACCCATCGAGGAACGCCAGCGACTCATCTCGAAGGCTGGCGAGGTTCTACGCGAGAACAAGCAGAAATACGCCGAGATAATGACGAAGGAGATGGGCAAACCCATCAGCAGTGCGGTTTCGGAGGTCGAAAAATGTGCGTGGGTCTGTGACTACTACGCCGAACACGCGGGCGAGTTCCTCCAAGACGAACGTATCGGCACGGAACCGGGCGTAGAAAGCTACATCTCCTACGAACCGCTCGGCCCGGTGCTCGCGGTGATGCCGTGGAACTTCCCGTTCTGGCAAGTGTTCCGGTTCGCCGCGCCGAATCTCACGGCGGGCAACGTCGGCCTGCTGAAACACGCCTCGAACGTCCCCCAATGTGCCCTCGCAATCCAAGAGGTATTCGAGGAAGCGGGCTACCCGGAGGGTGCGTTCACCACGCTTCTCGTCGGTTCCGACACCGTCGAAGACGTTATTTCGGACGACCGAATCGCGGCGACGACGCTCACTGGAAGCACGGGAGCAGGGCGGTCTATCGGCGAAAATGCGGGCAAGAACCTGAAAAACTCCGTCCTCGAACTGGGCGGGAGCGACCCGTTCGTCGTGCTCCCCGACGCGGACATCGAGGACGCCGCACAGACCGGGGCACAGGCCCGGTGTATCAACAACGGGCAGTCCTGTATCGCGGCGAAGCGATTCGTCGTCCACGACGACGTGTACGACGAGTTCATGGAGAAGTTCACCGAGGAGATGGAGTCGATGACCATCGGCGACCCGATGGACGAGGACACCGACATCGGCCCGCAGGCCCGTGAGGATTTGATGGAAGGCCTTCACGAACAGGTCGAAGACAGCATCGAAGCAGGTGCAAGTCTCGAACTCGGCGGCGAACCGCTCGACAGGGAGGGTGCGTACTACCCGCCGACGATTCTGACCGACGTGCCGGACGAAAGCCCTGCGGGCGAAGATGAAATGTTCGGCCCGGTCGCGTCGGTATTCAGAGTCTCGGACACCGAGGAGGCAATCGAGCGAGCCAACAAAATCCGATTCGGACTCGGTGCCAGCATCTGGACGCAGGACAAGACGCAGGCAAAGGAAGTCGCCCGCGAAATCGAGTCCGGAATGGTGTTCGTCAACGAACTCGTCAAATCCGACCCACGACTGCCCTTCGGCGGCGTCAAGGATTCGGGCTACGGGCGGGAACTCGCCCACCACGGGATTCACGAGTTCGTTAACGAGAAGACGATGTGGGTGACGGACGTTTCGGACACCGACGAAATGGTGGAGTAATCAGTCTGCGTCTGCCGGGTCAACCACTTCCGCACCCTCCACATCTACACCGACCTGTTCGCACAAATCCGCCATCGGACAGGCTTCAGGCCCGTCCAAACACGCAGGCTTGCGGGCGGAGCAATACTCACGTCCGAACTGAATACTGGCTGTGTGCCCGAACCCGCACTTTTCCGCGGGAACCTCGCGCTCTAACACTTCCCGCACTTCCTCGTGGTCTGCGTCCGCGGGCGCGATACCGAGTCGGCGATAGATTCGGTGGACGTGCGTATCGACGGGAAAGACGCCCGCCTGCCCGCCCGAAAACAGCAGGACGCAGTCCGCTGTTTTCGGCCCGACGCCGTTCATGTCGAGGAGCGCTTGCCGCACTTCGCTCGATTCTTCTTCTGTCACGAATCGGTCGAACGCCTTCGCACTGCCGTAGTTTGCCAGAACCTCCTCACCCGCTTCGATGAGCACGTCGGCTTTCTGGTTGTAGAGGCCCGCCGAGCGAATCGTATCTGCGAGTTCGGCGTGTTCTGCGTGGGCGAGGTTTTCCGCGAGGTCGGCGTCGTCCTCGGCGTATTTTTCCATCAGGTCGTCGTGGGCCGGTTGGCTGGCCACGTCGCTCGTGTTCTGACTCAAGATAGTTCTGACGAGGCAGGTGAAGGCGTCCTGTCCGCCGTAGGTTTTCTGCCAGTACAGTTCGCCGAGTCGGTCTACGACCTCCTCGGCGCGGGTGTCTGCCTCGCCGGGGTCGAAGGCGTCGGCGATGCCGCCACCCTCGGCACCCCCGCTGATGTTTTCTATCGGCTCTGGGTCGTCGCTCATTGGCAGAGGTTGGGACTGAATTTCCAATTAGGTTCCGGCGAACACTACCAGACAGTGATTTCGTTGTAGCTTCGTTGAACTTCAAATAGCAGTGCCGGACTGCTAGCTGTTTCCGGCTCCAATCATATTGCCACCGCTTGCTCGCGGTTTCACCGCTCACTTTCGAGATTTCTCCGAAACCTCGTATGCCTCGTCCTCCCCAGCCTCCTCGTTCACTGCGCTCACTCGTCCCTCGCGTGAGTCGTTTCACTCCCGCGCGCCACCGACTAAGCGCAGTCGAGAGCGCATCTATACTGACACAATCTTCTTACGAATCGACTGTCACCGTCACTGTAACATCCGCACCCTCCGCCAACGCCGAAATCAGTTCTCTATCGAAGCCTTCGGCGGCGAACTCGCATCCGAGAACGAAGGTTCGCTCGTCGACGTAGTCGCTGGTTCGACCGACCATGCTCCGGTCGCTGTCGAGTTCGAGGTCGGGATGACCGTGCCCAGTAACGGTTTCTTCGCGGCCGTCGGCTTCGATGGTCATGGTAATCGTGGCGTCTTCGTTTCGGCATGCCTCGACAAATTCTGGGTCGAAATCGGCGGGGGCACGGTCAGCCTCGATGGCGAGGATGCAGTCCCCGGCGGGCGTGAGAAAGTCGTCCGTGGTGATTTCGAAGGTACTCGCGTGTTCTGCGGTCACGTTCTCGTGCCCGCATGCGTGAATCACTTCTTTCATACTCCCCGCTTTCCGGGGGGGACTACTTCAGACTCATCCTTTCGTGACGGTGACTGTCACCGCGCCACAGTCGCATTCGTAGGCGTGGCGGGTTCCTGCGCTCGTCTCCATCGTGAGCATCAACTGGTGCTCGGCGAGGTCGCGGTCACATCCAGCCGCTTCGCACGCACATCGCAGGGTTTCAATCATACTCCACGGTTGGCGTGCTACCTACGTTAAATCGACCCGTGTCCGGAGTGAAAGTGAAAGTGTGGGGAAGAACCCTCTCATCGTCGGGTTTCGGCAATTATTGCGCTGAGTTTTCTCACAAGATGTCGATAATCACTTGCATATGCTACCTGTTATTTATATACCGCCGTTTCGGCGTGTGTCAACCGTTTCCACGGGGTACGGGGCGTGTGCTAAGCGTTTACACATATTTTGAGGGCACAAACTTTAAATAGCTATACCGAATATCTGGTAGTACCTGAACGCTTCCGGCGTCACGGTAGCACCGCGCGTCAACCAATGATACGGGAATATTATACTCGACTGGTTGGTTATCACAGAACAGTAGCGATGCTACCGTGCACCGGAGCGGAAGGAACCGAGGTTTAACTAAGAATGGTAAGCGTAACAGAAGAGGATCTTCAGAACAAGTCGAAAGGTGAACTCATTAAACTCGCAGGACAGCTCCGCGACCGGCGGAACGAGCTGAATCAGCAAGCGAGCAAACGTGCGTCCAAGCGTGACGACCTCAACGCAAAGACGCGAGAGAAGGTGGACGAAGCGCAGGAACACCGCGAGAAGCGTGACGAACTGAACGAGCAGGTTCAGGAACACAAGAAACTGCGCAACGAACTCAACGCGGAAGCGAACGAACTGTTCGAGCAGGTTGAAGACCGCAAGTCCGACCTCGAACTGGACGAGGGCAAAGACTTAGAACAGCTCAAAAAGGAAATCGAAGAGCTCGAGTTCAAACAGCAGACCGAAGTGCTGTCCACCGAGGACGAGCGCGAACTCATCGAGAAAATCGAGGCCAAACGCGACGAGTACCAGAGCCGCAAGGGAAAGCTCGAACAGAGCGACGACCTTGAGGGACTGGTCGAAGAGGCAGAAGAGGTTCGCGCAGAAGCGAGCACCCACCACGAGAAGGTGACGGAACTCGCAGACAGCGCCCAGCAGCACCACAACAAGATGATCGAGGCCTACCGAGAGGCCGACGACATCCGCGACGACGCCGACGAAATGCACGAAAGCTTCGTGGAGGCCCAGGAGGCCGCCGACCAGCACCACGAGGATTTCGTCCGCGTCCAGAAGCGTCTGCGCGAACTCGACAAGAAAGAAGAAAAGGAGCGCAAGTCCGAGAAGGCCAAGGAGCGAGAAGAAGCCAAGGCCGAGGCCGAGGAAATCTACCAGCAGTTCAAGGAAGGCGAAACCCTCGACACCGAGGACTTGATGAAGCTCCAGAAGACCGGTCTGCTCTAAGTTCTGCGGATTCTCTCGCGGCGAACGTTTAACGCGGTCGAACACGCATTTTCTCGCATGGCAAATAACTCGCAGGGACGACGCCGTCTCGTCGTTCTCGTTGGAATAGTGCTAACAGTCGCGGTTGCGTGGTGGCTGTTTTACGCCGTTCCGAACTCGCTCGTTGACCTGTTCGGTGTCCTGCTCGTAATCGTCTCCGCCGTCCTCGGCGCGCGATTCGTCGGACGACTCGCGGCGCACCGATTTCCGGACTACGACGTGGCGGAGGTCGCCGTCTCCGGGCCAATCAGTCGGGACGGACGCGGCGGCGTTCCATCGGGAGGCGGAACGCCCGCGGACGCCATCGTTGAGCAAATCGAGAAAGCCGACGAGGACTCGAACGCACAGGCACTTTTGCTCCGGTTGAACACGCCGGGCGGCGAAGTCGTTCCGAGCGAGGACATCCGTCTCGCAGCGGAACGATTCGACGGGCCGACCGTCGCCTACGCGACCGACGTGTGCGCGAGCGGTGGCTATTGGATTGCCAGCGGATGCGACGAACTGTTCGCTCGGGATGCCAGCCTCGTCGGGAGCATCGGCGTCATCGGGTCGCGGGTGAACGCCGCGGATTTGGCAGACAGGTTCGGCCTCTCCTACGAGCGATTCGCGGCGGGCAAATACAAGGACGCGGGCATCCCCTTGAAGGAAATCGGCGAGGACGAACGCGAATACCTCCAAGGACTCATCGACGGCCTGTACGACGATTTCGTCCAGCGGGTCACCGCGGGGAGGGAATTAGACCCCGAAACCGTGCGCGAGACGGAAGCTCGGGTCTATCTCGGCGACGAAGCCCACGACCTCGGCCTCGTTGACGAACTCGGCACGCGCGAGGACGTGGAAAACCGAATCGCGGAACGGTTGGGTGTCTCGGAGGTTTCAGTTCAGGAGTTCGAACCGCGCCAGCCACTACGCGAGCGACTGAACGTCGGTGCGCAGGGTATCGCCTACTCGTTCGGCGCTGGCGCGGCGAGCGTCCTCGGTGGCGACGACGGCAAGCGAGTGGGGGGCTTCGAATTTCGCGTTCGCTAGCGGATGGGAAATTTCCGTGTACTTGTCGAGACGACTGGTGTCAGTGAAATGGCGACTACTGTCGATTTCGTTTCGGTCACGACTGCTGATGCCGACTCCAATCAAACCGCCTCCGCAACCGCAGGGCGGGCAGGCCACGGCCCGCCCGCCCAATCCAAACTTGACCAGCCGATTTCTGGGTAAAAATTCGTCCTTCCGAAATTGACGGCAGGCTTGTCTAAGCACTTGGCGGTTGCGGAAGCGGTTATCTGTTGTCGGCAGTAGCTAGCAACCTACCAAAACCTCCATCCTAAATCTGTTTTCCCGAAATGAATCTCGCCAACTCGAACAAACAGCCAAAGCGCCGAGCATTGCAAAAGCGTCAACCCCGCCCTTTTATTGCACAATCGACTACCACGAAGCATGGCCACCGAATCCGGAACCCACGCCTATCGGAACGAACACGGCGACGAGTTCGGACGAACGTACTTCCGCCAACTCGGCGATTTCGCGGTGTCGAGCATCGGGGTGGGAACCTACCTCGGCGACCCGACCGACGAGGTGGACGAGGCGTACCACGATGCGATTACGACGGCGCTGTCGGGCGGTAGTAATGTGATCGACACCGCCATCAACTACCGATGCCAGCGAAGCGAGCGCGTGGTCGGGCAGGCCCTCGCCGATAGCGACGTTGACCGCGAATCGGTGTTCGTGGCGACGAAGGGCGGATTCGTTCCGTTCGACGGCGAGCGACCGGACAATCCGGGGAAGTTTGTCAAAGAGGAGTACGTCGATTCCGGACTCATCGACCGCGACGACCTCGTTCGCGGGAGTCACTGCATCGCTCCCGACTACATCGACGACCAACTGAATCGGTCGCTGGACAACCTCGGAGTGGACACTATCGACTGCTACTACGTCCACAATCCGGAGACGCAACTGCTCGAAAAATCCGAGGAGGAACTGTACGACCAACTCGAAGCCACGTTCACTCGTCTCGAAGAGCGCGCCGCGGAGGGGGATATTCGCCATTACGGCATTGCGACGTGGACTGGTTTGCGAGTTCCGCGGGGACACGACGACTATCTTTCACTCCGTGAAATCGTCTCACGGGCGAGGAACGCGGCGAAAACAGCAGAAAACACGACGACCCATTTTCGGGTCGTCCAACTCCCCTTCAACGTCGTCATGGCCGACGCGTTCACCGTCGAATCCCAAGACGGGCCGGAGGGCGACCAGAGCGCGCTCTGGTTCGCCCACGAAGCAGGACTGAACGTGATGACCAGCGCGAGCATCGCACAAGGTGACCTCGCTGAAGAACTTCCGGACGACGTAGCGGAACGTCTGAACGGCGACACGACCGCCCAACGGGCAATCAATTTCGCCCGAAGTGCGCCCGGCGTGACCTGTTCGCTCGTCGGTGCGAGCGACGTGACGCACGTCGAGGAGAATCTGGATGCCGGTCGTTTCGACCCGATGGGTGCGAACGCCTTCGACTCCGTCTTCGAGTAGCGCTGGCGCTCAGTGGCGAATAAATGAGAAGTAAATATTATATCACTTTCCACTGATTTTCACACTCTGGACACGACCGAACCGAGAAAATCTCGTTTGGGTCGTTTTTTGTTGTGAGTGATTCATGGCACACAGAGCACGACAACCGCCCGTATGTGTCCTTCTCGACGTTCCCCTTTCGTAGACCACTTCGGACTGATTGCATCAATCTTCCATACATTGTTGTGTGGTAAATAGTCATCGACAAATCGGAACACGTAGTAATTATATACAATAAATTTGTTCAATCAATAATTCTATTATGGTTTGAACATAGCTAACAAGAAGATTTTTCAATATTTGTATAGTAATTGATCATATGGACAACAAGCCTGTAAAAACACCTTGTCGACGGTTTCTTTCTTTAGCTGGTGTTACTACTACTGCCTTCTTCGCCGGATGCACCAGCGAAACTCCTCGTTCGATGACCAAAACAACCACAGAGGAGACATCAACAGACAGAACAACGACGGAGACGACCGAAACGATCATCAATCCGAAACCAACGCTCCGAACGAAATACAACAGCAGAAAACGGTACGGTTCTCCCGGAACGAGTTTCGACACGTTCGAAAACCCCGACCTGTGGGAAGCACAGGAGGGGGAGAAAACGCCCGACACTGAGATGAAACGAACGGGGTCACAGAGCCTCAAGATGACCGGACACGACGGTCATCACGTAATTCTTCAGCGGCGATTCGACGAGCCGATGGATTTCTCCGACCGTGACATTTCGGCGATGATACGGACAACGACGCCATCGAAAATCGGTTTTTACATCTATCTACTCGATACTGATGGAAACGAAGCTGCGTTGGAACTTCGTAACATCACCTACCGAACACCCGACATCGGGTGGTTCCGAACCTGTCCCGGCGTGTTCGAGGTTAGCGAAACCGAACCGGATTTGACCAACATCGACCGGATGAAACTGCAGGTGACCAATGCGACGAGCGACGACGTAGAAGCGTGGGTAGACGACGTTCGATTTCATCCGAAACCTGAAAAAGGATACATTATCCTGAGTTGGGACGACGGCAAACGGAGCTACTACGAACACGGCGCACCGGTTCACGACAAGTACGATTTCCCCGCTGTTCTGACGCAACCACCACGACTGAAAGCCGTGGAAGAAGACTATTTCATGTCCCTTGACGAACTTCACGAGCGCCAATCGAAGGGTGATGAAATTGTCGCACACGGGAGCGTGGATGCTCAGTTCGACGAGATTTCTGCGTCGAAATTGGACGGTATTCTCCGACGGAACAAAAAGTGGCTCCTCGACCGCGAGTTCGGCGGCGCGAACTTCATCGTCTACCCCGGCAACAGTTACGACGCCACTGCGCTCGACGTCGTCGGAAAGTGTCATTACATGGGCGGGATGAATCAGTCGGGCAACGTCAACACGACCGGGGTCTACGGCTTCGACCCACTCGTCCTTCCCCGCACTATCGGCGAGGATTTAGAAATTTCAAAACGCGTCGTGGATAACGTTACAAAGTATCGAAACTGTGGCATTTTGAACTTCCACGACTTCGGAAACAGCAACACGTTGTCCGTCTCCGACTACAAAAAACTCCTCGCGCACATCGACGGCACGTTGGGCGTCGAGGTCATCACTTTCTCCGATCTCTGGCGAATGCGAACAGACACCACAATCTAACGCCTTCTCTTGCCCGTTTCGGAAGGTTTGACTGTCCGCTCTCAAAACCCATTTACGTGTCCCGTGGTCGCCTCTTTGCGTCGCTTAGCTCGATGGTCTTTTTAGTCAATTTTGCACGGGTGGTGTTTGCTCCGCTTCTCGAACCGCTTAAAGATGCGTTCACTGTCGGCGATGCCACTGTCGGAATCATTGCCACACTGGTCTGGCTGGGAAGCGCCCTCCCACGAATCCCGACGGGGTACCTGCTCACGCGCATTCCGCGACATTACGTCGTCCTCGGCACTGGTATCCTGCTGACCGGTTCGGCGGGATTCACCGCGGTTTCCGATTCGGTTCCGATGCTCGGCGTGGGTGCGTTTCTGATGGGCGTCTCCAGCGGCGCGTATTTCATCGCCGCAAATCCGTTGGTGAGCGAACTGTATCCCGAACGCGTCGGGCGAGCAATCGGCATTCACGGCACGGCGAGTCAACTTGCGGCGGTCGCCGCCCCGCTGTTCGTCGGGGCCATGTTGGCTCCGATTGGGTGGCGCGGCGTCGTTGGCTTCGTCGGTGTTATGGCGGCAGTCACGACGGCCGTCTTCTTCGTCATCGCGCGCCGAACCGAACTGCCCGATGCGGGGTCGGCAGACCGCGACCTCTGGGCGGCGTTCCGCCGACAGTGGCCGATCATCCTCAGCGGGGTCGCCATCATCGGCGCGACGGGATTCGTCTGGAACGGCCTGTTCAACTTCTATCCGACGTATCTGCAAGCCAAAGGGCTGGAACCGAGCACAGCTAGAACCATGCTCACCGTCGTCTTCGCGGCTGGTGTTCCGGCGTTCTGGCTCACCGGGCGACTGGCAGACCGACTGCCACACGTTCCGCTCATGCTTAGCATTCTGGGCGCGTTCGCGGTCTGTTTGCTGGCGATGACCGCGGTACAGAGTCTCGCCGCAATCATCCTCGTCACCATCGCGCTCGGCTACGTCATTCACTGCCTCTTTCCGGCGCTCGACACCTACATGCTGGATTCGCTTCCGGACGAAAATCGAGCCAGTGCGTACGCACTCTACAGCGGAATCATGATGGTCGTACAGGCGTCGGGGAGTTCGGTCGTCGGGGCACTCCGGGATGCAGGGTTCGCGTTCAACGACGTGTTCCGTGCGTTTTCCGTCGCTCTGTTCGTCATCCTCACCGTCCTCCTCGTTCTGCATCGGTCGAACCGACTGCCGACAGGTGCGGTGACGAGCTAGTCGAACACGGTTCGACAAGCCCGTATCGTCGTCGGAATCAGCGTTTCGTCCGGGTCGAGTCCGATGAACGCGCCACGAGTGCCGCCCCAACCGATTACGTTGATGCCGTGTTCGAAAACACGAGTCGTAAACTGGAGGTCGCCCAGCGGTTCGAAGAGGTCTTCCTGTCTGACTTCGACGAGGTTTTCGAGGACGAGGTCGTGGGCGATTTTCTGCCGTTCGCTGTCGGAGTAGAGCGCGCCGATATCGTCGCGCATGAATGCAATCGAGAACGTCTCGCTGTCCGCGTCTCCGATTGCGATAGTCCGCAAGCTATCCCCTACTGCGTCTTGTAGCTCGGTGATAAGTTCGTCAGCGTTCATAGTCTTCCACAGAGAAGAAAGCGACTGATAATAATGTATCTCCCGCACGATTTGGTTTCCTTTTCTCCTGCGGACTCCATTCCCTACCTTCCGATTCCATTCTCTTCCTGCCGACTTCACTCCCTTTTTCATTCCCCTCTCCTAAGCCCCCAGCAATGGAGTACGTGCAGGAGCAGGTGACGACGCTCCACGACCTGACGGGTCGCGTTCCCGACGCACCCACAGACCGTACCGCCGTGGTCGTCCCGATGACCGACCACGAGTATCGGTCGGTGACTGCGAGTCGGATGCTCGCGGAACTCGAATCCGTCGGACCGGGGCACGTCGTCGTTCCGCTCCGTGCACCATTCGGGCGCGTCGGCGCGGTTCGGGATTGGCTCGCGGAGTTCGACCTGCCCGTGACCCTGCTCTGGTGCAACAGTCCCCGAGTGACCGACCTACTGGCGACTCACGGCTTGGACGGCACGGTCGGCAAGGGCCGGGACGTGTGGCTTGCACTCGGAGTCGCCGCGAGCGACTCCGAGTTCGTCGTTTGTCACGACGCCGACGCGAAAACCTACAGTTCGGAAATCGTCCCGCGACTGCTCGCTCCCCTCGATTCCGGCGTTTCGTTCACGAAGGGCTACTACGCCCGCGTCGAAGACGGAAAGCTGTACGGACGATTGTTTCGGCTGTTTTACGCGCCGCTCGTCCGGGCACTGCGCGAAGCCAACGACGAACCGATCCTCTCATATCTCGATTCGTTCCGATACGCGCTTTCGGGCGAGTTCGGCGTGACCGCCGAACTCGCGTCGAACCTCCGTATCGAGCGCGACTGGGGGTTGGAAGTCGGCACCCTCGGCGAAGCGTTCGAACAGGTCGGCTTCGACGGCACCGCACAGGTAGACCTCGGTCGGTACGAACACGATCATCGGGGCGTTTCCGGGACTGGCGGCCTCTCTGCAATGAGCGACGGCGTCGGACGCGCCCTGTTCCGCGTCTGCGAAGCTAACGGCGTTTCCCCCGAGTACGACGCGCTTCCGGCGCGCTATCGAAAAACCGCAAATCGGTTCGTCCGGCAGTACGCCGCTGACGCCGCATTCAACGGCCTGCGGTACGATTCGGTCGCCGAGCGCGAACAGGTCGAAACGTATGCCGGGGCGATTCGCTCGCCCAGAGAGACGAGTAGCGGCCTGCTCCCGGCGTGGTCGGACGCGCCCATCGACCCCGCCGACGTTCGGGAGGCGGCGCAACCGCGCCTGCCCGAACGCCAACACTAATATCGGTGGCCCGACCCTTCCCGATAATGGACGAGACGAAGGACGAGCTCGCCGGAGTGGTGGATTTGTTCGGCGTGCTCACGCGCGCCGAACTGGCCGAAGCCCTCGCGGAACTGGCGTTCAAGCAGGGAAAAGAAGTGAACGAGTCGGCGTTCGAATCGGTCATCGAGGACGCCGTGACGGACTACTATCTGGTGGAAGCGACGGTCGAAGGGAGCGAGGGCGCGGGTGACGCGGAAACCGTGCTGGTTCCCGGCCCGGTCGCCTTCCCGGCACTCCCCGAAAACGGCGAGGATTTACCGCACATCATGGACGTGCCGGAGCGTCCCGTCAACCGCGAACGAATCGGCGAGCGGGTCAAAGACCGTCTTCTCTCGGAGGCCGAAACTGCGGACGAAGAACGCGCCTCCCACCTTTTGGACGTGAGCTACGACCTCGAAGCATGGGCACCCGTTTCGACCGACGAGGTGCGCGACCGATTGGACGAATCGCTCGGAGAATCGCCCAGCGAATCCTCCGGCGAATCGACCGGCGACCGGGCAAATTAAGGTCGGACGGGGCAACGAATGGACATGGACTTGGGTCGCGTGGCCGACTACGAACCGCGGTCGGTCACGGACGAGAAGCGCGACGCCGCCGTCCTCGTTCCCATCGTCGAGCGGGCGGACGGCCCGCATCTCCTGTTCACCAAGCGGGCCGACCACCTCGGGGAACATCCCGGCCAGATGAGTTTCCCCGGCGGCGGGCGGGAACCGCAGGACGACGACCTCTGGGACACCGCCCTGCGCGAGGCCAACGAGGAAATCGGCCTTCGGCGCGAGGAGGCCGAATACGTCGGTCGATTGGACGATATCCGAACCATCACGAACTACGCCGTCACGCCGTTCGTCGCCAGAATTGCCGACCGAACCTACGAACCCGACGAGCGCGAAGTGGCGGAAATCGCCGTCCTTCCGATTTCCGGGTTGATCGATTCCGCGAACTACGAAAACGAACACCGCGACCACCCGCATTACGGCGACATCGTCATCCACTTCTTCCACGTCGATGGCTATACCGTCTGGGGTGCGACCGGGCGAATGGTGGTGCAATTTTTGGAATTGGTTACCGATTGGCGCGCCCCCGAGACGATTGATAGATACGTCGATACCGACCCGGATTTGGGGTAGCGAGTTGGGTTTTTTCGGACGTTCGTGTTTTGCTTTTGCAAGGTTTGATTTGGATTCTGTTCCGTCGGTTTCTGCCGAGTCGATGTCAGAGTGACGAGGAACTCACGACTCCACTGAAGACCGCACCGCAACCGCAGGCCATTCCCTCCCCAACCGACTCCCTCACTCGCTTGCGCTCGTTTCGGTCGCCTCTCGCGCGATAGTTGGCAGGACTTCGGAAGTAAACTCCTCAGCCCTGCCGACGCACGCACCATGAGGATAGCGTCGATTCCGGAATCTCGTATTTTCCATGTGGTGCGTGCTGGCACAGGTCCAAGGACACGGCGTCCGAAAGCCTCTGCCGGTGGATGACTGAGGAGCAACGCGACGAAGGAATCGGTTGGGGAGGTACGTGGCTGGTTGCGTGGCGGTTGCTGTCTCATCGGAGTCGTGATTAGCTAGCGGAACAGCGACAAAAACCACTGGAACACTACCTGACCAACCAGAAAAAGAGCTTCCAGAACAAAAATTCACACACCAAACCGACCACACCACAACCATCCATCACGTAGTTGCCGTTGCCGACAGGCTTTTCAATACCACCGAACAACGAGAAATCACATGGTCGCACAGACGATGGATCGCGTTCCGCGTATGCAGTAGCCTAGTTCTGACCATGGGGAGCAATCAATGTTAACCAGTAGCCACGCCGTCACACGAACCGGCCTCGATGCAGTCGCACTGAAACCGACCGAATGCGACGTGCGGAGGGCGCTGGAACTACCTTTCGACACAGTCACTATCGACTACGAAGGGTGCGAACAGCTCCCCGACAGAGAGACACTCGCCGAACTCGCCGCAAAAAAGAATCTCCGTATGACGATTCCGGTTCGAGCCGACGGCTTCGACCCGCTCGGCGACGATTCGCTTTTCGGCCAAATCCCCGAAAGTGCAGGGCAGGTGCTCGTCGCGGGCCACCCCGCCTATCTCTCGGAGAACGAGAAATCCCGAGCTATCGCGCCTCGAATCGGGAAGGCACTCGATAGTGCGCCCGACGCGTGGGTCGGAACGGAAGGCGTGAAGCGAATCGCAACCGCGACGGGGGCCACGCAGTTCGAACTCCTCTCGCGCTCGACCGACCGCGAACTCCGCGCGCTCCGGGCCGCCGGATTCGAGGAGCAGATTGCGGTGTACGCTCCGACGGTTCTCACGGACGACGAGAACGTCATCCTCGACGCCGTCGGAGAGTACGTCGCGCGCCGAAAACCGGTCGCTCGGGCGCTTCCAGAGGACGGAAAGACGGATGCCCGTGCTGACGGGCGTGCTCGCGAAGTGCTGTCGAAAGCCAGTCGGGACTTCGCGCTAGTCGGGACGGAAGAGGAAGTCGGCGAGCGCATCACTGAACTGAAAGACGCCGGAGCGGATTTGGTGGTCGGCTATCCGGCGCGAGGAGTCGAGTCGTTCCTCGGCTAATTCGGCTGCAATCTCTGTTTCGGCGTTCGCCGTGATACCCAGTTTGAAATAGTCTGGATGCAATCTCCCGCCCATGAGTTTGCTTCACGAACACACGACGACGACGGCGAGGGACGACCTCGCCAACACGGATGTCGCGCTCCTCCCGACCGGGAGCGTCGAACAGCACGGCCCCGCGCTCCCGCTGGGAACCGATTTCATGGCCGCGCAAGCAGTCGCTCACACCGTCTCCGACCGCGAGGACGTGGTCTGTCTGCCGACGATTCCGGTCGGCGTGAGCGAACATCATCGCCAATTTGATGGCACGCTCTGGACTGCTCCCGAAACGTTCGAGAACTACATCGGAGACATCGTCGCAAGCATCGCCAGCCACGGCGTACAGAAAGTCGTCGTCGTGAACGGCCACGGCGGCAACAGCGGCGCGCTCCAGCGCGTCGCGCGCAGACTCCGACGCGAGGAAATCGCCTTCGCAGTGCCGTGGAATTGGTGGAGCGGCATCGGCGAAATACTAGACGACGAGTTCGGCGTCGGCATCACTCACGCCGACGAAATCGAGACGAGCATGCTCCTCGCAATCGCAGAAAACCTCGTCCGCGAGGCCGCACTCGAAGACGCGGAAGCGGGCGCTGGCGAAACGTGGGGCAAGGACGTTCACGGCGCGAACGTTGGCTTCGACACCGTCGATTTCTCCGAAAGCGGCGTCGTCGGGCATCCGACCGAAGGCTCGAAAGCGGCGGGCGAACGACTGCTTTCCGAGTCCAGCGAGGAACTCGACGCACTCATCGACTGGCTCTGTGAGCGAAAAATGGCCGACCTCTGGTCGGAGGAACACCGATGAAAATCGCAGTCGTCGGTGGCGGTGCGGTCGGCATCACTGCGGCGCACGACCTCGCGGTTCGCGGTGAGGATGTCGTGCTGTTTGAAAAAGGTGAGATTCCGAACGAGGACGCGAGTACGGGCCGGGCCGCGGGCGTGCTGTACGACGCCTTTGCCGCGCCCGAGGACGCGAAAATCGGCGACCGAGCAATCGAACGATTTCGGGAGTTTTCCGGTACCAATGGCTTCGAGTTCGTGAAAACGCCCTACGTTTGGTTTGCTCGGACGGGGGACGAGAAGCGAGCGGCGGCACTCCGCGAGCAGGTGCCCAAAATGCAAGAACAGGGGCGCGACGTGTCGTTCATCGAGGCGGACGAACTCGCGGAGCGCTATCCCGCGCTGAACACCGAAGATGTTAGTGTGGCCGCAATCGCCCGAAATACGGGTCGAACCGACCCCGGAAGCTACGCCAGCGCCGTCGCGGAGGAGGCGAAAAAAGCGGGTGCCGAGATTCGAACCGGCGACGAAGTCGCGGTTCGAATCGACCCGCCGCGAATCGTTTCCGGGGACGGAACCGAAGCAGACGAACAGGAGTTCGACGCAATCGTCGTCGCCGCTGGCGTTCACACCAAACGTCTCCTTGCAGACGCCGACATCGCGGTTCCACTGAAACCCTACCGGGTGCAGGCACTCACCTGCGAGTTCGATGCCGACGTACCGATGGTGTACGACGCAACCGAGGGGTACTACCTGCGCCCCCACCCTGAGGGCCTGCTCGCCGGGGATGGCACGGAGGAAGTCGAAAGCGACCCGGACGAGTGGAAACGCGAAGGAGACGATGAGTTCGTTTCTGCGATGGAAGACCGACTCGCGCATCGGCTTGGAGCGAACGCTCCCGAGTTCGCTCCAAACGTCGAACGCGCGTGGGCCGGACTCTGCAACGCGACGCCCGATTACGACCCGCTTCTCGGGGAACTCCGGTTGGGACTCTACGTCGCCGCCGGATGGCAAGGTCACGGCTTCATGCGCGCGCCAGCGCTCGGCGAGGCGATTTCGAAGGACGTGCTCGGAGAGGCAAGTGTCCCAGAGTTCGACCCGACGCGATTCACCGGCGACGAGGAGTTCGAAATCGTGGAAGGAATGGCCGTCGAGTAAGAACGATTGAAAAGTCGAGAGCAGGGGGCGAATCCGAATCGTCCCTCACCGATTCCGATTCGTTACTCGGATTCCGGCGTGGATTTCGGCACGCGAACTTCGAGGGTTCCCGAGTCGGTCAGCGTCGCCGAGGCGCTCTGTGCGTCCACGTCGGCATCGGCCGGGAGTTCGACCTTCCCGTCGAGAGACATCCCTCGTCCGGGGTACACCATGTCGTAGCCGTCGTGGAAATCGCGGAACCGGTCGATTCGCACGAGGACGGCGTCCTCGGCGAACCGAACCTGCACGTCGCTTCCCGTCGCGCCCGCCGCGTCGAAGACGACGAGGTAGGCGTCCTCGCTCTCCAGTAGGTCGGAGGGGATTTCCCGTTTTTCCTGCACTTTGCTCGCGGCGCGGCCGACGCGCGAGGCGATGGCCGTCGCGGTCGAGCGACCGATGTCCTGTAGGGTCATAGTTCGATTTCGTCCAAGCTATCGGTTTCGCCACAGTACGGGCAACTGAAGTCCGACACACCGACGTCGTCGGGTATGTCGTAGGTGTAGTGCATCTCGAACATGTCTAACTCGCAGTCGTCCTCGGTGCATTTGACCTCAAGCGTGGCTGGCATAGGAAGCGGTACGTTCTGGATGAAAATAAACGCGCTGACTCCGGTCGTTTTTCCGACCGCGAGTCTTCGACTGTTGTTCTGTTGTCGTGATTTGCTCACTGTTGATTGATTACACTGTGTTATAGCAAAGCACGACTCCAATCAAACCGCCCCCGCACCGCAACCGCCCACATCCTCCCCCAACCGATTCCTTCACTCACTTCGTTCGTTCCGTCATCCCTCGCGCGCGTTTCTCGCACGCGCCGGGGTCGTCTGGATGGATTTTAGTCGGGTTCCTGTCCGGATAGGCGCGAAACCTGTGTAGTCACCGTTTTACCCGTCCAGTCGCAAACACGGGTATGATTGACCCCACGACCCTCGACGTGACGCTCGTGGACGGCTACGTCGATGAACCGGCCCACTTCGGCGTGCCGCCGTACATCTCGACGTACCCGCGATACACCGCCGGGGCGCTCGTGGATGCGGGTGTGCCAGCGGAGCGGATTACGTACCACACCATCGACGAACTCCGCGAGGACAACGCGAAGTGGGCCGACGTAGCCGACGCCGACCTCTTCATCTACATCGGCGGAATGACCGTGCCCGGCAAATACGTCGGCGGGACGCCCGCCGAACCGGACGAAGTGCGCAAAATGGCGTGGACCGCCGACGGAACCAGCCTGATGGGCGGTCCCGTGAAATTCGGCGTCGGCGATGAAAACGCGGGCGGCACCGAAACCCAGCGCGACGACCTCGATTTCGACTTCGTGGCGAAAGGCGACGTGGAGGCCGCGGCCTTCGACCTCGTGGAAAGCGGATTGGAAGGATTCGGCAACCGAATGCGGGACAACGAGGAAATCGACCGCTGGGCGGAGTCGGGCGCGTTCGTCATCGAACAGCATCCGAACCACCCGGAGTATCTCATCTGCGAGATGGAAACCTCGCGGGGCTGTCCGTACCGCTGCTCGTTCTGCACGGAACCGCTGTACGGGAATCCGTCGTTCCGGGAACCAAACTCGGTAATCACGGAGGTCGAAGGATTGTATCAGCGAGGTGCCCGACACTTCCGACTCGGACGGCAGGCCGACATTTTGGCCTACGGGGGCAACGGCGAGAAACCGAATCCTGACGCCCTTCGGGAACTGTACGGCGGGATTCGCGAGGTTGCGCCAGACATCGGGACGCTCCACCTCGACAACATGAACCCGATTACCGTCGTGGAGTGGCCGGAACTGTCGCGGGAAGGGATTCGGGTCATCGCGGAACACAACACCGCAGGGGACACCGCCGCGTTCGGCCTCGAATCCGCCGACCCGAAAGTACAGGAGGAGAACAACCTGAACGTCACCGCCGAGGAGTGTTTCGAGGCGGTGAAAATCGTCAACGAGGAGGCTGGCTGGCGACCCGGCGAAGACGGGGAAAACGCGCCGACATTTGGTTCCGACGCCGAAAGCCGACTGCCGAAACTCCTGCCGGGAATCAACCTGCTTCACGGCCTGAAAGGTGAACGTCGAGAAACCTTCGACTACAACCGGGAGTTCCTCCAGCGGGTGTACGACGAGGGGCTGATGCTCCGCCGGGTGAACATCCGGCAGGTTATGGCGTTCTCGGGAACCGAGATGAACGAAGTCGGTGCGGACATCGCGAACGACCACAAGAAGCTGTTCAAGCAGTACAAACGCGAGGTTCGGGAGGAAATCGACAACCCGATGCTGAACCGGGTCGCTCCGCCGGGTACCGTCCTGCCGAACGTGCATCTGGAGTACCACAAGGACGGGCGAACCTTCGGCCGACAACTCGGCACCTATCCTCTGCTGGTCGGGATTCCGGGCGAACGAGAATTGGGGCGAACCATCGACGTGGCCGTCGTTGACCACGGTTTCCGCTCCGTGACGGGCGTTCCGTACCCCCTCGACGTGAACAGCGCGACGATGGACGAACTCACCGCGATTCCGGGGCTGGGCAAACAGCGCGCCGGAAACGTCATCGTCAATCGCCCCTACGAGACGCCGGACGAACTCGCCGAAACGGTTGACGTGGATTTGAGCAAGTTCGCTCGGGCCGAAAAACCGGGAAGCGCGGACTGAAAACGGGTTTTGTTTTCGACAGTGACCGAGTACCCAAAGCGAGCGAAGCCAGCAAGAGTGATGACGACAGTCATCGCTCTTGCCCGCGACCGCCGTAAAAGGTGGTGTAGAAAGGTGGTGTCGATAATTCTTTAATGGTTGACTACTTGGTTTCAACTGGAGGTCTACGACCTTGGAAATCTCTGACAAACTCCTGTGTCTGTTCAGCGCTGATGTTACTCTCAAAGACGACGAATACGTCGTCTCAGTTCCACGCCGCGAAATCGACACGGGTTCGGTCGAACCGGGAGAAACCTACCGTGTTGCGCTTATCTCGCGTGAAACGGAGACTGAATCGAGTGAAAACCAAACCGAGGCGACGGCGAAATCAACGGACGACAGCGGTGGCCCGACTCCTGTTTCGTCGGAACCACAACCACCTGTCGAAGGGGGAGAAATCCGCTACGTCGAAGTCGAGGATATCGGCAAGCAGGGCGACGGTATCGCCCGCGTCGAACGTGGCTACGTCATTATTGTCCCCGGCGCGGAAATCGGCGAGCGCGTGAAGGTCGAAATCACCGAAGTGAAATCGAACTTCGCCGTCGGCGAAATCATCGACGAAGAGTTCTAGAAACGACCTTTTACGACGGTCGAGCGGCCGGACCAGCGCGAATCGCGCTGGTCCGACCCGTCTCCTTGTAAAAGCTCGACCAAAAGCACTGTCAGAGGCAAGCTCTGACGAACCATTCGCTCGCTTCGCTTACGAAGACACTCCTCTTTCATTTCGCAGGGAAGAGCGAAGCTCTTCCCTACTGCATTCAGTCGTCGGCCCGCTCGTTCGTCACTGCGTTCCTCACTCGCGGAAGAACTGCGAGCCTGCTAACAACTGTGTCACTGGCTGATTTTCGGCGGCCGTGTCACTGGCCGATTCTCGTGGCTGTGTACTTGTTGTTCCCTGATAACTGCGTCAATTGGGGATTTCGGCGGTCGTGTCAGTGGTCTATCGCTCGCGGTCGTCGCTCACTTCGTTCGCGCCGCCGACTCGCTTGCTGTCGTACTCGCTTCCATCGGGATGTTTCGCGCCCTCCGAATCGTGGACGACGATTTCGCCCGAATCTGGGTTCGCGAGTTCGTAGTTGTCGCGCACGCCGATTGCTTCTTCGAGTTCGCGGACTGCGCGCTCTTTGAGGGCGTCCGCCAGTTCTTCGGCGTGTTCCCGGTCGATGTCGCTTCCGAGTCCCTCGCATTCGTGGGCGCGGACGATTCCGGATTCATCGACTGCTTCGCCCATCGGCTGACTCGTCCCGTCCAGTTCCACGCTGAAGGGGTAGGTCTGGCAGATGAGCGGTCGGTCGGGATGCACGGAACACGCGCCCAGTCCATCATCGTCTTCCTCGTAAAATCGACAGTCGCCGCAGTCGTCAGTCTGAAGCGCCCACTCGAACGTTTCGCCCTCCAATCCGTCGTCACCGTCGGAGAGGCCGTAGGGCATCGGGCGGGCTACGTCTCGGAAATCGTACTCCGTCGCGCCCTGCAACTCACGGACTTCGTCGGGGAACACCGTCGCGGTGTGGGGGTCGTCCGCCTCGCTCGTACAGCAGGCCCCACAGCGCGTGCACTCGAATCCGATGTCCTCGATTGCGTCGGCGAGGTCGCTTACGTCGAGTGCCTTCGCGCGCTCCAGTTCGGCTTCGAGACTCTGCACGCTTTCCAGTTCGGGCGAGCGCGCAAAATCATTGCGGGACGGCACGCTCGCCGTCCCATCGCAGGTCGCCTTCGACGGCCAACTTTTCGAGATGGGCCGCGACGGTTCGCTCGGCGAATTCCCGAACGCCGGAAATGTCCTTGTCGTAGGCCGAGTCGGTGATTGCAGCGAGAGTTTCCGCACCCGACTGCACCGCAGACCGCACCCGTTTCTCCCGAGCGAGTCGGTGGTCGATGAGTCGCCGAATCGTCTTCCTCGGCTCGTCGATAACCGGCCCGTGACCCGGATACAACGCGTCGGGATTCCGGGCGTACAGTCGCCGGAGCGAGGTGAGGTACGCCCGCAGGTCGCCCTCTCCGGCGGCGACCATCACGCTCCCTTCCGCGACCACGAGGTCGCCAACGAGGATTTTGGCTCCGTCGTCATCTGCAAGTGCGACGTGGTCGGGAGCGTGCCCCGGCGTTTCGATGACGGTCAGCGAACCGATTTTCGTCCCCTCGCGGAACATCTCGTCGGGCGCGATTCCCGTCGCGTGCTCGAATCGCGTTTCGCGGCCCTGCCGCGCCCAGACAGTCGCATCGCAGGTTTCGGCGTAGTGGGCGACTGCTCCGACGTGGTCGGGATGCGTATGGGTTACCAGCACGTGTTCGACATCGTGTTCGGCGACTGCTCGGTCGAGTTCGTCGGTTCGTCCTGCTGGGTCAATGAGTACGTCTCCGACCACGTAGGCGTTCGTCGCTCCGTGCGGGGCAACTGTTTCTGTCGGGACGGGGATGGGATTCATACGCGGAAGGAGGGAGGTGATTCGAAAAAAGCCCTCGTTCGTGCTGGACGATGATGAATGACTGCAGAACGAAGACGAGGAACAAAGCGAAAAGAAAGCGAAACGTGGGAGGCCGAAGTCGAACGACTGATTCGCAGAATCAGTCGTTCAGGAGGTAGACCTGTTTTCGTGCGTCGCGGAAACTGTGGCGGGAAACGACGAGGTCTTGCTCTTCGAGGCGAGTCAGGGCGTAGCGAACCGTTCGGTCGGGAAGGAGCGATTCGTCGGCGAGTTCGCCTTGCGTCAGCGGTTCGTCGGTTTCCAACACCTTGGCGATGAGTTTCGCGCTGGGTGGAAGTTCGCGCAGTCGTTCGCGGAAATCACTTGCTGGTTTGGTCGCGGTCGTGCTCATGTTATGATACCGCTTGACAGAGGTGGTAAAAGTTGGCTATATGGGTGTTCATACAATATTCACACCTTAATCGTCATTATATCACATTTTAATAACTCGATAGGTCGGGCAGAAGCTACTCTATGCACCCCGTCGTGTCTCGCCTATGGAACCGATTCCAGACGAGTATCACGACCTCTTCGAAAAGAAGACGTTCGCAAACTTCGCAACCGTCATGCCGGACGGGACGCCGCAGGTGACGCCCGTGTGGGTCGGCTACGACGGCGACCACGTCCTCATCAACACGGCGAAAGGGCGGCAAAAGGAGAAAAACGTCCAGCGAAATCCGAAAGTCGGATTGGATATGCTCGACCCGAACGACCCCTACCGGTTCGTTTCGATTCGCGGGGAAGTCGAGGAAGTGACCGAAGATGGTGCCGTCGAACACATCAACGAACTTACCAAGCGATACATGGAACAGGACGAGTACCCGAACCTCGGCGAGGAACAAGGGCCGCGCGTCATTATCCGGATACGACCCGACCGCGTCGTGGCGGGCGGATAATCTCGAATTATTCTTTAGCGGTCAGCGTCCGATTTGTGGTCGGTTTTCGGTGCATCGCCGTGGCGGTTGTACTGACCGAGCACGCACCCGCAGTCGGGACAGTGGACGACGATTACCCGCACGTACTCGTGTCGGACGAGTTCTTCCGCCGTAAATTCGCCGTTGCAGTGCTTACACGTCGGCATACTACTCTTCTATTCGCTACGCGAGCGAACTCCAAAGTCGTTCGCGTAACTGATTTTCCAGTTCGTTTGCCTATCCGCTTTCAGTACCGTTTTATCCCTCCGGTGAGGTACACCCGTGTAGAAGAAAGTGTGAAGGGACAGGAATGGTATCAGGCGACAGAGGTGGCCGAGGAGTACGACGAGAAGCGATTCTCCCGTGGCGGACGGCTTATCGACCGCCGTGAGAAACAGGCAGTTCTCAACGCGATTGAGCCAGTCGAAGGAAAACGAGTCCTCGAAATCGCCTGTGGCACCGGACGATTCACCGTCATGCTGGCGGAACGCGGGGCCGACATCGTCGGACTGGATATTTCGTCGGCGATGCTTCAGCAGGGACGCCACAAAGCCCACAACGCTGGTGTTGACGACCATCTGGAATTTATGCGCGGCGATGCGGCCCGCCTTCCGTTTCCCGACGACTATTTCGACACCGTGTTTGCGATGCGATTTTTCCACCTCGCTGACACCCCTGCATCTTTCCTGAGCGAGATGCGCCGAGTGGCGAAAGAACAGGTCTTTTTCGATACGTTCGCCGGGCCGAGCACGCGAAGCCTCTACAATTGGCTCCTGCCGATGGGGTCGCGACTCTACTCGCTTTCCGACGTGGAGAAGCTGCTGTCCGAAACCGGTCTTCGACTCGTCGGCGCAGAACACGACTGGGTGCTCCCATACGGTTTCTACCGCAAGATTCCCGACGTCATCGCGGAGCGAATCCGCGAGATAGATACGAGCCTCATCGACTCCGCTGTCGGCGACCACCTCGCGTCGGTTTCCTACTGGAACACGCGGGTCAAGTAAGCGCGTGCCGAATTACTTTTACGTATCCGGTATCTGAAAAGCGGATATGAACCTGTCCGTGGTGGTTCCGACGCTCAACGGGCGTGACCCTCTGAGCGCTTGCCTCGACGCGCTCTCCCGGCACGCGCCGGAGGCCGAGGTCATCGTCGTCAACGGGCCATCCGCGGACGGAACGACCGGGATGGTGTGTGACCGCGACGATGTGAGCGCCTTAGTCGAAATTTCCGACCGAAACCTGAACGTCGCGCGAAACGCCGGAATCGCCGAGGCCAGCGGCGACGCGATAGCGCTCGTCGGGCAAAACGTCACTGTCGAAGAATCGTGGTACGACGGCGTTACGCAAGCGATAACGAACGGTACGGATGTCGTAACGGGGCCGGTACACCGAATGGTCAAAGCAGGGATGACGACCGAAACGGTCGAAACGCGGACGATTGCGGGACGGGACGTAACCTACTTTTCGGGTCGAAACGCCGTCTTCAGTCGAGATGCAATCGAGGCCGTGGATGGCTTCGACGAGAACCTGAAAACCGGCGGCGCGCGCGACTGCGCACACCGCCTCGCAACCCTCGACCGGTCGGTCACGTGGTCGCCTGCGGTGAGCGTACGTCAGGGTGAGGGAGACGACGAAGGTGCTGACCGCGATTGGGGAATCAAATATCGCTCGCTTGCGTATCGAATGACGAAAAATTACGGGCCGCGTTTCACGGTTTTCAGACGAACGGTGCAGGATGCAGTGGGTGACGCCCGCGAAGAAGGCCGAGATGTAGCGTCGGGCGAGACGAAACCGACCTTCTGGGTAGGGTGCGGAAAACACGTCTGTAAGGGAATCGCCGTCGGAACGAAAGACGGCGTCCTCGCCCGTCTGCGCGACCGAACCGACGCCCGGAATCCTGCGGGGATTTCGTCGCGGGCAGACCGCGCGGTCGAACGCTACGACTGGCGCTAAGAGGGCGAATCGATGGGAGGGGAGGTCGATACAGACGCGAGATAGTTCTGTGAACTACGTCGATAGACAAAGGAACTAACTTCGACACCGTGACGACTGCTGAGACGGCAATAAGCCACGCCCGAACTCGCGCAATCACTCGTGGCTTCGCCACTCGTTCCTTTACTCGTTCGCCCGTTCCCAGCCAAAACCGCAGGGCGGGCGCGCCTCGGCGCGCCCGCCCAACCCAAATTTGGCTGGCCGTTTTCTTCGGCAATTCGTCTTCTGACACAGTATCGCAAAGCCAATCAGTCACTTGACGGGCGAGTGCACCGCACTCGCCCGCCTGCGGTGTGGTTGCGGAGGCGGTTCGATTGGAGTCGTGAATAGCTAGCGACGTTTCAAAATAGTCTTCTGATACTCCCGTGCAAAACTGCTGTCCGGTAAGTCCACACAAAACCATTCTAGTCTGAAACCGACGATAGACAGGTACGAACGTCGAAAACGCCAGTTCGAACATCTACGTCCCCCAAATCGCTATTCGGCGGAGAGTCCGTCAACGACGCGCGACGGGTTCTTCGTGAACACTTTTCGCATGGCGTCTTCCGGAACGTCCAAGGTCAAAATCTCCATCACGGCGACGTTCGGGTGGGAGTTCGGGGCACCGCTGCCGAACAGGACGCGGTCGGGGTGTTCCATGATGGCCCGTTCCAACTGGTCACGGTAGCGTACGAAACTCGTGTCCAGATAGCAGTCGTCGGAGGAATCGAGGAGGTCGATTGCGTCGTCCATCAAATCCCGATTGAGGGGGTAGCCGCCGAAATGCGAGAGGATGACGGGGAACGACCTGTTGAGAAGAGCCTCCGTGGCGTGGGTCGGTGAAAATCCGTCGCCCGCGTGGACGAGCAGTGGAAGACCGACGTCTTCCAGTTGGTCGAGGACGGCCTCGTCCGGAAGGCCGTCCTGCACCGGGTCGAGTTTGAACCCGTGGAATCGGTCGTCGTAGGCGTACTGCTCGATATCTTCGGGAGAGGTGTGCCACTCCTTCCGTCGCGCGCCGAAGTTCCGCAGTCGGGCCGTCGTGCTTCCGGTCGGGTCGCGCGGGCCGTTGATTCGCGCGAAACTGACGAACGGGCGTTCGACGCTCCGCCGGGCGACGGCGTTGTTCGCGCGAAGATAGCTTTGACCCTCCTGCGGCCCGGGAAAGACGACGGTCGAGACGACGCCCGCTTGATGCATCTCGCGCTCCAACTTCTCCGGCGAGATTGCCCGCCCGCGCGCCGTGACCGCTTCTTCGACGGGGAGACGGGAATGAACGTCCACGACGCGAAAACGGTGTTCCAGTTCCAGCATCTGAAAATTCCTCCCGCGTAATGTTATTTGAATCTATCGGTCACGGGATTCGGATTCCGGATGTGTGTTTGCCTGTCACGCTCCGAACGCAGTGGAAAAGTTTATATAGAATATCAATCATTCGTTGTATTGATGTCAGAATCAGGCTTCGGACAGCGACGCATGGGCGGACGACCGATGTTCATCCTCAACGAGGATTCCCAACGAACGCACGGTCGGGACGCTCAGTCCTCCAATATCGCCGCGGGCAAAGCGGTAAGCGAAGCGGTACGAACGACGCTCGGCCCGCGAGGAATGGACAAGATGCTCGTCTCCGACGACGGCGACGTGGTTATCACGAACGACGGAGCGACTATCCTCAACTCGATGGACATCGAGCATCCTGCCGCACAGATGATCGTCGAGGTTTCCCAGACACAGGAAGACGAAGTCGGCGACGGCACGACGACGGCCTCCGTGCTCGCAGGGGAACTTCTCGCCAAAGCGGAAGACCTCCTCGAACAGGACGTTCACGCGACGACCATCGTGGAAGGCTACGCACGCGCACGTGACATTGCGCTGGAAGCTATCGACGACCTCTCGCTCGATGCCGACATCGACGACGAGATTCTCAAACAGGTCGCAGAATCTAGCATGACGGGTAAAGGCACCGGCGACATCACGACCGAGCGACTCGCCGAAGTCGTCGTGAACGCCGTGCGTCACGTCGAAGGCGACGAGAAGGTCGAACGCGACGACATTCGCGTCCACACGCAGGTCGGTTCGAGTTCCAGCGCGACGGAACTCATCGAAGGAATCGTCACCGACGACGAACCCGCACACAAGAACATGCCGCGTTCGGTCGAGGACGCAACCGTTCTCTGTACCGACGGCACGTTCAGCGTCCGCGAGACGGAAATCGACGCGGAGTACTCCGTCGATAACGTCGACCAACTCACCGCCGCGATGGACGCCGAGGAGAGCCAACTCAAAGAACTCGCCGACGCAATCGCCGACGCTGGCGTCGATGTCGTCTTCTCGCACTCCTCCATCGACGACCGCACCGCCTCCCACCTCGCCAAACACGGCATCCTCGCCTTCGAGGACGTTGACGACGGCCTCACCACCTCCATCGCGCAGGCCACGGGCGGCAAGCGCACGGGCAAACCGGACGACGTGGACGAGGACGAACTCGGTCACGCAGACAGCATCCGCGTCGAGAAGTACGGCGGCGAAGACCTCACCTTCATCGAAGGTGGCGCGGCCGCAAAGTCCGTCACGCTCTTCATCCGCGGCGGCACGGAACACGTCGTTGACGAACTGGAGCGCGCGCTAAACGACGCGCTGGACGTCGTCTCCGCCGCAGTGGACACCGGAAGCGTCGTCCCCGGCGCAGGCGCGACGGAAATCAACATCGCGGGCCGCGTCCGCGACGAGGCCGCAGGCGTCGAAGGCCGCCAGCAACTCGCCATCGAGGCGTTCGCCGATGCCATCGAAGTGCTCCCGCGCACGCTCGCCGAGAACACGGGTATGGACCCAATCGACGCACTCGTTGACCTCCGCGCGGCGAACGACGACGAAGCGGGCCGCGCAGGAATCATCTCCTCCGGCGAAACCGGCGAAATCGCAGACCCAGTCGAGGAAGGTGTCATCGACCCCGCTGCGGTCAAGCGCGAAGCAGTCGAGAGCGCAACCGAAGCCGCAACGATGATTGCCCGCATCGACGACGTTATCGCCGCGAAATAGACGTAAGCTAGCAGTTCACCCCGTTACGATTTTTTGCGTTCGACACTGTCCCGAGTAGCAAGTCCTATCCGCCGAGGGTGCCAATTTCCCAACGATGAGCGAGCGCGTCATTTCGAGTCGTCCCATCTTTCTCGCCACTGCCACAGTCGTCGTTCTCCTCGCGGGTGCAATCGGGTTCGTCGTCGGTACGACCGGTCAGAGTCGCGGCACGGCGATGGCGATTTTCGGCGTTTCGATGTTCGAAATGACGCCGGTAACGATGGCGCTGTTCGGCATGATTCTCACGACCTGCGTGTTGGGGTTGGTGTTCGGCCTCGTCACCTACGTCTCTCGATATGACACCGAACAGACGACGTGAACAATACTGTTATTTTGCTTGAATGACTTCAGGCGAGTATGGCAACTAAATCCTCTACCCGAACCAGCAAGGGCCGAAGCTCGACCCGAAATACACTGGCGATTGCGCTCACGATTCTGCTGGCGAACATGCCCACGCTCGGCGCGTTTTACGTCGCAATCGACACCTACAGTGCCGGAATGGGAATCGGATTTTTCAGGTATCTGACAACGACGATGAGCGGCGCGCTCATCTTTGCCGTTCTCTGGACTGGTATCGTCTTCTTCGCGTTCGGCCCCGCGTTGGTCGAGTCGAGGAACGGTCGGTAATCTAACGACGATTACACCGTCGGCAGTTCCCAGTCGTACCGAATCGCTAGCAGACGGAGGCACAGGACGATTCCCGCGCAGGCAATCGCGCTTTTCTGCGATCCCACTCCGACTTCCACCAACAGCCAGAACGACAGTCCGCCGAGCAGTGCGCAGGTCGCGTAGAAATCCTCGACGAGAACGGACGGAACGTTCTGGAGGAGCAAATCGCTGATGAGGCCACCGCCGACTCCCGTCACAGTTGCGAGCAGTACCACGCCGAATGCGGTGAGTCCGGCATCGTGCGCCACGAGCGCGCCGGTCGTGGCGAACGCCGACAGGCCGATTGCGTCCGGGATTCGGACGACTGGACGATTCGTCAAATCGTCGCTGAATCGTGCGAGAACGACGGCGAGGGCAACTCCCATCAGTGCGACGCTCACGTCGCCCGTTGAACGTAGCGCGACGGGCGTCGTGTTCACCAGCAGGTCGCGGGTAACGCCGCCGCCGAGAGCCGTCATCACGCCGAGAACGCCCACGCCGAGCAAATCGAGGTCGGCGTCGCTTCCGCGAAGCGACCCGACGACCGCGAACGCAAGCAGGCCGACGACGTTCATGATTCCGAAGGCGTCCATCGCTATCGCGTTCCCCGCATCCCGAACGTCATTTTTCCAGCCGAAGGTCGTCCCCGAACGTGACGCCGAACGCGTCGTCGCCGCGGCCACGATTCACCGCGAGTTCGACGTTTCCGTGGCTTCCGACCGTCACGAGTCGCCGATTCGGTTCGACGTGTGCGTAGGACGGTTCGACCGGTGCGGTATCGCCGTTCACCACGATTTCGGTAACGTCGTCGAGGAAGCCGCCCGGAACGTTCGTGATGGCGTTGCCGAAGTCGTCCACGACGAGGATTTCGCCCGTCGCGTCCGATTCGGTGATTTTCGGTTCGGGAAATCGAAGGTCTTCGAATTCCTCCGTGGGCGCGATGTCGGGCAAATCTTCCAGCGAATCGACGCCGATTTCGTGGATTCGGCCCGCGGCGGGCGCGAACACGTCTCGTCCGTGGAACGTCGAACTGTCGGCGTCCTCGTACTCGATTTCGAAAATCTCGGGGTCGTCGGAGTCGCCGAGTTCACGGGCGACCGGAAGCAAAACGCCGTTGTCCGGCCCGACAAACGCGTGGTTTCCTGCTCGAATCGCAATCGCGGCGCGGTCAGTGCCGACGCCGGGGTCAACGACGACGAGGTGGACTGCTGGCGGGAAGTACGGAAGCACTTCGCGGAGCCAAAAGGCGGTTGCTCGAACGTCCTGTCGCGGAAAGTCGTGAGCTACGTCCACGAGGCGGGCGTCGCTGTGCTGGCAGAGGACGCCTTTCATCGCCGCCGGATACGGCGTGCCGAAGTCTGACGAGAGGGTAATCATACGCCGTTCGAGTCGGTCTGGCTGACGCGCTGGATGCGCTCGATGCCGCCGCTCTCCTCGATGACTTCGGTGACGGGTTCGGGGACGAGTTTCTCCCAGTCGCCGCCTTCTACCATCCGGTCGCGAACTTCGGTGCCTTCGAGCACGTCGCGGTTGAACATCGGCGATTGGCGAACCTCGACGCCAGCCTCTTTGAACAGCTGGATGACGAGGGGGTTGTTCGAGTAGGCCACGTCGAACTCCGGACTCATGCTTTGGACGTGGCTCACCCAGACCGAGTTTCTGTCCAAGTCCTCGATTGGAACCGCGTAGGTGACGAGGTCGGAGTCCACGAGGGATTTAGTAATCATCATGATTCGTTCGCCAGCCGTAAACGGGTCGTGCCGAGTGTGTGAGTCCCCGGCGCTTCCGATGCCGAGGACGAGTTCGTCCACTTCTTCGGAAATCGTCTCGACCACGCTGTGGTGGCCGTTGTGATAGGGTTGAAAGCGCCCGATGTAGAACCCGCGGGTCATGATGGATTCGTCGGGCAGCGTTTTTATAAGAGTGACGAGTCGCGTCCGGGATGAACGGCGGTATTTTGAGCGTTTCCGGGCGTTCGTGAGAGACAGGAACACACAGACGAAGGGAGAAAGTATATCAGTTCGCCAGCCTTCGTTTGAATCACACTGAACGAATTCTATGAGTAACGACACCGAAGCTCCACCACCGGAGCAGGAAACAGAGCAGGAGATAGATAGCCTCGGAAGCGATGTGGATGCCGAGGTTGCCGACGAGATCTCGGAAGATAACTTGCTTGGTGGGTTGGAGATAGAAAGCACGGAAGAAGTCGAAATTCCCGACCGACTGGTTGACCAAGTTATCGGGCAAGACCACGCCCGCGACGTGGTGATGAAAGCGGCCAAACAGCGCCGCCACGTGATGATGATTGGGACGCCGGGGACGGGGAAATCGATGTTGGCGAAAGCGATGAGCCAACTCCTCCCAAAAGAGGATTTGCAGGACGTTCTCGTCTACCACAATCCGGACGACGGGAACGAACCAAAGGTCAGAACAGTCCCCGCCGGAAAGGGCGACCAGATAATCGACGCCCACAAAGAAGAGGCCAGAAAGCGCAACCAGATGCGCTCGTTCCTGATGTGGGTCATTATCGCCATCGTGGTCGGCTACGCGCTCCTCATCGCCGGACGACCACTGCTGGGTATCCTCGCCGCGGGTGTCATCTACCTCGCGTTCCGCTACGGTTCGCGCGGGACCGACGCGATGATTCCGAACCTGCTGGTGAACAACAGCGACGTGACCAGCGCGCCGTTCGAGGATGCGACGGGGGCACACGCAGGTGCCCTGCTCGGCGACGTTCGCCACGACCCGTTCCAGTCAGGTGGAATGGAAACGCCGAGCCACGACCGCGTCGAGCCAGGTGCAATCCACAAGGCCAACAAGGGCGTGCTGTTCGTGGACGAAATCAACACGCTCGACATCCGCAGTCAGCAGAAGTTGATGACGGCGATTCAGGAGGGCGAGTTCTCCATCACCGGCCAGTCCGAACGCAGTTCGGGCGCGATGGTGCAGACCGAACCCGTCCCGACCGACTTCGTCATGGTCGCGGCAGGAAATCTCGACGCGATGGAGAACATGCACCCCGCGCTCCGTTCCCGTATCAAGGGATACGGATACGAGGTGTACATGGACGACACCATCGACGACACGCCCGAGATGCGCCGCAAGTACGCGCGCTTCATCGCGCAGGAAGTCGAGAAGGACGGTCGCCTCCCGCACTTCAACGAGCAGGCAGTCGAGGAAGTCATCCTCGAAGCCCAGCGCCGCGCCGGACGCAAAGACCACCTCACGCTCAAACTGCGTGACCTCGGTGGTCTGGTTCGTGTCGCAGGCGACATCGCTCGCGCGGAGGACGCGGAGTACACCACGCGCGACCACGTCCTACAGGCAAAGCGCCGCTCGCGTTCCATCGAGCAACAGATTGCCGACGACTTCATCGAGCGCCGCAAGGACTACGAACTCACCGTCTCCGACGGCGACGTGGTCGGCCGCGTCAACGGCCTCGCCGTCATGGGCGAGGACAGCGGTATCATGCTCCCCGTGATGGCCGAAGTGACGCCGTCGCAGGGGCCCGGCCAAGTCATCGCGACTGGCCAACTCAAAGAGATGGCAGAGGAGTCCGTGAAGAACGTCTCCGCCATCATCAAGAAGTTCAGCGACGAGGACATCAGCGAGAAGGACGTTCACATCCAGTTCGTGCAGGCTGGCCAGCAGGGCGTTGACGGTGACTCGGCGTCCATCACGGTCGCTACGGCCGTCATCAGCGCGCTGGAAGACGCGCCGGTCGAGCAGGACGTTGCCATGACCGGTTCGCTCTCGGTGCGCGGCGACGTGCTCCCCGTCGGTGGCGTGACCCACAAAATCGAGGCCGCCGCGAAGGCGGGCATCAAGACGGTCATCATCCCGAAGGCGAACGAGCAAGACGTGATGATAGAAGAAGAGTACGAGGAGATGGTCGAAATCATCCCCGTCTCGCACATCAGCGAAGTGCTCGAAGTCGCCCTCTCGGGTGAACCCGAAAAGGACGGTCTTATCGACCGCCTGAAGAACATCACCGGAAGCGCGCTGGAGCGCGAAATCGGCGGCAATACGGGCCGCCCCAGCCCGCAGTAGCCGGTACCCGCAGGATTCGTTTTTTCTATTTTCGCAGTCGTGAGTTGCGATGATGAATGGTCTGTCTCCGAAGATTTCGCGTCGAAGATGACCGATTTGTATCTCGAGTTTGTTGTGTGATGGTTAATTCAAACGGGACACTACAAATCACGACTCTACGCCACGCCCTCGTTTACGCGGTCACTCGTGGCGGAGCCACGAACGATTGATTGAGTGGGGGCGAGGGGGAAATCGAAGATTTCCTGTGCCGCGAAAGCAGTTCCGCTTTCGCAGGCGTGGCTTGGAGTCGGCATCTGCAGCCAGCATTCCATCACAGAGAACACTATTTCGGAGAGGTCGTGGCGTGGAATCGTAGCTTCTGCAGTCAAGGAACCCACTCAATACCACATCAACCATCGAGAACGTCGTGAGTAGATAGCTTTTCCCTACCAAAGACCTTACACGGAAACGAATGCCCGCGCCGAACTGGAACGCTTTCACTGCTGTCACACTGGTCGTCCTCGTCATCCTCATCGCGCTGGCGCGGGCCTCCCAAGCGATGCTGGCCGGGGAGGACGACCAGTCCGCGGTGTCTGAAATCGACTCGAAGCCTGATTTGGACTCATCTCCGGAGTCCGAATCGCAACCCGATTCCGAACCGTATCTGGAGTCCGAATCCCACCCCGTTTCCGAACCACGTCCGGATCCTGAACCACGTCCAGATTTCGAGTCGAATCCCGAGGACGAACAGTCGCATCAGGAGTACGAGATGACGACGAAGATGCTTCTGTTGAACGTCGCGCTGAGCCAAGGGCTGTTCGGCGTGATGCTCGTCGTCGCGGCAGTGCTGGCCGGAATCCCGGCCATCGCACTCGGTGTCGAATCCGCGACCCTGCTTCAACTTGGAATCGGCATCGCCCTCGGCGTCGCGTTGTTCGTGGCGAACGAACTCGGCCAGCGCGGGGCAGACACGCTGGGCATCGACTACGAAGACGGTTTGCGCGAGATGCTGACGCCGGATTCGCTCCGCGGATGGGTGCTCCTGCTCGGCGGTGCTCTACCCATCATCGCGGGGTTCGAAGAACTGTTGTTTCGCTCGGCGCTCATCGGCGTGCTGGCCAGCGGCTACGGCCTGTCACCGTGGCTTCTGGCCGCGCTGTCGTCAATCGCGTTCGCGGTCGGACACGGCGCGCAAGGCCCGGCCGGAATCCTCGTGACGGGCGCGCTTGGCGGCGTGCTCGCCGCCGCCTTCATCGCCACGGGAAGCCTGCTGGTCGTGGTCGTCGCTCACTACCTCGTCAACGCGCTGGAGTTCGTGGTTCACGCCGGGGACGAGGCGTGAGAGGGTCGACTTTTACCGTTCCTCTGAATCCAGCACACGAATCTGGTCACCGCGCACGGTAACCGGAATCGGAACGGTCGCTTCGTACAGTTCGACCGTCACTTGGTCTTTACCTTCGTCGATGCGCTGAACTTGGGCTTTCTCGCCCTTGAACGGGCCAGCGATGAGTTCCACGATGTCTCCCTCCGCGATACCCTCCACGTCGGGCGTGGGCGAGAGGAAGTGTTCGACTTCGGAGATACTGCTCACGCCGGGCACCATGCTCCGGGCGTGAGGAATCTCCTCCAGCACGCGGCTGATGACCGCGTCGTCTTCCGCCTCGACCATGACGTAACTCGTCAGCGAGTCGGGGGCGAGAACGGCGTGAATCTCCGGTTCCTCGCGGTTGACGATCATATCCGCGACGGTGCGTTCCTGACTTGCCGTGGTCTTTACTGCGTAAATTGACATGGTATTTAAGTTAGGCCGGGAGGAAGCTCATCACGACGAAGATGGTGAAGCCGAGCAGTCCGACGAGGAGGATACCCGCGCCAGCAATCTTCGAAATCTGTGAAAATTCGTCCCACGAGGGTGTACTCGCCAGTTTGAGCACGCGAATGTACGACGCGACATCGAGTTTGACATCCATAGTTAGTTGTGTTTAGCTATCGGGCTTTTTCTATCTTTCCAAGGTCAGCCGAGAGCGTCGTTTGTGTAGACAGGGGAAGCACCCCCACTTATTGACAACCGCTTGCCATCGAATCGAGCGGAAATTCCAGTCGATCGGCAGTTCGAACGCGAATCACGACCCAATAACACTCTCCCGAACGATTTCTCGCAAGAATTTGCTGGCGTTTCCACTCTCCGTCGTCCATGCGGGCTTCGATGGTGAACTGTCCTTTTTCGTGCGTCCACGGTTCGTCGATTACCGGCGCGGGATTCGATTTCGTTCCCAATTCTGACGACCGGGCGAGCGAATAGTCTGCCCGTGAACCGTCTCTCCCTTGCGCTCGATACGGACGTGAATATCGTGGGACGAATCATCGAGATTGATGAGCGAGACGTTCGACAGTTCGACCGACTGCGAACCGAACGCGGAACAACCAGAGAACGCCACCGCTGGCGGAATGCTGGAAAGCAGTTGCCGTCGGTGCAGGGTCATTCGATTGGTTTCGTTGAGAAAGAGAAACCGTTCGATTACTCGACGTAGTCGATGTCTTTCGTCTGGCTTTGTGCTTGCGCCCGCTCTTCGTCACTGCGACCGTAGATTTGCGGCGACTGAACGCCGGTGACGACAATCATGGTGCGCATGGAGCCCTCCAGGTCCTCGTCGATGGAGGTACCCCAGATGATGCGTGCGTCGGGGTCGATGCGGTCGTAAATCTGTTCGACCACGCCTTCCGCCTCCTCGATGGACATGTCGTTGCCACCGGTGACGTTGACCAGCGCGGATTTCGCGCCGCTGATGTCTACGTCGAGGAGCGGCGAGCGCAGGGCACTTTTGACCGAGTCCTGTGCCTTCGAATCCGAATCGCTCTCGCCCAGTCCAATCATCGCTACGCCGCCTTTTTCCATGACGGTACGAACGTCGGCGAAGTCCAGATTGACCAGTCCGGGTTTCGTGATGAGTTCCGTGATTCCCTTCACGGAGCGCATGAGAACTTCGTCCGCGACCTTGAACGCCTGCTTGACGGGCAGTTTACCCACGGAGTCGAGCAGTCGGTCGTTCGGGACGACGATGACCGTGTCGCTCACGTCGCGCAGTCGCTCCAGTCCGGCCTCGGCGTTGGTGCGTCGGACTTCACCTTCCGCTGTGAACGGCGTCGTGACGATGGCAATCGTCAGCGCGCCCGCTTCGCGCGCGGCTTTTGCGACGACCGGGGCGCTGCCGGTTCCGGTTCCGCCACCGAGTCCAGCGGTGACGAACACCATGTCCGAGCCCTGAATCGCGTCATAAATATCCTCCTGACTTTCGAGCGCGGCTTCCTCGCCGACCTGCGGAAGCGACCCTGCGCCGCGTCCGCTGGTCTTTTGCTCGCCCATCAGAATCTTCGTGTCCGCTTCGATTTCCACGAGGTGCTGAACGTCGGTGTTCGCGGCGACCAGCGACGCGCCGTGGATTCCTTCTTCGGCCATTCGGTTGACCGTGTTTCCTCCGCCACCGCCGCAGCCGACGACGGTGATGTTCGTCTGGAGGTCTTTGAGTACGTCTTGTAGTTGATCGTCGGTCATCGTGCCCGATGGGGTCGTACCCGACGGGGCGGCCTCGTTTCTGGCACCACCGATTTGCGTCTGGGAGGCGTTTTGTTGCTCCCCTTCTGCCTCCTCAATGGCGTCTTCGACAATGGAGTCCATCCTTGAGGTTTGGTTTACCAACGCAGATTAATTATCTTTCCCCTCTGGATGACGCACGTCTGACGACCGTTCGCACATCACACATGTATTAATCAATATGTGACCAACTGATTTACCACGCGAAACGTTCCAAAATCATATGGAAAACCGATGTGTGCGTTCGGTTCGCACGGCTTCCGGGGGAATCGTCCGTTCTGCGACCGTTACCGCGGTTCCCGCCGAGAGTTTCCCGAATTTCGGTCCCTCCGAAACACCCAGTTTCCGGGCTTTTTCGGGGTCGAAGCCGACCTCACGCGCCACGATTTCGTCCGGCGTTCGTTCGACCTCGTCGTACTTTCGGTCGAGAAGCGCCGCCAGCGCGTCGATGATGGCGTCGTAATCGCCCGGGCCGTGAACTGCCGCCCGCCCCGAAACTCGCGTTCCCCCTTGTTCGGTTTCGAACGCGATGGCGTGCTTTGCAACCGCGTCTCGCGTCTCCTCGCGGTCGATTCCCGTCGTGCTGTCGAGTAAGTCGCTGGGAAGCGAGACGACTTCGAACTCGTTCGGGTCGTCTGCATCGTCCGTGTCGCCCGCACTGTTAGTGTCGTCCGCACTGTCCACGTCGCCCGCCATCTCCCCGAATCGCAGTCCGGATTCGACCGACGACAGTTCGGTTTCCAGTTCTTCCCCGAGCGAGAGGGAAACCCCGGACACCTCCCGAACCCACGTCTCGCTCACGATTCGGTAGCCGAGGTCGGCGACGACCGATTCCAGTTCCGGGTACGCTCCCTCACAGACTGCGTACTCCGCGCCGCTTCGCTCGAACGCCTGCCGAATCGTTTCCCGTGCCTGTGACTTCTCCGGCGACCCGAGTTCCTCCAGATTCCAGTCCGAGGCGATGTGGCCGACGGCCCAGTCCGTCTCGCGGACGATTCGCTCGAAGCGCGGGACGTAGTGACCGCCGCCGAAACCAACCAGCTGTCGCTCACGCGTCGGTTCGACGCCGCGAAGGTCGAGGATGGCCTGCGCGACTGCGCGCGCCGCGTCGGAATCGCTCCACTGTTCGTCGCCGCTTCCGAGTTCCACGAACATGGACGGAACGCCAACTTCGCTCGGCCCGTGATGAGTACACTCCATGCCGACCTCGTAGGATTCCGGCGCGTGCTTGTCGAACGAATCGAGCAGTTTCTTCTGCGCGTTCGGGGACGTTTCCGCGAGATTTCCGTCCGTTCCGCCGTACTCCGCCGGGCCGAAGTTGCCCGTGAAGTGTGCCGTCAGCAGTGGGCCGGTATCGCCCGAATGGCGGGAGGCGAAGACGAGCATCTCAGGATCCGAGAACGCCTCTGCAACGTTCTCGATGTCGAGGTGGAGGGATTCGAACTCGCGGAGTTCGAATCCCTCGCGCTGGTAGTACGCCCCGCCACCGTCGGCGTCGGGGCGAGAATCGTCTTCGTTTTCCGTCCACTCCGCTTCCGAACGCAGATACTCGCCGATGTGTTCCGACGCATAATCGGCGCGGCTGACGACGACGGCAATCATGGTCAGAACTCCGTGCTAAAATCGAAAAAGGGCGTCGAATGTGGGTTGACTTCTACGGGCACTATCGAAGTGCCGAAACGGTCAGACCTGTTCTGCCGGTGCCGGTTCGCCGCCGGAAATGCGCTTGTAGACGCGGCCGACGAGGAATTGCAGCGCCTCCCGACGAGTCGCCAACAGCGCGAGTCCGAGGACGATGTAGACGGCGCTGAACGCGATGAGTGCGTCGTAGTGGTGGAAGTCGGGGTACAACTGTACGAGGAACAACACGAGCAGTGCGAGGGCTTCGCGGATGCTGATGGTGAAGTTGACCAGAATTGACAGCGCGAAGAAGCTCTGTGCGGCGGTGAGCCAGATTTCACCGGCTTGTTTCTGGCCGAGCGGCAGGGTTTCGAGACTGCCGAGCGAGATGCTGTACACGAGGACGAGGGTTCCGATGAGGAGCGTCCACTGGTTGAGTTTCGAGGAGATGAGCGCGTTGAACGCCGCCGTCGAACGCGCCTTGTTGACCAGATACGCGACGACGATGAGTTCCGGACTCTCGCTGGCGAGCGGCGCAACCCACTGAATCATCAGGAACGAAGGAACGCCGATTTGCTCTCCGTATGCCTCCAATCCATGCGCGAACGGTTCGACGGCGGTGAAAATGACGACAGCCGAGAACGCGAACATCCCGAGGTAGATGGGAACACGAATGCTCTTTTTGAACGACTGGAAGTACGCCGGGACGCCGACCTGCTCCTCGTCGGTGTGCGGCGCGTTCAGCGTGAAGATGATGTACGTGAAGTACAGGCCGACGAGGAACACCATGTCAGGCCATCCGATGCCGTCGCCGAGGGGCACGAAGAAGGCGTAGACGGTTGCGGCGAAGAGGAAGAGGATTTCAGTCGAAATATCCGGGTCGAGTTTCACCCGGTCGGCGAGGAAGCCCCTCCGACTTTCGACCGCGGGGTCGTTCGTCGTCTTCGCTTTGTAGATGGCGAACACGGCGATAGCCGACCAACCGAGTCCGATGAGGATGCGGTTCGCGCCGGTCATGTTCGCGACGGCGAGGCTCGCGTTCTCCGTCCCGCGAGGGGTTCCGGCGAACGCGCCCGCATTCCACGCGTACAGTGCGTCAACTGCGTATTCGGGCGCGACGGCGAGAACGGCGAGGATAGCGAGCGCGAACGCGCGTGGAACGTCTTCCTCCGCCGTCTCGGCACCCCATGCGAGCAAAAACGATGCCCCGAGTACCGAGATTCCTGTGATGGCAATCGTTTGGAGTGTCGAAAGGGAATGGGCGTTTCCAGTCGCCCACAGCCCCATCCACGGTGCCGTCAGAAGCACCGAAAGCAAAACTGCTGTAAGAGGATGTCGTAATCGTCCGGTCATCGAAAATCAGTTGCTGGTCGCTTAAGGTAATCCTTGCGTTCCGGAATCAGGGGAATAAGAGGAAGACGAACGCACCGTATCCGGCGACGAGCATCAGACCGTTAAATCGCGAGACGTGGAGTCGGTGTGCCATCAGTGCCATCGCGCCGACGGTGAAGGCGATGAGGAACGGGAACTCGAAGTTCTGCGTCGCAACCGGAACGTTCACGGGGACGACCAGCGCCAGCACGCCGATAACCGCGAGGATGTTGTAGATGTTGCTCCCGATAACGTTGCTGATGCTCAAGTCCGCTTCGTCGCGGGCGGAACTGACCATCGAGGTGGCGAGTTCGGGAAGCGAGGTGCCGAACGCCACGACGGTGAGGCCGATGAAGAGGTCGGAGAAGCCGAACCCGCGGAGTAGTTCGACGCTTCCCATGATGAGCAGACGCGACCCCGCCAGCAGGACGGCAACCGAGAGGACGAACATGCCGACGGTGCGCACGTTGACGGTTCCGTCGTCGCCGACTTCGTCGGTGACGGCGGCCTCGTCGCCGCCGCGGCGCGTGTGCCGGAGGATGTAGATGGTAAAGATGACGAGAACGGCGAGCAACAGCGCGCCGTCAGCCGCACCGAGCACGCCGTCGCTTCCCAGAACGACGAGGAGGACGACGGCGGCGAGCATGAACGACCCGTGTCGCCATAGCAAGTCGCGGTTGACTGCCAGCGGTTGGACGAGTGCGGACGCACCCAACACGAGGCCGATATTGGCGATGTTCGACCCGACGATGTTGCCGAGGCCGATGTCGCCGGAGACGGAGACAGCACCGATGAGGCTGACGAACAGTTCCGGCGCGGTCGTCGCAAAGGCGATGATTGTAACGCCGATAGTCACCGGAGCGATGCCGACGCCGAGCGCGAGCGACGATGCGCTATCCACGAGCAGTTCTGCACCGAAATAGAGGAGGACGATACCACCGAGCAGTAACAGCAGGTCGGTGGACATTCCCATCGTGAGTTGCGGCGCGTACATTGTCTTCCTGATTCATTTCACCACCAATATATATTACTTCCGACGAATGGGTTATTCGTTAGCAGACCACAGATGACGTATGGACGTTTACGGACTGCTCGGCAATCCCGTCGGCCACTCTCTGTCACCACCGATGCACGAGTCAGCATACGACGAACTCGGATTGAACGCGAGATATGTAACTTTTGAACCAGAAAAAATCGAGGCAGCAATCGAGGGCGCACAGGCCCTCGGCATCCAGGGATTGAACGTCACGATTCCGTTCAAAGAAGACGCCCTCTCCCATGTCGAAGCCGATTCGCTCGCGGAGCGAATCGGCGCGGTGAACACGATTGATTTCTCTGGCTCTGGAACTCCAACCGGCCACAACACGGACGCAGAGGGCGCGCGCCGCGCGTTCTCCCGCCACGACGTGGCGCTCGACGGTACATCCGCGGTCGTCGTCGGTGCTGGCGGGGCGGCCCGCGCGATCGCGTTCATGCTGACAGACGAGGGCGCGACGGTTCGGATTGCCAACCGAACGGTCGCGCGCGCCGAATCGCTAGCCGAGGACGTGCCGGGCGCGAGCGCGCACGGACTGGACGAGTTGGGCGACATCGTTCCCGAGGCGGACGTGCTGGTCAACGCGACGAGCGTCGGGATGGAGGAGGACGTTTCCCCGGTTCCGCAAGCGGTTCTTCACCCCGGCCTCGCGGTGATGGACGCAGTGTACCGACCGCTCGAAACTACACTTCTGCGCGAGGCGGCCAACATCGGGGCCACGACCATCGACGGCGCGTGGATGCTACTGTTTCAAGGCGTCGCGGCGTTTGAAATATGGACAGACGCATCGGCTCCCGTCGAACGGATGGACGCCGCCTTGCGAAGACGCCTTTAAGTGATGGGACTTTGTACAGTCACGTAATGGGGCTTATCACACGGCTGAAATCGCTGCTCGGTCTTGGCGATGAGCGTTCGCAAACGCGCCAGCGCGACTCCGGCGTGACGATAGAACGCGAACCGACCGAGACGCGAGAGCAACCGGATGCGACGAACGAGAAAGCGGTGAAAAAGACAGAACCCGACGAGTCCCCGGAATCGGACGCGACCCCGGAATCGGACGCGAGCGTCTCGACCGAGGACCTCGTGGACGAACCGACCGACCACATCGAGGAGGCCGAAGCCGAATCGAAAGCCGAGTCGGAACCGGAAACCGCCGCGGAACCGGCGGAGGCCACCGGGCCGTCCGCGGAAGCGGGACAGCCCGCACAAACCGAGGCGACGGAACCCGAACCCGGCCCGGAGGAAATCGAAGAAGCGGAATCCGAGGAAGTGGAAACCGGGGACGCGGAACCGGAGACCGAGGAACCCGTCGATGAAATTGAACAGGCGGCGGAACCCGAACCGGAGACCGAGGCTGGCAGACCGCTCGAAGACGTGAAAGGTATCGGCCCGGCGTACGCTGAGCGACTTCGCAACGCGGGCGTGGCCGACACGGCGGAGTTGGCGGTCGCCGATTCCGAGGAACTCGCGACAGAAACCGACCTCTCGGCGAAGCGAATCGAAGGCTGGATAGAGCGTGCAAAATCGATGTGAGAAACCGGCGGTCGTCACCTCGTGGTCTGCGTACCGCGAGGTGGCTCGCGACGCACCGCGCGGCGCGAGAATCCCCGTCGAAGTTCGAATCGACGTGGACGACCCGTTTCTCGCCTATCGACGCGCACGAGACGGTTCCGGCGGCTTTTATTTGGCAACGACGGGTGGACAGTCGGGGTGGGGCTATTTCGGCGTCGAACCGACAGCGCGACTGCAGGCGCGACAGGGTGCGAACTCGCTGTTCGGCGGAGCAAGCGGTGAGTCCGCTAACGAGTCGGGAACGAGCCTCGCCGCGCTTTCGGGCGTACTGGACGACGAACAACTGATTCGCGGGGACTGTAGCGTTCCGTATCCCTGCGGCCTGTTCGGCTGGCTTTCCTACGACCTCGTGCGCGAGTTGGAGACACTTCCGGGGTTGGCGACGGACGACCGAACCCTGCCGCAACTCCAGTTCGGACTGTACGACTGCGTTGCGTCGTGGGAAACGCACGGTGAAGCGGTCGAGACGCCGGAAACGACCCTCCGAGTGACGGCCTGTCCGCGACTCGGCGACCCCGATAATCCAGACGCGACCTACGAAAAAGCTCAGGAAATGGCGTGTGTCCTCGCCCAATCTGCAATCGTCGGCGACGAAGCGGTCGGCGACCCGCCCACCGACGAACAGGGGCCGTTCGTCAGCAGTTGCGGCGAGGAGGCGTTCGCGGAGCGCGTGCAGGCCGTCAAGCGGTACATCCGCGACGGCGAGACGTTTCAGGCGAACGTCTCCCAGCGACTCGAAGCGCCCGCGAGTGTGCATCCCGTCGAAGCCTTCGACGCGCTTCGGCGCGTGAATCCCGCGCCGTACTCCGCGCTCATCGAATTTCCGGGCGTCGATTTGGTCAGTGCCAGTCCGGAACTCCTGCTCTCAGTCGAGGGCGAACGAATCGTCACGGAACCCATCGCGGGAACTCGAACGCGGGGGGAAACTGCGGCGGCGGACGCGGAACTCGAAGCCGACCTGCTCGGTGACGAAAAGGAGCGCGCCGAACACGCGATGCTCGTGGATTTGGAGCGCAACGACTGCGGGAAAATCGCCGAGTACGGAACTGTCGAGGTGACGGATTACCGCCGGGTGGACAGATATTCCGAGGTGATGCACCTCGTTTCGGAGGTCGCCGGACGGCGGCGTTCCGGAGTTGGATTGACCGATGCAATCGCGGCGCTGTTCCCCGGCGGGACGATTACCGGCGCGCCGAAACCCCGAACGATGGAAATCATCGACGAACTGGAATCGACGCGTCGCGGGCCGTACACCGGAAGTATCGGCATGCTCGGCTTCGACGACCGGGCAACTCTGAACATCGTCATCCGGACGCTGGTTCGCCATCGAGATGAGTACCACCTGCGCGTCGGGGCCGGAATCGTCCACGACTCCGTGCCGGAACTGGAGTACGAAGAGACGCTGGCCAAAGGAAAGGCGCTCGTGAAGGCGATTGACGAAGCCTTGGAGCGCGAGGATGGGTTTTCGGTGGAATGACGGGTTTGAGAAAGTGGTATTGTGAATCAGGGGCGGTATTTCAGAGAGTGTTGCTCCAGCATAGAATCTGAACCGACCTCTTTCTCGGTGTTGCTAGCTACTGCCGGCTCCCATGAAACAGCAACCGCACCACAGCCTCCCCAACCGACTCCTTCGTTCCTATCGTCGCTCAGTCCTCCACCGGAAGACGTTCCTGCTCAGTCGCTTCGCTCCCTGAACGGGCCTGCGACTCCCGAGCCGTCGCTCACTTCGTTCACGACGACCTCGCGCGGGCGAACCGGAGGGTTCGCCTTCGCGCGCCGCGTGGTCTCTTTGTTTTTCTGAAACTTCACCAACTCCATGGCGCGTGCGTCAGCAAGCCCGAGGCGTTTACCGCCGAGGGTCTGCTGGGTTCGCGCGAGGGATGACCAGAACGAACGCAGTGAGTGGCGGGAATCGGTTGGGGAGGTGTGTGGCCGTCGCGGTGGCGGTCTGATTGGAGTCGTGACTTGCTCGCACTATCTGATCTGAGAAAATTTCGATTACTACTTTTCATCCCCCTCGTAGTGCGTCTGTTTGCCCCTCTCAAATCTCAAAATCCAATCGAACCAACAAGGTTTAGCGGAAACCCGCGAAACTCACGACCAAGACGCGAAACCCACACAAACCCTCGAAAATGATTCTCGTCATCGACAACTACGACTCGTTCGTCTACAACCTCGTCCAGTACGTGGGCGAGTTCGCCGACGAGGTGGTCGTCCGGCGAAACGACGCCATCGACATCGCGGGCATCCGCGAACTCGACCCGGACGGCATCGTCGTTTCGCCCGGTCCCGGAACGCCGGACGACGCAGGGGTTTCGGTTCCCATCTTCACGGAGACGACCTATCCCGCGCTCGGGGTCTGTCTGGGCCATCAGGCGCTCTGTGCTGCCAACGGCGCGCCCGTGGTTCACGCTCCGGAGGTCGTCCACGGTAAGCCCTCGACCGTGGCCCACGACGGAAACGGAATTTTCGCCGGACTCCCCGAAACGTTCGAAGTCGGGCGCTATCACTCGTTGGCGGTCGAACGCGGCGACCTGCCGGAGGTGCTGGTCGAAATCGCCCAGACCGCGGACGACCGTCGAACCGTGATGGGGGTTCGACACGCAGAATTACCGCACATCGGCGTGCAGTTCCATCCCGAGAGCATCCTCACGGACGAGGGAAAACGGATGATTCGGAACTTCTGCGAATCGTGCGATGCTGTGAAGCGATAAACCAAAACCATGCAGTACCACGTGAACGGAAATCTCGTCCCCGCGGAGGAAGCGACGGTCAGCGTCCGCGATAGGGGATTCATGTACGGCGACGCCGGATTCGAAACCCTGCGCGCCTACGGCGGCACGATGTTCGAGTGGGAGGCCCACGCAAATCGCCTCCGGAGAACCTGTGATGTGCTCTCCATCGACCACGGAATCGGCGACGGAGAGCTTCGAAAGCGAATCCACGAGACGTTGGAAGCAAACGACCTGCGGGACGCATACGTCAAATGTTCGATTACGCGTGGTGTTCAAGCCGGGAAATTGACGCCCGGCCCGGCGGACAATCCGACAGTCGTCGTCATCGTTTCCGAACTTCCGCGTGGGGGGAAACGCGGAACCTCCGTCTGGGATGCCCCGGCCACCGCCGAAATCGTGAAAACTCGGCGGGTTCCCGACCACGCGCTTCCGGCGCACGCGAAAACGCACAACTACCTGAACGGGACTCTGGCCCGCCTCGAAACCGAGGCTGACGAGGCGCTCATGCTCGATTTGGATGGGAACCTCACGGAGGGCGCGACGAGCAACCTGTTTTTCGTCCGTAAGGGCGTGCTCCACACGCCCTCGCTTTCCGGGGCGATTCTGCCCGGAATCACCCGCACGGTCGTCCTCGAACTGGCCGACGAGTTGGGGATTCCAACTCGAACCGGTTGCTATCGCCCGGTCGACCTCCGGCGCGCGGACGAGGCGTTTCTGACGAACACGACGTGGGAAGTTCGCCCGGTCGGTTCTCTCGGTGATACCGAATTGGAGATCGGTTCCGTTACCCGCGAACTCGCGACGGCCTTCGACGCGCTGGTGGAATCACGCCACTACTGATGCACTCCCATTGAAAAGCCTCAAGCGTCTTCGCAAGCAACTCCCCGGCGATGGACGAGAACAGCCGCATCGCTGCGCTTTCGGAACTCCCCGACGACAGCACCTTCCTGTTCACGATTCGGGACGGCTTCGACGAGGAGGAAGCCGTGTTGGTCACGCAGGACGAGGACGTGCTCGCGTGGAAAAACTACTGCCAGCACTGGACGGACGTGCGTCTCGACAAGGGTAACGGGGCGACCATGCGCGACGGTGAACTCGTCTGCGGCAAACACGGCGCGCTGTTCGAAGCCGATTCCGGCGTCTGTTCTTACGGCCCGTGTGAAGACGCCGTCCTCGATTCGGTTGACGTGACCGTCGAAGATGGTGCAGTGTATCTGACCGACCCGGACTACGAGTTCGTTCAACAGGGGTCTTCTATCGAGTACGATTTGTCTTCGAATCGCTCGCTTGGATTTGAGTAATGGGCATTCGAGTTGTATTTCGGTTGCTATTCGATTGTTTGCTTTTGATTTTTACTGTGCCAGTTGGTTGTTTTCGATAGCAAATCACGACTTCAATCAGACCGTCACCGCACCGCGCTCGCGGCTTCACCGTCGTCTCGCTGCACTACCGTCGTCTCGCTGCACTACCGTCGTCTCGCCGCTCGACTGTCCGCGGAACGCAGTTCCGTGCTACTCGCAGTCGAGATTTCTTCGACACACTCTCTTCCATCCAAACACCGATACACCGAAGTACCGGGCGAACCGACGCAAAGGCATGAGTGGTCACGAATACGAACCCGGAGAAATAGAGCGAGTAACGTCCCCGATGCAGGAGTTCTCGATGAGCCAAGTGACGACCGGTATGCTCGTCACCGTCATCGGACTCGCAGTCGTGTTCGGCATTCCGCTACTGCTCGCATAAAAAGCCGATACCACACTTCTCGCTCTCTCACTACCGACGAGCGCACTTAGTCCAGTTCCCGAGCGAGCACATCGCGTAGTTCCGCAATCTCTTCTGCCGACCAACGAAGTGTTTCGTCGCCAACTTCGATTTCCAGCGCGCCCGACTCGTCCGCGGTTCCGAGTTCGGTGACGGGTGCAATTTTCTCAAATGCTTCTTCCACAGCATCGGGCGTCGTCGTCTCGACGACCGCACGACCCGGCAGTTCGCTGAACAGCGATTCTGCGGAGTCGGGAAGGGAAACAGATGCACCAGCATCCGCCGAAACCATCTCGGCCAGCGTCACCGCTAGACCGCCGTCGCTCACGTCATGCACTGCGAGCGTTCCATCCTGTGTAGCGACCGAAACGAGAGCAGAAACGACCTCCGATGCGTTTTCAGGCAGGTCGGGGAATCGGTCGCTTCCACCCATCTGTGCGAGATATTCAGACCCGCCGAGTGCGCCGGAGGATTCGCCGACTAGCAGAAGGGTACCTTGGCCTGAAAACTGAGCTGGCGGGGCGTCGTACTCCGCAGTCGTCCCGGTCATCGCCAGCGTCGGCGTTGGCGGAATCGGGCCGCTCGGCGAGTCGTTGTACAGCGAGACGTTCCCGCCGACGACCGGAACGTCGAGTTCACTACACATGTCCGCGAGGCCGTTCACGATTCCGGAAAACCCACCGTACACGTCCGGTTTTTCGGGATTGCCACCGTTCAGACAGTCCACTGCGGCGAGCGGTTCCGCGCCCTTCACCGCCAGATTCGTCGCGTTTTCCAGTGCGACTGCGCGGGCACCGTCGTAGGGGGAAACAGTCGTCCAGTGCGGATTCGCGCCCGAGGTGAACGCCAATCCGAGTTCGGCGCGTCGAATCGCCATCATTGCCGAGTCGTCGCCCGGCGGGGTCGCGGTGCGGGTCTGGACTTCGTGGTCGTACTGCCGGTAGACCCACTGTTTGCTCGCGCAGTTCGGGGAGCCGACGACTGCTTCGAACGCATCCCCGAGGTCGAATTTCGGCAGGTCGGTTTCGGGTTGCGTCGGTTCCTCCGCGGGCAGGTCGTTCATCGGCGCACCGTCGCCGATGAACTCGGCGGATACGTCCACCACCGTCTCGCCCTCGAATGTGCAGACGTAGTTCCCGTCGGTCACGTCGCCGATGACGGAACAGCCGAGGTCGTACTTCTCGGCGATGTCGGCTACTGCATCGACGTTTTCGGGCCGAACTTCGTAGCACATGCGCTCTTGCGATTCAGCAAGGAGAATTTCGAGCGCGTTCATGTTCGGTTCGCGCTGATGGACGCGGTCGAGTTCGATGTCCGCGCCGAGGCCGCCCTTGGCCACCAGTTCGCTGGAGGCACCGCCGAGTCCCGCCGCGCCGAGGTCGCGGGCCGATTCCACGAGGTCGTCGTCCACGAGTTCCTCGTTGGCCTCGATGAGCAGTTTCTCGGTGTAGGGGTCGCCGACCTGCACCGCCGGGCGGTCTTCCGTTTCCGCATCCTCTGCGAGGTCTTCGCTGGCGAAACTCGCGCCGCCGAGGCCGTCCCGACCGGTTCCGTTCCCGACGAGGACGAGTTTGTTCCCCGGTTCTTGTGCGTTCGCCGTGACGAGTCGGTCGGCGGAAAGCAGGCCGACGCAGGCCACGTTGACCAACGGATTGCCCTCGTAGTCGGGGTGGAACTGCGTGCTTCCGGCGACGGTCGGCACGCCGATGGAGTTGCCGTAGTCCGCGATTCCTTCCACGACGCCCTCCAGCAGGTAGCGAGAGTGTTCGCGGTCGAATCCGCCGAAGTAGAGGCTGTCCGCGAGCGCGATGGGGTAGGCCCCCATCGAGAGCGTGTCGCGGACGATGCCGCCGACGCCAGTCGCCGCGCCGTCGTAGGGGTCTACGTAGGACGGGTGGTTGTGGCTCTCGATACCCATCGTGATGTAGGTATCATCGTTCAGGGCGACGACGGCGGCGTCGTCGCCGGGGCCGATGACGACGTCCTCGCTTTCGGAATCGAACGCCGATAACAGCGGGCGCGACGAGCGATACGCGCAGTGTTCGCTCCAGAGGTTCTCGAACAGCGTTTCCTCGGCGGGAGTCGGGTCGCGGCCCAGTTCGGCGACGACCAACTCGCGGTCGGACTCGGAGAGACTCATTCACTGTTCTGTAGATATAGGGCGGATTAATGCCTTTCCATATGCACGAACTTGGATGTTATTGTGTAACCGATATAAGCTACCCGTACAATACGGGAGTTCGATACCAATATCGCTGAATAGTCAATAGAACCCATCTACATAGAGTCTTCTCGAAAAGGACGTGGGGAGTCAGCCATGATTTTCCACGTCCGCATTGCGGGGAACCGTGTCGAGGGTTGTTCTCCACAGAACCTCGACAGTGATTATATCATTGCCAAATTCGTGTAAATATAGTGGTTGCGTAAGCAAGCAACCTGCCACTCACAACTGATGTTTCACTTTCGCCACAACAAGGTCGTGTTTGTAAACCGGTTAACTGAGCATGCTACTATACACCAAATGGAGCACTGATATTGATCCTTTCATAGTCCAGCAATGAATGTATACAACACATTCACGAGGATACAATGGCCAAAACGAAGCGTGGATGGGTAGGGGTTTCGTACGTTAATTCCACGCAGTCGGGATATTTCGGTTATGACAATCCAGCAACAACCCGACAACAAACAACATACGACTGAATATGATTAACAGTTTCGGCCGAGTGTCTGCAATATGTATAAGCAGACGTTACGTATCGTAGTTCACGATGCGCTGTTAAACGAGGATGGAAATTCTAATTGTATATGCTGTTAATCTATCTTCTCCCATTCTGTTCCACGACATCGACACGCCAGAACTACGTGTAAATATGTACCACTCCCAACAGCGTTCAGTCAGGATGGCAGAGTAAATCGTTCGGCGAAATCTACCCAAATCCACTTCGTCAGTTGTGCGCCACAGAGTGATACCATTGGCAGGAGGTCGGAAGCGTTTTCTCAACTTTTTCCGAGCATCCGAACCCACGTAACTTAATTCATAAATTCGAACAGTCACAATCAAGTACAGTTCCAGAAAGCATTTACCGAACTCCGGCCACTCATGTACCTGACGACACCACCCGACAAAATCCCTACAAAACAATGAGCCTCCATCACCACCCTCTCGAACAAATTGTCCTGAAGACAGTCACGTTTACACTCACGCCGTTCGTCGTCGCCTTCGTCGGATTGGCTCTACTCGTCAAAGGCCGTCCGCGGCACGCCTACAGTTGGCTCACGAGCGAATGGCGCGAACCGCTGTAGTTTCGGGGAGTGATTTTCAGTTCGATTGATGACGGTTATTTCCACGAACGCGTACCGAGTTGCTTTTGCCATCCCCCTCCCAACCTCCGGCCGTGCTTTCGGTCGAGTTGCATTGTCATTCCGCGCTCTCTCACGATGGTCGTGACCCGGTGGAACTGCTCTTGGAGCAGGCGAAGGCTGTCGGCCTCGACGCCCTCGCCGTCACCGACCACGACGAAATCGATGCCAGTCTCGAAGCCGCAGAACTCGCCCCCGAATACGGATTGGTGGGCATTCCCGGCATGGAAATCACCTCGCGTGCCGGGCACGTCCTCGGGTTGGGTATCGAAGAACAGGTACCGCCCGGACTGCCGTTCGGCGAAACGCTCGACCGAATCCGAGAACAGGGCGGCGTCGCAATCGTTCCGCACCCCTTCCAGAAATCACGGAGCGGCGTCGCCGTGAACGTCACCCGAAAACAACTCGCGCAGGCGGACGCCATCGAGGTGTACAATTCGCGCCTGTTGACTGGACGGGGCAACCGCCGCGCGAAGGATTTTGCTCGAGAGGAGGGCGTTCCGATGACGGCGGGAAGCGACGCCCACATCAGCGAGATGGTCGGCCAAGCCGTGACGAACATCGACGTAACCACCCGCGACAGCAGGGCGATTTTAGGTGCTATAGTCGACGGCCGAACCGAGGTACAGGGCAAACGGACACCGTGGCGAATCAGCTTTCGGCAGGCCGCGGGCGGCGCGAAACGCCGCGTCGTCAGCCGCGTCGGCCAATATTTCGGATGATGCAGGGTGCAGAGACAGGCCTCGTCCGACGTGCAATCGAGACGAACGACCCCTTACCGGGAACGCGAGGATTCGCGGGAGAGCTGGCCGCGAACGAGGGCAAATCTCCAAAACTCGTTCGCGACGTTTTGGGTCGTTATCCGATTTTCTCCGAGACTGACGACCCGACGACGTGGAGTTACGACCCGCGGGATTTGGACGACCCGAATCCGGTTCCCGCGGGCTTTGCTCGCACTGATGACGGCGACGAACAGCTGTGGGAACTGCCCAATCCCCCGATTTTCGAGGACGAGGACAAGGCAGTTGGAGCAGTCTGCGAGGCCGTCGAAGACAGCCTCGCAGACATTTCGTCGGACAATCTCGCTGTCGCGTTTTCCGGTGGTGTCGATTCCGCCGTCGTCGCCAGCGCCTTCGACTGCCCGCTGTACGTCGCCGGATTTCCGGACAGCCACGACGTGGAGGCCGCACGAACCGCCGCAGAGGCGATGAACCGCGAGGTTCAGGTGGTCGAACTCACGCACGAGGACATCGAACGCGCGGTTCCCGAGGTCGCTCGCGCAATCGACCGAACGAACGCGATGGACGTGCAAATCGCGCTTCCGTTGTATCTGACCGCCGAGCGAGCGCGAGAGGACGGCTACGACCGACTCGCAGTCGGACAGGGCGCTGATGAACTGTTCGGCGGTTACGAAAAAGTCGCGCGCGCAGACCACCGCGTCGAGGCCGAAACGGTTCGCGGGGCGGCCCGTGAGACTATTTCGACGCTCCCCGAGCAGTTGGCGCGGGACGTGTTGACTCTCCGGTCAGCGGGCGTCGAGCCGGTCGCACCACTGCTTTCCGACCGCGTCGTTCGAACTGCGCTTCGATTACCGGGCAAAATGCTGGTGTCGGAAGATGGTGTTCGAAAATGGGCGTTCAGGGAATCAGCCCGAGCGTTCGTCCCGACTTCGGTGGCGAATCGGGGTAAGAAAGCGGTGCAGTACGGTAGTCTCGTCGCGCGCGAACTCGACCGACTCGCGCGGCAAGCAGGCTACAAACGACGGATGGACGACCACGTGACCAAGTACGTCCGCTCACGACTGGAAGCAGTCTAAGAACTCTGTTGATGTGGCGTTCTTTCCGTGAGTCGACTCTGTAACCACGAATCGTGATAGCCGATGCAGTGACCGCCACACTCACCGCACGCCTGCCTGTCGAGTTCGTATCGTGTCCCACACGCTTTACATTCGAACCGTGCCGGTTCTGCACGGATAAGTTTCAGACCAACTTGACTGACAAATCCCATCTCCTATTTGTCTGAATTTCGTCATACGTATTATTCTACACGGGCTAAACGGATACAAAACAGCGTTTGAATCGTTATTTGGAATTCTCGAAGATAGAGACTCGGGAAGTACTTTTTTATACAGTCTGATATGAATGTGGGCTGTTACTGTCTCGATGTGACGATTTGTTCGCTTCCGCAGTCAGGGCAGAGTTTTCGCTCGTCGTCGAACGCTTTTCCACACCCGGTACAGACGTAGGTGGGACGGGGGTCTTCGTCGCTGCCGAACAGTCGGTTGATGATGCTCATGCCCCCGAAAATCCACTGGGAAGACCTTATTATACACCGCCTAATCCGGCATCTTGCACACCAATCGCCGGTTTTCTACTTCGAGCCGACACGTTCGATTGCCTCGATTCCGAGCGTGACGACTTCCGCAGTCAACCCGTCGTGTTCCCGGAGGTCGCCCGGGGTGAACCACTCCCAGCCATCGCCAGCAACTTCGCCGTCGTCCGGCGAGAGGTTTCGGTTCGCCGATTCACCATAGTAGACGAAATCGATGTGCTGGTGGGCGACTTCCCCATCGAAACTGTCGATGTCGTAGAGCATGGTGTGTTCCGCAGGTGATAGCTCTCTGCCGAAGTCGGCGCTAATCGTCGGTTGCGGTTCGAGAAGCGTCACGTCCAACCCAGTTTCCTCCTCGACTTCCCGCAGGGCGGCCTCCCGCGGCAGTTCGTCGCGGTCTAGGTGCCCACCCGGCGGTAGCCACATTCCTAGTCGGTCGTGCTCGTGCAACAGACACTTGCCGTCGTGGACGACGTAGATCGTCGCGGTGAAATGTCGCGTCGTCTCCATGCAGACTGGGATTCGCGATACCGGTTGACGGTTTCGATTACCGGCCGCAAAAGAGGATTTCGGACACGTTCAGGGCGTTATCGTCCCTTCTTCCGCATCTAGCAGTTCGTGATACCGGTTTCGAATCGTGACCTCGCTGATGTTCGCTACCTCGCTCACCTCGCTCTGTGTGACCTTCTCGTTGGTCAGCAGGGCGGCGGCGTACACCGCCGCGGCGGCGAGTCCGACCGGACTCTTGCCGCTGTGGATTTCCTGCTCGGTCGCCGTATCGAGCAGTGACCGCGCCCTGCGCTCGGTTTCGTCCGATAAATCCAGTTCCGACGCGAACCGGGGAACGTAGCTTTTCGGGTCCGCGGGTTCGATTTCGAGGCCGAGTTCGCGGGCGACGTAGCGGTAGGTACGGGCGATTTCGTCCTTCTCGACGCGCGAAACCGCCGTCAGTTCGTCCAAACTGCGCGGAGTTCTGGCCTGTCGCGCCGCGGCATACAGAGAGCCAGTCGCAACGCCCTCGATGGAGCGGCCGGGAAGGAGGTTTTCGTCCAGCGCGCGGCGATAGATGACACTGGCCATCTCCCGAACCGAATCCGGCAGGCCGAGGGCGCTGGCCATGCGGTCGATTTCGCCGAGCGCCTGTTTGAGATTGCGCTCCTTGCTGTCGCGGGTGCGGAACCGTTCGTTCCACTTGCGGAGCCGCTGCATCTTTTCGCGCTGGCGGGAACCCAGCGAGTTGCCGTAGGCGTCCCTGTCGCGCCAGTCGATGTTGGTCGAAAGCCCCTTGTCGTGCATCATCGTCGTCGTCGGTGCGCCGACCCGGGATTTCTGCTCGCGCTCGCTCGCGTCGAAGGCGCGCCACTCCGGCCCGCGGTCTACTGCATCCTCTTCGACAACGAGGCCGCAATCGTCACAGACGCGCTCGCCACGCTCTTCGTCGGTCACCAACAAACCGCTGCATTCGGGACAGCGTTCTCGCTCGTCAACCACCCGTTCGTCGGGGTGGCGCTCGCTGGACTGCTGTTCGTCTGACTGCTGCTCGCTGGACTCGGATTTCGTTCGCTCGCCACTGGTCTCCGTTCGTTCGTTTGGTCGAGTACGTGTATCAGTCATGGGCGCGTGCTGTCGAAGAAGGGTAGAGAGTTAGAGAAGCGATAGACGTACTGCGTAGGACATGCATCAACTTAAGTCTAGTGTGGGTTTTGAACTATTATTTCGTATCTATCTTCCAGAACATATTGGCGCTACTGTTACATCGGAAAAACCTGCCGTGTGGGACCGATTTTCCGTTTTTTTCGGGGGAGTCGGCGGTTCCGTACACGTGCGTTCAAAACTCCGGATGGGGTTGAGTATCGAAACCCTTACCGCTTGCCCGCGGGTTCGTCAATACATGAGCGATACGTCTCCCGGGCCTGACGAGGTTCGGCACGTCGCACGGTTGGCCCGTGTGGCCATTTCCGAGGAGGACGCCGAGCAGTTCGCCGGACAGTTCGCGGACATTCTGGGATACTTCGAAACGCTAGACGAGGTTCCGGAAGTCGAGCGCGACACCGACCTCGTGAACGTCATGCGCGAGGACGAAATTCGGGATAGTTTAGAACAGGAAGACGCACTGGCGAACGCGTCGGAATCGGAAGAGGGCTACTTCAAGGGGCCGAACGTCTCATGAGCGGAAACGGCACCATCTTCATCACCGAGGAAACAATCGAGGGCGACGAAGACGGCCCACTCGCCGGAAAATCGGTCGCCGTCAAGGACAACATCAGCACTGAGGGAATCCGAACCACCTGCGGGTCGGCAATGCTCGAAGACTACGTCCCGCCATACGACGCAACCGTCGTGACGAAGTTGAAAAGCGCGGGTGCGACCATCGTCGGCAAGGCAAACATGGACGAGTTCGGCATGGGAACCACCACGGAAACTTCCGCTTTCGGCGCGACGGAAAACCCGGTTGCGGAAGGCAAAGTTCCCGGCGGTTCATCGGGTGGCAGTGCCGCCGCAGTCGCGGCAGGTGAGGCAGACCTCGCGCTCGGAACCGACACCGGCGGCTCGATTCGCTGTCCCGCCGCGTTCTGCGGCGTCGTCGGTATCAAGCCGACCTACGGACTCGTTTCGCGCTACGGTCTCGTGGCCTACGCGAACAGTCTGGAGCAAATCGGCCCGATTGCCAACTCCGTCGAGGAGTCGGCCGAACTGCTGGACGTTATCGCAGGCCCGGACGAACACGACGCCACGACCAGAGACGAGGGCGCGGACGCGAACTACGCCAGCGCCGCCGACGGCGACGTTGACGGACTCGACATCGGTGTTCCGACGGAACTCGTCGAAGGCGCTGATTCCGGCGTCGTCGAACAGTTCTGGGACGCCATGGACGACCTCGAATCGCAGGGCGCGACCGTCCACGAAGTGTCGCTCCCCTCGGTTGAACACGCGGTCGAAGCCTACTACGTCATCGCCATGTCGGAAGCCTCCTCAAACCTCGCGCGCTACGACGGCGTCCGATACGGCCACTCCGGCGGCTACGACGGCAACTGGAACGAAGTGTTCTCCGAGGCCCGCGAGGAGGCCTTCGGCGACGAGGTGAAGCGCAGAATCCTGCTCGGCACCTACGCCCTTTCCGCGGGCTATCACGACAAATACTACAAGAAGGCCCAAGACGCCCGCGCGTGGGTGAAACAGGACTTCGATTCCGCCTTCGAGGACGTGGACGTGCTGGCCAGTCCGACCATGCCGACCCCGCCGTTCGAACTCGGCGAGAGTCTGGACGACCCGCTCCAGATGTACCTCGCGGACGCGAACACGGTTCCCGTGAACCTCGCCAACCTCCCCGCGATTTCGGTTCCCGCGGGCGAAACCGACGGCCTCCCCGTCGGCGTGCAGTTCATTGGGCCGAAGTTCGGCGAGAAGCAAGTGATTCGAACCGGAAGCGCGCTGGAATAATCGACTGACGAAGGCGACCGCTTCATCGACCTTTTTAAGCTGAAAGACCAAATCGGAATTGGAACCAAACAGGACGCCCACATTCGAGGTTATGATTCATCGCAAAAACTCAAAACCCAAATAATCAGCTTCTACGTTTCCAAAGCATACTGCTGTTCGTATCTCTCCAAACCACAATAACCGAAAAGAATCCTGTCTACTCCTCGTAAGCGAGGTTCATAATCCACTGCGAGAAGGCGTCGCTTTCGGGGTCAATTTCCTCCTCACCGATAAACGGCGAGAGCATGTCGCCCGCCATTAGGAGGGCGAAATTGAGGTCTTTCGCGGCGGGGGTGACGAAGTAGGTGTTGTGTCCGTCGTAGACGGTCTTTTCGCGCTGGACGAGTCCCTTAGCGACCAGCGATTCGATGATGCGACTGCCCTTGCGCGACGAAACGTCGAGCTGTTTCCAGAAGTCGCTCTGGTGGATGCCGCCCGTTTCGCGGACGAGTTCGAGTCCTGCGAACTCGTCCTCGGTGAGGTCGTCCTCGGACGTGGCCGTGCTCATGTTCCATACAGGGACGGGCGGGCGTTTAAAGGTGACCTTCCACGCTTCGGTACGCCGTCTCGCAGGGCGGGCCATCGGCGAACTCGTAGGTGCCGACGCCCCCGTCGGCAATGGTGACGATGGACGAGGAGCGAGTTCCGTAATCATCGCCGTGGACGCACGCCCCGATGTCGTGGTCGCGGAGTACGGTTTTCGTTCGCTCGCGCCACCGCGCGACGGAAACGTCCTCGCTGAGGTCGGGGTGGACGGCGTTCAGAATCCGCTCCGACTTCGGTGCGTCGCAGTTCGTTCCCTCGTTGACGACGACGTGGTACCCCGGGTCGAGGGGCGTCGTTTCGAGGACGCCGTCCCACTCCAGAACGGTCGCTTCGTCGGCATCGGCCAGCAAGAGGTTGAAACCGGCGTACTGCCGTTCCGCGAGTTCGTCGTGAACGAATCCGAGGGCGTCGGCGGAAGACTCGTGACTCAGCGCATCCCGAACCAGCAACCCGCGGGAGCGTTCTCCGTCGATTTCGGCCGGTCGGTTCGTCACGCCGACGAACAGGCCGTGTTCGTTGTAGCCTATCCACGTTCCTCCGGCCTCTTCGTCCTGCGGAGCGACGACGAGGGGGTCACGGTCGAGGACTGCGGGAGAACGTGACGGACGGCCTAACGCCTCGTCGCGGTTCGCGGCGGCGACGATTGGCGTCCCGTCGAACACCCGCCACGCGACAATGAGAGTACACACGGCGGTTTGTTGGTTTCCACCGAATAAAAGGATTCGTTGCGGATAAACTGACGAAAACCGACTGGAACGTCCCTATCGCAGTTGCTCGCGGACTGCTTCGCGGTCGATGGTTCCGGAGGTGGTTCGCGGCAGTTCAACCGCCGTTTCGAGCAGTCGTGGGTGCTTGTATCCTGCAAGGCGGCCTTCACAGAACTCTCGAACTGATTCGAGGGACATCGCTTCCGTTTCGCCATCTACTGGGACGACGAGCGCGCCGATTCGCTCGCCCCATTCGTCGTCTTCGACGCCGACGACCGCAACCTCGCGAATCGCGGGGTGGTCGCGGAGCACCGCCACGACCTCGCCGGGGTGGACGTTCTCCCCGCCGGTGACGATTCGGTCGGAACGCCGGTTCAGCACCCAAATCCGGCCCCCCTCGTCGCGGTAGCCAACGTCGCCGGTGTGTAGGCCGTAGTCGCCGAAAGCCGCGTTTGTTGCTTCCGGATTGCCGTAGTAACCCGCCATGACGGTCGGGCCGGAAACGACGAGTTCGCCCGCGATGCCCGGTTCGGTCGGGTTTCCGTCTTCGTCGAGAACCGTAACATCGGTGAAGACGAGAGGTCGGCCGACCGTTCCGAGGGAGGAAAACGCCTCCTCGGGTCTGGCGGTGGCGATTTGTGATGCGGTTTCGGTCATTCCATAGGTCGGGCAAACTGGAACTCCGCGCTTTTCGCATTCACGAATCAGTTCGTCGCGGGCAGGCGCGCCGCCGAGCAGGACGAATCGCAGGGAATCGGAAATAGTTCCGGCGTCCAGCATCCGACGGAGCATCGTCGGAACGAGCGAGATACCGGTCGCGCCGTACCTTCGCACGTTTTCCAGCGTCGCTTCGGGGTCGAAGCCGGTACCAGTCTGAACCACGACGGTGGTTCCGTACAGCGTGGAACGCAGGAGGGGCGCGAGTCCGCCCATGTGGTACGTCGAAAGGCAGAGGTGCCAGCGGTCGTCGGGAAGAACGCCAAGTCGAAACGCGGAGGCGGTCGCGCTGGCGAACAAGTTCCCCATCGTGAGGACGACGGCTTTCGGATTTCCGGTCGTTCCCGAGGTGAACAACATTACTTGTGGGTCGTCGTGTGACCATCGTTTCGCCGTGAACTCGGCTCGTTCGCACTCGCCGAGGGTCGCGTCGGTCGATGCATCGACCGACGCGACCGGAACGTCTCCGGAAATTTCGCAGGCAGTCGATTCCGTTTCGGCTTCACAGACGAGTGCCGACAGGTCGGTGTGACCGACCTGTCGGCGAAGTTCGGGTTCCGCAAGGCGAACGTTTAGCGGCACCAGCACGCACCCGAGTCGCATCGCGGCGTGAACGAGCCGAATCGACGCCATTCGCGTTTCCATCAGGATACCGAGATGGTCGCCCGCCCGGAGGCCGAGTTCGGCGAGTCGGCCCGCAGTTTCCTCCACGGCAGAGTCGAGGTCGGAATACGTCCATTTTCCGCCGTCTTCGGCTTCGATGAGCGCGGTTGCCTCCGGCGACACGTCGGCCCTGTGTGTGAGCCAATCCACCGTATTTTGGGATTTCATCGCCGTCCCCACGTGTCCGCCACGCCGTTTCCTGCGTCCTGCGGGACGCTGACCGAACCGTCGACGAGTCGAGTGCGGTCTGGGCCGAGGTCGCGGGCGAGCATCGCCCCGGTTGCGAGTCCGCTCGCCGGGCGGTCGGGACTCGCCGCCGCGGCGTGAATCGCGGCGGTTCGCGCCACGACGCCGTCGATGGTAGTCGTCACGACTGGCGTGACGCCAATATCGCGGGCACGGTCGGCGACTTCCACGACCTTGTCCGGGCCGCCAAGCACCATCGGTTTACAGATGAGAACGTCGGCAGCGTCGGCGTCGAGGACGGCATCGACCGAGGTTTCGGCTATCGACTCGTCGGCTGCGACGCGAACCGACCGACCGCGGAGGTCGGCAAGCCCGTCGAGGTCGTCCCCTGAAACCGGCTGTTCGACGTAGGCGATTCGAAGCGGGTCGAGTTTGTGAAATGCTTCGCGTGCCTGTGCGCGCGACCAGCCGCCGTTGACATCGACTCGGAGTTCGATGTCGGAACCGACAGCGTCGCGGATAGTTCGAAGTCGCGCCACGTCGTCGGTCACCGACCGCACGCCGACTTTCACTTTCACGCATTCGAACCCGGCGGAAACCGCGTCCACCACGGCATCCACTGTTTCGGCGGGTGAGCAGTCCCCGACGGTTGCATTCGCTGGAATCACTTCGACCTGTTCCGGGCCGCCGAGGTGTCGGTAGAGCGGAACCCCATCGCGCTTCGCCCGGATGTCCGCGAGCGCGAGTGAAAGGCCGTGTCTGGCCGCAGGCGTCGATTCGAGAGTGGTCAACCGCTCTTCGAGGTTCGAAAGTTCATCGCCCGGCGCTTCGATGTCGGCAAGCGCGGCACGACACGCCGGAAGCGATTCGGTCCACCCCGGCAGTGGCGTCGCCTCGCCGATGCCGACCTCGTCGCCGTCCTCGACTCGAACGAGGATTCCCTTTCGGTGTTCAATCGAACCGTGGGCCGTGTCGAGCGGCGATTCCAGTTGGAGCGAAAACTCTCGCGTTTCGACTCTCATCTCACATCACCATTCCGAGAGCGAACAGAGCCGAGTGGATGGCCAGCAGTTTCCCCGTCTGTTCGAGCGCGGGATTGAGCGCCTCGCCCGACGTCTTCGTCAGCAGGGTTCGAGCGACCATCACGGCGTAGGGGCCGGTCAGGAGGGGTAGAAGGACGGGAAGGCCGAACTCGCTACTCGTCCAGAAGTAAATCGGAACGAGGTAGGAGAGCGCCAGCATGCCGACGAACTCGGCGCGACTGGCCGAGTAGCCGATGAGCACCGCCAGCGTCTTCTTACCCGCTTTCTTGTCGGTTTCCAAGTCGCGGACGTTGTTCACGACGAGGATGTTCGTGGAGATGGCTGCGACCGGGAGACTCGCCAAAAACGCCTGCAACGTGACGGTTCCGGCGGGAATCCCAAGCGCGAGCGGTGCGGCGAGCACTGCGGCAGCCTGCACGTAGAAAGTACCCATCACGGCGACGACGCCGAAGAAGACGAAGACGAACAGGTCGCCCAAACCGTTCGAGCCGAGTGGGAACGGCCCGCCAGCGTAGGCGATGCCGCTGACGACACTGGCGAGTCCGATAATCAAAATTGGAAGTCCGCCGACGTACACCAGATACGCACCGACCACGATAGCGAGCAGGAACGTTCCATACATCGCGCGCTTGACTTCCTCCGCCGCGATGAGGCCGGATTGGGTGACTCGGGTGAACCCCTTTCGCTCGTCGGTATCGACGCCCTTCACGGCGTCGTAGTAGTCGTTTGCGAAGTTGGTGCCAATTTGGATGAGTGCCGCGCCGACAAAAGCGGCGAGCGCGGGAAGCGGGGCGAACAGGCCCTCGTGGACGGCGAGGCCGACGCCGACGAAAATCGGCGCGGCGGCGGCGGGGAGGGTGTGCGGTCTGGCCGCCATGAGCCACGCTTTCGTGCGAGAGACCTCGGTCGCCGTATCGTTCATTGCTACGACTGTTCTAGCGAGTGGGGTATAGCATCTACGGTTTTGGAGGGATTTGGGTGGAGCGTTCTGTTACGAAATGAGTCGAATACATCCAACAGTTCCATCGGGAATCCGTTTAAGTAGTTCTCGCGACAAGCAGTAGATACGAGGAAGCTCGATTCGAGTTCTACACGGTAGATTTTCGCTCGCCAGCACCAGCTTTTCACTCTTCAGCTACATTCAGATTGCTATTTTGGCTTCGCTCAATCTCCCGCTTCAGCACCCATCCCCCGACTCGTGAGACTCGGCAGGTTCGGGTCGCGGTGAGGATTCCGACCGTGAACTGCGTATTCCAACTCGTTTTCGTCCATCTGCTCGCGAAGGACGCGCCGGAGGCGATTCAAACTCGTGATGTCGAGGCCGTGTTTTTCGGCCAACTCCGTGAACTGCGCTTCGTCCGTCAGCGACTCGAACTGGTCGTACAGGTCGGTCAGTCGCTCCGGTGGCAAGCCGCGTATCCACTCGTCGTCGTGCAGTCCGAGGTGATGCTCGCGTTCCCTATCGACGATATGACGGATGACGACCAGCGCGACTTTCGGAATGGCCCGCTGGCTTCCGAAGGCAGTCAAATCGAGTTCCGACATCACGCCGAGGACGCAGTCGCGTTGCCACGGCGTCAACGAGAGGTCGTTGCAGAGCGCGTGACTCACCCGCAGTTTGTCGAGGTGGTGCATCCGACTGCTGTGTCCGGCCATGGCTGAGTGACGCTCCTCGTGCAGCCGGCGGATGCTGTCGCTCAAATCGTCCTCCGGCGATTTCGCGCGCCCGATGACCGTCGCGCTGGGGGTCACCGGCCCCCACTTTCTAACCGATTGGTCGCGCTGGAGGTCGGCCCGCCGAACCGCGCCGTCCCCCGGCAGTTGGCTCAGTTCGCGCGCTTCTCGGTCGCTCTGCTCGGCGTCCGCTTCCGATTCCCACTGCCAACTGGCAGTCTGCGAATCGCCGTCACCTCGATACATCACACCAGTCTACTCGGGCGAGATAGTTCAAAGGTCGGTTCGGAGAAGAAATAGTTTCAACGCAGCGATAGCTATCGCTGGTGTCCGTGTGAGTTTCCGGTAGAACCCGCCCCGCTTTCCGTCCGTATCTGTACCTTATCACGAGAAGCACTTAAACGGAAGTCCGCGCTCTCGGTTCGCCGGAGGCGAATCGAAACCACGTGCTACGCGATGAATCGAGTACGTCAGAACCAGAATCAGCGCCGTATTCCGCTCGTATCTTTACCTTATCGCCAGAAGCACTTAAACACTAACTGCATGATTGGTGTAATTGCGGCTTCAACGAATCCCAAGCAGTCGCTAGCAGAAGTCGATGCGTCGGGTCAGAATACGACCCGTCTTCCGTCCATATCTCCACCTTATCACGAGAACTACTTAAAGAAAATAGAGTACCGTGACCACTTCCTCCAGCGTGAATTTACGCAACCGCTAGCGGCCAGATTCTCTCCGCGAGCAAGGAGCGACAGCGACGAGCGAGCGGGCCAAGGAATCCCTCGAAGGAGCGTCGAAGACGCGACTGAGGGGGTGACGCTGTGCTTTTGGTCCAGCTTTTACAGGGAGACGGACAGGGCCAGCGCGATTCGCGCTGGCCCTGTTTCTCGACCGTCGTAAAAGATGGTAGTTAAAAGGTACGTCAGTAGTGCCACGGGTAGTCCGAGAAGTCCGGGTCGCGCTTTTCCACAAAGGCGTCCCGGCCTTCCTGGGCCTCGTCGGTCATGTAGCCGAGTCGGGTCGCTTCACCCGCGAACACCTGTTGGCCGACCATGCCGTCGTCGGTCATGTTGAAGGCGTATTTGAGCATCCGCATCGCGGTTGGACTCTTCGAGTTGATTGCCTCGGCCCAATCGAGCGCCACGTCTTCCAGTTCTTCGTGGGGAACCGCCTCGTTCACCATGCCCATTTCTTCGGCATCCTCGGCGGAGTAGGTCTTCCCGAGGAAGAAGATTTCGCGGGCCTTCTTCTGGCCGACCTGTTTTGCGAGGTAGGCAGAGCCGAACCCGGCGTCGAAACTCGCCACGTCGGGGTCGGTCTGGAGGAACTTCGCGTGCTCTTCCGAAGCGAGGGTCATGTCGCAGACGACGTGGAGGCTGTGGCCGCCGCCGACTGCCCACCCCGGAACCACGCAGATGACGGGTTTCGGGATGTGGCGGATGAGTCGCTGAACTTCGAGGATGTGCAGTCGGCCCGCTTCGGATGCGGCTTCGCTCTCCTCGTCCTCTCCCTGATACTCGTAGCCCGCGCCGCCGCGAACGCGCTGGTCGCCGCCGGAACAGAACGCCCAGCCGCCGTCCTTCGAGGACGGGCCATTGCCGGTCAGGAGAACACAGCCAACGTCGGTCTGGCGCTTTGCGTGGTCGAGCGCGCGGTAGAGTTCGTCCACCGTTCCGGGGCGGAACGCGTTTCGCACGTCTGGGCGGTCGAAGGCGATTCGAACCGTTCCCTGTTCTTTCGCCTTGTGGTAGGTGATATCGCGGAAATCGAAGTCGTCGATTTCCTCCCAGCGGTCACCATCGAAGAGTTCGGATACCATGCCGGAAACTGAATCCGGAGCGACCTAATAGGTTCCCGTCCGCGTCCGATTTCAGCCTCGAACTCCCGTCGAGAATCCGCACAACCCGGCAAACCACGATGGGTCTGCAAAACTACTTGCGCCGAGAACGCAACGGTCGAAACCATGACCAGAATCGCCTCACGAGCGACCGATTTCGAACGGTCGGGGATTCGCGTGATGTTCGAGCTCGCGGAAGAACAGGGCGGCGACCTCGTTCGGTTGGAAGTCGGCGAGCCGGATTTCGATACGCCGGAACACGTCATCGACGCGGCAGAGCAATCAGCACGGAGTGGAGAAACGCATTACACCTCCGGGGCTGGAATCCCCGAACTGCGCACCGCAATCGCCGAGCGCATGACCGACGAAACCGGCGTTTCGTTCGACCCTGAACGGCACGTCTCGGTTACGTCCGGCGCGATGGAAGCCCTGTTCTTGGCCCTCTCTGCAATCGCGGAACCGGGCGATGACGTACTAATTCCGACGCCAGCGTGGCCGAACTACCGGAATCAAGCGCGACTCGCGGGAGCCACACCCGTTCCGATTCCGCTCTCTGCGGATGACGGATTCGACCTCGACCCTGACAGAATCATCGAGCAGTTGAGTCAGGACACTGCCGCAGTCATCCTGACCACTCCGTCGAACCCGACCGGACAGGTGTACGACGAGGATGCTGTTAGGGAGGTTGTTGAGGCAGCACGGGAGTACGACGCCTTCGTCATCGCGGACGAGGTGTACGACCGCCTCACCTACGGCGACGACTATCGGCGAATTGCGTCCTACACGGACTATTCCGAAGGTCTGCTAACCGTCGATTCCTGTTCGAAAACCTACGCCATGACCGGGTGGCGACTCGGGTGGCTCGTCGGCCCCGAGGACGTGATTTCGGCCGCGACCAGCCTCGGCGAAAGCACGACGGCCTGCCCGTCGAGCATCGCCCAACATGCCGCGCTCGCCGCCGTGACTGGGCCACAAGACCCCGTCCACGAGATGCGAGCCGCGTTTCGTGAACGGCGCAACTATCTGGTGAATCGCGTCGAAGAAATCCCGCACGTTTCGTGTCCGCGGCCCGACGGCGCGTTCTACGCGTTTTTGGAAGTGAGCGAACTCGGGGGTACGAGCGCCGATGTCGCGGAACGACTGCTTTCGGAATACGGTGTCGTCACGGCACCCGGAACCGCGTTCGGCGACGCTGGCGAGGGATACCTGCGGCTGAGTTTTGCGAATAGTATGGAACGAATCGAACTCGGACTCGACCGACTTGCGGCGATGGTCGAAGACGAACGAAACTGATTCGAATCGGTTCAGAATAGATTGTCGAGTTCGTCGTTCTGGAACATCTCTGCTGGGTCTTCTTTCCGTTCTTCCTGCTGATTTGCCTCCTTCGCTCGCTCCATGAACTCCTTCATTCGCGGCGAGCGTTCGACGCCACCGAGGAGGATGAGCGATGCCAGTCGGTCGCTGTCCAGCGGGAAGTCACCGCCGCGAACTTGCAGGCTTCCGGTTTCGCCTTCCAGCCATTTTCGGGCCTTTTCCACGCCTTTCCGCGGGATTCGGTCGGAATCTCCGGCAACAACCAGCAGCGCGGAATCAGCGTCGGTTGCTTTTGGAACACTGAGGTTGCTCAGGATTGCTTGCCGCGTGTTGCTCGTCACCGTGTTGATGTTCTCGCCACTTTCCTCGCTCGCGCCTGCGCTGGCATAGCCGAGGGCCGCGATACCGCCCGAGCGGAGCGTGTTGATGACTTCGCTCGAATCGACCACGCTCTCGCCGACGCCTTCGACTGCTTCGCCCGAGGCGAGCAGAATGCCCACGCGCTGAGCGATTTGCTGGTTGATAGCGTCGAACGCTTCGCCGACGCTCTGACCGGATTCGTGCCACGCGTCGTTGTCGATGAGAAGTGTCGCATCTGCCTCTCGCACGACGGTTTTCAGCGACCGGCCAGCGTTCGCTTGATACATCGACCCCTCGCCGCGACCCGGAAGGATGCCGAGCGCGTAGACGGGCATCTCGTAGATTCGCTGGAGTTCGTGGACGAGCACCGGCGCGCCGCCGCTGCCGGTTCCGCCGCCGAGTCCCGCGACGACGAAGATGGCTTCGGCTTTCGCCGTGATACGCCCGTCGAGCGCGCTCATCACTTCGCCCGCATCGCTTTGCATAACCTCTGCACCGAGTTCGTTATCCCCGCCGACGCCGTGCCCTTTCACCCGTTCTTGACCGACGAGAACCGTATCGAGGTCGAGCGATTGCAAGTCCGTTTTCGCGGAGTTAACCGCCAACGCACCCTGTATCGCGTTGAAATCCATGTTTGCGTCGAACTCGACGAGTTTCTGTGTCAGTTTCCCCCCGGCTTGACCGATACCAATCAGGACGACTTTCATGCCAAAGCCCACCCGTTCACCCGTAATGAATTTTCTGCCATCGGTCACATCAATTTTAAGTAGAGAAGCGAAACCAATGCCGTCCATGTCGGACGTAGAAACCCTCGATACACGTCTCCGCGCCGTCGAACGCGCGCTAACTGAGAAGGATTCGGATTCCGTTTCGCACGAAGACCTGAACGCGGACAGTCATCCAACGATAACCGAGATGACAGTACCCGAACTGACCGCTCGCGTCTCCGAGCTCGAATCGAGAATGAACGACATCGAACCGCGACTGGACGAACTCGACGCCGCTGTCCAAGCGCTCCGAGGCTACGTCGGCAACATCCGCGCGGTCAACGCGGAGGTCGAACGACGGGCGGACGCCGCGCTTGCGAAGGCCGAATCGGAATCCAACCGACGCGAATCGTCCGAGTATCGTTCGACGCGCCGAGAATCATCAACCATCGGCCGCGAACCTCCCGCTGAAGCACATACCGAATCACCGCCCGACCTTCCGACGAAACGCCAGCTTTCGGGAGCATCCGAAACGGAAACCGAAACAGGATCGGGCTCCATCTTCGCGCGACTCCGCGGGATGCTGTGAGCATTCGCGTCGTTCTCGCCGTGATTCTCGTCGTCGCCCTCTGTAGCGTCTCCTATCCTGCTATCGAGGCTGCCCGGACGACCCGCGCGGAACACCACGCGGCGGGAGAACTGGCAACCGTGGAAAACGCCCTCCTCGACCTCTCAACGGAAAGCGCGGTTTCGATGGGTCATCCCGGTGCCCGCAGCGTGGTTGCGCTCTCGATTACGACCGAATCGAAGAGCAGCTCCCAAATCGAGTACATCGCCGTCGGCGGCGTTCCGGGGTCGAAACACGGGAAAGACGCTCACGGCGACGTTCTCGCCTATCGTGTCGGCGACGAAACCCACGTCCGGTACGTTCCGTTCGACCTCCGCGTTGCCCATGGTGGACAGAAACACGGGCACGACTGGCATCTCGAAGCCGACCGGACTCCGCTGGTCGTCCGCGATACGGGACGAACCGAAATCGTATTCCGACTGGTCGAACGACGCGGAAAGCATCTCGTCCTCGTCACCTTCATCGAAGGGACATCTTCTTCCACCGCCTGAAGTTTAAATCGGAAAACGAAGCCACGCCGACCCATGTGGAACCGATTGGCGAGGAATCCGTTTTCCAAGGCGCGGAACACCGAGAAAGAGCATCACTGCGACTGCACCATTTCGTTCGACGGCGACCTGCTCTCCGTCGATGCGAACGACTGTTCGGGTGGCGGGATTCTTCGAGAGAATCCCGCCTGTCGAGCGACGATTATCGACGCGCTCACCTCGTTTCGGGAACTCGCGGCGCGGGAAAGACGACCTGCCTCGGCGCGCTCCTTTGGGAACTGCCGACGAAGACGCGAACCGTCGTTATCGAGGATACGCGAGAACTCCCCGTCGAATCACTTCAGCGCGACGGACGCGACGTGCAATCACTGCTGACGACCGCGAACGGAGACGAACCGGGAGTACAGCCTGCCGAAGCGCTCAAAACCGCGCTCCGGTTGGGCGAGGGCGCGCTCGTCGTCGGCGAAGTTCGTGGAAACGAAGCGAGCGTTCTGTACGAAGCCATGCGGTCGGTGCCAGCGGAAGCGCGGTTCTCGGAACGATTCACGGCGACTGCGGCGATGCGGTGTACGAGCGAGTCGTAACCGACCTCGGCGTGGCACCGTCGTCGTTCGCCACGACGCAGTTCGTCGTCACCCTCGAACCATACGAGTCGGGCGAAGAAAGCGGCAAGCGCGTCAAACGAATCGAGGAAGTCGTCGGAGACGGCGACTCGATTCGGTTCGAACCGCTGTACGAACTCGACGATGGGAATCTCGTTTCGACCGGGCGAATCGACCGTGGTAACAGCATTCTCGTTTCCGACCTCGCAGAATCGACCGAAACGTATGCCGACGTTCGGGCGGCCATCGCCGCCCGAACCAGTGAGATTGAGAACCGCGTCGGCAAATTGAGTCCGAAATTTCCGGTGACCGAATCGAGAATGAGCGCTTCGAAAATGGACGGGTCGAAAACGGGTGACGAGTCGGCGTGATGCTCGCGCGACTCGCCACCCTGTATCCGTGGGACGTTTCACCCGATTCCGACATCGACCGCGCGCTCGGATTTCTGGGAACTGACGCGGACAGCACGACGGTCATTCGCGCGGGAAACGGCGCAGCGATTCTCGGCTGCTTCGTCGCGCTCGTCGTGACGGCCATCGTCCCTACAGGGGTTCGGATTCCGACCGCCGGACTTCTGTTCGCCGGTTCGCTCCTCGTTTCGATGGCAGTGCGGCGCGCTCCCGTCCTGCTCGCCGCGGCGAAACGCACGCAAGCACTCGGTGACGCACCCGACCTCGTCGCCAGAGCTGTGCTCCGAATGCGAATCGAACCGACCGCGGAAACCGCCGCCGAGTTTTCGGCCCGAACCGGCGACGGTCCGCTTGCTGCCAGTTTGGATGGCCACGTTCGGCGTGCGGTCGGGTCGCCTGATTCGGGATTTGTCGCGTTCGCCGAGGAATGGAACTCGTGGAATCAAGCGCTCAATCGGGCAGTGACGCTCGTTTCGGCCGCCAGCGAAGCACCGCCCGACGAACGTGAGCGAACGCTCGACCGTGCGCTGTCTGCGATACTCGACGGAACGCGGGAAGATATGGCAAAGTTCGTATCGGAGATTCGCGAACCGGCGACCGCGATGTACGCTTTTGGGGTTTTGCTCCCGCTCGCGCTGGTCGCGGTACTCCCGTCGGCACGGGCCGCAGGTGTGCCACTGTCACCGACCGTACTGGTCGTCGTCTACGACATCGTGCTTCCGCTTGCGCTCGTCGCCTGCTGCGTGTGGCTTCTCACCCACCGTCCGGTCGCGTTTCCGCCGCCGGACGTGACTCGCGCGCATCCGGACGTGCCGAATCGACGGCGAGACGTGTTGATCGTGAGTTCCGTCGCTGGCGCGGTTGCGTTTTTCGTCACCGGGTTCCTGCTTCCGGACTGGACGCGCTGGATTGCCGGTGTCGGATGCACGCTGGGATGCTCGCTCGTCGGGGTGACACAACCGACAGTCCGGGTCAGAAACCGGGTTCGCGCCGCCGAGGAGAATTTGACCGACGCGCTGTATCTCGTCGGTCGGCGAGTGAACGACGGCATCGCCGTCGAACGCGCGATTTCGGTCGCCAGCGACGAAATCCCCGGCGAGACGGGCGACCTGTTCGTGCGGGCAGACCGTATCCAGCGACGGCTTCGACTCGGCGTTCGAGAATCCTTCCTCGGCGACCACGGCGCGCTCGCGGACGTTCCAAGTCCACGCGCGAGGAGTGCCGCGGCACTCCTCGCGCTTTCGGCACGGGAAGGACGGCCCGCTGGCGGTGCGGTGTTGTCGATGGCAGATCATCTGGACGACCTTCAACAGGTCGAACGCGAGGCGCGGCGCGAATTGGCGCAAGTGACGGGAACGCTTCGCCACACGGGGTCGCTGTTCGGCCCGCTCGTTTCGGGAGCGACGGTTGCTCTCGCTGGTGGAATGGGAGGCGTTGGAGCAACAGGAACGAACACCGCTCTCGGCGGTGCGTTTCCAGTGGACGTTCTCGGACTCGCAGTCGGCGCCTACGTCCTCTTGCTTTCGGCGATACCCACGACGCTGGCGGTCGGATTGGAACACGGACTCGACAGAACGCTCGTCGGGTACCGAGTCGGCCACGCCTTGCTCTCCGCAACCGGAATCTACCTCGTCGCATTCGTACTCGCGGGAGCTGTAGCCTGAGCGTAGGTTTAAGTCGGAAAACGAACCCACTCCGGGCCATGTTCGATGCACCTGTCGATGCGTGGTACGTCTAGCTCGGCGTAGCGATGGCGAGTCTGGTGGTGTTCGGCGTCGCCGCCGAACTGCCGACGACACCGCCACCGGACGCCGCCCGTGCGGTGAATACGGTCGATTCCGTTGCGGGATGTGAGTACACTGCGACCGCGGAGCATCCGATTTCGGCGCGGGAAGTCAAACTCGGTGCTCACAGACTCGGATTACGCGGCGTGGGCGGGACCGCCCACGCCACGTTCGTCTCAGATTCGGTCGTTCCAGTCGGGAACGTGGCTGGGTCGAAACGAGGCACGAACCTCCGGCGCGTGCTGAACGGAGAGCCACCCGCTTCCGTGTTCGCTTCCCCGACCGATTTCGCGTCGGCGGTACGCGTCGCCGGAAATCGGAGAGCAACGTGGCAGGGCGCGGACAACACCCTTCAGATTCGCTGTGTTTCGTGGGAGGGAGTGGATGCCACCCTGGTCGCGTGAGCGGGCACAAGCCGAACCGCTCCCTGCACTCATTGCGGTGTTCGCCGTGTGCGTCGGACTCGTGACTTACACGGGAGTCTTGGGCGACGCGATGCCGGAACCGAATCGGAATCCAGCGCCAGCAACCCTGTCGGAAGTCGAGCAGGTCATCAGTTCGAACGGCGTCGTGGCACCGACTCGGATTGCTGACGCGCTCCGAACGAAACCGGCAGGGTACCGTCTCAACATCACGCTTTCGACGGGTTCGGGGAACGAAAATCACACTCAACTGTGGCACGCAGGCCCGCCAGTCCCGAGGACTGCGGATTCCGTGGGTTCCGCGGAATCTGCCGAAATCGCTGAAACCGTGGTAAGCGTTCGAATCTCCCCCGGAAACATCCGTCCGGCCCGCCTGCGCGTGGAGGTGTGGTAATGGGCGAAACCGGACGACGGGCCATCAGCACCGTCTTCGACGTGACGCTCTGTCTGCTGTTGGTGAGCGCCAGCGCGTTCGTCCTCGTCGGGGCGCAGTCGTCCCGTCAGGCCATGACTAACGAGGAACCAACCGGCAAGGAACCGACCGCCGAATCGACGGCGAACGTCCTCGTCACCAGCACCGCGGCGGTGAACTACACGATTCGAACCGAACAAAAGTCGCTGTCGCGAAAAAACCACGGCACACTCGCGGGACTGCTCACTGAGGCTGCGATTGCCAATACGACGGTTCACGGAAGCAAACTGATGCGGGAGAGCGAGAATTTCGAAACCACGGTGGCACGCCGAGTACGGAATCAAGTCGGTATCACGAACGGGACGAACACACAAGTCGTCGTTCGCTGGCAACCGTATCGAGACGCCCACATTCGAGGAGAAACCGCCGTCGGAAACTCGCCACCGCGAGACGCGACTGTGCACGCGGCCTCCGTGTCCGTTCCGAGTGGACTGCCGGGAGTTCGAGACGATACACTCGATGCGGCACGGCAGGATGGCTATCGCGGCGTTGCACGCGTCGTTGCGACCGGAATCGTCTCTGGGTTGTTGCCGGAACATTCGACGAATCTCGCGCTCCACGACCGACCCCCGGTGGCGGATTCCGCGGCCGGACGATTCCAACGACTGGGTGAGCAGTACTATACTGATTTGCCGAGCGGTGCGAACGATGGAAACGGGATAGGAACCAGACAAACACTTGTCCGAGCCATAACTGCGACAATCGAAACAGAACTCCGGAAAACGTTCGAATCGCCAGCGGAAGCGGCCCAATCCGTCTCCGTCGGACGGGCAGAAATCGTCGTCAGGACGTGGTCTGCATGAGATTGGCTGAAGACACTCGGGCGCGGGTTCCGTTCGCACTCGTCGGCGTCCTGCTACTGGTCGGCAGCGCGACGTTCGCGGGAACGCTGGCGACGCGAGCGTCGCCGACTGTAGACCGAAGCGTCGAGCGAGCGATGGAACACGCCACGGCGAGCACGCAGACGGCCCTTCGGGGCGCGGTTCAGCAGGCTGGGAAAGACGCATCCGCACAACCGCTTATCGAACCCGCTAACACGACTACCGGAAAAGTCATCGACGATTCTGCGGCGTTTCGAGAGTATCTTCGGCTCCGAATCTATCTCACTGCGCGGGAGCGACTCGAATCCACCTCCGTCCGCGTCGGCGACGTTCGTGCGACGCCGTCGCTTTCCCCGACAGCAAACGCCAGTTCGCTCCGGCGTGCAACGGAGCGAGTCCACATCGAACCGGTCGGAAACGCGACCGAATCGGGACTTCGAGTTCGAATCGAAAACATCACGCTGCGAGCGTACCGCGACGAATCTGTCGTCGCGGAAACCGCTCGAAACATCACCGTGGTGGTCGAGACGCCGGTTCTCGCGCTTCACGAGCGAGTTCGGCGGTACGAAACCCGGTTGAATCGCGACCCGTTCGAACCCGGCCTCGGCCGACGACTGACTGCACGATTGTACGCGACGACGTGGGCGCGCGGCTACGCCCAGTACGGCGGTGCGCCCATCGGAAACGTGCTGGCGAATCGCCACGTCGAACTGATGGCGAACGGAGCGATGCTGGAAGAACAACGGAACGCCTTCGGTCGAAGCGACCCTGCCGGACGAAACGGACTCCGGCGGGCAACGGCCCGTGTCGGACTGTCGGACGTACTGATTCCGACTACGGAACGCGGAACGCGATGGACGGACATCGTATTGGAAACGGCCGGCCCGCTCGCCGACGAACCGCAGACCATCTCCGGCCCGACAAATACGACGTACTCGCCCGAAGACGGGATGGTCGTCGGCGTAAACGAGTCCGCGGATAGGGCACTGTTCGACCTCATCGGGGAGGACGAAGCATCCGCAGGTAGCGAAAAGAGTCAGTTCGACACTGCACTCGAATCCGCCTACGAAGTTCCCGTTCGGACGGTTGCAACCGTTCGAACGGTTCGTGACGAATCCCCTCCCGAACACCGGTCGCCGGGGAAAAACTGGACGCTCGTGGGACAGAAAACGGACACCAGACGGTCCGTCGAAAGTGTGGACGGAAGACACCCCGGAACACCTCCCGGATGGCACCTGTTGTGGACTGCTGACCGACGTGTCACCCAAACGCACGTGACAACCGACTACTGGAAAAGAGAGGACGGAACGAACCGAACGACGACACGGCGATGGTCGGACGAGTTCGTCGTTTCGCTCGGCGTTGCGGGCGACCACACGACGACCGAGTTCGCTCCGGAACGACCGCTGCCGACGGCGCACGAATCCGGCGGGCCGTTCTCAGGGGCGAATATCGCGGACATCGAGCGGAAAGCGGTCGATACGCTCGTTTCCGCGCGCGGTGGCCCGGACAGCCTTGCGAAACGGGCCGTCGATGGCACGCTCGACACGCGTCCGAAAACGGTGCAAGGTCGGCTTCCGACCGAACTGCGAGAGTGGGCGTATCGAGACGTTCGCGAACTCCGAAATCGAATCGAAAACCGCTCGACGACGGTTTCCCGCGGTGCAGTTGCCAGTGGGAAAACGAATCCGACAGCGACGTTAGCGTCGGACATCCGAACACACAGCGATGAGTTGGTGGATGCACCACCGACCTACGACAGCACGGCCGAGCGAGCGCGCTACGCGGTTCGCGCCGCATACATCGATGCGGTTTCCTCTCGCCTCGATAGCAGAGCGGAACGTACTGAGCACACACAACAGGGCTTCAGTTCGGCGGTTCGTGACGCAACGGACGTTCCGCTCGACCGAGTACGAGAGATACTCGACTCTAGAAAACGGGTCGAATCGCCGACTCGGAATCCGCTTCCGACGAGCGGCCCCGGTGCGCCGACGAATCTCTCCGTCGATGGCGCACCCGCGTATCTCACGCTCTCGGCAGTCGAACACGACCACGTGTCGGCAGTTCCGCGGGGAGAGAGCGCCCATCCGATGTCCGCACGAAACGTCAACCTGTTCGCGGTTCCCGCCGCAGACGTGACGGACGGTATCGTCTCGTTGCTGCCGGATGCGCGAGATGAAAAACGGATGAGTCTCCGAGACGCCGCGCTCACCCTGAAAGCCGCGAACAGGACGCTTTCGGCCAGTGACAACGAAAGCCTGCGACGACAACGAAACGACCTTCAGCGGTCGCTTCGGCGGACGAATACCGGCGTTAGGAAAAATCTCGCTGATTCCCTCGAAACGACCGATTTGAGTTGGGGAGAGCGCTGGGTCGCCATCCGCCGCGGACTCGCCCGCTGGGAGACGACGGCAGACCGCTCGCTCGCGCTCTCGAACGGTTCCGCGGCGGAACCCGTCGCGGCGGAATTAGAAGCGCAAGGAACAGTACAGCGAACCCAGATGCAGCGCGACCGACTTACGATTCAAATTCAGGTCGGACTGGAAACCGCGCGTTCCGAGACGAAGGGCGTGAAGGAGTCGGCGGTCGAACCAGCGAGCAAAACGCTTCGTCAAATCGTCGAGGGCGAAACGAAGCGACTGGCGAAACAGGCGATAGAGAAGGGCGTCGAGGGTGCACAGAAAAAATGGGTCAACGAAACGATGGCGAGTCTCGCCGCGGGATTGCCCGTTGCGCCCGTTCCGGGGTACTGGTACGCAACGGTCAACGTCTGGCAGGTCGATGTGTCGGGAACGTACGCCCGATTTACGGTTCGGGCGCGACACGGGTCGCCCGTCTCGCCGGGCGCATCGGTCGCGTACACTCGGCAGTCACAAGCGGTTCGATTGGATTTCGACGGCGACGGCAGCAAAGAACTGTTCGGTCGGACGACGCCCATCTCGTTCGACACGTGGACGACGGTTATCATCGCAGTGCCGCCGGGGAAACGAGGCGTGGGCGACGTAAACGGCGATGCTGACGAACGGTCGCCGGGGTGGTCGAATCGGAGTAACAACCCATTTGACTCGCGCGCCCTTCGTGGTGAGCATGCTCTACGATGAAATAGAAAACCCCGGTGAGTTGACGCCAGAGGAAGTTCATGCCCAGTACGTCGCCGAACTCGCGGAGACCGTCGAATCTGTCGGTGTTGATGACGTGGTTGCGGCGACGGAACTCGACCGGGAAACGGTCGAGTCCGTCGCAAATGGCGAGAAACCGGAACTCACGCTCGAAGATGCCGCTGGCATCCTCGCAACCGGAGACGCCCCGCCAAAGGACACCATCCTGCTCGAAGTGCGCGACCACCTGCTGATGGGAATGACTACCGGGGTTCTCGACATCGACACGCTGGCCTCCAGCATCGACAGCGACCTCGGCGCGCGCGCACTTCAGCAGAAAATCGAGGGGCGAGCGCCGATGACGCTCGAAGAGTACGCGCTCGTTCATCACTTCATCGCAGACCGAAACGACCGCGACTGAGAGACAGTGAAACGACGATACAGTAAGACGATGAGACGGAGAGACAGCGAGGCAGCAAAACGACGAGACGGCGGGGTTTTCCACGTTGCGTGCGAAGAATGCGTATGAACGTCGCAATTCTCGGCTGTGGCTACGTCGGCCTCCAACTGGGTCGGCAATCGGACGAGGACGGACACGACGTAGTCGGCGTCCGGCGGTCTGCCGATGGCGTGCAGGCCATCGAAGACGCGGGATTCGGAGGGATACAGGCTGATGCGACCGACGAGAAATCGCTGTCCGCGATTCCAGATGTAGACGCCCTCGTCTACGCGGTCAGTGCAGGCGGCCGCGATTCGGATTCAGCACGAAGCGCCTACGTGAACGGCCTCCGGACGACGCTGTCGCATTTTTCGAGACGCGACTCGCCGCCGGAACGAGTCGTCTACACCTCTAGCACCGGCGTGTACGGCGACCGGGATGGGGACTGGGTTGACGAATCGACGCCGTTGGAACCGAAAACCGAGCGACAGGAGATTCTGGTCGAAGCCGAGCGAATCGCCCGCGAGGAACACGAGATGGACTGGACGATTGCTCGGTTCGCGGGACTGTATGGGCCAGACCGATATCGACTAGAACGATATTTGGACGGAACGGTGGCAGAACGATATCTGAACCTGATTCACCGCGACGACGCGGCGGGGGCGGTTCGGTTCCTGCTGGAATCGGATTCGGCGCGGAACGAAACCGTGCTAGTGTGCGACGATGAACCGATTTGGAAACCGACGCTCGCGGAGTGGCTCGCGGAGCAGTGTGGTGTCGAAGGGCCGGAGAGGGGGGACGCAACCTCCGAGCGCGCCCGGTCGAGCAAACGGTGTTCGAACGAGAAATTGCGGGATTTGGGCTACGAATTTCGGTATCCGACGTACCGGGAAGGGTATCGGAACGCGATTTCCGAATACCGACAGCCCGAAAACGTCTGACATCTGTTACCGTTGGGAAAAGTTCTTGTCGTCACATATCGACAATTCGGAGTATGGAGTTTCCGGCCGACCAGTCGGTTCAGGGGCTATTTCGGACGGCGCAGGTTTATAGCTCCGAGAATACGATGCTCGTCGTCGGTGCGGCACTGGGTACTGTCGTGCTCGCGGTGTCGCTGTGGCTGGTCGTTCGCTGGATTCGGCGACCGATGGGTGCCAGACTCAAACGAGCGCTGGCGAAACGGGACGAAATCGTCGTTCTCATGCACCCGAACCCCGATCCGGACGCGATGGCCTGTGCAATCGCCGTCGGGTATCTCGCAGAAATGGTCGAAACGGACGTAACATTACAGTACTCCGGGCAAATACGACACCAGGAAAATCGTGCGTTCCGAACGATTCTCGACCTCGAAATGACGCGCGTCGAACACGTAACCGACCTCGCTTCTTCTACCATCGTTCTCGTCGACCACAATACGCCCCGCGGATTCGACGGGGCCGAACGAATCGAACCCTACGCCGTCATCGACCATCATCCCGGCAACGGAACGGGCGAAGTGTTCACCGACAAGCGGACGAACTACGGCGCGTGTTCGACCATCGTCGCGGAGTACTTCGAGGAACTCGGTGCGACCCCCGTCGGCCCGGACGATATTCCGCCAGAAGACGAGTTTGTCCTCCCCTCGGACATCGCAACCGGACTGCTGTACGGGATTCAGTCCGACACGAAACATCTCACGAACGGCTGTTCCGAGGCGGAGTTCGCTGCCTGCGCGTATCTATATCAGGGTGTGGACGAACATCGACTCGACAGAATCGCAAATCCGCAAGTCAGTGCGGAGGTGCTCGAAATCAAATCGCGGGCCATCACGGAACGCGAAGTCCGCGGCTCGTTCGCGGTCTGTAACGTCGGCGAACTGTCGAACGTGGACGCCATCCCACAGGCCGCAGACGAACTCATGCACCTCGAAGGCGTGACAGCGGTCGTCATCTACGGTCAAAAAGAAGACACGATTCACGTTTCGGGTCGTTCGCGTGACGACCGTGTACACATGGGAAAAGCATTGCAATCCGCAGTTTCCGAAATTCCGGGGGCGGGTGCAGGGGGGCACGCTCGCATGGGTGGCGGGCAGGTGCCCGTCGAATCGGCGGTCGTCGCGGGCGGGATGGAAGTCGGACTGTGGACGAATCGGGAGTTTACTGATGGCATTTTCGACGCGCTCAACGGAAACGTCTGACGAACGACAGCCAGTTGGCATAAAGAAGACCTTTTTATCCCTTGCCCGTCTGAAGTGAGATACCGAATGAGTACGCTGGTGGTGTGCGTCGATAGAAACAACGACATCGGGCGCAAGACCGGGCTGGCGATGCCAGTCGCCGGTTGGGAAGCGGTTCGCTCGCTCGTCACCGATGTCGGACTCGCCGACCCGGAGGATTCGAGTGTCAACTGTCTGCTCGAAACGCTCCGCGTGGCACGCGACCTCCGCGACGGAAACGAGGAGCCGATTGTCGCGGTCATCTCCGGCACCGCCGAAACGCGGGTGGGCGCAGACCGCGCCGTCGCCGCCCAGATGGACGAACTCGTGGCGGAACACGACCCCGATTCCGCCATCATCGTCATCGACAGCGCGGAGGACGAGCGGTTGGTTCCCATCGTCGAAAGTCGAATTCGCGTCGATGCCGTTGACCGCGTGGTCGTCCGACAGGCCCGCGACATCGAATCCACCTACTACCTGCTGAAGCAGTTCCTCGCGGACGAGGAACTGCGCCAGACCGTCCTCGTTCCGACCGGTATCGCGCTCATCGCGTTTCCGGTACTGTTGCTCGAATTGGGACTGGCCATGGCCACCTCGGCAATCACCGCAGTTATCGGCCTGTTCGTCCTGTACAAGGGCCTCGCAATCGGCGACTACTTCCGCGATTTGCCCGGCGAGGCACGCGATGCGCTGTACTCCGGGCGCGTTTCAATCGTCACTTACGTCGTCGCGCTGGGATTGTCGCTCATCGGCGTCTTCGTTGGCGCACTCAGTGCCGAATCGCTGGTAGCCAGCGAAAGCATTCTCATCACCGCGATGGCGTTCACGTTCGAGAGCGTGCCGTGGCTCGCAGTCGCCGCGCTGACCGCGAGCGTGGGCCGGCTACTGGACGAGGCGATTCGAAACGACCGACTTCGAAACTCCTACCTCAACCTCCCGTTTGGCGTCCTCGCAGTCGGATTGGTCGTCCGCGGTTTTTCCGCGTACTTCCTCCAGCGCGACGGCAAAATCGGGCCGGTCGTCGTTCCCGAAATCTCGGTCGGCCAGACGACCATTTCACAGTTCACTCTCGACCCCGGCACGCGACTAGCGGTGTACGTCTTCGTCGGCGTCTTCGTCAGTTTGCTCGGCGTTCGCGTGGCCTCCTACGTGAGCGGAACGACCTTCGGAGAGGAAGTCGCGGAGTAACCGAGGGCCATTTATTCCCGCATTTTCAAAGCAAACCATGAACCAGCAGGCGTGGGTTAGTCTCTTTTCCGGTGGGAAAGATTCCTCGTGGGCGCTCTACCGCGCGCTCGAAGACGGGTTGAACGTGGAGCGACTGCTCACCGTCCATCCGGCGGGCGACTCGTACATGTATCACGTTCCGGCGACCACGTTGGCCACGCTCGCCGCCGAAAGCATCGGTATTCCACTCGTCAACGTCGATGGCGACTTCGACGCCGAAAACGTCGAAGACGCCGGAGAGCAGGGCGACAAAGAAACAGAAACGCTGGAAACCGCGCTCCGCGACCTTGACCTCGATTTAGCGGGCGTCACGGCGGGCGCGGTCGAAAGCGAGTTCCAAACGCATCGGATTCAGGATTTGTGCGACCGCCTCGGTATCGACCTGTTCGCCCCCCTCTGGCAGGAAGACCCCCGCGAACTCGGGGATGCGATGATTGACGCCGAGTTCGAAATCACAATCATCCAAGTCGCGGCCTACGGCTTGGACGAATCGTGGCTCGGCCGAACGCTGAACAAGCAGGCATTGGACGAACTGGAGGAACTCAACGACGAGTACGGCGTTCACATTTTGGGAGAGGGCGGGGAATTTGAAACGTTGGTGACCGACGCGCCGCATATGGAACGTCCAATCGAGTTGGAGTACGACACAGAGTGGGATGGTGACCGAGGTCGGATTCGGATTTCGGACGCGGAGTTGGGGTGAGCGTTCTTTCTGCGAACGAAGTGAGCAGGTTTTTAGGGCAGATTTTTTGCGCGAGTGGTACCCACAGCGCACCGAGGCGAAGACATCCGGGCGGGGAAAAGCCACGCATGTTTATGCCGAATGGTATCGTATCGCATTCGATGAATCCGACAGCATCGAGACACGAATGCGGGACACCAGCATGCGCACTGATTCGGGTACAAAATCGCGCTTGACGGACAGGAGAGGTAGTTCCGAGGGCCTCCGGGTAACGAATTACGATGGCTCGAAAAGAAACGGTTCGACGCGAGTCGGTTAGTTTCGAGAGTGAGGGAACACGATGTGCGGCCACACTCTACCGCCCGCCCGAACCGACGGGAACCGGTACCAGAAATCCACCTGTCGTAGTGATGGGAAACGGGTTCGGACTGCCACGTCGATTCGGGCTTCCGGCGTTTGCCGAGCGATTTGCGGAACGCGGTCTGGCCGTCCTCGTATTCGATTACCGGACGCTCGGCGAAAGCGGTGGACAACCCCGGAACGTCGCTCTTCCCTTCGGGCAGATTGCCGACTGGCAATCCGCAGTCGAGTATGCACGCACCATCGACGGCGTGGATGGCAACCGAATCGGCGTCTGGGGGTTTTCGTTGGGCGGCGGTGGTGCGTTGGTCACTGCGGCGCGCGAGGATGTTGCCGCCTACGTCGGACAGACTCCGATTTTCGACGGCGCGCGAACGCTCCTCTACATCGTCCGCCAAATGGGGCCGAGATACGGGCTTCGAACGACCGTGGCAGGACTGCGGGACGCCGCCCGAAAATATACCCGGCGAAACCCCTACTACATCCCGATTTGGGGAAACTACCCTGACGAACTTCCGGCCCTCCCGACACCGGGTTCCAAGGAAGGGCACGAGGCAGTCGTCGGGGAAGACGCGAACAGCGAGGAAATAAATCGATGTGCGGCGCGCGCGTTTCTCACGTTCGGTCGCTACCGACCCATCGAGGAAGCCCGAAATGTCGATTGTCCCGCCCTCATCGTGGAAGGAACTCGTGACCAAATTGCACCGGGAACTGCAATCGATGCTACTGTTTCGAAGATTTCTGATGTGAGTTGGGTGGCATACGACACCGACCACTTTGGGGCGTTCTTCGGCGACCTCCTCGAAGAGGTCGCCGAACGGGAAGGTGCGTTCCTCGAACGTCACCTGTTCGATAAAGTGGAGCAGTAACCTCAAAGACGACCGACCAGCGCCGTCAGTTCATCCGACGGTTCGGTTCGAAGTTCGGTATTCACGAATCGCTTCGATTCCTGCGACGATGAGAGCCACCCCGAGCGTGATTTGCGCGACAATCACTACCCATCCGATAAATGATGTCATCGGAAGTCCGAATCCGGAAAGTACGTCGATGAACCTCGGGGATGGCCCGAACGGCGGGGTAACCATATTTCGAAGTCCGAGGCCAAGTATGACGACGCCGATGACGAGTTCGAAGAGTTTCGTTCCGATGTCGTCCTCCGTCTCCGTTTGACTCGTCTGACCGACAGCCTTGGCTTGGCTCATGCGCTTCAAATGAACTCTCGTTCACATAAGCGTATCGACAGTAAATTGTACGGTTGGTGGGGCAATCCAACGGACGGCGATATGACTCCAGTAGCGAGTTCTAAAAACGGAGAACGTTGCCGTTCGCTTCCGCGTTACTCGTCGCGCGCGCCGTTCGTAATCTGGGTGTGCGCACCGATGAGCGCGCCCGCGAGGTCCATATTCTCGATGTGCGTCTTCTCGTCGATGATGGAATCCCGCACGTCGCAGTCCCGAACCGTCGCGTTCGAGAAGATGATGGCGTTATCGACGCTGGCGTTCTTGAGGGTTGCACCGTCCATGACGTGCACGTTTTGGCCGACTTGGGCGTTGTCGAGCGTCGCGCTGTCGGCGACGTAGGAATCGCCATCGAGGTACCACGACACCGCATCGAGATAACTTTCCGGCGTGCCGATGTCGAACCACGCTTCCTCGAAGGAGAAAGCGTACACCGGTTCTTGGACCTGCAACCACTGGAGGAACCAACCGGGTTCGTCCGGGTTGTTGCCATCTTGGAGGTACTCCTGTAGGAGTGGCAGGTTGTCCTGCGTGAAGGCGTAGCAGGCGATTGAAACCAGCGTCGAATTGGGGTCGTCAGGCTTCTCTTGGAAGTCCACGACGCGGTCGTTGTCCAGTTCCACGAGGCCGTAGGATTTCGCGCGCTCCTTGCTCCCAACGTCGTAGGCGGCCAGAATCGGCGATTCTTTCTCCTCGAAGAAATCGACGAACTCGCCGACGTCGAAACTGATGAGGTTGTCTCCGGCGATGACGAGCATGTCGTCATCGACTTCTTCGCGCTCGACCAGTTGGGCCAGCGCGCCGACGACACCGAACTTTTCGTCTTCTTCGGCGGTGTCTTCGACGCTTAGTGTCGGCTTTTCGAACTCGCTTTCTTGGAGGTGCGTGCGGAACTCGTCCGCGAATCGCTCGTTCGTACTGACGTACACCGTGTCGATACGATCGTCGGCTTCGAGGTCGGCGAAAATGCGGTCGATGACCGTTGTCTCACCAATCGGGAGAAACATCTTTGGCCGGTGTTTCGTGATGGGCCACAGGCGCGTCGCGTATCCGCCCGCGAGGACGACGGCTTTCATGCGTTGACCGTCACTCCCGCCCCCTAAGTCCTTTTTCATTGCAGTGCCGACGAATGCTGTATCCCCGTCGGGAACCTAACCGTCGATGAACGCCGAAAGGAGTTCGTTCTGCGCCTTCCGCAGGTGATAGTGGAGCGTCGGCGACGTAATATCGAGCGACCCGGCGACTTCCTCGGCAGTGCTCCCTCGGGGCCAGTCGTAGTACCCTGCGAAGTACGCCGTTCGGAGCGCCGTCTCCTGTCGGTCGGTGAGGCGCTCGGTCAACGACTGGCGGAACTCCCGGGCGGTTTGTGTCCCTCGCCCTACTGTGCGCTTGCCGACCAACCGGGAGTTCGGGTAAGCCGACTGAAAGGTGTCTACGACTTGCCGAACGTCGGTGTCGTGTGGTACTTCCGCGACGAGGGTCACTTCGCCCGAATCTGCGGTCGCGGACTGGACGGCCGCGCCCGCCTCGATGAGTTTTTTGACCGTCGATTCGGACATGATGGTTTCGAGGACGAATCCGGCATCGTCGTTTTCGATGAGTCTGTACTCTTCTATTTGTTCCGCGTCCGAAACCATCTCTTTGACGCGCTTCGGCGAGGCGCCGTCGATTCGAACGTAGTGGAGCAGTCTTCCGTCCGAGGCCGGAACCAACCCGTGAAGATAACAACGACAGTCTAACTCGCGGGAGACGATTAAAAACACCTCTCGCGGGTCGTTCACCTGAAGTTCGAGTTCGACGGCGCTGTCCGACAGCAGTATTTTTTTGTTTTTCGCAGCGTTGATGGCGAAGCCAATCGTGTCGCCGAGGGTTTCGAGGGCGGCCTGCGCCCGCTTTCCCAGCACGCCGGACTGCGTCGAAACGAGCGACAGCGTGCCATACACGGTGTTTCCGTACGAAATCGGAATCGAAATACCGGATTCGACGCCGCAGTCGAGCGCCTCCTGACAGACGGCGGGCGGGAGTTTGTCCGTGTCTCGAACGTCTCTGATGACCTGTAACTCGTCGGTTCGCATCGCCATGTCCGCCGGGTCGTCGCCGATTGCCGTTCCGAAGTCGATGAGCGTGTCGAGATAGCCGTCGATTCCTCCGGCGCGAGTTCTGGGTGTGACTCCTTCTCGACTCACTTCGCTCTCGTCAGTCCACGCGAGTTCGTACAGCCCAGAATCGACCAGTCGCTCGCAGACCAACTGCTCGATGTCGTCCCGGGTCGCGGCGTGAACGAGTTCGTGGATGACCTCCTGAATCACCCGATGAATCTGATTCAGCGTCTCTAACTCCTCGTGCTGTCTGGTCAGTTTGTGTTCCCGACCACGCCGGTCTGTTATGTCGCGAGCGACCCAGACGACGGCCTCACGGCCGTCGATTTTCGTTCCGAGCGGCGTCGTGCGCGCTTCGAACCAGCGTTCTCCTCGTTCGACCTCTAGCGGGTATTCCATCGTCTCGACACGTCCGGTGTCGATTGTCCGATGGATGTGTGCTAAAAACCGGTCGGCTTCGTCCTCCGGAAACACGTCGTGAAGTCGTCTCCCGACCAAATTCGCCGGAGAGCTGGCGGCCAGATTCTCGGTGTTTGGGCCGACCAGCAGTTCGCAGTAGTATCCCCTGTCGTCGAGAAGAAAGGCGACGTCCGGAAAGGCGGTCGTGAGCGCCTCGATTCGGCTTTCGCCACGCCCGCCGAGATGATTGTTGATAGCGTTCTCGACGCTCGTTCTGAGGTCGTCCATCCCGTCCACAGTCGTTTCGGGGAGATAGTCGCTTACGCCCGCCGAAATCGCCTCACTTGCAACGTGTTCACCGCCCGAGCCAGTGAGCAGAACGAACGGGAGGTTTGGATAGTCGTCGCGCACCGATTCGAGGAGGGAAAGGCCGTCGCTCTCCGGGAGGTCGTAGTTGCTAACGATGCAGTCCACCGCCCGCTGTTCGAGGTGGACGAGGCACTCCGACGCCGACGATTCGATATGGACGGTCAGGTCGTCACACGCACGGGCAAACGTCCGCGCGATGTCCGTTTCGTGTTCAACGAAAAGGACTGTTTGATTGTTTAGCATGGTTTCGTCGGGCATCTCGGTGTACTCCCCGTATCGCAGATTAGCCATGTGCGACCGGAGGAAAATACTTTACGCCGTCATCTTCGTCGCGGTAGAAATTTGAACGAGTGACACGAATCTCGAAATATGACCGAGGACGAAACGACGCGGGAGCAGATTGCGGACTTTCTCAGGGAGACGCCCGCCGCACCGAGCACCCTCGCGGTGGAGTTCGATATCACGCCCGGGTCGGCGCTGCGACACGCCAAACACATCGCCCGGTCGGTCGAATCCCGCGACGAACAGTTGCTCGTCGCGCCGCCCGAATGTCGGGACTGCGGATTCGACAGATTCGACGACCCGGCGAACCGCCCCTCGCGGTGCCCGGAGTGCAAGAGCGAAGCGATCGACGAACCGACGTTTACGATTCGGAACGTGGAGTGAACGGACGACGAAAGGGGGTGGCGGGTGTGACGTTTGTAGTTGGCAACTACCCGTAACCCTCTGACTGCTCTGTTGTCATCGCCGTTGCCAACTCCAAACGAAGCCTGCGAAAGACGGAAGCTTTCGCGGTACCCGAAAAACGCTAGCTTTCTGTCGCTCGCAAACAGGTCATGTTCGCTTACCCATGAAAATCGGCGATTTTCTCCGCCCCTCGTTCGCTCCGGAAGAGACAAGCTCTTCCGTGCTCTCGTTCGCTTCGCTCACGAGAACTCCTTCGTCGCTCACGGCTCCGTCGCCGTCTCGCGGTTCTGCCGCTCGACTGTCCGCGGAACTTCGTTCCCCGTTATTCGCCAGCGAGGCGACGCAGTCGCCTCGTCCCTCTCACATAAATCGCGCTGGCGCACCCTTTCGGTTGTGTAATCGATCCAATCGTCAACGAAATTCGGTCTACTCGCTCTCGAACGACGATTCGTTCATGTACCGCCGACCGATGTCCACGACTTTTGAGAGCACGAAGAGTCCGACTATCGAAAGGAACTGGAGCGGATTCGATTCGACCGCTTCCGTTACGTTTCCGACCACGTCGATTCCCATCATATCCAGAAACACGCCGACTGCACCGAGCATCAGAGCAGCGATGAGCACGGATTCGAAACTCGGCAGTGCCGACCGTGGATGTTCCCAGAACCCCGGTTTTTTTATTCGATTTTCGATACGTCTCCGGCCCGTCGTTCCCGCGCGATTCCCCGATACCCATCGCGCTGGCGAGGATAGCGATGTCCACCACGGGGTTCGAGAACACGCCAGCCCCAGTAATTTCGAGGTAAATTCCGATGGAACAGCTAACTGTAAGGACGACTCCGGCGACGCGCTCGATTCGGGATTCTGCGTCGACCAGCGCGGTGAGTGCGAACACGATACCGGAGAGCGGAACCAGCAACCTGAAGAGGTTCCTGACGACATCACTGCCGGTGAGGAAGACGATACCCGCGAGGAGGAGCATCAGGGCGAACAGTCCGGCCAGTATGCGATTTAGGGTGATTGTATCTGACCTGAACATCAATATTCGTTGATACTCCGAAGGGAGTAATAAGCCTGTGGTGCTGTCGGAAAAGCGAAGCCACCTTACCGTATCGCTCCTAAGGGCCGCGCATGGCCACGGCGAACGCACGGCAACGCGCGCGGGAGAGTCCGGTAAAGGTGACGGCAGTGCTCTCGGCAATCGGGTACGTGCTGGTTCTCGGCACCTTCGCGGGCGTGATTCCGATTTATCCGGAACTCGACATCGGGACGGTCAACCTGCTCTCGGATGCAATCGCGGTCGTCAACAGCGTGGCGACGATTTCGCTCGTCCTCGGGTGGTATTGGATTCGCAACGGCGAAGTCGAGAAACACCGCGCCGCGATGCTGACCGCGTTCAGCCTCATCATCGTTTTCCTCGTGCTGTACCTGACGAAAGTCGGCGGCGCTGGCGGCGAGAAACATATCCTCGTGGACGGGTTCCCGTACTACGCCTACCTCATCATGCTCGCAGTCCACATCATCCTCTCCGTCGTCTCCGTGCCTGTCGTGCTGTTCGCCCTCGTGCTCGGACTGACTCACACCCCCGCAGAACTCAAGCAGACGGCCCACGCGAAAATCGGACGAATCGCGGCCTCGGCGTGGATCGTGTCGCTCGTCCTCGGCGTCGTCACCTACGTCATGCTGAACCACATCTACAGTTGGGAAATTCCGGCGTAGCACCCCACCCACCGTCGTCTTCAAAACTGCTGTTTGATGGGAAAATTAACATCGGTGACGAGAGTACGTCCTATCAATGGCTGGTGATGACGGTGGCACAAGTGGGGACGACGAAACCGACGGCAAAATCGGCTGCGAACCCGAGTGTAACGAGGGTGAGCAGTCCGGCAGATGACGACACGCGATAGCGTGCCGACAGAGAGCGGGAGATTGACAGTCCAGAGCGGTGAACTTCGTGTTCGAAAGACGCCGCGTGGAATCGTCCGAGGCCAGTATTTCGACAACTGGAAGGGGAAAAATAGGCTCCGGAAGGGCTGGTTCATCTTCTCGAATATCTTTGCGACGATAACCCTCGGGCGAATCGTCAACGAGTGGCTCGGATTCTCCGGCGGACTGCTGTCGGTCGGATTCGTTCTCTCGGCTCTGTCCGTTCACGTCGGGCTTTGGCTTCTCAAACTGGCAAACGGACGACTCAGAGAAGGGGTTTCGATTCCACTGAGAACCATCCACAAAGTCGAACACGACAAAAGAGAACTCGAAATCGTCCACGGCGAGTTCGAAGACGTAGAAACTACGGAAATCGAATTTCCGCGCGACTCCGACGCCGAAAAGGCAATCGAACTGCTCCGCTGGAAAAGCATTCGAATCGCCGAACTCGGAAAAGGGAAAAACAATCTGCGCACCGAAATCGACCGTGAATTGGAGAGAGAAACGGCGTGACCGATTCGGCGAATCGGTCACGTTTCGACTTCAGTTTCAGTTTTGCTAGTTCAATTTCACTCCATCTCCCGAATTTGATACTCCGACCCCGTCGTCATTCCCTCGGCCTCAAGGAGCGTGTTGAGGCGTCGTTCGAACTCCGATTCGGAGATGTTTCCGAGAGCGTACTCGCGTTTTAACACCGTCATCGGGTCGGCTTCGTCCGGGTCGTCCATGGACGACTTGGACTGCCGGGAGTGCGAGGACGATTTTCGGGGATAGTCCCGTGCTGATTCCACGTTTCCGATGAGCGAGAGGTACATGGGCCAGAGCGAGACGATAGTCAGCATGGCGGCACCGAGGCTGAGTCCCGCCATGAAAGGTGAAATGAGAAACCAAAGTGTCCAAAAACTTGTAAGAGAGAAGTATGCAACCGAGAAAAAGAGCCAACCGAGCGTTCCGGATATTGTCGCAAGGAGGACTCTTCCGAGGGCACCGTCCGGTGTGTACTGTTCGATGAGCCGATGCCATCGGCGGGTGTTCGACTGCGAGGAGAGAGGGGAGTCCGTACGAAATTCTACCATCGTAGAACGGTATCCGTGGAGAAAATACTTATATTTAAACAGTATGCGGAAGAGCCGAACTCAGTCTGTCTGCGGAATCGAGCGCGCCCCGGCGGCAAAAAACACCACGGATAGCACCGCAAGGACGGCTAGATTAATCAACCAGCCATCGAGGGGAGAAGACTGCCCGACCACCGTAATCGACGGCGCGTCGTAGGTCAGTTCCCGCACCCCACGGGCGAAGTAGGTCAAGGGCGAGAGATTCATCACCGGCCGGAACCACTCCGGCAGAAGGTTCGGCGTGACGAACGTGTCCGACAGGAAGAGGAGCGGAAGTGCAATCGCGTTGCTCGCTGCGATGACGCCGTCCTGCGAACTGGCAAAACTGCCGAGGAGTGCGCCGACGCCGCAGAACAGCGCGACACCGAGCGCGACGAAGACGGCGACTGCTGGCAATGCCGTAAACGAAACGCCCGCGTTCGTCACGAGCGCCATCAGCGCGAGGATGATGAGGCCCGCCAGTCCGATGATGACGACGTTGACGAGCGTGTGGGCCAACAGCCACTCCGCCCGCGTGAGCGGCGTGGTCGCCAGCTTCTCGTATCGGTTCGACTCGCGGTGACGGGACACCGAACTTCCGACGCGCGAGAGGGGTGTAAACAGCACGACGACGGCGAGATAGCCGGGCAGGTAGTAGGCTGGCGGTTCCGCGAAGATACCGCCGCCAGAGCCGCCATCACCGGGATTCGTCTGCACTAGCACCGCGAAGATGAGGATGAGGATAACCGGGAAGAAGAACGTGAAGAAGACGGCGGTTCGGCGGCGGAGGAACGACCGCCACGCCGCTCCCGCTTCCGCCCGCACTCGGCCAATCGAACTCATTGCTCGCCTCCTGCACTCGCGCCTGCGCCCGAATCCGTACCCGCGCCTGCACCGGCAACCGCTGGCTGTCCCGCTTTTCGAGTCATTTCAGGGCCGAGGGAGGCACCCGTCAGTCGGAGATACACGTCCTCCAAATCGGGTTCTGTCCACGTCAGCGCCTCGTAGTCGATACCGCGGTCGTTCAGTTCCGAGACGACTTCGCCGATGTCCGCCGGAGTAACGCCGTCGAACACCAGTCCGGATTCGGTTTCTTCGACCATGAACCGCGTTTCGACGGCGGTTCGTCGGGCGTCGGTTTCGACCACGAGTCGGCTCTCGCCGCCGTGTTCCGCGACGAGCGATTCGGGCGTGCCGACGGCGACGAGGTCGCCGTCGGCCAGCAGTCCCACGCGGTCTGCGAGTCGTTCGGCTTCCGCCATGTAGTGTGTCGTCAGGAAGACGGTCGTACCGCCCTCGGCGAGATTTTCGACCAACGACCAGAGTGCACGCCGCCCGGCAGGGTCGATACCCGTCGTCGGTTCGTCTAGAAAGAGCACGTCCGGGTCGTTGACGAGCGTGGCCGCGACGCAGGCGCGTCGCTGTTGGCCGCCCGAGAGGTTCTCGTACCACGTGTCGCCTGTGTCGGACAGTCCTACGTCCGCGAGGGCCTCGTCGGGATTTCCGGCATCGTCGTACAGGCCCGCGTAGTAGCGAACGAGTTCCCGCGCGGAGAGGCGTGCTGGCGGGTCGAACGATTGAGGAAGCAGGCCGACCCGCGATTTGTCCACCTCGGTGGGTCGCCCGCCGAGGACGGAGGTACTTCCCTCGTCGGGCGTCATCGTCCCCGTCAGCGCCCGGACGAGGGTGGTTTTCCCCGCACCGTTCGGCCCGATGAGCGCGAACACTTCGCCCGCGCCGACCGAGAGCGAGACGCCGTCAAGCGCGACGGTGTCGCCGTATCGCTTGTGGAGGTTCTCGGCGACGAGTGTGTCGGTCATGGGAGGAGGTTACGCTCGTTTGCAGGTAAGGAGTTCGATTCAGCTACCGAATCGTCGGCCGCCAGTACAACAGGACGACGGTGACGACGAAGACGACGGTCGAAATGTCGTAGGAACCCGACGTGGCCATCGCGGCGAATCCTGACCCTGCTCCGGCGATACCCGTGACGAGCGAGGCGACGACGGGCCACGTACAACTCACGCAGGAAAACAGGCCGAGGATGCCCGAAATCGCGGAGCCTGCGGCGTCCAGCACCGTCGCGTAGACGAGGTAGGCGAGGGCGAGATAGCCGACCAGTTTGAACGGCAAAATCGACAGCCGAAGCAGGTCGCCGTGATAGAGCAGAGCAGGCCCCCATCCCGGCGGAAGCCACGCGATTCGGAATCCCGTCGCGGGCATTCCGGGCATCGAGGGACTCAGGCCGAACAGGCCACCTGCGTAGCCTAAGATGAGGAAATAGCCGACTGCGACAGCAACGCCGACGGTTCTGTCGCGGTCACTGCGCGCGATTGGATTCGTCTTCCACACCGCGAACAGCGCGACGTTTATCCAGATGAACGGGTAAAGCAGGTATCGAAGTTCGCCGCTCGAATGGTTCGACGTGGCGAAGTAGAAAATGAGGGTGAACAGTTCGGCGTTCAGCACCACGGCTCCCCACAGCAGGGTTTCGCCGCTCGGCCGGAACCGCGCGAATCGTGTGCTAATCGTACTCATAGGACGAGGGAATCGACGACGATGGCGACGAGGAGCGACCCGAGGTAGGCGTTCGAGGCGTGGAAGGCACGGAACGCTGCCGACTCGTCGCGTTCGTGGTGAAGCTTCACGACCGCCAGCAGGAACACCGCACCGAACGCAACCGTCGTAATCGCGTACAGCCAGCTAAGGGTCGTGACGGTGGCGAGGATTCCTGCCGAGAGGAGGGTCGCGCCCAACCACAGCAGGATGTGTTTCCGGGTTTCGGCTTCCCCGCGGACGACGGGCATCATCGGGAAGCCGCCGCGCGCGTAGTCGTCCTTGTACGCCAGCGCGAGGTTGTAGAAGTGGGCTGGCGTCCAGAGGAAAATGACCCCTGCGAGCACCAGCGCCGGGAGGCCGACACCGTTCGTGACCGCGGCCCAGCCGATAAGTGCTGGAAGCGACCCGGCGAATCCGCCGATAACCGTGTTCTGCACCGTGTTAGGTTTGAGGAGGAGTGTGTAGACGACGCTGTAAAACACGATGGCCGTCAGGCCGAACACGGCGACGAGCACGTTCACCGAGAGGAAGACGGCCAGCGAAGCGACCGACAGCAGAACGCCGAACGCCACCGCGTTTCGAACCGGGATTTGGGACGTTGCGGCGGGGCGGTCTGCGGTGCGGTTCATTCGCTTGTCGACGTCGCGTTCGAGGACGTGGTTGAACGTTCCGCTCGCGCCGATGGATAGGACGCCGCCCGTGAGCGTTGCGACGACGGTTCCGACTTCGAGATTCTGTCCCCCTGCGAGCGCCATTCCAGCGGAGGCGACGAGACAGAGGAGCCACATCAGTCGCGGCTTCATCAGTCGGAAGTAGGCATAGGCGGTCGCGCCGATTCCGGAAAGCGATTCCGGGGTGGGCGATCCGGTTGCGGGTTTCTGTTCGACGCCCATCTCGACCGGGCCGTCTTTCTCTTCGGGTTCGAGCGTCCACGCGAGGGCGAGGACGATGCCGGTGAAGATGGCCATTGCGACGACGAGGTGCGTCGCGGTGAGGACGCTGGTTGCTGTCGTCGTCGCGGCCAGCGCGCCCAAGCCGACCTGAACAGGGTACAGCACTGCGGCGACCGCGAGTGAAAATTGAACGCGTTTGCGCGAGTCGCGGAGCCACGCGAACAGCGTCGTGGCGAGGAGGAGCACGCCGACGACGAGCGCGACGACGCGGTGTCCCCACGCGATTGCGAGTTTCGGGTCGTCCAACGGGACGACCCACTGGCCGTTGCAGGCGGGCCACGTCGAACAGGCGGTCGCGGCGTCGGTGAGCGACGTCGTTGCACCGACGACGACGAGCAGATAGACGCCGACTGCGGTTGCTGTCAGCGCACGTTCGAACCGGTCGGAAGAGATTCCCTGCAGTGCCACCGTTGTACGACGGTTGTGTTCGCGCGTACTTAGACCATCCGACTTCCCACGGCGACAAAGACAGCACATATTTATGGGCCGTTTCCTAAGTCTAGCGCATATGGATTCCAAGCGGATAGCGTTCGTCTCGGTGTTCGGCGCGGCGCTTCTTTCGGCCGCTGTAGACCCCGTGCTGGCACAGGGCTACAGTTCGACGACCGAGGAACTCATCCGGACGCTGAACACCCAGTTGCTGTATGCAGCGATTCCGATTACGGTGCTCGTCGAGGGTATCCTCATCTACACCGTATGGAAGTTCCGCAACAACGACAACCCACTCCCGACGAAGGAAAACCGTCGCCTCGAAATCACGTGGACTGTTGCGACCGCAATCGTCCTACTGTTCGTCGGCTACGCCTCCTACGGCGTGATGGCGAACGAGTACGTCACTACCACCCCGGAGGACGCACAGGAGATGGAAGGCAACGCAGTCGAAGTCGAAGTCGTGGCAGAGAAATACATCTGGACGTTCAACTACCAAGGTGAGAACGTCTCCACCAGCGGAACGATGGTGATTCCGGAAGACCGCCCGGTGTATCTCAACGTCACATCCAGTGATTGGTTACACGCGCTTCACGTTCCCGAACTCGGCCTGAAACAGGACGCCATCCCGAACCAGCACAACGTCATCAAGACGAAGGCGACGGAGACGGGCACCTACCAACTCTACTGTGCAGAGTACTGTGGCGTCGGCCACTCCAACATGCTCGGCGAAGTACAGGTCGTCTCCCAGAGCGAGTACCAGAACTGGCTCCAAGAGCAGAAACAAGAAAACAGTGGCGGCTCCGGCGGTAACAGCAGCTCCGGTGGTAACAACAGCAGTTCCGGCGGCAACGCGACCACCACGACTGCATCGGCGTAACTCGCTTTTTATCCATTTCCGTTTTTCGGTTCAACCGCTCGTTATCAGCGATTGCATTGCTGTTTGGAATCCGAAACGTTTCGCGTCCGCCGGAGGGTTTTGGGTGCATTTTTAGTAGTCGGCCCATAACCCTCTCAGTATGACGGTAACGGACGATTCGACAGAGGAGCACGGCCATCACCTCCCGGCCGTCGAGGACTGGCCGAAAGGCTTCGGTGAGGCGTCGTGGTGGCCCTTTATCACCGCAATCGGTGGGGCAGGGTTCTACATCGGTGCCGCGCTGTTCGTCCTCGGACACGGCGGAACCAACCTCGTCGGGCCGACGATTGGCCCGGCAGTGTTCATCGCCAGCACCGCTGTTTTCCTCGCCGGACTGTACGGCTGGGTGTATCACGCCTTCGTCAAACACTTCTGGAGCAAGGATTCACGGGAAAAAGGGGTCAACGCACTTCGCTGGGGAATGATAGCGTTCCTCGGTTCAGAAATCGCGACGTTCAGTGCAGGGTTCGTGTATTTCTTCTTCATCCGCGCAGGGACGTGGCCCCCGGCGGGTGCTGAGCTACCGCACCTCGTCGGCGACCTCGTGCTCGTCAACACGGCACTGCTGGTGTTGAGCAGTATCACGCTCCACTGGGCGCACGTCGAACTGCGGAAGAGCAACCGGAGTCGCTTCCTCGCAGGACTCGCCGCGACGCTCCTGCTCGGCGTCATCTTCATCGGTGGACAGGTGTACGAATACTACGTGTTCATCGTCGAAGAAGGGTTCACCTTCACGGGTGGCGTGTTCAACAGCGCGTTCTACGGCCTGACCGGCCTGCACGGGATTCACGTGACGATGGGTGCAGTCCTCATCGGAATCGTGTTCGTGCGCGCACTCTACGGACAGTACTCCGCGGAACGTCACCTGTCGGTTAGCACGGTTTCGATGTACTGGCACTTCGTGGACGTCGTCTGGATTTTCCTCGTCGTCGTGCTGTACGTCGGCGCGGAAGTTCAGCTCTAATCCGCGATTTTCCCGTTTCGTTTCGATTGGTGAGCGACAAGTTTCTTCGATTTCTGATTTCTGAACCGCAGTTCACGCGATACTGAACGACCGATTTCTAAAAACGACTACTCAAACGACAGGACGCGCGGCGAGGGCATCCGAGCCGACGGTCGGCGACGATTCCCGAGCATCCGGGGTGGAAAGGGGACGAGAAGGGTGGGTGCGCCAGCGGTCGGCGCACCCGCCCGCACGCGGTGGCGGTCATTTGTTGTCGTGATTTGCAGTCTCCAAATTGGCGTTGTTTGCAGTCTCGATAGCGAAATCACTGATACCGACACCAAAGTCAAGCAAATCACCAGAACCGGCGAAAACCAATATCCCACCTAGAGGTCACGCTTCGCAAGATTGAAACGCGACAACGAAGAACCAACAGGCATGGAACTGCGGGTTATCGAGAAGAGCGACACCGAACTCCAGATAGAAATCGGGGGCGAAGACCACACGTTCATGAACGTACTGAAGGGTGCGCTCCTCGAAACCGAGGGCGTCGCGGCGGCTACCTACGACCTGAATCCCGAACAGTCCGGTGGCCAGACCGACCCGATTCTCTCGCTGAAAACCGAGGATGGCGTTGACCCACTCGACGCACTGGAAAACGGCGCACAGAACATCAAAGACAAAGCGAGCGCCTTCCGCGATGCGTTCACCGCCGCAGCGTAATCGGCTGACTGTCGGCTTATCTCTGCTTTCGATTCGACGTTCGAGCGACGGCCAAATTCCGGTTCAAACCGAGGACTCGATTACAATCGAACCGGCACGTCGCGCTCCGCGAGATACTCCTTGACCTCCCGAATCGAGAACTCGCCGAAGTGGAAGATAGAGGCCGCGAGCGCCGCGTCCGCGTTCGCGTCCGCGAACACCTCGTAGGCGTCCTCCGGGCCACCGCATCCGGACGAGGCGATGACGGGCGTCGAAACAGAATCGCAAACGGCCTTCGTCAGCGGCACGTCGTAGCCGTCTTTCGTCCCGTCCGCGTCGATGGAGTTGACGAACAACTCGCCCGCGCCGCGGGATTGGGCCTCTTTTGCCCACTCGACTACGTCGATGTCGGTACCTTCCCGGCCACCCTTGACCGTGCATTCGAACCAGCAGGATTCGCCATCGACCTGTTCGTAGTGTTCGCCCTGCTCGTCGAACCGCCTGCGGGCGTCCACGCTGATAACGATGCACTGACTGCCGAACGCGGTTGCGCCCTCCGTTACCAACTCCGGGCGCTCCAGTGCGGCGGTGTTGATGGAGACTTTGTCCGCTCCCGCGCGGAGGGTTTCTTTGATGTCCTCGCGCGTTCGAATACCGCCGCCGACGGTGAGGGGGATGAACACCTCGTCGGCCACGCTGGAAACGACGTCAAGCATGGTTTCTCTACCGTCCGCGCTGGCCGTGATGTCCAGAAAGACGAACTCGTCCGCGCCCGCCTCGTTGTACTGGCGCGCCATCTCCACCGGGTCGCCGGTGTACTGCAAGTCCTCGAAGTTGACGCCGGTGTACACCGCAGGGTTCCCGTCGTCGTCCAAATCCACGTCGATACACGGGATGATTCGCTTCGTGAGGGTCATTCGGTAGGCGAGGGTAGGGAGTCGGGCATCAAAAGGAATCGCATTACGGGCAAGAATTGGACTCGCTTCGAATGAGGGTAACGCGATTCGAACGAGCGTAGTTTAGCGGTGGTAACTCACGGCGAAAAGATTTTCACTAGTCAATAGGTTACCCCGGGTGACAGGGGGTGAGTTGTTGGTGACAAATCACCACGACACATGACCGCAACTGCACCGCAACAGCCACACCCTCCGCCAACCGACTGCGTTTCTCGGCCTTCGGCCTGCGATACCTGCGGGCTACGGCCGCAGGTCAGCAAGACGCAAAGCGTCTTGCAAGCCTCATCCCTCGCACGCTGTCAGCACAGGCCTTCGGCGGTGAATGCCTCAGGCCTGTGCCAGCGCGCGCCGTAATTTTTTGTCGATTTTGCGTAATGAATGTTCGTCCAGTCTGCGCGAAATCTGCACTGCATTCATTCTCACAACTCGACTTGCGGTTTAACAACTACGCTTTCACATGTATTTCCGTTAAAGTGAAACCTGAACGCGGGGAAGGGGTGTGTATGAGCGCAGATCAGGAATCGCAGTCGATTCGCTGTCTCGTCGCAAAAGTCGGTCTCGACGGTCACGACCGCGGCGCACACGTCATCGCCCGCGCCTTCCGCGACGCCGGATTCGAAGTCATCTACTCGGGACTCCACAACGCCCCCGACGAAATTGTACAGGCCGCAGTGCAGGAGGACGTGAACGTTCTCGGGATTTCGATTCTCTCGGGCGCACACGACACGCTCGTCCCGAAAATCGTCGATGGGCTGAAAGAGTACGACGCCTTCGAGGACACCCTCATCCTCGTCGGCGGCGTCGTCCCCGACGACGACAAAGAAGAACTCAAGAAACTCGGCGTCGCGGAGGTGTTCGGTCCGGGCACGCCGATGGAAGAGACTATCGAGTTCGTCCGCGAAAACGCGCCCGAACGATGAGCGCGAAGCACGTCGACCTGTTGGACGAACTCCTCGCCGGAAAACACCGCGCGCTGGCCCGCGTCATCACGAAAATCGAGAACCGCGACCCGGGATACAGAGACCTCGTTTCTGAACTCCACGGCCACACCGGGAGCGCCGACGTTATCGGCGTCACCGGCAGTCCCGGCGCGGGGAAATCGACCCTCGTGGACAAGGTGGCGAACTACTACCGCAACCGCGGCGAGACGGTGGGCGTCATCGCAATCGACCCCTCTTCACCCTTCACCGGCGGGGCCGTCCTCGGCGACCGGATTCGTATGGCCAGCAACGTCGGCGACATGGACGTGTTCTTCCGGTCGATGAGTGCCCGTGGCAGTCTCGGTGGCCTGTCCACCGCGACGACGGACGCCGTGAAAGCTCTCGACGCCTTCGGCAAGGACAAAATCATCGTGGAGACGGTCGGCGCGGGCCAGAACGAAATCGACATCGTGAAAACCGCAGACACTGTCGCAGTGCTGGTACCGCCCGAAAGCGGCGACAACGTCCAGATGCTCAAGGCGGGCATCCTCGAAATCGCGGACGTGTTCGTGGTGAACAAGGCAGACCTCCCCGGTGCCGACCGCGCCGTATCCGACCTCAAAGAGATGGTTCACATGCGCGGCGACGAACCGACGCCGGAGTTCGGGGCCGACGTGGAAGGCTACGACTGGACGCCGGAAGTCATCGAGACGGTTGCGAAGGAAGGAGAGGGCGTAGAAGAGTTCATCGACCTGCTCGACGAACACCACGAACTGCTCGAAGAGACAGGCATGCTCGACGCGAAAGCCCGCACGCGCTACGCCGAGGAAATCCGAGCGCTCCTGCGCGAGGATGCGAACCGACTCGTCACCGAGGAAATCGAGTCACACGGCGGCATGGCGGAACTGGTCGAAGCCGTGTACGAGCGTGAAACCGACCCCTACTCGGTCGCCGCCGATGTAATCGCACCTATCGAAGATTGCGTACACGACTGACTCCGCAGACGCGGTTGAGAATGACTGTCTCGGACACCACTGATTTCTGGCACAACGGATAAACCAATCCGGCCCGCCTGTCTACGTATGAAACTTAGCCGACTCGCCGCAGGGGCGGCAGGCGGAATCGGACTGACCGCGCTCGTCAACAAGACGCTGTCACAGCGTGCCGAACCGCTGGAACCGCCGTTGGAGGGCTATCAGGGAACGTATCGGTGGAAAGGATTCGACATCGCCTACACCGAGGCGGGCGACCCGGACAACCCGGACGTACTGCTCCTGCACGGTCTGCATGCTGCGGCGACGAACAAGGAGTTCGAACAGATTTTCCAGCAACTCGCCACGCAGTACCACGTCATCGCGCCCGACTTGCCGGGATTCGGTCGTTCCTCGCGTCCGCCGATAGATTACTCGGCGTCGCTTTACATCTCGTTCGTCACGGATTTCGCAAAAAACATGACCGATGATGCAATCTGTCTCGCGTCGTCGCTTTCGGGTGCCTACGCGACTATCGTCCAGAACGAGACGGACGCGTTCTCGCGGTTGGAACTCATCTGTCCCACCGCCAACACCGGGCCACGACGAGGATGGCTCCGGATGCTCCTGCGCTCGCCACTGCTCGGCGCCGCGCTGTTCAACGCCCTCGCCAGCAAGCGGTCGATTCGGCGGTTCAACGAGCGCGACGGCTACTTCAGCGAAGCGTCGTACACCGAGAAAGACGTCGAGTTCGAGTGGCAGACGGCCCACCAACCCGGTGCGAGATTTGCGCCCGCGTCGTTCGTGTCGGGTCATCTGAATCCCGACACCGACCTCGGCGAGGAACTCGCGCAGGTGGACGTTCCGGTATCCTTGGTTTGGGGTCGAGACGCGAAAGTCACGCCGCTCGACTACGGCGAACAACTCGCGGATGAAGGAGACACGCGCCTCATCGTCTTCGACGAGGCGCGACTGCTTCCGCACGTCGAACATCCCGGCCCGTTCTTGGACGTGCTGTTCGACGAACTAGCGCCGCTCGAACCGCAGTAGTCGGTCGCCGGTCGTTTCCGATTCGCCGATTTTTGCGCTGACTTCCGTACCGACTTCCACGTCGTCGTCAGTTACGCCGGTCAGTCGCACCGGCCCGAAATCCACGACTGCTGTCGTGTACGGCGCGTCCTCCGCAAACGACGGTGCCGGAACGTGAACCATGGTGTAGGTTTCGATGGTTCCGGTTTCCGGAAGCGGGGTTTCTTCGAGGTCGGTCGCGCCACACTCTGGACAAATTCGACGCGGTGGAAGCGACCCGTGGCCGTTTCCGCATTCGAGGAAGTACGCATCCCCCTCGGCAATCGCGTCCAACCATTCGTCGTAGCCCGTGTTTCCGTGGTGGCTCATTCTTGCACCTCCAAGACGTGAACAGTCGCACTTGCGACCGTCCCACCCGCGTTGTGCGCCACGCCGGTTTTCGCGTCCGGCACGGCGTCGCTGTTCGGGTGGTCGCCGCGCAGGATTCGCGTCATCTCGACCAGTTGGCTGGTTCCCGTCGCCCCGACTGGGTGTCCTTTCGCCTTCAGGCCGCCGGAGAGGTTGACCGGACGCTCGCCGTCGCGGGTCGTCTCGCCGCGTCGGGCCGCGCCGATTCCCTCGCCGGGGGCGTAGAAGTCGAGGGCTTCGAGCGCGAGCACTTCCGCGATGGTGAAACAGTCGTGAACTTCGGCCACGTCAACGTCGCTCGCGTCGATGCCTGCCTCGGCGTAGGCCTCCTCTGCGGCCTCCTCCGCGGCAGGAGAGCGCGCGAGATGTTTCCTGCCTTGGAGTGCCATTCGGTCGCCGCCCTGTCCGGTTCCCGTGATGGAAACGGGGGCATCCAGTCCGTGTTCTTCGGCGTATTCGTCGCTGACGAGGACGGCCGCGGACGCCCCGTCCGTGATGGGGCAGGCGTCGAACAAGCCGAGTGGTTCCGCAATCATCGGCGCGTCGAGCGCCTGTTCGACGCTGATTTCCTTCTGGAACTGGGCGTGTTCGTTCGGCAGGGCGTGCTCGTGGTTTTTGACCGCGATGTGGGCCAAGTCCTCCTTGGAACCGCCGTACTTCTCGAAATAGGCGCGGGCCATCAGCGCGTAGGCTCCGGGGAAGGTGATTCCGGCCCGAACCTCGTAGAGGTCGTCCGCCGCGATGGCGAGGGCTTCGGTCGTTCCCGCGGTGCCGAGGTTGTTCATCCGCTCCGCCCCGCCGACGAGGATGGCGTCTGCTTCGCCGTTTCGAACGTCTTTGACGGCCTGCCGAATCGCAACTCCGCTGGATGCACACGCGCTCTCGTAGCGCGTGGCGGGTGCGCGAACCCCTGCGGCCTCGGCCATCAGCGGCCCTTGGTGGCCCTGATGTTCCGCCAGTTCGCCCATGAAATTGCCGTAGTAGAGTGCTTCGATGTCGTCGTGGGAGACGTCGCTGTCCGCGAACGCGTGTTCGCTCGCTTCGGCGAAGAGGTCTCTGCCCGTTCGCTCGGGATGCTTCCCGAAGTGGGTTAACCCGACTCCCGCAATCCGAACGCCTGTCATGATTGAACCTACGACCGGCGCAGTTAAGAAAGCCACTCCTTTCGATTTCAGGCCGAAATTGGGTGGGTTTCGTCCGGCGTTTTTCGATTGTTCCTGCCCGAATAGACAGTTTTGAACCGATTTATCTTTCGTGAATGTGCGAATAGATACAGTTCCGCAGTAGAAGTACGGTTTCGGAACCGGACAGGAGTACAGCACAGCGGGTCACTTCTCGACAGGTCTGTTTTGCCACGCCTTTTTTCCGACTCGAATGGCAATTGTTTCACATGCTCCCGACAGTCCGCGGCGTCATCGACCGGCGGATTCTGGTCAACTATCGCGTCGAACCGGAGGTTGTTACGGACGTACTTCCCGACCCGTTCCGCCCGCAGACCGTCGATGGGTACGCCATCGGCGGTATCTGCCTGATTCGACTGCAAAGCGAACGCCCCAATCGCGTTCCGGCGTGTCTCGGCACCACCTCGGAAAACGCCGCACACCGAATCGCCGTCGAGTGGAACGACGACGGCGAACGCGAAACCGGAGTCTTCGTCCCTCGCCGGGATACGAACTCGCGGTTCAACACGCTCCTCGGCGGAACGTTGTTCGCGGGCGACTACCACGAGGCACGATTCGATGTGGACGAAACTGCGGGGCAGAACGAACACGACGGTCGGTACGAAGTTCGGATGGTGAGCGACGACAAAAGCGTCCGCGTCGGCGTTGCGGGCGAACCGACTGATTCGCTTCCGACCGATTCGGTGTTCGATTCGGTCGCCGAATCGTCCGCATTCTTCGAACAGGGGTCGCTCGGCTACTCGCCGAGCGCCGCCGCCGAGGGTGAATACGAGGGTATCGAACTGCACGCGTTCAATTGGGAGGTGACGCCGCTGGCAGTCGATTCGGTGACATCGAGTTACTTCGAGGCGTTTCCGGACGACGCGGTGACGTTCGACCACGCGCTGTTGATGGAGGACATCGACCACGAGTGGCGCGAACGCGATCCTATCTGTACTACGTCCTCGGCGTGAAAACGCACCGTTCTCGAACTCTGTAATCGGGGCAATAGCTTAGTATCCTCTCTGATACTCTCGAACGAGATTAAATGTCCCCAAAATGGTTTATCGACGAAGTTCAGCATGCGGGCAAGGAACACCTTGACCCGTCCCAAGTTGCTCGGTACGACGAGAAGATTCCGTTTGACCCATCAGGAGAAGTGGAAACACTGTTGAAACTCGGACTGGCCGACGAGGATACGGTCGTCGATTTCGGAACCGGAACGGGCGTCTTCCCGGTCGCCGTCTCGGAGCACTGCGACCGTGTCGTCGCAATCGACGTTTCGGAAACGATGGTAGAGGTGGCTCGGGAGAAAGTAGATGATGCGGGCGTCCAGAACGTCGAAATTGTCCACGATGGGGTCGTGCGGTACGAACACGAGGGGAGTCCCGCCTCGTTCGCCTTCTCGAAGAATGCTTTGCACCATCTCCCTGATTTCTGGAAAATCGAGGCACTCAAAACCATCGGTAGCACGCTTGAATCGGGCGGCATACTCAGACTCCACGACCTCGTGTACTCGTTCGACCCCGACGACAGTCACGACGCTATCGAGTCGTGGCTTGAACGAATGGAGCCGACACTGTTCACCGAGGTGGAACTCCACAATCATTTCTCCGAGGAGTTCAGCACGTACGGATTCATCTTCGAATCGATGTTGCAAAAAGCAGGATTCGAAATCCTCGATTCAACGTACCGAGATGGATTTTACGCGGCGTACACGTGCGAGTGGCAGGGCTGAGTGGAGTTTCCAAACAGAGCGGCGTCCGCTGAAGGCGTGACGAAAACAGGAGAAAAACGGAGAGTAGAGACAAGCACTGAATCGCGGTTCAGCCTTAGACCGCGAGTTCGTCGGCGTGTTTGACGATTTCGACCGAATCGGCGTCGATGGCTTCCGTGTCGAGCCAGTGGGGAACGTAGTTTCGCCGCTCGAAATCGTCGCGCTCGTCCTCGGTTCCGATGACGCACCAGAGTTGAGGTTCGTCCGGGCCGTGCCAGTCGCCCTGTCGGGTGACGGAGAAGCAAACCTGCTCTTCGTCGTCGTATTCGATGATGGCGTTCTTGCGAATGCCGGGGTTCCCGTGGATGATGAGCCGCTTCATACCCGACGGTTCGGAAGGCGGCCAATTAAGCGCTTCGAAGGGGTTCACGAACCGAGGTCAGACTTCTGACCGGCAGTCCGGCCTGCCACGACCAGCGGGACGGCGAAGGCCGAGAGTATCGCGGCGAAGAGCAGATTCACGATGGCGACAGCACCGAAAATCACGCCAGCGAGGTCGACGAGAACTGTGTAAGCAGGACGCCGGAACGATGCTCCGCAAAGTTCGGTACCTCGAATCGGATTTCGATTCGCTTCTCGCCGACGACGCTGGCGCTGACGTTCCGAACTTCGTGGTCGAAGACTCGGGCGTCCCCGAGTGCCGTCAAGACCCGTGTATCGAGTTCACTCGGATAGTTTCGGAACCGTTCCACCGTCGTCTCGTTCTCGATACGATTTTGGACGACCCACGTCGAATCACCGTCCTCCGCGACGTGAATCGTCACATTGCTATATTTGACCGGCATATCGCCGTGGTCGCTCGCGGTCATCTCGAACTCGTAGCCACAGACTGGACAAGCGGGAGTGGTTCCGGAAGCAATCGCGGGGGCGACACTGGCAGCAAACAGGAGAACGAGAAGAGCAAGTGGCGCGCCTCGATTCATCACGTAGCGACTCGGCGCGTCGGATAAATGTTTTCTGCTCGGTAGTTCGGTTCGAAAATCAGGACGGATGATTAGCTGTACGACGAATCGTTGGCCATGTGATACACGATTTCGTCCGCGCAGTTGGCCATGTAACCCGAATGGTTCGAACCGACCTGCGAGGTCACGTCGTATTCGTTGTAGTTGCTCGGAACTTCGTTGCCGTCCTCGTAGCCCGTCTCACCGAGCGCGCGGTCGAACTCTCGCGGCCAGTAGAGATTCTGGAGCGTGCTGTCGTCGTCGCTGTGGTAGTTGAACGTGGCGACGGTTTCGTTCAGAATGGCGTAGTAAGTCTCAGACCACTCTTTCGTCGGAGCCTCGTTGTCCTGTGCCGCGCCGAGGAAATGGACGCTGGAGAGCCGATAGTAGGGGTCGTCCCAGTCGGCACTCCGGTCTAAGATGCGGAGTGCGTTCAGCACGACCTGCGCGCCGAGGGAGTGGCACGTGACTCGAAGGTCGCTGTTCGGACACCACGTTTTGTAGTTGAGCGCGAACTGCGCGAGCGCGTAGCCGTTCTTCTGGGCGATTTCTTGGCCGGTGCCGAACCCGCCCCAGTCGGTAGGGTCGTATTTGCTCGGGGCGTTAGAGTCCCACGAGAACCCGACGACTTCGCCGCCGTAGCCCGCGCCGGTCAGGTTGTGGTAGGCTTCATCGAAGTTGTTCAGCGCGCCCTGCTCGTCGTTGTCGTAGCCGTGGACGTGAATCGTCAGTTCGTCGGTGCAGGCGGTGTCCTCGCCGGGGACGGTGCCATTGGTTTCGTAGTCGAACTTCGAGTAACCAGAATTGAGGTCGCCGTCGCCGTTGTAGTGGCCTCTGGTCGAGATGACCGAGTAGCCGTGTGCGGATGCAAGTCCGCTGGTTCCGAGAAGGCCGATTCCGGCGGTCGTCGCTGCTGTGCTTTTCAGGTATCGTCTGCGAGTGAATCGTGTCATTGTGTGCGAGAATGGTGTGAATGGTTCGTTTCGAAAAGTTCGTAATCGAGGCGCTAGGATTTCTCCCGCCGATTAGTCGTAGTACGGGACGTTGTTCATGTGGTAGACCATGTCGTCCCCGAGGTTGTCGAGATAGCCCGAGTGGTCGCTACCGACCTGCGAGGTTACGTCGAACTCGTTGTAGTTCGGGGCGGGCGTGTTGCCGCTCTCGTAGCCGGTTTCGCCGAGTGCTTGGTCGAACTCGATGGTGTTGTACACCCAGCTAAGCACGCTGTCGTCGTGGCTGTGGTAGTTGAACGTCGCCGCCGTCTGGTTAGTGATGGCGTTGTAGGTCGTCATCGACTCCGTGGTCGGTTTTTCGTTGTCCGTCGCCGCGCCGAGGAGGTGCGTCGAGTACACTTCGTGGCCGTTGTTGTTCCACCAGTCCGTCACGTCGAGCGAGCGGAGACAGCTAAGCATCACCTGCGCGCCGAGCGAGTGGCAGGCAAAGCGAAGCGTCGTGTTCGGACAGTAGTATTTGAGATACACGGCGAACTGTGCGAGTTTGACGCCGTTTTGCTGTGCAACGTCTTTCGCCGTTCCCCAGCCGTAGTCGGCGCCGCCGCCGGCGTCGTTGTCCCACGAATAGCCGATAACGGTGCCGTTGTAGCCAGCGGCTTCGAGGTTGTTTTTCGCCGAGAGGAATTTATCCCTCGCGTCCTGTTCGGGGTTGTCGCCCTTCTTATGCCAGCCGTGGATAAACACCGTGAGGTCGTTTACACAGCCGGTATCGACGCCCGGAACGTCGCCCGTCGTGTCGTAGCTCGTCTGGGTTTCGCCGGAAACCAAGTTCCCGTCGTCGTTGAAGTGACCGCGCGTGGAGACGATCGGAATTCCGTATCGCTGTGCGCTCGCACTGCCTGCGCCCGCGCCGAGTGCCGTAAGTCCGACAGCTGTGCCGCCTGCACCTTTGAGGAATCGTCTTCGATTAACGTTTGTCATGGATTGACGACTTCTGTTTCGACACACCCTAACTTGAAAATTTTTATTTTTAAAACAGAATAAAATAAACTCATACAGAGAGATATATAGGCTGCATCCCGTGCTATCGGATTCGAAACCAAACGGGTTTTAAGCACCGGGGCTTAAGTCGTCCGTAAGGTCGATATCTATGCAGATGCCACGACGCTTTAACACGTACTGCCCGCATTGTCACAAACACCACGAGCACGAAGTCGAGAAGGTTCGCAGCGGACGCCGAACCGGAATGAAGTGGGACGCCCGTCAGCAGAAACGCGGCAAAGCCGTCATCGGTAACGCTGGTGGTTTCTCGAAGGTTCCCGGTGGAGACAAACCAACGAAGAAAACCGACCTCAAATACCGTTGCAGCGAGTGCGGCAAGGCCCACCTCCGTCCCGGATGGCGCGCTGGCCGACTCGAATTTCAGGAGTAAATCATGGCAGGAAACTTTTACACCGTTCAGTGTCCGGACTGCGAAAACGAACAGACGGTCTTCAGCAAGGCCGCGAGCGAAGTCAACTGCGTCGTCTGCGGTCACCGACTCGCCTCGCCGACCGGCGGCAAGGCTGAAATCGACGGCGACGTTACAGAGACAGTAGCATCCCGATGAAATACAGTGGCTGGCCCGAACCTGGCGAACTCGTCGTCGGAAAGGTCGATGAGATAGAGGACTTCGGGGTCTTCATAGACCTCGAAGAGTACGAGGACAAACGTGGACTCGTCCACGTCAGCGAGGTCGCCAGCGGCTGGATTAAAAACGTCCGCGACCACGTCAACGTGGGGCAAACAGTCGTCTGTAAAGTGTTCGACGTTGACGAGGGGTCACAGCAGATAGACCTCTCCATCAAGGACGTAAACGAACACCAGCGCAGCGACAAGATTCAGGACTGGAAAAACGAGCAGAAGGCCGACAAGTGGATGTCCCTCGCCTTCGGCGAGGAGATGACCGACGAGCAGTACACGCAGATTGCAAACGAACTGTACGCCGAGTTCGGAAGCATCTACGACGGCTTCGAGCAGGCCGCCATCCACGGTGGGGAAGCCCTCGAAAGCACCGAACTTTCGGACGACGAAATCGACGCGCTCGTCGAAACCGCTCGTGAAAATGTCTCGGTTCCATACGTCAACGTGACCGGCTACGTTGACCTTCGGAGCCCCGGCAAACACGGCGTTGACGGTATCAAGGAGGCGCTCAAAGCCGCCGAAGGGAACGGCGACATCCCCGACGAAGTCGAACTCGACGTGACCTACGTCGGCGCGCCCGAGTACCGTATCAAGGTTCGCGCACCGAACTACAAAACCGCGGAGGCGCAACTCGAAGAGAGCGTCGCCCGCGCCCAAGTCGCCATGGAGGAAGTCGGCGGAACCGCCGACTTCCACCGCGACCGACACACAGACGACGAATGAAATCGGACATCCGGGTGTGCTCCGCGTGGAAGGCAGAGCACGACCGCCCGGTGTACACCCTTTCTGCGACCTGTCCGGAGTGCGGAGCGTCGGCAATCAACAGCGCTCCCGCCCCCTTCGACCCGGCAGACCCCTACGGCGAGTACCGACGCGCTCTTAAGCGGCGCGCCCGCGACTAAGTCACATGGACGAAGTTGACATCGAGATAGTCGCGGATCCGGAACTGGAGTCGCCTGTCCTCGTCGAAGGATTGCCGGGTGTCGGCCACGTTGGAAAACTCGTCGCCGAGCATCTGCTCGAGGAAAAAGAGAGCGAACTGGTTCGGCGAGTGTACTCCGAATATCTTCCGCCGCAGGTGAGCGTCGAGGACGACGGGACGACCGAACTGGTCTGCATCGAACTTTACGCGCTGACGCTCGACGAACAGGACGTGCTCGTTTTGACCGGCGATTATCAGGCACAGGACAACGCGGGTCATTACCGACTCACGAACGCGTTCCTCGACACTGCGGAGGAGTTCGGTGTCGAGAAAATCTTCGCGCTCGGCGGCGTTCCGACGGGCGAACTTATCGAAGAGTACGCCGTGCTGGGCGCGGCGACGAGCACGGAGTTCGTGGACGAACTCGAAGACGCCGGTGTCGAATTTCGAGAGGACGAACCCGCAGGCGGTATCGTCGGCACGAGCGGCCTCCTACTCGGAATGGGTGGCCGCCGCGGATTCGACGCCGCCTGTTTGATGGGCGAGACGAGCGGCTATCTCGTCGACCCGAAAAGCGCGCAGTCGGTGCTCGAAGTCCTACAAGACACCCTCGGCTTCGAGGTCGATTTCGGTTCCCTCGAAGACCGCGCCGAAGAGATGGAGGAAGTCGTCGGCAAAATCGAGGAGATGGAGGCCCAACAGACTGCGGTGGCGTCCGACGACGACCTGCGATACATCGGTTGAACGGCTAAAACAGCGATTTTTCCAGTCCGCTGTAGACGTGGTAGCCCGCGGAGACGACGAGAAAGGTGAGGAAAAACCACGCCCAAAACTGGAAATCGAGCATCTGGATGGAAAACAGTTGGAACTGCGCCGCGAGTAGAACGACGGCTTCTAGCAGACCCAGGCCGAGATAGTACGTCGCCCACGAAACGTCGTGCTGTGGAACGACTTCCATATACACCTCTACCTCTCGAACGCGGTCTTCGAGGGTGAGTTCTTTCGACCGTTGGTCGTACTCTACGATGCCGAGATCGTCCAACTTCGGGAGGTGCGTCTGGTGAAGCGAGACGTAGACGCTCTTTCTGACCTTTCGAGGGGCTGGCGCCTCGTCGGTTTCCAGCGTTGCGATATGCTCCGCGAGGTCATCGACGGTTAACGACCCGCCGGATTCCCGAAGATATCGAATCGCCTCTCTTCGTCTGTCGTTCCGTAAGACGTTGTGAATCTGGCTCTCGTCGAGTTCCTGCTCCGTCTCCGGTTCGGTGAGTTTCATGGCTGGGGACTAACGTGACGTCTTCGGCGATTGCGTTCGGATTCTCGTCAGGGTTCGTTACTCATATAGATAATAACCAGCGGGTATTAACTTTACCATCGTTTCTACACATCTATAGAGAAAGAAACTACCAGAACGCTTTCGTGTCCCTAATCAGATGTGACCATCCGTATCGGATTCGGCGGGGGATTCTTTATTGTCCGAACCCTACACGAGCGTAATGCCCGACTGGTTGGTCACCGGTTTGTGGCTCTCGCTGGCGGTTGCCGTCGTCATCGCCGGAATATTCGTGGTAGGCGCGCGCCTCTTTCCCACGGAACGGGCGACCAACGCAACCTACGTGTTCGGCGAGGGAAAGCGCCGGGTCGAAATCCGCAACTATCTCAGAGCCATCGGCGAAGATTTCGCCGAAGACCATTTCGTCGCGGGCCAACACGTCGCCTTCTATCTGCCGGAACGGGACGTTGCGATTACGTTCGACGCGCGCGCCTTCTTCCGTATCGAGAAATCGAGAACGTTCGCCGTCTTGGTCGAACACGAGATGCCGGGTCACCATCTCGGTGACCGCCTGCCGTTCGAAACGCCGACGCTGGAGCAGGAAGAAGAAGTGGACACGAAACTTGCCGCTTTCGCCATCCTCGGCGTGCCGACGGAAGCGACGCTCTCGGAAATCAAGTCGGCCTACCGCGAGAAAGTGAAGGACGTACATCCCGACCACGGCGGGACACAGGAGGAGTTCCAGCGCGTCCGCGAAGCGTACACGACCGCGAAAAACTACGCTGGATAACGCCGAGACTCGATTTTAGGAAACGTTCGCAACTTCGTATGCAACTCCGGCATCGCGGAGGGCGTCGGTGACGCGTCCGACGCTGTCCGATGTTGCGACGATGACGACATCCTCACCACGTTCTGCGGCCTCGGCGGCGACTTCGCCCGCGGCGAACGTCGTGTCGGGTTCCACGCCCGCAGAGCGGAGTGCAACGACCGCCTCGACGCCGGTTACAGCGAGGACGGGACTGTTTTCGCACGCCTCCGCCAAAGCGTTCGAATCGACGGCTCGACTTCCGCCGGAGCGAACCGGCGGAATCTGATACACCGTTACGCGACCGGGTTCGAGGTCGATGATACCTTCGAACTCCGTGACGCCGACCTCGTTCCCCGATTCCGCGTCCGTCGTGGCGATGCCGGTCGCAGGCCCGGCATCGCCGGGGGTGGCGTGAAGGAGGCCGTCTTCGAGCGAGAGGGTGACGGTTTCGCCCTCCGCTATCTCGGTCGTCGCTATCGCGGCGTCCTCCCCGACGTTGCCGAGAATGTCGTCGGTGACGTGGTCGGCGAACCGACGAACGTCGGTCGCCGACTGCAAGAGCCAATCGACGCCTTCCTTGGTCACGCTGTAGCGCGAGCGACCTTCCTTTTCGACCAGTCCGTCGGCAACGAGTCCGCGAGTGTACTCGCTGACGGCTTGACTCGTGACGCCGACGGCGTCCGCGATTTCACCCTGACTCACCGCCGGTTGACGATCTGCGATTTCGGCGAGGATGCGAAACCGGGTTGCGGCACGCTTGTCATCCAACACGTCGGCCATACCCGCACAGTCGGGCGGCACGATAAAAACACCAGCGGTCAACGGACTTGCGTAACAGGGCGGGTATATTTTCTCCACTCTAGAAATAAATTTTATTATCTTATATGTTGATAGAATTATTGCAGGCGATATATGATGCAAAATAACGACTCAGAACGATTCGACCGACGAGGGTTCATCAAGGGAATAGGCACCGCAGCGGGCGCCATTTCACTCCCGTTGGTAGGGCAGACGCGTGGCCAACGGCCATCCACCGCGCTCCTCACCGCGGCCCCGGACGATTCGATTTCGACTGCCCAGATGCAAGCGGTTCGGCGGCGCGTTCACGAAGCACGAGGCGTCCCGTTCCGGGCCGAAACCGTGCCCGCAGAGGATACCGGGGAGATTGTAGCGTTCGCCTACGGTATCGATTCGGACGGCGTTCCGTGGCAGTACGTCGGCATCGGTGACGACGGTAAAAACGTTGCTCCGCTCAAAGCCAAAGCCGAACGCCGTGCAAACCAGTTCGCTCGCGGTGACTTTCCGCAGAAACAGCGCGCAACGGCGTCGGACGTGACGACCCAAGCGAGTTGGGACCGAATCGTTCACGACGAGAAAGATTACTGCGTTGACCCCTATGGGTGCGTGACGGACAACTTCGACGTGTACCAACTCGCGAGCGACGGCGATGCCTACCAAGACGCATATTCGGTCAAACACGTTTTCGCCATGGAACCGGGCGTGAGAAAGTACAGCAGTGATTGGGAAAACGACGTGGGACGACCACTTCACGACTGGTCTGCCGGTGATATTGGCGGCGAAGACTTAGACGAGTGGGACCCACTCGGAACGCACGATGGGTCACAGACCATCAACGTGAGCATCGGAACGAGCGGCGCGAGTCTCGGATGGAGTTACACACAGCCAGCAGTCACGACCATCGACAGAACCAGCCCGAGCGGGAACTACGCCGAATGGTCGGAGGAGTTCAACACCTCGACTGCCCGGCGAAACACGAACGGCATGAAACCCGGAAGCCGCGCGTGGGTGAACCAGCACAGCAGTGGGAAATATCACCTATTGGATGTCGTCTCCGACGGACAGTTCCAGAACGCGTGGGGAAGCACGCATTCGGTTAAATTCACGTGGCACGTCTACGTCTACGCCTAATCGCGTGAGCGTCAGGTCTATATTACGTGACGACAAGGGATGAACCGTGACCGCAGTCGTACCCCTCGCCCTCCCCGTCCCGTCCGCGGCCATTTCGGACACACTCGCGTGGTTGGTTATCGTATCGTTCGTCGCAACCGCGGCGCTCGAACGATACGACCGCGAAACCGCCCGTACCGTCGGTGCCGGGGCGTGGGTGCTGTTCGGTATCTTCTGGGGCATCCTCTTCCCGCGATTCGCCTTCGAGATGAAGAGTTTCGTGGAGGGCGCGCTTAGCCTTGCAGCGGTACCACTCTGTGTCTACGCGGGCTATCAACTCTACTCCGGACGGGACACGCTGTTCGTCCTCTCTCGCGCAGTCGCGGCGATGGGAATCATCTACGTTCCGTTTTCGAGCGTCGAGTTCCTTCGACAGTGGTTGGTCGAGCAGGTAAGTTTTCAGACGAATTTCGTCATCGAAGCGCTCGGCTACAATCCCGAATTTACGGTTGCCAAGGAGAACGGCTACCACAGCGCCTTCATCTTCACCGACGAGACGGGCCACTCGTATTACACCTACCTCGTGCTCGCCTGCACCGGCATCGGAAGCATGAGCATCTTCGGCGGCCTCATCGCCGCGGTCAAGGCACCGCTTCGCCGGAAACTCAAGGCCTTCGCCGTCGCCATTTCCATCATCTGGGTGCTGAACGTCGTCCGAAACGTGTTCATCGCGCTCGCTTTTGGCAACCAGTGGTTCCAGTACTTCGTCGACCCGATTATGTCGATGGTCGGCTACGCAGACCCCGGCATGGTGTCGTTTTTCATCGCAGACCGCGTGTTGTCCCAAATGCTCGCGGTAGTCGCACTGGTCGCTATCCTCTGGCTGATACTGCGTGACTTACCGGAACTGCTGACGGTCGTCGAGGACGTGGCGTATCTCGTCACGGGCAACGAGTACGACCTCCATCGAGCGGTCAGAACCGATGGAGGACGCTGACTTCGCAGACAGGGCGGTTTTCCTCCCCGAAGCGAACGCGCTCGTCCTCGCAGACCTCCATATCGGAAGGGATGCAACCTCAAGCGTGTCGCTCCCACTCGGCGAACAAGAAGATTTGACCAGCAGGTTCGACGCGCTTCTCACGAAATTTTCACCGGAAGAAGTCGTCCTCGCGGGCGACGTTCTCCACGCCTTCGACAGAATCCCGGAGGAGGCAAAGAAAACCTTCACAGACCTCGAACAGCGCGCTAACGACGCAGAATCCGATTTCGTCGCGGTTCGCGGTAACCACGACAAACTGCTTTCACAACTCGTTGACTGCCCTGATGAGCACCGACTCGCGGACGGAACGCTGGTCTGTCACGGTCACGAGGAATCGGATTCGACTGCCCCACGATATATCATCGGCCACGATCATCCAGCGATAGCAATCGAGGGAAAACGCCGACCCTGCTATCTGTGGGGGCAGGAGATTTTTCGCGATTCGGACGTGCTCGTGCTCCCCGCGTTCACCCGTCTCGCCAGCGGCGCAGTCGTTAACGGAATGCGGGGCAGTGACTTTCAGACGCCGTTCGTCAGCAGTTCGTCTCCATTCCGGCCAATCATCCGCGACGACGAGGCCGACGAGACGTACCGATTTCCCGCGCTCGGGGAGTTTCGGGAGATGCTGTGATTCGAACCGGTATCACAAATCCTCGTACACCGCGCGGGCGGCCTTCCGACCGCTTTCCATCGCGGCGTTGAGCGAGGAGGCTTCCGTGAAATCGCCCGCGAGATAGATCGACTCCTGTTCGGTTCGGTTGCCGGGAAGCGTGTCGAAAACACCCGGCGGTTGGGCGAACTGCGCGAACTCGATTTGGTCGGTGTGCAGTAGTTCGAGGCTCGGAAACGTTCGCTCGGGATACCACTCTCGGAGCGTCGTTTTGACTTCCTCGGCCAATTCGTCGTCCGACTCCTCCGGCATCCCCACAAACGTCGCGGAGAGCAGTTCCCGGTCGTCGGGCGCGTACTCGGGGGCAACCGCAGACAGTGGCACGATTTCGTTCGGCGCGTCGTCCGCGACGTTGAGCAGGATTCGGTTTCCGGCGTCTAACGGCGCATCGTGGGCGAAGTACTGCGTCACACAGCTCCGGGCCTCGGTCGGAATCGAATCGACGCCGGTCAACTCGCGGGCGGATTTCGGGTCGGTCGCCACGATTGCGGCGTCGGCGGTGATGGTTTCACCGCCGACTTCGACCTCGACCTTGTCGCCATTCGATTCGACTGCGGAAACGCCCTCTCCGAAGCGAGTCGTCGCGCCCGTCGCTTGCGCTTTTTCGGCCAACTGCTCGGAAATCGCGCCCATGCCTTCCGCGGGAATCGCGGTTCGGCCTGTTGCGAGCATCTTGAACGTAAATTCGAACACCTTCTTCGAAGTCGAGAGCGACCTGTCGAGCGTGATACCGCCGTAAAACGGTCCGGCGAAGCGGTTGCGGAATTTTTCGGAGAAGCCTCGTTCGCGGAGGTAGCTTTCGATTGATTCGTCTTCCCCCTCGAAAATCTCGTGGTTCGGTTTGCGGGCGAGTTCCTGCCGGAGTTGCAAGGTTCGAACCTTGTCGATGAGGCTCACCTCACGGTTCGTCGCCGATTCGAACAGCGCACGAGGGTCGCGGAAGGGGTCGGCCAGCACCGACCGACTGTCGGGACGGGCGAGCACCGCACCCGGCGAAAAATACCGCAAATCCAGTTCGTCGTAATCGAGTTCGCGCTTTGCGGCGGGATATTCGGTAAAGAGCACCTGAAACCCTCTGTCGAGAAGAAAGCCGTCCCGTTTTCGGGTTCGGACTCGGCCGCCGGCCTCGTCCTCGCGCTCCATCACCTGTACGTTCAGTCCCAACTCGGCAAGGTGACGGGCGGCGACGAGTCCCGCGAGTCCCGCCCCTGCAACGATTACGGTCGTCATGAAGGGTAATCGTTCGTATTGCCTAAACGTCTCTCGGCCTATCTGGTTGGGGCCGACCTAGAAGCAAAAAAGACCGGGGATGAACAGGGCTTAGTGTCCGCCCACGAACCACCGATTATGGAGACGACGGACGCATTCATCGGTCTGACGTGTGTGGACTGCGGCGAGACGTTCGACGCCGAGGTCGGAAGCCATCGGTGTCCCGATTGCGACGGCATCCTCGACCCGGAGTACGACTACGACGCAATCGACCTCTCGCACAGTGACCTCGAATCGCGCCGGTTCGACACGATGTGGAAGTACGAGGAACTGCTCCCGTTCACCCGCGATTCGGCGGTGACGATGGACGAGGGTGCGACCCCTCTCGTGGAATGTCCGAACCTCGCGGAGCAGATGGGCGTCGGGCGCGTTCTGTTGAAAGACGAAGGGCGCAACCCAACCGGGACGTTCAAAGACCGCGGACAGACGATGGCACTGACGGCGGCGGCCCAACACGGCGCGACCGACGTTGCCCTCGCCTCGGCCGGGAACGCGGGACAAGCGGCCGCGGCCTACGCCGCACGAGCGGACATCCAGTCTCACGTCTTCCTCCCGACGCGCGCCGGGTTCACCAACAAAGCGATGGTGAACGTCCACGGCGGCGACATGACCGTCGTGGAAGGGCGAATCGGCGACGCGGGCGCGGCCTACGCCGACGCGATGGAGGATGAGGATTGGTACTCCGTCAAAACGTTCGTCACGCCCTACCGCCACGAAGGGAAGAAGACGATGTTCTACGAAATCGCCGAACAGATGGACTGGGAGGTCCCCGACGCGGTAGTCTACCCGACCGGCGGCGGCGTCGGTTTGGTCGGCATGCACAAGGCCGCAAAGGAATTCAGGGAGTTGGGCCTGACCGACGACCTTCCGGCGATGTACGCCGCCCAGTCTTCGGGGTGTGCCCCAATCGTGAAAGCGTGGGAGGAAGGAACGGACGTGCACGAAGCGTGGGACACTCCAGACACGATTTGCGGCGGTATCGAGATTCCCGACCCCGGCGCGAGTCCGATGATTTTGGACGCCCTGCGCGAAAGCGACGGCGGTGCCGTCGCAACCAGTGACGAGGACATCCTCGACTCCGCCGTTGCAGTCGCCCAGCAGGAAGGCTTGGAGATGGGCGCGACCTGCGCCGCCGCCGCCAGCGGAGCGTGGGAACTCGCCCAGCAGGGCGAGTTCGACGAAGACGACACCGTCGTCCTGCTCAACACCGGAACGGGCAACAAGGACGACGACGTGCTTCGCAGTCATTTGATGGGCATGGGCGTCTAAGTAGAATCGGATGTCCGCATCGGCCCGCAAGAAGGCGGCTTTCGCCCTCGTCGCAGGATTCGTCGTGGTGTTCCCAATCGCGTTCTTCGTGTTCGAATACGACTTCGTACAAAGCCTGTGGGCAGCGATTGGCCCGGCGGTCGGTTCCGCCATCGGCATCTACATCGCCAACCGGTTCATCGTGAACGACTGAGGCGTAGTATTTCGACAAATTCCCCGTTTCGCCCGTAGGTATATATCCGAAACCGGAACCAGAATGGTTCGGATGAATGACTCACTGTGTCTGAAATCAACAATAAACAAAAAATTGCGACGGCTGTTCCGTCTCTCGGCTACAGCAACTCCGCGTCAACCAGTCGCTCGACCGCTTCCTCGATTCGGTCGAGGTCTGCGGCGTAGGAAATCCGGGCGTAGCCGGGAGCGCCGAAGGCGCTTCCGGGGACAGTGGCGACGTAGGCCTCTTCCAGCGCGTCCTCGCACCACTGTTGGTCGTCGTCATCCACGGGGAGCATCAGATAGAACGCTCCGTCGGGCGTTCTGACGCTCACGTCGTGCTGTTTCAACAGCGCGACGAGTCGGTCGCGGCGTTCGTGGAACGCCTCGACCATTTCGCCAACGTCGTCTTTGGTGTTCTGTAGAGCCTCGACACCCGCGCGCTGGACGAAGTTCGTCGCCGAGGAAACCGAGTGCGAGTGGAGTTTCGCGGCCTGCGAGACGAGTTCTTCCGGCGCGGCGAGGTAGCCGAGTCGCCACCCCGTCATGGAGTACGCTTTCGAGAAGCCGTTGACCGTGACCGTGCGCTCGTACATGTCGTCGAACGTCGCCAGACTGGTGGGTTCGATTCCGTAGGTGATCTGCTCGTAGATTTCGTCGCTGATGACGGTCACGTCGTGTTCGACCGCCAAATCGCGGACGCCCTCTAGCGCGGCGTCAGAGTAGACGGCGCCGGTCGGGTTCGACGGCGAGTTGACGATGAGCAGATCGGTGTCGTCCGAGATGGCATCACCGAGGTCGTTGAGGGCCGGTTCGAGTTGGAAGCCATGGGGCGCGAGGTCAACGCGAGTGAGGTCGCCGCCCGCGAGTTTCACCATTGCCTCGTAGGAAACCCACGCCGGATCGAGGAGGACGACTTCGTCGCCGTCGTCCACGAGTGTTTGCACCGTCTCGTAGAGCGCCTGCTTCGCCCCGGGCGTGACGATGACGTTGTCTGCTTCGTACTCCAAGCCGTCGGCTTGGAGTTTCTTTGCGATTTCCTCGCGGAGTTCCGGGACGCCTTTCGACGGCGGATAACCGGTGTGGCCGTCTTCCATCGCGTGTTCGCCTGCATTCACGATGTTCTCGGGCGTCGGGAAGTCCGGTTCACCGACGCTCAGGTCGATAACGTCCTCGCCGTCTGCTTCGAGTTGTGAGGCGAGACTGCTGATTGCGAGCGTTGCACTGGGTTCGACGCGCTGAATTCTGTCTGAAAACTCCATCGTCATTGTAACTCCTCCACGAGGTCGATTGCTCCTTCGACCGCTTGTGCGCCAGCGTGAGTGCGTTCGCGGGCTTCTGCCCCGGACATCCCCGGGCCGATGATGCCGAGCGTGACAGGTTTGTCGCGTTCGAGGCTCACGTCGGTTAGTTTCTGTGTTGCGGCAGTGGCGATGACTTGGTCGTGGTCGGTGTCTCCAGTGACAATCGCGCCGAGAACCGCGACGCCGTCGATTTCGTCCCGCCGGGCGAGTTTGTCTGCCGCGAGGGGCGAGTCGTAGGCCCCCGGGATGTGTAGCGTTTCGGCGATTTCTGCGCCGCGTTCGTCGGCGGCCTCGCGCGCCGACGCCTCCATCTGCTCCGTCACCGACGCGTTGAACTCCGCGACGACCAGTCCGAGCGTTACCATATCTGGCGGAAGGCCAGCGCAACTAAAAGAACTACCGTTCTCCGCAACGCTTGTATCCCTCCTCCGTTTTGAGAGAAAACAATGAGTTCAGGCGAACGCCCGGTTTCCGGGTGGGTGAACCGGAATCGGGGCGTTGCTGACATTCTCGCTATCACGGCGATTTCGCTGGTACTCCGCCTCGTTGCGCTTGGTAACCGGTTCGCTCACTGGGACGAAGCCCGTGTCGGCTATTGGATTCTCCGCTATCAGAAAACTGGCGTGTTCGAGTATCAGGCCGACATTCACGGCCCGTTTTTGGTGCAGGTGAACAGCGTCCTCTTCCAGTTGTTCGGCGCGAGTGACTTCATGGCGCGGTTCCCTGTTGCACTGATTACCGGCCTGCTTCCGCTTGCCGCGTGGCTCTACCGCGACCATCTCCGCGAATCGGAGATGGTCGCCCTCGCGCTCTTTTTCGCCGCGAACCCCATCCTGCTCTACTACTCGCGGTTCATGCGAAACGACGTGCTTCTGGCCGCCCTGATGCTGTTCGCGCTCGGATTTTTCCTTCGCGCACACGCCACCGGAAAAGCGCGCTACCTGTACCTCGGGACGGGAGCAGTGGCGGTCGCATTCACGACGAAAGAAAACGTTTTGCTGTATCTGCTGTCGTGGCTCGGCGCTGGGGTGCTCTTGCTCGACCACCGACTGTTCCTCGCGCGCAACCACGACCGGGGATGGACGGGCGTGTTCGTTGAGCACGCGAGGCAATGGGGGCGCGGTTTTCAGCGGTTTGCGCCGCACGTTCTCCTCTGTCTGTTCGAGTTTTTCGTCATCATCGTCTACTTCTACGCGCCACGGGCACGGGGCGTCGAAGGGCCGGGACTCTGGAAGGCGTTCGGCGAGCCGTCGATGTTCGGCGCGGTCGTCGCCGAGGCGACGCTCGGGTCGTGGGACAAACTCACCCAACAGTGGGTCACGAGTCACGGCCACGCCTATCTGCCCTATTTCGAGCATTTCGTGGGCGTCCTCGAACAGGGTGCGCTCCCAATACTCGTGTTTGCGGTCGTCGGCTTCCTCTCTGCTCGATACGTGAACGAACGCCCGCGTGACCTCGTTTCCTTCGCGTTTTACTGGGGCGCGGTCGGCATTCTCGGCTATCCGCTCGTTACGGACATCATGGCACCGTGGAACACCGTCCACGTCGTGGCTCCGCTCGCCATCCCTGCCGCGGTGGGCGTGGCACTTCTCTACCGCTGGGGCCGGGAAGCCTACGAAGACGGTGACAGAACTGCAACCGCCGCAACTGCGCTTGTTTTCTTGCTCGTCGTCGCGCAGGTCGCGTTTCCGGCGTTGAGTTTCGTCTATCTGCATCCCCAAGATAGGCAGGTTCCGACGATGCTCGGCGGGCAACAGGACAACGAACTCGTCCAATATGGCCAGCCTGCGCCGGGTATCAAACCAACGCTCGAAAAGGTACAGGCAGTTTCGAAGGCGAACCAGCAGGGAACCGACGTGCTGTACTACGGCTACGTGGACGACCAGAGTCAGTACATCTTCTACGTCCCGGACGAAACAGATAACGACTACCTGCGGCCCGCACAAAGCTGGTACAATCGCCTGCCCCTCCCGTGGTATACCGAGATGGCGGACGCAACCGTCGATAGCACACTGAAAAACGAAACGCTCGAAAGCCGACAGCCACCTGTCGTCATCACTCGCACAGAGAAAAAATCCGACGTGGAACCGTATCTGTCCGGCTACGTGGCCCACGACCACGAACTCACGCTGTACGGGAGCGAAACCACGATTTACATCAAGGAGAGCGCGCTCCGAGAGGTGAATCGTGGAGCATAATCGTGCATATTCTTGCGAGGAGTTGGGAAATTTTATACACCTACCGCCACAACTCGCGGACAACATGGCTACGGCTTCACCGCCAATTCTCGGCGTCGTCGGTGGCGGACAACTCGGTCGGATGATGGCAGAGGCGGCCTCCCCGCTCGGGGTCGAACTGGTCGTCTTAGACCCGACACCGGACTGTCCTGCGTCTCCGGTCGCCCGCGAACAAATCGTCGGCGACTTCGATGACGAGGAAGCGATTCGAACGCTCGCGGAGATGGCCGACGCGCTGACGTTCGAAATCGAACTGGCAGACCCCGACGTGCTCGAAGCGGTCGAAGAGGAGTACGACGTGCCCGTCCATCCCGACCCGGCCACCCTGCGGATGATTCAGGACAAACTCGTCCAGAAGCGCGCGCTGAAAGAACGGGGGATACCGGTTCCGGAGTTCCGCCCCGTTGACGGCCGCGACGACCTGCTTTCTGCGGGCGAAGAGTTCGGCTACCCGATGATGCTGAAAGCCCGGAAAGGCGGCTACGACGGGCGCGGAAACGTGCCCGTCGAATCGCCGGACGACGTGACCGACGCCCTCGCCGAAGTCTCGGGCGAGTTGATGGTGGAGGAGTTCGTCCCCTTCGAGCGCGAACTCTCGGTCATCGCCGTCAAAGGCGCCGACGAAATTGCCACCTTCCCTGTCGGCGAAAATGTCCACGAGGACGAGATTCTTCGTGAAACCGTCGTTCCCGCTCGCGCACCGAAATCGGTGCGCGAGCGAGCGGAGGAAGTCGCGCGTGACGTTCTCTCGGTGTTATCGGGACGCGGCGTGTACGGAATCGAGTTGTTCGAGCACGCTGACGGCGCGATTTCGGTCAACGAAATCGCGCCGCGCCCACACAATTCGGGCCACTACACCATCGAAGGCGCGCTGACCTCGCAGTTCGAACAGCACGTCCGCGGCGTACTCGACTATCCCCTCGGCGCGACAGACCTCCGGAGTCCGGTCGTGATGTCGAACATCCTCGGCGACGTAGAAGAGAGTCAACCCGCAGACCTCGCCGGAGTGGACGAAGTGCTTTCCACTCCAGGCGCGTCGTTCCACTGGTACGGAAAACGCGAGGTTCGCCCGCTTCGGAAGATGGGCCACGTCACGCTCGTCGGCGAGTCGCCAACCGATGCTGCTGACTCATCGACTGCCGACTTGCTCGCAAACGCTCGCTCGCTTACCGACCAACTCACATTCCAATGACGAACGCAGAATCAGTGCAGCGACTCGTAGAACAGTTCGAAACCGAGGCCGAACGCGACCGCGCCCCAGAGGAGACTCCCGAGATTGGAATCATCATGGGAAGCGACTCCGACTTGGACGTGATGGCAGGAGCCTACGACGCCCTCACGGAACTCGGCTTCGAGGAAGTCACGGACTACGACGACCTGCCGGAAGCCCGGTTCACCTTCGAAACCTACGTCGTGTCGGCCCACCGGACGCCCGACCTGATGTACGCCTACGCGAAGACGGCGGAGGCTCGCGGTTTGGATGTCATCATCGCAGGCGCAGGCGGCAAATCCGCCGATTTGCCGAACATGACAGCGTCGATCGCGTACCCGCTTCCCGTCATCGGGGTGCCGGTGCAGGAAAAATCCGTCTCGTCGGTCATCGGTATGCCGACCGGCGCGCCAATCGTCGCGGTGGATGCGGGAAAATCGTTCAACGCGGCGCTCTCGGCGGTGCAGATTCTCGCCCGCGAACACGACGACCTTCGGAAACGGTTGATTGCGTATCACGACGACCTGCAATCTGATGTCGGAGACGTGTCTCGAAGGTTGCACGAAACCGGAACGCCCGGTTTCCGTGACGATTCCTAACGTATCACATTCGATTCTATTCTTCGAAGAGGGCGGTTTCTCCCGACCCGGGAAATGTGGCGTTACGGAAAAGAAAGCGTCAGTTGCGCCGATTTGGGCTAAGGCGGGTCTGACTCCCCGGAATCGCAAGAATCAACGCTTATAGGGGTGCGCTCACAAAACACCGCCTGCTAGGAGAATACCGGTATGAATCCATGGGTAGCCATTGGCGCATTGGCACTGGTGGGGCTTGCAATTCCATTGAGTATGATGGTTGTTTCGAGCCTCCTCAGACCGACCGTGCCAGAACAGGGTAAATCCGCCACCTACGAGAGCGGTGAAATTCCAACCGGGACGACGCGCATTCGGTTCAACATCCAATACTATATGGTTGCGCTGTTGTTCGTCGTCTTCGACATCGAGACTGTCCTCATCTTCCCTTGGACGGTCATCTATCGCAGCGCCATCGAAGGTGGCGTCAGCCTTGCGACGGTGCTCGCTCCGATGTTGGTTTTCATCGCGGTTCTCGTCGTCGGCCTCGTTTGGGCCTGGCGCAAAGGTGCGGTGCGGTGGGTTCGTAGCCCCCGCGAAACGCAACGGAGAGTGGAACAATGAGCAACGAACCACGAGAATTTATTCAGGGTAGCACAGCACCCCAGACCAAAACTCGTGAGGCCCGAATGGGCGACGGCGTCGATAACCGCTTCAACTCGAAGCTTCGAGAAGCGTTCGGCGCATCCCCGTTCATCCTCACGAAGTTCGACAAGTTCATGAACTGGGTTCGGGGGTCGTCGATGTTCATGCTACAGTTCGGTATCGCCTGCTGTAGCATCGAGATGATGCACACCTACGCGGTCAAACACGACTTAGACCGTTTCGGTTCAGGTGTGCCACGCGCATCGCCGCGACAAGCCGACGTGATGATCGTTCCCGGGACGGTCGTATCGAAGTTCGCACCGCGGATGAAGCGCGTTTACGACCAGATGCCGGAACCCAAGTTCGTCGTGAACATGGGGTCGTGCGCCATCAGCGGCGGCCCGTTCCAGGAAGGATACAACGTCATCAAGGGTGCAGAAGAGGTCATTCCGGTGGACATCCACGTCCCCGGTTGCCCGCCGCGCCCCGAGGCACTCGTCTACGGCGTCGTGAAACTGCAAGAGCGAATCGCCAACGGCGAAACCAGTCCGGTGACGGTCAAACCGTACGAACTGGAGCAGTTCCGCGATTTGGAACGCGACGAGTTGGTCGATTCGCTCGCAGACCAAATCGACGAAGAGTCGCTCGTCATGCGCTACAACTGGGCTGATTCGCCATGAGTTCGCAAGAAGAGATGCCGACGACGCAAGAGGTCGATGGTGACGAACTCGCCGAACTGCTCGGCGACTCCATCATCGGGCGTGAGGAACACCTGAACGCGCCCGGATTCGTCGTTCGACCCGACGAAGTCGAGACGGCACTCAGGACTCTGCGCGACGAGGCTGGATTCGACCACCTCTCGATGCTCACGGCGCAGGATTACGAAGACCGATACGAGAGCGTCTACCACCTCAAAAAGTACGCCGACCCGACGCAGGAAGCGAGCGTCGTCGTACCGACGCCGCTCGACGCGCCGACACACCAGAGCGCGGAACCTGTGTACCGGACGGCAGAGTGGCACGAGCGTGAAGCCTACGACCTCGTCGGTATCGACTACGAGGGCAACCCCGACCTTCGTCGGATTCTGTTGCCCGAAACGTGGCAAGGGCATCCGCTCTCGCGGAACTACGACCAAGACCAGCCACAGATCGTCTCGTTCAACGAGCACAAAAATCCCATCGAGGGCGACCACCTCGACGAGGATTCGGATACGATGTTCCTCAACATCGGGCCACACCACCCGGCGACACACGGTGTGCTTCACCTGAAGACGACGCTCGACGGCGAGCAGGTCGCAGACGTTGACCCGGACATCGGCTACCTCCACCGCTGTGAGGAGCAGATGGCCCAGAACGGAACGTACCGCCACCAAATTATGCCGTATCCCGACCGATGGGACTACGCATCTGCTGGCTTGCTCAACGAGTGGGCCTACGCGCGCGTGGCTGAGGATTTGAACGACCTCGACGTGCCGGAGTACGCGCAGGTCATCCGGACGATGGGTGCGGAACTCTGTCGTATCGCGTCACACTTGCTGGCGCTCGGAACGTTCTGTCTCGACATCTACGGCGACTTCACTGCTATCTTCATGTACTCGATGCGCGACCGCGAAATCGTCCAGAACATTCTGGAGGATTTGACGGGGCAGCGCATGATGTTCAACTACTTCCGCCTCGGCGGCGTCGTCTGGGACATCCCGGAACCGCGCGAGGACTTCTTCGAGAAGATTCGCGACTTCTTGAACGACCTCCCGCCGACGCTGGAGGAGTATCACGACCTCATCACGAGCAACGAAATTCTTCAGATTCGAACCATCGACACCGGGATTCTCGAACCCGATGTCGCCAAGCAGTACGGGGTCACCGGCCCGATTGCCCGAGCGTCGGGAATCGACTACGACCTGCGCCGTGACGACCCATACGGCTACTACGACCAACTCGACTGGAACGTCATCACCGAAGACGGCTGTGACAACTACGCGCGGCTGCTCGTTCGGATGCGCGAAGTCGAGGAGTCGGCGAAAATCATCGAACAGTGTGTCGAACTGCTCGAAGATTGGCCGGAAGACGAACGCGAGATTCAGTCGAACGTTCCCCGGACGCTCAAACCGGAGGCGGACACCGAAGTGTACCGCGCCGTCGAAGGAGCGAAAGGTGAACTCGGCATCTACATTCGCGCAGACGGAACGGACAAACCGGGTCGGTTCAAGATTCGAAGTCCGTGCTTCTGTAATCTGTCGGCGCTCGGCGAGATGTCCAATGGGGAGTACATCCCCGACCTCGTCGCCACGCTCGGCAGCCTCGACGTGATTCTCGGGGAGGTCGACCGATGAATTTCGTCCCGCTACAGGAAAGCCCGGTCGTCCTCCCGGAGCAGATCGCTCGCGCGCTGTTCGGCAACAACCCCGCAGCGTGGCAGGAGATGCTGTCGGCACTCATCGGCGCGGCGCTCATCGGCACCATCATGATGACGATGACGGCGTTCGCCGGGCCGTGGGCGAAACGAAAGATTACTGCGGCGTTCACCGACCGTATCGCGGTGAACCGTGTCGGGCCGTTCGGCCTGTTCATCATCGTCGCGGACGCAGTGCGACTGCTCGGAAAAGAACTCATCATCCCGGATGGTGCAGACCGTCCGGCCTTCGACCTCGCGCCTATCGTCGTGGCGTCGTCGGCGCTGCTCGGTTTCGCGGTTATTCCGATGGGTTCCCTTTTCGGCATCAATCTGCACCTCGCTGACCCCGAGACGGGGCTGGCGTACGTGTTCGCCGTCGCGTCCATCGCCACGCTCGGACTGACGATGGGTGGCTACGCGTCGAACAACAAATACTCGCTTCTCGGCGCGCTTCGTGCAGTGGCACAGAACATCGCCTACGAGATTCCGCTCATCGTGACGGCGGCCTCCGTCGTCATCTTCGCGGGGTCGCTCCAGATGAGCACAATCGTCGCCCAACAGCAGGAGACGCTGTTCACCATCGGTGGCTTCGCCATCCCGGCGTGGTACGCCTTCGTGAACCCGTTCGCGTTCGTGCTGTTCATGGTGGCAAATCTGGCGGAAGTCGGCCGGAACCCGTTCGACATCCCGGAAGCGCCGACGGAGATTATTGCGGGATACCAGACCGAGTACTCCAGCGTGTACTTCGTGCTGTTCTACCTCGGTGAGTTCCTGCACATCTTCCTCGGCGGTGCCATCGTCGCCACCGTCTTCCTCGGTGGTGCCGACGGCCCTGCGTCGGGGTCGATTGGCTTCATCTGGTTCACCGTCAAAATCTGGGCGGTGTTCCTGTTCACGCAGTGGGCGCGTTCGGCGATTCCACGTGTTCGTATCGACCAACTCATCGAAATCGGTTGGAAGGGCATGCTCGTGCTCTCGTTCGCAAACTTGGTTCTCACGGCCGTCATCGTGGGAGTGATGCTATGATCGGAATACTCAAAGGAATGGCAACGACGATGAAGCACGCACTGGGTGGAACCACGTTCACGGTCGAATATCCCGACGTGGCACCCGAGGTCAGTCCGCGATTCCGCGGCATCCACAAGTTCAGCCAAGAGCGCTGTATCTGGTGCCGTCAGTGCGAGAACGTCTGTCCGAACGACACGATTCAGATCGTTCAGGACGACCAGCGCAACGGCGAGCAGTACAACCTCCACGTCGGGCAGTGCATTTACTGCCGACTCTGTGAGGAGGTCTGTCCCGTTGACGCGATTTTGCTCACCCAGAACTTCGAGTTCACGGGTGACACGAAAGACGACCTCGTCTACAACAAAGAACAGTTGAAGAACGTCCCCTGGTACAAAGACATCGACCCGCTCGAATCGCGCGAACCCGACCGTTCCGCGTGGATTGGAGAGGGCGAGGGAGCAGTAGACTACCAGTAACCACGCCCGTCTCGAAATCTTAAAAGGGCGTTTATCCAAACCCAAAGGTAACCGAAATGGCATACGAAATAATCGCGTTCGGGCTGTTCGCCGCGGTCACAGTGGCGAGTAGCTTGGGCGCTGTCCTGGTGCGGGACGTGTGGCATGCTGCTCTATTGCTCGGTACTTCGTTACTGAGCTTTGCAGTCCACTACGTTATGTTGCAGGCGGAGTTCGTTGCGGCGATGCAGATTCTCGTCTACGTCGGCGGGGTTCTCATCCTCATAACGTTCGCCGTCATGCTCACACGTCGTTCAAGTACAGAGGAGGTAACTAACGCATGACATCGAAACCACGCTTGCACGATACATCGACGATGCTTCCCGGCCTCGTCGCAGTCGCGCTCTTCGGCGTTCTCGCAGTGGTATTCCTGGGCGCGTCGTTCGGCGACGCCGCAGGCTTCCCCAGCGGAGCGGGAATCACCGCGGGAATCGGCTACGCGATGTTCAACATCACGAGCGTCGAGGGCCAGAACATCATCCCGAGCGAGGGGTTCCTCGTGGCGTTCCTGATTATCGCGCTCGTGCTGGACGCGGCACTCGACGGTGCGGTTCTGCTCGCCAGCCGCGACGAAGGCGGCGAGAGCAGCCGTCAGGTCGCCACGGACGGCGGAACGACCGGAGGTGACGACGAGTAATGGCTGTTGCAGTCGAATACTATCTACTGCTTTCGGCCGCCGTGTTCTGCACGGGCCTGTTCGGCATCCTCACGCGGCGGAACGCGCTGATGTTCCTCATCAGCGTCGAGCTAATGCTCAACGCCGCGAACATCAATCTCGTCGCATTTTCCCACTACCACGGCAACCTGACCGGCCAGACGTTCAGCCTGTTCACGCTGGCGCTGGGCGCTGCAGAGGTCGCGGTGGGTATCGGAATCATCCTCGTGCTGTATCGTAACTTCAAGGACGTGGACGTAACCCAAGCGACGACTATGAGGTGGTAACAATGGCGGCAACTGCATTCGAACTGGCACCGGTAATCGCACTCCTGCCGTTCGTATCGTTCCTGATTGCACTGCTCGGCGGCGAGTTCGCCCGAAAGATGCTTCCGAAAGGTGGCGCGATTCCGGGCATCCTCGCGACTGCCGGGTCGCTCGCCTTGTCGATATGGGTGTTCATCACCGTGTCGAGCAGCGGCTCCTACCACGAGACGATAGTGTGGGTCGAAGGCCTCGAAACGTTCAACCTACACTTCGGCATCCTTCTCGACCCGCTGTCGGCGATGATGCTCGTCATCGTCTCGCTCGTCGCGGTTCTCGTCCACGTCTTCAGTCTCGGCTACATGAACGACGAGGGCGAAACCGGCCTGCCGCGATACTACGCCGGTCTCGGCCTGTTCACCTTCAGCATGCTCGCGTTCGTCTTCGCGGACAACCTGCTGATGGCGTTCATGTTCTTCGAACTCGTCGGGCTGTGTTCGTACCTGCTCATCGGGTTCTGGTTCCGCCAACCCGGCCCACCGAGCGCAGCGAAGAAGGCGTTCCTCGTCACCCGCTTCGGTGACTACTTCTTCCTCATCGGCGTGGTGGCCGTGTTCGCCACCTTCGGCACGGCGCAGTTCGCGGGCGAGAACTCGTTCGCGCACATGGCGGAAATGGCACTCGGCGAAGGCGGCGCTGGCGAAGTGACCACCCTGTTCGGACTCGACCCGCAGGCGTGGTTCTCCATCATCGGCCTGCTGGTGCTGGGCGGTGTCGTCGGTAAATCGGCACAGTTCCCACTGCACACGTGGCTTCCGGACGCGATGGAAGGCCCGACGCCCGTTTCCGCGCTGATTCACGCGGCGACCATGGTCGCCGCAGGTGTCTATCTCGTCGCGCGTATGTACGGCTTCTACGCCCTGCTCCCACAGGTGCTCGCCATCATCGCGTTCATCGGCGGATTCACGGCACTGTTCGCGGCGACGATGGGTGTCGTCAAGCGCGAAATCAAACAGGTGCTCGCGTACTCCACCATCTCACAGTACGGCTACATGATGCTCGGACTGGGTACCGGTGGCTACGTCGCAGCGACCTTCCACCTGATGACTCACGCCTTCTTCAAGGCGCTCCTGTTCCTCGGAGCAGGGTCGGTCATCATCGCCATGCACCACAACGAGGACATGTGGGACATGGGTGGACTCAAAGACAAGATGCCCGTGACCTACTACGCGTTCCTCTCGGGGTCGCTCGCACTCGCGGGTATCGTCCCCTTCTCGGGCTTCTGGTCGAAAGACGAAATCCTCTACGAGGCGCTCGTCCACGGCCTGAACACCCCGATTCTGTTGGCTGCTTACGCGATGGGTCTGCTCGCGGTGTTCTTCACCGGGTTCTACACCTTCCGGATGGTCGCGTTGACCTTCCACGGCAAGCCCCGGTCTGACACCGCGCGCAACCCGCACGGCGTCGGCTGGAACGTCAAAGGCCCGCTCGCGGTTCTCGGCGTGCTGGCGGCCGTCACCGGACTGGTGAACATGGTTCCGGTGCAGAAGCTCACCGGCACCGAACTCGACTTCCTTCACCAGTGGCTCGACAGCGGACCATCGGCGCTTAGTGCCCACCACTACGCCGACCTCACGCACGACTTCGCTCACTACTCGGCGGGCACCATCGGGTCGGAACTGCTGACCGTTCTGCTCGGTGCCGCAGTCTCGCTGGGACTCGCACTCGCGGGTGCGGGACTCGCGTGGAAGCTCTACGCGGTTCCCTCCCCGGTCAGACACACCGACAAACTGGGCGGTGCGAAGACGGTGCTGTTCAACAACTACTATCTCGACGAGGCACAGGTGTGGCTCGCAACCGGCGTCACGCTCCCTCTCGCGCGAGCGGCGGACAAGTTCGACGGCGGCGTCATCGACGGCGTCGTCAACGGCATCTCCAGCGTGAGCCTGTTCGGCGGAAGCAAAGTGAAACGGATACAGAGCGGTATCGTGACGAACTACGCGCTGTTACTTACGGCGTCGTTCGTCGTCTTGCTTCTCGTCATCGGCTTTACGGGAGGTTGGTTCTAGATGATGATCGAAGCACTTCTCGCGGTAACACTCCTCAGCGCGTTCGTGGTGTTCCTCGCGCCTGATAAGGTCGCAGGGAAACTCGCGTTCGCGTTGAGTCTGCTCCCACTCGGCGGGAGCCTTTGGATGTACAGTGCCTTCGACGGGAGCGGCAACGCCCTGCTGGGCGGAACCCTCGCCTTCGAAGAGATGTATCAATGGGTCAATCTCGGCCCGTACGCGCTCAACTGGCACGTCGGACTAGACGGCATCAGCATGCCGTTGCTGGTGCTAACGACGGTGCTCACGCCGCTCGCGATCCTCGCGGCGTGGACGCCCGTTCAGTCGCGCCAGAGCCAGTTCTACGGCCTCATGCTGTTCATGGAGATGAGCCTCCTCGGCGTCTTCGCGGCGCTTGACTTCTTCGTCTGGTTCATCTTCTGGGAGATGGTCTTGGTGCCGATGTACTTCCTCATCGGTGTGTGGGGCGGCCCACGCCGGAAGTACGCGGCTATCAAGTTCTTCGTCTACACCAACGTCGCCTCGCTGGTGATGTTCATCGGGTTCATCGCGCTCGTCTTCGGACTGGGCGATTCGGTGACCTCGCTCGACTTGCCAGCGATTACGGAGGCGCTCAACAACGGTGAACTCAGCGGACTCGCTGGCATCGACGCGAACACGCTGAAAATCGTCGCGTTCTTCGCCATGTTCGCCGGGTTCGGCGTGAAGGTACCAATCGTCCCGTTCCACACGTGGCTGCCTGACGCTCACGTCGAGGCACCGACGCCGGTGTCCATCATGCTGGCGGGCGTCATGCTGAAGATGGGTACCTACGCGCTCTTGCGATTCAACTTCACGATGCTCCCGGAGACGGCGAAGCAGTTCGCGTTCATCATCGCCCTCGTGGCGGTCGTGAGCGTCATCTACGGCGCGATGCTCGCGCTGGCCCAATCCGACCTGAAACGCATCGTCGCGTACTCCTCGGTTTCCTCGATGGGGTACGTCATCCTCGGACTGGTCGCGTACAACATGTACGGCGTCGGCGGCGCGACGTTCCAGATGATTGCCCACGGCCTCATCTCGGGACTGATGTTCATGGCGGTCGGCGTCATCTACAACACGACGCACACGCGCATGGTTTCGGACATGTCCGGACTCGCGGACAGAATGCCGATTACGGTCGCGGTGTTCATCGCGGGCGCGTTCGGCTACATGGGTCTGCCGCTGATGGCCGGCTTCGCGGCGGAGTTCTTCATCTTCGTCGGGGCGTTCCAGTCCACCGTCCTCGCGGGCAACACGCTCGCGCTGTTCACGGGCGCGGCGATGTTCGGTATCGTCATCGTCGCGGGCTACCTGCTCTTCGCCATGCAGCGAACCCTGTTCGGGCCGTTCCGCCTCGAAACCGATTACGAGGTCGGACGGGCGTCGTTCCACGACGTCGCACCGCTCGTGGTGCTCATCCTGCTCGTCATCCTGCTCGGTGTCCAACCGGACATCTTCTACGGGATGATTCAGGAGTCCGTGCGTGATATGGCGCTCATTACCGGAGGTGGTGCCTGATGGCACAGCCATTCGGCACCGGTGCCGACTGGGTGACGATGGCACCCGCCATCACCCTCGCCCTGACGGCAATGTTGCTGTTCATCGCGAACAGCATCTCCCCGAACACGAAAAACCGCCCACTTCTCGTGGGACTCTCGACGCTCGGCACTGTCGTCGCTGGCGGCATCGCGGTGGCGTTCCTCGCCACGGGAACCGGTGAAGAGGCGGTTTCGCTGTACGACGGGGCACTCGTCGTGGACACGATGAGCCTGTTCTTCACGCTCATCTTCACCAGCGTCACCGCGCTGGTCTGTATCGCGAGCTACGACTACATGAAAGGTCAGCCGTACATGGCGGAGTTCTACTCGCTAGTCATCCTCGCGGCGACGGGGATGACGCTGATGGCGAGCGCGAACAGTCTGGCGACGGTGTTCGTCAGCCTCGAACTCGCCAGCCTACCGTCTTACGCGCTGGTCGCAATCCTGAAGAAAAACCGCGGGAGCGTCGAGGCAGGACTCAAGTACTTCCTCATCGGTGCGCTCTCGTCGGCCATCTTCGCCTACGGTATCAGCCTCGTCTACGGCGTTACCGGACACCTGCAACTCGAAGCGGTTGCCAGCAATCTCAACGCGGAAGCGTTCCCCGGCGTCCTCGGCGTCGGCGTGCTGATGGTGCTCGGTGGCTTCGCGTTTAAGACGGCCTCGGTTCCGTTCCACTTCTGGGCACCAGAAGCGTACGAAGGCGCACCCGCGCCCGTTTCGGCGTTCCTGTCTTCGGCCTCGAAGGCCGCTGGGTTCGTCGTCGCGTTCCGCGTGTTCGTCACGGCGTTCCCGATTGCGGAACTCTCCGCGACGGTTGATTGGGTGCTCGCGTTCCAGATTCTCGCCGTCGTCACGATGACGCTCGGGAACTTCGCCGCGGCCACTCAGGACAAAGTCAAGCGCATGCTCGCGTACTCCTCGGTCGGACACGCGGGCTACGCGCTCATCGGCCTCGCCGCACTCACGGTCGGTGGCAGCGAGAACGACTTGGTCATGGGCGGTGCCATGCTCCACCTACTCGTCTACGGCTTCATGAACACGGGCGCGTTCCTGTTCATCGCGCTGGTCGAACAGTGGGGCATCGGCAGAACGTTCGAGGATTACAACGGACTGGGGAGCAAGGCCCCGATAGCCTGCGTCGCCATGACGGTGTTCATGTTCAACCTCGCCGGACTTCCGATCGGGGCTGGCTTCATGAGCAAGTATGCCCTGTTCACCGGCGCGGTCGGTGCCGGATTCTGGTGGCTCGCCGCCGTCGGTGCAATCAACAGCGCGCTGTCGCTTTACTACTACTCACGCGTCGTCAAGGCGATGTGGGTGGAGGAACCGACGAGCGAGCTGACGATTCGAAGCACCCCAACCGGCCTCTACATCGCAGTGCTCGCCGCCGCCGTTACAAGCGTCATCCTGCTCCCGGCCTTCGGGCCGCTGGCGGACACGGCGTACAGCGCGGCTGCGACCCTGTTCGCGTAGACGCCACTCTCGAATCGACCGACTTTTGACTTTTTTGAAGACGAGATTTTGGTTTCGAACTGTGCGTTTGCTCGTGAGTCGAAACAGAACGTGATTGCCTACTGGTTGCAAGTCACGGCTCTAAGCCACGCTCTTTACACGATGGAATTGCTTGGAATGACGTGATGACTGCAAGTCGTGATTTGCAAACACGACGGATTCACCTACCCTTTCTTCTCGAAACACGGTCTGCGCCGTAATCGAGGTCGAACACTACAACTGCGAGTTTCGAAAACCCATTCCAGACACCGAGTAAAACCACGTCCTGCCCGCAAAGGATTCCCAACAGGTTTTAGGTGCCCCACTAGCAATCGGTGGTAGAATGGTTTCGCGGCTCATGCTCGGCTGTGGTTCGGTCGGGTATGCACTCGTCGAGTCAGTGGCCGAATGGCCCGGCAGTCTCGTCGTCGTCACGGAGGACGAGAGCAGAGTCGAAACACTGCGCACGGAGGGCATCTCGGCCACTCGCGGCGACCCAACCGACCCGGGGGTCACGAAAGGGCGACCGCGGGTTGACATCGCGTTCGTCGCGGGCGACGACCCCGAAAAAAATCTGGCGTCGGCGCGCGCAGTCCGCGAAACGCATCCGAACGCCTACGTCGTCGCCTATGCGGGAACCGAACCAGACCGGACTATTTCGGATGAGTTAGAAACCCTCGCAGACCGAGTCATCGCCCCCGGAACACTCATCACAGACCACCTGCTGTCGATGACCGACCAAGATACGGCGTTTCGGACACAGGAACTCCGGCGCACCCTCCGCGACATCGACGGCAAACTCGGGATTTTCATGCACGACAACCCCGACCCGGACGCCATCGCCAGCGCGGTTGCGCTGGAAGGGTTGGCCGAATCAGTCGGGACGGAGGCGGAGACGTGCTACTACGGCGCGATTTCCCATCAGGAAAACCGGGCGTTCGTCAACCTGCTGGAGTTGGATTTGCGCAATTTCGACCCCGGCGACGACCTTTCGGAGTTCGGGGGATTCGCGCTGGTTGACCACTCCAGTCCGGGCGTGAACGACCAACTGCCGGAGGATACGCCGGTAGACGTGGTCATCGACCATCACCCGCCGAATCATCCGGTCGAAGCGCGATTCGTGGACCTGCGCAGCGGCGTCGGCGCGACGAGTTCGCTGCTGGCCGACCATTTAGAACATCTGGGTATCGACCCCGCAGAGCGGGTTGCAACCGGACTCCTCTACGGGATTCGCGTGGATACGAAGGATTTCACCCGCGAGGTGTCCGAATCGGATTTCGAGGCGGCGGCGTTCTTGCTCCCACACGCGGATACAGGGACGTTAGAGCGCGTCGAGAGTCCGTCCATCAGCCCCGACACCTTCGATACGATTTCCCGCGCGATTCGCAACCGCGAACTCGACGGAACCGTGCTGGCGAGTTGCGTCGGCGCGCTTTCTGACAGAGACGCATTGGCGCAGGCCGCAGACCGTCTGCTCAACATGGACGGCGTGAACGTCACACTCGTCTTCGGATTCATGCAGGGAACCGTGTACGTCTCGGCACGCGCCCGCGGGACGGACGTTGACCTCGGAGAAACTATGCGGGCCGCGTTCGGCCAAATCGGCAGTGCGGGCGGGCACGCCGACATGGCCGGGGCGCAGATTTCGCTCGGTCTGCTCGGCGAAGTCGAAGAGGAAGAAGAAGCGTCCCTCTCGACCATCGTCGGCGAGATAATCACCGACCGATTCTTCGAAACCGTTCGTTCCCGACCGGGGCCAGATGAGTTCGAATCCGCTGAGGAACACGTCGCCGCATTCGACATTCAACTCGCGGAGAGCGACGACGAGTAAGGTCGCTGAACTGCATCGCGTTCGGCGTCCGTCAGCAGTTGGCGTTAGCGGAAACGGTCGGGAAGTTTTTTGCTCGGCACAGCGTGGGTACTCTGCATGGACGAGGCCGAGGAGGAAAACGGTCGCCAGTCGCCACCCACCGTTCGGTTCATTTCCGACGGCGGAACGGAGGGAATCAAAGCGAAAGTCAAAGATTACATGACGCGCGACGTAGCGACCGTTTCTCCCGATGCGACCGTCGAATCGGTCGCCCGACGAATCGCCGAAAGCGACGGTCACAACGGATTTCCAGTGTGCGACGGGCGGCGGGTCGAAGGGTTCGTCAGCGCGCGCGACCTCCTGCTCGCGGACGACCCCGAACCGATTTTTAAGGTGATGAGTCAGGAACTCATCGTCGCCCATCCCGATATGGACGTGAACGACGCCGCGCGCGTCATCCTTCGCTCCGGGATTCAGAAACTTCCAGTGGTGGACGACGCGGGCAATCTCGTCGGCATCATCAGCAACACGGACGTTATCCGGAGCCAAATCGAGCGTGTCACGCCCGAGAAAGTCGGCAAACTGATGCGGACGCTCGAATCCATTCACGACACCGAAGTTTCCCAACGCCGTCGGAAAATCCCGCTCGCCAACCTCGTACCGACTCAAGGGAAAGTCTACGCCGACGAACTGGAGGGGAGAGTGTACGAGATGGAGCGCGGACTGGCCGAACCACTCGTCGTCATCGAAAACGGTCACACCCTTCTGCTGGCAGACGGCCACCATCGCGCGAAGGCCGCAGACCGCCTCGACATCGAGGAGATGGACGCCTACATTATCGTCACCGACCACCACCTCGAACTCGGTATGGAGAAGACGGCGAAAAAAGAAGGCCTCGAAACCATCAACGACATTCAGGTCGTCGATTACGCCCGCCATCCACTTATCGAGACGACGAAGCGATTGCAGTAGGCTTCTCTCGTCGTTCTACACTGTCTCCGTTTATTGCGAACCGTGTCACTCGCGCCGAACTCGCTAATTCCCGCTATTCCCTACCGACACCTACAATTCGCTCGGCCACCCACCGAAACCCATGCCCGGCGAGAGCGACGACCCGACGGTCATCCGCGTCGTCGTGGTTCACGCGGACGACGTGGTGTCCGCGCTCGAAGCCACGGAACGCGGGCGGGAGACGGTACTTCGAATCACGGCCCCGTTCGCCGGACGGGTGCGCGCCCGACTCCACGTGGTGCAGACAACGGAACCGGCCGACGATGGCCGTGGTGGCTCCGGCCCGATTCGAATCCCGCCGCGGAAGTTCGTTACAGCCGAAGTGCCGCCATATCCGCTGGTCGATGACACCGACCCGAGTGTGACCGATTCCACAGACGAGTACGACGTGGAAGCCCACCACGAGCGCCACACCGCGGCGGTGTCGGCGTGGCGCGAGGGAGTTCGGGAGCATATCGTGGAGACTACTGAAATTGAGACGGTGGATGGGGCACATCGCGTTTCCGTGTCGGTTCTCGGATGAGAAGTTCACGTCATTGGTCCACTGCATCTCACAGTCCCCTCCCCAACCCGTCACCGAATCCTTAATGGATTGCCCGGAAGAAAATACGGACATGTACGACGAGGACGACCTGCAAAAGATTCAGCAGGGAAGAGAGGAATGGGAAGAAGACACCCTCTCGCCCGTGCTGGAGCGGTTCGGCGAGCGGAAAGACCGCTTTGCGACGGTTTCTAATCTCGAAGTAGACCGTCTGTACGACCCAGACGACGTGGGCGACATCGACTACGACGAGGAACTCGGTTTTCCCGGCGAAGACCCCTACACGCGCGGGGTGTACCCCACGATGTACCGCGGTCGGACGTGGACGATGCGCCAGTTCGCCGGGTTCGGCACCGCGGAGGAGACGAACGAGCGATTCCACTACCTCACCGACAACGGGCAGACCGGCCTCTCGACGGCCTTCGACATGCCGAGTTTGATGGGCAAGGACTCGGACGACCCGCTTTCGGACGGGGAAGTCGGCAAGGAGGGTGTGGCGGTTGATACCCTGCGCGACATGGAAATCCTCTTCGACGGCATCGATTTGGACGAGGTTTCGACCAGTTTCACCATCAATCCGAGCGCGCCCGTCATCTTCGCCATGTACGTCGCGCTAGCCGACCAGCAGGGCGTCCCCCGCGACGAGATTCGCGGTACTTTCCAGAACGACATGCTGAAGGAGTTCATCGCGCAGAAGGAGTGGGTCGTCCCGCCACAGGCGTCGCTGGATGTCGTCACCGACACCGTGGAGTTCGCGGTGGAGGAGACGCCGAACATCAAGCCCATCTCGATTTCGGGCTACCACATCCGCGAAGCCGGTTCGACTGCGGTACAGGAACTCGCCTTCACCCTCGCCGACGGCTTCGCCTACGTCGAGGACGCGATGGAGCGCGGCCTCGACGTGGACGAGTTCGCGCCACAGCTTTCCTTCTTCTTCAACTCGCACAACTCGCTGTTCGAGGAGATTGCGAAGTTCCGCGCCGCCCGACGAATCTATTCGACCGTGATGGACGAGTGGTACGGCGCGGAAGACCCGAAATCGAAACAGCTCAAGTTCCATACGCAGACCGCAGGGCAGTCGCTCACCGCGCAGCAACCGCTGAACAACATCGTTCGCGTGACGATTCAGGCGCTCGCTGGCGTCCTCGGTGGCACCCAGAGCCTGCACACGAACAGCTTCGACGAAGCACTCGCACTACCGAGCGAGCAGGCGGTTCGCGTCGCCCTGCGAACCCAGCAAATCATCGCGGAGGAAAGCGGCGCGGCGGACATCATAGACCCGCTCGGCGGCAGTTTCGCCGTCGAATCACTGACGGAAGAAGTCGAGGAGAAGACGATGGCCTACATTGAGGAAATCAAGGAGATGGGCGACGGCTCGGTGCGCGACGGCGTCCTCGAAGGCATCGACCGCGGCTACTTCCACCGCGAGATTCAGGAAGCCTCCTACGAGTACCAAGAGCGCGTCGAAGACGGCGAGGAAATCGTCGTCGGCGTCAACAAGTACGACATGGAGGAGGACACGAAACCCGATATTCTGAAGGTTGACGAGGAAACCCAAGAGCGTCAACTCGCGCGACTCGCCGAGGTCAAAGAAGAGCGCGACGACGAAGCAGTCGAAGCCGCACTGGACGAACTGGACGACGCCATCCAGAACGACGAGAACGTCATGCCAGCCATCGTCACCGCGGTGAAAGCCTACGCGACGATGGGCGAAATCATGGACGTGTTCGAGGCGGAACACGGCAGCTATCAGGAAAAAATCGGACTGGCGTAAGCGGACTAAGCCTTTTTTCGGTCGTTCGACCGTGTCGATTTTTCAGATTCGACGGCGAACGAGCGGTCACTGTGTAAGCGTTGTAATTTCGCCTCAAAGGTTTATACAGAGAGAGCGACTATCGGATTTCGATGCAGGTCGCTATTCTCACTGTCGGCGACGAACTCCTCGCAGGGGACACCGTCAACACGAACGCGGCGTGGTTGGCCGAGGAAATCCACGACCGCGGCGGGTCGGTGCGGCGAATCATGACCGTTCCCGACGAGGCCGAAGTCATCGCACACCGCGTCCGCGAGTGGCGCGAAACGTTCGACGCGGTAGTCGTCACCGGCGGACTCGGTGGGACGCCGGACGACGTAACGATGGATGCCGTTTCGATGGCGCTCGACCGAAACGCCGTGGTCGATTCAAAGACCCGGGAGCGACTCGAAGAAAAGGCGCGGCAGTTCGCGGCGGACAATCCGGAGTTGACCGACAAATACGACCTCGAACTGGATTTGAACGAGGCTGCGGAACTCCCGGCAGGGGGGCAACCGCTGGTCACTGATGCCGGATGGGCACCAGGCTGTGCCGTGGAAAACGTCTACGTCTTTCCCGGGATTCCCCGCGAGATGAAGGCGATGTTCGAACTCGTCGCAGACGAGTTCGACGGGGCGGTCGTCTCTGAGACGATACACACGCCAGCGCCGGAGGGTGCGCTCGGTAGCGTGCTCTCTGCTGTTCGAGAGCGATTCGATGTCGCGGTTGGTAGCTATCCGGGGCGGGGAGATACACCCGGACGCCTCAAGGTGACTTCGACGGACGCCGAGGAAGTTTCTGCTGCGGTTGCGTGGTTGCGGAACAACGTCGAAGTCGTCGTAGAAGAAATCGAACCGACGGAGTCGGGCCGGGAAAACGACGGTGTCGATGTGGCGAATCCGGATGGCCAATAGCATTTTATCGGAGAAAAATACGCCAGACGGCAGTCAGTTTTCGAACCAGTCGGTGAAGATAGCATATCTTTATGGCCTTCGTTACAGCATGCTAGCATGGATATATGCCAGACGATACCGTGGAACTCGAAGCACGGCTCGAAGAGGCGGAATCATTCGAGCCACCGGAATCGTTCGTTGCGCAGGCGAACGTCGCCGACGAGGAAATCTACGAGGAGTTCGAGGAGAACTGGCCGGAGTGCTGGGAGCGAGCGGGCGACCTGCTCGACTGGAAGGAGGACTACGACACCGTTCTGGACGACGGCAACGCGCCCTTCTACGAGTGGTTCACGGGTGGGTCGCTGAACGCCTCGGCGAACTGTCTCGACCGGCATCTGGACGACCGGGGTGACGAGCCAGCAATCGAATGGATTGGCGAACTCGGCGACACGCGAACCTACACCTATAGCGACCTCCACCGCGAAGTGAACGAGTTTTCGGCGGCACTGCGTGAACAAGGCGTCGAGGAGGACGACGTCGTCACGCTCTACATGCCGATGGTGCCGGAACTGCCGATAGCGATGCTGGCCTGCGCCCGAATTGGCGCGCCGCACAGCGTCGTCTTCGCCGGGTTCTCGGCGGACGCGCTCGCCACTCGGATGAACAGTGCAGACTCCGAACATCTCGTTACCTGTGACGGTTACTACCGCCGGGGCGACCCGCTTCAGCACAAAGAGAAGGCCGACGAGGGACTCGGGGGCGTAGACCACGACGTAGAGAGCGTCATCGTGGTCAACCGACTCGGCGACGAGTACGACCATCCGATGGAAAACGGGGAACTCGACTACGACGAACTCATCAGCGAACACGAGGGCGCGGAGGTCGAACCGGTAACGCGCGACGCCGAGGATATGCTCTTTTTGATGTACACCTCGGGGACGACGGGTCAGCCGAAAGGCGTGAAACACACGACCGCGGGGTATCTGTCGTATGCGGCGTGGACGAGTCACGCTGTACTGGACATCAAACCGGAGGACACCTACTGGTGTTCCGCCGACATCGGTTGGATTACGGGTCACTCGTACATCGTCTACGGGCCGCTGGCGCTCGGAACGACGAGCGTGATGTACGAGGGAACCCCGGATTACCCGGACAAGGACCGCCTCTGGGAAATCGTCGAAGAGTACGAGGTAGACCAACTGTACACCGCGCCAACCGCGATTCGCGCGTTCATGAAGTGGGGAAGCGAGTATCCGGAACGACACGACCTCTCCTCGCTTCGACTGCTCGGCACCGTGGGCGAACCCATCAACCCGCGGGCGTGGAAATGGTACTACAAGCACATCGGAAACGAGGACTGCCCAATTGTGGATACGTGGTGGCAGACCGAAACCGGCGGCATGATGGTGACCACTCTCCCCGGCATCGGGACGATGAAACCCGGTTCTGCTGGCCCACCACTCCCCGGCATCGACGCCAAAGTCGTAGACACGAAAGGCGAGGAAGTCGGTGCGGGACGGGCAGGCTACCTCACGGTCAACAAGCCGTGGCCCGGCATGCTCCGGACGCTGTACAACAACGACGAGCGCTTCATTTCGGAGTACTGGGCCGAATACTCCGACACCGAAAGCGACGACCCGGCGGATTGGGTGTACTTCCCCGAAGACGGCGCGAAACTCGATGAGGACGGCTACATCACGGTTCTCGGGCGCGTGGACGACGTGCTCAACGTGTCGGGCCACCGCCTCGGAACGATGGAAATCGAATCGGCCATCGTCGGCGTGGAAGGTGTCGCGGAGGCCGCAGTGGTCGGCGGACACCACGACGTGAAAGGCGAGGCGGTCTACGCCTACGTCATCACCGAAGAGGGCTACGACGGTGGCGACGACCTGCACGAGCGAATCGTCGCGGGCGTCGAGGATGCAATCGGTCCAATCGCGCGCCCCGAGGAAATCGTGTTCACGCCGGAACTGCCGAAGACGCGCTCCGGGAAAATCATGCGCCGACTGCTGGAGGACATCGCCAACGAGGAGGAACTGGGCGACACTTCGACCCTGCGCAATCCGGAAGTCGTCGAGGACATTCAAAAGAAAGTCCAAGAGTAGCTGAAAGGTCGATTTCAGACGTTTCGACGCCATTCATTTTTCTCGGTTGTCGAAGTGAACCGCCTTTTTTAGTGGCACGGATTTCTGTGGTTGCGTGTCGTTTACAATTGCTGGCAGTAAGCCACGCCGCTGAAAATCAATCAGACTGCGAAAAACAAATTCCGAAAAGTAACCGACTGAATTTTCGTTGGCCTACGGGCGAACGAACGAGGGAACGAGTGGCCTGCTACGAGTGACTAATTGAGTGAGGGCGTGATTTGTCGTCGGAAGTTGCAACCGGTGTCTCGTCACAAGCAGTTACAACCAGTTGTATCACAAAACCACTCCACTGCTACTTGCAAATGTTCCCGTAGCCCGAACCTATATCATGAACAGTGATGCAAAATTCAGTATGAAGCGGGAACTACTCGTAACGGATTTCCTCGACAGAGCGCGGAATCACTACGGCGACGAGGAAGCAGTCGTGGCAACCGCAGGTGAACGCTACACCTACAGCGAATTTGGCGAGCGCGCCGACCGGGTTTCGGCGGCGCTCGCGGAGCGCGGCATCGAAAAGGGTGACAGGGTGGCCGTCCTCGACCCGAACACGCACTATCACCTCGAATCGGCCTACGGAATCATGCAGTTGGGCGCGATTCACACGCCGCTCAACTATCGACTCACGCCGGACGATTTCGAGTACATCCTAAACGACGCGGGAGTTGACGCGATAATCGCGGACTACGAATATGCCGGCAAAATCGAAGCTATCCGCGGCGCAGTGCCGACGGAGACGTTCATCAGCAACGACTCGGAGAAAACCGAGGGCGACTGGGAGGATTTCGAGGAAATCGTCGCGGATACGGAACCGGAGTACGAACGTCCGGAGATGGACGAAGACGACGTAATCACCATCAACTACACCTCGGGGACGACGGGCGACCCGAAGGGCGTGATGCGAACCCACCGAACCGAGTCGCTCCACGCCTACCTCATCACGATTCATCAGGAGATTCGTGACGACGACACCTACCTCTGGACGCTCCCGATGTTCCACGTCAATGGGTGGGGCCACATCTACGCGATTACAGGCATGGGTGCGAAACACGTCTGCACGCGCGGTATCGACGCCGGGGAAATCTTCGAGACGGTGGTCGCAGAAGACGTTTCTTACTTCTGCGCCGCGCCGACCGTGTTGAACATGCTCATCGAACACCACGAGAAACACGGCCCGGAAACGGCGGGCACAAAGGATGTCAGGGTCGCCACCGCGGGAAGCGCTCCACCGGAGGCAACCATCAGAACCGTCGAGGACGAGTTCGGATGGTACCTGAAACACGTCTACGGCGCGACGGAAACGGGGCCACTCATCACGACCTCCGACGCCAGACGACTGCTCGGCGATGGCCCGGAGCGATTTTCGTTGAAGAAGCGACAGGGAATCGGCTACCTCGGAACCGAAGTCGCCGTCGTGGACGAGGACGGCGAGGACGTCGCGCGAGATGACGCCTCAATCGGCGAAATCGTCGTCCGCGGCAATCAGGTGATGGAAGGCTACTGGGAGAAGCCCGAAGCGACCGAGGAGGCCTTCAACGACCGCCGAGAGGGCTGGTACCACACGGGCGACCTCGCAGTCGTTGACGAGTACGGGATGGTGTCGATTCAGGACAGAAAAAAGGACATCATCATCAGCGGCGGGGAAAACATCTCCAGCATCGAGTTGGAAGATACGCTGTTCGACCACGATGGCGTGAGCGACGTGGCGGTTATCCCCGCGCCGAGCGACAAATGGGGCGAGACGCCGAAGGCGTTCATCATCCCGGCGACCGGCAACCCCGACGAACCGGGCGTCACGGAGGAAGAAATTCGGGAGTTCACCCGCGAGAAGATGGCTGCCTACAAGGTCGTCAGCAAAGTCGAGTTCGTGAACGAACTGCCAACGACGGCGACCGGAAAAGTACAGAAGTACGAACTCCGCGAACAGGAGTGGGACGACGAGGACAGGATGGTCGGGCAGGGGTAGGCGACCACCCACTTCAGCGGAACGACGGGGTGCCACCCCGTCGTTCCGCTGTATTTTCCGTGAAACTGCAGTGTCGATTTGGCCTTTCACTCCCCGCCGCCACCAGTGACGAGCACCGGCCGGTCTGCGTTCAAGATGACGGATTGAGCGACACTTCCGAACAGAGCTTTTCCGGCGGGCGACCGCCGTCGCCCGCCGACGCAGACGCAGTCCACATCCTGTTCCTCGGCGACGTCGAGGATGACGTCCGCGGGATTGCCGCTCGCCTCGACGACATGGGTTTCGACTCCGGCGTCTTCCAACGCTTCCTGTGCCCGTCGGACACTCGCAATTTGCAGTGCCGACGCGCCGCTCGGATTGTCAGTAAACGAGTGCAGAAGGCTGGCTTTCACTTCCGAATTTGATTCAGGGAGGGAAATAATCGCGTTTGCCTGTGCCACCGCGCGCGACTCGGTTTCGTCCAACGCCAGCAAAACGTGGTACATGGTGGCACGTCGCAGGGGTTTGGCTTAGACCTTCGGGTCGGCGTCGTCGTAGCGTTCCGAAACGAACATCACCAGAAAGAGCAGGATACCCAAAAATAGGCCGATGGTGGTCATACCGAAAATCGCCAGCCCGATGGCTGTCGGTTGAATTTCGATGAGGCCCAGCAGGGAGACAGGGCGCATATCCTCCGGGCCGTACAGGCCGAGCAGGACGCCGACGAATCCGGCGAACGAGACGATGAGGGCGTACAGACCGACGACGAGCCACCGTCCGTGGAATCGAGAGGGCACGAATCAACGTTGCGACAGGGCAAGGATTAGCCTTTTCATCCACTCGTCCCTACTTCGAGTATGTCCGAAAAAGAACTGCTGTTGCTCGTCCTCGGCGGCATCGCCGTACTCATGTTTTCGATGGGAATCATCCTCGCGACGACGTAAACGGAATTACGCTCGGAGAAAGAAAAACAAAGGGAAATCGGTTCCGTCGATTGCTGCTCGTTTCGATTGTGGTTTGTTCGAGAATCGGAACGATTCTCGACTACTGTCGGACTAGTCGTCCGAAGTGTGTGCGCCGTCGCCTTCTCCACCGTCGGTGAGCGCCGTTTCTTGTTTCTTCTCGAACCACGTCCACTCCTTCGTGAGTAGGCCGTCCTCGCCGAGTTTCCACGGGTCAGCGGGGGCGTGTGGCCCTTCGAGCCACGACTGGACGATGTTCCAAACGAAGATGAGCTGACCGACACCCATGATGAACGCACCAACGGTTGCGAGCTGGTGCATGGTGGCGAACTGCGGGAGGAACGTCGCGTATCGTCGTGGCATGCCGCCGTAACCGAGGAACAGCATGGCGAAGAACGTGAGGTTCGTCCCGATCATCGTGAGCCAGAAGTGCATGTGTGCGAGCCGCTTCTGGTACATCCGACCGGTGTAGATTGGGAACCAGTAGTAGATGCCTGCGAAGCCAGCGACGGCGATGGCACCCATCACGATGTAGTGGAAGTGACCCACGACGTAGTAGGTGTCGTGGAGCACGAGGTCGACCGGAATCGCCGCCAGAAAGACCCCGGTGACGCCGCCAATGATGAAGTTGGAGATAAAGCCGACACAGAACAGCATCGGCGTCGTCATGCGAAGCCGACCGTTCCACATCGTGGTAATCCAGTTGAACACCTTCACGGCGCTCGGGATTGCGATCGCCATCGACACCGCCATGAAGCTCGCGCGGAGTCGTGGGTCGATACCCGTGGCGAACATGTGGTGCGCCCAGACACCGAACGAGAGGACACCGATTGCGAGCGTCGAGTAGACGATGAACTTGAACCCGAACAGTTTCCGGCCCGCGAACCGCGGGAGGATGAGGCTGACCAGTCCCATCGGCGGCAGGACGAGGATGTACACCTCGGGGTGGCCGAAGAACCAGAACAGGTGTTGCCACAGGAGCGGGCCGCCACCCTCCGCAGTGAAGAACGTCGTGGCGAAGTTACGGTCGAGCAGGAGCATGATGAGCGCACTCCCGAGAAGCGGGAACGCGAACAGGATGAGTCCCGACTGGGTCAGGATGGTCCACGAGAAGATGTCGAGGTCAGGCCATCCGACATCGTCGCCACGCTCGGTGAAGATGGTGGCGATGAAGTTGATTGCACCCATCGTCGCGCTGACACCGGAGAGGTGCAGGCCGAGGAGCATGAAGTCCATTCCGGGATTCAGCACGTCCGGGTTGGACGACAGGCCGCGCTCCGCGGAAATCGGGGTGTACATCGTCCAGCTCGACTGGGCGGGTTCGACGTTGAACCCGAGCATCGCGAGCGGGAATCCCAGCCAGATGAGAATCGCCGCGGGTGGCAGGAGCCAGAACGCGATGGCGTTGATTCGTGGGAACGCCATGTCGTCCGCGCCGATGAGAAGCGGGATGAAGTAGTTCGAGAACGCCGCGATGATTGGCGTCCCGAACAGGAACAACATCGTGATTCCGTGCGTGGTCAACAACCCGTTGTAGAGGTTCGGGTCGATGAAGTCAGTCGCCGGTGCGGCGAGTTCCGCGCGCATGAGAAGCACCGCAATGCCACCCCACGCGAACGCAATAATACCGTACGTTCCGTACAGTAGGCCGATGTCCTTGTGGTCAACTGTCGTTAACCACCGAATGATTCCGGCAGGTTTCTCCTCGTGGGCCTGCCCGGTCGGTTCTGCATACCCATAGCCCCCTCCGGTAAGAGGCGTGTAAGACCGCCAGTCCTCGATTCGGGCGAGGAACGTGGCGACCGCCAGCAAAAACACTCCCATCACTACGGTGAGAGCTATCTGCCCTGTAGCTGCCATGCGAAAGGGTGAGTACTACGGGGTAAAGAAAGGTTAGGTTACGACTTCGCCTATAGCGCTCGCGCCGTGAGATACGTTAGCAGAGCCAGCCCGATGAACGGGATGACGATAAGGGCCAAACTGATGAGGCCGACGAGAGAACTGCCGCCCCACGGCGCGAAGACGAGGAAAACGACGAAGAAAAACGCCATTATTCCGAGCGGAATCACGTTAACCGTGGTGTCGAGTATCGTTTCCCGGTCGAAGACACGTTCTGCCATAGTACGTAGAGATAACGAAGGGGGCATCAAATAGGTTAATGGTTCGTGGTAGCGAGAAACCGCACCCAAACGGACTCGAAATCGCCTCGATTTACGGCATTTCCGACGCGTTCATACTGGACCCCGTCCAGAGGGCACCGGCAATCGCGCCAACGAGGAGGATGGCACCACCGATGAGGATGGCCGTCCCCCGAAGTCGCACGTCGCCGGTCGTCATCGTCCAGACGACGCCGCCGACGGCGAACGCCAGTCCCGCCGAGACGACGAGTCCTTTCCACGGGCTTTTGATGTACTCCGACTCGCGGAGGATGCCGACACAACTCCCGACGAACATCAGCATGCCGCCGACGGCGACGGGAAAGAGATACTGCGCCATGACGATACCGACCTCGAAAAGCGCCAACCCGAACGCGACGAACAGCGGCCACGGACTGGATTTTCGGTACTGGTCGGAGAGTCCCGGTTGTTCGTCCATAGTCGCGTTTAGGGCTTCAGTGGTTTCATCGTTCCGTCTTCGGCTAGCAGGATTGGTACGAGAGTTTGGTTTTTGATAGCATTTTGCAGTTGCAGATGCGACTGTTTTCCCTACGATTGCTTGTGTCGCTATGCTTGTTGCAAATCACGACTCTACGTCACGTCTACGAGCTGTTGACATTGATTTCAGTGGAGTGAGGACCGCAGAAGTCACGACTCCAAGCCACGCCCTCGCTTGTCACTCGCTCCTTCCAGTCGCTCACTCCTCGCTTCGCCCGTTGCCACCAGGACAGCAGGGCGGGCAGGCCAGCAGCCTGCCCGCCCAACTCGAATTCGTTCAGCTCTTTTTTCAGAAAATCGTCTTGCCGAAACCGGTAGCAAGGTAAACAATCGGTTGAAGGCCGAGGGTGACTGCGCGAGCAGAGGCGTGACCTGCAGTCGTGGCAGTCCGAGGGGTAGCAAATTGACCTCACCCGCATCACTCTGTAAAAGAAGCAAACCGCTACAAACGGTATTTCACCAACTCTTCGTCGCTAATCCCCGCCGACAGCATCGACCTGTTCGGGCACAGGGTCACTGCTGTACAGCCACGCGAACACGAGCGACGACACGACGATGAATCCGGATGCAGTCCAGAAGGCGACGAGGACGCTGGTGGCGTCCCAGATGGCACCCACCAGCACCGGGCCGCCGACCTGCCCGACTTTCCACGCGATAGAGCGCAGGGACAGGCTGGAGGCCACGGCGTCGAACTGCTCGCCCTCGCCGACGAACAGGGCCATACTGGCCGGAAGGCGGAGACTGTCCCCGATTCCGAGGACGGCGTAGGCCGCGAAGAGGACGAAGAAGGCTCCGGGGAGCGCCATCTCCTCGCCGAGCGCGGTGACGGTCGTATCCGGAATGTAGACGTGTGCGAACCCGGCGAGCGGGATGAGTGCCGTGCCGAGCGCGTACACCAGCGCGCCCGCGAGGATGAACCAGTGGGTGTGTGTGATGCGATCCGTCCAGTGGCCGACCTTCCCCTGCGTGATGGCTTTGGTCAGTTTTCCGCCCGCCATGATGCCGCCGACCATGAACGGGTTGATGCCGAACTCTGTGTAGGCGTAGATGGGAAGGAAGGTGATGACCGCCATCTTCCCGACGCTGAACGAGAGGCGGAAGAAGACGAGGGCTTTGATGGCCGACCGTCCGAGGAGCATTTCGATAGTTTCTCTGCCGCTCGAATCCTCGGGGTCTTTTCGCCCGCCGGGGTTGTCCCGGAGGAACAAGAGGACGGAGAAAAACGCGCCGAGAGTGACGAGGGAAAGCGCGATGTAGGTTTCCTGAAAACCGTAGACGTACAGCAGGAGTCCGCCGACGATGTCCCCGATGAGACTCGATATTGCGCCGACCTGATTGTAGGTTCCAATCCACAGGCCTCTCGAACCGTCCTCGCTGATTTCGCCGACGACGGTCATTCCGGTTAGCCAGAGGATGCTCGCGGCAGTTCCTTGGAGCACGCGAACGAGAATGACGTGGGTGACGTTTTCGACGAACATGAAGCCGACGAAGACGACGACGTTGAGCAGGAGTCCGAACAACAGAATTCGCTTCGAGTTTCGCGTGTCGATGTACCGACCCAACGGGAGGACGATGAACAACTGAACGATGGCGAACGCCGTGCCGAACAGTCCCTCCATGGTACTCGTCGTCTGGAACATGTCGGCGTACAGCGCCAGCGCGATGAGGATGGTCGAGTACGCCTGACTCCGCGCGAACGCGGTGCTCGAAATCGCGATGAACTCGCGGTTGGTAAGTAGGCCAAGTGAACTGCTGTCGCTCGTCTCCTCGGACACTGTTACGAACCGAAACAGGTGTGCGAGCTATAAGAAACCCCGTTTTCGGTTATACAATTGCCGAAAGTTGGGTGACAGGTTACGAGCGTTTCGGAAATCGTGACGGTGAAAATACCGGATTAGTCGTCTTCGAGCGCGTCAGCGATGCGCTGAAGCTGTCGGGTTACGTCGCGAACCTCGTCCCGAAGCTGTCGAACCTCACGGGTGAGGTCTTCATTTCCGGCGGATTCACCGCCGCGGCCGCCTGGACCGCCGCCCATTCCACCGGGGCCGCCGCCCATCATGCCGCCCATCATCTGTGCGAACGGGTTTCCGCCCCCGCCGCCGCCCATACCGCCCGGGCCGCCGCCGCCGAGGGCTTCTTTCAGGCGTTCCTCTCGATCTTCTCGGTCTTCGTCGCCTTCTTCGGCACGTTTCTCCCTGATTTCCTCGACGCGCTCTCGGAACGATTTCTCTTCGCCATCGTTTCCGTTGTCGTTTTCGTTGGCTTCCTCGTCTGCCATACCTCTCCGTTCTTTCGCACGCCCGAAAAGGGTTGTGTCCCGTGGTGGCACGAGTAGGGAGGCGATTCTGTTCGGTATCGGAGCGGGAAAGGAAAGAAGAAACGAACGAGCGTGCTCGAACGCGCTCGAATGCTGGCTTATCGGCGCGAAGCCATCGTTACCGACAACCGGCGTTCAATGAAACAGTCACATCCAATTTCGTCGTTCGGAACACTCGGATACGGCACTCGTTGTCCCTTACTCGTCTCGCATTACGAACACTGAACGATGGGAAACGGTTACGGGGGTTAAAATTCGTTTGCGACGACTGTGGAAGGGACTGAGAATGGCTCGGGGGTCCGTCGGCTCAGTGGTGATTAGCTTGTCCAAAGAGCGCAACCGATACATCCTCTATTCGCTCGCCCGCCACGCGGAGAACGCCCCGATGGGAGTGGAAGTGCTCGCCAGAGAAGTTGCCGGATTGGAACACGGAATCGCCCCCGAATCGGTTCCTGACGAAACGTTCGAAGCGGTTCTCGACGACCTCTCGCGGAACAGCCTCCCTACTCTCTCCTATCGCGGGTTGGTCGAGTACGACCCCCTGAGCGGGCTGGTCGGCCGACCGGGATATTCGCTTACGGCCGATACGCTCGTCTCCCTCTTGGCTCGAATCGAACTGGGTTCGTTTCTGTAAAACGCAGTCCGTTTCTGTAACCCTTAAACGCACGCACGGACTTTCAGTATGTATGACCGAGGAGCCTGTCCAGACGACAGACGACGACCACGTCGAAGACGACACTCCGAACGAGAAACCGGCTGACGAAAGCACGACGGGCGAACAGCCGACCGACGAAGACATACTGAGCGCGGAAGAAACAGATCTCGTCGCGGAAATCGCGTCTCACGACGAGAGCCTCGCGGAGGCTGTCGAAGAGCGATTCGTCGCCATCGAGTCGGAACGACAGGAACAGGAAACCGAAATTGACGACCTTCGCACGCGATTGAAACGAAAGCAAGCCGACTTCCAAAACTACAAAAAGCGGGCGAAAAAGCGACAGGAACAACTCGAAAAGCGCGCGACCGAGGATGTCGTCAACCGTCTCATCGACGTGCGCGACAACTTAAAACGCGCCGTCGAGGAAGAACACGAAGATGTCGAAAGTCTCCGCAGTGGCGTCGAACTCACGCTGAAGGAACTCGACCGCGTGTTCGAAGACGAGAACGTCGCGGAAATCGACCCCGAACCGGGCGCGGAGGTTGACCCTCAGCGCCACGAAGTAATGCTTCGGGTCGAAAGCGACCATCCCGAAGATACCATCGCGGACGTGTACCAACCGGGCTACGAGATGGCCGATAAAGTCTTGCAGGCCGCGCAAGTCACTGTGAGTGACGGGAGCGGCGATGGTTCCGGTGAGTAGTAAATTCTAGTGACGAAGGAAATAATACAGAAATAATCTGATTGCGGTCAACATATATACCCCTCTTTTCCGTCTGTCGATTTTTCACAAAAATCGCACGCGGGCGCCCGATTCAATTCGTTTCCCGGTTCGTCCCGTGTAGCAAGGTTTAAAGGAGCGAAAGCGCAAGATAGCGTCAAATGACGAGTAACAAGATTCTCGGTATCGACCTCGGTACCACGAACAGCGCGTTCGCGGTAATGGAAGGTGGCGACCCTGAAATCATCGTCAACGGGGAAGGCGACCGGACGACACCCTCGGTCGTCGCGTTCTCTGACGACGGCGAGCGTCTCGTCGGGAAACCGGCGAAAAATCAGGCCGTCCAGAACCCCGAGAAGACGATTCAGTCCATCAAACGCCACATGGGCGACGAGGACTACAGCGTCGAAATTGAAGGCGAAGAGTACACGCCGGAACAGATTTCCGCGATGATTCTCCAGAAGATCAAACGCGACGCCGAGGAATATCTCGGCGACGACGTGGAGAATGCGGTCATCACGGTTCCCGCGTACTTCAACGACAAACAGCGACAGGCGACGAAGAACGCTGGCGAAATCGCTGGCTTCGACGTAGAGCGCATCGTCAACGAACCGACCGCGGCGTCGATGGCCTACGGACTGGACGACGAGTCCGACCAGACGGTTCTCGTCTACGACCTCGGTGGCGGAACGTTCGACGTTTCCATCCTCGACCTCGGCGGTGGCGTCTACGAAGTGGTCGCCACGAACGGTGACAACGACCTCGGTGGCGACGACTGGGACCACGCCATCATCGACTATCTCGCCGAGGAGTTCGAGTCGGACCACGGTATCGACCTCCGCGACGACCGGCAGGCGCTTCAGCGACTCAAGGACGCCGCTGAAGAGGCGAAAATCGAACTCTCCTCGCGAAAGGAGGCGGACATCAACCTCCCGTTCGTTACGGCGACGGACAACGGGCCTGTTCACTTGGAGAACAGCCTCACCCGCGCGAAGTTCGAATCCCTGACGAGCGACCTCATCGAGCGCACGGTCGAACCGACCGAGCAGGCGCTTTCGGACGCGGGCTACGACAAGAGCGACATCGACGAAGTCATCCTCGTCGGCGGTTCGACCCGCATGCCGCAGGTCACGGAGCAGGTCGAAGAGTTGACCGGACAGGAACCGAAGAAGAACGTCAACCCCGACGAAGCCGTCGCACTCGGCGCGGCGATTCAGGGCGGCGTTCTCTCCGGCGACGTGGACGACATCGTGCTGCTCGACGTGACGCCGCTCTCGCTCGGTATCGAAGTGAAAGGTGGCCTGTTCGAACGACTCATCGACAAGAACACGACCATCCCAACTGAAGAATCGAAAATCTTCACGACCGCCGCGGCTAACCAAACTTCGGTGCAGGTGCGTGTCTTCCAAGGTGAGCGCGAGATGGCCGCCGACAACGAACTGCTCGGCGAGTTCCACCTCGCAGGCATTCCGCCAGCACCCGCCGGAACGCCGCAAATCGAAGTCGCGTTCAACATCGACGAAAACGGAATCGTCAACGTCTCCGCCGAAGACCACGGGTCGGGCAACAGTGAGGAAATCACCATCGAAGGTGGCGCTGGCCTCTCGGACGACGAAGTCGAGCGCATGCAGGAAGAAGCAGAACAGCACGCAGAAGAGGACAAAGAACGGCGTGAACTCATCGAAGCGCGCAACGCCGCCGAAGGCGCGATTCAGCGCGCCGAGACGCTCCTCGAAGAGAACGAGGAGAACATCGACGAGGACCTCGAAGCAGACATCCGAGATGCAATCGAAGACGTCCAAGAGACGCTCGAAGCCGAGGACGTCGAAAAAGACGAACTCGAAGCCGCAACCGAAGACCTGAGCAAGGCGCTTCAGGAAATCGGCAAGCAAATGTACCAGCAACAGGAGCAAGCCCAACAAGCCGGTGCCGCAGGCCCCGGCGGAATGGGCGGCGGCGCTGGCCCGGGCGGCATGGGCGGCGGTCCCGGTGCAGGCGCAGGTGCCGGTGCTGACGACCAGAATGCAGACGAGTACGTGGACGCCGACTTCGAAGACGTGGACGACGACGACGAATAGACGGGCGATTCAAGTATTCCCCAACTTTACTGAGGATAACTGATGAGTGAGGATTTCTACGACGTGCTCGGTGTGAGTCGGGACGCCGACGAGAGCGACATCAAGAGCGCGTATCGAAAGAAGGCCGCGGAGTACCACCCGGACGTGAGCGACGAACCGGACGCGGAAGAGAAGTTCAAGCAGGTCAAGAAGGCAAAGGAGGTGCTTTCTGACGACGAGAAGCGCCAAGCCTACGACCAGATGGGCCACGACCGATTCGAACAGGCCGAAAAGCGTGGCGGGTTCGACGGCAACGGCGCCGGTGCTGGCGGCGGCAACCCGTTCGGCGGCGGTGGCGGAATGGGTGGCATGGGTGACATCTTCGAACAGTTCTTCGGTGGCGGCGGTGGCCGTGGCCGTAATCCGAATCGCCCGCGACAGGGGTCGAACCTGCGAACCGGCGTCGAAATCGACCTCGAAGATGCCTTCGAAGGCGTGAAAAAGCAGGTGTCGGTTCGGCGTCCGGAACGCTGTGGCACGTGCGACGGAAAAGGTCATCCGAAAGGAGCCGACGTGCAGACCTGTCCGGAGTGTCAGGGACAGGGGCAGGTCACACAGGTGCAACAGACGCCGTTCGGTCGCGTTCAACAGTCTCGAACCTGCGGCCGCTGTAGCGGTGAGGGCGAACTGTACGAGGAAACCTGCGGCGACTGCGGCGGCGACGGCGTCGTTCACCGCCGAGCGACACTGAACGTCGATATTCCGGCGGGCATCGCAGACGGACAGACGCTCCAGATGGAGGGCGAAGGTGCGCCGGGCGAAAACGGCGGGCCGAACGGCGACCTGCTCATCGAAATTCGGGTGAACGACCATCCGGACTTCGAACGCGAGGGCGCAGACTTGTTCTATCGGAAACCGCTCTCGTTCCCGCAGGCTGTGTTCGGCGACGAAATCGAGATTACGACGCTCGATGGGTCGGTCGAAATGGACGTTCCGGCGGGCACTCAAAGCGGCGAGACGTTCCGCCTGAGGGGGAAGGGAATGCCCCGGCTCCGGCGTCGCGGAAACGGCGATCTCTACGTGAAGGTGCAGGTCGTGACGCCCGAATCGCTGAACGACGAGCAGAAAGAGGCGTTGGAGGCGTTCGCGGAGGCGGGCGGCGAGAACGTGAGCGTCGAGAAGGGCTTTTTCGAGCGCATCAAAAACAGCTTCTAACCTCCGCTTGCCCAGTCTAATCTCTTGTTCGAGCCGAATGAGCTAAGCATATGCATATCTATAGATAGGTAGTACAGGAAGTACACGCTCGAATGTCCCACGTTGAGTTTTCACGCAGGCAGTTCGTACAGACGATGATTGGAGCGGGCGTGCTCGTCGGTGTCGCGCGAGGACAGGCCGCGACGTTCGAATTAGGCGGCCAACTGTCGGGATGGATTGGTCGCGCTCCAGACCCGATCGCTGACGAGACGAATCCGACGATTCAGATGCAGGCCGGAAAGACGTACGTCATCGCGTGGGAGAACATGGACGGGCAACCGCACAACATCGCCATCGCGGACGGGGAGGGAAACACGCTGGAAGAAACCGAAGTCGTGAGCACGAGGGGACAGGTACAGACGCTTGAGTTCACCGCGAAACCTGCCATGGCGACGTACTTTTCGCAACTCGACGAGCAGTCGATGCGCGGAAAAATCGAAATCGTCCAACCGACGACCACCGCGACCACGAACGGGACGAACAACACGACGACGAGTACGCCAACGTCTACGACTGCAACGACTTCTTCGACACCATCGGCCACGACGACGCAATCGACTGCTCCGAATTCGACGGACACAGCTACGGAGACGACGAGTTCGACGGAAGGTGGAAGCCTCCCCGGGTTCGGATTTCTCGCCGCCCTCGGCGGTATCGCGGGACTGAGCTATCTACTCCGTCGAGACGATTGACTTTTCCGCGTGCGCACGACGGAAGGAGTGCGCGATAGGCAGACGAGACAACCGCTATAATTCCTCGAACTTTCATTGACAGCAGGAATCAGCAACCGACACATCAGCCAGAGTCAGAATCTACACAATCGACAGCATCAGAATTACACATCCACTAGAGTGCCAGCACACTCTCCGCGAGTGAGGAGGAACGACGAACGAGCGGGCCGACGAATCCCTCGAAGGAGCGTCGAAGCGCGACTGAGGGGGAGAGGAATGTCTTCGTGAGAGGAGCGAGTGAATGGCTCGGAAGTCGCACGCCCGCGGAACGCAGTGAGCAGGAACGTCTTCCAGTGCTTTTGGTCCAGATTTTGCCAGTGAGCGCGGTGGAACCGCGCTCACTGGCAAAATCTGGTGGTTCTACATCGGCAGAACCGTAATTCCCACCGCGATGATGACGCCACTGCCGAGCAGAACGAGCACACAGTACCCCATGATATCACGAACCGATAGACCGCTGATTGCGAGGAGTGGAATGGCCCAGAAGGGCTGAATCATGTTGGTCCATGCGTCACCCCACGAGGCGGCCATGGCGACACGAGGAACGCTGGTTCCGCTGGATTGTGCGGCGGTAACGAGCGTTTCGCCGATGACTGCCCACTCGCCACCGCCACTCGGGACAAAGAAGTTCACGACGCCAGCGGTGAGAAACGCCACCGCGGGGAGGGTGCCGTCGGGGGACACCTGCACCATTCCCTGCGCGATTTGCGTGGCGAGGCTGGTCGAACCCTCCGGCGCGTAGCTCATGATTCCCATGATACCAGCGTAGAACGGGAACTGAAGGATGATACCCCAGACGTTTTCAACTGCCTCTTTCATCGCCTCGATGTAGTTCGCAGGCGTACCGTGCAGGAGGATGCCGAGGAAGAGGAATGTGAAGTTGACGATGTTCAGGTCGAGGTTGTTCCATGGCATCGTGCCGTCCGCGATTCCCCGCCAAAAGTAGCCGAAAACTGCCAACAGGCCGCCGAGGCCGATTCCCCACGCAACGGCGCGGGAGTGTTCGATTCGGTCAGCGAAGGTCGTCGTTCCGGTGGGTACTGTCGTTACTTTGGTTTCCGCCTCGCCGCCGTCCGCCGCGGCTTCGAGTTTGGCGGGGTCGATGGGACGCTTTTTCTCGTCGCTCTCGGGGTACATCAGCACGAACAGGAGCGGGAGGAAGACGAGGCCGACCACGACGAACAGCACGAGATTTGCGGTCGTGAAAATCGTCTGGCTCGTACCGATAGTGTCGTTGAGAACGCCGCTTGCGATGAGAAAGTTGCCGTTGTCTCCAGCCGAGTTCAAATTCAGCGGAATCGACGCCGCGAGGCCGCCGTGCCAGACGATGAACCCCGAATACGCACCAGCGACGATGATGGGGAAGTCGATGGTTCGAATCTCCTCGGCCACTTTCCGGGCGAAGATTCCGCCGACGACGAGTCCGAGTCCCCAATGAACGAACGACGCGAGTGCGGCAACGGCGGGAACGAACGCGACGGCACTCCGTTCGCTGGACGGGATGGCCGCCGCTCGGGTCAGTAAGCCATCCACGAATTCCGTTTTTGCCAGTCCGTAGCCCGTCATCAGGATGAGCGTCATCTGCATCGCGAACGTGAGCAATCCCCAAAAGCCGCCGTACCAACCCGTGACGAGAATATTTTCCGCGTGGGAGAAATACCCATTCGGCCCGGGAGAAACCGCAACGAAGGCAAGTCCATACGTGACGACTGTGAGAATGATTGCGAACAGGAATGCGTCCGGAAGGTAGCGTTCGACGACGTGGGAACTTCCTTCCGCCATCTTTCGAATTACGTTTACCATAGCTACGTCAGAGAGTGTCTAGCAATTAAATATAAAGGTTAGTCAGACACGGTGACGGCAGACGGAACGGTGGCGAAACCATCGGAACCGCCGGGCTTTTGCGCACACCAATCTGAAAGCCGACATGGACGCACTCTCCGACCTCGTCGCCCGCGAACGACGGAGCGACGACCCGGTGCTTTCGGTTCCCGATTCGCGGGGATACGACTACCATCGTCTCTGTACGACTGCGTGGAAAACGGGGAACTTCTTCCGCCATCTCGGTGTTCGAGACGGTGTCACGGTTGGCATCGTTCCGTCAAGTTCCGCCCAGTCGATTCTCGGTTTCCTCGGTGCAACCCTGCTCGGTGCGAGCGTGCGATTCGACCCGCCGCGGGACATCGATGCCCGGGTGCTTCTCGCGCCGACCGAGACAGTTGGTGACTACGAACTGCCGCCCGGTGGCCAGTACGTCGGCCACGGGGAGAAACCCGCCGACCCGACCGTTTCGCATTTCGAAACCGACGTATGGAGCGAAAATCCAACATTTCCCGAGACGGCCCTCTCACCCGAAACGATTGCACTGACCGGCGAAAGGGACGTTTCGCACGCGGAACTGCTCGCGACAGGAAGCGCAGTCTGCGACCGGTGGAACCTCGAACCCGGCGACTCCGTCGTCGTTCGCGCCCCGCTTTCCGACCCGCGGGTCGTCGCTGGCGGAATCATCGCGCCGCTGGTTGGTGGGGCGGAAATCGTCCTCGACGCCGACCGAACCGGGGACTTTGCGGTTTGCAACGACGCTGAAGCCGCGCCGGAATCCGTCAGTATCGCGCCGGACGTGATTACGCTCTGAGGTTCCGGAACCACATCGGTTAGGTTCTTCCGCCCGAATTTTGCGCCATGTCAACCGACGCGCTTCCGGAAATCGGACTCGGGACGATGGGGATTTCCGACCCCGAGCGAATCGCCAGCGCCATCGAGATGGGCTATCGCCACCTCGATACTGCACAGATTTACGAAAACGAGGAAGTCGTCGGGAAAGGAATCGAACTCGCGGATATCCCCCGCGAGGAGCTTTTCGTCGCCACGAAAGTCTGGGCCGACAGCCTCGCACACGACGACGTGATTGCGAGTACGGAAACCAGCCTTTCGAAACTCGGCCTCGAATCCGTCGATTTGCTCTACGTCCATCGACCAATCGAATCCTACGACCCCGAGGAAACGCTTCCCGCATTCGATGCACTGCGAGAACAGGAACGAATCAAGCACGTCGGGGTGAGCAATTTTACTCCGGAAGAACTCGATACTGCCCGCGAGGTTCTCGACGCGCCGATTTTCGCCCATCAGGTCGAAATGCACCCCCTGTTTCGGCAGGCCGACCTCCTCGCTGACGCTCGTCGGCACGGCACGAATCTCGTGGCCTACTCGCCAATCGCGCAGGGCGAGGTGTTCGACCTGCCGGAACTGACCGCAATTGCCGAGAAACACGACGCGACGGAAGCGCAGGTTGCCCTCGCGTGGCTCGTGGAGACGGGTGCGGTTCCGATTCCGCGCTCGCAAAGTGACGCCCATCTCCACCAGAATTTGGCCGCACGGAACATCGAACTCTCGGCGGGGGATGTGAACACAATCGGATCAATCGACCGCGAAAAGAAACTGTTCGAATAGATTCGATTGGGATGGGCGAGTCAGTCGCCGTCGGAGACTGACTCGCTTGGAACCCCCGTTTTACTCTTTACTTCGCGTCTTCGAGTTTGTCGAGCGAGTCGGGATTCTCGATACTGCTCATGTCGCCCAACTCCTCGCCCGTGTAAGCCGCCTCGATGGCCCGGCGGATGATTTTGCCTGACTGCGTTTTCGGGAACTCGTCCACGAACAGGATTTCGCGGGGGCGGAACGGTTTGCCGAGTTCGTCGCCGACCTGTTCGCGCAGTTCCTCGCGCAGGTCGTCGTTGCCGGTCACGTCCCCTTCGAGGATGACGTAGGTGACGACGGCCTGTCCGGTCGTGTCGTCCGGCACGCCGACCGCGGCGGCCTGATTCACCGCCTCGTGGTCCATCAGCGCACCCTCGACTTCGGCAGGGCCGACCTTTCTACCAGCCACGTTGATGGCGTCGTCGGAGCGCCCGTGGAGGAACCAGAAGCCGTCCTCGTCCTTCTGTGCCCAATCGCCGTGGTTCCACATGTCGTCGAACGTAGACCAGTAGGTGTTCAGATAGCGTTCGTCGCCCGACCAGAGCGACTTCGTCATGCTCGGGCAGGAATCACGCGCGACGAGGTAGCCGCGTTCGTGGGTGTCCACGATGGATTCGCCCTGCTCGTTGACGATGTCGATGTCCATGCCGAGTCCCGGCCCGCCGAGGGTGCACGGTTTGAGCGACTGAATCGGCATCGGCATGAGGAAACAGCCACAGATTTCGGTGCCGCCCGAGATGTTGATGATTGGCGCTTCGCTCCCGCCGACGTTTTCGTAGAACCACTGCCATGATTCCGGGTCCCACGGTTCGCCGGTCGAACCGAGTAGGCGAAGCGACGAGAGGTCGTGATTTTCCAGCCATTCGTCGCCATACTGCCGGAGCGCCCGAATCGCGGTCGGGGAAATGCCGAACGTCGTCAGTCCGTGTCGGTCGATCATCTCCCAGAACCGGTCGGGGTCGGGGTAGTCCGGCGCACCTTCGTACATGAAGACGGTGCCGCCGAAGGCGTGGTTCCCGATGAGCGTCCACGGCCCCATCATCCACCCGATGTCGGACACCCAAAAGAAACGGTCAGAATCCTTGTGGTCGAAACCGAAGTAAATCTCCTTCGCACACTGCATCAACTGCCCGGCGTGGGTGTGGACGATACCTTTCGGTTTGCCCGTCGTTCCAGAGGAGTACAACAGCATCGCCTCGTCACTGGAATCGAGTTCTTTCGTCTCGTACTCGTCGTCCTGCGTGAGGACTGCTTCGTCCCACCACTCGTCTCGCTCGTCGTCCCACGGAATCTCCGCGCCCGCGTCAGTGCCCAGTCGCTCGTAGACGATAGTGTGTTCGACGTGGCCGACCTGCTCTATCGCTTCGTCCGCCGTGTTCTTCAGCACGATGTCGCTTCCCCTGCGGTAGAAGCCGTCGCCCGTGAACAGCACCGAACATTCGGAATCCTCGATTCGCGTCGCGGTCGCGTCGGTACCGAACCCGGAGAAGATGGGCACCGCAATCGCACCGACTTTGAAGATGCCGTACAGAATCGAGTTAACTTCCGGAACCATCGGCATGTAGAGGCCGACGGTGTCGCCTTTTCCGATGCCGCGCTCTTCCAGCGCGTTCGCCACCTTATTCGATTCGCGCTGGAGTTCGTGATACGTGATTTCCCGAACGTCGCCCGGTTCGCCTTCCCAGATGCAGGCGACGTTGTTCCGGTTCGGACTGTCGGTTCGCGCGTGCCGGTCGAGCGTGTTGTGCGCGATGTTGATTTTCCCGCCGGGGTACCAGTCGGAAAACTGCGGCCCGTCGGTGTCGTCCCGAACCGCGTCGTACTCTTCGTAGAACTCGATTCCGAGGTACTCCACCAGTTCGTCCCAGAACCAATCGACCTCGCCGCACGTTTTCTCGATTAGTTCCTCGTAGTCCGCGATGTCGTGTTCCTGCATGAACTGCCAGACGTTCGTGGACTCCACGAACTCCTCCGTCGGTTCGTGGACGATTTCGTTTACGTCCGCAAGCGTATCCATATTGGAACGATTGCGTACCCGCCTCAAAATAGTTTACTTCGTCCCGTCAGGGGAGTTCGGTTCCGCTGGTTCCGTCGAGTCGCTCGACCACCTGTTGGAGGTTCGCCGAATCCTCGATTTCGTCTCGGATTCGCTCCCGAGTTCGAACGTCGCTCGAATCGGCGTCGTAGGCGCGGACGTACTCGGCGCGCGAGTGTTCTTCGAAGGCGTGCCGGATGGCGAAATAGCCATCCGGTACGACCGTTCCGCAGACCTTACATTCGCGGCGCTCGTGCTCCGTGGTCTGGTGGACGATGGCGTTCTCGACGCTGTCGAAGTGTTCCCCACAGCCGTCGATGTCACATTCCCAGGCGGGCATTCGTGTGTTGACTCTGTAATCCCGATGATAAAACCTTTTCCTGCTCGTCAGGCGAGAAGCGTTCGAACAGCAGAAAGCTCCTCGACACAGTTGTCTGCCCGCGAATCGACCGATTCCGAGAGCAAAACGCCCGTAAACCCTGCTCGTTGGGCCGGAAGCACGTCCCGTTCGACGTCGTCTGCGACGAATACGAACCCATCTCCTGATAGTTTCTCTTTGGCGACCTCGAAAATTCCCGATTCCGGTTTTCCGACGCCGACCTCGCAGGAAACGACGACAGCATCGAAATAGGAGTCGAGGCCGTGTGTCTCCAGTTTCGCCCGCTGGACGTGTCCAGCACCGTTCGTCAAAATGCCGAGTTCGTGGTCTGGGTCGTCTGCGAACGAAGCGAGCAGTTCGTGCGCGCCATCCACGAGGTCCGTGTGCGACAGTTCCACCTCGATGAGTGCGTCGGCAAACGTCTCGCCGTCGGTGTCGAGGGAGAAATCGTTACAGAGGTCATCCAGCGCGGCCCGATACGGTTCCGGATGGCACTCTCCGAAATAGTCGAGAAAGGAGGTCACGTATTCGTCGTGGAGTCCATCGTGGTCGGAGACGTTCGCTTCGTGCCGCGCTCGCTCGAACATCTCCTCGAAGGAAATCTCGTGATGTACCAATGTTCCGTCGAGGTCGAAATACAGAGCCGTCATCGGTGTTGACTTTCACACATCCCTACTTCTAGCTCTCGAAACCAGAACCACTATCGTCCGACCTTCACAAAAGTACGCCGTGACCGACTGCGACGAGTTTCGTGTCGATATGCACGTGAAAGTGCTGGACGAGCAGGTCGTCCAACGAGCAAAAGACCGTAGTCTCGATGCATTAGTCTACGCGCCGCATTTCGTTCGGCTTCCGGAGATACGTCGGCAGGCGGAGCGGTTTTCGGACGATGAACTGCTCATCGTCCCGGCGCGAGAGGTGTTCACCGGGACGTGGCGCAACCGGAAACACGTCCTCGCGGTGGGACTTACCGAACCCGTTCCGGATTTCATCACGCTCACCGGAGCAATGCAGGAACTCGACCGGCAGGGTGCCGCCGTTCTGATTCCCCATCCGGAGTTTCTCAACGTCGGCCTGTCGGAAGCGGACATCTGCGTCCACGGCGATGTCATCCACGCCGTCGAAACGTACAATCCGAAACAGCTTCGACGACACAATCGCCGAGCGAAAGAAATCGTAGAAGACACCGCCAAACCGGCATTCGGGTCGTCGTATGCACACCTCCGTCGGAGCGTCGGCGAGGCGTGGACGACGCTCGACACGCACGTCAAAACCGCGGCAGAACTGGTGGAGCGAATCCGGGACGGCGGCCTCACTCGCGTTGTCCACCGGAATGGGCGTTCGCACGAACTCCGCCGACGGGCGGAGTTCGCGCACCTCGGTTGGGAAAACACATGGGGGAAATTCAACCGACTAATTCTTTCGGGGATGGAAGCGACCCATCCAGACCGCGACGAATACGACGGTCGATTCGACGACGTGAGCGTGTACTGAAAATCGTCGTTGCCGCCGGTTCTACTCCAACCGACTTACTGCATTCCGACAGCCGTCAGACCGGCGTCCACGACTAACTGGTGATGAACCAACAACGCCGCCACGGCGATTTCGAAGGCTGTGACCAGGAGCGTGACGCTCGTCGCGTGATTGCTACTCACGGCGACGCCGAACGGCGCGCCGAACTCTTTTTCGTAGGGGTAGAACCACGCGAGTCCGCGCTTGCTTCCGAGCATGTCCAGCACGTAGTGGGTGAGAACGCCTATCCAAACGTATTCGAGGTTACCGAACACCAATGGGAAGACGTAGAACAGCCCCAACACCGGAAGATTGTGAAGCGTCTTTCTGTGTTTACCGAAGGCCGTGTCCACATCGGGAAAGAGCGCCCCGAGGATGACCGGAACCCCGACTTCGATGATGGTGTAGAACGTGACCGTATCGCCGGACGGATGGAGCACGTACCCGAGTCCGATAGCCAGCAGTGCGGCGTTCAGGACGTGTTCTTTCCGATTCATTCGATTGCACGTCCCACCCTGCAGTATCAAGGTTTTCCTTTTTATCTCAGTTCGGAGAGAACATCGACAAGCGCCTGCCGCGCGATTTTTGCTTTGATTTCCGCCCGCGACCCGTCGAACTCGTAGCGTTCGACGGTCGCGTAGCTATCCCCGGTTCCCCACTCGCCCGTGTGGGCAACTCCGATGAAGACGGTGCCGACTGGCTTTTCCGATGTTCCACCGGTCGGCCCTGCGATTCCGGTCGTGGCGAGTCCCCACGTCGTTCCGGAAACGTCCCGCGCACCGCGCGCCATCTGCCGAGCCACAGGTTCGCTTACAGCCCCGTGTTCGTCAAGCACCTCGCGCGTGACGCCGAGGTGTTCCATCTTCGCGTCGTAGGAGTAGGTGACGAACCCGCGGTCGAAGTAGTCGCTCGACCCGGAAACGTCGGTCAACAGCGACCCGATGAGGCCGCCGGTACAGGATTCCGCAGTTGCGATGGTCGCGCCTGCATTTTTGAGGGCATCTGCGAGTCGTTCCTCGATTGGGTGGGCGTCGGTGCTCATGCGGGAGAAAACGCAACGGGCGAGAAAGAAGGTAGGGGTCGAACGGGCGAAATCGGGTGTCCTATCAGACCGTATCGCGGTCGGTGTAGGTCGTTCGCTCCGTTATCTTGCTCTCCGAATCGAACCGGTGAAAATCAGAAAAGCCGAACGAAACGCGCTCGCCGTCTTGGACGCCGCTGAATCGCCCGCGGACGGCTACCGTGTCCTCGCCGATAATCAACTGCTCGATTTCGTGCTCACCGTCTTCGAGCGGTCGGCCATCGAGGTAGAACTCGCGGAACTCGGCTATTCCGGACAGCGGTGACTGGCCGGGACGCTCGTACACGATGTCGTTCGCGAATAGCGAGAATACGTCCTCGTAGGCTTCGGCGTCGATGTAGTCGTAGTACGACCGCACCGCATCCGGATCGACAGTTGGCTCCATACTTCGACTGCGATTTCCGAACAGCTAATGATTTCGGGCGAAAGAAAGACTTGCCAGTACTGCAACCACCCGGTATGGACTACGATACCCCGTTGTTCTTTCACGTGATGTCCTACGCCATGGAAGCAGAACACGACGTTATCGACATGGTCAGCGGTAATCCCGACTGGGGGTCGCCGCCCGGAATTTCCGACGGACTGCACGAATACGCCGACCTCGGTGGTGCTGATTTCCAGTACCCCCCGAGCGAAGGTCTGCGTGAATTACGCGAGGAAATCGCCGCCCGGCGCGACGTTGACCAGTCGCAGGTCGTCGTGACCTGCGGTGGCGGCGAGGCGAACTATCTGGCGATGGCCCGCGCGATGGAGCGCGAATCGGGCGACGAGTTCATTCTAACCGACCCGGTGTATCCGTACTACCCCGGCAAAACGAAGATGCTCGGCGCAACTGCGCGGTTCGTCGCTACCGACGAGGACGGCACGCTCTCGCCCGAAGCAGTCCGTGAGCAAGCCAGCGAGAACACAGCCGGAATCGTCGTCAACTCGCCGAACAACCCGACTGGTGCAGTGTACGACGAGGAGACGATGCGCGAGTTCGTCAGTATCGCCGAGGAGTATGACGCACTGCTCGTCAGCGACGAGGTGTACGACCACTTCGATTTCTCCGGGAAGTTCACCAGCGCGTTGTCGTTCGACTCCGACAATCGCATCGTCACGAACTCGTTTTCGAAAACCTTGGCAATCACCGGTTTTCGCGTCGGCTACGCAATCTTCCCGCCGGAACTCGTGGACGTGGCGAAAACCCGGCACATGCTGACCAATGTGGCGACGAGTCGTCCGGCGCAGTACGCGGTGCTCCATGCGCTCCGCGAGACGACGCCCGAGTACCACGAGGAGAATCGGCAATTGTTGAAATCGCGAGTGGAGACGTTCACCAGCGCACTGGACGCCGCAGGCGCAGACTACTCGGAACCGGACGGCGCGTTCTACGTCATGGCGCGATTCCCCGATTTCCCCGGCACGCTCTCGAACGTCGAGAAACTCATCGACGAGGCGGGCGTGGCAGGCATGCCCGGCGAAGCCTTCGGCTCGTCGCGCGACGACTGGGTTCGATTCGCGCTCGTCACGCCGGAAGTGGAGGAAGCCGCGGAGCGACTCGCGGATTACTTCGGATAGACGCTACTGGACTGCTTTGGTCGTCACGCTCCGGATTGGCGCACCCATCCGAGTTCAGTACGTGGGTTAGGCAGACTATCGGTCGTTGCGAAACCGGGGATTTTGTGGCGTTTCGCAGTTACGACCGGAAGTGTCCGCCGTGTTTGGTTTCGGCTTCGTATTTGAACTCTAGGGAGTCGTGTGAAAACGGAATTTGTGTCGGGTCGGCAATCGCTGTTGTTGCGTCGCATTTTTCGAGTAAATCACGACGTCACTGAAACCGCCGTCGCCGCACCGCCACCGCAGTCTCCCCAACCTCCCCGCCAGCGCAGGATTGGACTCGCGTCTCTGTCGTTCGGCACTCGTCCGAGTGCGCTGGCGCATCCTTTCGGCTGATTTAACCGAGCGATGTGGCGCGCGCTGGCGAGGCGTCTCGGACATCGTCGGGCGAGACGCCGAGCTGAGGCCGCGCGAGGTCTTCGTGAGCGACGGAGGAGCGAGCGAATGGCTCATCAGAGCGTGCCTCTGATGGTGGATGAGTGAGCGAGCGCCAGCGAGTGAGCGAATCGGTTGGGGAGGTTCGTGGCTGATGCGGGGCGGTTGCTGTCTGATTGGAGTCGGGACTACCTAGCGGTATTCCTAAATTAGTTTTCTAAAATTGACAGCTACATCGAAACGTCTCGATTGAAAACCCCGTCCACGAAAACGCGGCGACGAGAGATACAGAAGCTACACAAACCTCCGCCGGATACCTCCGGTATGGCCGAAATCGACGTGGAGGCCGTCGAACGAATCGACGAGGGGGACGTTCCGACGGGCATCGAGGCGCCGGAGTACGTACTGTACGGCGGGAAAGGAGGCGTCGGCAAAACGACCTGTGCCGCCGCGACGGGGCTTGCGAGCGCTCGCGACGGCACCCGGACGCTGGTCGTTTCGACCGACCCGGCGCACTCGTTGTCGGATACGTTCGAATGCGATATTCCAGCGGAGGCGACGAAAATCCGCGAGGAGATTCCGCTGTACGCCGCCGAAATCGACCCGGACGCGGCGCTGGAAAATCAAGCCGGAATGCTCGGAACCGACAGTCCGCTCGGTGGGATGCTCGGAAACGAAGAAGACGGGCCGATGGCGTCCCTCCTCGGCGGGGCGATGCCGGGGGCCGACGAGGCCGCCGCGATGCAGAAACTCATCGAATTTCTGGACGACGACCGATTCGACCGCGTGGTAGTGGACACCGCTCCAACCGGGCACACGCTTCGACTGCTCGAACTGCCCGAAATCATGGATACGATGGTGGGCCGAATCGTCTCGCTCCGTCAGCGATTCCAAGGCATGATGGACGGAATGAAGGGAATGTTCGGCGGCGAAGCCGACCCGAAGGAAGGAATGGACGATTTGGATGCGATGAAGGCCCAAATCGAGCGTCTTCGCACGACGCTCCGCGACCCGTCGAAGACTGATTTCCGCGTCGTCATGATTCCCGAGGAGATGAGCGTCTTCGAATCCAAACGCCTGCTCACGCAGTTGGACGACTTCGACATCCCCGTCGGAACCGTGGTCGTAAACCGCGTGATGGAGAATCTGGCCGACGTGACGGACGCCGTCGATTCGAGCCAGTTCGTCACGCCGAACCTCGACAGTTGTGAGTTCTGTCAACAGCGGTGGGACGTTCAACAGGGCGCTCTGCGAGAAGCACAAGAGGTGTTCCGCGGCCACGACATCAAGCGCGTTCCTTTGTTCGCCGACGAAGTGCGAGGAGAAGAGATGTTGCGCGTCGTCGCGGCCTGTCTGGAGTAGGGCTTGAAAAGGATTTCAACGCAGGCGTAATCCACGGTAATGACGCGTTGAAGAATATGATGTCCCGTTTCTGGCCGCTCCCGAGCGGCCAGAAACGAGATGCGTCATTCGACGATCAAAACCCGGAGGTCGTTCACGTTCGTCCCCGTCGCACCGGTTTTCACGAGCGCGCCGACCGAATCCAAAAACGGGTAGGAGTCGTTCGAGTGTAGGGCTTTCCGACCATCTGCTGTCGACGTTTTTTCGTCTACCAGCGCGCCTGCGGCGTTCGTACTTCCGTCTTTTCCGTCGGTATCGACGCTGGCGACCGTAATTTCAGAATCGAGCTCCAGCAGTGCGCCGAGCGCGAACTCCAGATTCGGCCCGCCGTCTCCGTCCCCGTGGACGGAAACGGTCGTCTCGCCGCCCGACAGCAAAACTGCCGGTGGCGAAATCGGATTTCCGGTCGCCAGTACCTCCTCGGCGATAGCGACGTGTGTAGTCGCGGATTCCCGCGCCTCCCCACGTACGCGCGAGGATAGAATCATCGCGTCGTAGCCGCGTTCTTCTGCGGTTTCGCGGGCAGCGTCGAGGGCGGTGAAATTATCGGCCAGAACGTGGTTCGTGACGCGCTCGAAAACCGAATCGGTTGCGGTGGGCGTTTCGGGTAGATCTCCGGCATCACCGCGTTCGAAGTGTGTTCGAATCCGCGATACATCATCGGCTTCCGAATCAACTCCGTACTGGTCGAGAACCGCGAGCGCGTCGGAAAACGTCGTTCCGTCGGGTGCTGTCGGCCCGCTGCCGATGATGCTCGGGTCGTCGCCGACCACGTCGCTGAACAGCAGGCCAACGATGGTTGCTGGAGATGCTGTCCCCGCAAACTGCCCGCCTTTCAGCGCGGAGCAGTGTTTTCTGACTGCGTTGATTTCGTCGATGGTCGCACCCAAATCGAGCAGGGTGCGAGTCGCGGTTTGCATCTCGGCGAGCGGAATATCGCCTGCGGGAGCAGGCAGGAGTGCGCTCGCTCCCCCCGTGATGGCGGCGAGAACGAGCGTGTTTTCGTCGGCGGAATCCGCGAGTTCGAGGACTTTTTTCGTACTTTCGACGCCCTCTCTGCTCGGAACGGGATGGTCGCCGGGAAGCACTTCAACTCGGTCAGTTTCTTCCGGGTCGTTGGTCACGACCGCTCCGCGGTCGATTCGCTCGCCAAGGAGGGATTCGAGTGCGACTGCGACCTGCGCGGAGGCTTTTCCCCCGCCGAGGACGAGGATTTCGTCGAACTCGGAGAGGTCGTACTCTCGGTCGGCGATTCGGAGCGAATCGCCGACAAGTTCGATTTTCTCGTGGACGACCGTCTGCGGGTGCGCTGATTCGATACCTGCTTCGAGACAGGCCAGTGCGGTTTCGCGGGCGGGTGTCGTCGCAAGCGCCTCCCGGTTCGAAATCATCCGAGGAACTTCTTCGCCCAATCGCTGGACGTGAGGCTGGAAATCGCCCCGTATCCCTTGTCGAGCCATTCGGCGGGCAGGATTCGGACGTAGTCGGTGAGTTCTGCAACGGTTCCAACTGGATACCGGGCTTTCGGATGCTGGACGTTCGCCGAATCGAGAATCGTGTCGGCGACTTCCTTCGGATGCACTGCACCGGGCATGCCACCGTCTATCGCCTGCCGGTCGCCGTACATTTCGTAAAATCGTTCGTAGGCACCGGAGCGTTCGACGCCCTCGATTTCGCCGTTCGCTCGGACGTAGAACTGCGTATCGACTGGGCCGGGTTCGACCAAGACAACGTCCACGTCGTAGTCGTCTACTTCCGAGCGAAGCGCGTCCGAAATCCCTTCCAGCGCGAACTTCGACCCGCTGTAGATTCCCATGCCGGGCACCGAAACGCGACCGACAGCGCTGGAGACGTTGACGATGGTTCCTTTGCCGCGTTCACGCATGTGCGGAAGTGCTTCCCGAACGAGGCGAAGCGGGCCGTAGACGTTCACGTCGAACTGCGCCTGCACCTCTTCTATCGGCACGTCTTCGACGGGGCCGGGTTGAGCGTAGCCCGCGTTGTTGACGAGGCAGTCGATGTGGCCGTGGTCGTCCACGATTTCGCCGACGACGCGCTCTATGTCGTCGTCCTCGGTTACGTCCAGCGTAGCGATGTTACATCCTTTGTCGCCGAGCGTTTCGATGTCGGCGGGATTTCGCGCAGTCGCGTACACTTCCCAACCGTCTGCGAGGAACGAAAGCGCGGTTTCCCGACCGATTCCCGACGAGCAACCCGTAATCAGCACAGTCTCAGTCATTGGCCCTTCTTTCGGACGGGGGTGGCTAAGAACCAACGGTTTCCTTCACCTCGTCGGCGTAGGCGTCCGCGCGCCGCGTGGGTTCGGGGAGTTTGTAGCCAGCACAGAGTTGCCAGACGAGGTCTGCGGTCGTTTCTGCGCTCACGCGATGGCCCGGACTGACGTACAGCGGGTTGACGTGGCGTTTTTCGGGATTGTCGTACTGGCGCGATTGGAGCGCGTAGCCGATGACTGTCCCGTCAGGTGCGCTGACGCGCTCGTTTGCGAGCACCGGAATCCGTTCACCTTCCGACAGATGACCCTGTATCGGTTCGCGCAGTTTCCCGCAGAGCAGGTTTTTCGCCACCCCAATCGCGGGCAAATCGAGCATGACACCGATGTGGGTGGCGATTCCGGCCTCCCGATAGTGGATTCGCCCACTTCCGTCAACAATTGCGAGGTCGGGTTCGACCGACAGTTCCTCGAAGGCCCGCAAAATCGCAGTTCCCTCCCGAAATGAGAGCAGACCGGGAATGTACGGAATTTCTGTTTCGACCACCGCGTGGGTTCGCTCGATGACCTCGCCATCGCGCGCCGCGACGATGGCGCTCACCGCCTTTTCGCCGACGAAGGCTTGGTCGACGCCGACGACGATTGGCTTCTCGCCCGTGTCCGATTTCCCGGTCGGCAGTTCGCGCTGGTCGTCGTCGGACGACCCAGTGCGAACGCTCTCGGGGTCGAAATCGAACTCGTCTCGAAAAGTAGCCGTCTCCGCGACATCGTACTGAAGCGTTTCCATCTCCTCGCGCGACAACGACGCATCGGGCGCAAATTCGGGATGGACGACGCGCATTAGAACCGTCTACCGCCCATTCCGCCGCGTCCGCCGCCACCGAACTGGAGTTCCTGCGGGGCGCGTTCTCCGTCCCGCTTCAGTTTCGCACCGTATAGCAGACCCAGTCCGAGACCCGTCAAGTGGGCGAGTTGCGCGACACCGCCAGCGCCGATACCGCCGATGACGCTCGTGAACGCCGAATAGATGGCGAACAGCAGGGTCGCTATCCACAGCGGCATCGGGAGGATGAAGTAGATATAAATCCGGAGATTTGGATTCAAAACCGTCATCACACCCATGATGGCCGCAATCGCGCCGCTCGCACCGAGGACGGGGACGAAGACGCCCGGTTCGGTGAGGATGGTCGCCCAGACCTGTGCGAGTCCTGCGAGTGCGCCCGTCACCAGAAACAGGACGGTAAACTTCTTGCTCCCGACCCGCCGCTCCACGAGGGGGCCAAAAAAGTACAGCACGATGCTGTTGATCGCGATGTGGCCGAAGCCGCCGTGCGCGAAGACGGAGGTGACCCATGTCCAGACGTAGAACGGATTCGCGGTGTTCAGGGTGAAGAGATTGAACCATTCGAGTGAGTTCGTTGGAATCCCCAACACAAGCGGAGCGATACCGTATTGGAAGATAAACGTCAGCCACATCAGGCCGAGGAAGACGAACGTCATATTTCCGCGGAAATAGGCCAGCGGCCCGCCCGTACCGGTGTTGATGCCAAAGCTACTGCTCCGGCCCTGCTGATTCACGCTGTCGTCGAAGCCGCTATCGAAGACACCTTCCGGGTCGTTCCACTCGTTCAACCCCGGACAGGAATGATTTTCCGGAAGGCGGTGGTCGCCACAGAACGTCCTGCCGCACATCCGGCATTTGTACGGCATGTTCTCGTGTTGCCCACATTCGTCGCATTGCGCCATTGTTCCGACTTTTGAACCGACAGGTCAAATGGGTTTGGGTGACGATGCCGGTCGCTGATTACGGTCGGGTGCGATGCTCGCCGACGAGTCGTGGGATGCCGAGGCCGACCAAGTACGCGACGCTTCCGAACACCGCCCCGGAGAGCAAACAGAGCGCAAACGATCGCAGTCCGAAAAGCGAACCGCTGGACGAACGAATGCCCTCCCAAATCGCAAGAACGAGGCCAACCCACGGCGCGGACGCCAGAACCAAACAATCGAGCAACGACCCCCCGCGACTCGCGTAAACGGTGGCAACCGCGAACGCGAGCAGTGAGAGGGCTACCGTGACGGCTCCCATCTGCACCCCCGAAACGGCGAAAAGGCCATCCGCGGGGAACGCATCGGCGAACGAACCCGCGGCACCGCGGGTCAACAGCGCCAACCCCGAGGCGAACACCAAAACGCTGAGCGTGTCGTCTCGGCGTGTCGAAGAAAGTGCCCTAGAGTCGGGAGTGTGCGACGCCATGCTATTTGCATCTACCTCAGTCGTTCAGCTAAAAGGAATTTGTGGCCAGCAAACCGAAAAACAACGACTTATTCCGATTTTCGTCCGCCGTAGACGGCGAAGTTGTAGTACTGCCAGATGGAGGTGACGGAGTCGAATCCCGCTTCGCGGAGCCAGACGAGTTGGTCGGTCAGCGTGTCGGGGTCGTCGTAGTCGTCGCTGGCCTGCCAGCGGTTCATGAACTCCTCTTCTTCCCACCCTTTCGAGCGAACCCAGTTTTTAATCATCGCGTCGGAGAGCGTTTCGAGGTGGTCGGCGTCGAACCGAACCACGTCGCCGTTGAAAAACCAGCCGCCGGGAACGAGCGCCTCGTGAATGTTGCTGAACAGGGTTTGTTTTTCGTCGGACGTGAGGTGATGAACCGCGAGCGAGGAGATGACGAGGTCGAACTTCGATTCGCCACTGGGGTGGTCGTCCGGAAACGTCCCCTGTTCGATTTGGACGCGGTCGCCGAACGTCTCCAGTTTGCGCTCGGCCTCGGCGAGCATCCGTTCGCTGTGGTCAACCGCGAGGACGCTGCTTTCGGGAAAGCGCGTGAGCAGTTTGGCAGTGAGTTCGCCAGTGCCAGCACCGAGTTCGAGAACGTGAATATCTTCGCTCCGTCCCTGTGGCGGTGCGTTCAAAATTGCGTCGTGAAGTTCGTCGTATCGTGGAACGATGGCTTCGATACCGGGGTCGTAAACGCGAGAATCCTCAAACACCTCTCCGGGTTTCTTCATGCCCCCTGTTGTAGTCCGAGTGGTTAATGCTTTTTCAAGCCTCATTCTCTCGACGAGATTTATTCATCGAACGCATAGGGGGAGGGCAGGAAGTTTTTGCTCCCGGAACGACGAGTAGTGGGCGTGAAAGAGTACGAGCGCAAAGGGCTACTGGAGCGCGTCGAGCGCGAGGGTGCGACCGTCGGCGCATCCATTCCGGAGGAAATCACGGTGCAGGGACAGGACATCGACCTGCGCGAGTTCGTCTTCGAAATCAAACGACGGGATACGGTTCCACCCGGAGAACGCGACCGGGTGGAGCAGGCGAAGACGAATCTTCGCCGGGAGCGTCTTCAGCGAAAACAACGACTCGAAGAGGGCGATATCACCCACGAAGAGGGCGAACGACTGGTCGAAAGCATCATCGGAATCGACCGCGCGCTGAACGCGCTGGAAAGTCTCGGGGGGACGAATCTCGAAGCAGAAGAGAAAGCGAAGGAGGCCGCCGACCAGAAACGGTGGATGTCGTTCCTCCAGAAAGCATTGGGGAAAAAAGACGCCAGCAAACGATCACGATTATGAGCAGAAACGCAGAAATCGCCGATTTGTTCGAGGAGTACGCGGACTTGCTCGACGCACAGGACGTACAGTACAAACCCCAGTCGTATCGCCGCGCCGCCGACAACATCCGGGACTATCCAGAAGCCATCGAGGAGTTGGCCGAGGACGGCCCGGATGCCATCGGAAAGATTCCGCAGGTCGGCGACTCCATCGCGGGAAAAGTCGTCGAATACTTCGAGACGGGTGAAATCGAGGAACTGGAGGAAGAGCGTGCAAACCTCCCGGTACAGATGGCCGAACTGACGCGCGTGGAGGGCGTCGGCCCGAAAACGGTCGGAACCCTCTACGAGGAACTCGGGGTGCAGACGCTGGACGATTTGGAGGAAGTCGCTCGCGCAGGAGAAATTCAGGAAATCAAGGGGTTCGGCCCGAAAACCGAGGAGAACATCGTAGACGGCATCGAGTTCGCCCGCACGATTCGAGGGCGCGAACTGCTCGGAAACGCGCGGCCGGTAGGCGAACAGGTGCTTACGTTCGTCTCCGATATTCCGTCGGTCGGCCGCTGTGAAATGGGTGGCTCGATTCGCAGATGGTGTGAGACCATCGGCGACGTAGACGTGCTGGCCGAGAGCGAGGACAAACAGGCCGTCGTAGACGCTTTCGCCGATTGGGAGCGCGCGACGGAGGTAATCGAAGCGGGAACCGACAAAGCCGCGATTCGCGTTTCGGACATGCGAATCGACCTTCGCGTCGTGGTTCCCGACGAGTTCGGCAGCGCGCTTCAGTACTTTACGGGGAGCAAGAATCACAACATCACCCTGCGGAACCACGCCATCGAGCGCGAGTTGAAGGTGAACGAGTACGGCGTGTTCGACATCTCCGACGTGGACGACCCGGATGCAGGCCAGCGAGTCGGCGAGAAAGTCGCGGGAGAGACGGAAGCGAGTATGTACGAAGCCCTCGGCCTTCCGCTAATCGCACCCGAAATGCGCGAGGACAACGGCGAAATCGACGCCGCACTCGCCGGGGAACTCCCTGACCTCATTGAGGAAGACGACGTTCGCGGCGACCTTCACTTGCACACCCAATGGTCTGACGGAAACAACGCCATCGCGGAGATGGTCGAAGGTGCAGCCGAGTTCGGGCACGACTACATCTCCATCTCCGACCACGCGACGGGGCCGGGAATGGTCGGCGGCGTCGGACTGGACGACGACGAACTCCGCGAACAGATAGGCGAAATCCGGGCGGTTGCAGACGACGCCGAAATCGAGGTGTTCGCGGGCGTCGAAGCCAACATCGAAGGAGACGGCGGAATCAGCGTCGCGGACGACGTGCTGGAGGAGTTGGACATCGTCGTTGCCTCCCCGCACAGCGCACTGAATGGAGACGCCACGGAGCGCCTGATTCGGGCGATGGAACACCCGAGCGTGGATATACTCGGCCATCCGAGCGGCCGACTCATCAACCAGCGACCCGGCCTCGATTTCGACGTGCGCGAGGTGGCCGCTGCGGCAGTCGAGAACGACGTGGCTCTCGAAATCAACAGCAATCCCAGCAGACTCGATTTGTGGGGCGGCGCGGTACAGGTCGCGGTCGAAGAGGGCGCGACGATTGCAATTAACACCGACGCACACAGTCCCGCCGAATACGGAAACGTCCGGTACGGCGTCCATACGGCCCGTCGCGGGTGGGCAGAGGCAGGAGACGTGCTGAACACGTGGGATGCGGAGGCGGTTCGGGACTTCGTTCACTGATGGATTCACCCTCGTCGGCCTCGTCTTTGACTCGCCCGACGCTCTTTCTCGACGTAATGTTAGGCAAACTCACGACCTATCTGCGGATGTGTGGCTACGATACGGCCTACGCGCTCGATAGGGATGTCGAGGACGACGACCAAATTTTGGAACTGGCACAGGTAGAGAGAAGAACGCTCATCACGCGAGATGAACTGCTTTCGGAGCGCGCCGAAAACGGGATTTTGCTCACGTCGCTCGACGTGATTGAGCAACTGCGAGAACTAGACGCACGAGGATTCGACCTGTCGCTTTCCGAACCTTCGCGGTGTTCTTCGTGTAACGGGAAACTGATTCGAGACGATGGCGAGTCTCCTGAACACGCACCGAATGGAAAACAAATTTGGCGGTGTCAGGACTGTCGAAAGCAGTTCTGGAAAGGAAGTCATTGGAAGTCGGTCGAACGGACGCTTTCCGACCTGTGAAAATTCGAAAGCGAGTTAGCGATTCGATTGCCACTGCTCGCAGGCGTCCATATCGGTCATTCGCTGGTCGTGGAGGCCGCAGTACGGCGTCATTCCGCTGTCGGTACGGACGTAATCGAAGTGGGTGCAGTTGCCACAGTAGGCGTCGGTCGGGTTCGCCGGGGATGCGGAGTTCGTCGTCGTTCCTGTGATGGTTGTTGTGCCTGCCGTGGTTGCAGTCGCGTCGTCCGCGGTTTGGGTCTGTTCAGAACCCATCGGCGACGAAATATCGTCGGTCGTCGCGCCCCCGTCGCTGACGGCGTCCATGCCGTCTTCGGGTGGGTCGCCGAAGATGCCGACGCTTCCGAATCCGGACTTTCGTTCCACTTCGACGATTTTCGTCTCGCCCTTGCGCGTCACTTCCATCGTGACGGTGCCACCGGGGTCGTTGCGCGTCTTGAAGTTCACGACGGCGACGAACAGACAGCAGAACGTCGTGATGAGGCCGACGAAGTAGACGGCGACGACCGGGAGGGTGAGGTTCTGTCCGAATCCGCGCCAGTGTTGCGGATACGCGTACCAGAACATCGCAACGCCGAGAACCGAGATGCTCGAACCGATTGCAACCGCCGCGCGAACCTGTTTGCTCGTCGCTGGAAGGACGGTGAAGATACCGACGAACACGGCAGGAATGCCCAACCCGGCCGTGATTCCCGCGATTTTGTACGAACCGTACTGGCCAACTCCGGCACCCGCGAACGCCGTTGTCGTCGCGGCGAGAATACCGACGATGACGAGCAGTGACCCGGCGAGGAAGAGGCCGACGCCGAGGTAGAGGCGTCGCGGGCGCTTTTTGACCCCGTCGCGCCCTTGATAGGTTTCCCCGAGGCTTGTCATGTGTCCGTCATTGAACCCCTGATACAAAACTACTACGTCAGACGTTCATCAGAAATTTTATCTTTCCGGCAGAAAACGGACAAAAAAGAGGATGCGATGGCGGGAGGAACAGCAGTCGCTTTTTCGAACTGTTCTGGCTATAAGGAGACAACAATCAAGAATCAGCACGCTGACCAGCCGCCGTAGTTTCGGTATTTTTACACCCGCCGAGGTCTAGCACACTCTCCGCGAGCGAGGAGCGTAACGACGAGCGACCGTAGTAAAAGGTCGTGTCGAAAAGCATAATCCCCGTGCTGTCAAACGCCTCGGTATGGCTGACGACAACGAGGACGAGAGTCCCGCCGTCGAACTCGGAGAGCGCGAACCGGTCGAGGGTATCCCGGTCGCACGGGTTTCCTCCCGACTGCACTGGCCCGTTCAGAAAAGCGAAGTCGTCCGAAAGGAGGGCGACGAGACGATTCGAACGCCCGACGGCCCGCGGACGCTCACCGACGTGCTGGAGGACGTTGACGAGACGTACTTCCAAACTGAACACGAGTTCACGGCGAACATTCGAGACGCTATCGGCACCGGCCCGATTCCGACTGCGGACGATTCGTGAGCATCGTTCGGACAGCAGAAGGGCGAACGCTCGGGCTGACGTGGGTACAGCTATCGCTCCTCGTCGGCGCACTGCTCACCGTCGCGTGGTCGTGGTGGGAAGTCCCGAGCGATAGCTTAAACGCCCGACTCGTCCGCGACGTGACGCTGTTCATCGCCATTCCGGGCGTGCTCGCGGTGACGCACGGACGGCATCTCGGCTATCGCATCGACCGCCGAGCGATTCGCAACAGCATTCTGCTGGCCGCATTCGTGATTCCGTTTTACGTCGTCGGGTCGTCGCTTCCGTCGATTCGAACCTACTACCCGATGTGGGAGGCGACGCCCGCGTTCGGAAGTTTCGTCCCCCACGCAATCAAACAGTTCATCGTCGTTCTGGCGGCTGAAACGTACTATCGGGGCTTGCTCTGTGTCGGCGTTCGGAAAATCGGATTCAAGAGCGTGTTCATCAGTCCCATCGTTTACGCGTTTCACCACCTCGGTAAACCGCCGATAGAACTCATCCTTTCCGGGCCAACCGACGTGCTGTTCGGCGCGGCGGATTACGACTGCAATTCCCTCCTTCCTTCGGTCGTGGCGCACGGACTCGGACTCGTTTTACTCGACTGGTTGGTACTCCACGACCCGTTGATTCGACCGGAGACGGTGCTCAACTGGCTATCGTGGCTTCCGATTCCGCTGTGAGGGAAAATTCTGTCCCCGCCGCGACACCCGGAAGTTTAAATCGGATGCCGGAACCAGTGAGTGACGAGTAATGGTGCATCTGGCTGAGCGGGTCGAAGACGAAGTCCCTCCGATGGCCGCGCTCGCCGTCGCAATCGTCGCCGTGAGTACGAGCGCGATTCTCATCGAACTCAGCGATGCGCCCAGCATCATCAAGGCATTCTACCGGGTGCTGTTCACGACGCTCCTGCTCGCGCCGCTCGCAGTCACGCGCTATCGTGACGACCTCAAAGCCTTCTCTCCTCGAGATTTTCTCATCGCAGTCGTCACCGGCGGCGCGCTCGCGGCCCACTTCGTGACGTGGTTCGAGAGTCTGGAGTGGACGACAGTCGCCGCATCCGTGACGCTCGTGCAGTCACAACCGCTGTTCGTCGCCTTCGGCGCGTGGGCGCTACTGGACGAGCGGGTCACTCGGCGGACGGTCATCGGCATCGGCATCGCGCTGGTCGGAATGATCGGAATGTCGTTCGCCGAGGTGATTTCCGGTGCAGCAGTCGCCGGGAAAAATCCGCTGTACGGCAACGCGCTGGCAGTCGTCGGCGCAATCGCCGCGGCGGGATACGTCCTCGCGGGGCGGTCGCTCCGCCAGCGCGTGTCACTCGTTCCATACGTGACCGTCGTCTACACCGTCTGCACGGTCGTCCTGTTCGGCGTCGCGCTGACGAGCGAGGCGACGATTGCGCTTACTGCCTATCCCCCAGTAGAGTGGCTTCTGTTTCTCGGAATGGCAGTCGGGCCGGGAATCTTCGGCCACACCGTCATCAACTGGGCGCTGAAATACGTCGAATCGAGCGTCGTCAGCGTCTCGCTCCTCGGCGAACCCCTCGGGAGCACCCTGCTCGCGCTTTTCATCCTCGGACAAGTTCCGGGAGGTGCGACTATTCTCGGTGGAATCGTCGTCCTCGGTGGAATCTACGTCACATCGACTGCGAAGAGTGAGACTGCGGAGACGAGCGAACAGAAAATGCGACGGGAAACCGCGGAATCCGCCGAAAATCAGAATTGAATCGGCGCGAACTACGGGTCAGTAGTTCGGTCGCTTTTCGTACTCTATCGGGTCGCGCACGCCGATATTCTGGAACGCTTGCAGTCGGAACGCACAAGCGTCGCAGGTGCCACAGGCGGGTTCTTCCTCGCGGTAGCAACTCCACGTAAATTCGTAGGGAACGCCGAGGTCGGTTCCTCGTTCCGCGATGTCGGTTTTGCTCCACTCGACGAACGGCGCGACGAGGTCGATGGTCGTGTCGTCTTTCGTCCCGACGTTCACTACCTGCTGAAACGCCTCGAAGAACGCCGGACGGCAGTCCGGATACCCAGAAAAATCCTCGCTGTGCGCGCCGATGAAGACGGCGTCGCAGTCGTTCGCTTCGGCACAGGAGACGGCCATCGAGAGCAGGTTCGCGTTGCGGAACGGAACGTAGGTGTCTGGCACCTCCTCGCTGTCCAAATCCGCGTCTTCGACAGCCATCTCGTCGTCCGTCAGGCTCGACCCGCCAATCGTGGCGAGATGGCTCGTTTCCACGTGAAGAAACGAAACGTCGAGTTCGTCGGCTTGCCGTTTCGCACACTCGAACTCCTTGCCTTCGGTTCGCTGGCCGTAGGAGGTGTGCATGAAGTATGGTTCGTATCCCTGTTCTTGGGCCTCGTAGGCCGCAGTCGCGCTGTCCATCCCGCCGGAGGCGAGAATTAGGGCGCGTTTTGCGGTCGATTCGTCGGTGCTGTCGTCGTCTGTCGTCGTGTTGTGTGCCATTTTCAAACCCTCACGTTCCCGGTGCGTCGTTCCACAAATCGACGTGCAGTCGCGGGGTGTATCGGTAGCCGTACTCCATCGCCAGTTCCGCAACTCGTTCGCGGTTTTCGTCCAATCGTTCGCGGGTCGCTCCCTCCGGCATCAGCAGGACATCTGTGTCACGAATTGGTGCATCGGCGGCGTCACGGATTTTCGAAACCAGCGTTTCGATTTCTTCCAAATCCGATTCGTCCGTGACGACGAACTTCAGTTGCGTTTCGTAGCTATCCACGAATTTCGCGAGCGCGTCGATGTCGATTCGCCGTTCTTCGTGGCGCTCCGCCCACTCACCGTCGCCCTTCGGGTCGCGTTCCGCAGTCGGCGTCGAGGACGCGAGTTTGGGGCTGATACTCGCCAAATCGATGGCCGTGTCTCGAAAGAGGGTCCCGTTCGTCTCGACTGTCGTGTGATAGCCCGCGTCGGAAAGTCGGTCGAGCAGGATGTTCGTTTCTTCGTGAACCAGCGGTTCACCGCCCGTGACGACGACGTGATTCGCGTCGTAGGATTCGACCTCCTTGACGATTTCGGTAATCGTCATCTGCGCATGCGTCGGTTCCCACGACGTGTGATAGGAGTCACAGAACCAACAGCGCAAATTACAGCCGCTAGTTCTGACAAAGACGGTCGGGACTCCCGCCAATTTTCCCTCTCCCTGAAGCGAGTAGAACAACTCGTTGATGGGAAGAGAGTGGGCTTCTGTTTTCGTATCCGTTCCCGCATCGGCGTTCACCGGCATGGTTACACCGGGCCGCCACAGAGTTCCGCCGTTTCACCCACCGTGACTCCGACGTCGGAAACGGTGTCCGGCAGTTCTTCCCGAAGTCGGCGTTCGAGTTCCAAACTCATGACTTCGGCCGTCGGTGGTGAGTCGAACACCACGACAGAATCCGAATCGCCGCTTTCTTCGAAGGCGTCGATAAGTGGGTCACCTTCCTCCAGTAGGAATCGATGGTCCCACTCGGATATTATCGTAGTAATCTCACCCTTATCCACGACCCATCCTTCCTCGGTGAGTTCGCCAGTGATGGTCACCTCGATTTCGTAGTTGTGGCCGTGGGGTCGGCTACATTTCCCGTCGTGATGGAGCAGTCGATGGCCGGTACTGATTCGAATCGGGCGGTCGCGTCCGATGTGGAGAGTTCGCTTTGGAGATGATTCCAATACAGACTCAGGCATATTCGGAGATTATCTGGAGAATACTTAAGCTATGCCACTTGGAGCCGGTGGGCGACTACAGCAGTCGGCGCAGGATTCGCAGTGGGAGCGTGATGATTGCGATGATGACGTTGATTATCGAACGAAGCACCGAGCGGATGGGGGTCAGTATAGACAGCATGCGCTGAAAAATTAGTTGCGAAGAGGCTGGTCGTTGTGGTTGCACATGCAAGGGATCATCTGCTCAAATCCCAGAGCGTCCGCTTTTCCTCGTTGTACTCGGAAAATGCTCCGTCAGGGATTCGAACTCGTCAAGACGTTCCGGGCATGCGGCTTTCGGCCGTACCGGGCCTGCGACTCGCTTGCTCGAATCCCTTCCGTGCGCGCTCTTTTCCGTCACTTCGTTCCGCAAAAGAGTGCTCCGTCAGGGATTCGAACCCTGGTCCTTGCCGTGAGAGGGCAAGATGATTGGCCGGACTACACCAACGGAGCGCATTCTTCGATAATCGCACGGACTGTTTAACAGTTGCGTTTTGGCGACACTGTGGCCCGGGATGGCATATTCAGACCCGCGAACAGACACGGCTCGACGTACAACCGACCAGCAAAAAAGATGGCTCGTCAGCGGTCGAGTGGCGACCCGGCGGCATCTGGTTCGTGACCGTCCAAACTGATGATATTCTCCCTGCCGACGCGGAGTTTGCTGATTTCGCCTTCGTCTTCCATCTCGGAGAGGAGCATGCTCACTTTGGATTTCGACCAACCGGTTTCATCCACGATGTTCACCTGCTTCATCCGACCGCCGTTTTCGCGGAGCAGTTTCTTCACGCGGGCCTCGTCGGTTAGTAGTTCCTCGTCGCTGACCGCCGGTTTGGCGCTCCCGCCGCTGTTCGATTCCGGTGTCGTCGCACCACCGCCGCCACCGCGGGGAGTGCTCTGAGTGGACGAAAGCGAGCCGAGGTTGCCTTGTCGCCACGCAAACACCGCGGCCAATCCAATGAGCAGGACGACGGCGGCGATGAACAACATCATCGGTGACTGTGCGTTCGGCTCTTCACCGCCGCTTCCCGGTGGAGCACCGGCACCCGGGGTTGTCGTCCCCGAGACAGTCGTCGTTTCTTGGACGGAGTTGAACGTTACTTTCGGTCGCTGGTCGTTGAATTCGTATGGGCCGCTCCACGAGACGGTGTCACTTCCCGCGAGCGTCTCGTCGGTCATATTCCGCTGTCCCGCCGGTCCCGCAGATTCGAATATCATCCCTTCTTCGGGTTCGACGACGAGGGTTTGGTTCTCCCCGAGATAGAGACCACCTTTGAACACGTCGCCGATAACGATGGAACCGGAGTCCTGTGCGGCGAAGGAACTCCATTTGAACGACATTTCAACGATACCGCGGTTCTTGTTCAGACCGCCACCGCCAATATAGGCATTTTTCGAGAAGTTTTCGGCCTTCATCACCCTCCCAGTTGCGTTTCCACCCGTTTTAGTCAATTCGACGGCGTTCTTCTGAAAGTCCGTGTAGAGTTCCGTCTGCGAGTTATTGAACTCCTGTGCGAACTGTTGGAACTGGGTTCGTTCCTGCTCGTTGGCTAAGGTTCGTTCGTACCGAAACGTCCATTGAGCAGACCCGTTGTCGTAGACCAAAATGTGAAATTCGACATCGTCGAACTCCTGGGAGGTTGTAATCGTCTGCGGTGTCGTCGGGGCGTCGCTCTGAGTCGCGCCAGGCGCGGAGAGCGACGCGATGAGCAACACCGCGATGAGGCCGACAGCCAGAAGCCGTCTCATGTACATTATTCGTCCATGCCCGGATATAAAAGACCTTGTGACGTGCGCGCGTCACCGAACAATGGTTCCACGTGACACGACACGTGTTGGCGATTGCCACGTAGTTACGTCCTCACGGGGGTCAGCGTCGAGGACGACGAGGTCTGCCCGACATCCTTCTTCGACTAGTCCGACATCCGACAGTCCAAGCAGGTCTGCGGCGTTGACCGTCGCGGCTTCCATCGCATGCTCCGGCGTCAGTCCGTACTCAACCATCAGTTCCAGTTCCTCCGGAATCTCGCCGTGGAAGTTGAACGGCGTCCCGGCGTCGGTTCCCATCGCGATTTTCACGTCCGCGTCGAGTGCGTACTCGAACGCATCCGTCATCGCGTTCGCGGCCTCTTCTCCTTTCTCGACGGCGTATTCGGGAATTCCCGCCTCGACACCTTCCGTCAAAATTCCGTGCGATGCTTTGACGGTCGGAACCCAGTACGTTCCTTTCTCGGCCATCAGTTCCGCCGCGTCTCTATCCATGAACGTGCCGTGTTCGATGCTCGAAATCCCAGCACGAACTGCGTTTTTGATACCTTCTGTTCCGTGGGCGTGGGCCGCGGTCGGGACGTATTTCGCACTCGCGGCCTCGACGAGAGCAGTCAGTTCGTCTTCGTCCAGTTCGGGCGCGCCGGTAATCGCGCCCTCGGTGAGAACCCCGCCGGTTGCCATACATTTGATAACGTCCGCGCCGCGCTTGAGTTGCTCTCTGACCGCCTTTCTGACTTCCGCGGAACCGTCCGCTTCGCGTCCGAACCAGTGGCCGTGGCCGCCGGTCATCACGACGTTTTCCCCGCAGGCGACCACCTGCGGGCCGTCGAGGACGCCTTCATCGACCGCCTCGCCCGCGTCGATTGCGAGTGACCTCGGCGCGCCGAGGTCGCGGACGGCCGTCACGCCCGCTTCCAGTGCCGACCTGAGATTTGCGGCCGCTCGGTAAGCGAGCATCGTTTCGTTGTCGTCCACGATGGAGGTCACGTCCGGGCGTCCGTCCATCATCAGGTGAACGTGCGCGTCGATGAGTCCCGGCGCGACGAACTTCCCGCTGGCGTCGATTTCCTCGTCGGCATCGGGCGCGTCCCCCACGGAGACGATTGTTCCGTCTTCGACTGCCACGTCAGCTTCCCTGATTCCGTTTGCATCCACCACGTCCGCACCGCGGAGTACGAGCATTACGCAGCATGTGAATCGCTACCAAGAAAACTGTCTGGGTCGCGGCAGGGAACGGAGAGTGACTCGGCGACGTTCGTCGGTAACAGGGGAAAGAACGAACCTTCCCGACGAAGAACGAAAGGTATGGCAGAAACACCACTCTCCGGAAAGAGCGCGTTGATAACGGGTGCGAGTTCGGGTATCGGACAGGCGACCGCCCACGCCCTCGCGCGAGACGGAGCGCGCGTCGCGCTCTCGGCGCGGCGCGCGGGAAAACTGACCGAAATCGCGGAAACACTCGAATCGGAGTACGACGCCGAAACGCACGTCTGCCCCGCAGACGTGCGCGACGAGGACGCCGTTTCTTCGATGGTCGATGAGACTGCATCCGAGTTCGGTGGCTTGGACATCCTCGTAAACAACGCCGGACTCGCGCGCGGAGAGTTGGTAGACGACCTCTCGACGGAGGAGTTTCGAACCATGCAGGAGACGAACGTCGATGGCGTCTTTTTTGCGACGAGAACTGCACTTCCCCACCTGCGCGAATCGGGCGGAAACCTGATTTTCGTCGGCAGTTTCGCGGGCCAGTATCCGCGGCCGTTCAATCCGGTCTACGCCGCGACGAAGTGGTGGGTTCGCGGGTTCGCGCACAGTCTGGAGGGTCAGGTCGGAGACGACGACGTAGCGGTTACCGTAGTCAATCCGTCCGAAGTCCGCACCGAGTTCGGCTCCGCGTATGGCGAATCGTTCGAAGAGCGATTCGCCGAGGGAGAGGTAACCGAACCAGAAGAAGTCGCGGACGCCATCGTCTTCGCAGCGAAGATGGAGAACTCGACCGTCAGCGAACTCGACGTGTACCGCCGGGATAAATTCACCAGTTTCTGACGGTCACATTCTACTCATCGAAGTGCGTCGGCGATTTTCTCGATTGGATGTGGCGGTTCCGCACCCTGCCAGTCGCCGAGTTGGGTGCGGCAGGACGCGCCGGGCGCGACGACTTCGATTCCGTCGCTCTCTTCGACTTGGTCGAACAGGATGGAGCCAACTGCCTTGCTCATAGAGTAATGTTCCGCCTCGTAGCCGAAACTGCCCGCCATGCCACAGCACCCCGAATCGAGGGCATCAACCTCGTACCCCGCTCTGCGGAGCACGCCGACCGCGTGATGGTCTTTTTTGGTCGCCTTCTGGTGACAGTGGCCGTGATAGGTCAGCGACCCGGTTCCGGCGAGCGGGAGGTCGAAATCGAATCGGTCGAGATACTCACAGATTCCGTACGCGTTCGCGGCGAGTCGTTCCGCTTCGGTTCGAAGTCCATCCGCGTCCGGATCAGCGGTGCGCGGTTCGGTGTACTGGCCGCTTGAGGAACCGGATTCTTTCGTCGCGGGAAGCAAATCGAGGTAGTCCGACTGGAACATGACGGCGTCCGAGGGTTCGACCACGACGACATCCCAACCATCTCTGACGAAGGGCGCGAGCGCCGAAACGTTCGTCTCGGCTTGCTCGCGCGCGGTGTCGAGGAAGCCTTTCGAATGGGCGGGTCGCCCGCTCGCAGTCACGTCGTTCGGAATCCTGACGTGCACGCCCGCCGATTCGAGCACGCGAATCGCGGCTTTTCCGGCCTCGGGATGGTTGTAGTTCGTGTAGGTGTCCGGAAAGAGCAGGACGCGACGCGTCGCATCCTGCTCGGAGACGCGCCCACCACCACGACTCTCGAACCAATCTTCGAGACTCTCGTCGTGGAATTTCGGCAGGCTTCGTTCGCGCGCAATTCCAACGGTTTTCTCGGCGAGAAGGCGCGACCCCGGGAGTTTCGTCGCCCAGTTCGAAACCGGTGCGAGTCTGCTTCCGAGCGCGGACAGTCGGTCGATGTTGGCGAACAGTTTGTCTCGGAGGCTCGCGCCGTGCCGTTCGTGGTGTTCGTGTTCGACTTCGGCTTTGAGCTTCGCCATATCGACGCCCGAGGGGCAATCGCGGGCACAGCCCTTACAGCCAATGCAGAGGTCTAACACCTCGTGCATGAACTCCACGTCGAACTGCTCGTCGCCCTCCTCTGCAGGCGAGGCCCGCTTCGAGCCGGCGGCGTTCGCCGCCTCCAACTCCCCGCTCATCGCCTGTCGGAGCATGTTCGCCCGGCCCCGCGTACTCGTGATTTCCTCGTCCGCGGCGCGGTAGGTCGGACACATCACGCCGCCCGTGGTTTCCTGTCCGCCGCGACAGCCGCCACAGCCGTGACAGAGTTCGACCATGCCCTGAAAGCCGTTTTCGTTCTGCCAATCGAGAACGGGGTCGAACCCGGAATCGAACTCGTATTTTGGGTCGAATCGCAGGTTTTCGGTCATATCCACGTCGCCGCAGACCTGCCCCGGATTGAGGAGCCAATCGGGGTCGAAGGCGGTTTTGAGGTCGCGGAAGACACCCCAGACGTGGTCGCCGTACAGCTTTCTATTCCACTGGGTTCTGGCGCGTCCGTCGCCGTGTTCGCCCGACACGCTGCCGCCATACTTGACCACGAGGTCGGTCACGCTGTCAGCGATGGCTTCCATCTGGTTCACTCCTGCCGGACTTTTCGTGTTGACGAGGGGCCGAATGTGCAGACATCCCGGCCCGGCGTGCGCGTAAAAGCTGGCGAAAGTGTCGTTTTCTTCTAACACCTGCTGGAAATCCTCTACGTACTCCGGCAGATTTTCCGGCGGAACCGCGGCGTCCTCGATAAAGGAGATGTGTTTCGCGTCGGAGGTTCGAGAGAGCAAAATTGGAAGCCCGGACTTCCGGAGTTTCCAGAACCGAGCGCGCTCCGCTTTGTCGTGGGCTTCCATCGCCGACAGTGCGGTTTTCCCTTCGCGGTCGTCTCGCAGTTTTGCGACTTTTTCCCGCCCGTCTTCGTCGTCCTCGGCGTAGAACTCCACGAGCAGAACCGACTCGGTCCCCTCGGGCAACATTTCGACTACATCGCGAAACTCCTCGGTGTCGCGGGCGAGCGAGATGAGTACGTCGTCTAACACTTCCACCGCCGACGGTTCGTGGTCGAGAATCGGAGCCACATCTCCCATTGCGTCGATGAGGCTGTCGTAGGTGAGGAGTGCTATCGACTTCGTTTCCGGAACCGGTTCGAGGCTGACGGTCGCTTCCGTGATAATCGCCAGCGTCCCCTCGCTTCCGGCGAGCAGTCTAGCGACGTTGATTTTCTCGTTCTCGCTCTCCTCCACTAGTCTGTCCAGATTGTACCCCGAAACGTTGCGCTTCAACTGGGGGAACACGTCCCGAACCGCGTTGGATTCGTCCTCTACGATTCGCAGGATTTCGGTGTAGATTCGCGTTTCGAGGTCGGTTTTGGCGTCCGATTTCGCGTTGTTTTCGTCTGCGGATTCGGAGTCACGGCGCGACTCCGAATCCGCCCTTTCTCGAAGTTCGTCCATCGTAATTTCGCCGAACCGCGTCACGGTTCCATCCGCGAGGACGACTTCACATTCTTCTACGTAGGCGTCGGTTTTGCCGTATTTTAGTGAGTGTGAACCGGTCGAATTGTTGCCGATTGCCCCGCCGAGCGCACTTTTGTCGCCCCACGCGGGGTCGGGTGCGAACTTCAACTCGTGCTCTGCGAGGGTTCGGTTCAGTTCGCCGAGGACGATGCCGGGTTGCGCGCGAGCGGTTCGGTTCTCGGGGTCGAAATCGAGCAAACCGTCCATGTGCCGGGTGAAATCCAGCACGACGGCCTCGTTGACCGATTGCCCGGCCAGACTCGTCCCGCCACCGCGCGGCAGAACCGGAATCTCGCGTTCCGCGCAGTAGGACATCACCGCGGAAACGTCGGCGGTGGAAGTCGGAAAAACGACGCCGATTGGAGTCACTTCGTAGGCGCTCGCGTCCGTCGCGTACAACTGTCGAGAGTATTCGTCGAATCGGACTTCGCCTTCGACCAGTCGTTCGAGGTCGGAAACGAGTCCGGGACGTTGTACGGTTTCATCGTGATAGTCGTAGTTCGCCCGGTCGTCGCGGGCCGGGTCGGTCGCGTCATCCGCGCTACCCGTGTCACCCACGTCGCGTGTTGCCATGCGAAGGCGTAGGGCGAGGGGAGCGAAAAGTGATGCGGGGAAATCAGGCTCGACCAGCGGTCGGCGAGAGCGAGCGCGCGACTTCGAACAGCGCATCTCGTTTCAGCAGGGCGAATCCGGCAAAAATCGCGCCAAATCCGACGAGCGTCGTCGACGCCACCAGTTGACCGAACAACGCCCACGTGAGGATGGTCGCGACCACGGGTTCGAGATAGGCGACGAGATTGAGTTCCGTCGGGCCGATTTCGTCCAGCAGGTGGAAGTAGAGCAGGAACGCGACGACGCCGGAGATGAGGGTCAGATACACCAGCGAAGCGATTGCGGTGAACGACCAGTCGATTGCAGCGAAGGATTCACCGCGCGCACTGCTCAGGACGTGAAGCAGGCCAGACCCGAGCATCATCGCCCAGCCCTGAAGCGCGGGGAGCGAGAGGTCGGTTTCGAGCGGTTGGGTGAGAACCGACCCGAGCGCGAACGATACGCCGCCGAGGAATACGAGGCCGATTCCGATGATACCGACAGAAAGCAAGTTCTCCGGATTCGGGTCGGCGACGATGGCGACGCCCGCGACGCCGAAGGCGAATCCGAGAATGCCGAGCGGCGTAATGTGTTCGTCCGCGAGCATCGCGCTGGCGAAGACGGCGGTCAAAACTGGCGTAAGGCTGATGATGACCGACGCGAGCGCGCCGGGAACGTACTGCTGACCGAGATAGAGAAAGCCGTGGTGGCCCGCGATGATGAACACGCCGATAGTCAAAATCGAGAGGATGTCGGCTCTGCTCTGTGGTTTCCACCGCTCGGTCGTCGCAATCGCGTAGCCGAGAATCGCCAGTCCGGCCACGTCGTACCGGAGCGCGGCGAACAAAATCGGCGGGAAGTGGTGGAGACCGACTTCGATGGTGACGAACGACGTTCCCCAGAATCCGGCTAGCAATACGAACAATACCTCGGTTCGTGGTAGAAGTCTACCAACTTTAGACGTAATCATGTATTTCTATTCAACTCTATTCTCCACAGGTTGTTAAATCCTTCTACAACATTATCGTTCGATACTGATTCACAGGCAATATTTGGCTACCATGTCGGAGTAATATTCCTCCAATTTCGATTCGGTAGGATTTTGAGAGCGTTAGTGAGTCACACTCCCGCAGGTAAAATCCAGATATTAAGTGTCGGCACCGACAATTCAGGGCAATGGACGAGCGCGACGTTACACTGCTCAAGGCGATTTCGGACTTGGAAACCGGAAGTCCCGAAAAACTCCACGAGGAAACCGGCATCCCGGTTTCGACCATTCACTACCGACTGAACAACCTCAGAGATGCTGGCGTCATCGAAAACGACCTCTACGACATCGACTTGGAGGCGTTCGGCCTCGGGGTCACCGTCGTCGTCGAAGTGTTCGCCGACTACACCGGGTCGTACGCCGATTTCGGTGAGAAAATTCTGGACATCGAAGGCGTTACGCAGGCGTACTTCACCATGGGCGAGACGGACTTCATCGTCGTCGCTCATCTCTCCGGGCGCGAGATGGTCGAACGACTCATCAGCGACTTCGAGAGCATCGAGGAGGTAGACCGGACGAACTCGACGTTCGTCATCTCCACGCTCCGTGACTCCCACCGCGTGCTTCAAAGCTACAGTTTGGATACGCTGGTCGAGGAACTCGCAGAGGAGTAGGAGATCCGCGACAGAATCCGAGCGAACGGAACGAAAACAGGAAAGCCACCCTCGTTGTACGACCACTCATGATTCGAAACATCGCGGCGGGCGTCCAATCGTTCACCAGCAACGCCTTTCTCGTAACGGGCGAGCGAACCGTTCTCGTCGATACAGGTGCGAACTTCGATGCTGTCGGGAAAATTGAAGAACTGGCGGACGATTTGGACGCAGTCGTCCTCACGCATACGCACCCCGACCACGTCGGCAACCTCGAAACTGTGAAGGACGCTTTCGATGTAGACGCATTCGGGTTCGACACCGACCAGTCCGGCGTCGATGTCGCGATTGGGGACGAAGAAACCGTGACAGTCGGCGACGACGAGTACCTCGCGCTCCACACGCCGGGACACAAAAACGACCATCTCTGCTTCTATTCGGAATCGGCGGGAATCCTGTTCGCTGGCGACCTCATCTTCCAGAACGGGAGTTTCGGCAGAACCGATTTAGAAGAAGGTGACCGGGAGGCACTCATCAAGAGCATCGACCGCGTGGCGGTCACGGCGGACGAGGAATTACAGGAGATGCACACCGGTCACGGCCCGAGCGTGACGACGAACCCGTATCACGACATCGAACTCGCGGGGAAGGCCGCGAGGATGTACTGATTTTTGCCGTTCTATCGAAGCGCCTCGTATGCGCTCTCGTACACCGCTGCCGTCTCCTCGGGGTCGGAACGCTCCGCCTCCGTCAGTGGTTCGAGCGTGCGCGTCTCCTTTGGTTCGAGCAGATTCACCACGTTTTCGACGCGCTTTTCCAGCGACCCGTCTCTGGCACTGCTGTCCGCGACTTCGCAGGCCTTCGCGTAGCGTCTCCCGTCGTACACTCGGAGTCGGCGAGGTTCGACGACCGCGACCGTCTCGAAGTCGATGCCCTGAATCGGCTGGGCGATGTCGCTGTAGGATTCCACGACGGCGCAGTCTTCTTTTCCGATTCGCTCCGCCAGCGCGCGAAAGTGCGGCAGGTAACGCCGTTCGGTCTGGTCGTTCAGTTCCGGAACCGATTCGATGGTGACGGCATCGGACAGGGGGAGACTTTCTCTTACTGTCCCTGGGAGGTCGGTCGTTCCGTTCACAACGAATCCCTCGCCGACGCGGTCAACGAGAAATTCGCGGTGGGTTTGGCCGAGCAGGCCTTTTCCTTTTCCCGGTGCAGGCCACCAGAGTCGGTGAACCGGATTCACGTCCTCCGGTGAATGGTTGCCCGCGCTTGCGTTGGCGAGGCGGGCAGAATCCTTGCCGTAGAGTCGGCCGTCCGAGATGGCCGCCATGGCGTCGTCGTGGTCGAACCAGAAGTCGTTGCCAGCGCGGGGTTTGAACCCGACGGCGTCGAGGTGTGAGAGCAGTCCGACCGTGAACGTCGTCTTGCCTGCATCCACTCGGTCGCTTCCCGCGACGAGAATCGTCATGTCTTCAGGCCGTAGTAACCGGGTTCCTCGTCGGTCGGCGGTTCCGCCACGACGAGTTCGTCCGCGTTGCGCATAATCCACGGAATCGCCCAGTCGAGGAGGATGGTTTCCGTCTCGATGTCGATTTCCGCGTCGGGGTCGAGTCCTTGCAGGAGTCGCGCGATTTCGTACACACTGTACATTAGGTCTGCGTCGAGCAGTTCGTCCGGTTCGTAGAAATCGCACGGATACAACTGCTCGAAGTCGTCCTTCGGTTTCGGCATGCGTGGGGATACGTTCTTCCCGGCGTAAAACCTCACGAATCTGCGATGGGCCGGCGGAGAATATTCTCGCTATTCAGTCGCTAATGTAACAAATTACAATTATATCCGAGTTTTTATAATGGAGCGTTCGAGATAGAGAATGACATGCGCGAGGAGCAGGGGAGCGAGACGAAAGAGGCGCTCGTATCGGCATTTGCCGAGTTTGGTGGCGAGAACTTGCGGGATATCTGGCTATTCGACCAATCCGACTTCGAGATGCTGTATCTGCGTGATGATGTCGCGGACAAACTCGAAGAAATCGACGTCTCGAAATTCGTCGATAACGAACGGTTCGGGTTCGTCACTCGGGACACTTACGACCAGTTGTACTACGCATCCTATCGGTACACGGTTCGGGGATTCGACGATTTCGAACAGTTTCGGATGTTCTTCGCGGACGACGAGCGAAACGTCGGTGTGTTCGCTAGCCTCGATCTCAAATCGGGTGGCCACGATTACGAATCACTCTTTCAGCACGTCACCGACATCGCGTCCGGCTACGACGTGCCGACGGTGGCAGTGGCGGAAACCGACCAGTAGCGCGGATTCCGGTTCAGCAGTTGCTCGTGAATTTTCTGCGCGAAAAATATCGGTTGGTTCGGCCCGTTATTCGAACCGCGGCGCGACGTTTTCGTACTGGTCAGCAACCTCGTCCCAGTCAACAACTTCGAAGAAGTTGCTGATGAAGTCGCCGCGGTCTGGACCGTAGTCGTAGTAGTAAGAGTGCTCCCACACGTCGAGTGCGAGAATCGGGTGGCTACCCCAGAGTGCGCCCTGGTCGTGCTTGTCAACTTTGACGTTGCGAAGCTGTTTTGCGACCGGGTCGTACACGAGAAGTGCCCAGCCGCCTGCGGCGCTCGCGGCGGCCTCGAACTCGCCCTTCCAACCTTCGTAGGAGCCGAAGTCCTCCTCGATGCGGTCTGCGAGGTCGCCCTCGGGTTCGCCGCCGCCGTTCGGGTCCATGTTGTCCCAGAACAGGGTGTGGAGGTAGTGTCCACAGCCGTTGTGGGTGACGTTACCCAGCGCACCCGCGGTGCTGGAATAGTCGCCCGATTCGCGGTTCTCCGCGAGGGTTTCCTCGGCACTGTTGAGGCCGTTTACGTAGCCCTGATGGTGCGTGTCGTGGTGCCATTCGAGCACCTGCTCGGAGATGTGGGGTTCCAGCGCGTCGTAGTCGTACGGAAGTGGTGGCAGTTCCGCGTTCGATTGTTCTGGCATATATGTATACCTCCGTCAAATACATCTCACCACGTGCTGTTAAACCTTGAGGAGAAGTTCGCTAACACACGGCATGATATTCCGGCAAAAAAGGCCCCTTTCGGGTATTTTGGCGAATTACGCGCTTTGGGCCTCGTCGAGTCGCTCCGCCACATCGTCCCAGTTCACCACGTCCCAGAAGTTGTCCACGTACTCGCCGCGGTTGTTCTCGTACTGAAGGTAGTAGGCGTGCTCCCACACGTCGAGCACGAGCAGGGGTTCCGCCATCGGACTCTGGTTCTGGTGGTTCTCGGCCATGGTCACGATGGGTTTGTCCGCCACGTAGTCGTACACTAACATCCCCCATCCGGAACCTTCGACGCCCTTTGCGGCCGCCGAAAAGTGGCTCTTGAACTGGTCGAAACCGCCGAAATGCTCGTCCATCGCGTCGGCGAGTTCGCCGCCAGGTTCCCCGCCCCCGTCCGGGGACATGTTCTCCCAGAAGACGCTGTGGTTGATGTGCCCCGAGAGGTTGAACGCGAGGTTTCGCTCGACGCCCTTCACGTCGCCCCAGTCGTCGTTATCGCGCATCGTTTCTAATTTGTCGAGCGCGGCGTTCGCACCATCGACGTAGCCTTGATGGTGGATGTCGTGGTGCAGTTCCATGATTCGCGCGTCGATTGTCGGTTCCAGTGCGTCGTAGTCGTATGGTAACTCCGGTAGTTCGTAGGTTGCCATAATTACCCCCGTCAACTCTGGTCAACGGAGGTCGTGTTAAGTGTTGAGGCAAACTGCGATGGGGTGTTTGGGATGCATCCGACAAGCAAATTTGCGATGGAATTTTCGCTAATCACGGGCTGTTCTGGTAGATGGAGGGCGAAAGAGGTTTGAGCGACTGAAAGGAGCGAAAACCGACTGAGGGAACCACGAACTCGCTTCGCTCGTCCGCGATTCCCTCATCCTCCATCCACCGAGGCCCGCGGATTATTGGCAAAAATGCCGAAACGAAACTTCTTGTCGATACTTTTCTCTCTCGGACTATCCCTTCGCGTTTTCGAACATCGTAATCGCATCTTCACGCCGTTCGGAGTGGTCAACGATAGGGTCGGGATAGTCGGGCGCGAGGTTCTCGCGTTCGTCGCCGTCCAGTTCGTTCCACCTGTGAATCTTCTTCGGCGGAACATCTTCCAGTTCCGGGACGAACCGCTTGATGTACTCCGCGTCAGAGTCGAACCGCTCGCCCTGCGTCATCGGATTGAAGATGCGGAAGTACGGTTGGGCGTCTGTGCCGGTCGAGGCCGCCCACTGCCACCCGCCGTTGTCGTTCGCAGTGTCGTGGTCGACGAGTTTCTGCCGGTACCAGTCGTAGCCCTCGCGCCAATCCACGAGCAGGTCTTTCGTCAGAAAGGCCGCGACGACCATCCGAACGCGGTTGTGAACCCACGCTTCCTCGCGCAGTTGACGCATTCCGGCGTCCACGATTGGATAGCCCGTTTTTCCATCTTTCCACGCCTGCACCCCTTCTGGGTCGTCGCGCCACGCGATTTCGTACTGGTAGTCTTTGTAGTTCTCCACGACGACATCCGGGCGATTGTCGAGGACGTGCGCGTAGAAATCGCGCCACGCGAGTTGGCGCTGGAAGCCATCGACGGAATCCGCATCCTCGGCGCTCTCGGCGTCGTTTTTCGCCTGCTCCGTCGTCTCCCACACTTCCCGAATCCCGATGGTGCCGAACTTGAGATGCGGGGAGAGACGAGAGGTACACTCCCGAGCGGGGTAATCGCGCTCCTCGTCGTAGGAATACACCTCGTTTTCACAGAACGCGGAAAGCAGTTCGCGGGCGGTTTCGGTACTCCCCGACGGAACTTCGGCTTCCGGTTCCTCAAACCCGAGGTCGGCGAGCGTCGGCAGGTCGTCGTTTTCGACCTCACTTCCCTCCAAATCGGCCACGTCTACGACTTCCGCCGGGGAATCGAACGAATCGTCCTTTCCTCGGTCGCGCCACTTCTTCCAGAAGTAGGTGAAAACTGAGTAGTAGTCGCCCTGATTCGTCGTGATGCTTCCGGGCGTGTGGAGCAGGGAATCGTGGAAACTCTGGTGAACGATTCCGTCCTCCTCCAGCGCGTTCCGCACCTCGTCGTCGCGGCGTTTCGCCAATCCGGAGTAGTCGCGGTTCCAGACCACCTGCTCCACGTCGAGCAATTCCGCGATTCGCGGAATCTCCTCGCGCGGGTCGCCGTGGACGACTAGCAAATCTCCACCTCGCTCGCGGTACGACTCGCGAAGCGATTCGAGCGCGGAAAGCATGAACGAAACGCGCGGCGGAGCGGCGTGCGCGAGCACCTCGCGGTCGAACACGAACACAGGAACCACGGGGTCGCCGGAGGCGAGCGCCCGATTGTCTTCAACCCGAAGGTCGCGGCGATGCCAGTGTAGGTTCATGGCGGGAGAACGACGAGCATCCTCTTAAGGGGCGAACCCACTTTGTGTGGTTCGTCCCGACCGATGGAAGTGGTGAAGCGAGGACACACCGAACGGCGGTTCCCCCGCACGATTTTCAGTGATGTTTTATGCCACCCGCCCTCGTTACAAACCACCATGGTAAATCTTACCGCGTCCGTTGCGAACACGGTTTCCGACCACCCGGACGAACCGGCCATCGTCACTGACGACCAAACGCTGACCTACGAAGACCTGTGGGCACAAATCAGCGGGTTTGCTGGCGGACTCGCGGAGCGAGGTATCGGCGAGGACGACCGGGTTGCAATCTATCTCCCGAACGTTCCACAGTTCGTCGTCACGTTCCACGGAACGCTCATGGCAGGCGGCGTCGTGGTTCCGATGAATCCACAGTACAGGTCGCGCGAAATCAGCCACCTGCTCGCCGACAGCGGCGCGAAAGTCGTCGTGACGCTTCCCGACCTCGTCCCCTTCGTGGAGGAAGTGCAGGACGAAACGGCTGTCGAACACGTCGTCACGCTCGGCGAGACTGACGGCGACGATATTTTCTTTGGCAATTTCCTCGCCGAGGGCGACGGCGAAATCGCGGAGAGGGCGGACGACGACCTCGCAGTTCAACCGTACACCAGCGGGACGACCGGCACCCCGAAAGGCGTGGAACTTACGCACGAAAACCTCACGTCGAACGCGGAGGCCTCCGCGGAACTGGTTTCCGGTGGAATCGGGACGGACGACTCCCTTTTGGGCGTGCTTCCGCTGTTCCACATCTACGGCATGACGGTCTGTATGAACGGAACACTGTTCCGCGGTGGGGCGTTCTATCCCCTGCCGACGTGGGACGCCCAGCAGGCCCTCTCCGTGGTCGAGGAGGAGGAACTGACGATAATGCACGGCGTTCCCGCGATGTACAACGACGTTATCAACCAACCGAACGCGGCGGAGTTCGATTTGTCCTCGGTTCGACTCGCCGGAGTCGGCGGCGGCGGCATCCCAATCGAAGTGCTCCGACGCTTCGAGGAACTGTACGACGCGAAAATCTACGAGGGGTACGGACTGACGGAAACGAGTCCGGTAACCCATTTCAACACGCCAGACAACGGACGCCGAGTCGGGAGCATCGGAACCACGATTCAGGGCGTCAGTGCCCGCGTCGTGAACGGGGATTTCGAGGAACAGTCTCCCGTCCCAGAAGGCCCGCTGGCGGAGGACGACGCGGAACTGGACGACGTGACCGGCGAAATCGTCGTCGCCGGACCGAACGTCATGCGCGGCTATGCCGGACTCGCTGGCGCGACGAAAGAGGCGTTTACCGAAACTGACGGCAAACGCTGGTTCCACACGGGAGATATCGGCTACTGGGACGAAGACGGCTTTTTCTACGTGGTAGACCGCAAGAAACACATGATAAACACCGCGGGCTACAACGTCTACCCGCGAGAAGTCGAAGAACTCCTCTTCGAACACGAGGCCGTGGCCGACGCGGCGGTCGTCGGGATTCCCGACGACCGCCGAAACGAGACGGTGAAAGCGTTCATCGTCCCGGTTCCAGACGCCGACATCACGGCGGAAGAAATTCAGGAGTACTGTTTGGACAACATCGCGGCCTACAAACATCCGCGGGAAGTCGCGTTCGTGGAGGAACTGCCGCGGACGACGACCGGAAAAGTGCAGAAGTTCGAGTTGGTCGAACAGGGATAACCTGAACGAAACGCTACCAACCCAACCGAATCTGCCCCTCGTAATACTCTCGCGCGCGACGAATCTTTTGGAACAGATAGCCACCGACGAGTCCCGCAAAGACGAGGACGTAGACGAGCAACCAGAACAGAGCATCGCCGCCCACGACCGACGCCATCGTTTCGGTGACGAATCCAGCAGTCGAGTTGTAAAAGCCGTGGAGAACGGCAGGAATGGCAATTCCTTTGACGATTATCGGCCCACGGTTTGCGGGGACGATTTTGGCTAATCCGAGGTAGTAGCCCGAAATCGCGGCCCAGAGGACGTGATTCGGCCCGACGATTGCCCGTGTCACCGCAACTCCGGAAACCGTAACCGAAGTTCCGACCCCACCGTTTACGTTCACCGACCCGACGACGTAGGTCAGATTCTCGATGGTCGCAAAGCCCAGTCCGGCCATCGCGCCGTACACCGCGCCATCGACTGCAGTCTGGAAGTGCGGCGTTCGGTAGGCGTGAAACCGCACTGCGAGCCATTTGACGGTCTCCTCGACCGGCCCGACGACGAGGAAGAAAAACGGGACGATGGCGAGGACGCCGATCCCGAGTCCGGACAGCGCGAACGCGCCGACGGTGTTGATTATCGCGGCGAACGCGGCGAACACTACTCCGAGGAGAAAGGTGACGACGAGCGTCGGAAGCGGTTCCCGTTCGGTCGGGTCGGCCCGCCAAATGTAGAACGCGAGCAGGAGCGCCGGAATCACCGACAGAAACGAAAAGACACCGAGCAGTGGGCGTTCTGCGACCGTCGCACCGACCAGAACGAGTTCGGCGAGGACGAAGGTGAGCGCGAGAAGCAGCGTTAGTCCACGAGTCGCACCCGTGAGCAGTCGATAGAGTCGAAGCGCGAGTCGGTCGGTCGTCGTCCGTGGCTCCCACGATTCGATGTCGTAAGAGTCCTCTCGCGTCTCGATTCTGTTCTCGGGGTCGTCCATCACGGGCGCTACGTGCGCCAGATGCAAATCGGTTGTTGCGGTCGAGTAGCAGGTGTCCCGGTGACCGGTCACTCGGAATCGGACTCGACCAGCACCGACCTGTCTACGGTTTCGAACGAATCGTGACCCGACAGCGCGAGCGTCAGGTCGAGGTCGGCGAGGAAGTTCTGTAACACTTCTCGAACTCCGTCCTCGCCGTCGATTGCGAGGCCGTAGACGTAGGGCCGTCCGAGCAGAATCGCGTCCGCGCCCAAGGCGATTGCCCGGAAGGCATCCGCCCCTCGGCGGATGCCGCTGTCGAACAGCACGGGAACCTCGTCGCCGACTTCGTCAATGATTCCCGGAAGTGCCGACAGTGCGCCTATCGCACCGTCAACCTGTCGCCCGCCGTGGTTCGAGACGACGAGGCCGTCTACCCCACGCTCGACCGCCTCGCGGGCATCCTCCGGGTGGAGGATGCCCTTCAGCACGATTGGTAGGTCGGTGTGCTCGCGGAGGAAATCGAGGTCGTCCCACGTCAGACTGGGGTCGCCGAAGATTTCGGTGAACCGCCAGACCGCGGCGCTCGGGTCGTCCTCCGGCGGAGAATCGAGCGACTCTCGAAAGGCGGGGTCGGTGAAGTAGTTCGCCACGCCTTCTTGGTCGAGGAAGGGGAGGTAGGCGTGTTTCACGTCGCGCTCCCGCCAGCCCATAATCGGCGTGTCGAGCGTGACGACGATGGCCTCGAATCCAGCGTCTTCGGCCCGTTCGAGAAAACTCGCGGTCACGTCGCGGTCGGCGCTCCAGTAGAGTTGGAACCAGCCGAGCGTGTCGCCGAGTTCGTCGGCCACGTCCTCCATCGTCTCCGAAGACGCGGAACTCAGGACGAGCGGAACGTCCATCGATTTCGCGGCTCTTGCGGCGGCAAGTTCGCCCTTCTCGTGGATGATGGATTGGACGCCGATGGGCGCGAGCAGGACGGGAACCGGAAGTTCCCGTCCGAACAGGGAAACGGACAAATCGCGCTCTTCCACGTCGCGGAGCATCCGCGGGACGATTCGCCAGCGGTCGAACGCCGAGCGATTTTCGTCCTTCGTGCTCTCGGCACCCGCCGACCCCGCGACGTAGGCGTGGGCCTCCGGCGACAGCGATTCGCGGGCGAGTTCGGCGAGTTTTTCCGGCGATGTCGGAAGGTCTGGGGTCTGATTCGCAAGCATCCCGCCAGCGTACACTTCCCGCTGGCGATTCGGGCCGTAGGGTTCCGAAGGGTCACTCATAGCATAGCTGACAGGCGCGCAACGATTATACTTTTCTCCGGAGCCACCAGCCCAGAACGCCGACGACGAACGCGATTCCGACGTTCGTGAGCAGGCCGAGAATCCCGATTCCGACCGCCAGCAAACGGTCGTCGGTTCGAAGCCCCGCACGTCCGAGTTCGACTGCGACGAGGAGGAGAACGACGCCCAAGACGGAAAGCGGAAACGCCGCGACGAGATGCACCGCAAACAGGGCCGCGAGCGCGTAAAACAGGCCGAGAACGAGGTTCGCGGTAGCGGTTCGCGCGCCGAAGGTGTACTTTCCCGCGACGCCGCCGCTTCCGTGACACATCGGCATCGCGCCGAAGGGAACCGCAAGGAGGTTCATGACGCCCATGCTGGTCGCCAGTTCGTCCGGGGACACCTCGGCCTCCAGCAGGTCGGACAGGAGCAGTGAGGTCGCGACCGCCGCGTTTCCGACCGTCATGGCCAACTGTCCAGCGGTCGCCGAGAGGACGCCCGACCCGAGCGCCGAGGCGCGAGGGAGGGCGAACGAAATCGCCGGAATGCTGGCCGTCGGCAGTCCGACGCGGAATCCGGCGAACGCGAACCCAAGCGCGAGTATCACGAGCGCGCTGGTTTTTCGATAGCCCGCCCCAGCCATAACGAGTGCGACGAAAAGCGCGAGTCCCGCGAGCGTCGGGTTCGAAAGTACGAGGCCGACGCCCGTCTCGGCGAGAAGGAGCGCAACCGCAACCTGAATCCCGCGAACGACCGGTTCGCCGACGTGTTCCGTGAGTCGTTCGAGGCTTCTCGTTTTACCGAGAACGAGGAGGACGAAACCGGCGAGCAGGCCAGCGGTCAGGAGTTCGTCGCCCGAAAGCGCGCCCGCGATTGCCAGCGCGGCGAGCGCCTTCATCGGTTCGACGGACATCGGCAGGCCGTAGCGAACGCCCCAGACGACCTGAAAGACGGCGAATCCGAGCAGGAGCACTGCGAGGTCTAAATCGGTCAGCGCGGCCACCGCCACGACGACCGGCAGGACGGTTATCGAATCGCCCACCGCGCCGGTCACTTCCCCAACAGTGAATTTGAATTGCCGGTCGTCACCGAACGCGGCTTCGGCCATTTGGGAAAATTCACGGACGCAACTGTGATAGGTTTACTGAGAAACCCTTTCCGGCCACTATTCGACCATTTCGAAACCAAAATCAGTTTCTTTGCGGATGGGAAGTTTCGGTTTTGTTCCCGATTTTGTCTTCCTAATCGAATTTCCGCCACGACAAGACCTTTCGTTTTGGCTAGGCTACTGACAGCTATGTTCGAATTTCGCGCGGGAGGCGGGGAGCGTTGACCACCGACCAGTTTTCAGTCGCCGGGAAGACGGTCATCGTCACCGGAGCATCCAGCGGAATCGGCAGGGTCGTCGCGGAGCGATTCGCGGACGACGGCGCGAACGTCGTGGTCTGTTCGCGCGAACAGGCAAACGTTGACCCCGTGGCCGAGGAAATCGGTGAAAACGCTCTCGCAGTCGAATGCGACGTGACCGACCGCGATGCAGTCGATGCGCTCGTCTCCGCCACCGTCTCCGAGTTCGGCGCTCTCGATGTGCTGGTGAACAACGCCGGGGCGAGTTTCATGGCGGGCTTCGACGACATCAGCCCGAACGGATGGGCGAAGGTGATGGATATCAACCTGACCGGAACGTACCACTGCACGCAAGCGGCAGGTGAGGCGCTGAAGGAGGAATCGAAGGGAGCGAAAACCGGCGCGTCGGTCATCAACATCGCCAGCGTCGCGGGTCAACAGGGGTCGCCGTACATGAGCCACTACGGAGCGGCGAAAGCCGGGGTCATCAACCTCACGCGCTCGCTGGCGTTCGAGTGGGCTGGTTCCGACGTTCGGGTGAACTGCGTTGCCCCCGGATTCGTGGCAACCGAGGGACTGGAATCACAGATGGGAATCAGCGCGGACGATGTGGCGCGCGAGGACGTCGAACGACGGGTCGGCTTGAGCGAGGAAATCGCCGACGTGGTGCAGTTTTTGGCCAGTCCGGCCTCCTCCTACGTCGTCGGCGAGACGATTACCGCGGCGGGTGTTCCCGATATTATGGAATCCCCCGAACTCTGAGGAAGCGGTTTGGAGTGAGTGGAATGGATAGCGGAGGTTTGCGATTGGTCTTTCGTCTCGTCTACTGAAGTCCGTGTGATACGGTGTGGGAAGGTTCAGTGCGGTAGTTAGGAAATCACGACTCTACTGAAACCGCCCCGCACCGCGACAGCCACACCCTACCCAACCGATTCGCCCCCTCACTGTCGCTCGGTGGCTCATCCCTCGCGCGGCTTCAGCGAGGCTTCTCGGAGGACTGCTCGCGGTTGCACCGCTCGCATTCGAGATTTCTGTGAAATCTCGCTCTCCTCGACGACTCGCCAGCGCGCGCCACGTCGCTCGCTCGGGTAACCGGAAGGGTGCGCCAGCGCGTTCGCGTGAGCGACGAACGACAGTGAGGCGCGAGTGCAAGCCCGCGCTGGCGGGGGAGGAGTAGGGAGACTGCGGTGGCGGTTGCGGTCATGTGTTGTCGGCAACTGCTGACGGCATTCCCAGAATTGTTCGAATGACCGGCTGTTGGCCGTACTGAACCATCGAAATCGCCTACTGCTCCACACCTTCACGAAACCCATCTCATCGAAAACACCGATACTGATAGGAAGCCGCACGAAAAATCACCAGTCACGAATGTCCGCAGAGAGAACGGTTCACCTTCCGGTCGCGGCACAACCCAGCGTCGAAACCCTCGTCGACCTGACTCAGCAGGCAGAGGAGTTGGGCTACGAACGCGCGTGGCTTCCCGAAACGTGGGGTAGGGATGCAGTAACGAGTCTGACCGCGATGGCCCTCGGCACCGAGGAAATCGGACTCGGACCGTCGATTCTGAACGTCTATTCGCGCTCGCCCGCGCTCATCGGCCAGACTGCGGCAACCCTGCAAGAGGTCTCGGATGGTCGGATGCGAATCGGCCTCGGGCCAAGTGGGCCAGTCGTCATTCAGGGCTGGCACGGCGCGGAGTTCGACCGCCCGCTCCGGCGCACCCGCGAAACCATCGACATCGTGAAAAACGTGCTATCGGGCGAGACGGTGAACTACGACGGCGACTGCTTCACGCTGGCCGGGTTCCGTCTGCGCTGTGACGCGCCGGAAACACCACCTGCAATCGACGCCGCCGGGATGGGGCCGAAATCGGTCGAACTCGCGGGGCGATTTGCAGATGGCTGGCACGCAACCGTCTTTACGCCGGACGGAATGCGCGACCGACTGGAAGACCTCCGGCGCGGCGTTGAACTCGGCAACCGCGATGCCGACGACGTTCGGGTGACGCTTTCTTTGACCTGCTGTGCGCTGGAGGACGGCGAGCGTGCCCGAAAACTCGCTCGCCAGCACTCGGCCTTCTACGTCGGTGGGATGGGCACCTACTACCGGGATTCGCTGGCCCGGCAGGGCTACGAGGAACTCGCGAACGACATCTCCTCGGCGTGGGGAAGCGGCGACAAGGAACGGGCAACAGAACTCGTCGGCGACGAGTTGTTGGACGACCTCTGCGCCGCAGGGACGCCCGAGCGCGCCCGCGAGGAGTTCCAGAAGTTCGCCGAAATAGAGGGTGTCGATGCGGTCGCGGTTGGCTTCCCGCGCGGTGCGACGGTCGAAGACGCCCGAGAGACGATGACCGCGTTAGCGCCCAACGAGTAAGGCCACAGGCATATTTTTTCGGATGGACGAATTGGGATTGGGGGACACCGGGGCATTCTCCTTCGCGCCCATCCGACCGTGGCCTCTCGGGTTACTCCTCGCCCGAGCACGGCCAGACTTCCGACAACAGTCACGGCGACGATTGAGGATGCCTCCGTCGGTAGGCATCCTCGACCTTGCTCCGTCGATTCTCGGGTCGGTTCGAGTGCGGTAGTATCTCATTCTGCGGAAAGAGCAAAGTCACCTGCCAACCACTAGCACGGTATGCCAACCGTCCGATTTCGTGGAAGGGAGATCGATTGCGAGGAAGATGCAGTGCTAAGAAACGTGCTTCTCGATGCGGGTGAGACGCCGCACAACGGCACAGCCGACTATCTGAACTGCCGTGGAAACGGCGTCTGTGGAACCTGTGCAGTGGCCGTGGATGGCGTGGTCAGTGACCGAAACGCGAAGGAGAAAAGCCGTCTTTCGAAACCGCCGCACGACCCCGATTCGGGACTTCGGCTTTCGTGCCAGACCCGTGTTCTCGGCGACGTAGACGTGGAAAAGTACGGCGGGTTCTGGGGACAGAAGATGGAGATGGTCGAGGCGGGTGAGGGGAATGACTGAAGAAATCGACCGAATCGTCGCCGAGGTGTCGAACTGGGACGGAATCGAGGCGAACGAACACCGATTCGGCGGAACGGAGTTCCGCCTCGGCCCGCGGGAAATAGGCCACGTCCACGAGTGGGGTATCCTCGACATCGCGTTTCCGCGCCGGGTGCGCGACCAGTTGGTAGCCGACGGAAAAACCGGGCCGCACCACATCTATCCCGAATCGGGATGGACGACGTTCCGCGTCGGAGAGACGGGTGATGTGGACGACGCGCTCTGGTTACTACGGCTATCGTACCTGAGTCACGCGAAAATCATGCAAAAGTCGGCGGAGAGAGCGGGGGGGAATGTACTCACCGAACTCGACGTAGAGAACGAACTGACAGCCCTCGAACCGAGCGACGAACTACGGGCGGTGCTGTAGGGTTCGGAACTATTTCCTCAACTTCCCGCCCATTCCGTCGCCTTTTCGACGGCGTCCGCCCTCGAATCGGTTTCCGTGATGGTGTTCCACTCGTCTGCGTCCACGTCGTAAGCGTAGACCGCATACCCCTCGTCGCGGTAGGTCAGGTTTTCGACGTACAGTTCCGTCTCGTCGTCTTCGCTCAACCAGATTCGTATCTGCTTGCCACCTTCCAAATCCTCGCGTCGTCGCCAGCCCGAAATGGACACTACGACGACCCCCAATCCGTGATGCCGAGTACCGCGTCACAGTCGGGACACGTCCAGACTTTCGGCGTGCTGGCCGCGGCACCGCGTTCGAGTCGTTCTGCCCACTGAGTGATGTCTGTCTCGCAGTTCGGACAAATCGCCATGCAAACCGTGTCAACGCTGTTCGACTTGTAGGTTCGGGTGAACGATTATCGGCGGTAGTAGACGTTCCCCGAAACGACCACGGTTTCGGACGACGACCCGCCCGGAAGCGACCGGGACGGCCTGCGAGCCGCGACGACACCGCGTTTGAGGGTCGCCCACTTCAGCAGGATGAACCCGGCGACGATGACGAGGAAGCCGAGTATCGTGTTCTCGGTTATCGGTTCGCCGAGGAGGAGCCAGCCGAACAGGGTGGCGACCACCGGAACGACGTAGTTCACGAGATTTGCTTCGCTGGCACCGATTTGCTCGAGCAGGTCGAAGTAGACGAAGTAACCGACGATGCTGGCGACGAAGGCGAGGTAGGCGAGCGAGACGAGTGCAGTGGGAGACGGCGAGACGCTCGGAACCCCTCGAATCGCGGCGCTCGTCGCGTGGAGGAACAGCGCCCCGACGACCATCATCCACGTCTGTTGGGTCAACACCGGAAGCGTCGTCTGAATTTTCTGGGTCAGCACCGACGCAATGGCGAAGACGAGCGCGGCGACGAATAGCAAACCGACGCCGACGGTCCCCCCGCCGAGCGATGTCGGATTGGCGACCACGACGACGCCGAGCAGTGCGACCAGCACGCCCGCGATTTGGAACCGGCCGAATCGCTCGTTCGGCAGGAGCGTCACCGCAAACAGGGGCGTGACGACCGGTTTCAAGCTCAGGACGACTGCTGAGACGCCGCTCGTGACGTACTGCTGGCCGGTGAAGACGAGCGCGAGGTAGAAACCGAAGAGGAACACGCCGCCGATGGCGACGTAGAGCCAGTCGGTGCGGCTCGCTGGCCGCCACTGATAGCTCTCTCTGCGAATGCCGAGTCCGGCGACGACGACCAGCATCACCACGCTGGCAACGTCGTACCGGAGCGCCGCGAACAGCACGGGCGGGAAAGAACGAAGACCGGCTTCGATGGCGACGAACGACGACCCCCAGATGACCGACAGCAGAACGAACAGCACCGAATTTCGATATCGTGACAGATTCATTATGTTTCGTGGAACACTCCTTCGTAGTTGTGGAATACGCCTACTGGCTCGTGATACTTCAAAATTCTCGGAAACAGTGTACCAATTCACACAGTCACACACATCAAATATGATGAGGGATTGCCCCGGAAACGGTTTAGCGTCTCGCGTTCAGTCACACCCATGGCAGATACACGCACGGGGGCGGATTTGTTCACCGAAGCAATCGAATCCTACGGCGTTCGATACGTCTTCGGCAACCCCGGAACGACGGAGCTGCCCGTCATGCGCGCGCTGGGCGACAGCGAGTTGGAGTACGTCCTCGCCCCGCACGAGGACATCGCAGTTGGCATGGCCGCTGGATACGCCACCACTCGGCAGTACGATGCTGGCGACGAAAACTGCCCAGTCGGCGTCGTCAACCTCCACGTCGCGCCGGGTGTCGCACACGGACTCGGCAACCTCTACGGCGCGTCCGTGACGGGTGCTCCGATAGTCGTCACGGCGGGGGCGCACAGCCTCGATTTCCGCCACGAGGAACCGATTCTCTCCGGCGACCTGCTCGCCATGACCGACCAGTTCACGAAGTGGAGCGCGGAAGTGACCGACGTTTCGGCACTTCCGACGATGCTTCGGCGGGCGTTTCGCGTTGCTCAAACGCCGCCGACTGGGCCGGTTTTTCTCTCCCTCCCATTGGACGTGATGATGACCGAGACCGACGCCGAACCGCAACGAATCGGACGGATTCAGAATCCCGGTTCCGGCGACCCCACGGGAATTTCGGAGGCGGCGGATTTGCTCGAAAGAGCGAGTGACCCTGTGCTCGTCGTCGGCGACCACATTCCTCGTCACGGGGCCTACTCGGACACCGACCCGGTCGATGCCGCGGTTCGACTGGCGGAAGCGACCGGGGCGCGCGTTCACGCCGAAATTCTGACCTGCGAAGTTTCGTTCCCCGGCAAACATGAGCAGTGGGTGTCCCACATCCCCCCGGACGAAGACATCGCGGCGGCCGTGATGAACAGCGATACGGTCGTCTTCGCGGGCTGTTCGACCAACACGACCCTCACCCGCCACGACCGCGACCTCGTCCCCGACCACGCGACGATTATCGACCTGAACGACGACCGGTGGCAGGTCGGGAAGAACACCCCTGCGGACGTTGCGGTGACGGGTGACCTCGGACTCGTGATGGACGAAATCGCGGAGGAAGTCGAAATCGGGCAGGACGAAATTGACGAACGACTGGAGCGCGTCCAGCAGTTCAAAACCTTTGCCCAACAAAAAGTGGCCGAGATGGGTGAGGACCAGTCTCTTGACGACCCGCGCGCCTCGAAAGCCGAACTGGTTGACACCCTACGCGCAACCGTTCCGAACCCGTACATCGTTGACGAAGGCGTTACCTCGAAATACGCCATGCTGACGCGCTGGGCCTTCGAGCGCGAGGGCTACATCTCGAACAAAGGCGGCGGGTTGGGCTACGGCCTGCCTGCCGCCGTGGGAGCGGGAATGGCCGAAGCCGAGAAGGACGACCCCAGACAGGTCGTCGGGTTCATCGGCGACGGGTCGTACCTCTACTACCCGCACTCGCTCTACTCGGCGGCCCGGTACGACGTGGATATGACCGTCGTCGTCTCCGACAATCGCAACTACCGAATCCTGAAGGACAACACTAAAAAGCTGTTCGGCGGGGAGGACGACGACCACGAGTTCGTCGGGATGGACTTCGACCCACCGGTCGATATTCCGAAAAACGCCGAAAGCCACGGTGCAAGTGGCTATCTCGCGGAGTCAGTCGAGGACATCGAAGGAACGCTCGAAACCGCGCTCGCGGAGGACGGGCCGAGCGTGGTCGATGTGTTGGTTCACGACTGAGATTCCGATGGAATCTCAGTCGTTCACTTTTCGACTCGGTTACTTACCGGACGTTCGAAACACCCGAACCGTGTCCTGTTCTCCCACTTCGGAATCCACCTCGGTGAGACCGAGGTCGGTGAAAATCCGATTCCAGTTCCGGTAGTAGAGCGGAAAGTCGTCGTTAACGTAGTTGACGCCGAGTTCCGCCGATTCCGAGTCGTGGCCGTCAGCGGCGTCACTACCCTCGTTTTCCACCGTGATGAGCAGGTCGTCCGTAATCCGAGCGAGTTCCGTAAACACCCACTCGTCGTCGGGGTGAAGGTGTTGGAGCGTCTCAACGGAAAACACGGCATCGAACTGCCCGTCTTCGAAATCGCCCACGACGTTTTCGATTGCATCGTGGTAGAACGTTCCTTGCTTTGCGAGGTCGGGGTAGGTGTCGTCCATTACCTCGAAGGCTTCGTCGTTGATTTCGATGCCGAACAGATTCTCGTAGCCGTTTTCGAGGAGATAAGCGAGGTGTCTACCCGAACTGCATCCGAGTTCTAAGATGGCCGCGTTTGAACCGAGATGGGAGTCGAGATAGGAGCGTATCGACTCACTCGTCTCGTTCGGCCCGTAATGGGCGTAGTAGTCCGGCGAATACTCCCCCGACCGCTCCGCCCACGACTCTCGGACTTCGTTGGGGTTCACTCGAACAACTGCGCGCTCCGACCGTAAAGTCCCGCTGGTACCGACACGGTTCGGAACCACTCTTAACTGACTGGACTACGAAATGGGAACGATGTCGAACCTCCTTCTGTGTCCCGAATGTGGCTGGACTGGCTCGAAAGACAACCATGCTGGAACCCACATCTGTCCTGTGTGTGATACCGAAATCGACGGCTGAGGAGTGCACTCAGTCGCGCATCTGTCCGCCGCCGACCGTCTCCGGAAACATTTTCCCCGGATTCAGCGTGTCGTTCGGGTCGAGAGCGCGCTTGATTCGGCGCATCGCTTCGACGCTCTCCGCACCGTGTTCCAGTTCTAAATATTCGCGCTTTCCGCGCCCGATTCCGTGTTCGCCCGTGCAGGTGCCGCCGACCGAAATCGCCTTTTCGACGATTTCCAGCTGTACGTCCTTCGCCCGCGCGATGTAGTCGGGGTCGGATTCGTCCACGAGCACGGAGTAGTGGAGATTGCCGTCCCCGGCGTGGCCGAAACAGGGAATCAGCAACCCGTGTTCGTCGGCGAGTCGGGAGACGAGCCGAACCATCTCGGGATAGTGGCTGATTGGGACAGTCACGTCGCCGAGATGGAGCGGCGACAGTTCCGGGTCGTAAGCCTGCACCGCGAACGCGAGTTCTCGACGCGCCTGCCACAGGTCGTCCATGTCGTCGCCCCTGGCGACCTCGAATTGAGTCACATCGTGCGCCTCGAACACCGACCGGCAGAACTCGATTTCCTCCTCGATGCCGTGATTCGCGTGAAACTCCACGAACACCATCGGGGCGTCGGGAAGCGACGAGCCGGTGTAGGCGTTCGCCATCCCCGCGCTCGTCCCATCCACGAGTTCGATGGTCGCCACGTCAACCCCGGAGCGAACCGCGTCGGAAACCGCCTCGACTGCATCCGAAAGGGTTTCGAAAATCGCCCGACCGCCGCGAATCTGTTCCGGCAACCCGGCGAGTTCGAGCGTTGCCCGCGTCACGACCGCCAAGGTTCCCTCACTGCCGACGATGAGGTCTTTCAGGTTGTACCCGCTTGAGGTTTTGACCGCCTTGCTCCCCGCGGTGATAATCTCCCCATCCGCTAGCACCGCTTCGAGTTCCAGTACCCAATCGCTCACTTCGCCGTATTTCACGGTTTTCATCCCGCTGGCGTCGTTCGCTATCATCCCGCCAACCGTGGAGATGTCGCCCGAAGACGGAAGCGGCGGGAAAAACAGTCCGTGTTTTGCAACCGTCTCGTCCACGATTTTGCCGAGGATTCCCGGTTCCACGTCGATTTGAAAATCGTCCGGTCGTACCGCGAGGACGGCGTCCATCCGCGTCATATCGAGGCTGATGCCACCTCGTGAAGGTGTGGCGTTTCCCTCCAAACTCGTCCCTGCGGCGTAGGGCGTGACGGGAACCTCGTTCTCATCTGCGGCAGAGAGCACCGCTGAAACGTCTTTTGTTGATTCCGGCCAAACGACTGCGTCCGGACGGACGTGTTCGTCCTCGGGCGTTCCCCAATCTCCTGCGTGTTCGGAACGATGGGAATCACCGAACGAAATCTGGTTTTCGCCGAGTCGTAAGTCGCGAAGAAACGAACAGTCGTGCGTCATGCGATACCACACGACGTGTTATGAAATAAATCTGTTCGACGGACGAACGGCGAAAGCGATTCCGTCGTCTCTCTTATTCCGCTTCCAACTCTTTGATGACTTTCGCCGGATTTCCACCCACGACCACGTCATCCGGGACATCGTCGGTGACCACTGCGCCGGAGGAGATGACGACGTTGTCGCCTATCGTGACACCGGGATTGATAATCGCTCTCCCGCCAATCCAGACGTTATCGCCGATTGTGACCGGTTTGCCGTACTCTGGCCCCTCGATTCGCGTTTGCGCATCAATCGGATGTGTCGCGGTGTAGATGTGGACACCGGGGCCGAGCAGACAGTTTTGCCCGATTTCGACCCGGCAAACGTCCAGAATCACGCAGTCGAAATTGGCAAAGAAACCGTCGCCGACGTGGATGTTGTAGCCGTAGTCGCATCGAAACGGCGGTTTTGCTTCGACGCTCCCCTCCGTAGACCCGAACAGTTCCCGCAGGAGGGAACGACGTTTTTCGTGTTCGGTTTCGGCAGTGTTGTTGAACCGTCGGGTGAGATTTCTCGCCTGTTCGTGTTCCGCTTCCAAAGCCGGGTCGTCCGCGTCGTACAGGTCGCCCCGCAACATCTTTTCCTTCTCGGAGACCATTCTACGGTTCGATTTACTGTCTGTGCCTAAATACATTAGTGCAGTTTCGATAGCGAAATCTGCGATATCGCTACTTCGGAAGCCAACTCGCGTCGATTTCCTCACGCCGACCGTCGAGCACCGAAAATCGCTCTTCACGCCGCTGTTCCAACCAGTACAGCAGACGCTCCGCCCACTGCAATTTTTTCTGTTTCATCGCGTCAACGCCGGGGTCGTCGAAATCCCACCCGAGGAAAATCAGTTCCTCTGCTCCGAAATGGTCGGCCAGAAACGCCGCCCTGTCGCCGTCGGTGAACCCGCCGAAGTTTTCAACGGAACTTCGCGGTTCGGCCTGCGTCGTTGCCAGCACGTGATTCACGTCGAACGTCGGGACGACTGATTCGACTACGGGGACGTTGTCGCCGTGGGCGTGCGCCGCGACCGGAATCCCCTGTTCGGTCAACCCGCGGGCGGTTTCCGGATTTTTGTCGAGGTCGGTCACCATACAATCTACGGAGATTCCGGCGTCGAGGAGCACGTCGGTGGCAGTCGAAGCCGACAGCACCGTATCCGCATCTCTGGCTTTGTCGAGTTCGTTTTCGAGCGACGGCCCTGCTCCCGCGATAGCGACTGTTTTCCCGGCGAGGGCGTCGAATCTGGATTTATCGAACGGTTCTACAAAGTCAGCCAGCACGTCGCGGGCGCGTTCGTCGTCGTCTCGGGAAAAGCCGAAATCGGCGAGGATTTTTCGATAGACGGGTTCCCAGTCGACGAAGTTCATACGAGTTACTCGCCCGCTCTTTCGCGCCCGAACTCGTGGCCGATGAGCGCGGCGTCGAGCGTTTCTTTCACGTCGTGCGTTCGAATCACGTCGGCACCGCGTTCGACCGCCAGCGCCGTCGCCGCGAGACTCGCTGGCAGGCGGTCTTCGGTGTCCCTTCCCACGACTTCGCCGAGGAAGTTCTTCCGGTTGATGGAGACGAGAATCGGGCGTTCGAACCGGCGCAGTTCCCCGAGTCGGTCGAACGTTTCCCGGTCGTCCGCAAGCGTTTTGTCCTCGCTCCAGCCCCCGAACGCCGGGTCGAGGATGGTTTTGTCGGTCAGCGGTTCGCGCGCCAGTGCATCGTAGATGTCGTCCACGCGCGCTATCGCGCCGGGGCGTTGCAAATCCGGGGGACTGGCCATCTTCACGACGACGGCATCGTGGGCTTCACAGACGGATGCCATCTCCGGGTCGGCGAACCCACAGATGTCGTTGACCATGTCGAATCCCCGCGAGAGGGCTTCGTCTGCGACCTTGGCGTAGCGCGTTTCGATGGAGAACACCGCATCGTCAGCGTGCTCAACCGTTTCGATTGCGGTGTCGAGTCGGTCGAGTTCCTCCTCCGCGGTCAGCACTTCGAACCGCTTGTTCGCCGATTCTAATCCGATATCGACGATGTCGGCACCTTCACCGATAAGTTCGGAATCGACGTATTCGGCGGCGTCTACCGGGTTATCGTAGACACTTGGGTCGTAGGGAGATTCCTCGCTGACGTTCAGTACGCCCATGATTCGGGGCGGATGCGCCGGGCCGATTTCGAGTCCTCCGGCGGAGACGTTTTGCATACTCGAAGTCAGGGAAGAGGAAGAATAAAAGTCGGCCCTTTCAGGTGAGGTCGGCCGCGGTGATGTCGTCGCTCCAGTAGTAGTCGCCGTCGTATTCGACAGGATGGTCGTATTTGTTCAGGTAAGAATTCAGTTCATCAGCATTCATTTCAAATGTGTCAATATGACCAGGACACAAGTAGAACGTGTCACTATCTCCGTGAAAGTATTGATATATTGCACCGGTATCGAATTGGGGGACAAGAGAGACATATTCTTTGACAATGAATATGTCCCTATTCGGTTTAATTTCTAGATATGGACAAACACCAAACGCTGCCTGACAAAGTGACATTCCACCATCTCCAACGATGATGTATTGGTGCCCAGTTAGCGTCTCTTCTTGTACGAACGACAGCGAAGCTCGCAGTGTAAATCCCGCATTGAGAAGTCGAGCTAACGTCCGTCCTACTTTCGTTGCACTTCTGTTCGCCACATCTGAAAGAGTGACTATGCCTGCTTGGCTTCCCTTTTTAACTAATGCTTCTCCCTGTCTGTATGACCGACAGGCATTGAGTAAAAATGCTTGCACACCAACTGTTTCGAGTGTCGTTGTGTCTACCGTTCCATCAACGCACTGGATTCCTTGATGATCAACATGGCCGATATAGTGAAGAAAGTCAATCGGCTCGTTCAGCATTTTGCGAAGTTCATCTGTTGTCAGGTCGTATGCAATGTCAACGTCGTACTTTACGAGGTCACGGAAGCCGTACAGTTCTTTTACTTTGTCCTCTGCCTTCATACCCTCGTCGTTGCAGACAATTTGAATCCGGATATCCGATTGTTCGGCAGGTTCTTGTTCGATACGCCGCCGCCGAGAGTCAACTGTGAGTTTATTACTTCCGAGCGGACATCCCCTACCAACCCACGCATGCTCCATAGTGTTTGTCGGCGTTGGCTCTACAACCAACTCACTCGATGGGTCTGACTCTCCGTCCATCGATGTAGTTCGACAAAATTCTGCGACTGCAGGAGGTTGTGGACGGAGTGGTTTTCCCGTCGGCTTTGCCGGGCAACGAACGAGTGAGAGGTCATCCGCAACAAACGGAAGAATTCCAATGTTTTCAGGCGTTGGGACAATATCGGTCGTCAGATGCCACTGTGGCATGTGCGGTTCGAGTATTTCTGAGGGAATGGTGAGATATGTTGTGAGTTGCTCTGCAAGTGAGGAGTCGTACAAATCGGTGAAATCGATGTCGAGCTGTTCTTTCACCGCCTGACATGACTGTATGGTATAATCGTAGTACCCCTCGGTTCGTGTTACGCAGTCGAGAAAGAATACTTGCTGAAGCGTATCAGCGACCGTTTGTTCGAAATCAGCAGACCCCGTGAGTGAATATTCGAAGTCATCAGCAACAAGCCGAGGGGACTGTCCGGGAACGACTTTCGCACCGAGATAAAACGCGAGTGGCGTTACTGTATATACTGAGGCATACTCTCGTGGAACTTCGATTTCGATTTCCGTATCGGGACGTTCGATGGATTTCGGTACTGAAAATTCGGCTCCCGATTCAATGAGTGGTGGATGGCCACGTAGCGTCGGAAACGACCGCTCCGGACTCGTGGTTTTCAGTGCCGACCCAAACAATGACACCGCTCGCATTACGTCTCGAACATCCTCGGTGACTGTTATTACATCTGAAGGTTGTCGATGCAGTGACCGGGCAGCGACACGTACTGACTGCTCCCTATTGAAATCTATTACGGTGTTTCCATCCCTGCACGTCACATCCACAGCGGATTCCACACCAATGTAGATTTTCATCGGTGATGTTCCAAACGTCAGATAATATTTTCTCTTTGGCATCGATAGAAAACCTACACTCGGATTAAAGTGCTCAATAGTATCGTTTCCTTTCCAAAAGTTGACTTCGACCCGTTTCGGAAGACAAATCGTCGCCGTCGAAAATTCGACTGCAGAATCCATCGGAAACGGAAACCCGTCCGTACTCGCAGATCGCAGTGAAACCGCTTTTGGCGTATAGAACTCAAACCGAGCTTTCTCTATCGGGTCGTGAATCTCGACACCTATTGGATTCGTAATTGTATCGAACACCGGAACAGACGACCTGTCTCTACCAGTCGGCGAAATCGAATCAGCCATCTCGAACCCACTCCGTTAGTTGGTAGTCGTATCCGAAAACCACAGTAGACGAATCCTGCCATGGCAAACCATGCATAGGTTCAGCACGTTGCCGGGTTTCGGAGACACTCTGCATATGTAAACGAGTGCAGTGCAAGGATAAAAATTAGTCCGTCTCAGCAGAGGTCGGCCGCGGTGATGTCGTCGCTCCAGTAGAGGTCACCGTCGTACTCAAACGGCATAGATTCCAGTTCGAAGAAGCCATCCAGTTCCTCTGCGGTCAGTTCGAAGGTGTCGAGTGTGCCGGAGCCTAAATACACGTTTTCTGTAACGTCCAAAAGGACGTCATTGTACATACCGATAGAGAACTGCTGGTTGACGTATAACCGCAGTTCGAGCAAATATTTCTCCTCGTCAGTGCGCGAGACGTGACCGTAATAGCACGCCCCGGACTGCGGTTGGCAAAGCGACATTCCCCCGTCGCCTATCGTGATGTACTCGTAGCCAGAAAGGGTTTGCTTTCTGGCGATTGAGAGTGCGACTCGGAACGGGAACCCGACGTTGAGGTGACGCGCGAGAGTTCGCCCGACCTTCGTCGCGGTCGGGTTGGAAACGTCGGAGAGGGTGACGACGCCTGCGTGGCTTCCCTTTTCTATCAGTTCGGTTCCTTGCTCGTATGACCGACAGGCGTTGAGGAGAAACGTTCTGACTTGGACGTTCTCTATGTCACGGCAATCGAGAATTCCGTCCGCACACTGGATACCGTCGTAATCGACGTGACCGATGTAGTGGAGGAAGTCGATGGGACTCGCCAATAGGTCACGAAGTTCGGTAGTTGTGAGGTCGTATGCAATCTCGACGTCGTAGTCGACTAACTTCCGAAAGCCGTACATTTCTTTGACGATTCCTTCGGCTCGCATCGCTTCGTCGTTACAGACCACCCGAATACGGATGTTCGACCGGTCGGGAGCGGTTCGTTCGATGCGCCGCTGAAGCGAGGTGAGCGTCACTTTGTTGCTTCCGAGCGGGCATCCCTCGCCGACCCACGCGTGCTCGACGCTGTCGGTCGGTTCCGGTTCGACGGTGAGTCGATCGGGAGGCATCGCTCGTGGTTCCGATTCCGACTCCGACTCCGTGCCTCGACAGAAATCACCGATTTTCGTCGGCGGTGCTCGCGTCGGATTTTTCTTCGGTTCCGTCGGACAGCGCACGAGTGAGAGGTCGTCCGCAATGAACGGGAGAACTTCGACGTTTTCGGGCGTCGGTGTCACGTCTGTCGTGAGGTGCCACTTCGGACTGCTCGTTTCGAGCAGTTCGAACGGGACGGAAAAGTACGCCGCCAGTCGCTCCGCAAGTGGCATCTCGTACAGCGCGGCGTAATCGAGGTCGATACGTGATTCGACTTGCTGACGCTCGTGCAGTGGCATCTGATACAATCCTTCAGTTCTGGTGAGACAGTCGAGAAAGAACAGATGCTGAAGGGCTCGCCCAACTTCGGTTTCGTAGCCTGCTGGCCCATCAAGTTCGTACTCTGCCCCGTTGGCAACGAGACGCGGACTGGTTCCAGGAACGACCTTTGCGCCGAGATAGTACGCGAGCGACGTAGCGGGATATACGTATTCACGGGTCGGTGGGATAACCAGTTCGACCCCGGTATCCGGGCGTTCGATACCATCCGACACGGAGAATTTCTCGCCGCGTTCGATGGTCGGCGGGTGGCCTCGCAGGGTCGGAAACGAGCGTTCTGGACTCGTCGTTTTCAGCGCCGACCCGAGGAGCGAAACTGCTCGCATCGTGGCATCCACATCGTCGGGAACCGTTATCGTCCCGGCAGGGCGTTCGTGGAGGGAGCGGGCACCGAGCGTTACGACTGACTCCGATCCCAGTTCGATGACCGTGTTCGATCCGGTGGCGGATATCGTCACCGGACTGTTGACAGCAAGATATAGTTTGATTGGGAGGACATCAAACTCTAGATAGGACGCGCCGCGAGAGGAAGCGGAACGTTCTGTTTCGCCAGACCAACTGAATACGATTTCGAAATTTTGGTTGCGACCATAGACGCCGAGCAGTTTCGGCACGACGATTCTGTCAGTCGAAAACGTCACCGCCGAGGTGACTGGGAACTGGTAGTTATCGACACTCTTGGGACGAAGGGTCGGAGACGAAGACGTGTGAAGTTCGAACCGAATCTGCTCGATTGGGTCGTACACTAACACGCCGAACGGGTCCGAAATCGTCTCGAACTCGGGTCGAGGCGAATTGCTCATGTCGGTCGAAAAAGAGACGTCAGTCATAGTCGCACCCAGTTCGTCATTTGGTCGTACTGTGGAACGTGCCATCGTTGTTCCGGCACGAGACTGTCCGTCTGGCGCAGTTCGACGCGGGCGTCGAACAGCGGGGATAACTCTTGGACGATGTCTCCGTCGTCGGGCAGTGGGAGGTGATAATGGGCCATTCCCGAAACGCCCCTGATGAGGGCCGTCACTGTCCGAATAAATCGTTCGACGGCCGATTGGTCGTGCTGTTCGAGCGGTTTGACGAGCGAGTCCAGTGAAAGGCGGAGTTCCGCGGAACCGAGTCCGTCGGCCCACTCGTCGTAGAAGCTAACCGCGGTGACGATTTCCGAACGAAGTTCGCGGAGCGGGTCGTCCGAGGAACTGGTCGAGTTCGGAATCGTTGGCATGGGTATCGAATCGACGATTGCGCGCTCGTCGTTACCCCAGTCGATGACCCAGACGCTCGAGTCGTCGGTCGTCGTTCCGGCGGGAAGTTTCGAATTTGCGTATTTGGCTGTTTTTCCCATAAACACCAGCACGCGCTTTCTCTCTTCCGTCGAAGCCCCGAGAAGTTGTATCGTCGTCCGGTTCGTCGTTGTTTCAGAGACTCGCCCCGTGACGAGAATATTACAGCCCTGTCGCTTGAATTCGGAGAGAACGTCGTGGAAATCGGGCGAATTACCCCCACCACGGAACGAAATCTCTGCGGGACGCATTGTTAGATAACTGATGGAACCGAAAAGAGATAAAAATTTGGATGGTAGCGGTAAATGTTACTCGGCCATCTCTTCCATCGCGTCGTTGATGTCCCGGATTGCCATCGTCTGTTCTTCGACGGCAGCGGCGACTTCGCCCGTTTCGTCGCCAATCGTGGTCGCGTTCTGTGCCGTTTGGTCAACCATCGACGCGACTTCCTCGGCGCTGGCGGCTTGTTCGTCCGTCGCGTCGGCAACTTCTTCGATGCCGAGCGTCGCTTCCTCGACAGCCTCGCCGATTTCGTCGAGGCTGTCCATCGCGACATCGACCTGTTCGATGCTGGCTTCTATCTCCTCTTCGCCTTCGTCCAATCGCGTGACAGCACTTTCCGCATCTCCCTGAATCCTCGTCACCATTCCTTCGATGTCCCCGGCCTGTTCTTGTGACTGTGTCGCCAACTCCTTGATTTCGTCCGCGACGACGGCGAACCCTCGGCCTGCTTCGCCCGCGCGGGCGGCCTCGATGGAGGCGTTGAGCGCGAGGAGGTTCGTCTGGTCGGCGATTGTGTTGATGATTTCGGTTATTTCGCCGATTTCCTCGATACCTTCCCGGATGGTGTACACGTCACGCGCGACGTTCGCGGTCAACTGCTGTATCGTCTCCATCGCCGAAACGACATCTTCCGCGGAGTCCTGCCCGTCCTTTGCCCGGTCGCGCGCCTGTTCGCTCGCCGCAGAAACCTGCTCGGCGGACGCGGCAACTTGTTGAATCGCGGCGCTCAGCTCCGACACTTCGGTCGCGACGGTTTTCATTCCGGTGGACTGTTCGCTCGAAAGCGCCGCGATTTCGCCGACGCTTTCGGCGATTTCCCCAGACGATTCGTACAGTTCGAGCAGTCCCTCGCGCGCTTCGTTTACATCGTCGTTTGCGGATTCCGTGTCGAGAAGGCCGTCTTCGATGTCCGAATCGAGTTCGACTCCAGTCGTCTTTCGCCCCATTTGTTGCGCCATGGGCTAATATTTTACTCATACAATATATAATTTCCCAGATATATTATCAAACAGATATTGGGCGATAAAAATCATTATCTAATATCGTATGGTGATGCTGTGAAACGATGGTGCGGAAGTTTCATCCGCCGGCCCACAGACACGCTCTTTTTGTCCTTGCAGTCGTTACGGAGGCATAATGGGTAAAGTGAGTATCGGGCTTCGCGGCTGGCGATTCGACGAGGACGAGGTGTTCACCGAGGACGGCAACTACCGACCGATGGACGAAATCTCCGACGATACGCAAAAGCGACTCGGACGGCTAACCGCGCTCGTCGGCACGCCCTGTGACGCCTGCTGGCTAATGCACGGCGACGAAAACCTCACGGACTGCAACGTGACCGAAGTCGTGTACGGCGAACCGCTCTCCGAAATCTCGGTCTGTTCGGAACACGAATCCGACTTCCTCTACTGGTATTTCGAGGAGGGCGGCGAGCAGTTCCGTGGCGAGGACGAACTGCAAGACGAGTTCCACGAATGGTTCGCCGACGGCGGGCGCGCACCAGAAGGCTACGGTTCGATGGAACACGTCGATACCGACCCCGACGATCTGCCGGAACCGCCGGAACCCGACCTCGAAGAGCTAAACGTCGAACTGCCCGAAGACGAACAGGAGAAAATCAACCTCCGCGACGTGGACATTTCGCAGGAATATCCGAAATGAAACCCGCCGTCGCCATCGTCGAACCGGAGACACCCGGCAACATCGGCACCATCGCGCGGGCGATGAAAAACTTTGGAATGGACGACCTGAAGCTCGTGAATCCGCCGGAAATCGAGCGCGACGGCGACGCCTACGGCTTCGCCGCGCAAGCCCGGAACGACGTGTTGCCGAACTACGACGAGGTGAGCTTCGACGAGTTGGTCGAAAACTACCACACCGTCGGGATGACCGCGACGACGAACGAGGACGCGAGTCGCCACGTTCGGTTTCCGTTCACGACGCCGCGCCAGTTGGCGGACAGTTTGGCCGAAGTCGAGACGGAAACCGTCCTCATCTTCGGACGCGAAGCGAACGGTCTGACGAACGACGAACTCGCGCGCGTAGACGAAGTTTGTTCGATTCCGGCCAGCGCGGAGTACCCTGCTCTCAATCTCGGACAGGCCGCAACGGTCACACTGTACGAACTCCGCGATTTGACCGTCGAAGAGTGCCAACTGCCCGATGTCGAGCGGGAGCGCGCGAACGAAGCGGAAATCGAGGGCTTTTACGAGACGTTCGCCGACCTGCTCGAAAGCAGCGGCCATCCAGAGGAAAAGCGACCCAAGGCCATGCGAATGATTCGGAGGATAATCGGGCGAGCACACCCGACTGGTCGGGAGATTACGACGCTCCGCGGTATCGTCCGTCGGGCAAATCAGCGCACAGAGGCGTCAGACGTGCGTCGAACGACCTGCAACGATAGGTAACTACTTTATGTCGTGTCGTCAGAGTAACTGGTAGCATGCTGTCTGCCCTCCACTTTCATTCCCTTCCCCTTGGAACCCAGTTCACACTGCTGGTAGCGGTTCCGAGCATCGCGACACTCATGGTCGGGAAAATCGTGTTTTTGCCGGATGCGAGTCTCCGCACCCTACTCCGCGATTTCCTCAAAACCGATTGGAAATACCTCGGCGTGGCGTGGGTCGTCACGAATATCGTCAACACCCTCGCACTTCATTTCCACGCCGGACGAACCTTCACTGAGTTCGTCTACGCCATCGAAGGCGCAACTGTCGCCACGTTTCAGGGAATCGCCTCGACGCCGCTGACGCTCCTGTTTACCGCGGTGTATCTCGTCGGGTTCCCGTTCGTCGTGCTGTTCACCTACTTCAAACTGAAGGCACACGACGAGGAGGAGGCGAAACGCTACGCGCTCGCCTACGTGTTCCTCGTACTGCTGTCGGTGCCCTTTTTCATCCTCTTCCCAGTGAAGGTGTCCTCTTTGTACCTGACCACCGTCGAACCGCTGATGTACGAACTCGACCCGGCAATCCAACACGGCATCTTCTCGACCGATACGCTGGTCAAGGCGTTCCCAAGCCTCCACACCGGACTGTCGGTTCTCGCGGCGCTGTACGCCCGAAAGGCGGGTACCGCTTACGCCTACACCATCAGCGTTCTCACGGTCGCAATCGTCTTCTCGACGCTGTATCTCGGCGTCCACTGGATAACCGACGCGGCCTTCGCAGTCGTTCTTGTCGCCTGTGCCTACTACCTCTCACAGCGGGTCAGCGAACCGCGCTGGTCGGTCGTTTCCCGAGAGGCGGTCGCCGCGGTGCGGCGAACCGCCGGTCGATAGAGATAGATTCGAGTCGTTTGTTGGCCGATACTGACTACGAGTCGAACGACTGCGGGCCGAGAGCGATTCATCGCTCTCGGCCCGCACGCCCGTCGTCTTAGTATCTCGGCATCAACGATTACGTGACTCGACACCATCTGTTCCGCCGTGACCAGACGACTTCTCATCGCGGTGGACGACTCGGAACCGGCGCGAAAAGCGGTCGAACACGTCCTTCGCCTCTTTCCGAAGGATACCATCGTCGCGCTGCACGTCACCGACCCGCTCGGCGAGAGTTACGGAGAGAGAGACGATTCGCCCGAGATATTCGACTGGGTGCGCGAGAGGGCGGACGAGCACGGCGCAACCGTCGAGACGGTCACCGAATCGGGTGACACCGCCGAAACCGTCGTTCAGTTCTCGGACGAAAACGACATCGATCAACTGTTCGTGGGGAGCCACGGCCGGTCGGGCGTCTCCAGAATCCTGCTGGGGAGCGTGGCGGAAACGCTCGTCAGAAATTCGCCGGTTCCGGTCACCGTCGTTCGCTAACGACTCGATACCGGGGTCGTTTTACTGGTCGATAGGAGAGTGAGCACATGGACAAGCGGGTGGCAACGAGCGTTCACACGGGGTTTCTCATCGCGGTACTCGGCGTGTTCGCGTGGTTAACCGGCTTTCCGATGCTGTTTCCGAGCCTCGGCCCGTCCGCGTTCGTGCTGGCCATGTTTCCGGACGGGGAGGCGAGCGACTCCCAACGGGTCGTCGGCAGTCACGCAATCGGCGTCGTCGCCGGGTTGCTCGCCTATCATCTCCTTGCGGGGGGCGTCACGATGACGACGCACGTGCCGCCGTTTTCGATGCCGGGGCTTCGACTCGCCGCTAGTAGCTGTATCGCCATCGTCCTCACCGTCGGCGGGATGTTGGCGTTCCGCGTTCGACATCCGCCAGCCTGCGCGACGACGCTCATCGTCGCGCTCGGGTTGTTGTCCAGTCCGATCGAAGGCGGCCTGATTCTCGTTGCCGTCGTCGTTCTCGTCGCGGTTCACGGACTGCTGTTGTTGGTCAACGAAATGACGGCGAAAAACGAACTGATAACTGATTTGACGAAATGACTCGACTGTTCCTAACGCCGGTATTCCGAATTGCCCTGCAGAACGTTTCTGCGGCGCATTCCGCAGTCAGTAGTAGGGGCAGTTGACCAATCGTGGTGATTCAAACCATCATGGCAACTCGAAATCAATCATTGCTGGCCGTATCGGGCGTGTCTTCGCTCGTCTCGTCCTCGACTTCGTAATCTTCCGAGAGCGCGACGTGGCCGTAGTTCACGAGCGCGACGAAGACGGTTCCGCCGACCACGTTGCCGAGCGTCGTCCAGCCGAGGAAGTGACCGAAATCGCCAAGCGTGACGCCTTGTCCCATGAACATCGCGGACAGCACTTCCGTGGTTCCGAGCAGGCAGTGATGGAACGGGCCGAGTCCGATTCCGGTGGTGACGATGACGACGAACAGGATTCGACTCACGGTGTCCCGACTGGCGGCCACGAGCCATGTGACGAGTCCCATGAGCCACCCCGCGATGACGCCGGAGAGGAAGATGACCCACGCTGGAAGCGGAATGAGTGCGTTCGCAAGGGTTCCGAACGCCGCGGGTTCCGCGATACCGAGGGCCGGGCCGAGAAGCGCGATGAATCCCGCGAACAGGACACAGCCGAGGAGGTTCGAGACGTAGACGACGCCCCACAGTTCGCCGAGTTCGGATTTTGAGGCTCGTCCGTCGAGCACCGGCAAAACGCCCATCGTCGTGTGCGCGGTGAACAGTTCCGTCTGACCCAGAACGACGAACAGAAAGCCGACGGACGAGGCGGCGGCGAGGAGAAACTGCTTGACTAACGGGGATGGGAACGACGGAGAAAACGTGAGCACCATCCCCATGAACAGCGCGCCAAAACTCACGTTGAGTCCAGCGGCCAACCCGGAGAGGAACAACCCTTTCGAGGGTCGATTGATTTCTTTCAGCGCGTTGTTGATTTCGCGTTCGAGGATATTTCCGTAGGAGAGCGTGGCCCCGGTCGGGTCAACCTCCGCGTCAGAACTCACGCAATTGTCCTCCGCTGGAGAGACGGCAAATTGCCGCCGGAGAGACGGCTATTCGATTGGAACATTCACACCGATTTTTCGTGCCCACCCGATAAAATCCTGCTGGCAAAAATCGAAATCAGAGGCGCTGTCGAATCAGGCTCGCTGTTGAATTTCCTCGCTGAGCACCTGACTCACGAGGTCACCATCCGCTTTCCCGCGCAGTTGTCCCATACATTCGCCCATCAGGCCGGAGAACGCGCCCATGCCTTCTTCTTCCACCTGTTCCTCGTTTCGTTCGACGACAGTGACGACTGCCTCGCGGACTTCGTCTTCGCCGACACCAGCGAGGCCAGCCTCTTCGACCGCCTCCTCCGCCGACAGCTCCGGATTCTCGGCGAGAAGCGTCAGCACGTCGTTGACGCCCTCTTTCGCCAAGTCGCCGTCGCTGACGAGGTCGGTGACGGCGAGGAAATGCTCGTCGTCCAGATTCTCGACCGGAACGTCCTCACGCCGGAGTTCCGTCACCGTGCTTTCCAACAGTCCCGCGACGAACGTCGGGTCTGCGCCGGTTTCGACGGCGCGCTCGAACAGCGGCATCCGGCGACCGTAAGCGACCTGTTCGGCGAGTCCCGCGCCGAGCGAAAATTCCGATTGGTAGCGTTCGACCTTCTCGGTGAGCAGTTCGGGCGTCTCGACTTCTGTTGGGTCCAAATCGACCGGCGGAACGTCGGTTTCGGGGTACATCCGCGCCGCGCCCGGAAGCGGGCGGAGGTAGCGCGACGTTCCGTCCTCGTTCGCACCGCGGGTCTCCTCGGGAATTCCGTCAAGTGCGACTTCCGCGCGGTCTGCGGCGGCCTCGATTGCGCCGTCTGCGACCTCCGGGCTCGCGGCGACGATGGCGACAGCGTCGCTATCGTCAGCATCCACAGCATCGCGGAGCGCGGCAACTTCGTCCTCGGTGACGCCGTAGGCCGGAAGTTCGTCGGTGTGGAAGATACCGCCCGCACCGTGGCGTTTGGCGTGGTCGGAGAGTTCAGTTCCGAGGCGGCGGTCTGGCTGGATTTCCCGCCCGACGAGGCCGTCGAAGCCGAACAGGGGAACTGCGGTGACTTTGCCACCCGAATCGAGTGCGCCGCGAATGACGCCGCTTTCGGTGTCCTCGAAGACGCTCGTCACGTCTTGCACTTCGCCGACTTCCGCATCTCGGTCGTGGAGTTCGTCACGGATGGCGAGCAGTTCGACCTGTCGCCCGACCTCGTTGCGGACGAGGTCGTCGATGTCGTCCAGACTCTGGACACCCTTCATTTCGACGCGGGCACCTTCCGCGATGGAGACGTTCACGTCCTGTCGGATGGTGCCGAGGCCGCGCTTTACGTGGCCGGTCGAGCGCAGGAGCATCCCGATTCGCTCGGCGGCCTTGCGGGCCTGTTCGGGCGAACTGATGTCCGGTTTCGTGCCGATTTCGACGAGCGGGATGCCGAGTCGGTCGAGACTGTAGAGAACGCCTTCTTCTCGCTCTTCGATTCGCTGGGCGCTTTCTTCTTCGAGCATCAAATCTTCGACGCCGACCGGGCCGTCGCTCGTTTGGATTTCGCCGTCGGTTGCGACGAGCGTCGAACGCTGGAATCCGGACGTGTTCGACCCGTCAACGACGATTTTCCGCATGAGATGGGCTTGGTCGATAACGTCCATGTCGAGCAGTTGGGCGATTTCGAGGACGACCTCTCTGGCTTCCTCGTCCAGTCGGTGCGGCGGTTCTTCGTCTTCTTCGACGAGACAGGTGGTGTCGTAGGCGAGATACTCGAATTCGCGGTCGATTTGGCTCTCCTCCAAGGCCGCGTCGTCGATTTCGCCGAGTTCGCTCCGAGTCGGATGTAGATACCGGGTGAACGTTCGGGACGACGATTCGGGTTCGCGCAGTTCGGTCGGACACCCACAGAACAGTTTCGTCTCGGTGTCGAGTTGCTGGTGGATTTCTAGCCCTGCCACCAGACCGAGGTCCTCGTAATCGTACTCGCTCATTGGTGGGACGTGAGACGTGGAGGGGTAAAAAACCGTCCAGTTCGCACGAGTCGTTCGGGGTGGCGACCGGGGGAGAAACGAGTCGAACGGACGGAAGATTCCTGCCATATATACTATGTGAAATTGAGAGAATACCACACCTATTTTACCGGTTCCAAAACGCAAAATAGCAAGACTGCTCGCGGACGAGCAGAAAATATAAATCAAATACGGACAGAAACCCACGTATGAACGATTTCCTCGCGCTAGGAAATCTCGCCGAAAGCACGCCCATTCGAATCCTGCACGTGGATGATGACCCTGCGCGAGTCCGCCTTTCTACGACGCTGTTAGCTCAATATCTCCCGGACGCAGAAATCCACACCGAAACCGACCCGATAGTGGCTTGTAACCGTCTCGACACCGATTTAGCGGTCAACTGTATCGTCAGCGATTTCGATATGGGTTCGATGGACGGTCTCGAATTTCTAGAAGCGGTTCGAGGGCGATTTCCGAACCTTCCGTTCATCCTCTTTACGGGCAAGGGAAGCGAGGAAATCGCCAGCGAGGCGATTTCCGCGGGCGTCACGGATTACCTCCAGAAAGCTGCCGGTGCCGACCAGTACGCGGTGCTGGCAAACCGCATCGAAAACGTCGTCAGCCAGTATCGCGCGGAGCAAGCCGCCACATCGTACCAACGTCGGATACACACCGTCTACGAACGGGTGACGGACGCCTTTTTCGCGCTCGACGACGAGTGGCGGTTCACGTTTATCAACGGGAGAGGCGAACGACTACTGGACAAAGACGAAGCGGAACTGCTCGGAAAATCCGTCTGGGACGAATTTCCCGATGCCGTCAACTCACAGTTCGAAGACGAGTACCGAAACGCGATGGAAACACAACAACCGACCACGTTCGAGGCGTACTTCGACCCCCTCGAAACGCTGTTCGAAGTTCACGCCTACCCCTCCGAGGAAGGACTCTCCGTTTTCTTCCGAGATATCACTGCCGAAGACCGGATTCGAACGGAACACCGCAGGGAAAAGGAGGTGCTGGAGCAGGTGTTCGAGATGAGTCCGGTCGGTGTCGCTATCCTCGACGCCAAGGGAGCAATTACACGGGCCAACAACAGAATGGTAGAACTGCTCGAGATCACTGAAGAGGAAATAACGGACCGAACTTACGATTCGTCGCAGTGGCAGCTTACCGATAAAAACGGCGACCCGTTGCTGGACGAAAATCACCCACTCAGGCCAGTGTTTCTGGACGAGACGAGCGTCCGAGGTAAGCGATTCGGCTACGAGAGTCCTAGCGGAAAGTGGGACCTCTACTCGGTTAGCGCGGCACCGATTCACGACGAAAACGACGAATTAGAACGAGTCGTTGTCGCCGTGGAAGCCGTTTCTGAAGTGTAGGAGAAGGCGTAAAAGCCGTTACTCACTGCTGAACTGTTCTGGTTCTGTTTTTCTCATCCGAGCGCGACCCGCCCGTTCCTGAATCTGGCGTCCGAGTCTCCGCCGGACGAGTTCCCGAAACTCGCCCGCATCGTTCACGTCGATGTCGGCGGCGTGGGCCTCCTGTCCACCGAATCCGACCGAACTCGCCGTATCAACGAAGACGGTTCCCAATCGCCATCGGCGCTGAAAGATGGTTTCGCGCTGAATGACGGTCTGCACTCGGTAGTAGGGGACGACGTGGATTCGTCTGCGCCAGAAGCCGTTTCTCGTCTGGACGTGGTTTTCTCCGGCGTAGTAGCCGCGATGTTTCCACTGATACTGTCCGGCGACCGGCGCGAGGACGAGAAGCGCGAGCGTGGCGTACCAGAACTCGAACAGTCCCGTGAACCAGTCTACGGCGAATGCCAGTCCCGTGAGTCCCGCGACGACCAGCGCGTATCTGACGATGTACCGGCGTCGGGTTCGTTTCGGTGGCCGAGTGAAGGTCGGGTCGTCGAACGATTCGATGGAGTGAGCCAACCGGAGAACGCGCTCACGGGTTGCGAGAGGAATCGCCGCCTCCGACCCGCCGGAGGGCCCTTGTCCGGGCGCGTAGCCTGCAGTTTCGACCGAAAGGGTCGCGTATCCGGTGAGTCGCATGAGCGGATTCTCCTGAAGTGTGAGCGTCTGAATCTTGTCGAGGGGAATCGACCCGTCGTAGCGCTGGAGCAGGCCGCGTTCGTATCTGAGTTCGTCGTCAACGCGCAGCAGGGTGAAATCGTAGTAGCGCGCGAACGTCACCATCGCGCTGGCGACCCAGAGGACGAGCGCGGAAAGCAGCAGTTGAGCGAGTCCGAACAGAAACGACAGGCCGCCGAACGCCTCGTTCATGCCGGTGAAAAACGGAACGATGAAAAAGACTAGTCCGAAGACGCGGGGTTCTATCGAAATCGCGGATAACAAGAGCAGTTCCGGCGAGCGAATTTCGTACAGCACGTCGGGTTGGATTTCCTCTTCTTCGTCGCGGTCAGCGACTCCTCGCTTTCTGCGCTGAATTTCGCGCTGGAGTCGCCTCGCTTCGTCGTAGGCGACGAACCTGAGGCTGGCTTCCGTCTCGCCGCCGCCCGCGGTTTCGAACCCCACGAGCGCGATTCCCAGCACGCGCTGCACGATGTTTCGGCTGATGTCCACGTTCTGAATCCGTCGCAGTGGAATCTCCCGTCGTCGTCGCGAGATGACGCCGGAGTCGATGTCGAGCGAGCTGTCGGTGAGGACGTAGTCGAACCGGCGGTAGTAGACGACTTCCCAGAGTCCAGCGACGAGGAGTCCGGCGGCGACGAGGACGAGAACGATGCCGATGCTGATAGACTCCACCGCACCCGCGAGCGTCGTTCCGACGAAAAAGAGGGTGAGCGCGAGGCTCATGCTCCTCGTGAGCAGTCGGTAGGGTAGCGAGAGCGGGTGGAGTTTCATACCGCGTCCTCGTACTCGCTTTCGATTGCGAGGTTCCGAAGGCGGCGCTGGAGGTCTGACGCCCGTTCGGGCGTCAGACCGGGAATCGTCACGTCCGCGCCGCGCGACCCGGCGGTGTAGACGACGACGCTTCCGAGTCCGACCAACCGCTCGATGGGGCCGCGTTGGGTGTCAACGTGTTGAACCCGAACGAACGGAACGACCGTCGTAACGCGAGTGAACACGCCGCGTTCGAGATACAAATCGTCGTCGCGGATTTCGAACCGCCAGACGCGATATTTAAAAATCGTGTAGATACCACCGAAAACGAATATTACGACTGCAAGCGCGAGAGGAAGCCAGACCGCAATATCGAACACGAATCGACGTACCGCGAACAGCACCGCTCCGACGAATGCTGTCGTGGTGAGGACGCCCGCGAACCAGACGATTCTGACGCGGGAGTTCAGTGTCTCCATGCTTGCACATCGGGGGAGGCGGCGTATAAAAGTAGGCCCCACATATGCCCGCTGTCGGGTGCTATTTTCGTCCTACTCGCTCCGAATCGGGTGCTATTCTCGACCTACGCTCTCGGGATTCGATGCTATCGTCGTCCTACTTCTTTCGAAGGCTACCCGTACAGATTCGTTCGGGCTACTCTGATGTGAATCAGTCGGCGTGGAACAAAGACATCAGCAGACCGTACTATTCGTGGACAGCATGACCGAGAACTCGACAACTATTGCCCGTCGCCAATTCGTTAAGGCGACCATTGCCTCGACCGCCGTACTCGGGGGCGTCTCGTCGACAGGTGCGGCCCAATCGAACGGTAACTCCCAGTTCGCTATCAAACAGGGTGGGAAATGCATTCCGATTGAACCACTCTCGCTTTCGGGACTCCCCATAGAGGAGTTCTACGACTACCGCACGCCCGACACCGACCCGATGTCGTACAAGTACGCCTCGTTCGGAACAGAAAACCTCCAGCGTGACGACACCAGCATCATGTTCCTCTACGACGGCCCGAAGGGACTGAGCCTCGTGATGGTGCACGACAAACTGGACAGCGACGGTGGCGGTGCGGTGTCGTTCCGTATCACCAACCTTCCCGTGCAAGGGAAGTTCGTCGTCAAAGACGACAGCTACGACGATTCGACGAACCACGATACGTTCGACTACTCGAAACATCGGAACTGGAACGGCAAGGAAACTGCGAACGCGACCATCCACTGGACGTGGCAGGGTGGTCGCTCCGACGGAGCAGTGTACCGCGGACTCGGTAACGACTTCGAGTTCACGATACATCCCCAGTTCAACGGACAGGCCCTCTTGTCCGACCAACAGGGGAGCGAATACGAGGGACAAGTGAACAAATGGGAAGTGCTCTCTGGCAACGCGAACAATCCCACGCGGACGAAACTGAAGATGAACGAGAAAGCCACGATAACGTCGAACGGCTGTGGCTCGGGGACGACGGAGACGACCGGAAACGAAACGACGAACGGTGGCGAAGGAACCACGACAGGGACGACTTCGAATCCGTCGGACGTGAACAGCGAGGGGAGCAAAGGCTTCTTCGCAAAACTGTGGGACGGAATCTCGTCCATCCTCAACTCGGTGGTGTCGTTCTTCACTAACCTGTTCTGACCCGACCGCCGAAATCGGCGGTCGGGTCACGGAACGGATTTCGAATAAACGGAACGAATTTCGACGCCACGAAACGAACCGCGACCACGGAACCGATTTCGAGTCCCGACTCGAAATACGAACCGTAAATCGACTTATTGTCCGAGGATACCGCGGTGGGTCATCGCTTCGGGGTCGATGATTTCGTCGGCCTCGTCCTCGCTCAGGTAGCCTTTTTCGACGACGACTTCGCGGACGGTCTTGCCTTCTTTCAGGGCTTCCTTTGCCGCTTTCGACGCCTTGTCGTAGCCGATGTGCGGGTTGAGCGCGGTGGCGAGCGCCATGCTCTGTTCGACCTGCGTCTCGCAGTGTTCCGCGTCGATGTCGAGTTTGCCGACGAACTTCTCTGCGAACACGGTGCTACTGTTCGAGATGAGTTCCGCCGACTGGAGGAAGTTGTGCGCCAACACCGGTTTGTACAGGTTGAGGTCGATTTGGCCCTCCGCTGCGCCGTACTCCACCGCGGTGTCGTTGCCGACGACCTGCTTGTGCATCTGATTGACCGCCTCCGCGACGACCGGGTTGATTTTGCCGGGCATGATGGAACTGCCGGGCTGATTTTCAGGTTGGTCAACCTCCCCGAGTCCGTTTCGCGGACCGGACGCCAGCAGACGAAGGTCGTTTGCGATTTTGTTGAGCGACCCGGCAACAGTTCGGAGCGCGCCGTGGGCTTCCGCCATCGCATCGTGGGCGGCCTGCGCCTCGAAGTGGTTGTCTGCCTCGCGGAACTCCACGTTGGTTTCCTCGCTGATGTACTCCGCGGCGAGTTCCGGGAAGTCCGGATGGGTGTTCAGGCCGGTCCCGACCGCGGTACCGCCGAGGGCGAGTTCGGCGAGATGGTCGCGCGTGTGGTCGATACGGGCGAGTCCCTTCTCGACTTGGGTTCGGTAGCCGCCGAACTCCTGTCCGACGCGAACCGGGGTTGCGTCCTGAAGGTGGGTGCGACCCGTTTTCACCACGTCGTCGTACTCCTCTTCTTTCGCAGCAAGTGCCTCTCGGAGAGTGTCGAGTGCCGGAAGAACGTCTTTTTCGACTGCTTCGAGCGCAGAGACGTGCATCGCGGTCGGAATCACGTCGTTGCTCGACTGGCCGAAGTTGACGTGGTCGTTCGGGTGGATGTCTCGGCTTCCGACTTCACTGCCGTAGATTTCGGCGGCGCGATTGGCGATGACCTCGTTGGCGTTCATGTTCGAGGAGGTGCCACTGCCGGTTTGGAACACGTCAACCGGGAACTGGTCGTCGTGTTCGCCCGCGATGACTTCGTCGGCGGCCTGAATGATGACTTCCGCCTCGTCCTCCTCTATCATGCCGAGGTCGCGGTTTGCCTGTGCCGCGGCCTTCTTCACCACGCCGAGGGCGCGGATGAACCGTCGTCCGAACGTGATGCCCGAGATTGGGAAGTTCTGCACTGCGCGCTGGGTCTGTGCGCCCCAGTAGGCGTCGGCCGGTACCTGCATTTCCCCGAGGCTGTCCTCCTCGATTCGGTAATCTTCGTCGCTCATACCCGTGGGGTCTTGGGCCACGGATAAATAATGTGCTCAATCGGAATCCGTGTAAAACTACAACTTTCCGACCCGTTACTCCTCGTACTCTTCGGGCGTGTACGTTTTCAGTTCGAGCGCGTGGATGTCCGTCGTCATGTGGTCGCCGAGCGCGTCGTACACCAGTTGGTGCTGTTGCACCAGCGATTTCCCTTCGAAGGCCGGGGAAACCACGAGGGCCGCGAGGTGGTCTTCGTCGTGTTCCCCTCGTGGGTGGGTGACCGTCACGTCGGCGTCTTCGAGTTCCGATTCGATGAGATTCGCAACATCATCCGCGTTCATGAGCGGTGGTTTTGCGCGCAGGAATAAAAAGTCGAAGGAGACTACGTAGGGAACAGTGTCTGAAGACGGATTTAGTGGGTATTTTTATTACCGTCTTTTTTCATCTATTTCGGTAAATAACATCTCTTTGTTGAGTATGCTGATAGCGAATCACGACAACAAATACCGCAACCGCCACCGCAAGCCACGTTCCTCCCCAACCGACTCCTTCGCTCACTTCGTTCACTCAGTCATCCCTCGCGCAGTAATCGGCAGGGCCGAGGATTCCTCGGCCCTGCCGACGCGCACGCCACTGGATTGATGAAAATTCGTGAATCGAAACAGACCATCTGGCGCGCGAAACGACAGTAGTCGCCCGCGCGAAGGAGTCGGTTGGGGAGGACGTGGTGCGGTTTCATTGGAATCGGAATTTGCCATCGAAAAAACGAAAACAGAGATACAAACGTCTGAACGAAACTAAACGCCCCAAAATCCTGTTCCTGCACTACTTCTTAGCCCCACCAGCCGAACTGCTCTTTGGCCTGCTCGATTGCGCCCTCGACTTTCTTTTCCAGTTCGTCGATTGAGCGTTCGACGTACTGGACGCGCTCGCGGGGAATCCGGCGGACGACGTCGTCGCCGTCGTCGTTTTCGCCGACTTTCACGAGCCAGTGGTCGTCGAAGTAGACGATGTCGTCGTTTTCGACTTCTCGCTCGGTGATTCCGTCCGCATCTTCGTACACGATTGTCGCGGTGCCAACGTCTGGGTCGGGCATGCGTCGGCCTACTCAGGGAAGCCGTTAGAGCGTTCTGGCCGTGATTACCCGAGCGTCAGGCCGCCTAAACCGAGCGCCTGCGAGAGGGATATCCCGCTGGCCAGCGCGCCGACGAGGTAGCCGCCGATTGCGCCGCCGTTGAGCAGCGGCAGTCCGGCGTGTGCGCGACCTTTGAGCACCAACCAGAGCAGAGTGACCAATCCGGCCATCGTACCAATCATGGCCGTCAGCGCGGGCAGGTTGAGCGCGAATCCCGAGACGAGAGCGTCCGCGGGCGAGAAGAACGCCGCGCTGGCGACGAGGATGGTCGGCATAACGGCGTCGCCCAGTCCGATGAAGAGAGCGTCGCGGTCGCCCGCATCCGAATCGGCCTCGGAGTCGGAGTCGCTCGTTTCCGGAGAATCGACTTCGTCCGATTCACCCGATTCATCCGGATTGTCTTCTGGCGACACCGCGCCCTCGCTGGTCGCCTGTGCGGTGTCCTCGATGAACGAGTACGAAAGCGACATCGGAATCACGAGGACGACGGGGATTTTCAAGTCCATCACGCCGGAGGCGAGCGTGAGCATGTGCTCGGTGCCGTAGACGCTGATGGCGTCGTAGATGGCCAGCACCGCGAGGAGGAGGATTGCCGGGAGCAGGCCGAAACTGATGCCGAACAGGCCTGCCGCACCCGCGCCCATGACGACCCCTGCGGAGTCGATGATGTACCATTCGGGGTGAACCGCGAGCGCGATGGCGACCAGTGCGGCGGCCCCCCATGCGATGACGTTGACCGGCGCGCCGCCGACCGTCACCTCGACCGCGGAGGGGATGACGACGCTGAAGACGTACAGGGAGAGCAGTCCGCTCGTGAGGATGATGACGCCGCGGAGAATCCATTCGACGCCGAGTTTCATGATAGCGAGCATTCCCGCTGTAAAGACGAGGATGACGCCGACGTAGACGAGACTGTTGGTCGGGTCGGAGGGGTCTTCGACCGTCTGATAGCCCGCAGATTCGAACGGTTCGACCAGCGCCAGCGCCCCGAGTTGTACTCCGAGGAAAATGGCGACGGTCAACCCGGATGCAAAGAGCACCCGCGTTCGTTTGTTCATGGCCGAAGCAATGAAGTGACCCCTCTTTGTGGTTTTGGGTTCGACATTTTGGAGGAGGCGAGATGGTTTGGTTTTGGATTCGATGTGTGGCGAATTGGTCAACGAGTTTTTCCTCGGGTCTGCTGACGCACGCGCCACTGTGTTTGCGTCAATTTCCGGAATCCATATTTTCCATGTGGCGCGCGCTGGCGTGAGTTCGAGGACTGTACGTCCGAGAACTCACGCCAGCGCGCGAGGGACGACCAGAGGAGCGCCAGCGACGAAGGGAGTCGGTTGGGGAGGAACGTGGTGCGGTTTCATTAGAGTCGTGATTTGCTCGCTGAAAGAATCAAGAAACACGATGCTAGCAGATCAGCGTGGGCGGTGGCGGTCATGTGTCGGCGTAACTTGCTACCGACAATTCTACAACCATCCAAATCGCGCACTGCCAACCGGTTCCTCAAAAATTGCATCCCCAACCAACGCCTCCAAATCGCTATTCGCCAGTCAACGCTTCATTCGCGGGCGAAAGCGAAATCGTGGAACCCAATCCCTCATCGAGAGCCTTCTGGTACAACAGATACGCAGAAGCCACAGTTTCAATTCCAGTTCCACCACTGTCGAAGACGGTGATTTCGTCTTCCGACTCCCGACCGACTGCTTCACTGGCAACCACCTCGCCGAGTTCCGCGTGGATGTGGTCTTCGGTCACAGCGCCCGATTCCAGCGCGGCGAGGAACGACCCGGCGTCCTGCGTCGCTCGCTCACGCAAGTCGGGAACGTATTTCGCGCGCTCGATGGTCGTCGCGTCGAGTTCGCGCTTTTTCGGATGGTACTGCCCCATCGCAGTGACGTGAGTGCCATCCTCCAACAGGTCGCCGTCGAAAACCGGTTCGTTGGCGGTGGTCGCTGTAATCACGATGTCCGCGTCCTCCACCGCGGCAGCACTGCTGGCGACGGCCGCGACGGAGGCGTCGAGGGCTTCGTTCATCTCGCCAGCGAACGACTCCCTGCTCTCCTTGGTCGGTGAGTAGACGGCAACAGTTTCGATGTCGCGCACGGTCGTCACCGCTTTCAACTGGCCGCGGGCCTGTGCGCCGCTTCCGATGAGGCCGAGTTTCGTCGCGTCCTCGCGTGCGAGTGCGTCCACGCCGACCGCGCCCGCCGCGCCGGTTTTGAACGGGTTCATGCTCGCCCCGTCGATGAGCGCGAGGGGTTCGCCACTTTCGGCGTCGAATAGCGGCGCCATGAACCACGCGTCCTCCGCGCCGAATCCGGCGGAGTACATGTAGCCTCCCATCGCGCCGGTTTCGGGTAAAATCGCGGAGTAACTCGTCAACATCCCCGCGGGGTCGGCGTTCGGGAGCGTGGTGCGTGGTTTTGCGGGCGCACCCAATCCTCGCTGGTAGTAGCCCTCGCGGACAGCATCGACGTATTCGTCAGGTGTTGCCAGTCCGGCAACCTCGTCACTCGAAAGAAACAGCGCATCTGTCATGGCTGGCAAGAGAACTGCCAGCGACAAAACCGTTGAGGAAGGAGAACGGAAAGAGGGAAGAAAGGAAGAGTTAGTCAGCGGAGTTGACTGGAGGAGACTGGGCGGCGGGAACGTCATCGACGGGGCCGTTGACGAACAGGGCGTGGCCGATGAGGAACACGGAAACGGTTGCACCGAGGGGAATAGCGGTCGTCAGCGCGAGTCCTGCCGCGCTAAGTGCTCCAGTTACGCCAACCAATGCGAGTGGAATCAGGCCCAGAATGAGGTCGTAGTATCCAGTCATAATCTATTATAGAATATGCGGGGAGGGTATATAACTCTTCCCCATATGAGAGACAGTCGTTCTGTGTACCTACTCCGTATTCACAGACGCATTGACGAGTTGCTTACCCATAAGTTATAGAAATCCACAGAGGATACAGGCTCCAAAACCTCCGAATTCAGCACTTTCCGGGCGGCTCGAATATGACTCAGAATTATTTCCCTAGATAATGTGTGTTATTGTCTAGCGCAAAGCTCGCCGACAGAACCGGGTTCCGAAAATACCCACGAGTAATCCGTCGAAGCCGAATACTGGGGGGGAATAAAACTGGACAGAAATAGACAGTAGAGGGTGTTCAGACGATAATCGCGGAGGTCGCGGTTCTCGGCGCGCTCGTCCCCGATTGCGCGATATATTTCGTGGTCGTTCCGGCGGTCCGCAGTGCCATCTGTCTCACAATTTACTCATCCGTCGAATATCGCCGCGTTACGGTGTGACCGCCGCCACGAGTCCGCGCCAAATCACGACTGAAACGAGTCCGAGTCCGGTGACGACGAGGACGAACGAAAGCGGCGAGTTCCCGTGGAACAGCGAGGTCGCTCGCAGGCCTGTCCCGATGAGCGCCGCGATAATCCACGTCCCGCCACCGAGGAGCGCGGCGTCGCGGAGCGACCGCCGCGCTCGGCCACTGTAGGCGCCGAGCACGAGCGAGGCGACGACCCATCCGATGAGAAACGGCGCGAGCGTATCCGCGAACAGCAGTGGCGTTTCCATCGGATTCACGTCGTGTCGAAGGCTTCCCATCCAAAGGAGTCCGGTTATCACCACTACATCGCCGATGACGAGTCCCGCGGTGGCCGGCGAACGGTCGAAACGCCCGGTCGCAAAGACACTGCTCATACTGCTACCTCGGGACGCCGGGGTTATGGCGTTCCCGATTTATGCTGTTCTCGATGCCGTTCCGGATGTACGTTTGACGCCCGCGACGGTGTAGTCGAACCCGCGATTCCGGACGTGCGGCACGAGTTCCGCGTCCGCGAGCATCCGAGTGAGTTCTTCCGGCGTGAAGAAGACGGAGTTCATCCCGATTGCGTGTTCGCCCCGGACGAGCAGTTTCCCCCGAATCGTCGCCGGGTTGAACTCCCGAACGACGAGGACACCGCCGGGATTCAGTACGCGCGCTACCTCCGCGAGGGCATCCTCTGCATCGCCGATGTGGTGGAGCGCATCCGAAATGACGACGGCGTCCACCGATTCGGAATCGAGTGGTAGCCGAGAGGCGTCCCCGCGCACGCAGGCGAGGTCTCGCCTGCGTGCCTGCGCGAGCATCTTCTTCGACGCGTCGAGGACGATTCGCTCGTCGGCGTCGATTGCTCGTGCTGCACGACCGGTACCGCCAGCAACGTCAACCACACGCTCGATTGGACGGTCTGCCTGTGCCAGCCCCTCCGATAGAATGTCGGCGTCGAAGGGTGACGAGAAGAAATCGTAGAATCGTGCGAACCGGTCGAAGTGTCCCACATCTCCCGTGGGAGTCGGACGAGAATCGGAATTTGACATGGAATCGAACACGCGGCCAATCGAGTAAAACCCGTGGGGCGAAATCCATCGGGCACCAGTGAACGGATGTGACTGGCGTTCGAACCCCCAGTATGGAATACGCGATACTGGGCTGGCCGGAGGACGGCCCGACCCTCCGCCTCGATTACGAGGTGTTCAGCTATGCGGGCAAGTTCGTGATGTCGAACTCCGGGAAGGCGGTCGCTCGGCAGGACGACGAACTCGTCGGGGCTATCGCGTTCAACGAAGACCGAACCGACGACGAAACCGTGTGGCTTCGCTACGTGACGGTTCGCGCCGACAGGCGCGGTGACGGAATCGGAGCGGAACTCGCCCGATTCACGACGAAGAGCATTCACGAGAGAGGCTATCGCCGCGTCAAAATCGCGGTGAACAACCCGTTCGCGTATCAGGCGCTCTATCACGCCGGATTTGGATGGACAGGCGAAGAAACCGGTATCGCCGAACTCGTGTTGGAGCATCCGGCAGAGCAATCGAAATCGACCTATCAGTCGGGATTGGACGTGTTCCGCGACCGCGACCTCTCGGCTGACGAAGAATCGTTTCTGGCCGAAAAGCGGGGTTCGAAACCGCCGTCTTCGTAATCGAAAACGAGCGTCTTTTCCCGCTTGTTCCGTTTGTTGTCCGGTTTAACACCCGATTAACGAAGTCCCGTTAGGTAGACGAACAACCATGAAGACGAGTCGGCGGACGATACTCGGCCTTGTCGGTACCGGACTTTCGGTCGGAGCGGCGGGTTGTTCGGCACTCTCGAACAACAGTTCGAATCCGGAGCAAACATCCGCTCCGAGTGGAACGACAGGCGGCGACAGCGAGACGACGAACGATGTGGATTTTGATGACGAGACGACGGAAGAAGAGCGAACCGACGAGGAAGAGTCCACCGAACCAGCGGAAATCGAATCGCCGGAAGGACTGTACGAATCGGCAAGCGTTCCGAGCGACCCCGGCGGGTTCACCTACGCGCGAATGGGTTCCGACGACGCATCCGTGACGGCGACCGTCTACGGTGGGTGGAAATGCCCGTACACCCAACGGTTCGTTCTCGGATTTTTGGGCAAAATCGTGGAGAAATACGTCGAACCCGGCGATGTACTCCTCGAATTTCGCGCCGTCGCCTACAGGGACGGCGAGGGATTCCACGGCCCCGACGAACCGCGGGCGGCGCGGGCCGGACTCGCGGTTTGGCACAACGACCCCGACTCCTACTGGGACTACTTCGAATACATGTTCCAAAACCGAAGCGGGGTCGATGGCTGGGCGACGACGGAGACCCTCATGCGAATCGCGGAGGAGGCAGGCGTGGAAAACCTCGATTCGATTCGCTCGGAGATAGAGGCCGGAAAGTACCAGCAGGAAATCAAGAAGACGATGGAGAAGGTTCCCGAAGTTCCGATTTCCGCCGTCCCTCGGGTCGTGGTCGATGGCGAACCGACGGCACCCACGGCGCGCCCGAAGCGAACGATTGCGCAGTTGGACGCCGCACTCGGACGCGGCCCGGAACCCGACGAGACGACCACTACGACTACGACGGAAGACGGGTCGCCAACGGGCGAGGGTTCGGACGAAACGACGACGACAACTGACGAAACCACCACGACCACGGACGGGACGAGTACGACGACCACAACGACGGACGGGACGACTACTACGTCCGGAAATTCGACGACTACCGAAACGACCACCACAACGACTTCCGACTAACGTCGGTTCGGTTGGTTTCGAACGTTCAGAACCCATCTTCTAACGCAGTCAGACGAGTAGACTTATACATTATCTCGAAATATCGATTCATGCATCTATGGTTCTTCAGTTGATACGAACCGTGCTGTTCGCCCCGAACACGTTTTTCGCCCGGCGGGAAGCATCACGTCTCTCGTTTTCCGCGCTTATCGTCGTGGTTCTCGGACTACTCGGTGTTGCTCGTCCTCTTTTGACGGTATTCCGACTCGATTCGGACTCTGTCGGAGGCGTCCTCCCGGTGCTTCTCGTGGTCGCTTTCGGCGGGGTATTCGTCGTCTGGGCACTCTACAGCATGCTGTTTCACGGACTTTCTGCGCTATTCGGCGCGGAGGGTTCGCTACGCGATGTGATTACAGTTACTGGATGGGGTTTCCTGCCGTCCGTTTTTCACAGTGCCTTGCTATTCGCCATCGGTATCGTGCTTCTCGACCCTGCCTCGTCCGGCGACGTGCATTCTCAAACTGCGATGCAGATGATGTCTTCCGGCCCGCTTTTCGACCTTCTCCTCCGATTCATCGAACTGCTGTTTACCCTCTGGAGTGCAACCATCTGGGTCGCAGGAATCCAGCACGTCCGGAAGGTTTCGCGCCGAGAGGCCATCATCTCGGTTGGGATTCCGGTAGCCATCTTCACGGTACTGAGTTTGGTCGATTTCTCGATTCCGGCGTAGGACGGGACTTTCAAGCCCACGCCACTCTAACTCCCGGCAAATGGGAAACTCCGCACTCCGACAACTCGCGTCCCTCGAAGACATCAGCTTTGACGACATCGAAGGGTCGCTCGTTGCCATCGACGCGCACAACTGGCTCTATCGCTACCTCACGACGACCGTGAAATGGACCCGCGACGAGGTGTACACCACCGACGACGGCACCGAGGTGGCCAACCTCGTCGGCGTGGTGCAAGGCCTGCCCAAATTCTTCGAACACGATTTGACGCCCGTCTTCGTCTTCGACGGCCAAGTGACCGACCTCAAAAGCGACGAAATCGAGAGTCGGCGCGAACAACGCGAGAAATTGGAAGACCAACTCGAGGACGCGAGAGAAGCGGGCGATGCCGTCGAAGTCGCGCGTCTCGACGCGCATACTCAGCGACTCACGCCGGTCATTCAGGAAACCACCCGAGAATTGCTCGAATACTTGGACGTGCCGATTGTCGAAGCCCCGTTCGAGGGCGAAGCGCAGGCGGCGCACATGGCCCGAACCGGCGCGGTCGATTACGCCGGAACCGAGGATTACGACGCCCTCCTCCTCGGTGCCCCCAAAACCCTCCGGCAACTCACCAGCAAGGGCGACCCGGAACTGATGGATTTCGACGCAACGCTCGAAGAACACGACATCACGTGGGAGCAGTTGGTTGACATCGCCATCCTCTGTGGCACCGATTTCAACGAGGGCATCTCCGGCGTCGGCCCGAAAACCGCGCTGAAAGGGGTCAAAGAACACGGCGACCTGTTCGGCGTCCTCGAAGAGCGCGACGAAGACATCCCGAACGTGGATACCATTCGCGCGATGTTCCTCAACCCGGAGGTTACCGACGACTACGAGTTCAACACCGAGATGAACCCCGACATCGACGCCGCCCGCGAGTACGTCACCGAAGAGTGGAAAGTACACGCCGACGAGGTGGAACGCGGATTCGAGCGAATCGAGGAGAGCATCACGCAGACCGGCCTCGACCAGTGGTCGTAACCGTCATCGTCAAGTAGCGGTCGGTAGTCCGGGGCCGTCACGTTGACGGAACCGCAGGCAGTAGTCGATTTTATGAGCGACGAACTGTCGCCGAACGACCTGCGGGAGGGGATGGAAATCGAACTCAACTGGTCACCGAAAGGGCCGGGAAGCGGCGGCACTGTGGAAGGCGAAGTAACCCGCGTGTGGCGACCCGAGGACGACGTTCGGGAGTTCACAGTTCGAGAAGAGCGAATCAACTGGAACGTGTATACCGAGTACCGAAAGCCCCCCGTTGAGCGAGTTGAAATCGGTGAGAAGGATTCGGGAGATTCGGACCCCGAAGCGCAGACAGTCGGTCGGTTGGAACGAATCGTCCTTCGGAGCCAGTGATTTCTCAATAGCGTCGATAGCACTGTGTTGGTTTCGCTTACGAGGATTTCTTTTTAAGAGTGTGCTGGCTACTGCCGACTCCAAAATACTACCCACTGGAGAGGTATCGACAATGAGATTCTGAAGTTCGTTTCAAAATTGAGATTACAAGTTCCGACTCCAATCATACCGCCACCGCACCGCAACCGCCCACACGCCTCCCCAACCGACCCCTTCACTACGTTCAGTCGTCCACCGGAAGACGTTCCTGCTCAGTCACTTCGCTCCTTCTGCGGGCATGCGACTTCCGAGCCGTCGCTCACTTCGTTCACGACGACCTCGCGCGGGCGAACCTCCATCGGAGGTTCGCCTTCGCGCGCCACATGGATTCAATTTGCCGAAAAGCATCCAAATCAACCGACCAGTCGAAAAGCGTCCGAAACCCGCTCTCAACCGATTTTGCAATTATCGAGCGTAGAGTTTCGACCCGACCAACATCGCGAGCCGCGTGTCCTCGTCGGGCGAAACTGCCACGTAGGGTTGTGAAACCGGGCCGAACACGTCGACCACTCTGCCGACGGTTTGGAGGCTTTCGTCTACGACCATAGTTCCGATGTCCGGGTAGTCCTCGCTCGGCGATTGCACGATGGCGAGGTTCTGTGCGGTTCGGACGACTTCTCCCAGTCTGTGCATCAGTTTCGCATGGCCGTAACGTATGCGGCGACGGCCTGAATGAGGTCGTTTTTCGACGAATCGTCCGCGTTCTTAACGAGGACGCGGCCGCGTTCTTCCCACCCTTCCCGGGAGTAGGCTTTGTCGCGTTCGATGACGGTGTCGTAGCCGACCTGTTGGACGGCCCGAGCGATTTCATCGACCGTCGGTTCCTCCACGGCGGACGCTTCCGGCACCCGCCGTCCCTGACTGCGAGTCAACGTCGCGTCGATGTACGCGGGCCAGATGACTTTTTCGACCATACTGTCCCTCTATCGTCACCCGTTAAACGCCTTTTCGTGTCACTCCCTGCGAGCGAGGAGCGTGACGACTGCGAGTGCACCCGCGACGACCGCACCGACGCCGCCGAATCCGGGTTGGCCGCCGGATTCCGTGGTCGTTTCACCGGTCGCTCCGTCCTGCGAATCAGTCGTGGTCGTCGTTTCACGGGTATCGTCGCCCATCTCCGTCGTGGTCGTCGTCAGGTTCGCCTGTTCGTACGCTTCGGGATGGAAAGTCTTCGCCAGTTTCGTGATTGGGTGGACGATTCGCGGCGCGGGTTGGCTCGCGTAGTTCGAGTCCAGCGAGATGGTCTGGTTCTGCTGTGCAGCAGGAGTTTCGCTGTACGCGTTCGGCACTTCCATCCCCGCGGAGACGATGAACCAGTCCGGTTGCTGTTGCACGACGACTTCGTTGCTAATCTGCTTGTAGCCGGAAATATCGGCCTCAGCGGCGATGTTCGTCCCGCCAGCGGTTTCGATGATTTTGTTGATGAAGGTTCCCTCTCCGGCGGTGAATCCACCGCTCATGACGTACAGCACTTTCGGGCTGTCCTCGCCGGAAACAGCCTGTTCGACCGTGTTCACGCGGTCTTTCATCCACGAGACGGTTTCTGCCGCGCCGTCACATTCACCCGTGAGTTGGCCCGTCAGTTCGGTTTTCGCGTAGATGTCCTCGATGGACTCCGATTCCTCGAACTTGTACACTGTCAGTCCTGCGTCTCGCAGTGTCTGGACTGTCTGGTCGGGAATGACGTTCGGTGCGAGAACTAAGTCAGGATTCTGCGCGACGACCTTCTCCGGCACGACGGTAGTCATTCCGGCACCGGAGACGTTCGCTTTCGCGTTCGCGCCATCGAGATAGGTCGAGAACTTCGTTACGCCGACGACTTTCTCCTGCCCGCCGATTTCCCACATCGTCTGGGCCGCGCTCGGCGAGAGGGTGACGATTCGCTCCGGTTCTTCCTCAATCGTTACCTCGGTTCCTGTCGCGTCGGTTTCCGTTACCGGGAACGAACAGGTTTCCTGTGCCCCTGCGACACCGACGGGGCCGACCGCAATACCACCGAAAAGCGTTGCGACGACGAGCATCGCCGACAATAGCAGTTGTTTCATGACGATGGAAACTGCAAGCGTATTCAATAAATATTTATCTAAAGCAATCAGACTTGCATATCGATGCGCGACGGGAGAGGAGTGACGACGCAAATGCGGACGCGGGTAACGACGTGGTGTGCTGGATTAGCGGCGGCGCTCGTCGCGGTCGTGTTAGCCAGCGCCGCGACCGGGCCAACCTCGCTCTCGCCCCTCGTGGTAGCGAAAGCCCTGCTCAACGAGTTGGCGATACCGACCGGTGCCGCTCTCGCAAACCACACACTTTCGGTTCCGGGCGTCCTCTCCGTCGGCGTTCCGCTCCCGGATTTTTCGTACACACCGATTTTTTCGTTTTCGGTGCCGCAAACAGCGGAAATCATCGTCGTAACCCTGCGAATGCCCCGAATCGTCCTCGCCGGTGTCGTCGGCTTTGCCCTCGCAACCGCGGGCGTCGTCATGCAGGGCTTCTTCCGAAACCCGATGGCTGACCCGTCCATCATCGGCGTTTCCTCGGGTGCCGCGGTCGGCGCGGTGGCGACCATCGCGTTTTCGATTTCGCTCCCCTTCGCGCTCCCCGTCTTTTCGTTCGTCGGCGCAATCGTCGCCGCCTTCGGAGTGTACCTGCTGGCGACGCAAAACGGGAGAACGCCGGTTGCGACCCTCCTGCTGGCGGGCGTTGCAGTTCAGACGCTTTTGGGTGCGGTCGTTTCCTATCTCCTGCTCGAAAGCGGAGAAAGCCTCCGTGAAGCAGTTTTCTGGCTAATGGGCCACCTCCACTACGCTTCGTGGGGGAAGGTCTGGGTCGCGCTTCCAGTCGCACTCCTCGGATTTGTGGTTCTCGGCCTGTTTGCACAGGACTTGAACGTCCTCCTCCTCGGGGAGGAGGACGCCCACAACCTCGGCGTGGAAGTAGAGCGCACCAAACGCCTCCTCCTCGCCGTCGCCAGCATCGTCACCGCCGCCGCGGTTTCGGTTTCCGGCGTTATCGGATTCGTCGGCCTCGTGGTTCCGCACGTCATGCGTCTTTTGGTCGGGCCTGACCACCGAATTCTGCTCCCGACCAGCGCCCTCGCGGGGGCCGTCTTCCTCGTCGCGACCGACACCATCGCCCGGTCTGCGACCGGCGCGGCGGAACTCCCGGTCGGCATCGTTACCGCGTTCCTCGGCGCACCGTTTTTCCTCTACCTGCTCCGCAAGCGCGAGGTGCACGCGCTGTGATTCGAATCGAGGACGTTTCGGTGACGCTCGGCGATTCGAGGGTACTCGACGGAGTTTCCGCCCGCGTTCCGGATGGAAAGTTCGTCGGCCTCGTCGGGCCGAACGGAGCGGGAAAAACTACTCTCCTTCGGGCGATGAACGGGGTTCTGTCGCCCGATTCTGGCCGTGTGCTGGTCGATGGTGACGCGATAGCAGACCTCTCTTCGAAGGCCGCCAGTCGAAGAGTTGCGACCGTTCCGCAGGATACGACCCTCTCGTTCGATTTCGACGTGCGCGACGTGGTCGCCATGGGCCGCAACCCGTATCGGTCGCGGTTCGGGAGTGGAATCGATAGTAGTGACCGCAGTGCTGACGACGGCGAAAACAGCACCAGCGCTGCTGTGGTCGAACGCGCGATGGAACGAACCGACGTGATGCAGTTCGCAGACAGGTCGATTACCGCCGTCAGTGGCGGCGAGCGCCAGCGAATCCTCCTCGCTCGCGCGCTGGCACAGGACACGCCGGTTCTCCTGCTCGACGAGCCGACGGCCAGTCTCGACATCAACCATCAGGTGCGAACGTTCGAGCTGGTTCGTGAACTCGTCCGTGAGGGAAAAACCGTCGTGGCCGCGATTCACGACCTGAATCTCGCAGCGCACTACTGCGACGAACTCCTTCTGCTCGATTCGGGGTCGGTGCTCTCGTCCGGGCCACCCACGGACGTGCTCGTGGAAGACACTCTCCGTGAGGCGTTCGACGCCCGAGCGGTCGTCTCCAGCCATCCCGTGACGGGTTCGACCTACGTGACTGCTCTCCCAGAGCGAGCGACAGGGAGGGAAAGAGACGGAAAAATCCACGTCGTTGGTGGCGGCGGAACCGTCTCGCGCTTGCTCTACGTCCTCTCCGCCGCGGGCTACGATGTGTCGGTCGGCGTGTTAAACGAGGGCGATTCCGACCTCGAAACTGCCCGCCTGCTCGGATTGGAGACCGTCGTGGAAGAACCGTTCGCGCCCATCGGTTCCGAGGCGCAGGCGGCCCTCGAAGGAAAAATCCGTGACGCAGATGTGACTATTCTCAGCGACGTGGAAATCGGGTCGGGAAATCTGGCGAACCTCGAAGCGGTTTCGGCGGCGGATTCCGTCGTCGTCGTAGAGGAACGCCAGTTCGAAGCGCGAAACTACGCCGGGAGCGCCGCCGTCGCGTCCTATCGAGAACTGTGCGAACGTGGCCACGTCGTCCCACCAGACGACGTGCTTTCCGCAGTCGAGGACGCATTTGCGGGTGAGTCGTAATCGAAAACGGGGAAAATCACCGAATCACTTTACGGTTCCTTGGCGGCGCGATACTGCACCAACTCGAAGATCATCAGCGCGGCGAACGTGCTCGCCGCGAGCATGACGATACCTGCGACGCCGACGCGAACCGAGGGAGCGATGACGACGCCGGTGCCGAGCAGTGCCCCGGTCAACAGTGCCATGACGAACCGTTTTATTTTCGTGAGCGAGACGAATCGCTGTGCGACGGTCGGGTCGAGACCGACGATGCGCGACCAGACGACGTAGAACGCCAGTACGATGAGAAAAGAAAGGAGCGAAACGCCGAGCAGTAACGAAAATACGACGAGTTCCACGATAGATGCCTCTGTTGAGGATGAACCTGTCGTGTATTCGTATAAGTCTATCGAACGACAGATGAGCCTCCTCAAGTGAGCAGTAGATTGCCGAAGTAATGAAGTGTAGTGCGGGGTTTGTCGCACCCCGGGATGAGAACTTTCGTGGAAGGGTTGGTGACACTTTGGAAGGAGGCCAACCTTCCGCCAGAGCCTTCGGCGGCGCCGGAATACAACGCTCACACTAGCACGCTTACGCGCCCGAGTCAGGCAGGCGCAGTTGGATAAAGAACCCCTGTCCCCTTTGTTATACGCCAGCTAAACCACCGGGGAAGCGACCTTATCCTGTGATGAAACCCTACACGTCGGGGAGTCGTTTTTATCAGGTTCGCGCCCTGACACTGTGTATGAATCTCGCTGGGGAGTCGGTCGCAATCGTAGGGAGTGGCTTCGGCGGCCTCTCGACGGCTTGCTATCTCGCTGACGCTGGTGCGGACGTAACTATCGTAGAAAAAAACGAGCAACTCGGCGGACGGGCGAGTCGCCTCGAAGAAGACGGTTTTCGGTTCGATATGGGGCCCTCGTGGTACCTCATGCCCGACGTGTTCGAGCGGTTTTTTGGCCACTTCGACCGCACGCCGAGCGACTACTACAGCCTTCAGCGACTCGACCCCCACTACAGAATCTTCTTCAAAGATGGCGACGAGGTGGACATCCTCCCTGACCTCGAACGAAATAAGGAGCTGTTCGAATCCTACGAGGAGGGTGCTGGGGAGGAACTACAGCGGTATCTCGACCGCTCCGAGGAAAATTATGGCGTCGGGATGGAGCATTTCGTCTACACCGACCGCTCCCGATTTCGGGATTACGTCTCGCTGGACGTGGCGAAAAATGCCCGCGGACTGAACCTTCTCGGGTCGATGCAAGACCACGTCGAGAACTACTTCGACCACCCGAAACTCCAGCAGATAATGCAGTACACGCTGGTGTTTCTGGGTGGTTCGCCGAACAACACACCTGCAATCTACAACTTGATGAGCCACGTCGATTTCAACCTCGGCGTCTACTATCCCGAAGGCGGTCTGGGTGGCGTGGTCGATGGTATCGTTCAATTGGGGGATGAACTGGGCGTCGAATACGTCACGGACTACGAAGTGACAGGCATCACGGGACACGAAGGCGATTTCCTCGTTCACAGCGGCGACGAGTCGATGGCGGCCGACATCGTGGTGAGCGACGCCGATTACGCCCACACCGAACAGGAACTGCTTCCGCCGGAAGCCCGCAAGTACGACGCGGACTACTGGGAATCGCGCACCTACGCACCCTCTGCCTTCCTCATGTACCTCGGCGTCGAGGGCGACGTTGACGAACTCGCTCACCACACGCTCGTCCTACCGGAAAACTGGAACGAGCATTTCGACCAGATTTTCGAAAATCCGGCGTGGCCCGACGACCCGGCGTACTACCTCTGCGTACCGAGTAAAACCGACGATACGGTTGCTCCCGAAGGACACAGCAACCTGTTCGTCCTCGTTCCAATCGCGCCCGGACTTCCGGATGGGGACGCCATCCGCGAACAGTACCGCGAAAAAATTCTGGACGACGTGGCCGAAAACACGGGCGTCGAACTTCGGGATAGAATCGTCTTCGAAAAACAGTTCAGCGTCTCCGACTTCGCAGACCGCTACAACAGCATGCAGGGAACCGCCCTCGGACTGGCGCACACGCTGATGCAAACCGGCCCGATGCGGCCCCGCCATCGCTCTCCCAAGGTCGATGGCTTGTACTTCACCGGGTCGTACACCACGCCGGGAATCGGTGTCCCGATGTGTCTCATCGGCGGGCAACACACTGCGGACGCCGTTTTAGCAGACCACTAACTGAAAATTAATTCGACATACTATGATTCGATATTTGCTCAAACTCTCGCGACCGCGGTTCTGGCTCTACCTCGCGGGGCCGGTGCTGGTCGGCGTCGCCTACGGCGCGCCGACCATCGACGACCTGTTTTCGGTTCCCGCAGTCGCCTTGTTCGCCTACTTCCTGCTTCCGGCGAACGTCTTCCTCTACGGCATCAACGACATCTTCGACGCTGACATCGACGAGGAGAATCCGAAAAAGGACGAGCAGGAAGTTCGCTATCGAGGGAGCAAAGTGGTTCCAATCGCAGTCGTGCTTTCGGTTCTGCTGGGACTCGGTTTGCTCGTCATTACTCCGACAGTCGCGTGGCCGTGGCTCCTCGGCTTTCTGTTCCTCGGAGCGGGGTATTCGGCTCCGCCGCTCCGATTAAAAACCACGCCACTGCTCGATTCGATTTCGAACGGCCTGTACATCCTGCCGGGAGCGGCGGCTTACGCCGCACTTTCCGGAAGTCATCCACCCCTGCTGGCCGTGATTGGTGGTTGGCTCTGGGCGATGGCGATGCACACGTTTTCCGCGATTCCGGACATCGAACCGGACGAGAAGGCCGGAATCAGAACCACTGCCACGATGCTCGGGGAACGGCAAACCCTCGCGTACTGCGCGGGTTGCTGGTTGCTGTCGGCAGTCCTGTTCGGCCTGCTCGACCCGCGAGCAGGCCTGCTTCTGCTTTGCTATCCCGCGCTCGTCGCTGCGTGGGTCGCCCGCGACGTGGCAATCGACCGTGCCTACTGGTGGTATCCCGCCATCAACACTGTCGTCGGGATGGTGCTGACGTTCGGTGGACTCTGGAGGGTCGTTCGTGGATAGACGCGAGGCGGAAGCGAAACTGTCCGAAATCATCCGCGAGAACCGGTTTACTATCGCGGTGGTGTTCCCCCTCGTCGGTGCCCTGCTGTTCGTGGCGGGCCACGAGGCGTGGCTTCCGGCGTGGCTGGCGCAGAATCCGTTTCTCATCATCTTTGGAACGCTCGTCATGCGGTCGCCCCTCGTCGCCGGACTCCTGCCGGAAATCGACCGCCGGGCGGGAATCGCGCTCGTGGTACTCGCGCTCTACACCTACGCCATCGAGTTCGTCGGTGTGACGACCGGACTTCCCTACGGTGAGTTCCACTACCAACTCGAACTCGGGCCGATGCTGTTCGGGACGGTTCCGGCGGGCCTCCCCGTCTTTTTCTTCCCGCTCGTGCTGAACAGCTATCTGCTCTGTCTGCTCCTGCTCGGCCCGCGAGTGAACTCGCGGGCCGCTCGCTTCATTGCCTCGCTCGCCGTCGTTCTCGTCATCGACCTCGTATTAGACCCCGCCGCGGTCGCGCTCGGGTTCTGGGCCTACGACGGCGGGGGTGCATACTACGGCGTGCCGGTGTCGAACTATTTGGGATGGATGCTCTCGGGAACCGTCGCGGTCGGCTTGGTCGAACTCGGATTCGACTGGCGGTCGCTCCGCGACCGCCTCGATAACTGCGAGTTCATGCTAGATGACATGGTCAGTTTCGTCATCCTCTGGGGGGCGATGAACGCCTACTTCGGAAACTGGGTTCCCGTGGCGATTGCTGTCCTGCTGTTCGCCGGCCTCCACCGAATCGACCGATTCGACTTCGCCGTCGGGCAGTCCGTTCGAGGGACGCCGCGCTGATTCCCAGTTGCACTCATCGAGTCGGCATCGGCGACCCGGTTCCCGCTCGATTGTCGTCACCGTCTGGAATACTGCTCACGGCCCGAAAGACGGTTTCCGGGTCGCGGGAAAACCGCCACTGCCAACGCGTTTTCGCGAGAAGCCACAGCTTTCGGGTCGTCCCCAACTGCGGCGTTTCGGACAGCACATCGTACTCCCGTTCCCGAATGAGTCGGTGATGGTCGGCGTACAACACCGACGCGAGCAGGACGGCCAGTTGGCAGTCCTCCGGAAGATATTGGATACCGGCAACCCCGTCCCAGTACAGCGATTCCGCCCGTTTGAGTTCGTCGCGCATGACCGCGACGAACGACTCGGAGTAGTCGAGTTGGCGGATTTGTTCGTTCGTCACGCCGTGGCGCGAAAGCGTCGTCTGCGGCAGATAGATACGATTTCGCTCCACAACGTCCTCGCGCACGTCTCGGAGGAAGTTGGTCAACTGAAAGGCTTCGCCGAGCGCGATGGCGTGCGGGCGGGCTTGCTCCGGGTCGTCTGCGTCCATAATCGCGAGCATCATCTCGCCGACGGCGGCGGCAGATCCGCGCATGTACGTTTCCAGTTCGTCGTAGGTTTCGTAGCGCGCCTTATCGATGTCGGTCTGCATGGCTTCGACGAACACCTCGATTTCGCCGTCCGAAATTCCGCGTTCGTCCGCAACCTCACGAAACGCCGCGAGAACGGGGTCGTCTGTCGGTTCGTTTCCTAGTGCTTGCTGCCGGAGTCGTTCGAGTTCGGCTCGCTGTTCGTCCGGCGGAACCCCCGCTGCGTCGTCTACGACTTCGTCCGCGGTTCGGAAGAAGGCGTACAACACGTAGGTTGGATGACGCACTCGTTTCGGCAGGAGACGAGTAGCGAGGTAAAACGTCGGGCCCGTTCGCTGATGCACCGATTTACTTGTCGCGAGTTGTCGTTCTGTGACCATTCAGAGAGTCTCCGGTTTCGGGTCGGTGACTTCGTGACACACGAATACCACGTCCTCGTGTATAATCGTTTGTGCGGACTCTCGGCTCGGGAATTATTTTCGCCGGGCAACAGCCAACCCGTACCACAGAACCCAGCAACTGTGTGCTCTATATTCTACGGAGTCGTATATAGTACAATTAGAGACATTTTTTACGGTCGGTTGAAAGTTCGAAACGTGGCGCGACGGAACGTCGCCGTAGCAAATACATGGAACAGTCATCCACAGTCCGCCAGCCAGCACGTCGCGCCACACACTATCTCCTTGCTCGGTAACCGACGAATTAGCTCTCGCTTCGCCCCTGTAACAGCAGTCCGAACCCCAATAGCCAACAGCTAACGCCCAATCCCAGCAGACCGAGGGTGAGCGTCGTTCCCGCCGCACCTAAGACGAACGTATCCGGCGGAACCGACTGCGAGAGGGACTGCAATGCCTCTCCCGCTGTTTCAGCCCGAAAGACGATACCGGCGGTTCCGAGGAGAATTGCGGGAATCGACAGGACGAGAAGTGCCACTCCCGACGCTATCGACAGTGTTCCGATGGTGTGAACCGTTCGTCGGGCGAACACACACGCACCCCCTGAATGATAGCATACCGCACGACTTAATCGTGTCTCGTCATCCTCTCCGGTCGAAATCCCACGGGATTCAGGCCGATTTTCGATACACGCGGACGTACCAGACCACGAATCCGAGGGCGAGAATCAGCGCGCCACCCAAGAAAAAGAGCAGACCGGGCGGAACTCCGGCGGTCGTAGACCCTTCCGCAATCGTCTGAACCGTCGTCGTCGTGGTTTCCTGCACCACGTCCGTCGTCTGGTCGAGGGTGGTCGTCGTGGCGTCGCCAGCGGTTTCCGTCGTCTCGGAGGTTCGCGTCGCCGCTTCGGTTCCGCTGTCGGGAACCGATTCTGTCACGGTCACCGTTTCGTCGGCGCTGTCGGTGGTCACTGCAGTTGTCGAGTCGTTGCTCAGGTTACTGTTCCCGTCCGCTCCGGAATCGGCGCTGTCCCCACCTTGATAGCCACCGTCGCTGTCGCCATTCGAGGTCGTACTGAACGGGAACGGAAATAGACCCCCCGTCGCCAACCGCTGGACGACCAAACTCGCAACGCCGAGGATACCGAGTCCGCCGAGAAGATTCGAGAGGGCGGATTCCAGTCCGACTGTGTCGTCTTCGTTTCCGGCGAAGAGAACGAGCGGCCCTGCTGTGGGGGCGTACACCTTCATCTCGCGTCCCTTCTCGGAATAGGCCGTGTCCGCGACTTCGATGAGGTTTCCGTCTTCCAGTTTTTCGAGGTGATACCGGACGTTTTGCAGAGACGTATCGACTCGTTCTGCGATGGTTGCTGGAGTCGCCGGTTCTTCGTAGAGGGTCGAGAGGATGTTTCGCCCGGTTTTGGACGAAAGTGCCGAGAGGAGTTTGTCGGCATCCTCGCTATCGACGCCGACGACTCGCGGGTCGCGCTCTTCGTCCGCGACGGAGTCGACGGTGGAGGGCAGAAAGTCGACCATAGCCTATCATTTTAGCCCGTGGATATAACTCTGCCCGACCGATGTTTCCCGGCGTTTTATTACCTCCCGTCGAAAACGCACGTTCTGATAGGTTGACTTCATGGATGGCGAGGCGAACTCACTGCGGACGCTGCTACAGATTCTCGCGGAGCCGCGGCGACGGTACGCGCTGTACCATCTCCGGCGACACGACGAAACCACGGTAACGCGCCTCGCCGACAACGTCGCGGGGTGGATGGACGCCGTCCAGTACGAACCGCTGTCGGCGGAGGCGCACGTCTATATCTACACCGAACTCCACCACACCGATATTCCGAAACTCAGCGCCGCGAAAATCGTCCGTCTTCACGAGGACGAAGAGCGACTGGAGGTCGTTCGATTTCCCGAAATGTTGAGCAATCTGCTCGATGTGACGCTCGAATACGACGACAAAGAGAGCTAATCCGGTATTGTTGCGGTATTTACCCGTGTACTAATAAAGCACCTCGTCCGTGAACAGTCGGGTATAATGAACCGGATGCAGACGGTACTGTTCGTCGCCGGCACCGCGCTTTTTCTCACAGGTATCGCGGTCAGCGTCGGGGGACTCGGCTCTTCTGCGGCGGACGCAGAGACCGCAAGTCCTGACGACACGGGTTCGGAAATAAATGAGGGTGAGACGCAGGACGACGCCGATTCGGGCGACGGAACAGGGGAGAGCGAACAAGACACCGAGAGCAGTGATTCGAGCGACGAAGACGGAGATAGGCAAGCCAATGGAGAGGACGCGAATGACGACGAAGAAGAGCGTGACGATACGGAATCCGAGCGACAGGACGGTGAAGACGAGAACGAAGGAGATGGTGAAAACGAAGGTGATGACGAGAACGAAGACGATGGTGAAGACGAAGGAGATGGTGAAGACAGCGACGAACGAGATGAGGAAGGAGATGAGTCTGAGAACGACGAAGACGACTCCGAGCGCGAAGATGAGACGACTACCGAGGACGAAAACGAGAGCGGCGATACCGATAACGGGAGCGAAACGACCACCACGACCACTGAGAGCGACGAAAACAGCGGCGTCGGAAACTAACTGAACTGTTTGCCTCGTTCGAAATTTCCGCGAGACACCACCGCTGACCGACCACGCCGGAGCATCTTTATTTCTGTTCGTACCAATGTTCCGCGAGTTTGTACCCCGTGAGCACCCCGACTGTACTAAGTAGGCTACTCGGGAGTGTCATTCGAAGTCGGAGTTCGCCATCGTCGCGCGTGTACGTCCAAAACCCGACGAGGAGCGACGAAAGGAATCCCGTTACTGCTCGATGCTGGTACTGACAACGCCGATTCAGGGCAAAAATTCATCTACGAAAGCATAACTCCACTCCCAAATCGAATATCCAAGTCGCCCTATCCGCCCCACTCGCCACCCATATCTCCGGCAATCTGCTCGCGCCACATGTCGTACTCGGTTTTGCACGATGGGGTCGCTCGCACGTGAGCGATGAATCCCCAGCCGCCGTCTTCGAGGGTGGCATCGCAGAACGGACACCGTTCCGGATTCGTCCACGAAGTCGCCTGCGCGGGTTGTGTTTCATACGACATATACCGTACTACAACGACATTCTATAAAATATTTCGGTTCAAAGAAGACAAACAGGTGTATTAAATATTCTCCAGTGCTCATAAGTCCACTAATGGATTTGTGTATTGTCTGTTCGTCTATTTCTACTCCTGTTCCGCAGTCAGCGGATTGAAGACGGACTTTTGCGTTCTTGTTTCCATGAAAGCGTTCGCACCGGGAAGTGTGACGGCGGTGTTCGCACCGACCGAATCGGGCGACGAATCGAGGGGCGCGAGCATGGCAATCGAGGACGGTATCGTCGCCAACGTGCAAACCGCCGGGGAAACCGAAATCGTGCTCGACGGCGAGGCAACCGATTTCGAACCGGTCGAGGGCGTCCTCGCCGAACTCGGTGTTTCGGCGCGGGTCGAACTCGACGCTGCGATTCCCATCGGTTGTGGGTTCGGCGCGAGCGGCGCGGCGACGCTCGCAACCGCGATTTCCGCGAACGAAGTTTTCGAACTGGGTCATTCTCAGGACAAACTGGTCGGGTTTTCGCACGTCGCAGAGGTCGAAGCGGGCACCGGACTCGGCGACGTGTTCATTCAGTCAGCAGGGGGCCTGTTGATGGACGGTGGGTCGGGACGAAAACGGTGGGAACCGACCGACGCCGTGGAGTACGTTTCTTTCGGCGGCATGTCCACGAGCGACGCCCTCGGCGACGAGGAGCTCATGGCCCGCGTCCGAACCGTCGGCGGACGAACCCTGCGCTCGTTTCCCGATGAACCGTCGCTGGAGCGAGTGATTCGGGATTCGTGGGCGTTCGCCCGCGAACTCGAACTGCCGACGGGTCGGGTCGAAGCAGCGGTTCGCGAAGTAGAATCGGAAGGTGGCGTGGCGAGCATGGCGATGCTCGGCGAAACCGTGTTCGCCGTCGGCGTCGATGATATCTTTCCCAACAGAACAAATGTATCTCACCACGGTTCACAGCTTCTATAGAGACATACCTTCAAATATCTTAACGACAGTTAGTATCAACTATGGAGTACGAAATCACCAACGGGCCGAGCCGGTGCTTACAGTCGAACTCGACACGGACGAATACGTCGAAGCGAAAACCGGTGCGATGGTGAGCAGAAGTGCGACCATGGCCGCAGACACGGAAATCGCAGGTGGAGAGGGAATCACGGGAATGCTCTCGCGAGCCATCAGCGACGAACAGGAAATGGTTACGAACACGTTCATGGCGGAGGCAAACGGCGCACACGTCACTCTCGCGCCGGATACGCCAGGCGACATCGTCCCCATCGACCTCGCCGAAACCGGGCGCATCAAGGCCCAGTCCGGGTCTGCGCTGGCGTGGTCACCGGAAGTCGAACACGAAACCGCACTCAACAACGCGCGGAACTTCTTCTCGTCCAGTGAGTTGACCGTTCTCGCACTGGATGGTGATGGTATCGCCTTCCTCTCGTCTTACGGGTCGATTTACAGTGTGAATATCAGCGACGACGACCCACTCATCGTTGACGAAGACCACCTCGTCGCGTGGACGGACGGACTCGACCTCACGCGGGAACGCGACGGCGGCATCAAATCCTCGTTTTTGGGCGGAGAAGGCCGAGTAACGCGATTCTCCGGCGAGGGAACCGCGTGGATACAGACCCGCGACCCACTCGTGTTCATGAACGGCCTTTCGAACGAGAACTGAACCCCATCGACTGCCATCGGTTTTTTGCTGTTCGGTAGCCTGTGTCTATCAGTCATGACCGATTCGGCGACCAGCGGTGCGACCGCGGACACTGATGCCCACGAATCCCATCACGAACGCAGTCAGTGGCCGGTCGTCTCGGCAATCGGGGCGGGCCTGCTGTACGCCGGAGTCGCACTTTTCCTGTTGGGGCGCGCGACGGATGTCATCCCCGCGATTGTCGGCGCTATCGCCGGGGTCGTCGGTTTCGGTGCGTTCGTCGCCGGACTCGTCGGATGGCTCAATCAGGCGTATCTGGCGGGCTACTGGCGAAACCAAGCGAGCGCCCGAAAACGCCGGGCGTACCGGGCGACCATGATTCTGTTTCTGGTGACGGACGTGGCGACGTTCGCCGCGGGGTTCACTTACTACGTTTTCGTCCGCATCGGCGGGTGGCCGCAGGACCTCCCCGACGTGTTGACGTCGCTGGTGCTCGTCAACACTGTCTTGCTCGTCCTGAGCAGTTTCACGCTCCACTTTTCACACGCGGCGCTCGAAAACGACCGCCGAAATCGGTTTCTCGCGCTGTTGGGCGTGACGATTCTCCTCGGCGTCGCGTTCGTCGCGGGGCAGGTTCTGGAATACTACGAGTTCGTCGTCGGCGAAGGATTCACGCTCACGTCCGGGATTTTCGGGAGCGCCTTTTACGGCCTCACCGGACTCCACGGCCTGCACGTGACGCTCGGCGTGATTCTGCTCGGAATCGTCTTCTGGCGGGCCAGACGCGGCCAGTACGATTCCGACCGGGATACGTCGATTACGACGGTTTCGTACTACTGGCACTTCGTCGATGTCGTCTGGTTGATTCTCGTCCTCATGCTGTACGTCGGGGCCGAAATAACGGTGTGAGTCCGAAAACTATCGAGACATCCGTCCAGCCCGTTCCTCGCGTTCGAGCAATTTTCGGTAGAGCGGCGGCGTCAGGATTCCGAGAATCCCGAGTAGGATGGAGACGACGCCCAATGGGAACAAAAGCGGGTCAACCGAGAGACACGAATTTGTCGACGAAATCGTCGCGTACCGCACGGTTCCGTCGGACGTGACGAGGACACCGCGTTGGAAGGCATCACGATGCACGAACTGGCCTCGCACGTCGGCAACGCCTCTGGGACTTCGGACGGCCTCCTCGAACGCCCGTCGTTCCGCCGGAGTCAGTTCCTCTACGGCGAATCTATCGAGGGTTGGCGTCTCCGGATTTCCCACGTACTGCCCGCTTTCTGCGGGGGAATAGACGATGATTGTCGGGTTGCTACACAACCCCAGTTCGGACTGTGCGACCGCGTACCCACCGAGGACGCCGCCCGCGATTCCGACTGCGACGAGGAGGGTTCCCAAGAAGGGCGCGCCGTAGGTCAGGACGAGCGAACCGATCGTTCGGTCGTCCGGCACGGGACTGGAGTATCGCTCGTCCCCACTCATCCTTTGACCTGCCAGCGCGAGGTGAGGTATTCGAACGTGACTGCCAACCCGAACCCGTAGAACCAGTGGGCGATGAGGACGAACACGACGTAGGCAAGCAGTTGCAAGTCCGTCTGTCCCGTGTAGAACGCGAGTGCGAAACCAACCGAGATGATGGTCGCGTAGGCCAGTCCGGTGATGATTCGCGGCCGTCCCGGCAGGTATTCGGCGAAGACGGCGAACAGGAGCGCCCAAGTCGTCATCCCCCCAGCGAGAAAGAGGAGATACCCGACGGCGGCACCTCGCAGGCCGACGAGTCCCGCCAGTTCGGAAAACGACGCGAGGTCGAATACGCCCAAAATCGTCGCCGTGAACAGCACACCGGACATGAGCATCGTTCCGACTAATCCGCCGGTTCCGGCCGCGAGAGCAACGCGCGGAATCGTACTCAACAGTGGTTCGACGGTTCGGAGAACAGTCGGACTTCCCTCGCCGGGAACGGTGGTCGAAGACGGGCGCGTCGTTTCGGGTTCCGTGGGTTCGATGCCGTACTTCTCTTCCAACCGCCGTTCGAACCACTGCCACTCGCGGGTGAACTGCTGTGTTCGCTTCAGTCCCCACACGTCGGCGGTTTGAACCGGGGTTCCGCTCCAGAACGACCAGAGCATGTTGTAGAGCCACAACAGGACGCTCAGGCCGATGAGAAACGCGCCGACGGTTGCGATTCGCTGGAACGAGGCGAACTCGGGCGGATAGAACGCGAGACGGCGCGGCAAGGTTAACAGCCCCATAAGAATCAATGAACCGAAGGTCAGTACGGAGCCGAACACCAGCAGGATGGACTGAAACAGCGCGAGTTGGCGATCGTACAGCCGTCCGGTCAAAATTGGATACCAGTAGTAGCTCGCCGCAATCATCATGAACGGGATGATGCCCATGACGATGAAGTGGAAATGGCCGACGACGTAGTAGGTGCCGTGGTAGAGGATGTCCACGGGAATCGTCGCGAGGAAGACTCCCGTCACCCCGCCGACGACGAAGGTCCCGATACTGCTGATACAGAGCACCATCGGGGCGGTCAGCCTGACGTTGCCCGACCAAATCGTCGTTATCCAGTTGAAGACTTTGATGGCACTCGGCACTGCGATGGCGATGGAAACCGCCATAAAACTCGCGCGGATTCGCGGGTCGATGCCGGTGGTGAACATGTGATGTGCCCAGACACCGAACGAGAGGATGCCGATTGCGAGCGTCGAGTAGACGACGAATGTGAAGCCGAATAGCTTTCGCCCGGCGAATTTCGGGAGGATGAAGCTCATCAGTCCCGCCGCGGGGAGGAAGATGATGTACACCTCTGGATGGCCGAAAAACCAGAACAGATGCTGCCAGAGTATCGGGTCGCCACCCTCTGGGATGAAGAACGTCGTCCCGAAGTTACGGTCGAGCAGGAGCATGATGAGCGCACTCCCGAGAAGCGGAAACGCGAACAGAATGAGGCCGCTCGTCGTGAGGATGTTCCAGACGAAGATGTCCAAGTTTTCCCACCCGACGTTTTCACCGCGTTCGTAGGCGATGGTGACGATGAAGTTGATTGCCCCGAGGGTTGTTGCGATGCCCGAGAGATGCAAGCCGAGGATGAGGAAGTTCACCTGCGGATTCGGCGACTGTATCGAAAGCGGAGTGTAGAGCGTCCACCCCAGTTCGGGTTCTCGGAGCGTCCAGAAGAACTGAAAGAGGTCGCCGCGGATATTGAGGAGGTTGAGAAACTGCCCGACGACCTGCGCGGGAAGTCCCCCCCGAGCGAGAAAGAGGGAAGGCGGAAGAAGCCAAAAGCCGATGGCGTTGAGGCGCGGAAACGCCATGTCGTCGGCGTCGATGAGGAGCGGGACGAAGTAGTTCCCGATGCCGAAAAATACTGGTGTCACGAAGAAAAACAGCATCGTGATGCCGTGGGACGTAAAAAGCGCGTTGTAGGTTTCCGTAGACCAGATGTCCGCGTTCGGCGTGAGCAGTTCGGTGCGCATCATCATCGCGTCCGTCCCGCCCCACAGCGCCGCGAAGGTTCCGAACAGGATGTACAGTATCCCGATTTCTCGGTGGTTCGTCGTGGTCGTCCAGTGGACGACGGTTCGTTTGAGCGTCTCCAAATCCACGTCAAACTCGCGCCGTGACCGATAGCCGCCGTCCGGTTTCGTAGCCCGTTTTTTCGAGAGCCAGAAAACGAACCAGCAGGCACAGAGTATCGACCCGAGGATGGTCAGTTCGACCACTGCTCGATTCACGGCTGGCATCCTCCAGTTGTCGATAGCGTCCTCCAGCGATGCGTTCGGCACGCTTCGCTCCCCACTTCTCCCCACCCTTCGTGCATGCGTACATACTCGCGTCGGGAGCCAACACGATAAAGCCGCAGGCCGAACTGAATGACTAACACTCTGACACGTAACTCAGCGTGCGATAAACTATATCCGGCCGTCAGTTGACTCCGGTACAATGCGACTTCGTCGCGGGGGGATGGTCGCCTGTCTTCTCTGTACGGTTGTAATCGCCGCCATCGAACCAGCGGCAGCGCAGTCCGTCAACAAACGGCTCATCGACCAGTTGAACTTCCAGCTCATCTACGTGGCGCTCCCGCTGACGCTGTTCGTCGAAGTCATTCTCATCTACGCCGTCGTTCGATTCCGGAACAACGACGACCCGCTACCGACCGCGGAAGACCCGGCCCTCGAAATCACGTGGACGATTGCGACCGCTATCATTCTCCTGTTCGTCGGTTTTGCGGCGTACACGGTTCTCACGAGTCCGTACATTACGCCGAATCAACCCGGCGACCAAGTGAACCAGATGGCCGCAAACGGGACGAACAATTCGTCCGCGCCGGACGCGGTGATTGTGGAAGGACTCGCCTATCAGTGGGGGTGGCAGTTCGAGTATCAAAATTCGAACCGAACCACGCAGGACGAACTCGTGATTCCGGCGAACAGCGAAGTGTACGTTCGGATGACATCCGCGGATGTCATCCACTCGCTGTTCGTGCCCGAACTCGGCGTCAAACAGGACGTGTTCCCCAGTCGAACGACGGTTGTCCACACACGCGTCTACGAACCCGGAACGTATCGCGGCTACTGCACCGAGTTCTGCGGCGCGGGCCACGCACGAATGAGGACCACCGTCAGGGTACTTCCACAGGACGAGTATCAGCAGTGGCTTCGGGGGAACGCAACCGCGGAAAAGTAAATTTGGTTAGTTGCCGTTCGAGAGTTCGACGTTCTCCAGCGTGAGTCCGACTTCTTCGATGGTAATCTCGATTCGGCAAATCTCGTATGTTTCTCCGTTTATCGACAGCGTCAGTCCCTCGATAGTCGTCGTGGACTCCGCTACGGTGTAACTCCGGTCTTCGATGGTCGTATCCGGCAGCCCCGGCCCAGAGAGGGTGGTGTCGGAGACGGTTATCGTCGCGTCTTGAATGGTTATCTCCTGACTGCCGATTTCGTGGACGCCGTCGCTCGCGGCCTGTCCGTCCGCGAGTGCCACGCTCGTCCCGCCAGCGAGGAGGAGGACGCCAATCAGTATGCTTGCGGTGAGTTGTCGGGGTGTAAGTCGCATTTTGCATCTCTCTTATTCGCTGGAACGGGGAAAAACAGCGGAGATAGTTGACGGTGGTTCGTCTCGATTGAGCGCCGTTCATTCCGTACACGAAACTGATATAGAATCTCGTAAATTCCGTTGGAATTGTTCTTCTACGCTCTGATGCGGTTTCAACTTTCGTAAAAATAGATGGCCGATTGCGTTAGTTGTCGAACTGTTCCCCTTCGTCGTAGGGCAGGCCAGACGGATAGTAGGCACTGCCTATACTCACTCTGCTTTTTTCCTTTCTTTCCAGTCTCCCGGCTCTTCTCCGTGAAACTCCCCTTTGGCTTCCCGTTTTCGCGGCCAAAACGTGACGAGTATCAGTGCAAGGTAAAACGCACCCACGATTCCAACGATGATTTCACCCGAGACACCCGGAACCGCCGCGGTTTCGCGCCACGGTTCGTTCGGTACGAAGAGGGTTATCCGGAACAACCACGCGACGGCCAACAGCACGTAAAGCGGGAAGTACACCCGCTTGAGTCGGCGCGAAAGCGCCTCCCGATACGAAACCTTGAGCATCGGTTTTCGGAGGTCTTCGCCCAGTTCTTCGCGCCACTCGCCGAGCGTCGCGCCGACCGGATTCAGCGCGTTCGCGTAGACGTTTTCCTCGACCAGACGGACGCGCGCCCGAATCGCGTCGTATGACCGATAGCGGCGCACGTCGAACAACAGAAACATCGAGAGGGCGACCATCCCGATGGGGATGAGATACGGCGGCACGTCGCTACTTTGGAATCCGAGCGCCAGCACGGCGGTGACGACGGCAATCGCCCAATCGACGGTCAGGTCGAGTCGGTCTAAATACCGCCCCGACTGCGACAGCGCACCGCGGTAGAAATGCGGCATCAGGGTCAGAAACTCCTCGCGGTTTTCCGCCGCGTCACCGGCAACCTCCCGTGCATCCTGTTTCGTCGGGTCGAACCCATCCTCACCCTCGTTGGCCATCGGTGAAAATAGCCGCTCAGCGTGGTTAACAGTGCGTTTCAGATACAGGTGGACAGAAAGCGGACCAAACTACAGACTGCGTAGTTGCAGGGATGTGGGCGAACAATCACGGCCGCGTTCGTCTCGGTGTGGCCGCGGCAATGTTCGTATCAGTGCGGCGTGGTCAGAGGTATCGCTGATACTCACAGCCAGTGCAGTGGAGTCGGTCTTCAGTCCGGAGGATTACGCCGTGCCCACAACTGACGCAGATTCCTTCGAACCCATCGAAATCGACTTTCCTCGTTCTGGACTCTCGACGCAGTTGTTCGTAGGTAGAGAGTTCTTCACGGTGCTGTTCGATTTCCTGCCGAAGGGTTTCTATCTCCTCGGCTAACCGACTGCGTCGCTTCCCCATCAGTGGCCCTTCCATCGAAATCACCTACAGTGTAGGTAGGGGATGGAACTATTTAGAGTGGCCGTAGCAGTTCATTACTTCACAGTAATAATCGTTGACGGTCTTTTGGTGTTGGAAACGAGTGAGGTATATGAATTCTCGGTGAACACTGCGTAGCGCGTGCTCGACAATCGAGTAATGAAAAAGAGCCGGTGGAGGGGATTGTGAACCACGGTCGTTCCGCTTCGCTCCACTCCCTGGTTCAAATCCCTCCACGCGAGGCTCTACACCTCACTTCGTCCGGTAGAAAGAGCCGGTGGAGGGATTTGAACCCTCGGCCTATTCCTTACGAAGGAATCGCTCTAGCCAGTCTGAGCTACACCGGCACGCTATGTCTTGCGACATTCAAATGTAGACACCACGGAGTGCATAAGGGTTGCGAAATGCCTGCGGGCGTTCGAGTTAATCCATCACGAACTACCGCGTTAATCGCACGTCCAGACAGACGTTTAGTTCGTGGGGCGCATACGACCGGACTTCCCGGCGGGTTTCGACCGTCACATCGTACTCGGGTTCCGCCGCCGCGCGGATTGCTTTCTCGCCCGGCCCGAACGGGTCGTCTTCGTGCTGAATATCGTAGTAGTGGATAACGCAGTCGTCGCCCGCGAGGGCAACCGCGGTGTCGAGGAACTCGCCCGCGCTGTGGGGCAGGTTCATCACGAGACGGTCGGCCCAGTTTTCGTACTCCGAAACCGTCTCCCGAACGTCCCCGGCAATCGCCGTTACTCGGTCTTCGACGCCGTTTCGGCGGGCGTTTTCCCGGAGGTAGTCGATTGCTACGTCGTTCACGTCGGTGCCGACGACCTGCGCGCCGCGCTTTGCGAACGGGATGACGAACGGGCCGACGCCCGCGAACATGTCGAACGCTTGTTCGTCGGGGGTGACCTGCTCGGCCACGCGGTGGCGCTCGGTTGCGAGACGGGGGGAGAAGTACACCCGCGCGACGTCGAGTGAGAACTCACAGCCGTATTCGCGGTGAACGGTTTCGGTCTGCTCGCCCACGAGTACGTCCCAGTCGCGCACGCGGGTTTCGCCCTTGACTTTCGATGCACGGTTGAGCACGGTTTTGACGGGGAGTTCGGACGCCACGATTGCATCTGCGATTTCACGCGCTCTCGCTGGGTCGTCCTCGTCAACGAGCACGATGTCCCCGAGTCGTTCGTAGCTCGGGTCGAATCCGAGGATGTCGGCTGGCGTGTCCGGTGTCTCGCGGGTCGGTACGTCGTGTTCGACGACCTCGAAGCCGTTCGGAACTTCGCCGGGGGCGGAAACGGGAACGTAGAGCCACCCGCCTTCGACGACGATTTCGAGGTCGTCCGGAATCAGATCGGACTCTGCGAGTTCGCGGCGCGTCGTCTCACCGCGTTCTCGTTCGACGCGCACGCAGGGCGCTTTCATACCTATCCGTTGCCCCAAGCCAGCGTTAACGCTGACGCTTCGGGTCGCGTCGTTTAAGCGTCCGACCTCCCAAAGTCGGCTATGCTCACCTTTATCGGCCTCGGCCTGTACGACGAGCGTTCAATCACCGTCGAAGGCCGCGACGCAATCGCCGACGCGGACGACCTGTTCGCCGAGTTCTACACCAGCAAACTCATCGGCGCGGACGTCGCCGACCTCGAAGCGTTCCACGAAAAGGAAATCAGCGTCAGAGACCGTGCCGGTGTCGAACAAGACCCCGAGGAAATTCTCTCCGCTGCGGAATCCGGACACTCCGTGTTTCTCACGGCTGGCGACACCATGATTTCGACCACGCACGTCGACCTCCGACTGCGCGCCGAAGACCGAGGAATCGACACCAGAGTCATCCACGCCCCAACCGCGGAATCCGCCGCGAGCGGCCTCACTGGCCTTCAAAACTATCGCTTCGGCAAGGCCACGACGCTTCCGTTCGATTACGCCCACGGCGCGGACGGCCTCCCCGCCAGCGTGACGAACGTACTGGACGACAACCGCGAACGCGGCCTCCACACGCTCGTCTACCTCGACATCAAAGTCGGCTGGAATCCGTCTGGCAAAGGAGACGCTGACGCCGAGGACGAGTACATGACCGCCGACGTCGCCGCGGAAATGCTCGCTGACGGCTACGACGACGTGCTTGCAGTGGTCGTCGCGCGCGCTGGAAGTCCCGACCCGCTGGTCGAAGCCGACCGACTGTCGGAGCTCGCAAAACGTGACTTCGGCGACCCGCTCCACCTCCTCGTCGTGCCGGGCGACTTGCACCACATCGAAGCGGACGCCCTCGAATCGTTGGCGGGTGCGCCGAGCGACCTGCTGACCGTCGAGTAGTTGGTTTTTGAATTTTGTAGAATAGCGTCGTGGTGACGAATCGGTTTTACAAAATCGTGGTTCCCGCCGAACTGCCGTTTTTGCGCGGGACAGTTACGAGGTTCAGTATCGTTGAATAGCGCTGTCGCTCACCGGTTGAGCGCGCGAAAGAAGGAATTAGTTATTCGAAGTCGGACTGCGTGTCCGATTTAGTTCTCTCGGCGGAGCGCGAGGAGCGCTGCGGCGAGGAGTGCGACAACCGAGATTGCGACACCGAAGCCAGGCTGACCATCGTCGTTGGACGTGGTTTCCGTGTCTTCGGTCGTTTCCGTCGTTTCGGTCGTTTCCGTTGGCTCTTCGGTCGTTTCCGTTGGCTCTTCGGTCGTTTCCGTTGGCTCTTCAGTCGTCGTAGTCGTCGTAGTCGTCGTGGTGGTGGTCGTCGTTGGTTCCTCTTCGCCGCCAGCGTTCTGGTTCAGGACACCGTCAACGGAGACCGACTCTGCGCCAGCAGCGGATGCGGTGGCGCTGAATTCAGTTCCGTTGTCGTATTCACTGAAGTCGAACATGCTCGAGAAGGAACCGTCCTCCGAGACCGTAATGTCCTGGTTCTTGAAGAAGATTCCCGAGGAACGAGCCTGGACGTTCACCGACGTACCGGGTGCGAGGTTGGTCGTACCCGCGATGGTCTGGTTGTCCGAGTTCGCAACCGAGACGTCGTTGCCTTCGTTCAGGTCGAGAGTTGGTTCTTCGACGGTGAACGTGGTCGAGACGGACTGCTTCTCATCGGGCGAGACTGCGTACTCTTCGTCAACGGTGAAGGTAGCCGTCCAGTCACCCATGAGGTCTTCCTCGCCGATCTCAAGGTTGTCGGTTTCGATGATGAGGTAGAGCGACTGGTTTGCACCATCGTCCATGATTTTGACACCGTCATCGGTGGTGTCGAACGAGTCTGCTGCCGTGTTCGGTTCTGGTTCGTCCTCTTCGACGGTCATCGAAAGACCGTCAACGCTGGACAGGTCGTTTGCACCCGTGAGAGCGCCGTAGATACCCGAAGTATCCTTGACCTGAACAACGACTTTGTCACCGTATGCGACGTTGCTTCGCTGGGTGATAAGCTCCGTCAGCTCGGACGGGGATTCTGCACCTTCGTCAGGCGAAACCCACGTCTGTGCGCTACCGGTGTTGCGCGGTTCGACGGAAAGTGAACTGACGTCGTCCGGGTTTTCACTGTTCGTGTACGTTTCCAGCTCGTAGACTATGTCACCAGACGTGACTGCGAGCGGTTCGCTGAGATTGTTCGTATTCCACGTTGCCGAGACGTCATCGTCGCTCTCGTCGCCTGCGTAGATGACATTGTCTGCATTGCTGTCTGTCGTCTCGTACGTGTTCAGCCAGAAGGTGACTTCGCCGTCGTCGTCGTTGTCGGTAACGTCAACGGACATGTTGAAGTTTGCTTCGTCGCTACCGACGATGGCCGTTGCCGAGTCAGTGTTCTCGAGGTTCACCGTAACAGGGACGATGTCACCGCGTGGGACATTGTAAACACTGCTGTCGAAGCTGGAGGAAGCAGAGCCGCCCTCTTCGACGGTGATCTCGAACGTCTGGGACGCCGACGTGTCGTCAACACTGACGGTCACGTTGTACGTGCCAGGCGAGAGGTCGTATTCGCTGAAGTCTGCGGTAAGTTCGTGTTTACCGTCGCTTTCCTCGTGCATTCCCGAATCCGAGTCGATAACTTCATTTTCATCATCGGTGATATCTTCCGAGTAGACGCTGACGTTGAAGTCTTCACGGTTCGAGTCATCGATAGAGAAGGTGACCGTTTGGTCATCGCTGTCGTCCATGATGGTCGTTGAGTCGGCGCTCACGTCGAACGATTGCTCAACAACCTGGAAGTGGAAGTCCGTACCGGCGCCACTGAGGTTGTAGAAGCCGGGTTCCAGACCAGCGGTGCTGATGTTAATCAGACCGGATGAACCGGTACTGTAGCTGTCTTCGAATCCATCTTCACCATCTTTACCCTTGTTGAGGGTAACTTCATCGTTTGTGTCTGCACTAACCTGTCCAACTTGGCCCTGATACACGACGTTACCATTTTCGATGGTTCTGTCGTGTTCGTCTGCCACAGCCGTTCCCGCGAACGCGGTTGCGCCGGCGAAGACCGACATAACCATAAGCGCGGTGAGGAACAGGCTGCGAACTTTTGTCATATTTCCTGTCATGATTTCTCGTTAGTTGTTTCTTAGTCGGCGACAGTTCTTTTCCCACGACCACTTTCGTGTTTTGTCCAACCCGGAACTGCACCGGGATGAACGCGGTACTCCATCTGCCACCATGGGTAGGGGGTACAGGAAGAACGTAAGCCCGTTGTTATATATGCTTTGTGGTCTGGAATGCGTCGTTGTCCGCTCTTCCGCCGGAATTTACGGAGTATAGGTTTAGATGGGGATTCGAGGGAAGGTTAATGAAATTGAACTGAACCGAGTTAGATTGACAGTTTCACTCGGAATAGGGGGATATTAACGAACAGATTCACAGTTCCAGTCTTTAAGTAGTAGTGAGGAACCAAACCAAATGAAGACATGACTCGAAACCGATTATGAATGTAGAAAGTCATTGAAACAGAGCTGATAGATAGGTCTTTTTCGTGAATTCTGCGGTAAAAATTGCCGGTTTAAATCGACTCCGAGAAATCGTTGTTTTCGCTCAGTTGCGCTCGATAACTTCGATTTCGTGGCCGTCTTGGTCTTTGGTGAAGGCGTAGCGGTCGTCACAGGACTCGGGGTCGCGGTACTCCTCTGCCCCGCGCTCCATCAGCGTCTCCCATCCGTCGTGGAGGTCGTCCGCGCGCACGGCGAGGTGCCCCCACGCGTCGCCCAGCTCGTAGCTTCGCCCGTCGTAGTTGTAGGTGAGTTCGACCGCCATCGTCTCCTCGGCGGCGTCCTCGGGTTTCATGAAGTAGTTGGCGAAGGAATCCGACTCCCAGCGACCGGTGTGTTCGTACTCGAACTTGCGCGTCCAGAAGCCGAGCGCTTCGTCAGCGTCCTCTACGCGAATCATGGTGTGGTCGATGCTCCAGCGCGCGCCGTGGTCGCGCTGGACGATTTCGATTTCGTGTCCGTCGGGGTCTTTCACGAACGCGTAGCGTCCGCCACATGAATCGGGGTCGCGATAATCCTCGACCCCAGCGTCCATCAATTCCTCGTAGGCGTCGTACACGTCTTCGACGCGGACTGCGATGTGGCCCCACGCGTCACCCAGCTCGTAGCTTCGGCCGTCGTGGTTGTAGGTGATTTCTAGGAGGGCACCGTCGTCGTGAACGTCCTCCGGGCCGAGGTAGACGTTGGTGAACGTGTCGGCCTCCCATCGACCCTTCTCCTCGTAATCGAGGTGTTCGCCGTACCAGTCGAGCGTTTCGTCCAAATCCGCTACCCGCATCATGACGTGGTCGATTGTCCCGTTCATACGTGAGAAACCACCCTCTCGGGGGCGAAAAGCGTACCGCTCGCGGAAGTTCCGCTCGATTCTCATGATGAATGTTATGGCCACCTTGTCCAATTCGTATTTTTTGTTTTTCACGCGTGCGTGCGCGAGAGCGCGCATTGGACTAATCATTCGCTATCGATTACCGAACTATCTGCTACCTACTCAGCGCACCGCGCAGGTCGGGCCAGTGGAACCACCACACGACGGCGAACAGTGCAATTGGGCCGAGTGGAACGACCAATCCGCCATACGCGACGAATCGGAAGACGAAGTTCAGCTGGGTCACGCCCGCCAGCACGAGGAGTCCGCCGGTCACTCGCCGATCTTCGAACCGGCCCGAAAACGCACTCACCAGCGCGAGCAGATAGAAGAGCACGCTCAGCGGCCACGCGAGAAGTTGCGGCGGTAATCCGGCGGTCAGGACGAACAGATACTCCGGAAGCGTCGTGACGTGTAGTGACGCCGGGTTCACTAATCCCCACGGAAAAATCAGCGTCGTCCCGCTCGGCGCCGAGAATCACCCACGGGAGCGCGAACAACGCAAGAATCACGAGGCGTCGATGTGTGATGTAACCGGAGAAAGAACGCGACAGAAGCCTCACTTCCGGAGAATCATCCGGAGCACGTCCTCGTCGGCGAGTTCGTGCTCTTTTCCGACCTGCTGTTCGTCGTGCTTCGCACTCGGGCCGCTGACGCGCGCAAATCGGAACCGTTCGCGCATGTCGCCGCCGAGTCTGTCGAACGAGTCTTCGATGGTACTTCCCTGAGGAAGAACGAGCGGTTCGTCGTAATCCACGCCGCGACCCGGTTTATCCATGTAGATTCGCATCAAGCCGAGTTCCTTCCAGATTTTTTCGCGCAGCGCGTCCAGTCCTTTCTCCTTTTCCGCGCTGATGAACACCGCTTCGTCGGGGTCAATGTCGTGGTCGCGCAGGTCGTCGTTGACTTTCTCGGCGTAGTCGGGTTCGATGAGGTCGACCTTGTTCACCGTCACCATCGACGGAATGTACTCGCGGTTGTCCATGATGCCGTCGAGCAGGCGGTCGATGTCCATCTTTTCTCGGAGCGTCACGTTCGCGTTCACGTACCCTCGCTCGCGGAGAATCTCTTTGATGACGTTCTCGGAGAGGTCTTGGTCAACGCTGGACGTGACTCTGATGCCGCCGCGCCCTTTCTTCGCAATCGAAATACTCGGTGGGGTAGAATCCAGCCGAATCTTGTTCTCGTACAACTCCTTGCTGAGCCGTTCGTACTGGTCGATTTCGAAGACGGAGAGGACGAACACCACGAGATCTGCTGCGCGGACGACGGAGAGGACTTCCTGTCCGCCACCGCGACCGTGGGCCGCGCCTTCGATGAGTCCCGGCACGTCGAGCAGTTGGATGTTCGCCCCGTTGTACTGCAACATGCCCGGATTCACGTTCAGCGTCGTGAACTCGTATGCACCGACTTCGCTCTCTGCGGCGGTGAGCGAGTTCAACAAAGTCGATTTACCGACGCTCGGGAATCCGACGAAGGCAACCGTCGCGTCGCCCGTTTTCTCGACTGCGTAGCCTTCGCCACCGCCAGCGGAGGACTGGTTTTCCAACTTTTCCTTTTTCTCCGCGAGCTTTGCCTTCAGCCGTCCGATGTGCGACTCGGTGGACTTGTTGTACGGCGTGTTGGTTATCTCCTCGCGGAGTGCTTCGATTTCCTCCTCCAGTCCCATTAGAAACACGTCAGCCGTGATTGCCGAAAAACTTGTTCCTTCGCGTCAACGGAATTGCCGGTGATTCCGGTACGTTAATAGGTTTCGGCCATCGTAACCATTATACGTAATGCCGGATCCCGCCCGCCTCCGCGACAGCACCCAAATCGTCCTCCCCTGTGACGCACTCGGTGAGATTCGACGCGAGTTGGAACGGCAGTTCATGGTCAGCATCGTCCCGCTCAAAGAGGAGTACTGCCGTATCGTCGGCAGTCCGGTCGAAATCAAGCAGGCGAGCAAGTTCCTCGGACGGCACGGCGTGAGCCTGCCCTAACTCGCATCGTTTCTTCTCACTCCTCGTCGGAAGCGAATCCTCCGTTCGACGATGAAAGATTTCTACGAACCGTTTCCGAACGCCCGAAAAGGTAATCCTTAAAACTCCAGCGAGATTTCGTTCGGGTATGGCTGATACAATCGAAGTCCTCGTACCCGGAGGGCAGGCCAACCCCGGCCCACCGCTCGGCCCGGAACTCGGCCCGACCGCGGTCAACGTGCAAGAAGTCGTCAACGAAATCAACGAGCAGACTGCCGCATTCGACGGAACGGAAGTGCCCGTCACCATCTCCATCGAGGAGGACGGCAGTTTCGAACTCGAAATCGGTGTCCCGCCGACGGCGGCGCTCATCAAGGACGAGGCCGGATTCGAGACGGGCAGTGGCGAACCCCAGAAGAACTTCGTCGCCGACCTCTCCATCGACCAAGTGAAGAAAATCGCGGAACAGAAACACCCCGACCTCCTCGCCTACGACACGAAGAACGCGGCGAAGGAAGTCGTCGGTACCTGTGCGTCGCTCGGCGTCACCGTCGAAGGCGACGACGCGCGAGAGTTCAAAGCGAAGGTCGACGCTGGCGAGTACGACGACGCACTCGAAGCCTAATCCGGGTTTTCCGTTTTCGAATCAGACGAACAGCAAGAGAAGCGTATAGCTTCCCGCTCCGACCGCGAACGCCCAGAAACGGCTTTCACGCTCCTCAGGCAGTTCTTCTTTGATGACGTTGAGGATGACACCACCACCCAAAAACGCGAACAGGGTGTTCACCACGGCTTCGTCGACTACCGTCGCGTTTCCGATTGCCCAGCCGACGATGACCGCCCCGGCGAGTAACCAGCGTCCGAATCGGTCGTAGCTATCTTCGTGGAATTCCCGGAGTCCGTAATCGTTGACGACGAAGTGCAGGCCCATCGCGACGGCATACAGCATGAGATTCACTTGTCCCGGTTGCTCGCGATGGACGAGCAGATAGCCGATGAGTGCGTTGTACGCGGTGAACGTGCCGATATGGAGCCAGAATATTTCGTCGTCGGTTCGTTGCCCATCGACTTCTCGTCCGGACTCGCGTGCGAGGACTTCCAATCCGTAGAACAGAGAAAACCCAATCAGCGCGACGATGTAGACGTGTCGTTCGAGAAAGCCGACGAACAACGGGACGGATGCGAGCACCGTCCCGCCTTCGAGTTCCGGAAGCAAGTGGACGAAGACGTAAGCAACCGACGCGCCGCCTGCTATCGAGAGCCACCGACTCCGTGGAGTTGCGCGAAACGACCGGACGTTTCCCGTCGCGAGATGCACCAGCGCGAGGAGGAGCGCTAACAGACCCGAAAGGGACACCATGTGGAGTGTACTGGTTCGATAGCACGCCTCAAACCGGTGTCGGCGACTACCACGATGCATACTGGTTCGACGGGTTTAAGTTCGACATGCGTCAATTTCCGGTGAGACAGGCATCGCCTGTTTCACTGACCCGTAGGAGCATTCCTGCGTACTACGGAGGTGAACGATGGCAGATAATGAGATAGAGCAAGCAGTCTCTCGCGCACTCGAGGACGCACCTGAGCGGAATTTCCGCGAAACGGTCGACCTCGCGATTAACCTGCGCGACCTCGATTTAAACGATCCGTCGAATCGTGTCGACGAGAGTATCGTACTCCCGTCCGGAACTGGACAAGAAACCCAAATCATCGTGTTCGCGGAGGGCGAAACCGCCCTCCGCGCCGAAGACGTCGCGGACGACGTTCTCTCGGGCGACGAGTTGGAAGAACTGGGTGGCGACGACGACGCCGCAAAAGACCTCGCCGGTAAGACCGACTTCTTCATCGCCGAAGCGTCGATGATGCAAGACATCGGTCGATACCTCGGTACGGTCCTCGGCCCACGCGGTAAGATGCCGACGCCGCTTCAGCCCGACGACGACGTCGTCGAAACCGTCAACCGGATGAAAAACACCGTCCAGCTTCGAAGCGGTGACCGACGCACGTTCCACACGCGCGTCGGCGCTGAAGACATGTCCGCGGAGGATATCTCGGACAACATCGACGTTATCGTCCGGCGTCTTCACTCCAACTTGGAGAAAGGCCCGCTCAACGTCGACACCATCTTCGTGAAAACGACGATGGGACCGTCCGTGGAGGTGGCCTAAGATGTCCGCAGAACGTAAGACCGAGACGATTCCGAAGTGGAAAGAAACGGAAGTCGCTGAGCTGACGGATTTCGTCGACAACTACAGCAGTGTCGGCGTCGTCAACATCACCGGCATCCCGAGCAAACAGCTCCAGAACATGCGCCGCAGTCTCCACGGTAGCGCGGAACTCCGCGTCAGCCGAAATACGCTGGTGGAGCGCGCACTGGAATCGGTCGGTGACGGCTTCGAAGACTTAGAGGAGTACATCTCCGGACAGGTCGGCCTCATCGGCACGAACGACAACCCGTTCGGTCTGTACAAGGAACTCGAAGCGTCCAAAAGTCCGGCACCGATTTCGGCGGGCGAAATCGCGCCGAACGAAATCACCATTCCGGAAGGTGACACGGGCGTCGACCCCGGCCCGTTCGTTGGTGAACTCCAGCAGGCCGGTGCCGCTGCACGGATTATGGACGGCTCCATCCACGTGACCGAGGACAGCCTCGTCGCGGAGGAAGGCGACGAGGTGTCGCCGGAACTGGCGAACGTGCTCGCCGAACTCGGCATGGAGCCGAAAGAGGTCGGACTTGACCTGCGCGCCGTCTATTCGGACGGTGTGATGTTCGAGTCGGACGAACTCGCCATCGACGTGGACGAGTACCGCGCAGACGTCGAGCGAGCGGCCGCCTTCGGTCGCAACCTCTCCGTCAACGCGGTCTACCCGACCGAACAGACCGCTCCCCTGCTCGTCTCGAAGGCGACTGGCGAGGCCAAGAGCCTCGGTCTTCAAGCCGCCATCGAGAGCCCGGACCTCGCTCCGGACCTCGTGAGCAAGGCGGACGCACAAGTTCGCACACTGGCTGCACAAATCGACGACGAAGAGGCACTCCCCGAGGAGCTTCGCGGAATCGAAGCGCCTGCCGCGGGCGGTGCTGACGAAGAAGAATCGACTGACGAAGAAACAACTGACGCCGAGCCTGAAGATGACGATGACGACGACGAAGATGAAGACGCAGGCGGAGAAGGCCTCGGCGCAATGTTCGGATAACTACCAATGGAATACGTTTACGCTGCACTCATCCTGAACGAATCGGGCGAAGAACTCAACGAAGAAAACCTCACCAACGTCCTCGACGCCGCAGGCGTCGATGTCGAAGAATCGCGTGTCAAGGCGCTCGTCGCCGCACTCGAAGACGTCGACATTGACGAGGCCGTCGAACAGGCCGCCGCTGTCCCCGCCGGTGGAGCCGCCGCAGGCGGCGCCGCAGGTGGCGACGAGGGTGGCGACGACGAAGCCGAAGAGGAAGAGGCCGCTGAAGAAGAAGAAGACGACGACGAAGAAGAAGAGGCCAGCGGCGAAGGTCTCGGCGACCTCTTCGGTTAAACGCCGATATCACGGCAGTCAAACCAGTTTTTCTTTCGTGCGCAAATCGGACAGCGACGGCTGTGAGTTTCTAACCGTGTAACCGACCGCTCATCAGAGCGCCACGAACGTTTAAATACAAATACGGAACCACTCCGTTCCGATGGAGGTGTTCGGAACGCGGTTGGTGGTTGCCCCCAGTATGACGGTGACAGCACTCACGTTCATTTTGGGTGGTGTCGCGCTCGGAACCATCAGCGGACTCACACCGGGAATTCACGTTAATAACCTCGCCTTGCTGCTCGCGTCGGTCGCCCCGGCGGTTCCCGGGCCGCCGGAACTCGTCGGCGCGTCGATGCTGGCCGCGGGAGTCGTCCATTCGTTTCTCGATGTCGTGCCGACGCTCGCGCTGGGTGTTCCCGACCCGGTGATGGCGGTATCGGCGCTCCCTGGCCATCGGCTCGTCATCGAGGGGCAAGGCCGAGAGGCGATTCGCCTCTCGGCGTTGGGCAGCGGTTTGGCGGTTGCGTTCGCCGTCCCGCTCGCAATTCCCGTGACGGAGGTGATGACGACTGCGTAGCCGTTCGTGAGGGACAACCTTCCGTTCGTCCTCGCGGGAGTTGCGGGATTTCTCATCGTCACCGAAGCCACGACGCGCGGACGAGTCGGCGGCCTCGTCTCTTTCTGTGCGAGCGTGCTACTCGGCGTCTTCACGCTCGACCTGTCGCCCGCCGCACCGCTGGAGGCGGGCGGCGTGCTGACCCCGCTCTTTGCTGGATTGTTCGGCGCCCCTGTCTTGGTCGATACGATGGATGGAGCGGGCGTACCGGAGCAGTCGTCGGCGACCGTCACGACTCCGCGACGGGACGTGATTCACACCGCGCTTGCCGGTGCGGTCGCTGGCGCAATCGTCGGCTACCTGCCCGGCGTTTCGAGCGCGATTGCGGCAGTCATCGCGCTCGCGCTCGTTCCGGGGCGAACCGGCGGAAGAGGATTCATCGTAGCGACGAGCGGAGTCAACACGGCGAACACCGTCTTTGCTTTATTTGCACTCGTGGCCCTCGGCACACCTCGAACCGGCGTGATGGTCGCGCTTCGGGAGACGAACACGCCACTTCATCTGCCGACGCTGTTGGCCAGTGTCGCAGTCGCCGGAATCGTCGGATTCGTCCTCGTTCTCGTGCTGGGCGATACGTATCTCGAAACGGTCGGGAGAGCGGATTATCGCACCCTTTCGTTCGGCGTGCTTTCCCTGTTAGTCGTCGCGTCGTTCCTGTTCGCGGGAATCGTCGGCATTGGCATCTTCCTCGTGAGTATTCTCCTCGGTCTGCTTCCCCCACGAGTTGGCTGTCGCCGGGTACATCTGATGGGCGTGTTGATGGGACCGCTCGCGCTCGGCACTTGATGGACAAATTCGACCACGAAACTTTTGCCGGAGGGTTGTCAATCCACCTGTATGATTTCCCTGCCTGGGTCGGTTCCCCTATTGGAACCGGTTCCTCTGTTCGGCCCGGTTCCCGGCGGTATGGAACTGTTCGTCATCTTCATCATGGCCCTGATGATGTTCGGCCTGCCGCTCACCATCTTTGGCGGGCTGTTCGTGGCGCACAAACGCTCGAAAGAAGATATGGAGGAACTCAAACGAGAAGTGTCAGAGCTGCGAGAGCAGGTCGAAGCGAACGACCGAGAGCGATGACGTGCCGTCTAAATTTCTGTGATTACTGACCCATCACGTCGAGACAGCGCCCGACGAACGTGTTGTGAACGGCGAACACTTCGCTGTCGAGCGCGACTGCGGTTCCACAGGCTTCGCCGTGAATAAAGTGCATCTCGACGGCGTCGTCGAAACACCGAATCGTGCAGTCGAGCGAGCCATGGATGTAGAGGTCTTCCTGATGGGCCTTCTCGATAGCTTCGAGACGCATATCGCGGAGAACATCCGCGCGCCCTCGTTCGTCGTATGCGTCGGCAACGTCATCGCCGATATACAGTAAATCTCGCGTGTCGTCGTCGTAGTACAGTACGCTTCGAAGGTGTTCACCGACTTTGTCCCGCAAAAACGTAACTAACTCTTTGGATTCGGTAGCTGTTCCAGTCATACAGACCATCCGTCTGGTTTTTCGCGGGACAATATCTTTAATCTTGTCTCGATTATCTCCGGTGAAAATTAACCAGATAGTTCGTGAACGACGGATTTTTGTAACGACTCGCGCGTCCGGTGACTGGTTTCCGCATCGGTCACGATTTCGATGACCTGTGTTCCCGGCCGGTCGATTGACGCCTGAAATCGCTCACGGAACGCCGAAAGCGTCTCCACGCGGTCGAAATCGAGGTCGTAGAGGTCACCCGTCGCCTCGAAATCGAGTCCGTGCGGCGTTTTGAACTGCCCGGTAAACGGCGGGTCGAACGATTCGATAGGGAGCATGTGGAAAATTCCTCCGCCGTCGTTGTTGATTTCCACGATGGTCGCATCGACGCCGCAGCGCGCGAGCGCGAGCAATCCATTCATATCGTGGTAGTACGCGATGTCGCCGGTCACGAGAACCAGCGAGTCGTCGGTGGCACTGCCAGCCCCGAGCGCACTACTGACGATGCCGTCGATACCGCTCGCGCCGCGGTTGCCGAGGACGGTCACGTCGGCGGAACGTGGTTTCCCAAATCGGTCTACGTCCCGAACCGGCATGCTGTTCGAGACGAACAGAGTCGCCGGGTCGGGGGCGAGTTCGGCGACAGAAGCGAGGACACCACCTTCGAAGTGAGCGTCCGATTCCGAAACCAGTTCCCAATGATGTGCTTCCGCGCGCTCGAATCGGGATGTCCACTCCTCTCCAGATGCGCCTTCGCCAGCGAGTTCGCCCGCCAACCGACGGGCGAATCGCGTCGGGTCTGCCACGACGAGGTCGGTCGCGGTAAACGTCGCTTCGCGCCACCCGCCTGCGGAATCCACGAGGAACTGCCGGGCGTCGGTTCGTTCGAGATAGTTCCGCAGAACCTTCGAAGTCGGCGAGGCTCCGAATCGGAGGACGATATCGGGGTTGGGCCAGTCGTCGGTCACTTCCGGAACGAGGTACGAGTCGTAGCCGCCGACGACAGGCCGGTCGTGGCCGAATCGGTGGCCCGACAGCGGGTCGGCGATAATCGGAAATCCAGTTTCGTCGGCCAATTTCGCAAGCGCAGTCCGGGTCGGCGTCGGCGCGTCGGCGGGGCCTGCGACCAGTAGACCTCGCTCCGCGTTCGAAACGGTTTCGGCGATGTCCGCAAGCTGTGCGGAATCCAGTTCGGGAACGCCCTGCGACACCCGGACGAATGGGCCGTCGCGTCCAGACGCCGCGAGTGACTCTTCGTCCTCGAAATTCTCCGGTACGTCGCCCGAAACGTCGGTCGGTTCGAGCGGTTTCCGGAACGGGAAGTTGAGATGCACCGGCCCCGGCGGCGTTCCGGTGGCCGACCCGAGTGCGCGGGCGGTCGTCGTCCTGAGATAGCGGAGTTTTCTTTGTTCGGCTTCCGGTTCCGCGAGGTCGGCGTACCAGCGAACCGCATCGCCGTACAGTTTCTCTTGGTCGACCGTCTGGTTCGCGCCGCTGTCCCGCAGTTCCGGGGGCCGGTCTGCGGTGCAGACGAGCATCGGCACGCGCGCCCTCTCGGCCTCGATGATTGCGGGGTGGAAGTTCGCCGCCGCGGTTCCGGAGGTACAGACGATTGGCGTCGGTTTTCCCGTGCGCTTTGCTCGTCCGAGCGCGAAAAAGGCGGCAGAACGCTCGTCCAAGTGCGAAAATACTTCGATACTGTCGTGAGTCGCAAACGCCACGGTCAGCGGCGTCGAGCGACTGCCGGGAGCGAGACACACCGCGTCGATGCCCGCCTTTGCCAACTCATCCACGAACGTCTCGGCCCACAGCGTGTTTCTGTTCGGATGGCTCATTCGAGTTCGTCCAAAATCGGGAGGAATTTCAACTGCACTTCGTCCCATTCGTCGTCCGGGTCGCTGTCGGCGACGATGCCGTTGCCGCCAAACAGGGTCACACGCGAATCGGCGGCGACCCCGGAGCGAATCCCGACAGCGAACTCGCCGTCGCCGTTGGCGTCGAACCACCCGACCGGCGATGCGTACCATCCGCGGTCGAAGGTTTCCGTCTCGCGGATGGTTCGCTTGGCCATCTCGGGCGGCAGACCGCCGACTGCGGGCGTCGGATGGAGTGCTTCGACCACGGAGAGAACGTGTTCGTCGCCGTCGAGCGTCGCCGAAATCGGCGTCTGAAGGTGTTGAATGTTCGAAAGTCGCTTGACTTGCCGATTTGCCACGACGACAGTCTCTGCGAGCGGTTCGAGTCCGTCGCGGATGGTTTCGGCGACGAGTTCGTGTTCCTCGCGCACTTTCTCGCTTTCAGCCAACTGTTCCGCCAGTTCGTCGTCTTCTTCGGGTGTTTCGCCTCTGGCAATCGACCCGGCGAGTGCCTCGGTTTCGACCGTCTGACCGCGGAGCGAAACGAGTCGTTCGGGTGGCGCGCCGAAAAATCCGCCCGCAGTCGTGGGTTCGAAGAGGAATCGATAACATTCTGGGTAGGACGTTCGCAGTCGTTCGAGCGTGTCCGGTACCGCGACGGGATTCTCTAGTTCGACTTCGAGCGCGGTCGCGAGGACGACTTTCTGTAGTTCGCCAGCGCGGATTCGCTCGGTCGCCTGTCGAACCTGTTCTCCCCACTCCTCGCGCGCGGTGGTGTGGCGGGTCGATTTTACGCCAGGAGACTCCTCGCGCGGGCGCATTCCCGGCAGTTCGTCCAGTTCGGCCCGCAGTTCGGAAAGCGTTTCCTCGACTTCGTCCGGCGTTCTGTCACGAGCGGAAACCGTAAGCCACGTCCCCGTGTCCGTTCGGGTCAACTGGATTTCTGGGAGGACGAACTCCGCGCCGGGGAAGCCGTCCCACGGCGGGGTCGGTTCGTGTTCGGCGTGAAACGAAAACCCGCCGAAGAGGCGAGGACGGGTCGCTTCCGTCCCACCTTCGGTATCGACCGAGGCGAAGCAGTCGCTCGCTTGGTCGCGGATAGTCTCGAATCGGTCGGAGCCGTCTGCGGTAACGCGAGCGACGGCGCCACTCGCGGCGATTTCGAGTCCGTCGGGTGTCGTCCAGTAGATTCTCGGTGCCGGCCGCCCGGCGAGAAACGCGCGAAACGAAACGTCGGATATTCGGCAGGTTCGGGTTACGAGACCCGCCGACAGTTGGCCGTCACGGTGCGGTGGCATTGAAAGAGAACTCAGGAGTCATAACCCTTCAGCCTAACTATATCGCTCCTCATTCCATGGATTTGCAGTGTTGGAATAACCTCGCCTCTCCCAGTATCCTCGTTTCGGCTCGGTGAGAAATTCGACTCCGTCCACCCATTTTGCCCCTTTGTAGGCGTATTTGTGCGGTGTGAGCACCCGAAGCGGCCCACCGTGCTCGCGCGGCAGGGTATCGCCGTCGAAATCCCACGCGAAGAGCACCTCGTCGCGCATGCAGTCGGCAAGCGGAAGATTCGTCGTGTAATCGTCGAGCGCGGAGAACATGACGTGCACCGCGTCGTCTTTCACGCCCGCCAGTTCCGCGAGCGTGGTGAACGTGACGCCCGTGAAATCGCAGTCAAACTTGCTCCACCCCGTGACGCAGTGAAAGTCCTGTCTCTGCGTTTCGCTCGGCAGGTCGCGGAACTCGTCCCACGAGAACGTCAGTTCGTCTTCGACCGCACCAGTTACCGAAAACTCCCACGTCTCGGGGTTCCAGTCCGGCGTGCTTCCTTTGGAGAGGACGGGAAATTTACTCGTCTCGCGCTGTCCCGGCGGCAGTCGCTCGCCGTCGAACTCTTCGTGGAGGTGCGTAACGTCCGTGATGCTCATAAGTGGACACAGTAGGCGCGAAACCGTCAGTGTAACGACTGCGGAGAGTGGCACGGGAGCAGGCCGAATAACCTCCATTACGACGCGGGAAAGCAGACCTTATCCTCGCGTAATCATCGTATCGAATTTCGGCACGTCGGTACTCGCTGAATAACAAAGAACGATGTGACGCATAGCAACTGACGCATGTCCGAGTCAGAACAACAGACGAGAATGCGCGAGCGCCCAACGATGGAGGCGGCGGAGGAATCGACACGCGATGTAGCGATACTCGCATCAGGCGTCTCCGTCCTCCTCGCGTGGCACCAGTTTTTCATCAGAGGAAATCGAGAACGAGGACTCTTTATCGGTCTGTGGCCGCCGACCATCCTCGCGTTCGCTAGCTACTTCAACCAGAAGCGAATGCAGCAGCGTCTCGAATCTCTGAAACCAAGTAGTATCATCGACTCGCTCGACCAGATGTTCGGTAGTCGTTGAGACGTAGACGGAAACTTTTCCTTTCTTCGACACCATAGCGGGGAGCTATTTCTGGATTTGAGAGCTTTTATATGATTTTCTCGAAAACAAATTTATGGGATTGGAATTTCAGTTTCACAAGCGTCGTACTATCTACCCGTCAGACTTAAGAACACCCCTCCCGAAGCCCTCAACTGTTCCAATGCCAAAGGTAGAGATCACCGTCCCGGAGCATCTCGAAATGCAAATCGCCCAGATGGTCGAACAGGGTGAATTCGTCAACCGTGAAGAAGCTATCGAGGATTTGCTTGCAACCGGTCTCAAGGCATACAAGACGAGTGGGCCGATGGACAACGACAGAGATCCGGGTCTCGAAGACGAGGGGATGATGGGGCACGAAGACGAGTACGTCTTCTAACACCGTTTTCACCTCGACGTGTGAATAGTTCTCAGAAACTCTTAAACCGCATTGCTACCAATCTGCGTTTATGCACAAAGATGACCTCCTTGAGCTTCACGAACAGATGGTCACCATCATGGAGTACTTCAAGGAACAAGAAGACATCCCGAACGGCGCGTTCGACGCATACGACCAGCTCGACGTCGACCCCTCGCACGTTCACAAATCCAAGAGCGAACACAAACACGCCGTTTTCGTGCTTGGAAACTCGCTCGCGAGCGTCATGAGCGAAGACGAGTTTAGCGAGGCCGGTCGAATCGGCAAGCGAATGGAAGAGCTCGCCGACGACGCCGAGAGCAAAATCTGATTTTTCAGACGACGTGCGAATCCGTGTTCTCGGGACGGCGCAAGACGAAGGCATCCCTCGACTGGACTGCGAGTGCAATCAGTGTTCAGCAGGTATCGTCCGTCACGGCCCGGCCATCGCGGTTGAATCGAACGAAAAGACGATTCTGGTCGATGCGCCGCCCGACGTAAAGCAAACGATTGGGCTGACGACGGTCGATTGTATCCTCCTCACGCACGCCCACGTCGGCCACTACGGTGGTCTGTTCTACTTCGGGCGCGAGGGGTACGACGCGGAGCGCAAACCGCTCCACTGCTCGGAAAGGATGGCGACGTGGCTCCGCGACGGTAACAAGGCCTATCACCATCTCGTCGCGCGCGAGAACGTCGAACTGTGTCCATTCGTGCCCGACGAACCATTCGAACTCGGCGGACTGACCTGTCACCCGATTTCCGTCCCGCACAGGAACGAGGATGCCGATACGGTCGGGTTCCGATTCGAGGAAAACGATTCGTCTCTTACCTACATTCCGGACATCGACTACTGGACGCAGAAGGCGGAGCGAGCGGTCAGAAAGAGCGACATTGCGCTGGTCGATGGCACGTTCTACTCGATGGCCGAAGTCGGCGGAAGAAACGTTCCGCATCCGACAATTCCGGAGACGATGGAGCGGTTCGAGGGCTGTGAAACTGACCTATATTTCACTCATCTGAATCACACCAATCCGGTCGCGGATTCGTCTACGCCGGAGTACAGAACCGTGGTCGAACGTGGATTCGAGGTGGTGAGTGACCTACAGGTATTTTCGTTGAAATATGTCTGACGGACGTGTTCCGGCAACCCGAAAGTATTTGAGGGGGATTCCGTTTTGACGTAATATGGATGCGCGCACGGTCGAACAGATAACCGAGTGGGATTCACGCCCCTTCTCCGGAGGCTTCGAGGCACTCAGAGACTTTTCGGATGCCGACTTTTCCGGTGCCGTCAAAGCAGGCGGCGCATGGCTGTTCATGTTGAACGGCCGCGTCGTCGGCATTTTCGACGGGAATATCGAAAGCTTCGAGGACGCAAACGGAGAGGCATACGAAGCCCCACACCCCTCGCTTCCGCTGTTGTTCAGCATGCAGGAGCGCGGCGGAAAGACGCAGGCAAAATACTACACCAACGATACGCCGCTCAAAGAGGCGAGCAGTACACTCTCTTCGAACAAGTTCACGGGGTACGTCGAACTCAGTGAAAACGTCCTGAGCGGCGACTACTACGTCGTCTATCACGGTGGTCGGTCGATGAACGTTGCCTACGTCGGCGAGAGCGAAAAGCTGTTGACGGGGGACGAAGCGTTCCAGCGTGCGAACGACGAGGTCGGCATTTACGAGGTCGTCGCCGCGGACGTGGACATCATCGACATTCCGGAACCGGAAACGCCGCCGGAACCCGAACCGGAACCGACACCGACTCCGACCGAGAGCCAACCGTCGGAATCAGACGCCGAATCGGGGTCGAAATCGGAATCCAACTCGGTGCCAGTAGCCGACTCACCGCCGGAAGCCGACGACGATTCGGCGGCATCCCCTCCGAACGACGGACAGCCTGCCCCGTCGTCGCAACCATCGCAAGCGTCCACCCCGCAGACGCCGCCGCAGACGACGGCGTCCGAATCGGAACCAACGCCGGAGACGGAACCGACGCAAAAACAGGACTCCCCCCGGCGCGCGACTCCGGAAGCAAAACGGGAACAGAAACAGTCCCAGTCGTCACAACCGACCCAGTCATCGCAGTCGTCCGATTCCGCGGGCGAAACGAAGACGCCCGCCTCGTTCTCCGACGAACAACAGTGGCGGGAGACGACGACGATTCCGTCGCTCGACCCCGAAAAGAGTAGTTCCTCGAAATCCCGCGACACGGGCGTCAAACAGCGACGAACCACGCGACAGTCGCCACAGCAACAGGGCCAAAATCGGAACTCTCGCGGCGCCCCCGCGTCCGCTTCCAACCGGACGAAGGAGTTGGAAGCCGAACTGGCCGCGCGCGCGGAAAAAATCGAGGCGCTTCAGACCGAACTCAACTCCGTCGAAGTTGAGCGCGACGAACTGAAACAGGAGCGCGACCGATTGCAGAACGAACTCGACCAACTGCGAACCGAACTCGAAACGGTTCGACAGAACAGTCCCGGCGCGACCGCGGAGCGACAGATTACGCCAGAACAGGCGTTTACCGAGACGAACTTGTTCGTTCGCTACGGTTCGAAAGGCAAGGGGACGCTGGCCGACGCGGCGGCGGGCGAGGCCAGTCGGGAGACGATAGAATCCAACCTGAAACTCGAACATCACACACAGTTCGACGTTGATGGGGTTGCAGTCGATGGCAAGGAGTTCGAAACGTTCCTCCACAAGTCGATGGAGTACCAGTTCGTTTCGTGGCTGGTCGTTGACCTCCTGTACGAAATTCTCGAAACAGGTCACCAACGCGGACTCAAAGACCTCTTCGAGGCGATTCAGGAAATCGACCGCGCGGAACTGCAGGGAACCCTCACTGCAGAAACCGAGGAGGGCGAGGAACGCGAACTGTCGTTCGACGTTATCCTCCGCGACCGGATGGGCAATCCGCTTGTCGTGGCGAACATCAACGACTCACGCGACCCAGCAACCGGCGAGATGCTCGGGTCGCTCGTGGACGCATCGAGCGATGTTGCCAGCGCGAGCAATGAACTCAGCGCGGCCTTCCAAGTCACGAAGAGCTTCTTCGAGCCGGCAGCGCTGGAGACGACGGAGGACGCAACCAGTGGCGGACTGCTGACGCGAGAAAAACGAGAAAGTTTCGTCAAGCTATCCCGAAAGCGGGGATACCATCTGTGTCTGGTTGAATCGCGTAACGGCGAGTTCCACCTAACTGTTCCAGAACTCTAAGCTTCGGGTTTTTCGCCGATTTTCATCGTGTCGAGTTTGTCGGTGATTTCCGTCAATTTCTCGTCAAGTTCGGCAACGAACTCCTCAGTTCGGTCGGTCGTGATTGCGCCCTGATTCGAGGGCGAGATGAGATTTTCTTCTTCGAGGACACGGAGAGAGTATCGAACCTTGTGATGAGGATAGCCCGTCTCGTTCGACATCTTTACGATGCCGATGGGCTCGTTTTCGATAACCATCTTCAGGACCTGCAAGTGGCGTTCCAGCATATCGACTTCCTTCTCCAGTCGATCTATCATGGCATGTGTTAACTTGTCTTCTTACCTTTTAAAGGTTGTTGTCCGCATCGCAAGCAGAAGTTCAGATAAGGGATTTTTAATGAGACGAGTTAACACTTCCGGCTTTCCGATGACAGTATCGCCGAAACTGCAGGAAACGGGGTGGAAGGAATCGTGTTTTATGCACAAACGTGTATCATTTCTCTCCGAAGACCGTAATCGGTTTAGGATGTGCGCGAGAAGCAATCTCCGGAATGACCGTAACCATCGTCGGTTCGCAACTCGGCGACGAGGGCAAAGGCCGCGCCGTCGACCTCTTCGGCGACGCCGCCGACGTTGTCGCTCGCTATCAGGGCGGCGACAACGCAGGCCACACCGTCGTCGAGGACGGCACCGAATACAAACTCTCACTCGTTCCGAGCGGGGTTATCCGGGGCAAAATCGGCGTCCTCGGAAACGGCTGTGTTGTCAATCCTGAGACGCTCTTCAGCGAGATAGACGCCCTTCGTAAACGGGGACTCGACCCTGACGTTCGAGTCGCACGACGCGCACACGTCATCCTTCCGTACCACCGTGTTCTGGACGGTATCGAGGAGGACGCGAAAAGCGACTCCGACCGCAAGGTCGGGACGACGGGCCGGGGCATCGGCCCGACCTATGAGGACAAGGCCGCCCGACGCGGCATCCGAATCGGCGACCTGCTCGATTCCGACCGCCTCCGCGAGAAACTCGAATACGTCGTCCCACAAAAGCGCGCACTCGTCGAGAATGTCTTCGGGGTCGAAACCGGCGACGCATTCGACATCGACGCGCTTCACGAAGAGTACGAACGCTACGGCCAGCGCCTGAAAGAGGGGAACATGACCGTCAACGCCGGGGAGTTTCTCTCTTCGCACCTCGACGACGGCGACGAAGCGATATTCGAAGGTGCGCAGGGAACCATCATCGACATCGACCACGGCAACTACCCCTACGTCACCTCCTCGAATCCGACTGCGGGCGGGGCCGCCACGGGAACAGGCCTCAGTCCCGGCGTCGTCGGAAACGGCGAAATCGTGGGCATCGTGAAAGCCTACCTCACGCGCGTGGGACGAGGGCCACTTCCGACCGAACTGGGTGGCGTCGTCGGCGACACACCCGGCTACGACGAACAGGGAGCAGGCGAAAACGAGGAACTCGCCGAGTACATCCGCGAAGAAGGCGGGGAGTACGGAACCGTCACCGGTCGCCCACGCCGAGTCGGATGGCTCGACATGCCGATGCTCCGCCACGCCGCCCGCACAAACGGTTTCACCGGCCTCGCCGTCAACCACCTCGACGTGCTGGGTGGCATCGACGAACTGAACGTCGGCCACAGCTACGAGGTGGACGGCGAAGAAATCTTCACCATGCCAGCGACGACGGAACGCTGGGGTCGCTGTGAACCGAATCTCAAAAGCTTCGACGGCTGGCCGGAAGTCGATTGGTCGGCAGTCGTAGAAGAAGGCTACGAAGCTATTCCGGAGAACGCACGCGCTTACCTCGATTACATCAGCGAGGAACTCGACGCGCCCGTCTACGCCGTCGGCGTCGGCCCGGGCCGAGAGGAAACAATCGTGCTGACGAACCCGCTAGAATAAGCGGATTTCATTTCTTTTTGAATCGGTTTCTCCTATTCGACCGCCGTGAGATAGATGGCGGCCAGTGCGAACCCGATTCCCGCGACTTTTCGCGCCGTGAGCGGTTCGTCCAGAAGCGCGATGCCGAGCACCGAACTCGTGGCGATGAACAGGCCAAAAATCGGCACGACGACGCTGACCGGCCCAGACGCCAGTGCGCGGTAGTACGCGAGGATGCCGATAGCCAGAAAGACGCCGGCGAGGTACATGTACGGCGCTTTGTCGCTCACGAGATACGGCACGATTTGTTCGCCCTCGTACAACGTCACTGCAAGGGCCGCGACGACGAGGATACCGTTCGCCACCAGCGCCGCGACCGTATCCGGAATATCTTGCGTTGCGATGCTGACGAGGGGTGGCAGTGCTGTGTAGCCGATGAGGGCGACGATTGCCCAGCCGATATAGTTCATGGCGTGCGTTTCGCGCAGGGGGAAAGCAACGTTTCGAAAGCGGAAATGCTGACCCATCGAACCCGTCACGTTTTTGCCCCGTCCCTTCGTCCACCCGGATATGAAGAAATCCCTGATGGACATCATCTGCTGTCCGCTGGATAAACAGGAACTCGAACTCGACGCCCGACAGGAAGAAGGGGAGGAAGTCATCTTTGGAACCCTCACCTGCACGCAGTGTGGCGAGCGCTACCCCATCGAGGACGGGATTCCGAACCTTCTCCCGCCGGATATGCGAGAAGCCTGAACATTTTTGTACTGACAATATGAGGTAAGAATAGTGTCGGAGACGCTACCAATTCACGTCAACCGCGATGGCCTGCACCACATCGACGTAGCGCAGTCGTTCGAGGCCGACGACTCGTTCACCATCGCACTGAAAAATCACGGTGCGCCGATTCACGCCCATCTTCATCTGGACGACAACCTCTCGGAAGTGGCCTCGCTTAGCGCGACGAACCACTACGTCAAAGCGGACGACACCCGCCACGTCACCGTCACGGTTCGGGATGCACCCGCCAGCGGCAAACTGAAAATCGTCACGGGATACGGTGCAGAAACCGCTTACGTAGACGTGGAGATTCACGAACGCGACGAACAGAAGGATTCGATTCCGGTGGACGAGTCGCTCTCGAAGCCCCAGCGAACGCGTTCGCCGGAACCCAAACCGTCGAGTTCTGCCCTGATGAAAAACCTCCCGCTCGTTCTGCTCGGTCTGTTCGCACTGGTGTTGGCGTTCGGTGCGGGACTGGTCGTGGACGGCGGTGTCGCGCTGTTCGGTGCGCTCGTCGTGTTGGTCGGTCTGGGAGTGGCGGCCTATTTCTTGCTTCAGTAGCCCTCGGAATCGGTTTTTCGACTCGATAATCGTACCCCTTTTGCGCGTTCCCTGCGTCCGCGCTGATAATGTCACTCGCTGAAACCACTCGGGAAGCGGTTCGTCGCCATCCGTTTCTCTACTCGGCGCTCCGCGCTGGCGTGCTGAACTACACCGCGGCAGCCCGGTTTCTGTCGGACGAAATCGGCGACGACACGGACGCGATTGCCACCGCACTGAACCGATTTTCGGACGACGTTTCCGCGTTCTGCGACGATTCGCGAGACGTTCGCGTCACCATGCAGAGCGGGTTGGGAGAACAGGAGGGGTCGGAAGAATCGGACTCTTCTCCGATTCTCACAGTCGGCGACACCGGATTTGCGCCAGATACAGGTTCGATGACCGCCGTGCTTGCGACTGGGAACGTCGATGCGACCGCACTGGCACACGTCCTTTCCCGACTCGCAATCGACGATATTTCGGTCGCCGCCGCCGCCATTGGCGACGAATCGCTCATCGTGGTCGTCTCCCGCAGAGACGGCGCGAACGCGGTTCGCGCCGTCGAAAACGCACTGGATTCGGTGCCGGAACTCGGCGGACGATGACGCTTCCGACGATTTAAAACGGTTGCTCATTCTACGATTCCCCATGACACTCTCCGTAAGCAACACGCTCTCGGGTGAGCGAGAACCGTTCGAACCGGGCGACCCCGATTCGGTTCTCCTCTACTACTGCGGACTGACCGTCTCCGACTACGCGCACCTCGGCCACGCGCGCGGATGGATACACACCGACGTGATGCACCGTTGGTTGGAACACCTCGGTTACGACGTGCGCCACGTCGAGAACTTCACCGACGTAAACGAGAAAATCACGGCGCGAGCGGGCGAAGACGACCTCGGCGACGAGGAGGCCGAAGTCGCACAGACCTTCATGACGGAAGTCATCCGCGACATGCGCGACCTGAATCTGAAGCGCGCGGACGTGTACCCCCGTGTCAGCGAACACGTTCCGGAAATCGTAGACCTCATCGAGACGCTGGTCGAGAAGGGTTACGCCTACGAATCAAACGGGTCGGTCTACTTCGACGTGACCACGTTCGAGGAGTACGGCAAACTCTCGAACCAGAAAGTCGAGGAGATGGAAGCACAGGGCGACGATTCCGACGAACAGGGCGAGAAACGAAATCACGCCGACTTCGCGCTCTGGAAGGCGGACGGGGTAAGCGAAGGCTCCATCAAGGAACACCGAAAATCGGATACGGAGTATTCGGTTTCCCATCCCTCCGGCCAGACGTGGGACTCGCCGTGGGGCGAGGGGCGACCCGGCTGGCACATCGAATGTTCCGCCATGAGCATGAAACATCTCGGGGAAACCATCGACATCCACGTCGGCGGCCAAGACCTCGTCTTCCCGCACCACGAAAACGAGGTAGCCCAGAGCGAGGCCGCGACCGGCCACCAGTTCGCCCGCTACTGGCTTCACGTCCGACTGCTGGAAACAGACGGCGAGAAGATGAGTTCGAGCCTCGGGAACTACTCCACGGTTCGCGGCGCGATGGCAGAAATCGGTCCGAACGCGGTGCGGATGTTCCTGCTGTCTACTTCCTACTCGAATCGCCAGACGATCAACGACGAAACCGTGAGCGAGGCAGTTGACCGCTGGGAACGACTTTCCGGGGGCTACGGCCGCGCGGTGGAGGCGCTCGACAGTCCGAATGCCCGGACGAAAGTCGAAGACGACGAACTCCGTGAGGAAGTCGAAACGACCCGCACCGAGTTCGAATCCGCGATGAACGACGACTTCAACACGCGCAGAGCACTGGCGGCCCTACTCGACCTCGTCACCGCAGTAAACCGTCACGTCGATGAACACGACGAGTACGACTACGACGGCCTCAAGCAGGCCGTCGAAACGTTCGAGGAACTGGGCGGCGAGGTTCTCGGGTTCGCGTTCGGAGGAGAAACCGGCGGCGACGTGCGACTCGCCGAGGACATCGTGGAACTCGTCCTCGATCTGCGCGAACAAGAACGCGAAGCGGGCAACTACGAGCGTGCTGACGCCCTACGAGACGAACTACAGGAACTCGGCGTCGAGGTGCAGGACACCGATTCGGGAGCGTCGTTTACGCTTCCCTAACAGTTCCGACAGTCGTCGGATTTATACCAACTGGTTGTGTACCTGTTTTCGATATGGCACGTAAATTACTGGCTGGCGCGCTCGTGGCAGTTCTCGTATTGACGAGCGGCTGTCTCGGATTTATTCTCGGGGATACGCTATCGTATAGCGCCAACAAGGCAACTGTCGGCGACAACGCGCTTTCGGAGGCGAGTTACGACAAAGCGAACGAAAAACAACTGAACACGGAGCGGTCGTTCGAAGTCGCCGGAGAAAGCCGCGACGTTGAAGTGACACATTGGGTTACCCAGTACGAGAAATCCGTCGGGATTTCCGGCGTTGCGGAGGGGACGGTCGCGACGTTCACCGTGCTTAGCAGTCCACGATTCGAACTTGCGGGCGAGTCGGTCAATCCACTGGCTCGCTACAACAACAGACAGTTGGTTCAGAAGTTCGTTTCGGGCTACGGCAACGTCAAGAATATTCAGGAAACCGATACGAGGAACGTGACCATGCTCGGTTCCGAAACGGAAGTTTCGACGTTCACCGGGACAGCGCAGTCGAACGGCGCGAGCGTCGAGGTGAACATCCACGTCACCAAAGTCGAACACGGTGACGACATTGTCGTCGCAATGGCCGTCCATCCGAAGCAGTTGGACGAATCCGAGAACGTCTCCCGACTCATCGAAGGCGTCGAACACGAAGGAGAGTAGCCGACTTCGCCGGGCAACACTTTTTCCTCTTGCTGTCGCTACGACGGCTATGAATCGTTCTCTCGTCGCCGGAATCGCATTCACGGTTCTCGGGCTGGCGGGCTATCTGGTCGGATTAGTTGCGCCGTATCCGGGGCGGGCGTTTTCGATTACCGGCGTCATGGTCGGTATCACGTTTCTCGCCATCGGCAACGCGACACAACCGGGTGAGCCGGAGTGACCGTTTCAGCACTCGCGTTTGCAGACAGCACCGTCGAAACGTTCGACGATATTCGAACCGCCCGCGACAAACCGGGCGCGGTGTGGGTGCGAGCGAGCGATGCCACCGCCGCCGAACTCGAACACGTCGCAGACGTATTCGACATCCATCACCTTTCCGTCGAGGATATTCGAAACGACGTGCGACCGAAAGCCGAGATGTTCGACGACTACACGTTCGTTCTGCTCAAAACTGCGACACTCGTCCCCGAAGACACGACGTTTCGAGAAGAAATCGACATCGAATCAGTCGGTCTGTTCATCGGCGAAGATTGGCTCGTGAGTCTCTCGGAACACGATATCGACGCAGTTGGGCGCATCTGGCAGGCCGCACTCGACGGCGACCAGCGAATCCTCCGCGGCCCGGATTTTATCGTCTATCGAATCTGTGACGGTTTAGTAGACGGCTTTTTCGACGTTCTCGACCAAATCGAAGCACAAATCGAAACCGTGGAGGACGCCGTCATCACGGATACGAGTATCGAGACATTGGAGTCGATAAACAATCTTCGGCGGGAATTGCTCTCCTTTCGAAAACTCGTCTGGCCCACCCGCGAAGCAGTGGCCACTCTCGCCCGCGGCGACCCGGAGGAGGTGCGACCGGAGACGGAGAAATACTTCCGCGACGTGTACGACCATCTGTTTCAACTCGTGGATTTGACCGAGACGTATCGGGAGTTGGCTAGCGGCGCGCGCGACATCTATCTCAACTCGCTCTCCGTCTCGACCAACGAGGTGATGAAAAAGCTCACCGTGGTTGCCACCATCGTCCTACCCCTCACCTTCGTCGTCGGACTGTACGGCATGAACTTCAGGAACAGTCCGTACAACATCCCCGAGTTCGGGTGGACGTATGGCTACCCCGCCGTGATGGTCGGTATGCTGTCGGTGACCCTGATTTTGCTGGTCTACTTTCGGAAGATGGAGTGGCTGTAGCGAAAACGGGGGGAGACAGAACCGGATAAGAATACGGCAGGGAGTCGTTTTTACGGACAGAGAAGGGTGAAACACCTCTTTTACCCTCCCCAATACGTTTGTCGGTAGAATAACCAATATCCAGTATGATAGCACGGAAACAACTGCTCGCCCTCTCGCTGGTCGTCCTCGTCGCTCTCGCCGGGTGTGCCGGAACAGGTGGAAACGATTCCGATGCCTCGAATGGCACACCGAATGCCGGAAACGGAGGCAGTGCGAACACTCAGTCGGCGGATTCCGCGACGACTGGGGGACAGGAGCGAAACGCGCTCGCGGTTCAACAACGGGCGCTCATCCGGACGGGGAACCTAACGCTCGAAGTCGAGAACTTCGAGGAGGCGAACGCAAACGTCACCCGATTGGCCCGTGAGCAGGGCGGTTTCGTCAGCGATTCGAGCGAGCGCGTCCATCGCAACGGAAACCGAACGTGGACGACCGGAAAAATCGTCTTTCGAGTTCCGGCGGAGAACTTTTCGATGTTCTTCGAGCAGGCAAAACGAATTGGCGAGGTTGAGAAATCGAACACCGGAGCGAAGGACGTGACCGACCAACTGGTCGATGTCGAAGCGCGACTGACGAACCTTCGGTCACAGCGCGAGCAACTTCGCGGACTTTACAAAAACGCCAGCGATACGGAGGCCGTGTTGTCGGTGCAGAAGCGACTCTCGGACGTGCAGGGCGAAATCGAGCGATTGGAAGCGAAACAGCAGTCACTCGAAGACCGAGTCGCCTACTCTACGGTTACGGTTCGGATGCAGGAACCACGGCCCGACGCGGAGACGAAGACGCCGGAGCAGCAATCGTGGCACGAGACGGGTGTGGTGGCCGCATTCCTCGATTCGGTTGACGGGGCATTCGTCATGCTTCGGGCAATCGTCGTCGGCACGGCGTATCTGCTCCCGTATCTCGTCGTCCTCGGCGCGCCGGTCGCTGGCATCTTCGTCTGGCGACGAAACGGGAACGCGCAAACGCCAGCCAACCAGAGTGAACCGGTCGAAACCAAAAGTGCGGGCGAAACAGTCGAAGACGACGAGAGCGACGAAAGCAACGAATAGCAGAAATTTTTGTCTGTTTCAAATTCGGCTCACTGGTATTACTCGAACGGAGTCGAAACGAGAAGGCAGAAAGAAAACGGTCGCGTAAACTCGCCTTAGACGAGGGAGTTCCAGAGCGGTTCGATGAGGAAGAAGACGCTCTGGTAGGCCGCGTAGAGGAAGACAACGAACGATGCGGTAAGCGCCGCCTTCGGTTTGTCCAATGGGACGCCGCGTCGCATTTCGACGGAGCGCGCTTCGACTTCGAAGAAGTCGGTGATGAACAGTCCCAGCACGAGCATCGAGAGAACTATCCCGCCGTGGTGGTGGAGCGTCAGGTAGTAGAACGACACGAGGACGAGGAGGACGTTCGAGAGTTCGTGCGGAACCCAGCGGTCGATCGTCTCGCGGTCGTCATCTCGCGCTTGCTTCCTGTAGTTTCGGAACGCGAGCAGCCGAGTCACCATGTTGACTAATACGAGTCCGAGGACGAGGAACTCAATGACAGGTTCGAGCACATCGATTGGCCCGAGCAACGATAGCGCTTGCATGTTCGAAACTCAGTAGGACAGCGTATTATATTCTTTCCAATTCGCTCGCCAACTCACGGCTCGAAGAAACTCCGTTCGGATGACACGGCCGGAACGGAAAGCATCCCGTCGAACGCCAGTTCGACGGGTTCGTGTGGTTCGACGGGGCACACCTCGCGGTCGTCGGCGAGCAGCACCACCGCGTCCTCGTCGCGTTCGACTGAAAGGGTGACCGGCCCACGAAGCACCCAGTTATCGACGTGGATGGCGAACGGCGCGACCGGGACGACGGAAACGACCCCAGAACCGGGCTGGACGACTGGGCCGCCAGCATCGCGCGCATAGCCTCGGCTTCCGGCGGGCGTGGCCGTGACAACTGCGTCGGCCCGAAATTGGGCGACCGATTCGCCGTTCGCTTTCACCGCATATTCGGAGATTCGCGCGGGTTCGCTCGTCACGAGGGTTGCATCGAACAGCGCGTTCGCAACGTGGTCGCCATCGACCGACGCCGACAGCAGGGGCCGCTCCGTCGTCGTCCAGTCGCCAGAAAGCAGGGTTTCGACGGCAGATTCGACGTTCTCCGCGTGAACGCTTCCCAGTCCTGTTCCAGCATCGACCGGAAGGACGGGAACCGACACGTCAGCATGGACGAGGTCGGTGACTGCTGACTCGCCGACAGCGATGACGACTGTCGGGTTTGTACCGAGGACGGTCTGAGCGCTCTCGTCCGTCGTAGTGGTTTCTTCGGACAGCGCGTCTTCGATTCGCCCGACGAGCGCGGAGTCCGCGTTTTCGCTCGGTACGACGCCTATCCGCATCGGAGTCCCTCCCTGCGGTTGTCACCTGTTTCGGTCATTACCTGAACAGTCTCGGTCTGTCTTGAAAAGGATACCGCGCTGGTCGTTGGGATCCACCGTGACGCGGTGCGTTCTCGGGGCGGCGTTACTCGTCGTACGGCCAGTCGCCGATGATTTTCATGCCCGCGGCTTGGTCTTCGGCCTCCAGTGCGTCCGCGATTTCTTCGGGGTCTTTGTTGCTGACTTCGAACTCGTCGCTCGCGAGGTGTACCGTGAGTTCAGTGAGCAGGATCGCCTGTTCGCGGAGGTCACGGACTTCGACTTTGTCCAGTGTGTCGGCAAACGTGTGCCCCCAGCCTCTGCCCTCATCGCCAGTTTCGCTCATGACGTGATAGCCCGGGACGCCCCACTGGACGAAGGGCCAGTGGTCGCTGTGTGGCCCTTGCTGTGGAATCGTCGTGATGGGATGACCGAACTCGTCCGCGATTTCGTTCGCGGCGTCTCTTAGTTCGTCGAAACCGTGGGTGTAAAACGAGAGGGTTCGCCCGCGGGCGACACCGTCGTTGTTCACGATTGCTTTGATGCTGTCGTGGTCGGTTTCCTCGGCCATGTGCCCCGACCCGACGAGACCGACTTCCTCGGAACCGAAGGCGACGAAGTGGACTTTGGTTTCGAGTTCGTCCTCGCGCTCTGCGAGTGCGCGGGCCAACTCGACGACCATGGCGCTCCCGGCACCGTTGTCCATCGCACCCTCCGCGATATCGTGACCGTCGATATGGCTGCTGACGAGAATCTGTTCGTCCGTGTCCGGCCCGAGTTCCGCGTGGACGTTCTGACTCGTCGCGTCGTGGATGTTCGCCTCGACTTCGACGGTTACGTCGTCTCCCTCCCACCGTCGGGCGAGACGCGAACCAACTTCCTTGCTGACGCCAACCGCCGGAATATCGCCGATTGGGTCGGCTTCGGTGCCGACGCTTCCGGTCGGTGGTAGACAGCCTTCGACGTGGTTTCGGAAGACGAACGCTGCCGCGCCACCTTCGACCGCGTAGTAGTACTTTTCGCGGCGGTGGATGAAACGGTCGTAGTAACTCGGAACGTTCGAGGCGACCATCACGACTTTCCCCTCGATGTCGTTCTCCTCGAAATCGGCGGGCAGTCCGTAGCCGAGGTTGACGAACTCTCCGTCGGCGCCTCCGGACGGACTTCGCGGAAGCGCGATGGCATCCTGCGCCGTGTCTCCGGCGTGAATCGCACTGGTTCCGCGCTCCCAGCCCTGAATGTCGTACTCGTCCAGTCGCGCGTTTCGCGCGCCGACCGATTCGAGCGCGTCGCGGGCCGCCTCCGCACCGCGTCGTTCGCCGTCGCTCCCGGCCATTCGGTCGCCGACATCGACTATCGTTTCGAGGAAATCCCATCCTGCATCGCTCGTGAACGTTCGGCCAATCCACTGTGACATACGCAGACACGTCTCGTGGTTCCAGCGTAAGTGTTTCGAAACGTAACACCTCGATGATTCGTCGGAAATACACCCTCGTTCTCCAACAATCTCGGCGATTTATAATCAAAGTATTTAAGTCACCTACCGATTGTTTCGGATATTCATCCTGTAGCGATGTTTTATAATGAAAGACGTTGTCTCGCCGATAGACGTTCGGAGTTACACAAATATGGCTTCACAAGCACCAGATATGACGCGCGTGGTTGGACTCGATGGCACTGTCGAAGAGGACGTGAACCTCTCGGCATCTGACGTAGAGAACATGTACCGACTGCAGGTACTCGCACGCACGTTCGACCAGAAAGCCGTCTCACTCCACCGACAGGGGCGCATCGGGACGTATGCACCTCTGCAAGGACAGGAGGCGGCACAGGTCGGTGCGGCCTACGCCCTCTCTCCCGACGATTACTGTTTCCCGACGTATCGTGACCACGCGATATATCTCACCCGCGGGCACGCGATGCGGGACATCCTCCTGCATCTCTCGGGTGCGGGGAACTACGTCGACCGCGAAGATGCCGAGGGACTTCGAACCTTCCCGCCGACGATTCCAATCGCCACGCAACTGCCTCACGCAGTGGGTGTCGGCATGGCGTCGAACTACAAGGACGACGACTGCGCCGTACTAGCGAGTTTCGGCGACGGGGCCACCAGCGAAGGGGATTTCCACGAAGCGATGAACTTCGCGGGCGTCTTCGAGACGCCGACCGTATTCTTCTGTCAGAATAATCAGTGGGCGATTTCGGTGCCACGGGAGCGCCAAACCGCGAGCGCGACCATCGCGCAGAAGGCACAAGCCTACGGGTTCGAGGGCGTCCGCGTGGACGGCAACGACGTGTTCGCGGTGTACCGCGCGGTGACCGACGCGCTCGAACGAGCGGACGGCGGCGAACCGATACTCATCGAAGCGGTCACGTACCGGCAGGGTGCCCACACCACGACCGACGACCCCACGAAATATCGAGACGAAACGGAAGTCGAGGCGTGGGCAAAAAAAGACCCGCTCGACCGAACCCGAGAGTATCTCGAATCCGAACACGACTGGACAGAAGAAGACGAAGAAGAACTCCGTAAGGAAGCGAAAGAACACGTCGCCGAGGCCGTCAAGGCCGCCGAAGCGCACGAGGGCTACGACACCGACGCCATCTTCGACCACGTGTACGCTGGCGAACATCCACGACACGAGCGCCAACGCGCCGCGGTTCCAGAAAACCCGCAAGTCGAACGATAAGTGAAATAGGAGAAACGTGGATACTCCACAGGGTCGCCAGCACAGTTATGTGTCGGCCTGTGGTACCCCGCACGGGGAAACGATGGAACGCCACGAAACACAGACGGGGGAGTACGGAGCCGAAACAGAGGAAATCGCGGATATTGCCGAGATGGAAATTACGGAGCCGACGCTGACGTGGCTCGAACTATCACGGCCACAACAGCCGATACCAATCGGTAAAAACGACCGCGTGCTCGACAGCAAATTCAACGAACAGCACGACGTGTGGGAGGTACTGCTCGTTGCGTTTCCGGAAGAAAAATCGGACGAAGAGTAGTTTTACAGCATGTCCTTCTGTTTCAGCCCTTCGATGAGGTCATCGACGAGGGCGTTAACGTCGTCGTACGGGAAGTCCTGCGTGTCGTTCATTTTCGTCGCTAGTTCCATCGCGGTGAAGCTCGTGTCGCCGGATTCGAAGCGCGTTCCCGGGCCGTTCGGGAGCGCCGGAACGAGGTCCATCGGACTGCTCACTGGATAATCTGCGCCTTCGAATGCGTCGTGAAACTGCTGTCTAAATTCTGCTTCGTCAGCCATGTCAATGCCTGTGTGTGTAATTGGCAAAAACGTTCCGGAACCACGATAAACAAGTTGTGTGTTTATTGCGGTGCGTCGGAGTATCTGTGTCTCGATTCCCGATTTGCTGTTTCGTCAGTTTACCGGTTTACCAGTTCGTCGGTTGGTCAGTTCACCGGTTCAGCGAGTTTTATACTACGATACGCCGCAGGTCAATCATGGCGTTTGATTTCGATTTCGAACTGCTGCGGGAACTGACCGAAACGAGTGGCGCACCGGGATACGAAGACCGAATCCGGAACATCGTCCGCCGGGAACTGGCAGAGGAAGTAGACGAAATCCGCACCGACGCGATGGGTAACGTCGTCGGGACGATAGAGGGCGAAAGCGACTACGAAGTCGCCGTTCCGGCCCACATGGACGAAATCGGGTTCATGGTCACGCACGTAAACGAGGATGGATTTCTCTCGATAGATTCACTGGGTGGGTGGGACTCCCGAATCCTCCGCGCACAGCGCGTTACGGTTCACGCAGAAGACGAAGATTTGACCGGCGTCATCGGCTCGACGCCGCCGCACCTGCTGGACGACGAGGACGAACAGGACGTTTCTGACGTGTACATCGACCTCGGGCTTCCCGCCGAAGAAGCCGAGTCTCGCGTCTCCGTCGGCGACATCGTCACGATGGAACAGACGACGACGCGAGTCGGTGACCACGTCTCTGGGAAGGCGCTGGACGACCGCGTCTGTCTCTTTGCGATGGTCGAAGCCGCAAAGCGAATCGAGAATCCGAGCGTGACGATTCATTTCTGTGCCACGGTACAGGAGGAAGTCGGCCTTCGGGGAGCGGAAGCCCTCGGTGTGGACGTTGACCCAGACCTCGCCGTCGCACTCGACGTGACGGTCGCGAACGACATTCCCGAGGTCAAGTACGAAAAGGACTACGTCACCTGTCTCGGCGGGGGAACCGCCATCAAACTCAAAGACGGGAGCGTCGTCACCTCGCCCAAAGTCCACCGACGAATGCGCGAACTGGCCGAGGAACGCGACATCGACCACCAACTGGAAGTGCTTCCATCCGGCGGCACCGACACCGCCGGATTCCAGAACACACACGGTGCAAAGCCGGTCGGCGCGGTTTCTATCCCGACGCGCTATCTGCACACCGTAACCGAAAGCGCCCACGGCGACGACGTTTCGGCAACCATCGACCTGCTCACCGCGTTTCTCGAAACCGAAACCGGCGAGCACGATTATTCGCTGTAGGTTCGATTGGCGCTTTTAGCGACGAAGCGACGAGCAAAGCGAGTCGGTCCGAGCGCTAGGCCGGTGACTCAACCGCAACAAACAGCAGGCGACGAAACCGCAGTAGCCAGAATGGACACAACCGCCCGAAATCAGCATTCTACACGACCGCCAGCAGCCAGCTCACCCACCGCGAATGAGGAGCGATAGCGACGAATGAGCGGACTCGGCGCGGACTGAAAGGAGTTCCGAGGTTTTGGTCCAGATTTTGCCAGGGAGGAAGGTCGAATCCGGCGTCATCGTGACGCCGGATTCGACTCCCGACCGCAGGAAAAGGTGGTGGTTCCAAACCAAAGTATTCAGTACCCACCGGTTCCAACCCTCGCGCATGACAGATGGGGAAGCGGACGAGTCAGTCACCCGACGCGGATTTCTCCTCGGTTCTGCGGGCGTCGCGGCTGTCGGCGCGGCCGGAACGGCCGCCGCGCAGGATGGTACGACGACCACCAGCGACGGCACGACCACCGGAACGACCACCAGCGGAGAGGGAACCACGACCAGTGGTGGCAACGGCACCTCCGGCAGCGAAGGAACGACCACCAGCGGCGGCGGCGGTGGCGGCGGAACGGAGACGGTTGTCGTCGGCCCCGGCGGCGAACTCGTCTTCGAACCGGCTGAACTACAGATTCAACCCGGCACCACCGTCGAGTGGGTGTGGGAATCCAATACACACAACGTGATTCCGACGAGCCAACCCGACGGGGCTGGCTGGGAAGGAAGCGGTAGCGAGAGCGAAACGTTCGACACGGGGCACACGTACAGTCACACCTTCGACACCGAAGGCTCCTACGAGTACGAATGTGTTCCGCACGCGACGTCCGGCATGACCGGCACCATCACAGTCGGCGGCAGTGAAGGCGGGGGCGAACCGGCCGGGCCTGCAATTCCCGAGAGCGCGAAAACGCTCGGCGTCGCATCGACCGGCGCGATGGTGTTCACCCTCGGACTGGCCTACTTCTTCATGAAGTTCGGCGGCGACTACGGCGAGTTCGACGAATAGATAACGCGTCCCTACGCGTCCTCCGGCGTATCGAAGTCGTGGAACGCGCGCCCCTTTTCCGCGCTCAAAATATCTAGTCCGGCAGCCGCTCCTCCACCGACGGAGATGGCCGCTTGGATTTTATCAGCGCGCGCTGTCCATCCGGCGGCGTAGGCGTTTTCCACCGTCGTCGCGTTGTCCATGTCGATTGCGACCGTGCCGTCGTCGTTCAGTTCACAGCCCAATTTCTCGGCCATGTCCCGAGCGCGGCCTGTCGTGAACACCACGTATTTCGCGTCGTATTCCTTCGCATCGTCGGATTCGTCGGACTCCGCCGTAATCGTGAAGCCGTCATCCGACTTCTCTACGCTGGTCACCTCCTCACCTTGCTTTCGTTCCGCACCCTGTTCGTCCACCTGCTCGCGTGCGATTTCCATGTATTCACTGCCGCCGATGCTTTTGATACCCAGATAGTTCCACAGGTGGGCGGCGTGCATCGCAGTTTCGTCCGTATCGAAGACGACCGTGTCGAGGCCGTTTTTTGCGGTGAACAGTGCGGCACTCAGTCCGGCGGGGCCGCCGCCGATGATGACTACATTTGTCATACGCTATCTGATAGCACACTATTCGGTATAAATCTCGTCACTCCAGCAGTTTCTTCGTCTTCTCGTGGCGGTACCGAAACATGGGTTCGAACCCAACTTTGGCGAGTGGACTCCCCGTTTCGCCGAGCGCCGGGAACCGGTATTTCACTTTGTCACGCACGAGCGTCCGCCCGTCTCCCGCATAGAACTGATGAATGTGCGTCCATTCCGGAAACGGCCCGTTGCTCATCTCGTCCTCGAACATGGCAGACCCGTCTCCTTCCTCCCGTCGCACAATCGTCGAAATCCATCGCTGGCGCGGGCCGACGCCGAACGGCTGGAGCGACAACCGAATCTGCGTTCCCGTCTCCAACACGTCCGGGTTCGGGTCACCGTCCGGTCCTTTCACGCCCTCGACGCGGAGGTTCATCCACTCGGGAGTGAGCGCCTCCAGTCCGTCAGTGGTGGAGTAAAAGTTCCACACGTCATCGAACGGCGCGTCAACCCACACCTCACGCTGGTACGTTGCCATTGTGGGATATGTGGCTGCGAACGTCTTGATTTGCTCGGCCGGGCGAAAAATAGGGTCGAGTTCGTCGATTCGATATTCATTCGGTGTTGTGTCTGTGGCAGTTTATCACAACGAATCACGTATCTCAAGACGATGCCGACCATTCGCCTCGCAGAGGTGGACGACGCCCGACAAATCACGGCTATCTACGCACCCATCGTCCGCGATACTATCATCTCGTTCGAGACGAACCCACCGGACGAAAAGGAGATGGCAAGTCGGATTCGAAAAACGCTCCCGAACTATCCGTGGTTGGTTTGCGAACACGAAGGCGAGATTTGTGGCTATGCCTACGCAACTACTCATCGTACACGTGAGGCCTATCAATGGTCGGTGGACGTGTCGGTGTACGTTCACGATTCCCACCGTCGTTGCGGCATCGGGCGTGGACTGTATGAATCGCTGTTCGCACTCCTTCGAGAACAAGGGTTTTACAACGCCTACGCCGGAATCGCGCTTCCGAATCCAGCTAGTGTTACTCTCCACGAATCACTCGGGTTCGAACCAGTCGGCACCTACGAAGCCGTCGGATACAAACACGGCGCGTGGCACGACGTTGGCTGGTGGCATCTGCAACTCGGTTCGACCGAGGAAAAAGCCGAACGACCCGAGCCACCGTCTGCACTGACTGAGATCGATACTGACGACGAAATAGAACGCGGCATGGACTCGATACGAATTTCGTGAATCGACTTATTTGAGACGTTCTTGGAGGAACGATGGATGCGCCGCGGAAACGCCGTCGATGGAGAGGATTTCATCGCTGATGACATCGCCCACCGCATCCCCGTTCGGTGCGCGAACTTCCGCCATCAGCATGTGGTCGCCGCTGCACGTGTACAGCGTTTCGATGTCGGATAATTCCTTGAGCAACCGTGTCGCCTCTACGTAGCGTTCGCTTTCCACGTCGATTCCGACGAGTGCGATACTCTGGCTCGAAAGCTTTTTCGGGTCGATTTCCGCCGAGTAGCCGACGATGACGCCTTCGTCCTCTAACTTTTCGATGTACTTCCGAACCGTCGGTTTCGAAACCCCCGCGCGGTTCGCGATTTCGGAGTACGACGCCTGTGCATCGCTCTCTAACACCTGAAGGATTCGGTCTTCTGTCGATTCAGTACTCATGTTATCGGGATGTTTCACTCACAGGAAAAAATACCTTGCGAAGTGGAAAACACATTGTCAGCCGTGAAAAGGTTAGTCGAATCGTCGGAAGCGGTGAAACGAGATTACTTGTGACGGTCGAGCAGGTCGTAGCTTCGTTCCCACTCGTAATCGTCGTCGAAGTACCGCTCCGCGAGCGGCGTATCCGGCATGTCGCCGGTCGCCTGCTTTTCTTGCTGGTAGGACGGTCGGTCTTCGTCGATGTAGAATCGACCGGTGAGCACCTGCCCATCGTAGAGCGATTCCTCGGCTTCCTGCATCGCTTCGGCGGCCTCACGTCGGTCGTGAACGTCGAAGTCGTAGTCGTCGCTGTCCTGTACGTCGATGTATGGGACGTACTGCTTTGCGTCCTTGTTCCACGTTGGGCACTGCGTCAGGAAGTCAACGTGTGCGAAGCCATCGTGTTCCATCGCTTCCGCGAGGATTTCTTTCGCCTGATTCGGGTTGACCGCCGCGGTTCGGGCGACGTAGCTTGCACCCGAAGTGAGCGCGAGCGACAGCGGTCGAATCGGACTTTTCGCACTGCCGTGCGGTTGCGTCTTCGATTTATGCCCCTTCGGCGATGTGGGCGAGGTTTGGCCCTTCGTCAAGCCGAAGATTTCGTTGTCGAAGACGATGTAGGTCATGTCGTGATTCTCACGGGCGGTGTGCATGAAGTGGTTGCCACCGATGCCGTACCCGTCACCGTCACCGCCTGCGGCGATGACTTCGAGGTCTGGGTTGGCGAGTTTGGCCGCGCGTGCGACCGGCAGGGAACGCCCGTGAATCGAGTGGAAGCCGTAGCTCTGGAAGTAGCTGGACAGCTTCCCGGAACAGCCGATACCGGTGACGAGAAGCGTCTCGTCCGGCGTTCGACCGACTTCAGGCATGGCCTGTTTCAGCGCCTTGAGGACGCCGAAGTCACCACAGCCCGGACACCACGTCGCCTGTGGTTCGAGGCTGGGCGTGAACTCGTTCACGTCGATGTCTCGTTCTTCGTCGATTGCGTTGAATACACTCATTTCAGTCACCCCGTGCGGATTCAATCCGCGTGTTGTGTGCTGGTTCGGCACTGCCGTCGAGTTGCGACTCGAAGCCGTCTACGATGTCGGCTGGCTCGAACGGGTTGCCGTCGTATTTCAGCAGGCTGTACAGTATGTCGCCGTGGCGACCGGTTTCGCCTTGGATGTGGCGACGGAACTGCGCCGTGGCGTTCATCTCGACGACAAGCGCCTCGTCCACGTCTTCGAGGAACGAATTGACTTCGTCCTTCGGGAACGGGAGCATGTCGCTGACGTTCATGGCCTTGACCGAGTGGCCATCGTCGTTCAGCACGTCCACGGCTTCCTCGACAGCACCTTTCGTGCTTCCGAAGTTGAGGATGGCGTAGTCGGCATCCTCGTCGCCGTACACCGTCTGGTGGGACTCGTCCATCTCGTCGAGGTCGTCGCGGATGGCGTCGAGTTTGGACATCCGGCGATCCATCTGCGTGACGCGGTTGTCCGCGTCCTCGCTGATGTGTCCGGCTTCGTTGTGCTCGTTACCGGAGGCGAGGTAGTTGCCGCCCTTCTGTCCAGGCAAGGAGCGTGGGCTGACGCCGTCTTCGCCGTCGTAGCGGTAGCGCTTGAAGCGACCGGCGAGACGTTCTCCTTCCTCGATTTCTTCCTCGGTGACGACCTTGCCGATGTCCGGGTTCGGCTCCTCGTCGAAGACCGATTCCGGAACCGTCTGGTGTCCACCGGAGAGCTTCTGGTCGTAGAGGACGATTGCCGGAATCTGGTAGTTGTAAGCGAGTTCGAACGCCTTTCGCGTCTGGATGTACGATTCGCGCGCGTCACCCGGCGCGAAGACGACGCGGTTCGAGTCGCCCTGACTCGTGTACAGGACGTGTTCCAAATCGCCTTGTTCCGGCTTCGTCGGCATACCCGTCGAAGGCCCTGCGCGCATGGATTCGACGAGCACGAGCGGCGTTTCGGTGATTTCCGCCAGTCCGAGCGGTTCGGACATCAGCGCGAATCCGCCACCGGACGACCCACTCATCGCCTTTGCACCTGCGTGACTCGCACCGATTGCGAGCGCGGCAGCGGCGATTTCGTCCTCGACCTGCTCGGAAATTCCGCCGAGGTCGGGGAGATGTTGGGTCATGATTGTGAACACGTCTGTCCACGGCGTCATCGGGTATCCAGCGATGAAGCGGCATCCTTCGTCCATCGCACCGTATGCGATACCGTGACTGCCGGAAATGAGCACGGGTTCTTCTTCGTGTTCGCTCTCGGGAACCGTCACGCCGACGTCGGTGTCGTAGTTCTCCGAAACATCCTCGTAGGATTCGCGGAGGATTTCGAGGTTGGGTTCGAGGATTTTCTCCGGCATCGCGTCGGTCATCAGTTCCTCAACCACGTCGAGTTCGAGGCCGATGATGGCGCAGGTCGCGCCGATACCAGCCGTGTTTCGCATGATTTCACGGCCGTACTCCTTGGCCAGACCGCGAAGGTCTAAGTCGAAGACGTGCCAGTCGTTCTCCTCGACTCGCTGGTCGAAGTTCGGAACGTCGTCGGTGTCAAGCAGCCCGGAGTCGTAGATGATGACACCGCCTTCACGGAGTTCGTCTAAGTTCTCCGTCAGGGGCTTGATCTCCTCGTCGCCGTAGTAGGCTTCTTCCTGCGGGTTTCGAGCGAAACTGTCACCCAGTGCGAGGAGGAAGTTGTAGTTGTCTCCTCGCGATTTTACTTCCTCATCCGACGCGCGAATCTCCACGTACGTGTGGCCACCGCGAATGCGCGACGGATAGTGTCGATGCGTGAATACGTCCAGCCCCGACCGCATCAGGGCTTTTGCGAAGTTCTGACTCGTCGAGTCGATTCCGTCCCCGGAACCCCCTGCGATTCGCCAGATTAGTTCGTCATCCGTCATAAGTGTAGCTCCTGGCCTCCCTGGCCTAGTGAATAACAGTTGCGCGGCAAGGTGGTAAAGCCTTTGCCATAGATTAGCAAGGAACTATTGTGATAGATGGCGTCTCGCTACTGGTTTCGGAGTTTGAGTCGAGAATAGATGACTACTAACGTGCATACTGTATCTCGAAAATAAATAATAGATAAGTTATTTTTATTATTAATAATTCTGTAGAGCTGTTCCCGTTTTTGTATAGTCAGTTATCTCAGAACTTACGATTTGCTTCTACACTCGTATTTCTACATTGAATGATAGATTAAATCAGTATGCCTCTTTTTTAGCTAACTTATCAAGTAACTTTTTAAAGTAAAAGGAAATAAGACCTGCCAAACCCATGAATCGAGCCGTTTCAGGAGTACTCATATTCCTCCTCACTACATCACTCGTTTCGCCGACAACGACGGCGAACGAATCGCCACTTGCAGACGCTGGACTCGACCAGAGCGTCACACGAGGTGCAACAGTTCTTCTCAACGCGCAGGGCTCCTACGACCCCGACGGGGAAATCGACCGATACGAATGGTCGATAACGACGCCCGACGGAATGACGAGAACACCCGACTGTGAAACCTGCCCACGAACGCGATTCCGACCAAACTCGGTCGGAACCTACACGGTTTCTTTAATCGCAACAGACGAAGACGGAGCAAGCAGTCGGGACACACTATACGTTTCCGTATCACCGGGTGAGGAACCGGAAATCAGCGTCTCCGGGCCACAGCACCCTCGTGTCGGCGAGCAGGCCGTGTACTCCGCAGACATTCAGACCGGTGCCGCACCGCTGAACAGAATCGTATGGTCGGTCGACGGCGAGACGGTCGAAACACGGTCGCTATCGAACATCGACTCATCCGATACGATTTCCCAGACGTTCGCGAACGCCGGGTCACGAACGATCACCGCGACGGTGAGCGATGCGGATGGGCAAATCGCGTCCGATACGTTCGAAATTGCAGTTCAGCCTGCTCGGACTGCACCCTCGGAAAACACACTTGCAGACCAGTACACGCCGACGATTGTCGGAGATGACCTCGTCACCGGTTCGACACCGCTTCGCGGAACCTACAGTTTGCAGTCAACCGCGAGTTCGAGCCAAATAGACGCTATCAGATGGGTCGGAGATGCAAGTACCCTTGGAAGCGGACGAACGGTAGCAACGAACTGGAAACCCGGCGACCACACACTCTACGCCATCGTTACGTATGCCGATGGTTCGCGTAACGTGGCTCGGTTTTCGGACGGGTCAACCACTATCGTCGCCGATCCGCAACCGACGGTCGAACTGTCGTCCTTCGATAGCTACACGGCGATTTCCGGTAGTGCGGTCGCAACTGATGAATACGAGAATCTACGCTCGATAACGGTTCGACTGGACGGAACCGCTATCGGTCGCTTACAGATGGATGGAACGCCCGGAGTGATGCAACGCCGACAGGTGTCGTCGTTCGACTACTCCGATTTCGACTCCGGTGACACGTACACGCTAACCGTCACTGCAGTCGATGCTCGTGGACAGACAAGTGTGTTAGAACGAGAGATCACACCGACAAAGGAACCGAAAATCATCGAATCAGGGTTCGTCAACGGCCCGGTGGACTCCTATCACGAGCGAATTGACCCCGAGCGATACACTGCACACCACGTGGTGAAAGTCGATTTGAATGGGGTTGATCCGGATGATGTGGAAGTAGCTTCTGTGGGAATGAGAGATGGTATTGAAAGAGTATCCTCAAATAAACAGATACTGAATAATCAAATAGTACTAAATTCGTACTGGGTTGGTCAGTCGCCAGGCATATATAATATCACCAGACTTATAGAATTAAATAACTATGCCAGTGTTGTGGATTCTACATTGCAAATAAAGCCTAGTCCTCCGGAACTCCGAGTAGATGTAATAAACGACGGAACAAGCGGTTACAAGGGACCTGATTGGGGAATCGTTGTAGACGCAGGCGATTCATTTGATCCAGACGGAACAAAACTCAAATATATCTGGCAAGGAGGAGCAATGCCAATTTCCCCAGATAATAAAACTGGCAAGTTTCGCTCTGTCAAGTTTGGGAGGTTGAAAATAGAGGACAAATACGAACTGAGCACGACAAAAGAATTCAACTATCTGCAAGAATTTTCACCGGAAGTCAATAATGTAGAGGTTCTTTCGGAAGGTCCATACAAGCCAAACGACACAGTACGTCTTCGTGTTGCCACGAAACCATACAGATTCACCAAGAACACCTATCACAACCAATTTGAATTAGGTATTACTCCGATAGGAGTCAGCGGAAACGTCGTTGAATGGGAGGAAAAAATAGTGTCGAAACCGGGTCATACGCCACAGATGGATGACCCGAAAAGATACACCGGTATCATCGAAATCGAAGCGTCTGCATTGGCAAGCACGACAGAAAATCCAAAAATACGAGTGTACAACAAGAAGAAGGCGGCGACATACGAAGAAACACCCATCCCTGATTTAGAGGTATACAGACAGTACGGAACAATTTGGACGAATATCTCTATCAAAGATACGAAGTACAAAGTAGAACGACCGACATACAATTGGGCGCGTGCTACGTCAGCAGACGAGCGCGACCAATATCTCGCGAATGGATACTCCGTTGTAGACACAGAGCGCGATGGTTTCGAATATACGCTCGAAGAGCGTGTCAAGGTTCAGGATGCGCAGTACGAAATTAAATCAAAAACGTTCCCATCAAAGCCCCTACACTCTGCCTCCCTTCAAACCCACTCTGACTGGTGGTCTGGTGGCCGTGAAAGCCAGAAACGAACGCGGACGAGAACTGAACAGGAGTGGCGAGATTCGAAAACAGGCGACGGAACGTTCCTTGACGAGACCCGTCGCATTGAAACAGAGCCAGCACGGTATCAAACGCAAAAGCAGTACGCATACGCATATGATGTCGAAAAAACGGGAACGAGAACCGTTACGAAGACGAAAGAAGTCGAAGTAACCAAAACGGACACGAAGTACGTCATGAAATGTGGATTCGAAGGAATCTGTTTCGAAGTCCCGAAAACCTACACGTACACGACGACTGTCGAAAGAACATACACAACGACAGAGGAGTACACCTACACGGTTACTCGAACGAAAACGTATTGGGCACCTCAAAGACTCGGATGGGATCACTGGCCTACCGGCGACCAGAAGCAGGTGAAGGTCAGCGATGCTGAATACAAAACCCAGTATCTGTACGAGTATCAAGAGGAGTACACGGATGTCGTTCACACGTACGAGGTAAAAACCCGTGGAAAGGTCAGTGATGCAGAGTACGCGTGGCAAGAACGAATGACCACGACGGATAGAATGGACGTCGAATCGCTCATATCGGCGGACAACTGGCGAATCGGGAGGTATGGGCCAAACCTCAAATGGGATATGCAAAAACAGACGGGGGGTAAAACTACCACTGTCGATTGCAGAGGATACCGTCCTCGACACCTACGTGACTGCAGACGTCGATGTGACTCAGCAGTACGTTGTCGGAGAAACGCTGAAAAACGAAACCACTGGAACGAAAATTGTCGACAAGTCGTATTCCGGTTTAGTAAGTACAGCAGAAATCAAAGAGAGACTCCGAAATCAGCACGGAAAAGAGAAAGAAGGCTCCGAGTGTAAATTACATTGTATAATGTAATACATTATATTTAAATATTAGTAGGGTAGAAAACGGTTGTGTGAGCAGAACAGTATCACTCGTCTTTGTCGTTCTCATCGTCTTGTCCTCGGCGGCTGTTTCGGTGGCAAGTGCCGATACAAACAGTTCAGATGCATCTGATTGCCCCGTTTCAAAACAGGGTGAGACAAGAGTTATCGAATCATTTCAAGGAGTATGTATCGAATCTCACTTTGAGAATGAAACAGTAAATTTGGTCGTTAGCAATCCTACTTCGAGGTACGTAGAAAGTACGGGTGTTGTAATCACGATAAATAGTTACAAAGCATATGCTAGAATGTCCAGCCTTCGTCCCGGAGACTCCTTCCAAAAAGAAGTCAACATCACCCAAGGACTACACGCCTTCCAAGACAATCACTCGGTCTTCGTCTCAACATTCGGTGACAACACGACCTACAACTTCACTAAAGAGATCGACGCCTCGAACTCTCCAGAAGTTCTGACGCCGTATATCAAAAACGTCACCGTCGCCAACGGAACGATAGAGGGAAAGCAGTCCGCAGTCGCCTACGTCACGCTTGCGAACCCTTCGATTCAAACCTACTCTTCGAAACTGTTCGTCCATACACTCGGTACTGAAGGAAGCTTCTACCCCGCGTCCATCCGACCGGGTGGAACACGAACAATAAAAGTTGAGCTGTTAGATGACGATGGACAAGAAATCGCGGGTGAAGCACGATTGTATTCGGGGAACCTCACGGAAGCAGACGGCGGACTCGACCAGATGGGATTCGTCGGAACGGCAGGTGAGCAAACCGAAACGTGGAACGAATCGTTCGAACCGGTGCGGCCCACGTGGATGGACAGCCATTACGAGTACACAAACAAAACCCATGCACCGAGTTTCGGTGAAAAGCTCAGCGGCGGACACGAAATCGAGGGGATTCCACTCGCCTATCTCGTATTTTCCCTGTTCGGTGTCTTCGTCGTTGTTCGTCGATTGCGGTGAAGAAATCCTCCGTTTTCTCGCTCACGAACCTTTTCCACCGGCGTCCTTCGTCCGGATGATTTCGCGCATGTTGATGTAGATGTCTTTCGGAGAGGTCTCTTCGTTCGGGTCGTAGAGGTCGCTGATTCGGTAGAGAATCGCGGCGACGAGTTTGCTCTCGCTGCTCTCGCCGCGGATGTCGTCCGCGATTTCACGCAGGGTTTCGACTCGTTCCGGGTTCGACTCGAACGTCTCGGTTTCGCCCGCCATAGATTACTCCTGTTGTTGCCGACGACGATTGATAATCCCGACGTTGTTGGCGACGTTTTCAGTGAGGATGCGGAACGCGTCTCCGGTTTCGCTGTCTTCGTCAAGGACGATTGGCGTCCCTTCGTCACCGCCGGTTCGAACGTCGGGGTCGAGAGGGACCCCGCCGAGGAACGGCATGTCTTGCTCTTCGGCGAACGCAGCACCACCGCCGTGTCCGAAGATGTCGTGTTCGCCGCCACAGTCGGGGCAGACGAACGAACTCATGTTTTCGGCGATACCGAGAACGGGAGTTTCGTGTTTGCCGAACATCTGAAGTCCTTTTTGCGCGTCATCGAGCGCGACTTGCTGTGGCGTCGTGACGATGACCGCACCGGTAACGGGAACGCTCTGGAGGAGGGTGAGTTGCGTGTCGCCGGTTCCCGGAGGAAGGTCAACGACCATGTAGTCGAGTTGGCCCCACTCTACGTCCTCCCAAAGTTGGGTGAGAACCTTGTGAACCATCGGGCCACGCCAGATGACGGGGTCGTCCTCGCCGACGAGGAAGGCCATGCTCATCAGTTTCACGCCGAATTTTTCGGGCGGGACGAGTTTTCCCTCCTCTGTCGCTTGTGGTCGCTGGTCGGCGGCGACCATCCGTGGAACATTCGGCCCGTACACGTCGGCGTCGAACAGACCGACACGGGCACCGAGTTTGGAGAGTCCAGCAGCAAGGTTGACTGCGACAGTACTCTTTCCGACACCACCTTTTCCGGAGGCGACGGCGATGATGTTTTTGACGCCGGGTAGAACCTGTTCTTCAGGGGAGTGCTGGCTATCGACGCGGGCGGAGAGTTCGGCGTCGAGACCCTCGCTTCCGAGCACTTCGCGAACTCGATTTGCGATTTCGGTTTCGTGGGGTGCGTACGGTGCCCCGAGGACGAGCGAAATTTGCGCGGTGTCGTCATCGACCGAAATGTCGTTCACGATTCCGAGCGAAACGATGTCTTCGCCGAGGTCGGGGTCTTCGACGGTTCGAAGGAGGTTTCGAACGTCAGCTTCGTCCATGCTTTCGGCTAGGGTGTGACCTGTCGATAAGGCTTGTGAACTGGGTAACCCAGTGGATGCTGGAATTTGATTCGGATTGGTGTTCCGTTACTGAGGCCAGTTTCTTTTTGGGCGGAGAGTAACCTAATCTGATTACATTCGTGTTGCTGACTCCCACGAGTTTAATAATGCTCGTCCGAAAGGTACGGATAATGCTCGAAGATTCGTTCGGGCGCGAGGTCACAGGGGTACGAATCTCTCTCACCGACCGGTGCAATTTCGACTGCGTCTACTGTCACAACGAAGGGCTAGGGGACACGCGAGGCCCGATGGATCCGCAGGACGACGAAATGAGCGCCGACGACGTGGTTCGGTTTCTAGAAGTGGCCCGCGAGTTCGACGTGCAGAAAGTGAAGTTTACGGGTGGGGAACCGATGCTCCGTCAGGATTTGGAGGAAATAATCCGCCGGACGCCGGACGGGATGGAAACGTCGTTGACGACGAACGGAACCTTCCTTCCGGGCCGAGCGGAGGAACTCCGCGAGGCCGGACTATCGCGAGTGAACGTCTCCCAAGACGCGCTCGACCCGAAAGCGTTCGCGGAGGTGACGAAGAGCGGAGCCTACGACAAAGTGATGGAAGGCGTCGAGGCCGCACTCGACGCCGGACTCGACCCGGTAAAGCTCAACATGGTCGTGTTCGAGGCGACAGCGGGGTACGTTCCGCAGATGGTAGACCACGTCGCCGAAAACAATGGCCTTCAGTTACAGCTCATCGAGTACATGCCCGAACTAACCGGAAAACCCGAGTGGGCAATCGACATCCAGCGCGTTCACGATTGGCTCGAAGAACAGGCAGACGAAATCGAAATTCGAGAGATGCATGGGCGAAAGCGGTACTGGATAAACGGCGGAATGGTCGAAATCGTTGATCCCGTCGAGAACCCGAGCTTCTGTTCTAACTGTCATCGCGTGCGCGTGACGCACGAAGGATACCTAAAGGGATGTCTGAATCGTAACGACGACCTACGACCGATGGGTGAGATGACGAAATCAGAAATCAGGGAGGCGTTCCGCGAAACGGTCGCGAATCGAGTGCCGTACTACGGCGAGTATATGGTTCGCAACGACGACGGAGAGTGGGAGATGAACGACCGATACATCAACGCCTGAACGGGCATCACCAGCGCCGAAGTCTGATATTCGAATCGGTCGGTATCGCTCCTGAAATTCGTTCGACGGCCGTCGAACGAATTTCGCCCGAACGGTAACAAAGTTAATACGGGCAGGCTACTCGCCTTCTCGTATGCGACGACGGGCATTTTTGACGAAAGTCGGTGCGCTTTCTATCGCCGGAGCGAGCATTTCGGTGGTTGGCGGTGGTCGTGCGGCCCAAACCGCGGCAGAACCCGCGTACACGATTCTTTCGGAAACGGAACACGCGACAGACGTATTCGTCCGGGAGGAAGGAAACGGCCCGACCGCACTGGTCGTCGGCGGAATGCACGGCGATGAAGAAAGCGGCTACCGCGCCGCAACCGACATCGCGGAGTGGCAAATTTCGGGTGGAACGCTAGTCGTTCTCCCGAAAGCGAATCAGGTGGCGATTCAGGCGAACAGTCGTGAGGGGGAAAACGGCGATTTAAATCGGCAGTTTCCACCCGGGAAAGAGCCTGAAACGGAACTCGCACGGGCAATTTGGGATGTAGTTTCCCGCCACGACCCGGACGTGGTGCTCGATTTGCATCGCTCCGTCGGGATCTACGGCTATCACGAATCGTCCGTCGGGCAGGTAATCTGGCCGACGGATGCAGGAAAGGCGAGCGAGTATGCGAAGCAGACGGCGGAGTATTTGAACGAGTCGGTGGTGCCGTGGTCGATGCCACTCCACGCGTTTCGTCGTGGTGGTGAGATAACGGGGTCAAGTCCCATGCTCGTCCACAAAATTGCGGGCGATTTGAGCAAACCGGGGTACATTTTCGAGACGACGGAGTTTTTCATCGACCCCGGAACGAGGGTTCGCTGGACAAAAAAAGCGGCCGAAGCGTTGCTCTCCCGGCACGGAATCGAGCGGAGGAAAGGCCAATGATTGGGGAGAATCGGCGGATAAACGTTAGAAAAATGTTGGCGGGACGAGCAGTGTGGGGATGGTATCTGCTGTTGGTCGTTCCAGTCGTCGTCGGTGCGCTGGATACCCGATTGATGACACCACTCGCGCTACCGGGGTATCTGATTCTGACGCTCGGGAGTTCCTTTGGAAGCTACCTTTTCCCGACTCTCGAGCTATGGGTGTTCTGGGCACCGTTTTTCCTCGGGATGTACCTCGTCTCGGTGGGGCTTGCGGCGGCGTATCATGCAGTTCGAGAGACATTCGTTGCGTTTAAATAGTAACCACCGGTACGTTGAGTTGCAGACACCTGTAGGGGCGCGCGTCCCGAGTCCGGAAGGGCGAACATATGAACGCGTGTCGAGGTAGCCTAGTCTGGCCCACGGCGCAGGGTTGCTAACTCTGTGGCGTCAAGCCTCGAGGGTTCGAATCCCTCCCTCGACGCTCCAAACTATCAACCATGAGTACGGAACAACCACAGGACGAAGACGACGACCTTCGGTACTTCGTCCGCATCGGGCAAACAGACCTCGATGGGACGAAGTCCGTAGAGCGGTCGCTTTCCGACATGAACGGAATCGGTCGTCGCACGGCACGACTGCTCGCCGAGAAGGCGGGCATCGACCGAACCGCGACGTTCGGTCGACTCGACGAGGACGACATCGAGAGCGTCGTCGAGGCCGTGGAAAATTACGCCGACGAAGTTCCCGAGTGGCTCGCGAACCACCGAGACGGATACTTCTCCGGCGAGACAACACACGAAACCGGTAACGACCTGTCTATGTCGCGGCGACAAGACATCAACCGGATGAAGATGATTAGCTCCTACAAAGGCATCCGCCACAAACGTGGACAGAAAGTTCGCGGACAGCGAACCAAGTCCACTGGTCGTACAGAGGGTACGATTGGCGTGAACGTCGAAGCTATCAAGGAAGAAGCCGCCGCGGAGGGTGACGAAGAATAATGTCGCTCCCCGGTGAGAACACCAAATTCTACGAGACGCCGAACCACCCGTTCCAGGGAGAGCGAATCGGCGAAGAACGCGGTCTGATGGACCGATACGGCCTGAAGAACAAAGAAGAACTCTGGCGCGCCCAGAGTGAACTTCGCAGCTTCCGCCGTGAGGCCCGACGACTGCTCGGCGACATCACGGGCGACGAATCCGCAGACGGTGGAGAGTTTCTCTCCCGCCTGAAGCGAATCGGCGTCCTCGACGACGGCGACGAACTCGGCGACGTTCTGCTCCTCGAAATCACGGACGTGCTGGAGCGACGTCTCCAAACCGTTGCCTACCGGAAAGGACTGGCCAACACGCCACAGCAGGCGCGCCAGTTCATCACCCACGGCCACGTTACGGTGGACGGACGACGCGTGTCGATTCCGTCGTACAAAGTCGAAATCGTCGAGGAAGGCAGCGTCGCCTTCGACGAGAACAGCCCGCTTGCAGACGAACTTCATCCAGAACGCGCGGAGGGTAACGAATGAGCGACAACGACGAAAAGTGGGGAATCGCCCACGTACACGCATCGTTCAACAACACGATTATCACGATTACCGACCTCACCGGTGCGGAGACGATTGCGAAGTCCTCCGGTGGGACGGTCGTGAAACAGAACCGAGACGAGTCCTCGCCGTACGCGGCCATGCAGATGGCCGAAACGGTCGCGGACGAAGTCAAAGCCGCTGGCATCGACGGCCTGCACGTCCGCGTGCGAGGCCCCGGTGGCAATCTCCAGCAGAACCCGGGACCGGGTGCGCAGGCGACGATTCGCGCACTCGCTCGTGCCGGAATCGAAATTGGCCGCATCGAAGATGTGACGCCGATTCCGCACGACGGTACCCGCGCACCGAAAGGTAGTGGATTCTAACATATGACCGACAACTTCGACGTAGAGTTCATCGACGGCGACGAACGCAAGGCGCGGTTCCTCGTTCGCAACGTCACCCCGGCGTTCGCCAACGGTATCCGCCGGGCCATGATTGCGGACGTTCCGACGCTGTCCATCGAGACGCTCCGCGTCATCGAGAACTCCTCGGTGATGTTCGACGAGCAGATCGGACTGCGTCTGGGCTTGGTTCCGTTGACCACGCCGCCCGGCGAGTTCGAGGAGGGCGACACCGTAACGCTTAGCCTCGATGTGTCCGGGCCGGGTACCGCGTTCTCCGGCGACCTCATCAGTTCCGATGAGATGGTACAACCCGCCGAGGACAACGTTCCGATTATCGACCTGAAGGACAGCCAGCGCCTCGAACTGGAGGCTGACGCAGTCCTCGGGACGGGGAAGGAACACGCGAGACATCAAGGTGGCGTCGCAGTCGCTTACCGCCACCTGCAACGCGTCGAAGTCGTCGGCGACCGGGACGAGTTCGGAGAAGAAGAACCGCAGATTCTCCGCGGCGTCATCGAAGACGATGGCGAACTCGTTCCAACGGAATCGTTCGACCACGACCTGACTAACCGGTTCCCCGGAAAGGAGGTCGAGGTTCACGACGTTCCGAACGCATTCGTGTTCGACGTCGAAAGCGACGGTTCGTTTACCGTCGAGGAGTTGGTCACGCAGGCGGTCGATTCGTTGGCCGAACGCGCGGACGAACTCGAACAGGCAATTCAACTATAACAATGACAGGCCCTTGGAACACCCCTGACGCGTTCGCCGATTCGACGGAGAGTGTCGACTCTCGGAATCGGCCAACCGAAAGTGGTTTTAAGGGCCGCGGACAACTGTGTGATGCCCACGAGGGTGCGCACGTATTCTCAGCGTGCAGGGATAGCCAAGTCTGGCCAACGGCGCAGCGTTCAGGGCGCTGTCTCGTAGGAGTCCGCAGGTTCAAATCCTGCTCCCTGCACTTCAGTTCTCAGTACTTGGAGGAAGTAGCATGAGTAAAACTAATCCGAGGCTCAGTAGTCTCATCGCCGAACTCAAGTCGGTTTCGCGCAGCGAAGAAACCGACGTGTGGAACGACGTTGCGACCCGCCTCGAGAAACCACGGAGTACGCACGCGGAGGTTAACCTGGGCCGTATCGAACGATACGCACAGGAAGACGAAACCGTCATCGTACCCGGTAAGGTTCTCGGAAGCGGTGTCCTGCAAAAGAACGTCACTGTTGCCGCAGTCGATTTCTCATCGACAGCGGAGACGAAGATAGAGCAGGCAAACGGCGATCCGATCCAACTCGAACAGGCAATCGAACAAAATCCGAACGGCGCTAACGTGCGAGTGATTCGATGAGTATCGCAGAGTACGACGCTGATGTCATCGTCGACGCCCGCGACTGCATTCTCGGTCGCGTGGCGAGTAAGGTCGCACAGAAGGCAATGGACGGCGAGCGAGTCGCCGTCGTCAACGCCGAGGAAGCTATCATCACCGGTGGCAAACAGGACATACTGGACAAGTTCGAGACGAGGTTCAACCTCAGCTCCGACCAAGGTCCGTACTACCCAAAGCGGCCGGACATGATAGCAAAGCGCTCGATTCGCGGCATGCTTCCGTACAAGAAGCCGCGTGGCCGGGAGGCTTTCGAGAACATTCGTGTCTACGTCGGCAACCCATACGACGAGGATGGCGAAATCCTCGATGGAACGTCGCTGGACCGACTCTCGAACATCCGTTTCGTCCAACTGGGCGAAGTCAGCGAATACCTAGGTGCTAACGTCACATGGTAACGAACACGAGCGGAAAGAAGAAAACGGCAATCGCCCGTGCCACGGTTACGGAGGGCGAAGGTCGTGTGCGAATCAACTCGAAACCAGTCGAACTGGTCGAGCCGGAGATGGCCCGACTCAAGATGCTCGAACCGTTCCGCATCGCGGACGACGAGCGCGACGCCGTCGACGTCAACGTTGACGTTTCGGGCGGCGGTATCACCGGACAGGCAGACGCAGTCCGTACTGCGATTGCCCGTGGACTCGTCCAGCATATGAACGACGCAGAACTCCGTGATGCGTTCATGGAGTTCGACCGTTCCCTGCTGGTCAACGACGTTCGCCAGTCTGAACCCAAAAAGTGGGGCGGTCCCGGTGCCCGTGCCCGCTACCAGAAGTCCTACCGTTGAGGTGGTTTAACCCATGATGATTCCAGTCCGGTGTTTCACGTGCGGCAAGGTCGTCGGTGAACACTGGCAGGAGTACAAGGCGCGCGCCGAAACCCATATGGGGAACGAAGACCCCGGAAAGGTTCTCGACGAACTCGGCGTCGAGCGTCACTGCTGCCGTCGAATGATAGTGTCACACAAAGACCTCGTGGACATCGTCGCCCCGTACCAGTAATGGCTCAACAACAATACTCCCGATACGAAAAAGCCCGAATCCTCGGTGCGAGAGCGCTGCAAGTGTCATACGGCGCGCCAGTGCTCATCGAAACAGAGGAGTCACAGCCGATTCTCATCGCGGCCGAAGAGTACGACGCCGGTGTGCTGCCGTTCTCCGTGCGTCGTCAGGAGGAGCAATGACGCGCATCGAAAGCGTCAGACTCCGCCGAATCCTCGACTCGCGCGGCAACGCGACGGTCGAGGCGGACGTGTTGACCGAAAGCGGTGGCTTCGGTCGTGCCGCCGCACCGAGCGGCGCGAGCACGGGCGAGTACGAAGCGATAGAACTCGACCCCGGTGAGGCAATCGCCTCGGCCCGGGAACACGCCGTTCCACGCCTCGAAGGGAACGTCTACGTTGGCGACCAGCGCGACGTTGACACCACCCTCCGTGCGGCGGACGGCACGGACAACTTCTCGGAAATCGGTGCGAACAGCGCCGTCGCAATCAGCATGGCCGCCGCGAAGGCCGCGGCTGACATGCTCGGCGCGCCGCTGTATCAACATCTCGGTGGTGCGTTCCGTGGCGACACCTTCCCGGTGCCGCTCGGAAACGTCATCGGGGGTGGCGAACACGCGGCGGACGCAACTGCGATTCAGGAGTTCCTCGCGGCACCCGTCGGCGCACCGAGCGTGCAGGACGCAGTGTTCGCCAACGCGGCAGTGCATCAGGAAGCCGCAAGCATTCTCGATGAGCGTGGCGTCCCCTCGGCAAAAGGCGACGAGGGTGCGTGGGCACCGTCCATCGACGACGACGAAGCGTTCGAAGTGATGGACGAAGCGGTTTCGACCGTTTCCGACGACTTCGGCTTCGACATTCGGTTCGGCCTCGACGTGGCCGGTGCCGAGATGTACGAGGACGGCGAGTACCACTACCGCGACCAGACGCGCTCGACCGACGAGCAGATAGCGTACATCGCAGACCTCGTGGACGAATACGACCTCGTCTACGTCGAAGACCCGCTAGACGAGAACGATTACGAAGGCTTCGCCGAACTCACTGACCGCGTCGGTGACCAGACGCTCATCTGCGGTGACGACCTGTTCGTCACCAACGTCGAGCGACTTTCGGATGGTATCGAGCAGGATGCCGGAAACAGCATCCTCATCAAGCCGAACCAAATCGGCACGCTCTCGGACGCCTTCGACGCCATCGAACTCGCCGTCGAGAACGGCTACGACCCCGTCATTTCCCACCGAAGCGGCGAAACCGAGGATACGACCATCGCACACCTCGCTGTTGCGACCGACGCCCCGTTCATCAAGACGGGGTCGGTCGGCGGCGAGCGAACCGCTAAACTCAACGAACTCATCCGAATCGAGCAGAACGTATCACGATTATGAGCGATAACGAATCAGAACAGGTAGAAGAAGAAACGGACGGTCTCGACGCCGCTGAAGCGGAAGTCGATACGGAACCGACCGGCGAGTCCGGTGCGGAACCCGACGTTGACCCCGACGAGGATGTCGGTGCGCAGGCGGAGGAGACCGAAGAAGAACCGCAGTTCGACGAGGACGTGCTCGGCGACGAGGAAGCAGACCTCCTCATTCCCGTCGAGGACTACCTCGGCGCTGGTGTCCACATCGGTACGCAACAGAAAACCGAGGACATGGAGCGGTTCATCCACCGCGTTCGAACGGACGGCCTGTACGTCCTCGACGTGAGCAAGACCGACCAGCGAATCCGCACGGCCGCGGACTTCCTGTCCAACTACAACCCGGAACAGATGTTGGTCACGTCCTCGCGCCAGTACGGTCGTTTCCCAGCCGAGAAGTTCGCCGAAGCAGTCGGCGCACGCGCTCGCACGGGTCGATTCATCCCGGGCACGCTGACGAACCCGAAGTACGACGGCTACATCGAACCCGACGTCGTCGTCGTCACCGACCCAATCGGAGACGCACAGGCGGTCAAGGAGGCCATCACGGTCGGCATTCCTGTCATCGCAATGTGTGACTCCAACAACAACACGAGCAACGTCGACCTCGTCGTTCCGACGAACAACAAAGGTCGCAAGGCGCTGTCGGTCGTCTACTGGCTGCTGGCCAACGAGACGCTCGACCGCCGCGGTGCTGAACCCGCCTACTCGCTCGACGACTTCGAGAGCGAGATTTAATCGTATTTTCGACTCCGAACTGCGCTGTTTTCCGGATTGTTCGTGGTAATCCAAAACCTATAGCTGCGTCTCATTCGCGGAAGTTGGGTGTTCGAAATTGCTAATTAGCAGTGTCCTCGTGTAAAAGCGCTTGATGGTGCAACCAACGCAGTGACGACGAGGCCGGACGGATACACGATGATGGGTGGGAGACGGATTCTAAACTGTAGAGCGTGTGAATGGGTCGTTGATACAGCAATGAACGGGCGTGAAGAGTCGAATCGGCGAGCGATAGCGCATTTTTGTAAAACCGGCCATCCGATTGCGTGTTACAGACACGAACACTCGTTTCGTGCGTTTTCGATTCGATATTTCGCTCCGGAGTGACCAGTCTATTCCGTTGGTCGGCTACGACGAGTCCGCACCTTCGCCGAGGATGAGCGCGTTTTCCACGAGACTACCGTGCCCGCGGCGGAGTCGCTCGGAAACGGCTTGGTGTGAGATTCCGAGTTCTTCGGAGAGGTCGTCGGCTGTCGCCTTGCGGGGAACCTGATAGTAGCCGTGTTCGTAGGCCAGCGTGAGCGTATCCTGCTGGTCTTCTGTCAGTCCGAATCGGCCTTTTCGTCCCTCCTCCAACTGGTAGATGTTGAGCACATCGAGGGTCAGTCCGTGATTTTCGCAGTAGTCGTAGGTGCGCGAGAGGGAATCTCGTTCGGGGAAGACGATGCGAAGGTTCCAGCAGTCGTCGTTGCCCATCGCTGCAAGAATCGTTCCGTCCTCTTTGACGAGAATTTGGATGAGGGCGTCTATCTGGTCTACCCAGCCCATTCGATAGAGCCATTCGTCGTCTAAATCGGTGAGCAGTTCGATGTCTTCGACGGTCGGGTCGTCTTCGAGCGCTGCTTCGATTTCTTCGTGGCTACTTTTCTCACTGCTAATCCAGACGAACGGCATGACTTGGTCTTCGTCGTGGGCGACGACGCGCTCGATTTCGAAATTCAGGTTTTCGAGTGCGGCGAGTGACTGATGCAGTGCAAATTCGTCTGGAGGGATTTCGACTTCGACCACGGTCGCAGTCATAGTACGACGATGGTTCTCCCCGACGATATATGCGTTGACTTTTGCACGCAGGAACACCAGCAATGCAATCCATTCGAAAAAAGTGATACCCCCCGCTCACCGAGAGTACGACATGACCGTTTCGAGTGCCCCGGGGAAGGTGTATCTATTCGGGGAACACGCCGTAGTGTATGGCGAACCCGCCGTCCCCTGTGCCATCGAGCGCCGGGCGACGGTAGCAGTCGAATCACGCGACGACGACCGTCTTCGCGTTCATCTGTCAGACCTCAGTATCGACGGGTTCACCGTCGAATACAGCGGCAGCACCGACGAAACGCCCGACGTGAACGTCTCCGAATCGCTCGTTCAAGCCGGAATTGGCTACATCGACGCCGCAATCGAACAGGCCCGCGATGCGACCGAGAGGCCGGACGCTGGCTTCGACATCACCGTCGAAAGCGACATTCCGCTGGGTGCCGGACTCGGCTCCTCGGCGGCGGTGACCGTCGCCGCCATCGACGCCGCAACGCGCGAACTTGGCGTGTCACTTTCGAGCGACGAAATCGCAGACAGAGCGTATCGCGCGGAACTCGCGGTACAGGACGGTGAGGCTTCGCGTGCAGACACGTTCTGCTCTGCAACCGGCGGGGCGGTTCGCGTAGAAGGAGACGACTGTCGCGCCATCGAATCGCCGGACTTGCCAATCGTCGTCGGTTTCGACGGCGGTGCTGGCGACACGGGGAAACTCGTGGCTGGCGTTCGCGCGCTCCGCGAGGAGTACGAGTTTGCAGGGGAGACAGTGAAAAGCATCGGCGACATCGTCCGGCAGGGAGAGCGCGCGCTGACCGAGGGGGACACCGAAGAACTCGGCAGGCTGATGAACTTCAATCACGGCCTGCTGGAGGCGCTCGGCGTTTCCTCGCGTTCGCTCGACAACATGGTCTGGGCGGCCCGCGACGCGGGGGCACTTGGCGCGAAACTCACGGGTGCAGGTGGCGGCGGCTGTATCGTCGCCCTCGACCCGACCGACGAAACCGAGACGGCACTCCGATTTACGCCCGGGTGTGAAGATGCGTTCCGTGCCGAACTCGACACCGAGGGGGTGCGTGAAGAATGAGTCTCACCGTTCTCAAACTCGGCGGAAGCGTCATCACGGACAAAGATCGTGCCGACACGCTCGATGACGAGACGCTCGGGCGCGTCGCTGACGCAATCGGCGACGCAAGCGTAGACGACCTCGTCTTGGTTCACGGCGGCGGCAGTTTCGGCCACCATCACGCGAGCGAACACGGCGTGTCGAAAACGACCGGGAGTAGCGACATCGACGCCGTCACGGACATCCACGGTGCGATGAAAACCCTGAACAACTTCGTCCTCTCGCGGCTTCACGACCGGGAGATTTCGGCCGTTCCCGTCCATCCGTTCTCCGCCGCGGTGAGAGACGCGACTGCGTCTCTCACCCTCCCGACCGGACAAATCGAGACGATGCTCGAAGAAGGATTCGTTCCCGTCCTCCACGGCGACGTGGTCGCCCACGAGGGAGAAGGCGTCACCGTCGTCAGCGGCGACGAACTCGTCGTCTCGGTGGCACGCCACCTTGACGCCGACCGCGTTGGGTTCTGTTCGACGGTTCCCGGGGTGTTGGACGAAAACGACGAGGTTATTCCCGAGATCACGACCTACGAAGCTGTCGCGGACGTACTCGGCGAGAGCGAATCGACCGACGTAACCGGCGGCATGGCCGGAAAAGTTCGCTCGCTTCTCGAACTCGGTGCCCCGGCGTCGATTTTCTCCCCGGACGACGTGTCTTCGTTCCTCGATGGAGAAACACCCGGAACGCGAATCGACGCTACAGGCGAGCAGACAGACTGAGTTTACAAGCGAATTGGAGGTGATTTCACGAGCGAATCGAAGATGATTTCTCCGGAGCTAACAGCTCCGTGCGTACTCTGACGGTTACGTGTTAGAAGACGAAAGAAGGGGAAGATGCGCTCTGCTGGTTCGTTTTCGGTTCGACGCCGTAACTACTGTCGCGCCAGTCGAAGTTGGCGAATGCCGGGGATGATGACCCAGAAGAACAGCATGCCGAGGATGGCGAACCAGAAGAACGCTTCGCGGAGGATGATAGCGAGGCTACCGTACATGTCGAGTCCAGTCGGAACCTCACCGATAAGTTGCGTGTCTTCGAAACCGGGTGTCGTGTACCAGCCCGAAAGAACCATCCACGCGAAACCCGCACAGGTGGCAATACTGAGTCCCTTGATGAATTCGTCAGCCATTGTTTGACGGTTCGTCGGAGTCGTCTTTAGACTTTCCCATTCCCTCAGCGCGGAAGCGAGTGGAAAACGCGTACACGACCGTCCCTGCCACGATGAGGAGGAGTCCGAAAATCGCGAGAGGGTAGTTGACCTCCGAAATCGGCGCGCTCGCCCGGTTGGTTGCGAAGTCCAATGCGATGAACCCACCGACGACGGTGAAGACCGCGAACATCGTCGAAAAGACGGTGACGATTTTGTACAGTTGGAGCGGAACGACGACGTCGCGGGACGCGATACCGGTCGAATTTTCGTTCGCGTTCGATTCGCCGTTCCGGTCGCTCTCGTCCTCGAAAGCCGAGTAGCTAGTCTCTGGTTCGTCGTCGCGTGAAGACATAAAGAAAGTCGAGTTATTTCGGCGGTCGCAGGCGGTAGTACCGGCGGTTGAGGCTGAACATGTATCCTTCCCGCATCGACTTCAACACCGCGTAGGTGATGGTTCCTGCTGCGATTGGCAGGAGGAACGTCAAGTCGAAGAGCAGGTGCGAGTCGATAGGCATCAGGTTCTTGATAGCGAGCGTGCTGATGGTGAGGGAGAAGACGACGCCGAACATCCCAACCGCGGCCCAGAACGGTTGTTCGACTGGTCGGCGAGCACTCCCCTTGTTCAGGAACGGCACGATAGCGATGATACCGACGACGACGCCGTTCGCGACGACACCGTAGGTTCGGTCTGCCATCAGTTTATCCCCGCCGAGGATGGCGAGTTCGGGGTTCAGTGGTCCTAACTTCAGCAGGCCGAACGACCAGTACAGATACCAGTCGGGCAGGATAATCGCTGGCGTCGAACTCGGGTCGGCCGGTGGTCCGAGGTGGGGTGGGAGCGCCGCGGCGAGGAACAGAATCATCCCGACGAAGAAACTCGTAATCGAGAGATTGCGAATCATCTCGTGGGGCCACGTCGGGAACGCGAGCACGTCGCGTTCGACGTAGCTCGATTCCTGTCGCAGGTCTTCGTCTTCTCTGCGCGAGCGCTCGAAGTATTCGTATGTCAGCCGGGAGAGTCCCTGCGTGCGCTGCTTCCGCTCAAGCCACGAGGGAGTCTCGTCGTCCGGCGAGACGATGCCGGTACCGCTTCCGTCGGTTCGGGGTTCGGATTCGTTTTCGTCGGTCATGGTATCAGTGTGGTTCTGCGATGCCCTGCATCCAGACGATGCCGATGTGTACCGCGATGAGCGTGGTCACGACGAACGGGAGCAAGAACACGTGCAGGATGTACATCCGTTGCAGTGTCGCCTGACTCAGGCTGAAGCCGCCGAACAGGAGTTGTGCGACCCATTCGCCGATGAGCGGCACGGACAGGCTCATTTCGACGCCGATCTGTCCTGCCCAGAACGCCAACTGGTCCCACGGGAGTAGGTAGCCCGTGTATCCGAACACCATCGTCAAGCTGATGAGGATGATGCCGAGAATCCAGTTGACCTCGCGCGGTTCCTTGTACGCGCCCGTGAAGTAGACACGGAGCATGTGGAGGAACACCGCGGCCACCATCACCTGTGCGGCCCAGCGATGGATACTTCGGAGCATGAATCCGAAGTTGAGGTCGACCATGATGTACGCTAACTGGTTGTACGCGGCCGTGGGGTCGCCCGCCGTCGATGGCGAGTAGTAGAACCCGAGCAGCGCACCGCTGACTGCGGCCACTACGTATGCGATAGTCGAGAAACTACCCAGTGCGTACAGCGGATACCAGTACCAGAATTTGTTGTCGAGTCCGTACTGTTCGGTGTGGCTTTTCGGCATCTGGAGGTTGACGCGGTAGTACAACGTCTCCAGTATTTCGAGGTAGTCTACGATGCGGAACCGCTTGTCCATCCAGATGAGCGTCGTGAGGAACGTCGTCTCGATGGGAGTGAGTTCCTTCTCGCGGAGCCACTCACCGTGGTCGTGTTCGTCTTTGCGTTCAATACTCATTTAGTCATCCCCCGGCCGTGGCAGTGCCACGAACGATTCCTTGACGATGCTGAAGGGGTCGTACACCGACTGGTGGCACGGACAGTAAATCAGATCCGCGGCACCGAACTTCGCGCTTCCGGGGTCGCCCTTGAACATCGGCACACAGCAGAAATGTGTGCATTTGTTCAGATTGGCGATGAAACCCTGTTTGGTGCTCGCTTTGAGCCATTCGTTTTCGTTCGCCATCTCCTCTACCTTCTTGCTTCGAATCAACTGGACGGTCATCGTCTGGCTCGCTTCAACGTCTTGCGAACGCCACGTCACCGTCGCTGGCTTTCCGAGACCGGCTTTCCCGACGTTGTTGCCCCACGTCTCGTAATCGCTGAAATCATCGACGTGAACTTTGTTTCCGGCTTGGACCTCGCTCGATTGCCAATCGTACTTCGCCCCTTCCTTGTATCGGAAGTAGTTGTCCATGTCGGCGTCGGGCTTGATACCCTTGTAGGTCTGGACACCGCAGTACTGGAACCAGTTCGCCGAGTAGGTCATGCCGCCGACTTCCGCCTCTGCGACCGTCACTTCTCGACCCTGCTCCGTCTTCGTCGATGCTTCCGGGAAGAATCCCTTGACGTATCCCTCATCGTCGATTTTGATGGGAATCTGGGGCATACCACGTGGAGCGGGGCCTGCGGTGTTCTCCATCCCCATGAATTGCGTGATACCACCGCCTTCACCGGATGGGGCCGTCGTCGACTTGAGCGAGGCGGCTCCCGCGGTTCCAACACTGGCGAGCGTCGCGCTTCCGACGACGCCTTTGACGAATCGACGGCGACCTGTGCTCTCTGGATATTTGTCGTCTCCTGCCATAGTTTATCGTTTGTAGTAGGGGTACACTGCTCGTTTGAACTGGTCCCATGCGTCTCCGAACGACTCGGTTCCGTACTGCTCTTCCTCACGCACGTAGAGGTCTTCCCACTTCCGACGACGCTTTTTGACGATCATCACGTCGGGGAGGAACTCCTTACGATACAGCATGAGGATGAACGCGAGGTCGATGAAAATGACGGCGAGAACGCCACCGAGGTACATGTTACCGAGTTCGGACAGCCCCCATCCGTTGAGAAGACCGTAGGTGAACAAGCCGACGAACACCACTTCGATAATCGTTAACAGGACGATTGCGATGGCGGCCGTCGTGCTTTCTCGCGCCGGTTCGTATCGGTGTATGTCGCCGTATGTGCTTCCTGACGAGGACATCTATCTGTTCCCTCCGCTGGTGTGTGGGGATTCGCCGTACTTCAGGAAGAAGAACGTAAAGATGAGCGACATTATCATCATCAGAATCGTCGCGATTCCAACGTAGTGCGCCTGAAACGGCACGCCCATGTGTTCCGGGTCGGCTTCCGCAGAGCCACCGCCACCGCCGCCGCCGCCACCACTACCGACCGTGATAGTGCCGGTCATGCCTGCGGTTTCGTGCGGAATACAGACGTACTCGTAGGAGCCTTCGGTGTCGAAGGTGTGACTGTACGTGTGCCCCGTGTCGAACGTCTCTCCTTCGCTGCCGCTTCCTTCCCAACCGGCCCCGTCGGGTTGGCTCGTCGGAATCACGTTGTGTGTATTGGATTCCCACACCCACTCGACGGTAGTGCCGGGTGAAATCTGGAGGTCGGCCGGTTCGAAGACGAGTTCGCCGCCGGGGCCGACGACGACCGTCTCCGTTCCGCCGCCACCGCCGCCGCCTCCTTCTGATTGGTTCCCGCTAGACTGATTTCCATTTGACTGGTTGCCACCGCCTGACGTCGTCGTCTGAGTGCCGCCAGTCCCGTTGCCGCCGGACTGGTTGCCACCTCCAGACGTCGTCGTCTGCTGCGCACCAGCGGGTGCCGCCGCCGCGGCAGTTCCGCCAGCAACGCCGCTGGCCGCCAGTAGAAATTCCCGCCTCTTCATACATGTGTTGGTCAGGATGGGACTTGCTTAAAGCCACCGATGCCCCGGGAGTGCCAACATCGACAGTTTGGGAACCGCTCCCGCCGGTTCAGTTGTCTCGTTCCTCTTCGTCTTCCCGAAGAAAGTCGGGTCGATACTCGGAGCCAACGCCAGCGGAACGCAGGCGATTTCGGTACTCTTCCGACCGGAATCTGTCGGAAAGTCGGGCGTTCGCTACGATGAGCAGGACGAAAAATCCGAAGACGAAAAACCCACCGCCGACGAGTGCCAGCAGGGGTGCACCGTCTCGGATACTTTCCGAAACGCTAACGATTCCGAAGTACACGAGGAACCACGCAATCATCATCCCGAATCCGGCGACGACGTGGATGGCCGCAATCGCCTGCATCAACTTGTTGCCGAGTTCGCCGCTCCCTTCCGGTACCTCGTCGGGGTGGGGTAGTTGCTCACCTTCCGGCATCTCCGGCACGTCGTACTCTTCCATCGACGCCAGTGCCACCGTGGGTTTCACGTCGCGGAGGACGGTTCCGCGTCCTTCGACGCTTCCGTCGGGATAGACCACGGCGTAGCCTTCGTCCGAATAGGCGACCAACAGTGGTTCGCCCTCGTGCGAGGTTCGCTCGATGACAGCGAACACGTCCCGAATTGCGACGCGATGTTTCAGGTCGGCCTCCACCCGGTCTAACAGTTTCCTGCCCGTAATCCACGTGTCCGGGTCGAACGCCGCCTCCCACTCTTCGAGCGACATCTCCGCCATATCTTCCGGGCCGAAATCCTCGAAATCGTACTTCTCATCGACCTCGCGGCGAAGTTCCTCGCGGGATTCCTCTGGCGCGTCTTCCCCTGCGCCTTGCGTCCCACTGTCGGAGTCAGCCATTGTTCGGACGTTACGCTTCGACGGCTAAACATCTTCTGTCCTGACCGACGTTTCGGACGGTTTAACGCGCCCCAGTCTAACCACCGACTATGGTAAGCGACGCGGCGATTGCATCGGTGGTCGCGCTAGTCGTGACGGCGAGTTTTCCCTTCTACCTCTACGGAGCGTGGATAATCATCGAAGCCGAAACGGTGACGTGGGACGTTCTCACGCATCATCTGAAATTCATCGTCACCGGTCTCCTGCTGACGACGATTCCCGCGGTGGTATGGATGATTCCGCGATTCGAGCGCCAGTTCGGCGGCCTCGCGGCGGTTCACGCCTTCCTCGGACTGCAAGCCTACGCGATGCTAATTCTCGCGCTTACGGGTATCGTCAGAATCTTTCAGGTCAAGCGCGCCCACGATTTGTACGGCACGCCGAATCCCGACATGGACATCAGCGAACTCCACGAAAACATGGATTCGTGGCGGTGGCGGCTTCGCGCCGGTGTCGCGGGCTACATCGTTTTCTGGCTTCTGACGTGGGTGCTCGGCATGGCCCGGTTCCTCATCCTCCACACCGACTACTTCTAAGTCGATTTTCGGTTCCCGAATTTCGAGATTTCAATATAAATTTCACGACCGGTATCGAGCAGGCATCGAAAGCCCCCATTCTTCGGCCGTCTCCGCGACGACTCCCTTGGCCGTATAGATGTCCGGCTTGTAGAACAGTTCGTGTTCCACGTCGTATTCGTTCCGGAGATGTTCCCGGACGCGGTCAACGTCGTGTTTTGCGAAGTAGTTGGGCGTGTAAACGACAATCATGTAGTCGTCGTAGGGCAATTCCTCGTAACCGAACGTGGTCATGGCCTTGACGGCCCAAATCACGCCCTCGCTCGCGTCATCGAGGATTTCGGGCCACAGTTCTTCGATAGTTTCCGCCGAGCCGGTGAGTTGCCACTTTCCAATCGTTTTCTCCTGTTCGAGTGCTTCGCGGTCGATTTCTCGAACGGCGTCTTCGTCCACGGGCGGAAGGTCATCGGCTGTCACGTCTTCCGGGCGAGTTACGTCGTGTTCGGTGAAATAGCCATCACCACCGATTCGTGGGCTGTCGCTTACGTCCCGGCTCCGCAACCAGTACGTGCCTTCCTCCGTGATTTCGGTCGGGGACTTCTGAGTGGACATGTCTGTATTTCTGATTAATTTCGAATAAAGCAAATCCGTGAGCCGAAAGTGAAATCGACGAACGATTACCGAGTTCTATCCCCACGCCTCACCGCTGGCGAGGTCTACGTCGTTGTCGAGCTTCGAGGACGGACAGATGTCTTGCAGCACACAGTCATCACAATCAGGGTTCCGGGCCGTACAGGTTGCCCGTCCGTGGCTGATGAACAGATGGGTCAGCCACTGCCAGTCCTCCTCGTCTACGAACGTCATCAGGTCGGTTTCGATTTTCTGCGGCGTCTTTTCCTCCGTCAATCCCAATCGCCGCGACAGTCGCTGGACGTGTGTATCGACCACGATTCCCTCGACCACGTCGTGGCCGTGCTGAAGCACCACGTTGGCCGTTTTCCGCCCTACGCCTGTCAAATCGGTGAGTTCGCTCATTGTGTCCGGCACCTCGCCGTCGTGTTCCTCGATGATGGTCTGGCAGGCGCTGTTTATCCACTTCGCCTTGTTGTTGTAGTAGGTGATCGAGTTCAAATCCTCGGCGAGTTCGTCCACGTCCGCGTTCGCAAAGTCAGACACCGACTGGTACTTTTCGAACAGGTGTTCCGTCTCCTTGTTCACGCGCTCGTCGGTACACTGGGCCGAGAGCATGACCGCGATGAGCAGTTCGTGGCGCGTCGAGAAGTTCAGTGAAATCGTCGCGTTCGGATATTCGTCGTAGAGTCGCTCCAGAATCTCCGCTAACTGTTCTTCCCGCGTGTCGAGTTGGACGCCCATGCGATGTGGTTGGCGGGACGGGGTTTCAGTAATTCGATGTTTGTGTGGACGACGAAGGTACAACTGTGGTGTTCGTCGGGTTTCGGGTTTTACGAGAGTGAGAAAGCAACTGACGATGGAGACGAGTCGTTTGCAAATCACGACTACAAAGGACGCCCTCGCTCATCACTCGCTCGTTCTTCGCTTCGCCCGTTGCCACCAGGCCGCCGGGGCCGGGCGCGCCCAGCGCGCCCGGTCAAGCCTAATTAGGTCTGCCGCTTTTTCGGAAACTCGTCTTCCGACACGCGACGGCAAGCCACTCGGTCACTTGGCGGGGCCGAGGCAACCGCCCTCGGCCCGCCTGCTGTCTTGGTGGCAACGGGCGAGCGAGAAAGGAACGAGTGGCGAAGCCACGAGTGACTGCCCGAGCGAGGGCGTGGCGTACAGTCGTGACTTCTAGAGTCATCGCAGTACCAAAGTCAGCATCTCGAAGTCGTGACTTCTGCGGTCGCAGTCGCTCAAGTTCCACCAAGCACAGCAGTCACAACCGCTTTTTGAACACCAAACTACGTCTATTCCCCTTACCGTATTCCAGAGAGTTTAAACGCCCGTCACACACCCATCGACGTATGAAAGCGACCGCGAAGGCCCACCCGATTCAGGGACTCGTCAAGTACCACGGAATGCGCGACGAGGAACAACGATACCCGTACCACGACAGCATCAGCGTCTGTACCGCCCCGAGCCACACGAAGACGACCGTCGAGTTCGACGATTCGCTCGATTCCGACACCTTCGTCGTTGAAGGCGAGGAACTGACGGGGCGCAAAGCAGACCGCGTCAGAACGGTAGTCTCGCGTGTGCGTGAACTCGCGGGCATCGACACTCGCGTTCGCCTCGAAAGCGAGAACAGTTTCCCGTCGAACGTCGGCCTCGGTTCCTCTTCGTCCGGGTTCGCCGCCGCCGCGATGGCTTGCGCGGAAGCCGCGGGACTCGACCTCTCGCGCCCCGACATTTCGACTATCGCGCGCCTCGGGTCGTCCTCCGCGGCGCGCGCCGTGACGGGTGGTTTTTCCGACCTCCACATGGGGCTGAACGACGAGGACTGCCGTTCCGAACGCCTCGAATCGCCGCTCGAAGACGACGTGCGAATCATCGCCGGATTAGTTCCGGCGTACAAGGAAACCGAGGAAGCCCACCGCGAGGCCGCCGACAGCCACATGTTCGAGGCTCGACTCGCACACATCCATGACCAACTCGTGGAGATGCGGGATGCCTTGCGCGAGGGCGACTTCGACCGTGTCTTCGAAACCGCGGAACACGACTCGCTTTCGCTCGCCGCGACGACGATGACCGGGCCTGCGGGATGGGTGTACTGGAAGCCCGAAACCATCAAAATCTTCAACGAGGTTCGAAGACTGCGGGAGAAAGAGGACGTTCCGGTCTACTTCTCCACCGACACGGGCGCGAGCGTCTACGTCAACACGACGGCGGAACACGAGGAGTACGTGGAGGAAGTCATCGCCGACTGCGGCGTCGAAACCATGCGCTGGAAGGTCGGCGGCCCTGCCGAAATCCTCCATGAAAGCGAAGCCCTGTTCTGAAGACGAACGCGAACCCCTGTTCTAGCGGGGAGTACGCCTTTAGCCCTCCTGTTCCTATTCTCTCCTATGCAGGTTGCTGTCCTCGGCGCTGGCTACGCTGGTCTTACCCTCGCCAGAAAACTCGAACGCTCCCTTCCGGACGACGCGAACCTCGTCGTCGTCGAGCAGACCGGCGAGCATCTGGTGCAACACGAACTCCACCGCGTCATCCGCAGACCGTCGCTGGCGGACGACATCTCGATACCCTTAAAAGACGTTCTCGACTGCGAAATTCGAGAGGAAAGAGTCGAATCCATCGACCCGGACGAAAACAGGGTCGTGTTTGAGGATTCGGAACTCGAATACGATTACGCCGGGGTCTGTCTCGGCGCGGAAACCGCCTTCTACGACCTGCCGGGCGTGGAAGAGCACGCAACTCCCCTAAAGCGATTACACCACGCGGAGACGATTCGGGAGGAGTTTTTCGCCAACGAGGGCGGCCGCGTCGTCGTCGGCGGTGCCGGACTCTCGGGCGTGCAAGTCGCGGGCGAACTCGCCGCACTCGCCCGCGAGGAGGAGGTGGGGGCGGAAATCGTGCTTCTTGAGCAGTTCGACACCGTCGCGCCTTCGTTCCCCGCCAATTTCCAGCAGGCAGTCCAAAAAGAACTGGACAAGCTCGATGTGGAGATTCGAACCGGAACCGCCGTCGAGCGCGCGGATGACACGGAAATCACGCTGGCAAACGGAACCGCGCTTCCCTACGACCAGTTCATCTGGACGGGCGGTATTCGCGGCCCGGATGCACTCGGTGGTGACCGACCGCAGGTCGATAGCACGCTCCGACTCGGCGACGGAACCTTCGTCGTCGGCGATGCCGGAAAAGTCGTGGACGCCGAAGGGGAAGCGGTTCCGGCGAGTGCCCAATCCGCAATTCGGGAAGCCAGAGTCGTCGCAACGAATATCGCGCGACTGGTAGGAGACACGAGCGACGGCGGCGGTGACGTGTTCGACCCGCGACTCGACCAGTTTTCGTTCAATTCGCCGGGGTGGCTGGTTTCTGTCGGGGACGGTGCGGTTGCTCAGGTCGGCCCGACGGTGGTGACTGGCAAACCAGCGAAAGCACTGAAAACGACGGTCGGCGCGGGCTATCTGTACTCAGTCGGTGCTGTCCGGAATGCGGTGGATTTGCTCGGAGAAGAGTTGGGTGATTAGATGCCCGGAATGCCGAGTGCTTCGAACGTCAATACGTCCATGATGGCCAGCGCGTAGGTGATGGCGACGACCGAGAGCCAACCGATGAGTGCGATGCCGATGGCGTTGCCCCATCCGCCGGGATAGCGGAAGTTGATGACCCAAATCCACGCGACGAGGACGACTATCCAGCCGAACAGCCAACCGAGGAGGAACGCGACGATGACGCCGACTATCGACCCGACGATGGCCGTGATGAGCGCGTATCCGTAGTCGTCGGTTTCCGTCACGACTCGCGCACCGATGTAGATGCCGAGCGCGCCGATGAGCAGGCTCACGACGAACCCGACAACTGACCCAGTGAGGGATATCATACGAATCGTTCTACGGCGAACCTATTTTTATATGAACCGCTTGTCCCTCGGAAAGGTGCCCGTGGCCGAAAAGTATATTATGTATAAGTCCAGCAGTAGCTTTAAGGTACTGGCCTATCCATGCCTCACCATGGCACGCGAAAGCACACTTGACACGATTCTGATGGGCGCGGTTGGCGTTGGTGCCGCCGCAGTAATCGGCACACGGGCAGTCAAATACTACCGAGAACGACAACGGCGTTCAGAGCCACATGTCGTCTGCACAGACTGTGGAGAAGCGATGCCGGTCGATGAGTTACTCGACCCGGTCGTCACCTGCGGCTGTGCGACGGTTCGAATGGAATAAAGAAATCCGCGTGCCAGACGTTCATTTTCAACAAAACGAGCCGGGGAACGTTAGACGCGGCGAAGCGTACCGCGAAGTCCCCGCTCAGCTACTCCGATGAGGAGCAGGGCGAAGAGCGCGACGACGAGCCAGCGTCCCGTCTGGGAACTGACCGCTTCCGCGAACAGCCCCAGCAGGTCGAAACCGACGGCCTGGCCGAGTGCGAACAGCAACAACACGAAGCCGATGACTGCGAGTCCCGACATCAAGCCGGTCTTCGCGAGCCAGTTCGACGAACTCTCGCTTTTGCGACGGTTGTTCTGCGCTTGTGGTTGCTGTTTCGCACCGCCCTGTCCAGCAGTTTCTTTCTGTGTGGTTCGTTGACTGCTGTCGTTACGGTCTCTATCGCCGTTTTGTGGTTGGGGCATAGTGAATCATCCCCGTCAAGGGAAAGAACACCCACGCCTAAAGTTATAGAGCAGTTAAACGGCGTGTTATGGGATGTCTATGGAGATTTACGGAAGTGCTATTCGAATCTACGATTGCCCCTCTTTTTCGACCGAATCGGCATACCGCTCCAACTCACCGGCCAACTTCCGTGCATGCTCCGGCGACAGAGTAACCGTGTCGGCGTGCGCAGGCAGATGTTCCAACCCGGTGTTGTCCAGTTCGAGTTGGAGCAGTATCTCGTCTGGCGCATTCTCGCCGCGCGGCGTTTTGACGTTCAGAACCCCCACGGCCTCCTCCGTCCAGCCATGACCTTCAGCGACAGCGTCGATGAGGTCAAACGTGGTGTAGGCGTTCACCGACAGGACGCGGTCTGCCATCTCAGTCGTCCCCTGAAATCGCGTCGTCCGGACTGTTCGGGGCCGGACTGGCCTCCATCGCGTCGTCCTCCGCGTACGGATACCACGTCTTCTTCGTGTTGTGCATATACGGGTCGTCGTAGGAGGTCTCCTCAGGTTTGGCGAGGGTTTCCAGTCTATCCTCGTGGCGGGCCTGCACGAACTCGCGGAACGTTTCGCCATCTTCGCGTTCCTCCGAAAAGCCGTGAATCAGGTTCCGAATCGCGCCGGGAACCTCGTCCGCGGCGATTCGCTCTCGAATCCACGTCGCAAAGCTCGGGTCTTGGCCGAGTCCACCGCCGACGCCGATGTCGAGGGCTTCGACTGCTTCGCCGTTCTTTCTGGTTTTCATCCCGCGCAGGCTGATGTCCGCGATTTGCGGTTGGGCACAGGAGGCGGTACAACCCGACAGGTGGATGTGGAAGTTCTCGATGTCGTCGGGCAGTTCGACGTTGTCCCGAAGCCAGCGCGAGAGGCGAACCTGTCGGTTTTTCGTCTCCACGATTGAGAGCGAACAGAACTCCGTTCCGGTACAGGCAATCGACCCACGCTGGAAGGGGTGCGGGTCGGGACTATAGCGGTCGAACAGCGGTTCGTCCAGCATCGCGTCGAGGCGGTCTTCCGGAACGTCCGTCAGGATGATGTTCTGTCGCTGGGTGAGTCGCGCTTCGCCGGAACCGTACTTCGTGGCGATGTCGGCCATCTCGATCATATCCTCTGCGCCGACGCGACCGACGAGGACGTTCAGGCCGACGTAGTAGTTGCCGTCGGGTTGCTCGTGGACGCCGACGTGGTCTGCGTGGCCGTGGTCGTCCGGAACCCCGGCGTTGTACGAATACTCCTCGCGGAGGTCGTCGCCCGCCGTTTTGAGGTAGAAATCGACGTACTCCTCCTGCAACACCTTCCGTATTTTTTCGGTTCCCCACTCATCCACGAGGAACTTGATGCGCGCTCGTCGGCGGTTCTCGCGGTTGCCGTAATCGCGGAACAGGCCGGAGAGACCACCTAGAACCGGAACGACTTCGTCGGGTTCCGCGAACACGTCGATGTCGCGGGCGAATCGCGGTTCGCGTCCGGCGAGGCCGCCACCGACGCGGACGTTGAATCCACGAACCGTCTCGCCGTCGATTTCCTTCTCGGCGGGTTCGATGCCAATGTCGTTGATGTCGCCCTGCCCACAGCCTTCGCGGCACCCTGTCACGGACACCTTCCATTTCCGGGGAAGGTTCGCGTACTCCGGATTTCCTTTGAAGTTCTCGTTCAAATCCTGTACGACGGGGAGTGCATCCACGAACTCGCGTTTGTCCTTGCCAGCGACCGGACAGCCGACGATATTTCGCCACGAATCACCACAGGCCTGTTTGGTCGAGAGCCCTGCGTCTTCCAATCTTTCCCAGATTTTCGGCACGTCTTCGATGTTGACCCAGTGCAGTTGCACCGCCTGCCGCGTCGTCACGTCGGCGTAGCCGTTTCCGAACTCCGGATTTTCGGCTGGCCCGACGGCGAAATCGCGCGCGATTTCGCCGATGACGCGCAGTTGGCCGGGTTCGAGGACGCCGCTCGGCGGCCCGATTCGCATCATAAAGTAGCTTTCCTGTCCGTCGCGCTGGTGGTACAGGCCCCACCATTTGAACCGCTCGAACCAAGCGTCGTGTTCGTCGTCCGGGATGGCGTCCCAGCCCTCCTCGGCGAACCGGAGCATGTGCTCCCGTATCTCCTCGCCGTACAGCTCGTCCTTCCATTTTTCCACGTCGGTCGGCATGGGACATCGTACTGAATCCACCCGTAAACCCCCGCGCTCCGCGTCAATCTCCGCCGGGGGTCGGGAATACCGGCAAGAATTTCGGAGACGTGCGACACGGGGAAAAAGTCGGAAACGGGTTACCGTGGCGAATGGACGCCTTCGACTTCGACGGGCCGGAAACTGTCTTCACCCATTTTCCCGATTTGGAGCCAGCCCGTGGTTCCGTGTTCGCCACAGCCGATACACTGGCCCCCAGTGCGGGCTTCGACCCAACGACCATCCACACCCACGTCGGTGAACACTTCGACCACGAAGAAAGAGACATCACAGTCGCAAATACCGTGGCGGGCGAGCTTCCAGACGTTGCTCACGCCGACGATTCGTGTGTTTTCCACGTTCACCCACGCACCCTCGTCCAGCGTGCGAACCGCGATAGCCATGCCAGCACATCGGTCAGCCCGTGACCTGAACGCGTCGGCAGTCGCAATCTACGCCGCGTCGGATGACGCGTCATGACAGGGAAAACGTCCTGTTCGGGTTTCGTACCGACACGAAACCCAAAAACGGCCCGTTTGTGTCTGTCAGAGTTACCCTCGAAAATTACCGTAACGTGGGAGCATCGGCTGGTATTACGCCAAGACGCACCGTTTAGGAGCCGTACCGTAAATCGGGAGGTGATGAGAAGCAACGATAGCGACGAACGTCGGTACCGCCACGACACCGTCGCGGAACCGTCGAATCGGGGAGGTGTCGAGACGTGAGCGATAGCCGAAACGACGGCCATGCGGACGACCACTTGGAGGACGTCCCGGACGGAAGCGGCTGTACCGAAATCTGGGAACATCTCTCGGAGCGTCGAGACGGAGACGAAGACGAGGAAACGGTCGAAGAATGAGTAGCGCTGCACTCGTACTGGTCGGGCACGGGTCGCATCTCGACTCGGAATCCGCCCGACCGCTGTACGACCACGCCGACGAAATCCGTTCGCGCGGCGTGTTCGACGCCGTCCACGAGGCGTTTTGGAAGGAAGCACCCTCGCCCCGCGAGGTGCTTCGAACCGTCGAACAGGACGCAGTGTACGTCGTCCCGCTGTTCACCAGCGAGGGCTATTTCACCGAACAGGTGATTCCACGCGAACTCAGAATCGCGGATGGGTGGAATCTCGACGTGGACAAATCGGTCTACTACACCGACCCCGTCGGCACGCACGAGGCGATGACCTCCGTCATCGCCCGGCGTGCCGAGCGCGTAACGAACAATCCAAACGTCGATTCCGGCGTCGGCCTCGCTGTCGTCGGCCACGGCACTGAACGCAACGAAAACAGCGCGAGAGCGACACAGGCCCACGCCGACTGCCTCCGCGAGCAGGGACGATTCGACGAGGTTCGAGCGCTGTTCATGGACGAAGACCCGCGAATCGATGACCTCACGGAACACTTCGAGAGCGACGAACTCGTCGTCGTCCCGCTGTTCATCGCGGATGGCTACCACACGCAGGAGGACATTCCCGAGGACATCGGACTGACCGACGACGCACCCGCTGGCTACGACGTTCCTGCTGAAGTGAGTGGGAAAACCGTCTGGTATGCGGGCGCGGTCGGAACGGAACCGCTGGTCGCCGATGTGATTCTCGAACGCGCGGGGGATGCTGGTGCGGAAATCGAGAATTCGGGTACCGAGAGTGCAAACAAATCGGATGAAACGGATTCAACATTCGACCACCGCCGCGAGTTTTTGCGATGGCTGGAAAGTGCGAGTCGGCCGATTTCAGAATCCGAAACCGAAACCCGAATCGAAAAAACGTGGGGCCAACTGTCCATCTCGATTCGATTGACCGATAACGGAGAGCGCGAATACGAAATTCGTCACGTCGAAGACCGCGAAAGGGATACTTCCGCTCTCGACATCTACCGCGACCCGACCGCGATACGCGACCTCTCGCGGTTCACCGACGATGGCGACTACCGCCCGCTCCGAACCGCCCCGACACTGCCGACTGGGTGGTCGTTCGAGACGGCGAATCCGGACGAACTCTATCGCGTCGTGGACTGGGTGTACCCCGCGACAGTTGCTAACTGGAGCAAGGAACGCGAAGGCAACCTCGACGTGACGCATTTCGAGGAGACGGCGGAGCGCCAAACCGGAATCTACGCGAACATCGAGAATCTCGACCGGAAGGCACTGGAAAACGCTGTCGTGGCCTGTTGTGCCGATTCGCAGTGTTGCAAACGCAGGGAGTGGGACGCAGCGGAAAACGACGAAGTCGAGGTTCCCCGCGGCGACGGCGAGTTTCCGTGCAGGGAGCCGTGTTCGCTGTTCGTCGCCGCGGCGCGCGAATTTCTGGCGGTGGAGCGGAGCGATGCAGAAAGTACAGAACCGACGTTCGAACGAACCACGGAGCGCGATGCGGACGAGCGACTTGCGTTCGTGGACGGCGTCGAAACCGGGCGACCCGTCCGCGACGGCGAAATGAGCGACCCCGCGAACCGCTACCGGGCGCGGTACCGCCGCGCGAAGCAGTTCGCAGCGGAGCGATGATTCGATGCACACAGGAACAGTCTACTTAGTCGGTGCAGGGCCGGGCGACCCGGAACTGCTGACGGTAAAGGCACGCAAACTACTGGATTCGGCGGATGCAGTCCTCCACGATAGGTTGGCGGACGACCGAATCGTGGCGTCCTGCTCGGACACCGCCGAAATCGTCTCGGTCGGCAAGCGACCCGGCCCGGACGGCGAGCGAACCACGCAGGAGGAGATTCACCACCTGCTGGTTCGGAAAGCCCGCGAAGGAAAGGACGTGGTTCGACTGAAGGGCGGTGACCCGACGGTGTTCGGCCGCGGCGGCGAGGAGGCGGAGCACCTCGCCGCCGCCGGAATTGACTTCGAAATTGTCCCCGGCATCACGAGCGCGGTCGCCGGGCCGGGCGTCGCCGGAATCCCGGTCACCCACCGCGACCACGCATCCTGCGTCACCGTTCTCACCGGCCACGAAGACCCGACGAAACCGGAGAGTGCACTCGATTGGGACGCGCTCGCCGCGACCGTTCAGGCGGGCGGAACCCTCGTTATCCTCATGGGTGTCGGCAGACTGCCGGACAACGTGGCCGCGCTTCGAGCGGGCGGCGTGTCCGAAGACACCCCTGTTGCAATGGTCGAGCGTGCGACCCGCGAGTCGGAGTTCACCGTCACCGGAACGCTCGGAACCATCGTGGAACGACGGGACGAAGTCGGTATCGAACCGCCCGCGGTAACCGTCGTCGGCGACGTGGTGAACGTCCGTGACAAGGTCGTCGAATACCTCCAAGGTGCGCCGTCGGTCGGGTTCGCCCCCGCGCCGGAAACAGCAGTTTCGGACAGGGGTGTCGAGTGATGGCACCAACTGAATTGCGAGATTTGATGTCGCAGGTCGGTTCCGGCCCGAAGTCCGCCGAGGACATGAACTACGACCAAGCGTACTCGGCGTTCGAGCACATCCTCTCGGGGGACGCCGACCCGACCGCACTCGGCGGGTTTTGGGTGGCGAATCGGTGGAAACGGAACACGCCCGAAGAACTGGCTGGATTCCTCGATGCCATGCGACATAATTCGGTGGAAGTCGCTTCTCCCGAGGCAGTCGCCTCTTTCGCTCCCGACACAAATCCAGTGGATTGCGGCGCGAACTACGACGGGAAACGTGAAACCGCACTGCTCGGCGTGGCCGCGGGATTGGTTTCCGCCGCCTCGGGAACCCCCGTCGTCGTCCACAGCGGCGACCGAGTGCCGATGACCGAGGGCTGTGCCTACCGCCACGTTCTGTCGGAACTCGGTGTCGAAACCGACCTCGAACTGGAAGATAGCGCAAACATGGTCGATTCTGTCGGCTTCGGTTTCTACGACCAGTCGCGGTTCAACCCCGGCGTGGACGCGCTCCTCAACCGCCGCTCTGCCGTCGGTGTTCGAACCTTCATCAACACGGTGGAAACGCTGACAAATCCCGCCGACGCAACCGTACATCTCGGCAGTTTCTACCACCTCTCCTTTGCGAAGCGAATCATCGACACACTCCGGGAAAGTCGGACTTCGACGGTCGAGCGAGCAATCCTGTTTCAGGGATTGGAGGGCTACGACGACATTCGACCGGGATACACGAAAGTCGCCGAGTGGAGCGCTGGTTCGAAGGAGTTGACCGACTACGAAATCGAAACCGCGAACTACGGCATGTCGTTCGAACGCGACGACCTCGAAGTAGGAGACGTTTCCGCCGACTCCGCAAAAATTACGGAGTCGGTGCTCTCGGGCGAGCGCGACGACAAGTTCGCCGACGCGGTCGCGCTCAACGCGGCGTTCCGAATCTACGCCGGAGGTGGCGCGGCGTCACTCGAAGATGGGCTGGAAATCGCCAGAGAGACGATTTCGGACGGGAAATCCCTCGACGGCCTCTCGAAATTGCGGAGGTTCGCGTGACGAATACGCCGCCAATCGAAAAAAAGCCGTACAAAATCGTCTTCGAGGGCGGGCGCTGTTTCGGCGCGGGAAAGTGCGCAGAGGTGGCGGACAACTGGGAGATGGACTTTTCGACCGGACTCGGCGCGCCGAAAACGTACTTTTTCGCGGAGGACGAACTCGCGGCAAACGTCCGCGCTGCGGAGGTTTGCCCGGCGAAAAAGGATGCTGGCGTCATCCACGTCATCGACCGAGAAACCGGGGACGAAATCGCGCCGAACCCGCACGGCGACGGCACCGTCAGTCTGGATTGAGCACGTCGCTGACGACTCGGGTTGCTTCGTTTCGGGCGGCGATTCCGACGGAATCGCCGCCGCTTTCCCTGTTGTTCCGATTCTCGATAGCCTCCCAAACCGCTTCCGAGTTGATAACCGCTCGAACCGCCTCGCGGCGGTTCTTCGCGGGAACGTCTCGCTCTTGCAACGTCTCCCGAATCTCCGCGGTCAGTTCGGCCATCTCGTCCGCGCCGCCAAAAATCGGTTCGATTTGCTGGCGAAGATATTTGCTCAAAGCGGGGCTTCGTCCGCCGGTTCCGACCGCCGCGATAACATCGCCGTCCCGAACCGTCGCCGGGACGACGACGCTTCCGATTTCTCTGTTTCCGTGTTTGTCGGCGCGGTTGACGAGGATGCCTCGTTTTATCGCCGTTGTTTCAATCGCCTCGTTGAGCGCGCCGTCGTCGGTTGCGGCGACGACGAGCGCGGGCGCAGCTCGGTCGAACCAGTCCGAAAGGTCGTCGGGCGAGACGCGGGCTTTGATTTGCGACACGGATTCAGCGCAGAGTTCACGGGTGAACTCTGCGCTGACGACAATGACGGTTGCTTCTTGTGCGAAAAATCGGGCTTTCCGACAGCCGACGCGACCCCCGCCGAAGACGAGGACTGTCTCGCCAGCGAAATCGTGAAACAGGGGAAGCATTCGATTCGGAACTCGTAGGCGAGCGGTTTGAATTTCGTGGTTATCGTAGTCGTCGGAAAGCGGACACTACAGCCCCAGAATCTCTCGCGCCGCTGCTGGCGATGCAACTTCTCGTTCGAGTTCTTCGGCGAGACGCACCGCTCGACGGACGAGTTGCGCGTTGCTTTCGGCGAGTTCACCCCGTCGATAGTAGACGTTGTCCTCCAAACCGACCCGGATGTGGCCACCGAATACGATTCCCATCGCGGAAAACGGGAGTTGGTGTTGGCCGAACCCGAGCGTGTTGAACAGCGCCCCGTCGGGCAAATCCCCGATTGCGTTCAGGAAGTTTTGCGGCGTCGGGCGCGTCAGCGTCCCCGGACCGAAGATGAGCGTGGCGTAGACAGGGTCGGCGAGGTTGCGGCGCGAAAGCAGTCCGAACACCTCGTTTCGGTGGCCGTCGTTGAACACCTCCAGTTCGGGTTTGATTCCCCGCTCTTCCATCTCGTCGTAGAGGCTATCGACCAATCCTCGGGTGTTCTCGCTCGTGAGGTGGTCGTAGCGGTTCAACGGCCCCATATCCAACGACGCCATCTCCGGCGGCGGGTCGGTTCGTAGCGGCAGGTGTCGGTCTTCGTCCGGCGCTCCGGTTCCGCCCGTCGAATGCTGAATGATGATGTCGTCCGTGTGTTCTCTGACCGCGTCGTCTATCTCCTGAAATCGCTCCGTCGAAAACGTGCGCTCGCCGTTCGGTTTCCGGGCGTGGAGATGCACCACTGCGGCACCCGCCTCCTCGACTGCGGCGGCGGCATGGCCGATTTCTTCCGGTGTTTCCGGAATGTTCGGGTTCGCTTCCTTGCCGTGGACGCCGCCCGTCACCGCCGCCGTGATGATGAGCGGTTCGTCTCCGAGATAGTTTTCGTAGCTCATTCGGAGTTCTCCTCCACGTGTTCGTCTTTTCCGTCGGTGTGTTCGCGATAGATTTCACAGTGATACTCGTGGTGCAGGTCGTACCGGTCGTTGCAGATGTCTGCCCGCATCGGTTGGACGAACTCTTCGATGACGGTGCAGAAGGCGCGCGGCTCGTCGAACGCCGCCCTATCGGGTTCGTCAGTTTCCTCGGCGTATTCCAGATACGGACACACCATGCGTGATAGATGGGAACGAGAATCATAATCGTTCGCTAACACACCCGTCACGTGATAACCCGCAAGTCATCGGAACTGTCGGGAAACGGTACGACGGAGCAGTCGAACGCCCGCTACTTTTTGTCTTGTAAGTACGCTCCGAACGTCCGAAGGTCGCTTTCCGCCACCCCGAAAACGGCCACGTCGTTCGTCTCTGTCGTGTTGTCGTGTCGTAGCACGCGGTACTGGTCTCGGCCGAACGGAACGCCGGGCGCGCGCTCTGCAATCGAAAACCCGACCGACGCGACCGACATCGGGACTGAAACCACGGTGACACCGTCGCAGACGGCTTCGATTATTTCGGCGAACGTGGGTTTCTCTGGGCCGCCGATTTCGTAGATTTTGCCTGCGTGTCGAGCCTCCTCGACGCCGTCAGCGAACATCGGGGCGAGGTCTTCGACCCAAATCGGTTGCATTCGCATCGTTCCACCGCCCGGAAGCGGGGCAACGACGGGTGGGGTTATCTGCTCGATGAACGGAACGAACGCGCATCCGTCACCGAAAACGACCGAGGGGCGGTATATCACCCAGTCGAGGGCCGACTCCCGAACGACGCGCTCTGCGCGTCGTTTCGCTCGAAAGTACGTCGTCTGCACGCCGGAATCGACGCCCAGTCCGCTCATCTGGACGAATCGCTCGACGCCGGTCGCTTCGCTCGCGGCGACGAGATGTTTCGTTCCACCGAGGTGAACCGCTTCGTGGCTTCGGTTCCGAAGTTGGGAGTGCGACGGGAGTGCGACGAGATTGACCACGGCGTCGTGACCAGCGACGACGTCAGAGAGGTCGGGGTTCCGAACGTCGAGAGTGGTCGTTTCGACGCTCGCCGGTAGTTCGGAAGCGTCCGGATTGCGTGACGCCGCGGTCACGTTGTGGCCACGCTCGTCCAAAACGCGACACAGCGAACGACCGACGAAGCCCGACCCACCAGCGACGAACACCTTCATAGCTGTTTTTTGGTGTCCGAGTGCGCTAAAAGTATTGATTCTTTTGGATATTTTGGAACGAGCTGCCATCGATTGCTTGATGATAAATTGCGTCAGTGCGGTCGTCGGCGTGAGAGATTCGTCGTTTCGAATCACGCCCGCTCGAACACTGTCTTCAAATCCCGTTCCATCTCTCCCTCCTTGCTACCGTCGTAGAACGTCGCCGCCGGATGGTACGTCGGAACGACATCGTAGCCATCGAACTCGAACGTCCGGCCGTGTACATCCGAGACGTTCTCGTTCGTGCCGAGTATTTCGCGCGTAGCGAAGCTTCCGAGCGGGACGACAACTGACGGGGCGACGCGTTCGATTTCGGCGTCCAACACCGGCCACCACGCGTCGATTTCGGCTCGTTGGGGACTTCGATTCTCCGGCGGGCGAACCTTCACCAAATTGGTGATGTACAGGTCGTTTCGAGCCACGCCGATGGATTCGAGCGCGGTGTTCAGCCGTCCCCCTGCACGTCCGACGAACGGTTCGCCCTGTGTGACTTCCTGCTCACCGGGGGCCTCGCCGACCAGCATCACGTCGGCGTCGAACGGGCCGACTGATGGAACGAAGCGTGACCGGTCGAACTGTTCGTCCGGAACTGCCGCAAGCACCTCCTCGAACTCGGTTTCGAACGTCGAACTCATAGTGCAAACCCGTTCACTGTCCACCACCGAAAAAAGAGCGGCCGAACGACAGCGGAACCCGGATTCCGGCCGACTTGCTCGGCCGGAATCCAACCTTCCTCACGGCGTAGGTCGTGACCATACGCTGACCAGTGTTCCGCACAATACCTTCCTCGGTTCGAAAAGACGTGTGTGGGTATGGATGGGACTGTGGGGATAGACGCTCGAACGGTGTTCGCATGGCTACTGGTACTCGTGCTGGCGATACTCTCGTGGCTTTTCGTGGAACCGTTTCTCTCGTGGCTGCTCGCAACGGGCTTTCTCGCGTTCGTGTTCTTTCCACTCCACCGGCGGCTCGAAAACCGAATCGGCGCACGACTCTCCGCAGGTTTGGTCATCTGGGGAGTCACGCCCGTCGCCGTCACGGACGACTACCTGCGTGCGGTGATAATCGACCAGCAGTCGGAGACGCATTCGGCGGTCGTTTTCCTCAGCGTCGTGGGCGGTACTACCTTTTCGGCTCGATGGGATCGTTCGTCGGGCCAATTCTCCTCGGACTGTTCAAAACGAGCGTGGAAGTAATCGGTGGTCATTACGGAATCGTCCGTCGTTCGTGATACGATTCAGCCGTTCTCGCCCCCGTCTTAGTCAGCCTGCGAATGTAGCCTCGCCACTCATTGACTCCACGAACAAATGCAGTAGATGAGAACCCATGACAACAGACTCAATCGAACAACTCTTCGTCAACGGTCTGGAAGAGCTGTACTACACCGAACAGCAACTCATCGACGCACTGGAGACGCTCGCCGAGCAGACGAACGACGAAGCGGCTAGTCAAGCGTTCTCGGAACACCGCACCGAAACGCAAGAGCACGTCAATCGACTGGAGCAGGTGTTCGAACAAATCGGTGAAGAGCCGCAGGCAAAAGACGAGCAGGTGGTGGATGCGCTCATCGACGAACACGAACAGTTCGCACAAGAGAACGACGGTGACGTGCTCGACCGGTACAACATCGAAGTCGGGCAGAAAACCGAACACTACGAAATCGCCGCCTACGGCAACCTCACGTCGTTCGCTGGCAAACTCGGCTACGACGAGGCCGCAGACCTGTTGGAAGAAACCCTTCGAGAGGAAGAATCGGCGCTGGACGAACTGTCTCAAGCCGGTGAGCAGTTCGACGAGCAGCAGATTGCCAGCGACTAAGCGAACTGCGTGGTACTTTTATTCGACCGAGTCGATTTTCGGTGGCGGATGTTTATCGAAATGCACCAGCGACCAGCAACGGAAACACGAGCGTCGCTTCCGCTTCGACCTGCGTGTAGTTGGTTTCGTGGTTCTTGATTTTCCCCCACGACACTGCTTCGTTCGGCGGTGCGCCCGAGAGCGACCCGTCGCCTTCGACGCCCGTCGAGATGTAAATGACGTAGTCCGCGCCGCCGCGGAAGAGGTTCGTCATGATAGCGTGGTGTTTCGGCACTCCTCCACCGACCGCGATGAGGCCCGTTTCATCCGCGAGCAGACCGTCCTCGATGAGCGAGTCGTAGTCGTCCAGAATCTCGATTCCGACTTCCGAATCGTACCCCTGCCGGTAGTAGTAGAGGAAGTTGCCGACTTCCGCATCGGTCAGCGCGGGACAGTAGACGGGAACGTCGTTGTCCGCGGCCTGTTTCAGCACCGAATCTTCGTCGTCGAGCGTTTCTCCTAATTCGCGTGCGAACGCCGTCGGCGTCCGAACTTTCTCCTCCGCGAAGAAGTCATCGAAGAAGTCATAGAGGTACTCTTCCAGCCAGACGTATCGGTCGGAGGGAACGAAGATGTTTCCGAGGCGGTTGATTCCTCGCTCCCGAAGTTCGCCTTCGTCGGCGTCCCACTCGCCCATCTTGAACGGTTTCGCGGTCTTGATAACGTCCTCGGTGAGCGAACCGGAAGTCGTGATGAGAACGTCGACGTATCCTTCGCGGACGAGATACGCGACGACTTCGCGAAGACCGGAGGAGATGATGTTCGAAGTGAACGTCAGATAGATGGTCGCATCCTCGGCCTGCATCTGTTCTGCGATGTCGATGGCTTCGGCGAGTTGTGTCGCTTGAAAGCCCGTCGTTGCATACGATTCTAAGAGGTCGCCGAAATCGAACGGTTCGCGGAAGTCGTAGCCTCGAACGTCGGGGGAGTCTATTTCTTCGTCACTCCCGGGTACGACGTGGTCGTGCGTGTCGTCTTCGGTCATACTAGTTCCTCTCGTATCCGTCGATTTGAATCACTCGAAACGGCGGATTTAATGTGGTTTTCAATGACAAACGCCACCAATTCGGTGTTCAAACGAAATTAGCGTTATAAATTTGGTAGTAATAAGATGAAAATCTCGGCGTGTCTGGTGTTGGAGAATAACTTCAAAAACAACATAGTTACAAAATCGAAGATTAATTAGCGTTATTTAATACTAAAATCAAACGATATTTTGGCAAATGGGCAAAATTTAGGCCTGCCTAAATTCCGAAAACGCTTTAAATCTTTAGGCGAGCCTAAACTCTATGTCCAAAAAAAGAGGCGGACACGGGGCACCAACGCGGCGCGACTATCTGAAGTACGGCGGGGTAACCATCGGTGGCGGCCTGCTCGCAGGTTGTGCAGGACTCACGGGGTCGGACACGACATCCACGGAAACCGGGACATCGAGCACGAACACGGCCGAGACGAGTTACTCGGTGACGATGTCACCAGTAGGGGAGGTGACATTCGAGGAAACGCCCTCGAACGTGATGGCGTACAGTCCACAGTACGTCGATATGCTGGTCGCGTTCGGCCACGCTGACTCGCTCAACTCCGTCGGATTTCCCGGAGATACCGTCACCGGACTACAGTATTTTTACGACACTCTTGACGGCGTTTCGCTGTCCACCGATGGTCTCACGCAGTTGTTCAACGACGGAATGGACAAGGAACTGTTCTACGAACTCGACAGCGACGTTCACCTGATGGACCCGGCGTGGGCCACGACGTTCAAAGGGTGGAGTCGAGACGACGTCGAAGAGATAGCCGAGAACGTCGGCCCGTGGTTCGCAAACCGCTACAGCAGACAGCACGCTCAACCGCCGGAAGCGTACCGAGACGACTACCAGTACTACACGCTCTGGGAACTGTCGGAAAAAGTCGCCGCTGTTTTCGGCGAGCAAGAGCGCTTCGAAGCGCTCAAGTCCGAATACGAGGCGCTCTACGGAACCATCCGCGCCAACCTCCCGCCGAAGAGCGAGCGTCCAACCGTCGGACTGCTCTCCTACTGGGACGGGGAGTTCTACCCGTACAAAATCAGCGGCCCGGGATTCGGGAAAGCCCACGTCCGCCCGATGGGTGCGCGGGATGCGTTCGCGGACAGCGACAAAACGTACGCCGAAAACTACGATGCGACGTACAACATGGAGGGGGTGCTCGACATCGACCCGGACGTTATTCTTCACATCTTCGGCGTCGGCCCGTGGTACGATTGGGACGAAATCAGTGAAACAGTGTCCAGCGACCCGGTCGGGAAGGAACTCACTGCGGTACAGAACGACCGCTTCTACGCCTCTGGCGGGTCGTTCCAAGGGCCATTGAAAAATCTCCTCCAGTTGGAGATGACCGCCAAACAGCTGTATCCGGACGCTTTCGGCGAGTGGCCGCGTTTCGAGGAAGGACAGTCGTATCCCGAGTTCTCGAAAGAAGAACAGCTGTTCGACCACCAGCGAGTTGCGGACATCGTCACTGGGGATTTCTGACAATGAGCGACGGCGATACGATTCCACACGAGACACCGACACGGCGCGACTATCTGAAGTACGGCGGAGCGGTCATCGGCGGTGCAGCATTCGCGGGCTGTACCGCCGACAGCGGTTCGGAGTCCACGCCGACCGCAACGGGAACCGATTCTGACGCGGTCACATCGGCAGACGACGAAGCGACGGACGGGACGTACACAGTGACGATGTCACCCATGGGCGAAGTCGAGTTCGAGTCGCCACCGGAGACGGTGTTCACCCGTCTCACCCACCACGCGGATATGGCGTTCGCGCTCGGCCGTGGGGACGGAATCAACGCGATGCACGCCCCCGACTACTACGACCAACTCTGGAACCAGTTCGTGGAGCGACTCCCCGGCGTCTCCCTCGACTGGACTGGGCTGTACTCCTCGTGGGAGGTCGGCAAGGAGAAACTCTACGAACTGGACAGCGACGTGCATCTCGCCGACCCGGCGTCGGTGCTGGCACTCGGTAGCTGGAGCATGGCGGACATCGAGGAAATCGAGCAGAACATCAGCCCGTGGTTCGGCAACTCGTTCAGCGCCGGTCAGCAGACGCCGCCGGACAATTGGGAGGGCGACTACGAGTACCCCAGCCTGTGGGAACAGTTCGAGAAAGTCGCGGAGGTGTTTCAAGAAAAAGAGCGCTACGAGGCGCTCGCCGAGATTCGAGCTGAGATGCTCACAACAATCGAGGCAGACCTTCCGTCCGAATCGGAACGACCGACCGCGGTGATGGTCGGGTCGGCCGACATCGAGGGCGACATCTACGCCTACACGTTGAGCAATCCCGGATTCCTCACCGCACACACGCGCCCGCTCAAGCCGCGCGATGCGTTCGAGGGGTCGGTCGAATCCGGCTCCGTCATCGACCTGGAAATGTTGCTGGAAGCCGACCCCGACGTGATGCTGTTCCTCGGGGGTATGCTCCCGACGACGGACATGGGCGAACTCCGCGCAACGCTCGAATCGAACGCGGTCGGGGCCGAGATTACGGCCGTGGAAAACGGCCGCACCCATCCACAGGGTGCGCGGTATCAGGGGCCGATTTTGAACCTCTTCCAGTTGGAGATGACGGCCAAACAGCTCTATCCCGAGCAGTTCGGCGAGTGGCCGTCCTACGACAACGGCCCATATCCAGAGATTCCCGAGGACGAGCAGTTGTTCGACCGCCAGCGGGTTGCGGACATCATCAACGGAGCGTTCTGAACATGAGTGAAACGACGGACACTGAGCACAAGCAGAATCAAACGACAGGAGCCGACCACGGCCAAAATCAAACGACGGAGACCGACTACGACCACGACGTCGTTATCGTCGGTGGCGGGCCAGCAGGCTGTTCGGCAGGTGTGTTTACCGCACGGGAAGGACTCGACACGGTGATTTTCGACCGGGGACGCTCCTCCGTACTGCGATGTGCCCATCTCGAAAATTATCTCGGTTTTCCCGAGGGAATCGACATCGAAACGCTGTACGAACTGATGCACGCGCACGCCGAGAATGCAGGCTGTGACATCGTTCCTAACTTGGTCGAATCGGTCGATAAAACCGACGATGACGACGGGTTCGTCGTCACTCCGCAAGAGGGAACACCGGTTACCACCCGGCGAGTCGTCGCGGCGACGCGCTACGACGGCGAATACATGCGCGGACTAGGCGACGATGCGGCGATGTTCGAGACGTACGAACACGACGACGAAGAACACGAACGGTTCGACCGCGGTTATGCCGACGACGACGGCACGACCTCCGTGTCGGGACTCTACGTCGCCTCACCCTCCGAGGAAGCAGATAAACAGGCGATTATCGCGGCCGGTCGCGGCGCGCGGGTCGCGCGCCGCGTCGTTACGGACGCTCGAATAGACGACGGTTGGTGGGAAGAAGTGGCTGGCGGCGTCGATTGGGTGCGCCGTCAGGCTGAACTCGACGAGAAGTGGGCCGAGCGCGAAGCGTGGGTCGAGTGGTTCGACGACTACTACGGAGAGGGTGCACCCGTAGACATTGATTCCGAGCGGTTCCGCCGCGTGCGCGAGGCATCGACCGATGCCTCGCTCTCTTCGTACATCACTCCGGAGGAGATGGAGGCGCGAGCAGAAACCGGTCACGAAACGCTGGCCGAGCACCTCGATGCAGAAACGGTCGTCGCCGCAGTCGGCGAGGAAGAACTCCTCGACGCGATAGCCGACGATTCGATTCGTGAATATATCGGCACCGACGGCCAGTCGGTGGAAGGAGACGAGCAACATGGTGAGTGAAGCGACCGGTGATGCGACGACACCCTCTCGGCGCGACCGATTGCTGGAGTGGTTCGATGGAGCACTGATTACGCTCTGTCTCGGGAGCGTAATTGTCGTCGTCGCCGGGGGCCTCGTACAAGTGAGCTTTGGCGCGTTCTCGATGACGCTCGTCGAAGCGTGGCAGGCGGTGTTCAATCCCGAGGTGATATTCAACCGGCAGGCGTGGAACGCGTTCCTGTTCGGTGGTGAAGTCCCCGAAATGAACAAGCAGAGTCTCATCGTTTGGAACATTCGCCTTCCCCGAGTGTTCGTCGGTATCCTCGTCGGGATGAATCTCGCCGTCTCGGGGGCGATTTTCCAAGCAGTCACCCGGAACGAACTCGCGAGTCCGTTCATCCTCGGGGTTTCGTCTGGTGCCGGACTGCTAATCCTCCTCACGCTCGTGGTGTTCTCTGGGCTGTCGGCGTTCCTGCCGCTTATCGCCTCGGCGGGCGGCGCGCTCGCGTTCGTCATCGTGTACGGCATCGCGTGGAAAAACGGGACATCGCCGGTTCGGCTCGTCCTCGCGGGCGTCATCGTCGGAACCATCTTCGGATCGCTCCAGACGGCGCTGTTCTTCTTCGCCGACGACATCGGTGTCGTGCAGTCGGCTATCGCATGGACGACCGGGTCGCTGACCGGAACCGACTGGGAGCAGGTTCGGATGGCACTGCCGTGGACGGCCGTCGCAATGCTGCTCGCGCTGATTAGCTCGCGGCAGTTGAACGTGCTCCTCCTCGGTGAAAACACGGCGCAATCGCTCGGAATGAGTGTCGAAAAGGTTCGATTCGCGCTCTCGGGCGTCGCGGTGCTCGCCGCCGCGGCGAGCATCGCAGTCGCCGGAATCGTCGGCTTCGTCGGACTCATCGTCCCACACATGGTTCGAAACATCGTCGGAAGCGATTACAAGAAGCTCATCATCGGCTGTCTCTTCGCTGGTCCAGCGTTGATGGTCGTGGCCGATGTCGGCGCGCGTCTCGCGTTGAATCCCGTACAGGTTCCGGTCGGCATTGTCACCGGCCTCATCGGTGGTCCGTACTTCCTGTATCTCATGCGCAAACAGGACAAGATGGGTGAAATCTGATGGCTGAACCCCAGACAATCGCCGACGACTCAGCAGACGAGTCCGGTCACCCCAACAAGGTTGATGCGGCAAGTGAACTGGTTGGCGAGGACCTCGCCATCGGGTATCCGACCTCCACTGACCCGGTTGTCGAGTGCGAGAGGGTTGTGCTCCCGGCAGGCGAGGTCACGGCCCTCGTCGGGCCGAACGGGTCGGGAAAGAGTACGCTCCTGAAGTCGATGGCGAACCAACTCGCCCCCGAACGGGGTCGCATCCTCCTCGACGGAAACCAAATCCAATCGATGGAGTCAAAACAGCTCGCACAACAGCTCGGGCTTCTCTCCCAAGAGAACAGTTCTCCAGGGGGCCTTACAGTCGAAGATTTGGTCTTCCACGGCCGATACCCGCATCGCGGATTCTTCGAAGCCGTCTCGGAGAGCGACCGCGAAGCAGTCGAACGAGCGATAGCGTTAGCCGGTGTCGGACACCTTCGCGACGAGGAGATGAGCAATCTCAGTGGCGGACAGAAACAACTCGCGTGGATTGCGATGGTGCTCGCGCAGGACACGGATATTCTCCTGCTCGACGAGCCGACCACGTATCTCGACCTCCATCACCAGCTTCGAGTCATGGAAGTCGTTCGAACGCTCAACCGCGAGGAAGGCGTCACCGTCGGCATCGTGCTCCACGACATCGGACAGGCCGCGCGATTCGCGGACAACCTCGTTGCGATGAAAGAGGGAGAGCTGTACGACTGGGGGCCGCCGATAGACGTTGTGACAGAAGGATTGCTCGCCGACGTCTTCCGTGTCGATGCCGACGTCGATAGCAGGAGTTCGACCGGGCCTCATATTGCACCCCACCGCGCAATCGAGGAGTGAGTCGGTCGGGGTTCACGGGTCGAGTATCGCCCGTCGTCTTTCTTGTGTGTCTGCAATTAAAAACAGACAGCGGTACCAGAATTCGACTACGTCCAGACGGTTTCGGTCGCTTCGCTCCCGAACTGCGTCTGATTTAATCAAAATCCCTCCACGAGCTACATTGCTTCCGCTCATGAGTTTGTTTGCGGAAGCAAGTGGGCGCTACATCTTTCGCTCCTCACCTTCGTTCGTCGCAGAAAGATGGGCGCTACAGGATTTGAACCCGTGGCAGCTTGGTCCGAAGCCAAGCACTCTGTCCAGACTGAGCTAAGCGCCCTGTACTCACATCTTTTGCGTGGTACCTTTTAAACGTCGTGGTTTCGAATCGGGGAAAGTCGCATCCGCTCCATTTATACCGGGTGGGCCGAGTACGACGCCGTATGGCTACTGACGGGCGTGCAAAAGGACTGTTCGAACTCACGCGCCCGGGGAACACGTTCGCGGCGGGAGTGCTGACGTTTATTGGCGCGTTCGTCGCGGGCGGCGTTGTCACCGACGCAAAGCCGGTACAGGTCGCCGGAGCGGTGCTGGCGACGTGGTTAGCGACCGGTGCAGGAAACGCGATTAACGACTACTTCGACCGGAAGATAGACCGCATCAACGCGCCGGAGCGACCGATTCCGCGCGGTGCAGTCTCACCGCGCGGTGCCCTGCTATTCAGTGGACTACTGTTTGCAGGTGCAGTCGTTTCGGCACTCGTACTTCCGCTGCTCGCAATCGCAATTGCGGCCATAAACCTCCTTGCGCTCGTCGCCTACACGAAACTATTCAAGGGACTGCCGGGAGTCGGCAACGCGGTCGTGGCGTATCTCGGCGGGAGCACGTTCCTCTTCGGGAGCGTCGCAGTCGCCGTTGATGCAGGAAACACTGCAGTTTCACTCGGGGCTGATGCGGGAGTTCGCGCCGCGTTCATTCTCTTCTTGCTGGCAGGGCTTTCGACGTTCACACGCGAGGTTATCAAAGACGTAGAGGATATGGCGGGCGACCGCGAAGAGGGGTTGAACACGCTTCCGCTGGCCATCGGTGCGCGACCTGCAATCCTCGTTGGAGCCGTTTTCCTCGGACTCGCCGTTCTGGCGAGTCCGCTCCCGTATGTGTGGGGAACGTTCGGCCTTCCGTATCTCGCGGTTGTCCTCCCGGCGGACGCCCTCATGCTCTATGCAGTGTACGAGAGCGTCGGTAACCCGACGGCGGGACAAAACCATCTGAAGTACGGAATGTTTCTCGCCGCAATCGCGTTCGTCGTCGGCCGAGTCGCCGTGTTAGCGTGAGTAACTGATCGAACCGCTCAACCAGCAATCAAAAAGAATATAAGTGGACTCCAATATATTAATCCCAGATGAGGCAGGGGGAGAAAAGGGATACGCTATCTGTGTCCGTTTCTGTCCGCTACACTGGTGTGAGGTACCACGATGTATACGTTAGGCAATAAGTTCTCGGAGTTGGAAATCGACCCGGGGACGAACCTGCTCATTTCGGGTTCACCGATGACTGGCAAGAGGAATCTCGCGCTCGACACCCTTGCATACGGTGGTAACCATGGCGACGGCGCGATTATCGTGACGACGAAGGACAGCGGCGAACACGCGCTCGAGGAGTACGAATCGCGCCTCGAAACCCCGTCGTCACCCGTCGGCATCGTCGATTGCGTCTCGAAGCAACAGGGGATGTCCGTGCGTCGTGTCGATAGCGTCGAGTTCGCGTCCTCGCCGGTCGATATGACTGGTATCGGTATCAAACTGTCAGAGTTCCTGCAGCGATTTTACGATTCGGGCGTGCGTGCGAACTGAATCGCGTTCGACTCGCTTTCGACGCTTCTCATGTATTCGAATCTCCAGACAGTCTTCCGATTCCTGCACGTTTTCACCGGGTGCGTCCAGAGCGCGGAAGCCTTCGGGTTGTTCATCATCGATTCGACGGCCCACGACAACCAGACGATGAGTACGCTCCGGCAGCTGTTCGACGGCGAAATCGAAGTTCGAGAGGCCGATGGGAACGAATCCGAACTCAGGATGAAAGGCGTCGGCAAAACCGCTGGCTGGCAACCGTTGTAGCGCCGGAGTCTCCGGCGCTACAACGGAAATCATCGGCCAACACTGGTCACGGGGCCAAATCCTTTTCCACGTTCGTGGCGTCGGTACCTCCATGCCAATCGAAAGCGACGACGAACTTCGTGACATCCTCGAACTCGACACCGTGGCCGTCGTCGGTTGTTCCTCGACGCCCGGCAAGGACGCCCACGAGATTCCGAAATACCTCCGTGAACACGGCTACGACGTCATCCCGGTCAACCCCTTTGCAGACGAGATTTTCGGCCGAACTGTCTACGATTCGCTCACCGATGTAGACGAGGAAATCGACATCGTGGACGTGTTCCGCCCGAGCGAGGAAGTGAGCGACATCGTGGACAACGCCATCGAACGCGATGACGCAGGCGTGGTGTGGACGCAGTTAGGGATTCGAGACGACGAGGCCGCGAAGCGAGCGGAAGACGCCGGAAAACGGGTCGTGCAAGACCACTGTATGAAAGTCGAGCATCAGCGATTGGTGGAGTAGACGAAATTCGCAAGCAAAGAATACCGCTTGAAAAGCCGCCTGTGGTTAGAATATCCACTGGACGACGTTGATGTTGGCGAACGAGGCGAGGCTGATTAGCAGCGTCATTCCGACTGCGGCGAGCACGACAATACGAACGTGCCACAGCCAGTATCGGGGCAGGAATCGCTCGTGAAGCCCTTCACCGAGTTCGGCCATCGCTTCGCGGCCGTACACCCAACCCACGAACACAGTAACGAGAAAGATTCCGGTGGGAAGTAGAACCTCACTCGCAATCGAATCGAACAGCTCCAGCGTGCCCGTGTTCAGCGCGGATGGAACACCCAGAAGGAACGCAGCGAACCCGACGCCAGCGGCAATCATCGGCCGTGGAATGGGGAAATTATCGACGAAGTACGCGGTCGGAATTTCGAGTAGACTTATCGCCGAAGAAACAGCCGCGATGAGGACGACGAGGTAGAACACGATTCCGAGTAGCTCCCCGGCCGGGAGCGTCCGAAACGCGTTTGCGATGCTGACGAAGATGGCACCAGCACCGGCATCGCCGGGTTGGACACCCTGCGCGAAAAGCAAGGGAAAGACGATGAGGCCCGCGAGGTAGCCAACGAACGTGTTCACGATGACGACGGCCAATCCATCGGCGAGGAGGCTTTCCGAGTCTTCCACGTACGACGCATAGGTAATCATAATGCCCGAGCCAAGCGACAGCGTAAACAACACTTCGCCGACTGCGGCGGGGATGAGGGTTTCGAAGTTCGAGAAGATGTAATCAAAATCGGGTTCGAGGAAGTACTCGTACCCAGCACCCGCGCCCCGGAGCGTTGCGGCGTAGACCGCAAGACAGACCATCAGGACGACGATAGCGGGAACCATCAGTTTGGTTGCCAGTTCGATACCGCGTTCGATTCCGAACGCGACGATACCGATTGTGATGAGCATGAAGACGGCGGTAAAGAAGAGTGCATCCAGACCTGCGGCGGCACCGCTGAAGTGGGCGGCGGGATTAGCGAAGTATGCGCCGCTCGAACTCTCTACTAAGTACCGAATAACCCACCCACCGACGACGCTGTAATACGACACGACCCAAAACGCGGAGACGGCCGCGAGAACGCCAGCCAGTTTCCATATCCGACCACCGGAGCCAAATGCATCAACGACGTTTCGATGCGACCGTCGTCCGATTGTGAACTCCGCAAGCATGGCTGGAAGCCCGATGAGGAGGATGGCGATGAAGTCAACGACGAGAAACGCAGAACCACCGTGACTCGCCGCTTCGTACGGAAACCGCCAGATGTTCCCGAGGCCGACCGCACTTCCTATTGCCGCGGCGATGAACCCCGCCCGTGACGCCCAGTGTTCTCGAACAGGGGTTCGGTCGCGTGCCGACCCCTGCGTATTCTCTGCCGACATGGGGGAGAAGAACCATCTGTGATAGCTTTGTTGTTCTGTCCCATCTTTCGAAAAATCCGCCATTTCGGCCCAGAAATGGACGTTTTCCTACTGTGATTTGGGAACGGGTTGCCTCTCACCACTACCATCCCTTGAGAAAAGAGATTCCTCGACACGTTTCTTCTGTAGCACTGACACAGCGACCGCGGTATTCCGGCTACACCAACCGCTAACGGAAATTTTCGGACAATGGACAGATTGAAGTCAATCAACTAAAAGTACCAATACAATATGTCAGAACGTTCGAATCTCTACGTCGGTAAAATCACCCAAATAAGCGATTCTCTTCGGCCCGGACGGAGACGTGCTGGTGACGAAAGTCGGTGACCATTGGAAACCACCGGCAGGGAAGTTCGAGTTCGGCGAAACCCTCGTCGGTGGACTCCGCCGCGAACTCCGCGAAGAACTCGACATCGACGCCGTGGTCGGGCCGCCGGTCGAGGCGATGTATGGCGGATGGCTCGACGGCGAAACCGGAAATCCACTCGTAACGCTCGTCTATCGGTGTGAAACGGACGACACGGAAATCGACCTGAACCACGAACACGACGATTACGAGTGGGTTTCTCCCGAACTGGCGGCTGACCGATTGGAAGAGACGTTTTCTGCTCGATTCAGGCGTGCAGTCGAACGAGCGACCGCGCTCGGCGGCGCGGAACCGTTCGAGGCGACGGCCGACCCGCATGTGGATACGGAACTGTCCGAAGAAGAGGTGCTGAAACAACTCGCCGCCGCTCGGGCCGCAGACCCGCCGGAGACGGATTCACAATAATCCACGCGCAACGAGCTATTTCTTGAAAAGCGTGGAACGAAGGGATTCGTGGGGGACGCTTAACTGTTCGCCTTGCCCTTCCCAGAGTCGTCTCCCTTGCCGGGATTACCGTTTCCTTTCCCCGAATTTCCGTCTCCCTTGCCGGGATTATCTTCGTCGTCGCCGTCGTCGTTTCCGTGGCCACGGTCGTCGTCCGTTTCCGGGTCGTACACGTACAGACAGTCGTTGCTGTACGACCGGCCGAACTTGTCGGCATCCTCACAGCAGAGGACGCGACCGTCGTCCATCACGTAGACGTTGTCGATGTTGATGAGCGCGTCGTCCGCCACGTCGGCGGGGTCGCTCGCGTCCGGGCCGACGATGACGGGTTCGAGGGTCGAGACGTTGTAGTCGTCTTCGAGTTCGGCGCGGTAGACGACGCCGCCGTCCACGCGGTCGAGTCGAACATCGCCCAGCGTGTCGGCCATGGCGTCGTTGAGTTCCGAAATTGCGAAGTAGACGTAGTCGCCGGGTTGCGCCCCTGCAACGCTGTCCACTCCTTCGGCCTTGTTGAACTCGATGGTCGCACCGATTTCCTTGGCGGCGGCGCGGGTTTCGAGAAACGGAACCTTGCGGAGTTCGTCGTCCACGCCGTCCGGCCCGTCGCGTTCGAACTGTTCTGCCCACGCGAGGATTTCCTCGTTCGTGATGTAGTTCTGGTTTCCGTTCTCCACGATTTCCTTGTCGGCCTCTTCGATTGCCGCGTCGAGGTCTTCCTGCCAGTCGGTTTCTGCGTGCGTTTCGAGGTAGTCCACCTGCGTGATGTCGTCGTACTCGGCAATCCACTCCTCGGCTTCGCGGTTGGTGGCGTGGCCCAGTTCTATCCACTCGAATTCGAGGTCGACATCAGCTGGTGGGTTCTTCTTCGCGGCTTCTTCGTTGGTCACCTTCGGGGCGTACAGCGTTCCGGCGGTGTCCATTGGGTCACAGAAGTCCGGAATCGGCTCGTCGGCGACGAACTTGTAGATGCCCTTGCTGTCGCCGTCGGAGCAGCCGTACACCGTTTTCAAGTCGCTCTGCACGTCCGGTGCCTCCCACGCGGCCCGACCCATGACGTAGTATTTGACCGGTTGTGGCGTTTCCGCGGTCGGTTCGCGGACATCGACGTGGTAGCCATAGCGGTACGGATTCGGGTAGGTGTCGCCGATTGGTTCGGTCGTGTTGGACTCGTCTTCCGCGGATTGGTCAACCGGACTCGAAGTTTGGTCAATCTGTTCCGCGCCGAGATAGTACGCGAGGAATTCGAGTCCCGTCAGCGCCCAGTATCCCTGCACGGCCCACGATTCGTCACCGTAGTAGCCGTCGATAGCCTCCTGAATTCCGTTCGGATTCGGTCGATTCCAGAATTGGCTGGCTCCGACGAGGTTTTTCCCGGTTCCCTGCTCGACGATGTCACCAACCGTCGCGGTGAGCGAAACGCGAGGGTGTGCGTAGTTCTCCTCGGATGAAATCATCGTGTTCCACGGGGAGAGGTCACCGTAGCAGTTGATTCGCGTGCCACCGAGTTCGCGCAGAGGTTCCGTGTTGGCGAGGTTGATGGCGGACTCTAAGTCGGCACTCCACTCGCCGTCGGCGTCCTGACTGATTGGAATGCGGGAGATGTTTCCGGGGCTGTTTTCCCAGTTAGTGAACAGGTACCCTTCGGTTCCCTCGTCGTTCGTGGCGACGAACTCGTTACAGTCCGGATTGTAGGCGGCGTCTCCGTACTGGGTTCCGGCGAAGACGTCTCGGGTGATGTCCCACCCGTCGGGCGTTTGAACGACACCGAGACGCTCGGTACCGCCGTTGATGCGGTCTTCTTCCTGCGCGAGGAACACGTACTCCCCGTCCGCACTCCGAATCGTCCCCTGTTCTTCGTTCGTCTGGGGCGTCGATAGCTCGTCGAAATCGTCGTTGCTCCCGCCCATCGAGAACTGGAAACCGCTGAAATAGCCGATTCCGGATTTGTTGTACGGTGCGGGGTTGTCCCGACTCGGGTGCTGGAGGCTGTAGAGCGGAGTTCCGTCCTTGAACACGAACGGTCCGGTGACTTCCGCACCGAACGCCGTCGATGAAAATCGTTTGAGACCGCCCTTCACGTAGGGTGCGTGAGGCGTGTCGTCGTCTTCTGGAGGTTCTGTACTCTCGATTCCGGTAACGTTCGAGGAAACGCTCGCGCCCAACGTGGCGGCCACGGATGTTGCCATCAGTTTGCGTCTGGTGAACTCGACCATGCAGTTAGGTAGATACGTTTCGGTCATATGTAAATTTATAATAGATATATTTGATATATACCGCAATCTCAATATCCATGATAACTATATATCGTTTTATCTTATATTATCTAAAATTTTAAATGCCTCTGCGCACTATCGAGACACTACTTTTTGTGGCGTGAAATCACCGCATTGACGCAGGAAAGGTGGATTTAGTCGACCTATATTCCGGCAAAATATATGAAATCGGATAGCAATCTGTCAGAACTCTATATTATTTGGCATACAGCAGAACCCCCCGCACGCCTTGGCAGAGGATTATCTAAAAATACGATAGTCTGGAGAGACAATATGCACCCGTAAGGAGGCGGAGGATGTCAATCCATTCCCATCTCCTCTGCTCCATCACGTATCTCTTGGGCCCGTTTTCGAACCGAAGCGACGTATCGTTCGATTTCCGTCGGTTTCTTTCCGTAAAACGACGCAACCCAGTTGATGTCCGAGTATGGTTGGGTGAGGAAGTACGCGGCCAGCGTATCCCGGCCTGCCTGAATTATTTCCGGTGGGACGCCGCGTTCACCCGTGCCAGCCTCTTCGAACCCGTTTACGTCGAAGTAAATATCGGCGTACAGCTCCGCCAGCTCCGGGTTTTCGAAGTGAATTTCGATATGTTCCGGTGCCTCGAACCGATACTGCGGCTCGTTCTCGCCCGGAAATCGTACCGCGACGATTCTGACGCCTAATATGTATTCTCGGTACACCGATTCGCTCTCATCGATAGCACTGTTTTTGTTGGTGTGTGACATGGTTCGTCTGTCCGGTTTTCCGCGCTTGTCGAACGCCGCCGACCGAGAGCAGATTGGTCTGGCGTAAAGAATACGGACGGATGCCGATTAGTATTTTTGTAATTTTACTATATATGAGAACGGAGTGCGCGGACTACGTCTTCGATTTCATACGCCACCTGTTACTACTTCGGAGGACGGAAGAGAATTCGTTTATCCGTCCCACTCCGCGAACGAACGGTAGATTCCCTTCGAGAGGTACCGCTCGCTGGAGTCAGGAAAGACGGTGACGACCGAATCGTAGGGGGCGTCGATTTCCCCGCTCTCGATTTTCTCCGCAACTTGTCGAGCCACGACACTTGCCGCGCCCGCGCTGGAGGCGACCAGATGACCTTCTTTGCGCGCGAGTCGTTTCAGTTCGTCGTGGGCGGTTTCGTCAGGCACCTGCACGATTTCGTCCACGAGGTCGGGTTCGAACAGTTCGTTCGTCGCCGGATTGTGGGTGCCGATACCTTCGATTTTGTACTCCTCTTCGTCCACATCCGCTCCTTTTGTCGTCGAATAGAGCGACCCCTCGGGTTCGACGGCAGCGACGTAGGTATCGGGGTTCTGCTCGCGGGCGTATTTCGCCATTCCCATCAAGGTTCCCGCAGTGCCACAGCCAGCGACGACTGCACCGACTTCACCGTCCAGCGCGTCGTAGATTTCCGGCCCGGTCGTCTCGTAGTGAGCTTCGACGTTCAGCGGATTGCCGAACTGCTGTGGAACCACCGCGTTTTCCGTCTCCTCTGCGAGTTGGTGGGCGCGGTCGATTGCGCCCCCCATCCCGTCCTCGGTCGGCGTGTTGATTACTTCCGCGCCGAGTGCGGCCATGAGTTGCTGTTTCTCGACACTGAAACGCTCCGGAACGACGAAGACGGCGTTCACGTCGAGTTGCCCTGCGGCGACTGCGAAGCCGATTCCGGTGTTTCCGGCGGTCGGTTCAATGACCGTCCCGCCGGGGACGAGTTCGCCGTCTTCGAGCATCCGTTTGAGCATGTACTTCCCGATGCGGTCTTTGACGCTCGCGCCGGGGTTGAACGACTCCAACTTCGCGTACACTGGCACCTCGTCGGGTGCGTCCTGCACGCGGACGAGCGGCGTTTGCCCGACGGTGTCCAGCACCGAATCGAGCGGTTCCCGATGTGTCGTCATGCGCGTGAAAAGGAAGGCCGGACTGTTAGTCGTTGTTATGTGGTCGTTCGTCCGGGTTGTTGGAATGTGCGTACTCGCACGAATCCTCGTTATGTGCTCGCTTGCGGGGATTCGTCTTTCGTGCCGTCTTCGGTTTGCCCGCCAGCCTCGTCACCCGCAACGTCTTCTTCGACATTCTCCGGTGTTTCCACGTCCTCCAGCACCGACTCGACGTCGATACCCTGTTCGCGGGCCAGCGCCTCGATGAGGGCTTTCTGTTCCGCGTTCTCGACTTCGAGTTTCTGGACGCGCTCGTCCGTGTCCTCCAACGAATCGCGGATGGCGAGCACCTGCTCACGCAGTTCGTTGAGTTTGGCGTACAGTTTTTCCGCGGTGTCTGCTACTTTCTGAATCTTCTTGGCCGTGTTTCCGAGTCCCATGTTCGGTCGTTCGTTCCGAAGTAATGTGATTTTTCCGACTCAAACGCGGCGTTTAACTCAGTTCGGTGAGTGGCTTCGGACATGAGCAAGCGACTCGCGCCGAAAGTCGGAATCGCGTCGTGTTTAGCAGTGCTTTTGCTCCTCTCGCTGCCGTACTTCCTCGCACCGGCGACGGTGGTCGGGGCGTACTACGGAACGATTCCGGTTCCCGTCCACCTCCTCGATACACTCTTCGCACTCGTGGCAATCATCGCGTTCGGTTCCGGCCTGCAAAACCGAAGCGACCCCGCAACCGTCGCTGGCGTTACCCTCGCCCTCGGTGCGTTCATGGCCGTCATTACGCTCTGGTGGGCAGTCGTAACCCCGACGGATACGCTCGTGGAAGCGGCGCGGATGGACTCGCTGTCGATGCATCGCTGGGGCTTTGCACTAGTCACGTTCGCCGTCCCGATAAGTGCGGGTTGGTACGCCCGAGACGTGCTGTAGTCGTCCCTTTTCGTCGCACAGCGAGTTGTTACTCCTCGACAGTCACCCTATAACAAAGTGTCGTGACGGCGGAGATGGGGTGTGTCACCCGACGACCCTCACCTGTGGTCGCACGTCTCCGTTCCCCTGTTAGTCGCGGTTCTCGGCGTGATGCTCGGCGACGTCGTGACGACCGGAGTGGGACTCCAACTCGGGTTGGAAGAAGGCAATCCCTTCGTCGCGCATCTGTTGAGGGAGATGGGACTGCTTGGCTTGGTTTTTATCAAAGCAATCACCGTCCTTCTGCTGGTCGTGCTGTCGGGATGGACGCAGTACTCGCGACAGACGTTTCGACTCGGAAGTTTGGTGTATCTCATCATCGGACTGCTGGTCGTCGTCTCTAACATCATCGCCATCGCAACTGTCGGATGAAGACGAAATGTGGACTGGAATCGGGATGCGGCGTGGAACCCGAAAGGCCCTTAAGGCGGAGAGGAGTAGTTGGAAGTGGACTAGGTTGAGCAGTTAGGCCCTGCTCCTTGCCCGCGCTGTGGTCTTGAGCGGGAACCGAACTCCGGACTCGTCCGGTCAGACCGGGTCGGGCCCCGGAAGCCAACGCAGAAGCCTCGTCCTGCGGGGCCAGCGGTCTGCGTCGAACACTCGCAGGGGTGTCTCGTCGCAGTTAGTCGGTGGCAATCCGTCAGGCACGGAAGTGAGCAGCGGACCATCGGACATCTGTCGCTCGTAGGATCGCGGGGTGGAGGAGGCAACCGGGACTCCCCGGCCCGGAACGCCGGGCAACTCCGGCCGTCCGCATTCATATCGTATTCCACTCTTGAGTCGAAACACTAGTCAGCGCAGAATCAAAAAAACCCGCTTAGTCGTCCATTTTGAACGCTCGAATCCCCCACGTATCGAGCATGCTGGACACGAACACCTTCGTCCATCGCGCGCGTTTTTCGGGTTCCACGTCGTCCTGCGTGACTTCGAACAGACACGACGGAATGTTCCCGTCCAATCGCGTCTTGTTCATCAGCATCGGCGCTGTGGCGTACTCCGTCTCGTCTGCGAACGTGTGGACGAAGTCGTAAATCGGGTCGTAGCCGGTGACGTACTTCTCGTTCAGCAGTTCGATGGCGATCTGGTTGCTCTGAACTATCTTTTCGTGACTCGACCGGAAGACGTTCTGGCCGACACCGTCGTCGTTTTCGCGCTCCAAAATTCCCTTCGAACTGTGGAGATCCATCAGTACGTCCGGATTGTGCTGGCTAATTGTGTCCCAGATTTCTTGCGCGAGGGCGTTCTTCGGTGGTTCACTGATTGGAAACTGCCGATTCAAATCCATCTCACCAGGCCACTCTCGACGCTCTTGTTCGACTGCCTGCGTGTTCGCTTCCGGAAGGACGACGAGCGTTCCGGCGTCGATTTCCCACTCCCGAACGTCGCGGGCCGCCCAGTAACCGCTCTCTTCGTTACCGTGCATGCCACCGATGACGAAGGCTGTCGGGCCGGATTTCTCGGATTGGATTTCGTACAGCGTCGTTTCCTGTTCGGTTCCAGCGCGGATTGTCGAAGTCGTGACGGTCTGTTCCGGCTTGCTATCGCTCTGGGAAGTCGTCTCTCTCCCCTCTTGTGTCGTGCTGGCAGTTCCCGTCGAGTCAGCTTTCGCGTCCTGCGGGCCGTCGCCAGCGCAACCAGCGAGCGCGACAGTCCCTCCGACCGAGGCAGTGCCGAGGGCGGAAAGGAAGGCACGTCTACTTTTCTTCATACGGTAAAAATACAGCCCAGACCTCTTCAAAACTCTTTCGCGAATATTGAAATAAAAGGTGGGGGTCTGATTCTCCGGCGTCGCTTAGTCGCCGCTTAGCGTCTCTAACTCCGCAGGGTTGGCGACTTCGACGCCGCCAGTGAGCTGACGGTGCGGATACGGCATGTCGATGCCTGCCGCGTCGAATCGCTCCTTGACGGCGGTGACGTACTCGCCGCGCGTCTTCACGAAGTCACCGCGTTTCGGGTCGGCAATCCAGAATCGGGATTTCAGTCCGACTGCGGAGTCGCCCAATTCCGTGAGCCGAACCGACGGTTCGGGAGTGTCCAGAATTTCCGGATGGTTTTCGGCCTCTTCGACGATGATGTCCGTGGCTTGGTGGATGTCGTCGTCGTAGCCGATACCGAAGAGGAACTGAATCCGGAGTTCGTCCTTGGCGACGGGGTTTTTGATGACGTCGTCGGTTAAGACGGCGTTTGGTACGGTTAGGAGTTCGTTGTCGAAGGTTCGCACGCGCGTCACGCGAAGGTCAATGTCCTCGACGATGCCCGAGTACGTCCCGTCATCCCATTCGATCCAGTCGCCGATTTTGAACGGTTTGTCCGTGAAGATGAACACGCCAGCGACGAAGTTGGCCAGGATGTCCTGTAGCGCGAAACCGATTGCCAACGTCGCGGCGGCGGCGACGGTTGCCAGTGCAGTGAGGATGTTTCCGTATCCCGCGAAGGCAAACGCCATCCCGACGGCCGCAAACAGGACGATTAACTGCGTTGCTTTCGTCAGCGGTTTCTTGACGTTCTCGTCGTAGCCGCGACTGTCGAGGAGTCGCTTGATGAGCGGAACGACGAAAATTCGGCCGAGGACGTAGATGACGACGAACGCGACGATGAACACGAGCGCCTGGGAGAAAGGCCCGGCAATATCGACACCGAGTCCAGCGTCAACCAGCAACTCCTCGATTGCTGTGTTCGCACCTTGATTTCCACTCTCCTGTTGCATCAGTGGTACACCGCTGTATTTCCGCGTGTTTCGATAAGTTCGGCGCTCACCTCGTCAGCCAGTTCCTCGGCGAGTTCGTCGGTCGAAGAATCGCCGCGGGCCGCGCGGAGGAACTTCACCTTCACGAGGTCTTCGTTTTTCAGCTGATTTTCCAGTTCCTCGGTGACGGCACCGAGGCCGCTCTTTCCAACCCAGACGGTTACGTCCAAATCGTGTGCTTGCTTTCGCAAATCCTGTTTATCCATAGTGCTGGAACGTTGAGTGCGATTGCTTTTAAAGCTTACAGCCAACGAATGAGGAACACCCCGAGTGTGAGAATATCTCGCATTCAGATTTGGGTTTCAACACCTTTGTATCGCATGACTCCAGAGATTCGGGTATGACTGCGAAGGTTGTCGTTCTCGGTGCTGGCTACGCTGGTGCCGGAGCGATACAGCAACTCGAAGCAGAACTCGATGACGCCGACATCACGTGGGTGTCGGACACTGATTACCATCTCGTCCTCCACGAATCCCACAGGGTCATCCGCGACCCACGAGTGAAGGACAAAATCACGCTCCCGATTCACGAAATCAAGTCGCCGAGCACCCGATTCGTGCAGGATACGGTCGAAGGCATCGACACCGACGAGCGCACCGTCGAACTCGAAGAAGGAAACGACCTCGACTACGATTACCTGCTCGTCGCGCTCGGCAGCGACACCGCATTCTACGGCATCCCCGGCATGGCCGAGAACGCGCTCACGCTGAAAGGGCTTGACGACGCGCTCGAAATCCACGACCAAGTCAAAGAGGCCGCGAAAACCGCGTCCCGCAACGACCCCGCAAAAGTCGTTATCGGTGGGGCCGGACTGTCCGGCATCCAGAGCGCGGGCGAAATTGCGGAGTACCGCGACAAACACCGCGCGCCAATCGACATCTACCTCGTGGAGGCGATGGACGAAATCATGCCCGGGCAAGACCCAGAGCTTCAGGGCACGGTGAAAAAACACCTCCTCGAAAAGGACATCAACATCCTCACGGACGACCCGATTACGGAAGCCACCGAGGAAGAAATCCAGTTCGACGAAGGCGAACCACTCGACTACGACGTGTTCGTCTGGACTGGCGGTGTCACAGGGCGAAAAGCACTGGACAACTGCAACCTCGACAACCAACACAACCGCGTCACGGCGGAGGCCAACTTCCAGACCAGCGACGACCGCGTGTTCGCCATCGGTGACAGCGCCATCATCGACCAAGGCGAGAACCCTGCACCACCGACCGCTCAGGCCGCGTGGCAGGCCGCCGAGGTCGTCGGCGAGAACATCGCGCGCGAAATCCGCGGCCAGCCGCTCAAGACGTGGACGTTCAACGACAAAGGTACCGTCATCTCCATCGGTGACGATGCCGTCGCACACGGCGTCAAAGCTGGTGGGATGGACTTCCCAATTAGCACGTTCAGTTCGGTTCCGGCAGAAATGCTGAAGAAGGTCATCGCCGCGCGCTGGATTGCGGACATCACCTCGTGGAACCGCGCGTTCAAGGCGTGGGACTCGCTGTAATCGCAGAATAGCCGTTTTTTGTTTTCAGGAAATCCGAACGTCGTGGGAAAGCGTTCCGATGCCTTCGATTTCGACTTCAACAGTGTCGCCGTCGGAAAGCGGCGCGACACCGGCGGGCGTGCCGGTAATAACCACGTCGCCGGGTTCCAGCGTGAGGTAAGTCGTGATTTCCGCGATGAGTTCCGGCACGGAGAAAATGAACTGGTCGCGGGAGGACTCCTGTCTGAGTTCGCCGTTTACGCGCAGTCTGACTGCCGCATCTTCGGGAACCTCGTCGGGTGTCGCCATCACCGGGCCGAGTGGACAGGAGTTGTCGAACGCCTTCCCCCGCACCCAGTTTTGCTCCTTGTCTTGGTCGTCGCGGTTGGAAATGTCGTCCGCGCAGGTGAACCCCGCAATTACGTCCATCGCGTCTTCCTCCGCGACGTTGCGACACTGCTCTTCGATGACGATGCCGAGTTCCGCCTCGTGGTCGATTCGCTCTTTTCCGGTTGGGAGCGTGATGGTGTCGCCGTGGGACGCCACCGCGTTCGGCGGTTTGAGGAACAGAAGCGGTCGGTCTGGAAGGTCTTTGTTTCGCTCCGCCGCGTGGTCAGCGTAGTTCAGGCCGACGCAGACGATTTTCGAGGGGTCGGTCGGTGCGAGAATTTCGACCTCGTCCGGGTCGTAGCTGTCGTTTGCGAAGTGGATTTCTCCGTTGGTCCATTCGCCGCTTCGAGTTGAGCCTGCTGGGTCGCGGAATCGGACTCGTTTCATATGTCGATTGTCGAATCCGTGGGCCTAAATCGTTCGGACTCCGGTAACGCTCCATATATCGCCAACATCTTTTAAGACGAATTACGCCCTACCCAAATTCGCACTATGGAACTCACTTGGTATGGACACTCGACGTGGCACGTAACAGTCGGCGACACTGACCTCCTCATCGACCCGTTCTTCGACAATCCGAAAACTGACACCGACCCGGAGGAACTCGACCCGGACTACCTCCTTCTCACGCACGGGCACGCGGACCACATCGGCGACGTAGACCGCTACGAAGGAACGACACTTGTCGCAACCCCGGAACTCGTCGGCTACTGTAACGACGAGTTCGGCGAGTACAACGCCGTCGGCGGCATGGGGATGAACATTGGCGGAACGGTCGAATGCGGCGACGCCTTCGTCACGATGGTTCGCGCAGACCACACCAACGGCATCGACACGAGCTACGGTGCTACCGGGGGAATGCCCGCCGGATTCGTCATCTCGGATACGAAACCCACACAGGTTTCGGACGAGGAGAGCGAAACGTTCTATCACGCAGGAGACACCTCGCTGATGGTCGAGATGCGCGAAGTCATCGGCCCGTTCCTCGAACCCGACGCGGTTGCGCTCCCGATTGGCGACCACTTCACGATGGGGCCTGCGCAGGCCGCCATCGCGGTGGACTGGTTGGACGCCGATTTCGCCTTCCCGATGCACTACGACACGTTCCCACCAATCGAACAAGACCCCGAGGACTTCGCGAAGGAAGTCGATGCGGTGGGCTGTGATGCCGACGTTCGAGTGTTGGAGGGCGAGGAGTCCTTCGACCTCACCGAAGAAAGCTCGTACTGAGGATTCGATTCGCGGGAACTTCTTTTGTTGTGATAGAGATGGTAACGGGTGAATAACCGCATTCGAAGGGGACGAATTTCTATTCTGGAACAATTCCCGACGACACAGAACCGCCACCGCAGTTCCCCCTATTCCTCCCCGCCAGCGCGGAAGTTGCACTCGGAGTTCGCTTTACTCACTCCTCGTGCGAACGCGCTGGCGCACCCTTTCAGCTGACGAACCGAGCCACGTGGCGCGTGCTGGCGAGGCGAAGTCGCGCGAGGTCTTCGTGAGCGACGGAGGAGCGAACAAGAGCAGGAAAGAGCGCGTCTCTTTCCGTGCGAGCGAATGGCTCATCAGAGGCAAGCTCTGATGGTGGATGACCGAAACGAGCGCCAGCGAGTTGAGGGAGTCGGTTGGGGAGGCATGTGGCTGTCGCGGTGCGTGGCGGTCATGTGTTGTCGTGATTTGGTTCCGAGAAATTTCCCTCGCTCGGAAGCCTTCTCCAAAGGACAGACAGCAGTCCAAAGCAACACGCATTACAAAATACGAGTTTCGTCGCAACAAACAAGGCCGGAAGAACAAACCTTAGGAGTGTTGCGACAGACGTGCAAATTGCAATGCCAGAAGTCACTACCACGTCGGAAGCAGGATACAGCGCAGAGAACGATGTCCGCGACTTTTCGCTCACCATCGACGCGACGGGCGAGGACGCACCCGACACGCTCGAAACACTGCTCGCGGCCTACGGCTCGTGCTACGTCCCGGCCCTCCGCGTCGGCGGCGAACAGCGCGACGCTGGCGACCTCGGTAAAATCGAAATCACGGTAGACGGCGAACTGAACGACGACGACAAACTCAACGCCGTCTCGTTCGACATCAAATGGGAAACCGAAACAGACGACGAAACGGCTCAGAACGTCATCGACCGCGCGTTCGAACTCTGTAAGGTTCACGACGCGCTGAAAGACAGCCTCCACGCAGAGACGTCCGTCGAGACGGGCGCATTCTAAGGCGCATTCCGAAACGCGGTTTTCGAATCAAGAAGGGAAGCGTTAAAAGCCGCGCGGCGGAACGTGGGGGTATGAGTCAGACGCAAAAGCAGGCGCGGAAATGCGTCTCGTGCGGGATTAACATCTCCGGCACGAACGCCGCGTCGTTCAAGTGCCCCGACTGCGGGCAGACCATCTACCGCTGTGCAAAGTGCCGCAAACAGAGCAACCTCTACGAGTGCCCCGACTGTGGGTTCCTCGGACCGTAAATTATGGGAAAAGTAGCAGCCAAAATAAAGGTTATGCCGCAAAGCCCCGAAATCGACCTCGACGACCTCCAAGAGAAACTGGAGGACTCGCTTCCGGAGGGAGCGAAGATCAACGGCTTCGAACGCGACAACGTCGCGTTCGGTCTGGTCGCGCTCCTGCCGACCGTCATCGTCCCTGACGATGCGGGCGGTACGGAAGCCGTCGAAGAACGCTTCGCATCCGTCGAAGAAGTCGAGAGCGTCGAAGTGCAGAACGTCGGTCGGATATAAACCGGAAATCCGGTTATCCGGTCCTCCGACCGCCCGACTTTTCGGTTTTGTCGTTTTACTCCGCGAGCGACTCGTACGTCGCTCGAACGTCCGAACTTTCGACGAATCCACCGTGATAGCAGAGCGTTCGGTTCGGGTCCAACTCGGCGAGTTTGCCGAGTGAGTCGATTGCTTCGTCCATTTCGGGCGTGAACCGCTCGTTCGGCCCCGCGAGGCCGTCCTCGTCGGCAACCGTCGCATCGCCAGCGAGGAGCAGGTCGGCCTCGGGTAGCACGAGCGAAACGTGGCCGGGCGTGTGCCCCGGGGTTTCAACGACTCGCAGTGGACCTGCCTCGGTTCGGAAGACGACGTTTTCGACTATCTGTACGTCCACCGAAACCGGCGGGTAGCGGTCGCCGGAGGATTTGATGGGGGCTTCGTCGCCCTCGATGACGGGCGCGTCCCCGGGATGTGCCACGACAGTCGCGTCAGTTCGGGAGACGAGTTCCCCCGCGCAACCGACGTGGTCGCCGTCTTGGTGAGTCAAAATCAGGATTTCAACGTCGTCCAGTTCGAATCCGTGTTCCGCCAGTGCCGATTTCAGATCGTTTATTTGGCCCGGAAAGCCTGCATCGAGGAGAATGAGTCCGCTTTCGGTTTCGACGCCCGACGGGTGAATCGTCGTCTCGCGGTCGCCGCGGTCGAACGTGAGCGGGAACGAGTAGACGTGCTGGTCGAGTTCCATGCGACAGGTGACGAGGGCCACCCGCCTGAAAGATTCGGCTGATTTTCCCTCTTCAGTTCAGCACCGAATCGAACGCCTGCTGAAGGTCGGCCTTCAGGTCGTCAGCGTGCTCGATACCGACGCTGGCGCGGATGAGGCCATCCGACAGTCCGGCGGCCAGTCGCTCCTCCTTCGGAATCGCGGCGTGGGTCATCGTCGCGGGTTGCTCAATGAGGCTCTCGACGCCGCCGAGGCTTTCGGCGAGGGTGAAAACCTCCGTCTCGGCCACGACTTCCGCAGCCTCTTCCAGCGAGGCGTCGAGTTCGAAACTGACCATCCCGCCGAAGTCGTCCATCTGCTCCGCCGCGAGTTCGTGATTCGGGTGGGATTCGAGGCCGGGGTAGTACACAGTTTCGACGGCTTCGTGGTCGTCCAACCAGCCCGCGATGTCGCGGGCGTTGTCGCAATGTCTGTCCATCCGGACGCCGAGCGTTTTGGTTCCGCGGAGGACGAGGAAACAGTCGTGCGGGCCGGGGGTCGCGCCGACGCTGTTCTGGTAGAAGCCGATCTGCTCGTCCAGTTTCTCGTCGTTCGTAATGAGCGCGCCGCCGACCACGTCGGAGTGGCCGCCGAGGTACTTTGTCAAGGAGTGAGAAACGATGTCCGCGCCGAGTTCGAGCGGGCGCTGAAGATACGGCGTGGCGAAGGTGTTGTCCACAGCGCAGAGCGCGTCGGCATCCTCTGCAATATAGACCATCGCGGCGATGTCCACGACGTTGAGCAGCGGGTTCGTCGGCGTTTCGACCCACAGCAGTTCCGTGTCGTCACGGACTGCGTCGGACACTTCGTCCACGTTGGTCATGTCCACGAAGGAAAATTCGATGTCGTAGTCGGCGTACACCTGCGTGAAGATTCGGTGGGTGCCGCCGTACACGTCTTCGCTGGCGATGACGTGGTCGCCCGAGGAGAGCAGGTTCAGGACGGTGTTGATGGAACCCATTCCGCTGGAGAAGGCGCGGCCGAACTCGCCGCCTTCCAAACTGGCGAGGTTGTCTTCCAAGTCGGTGCGCGTCGGGTTGCCCGTGCGCGAGTATTCGTAACCGCGGTGGTCGCCGGGCGCATCCTGCACGTAGGTCGAGTTGGCGTGAATCGGCGTCATCAGCGCGCCCGTTTCCTCGTCGGGTTCCTGTCCCGCGTGGATGGAGCGCGTTTCGAACTGGTAATCGTCTTCGTCGGTCATGCGCGAGGGGACGCAGTGCGGACAAGTTATTCTTCCCCTTCTGCGTCGGAATTGCCTCTATCGTGTACTGGTCTGTTTTTGTGAATTGTTCGGTGACAACGTGTTTTTCAGAGTGGTGTGAGCAGTTACCGACTCCAATGAAACCACTAGAACGACGAACCCAATAGTATGCAATTTAACTATGGTAGCTTGTCGGTAGCAAGTCACGACAACACATGACCGCCACCGCACCGCGACAACCACACGCTTCCCCAGCCGATTCCTTCATTACTAAGTTCCTCAGTCATCCCTCGCATGATAGTCAACAGGTCTGCGGGCGATTTGCCCGCAAACCTGCCGACGCACGCGCCGGAGTAATTGCGTCAATCTAGAAATCCCATCCAACCACGATGGCCCGCGCTGAGACGAGTCCGAGGACTTTACCTCCGAAGACTCGTGTCGAAGTCGCGCGAGGGATGAGTATCACAGGGAGCGAAGCGACCGAGAAACGCAATCGGTTGGGGAGGACGTGGCCTGCGGTTGCGGTGGCGGTTTCGGTGGAGTCGTGATTACCTAGCGCCTCTCTCCAAAATACGCCATCTAGCGACTCCTTCGGGGAGACAACAGCTAGTGACTGTCGATACACCACCGAAACATCAAAACAATCGAATAGTACACGATAAACCGCTCCCCACCTTCGTTCTCGTCGTCGTGGAACGGACGTTTTATAACGGTCACCGAACAAGAGCGTCATACGACTATGCCGAGTTCGCACGGACCCAACCACAGTACGCGTAACAAGCTCTCGAACGACCCCCGAAAACGCGGCACCTCGCCGCCACAGCGCGCAGTGCAGGAGTACGAGGTCGGACAGAAAGTCCACCTCAGAATCGACCCGAGCGTGCGAAAAGGTCGCTTCCACCCACGATTCAACGGGCGCACGGGCGAAGTCACTGGCAAACAGGGCAAAGCCTACAAAGTCAGCATCGTTGATGGCAAAAAAGAGAAGACGCTCATCACGAAGCCAGCACACCTCCGCGCACAGGAATAACGTATGACGATTTTCAAGGAAAAGCTCCACGAGGATTATCTCACCACGGCGGAAGCCAAGGAACTGCTCGCCGAAATCGAGCAAGACCGAGCGCTGGACGAAACCCGCGAAATGCCGTACAATCTCTCGCGGGCCATCGAGCACGTCAACCGCTTTGCGGCGTTGGACGCCGAAGAGTCCCACGAACTCGTGGACGAACTGCTCGAACTCGAAAAGGTAGACGAACCGACAGCGTTCAAAATCGCCGACCTCCTGCCGAAAGACCGCGACGAGCTGCGAGCGATTTACGCACAACAGCGGTTCGCGCTTTCGGGCGACGAGTTGGACGAGATTCTGAACGTCGTCGCGAAGTACGAGTGACTTCACCGATTCTTTAAGTTACTCGTCGCCGTACTGTACTGCAATGAGTGAATCCGAGAGTGGCCGCGAAGCAATGGCTGTGGTGCTCGACTTTCTCCCCCACGGACGGGCGGAAGACGACCGACCCCAGTACCAGAAAGAGCCTGTCGCATATGCGCTGAGCGAATCGGACTTTCGCCTCCTCGAACTCACGCTCGAAAAAGAAGAGAGCGTCGGCATCGGCGACAGCATCCCCGTCGAACCGCCGGAAGCCCGCGAACACATTCAAAAACTGCGCGAAATCGAGTACGACGACCTCACCTCGGCTTCCCAGTCGGAACTCGAACACGCCGTCGTGGACATCATCGAACGAGACGAAGAGCGGTTCGTGGACTTCTACAACGACGCGCAACCGATTACCCTCCGTCTCCACCAGTTGAACCTGCTTCCGGGAATCGGGAAGAAACTGCGGAACAACGTGCTGGAAGCACGAAAGCGAAAACCGTTTGAGAGCTTCGACGACCTCGAAGACCGGGTTTCTGGTCTCCATGACCCCGAGGGCGTGCTGGTCGAGCGAATCCTCGAAGAGATTCGGGAGGACGACCTGAAATATCGGACGTTCGCACGGCGCGACTAATCCCGCCGTCCCCTCGTTTTCCGACGGTCAGTTCGACTCCGTTTCGTCGCTTTCGAGATGTTTCTGTGCGAATTCCGAAAGCGCGTCCCATCCCGTTTTCTCGCCGAGACGGTCGATAGCCTGTCCAATCGTCTCTTCCGCACCCAGCGACTCCTCCGACCCCTCGACTGGCGTGATTCGCTCGTTTTCAGGATGTGGTTCTCCCTCGAACGTCGAATTGTTTTCTTTATCGTAGAAGACGGGTTTCCCCTCGTTCCTGACGCCCACGTATTCGGCGTTTTCAGGTTTTTTGTGGTCGATACTCCACGAACTGTATTTCGGTGACATCGGACTCCGTCGGGTCATGGTTGGGTTTTCGTTCGTTTCAACAGTTCACTGGTTACTATAGTAAGAATGGCGGCCGGTTCTCACTGCAACTCGGTGGGTTTACGCCACTCGCACCGGTAGGCCAAAGACAATGGGACGTTCGCCACGCGAGGAACACGGCACGAGGAACCCCGACGCCTTGATTCGACGGGCAGGCGTCCGGGCCGACCCGAACCGTGACCAACATTTCCTCGTTGACGACCGAGTCGTTGACCGAATACCGGAGTACGGAACGGAGATGGATTTCTCGCACGTTCTCGAAATCGGTGGCGGACCGGGCGTGCTGACAGACCGTCTGCTGGTGGTCGCAGACCGCGTGACGGTCGTCGAACGCGACCCGAAGTTCGCCGACTTTCTCCGCCGGGAGTTCGCCGACGACTGCGAAGATGGACGGTTGACGGTCGTGGAAGGCGATGCCTTGAACGTCGAACTGCCGGATTTTACAGCCTGTGTCGCCAATCTCCCCTATGGAATCTCCAGCGAAATCACGTTCCGACTGCTTCCGCTGGGGAAACCGATGCTCCTCATGTTCCAACAGGAGTTCGCGGAGCGCATGGCGGGTGAGGCGGGAACCGACGACTACGGACGACTCTCCGTAACCGCACAGCATTACGCCGACGTCGAAGTCGTAGAAATAGTCCCGCGTGAGGCGTTTTCGCCCGCGCCGGAGGTGTCGAGTGCAATCGTGCGGACGACGCCGCGAAATCCCGATTACGAAGTCGATGACGAGGAGTTCTTCCTCGACTTCGTGAAAGCCGTCTTCACCCAACGCCGGAAGACTATTCGAAACGCGATTCGCAACACGGTGCACATCTCCGGATTGGACGACGGTGATGCAGTCGTGGACGCACTGGAAGACCCCGACCCGGACGTGCTGCCCGAGGATATTCTTCGGAAGCGCGCCGGGAACGTCACGCCCGCACAGTTCGCGGCGATGGCGCGGGTCGCAGACGAGTACGGTCGGGGTGGTGGTTGATGGCGCAGAATCTGTATCGGCAGATAGGTGACCTAGCAATCATCGACATACGGATACTGATAACCGTCTTTGTTGCGCTCTCCATAGTTGCGGTACTCGTTCTCGCGTGGCGAGGACATCCGCGGTTGCAGGAGCAGATGCCGGATGCATTAGCGAACGTCATCGTCATTGGTTCAGTTACCGTATTTCTCATACTTGCTGGAGTGACGATGTTGTTTCTCTGGGAGGTGGTTAACACGGCACTCATCTTCCCCGCGGATTGGGAGGAATGGCTGACGGATTTGATAAATAACTGGACTGGCGTCAAGGTCACGTTAACCGTCGTAACACTCGCCATTGCCTATGTCGCCGCTGGCATCTCGAAGCAAGCAATCGAGCGCATGACAGACCAGCGCGACACCTTCTCACGCCACCAGACGCAGGTGATGGTTCGCGTCGCGCAAGTGTCGATATACGTCGTCGGTTTTGCCGCGGTGCTCGGATTTTGGAACGTCGACCTCACCGGCCTGCTGGTCGGTGCCGGATTCCTCGGTATCGTGGTCGGTATGGCGGCCCGACAGACGCTCGGGTCGCTGTTGGCGGGATTCATGCTGATGTTCTCCCGGCCGTTCGAAATCGGCGACTGGGTGGAAATCGAGGAGAACGAAGGCATCGTAACGGACATCTCCATCGTCAACACGCGAATCCAGACGTTCGACGGCGAGTTCGTGATGATTCCAAACGAAGTGGTCGGCGGGAGCACCATCACGAATCGCAGTCGGAAAGGCCGCCTCCGATTGGAGGTGGATGTCGGCATCGACTACGAAGCGGACGTAGACCGGGCCGCAGAACTGGCCGAGGAGGCGATGGACGACGTGGAGGACGCGCTGACGGTTCCGTCGCCGCAAGTTGTCACGAAGGAGTTCGGCGACTCGGCAATCGTCCTCGGACTGCGATTCTGGATAGATAAACCGAGCGCGCGCCGCAAGTGGCGCGCGCGAACGAGGGTTATCGGCGCAGTGAAAGATGCCTACGACGGCGACGGAATCAAAATCCCGTATCCACAGCGCGAACTCTCCGGCAGGAAGGAAACCGGTGGCTTTCAGGTCGCGAGCAAGCAACAGCGCGAACTCGGGCCGACGGCGGACGGCGGAGAAGAAACCGGGCGACGGTTCGGTGACGAGTACAAGGACGATACAACAAGTGGCGACGGAACCGACGGAGGAAATCACGGATGACTGACCTCGCAGAAAGACGCGGTATGGAAACGAACGTGTACCAACCGGCGGAAGACTCCCATCTGCTCGCGGAGGTTGCGGCGGGAGACATCGACGAATCCGACCTCGTACTGGAAGTTGGAACCGGGTCGGGGTACGTTTCTGAGTTCGTCAAGAACGAGACGAACGCCCGCGTCCTCGGGTCGGACGTGAATCCTCACGCGTGTTCGAACGCGCGCGAGCGTGGGGTCGAGGCGGTTCGCGCCGACCTCGTTTCGCCGTTTCGAGATGCGGTTTTCGACGCCGTCCTGTTCAACCCGCCGTATCTGCCGACCGACCCGGACGAGGAGCGCGACGATTGGATGGAACGCGCGCTTTCCGGCGGCGAATCCGGCAGGGAAGTCATCGACCCGTTCTTGGATTCCGTCGGACGCGTCCTCGCGCCCGACGGTCGAGTGTACCTCTTGGTGAGCAGTTTATCCGGCGTCGAGGAAGTCGTCTCCCGTGCGAGCGAAAACGGATTCAGTGCGGTCGCGCTTCGCGACGAATCGTTCCCCTTCGAGACGCTGTCGATACTGAAACTGATTCGCTGATTCGCCGACTTCCAATTACTCAGAGGAATTTTTTAGAACGGAAAATATTAAACACCGGCATATCATAGGGTCGGGTACATGACCGAGCGCATCGCAACCACACCGGGTGTGTTTCCGCTTCCCGATTGGGCGAAAGACGACTGCTCCGACCTGAAAGGCCACCAAAAAGACGACCTGATTTCCGGCGACGAAGGGCCGGAACTGACCGCCGTGTACAACGAAGCCCGCGAGGAGGTCGTCTCGGTACAGCAGGACGCTGGACTCGACCGAATCGTGGAGGGACAACTTCGCTGGGACGACATGCTCGCGCACCCACTCGCAGTTCACGATTCCGTCGAAACGGGCGGTATCGTGCGCTACTACGACAACAACAACTTCTACCGCGACCCCGTCGTCGTTGACGAACTCACCTTCGACGGCGACGTGGCGGCCGAACTGGAAGCGACTACGGAACTCGCAGACGACGTGCAGGCAGTCCTTCCCGGCCCATACTCGCTCGCTGATTTGGCAACTGACGAATATTACAACGACAACGAGGAGTTCCTCGCGGCGGTTGCGGAGTTCCTCGCTGGCGAAGTCGACGCGTTCCCCGAAGTCGAGACGCTGTTCCTCCTCGAACCCTCGCTCGTGGAGAACCCGCCGGAAGACGGCGAAGATGCGCGCGCCAGCGAAGCGATTGATGTCGTGGGCGACGCCATCGACGCCGAGGTCGTCGTCCAACCCTACTTCGGGTCGTTGAACGAGAAAGTCCACGCGCATCTGCTTGATGCAGATGTCGATGCCGTGGGCTACGACCTCGTCAGCGACCACGATGGCTGTCTGTCCAACGTGAACGAGTACGGGACGAAAGATTCCGTCTCGCTCGGCCTCGTGAACGGCCAGAACACGCTGGTCGAATCGCCCGAAACCGTCGCCGAGCGCGTCGATTGGTTCGAGGAGAATACGCCCGTCAACGAGTTCGAAACCGTCTATCTGACGACGAACACCGAGACGTTCTATCTGCCGTACAGCAAATTCGAGGAGAAACTGACTGCGCTCGCTGAAGCCGCGCAGTTGGAGGAGGTGACCCTATGACACAAGATGCACGAAACCAGTTCCGTCCCGACGACCACGATAACGACCACTTCATCTTGACGACCGTCGTCGGAAGTTACCCGAAACCGAAATGGGTGGACAGGGCGCGCGACCTGTATAACGACCCGGAAGGCGACTTCGACGAGAAAGCATGGAACGAAGCGAAAGACGACGCCTGCCGACTCATTACCGACGAACACGAGCGCGCAGGGTTGGACGTAGTGGTCGATGGCGAGATGCGGAGAAACGAGATGGTCGAGTTCTTCGCCCACCGAATCGACGGCTACGAGTTCAACGGCCCAGTGAAGGTGTGGGGCCACAACTGCTTCGACAAACCGAGCGTCGTGGACGAAGTCGAATACGACGACTCGTGGCTTGTGGACGAGTACGAATTTACGACGGAGGTTGCGGAGCGACCCGTCAAAGTACCGATTACCGGCCCCTACACGCTAGCGAGTTGGAGTTTCAATGAAGCCTACGCGGACGAGGAATCGCTGGCCTACGACCTCGCGGATTTGGTCAACGAGGAAATCGAGAAACTGGTCGATGCTGGCGCGCGCTACATCCAAATCGACGAACCCGCGCTGGCGACGACGCCGGACGACCACGCCATCGTCGGGGAATGTTTGGAGCGAATCGCGGATGGCGTTCCAGAGGATGTCTACCTCGGTCTACACGTCTGTTACGGCGACTACTCGCGCATCTATCCCGAAATCCTCGATTTCCCGGTGGACGAGTTCGACCTCGAACTGGCCAACGGCGACTACGACCAACTGGACGTGTTCCGCGACCCCGAGTTCACCGCGAATCTCGCACTCGGCGTGACCGACGCCCACACCGCCGAAGTCGAGACTGTCGAGGAAATCAAGGCGAACATCGAGAAAGGTCTGGAAATCGTCCCGCCCGAGCAGTTGACCGTAAGTCCGGATTGTGGCCTGAAACTGCTCCCGCGTAAGGTGGCCTACGGCAAGATGGAGAACATGGTCACGGCCGCGCGCGAGGTCGAGGCCGAATTGGATTCGGGTGAAATAGAGGTCGGAAGCACCCCCGTCAGCGCAGACGACTAGCAAGGTAGCGTCGGTTTTCGAGTAATTCGTTCGTCAGGTGCTATCTCGTTCGGCACTCACGACAGCATGTGGTCACCACGACGAAGCCAGCAGTACGTGATTTGATCAGTGTTGGTTTGTCGGGGCAAGTCACGCGCCGGATTTACAGAGAATAGTATCACGACAAAATTCCTGAAACGTCATTTTCTGCACCAAAATTTCTCGCGAGCAGAATTTACTATCCGTGCGAGAAATAGAAAAACAACAAACAGCGACGTCTGTTGGCGAGGAATACCAAATTAATATACGCTGAAAGCGTTGAAACTAAATTCTAACCTACCCGTTACCACCCCCCGACGGACACAATCCCGGCAGTTTTTATTACCGGGGCGCGTAGGTGCGCTCAGACTGGGCAACTCGCGGGCGAGCGGCTTTGCCGCGCGCGAGTGCCAGACCGACGTGCTGTAAGACGCCGGGGTCTGACGCTCGCGGCCCCGCGAGGATTTCAGTGAGCAACGCAACCGCCACGTCGTGTGGCGTTTCAATGCTTGAGGAAAACCAACTATGGAAATCGAAATTGCAACCATTGGCGGATACGAAGAAGTTGGACGGCAGATGACTGCCGTGCGCGCGGGAGACGACGTCGTCATCTTCGACATGGGTCTGAACCTGTCGAAGGTACTCCTTCACGACAACGTTGAGACGGAAAAACTACACAGCCTCGACTTAATCGACATGGGCGCGATTCCGGACGACCGAGTCATGTCCGACCTCGAAGGCGACGTGAAGGCTATCGTCCCGACGCACGGTCACCTTGACCACATCGGTGCCATCAGCAAGTTGGCCCACCGATACAACGCACCAATCGTCGCCTCGCCGTTCACCATCGAACTGGTGAAACAGCAGATTCAGGGCGAGGAGAAGTTCGGGGTCGAAAACGACCTCATGAAGATGGAAGCGGGCGAGACGATGCAGTTGAGCGACGAAGTCGAACTCGAATTCGTCAACGTCACTCACTCCATCATCGACGCAATCAACCCCGTAGTTCACACCCCCGAGGGTGCCATCGTCTATGGACTGGACAAACGGATGGACCACTCGCCGGTTCTCGGCGACCCAATCGACATGAAGCGCTTCCGCGAAATCGGCCGTGAAGGCCCCGGCGTCCTCGCCTACATCGAGGACTGTACGAACGCGGGTCGGAAGGGTCGAACGCCGAGCGAATCGGTCGCTCGCCGTCACCTGAAAGACGTTCTCTACAGCATCCAAGACTACGACGGCGGTATCGTGGCGACGACGTTCTCCAGCCACATCGCCCGTGTCAAGAGTCTCGTGGAGTTCGCGGACGACATCGGTCGGACGCCGGTTCTGCTCGGCCGTTCGATGGAGAAATACTCGGGCACCGCGGAACGCCTGAACTTCGTTGACTTCCCAGAGGACATGGGCATGTTCGGCCACCGAAAATCCGTCGACCGAACGTTCAAACGCATCATGAAGGAGGGCAAGGAGAACTACCTTCCAATCGTCACTGGCCACCAAGGAGAGCCGCGCGCGATGCTGACCCGAATGGGCCGCGGCGAGACGCCGTACCAACTGCAAGACGGTGACAAAGTCGTCTTCTCCGCGCGCGTCATTCCGGAGCCGACGAACGAGGGACAGCGCTACCAGTCCGAGCGACTCTTGAAGATGCAGGGTGCACGGATTTTCGACGACGTGCACGTTTCCGGCCACCTCCGCGAGGAAGGCCACTACGAGATGTTGGATGCGCTCCAACCGCAACACGTCATCCCGGCCCACCAGAACATGAAGGGCTACGCGCCGTATGTGGATCTCTGTGAGAGCCAAGGCTACCGCCTCGGCAGAGACCTCCACGCTACGCGAAACGGCAACCTCATCCAGCTTGTCGATTGATATGACTGACGCGAGTACGGAATCACGCGAAGAACTCGTCATGCAGACGGTCGAACAGCGCCGCGAGTTGGTCAACAAGGCCATCGAGGAAGACCTCCCAATCGTCAAACCGGAACGCCTCTACGAGGCATCTCGGTATCTGCTCGATGCGGGCGGAAAACGGCTTCGTCCGACCGTGCTGTTGTTGGTCGCGGATTCGCTGGCCGACGTCGAACCCATGTCGGAAGCCTACCGAAAGTTCCCCGCGCTCGACGGAACCGAACTCGACGTGATGGCCGCTGCGGTGAGCATCGAGGTCATTCAATCCTTTACGCTCATCCACGACGACATCATGGACGACGACGACTTGCGCCGCGGTGTTCCGGCGGTTCACGAAGCCTACGACGTTGAAACGGCGATTTTAGCTGGTGACACGCTGTACTCGAAGGCGTTCGAAATCATGCTGGACACGGGTGCGTCACCGGAACGCTGTGTCCGCGCGCTGGACGTACTCGCATCAACCTGTACGAAAATCTGTGAAGGACAGGCCCTCGACGTAGCGTTCGAGGAGCGCCCGGACGTGCTCCCCGAAGAGTATCTGGAGATGATAGAGAACAAAACCGCCGTCCTCTACGGTGCGGCGGCGAAAGTTCCCGCCGTCCTTCTGGGTGCCGACGACGAAGTCGTCGAAGAACTCTATCAGTACGGCATCGACGTCGGTCGGGCGTTCCAGATTCAAGACGACGTGCTCGACCTGACGGTTCCGAGTGAGAAACTCGGCAAACAGCGCGGAAGCGACCTCGTCGAGAATAAACAGACTATCATCACGCTTCACGCCCGCAAACAGGGTATCGACGTGGATTCGCTGGTCGAAACCGACGACGTCGGCGAGGTGACCGAGGCAGAAATCGACGCCGCAGTCGCACGACTCGAAGACGCCGGAAGTATCGACTACGCGCGCGAGAAAGCGCAGGAACTCGTCCAACGCGGTAAAGGTCGGCTTGATGTCCTGCCGGACAACGAATCGCGCTACCTGCTCGAAGAAATCGCAGACTATCTCATCGAGCGCGGGCACTGAACCGCACTCGCTGACTGCTGACCCCGAATGGCGGGACGGTTTTTACGAGCGTCGTTTCTCCCGTTCGATTTGTGTTCTGACTGTGAGTTGGGTAGCGGTTACTCTCGCTCTTCAAGTCGGAAATGACACGAGAACCGTGGGGTTTGGCACTCTCGTACTGTATCTATGCGTGCAGTATCGACGCGTGAAATAGCCACAGTTTGATGTATTCCGGATTATAGATGAAATAATCCTCAATCGAGGATTCTGGATGAATGTCACTGTATTCGAAGCAGTTCTAGAACAATTCGAGTGAGTTTAAAAATATCGTAATAGAAATTACAGCGGTAGAGCATCCATTTAGGATTAGACGCAATCCTGCGAATGATTAATTGTCGCCGGATGCAGCGTCGCAAACAGTTAGAACGATTTCAGGGTATAATACTGGATGCCGATGAGCGTTTTTCTGAACGGGAAATCTCCAGTTTGAGTGGATTATTCCTGTCCACCCGGTGAGAAAGCATGAAAGGTAGACGAACGCTGCAGATTGGCATCGCACTAATGGCACTGGTCGGGTTGACGCTCGCAAGCGGCGCGGCAATCGCGAGCGGCGGTGATTACAGCAGTGACGACAAATACGACGACAAAAAGGACAAGAAAGACAAGAAGGACAAAAAGTACGGCAAAGACAAAAAGAAGAAGCACAAAGTGCCAGCGTGTAAGAAGTCGAACGGAAAAGCCCCGAAAAAGAATCCACACTGCAAGAAGTACTGAGACGCGACGCCACTCGTTTTTTCGCGTCCGAGTACGAAAGAGCGAGATTTTTCATTCAGACCCACAAACTATCGGGCAATGAACGACGATTTGCGTGCCCAAATCGAAACTGAAGCCGAAAAACACGCGCTGTTCAACGCGCTGAAACACGAGAGCGACGCGGATGTCGGTGCCATTATGGGGCCGCTGATGGGCGAAAATCCGGAGTTCCGCGAGCACGGAAACGAGATTCCGGGTGTCGCTGGAAAAGTCATCGGGCAGGTGAATCAGTTGGACACCGAGGGAAAACGGGAGCGACTGGCCGAAATCGACCCCGAACTGGTCGAAGAGTTGGATGCCGAGGACGAAGAAGACGACCGAGTGCTTCCAGACCTTCCGAACGCGGATGAGTACGACCAGATTCGAATGCGCTGTGCGCCGAATCCGAACGGCCCGTGGCACATGGGACACGGACGAATGCCCGCCGTCATCGGGACGTACAAAGACCTCTACGACGGCTGGTTCCTCGTTCGGTTCGACGACACCGACCCGGAGACGAAACGCCCCGACATGGACGCCTACGACGACATTTTGGAGGACATCGACTATCTCGGCTTCGAACCGGACGAGGTGATGACGGCCTCCGACCGCCTCGAAATATACTACGACCACGCCCGCGACCTCATCGAGAAAGGCGGCGCGTACACCTGCTCCTGTTCGGGCGAGGAATTTTCTGAACTGAAAAACGACGCCAAGCCGTGTCCGCACCGCGACAAGGACGTGGAGACGACGAAGGCCGAGTTCGAGGACATGATTGCCGGGGAGTACAGTTCCGGCGAGATGGTGCTTCGCGTGAAGACGGACATCGAACACAAAAACCCGGCCCTGCGCGACTGGGTGGCATTCCGGATGATAGACACGCCACACCCACGCGAGGAGGCCGAGGAGTATCGGTGCTGGCCCATGCTCGACTTCCAGTCCGGCATCGACGACCATCTGAAGGGCATCACGCACATCATTCGCGGTATCGACCTACAGGACTCCGCGAAGCGCCAGCGGTTCGTCTACGACTACTTCGACTGGGAGTACCCCGAGGTCATCCACTGGGGCCACGTGCAGGTTGACGAGTACGATATCAAGATGTCTACCTCGACCATCGGCGAACTCATCGAGAAGGGCGAACTCGACGGCTGGGACGACCCACGCGCGCCCACGCTCCAGAGTGTCCGCAGGCGTGGGATTCGCGGCGAAGCAATCACGGAAGCGATGGTGGGACTCGGCACTTCCACGAGCAACGTCGATTTGGCCATGAGCACCGTCTACGCCAACAACCGAGAGTTGGTGGACGACGACGCGCCACGGTTCTTTTTCGTCCGCGACGGCGTGGAGTATCTCCTCATCGGCGAGCACCCCGAGGTCGCGGAACCCGCGGTTCACCCCGACCACGAAGACAGAGGCACCCGCACGATCCCGGCGGGCGAAGCCGTGCTCATCGAATCGGGCGATATTCCCGACCACGGCGACCGAATCTGGCTGAAAGGATTGGGTTGCTTCCAGCACACCCGTGACGCCCTCCAGTACACGGGCGACGACATCAGCGCGGTTCGTGACGAAGGCGTAGACGTGATTCACTGGGTGCCCGCCGAGGCAAACGTGTCAGTTCGCATGCGAACCATGGACGGCGACGTTGCGGGTCGCGCCGAACCGGACTTTGCAGACACCGACGTTGACGACATCGTGCAGTTCGAGCGCATCGGATTCGTGCGAGTGGATAGTCAGGGCGACGACGAAATCGTGACCTACTACACCCACGACTGAGCGAATCAGGCGTTCGTTTTTACAGCGTTTCGAATTTTCACTATCCACGCGGCCACCACCGCGAAACGAGCCAGTACGGCGAGTTTCGCGGTCGGCGAGGAAGGGCAGGGCGGGTCTTGGTGTCCTCGTGAGCGAAGCAAACGACGGCTTGTCAGAGCAAGCTCTGCCAGTCGAATAAAGGGCTAAGGAGGAGCGACCGGAGTTCTCGTGAGCAAAGTGAGCGAGAGCACGGAAGAGCGTCGCTCTTCCGGTGGGAGCGACAACTGAGGGCTTCGTTTGGAGTCAGCAGCTAGCTTCTCGCTGTTTTGTCATTTCTAAGTGAGTTGAAAAGTCGAGTGAGATGTCTGCAATTCCCGACTCCAAACGAAGCCCTCAAACTTCGCTCGTTTCACTCGCTTCGTTCTCGCCCTTCATCCACCAGGGGAATGAATCCAATTGGCAGTAACCGTACTGGAAGATGGAGGGAGAGACAATTCGGAATCCGATATTCGCTACTTCCAATCCACGCCTTCGAGCGGTTCGGCAACGACGCCGTCTTTCTGTACCAGCACTCGCGCATGAGCAGTACACACGTCCCGATTGTCTGCCCACGGAATGTGGAGTCGAACCGCGGCCTCGTTCTCGCAGTCGTTCTCTATACATATCATGATTGTTTGTACGGTTTCGAGGCTAATCCACATCACGGTCGGACGTGGTTTAAACTGGTTTCGAGAATAACCCCCTTCTTCAGGGACGTTGGGAAACTTCGTTGCTCATGGACACGAGTGAGACGATGGAACGCGCCGAGTACGTCTACGAGATGGATGACAAAGAAAGCGTCACCGACGGCGTCGTCACCGCGGTTGGAAGCGCAACCGGACTGTCGATGACCGAGATGCCGCCACTCCACGAGAGCGTCGATGTCGATGCGCTTAACGGTTTATTTTCTGATAGCTACGGAGGCACCTCGCGGAATCAGGGCCGGATTAGATTTACGTACTGTGGTTGTAAGATACATGTCCTTAGTAGTGGTCGGGTTCTTGTGGAACCCGACGGAAACTGAATGCCCCCCTGGTTGCTGACGCGGGGTGGAGGGTCTATCACACAATGACGGTCATCGCCGAAGTGACGATTCCCGCGGACGAACTCGCGCTCGCAGAGACGTTCGAATCGGTCCCCGGATTGGTTGTCGAACTTGAACGAATGGTAGTACACCCGGAGAATCGGACGATGCCGTACATCTGGACTGTCGGACAAACCGGGAATGATGTCGAAGCGACTCTGCAAGATGACCCGACGACGACGGCAGTAACCAAACTCAGTGAACTCGACGGCGGGTCGCTCTATCACATTCGCTGGTGTCGGGAGACGCAGTTCACGATAGAAGAGATTCTGAAAGTTGACCCGATAATTATCACCGGAACCGGTGCCAGACAGGGCTGGGATTTCCAGATTCGGTTCGGCGACCAAAAGAGTATCTCGAAGCTACAGGAGAACCTCAACGACCGCGACGTATCTGTCGAACTGAAACGTCTGTACGCACCCGAAGCGCCGACGGTGGATGGTCAGTTCATGCTCACACCGAAACAGCGAATCGCACTGACGGTTGCCCTCGACGCGGGCTACTTCGACGTGCCGAGGAAGGCGAATCTAAGCGAACTGGCGGAACAACTCGACATTACGCCGCAGGCGCTCTCGAAGCGGCTACGACGAGCGCACAAAACGATGAGTCGGTACGTGCTCACCACGGGCGAAAGCGGGATAGAACGAGACAAACGACGTGATTAGCGACGACCGACTCGGTTACCGCGACACCCGACGCGATTAATCGACGTATCGCCGCATTTCTGCTTTGGCGGATTCGTTTCCGTACACTTCCACGAGCGGTCTGAACGTCTTCCCGAGGGTGCGCATGGACTCACCCGTGGAATGAAAGCCGAGTTCGTCCGCGACTTCGACCCACTCCCGAGCCTGTAGCACTTTTCGCACCAACAGACGCTCTTGTCGGAGGGTCAGAACGCCCGATTCGGTATCCTCGGGGTCGACGAAATGCTTCACCGCGATTCGTCGGAACGGGCCGGGGTCGTGGTCGAACTGTCCCGGCCCGAACGCACTGGCCGAAACGTGTCGCCACTCCGCGTCGGAAAGCGAAAGCGAGACGGTGGCTTTCGTCGTGCGCAACGCTTCGCGCACCACATCGGGTTCCATGTCGGACAGCGCATCGGAAAGCACCGACGCGATTCGCGCCGAAAACCGGCGTGCGTGGCGGTCGTACAACTTCTCGCCTGCGTCGCTCACCGGGGAGAGCATGAGAACGGAATACTCGCCGCTGGCGTCGTTTCGGGTGGTCGAAAGCTGAATCGTGCTGTAGCCGTTTTCGCGCCAAAATCGAAGCAGTTCGGGCGTCGCGCCGAATCCGGTTCCGAGCCAATCGACTCCCGAAAACTCCCGGCGAATCTCTCGAAGCAGACGCGACCCTAATCCAGATGAGCGAACCGCGTGGTGGGTTGCGATTCGCATGACGCGCAGTCCCTCGGGAACTGCAGCATCAATATCGCGGAGTTGCGTCGTCAGCACGTCGGGAAGCATGTTTCCGTTCACGCGCTCCCCGTCGTACATTCGCTCGCGCAGTGCTTCGGGGAGGTTCCCCTCACGGGCGAGCAAGGCGACGCTGACGACGTGACCATTCCAGCAGAGCGCCCGAACAACGACGTTTGGCGCATCGAGTAGTCGAGCGAGGTCGGCCGGTTCGGTTCGGTAGTGCGCGAGGACGAGCAAGCCGAACGTCTCCCGAAGAAGGTGTTCGTCCGCGAGCAAGTCCTCGGCATCGAGTTGTCGATAGGTCGCTCCTTCGGGATTCGCGTCCTCCACCAACTGTTCGACCGCGGGACGGGCGTCGAGCGCGAGCGCGCGAAACGCCCACACCTCGATTGGGTCGCCGGGGGCGTAGCGAATCGGTTCGACCATGCTCACCTCGGTCACCTCGTGGTCGCTTGCTTCGAGACGGTCGCGGAACCGCACCGAAAATCCGCGGCCTGCGCCCTCGTAGCCGTGAACCGTCGTCGTGAACGCAACGCACGGGAAGTCGAGAAATTCCTCAAGCAGACCGACGGAGAGCGCCGCGGCCTCGTCCACCAGCACCACGTCGGCGCCCATCTCACCATTGCCATTGTCATCCGCCTCGACCGCAGTCGTCGGCTTTTCAAACCGGACGACACCGCCCGATTTCGATTCGATTCGCGTCGGCGGGTCGTGGTTCGTGTCGGCCAGTTCGTCCAACGATTCGAGGATGGCTTCGGCCCGAACGAACACCTCGCGGGCGCTCCGGTAGTTCCGGGCCGTCACGAGAACGTCGTTTCCGTCGCTGGCGAGACAGCCGACTGCGATGCCGCCAGCGCTCGATTTTCCCCGCCCGCGGTCTGCTTCCACGACGACGGCGTGATTCTGCTCGCGGAGGGCTTCGAGCGCGTTCACGGCGGAACGCTGGTCGTCGGTGAGGCAGGCGTCGTAAGCAACAGAGGGGAATTGACCCCCGAAAGAATCAGGCTCGACTCCCGAGCGCGCTCGGGAGTCGAACGTGGAGTGAGGGAGTCTCGGTGCGGGGTTCGTCAGTCCGTCTTTTTCCACGGTTCCGGCATCCACGTTCGCGATTGCGATGCCGCGGTGCGCGCGGAGCGTCGCGACGAAGCGCGACCGGAAGTGTCCGGAAACATCTTCCACGTCGAACGGTTCCACCGCCAGCGACTCGTCGAACTCGTCGCGGTGGTTCGGCCACGAATCGAGGGGCGGCGCGAGCAGAACGAACAGGCCGCCGCCGTCTACCGCGCCGATAACCCGACCCAATGCGTTCGGGCGGAGTTCGTCGTGCGCGTCGAAAACGACCGCGTCGTGGGTGGTTCCGAGCAGGCTTCCGGCGCGGCGCTGGGTGACCTGTTCGCAGTTGAGTTCGCGCTGGGGGGCGACCTGTACCGTCTCTTTGGATGGGATTCCTGCGGCGGCGAGTGCGTCTCGGGCAACCTCGTATCCAGCATCTCGGTCGCCTGCGAGGACGACCATTCGTCGCTCGTTCGACTGCTGGGCCTCGTTTCGCAAGGCAGTCGCCAACGATACGTCCATAAACGGAGTTGGTCCGACCATCGCAAGGATGTTTCTCTTCGGTCGAATAGTGAAAGGTCAGGAGCAGCGGCGAGGTGGGGTTAGGTGATGGCGCCAACCCGCTCGCATAGTGTTGCGGGGACCTCGCCAGATACACAGTGCATAGCATACACTAAATGCTTTGTGGTGATTGTAAAATTATAACAGTTCAACCGGAAAGCGATGCCCCCGCGTAGATGGAGACAACGAGGAATATCCAAACTGCGTCCACGAAGTGCCAGTACATCGAAACCGTGCTGACGGAAGTGTCCCGTTCGGGACTGTACTGGCCGATGAGGGCGCGTCCGAGCAGAATCGTCATGAGCACGATTCCGAGCGTAACGTGAAGCCCGTGGAGTCCCGTCAGGCCGAAGAACGCGCTTCCGAACACGCCGGACGTGAGCGTGAACCCTTCGTGCGCAATGAACTCGTAGTATTCGTAGATTTGTCCGCCGAGAAAGACGACCGACAGCAGAACTGTCAGAGCGAGCAAGCCGATGAACTGCCGCCGTTTCCCGCGATGGAGTGCGACGTGTGAGAAGTGAAGCGTAACGCTACTCGTGACGAGGAGAAGCGTGTTGATGAGGACGAGCGAGTTAATCAACGGCGGAATGGTCTGGCCGGTCGGTGGCCACGCCCCCGCGCGAATGAAGAAGTAGTAGACGAACCCCGCGCCGAACGTCGCAACTTCGGTGATGAGAAACAACACCATCGCCCACCGAAGTTTCGTCGCGCCGCTTCCCTCGGTGCTCCAGTAGTGGTCAACGAATCCGTGATACAGCCACCCGTACAAGCCGACGAGAAAGACCACCGTGCTAGCGACGAAAACCGTCGCACTGGACAGCGGCGAGACGTAATCGTTTCCACCGTGACTAAGCACGTACAGTCCCGCACCGACGTACACACCGGCGACGCCGAACGCCGAAACGAACGGCCACCACGAGGCTTCGCCGAATCCCCGCGGCCAATCCTCCGGTGCCGGATGGTGCTGATGCTCCGATTCCTCCCCGACGTTTCCCCCACTCATGATTTCAAAGGTGATACGTGCTGAATCCACAAAACCCTCATTCGGATTCGTCGGAACTGTTTCGGGGCGAATTTTGCGTTCGATCATCTGAACTGAACATTTTTGTCACTGGTCTGTTTCGTTCTCGGTATGCCCGGCCCCGTCTTCTGTTCCAGCGAGCGAGTCGAACTCAGAACCACCGAACGGGAGGACATAGACCTCCTCCAACAGGCACGAAGCGACCCGGAGCTTCGGACGTCGCTGATGTTCATCCTCCCACAGACCCGCGAGCAGGTCGAGGAGTTCTACGAGAACACGGTTTCCGTGAGCAACGGGGACTCGAATTTCATCGTCTGCGTCGATGGCGAACCAATCGGCGAAGCGAGTTTGTTCGACATCGAACGCGACCACGGCACGATTGCCTACTGGCTGGACGCCGACTACAGAGGCAACGGATACGCGACAGAAGCGGTTTCCCTGCTCTTGGATTACGCCTTCGACACGAGAGGTCTGCATCGGGTCGTCGCAAAAATCGGGGATTTTAACGACGGTTCGCAGGCACTCATCGAACGATTGGGCTTTACACAGGAAGGTCGGCTCCGTGACCACCTCTTTTCGCAGGGCAAGTATCGGGACGTGTTTTTCTACGGTCTGCTCCGCGACGAGTGGACGAGCAACTCAGACGACTGACGAGAACTACCGGAAATCGACCGTTACAACCGCATGTGCAAGCGTGGCACCCCGTCATTCATTTGAAAGCGTTTTTATGGGGGCATCATCAACTCAAGGGTACAACCTGCGTGGGGTTGATGATGCTCCTAGCCGCACAGGACTTCGAACGGCAGGGGAGCCTGAGCCAGCACGTAGGATAGGTGAACAACCATGCCAGTATATGTCAACTATGACGTCCCAGCCGACCTTCAAGACCGAGCGCTCGACGCGCTCGAGGTCGCACGGGACACGGGAACCGTAAAGAAAGGAACCAACGAAACGACCAAGGCAGTCGAACGCGGCAACGCCGACCTCATCTACGTCGCAGAAGACGTTCAGCCGGAAGAAATCGTCATGCACCTGCCAGAACTCGCCGACGAGAAGGGTATCTCCTTCGTCTTCGTCGAGACGCAGGACGATGTCGGTCACGCGGCCGGACTCGAAGTCGGCAGTGCCGCCGCCGCCATCGTTGACGCTGGCGAAGCCAGCGACGACGTGGATGACATCGCCTCGAAGGTCGAGGAACTTCGGTGAGGTGACTCACGATGAGTGCTGAAGAGACCGGACAGGAGGACTCCACCTCCGCCGAGGTCATCGAAATCGTCGGTAAGACGGGGATGCACGGCGAGGCCATGCAGGTCAAATGCCGCATCCGCGAGGGAGAAAACCAAGGGCGTATCATCACGCGCAACTGTCTCGGCCCCGTCCGCGAGGGCGACGTGCTTCAGTTGCGTGAAACCGCACGCGAGGCAGACTCCATCGGAGGACAATAATGCCACAAACACGAGAGTGTGACTACTGCGGCGACGACATCGAACCCGGCACGGGAACGATGTTCGTCCGCACGGACGGAACGACCATTCACTACTGCTCCAGCAAATGCGAGAAGAACGCCAACCTCGGTCGCGAACCGCGCGACCTCGAATGGACGGCGGACGGCCAAGCACAGAGTGGTAGCGAATGAGCGAGCGAACCTTCGTGATGGTCAAGCCGGACGGCGTTCAGCGCGGCCTCATCGGGGACATCGTCTCCCGATTCGAAGACCGCGGTCTGAAGATGGTCGGCGGCAAGTTCATGCAGATCAGCGAAGAGCTCGCCCACGACCACTACGGTGAACACGAGGGCAAACCGTTCTTCGACGGCCTCGTTGACTTCATCACGTCCGGCCCAGTCTTCGCGATGGTCTGGGAAGGACAGGACGCAACGCAACAGGTTCGCCGAATGATGGGCGAAACCGACCCCGCCGAATCCGCCCCGGGCACTATCCGCGGCGACTTCGGACTCGACCTCGGCCGGAACGTCATTCACGGTTCGGACCACGAGGACGAGGGTGCGAACGAGCGCGAAATCGACCTGTTCTTCGACGAAGCAGAACTGGTCGATTACGAGAAAATCGACGCCGAGTGGCTGTACGAGTAAGTCACGACTGGCTTCGATTCAATTTCATTTCTGCGGACGTTGATGATAGTACCGAAGAGAGATGGGTACGGACAGTCATGGTCTCCGCGGAGCGCGACTTCTTTCGTTTGCCAGGTATTTCAGCAGACTCGGGAGTAACGATAGTTCGGTCGAAACTTAGCCACGGATAGTCGCATCGGCGCGTTCGGCATTTGACGGAACAAAGATTTCGGTGTCGATGTCTTTCGTGGTGCCGGGGCTGACGACCCCCTCGGTATAGGTGTGGCTGGAGATGACGGAATTCGCTTCGTCGTACAACGAAATGACAGCCTCGACTTCGGTTGCTTCACCCTCGTTTGTGATGCTGAGTTCGGCGCGGGCAAGTTGGTCGTCGATGATATCGACATCGACCTCGTTGCCGTCCTCGTCGTAGAATTCGATTCGGTTCAGAGTGAGAAGCGTCTCTCTGCCGCCGATGTATCGGAAGAGTCGTTGTGATATGTCTTCGTAGATTCTGTCCCCCTCGGTACCGTCCTCGAAGAGAGCACCAATCGGGTTGAGGTCGGCACGCAGGTCGCTGGCGATAGTGGTGCGGTTCCTCGTGTTGGTTTTCAGTCGAAGGTAGTCGCTGATGAATGGGTCGAACTCCTTCGGAAGGTCACCGTCGTACATGTCGGCGTAAGCCCGGAGTTCGGCGTCGAAGTTGAGCAACGGCGGAAGGGGTGCGGAGGCTTTTTCTGCAGGCACCCACGGTCTGGCAGTCGTTCTGTGGTCGTCGGACTCGCTGGTGGTGGTCGTGGTGTCCCGCTCGAAGTAATCGAGACTGTCGAGAAGGAAGGCGAAGATGGCGCTGAGAACGGTGACGAACAGCACTCCTGCCGTGAGCAGATACGAGATTGGGGTTGGGAGCGTGAATTGGAACAGCGCGATGAACACGCAGGTCACCATTCCAACGACGAGGAGAAACGACCCGAGATTGGGGTTTTTCCCCGTAAGAAACTCGATATTGTCGAGGAATGTTGATTCGGTTTCCGTGTCGGTAGTTTCAGGTTGGCTCATTGTTATTCTGGTCGGGTTATCGGTGAATTACCCCGTAACGTCGGCTTTTTGCATATTGGCAGCACGCTGGAGCACTTGGACGAGGTGCGCAACCCAGAGGCCAGCAGTGAATCCGAACAGAGTACCGACAGTCGTGATGCGAATGGATTCTTCGAGCGGTGCGAATGCGGTGAGGACGCACAGCGTCCCAAAAATGAGCATGAGACTGTATTGGACGCGCGTGGCCCGGTTCGCTCGTCGTATCTCCTCGAGCATAATCAGAGCGTGTAGGCGTCTCAGAGGGTTAACTCTACTGCCCAGCAAAATTATAGATTATCTGTTAGTTAGTGTAGTAGTTAGAATGAGATGGTGCTATTGCACCCCCATGCCACCGAGAGGCAGAAATCTTGGGTACGGTATAGGCAATATTTGCCGCAACCCACCACGCCACGCCCTTTGCTACCGTACCACATTTTTGAGGGGGAGGGAAAATGAGCGACACGGAATCACCCGAAAGCGGAGCGCACGAGCACCACGAACACCACCACGACGTAGAGGGGCCGGGGTACGCCACGCCGCAGGCCGCAATCGAGCAGGCCGAGCGCGAGAAAATCGCGTATGTCCCGTCGCTGTACGTCGGCACGGACGTTGACGCGCCGGATTTCCTGTCGGTCGTGGACGTTGACCCGGATTCAGATACCTACTGTGAGGTCATCGACAGGATGGAGATGCCGAACAAGGGCGACGAACTGCACCACTTCGGTTGGAACGCCTGCTCGTCGTCCTGCCACGTCGAGGGACTGGAACGACGACACCTCGTCGTGCCGGGCCAGCGGTCGTCCCGACTGCACATCGTGGACACGAAAAACCGCGAAAATCCTGAAATCGTTAAAGTCATCGAACCAGAGGATGTGTACGAGTACGACCTTTCCGCGCCGCATACGGTTCACTGCATTCCGGACGGTGAGATTCTCGTCTCGATGCTTGGGAACAAAGACGGCGACTTGCCGGGGGGCTTCCTCGAACTGAACGACGATTTTGAAATCGTAGGTCGGTGGGACCCACCGGGTGAAATCGGCATGAACTACGACTTCTGGTATCAGCCCCGGTACAACGTGATGGTTTCGAGCGAATGGGCCGCTCCGAAAACCTACTATCCCGGCTTCGATTTGGAAGACGTGGAGAAAGGCAACTACGGCCACAAAATCAACATCTGGGACTGGGAAAATGGAACCGTCGAGCAAACCATCGACTTGGGTGAAGAGGGTCTGATTCCGCTGGAAGTCAGATTCCTCCACAGCCCCGAGGCCGCCCATGGCTACGTCGGCGCGGCGCTATCCTCGAACATGTTCCACTTCTACGAGCGCGAAAAGGAGTGGTTCGCGGAGAAGGTCATCGACGTGGAACCGCGCGAACACGAGGACTGGGACATGCCGGTTCCGGGCCTCATCACCGACCTCGTCGTGTCGATGGACGACCGCTACCTGTTCTTCTCGAACTGGCTCCACGGCGACGTCCGGATGTACGACGTGAGCGACCCGAAAAATCCGCGATTGGCAGACCAACTATGGGCGGGCGGCCTGTTCGGCCCGCGACACCCGACTGGAGAAGACGACCGAGAAGTCATCGCCGGGCCGCAGATGCTTCAGTTGTCCATCGACGGTGAGCGACTCTACTGGACGACGTCGTTGTTCTCCACGTGGGACAACCAGTTCTACCCCGAGGAGGCAGAACGCGGTTCCGTGATGCTGAAAGCCGACGTGAACCCGCGGAAGGGGACGATGACCTTGGACGAGGATTTCCTCGTGGACTTCGGCGAGATGCCGAATGGCCCGGCCCGAGCGCACGAGATTCGATGGCCGGACGGCGACTGCACCAGCGACGTGTGGCAGTGAGCGAACGACAGTGAGCGACCGACACCGAATCGAACTTCACTGGCGAGGACGAGACAGACGAACCGAAATCGTCCGCACCGAGAGCGACGAATCGGTTCTCGACGCGGCGGAACGGGCCGGAATCGGCCTTCCGTTCGGCTGTCGAACCGGCGCGTGTGCGACCTGTACCGGACGACTGCTTACGGGGAAAATCGAGCATCTGCGGCCACCGAGAGGATTGAAAAGCGATTCGGAAGAGGACGGATACGTTTTGCTCTGCATTGCGCGAGCGAAGTCGGATTGCGAAATCGAAGTCGGCAGCGACGTGCAGACTGACCTCGTGACGAACCCGTGGAAGTGACCGGCAATCGACTCCCCCTTATTTCAGGATGACGATATTTATATCGCCCACGCCACACGTTGTGATATGAACACAGACATCACGCGGCGGGCGCTCGTCGCGGCGATTATCGGCGGGAGCGTCGTCGGAGGCGCGCTCTCACCGGTTCGGTGCTATCTCCGACAGTTCGCCCCACTCAGCGGGACGGCGTGGGACGGTGCAACTGACCGCACCAACTCCCGGGTCGAAAGTTCCTACGGTTCCGCGGAGCTTCGGTACGATGACGACGGAGTTCCGAACATCACGGCCGACAGCGAGGAGGCACTTTACTTCGCGGTTGGCTACGCACAAGCGCGGGACAGACTGTTTCAACTCGACCTTCAGCGGCGACTGATGCGCGGAGAGGTTTCTGCCGTCGTCGGCGAATCGACGGTTTCGAGCGACGAGTTCCACATCCGGATGGATTTCGCGGGCGCGGCGGCGGCGACGTGGAACCACGTCGCCGACACCGAAACCGGTGACCTTGTCCGGGCGTTTTCCGACGGCGTTAACAGCTACATCGAGAACGAACCGCTCCCGCTCGAATTTTCTCTGTTAGAGTACGAACCCGACCCGTGGATGCCCACGGACACGATGCTGATGGAAAAACAGATTTCGTGGAATCTAACGGGTAGTTTTCTAACACTCCGACGCGCGAAAGTTGCCGACGCTCTCGGGCAAGCGGTTGCGAACGAACTGTATCCAGCACGACTCGACCACGATTCGCCCATCATCCGAAACGACAGGGATGGCAATCAGGAATCCACGAACGCGGTTGGTTCGCCGAGCGAACCAACCGCCGAAAAACCGGCGACGGGAAGCGAGGGAAAATCGGTGACCGAAAGCAACCGAAAATCGTCGGTGGATTCGGTCGGAACGCCGTTGCTCGACTGGTTGGGCGAGTTCGAACGCGACCACGGAATCGGGTCGAACAGTTGGGTCGTCTCCGGAAACCACACGGAAAGCGGCCAGCCAATCGTGGCGAACGACCCGCACCTCAGTCTGATGGCACCCCCGGTCTGGTACGAGATGAACCTCGAAGTCGGCGAAATGCGGACTCGCGGCGTCACCTTCCCGGGCGTCCCGTTCGTCGTCATCGGGGAAAATCACGCCGGAGCGTGGGGGTTCACGAACACCGGAGCGGACGTTATCGACTTCTATCAGTACGAGATGGACGGAAATCGTTATCGTTACCGGGACGAATGGCGCGATTTCGAAACCAAAGAGCGAGAAATCGAGGTTGCGGGAAGCGAGAACAGAACGATAACCACCCGGAAGACGGTTCACGGGCCGATGCTGGAGCGCGAAGGGCACCGCGTCGGCGTCGCGTGGACTGGCCACACAGCGACCGAAACGACGCTGGCGATTCATCAGTACGCAAAGAGCGAGGGGATGGACGACGTTCTTGCCGCGACTCGGCAGTTCGACCTGCCGACGCAGAATCTCGTGTACGCAGACGAATCCGGCAACACACTCTACTACGTCACGGGGCGGATTCCGCGGCGGATGGTGGACGGCGAGGAGGTGCGGGGGAATCGAATCTTCGATGGCTCCGCAGGAGAGGGCGAGTGGGATGGTTTCACCCCGTTCGGTGTTTCGTCGTGGGAAGGGTTCGTCCCGTTCGAGGAGAAACCGCACGTCGTCAACCCAGACGTACTGGCGACTGCGAACCAGCGGGTGACCGACGACCCGTACCTCTCGGAGGGCTACTCCAGTCCGTATCGCGGAGAGCGAATCTACGAGATGCTGGACGAGGCGGTCGAATCCGGCGACATCGACGTGGCGACCATGAAAGCGATTCAGGACGATACGCTCGACATCCGCGCCCGAAGCCTCGTGCCGGAACTGCTGGATGCGGCACGCGGAACGGACGGTCCTCAATCCGCGGTCGAAACGCTGTCGGACTGGGACTATCGGATGGAACGCGACTCGCGGGCCGCCCTGTTGTTCGTCCGCTGGTTCGACGCGTTCCGGAGGCAAACGTTCGAGGAGACGTTCAACAAAGTCGGCTTGGACGACAGTTACTATCCCCGCGATTGGGTATTGACGCACCTCGACGGGCGTCGTTGGTTCGGAAACGATGGTCGAGCCGCGACAATGGTTCACGCGCTTAGAACCGCGGCGATAATGACCGAGAAGAATGACGAAGAAGTCTATGGCGACTACAACACGACCCGAGCCATCACCCACCCGTTCGACCAGTCGTTTTTGAACTATCCGGAACTGCCGACGGACGGGTCGGCCCACACCGTGAACAACTATCGCGTCGAGTCGGCGGTCGGCAGCAGTTGGCGCATGATATGCCCGATAGGGAGCAATTCGGAGGCCATCATTCCGGGCGGCAACTCGGGAGATTACTTCTCCGACCACTACCGCGACCAACTGAAAGCGTGGGCGGATACGGAGTACAAGCCCATGCCACTCGAAATCCGCGGCGACGTGGCGGTTACGTTCGACGGAGGCGAGCGATGAGCCGATTCGCCGGGAATCCACTCGCCGAACTTCGAGCGAATGCGACCTACCGCCTCCTCGCCGTTGGTGCCGGAATCGTCATCGGACTCGCCCTCGCGTGGGTTCATTGGCTCGGCCTGCTGGTCGGCGGCGCGCTGGTCAGTCTCCCGACAAAAAGCTGGAAACGCGGGGTTCTGGCCGGATTGGGTTTCGGCGTTCTCTCGCTTCTCGTTTTCCTCTCCCTGCTGGCGTTTTACGGGTCACTCGCGCCCGCCCTCGGAATGGGTCAGATTACCGCGTTGGTGGTGGCGATTCCGCTCGCCGCGGGGACGATTGGCGGCCTTGTGCGTATGCTAGTGTAGAAGCGGTAGAAACCGCGTTCGTCGCTGTGACCACATCCGAATGGCTTTGTCATCACGAAAGAACCACAGAGTATGCCAGACGACACCCTCCCGACAACCGCCGATTTTTTGCAGACGAATCGGAAACGCTGGGACGAACTCGCAGAACACCACCCGGATACCGAATTTTACGATGTAGAGCGATTTCTCGACGGCGCAACGACCCTTCGACCGCTTGAACTGGAGGAACTGGGCGACGTAAGTGAGAAACCCCTGCTCCACCTCCAATGCCACTTCGGCCTCGATACGCTCTCGTGGGCGCGAGCGGGTGCAGATGTAACCGGTGTGGATTTCTCCGAAGCGGGGGTTTCGATGGCCCGTGAACTCGCAGACGAGACTGAACTGGATGCCGAGTTCGTCCAAGCCAATCTCTACGACTTGCCAGACGAACTCGACGGCGAATTCGACGTGGTGTACACCTCCTACGGCGTGCTGGCGTGGTTGCCAGACCTTACAGAGTGGGCCGAAGTAATCGCGGAGTTTCTCGCACCCGGTGGGACGTTCTACATGGCGGAAATTCACCCACTCGGGACGACCCTTGCCGACCTCCAATCGGATGGAGCCGCCGAAATCGGTCACTCGTATTTCGAGGACGACGCGATGCGGTACGAAGTCGAAGGCACCTATGCAGATTGGGAGGCGGATATTGAGAATACGACTGCGGTAGAATGGCAACACGGCCTCGGCGAGGTTGTCACTGCACTCGCCTCGGCGGGATTGACTATCGAGTTCGTCCACGAGTTTCCCTTCTCCTGCTATCAGCAGTTCCCCGCGATGGAGGAGGGCGAAGACGGATGGTGGCGCGTTCCGGACGCCGAAAAGCAAGTACCGTTTACGTTCTCGGTGCAGGCCAGAAACGCGAAGTGAATCGAACCGAATTCGGGGTGTTGACCACGTCACTCCCGAATCAGCAGATACACCAGCAACAACAGCAATCCGAACTCGGAGACGAGCGCGACGAACTTCACGGGGCCAGCGAACAGATGGTCTAGGACAAACGGCAAAAACGGCCCTTCGTGGAGGTGTCCCTCGCCGAACAAGAGCAGTGGTCGGTGCCCCGTGAGATGCCAGCCGAAGTAGCCGAGGATGTAGACCGCCATGAGCACGATACCACCAGCGTACACCGGTTTTTCGTACCGACCCGCCGCGGCGAGAAACAGTCCGACGACGATGAGCAGTCCGGAGAGAACGAACAAGGGCCACCGAAGGTCGCGAGGGATGATAAATCCGGCATCCGCCCAGCGAATCCAGTTGAACGCACCAAGCGTCAGATGAATCACCGCGACGACGACTGCGAGTTGGGCCGCCACGAAACGGGTCGGGGAAATGGAATCGAAGTCCATCAAATCGGACTGTATGGAGTAGACGCCTAAGCAGTTGGCGACTTGGCGGCCGATTGGGAGTCGCTCGAATCGCTACACGTGTGACTACGAATCAGAATGTAGTGTGTGGTAAAATGCACCGGACGGGACTTGAACCCGTGCCATGAGCTTGGAAGGCTCAGGTCCTACCACTAGACCACCGGTGCAAACTCTCGCTTCGCTTCGAGTTCGCACCGAGGTTCGCAAATCCGAAGGATTTGCTCACCACCGGTGCACTCGAATACGAATGTACTTCCAAATTGTGCATCCCGGTTTAAGGGTGTTACTGTTTCCGTCCACGAACCAGGGCGTAGCAGTTTCCACTCGAAATTGAGATATCGTCGGGAACGAGCGCGCTTTCCGCGACATCCTCCCGGAACTCGTCGGGCGAGTAGATGTGGTAAAATCGCGGCACGGTTTCCCCGCCGGGAAGCGTCCAGTCCACGGTCGTATCGAAGGCGTCCTCTCGGTCGAACTTGTCGTGGGCCGTACTCCACGCGCTGACCAGTGCAGTGCCCTCCAGCGAAAGCACGCGGGCCAGTTCGTCCAGACTGCCGACTCGTGCGTCTCTCGTCGGCAAGTGGTGGAGCGTTGCGACGTACACCGCGAGGTCGATGCTGTTTTGGGTCAGCGGGATTCGCGCGGCATCGCACTGTACGAGGTCGGTTTCGAATCCTCGTTCCCGAGCGCGGGCGCTGGCTTCCGCCAGCAGGCCCGCGCTCACGTCTGCCCCAACGACGCGCCTCGCGTGCGCGGTCAACAATTCTGCGTGTCGCCCGTTTCCGCACCCGAGGTCGAGGGCAGTGTCGGCAGTTCGCCCGTCGAGAAAGGATTCGACTTCGGGCCACGCGTACTCCCGAGTCTTGGCGAAATGCGCCGCGATTCGGTCGTAGGTGGCCTGCACGTCACCCCTATTCGGTTCCATATCCGAACTCTCGGGCCGGGAGGCAAATGTCCTGCGGGTCGGCGGGTCAGAACAATCGGCGAGAGCTACAGGGAATACTGGAGCACGAGGAAGACGACGTAGGCGATGGCGAACATCGCAGTCGCGTGTTTCGCACCGTCGCGTATCTTGCCTTCACCCATTTTCCCCGCGACGAAACCAGAAAAGAGGGCCTGCATCAGCGCAGTGTGGAAGAAGACGAGTCGGTATGCGTCGAAGTCCACGCCCGCGATGTTGCCCAACCCGCCGAGATTTCCACCTGTCGGGGCGTTACTGCCCGCGTTCGCCTCAGGGAGGCTTTCGAGCGCGGGCATGAGGATGGCGGACAGCGCCACCACGATGATGAGGAAGACGAAAAACGAGATGTAGATGATGATGAGATAGGTCATCATCTCCTGTGCGCGCTGGCGTTTCAGTCGCCGGGACGCCTGTGCTTCGTCCGCCGCGATTCGAAGCACTCGTCCCACGTCGCCGCTCGCGTGCATCGCGTTCGTCACGAGGGTTACGACACGCGTAATCGTCGGCGTATCGACTCGGTGTTCGAACCGCCGGAGTGCGGTCGCGGTGTCGGTTCCCCATTCGATGTCGCGCCACATTCGCTGTAGTTCCGCGTTTAACACGCCGAGGTCGGTGCTCGTGACGCGGCGGAAACTCTCGACCACGGTCATTCCGGCTTCGTTGACGCTGGCGAGGCGGTCTAACAGGTCGGGGACTGCCGCCTCGATTGCTTTCATCCGTCGTCGTTTCATCTCTTGGACGACCGCAAACGTCCCCAGCACGAACAGCGTGGCCTGTACGAGTACGTCGTCAGCGGAGGCAAGCGTGACCGTTCCCGCTCCGATTTCCGGCGTGAGACGAATCAGGACGGAAAGAAGCGCGAGCGGAATCGTCACGTAGAGGATGGTTACTGGCTCTTCGCGCACGACACGGAGCGGGTCGGAGAGCGCGGTTCGAATCCCCTCCAATCGGTCGTAGGCGTCCAGTCGTTCCTCGTTGACGGGAGAAAATCCGCCGTCGCTGACCGCGCGTCCGGCGTCCGGGTCGCTGGCGCGGCGCACGTCGAGATGATTCGATTCGAGTAATCTTCGCGTTTCCTTGCTAACGCTCAGCGATTCGGTGATGCTGTCGAGGTAGACGACGAATCCGAGGTTTCCGAGAGGAATGAACAGATACGCCATCAGGTATAGAATCGTGAGCGTGTCCGCCATTCCCATCAGGCCGATGACGACGAGGATGGTGATGAGGAGGAGGGGGCCGACGACGAACAGGGAAACGTACCCCTCGGCTAACGTCGCCAGCAGTTCCAAAAACGCCTCCTGTTGCACTTTCGCGTCCTTCTGATAGCGCTCGTACTGGTCGTGCAGATACGAGGGGAGACTCTGCCCGCTCTGGAGGACGCTGGCCAAATTGTCGCCGAACTCCTCGAACTTCTCGCTCGGCGACTGTCGCGCCATCTGCCGGATGGCGGTCAGCATGTCGAGTCCGAACAAGTCCATCGCCTTCACGCCGACCGCGATTTCCTCCGCGGTTTCGCCGTACACGTCCCGGTTTCGTGCCAAGGTTCGCATGATTTCGGGGAACGCCATCCCACTGCGCGAGAGGGCGTAGATGAACGCCACGGTTCGAGCGAGGCTGGCGTCGATTTGTCTGGCCCGGGCGCTTCCGTGATGGGAGGGTGTCTCCCACCGAAGCCAGTAGGTCAGCAGTCCACCCAACAAACCGACCGTCGCACTGCTGAACAGCAACAGGACGAACAGTTCGCCGAGCGAGAGGTTCGGAACCGAAAGCAGGTCGGCGAGAAAGACGAACTGCGACGGAAGTGTCTGCCGAACCGATTCGGGGGAGACGGAAAGCAGAGACAGCACCAATCCGACGAGATAGACGCCGATGATGCTTCCTGAAATCGCGGCCAGTGCGGAGTACACCCACGTTTTCGAGGCGTACAGTCGGTACGTTTCCCCGATGTGGGCTGACTGAAGCACGTCGGAGCGTTTCGCCCGCCGCCGCCCGCTGTCTTGGACGTAGGTGCCGAACGTTTGCAGGGAGAATCGGGTGACGATTCGATAGGCCGTCTTGCTAACGGGCGACAGCGCGACGGGTGCGAGGAGGCAGAGCGCGAAAACGAGCGGGACGAAGTTGAGCAGACCCATCAGTCGAACTCCGCAACCTCGGCTTCGACGCTTCGACTGACTTTTTCGACCACTCGCTCGGGGTCGGCGTAGTATTCGTTGACCATCGCAGTAAACCGTCGATAGTCGGTGACATCGTTCTCGCGGAGGTACTGCAACACGAGTTTTCTGTTGCGCAGTTCTGTGAGCAGTTGGGAACGCGACCAGCCGTGGTTGTCCCGAATTTCGTCCAGCACGTCGCTGTCGCGCTTTTTTACAGTGTCCGTGGCGGCGTCCCACGAGAACGCAGTGGAGTAGTCCAAGTCACCGGTTCGCTGGTCGATGCCGTTGATTTCCGCGAGCGTTCGATTCCGGCGAACGCGCTCTTCCCCGACGTAGGTCAAGGTCTGGATGGAGAGGATGTCGAGGGATTGAATCATCGCCCGCGGCACGTTGATGGGTTCGTTTTCGAGGCGGTTGATGACCGTCTGGACGCTGTCGGCGTGCATCGTGGAGTAGGTCGTGTGCCCGGTGTTCATCGCCTGAAACAGCGTCATCGCTTCCTGTCCTCGAACCTCACCGACCGCGATGTATTCGGGTCGGTGGCGCAGAGCGGAGCGAAGCAGGTCGTACATCGTGATGTCCGCGCCTTCGTCCAGTCTGTCGCGGGTCACGGAGGAAAGCCAGTTGTCGTGGTAGAGGGTCAGTTCCCGGGTGTCCTCGATGGTGAGAACCTTCGAGCGCGGCGGGATGAACATCGAAATCGCGTTCATCGAGGTTGTTTTCCCAGACGCAGTCCCGCCCGCGAAGACGAGCGATTTGTTGTTCTCGATGGCCAACCAGAGATAAGCCATCTGGTCGAGCGAAAAGGTTCCGTAGTTCACCAAATCGACGGGCGTGAACGGTTCGTTCGCGTACTTTCGGATGGTGAACGCCGACCCACGCGGCGTGACCTCCTTGCCGAGCGCGAGTTCCGCACGACTGCCATCGGGCAAGGTCGCCTCCACGACAGGTTCGCCGACGCTGACGTGTTGGCCCGACTGCTGGGCGAGTCGGACGACGAGGCTGTCGAGTTCCTCCTCACCGTAGGCGACGTTCGATTCGATGTCGTTGTACTCGTCGTGATAGACGAACAGCTGGAGGTCGTAGCCGTCACACGAGATGTTCTCGATGTGCGGGTCGTGCATGAGCGGGTCGAGTTTGCCGAATCCGCGGAAGGCACGAAAGAGGTAGTAAAAGAGGCGGTAGAAGGTCGCCGAATCGACTTCGACTCCGTACACCTCCAGTAGTTCGCGGAGTTCGTCACGGAGCACGTCTTCCGCGGTTTGGCCGCCCATCTCCCGACGATAGATGAGCGATTCGCGCAAGTCCGAAAACAGTCGGTCGAGCAGTTCCGCCTCGAACTCGTCCAGTTCGGGTTCGACCACGTAGTACAGGTGGTCGTTCGCCTCCGCGTCGTAGTTGATGGAGACGAACGCAAAGGGCGCGTTCACCCAATAGCGTTCGACTTCCTCGTAGCCCGGAACGCCGGTAAACGTGATGAGCGACCCGTCCTCGGTCGGATTGTACTCGCCGACCGAAATCGTGGAACCGTGAAGCATCTCGACGGTGCGGCGAATCGTTTTGTGGAACTCCCGGACGCGGACGGTCAGTTCCTCTGTCTCTAAACCCGACATGTGTTGATGCTGTCTATCACGCGCAGTTCTTCGTTCCTCCACCCGATTTCGATTCATATCGCGCGTGACAGACGTGTTTCGTCACGCTCATTGGAGCGTGGCCACTTAAATCATGGCTGGATAGTTTCAATGTTGGATAATCGAACAGGTTGCGTTTCCAATTTCAGAGACGGCCGAACGACGCTTCGGAACCCACAGGAAGCACAATCACATGGCGTTACGTTCATGAGACGCGAGAACGTAGGCGGGTATACGGAATGAGGCGCGACTACTTCACACTAGATGTCGAAAATATAGATTGGGCGGATGCGGATGGAACGCCGCGTAAGCCGACGGTAATCATCGATTTCGAGGGGCCGTCTTCGACGCTCCGCGAGCGCCTCACGGCTCTCGACGGTGAACTGCTCGAAGCCGACGAGACGGACGTAACCTTCCGCTTGCAAGCAAATCTGGACGACTCGGACGCAACCGGCGTGGTGAGCGTCACGAATCGAACGACCGGAGACTTCATCCTCGAACTCAACGAGGACGCGGAAGACGTTCTGAAATTCATTCGGGCCGCCCGCGCATACGGCGACGAATCGGACGAAACCGACGGACGCTATCACGTCGATATTGCCATCAACGGCGAGCACGTCGTCGAATACGACAAAAGCACGTTCCTCGTCTACAACCGCGAAGGAAATCTGCTCCGTCAGCACAGTCTCATCCCGAGCGGTGTCGAGCTGTAAACTGTAGTCCATCAGCCGTCGCGTCCATCTCTTTTCGTTCCTTTTGTGCGTCAGAACCACGGCGTGATGACGCCCGCCATCACGGCCACGACGTAGAGTCCGACGAGTACTGCAAGGACGATGATGAGTCCGAGAATGTAATCGAACACTCCCCGTGGCGTCGTCATCTTTGGCACGTTCATGTCAATCGCTACGACGGAGGGACGCATATCGTTATTGGACGAAAAAGAAATCGCGGGAACCTAAGTAGCCGCGAGCGAATCCACCCGTATGAATCTGTTCGGAACCGCGGGAATCCGCGGCGACGTCGTCTCGCGCGTGACGCCCGAACTCGCGCTCGCAGTCGGGCGGTCGGCGGGAGCGCCGGGTGAAACGTTCGTGGTCGCCCGCGATGGACGCGAAACTGGTGCCGCACTCGCCGCCGCGATGGAGGCCGGATTGGAAAGCGCGGGCGCGAACGTCTGCCGTGCTGGGCAACTACCGACTCCTGCGCTGGCCTTTGCCTCGCAGGGACGAAGCGGCGTCATGCTCACCGCGAGTCACAACCCGCCGACGGACAACGGAATCAAACTGTTCGATGGCGGACAGGAGTACGACCGCGAGGCAGAGCGCGACGTTGACGCCGGTGTCGAGGACGAAACACCACCGCTCCCGTGGAACGAATGGGGCGACAGCACGCGAATCGAGGTTCTCGATAGCTACCGCGATGCCGTCATGGAGTACGCCCGCGAACACGGTGCACCCCTCGACGGCGTCCGAATCGCGGTCGATTGTGGCAACGGAATGGGAAGCGTGGCAACGCCGCAAGTCCTCCGCGCACTGGGTGCGAAGGTCGTCACGCTCAACGCGAACGTGGACGGCCATTTCCCCGGGCGACCGAGCAAACCGACGCCGGAGACGTTGACCGACCTGATGGAATTTACCGCCAGCGGCGATTTCGCGTTCGGACTGGCACACGACGGCGATGCGGACAGAATCGTTCTCGTTGACGGCAATGGCGACGTGGTGCACGAGGATACCATCGTCGCAGTTCTCGCGGAGCACTACACCGAAAAGAGCGACGCCGACGACCCAGTCGTCGTGACGACGCCAAACGCCTCGGCAAGAATCGACGAGCGCGTTCGGGAGGCGGGCGGCCGAGTCGAACGCGTTCGACTCGGTGCGCTTCACGAGGGAATCGCGTCCGCGCTCGAAGACGGCGACGACGGAACCGAAGTCGTCTTCGCCGCGGAACCGTGGAAACACATTCACACCCAGTTCGGCGGGTGGATCGACGGCGTCGCCAGTGCAGCGGTGCTGGCGCGACTCGTCGGCGACGCTGGCGGTATCGACGCACTTCGAACCGACGTAACCGAGCGACCGTACCGAAAAGTGAGCATCGCCTGTCCGGACGACGCGAAAGCGGGGGCGATGAAACGATTGGAAACGAGCGTTCCAAAACGATTCCCCGAAGCAACCGTGCAAACCGAACACGGCGTTCGGGCCGAACTGACGGATGGTTCGTGGGTTCTCGTTCGACCGAGCGGAACAGAGCCATACGTCAGGATTTACGCCGAGAGCGAGGACGTGGATGGATTAGTCGCGGAAGCGAAAGACCTCGTTACGTCTGCCGTTTCGGCGGCGAAAGAATAGTAACTAAGGCGGCGCAAACAGTTATTTTCGCACTTACACGCGTGAAGCGACGCGTTTATCACAAATAAATTGTTGAATTACGCATAGATGACGAACATTGACAAACAGCGGCGTAAATTGATGGTGGCTGGCGGTGCGGTCGGTGTCGCCGGTCTTGCTGGCTGTATCAGTAGTCCGAGCGACGGCGGCGGGGATGGCGGCGACGACGGCGGCGACAATGGCGACGGCAACTCCACGGACGGCGGAGATGACGACGGTTCCAACGCGGGAAGCGATGTCAGTGTCGGAATGGTGTACGCAACCGGTGGTTTGGGCGACAACTCGTTCAACGACATGGCCCACTCCGGCATCCAGCGTGCGGAACAGGAACTCGGCGTCAGTTACCAGAACGTCGAACCGAGTTCGCCGAGCGACGTGGAAAACCTTCAGCGACAGTTCGCACAGTCCGGGAACAACGACCTCATCTGCTGTATCGGATTCGTTCAGACGAGTGGACTGGTAAGCAACGCACAGCAGTTCCCCGACCAGAACTTCATGCTCGTGGACAGCGTCGCCGAGAAAGAAAACGGCGACCTCCTCCAGAACGTTTCGAACTACGTGTTCAAAGAGCACCAAGGCTCGTTCCAAGTCGGCCACCTCGCTGGGCTACTCACCCAGCAGGATTTCAGCGCGGCAAACAGCGCGACGAAATCCGGCGAGACGGTCGTCGGCTTCGTCGGCGGCGAGGAAGTTCCGCTCATCAAGAAGTTCGAAGCGGGATACAAAGCTGGAGTCGCGCACGCAAGCGAAGACATCGAAGTCCGAACCGCATACGCCGGTGCGTTCAACGACCCCGTCGCGGGGAAGGAAGCCGCAGTCTCCATGTACGAAGACGGCGCGGACATCGTCTACCACGCCGCCGGTGGTACCGGAACCGGTGTGTTCGAGGCGGCCGATCAGAAAGGTCTGTTCGCAATCGGCGTGGACAGCGACCAGTCGAAAGCGAAGGGAACGGCGCAGTTCAGCAACGTCATCCTCGCGAGTATGGTCAAACACGTCAACGAAGCCGTGTTCACAGCAACCGAGAACGTCGTGAACGGCAACTTCAAGGGCGGTTCCGTCAACAACCTCGGTCTGGAAACCGACGGGGTCGAAGCAGTGTACGGCGCAGACCTCGGCTCGAAGATTCCGGACGACGTGAAATCGAAGGTTGACGAATCCCGTCAGGCAATCATCGACGGCGACATCGAAGTGCCAACGACAGTAGACAAGTAAGCGCAAATCCGCGCGTTTAAACAGGTAGAACGGAAATCCAGATTCAATGAGCCGGGCGGTATATCTCGACGGCATTACGAAACGATTCCCGGGAGTCATCGCAAACGATGACGTTGACCTCGCCGTGGAATCGGGTTCCATCCACGCACTTTTAGGGGAGAACGGCGCCGGAAAAACGACGCTGATGAACGTCCTGTACGGCCTGTACGAACCGACCGATGGACAGGTCGTTATCAACGGCGACCCCCACGACTTCGATTCTCCGCGGGACGCCATCGACGCCGGAATCGGCATGATTCACCAGCATTTCATGCTGGTCGATACCCTCACCATTGCGGAGAACGTCGTCCTCGGAAACGAACCCCGAAAGTGGGGTGGGCTGGCCATGGACAGAAACCGCGCCGAACGCGAGGTGCGTGAACTAAGTGAGCGATACGGCTTCGACGTGGACCCGAACGCACTCGTCGAAGACGTGAGCGTGGGCGTTCAACAGCGCGTCGAAATTCTGAAAGCGCTGTATCGCGGTGCGGACGTACTCATCCTCGACGAACCGACCGCCGTACTCACGCCACAGGAAATCGACGACCTACTCGCCGTTCTCGACGAACTCACGGCCCAAGGAAAGAGCATCATCTTCATCACGCACAAGCTCGGCGAAGCGATGGATGCCGCCGACCAAATTACCGTCCTCCGGGATGGGAAAAACGTCGGGTCGGTAGACACCGACGAAACCTCGCGGGAAGAACTCGCCGAACTGATGGTCGGACGCGAAGTGCTCCTCGAAACCGAGAAATCCGCGAACGAACCCGGTGACACCGTCCTCTCGGTGTCCGATCTCACAGTGACCGACGAACGAGACGTGGTACAGGTGGACGACGTTGGATTCGAAATCCGAGAAGGTGAGGTGTTCGGTATCGCAGGTGTGGATGGAAACGGCCAATCCGAAGTCATCGAGAGCGTTACCGGCCTCGAAACGCCGGACGACGGTCGAGTCGAGTTTTTCGGCGACGACGTTTCGGAGACGAGCCGTCGAAAACGAATCGACTCGGGAATGGCTTACATTCCCCAAGACCGCCACGAACAAGGGCTGGTGATGGAGTTCGACCTCGTGGAAAACGGACTGCTCGGCAGTCAGCGCACGCGGCCGTTTTCGAACGACGGCCGAATCGACTGGGATAGAACTCGAATGCACGCGGAGGACATCATCGAGGAGTACGACGTTCGCCCGCCGAACGCCGATGCGAGCGCGGAATCGCTGTCCGGCGGCAACCAACAGAAGTTCATCGTCGGGCGGGAGTTCGCCCGCGACCCCTCACTCGTCGTTGCCGCCCATCCAACGCGCGGCGTGGACGTTGGAAGTATCGAGTTTATCCACGACCGTCTGCTGGATTTGCGCGCCGAAGGGAAGGCAATTTTCCTCGTCTCCTCGAAACTCGACGAGGTTCAGCAACTTTCCGACCGACTGGCAGTTATGTACGAAGGTGAAATCATGGACGTTGTTGACCCGAACCGCGTGACCGAAGAGGAACTCGGCCTCTTGATGGCCGGTGAACGACCGGAAGAGGCCCCCAGTATTGGAGGTGAGGCACAGTGAGTTCGTGGCGAGAACGAGCAGAGCAATCGCTCGGGCAACTCGTCGAGGCTTCCGCGGCCGAGCGCATTTTCATCAGTCTCGCCGCGCTTGCGATGTCGATTCTCGTCGGCGGACTCGTCATCCTCGTCTCGGGATTCGTCGCGACCTGTTCCGAACCCTTCCTCGCACAGCGAATGCTCATCACCATTCCCGGAAGCGGTGGCTGGGGTGTCGAACTCCCCCTTCCGGGGTCGTTCTGCTACAACCCGATACAAGTGTACAAATATCTCTTCATCGGCGCGTTCGCCAATCCACAGCAGTTCTCGTTGATTCCGTTCAACCCGGCAATCGACCTGTACAGTTTGGCGAGCACGCTTCGAGAGACGACGATGCTCCTGTTCACCGGATTAGCCGTCGCAGTCGCGTTCCGCGCTGGTATGTTCAACATCGGAACGCAGGGACAGCTCGTTTTGGGCGCGCTCGGCTCCGTGATGGCTGTCCTCTGGACGGCACCTCACGTTCCGACCGGAATCGTCGGCGGAATCATCCTGATTCCGCTCGGACTGTTCGCTGGCGCGGTCGTCGGGGGAATCTACGGCGCGATTCCCGGCGCGATGAAAGCCTACGCGGACGCGAACGAGGTGATTACCACCATCATGCTGAACTTCATCGCAACGGGACTCGCCTTCGTTCTCGTCTCCGAATACTTCCAAAAGCCCGGTAGCGGGAACGTCCAGACGCGTTCGATTCCCGAGTATGCGACACTCTCGCCAACGCTCTTCCCTCGCGGGTCGTCGTTCTCCCTTCTCGTCGTCGTCGGCGCGCTCGTTCTCGCGGTCGGTATCTACCTGCTGTTACACCGAACCGCGTTCGGATACGACCTCCGAACGAGCGGGATTCAACCGAAGGCGGCGGAGTACGGCGGCGTGGACGCGAAGAAAACGATGGTGTCGAGCATGGCACTGTCGGGCGTCATCGGCGGTATCGGCGGTGCGATTTACGTGTTGATGATTCTCGGTAGGTGGCAAACGGGCGTCCCATCGTTCGGATTCGACGGCATCACGGTGACGATTCTAGCCGGAAACAACCCGCTCGGTGTTCCGCTGGCCGCACTGCTCTTCGGGATGCTGAAAAGCGGCAGTCTCACCATCGACTTCGCGCTCGGCGTTCCGAAGCAACTCGTCGGCGTCCTCCGCGGTCTGATTATCCTGTTCGTCGCCATGCCGGAGTTCTTCCGCATGGTTGGCAAGCGCTGGGTGACCCCGGAGAAACAGGGTGCTGTAGCGACGGATGGCGGCACTGCAGTCGAGGGAGGTGAGAGCGATGAATAGTCGCGTCCGAATCGCCGGATTCTCGATTGGTTCGGCCATCGTCATCGGCGTTCTCGGGTTCCTCTTCCCGGGAAGTGCGCTGGGCCGACTCGTCGGCACTATCGACGGAAGCTACGTTAGTGCGGCGCTTCGATACACGGTACCAATCGGGTTCGCCGCGCTCGGCGGTATCTTCGCCGAAAAGAGCGGCGTCATCAACATCGGATTGGAAGGCTTGCTCATCATCTCCGCATTCATCGGTATCGCAGTTGCCGATACGATGGCGGGGTCGGCCGGAGCGACACAGACGACGCTCTGGCTCGGCTTTTTCGCCGCAGTGCTGGCGAGCACGCTCTTTGCGCTCCTGTTCGCAATCGTCTGCATCGAGTTCAAGGCCGACCAAATCATCGCTGGGCTTGCGGTGTGGCTCATCGCGCTCGGACTCGCACCGTTCGGTAGCAAAATCATCTGGGGGCGCGTCAACAGCCCCAGTGTCGGCACCTTGAACAACTGGCAGATTCCGCTCCTCGCGGACATTCCAGTCGTCGGGCCGATACTCTTCGATGCCAATCCGGTGGTGTACATGCTCCTCGCCGCCGTTCCGCTTACGTGGTTCGTCCTGAACGAAACGGCGTTCGGAAGATGGGTGAAAGCCAGCGGTGAGAACCCGATGGCACTCGACACTGTCGGCGTGGACGTGCGGCGCGTTCGCTACGCGAGCGTCCTCCTCTCCGGCGTGTTGGCGGGAATCGGCGGCGCAGGGCTGTCGCTCGGACAGGCCGGACTGTTCAACGGAAGCGGCACCACGATGGTCGATGGCCGCGGCTGGATTGGCATCACGGCGTTCCTGTTCGGGAACTACAACCCGCTTGGTGCCTTCGGCGCATCGTTCCTCTTTGCGAGTCTCGACGCGCTTCAGATTCGACTCCAGCAGGTCGGCTTCCAACTGCCGAACGAACTCATCGGCATCATCCCCTACGTGACGGTTATCGTCGTGCTGGCGTTCGTCGGTCGAACCCGCATTCCGGATGCGGCTGGCGAACACTACGAATCCGGCGAAGAGTAGGGCGGCGGGCGATCTGTCGGTGGGATTGGTTTTTGAATCGGGTTTGATTCAATTTCCGTTTGTCGGTGAGACACATCGGTTCTGGTTGCGTTTTCGTTTATAAACGTTGGTGAGTGGGGAAGTGGTTTGTAGATGGAATCGGTTCGAACGGAGAAGCCACTATGACGGGAAAAATTACCGAGTATCAGTTAGCAAATCACGACTCCAAACGCCGCAACCGAACCTCGTCCTCCCTAACCTCCTCGCCCATTACATTCATTTCGTCCCTTGCACGAGTCGCCCACTTCATTTCGTTCCCGCGCGTTGAAAATGAAAAATCACCATATTGCATCCACAGATGAATGCTCTGACTGCGAGCCCACCTTCGATTTTTATTTGAACTACCGACACTCATCTATCTCGTATGGACGACCTGATGGAGCAGGCACGCGAGGTACAGGAACAGGCACACGTCCCGTACTCGGAATATCCGGTCGGAGCTGCGCTTCGAACTACGGACGGAACCGTTTTCGTCGGTTGTAACATCGAAAACGCGAACTACAGCAATTCGCTCCACGCGGAGGAAGTCGCAATCGCCGAGGCGATAAAACAGGGCCACCGGGAGTTCGACCGACTGGCCGTGAGTTCCGCACGACGGGATGGCGTCACTCCCTGTGGCATGTGCCGCCAGACGCTCGCGGAGTTCTGCGACGAATCGCTGAAAGTGATTTGTGACGAGGGCGATGGCGAAGTGACGGCGTACACGCTCGGCGAACTGCTCCCGAACACGATTACCGAGGAGATGCTGGAGTAGGTTAGTAAAGCCACGACGAAGCACCTATTTTTCCGGCGACGAACCCACATGACATGGATGACAGCGAAGACCCGAACGCGGACGTACAGTACCACATCGAAGTCGGTGAGGGCGACGTTGCCGATGCGGTTCTCCTGCCCGGAAATCCCGAGCGCGTCGATAAAATAACGCAGTTCTGGGATTCTGCAGAGGAAGTCGCTTACCACCGCGAGTACCGAACCGCAACGGGAACCTACGAGGACGCGCCAATCAGCGTCACCTCCACGGGAATCGGCAGTCCGTCCGCCGCAATCGCGGTGGAGGAACTGGCCCGAATCGGTGCGGACACGTTCATCCGCGTCGGGTCGTGCGGAGCGATTCAAGAGGAGATGAACGTGGGCGACCTCGTCATCACGACCGGCGGGGTTCGGCAGGAAGGCACGAGCGACGAATACGTCCGCGAAGATTACCCGGCAGTCGCGGACTACGAAGTCGTCGCGGCCCTCGTCGCCGCCGCGGAGCGACTCGGCTACGACTACCACACGGGAATCACGATGAGCGCGGATAGCTTCTACGCGGGACAGGGTCGTCCCGGATTCGAGGGCTTCAGCGCGGAAGGTGGCGACGAGTTGGTTACCCATCTCAAGAATGCGAATGTGAAGAACATCGAGATGGAGGCGAGCGCGATTCTGACGATTGCGAACATCTACAGCCTCCGCGCGGGTGCGGTCTGTTCGGTCTACGCCAACCGCGAAACCGGCGAGTTCCGAACCGAGGGCGAATCCCGCGCTGCGGAAACGGCCAGCCTCGCCGTGAAACTCCTCGCGAAGATGGACGAACAGAAAGCGGAAGCCGGTGTTGACCGCTGGCATCCGGGGCTGTCGCTGGACTAATTCGAACTATCGGTTTCACTTTCGATAACCGTCTGATTCACTTCGTAAATCGACACCGACCCGGAGCGATGGACTTGCTCGATTCCGGGGTAGGTTCCGAACGCCGTTCTGCCGTACTGCTGGCGCTCGCGCGGACCGTAGTAGATGTATTTCACGTCGTGTTTGGCGAGTTTGTCGGCGCGCGTAGGCCACGCGGTGTTCGACCTGAAAATCAGTTCCACGTCGCGTTGTCGCTCTGCGTAGGCCGCGTCGCCGCGATAGATTCGCTCCTGATACCAGCCGAGAACAGTCGGCAGGCCGGTAAGCGACGACCCCGGACTTCCCCATTGGTAGGGCTGTCCCTGTGCAGAGACGATGTGCGGCCGTCCTTTTCTTTCATCTAACCACTCGATTGCACCGGCTTCGTCCGGATGCGTCGTCAAAATAAATGCCGTCCCGTCGAGCGATGGGTCGTCCGGACGATGAACCGGTTTCTCCGACCCGACGTGTTCCCCGAGTGCGAACGCGCCGTATACGGACGTTGAGAGGACGAGGAGACAGACGAAAACGGCCATTCCGGCACGACGGGAGATGGGCGCAGATGGTGTGGTTGGTGTTTCCGCTGAATCGAATCTCGTTTTCGCGGCGTAGCCGGGAACTGAATCCGTTACGAGTCGCGCGAGCGCAACGCCGACTGCGACGGCCCAGAACACCCACACCTGCATGTACACCTTGAACACGGTGTTGAACCGGCCCGCAATTGCGTTGTCCTGGACGTACACGAACTCGACGAGGATGACCAGACCCGCACCCGCCACCAAAAGCACCGTCTCGAAACCGAGGTCGGCATCGAGGCGGAGCAGAAGCCAGCCAGCGACGAGAAGCGGGGCGACTAGCACCAACGCCGTGAAACCGCTTTGCCAGCCAAGCAAGAGCAGCACTCCACCGAGGATTCCGACTCCCGTCGCGTTTTGTTCGTCCCATCGAACGTGACTTCCGAGATAGAGGGCAAGCGGGAGGAGGAACGCGCCGTGAACGACGAGCAGTTCCACGAAGCTACTTCTGTCGGGGAAGAAGTCGATGCTCCGGGTGCTCGCCGACCCGAGCAGGACGTTCACCACGAACGGCCCAGCCCAGATGAACGCAAGCACGCCGACGACGGCGGTAATCGCCAGCGAAACGGCGACTTTGCCGACTTCGTCGGCGAGTGCTGATTGGGATTCTGCCAGTCGCGCTCCGCCGGGAACGAGCGTTACCGGGTGTTCCTCGGCGAAGGTAAGCGAAAGCCAAACGATGCCCAACGCGGTCGGAAAACTCCAGAAGCTAATCGTGCCGAGAAACGCCACGGCCGGTGGGAGCACGCCGAAGACGAGCAGTTGACGCCACCGAATTTCTGCGTGAGAGCGATATATCGCGTAACAGAGCGCGGTGATGAACAGCAAAAACGGCTGTCCCATCATGTGCGCGTGGAGGTCGCCGTTGATGTACGCGAACAGAGGAAATTCGTTTATGGTATCGACCATGACGCGGCTGGCTTCCCAGTACCAGAACTCAATCGGGTCGAGCGGAAAGTTCGCGGATTCCATCTCTAACGGCGTCGCAATGGCTTCGACCAGCGCGCTCGGAAACGCGTTTGCGAGCAAACGAAGCGGAGTGAAGATATTACCAGCAAATCCTACGAAAAATCCAGCGAGGACGCCAGCGAGACGGGACGAGGTTTTGTGGCGGTCGGCCACCGCCCGTGCCAATCCGTAGGCCGTGCTGACGAGCATGCCGTAGAATCCGGCGAGTGCGAGGTTGTAGCTGAATTTCGGCGCGGTTCCCGTTAGTTTCGTTAAAATCGCGGCAACGAGGTGGCCGCCGTAGTAGTAGCGAATCGGTTCGCCCGCGAACCACATATCTTCGGGCGGGAGTTCGGGGGCGCGCATGAGCGATTTCAGCAGCCCGAAATCGAGAAACTTCTCGCCGCCGGTCGCCACGATTGCCGGGTCGATAGCCCGAACGAGGACGAGAAATCCGAATGCGACGGTGAAAACCGCCATCGCTTCGGCGTAGCTACGAAGGTCAATTTCGAGGTTACGTCTCGTGAGAAACGCGGAGAGGCTGACTAGAACGAGAACAGAAACGAGGACGACTGCCGTGTTGAATGCGAACTGCCCGAACCAGTAGGTGATGATGGTCAGTATCGTCAGCGAAATTGGCAGCGCGAACGTCGCCCCACGGTCGGGAAATCGAGAAAAAAGTGCGGACGCGACTGGAAGACCAACAAGCGCGAGCGCATAGTAGACGGTTAGCCAGAGAGCGATAAGCGCGAACTCCATCTCTGCTTTTGTGCGTGCGCCGGAACGATATACGTCTTGGGGTCATGAAAGTAATCGGATATTTTCAATCAGCCCGTGAAATCACGGTACAAAACCGCATACGGCTAGTGAATCACAACCCTTAACTACTGGACGGCATTACGATGATACAGCGGGATGGGATAGCCAGGAGATTCCGGCGGGCTCATAACCCGCAGATCGGTAGTTCAAATCTACCTCCCGCTACTTTTGACGAAACAAGTTCCGTAGTGAATTGTTTCTCCAACGTTCGCCAACGAACAGAGTGGGAGAAGTTCGAGCGAGGTGAAACAAGCGCATTCTTCCGGGGCCATCCGGTTTATTGAGACGGACACACTAGTTCGTCGTATGACCGCCGTACTGTTCGTAGTCAGCGAAGAAGGCTATTGGGGCGAAGAGTGTATCGACCCGCTTCAGACGCTTTCGGACGCGGGTGCCGACATAGATATTGCGACGCCGAGCGGTTCGAAAGCGGTCGTAGACGACCGTTCTATCGACCCCGAAAACGTCGGTGAGGAAACCGCCGAGCGCGTCCGTGAAGCACACGAGAACGACCAGCGACTACAAAATCCGATGCCCGTTGCGAATGCGGACAGCGACATGTACGACGCGGTGGTGTTCCCCGGCGGACACGGAACGGAGTGGGACGTGAATCAGGATTCACACGCGCGTCGGTTACTTCGGAACGCCGTCGAAGATGAAAACGGAAAAGCGCTCGTCGTCTGTCACGCAGTCGGACTGCTCGCATTTACGCGGGACAGCAACGGGGAGTTCCTCGTCGAGGGCCGCGATGTGACCGGTTTCCCGAACGAGTGGGAAGAAGAAATCGTGGACGACCACGACCGCATGCCGGATGGTCGAAAGCTTCCTTACTGGGTCGAAGACGAAGTGAAAGCGGCAGGCGGCAACTGGGATGCGGAACTCGGTTCGGACACCAGCGTTCGGGTGGACGGCGACTTGCTCACCGCGCGCGGGCCAGAGTCATCGCACGCAGCGGCGACGACGCTTCTCGAAGTGCTCGGTGTCAAGTAGACGAAAAATGCAGTGTCGAATGTTGAACGGTCGGCAGAAAACGGACGATTTATACCATTTTCGTTCGCAGTAGCAACGGAATGTTGGGAACGCGTGGCGTGGTGGCGATTATGGCGGGAATTACGATGACCGTCGCTATCGTCGTTTTTCGCTCCGGACGGAAGCCGATGGGCCTCTGGCTGTTGAGCGCCGGATTTTTCATGGCTAGTATTTGGTCGGCATTGAGTATTTTCTGGACGCAGGAGAACACGGGGGCACTACCATCGGAGTCGCATCTCCTGTTGGGAACGACGGCGGTCGCTGGGACGATATACTACTGGATGTTGGCCAAGGAAGCTACTAGTGAACAGTAACGATAAATTATCATACCGCATCTCTTTCCGTTATAAATCTCCGAGACTTGTTTAGAACGGCTCTTATCTTTTATAACGCTATTAAAACTAAAAGCTTTCGGCAATCAGTAGCTTTAAATACATCTTCTACAAGTCTTTGGTATGCCACGGCGACGCAACCGAAGTGGTACAGATGAAAGCCGACGGAACTTCCTGAAGGCGAGTGGGGCTGGCGCTGTTGCTCTCTCCCTTGCTGGTTGTTCTGGGAACAACGACGGCGATGACCCACAGGGCACTGATTCAAACGACAACGGGACGACGCAAGGTGCGAACACCGTTGACGTTAATCCGGAGAACATCAAACCGGGTGGAACGCTCCGCTACGGTCTGCCGGAAGCCCCTGACAGTCCGAACCTCATACTAGCCAGCAGTGTGTACTCTACTGTAGGGCTTAGTCCGGTCTACAACTATGGTGTCTCCCAAGACCCCGTCACGTTCGAGGTCAAACCCAGCGTCTTCACCGACTGGGAACTTCAAAACGGAGACAGCGACAAGCCGGACATCTACTTTAACGCCCGCACGGACGGATTGGAGTGGAACGACGGTGAATCGTTCAAAACGGAGGACATCCTGTTCTCCTATCAGTTCATGCTCGACAACGAACCGGGACAGTACTCGGTTTACAACGATTATGAGTCGATTGAAGAGGCCAGCAACGACTGGGACTTCCACATCAAGCTCTCCCGACAGGTCGGTGTGTGGGACTCGAAGGTTCTTGGCTACGTTCCAATGCTTCCCAAACACATCTGGGAGAACGTCGATTACCAGAACTACGACCCGATGGAAGAAAACGAGGAAGGGCCGGTCGGTACCGGGCCGGGCAAACTCGTCCAGTACAACCCGGACACCTCGATGCAGGTCAAGTTCCGACGCGATTACATCGAGAACACCTACGCGCTCAACAACCTCGACTGGATCAAAGAACACGGGTCGCTCCTCCACGGCGGCCCGTTCCTTGACGGTGTGAACTTCAAGGTGTACGGCGGCGTCGCACCCATGACGCAGGCGTTCATGAACGGCGATATCGATACCCACTACGGAAGCCTCGACGTTTCGAGCATTCCGAAGGCGCAAAAACAGGACGGAATCGGCCTCGTCAAAGGCTACGACAGCGGTTTCTCCTACTACGGCTTCAACCTCCGACGCCAACCGCTCGACGACGTGGCGTTCCGACAGGCGATGGCGTTCATGTGGGACGAACAGTTCTGGGTCAAATCACTCAAAGGTAACTTCGTCATCAAGGGCGACTACGCACAGTCCCCCGGTTACAAGGGTGTCCGACCCGAGACAGTCCACGGCGGCGAACTGCTGACCGCCCCGGAGACGGAAGCGTTCAATTTCCGCGGTCAGGACGGCAGCAAGAAACCCGACGTGGAAGCAGTTCGTAAATTCCTTACCGATGGGCAGGTCGTCAGCAAATCCGGCACCTACGCTGGACAGGACTTCCCCGGTACGTTCTCCGGCGTCGAAGCCAGCCAGTCGGAAGCCAAGTACAACTACACGTTCGAATCCGTCCAGTCGTCGATTCTTCAGGACGCTGACGTCGAAGTGGACAAAGAGATTCGAGTCAACGGCCAGACTGTTCCTGAGATGATGGACGGCAACCCGATAACCATCTTCATCGACCCACCGAGCGAACAGCCGGATGAAGCGGAAGCCATCCAGCAGTGGGCGAGCAACCTCCACCAAGTTGGTATCCCGGTTCGTACCGAACCGGTCGCGTTCAACACCATGTCCGGTAAGGTGTACAACGAGGAAGACTTCGACATCTATCCGATGGGCTGGGGCGGAACCAGTGCGTACGGAACGTCGCTTCACTCGTTCTTCCACTCGCAAAACGCGGGCGACGATACGGAACAGTTTGCCTACAACTCCACGGGATACGGTGTCGGCGACAGCGGTGCCGACGACCTCCTCTCGGATGCGTACAGCGAACCCGACCCCGAAAAGCGTGCGAAGAAGTTCGCACGAGCGATGGAGAAGATCTACCTCGACATGCCGTACATGCTTCGTGACTACTCGAAGTACCGCTGGCCGATGAACACGGCCAAATTCGGTGGCTACGTCGAGAACATCGTTGACCCCGGCTACGCGAACTGGGGCACCGAGTACGGTAACATGTATCTCAACGACAACCTCGAAGGATAACGACAGGGTCTACGGCCCTCGTTGCTGGTTTTTTCACCGGTCAGTTGGGGGTTTGGTTGTATTTAGTACGCAGCTGATACGAGAATCACTACATTGATAATGAATGTGTACCATGCATGGCATGGATACGCAAGAGTAAGCGATATGGTAAACAGTACACCGAAATTAATAGTTAGCAAACAATGAGTAGGATTAGCACACGCTATCTCGCAAAGCGTCTCGTTGTCTCCTACCTGACCCTGCTCGTGATAATGACGATTCTATTCGTTCTGGTTCGGAGCATGCCGGGGTCGTTTATCACGAACATGATCACTCCGGAGATGCAACCATCGCAGGTTGAGCGTCTCCGCGAGATTTGGGGACTCAACGAGCCGTTGTGGAAACAGTACACGAACTTCATGATAAATTACCAGGTGGGAGAGTTCGGGCGCTCACCGATGCACAAAGAACCCGTCTGGGACGTCGTCATTCGACGACTGCCACGCACCCTCATCCTGTTCGGTGCAGGGTTCGTCGTCGCGTACACCGTCGGCCCACTCGTCGGCATGTATCTGGGTTGGTGGCGCGGGACGAGTAAGGACAAAATCATCTACACGTCCGGCCTGACGATGTACTCCATGCCCGCGTTCTGGATTGCATGGCTGTTCATCTGGCTGTTCGACTTCGAACTTGGCTTACTGAAAAGCACGTTCATGATCGATCAGTTCGGGATTGCCGATTGGACGCCGTGGTTAGCGATGACGAATATCTTACATCACATCGCGTTACCGCTGTTCAGTATCGCGTTCGTGGGGTGGGTCGGGGCCATGCTCGTCATGCGTCCGTCGATGAACAACGTTACCGGGGAAGACTATGTCTTCCTCGCGAGAGCCAAAGGCCTCAGCGAGCGCACCGTGATGATGAAACACGCGGCCCGCAACGCGCTGATTCCAGTTGCAACGCAGGCAATCGTCGGACTGGCGTTCCTCATCGACGGGAGCGTCCTCATCGAGAGCGTGTTCAGCTGGCCCGGCATCGGAAAACTCCTGGTCGGTGCGGTGTTACAACAGGACTATCCGGTCACGCAGGCCGCGTTCTTCATCCTCGCAGTCCTCATCATCGTCATGCGATTGGTGACGGACATCGCGTACACGTATCTCGACCCGCGGATCAAGTTCGGGGGGAAATCATAAATGTCAACACAGTCTGAAAACGCGTCAGCGACCAGTTCGCTCAAGGAACGATGGGAACCGCGGATCGAGCGCTTCAAACGGGGATGGAGCCGATACACCCAACACAAGATGGGCGTTCTCGGAATACTCATCTTGGTGATGTACATTCTGTGGGCGCTTTTCCCATCAGTGTTCGCGCCGCACAGTTTGGAGTGGCGGGCATTCGTAGGCAACGACCAGTATGCGTATCTAACGCTCCAGCAGAAACAGCAACTGCCACACCCGCCGGCGTTCGGCGACCCGTTCTTCGCGCCGCTCGGAACGAACAAACTCGGAGAAGGTGTGCTAACCCTGCTCGTTTACGCCGCAAAGAACGCGCTGTATATCGGCTTCGCCGCCGGAATTCTGTCGAGTTTGGTGGGCGTTCCGCTGGGCCTCATCAGCGGTTTCTACGGTGACACGTGGGTTGACGAGACAATCCAGCGCATCGTCGACGTGATGTACGGGATGCCGTTCCTCCCGTTCCTCATCGTTCTCGTCGCGATTCGCGGAATCACGACGACGAACATCATCCTCGGCATCGCGATTACGTCGTGGCTCAACAACTGCATCCTGATACGCGGGGAGACACTCTCGCTCAAGGAACGAGCGTACGTCGAGTCAGCACGAGTCGCTGGTGCTAGCGACACCCGAATCGTCTTCCGGCACATCCTGCCGAACGTCCTCCCGCTCGCATTCGTGTTTCTGGCACAGGACGCCGCGGTGGCGATTCTCGCACAGGCATCGCTCGCGTACCTCGGTCTGGCAGACTTCACGAGTAACTCGTGGGGGATGATGATCGAGAACGTGAAAGCGAACAATCACATTTACGACGCGCCGTGGTGGCTGATTCCGCCGGGACTGGCAATCACGTCCATCGCCGCGGCGTTCTACTTCATCGGATTCTCGGTGGAGGACGTTGCCAACCCACAGGAGTAATGATATGTCACTGCTAGAGGTAAACGACCTTTGTGTTCGCTACGACGCCGGAGACAAGCAGGTTCACGCTGTCGATGGTGTCACGTTCAACGTCGACCACGGCGAAACCTACGGACTCGTCGGTGAATCGGGGTGTGGAAAAACGACGCTAGCCAAATCACTCATCCACCTACTCGACTCGAACGGATACGTCGAGAGTGGTGAAATCTGGTTCGACGGAACGCTTCCCGAATGGGAAGACGAGAACGGAAACGCGCGACAGGAGATAATTGACGACGACCGATACCCGGTCAGAGCAGACGGAAAGACCGACCTCGCAAAACTGGACAACCAACAGATTCGAGACGTTCGGTGGCGTGACATCGCGCTCATTCCACAGAGTGCGATGAACGCGCTCAACCCGGTGTACAAAGTCGGCGACCAGATTACGGAAGCGATACTGCGTCACGAACCGGGCACTCCCGTAGCGGAAGCGGACGAACGCGCTCGCGACCTCATCGAACGCGTCGGTATCGAACCCGACCGCGCGGACGACTACGCCCACCAGTTCAGTGGGGGGATGAAACAGCGCGCCGTTATTGCGATGGCGATGGCGTGCAACCCGGACTTGCTCATCGCGGATGAACCCACGACAGCGCTCGACGTTATTATTCAAGACCGTATCCTCGAAGAACTCGAAGCGCTTCAAGACGAGTTCAACGTCGCCATCCTCGTCGTGAGCCACGACATCAGCGTCATGGCCGAAATCTGTGACCAACTTGCGGTGATGTACGGCGGGAAGATGATGGAGAGCGGCCCGATGGGTGAAGTGCTCAACAACGCCGCAAACCCGTACACGCTCGGGTTGAAGAACTCGTTCCCGACGGTCGAAGAGGAACAACAGGAACTCATCTCGATACCGGGGTCGCCACCGACGCTGCTCGACCCGAACGATGGCTGCCGATTCGCACCGCGATGTCCGTTCGTCGTGGACGAATGTCATTCGGCACATCCACCGGGATACGACGTTGAACAGGCGGAAGGAGGACGGCGAACGGAAGCGGGTTCTCCCGATATGCACCGGTCGGCTTGCTATCGAATTGACGACCTCGAAACGATGCGCACTGACGCGCAAAAGGAAGAAACATGGCATCAGAACACAACGCAGACCCACTAGTAGAAATCGAGAACGTCTCGAAGTTGTTCGACCTGTCGGTGGGTGTCGTCGACCGACTGCTCGGAAAGGAAGCACAGCCAGTTCGGGCAGTTCAGAACGTCGACCTCACCATCAACCGTGGCGACATCATGGGTATCGCTGGCGAATCCGGTTGCGGGAAAACCACGCTCGGAAAACTGCTGGTAAAGCTCTACGACCCGACGGAGGGAACGATTCGCTTCGACGGCAGAGACGTAACCCAACTCTCACGCGAAGACCAGAAGGTGTTCCGCCAGCGTGTCCAGATGATATTCCAAGACCCGTTCGAGAGTCTGAATCCGCGGATGACCGTCTTCCAGTCCGTCGTCGAGCCGTTGAAAATAAACGACATCGGAGACGGTTACCAAGACCGGCGGGAGCGGGTCATCAAGGTGCTGAACGACGTAGGACTCTCGCCCGCGGAGGCGTACCTGAACGAGTTCCCGAAGGAACTCTCGGGTGGGGAGCGCCAGCGCGTCGCGATTGCGCGTGCGCTAGTCGTCAATCCGGATTTCGTCGTCTGTGACGAACCCGTGTCGATGCTCGACGTGTCGATTCGAGCGGGCGTGCTGAACCTCATGAAGGAGCTTCAGGACGAGTACGGACTCACGTACCTGTTCATCAGTCACGACCTCTCCCTCATCAGATACATGTGTGACCGAACGGCCATCATGTACCTCGGGGACATCATCGAACAGGGGCCGACGAGCGAAGTGGTGACGAACTCGAAACATCCCTACACGGAGGCGCTGTTCGACGCAGTACCGGAAATCGAACCCGACGCGGAACGACGCCGAGCGAATGTCACCGGAGAGGTTCCAGACCCGCGAAATCCGCCGAGTGGCTGTCGGTTCCACCCGCGGTGTTCGAAAATCATTCCACCGGAGGACTGGACTGGTAGTCAGGATGCGTTCCGGCGAGCGTTCCAATTCAAGCGCCGCGCGGCGATGGGCGACCTAGACGTCGAAGAAATCGACGCCGACGAACAACGCTCGGCCGTTGACCAACTGCTCGCGTCCGGACTCGCGTTGGAACTGCCGGAAGAACACCGTAACGAAGCCGAGAACAACGGGAGAGTCAATGTGAAGTCACTCGACATGCCTCGGCAAGCCGAGAATGCGCTCCGGTCTGCCGCTCGTGACCTCATCGAGGGGAACGAAGAAGACGCCATGGAGCAACTCAATCGGGAGTTCCAGACGGTGTGCGAACAGCAGCATCCGGAACTCAGACAATCCGGCGACCAGATTGCGGCCTGTCATCTGTTCGAATCGTCGGCGTCGTCCCCGAAAACGGTTGCACCGGACGCCTCCGACTGACGTCTCCGACATCGCCTTTTTCGTCACCGAGGGAAACTCTTACGGTACTGATACACATAACCACAGTCATATCTTCATGTCGAATTCACGTACCCGCTCCGCCCTCCGGCCGAAACAACCGCTTCTCGTCGGTGCAGTCGTCGTCACTGCGCTAGTTACGGCGTGGTTGTTCGTTCCGACCATGCAGGGCCATCTCGCGACGATGAACAGCGGTAGTGTCGATGTGACGGCGACGGAGTACGCCGTCACGGACGACGATGAGCATCTATCCACGACGCTTCAGATACACAATCCGACGGGACGAGACATCGTCTTTGCGAGTAGTATTCTCCACGCACACGATGGAGACGTGCAGTTGACGGATGGAACGACGACTTCGTTCGACGAAATCCGGATTCCCGCTGGTAAAACGGTCGAGACGACGATAGATATCGATTTGGACACAGAGCGGGCGTCGCAAGCGAAGACCGCAGTCCAGTCGGAGTCGGTGACACTCTCGGGAACGATTCGGGCCGAAATCGGTGACAAGGACGTTTCGATACCGGTTCGGCCCGAGGAGGGTGGACGATGACCGAAACGGCAACCGAGTGGACGGGCGATAGCGCCCAAGGAAACATTCGACGCCGATACTGGCTGTCGGCGCTCGCAAAGGGTGTCGTTACCGGTGCAATCGGGGGAATCGGCGCGTTCACGTACAACATGTCCGAGCTGATGGTCGCGCCGATTGACCCACTGTTGGTGTTGGGTATCACCGCGCTCGCGGGAGTGTATGCGCATCTGCTCGCAGACGGCCTCCACGAAAGCATTCGCGTCGGACTCATCGGCTTCTTTACCGGGGGTATCACGATGGTCGGTGTGTGGGTCGCTCCACTGTGGATTCTCTCGTATACCAATGGCGCACGCGACCTTCTGCTCCCGCAGCTGACCGGAACTGCGGTCACGGCCGCGATTATCGTCTACTCGTCGGTGTTCCTCGGTGCATACCTTTCAGCGCTGACAATCGACGCGTATGCCTCAACGTAAGGGTTTTGTTCTGTGCGTTTGTAGACGGGTCTGTGTCGAAAGACGTTCCTACGCGCGAGCGCTCAGTTCGAGAGCGTGGCACATTCGCAAACCACGGTGACGACCCGACGCTGGCCAGTTACCTCTCGTCGCTTTTCTTACTGCTCTCGGTACCGTCGTTCATTCTGTTGGCATATGGCGGTCACTGGTACGGTCTGTACGAATACGACACGATACTGCTCGTGTTCGGCGGCCTGCTCGTCGGGTCGATTGCGCTCACGTTCACCATCATGCACGTCGTGACCCGATAGCGTCAGAAACCACTGTTTCGTAAGGACAGATAGAACAGGACACCCATCGCCGCGACGAGGAGACTGAACTCCAATCGGGAGGCTGACTGCTCGCCGGAGACGAAAAACAACACCAAACTCGACAGTCCGAGCAGTGTGGCAAGGCCGAACAACAGCATCGTTAGGTTCGTCTCGTCGGTCAACCAGTAGAAAACCCGGTCACCAATGTCGTCCATGATGGTGTCTAAAAGAGCATCTCTTCGTAGACGCACTCGACCGGTTCGAGGACGAGTTGGAGCGCGAGCGTGTACGTCGTGAGCGCGAGTTTCGAATCGGCGGTGAACGCCGTCGCTTCGTCGCGCCATTCGGCGACACTGGCGGCAAACCTGACGTGGGAATCGTGAATTGTCATAAGCCACTCAGTTGGAAGTTCGTCGTGGTTCCCCTTATACGTCACCCGAAAGAGGTATTTAAACGTTGCATCCGTTCGCCCGCTAATATCTTCGCCCGCCTGTAGTTCGGGGAACTGTGGCGTTCCGAACAACTGCGTGAGTCGATAGTACGGAATGCCGATATTGTCGGTTTGGGAGGCGTCGCGCTCACCGCTGATGTACGCGACAACATTCAGGTCGTCGCGTTCGCGGACGTTGTCTTCGACTAGTACGTCACCGTCCGCTCGGCGAGCCTCGATTTCCGCCTGCGGAATCGACTCGACGACGATGTCCTGAAGTTCACTGAAATCCGGTGCCTCGGGATAGTTTCGGATGTCCATAGCTTAGTAGGCGAAGTAGTTGAAACCGCGCCAGCCGGCGTAGCCGATGACAAAGAAGACGATACCGGTGACGAGAACGATGAGCGATTCACCCGTACTCATCGTACTCTCCATCTGCGGAATCAGTTTGAAGTACAGCGATATGCCGAACAGAACGTATATGTACCCGATAATGACACCCAACAGAGCTACGACTATCGACAGTAACCCGACTGGGCCTCGAAGCGACCGAGGGACACTATTTTTTAACGCCATGGTTTGTGCTACTGTGGCACAAGCATAAAACTTCTGCAATGAGGCTTACTCGTTGTCGTCCGTGTCGCCCTTTCGCGCTTCGAGATTCTCCAGACCGTCTCCGGAGAGAGGCGACATCTGTTCGTCGAACTCACCATCGCTCGATTCCTGCTTGGATTTCGCGGCCGCATCCCGCCCGGCGAAATAGGCGGAGACGAACTTCTCTTTGTTCTCGCGCAGGGTGTATCCTATCCAGATAAGTACGATACCGGGAACGACTCGGAAAACGGACGCTGGCGAGGTTATCCCATACGTGCCCGTGACGACAGTCCCGTTGAGCGCGTCACCCACGAGGAGCGCGCCCGTCACGAGCGTGAACGTCGACATCATCGCCAGGAACTGACGGGTGAACATCTCAGCCGTCGCCGTGTTCGTCCGCGATGACGACCTCGCCGTCCACTACGTCCACGTTGATGAGCGTCTTGACCTGATAGTCGGTGCCGTCCAGTTCGTTCGCGCCGACCTTCTTGATGACGGCACAGACGTCTACGACTTCCGCGCCGATGTATTCGAGTGCCTCGGTGACGGCCTTCATCGTGCCGCCGGTGCTGAGCACGTCGTCCAGCAGGAGGACGCGGTCGCCCTCATCGACGTTGTTGATGTACATCTCGTTCTCGGAGTAGCCCGTCTGCTGGGAGAGTGCGACTTCGCCTTCCAGCCCGTACTTTCGCTTGCGGATGACCACCAGCGGAATATCGGTCATCAGCGAGACGGCGGTCGAGATGTGAATCCCCATCGCCGCGGGCGTGACGATTTTATCGACGTTCTCCAAATCCGCCTTGCGGATGATTTTGATGACGATTTCCCGCAGAAGGGTCGGTTCGAGCATCGGAATCCCGTCGCTGATGGGATGGACAAAGTAGTGGTATCCGTCTTTCTCGATAATCGGGGCTTCGAGAAGCGACTGCTTCAACTGGTCCATGCTGGGGATATTCAACCCAGCAGTAAAAGGTGATGGTATCGCCTCCGAGGGTGTGAGTTGGAGATGGAGAGAATGGGTGATGTGATTTTATGTTCTGTTGAGTGTGGGTTGTTCCCTTGAACCAGTGCTGAAGCGTTTGACGAGTCGTGACTTCTGCAGTCGTCACATCACTAAATTCACTGTCTCGAAAACGCCACACCGAGTATCAACCACTCTTCGGAACTACTTTCACTTTCACTGCGGGTAAGGCTCATTTCTTTTACTCACCCGACCCTCTGAGCAAATGCGGGTGGGAGAGACCCGCACTGCAGCAAATCGGTTGCCAAAACCCCTACTCTGACCCAGCAGGGTTCGATTTGTTTCCACGCCCCCTCCCCGGGGGGTCGCTCCTGAAATCATGGCTGACGGCGTTTTTCCTATCGAGTAGCGGTATTCGAGAGGGTCATTTTCCCCTCTTCGAGCGAGAATTTAAATACGATAGTCGTAATAGTCATTAGTGACTACATGGCGAGCAAACTGTTCGTTGAACAGTTGATTTCGGATTTACAAGCGTTTGCAGAGGAGTTGGATGAGGTACCGACACAAACCGCAATGAACGCCCGTGGGCCACATTCCTCGACACCGTACTACAACCGATTCGGGTCGTGGAACGAAGCACTGCGAGCCGCAGGGTTCGAAACGAACCACGAGAACGGAATTTCGAACGACGAGCTGATTCGCGCGCTCCGGGAGTTGGCCGATGAGTTAGGTCGTCCGCCAAAGTTTGAGGAAATGAACGAACACGGAGAGTATTCGGCCCATTCATACTTCCGTCAGTTCGGTTCGTGGCCGAAGGCGAAAGAGGCCGCAGGCCTTGACCCGAAAACGACGACCAGCCGGAGGATTTCGCGTGACGAACTGGTTGAGGAATTAGTTGAGTTGGAGAGTGAATTAGGGAAAACGCCTTCTCAAGAGGATATGTGCGAACACGGTCAGTACTCACATCGACCATATTATCGGGAGTTTGGATCGTGGGAGGATGCGCTCCTGTCTGCTGGAATTAACCCAGAACACGAGCTTGGGATTCCCAAAGAGGAACTTATAAAAGAGTTACAGAGGTTAGCTAACTCTCTTGGCAAAACACCGACATGGATGGAACTAACGGAACACGGTCAGTTTTCTATTTGGCCATTCCTTCGGGCGTTTGGCTCATGGAACGATGCACTTCGGGCCTCAGACCTTGCAATCAACAAAGCGCACGGTGTTCTAGATGGTGCAATTGACTATGGGCCGAATTGGCCGGAACAGCGTAAACTTGCACTAGAGAGTGATAGATACGTTTGCCAAGATTGCGGGATTTCAGATGATGAACAGCGAGAGGCAACTGGTGAAGGATTACATGTGCATCATCTGAAAAAGAGGAGAAAGTTCGATAGCTACAAGAAAGCAAATCAATTGAAGAATTTGATTTCATTGTGTCGGTCTTGCCACTATGTATGGGAAAGTAGTTCGTTGAAAAAGAAAACGTAGATGATTGAACCTGTTTACAGTTCGTGCGTTTCGGAGTAGATCACCGTTGAACGTCCGTCCGCCTCAGCAGTGACAACTACTTTAACTCGGTCACTGTTTTCAAACTCATCTGAAGCACTGAATTGAGTAAATGTGTGAGATTGACCGATGCTATTCAGTTCTTCAGTGGAACTAGCATCCGGATCTGCTGTGTCAGAGACTGCCACCGTCAGGTTGGTTCCGTCCTGTTGTTCTGAGGTAAACGTCACATCAATAGTGTTTTCTTGCGCATTCGCATCAACGCTCACACCCGCCTGAACGTTGCTCTGAACGCTGTCACCAAGACCCATCACGAACGTTCCTATCACGGCAGCTAGAATTACCGTAATAGCAACCATTAAAATTACACCAATTACTGGTGAAATAATCTTCTTTCATTTTTAAATTCGATGAATATTTCTTTGAGTGTCATGTGTTGTGTTCTCCTGCGACGCGCGTTTTCATCACTGGCGGCGAACATCCATGCTAAATATCTCGACAGGTAAATTTTAATGTCGAATTTGGAATATCTTTGCCCCCGATTCAATTCGCTTTCTTCGGATGGTAAGCGCGTTATAACAGGCTTTGATACTCCTCCCTAATAAATATATGGCTGTCTATATCCATGTATTAGAATATGATGATTCATAGACGGCAAACCGTATTTGAAAAATTAGAACTACTGAAATAATACTGTGAGTCTATTTCCACCTTCGAGACATATACACCGCCCGGAATCAGGACTTGTGGGAGTATTGCTGGCGAGCGGTTCGATTCCGGTTCCGGCGAGGGATACGGAGCGAAAGATTGCGAACTGAAAACGCAGTGAAACTGGACACCTGCTACATCCACGGAAGTCGTGATACAGCTATTCAGTCTTCGATAACTCCTCTGCGACTTCTTTCGTTACGCGAATTCCCAGTTCTTCTTTGCTCCCACTGTATTTCCGAACGCTATTGTCGCGGACGAACAGCGTTCTCGTTTCGTCTTTACCCATCACGCTCGCGTCGTTCGCCACGACGAACGAACACCCTGCACGGGTGAGCGTTTCGCGGGCGGCGGCGACCATCGCGGAATCATCGCCGCTGGTTTCGGCCTTGAAACCGACGATTGGGAGGTCAGAGTGGTTCTCCCGAACCGTGTCGATGAGTTTCCGCGTCGGTTGTAAATCGAGCGAGAGGTCTTGCCCGGAGCGAATTTTTTGGTCTGCCGTGTCAGCGGTGTAGTCGCTGATTGCGGCCACGGAAATCAACGCGTCGGCCGGAAACGCCGTCACGAGGTCGTTCACTGCGTCCGTCATCTCCTCAGCGGTTTCGACCCGCACGCCAGTTGCGTAGGGCACGTCCGGCGCGTCGTGGACGAGTGCGACGTTCGCGCCCGCGACGTAGCAGGCGCGAGCGACCGCTCTGCCCGTTTTTCCCGAGGCGCGACTGGTCAGCACCCGGACTGGGTCGATGGGTTCGCTCGTCGCGCCGCTGGTGACGACGATTCCTTTCCCAGAGAGGGGCTGGTCGCCGGTCGCTCTCGCCACATCGAGCGCAATCATGTCTTCGGTGGCGATTTTCGCTTTGCCCTCCTCGATTCGCGGTTCGACGAAATCGACGCCCCACGACTCAACGCGCTCGATTGCGTCCAAAACGCCGGGATGGTCGTACATCGGTTCGTGCATTGCTGGCGCGATGACGACCGGAACGTCCGCGCCGAGCGCAGTCGTCGCACAGGTCGTTACCGGTGTATCGTCCACTGCACCCGCGATTTTCCCGACCGTGTTCGCCGTCGCTGGCGCGATGAGGAATACGTCGGCCCACCCCTCGCGGCCACAGAGTTCAACGTGTTCGACCTTGCCCGTGATTTCGGTGACGACGGGGTTGTCGGTTGCGAACTCGACGGCCCACGGATGGATGATTCCCTGCGCGCCGTTCGACATCACCGCCCGGACGTTCGCGCCTCGCCTGCGCAGTTCGTGTGCCAACTCGACCACTTTCACCGCTGCGATGCTTCCCGTCACCCCCAACGCCACGTTCACTCCGCTAAGCATTACCCGCTACTGGGTTCGGTAGCCCGTAAAAGGTAACTGGTTCGACCCTTGATTCAGTTCGAATCCTCGTCCGGTTTGGATTCGGTTCGATTCTTTCGGTTCAGTTCGACCCCTGATTTATCTGATTCGCGCTCGCCCGTCGGGACGCTTCCTCCACGAACTCGGTCGAAAGCGCGTCGATTTCGCCCGCCTGCACCCGCCAGAGGTCTGCGTAGAGGCCGTCGTTGCCCAGCAGCTCTTCGTGGGTACCGCGTTCCACGATTTCCCCGTCTTCGACCGATATAATCGTGTCCGCACCTTTCACCGTCGAAAGGCGATGAGCGATAATGAACGTCGTTCGGTCTTCGGTGAGTTTGTCGAGACTGCGCTGGATGAGCATCTCCGTCTCGGTGTCCACCGCGCTCGTCGCTTCGTCCAGCACGAGCAGTTCGGGGTCGGCCAGAATCGTCCGCGCGATGGAGATTCGCTGGCGTTGGCCGCCGGAGAGCTTTACGCCACGTTCCCCGACACGCGTGTCGTAGCCCTCAGGGAGGTTGGTGACGAACTCGTGGGCCTCCGCGGCTTTCGCGGCGGCGATGATTTCCGCTTCTTCCGCGTCGAACGCTCCGTATCTGATGTTCTCTTCTACTGTTCCGTCGAACAGGAACGTATCCTGTCCGACGTAGCCGATGTGTTCGCGGAGGCTTTCGACGGTCAAATCTCGAACGTCGGTTCCGTCCACTCGAATTTCGCCGCCCGTCACGTCGTAGAGGCGCGGTAGGAGTTTACAAATCGTGGATTTTCCGGCCCCGGTCGGCCCGACGAGGCCGACCGTTTCGCCGGGGTCTGCGGTGAAGGTTACGTCGTGAAGGACTCGCTCGCCGTCGTCCTCGTAGGCGAAATCGACATGCTCGTAGTCAACTCGGCCGTCCACAGAATCGAGTTCGACCGCGTCCGGACTGCTGGTGATGGCGGGCGGAATCGACATCAGGCCGAAGATGCGCCGCGAGGAGGCTTTCGCGTCCTCGTATCTGTCCACGACTTCGCTCATCTGCGTGAGCGGTTCGACCATGCGCTGGGTGAGCAGGAGGAAGATGACCAAATCCCCTGAGGTGAAATTGCCGGAGAACCAGAGTATAGGTCGGTCGGAGAGAAGCCACAAACCGCCCGCGATGAACGTGGCGATGAACGCTATCGAGGTGAGCAGTTGCAGACCGGGGCGATAGATGAAGTTCATCCGGAGCGCCTTCCAGTCGCGTTTGAAATACTTGTAGGACGCCTTTCGCACGCGCTCGTCCTCGAACTCCTCGGTTCCGGCGGTTTTGATGACTTCGACGCCCGCGAGGTTGTTTTCCAATCGCGTGTTCAAATCCCCGACCGACGAGCGGATGTCGGCGTAGAACGCTTCGATTCGACGCATGAACCACCAGGTGAACAGGGCCGCGATTGGGATGACGGCCAGCGTAACGACCGCCAACTGTGGGTTCCGCCAGAACAGTATTGCGCCGATGCCGATGACGAGAACGACGAGTTGGATGGCACTCCCCATCATATTGTCGAGAAACAGTTCGAGGCGGTTCGTGTCGTTGTTCAGGATGCTCATGAGTTCTCCCGTTTTGTGGTCGTCGAAGAACTCCATGTCGAGTCTCTGCATCCACTGATACGTTTCCGTCCGAACCTCGTGTTTCACGCGATGGGAGAAGAGATTGAGGCTTGATGAACGCGCGAAGTTGCTGAAAGCGCCGAATACCATCGCAATCGCCATGATTTGAACAGAGAACCAGAACTGCCCAATCGTGGTCGGTGGAATCCACGTTTCCGGCAGAAGTGGAAGTGAGAACGGTCGTTTGTCATCGAAAACAGCATCCAGCGCGACGCCAAGAACGACCGGCGGAACGAGCGCGAGAAATCTCGCAGAGATGCTCGTCAGCAGGCCAATAATAAACCAGTGAATATGGTCGTCCCCATACTCGGTGAACAGCCGAAACATCGGTCGTTCGACCGATTCCCCCAATTCGTCTGGGTCTACCTCGTTGTCACTCATTTTCCTCGCTCATTTCGTAGACGGTTCAGAACAGATTGATAAAGTCACTTGGATTTCGGCAGAGTGGGAGACAGCCCCCAATTCGAACTGAAACGGAATACACTCCACGTGTCCGTTCCAAACCGAACCAATGTCGTGGAAGATTCTGATTATCGCCGGACTGTTCGAAATCGCGTGGGCAATCGGGCTGGAATACTCGGATGGCTTCTCGAAGTTCTGGCCCTCTGTCGGCACGGTTATCGCCCTCGTCATCAGCATGGTACTGCTGGCGGAAGCGCTCAAAACGCTCCCCGTCGGCACTGCCTACGCGGTCTGGACGGGCATCGGCGCAGTCGGCACCGCGACCCTCGGCATCGTTCTGTTTGAGGAGTCCGCGGAGTTGGTTCGGGTCGCCTTCATCGGCCTCATCGTCGTCGGCATCGTCGGCCTACACCTCTCGTCTGGTGGACACTGAGTCGAGCAAGAGATTGGTCACGAAGCCGAACCAAACCGCGGTGGCGTGGGGAGGCGGTTTCATTGGGGTCGGCATCAGCTAGCAGCGTAGCAGTGAATGAGTGAGACGTGGCCAGCTGCTTGACTCCAAAATAACCGCAACCGCACCTCGTCCTCCCCAACCTCTTCCCTCATTCCGGACGAGGTTTGCTCGTCTGGGTTCTCGTTTCGCTTCGCTCACGAGACCGCCGTTCGGTCATCCCTCACTTCGCGTTTCTCGCACGCGCCGAACGAAACAAGTGAGGTTTTACAAAATCGCACTTTTCCCGCCGACTAACGCACTTCTCATTCCATCTCTTCGACGAAACTCGGATGCGGAACGGGCGTCTCGTCTTCCCACTCCTCGACGTACTTTCGAAGGCGGTCGTGCGCTCGGCGGGCGCGGCGTTGGCGTTCGTCCTCCGAAATCTCCTCGCAACCCACCGGTACCTCGCGGTCGCGGTTGGTGAAGTAGCCCTCCGGGGCGACCCAGTCGTGGTAGAAATCGGGGTCGGCGTCGTGAACCACGGTGAGTCCGACCTGCGACCCGTGACCCGCAGAAACGATTGCTTGGTGGTACTTGTCCGCCAGTCGCCCGGCGGCGTAGAGGCCATCGACGCCGGTTCGTCCCGTGTCGTCCACAGAAACGAACTGCTTGCTTCCCGACTGCTCGAAATCGAGGCCGAGTCCGTCGAGGTAGTCGGAATCCGACCACGACGCCGCGATGATTCGGTCTGCGTCGATGGTTTCGTCGTCGGTTTCGACCGAAAATCCGTCGCCATCCTCCGCGTGTCGCACGTCCGAAACCGTCGCGTCGAGTCGGGCGCAACCGGCGCGTTCGGCCTGTTCTTCCAGCATCAGACAGAACAGGCGCGAGTCGATTCCGGCGGGGAAACCGGGGAAGTTTTCCAGAATCGCGTTTCGGTAGAGAATCGAAACCCCGTCGTTCACGACCAGCGTGTCGAGGTCTGCGCGGGCGGTGAAGGTGCCGGCGGAGAGTCCCGCGACACCGCCGCCGACGATGACGACATCGTAGCGTGTCATGGTCGGAGGTTGCTCGTCGGGTGGTATAAACTGCAGTGTTGGCGGCCGACGAGGTTAGGAATCGTCTTCGTCGGAGTCGGAATCCGAATCACCCTCGTCCGAGTCAGAATCGGCGGTTTCGGGACGAACGTCGGCATCGCTATCGGACGGCCCTGCCGCCTCGGACGGCTCCGCTGCCGACGGGGAGTCGTTCGTTTCCTCGGTGATAGACCCGGTTGACGCGCTGGCATCCGACCCCGCCGCCGCGGCGTCTTCGCTCGCTTCGTTCGGAGCAACGTCGTGGGAGTCTTTCAGATGCTCGTTCAACTGCTCTTCTCGTTCGAACGATTCGTCGCACTGTCCACACGAAAATTCGTTCGCTTCTGATTCTGCCATGCCCTACGCTTTTCGCGGTAGCATTGAAAGGATTCTACTGGCATATGCAACCTCGTCTCCCGTTGTCGCTCTCGATTACTGATTTCGAGTGGTACGTCCGACCAAATACGACCACCGTCCACAGTTCGCCGGAATGTTTACTTTCAGTCCCACAGAACCGAACGGTGTGGATTCAGTCGAACTCAGCACCGTCGTCTATGTGCCGCCGGAGGAGGCCTACGAGTTCCTCATCGACTTTCCGGGCTATGCGAACTACTCGGAACACCTCACCGGAGTCACCCGCGAGGGCGACGGTGGGCCGGGGACGGAGTACGACATTCACCTGAAATGGTGGAAGATTCAGTACACCGTGCGCTCCGAAGTGACGGAATTAGACCGACCGAATCGCATCGACTGGAAGATAATCAAGGACATTCACGCCCACGGTCACTGGCGAGTCGAGGAGGTTCCCGAGGAAGCCCCCGAGGGCAAAGAAACCGCCTCACGGGTGTGGCTGTCCATCAATTTCGATGCGGATTCTGCAGACAGCAGTATGCTCAACTTGCCGATGTTCGTCTCGATGGGGTGGGTCGTGAACAAGGTGAAACCGCTCGTGTTGAAGGAAGCAGAGCGCGTCGTGGAGCGAATCGTCGCGGATTTGGAGGGCGAAAAACGCGACGTGAATCTCGTGGTTCACGACAAACCGGGTTCGGTCTAATTCCAGTTTGATTGCAGTTTTCGACCGTCTCTTCATTCGATTTGCACCAGCAGAACGCCGAGGAGTACCAACCCACCGCCACCGACCGTCACCGCAGTAATCGGTTCCGCGAGGATGGCCGCCCCAAGAAGAAGCGTCACCACGGGTTCGACGGTGCTGACGATGCTCGCTCGACTCGCCCCGATTCTGTCGATTCCGGCGAAGAACGTGAAGATGGGAATCGCGGTGGCGATGACGGCGATAGCGACGACGATTGCCCACTCGGAAGTCGCGCCGGGAACCGACAGTTCGCCCGTAACCGAGCCGAAAAACAAGTATACGCAGGCTGCCGCCGGGAGAACGTGGGCCGTCAGTTGGTCTGCCGGAACGCTGTCCAGCGCGACCCGACCGACGGTGATGTACCCCGCGTACACCACAGCGCCGACGAGAACGATGACGATTCCGCGGGGGTCTGCGCCCGCCGGGTTGCCACCCGTGATGAGCGCGACGCCGGAGAGGTCGAGAACCAACGCGGACGCGGTTTTCGAGGTCACGCGCTCGTCGAGGACGAGCGCGGACAGCACGACGACGAAGACGGGATAGGTGTAGAGCAAAATACCGACGAGTCCGGCGGTCATGAACGACAAGGCCCAGAAGTAAAGCCCGCTCATCAGCGCGTAGCCGAACGCGCCGAGGCCGAGTCCGATGGCCAAGTCCCTGCCCGAAAACCGGCGGAGTCGCCCGCGAGCGGCGAGTCCCGCCCAGACGAGTACGGTAGCGAGCAGAAATCGAAAGAAGAGAACAGTCGGAATCGACAGTCCGGCGTCCGCCGCGAGTTTGCCGAAGATGCTGAGAGTGCCGAACCCGACTGCAGAGACGACGACCAGCAGAACACCGACTCTGTCGCTCATTCATCCCGGGTTTTGCAGTTCGCTGGTAAAACAGATTCGCAAGCGGTAATGGAAACTCGTCTGAAGTCACTCGAAACAGACCAGCGTTGCAGTCGCAAACCGCTCGAAGCCGAGTCTTTCGGCCAGTGCGACCGACCACGGCCATTCGTCTGCGGTGCGGTACTGTGGGACCAAACTCCCTGCGAGTGCGCGTTCGGTCATGCGAGAGACAACTGCACGACCGTTCCCTTCGCCACGGTGGTCTGGATGGGTCACAACCGCGATATGCGCGACAAAGTCGTCCCACACTTCGTATCCTGCGATGGCAGCGAGAGCATCGCCACGAAACAGACCTATCGTCTCGCCGGGGGCAAACGGCGTCCCACCGTTTGCCCATTCCTCGTCTGGAATCGCCATTCGAAATCGGTTGTACGCTGATTCTTCCACTGGCGTCAGTAGCCGAGCGTTCGAGGAAACAGGAGTGAACGATTCGCTATCCGCGTAGCCGTAAAACGTTGGGCCGAGCACCTGCGTCACCGAACCGAACCGTTCGAACCACTCTCGGACAGATTCGGCGTCCGTACAATCGAGGGATTCTACGGCGGTGGCTTGTTGACGAACAGATTCAGCGAGCGATTCGGGAGCCCCGACCACGAGGGAATCGCCGCAGTGAAACAACTGGATGCCGTCCTCTGCCGCGACGCCGACTGTGGCTTGCCCACGGTCGAACGCGGCCTCATCGACACCGAGTCGGTCCGACCAGTACTTGCGGAGAGCGGAATCGGTTCGCGGAGCGAGAGTCATACTCCGCTAATGATTATCGGACAGATATAATTTATTGGAACAGACTCCCCAGTCGTTTTCTGAGGAGTCGGAAAAACCGAGGAGGCCGCAGAAATCGAACTCTCGATTTCAGGCCAAACTGCGCCCGTCGAGTTCGCTCGCGGAGTATTCGACACCCATCAGGTCGAGAATCGTCGGCGCGATGTCGAGCAGGTCAACGTCCTCCGGAATGGTCACGTTCGAATCGTCCACGAACAGTGATGCGTTGTCGAAGCTGTGCATGCCGTTTCGCGGGCCGACGCCGAACACGTCGTCGTGGCCCTTGAATCCGGCTTTGAGGTCGAAGCCGTGGTTCGGGATGGCGACGAGGTCGGGAGCGATATCCTCGTGGTCGCCGTGGAAGGCGTCTTCCTTCTTGACGACTTGGGCACAGACCTTTTGGCCGTTCGGCCCTTCGAGATTTTCGAGCATCTCTTTGAGTTCGGCTCGTTTGTCCTCGTATTCGCTCTCGGGAACGCTTCCACGCGGTTCGCGCCCTTCGAGGTTGATGTAGAACCGACCCGGAATGAGCGAGTAGGCTTCCGTCTCGTCGGCGATGTCGCCGAGTTCCTCGTGGTCGTCGTCCTCGTAGGAGAGCCAACCTTCGTCCGCGAGCCACTGGTTGAAGTGAACCTCGTGGTCGAGACTGGTGAAGCCGTGGTCGCTCGCGACGACCATCGTCACGTCGTCTGCGAGTGCGTCACGGAGTTTGCCGAGGTATTCGTCCACCTTTTTGTAGAAGTCGATGAACTCCTGTTTGTACTCGCCGTCCTCCTCGTAATGTTTGAACAGGAAGTGGTTCACGCGGTCGGTCGTCATGAAGACGCCGAAAAAGAGGTCCCAGTCGTCTTGGTCGATGTAGTGGCGGAACGCCTCGTAGCGCGCTTCGAGCGTCTCGTGGGCGTTTTCGATGAACTCGGATTTGTCCTCTTTGTGTCCCAACTTCGCGTTCGCGTCGATGCGATAATCGATGGAATTCAGGTAATTTCGCAGTTCGTCCGGGTAGGCCGCCTTGTCCACGCCGGGCGAGAGGAATCCCGAAACCATCCGTTGGACGTTTCGCTGTGGCGGGAACGTCACGGGGACGTTCATCACAGTCGCGTCACGGCCCGATTCTGCCACGCGGTCCCAGATTCGCGTCGCCTGCACGTCCCGACCCATCGGAACGTAGGTGTCGTAGGAACCGACTTCGCGGTCTTGGAAGCCGTAGACACCCGTCTGACCGGGGTTGACACCCGTCGTGAGGGCGGGCCAGCAAGCGGAGGACTCGGGCGGGACGATACTGTCTATTGCACCGGCGCTTCCCTCCTTCGCGAGGGACGCGATGTTCGGGAACTCCGAGGCGTTGTCTTTAAGAAAGCTATACGGCACGCCGTCGATACCAAAGAAGGCTACCCGGGGGTCGTCATCTCCACGGAGCCTATCGAAGAGACCCATACGCGGCCCTACCACAGGCGGCTACAAGAACCTTCGTTTCCGTGGTACACAGTGTCGAACCTACGAACACCTGCTGTCAAACCTACGAACTCTCGAACGCAGTGAACAACGCTTTGCGCGTGCTCGCGTCGATGAGCGAATCCAGCGTCGTTGCGTGTTCCCCATCGACCTGTGCGAAGATTCCCAGCGGAACGCGAGCGGTCGCGGCGTCCGTGTTCCCGCCGGTCGTTTCGCTCGCGTCGAAGGCGGTATCGAGGATGTCAACCGCGCTAGTTCGAACGTCTTCCGCCCGGCAGGAGATAACGATGGTTTCCTCGTGGATACCGAACACCGACGCGGTGGAGACGCCTTCCAGCCGGAGCAAGGAATCCGCGGCCTCTTCGAGCGCGCTAACCGAGGGAACCACGCCAACGTTCGTCACGGCGAAACTCGCCCGGCGTTCTCGGTTTGCGATGGCCTCCCCGAGGACATCGAAGGTGTCACCGCTGACACCCGGCGAGCGCAAATCCTCGATACGGCCCAAATCCGCGAACGCGTGCAGGAAGCCTGCGGCGTCGTAATCGTTTTTTCCGTTTGCGCGCCGGAACTCCCGGGTTCCGGCACGGATACCGTACAGCAGTGCCGTGGCGACTCGCTGGTCGGGAATCAGTTCCGCGTCCCGAACCAGTTTCGTGACGACGGTCGAAGTTGCCCCGTCGTCGGTTCGCGTGACGGTCAGAATGTTTTCTTCCGCGGTCGGGCGGTGGCGGATGACGCCGATGACCGGCGGGTTGTTCGCCAATCGGGGAACCGCACCGCCGCCGCCGACCGCGATTGCCGCGTCGCAGTCGGCCAGTTCGTCACCTCGCTCGTCGATGGTCGTCAAATCCACGTCGAAGATGTTGCAGAACGCTTTGCTGTCCTCGCCGGTTACCTCGCCTTCTGCGGCAATTCGGCCCGCGACGCCCCAATCCTTACACAGGGCTTGCAAACCGACTGCGGACGCTAGCGAGTCGATACTCGCACTCTCGGGAACGACGAGTGCAACCCGGTTCTGCCCCGCGACGGTGTCCTGAAGTCGGTCGATAGATGCTTTCTCGGTTTTACCGCGAAGGGAACGAAACTGAACGGCGTAGAGGATGCCGCCGCCGGAGAGAACCAACAGCAGTGCTGTAAGCACGACGGGCAGATTTTCGGTGAGGACTCCGACGGGCATTAGTATCGCATAACTGCCGTATGGAGTAAATCATCTCGGCTGGATTACTGTAGCAGTTATAAGACAAGTTTTGTGTGGGAGGAGATTCGATTAACGATACAGCTCGTATCACTACCGAACGACGCCGTCGAAAAATACGAAATCGGAGAGCGACGATTACGCGAAGTTTTCGTTGTAGAGGTCTTGTGCGTGTTCGATTGCGTCGAGTGCGGACTGTTTGTCCTCCCAGCCCTGCGTCTCGACTTCCTTGCCTTCTTCGAGGTTTTTGTAGGTCTGGAAGAACTCGTCGATTTCGTCCTTTTGCTGCTGGGTGATGTCGTCGACGTCCTCGATGTGGTCGAAGCGCGGGTCTTCGATTGGAACGGCGATGACTTTGTCGTCCTGTTCACCGTCGTCGTCCATCTTCATGAGGCCGACCGGGCGAACTTCGATGACACAGCCGGGGAACGTCGAATCCTCTACGAGGACGAGCACGTCGAATGGGTCTTCGTCGTCGTAGTAAGACTGCGGGATGAACCCGTAGTCACCGGGGTAGTGAACGTTGCTGTGAAGCACGCGGTCGAGCATGACGCCGGGGATGTCCTTGTCGTACTCGTACTTGTTCCGGTCGCCTTTGAGACACTCGACGACGGCGTAGATTTCTTCAGGCGCGTTCGGTCCTGTTTCCAGGTCTTCCCAGAGATTCGTCATGGGTCGTTTGCGACTGCACGGGAAGACCAAAAAGTCCTTTCGGCATCGACTCAAACCCCATTGCATCGCTCGATGAACCACCCAAAAACGAAACACACCTCCGCAATCGACTTGTGGTATTCCCGAGTAAAATCGAGCGAAAGCGGAGAGAAACACCAAGAAACTTGAGAAGGGTTAAATATCTCGGTTACATATTTCGTCCTGTCAAAGCCAATGTCAGAGGCACAAACACTCACCGAAAGCAGTACCGCCCGCGACCTCACCGCTTTCCAGCGTAACATCCTCATCGTCCTCACCGAGGAACCGATGTACGGTCTCGCTATCAAGCGTGAACTCGAAAACTACTACGACGAGGAAGTGAACCACGGCCGTCTCTACCCCAACCTCGACACCCTCGTCGAGCGCGGACTGGTCGAGAAGAGCGAACTCGACAAGCGCACCAACCAGTACGGCCTGACGCAAGCGGGTCTCGAAGCGGTCGAGGACTCCTTTGCGTGGTCGCTCTCGAAGTTCGTCACGGACGACGAACGCGCAGAGCAGGTTCGCGCGCTAATCGAAAAACACAGCTAAACGCAGTTGAACACGAGTTCGACTGACGTTTCGACAACCAATTTTTGTTCGTCCGTGGGCCACGCGTTCCGCGGAAAATACTCCGTACAGAACTCAGTGACTTCCTCATCCGTCGCCGACTCTACCGGCCGGGCGTAGTGGTTGCTCATGAAATCGGCGAACGCCTCAGCATTTGCGCCGTGAACGTCACCGTGTTGCTCCCGAACCGCCGCCGCAACTGCGCGGTTGTGGGCGTCTATGTCGTCCCAATCGTCCGGGTCGCCGGGACCGTCGAGCGGGATTTCGACCGCTCGTTCGGTATCGTCGATTCGTTCGACCTGAATCGTACCACCCTCTAACCATTCGTCGGGATGGAGGACGAGAACGCTCCGCGTCTCGTCCTCCCGCACACGCGCGACGAAATCCTGTTCTGCGAGCAGTGTTGCGCGCTCGTTTCGATAGGCGTCGGCCTCGTCGCCGTCGGCAGTGCGTGCGAGATGGGTTAGTCGTTCCGCCTCTTCGACGGTTTCCATCGGCAGTTCGGATTCGTCCAGCGATTCTGCTTCGTCTCCTGATTCCGGTTCATCAGATGCTTCCGGTTCATTCGGCAAGTCAGCCATCGTCTAACGCCTCGTTTACCAACTTGTCCGCGCGCTCGTTTACTTCCCGCGGAACGTGTTTGAGCGACCATTTGTCGAACCCGTCGAGCAGTTCGCGGGCGCGAACCCGCCGTTCGCGGAGTTCCGGGTCGTTCGTCTTCCACGCGCCGGTTACCTGTTTGATGGCGAGTTGGGAATCGCCCTTCACGTCCACGGAATCGAAGCCGTAGTCGCGGGCCGTTTCGAGTCCGGTGATGAGCGCGTCGTACTCGGCTTGGTTGTTTGTCGCGCGCCCGATTCGCTCGTTTCCTTCCCCGGCGATTCCGTCGCTGGTGACGATGACCCACCCGATTGCCGCCGGGCCGGGATTGCCGCGACTCCCGCCGTCGAAATAGAGGTAGGCGTGGCCGCCGGAATCGCGGAGCAGGGCTTCGATAGATTGCGGATTCGACCCTTGAATCACGAGTTTGTCGTCGTAGGCGATGGCGATTGCGTCGTTATATCTGGCCCGCCAGTGTTCGTACTCGCTCTTTCCATCCGAGATGACCACCCCGGCGTCGGCGAGCGTCTCGCGCGCCTCGTCCACGTCACACTCGATGACTGGCATTGCAAGTCATTCGTCTGTGGGCGAGTAAACAGGTTCCGGTGCGGGGAGGAACTGTGGTACCGGTTGTCAAGTATATATGGCTTTTGCCCAAGGCTTTAAGTGAATAGAAGTTACTACTATAAAAGTGCGATGACACGGTCTACTCGCCAGCGGGAGCGCCAACTTGAAGGGGAGCAAACGGCGAACGAACGAGAGGGAGAGCGTGCTTGTCCTGAATGTGGGTCCGAAAATTTAGTAAAAAGCAACGACCGCTCCGAACTCATCTGTGACGACTGTGGGTTGGTCGTCGAAGAAGAAAAGATAGACCCCGGCCCGGAATGGCGTGCATTCAACCACCAAGAGCGCCAACAGAAATCTCGCGTGGGTGCACCGACCACGCAGACGATGCACGACAAAGGGCTGACCACGACCATCGACTGGAAGGACAAAGACGCCTACGGTCGATCTATTTCTTCGAAAAAGCGCAGTCAGATGCACCGACTGCGCAAATGGCAGGAACGAATCCGAACCAAGGACGCGGGCGAGCGAAACCTCCAATTCGCCTTGTCCGAAATCGACCGAATGGCCTCCGCACTCGGCGTACCGCGGTCAGTACGCGAGGTCGCGTCCGTCATCTATCGACGGGCGCTCAAGGAGGACTTGATTCGGGGGCGTTCCATCGAGGGGGTTGCGACGAGCGCGTTGTACGCCGCCTGTCGAAAGGAGGGGATTCCGCGAAGTCTCGAAGAAATCTCGGAGGTATCGCGCGTCGAACGAAAAGAAATCGGACGAACCTATCGCTACATCTCACAGGAACTCGGCCTGGAGATGAAACCGGTCGACCCGAAAAAATACGTCCCGCGGTTCTGTTCTGAACTCGAACTCAGCGAAGAAGTGCAGTCGAAAGCGAACGACATCATCGAAACCACTGCCGAAGAAGGATTGCTCTCGGGCAAATCGCCCACAGGCTACGCCGCCGCCGCGATTTACGCCGCGTCGCTTCTCTGCAACGAGAAGAAGACCCAGCGGGAAGTCGCCGACGTCGCGCAGGTGACGGAAGTCACCATCCGGAACCGGTACCAAGAACAGATCGAAGCGATGGGAATCCACAGCTAAAATCGCTCGCTTTTTTACAGTTTGCTCCCCCTGAGCGTCTGCCACTGCTTGCATCGCTCGTCTTTTCGTCCACTTTCAGTCCGCTGTCCGAACGTTGAAGCCACTCCCGTCCCTACATCGAGCGAATGCGGTTGGACGACTACATCGACGATTTGCGCCCCGACGAGGAGGAGCGCCGCCGCCAACTCGCCGAGGAAAAATCCTACGGGATTCTGGATTACGTGGACGACTTCCAAGACCGATTTTCGGAAGTCGCCCAGGGTGATTCGCTGTTCGGAAGCACCTCGCCCTCGGTGTTCGTCGGTCGGTCGTCGTACCCTAACGTCTCGACCGGTATCCTCTCGCCAGTCGGGGAAGAAGAGCGCGCGTCGGAGTTCGCCACCAGCGGCGACTGGTACCAGCGCGGCCTCGACATCGACAACGTCCTCCAGTATCGAACCGGCCTGTTGAACTCGAACCGCTCGGCGAAGGTCAACGTAGAAGACGTGTGGGACGGCTTCGTCGGCGTTCAACGTGAAATCGCCATCGCCGACCGCCCGGTGGACGTGGAAATCGGGCTTACCGAAAAACTGGATTTGGACGTGAACGTTGACGACATCGCGACTCCTACAGGACCCTCTGCCCGTGCAACCTCGGCAAATCTCACCGAAAACCCCCACGTTCCGCGCCACGTCAAGAAGACCTTGGAGGACGACGACTGGCAGGCCCAAGGCGCGATGACCTACCTCTACCGGCGCGGATTCGACGTGTACGACATTAACAACGTCCTCTCGGCGGGGGCGCTCGGACAGGGGCAGAATCGAAGGCTCGTCCCGACGCGCTGGTCGATTACGGCGGTTGACGACACCGTCGGACAGTATCTCCGTGGCCGAATCCGCAACGCCCCGAGCATCGACGAAACGCAGGTTTGGGTGAACGAGTACATGGGCAATCGCTACTGGGTCGTCCTCTCGCCGGGCCAATGGGAGTTCGAACTCGTGGAGATGAAAGCACCCGGGAGCATCTGGAATCCATCTACAACAGGCGACATCTGGATGGGAAGCGCCCACGAAGGATTCGAAGGTCGGACGAAGTACGTCGATGAAACGGCAGGCGCGTACTACGCCTCCCGACTCGGCGTGCTCGAACATCTGGAAGACATCGGGCGACAGGCCAAAGCCCTCGTCCTCCGCGAGGTCAGCGACGACTACTGGGCACCCGTCGGTGTCTGGCAGGTTCGTGAGAGCGTCAGAAACGCCTTCGATGGCGAGTTCGGCGAATCCGAATCGTTCCACGCCGCGGTTCGAAACATCGTCCCCGAACTCCCGATTTCCATGAACACGCTTCGGCGCAAATCCGAAATGGTGTCCGGCGTGCAGGCCAATTTGTCCGACTTTGGGTTGTAGAATGGGGGAAGTGAGGAGCAGTGCGTTGATTCTGATAAGGCGATGAGGCTGACTCCTCGTCACGCTACTGAGTCTGTGATATTGGTGCCGTGACTTCTGCAGTCGCCTCTCTATCAAAACTACGTTTACTATCTGAAACCTATCTCTCTTCAAGTCGAAAACGAAAACCGCAAACGGAAACTCGACTGCCTAGTCCTTGCGTTTGACGACGTCGCCGAGCGTGGTGCCGTCGGTCGAACTGCCGCCGCTCCACTCTTCGTCGTCGGCCCCGGCGCTTCCGGCGGTGAGGCTGATTTCGAGTTTCTTTTCGAGTTTCTTCTGCACGCGGTCGCTGGGGAGCATGTCGCCACGTTCGAGTTTTCGGATGAGACTGGCCTTCTCGTTGAGTTCCTTGGCGAGGTCTTCCTGACTCAGACCGATTGACTCGCGCGCATCGCGGATTCGGTCGTCGTAATCCTGCACGATTTCGTCCATGTCGTCGAACATGTCCGAGGGGCGCGAGCGCGACCCGCCGGAGGAAGAGGAGCGCGAGGTACCGGAACTCCCGCTGGATTTGCCCGACGACGAGGAGGTAGAGTATTTTGTTGACGTGGTTGAGGACTGCTGTGTCTTCACTTCCGTCCCGAAGTCAACGCAGTTGTCACAGACATCCAACTCCGCGCCTTCGACCTTGATCTTCTTCGGCGAGGCCGTTTCGGCACCGCACATCTCACACTGAACCATGTGTCAACGTTTACCGTCTCGACTCATAAATGGCACGCCACAGTGGCTATATCAGGCCAGCGCGCGCCACGAGTAGTAGAACCGCTGTAGTGCGGTGAAATGGCCGATAACCGCGAGGAAGCCGAGCAGCAACACAATAACGGAGTAGCCACCGACTGAACCGACGAACGGAGCGATTCCGCCGACGAGTCCGATAAGGGCCAATCTGTCCGCCCGTCCGACTAGCCCGCCGTAGACGCGGTCTAAACCGACCGCTTGGGCTTGCGTGCCGAGGTACGAGGTCATCAGCACGCCCGTCACCGCCGCGAGTCCGAGGGCGAAGGCTTCCAGTCCCGCCGCCAATCCCGCAATCAGCACGATGTCGGCGTAGCGGTCGAGCACGTGGTCTAACAGGTCGCCAGCTTTTGAATCGGTGCCGAGTTCGCGCGCCAACGCACCGTCGAGCAGGTCGAGCCAGCCATTCAAAAAGACGAGTACTGCGCCGACGAGGTACCACATCGGAGCCGAATCGCCGAGGTAGAACGCCCATCCCGCACCGCCAGCGAGCAGGAAGGCGATGACGCTGATGGAATCCGGAGTCAATCCGGCTTGTTTCGATGCCGAGACGAATGGACGGAGCGCGCGGTCTGCGACGGGGCGAAGTTGGTCGAGCGTCATAGATAATCGAGGTAATCGACGGTTCCAGCGGAAGGCGCGCGCTCGCCCCGAATAACCGCTTCGATGTCAGTTGACACGTTCTCCGGCGTTCGGTCGGTGGTGTCGATTTCGTACGCCGATTCGGTGCCGTGTTCCGCGACTGCCTCCGAGAGGATTACGTCGAGGGCTTCGCTCTCCGCGTTTTCTTCGGCTTTCGCCTCCGTTTCTCCGCGCTCGACCAATCGTTTTTCCAACTGCTCGGGATGGCATCGCAGGACGACGACCCTATCAGCATCGAAATGGTGGGCCAGATGCGAGTCGATGAGAAGACCGTTTTCGCTTTCAGCCTCACGTTCGGCCAACCAGTCCCGAATCGCATCGAAATCCGCGAAGAGGCTATTCCGTTCCTCGTCCGTGCCTTCGTCCAGTTCCTCCTCGCGAATCACGTCGTTCAGGTGGACGACTTCGAGGTCGGTTTCGACCAGTTCGGTCGCGGTCGTTTTGCCGGTTCCCGGTGTTCCGGTCACGGCGACCCTCACGACGACAGCACCTCGTTGAGTTCGCGTACTGCTCGCTTCGTCTCGTCTTCTGTCCCACAGGTGATTCGCACGCACTCCGGAAGTCCAAAACTCGTGCAGTCCCGGAGGATGACGCCGCGTTCTTGCACTGCCTCTGTGACCTCACTGGCGTTTCCGACCTCCGCGAGAACGAAGTTACCGTGGCTCTCCCACGTCGGTGCGTCGAGGTTTTCGTAGATGTACTCGCGCGCCCAGCGCGCCGTTTCGACCGACTTCTCCACGTGTTCGTCGTCGGTCAGCGCGGCGAGGCCGCCCCGACACGCCAGTTCGCTCGCGGCGAACGGCGTATTGACGCGGGCGTAGGCATCCGCCCAATCGTCAGGAACGACGGCGTAGCCGAGTCGGACGCCCGCCAGACCGAACGCTTTCGAAAAGGTTCGCAGGACGGCCACATCGTCGCGGTCGTCCAGCAATTCGATTGCGCTCGGTGCGTCGGCATACTCGCCGTATGCCTCGTCCACGACGACGAGGGTTCGCTCGTCGGTTTCGTCCGCAATCGTCTCGACTGCGTCCAGCGAGAACATCCCGCCGGATGGGTTGTGCGGACTCGTGAGATAGACGATTCGCTCGTTGTCGTAGGCCGAGAGGACTGCGTCGGCGGTCAGTTCGAATCCGTCGTCTTTCGAGAGGGAGTACTCCGACACCTCGCCGTGGTGATAGCGTGCACTCATACCGTAGTAGGCGAATCCGGGCGTCGGGACGAGGACTTCGTCACCGGGTTCGAGCATGGCGCGGGAGAGGTAGTCGAGCGCACCGTCGCCGCCGTTCGCCAACCAAATTTGGGCAGGTTCGACGTTCCAGCGTTCGGCGAGTCGAGCGGTCAGGTCGGTGTGCGACGCTTTCGGGTACGAACTGGCGTTTCCGGCCCCGTTTCGAATGGCATCGACTGCCGCCGGACTCGGGCCGAACGGGTTTTCGTTCGACGCGAGTTTCACGAGGTCGTCCGGGTCGAATCCGAGTTCCCGGGCGACCTCCTCGATGCCCCGTCCGGCTTGATATGCGACGTGCGCGGAGAGGTCACGTGGTTCCATATCGGGAGGAAGTGACCGACTAGCCTTAAGTATGGCCACCTAAGGCCAACACGCCTAAGGAAAACTGTGGCGACTCCTTGGTGGGAGTTGAGCCATGACACACCATCAGCACGACCAGTCACGTCGCAGTGACGAAGGAAAATCGGGTATGGAACGCTACGGCGGCCCGCGACAGCGTGAGCAGGAAGGAGAGCAAGAGCGAGGGGGCCAAGAACGAAGCGAGCAGAAACGACGGGGACGCGGGCGACAGCGAGGCGGCCAGCGACGATACGGTCGCCAACAGGATCAGGGACGACAGGAAATCCAGAAGGGCGGTCAGCAAGGGCAACAGCAACCCGAATACGGTCAACAGGAACAACAAACCCAACAGAGACGACCGCAAGGTCGGCAACAGCAGCAGGGACAGCGAAAATCACAGTTCCGACAGCAAGGACAGCAACGCCGGTATGGCCAGCAACGACAGGGACGACAGGGCCAACAGCAACATCAACAACGGCAACAGGGACGACAAAAACGGTACGGTCGCCAGCAGCGTTCACAGGAAACTCAACAGCAAGGCCAAAGTGGTCAGCAGCAGAGTCAGCACAGTCAACAGGGCCAACAGCAACACCACCAACAACGGCAGGGGCACGACCAGCAGTCACACAGATACGAAGAACATCAAGGTGAGCGCCTGCAAGAACACCAAGGGCAACAACACCGCGGTCGTCAGCTACCCCAGCAGTAGTGCGATTTCGACCTTGCTTTTTCAGCCAGTGCGTTCATGCGAACAACTGGTGTAGCGTGGATGCTATGGAATTTGAATCAGCGGAGAGAAGCCGATGACGCAGTTCGGCTACACGCTGTCGAGCGAGGAACACCATCCAAACGAACTGGTCGAGCATGCGGTTCGGGCTGAAGAGGTGGGGTTCGATTTCGCGTCGATTTCTGACCACTTCCATCCGTGGATTAGCCAACAGGGCCACAGTCCTTTCGTCTGGTCGACTCTGGGTGGTGTCGCCACTGCGACCGACGACCTGCCGGTAGGAGTTGGTGTCACGTGTCCAATCATGCGAATCCACCCGGCAATCGTGGCGCAGGCCGCCGCGACTGCCGCCACGATGTTTGAGGGAAACTTCTTCCTCGGCGTCGGGACTGGTGAACGACTGAACGAACACATAACCGGTGAGCACTGGCCCGAACACAAGATTCGACTCGAAATGCTCGAAGAGGCGGTCGAAATTATACGAAAACTCTGGCAGGGCGGACAGCAGAGTTACTACGGCGACCACTTCACTGTCGAAAACGCGCGTCTGTACACCTTACCCGAAGAACCACCGGACATCATCGTTTCGGCATACGGCCCTCGAACGGCGAAATCCGCCGCAAAAATTGGTGACGGATTCTGGAGCGTTGGGCCACAAGACGTGGTCGAGACGTTCGAAGAGGCCGGTGGCGAGGGGCCGAAGTACAGCCAGATGTCGATTTGCTACACCGAGGACGAAGAGGAGGCTATCGACACGGCGCTGGAAAACTGGCCGAACACGTCGCTTCCGGGAGAACTCGCCACAGAACTCTCCACACCGACGCATTTCGAGCAGGCCACAGAGATGGTTACCAGAGAGGATATCGAGGAGGGAAGTATCGTCACCGACCCCGACCCGGAGACGCATCTCGACAACCTCCAACAGTTCGTGGATGCAGGCTACGACCACGTGTACGTCCATCAAATCGGTCCGAATCAGGAGGCATTTTTTGACTTTTACGAAGAGGAGGTTCTGCCCGAGTTCGGGTGAGCGACTGCAAGGAGCGAATGACGAGTGAGGGCGACGGGAAATCAAAGATTTCCTGCGCCGCGAAAGACTGCGCTTTCGCAGGCGTGTTTGGAGTCGTGACTTCTACGGTGGTCACTCCGTCAACGCCAGTCTCGGTAACCTGTCGAAGGCGTGGCTGACGCGCATTCGCGGTTGCTGTTGCAAATCAAAGACCACCATCGGCATTCATTCACCTCCTCGGTCCTTCTCGCGCACTCGGAATCTATTTGGGCGCGCCGACAGTCGCTTCGGACATGTTCGTACTCGTCAACCTGAAGGCGTACCCCTGCGACCCAATCGAAATCGCGGAAGCCGTCCGCGACGTGAGCGACGCAAGCGGCGTGGACATCGCCGTCGCGCCCCAGACGGCCCACCTCTCGCAAGTCGCGGAGACGGGCGTCGAAACGTGGGGGCAGCACGTCAGCCCCGTCGAACATGGAAGCCACACTGGAAGCACCCTCGCGGAGGCAGTCGCCGATGCGGGCGCGACCGGAACCATGCTGAACCACTCCGAAAACCGCCTCAAACTGGCGGACATCGACGCCGGACTGGAGGCCGCGGAGCGCACCGGACTCGGTACGACCGTCTGCGCGAACAATCCCGAACAGGTCGGGGCAGTCGCCGCACTCGGCCCGGACGCGGTCGCGGTCGAACCGCCGGAACTCATCGGAACAGGCACACCCGTCAGCAAGGCCGACCCTGACATCGTCACCGATGCCGTGGCCGCGGCGGAGGAAGTGGACGAGGACGTGAGCGTCTTCTGCGGCGCGGGAATCAGCACGGGCGAAGACCTCGTTTCGGCGCGCGAATTGGGTGCTGAGGGCGTCCTACTGGCCAGCGGGGTCGCAAAAGCGGACGACCCAACCGCCGCGCTGGAAGACCTCGTTTCCCCGCTCTGAACCGAGCGGTACTGACCTATGCAGGTCGGATAACGAAGTGGTCTGCGTCCTGTTCGACCAGCACCGACCGTTCCCGCATTTTGACGATGTAGCCAGTCACAGTTCGGTCGAGTTCGTGCTCCGCATGGACCCGGACGAGATTGCCGATGACCTGCGCAGACGGCGGTTTTTGTGCCGCTCCGCAGTCGTAAATCGTGAGGAGTTCGTCTCCCTTTTCGGCCTCGTAGACGATGATGTGGGCATGTTGCGGGAGATGCCAGCGACCCTCTCCGACCTGCGCTAGCTTGTTCATATCGGGAGTATGGAGTCGATGGTAATCAAAAGTCGGAAAGCGACACCTGACCGGAACGGGAGTTTTCAGTTCGGGGTTCTTCCGTTTCGGCGTTCGATTCCTTATCCTCGCTCTCTGTCGGTTCTCGCCCGCCGTCCGGTGATTTCTCTCTATTCCCTTCGGATTCGACGCTCTCCGGAGCGTCGAATCCGTCGAGACTGGTCTGGTCGATTTCGGTGAACTGGAGATTCGAGACGCGCACGCCGACTTTTCGAACTCGGTCGTCTGCGAACTCAGAAAGCAAATCGAGCGCGACGGAGACGACCAGTTCCGGGTCGTCAACTGGGCCGGGAAGCGACCGCTCACGGGTGTGTACGTCGAATGGTGGCGTCACGACCTTCACACCGATGGTTCGGTACATCGCGTTTCGGTCGCGGGCGCGCTCCGCCACGGCGGTTGCGAGGGTTTCGACGCGGGTGCGTTTCTCCTCGGAATCGCTCGTCGCGCCGGTAAACGCGGACTCGCGCGAGAGGCTTTTCGGTCGCCCCCGCGGCGTAACCTCCCGGTCGTCGTCGCCGCGCGCTCGCTGGTGGAGTTCGCGTCCGCGCTCGCCGAATCGGTCGGCGAGCGCTCGGGGGTCGGCATCGGCCAAGTCGCCAGCCGTCTCGATGCCCATTTCTCGAAGTTCTCGCGCCGTGACAGGGCCGACACCGTGAATCTCGGCCACGCCGAGCGGGGCGAGAAAGTCGCGGACGGTTCCCGGTTCCACGACGACCAACCCGTCCGGTTTGTCGTAGTCACTTGCGATTTTCGCGGTGCTCATGTTCGGCGCGACGCCGACGCTCGCCGGGACACCGACCTCGCGCTGGATTCGGTTTTTGACGTGCCGGGCGAACCCCTCCGCGACCTTCCACGCGGTTCGGTCGGTCACGTCGAGGTAGGCCTCGTCGATGCTCACCTCGCGCACGGTATCCGCGCAATCGTGGAGAATAGCCCGCACGTCCTCGCTGACGGATTTGTAAAAGTCGATGTCCACGGGACGGTAGTAGCCCGTCGCAGCCGAATCATCGCCAGCAGCTTCCACGACTCCTTTCCGCGGCAGTCGTTCGAGTGCCTTTCCGATGGCTTGTGCGCTCTCGACGCCGTGTTCTCGGGCTTCGTAGCTCGCGGTTGCGACCGCGCCGTGCGATTCCCCCGCCTCGTATCCCATGCCGACGACGACTGGTTCGCCTTCGAGTTCGGGTTCGCGGAGGCGTTCGCAGGCCGCATAGAAGCAGTCCATATCGACGTGGAAGACGATTCGCTCCTCGCGCTCGTCGCCGACGCCGGGTAAGCGTGAACCGCCGCGGTTCGACATCAGTTGTGCGTTCTCGCGCCAGTCGAATTAAACTGTGCAAACCGCGGTGGAAGTGTTCTGGTGAAATTCTGCGCGTGAGGATTTCGAAGGCCAAAAGCACTAAATACAGGTGCTTTGGGCGCTCTACAGCGTGTTCCGGCATATTTATTGGGGGATGTGTGGTAGCGAAGTACGAGATGGATGATTCCACCGAGCGTGAGTCGAGTATCGACGACCGGCCCAGTATTCGGGTCGTCAACGCTATCGCCGAACACGAAGGGACAACGCCCACGGAAATCAGACCAGTCCTCTACGATATTATCGACCCGGACGCGCTCGATTCTCTGTTTTCGGAGACGCAACTCGGGAACTCCCGCTCAGACGGCCACGTCAGTTTCGAATACGATGGCCACAAGGTAACGGTGTACAGCGACGGGCGAGTCGAGATAGAACGCCTCCGGGAGAGTTCGACCGAGTCGCCCGAATCAGTCAGTTCTGTGGAATCTTTCTCCTCGGCATCCGAACCCACTTCCGGTGACAACTGATAGATAGCTACTGTCTCACGGGTGGATCGTCTTTCAACTGGGGACGTCTCCGGTGAAGAACAGTTCTCGAATTTGAATATCGTTGTCGTTATTTCCATGATATTGAACGATTCGCCAGTGGTATCCGCAAGTCGTCGATAGATATATACTTATCGCGCCTCTGAATCCGAAGGAGTACAATCGTGGTTGAACCGCCTACTGATAATCGTATGGGAATCGAAATAGAAAATCACGGCGACGACGACTCGTCCGAAACGTCCTCGACGTTCGTCTTCGACATCGAATCGGAGATGGCCAACGGACACACGTGTGCAGGTATCGTGCGCGTCCTCGCAGAGGTGATGGACGAGCATCCGAACGAGATGCGCCCGCTTCACGCAGTCGTGAACTGTGACGCCATCGACGCCCTGTTCCGTACCCGACGGTACGGTGAGGCGCGTGACAACGTCTCCATGACCTTTCACTACGACGTATACGAAGTGACCGTTGACGCAAACGCGAAAGTCGTCGTGAAAGAGTAGTCGGTAACAGCTATACAGTACCGTTTACTCACTTCCGTACTGCCGAGAGTGACCAATAAAACCACACCGCAATCCGGAAACAACCGGGAACTTCTTCGGATTTTTATTCCTCGAACTGCTACCCAAAGGTAGATGAGCTACCCGTGTCGGTGTCCGATGCGAACGATTGGTGCCCTCCCACGTCGCACTGCCGCTGCGTCCCCGGCGGTGAGCAGGTCATGATGCCGTGGGGTCACGCCGCGTTCGGCTACGTCGTGTACTCGCTTGGCCACCGAATTTGGACGCGCGCGCCGCCCGCCGGACTCGCGGTGCTCGCCCTCCTCTTCGGAACGCAGGTACCCGACCTCGTAGATAAAACCCTCTCGTGGGGGCTGCATCTGTTTCCGCAGGGCTACTCCGTCGCCCACTCCGTGTTCGTCGCGATACCGGTCGGACTGCTGGTTCTCGCCGCTGCGATGTTCAAGGGCCGAACTGCGGTCGGTGCGGCGTTCACGGTCGGCTACTGGTCGCATTTGGCAGGCGACGTGCTCCTCCGAATCGTCGGCCGTGACGAGTCGCCGTTCGCGCCCGTCCTCTGGCCCGTCGTGACGCTGCCGCCCTACGGCCACGAGGTATCCCTGTTCGACCGTGCGTTCAGCATCATCGGCGCGTTTCTATACTCGCTCTCGACGGAAACGCAGTTGATGGTACTCGCCATCTACCTCGCGCCGTACTCGCTCGTCTTCGTCCTCTGGCTCATAGACGGCGCGCCAATCGTCGCGGAACTTCGGCAGGCGGTCACGGGACGATAGCGAAACACCGCCCGGCCGACGAACTCCACTATTCTACTCCTCCGTCGCCAGTTCGAACGTGTACAGTCCGGTGAACGTATCGCTCGCGACGACGAGTTCGCGGTTCGCGTCGTACCGCGCCGTCCACGCCATCGGCGCCTCGCCGAACTGCGCGACTTTGTCGTTCGGCGTGAGCGAGTCCATCCCGTCGTCGGTTGGATACCGGTCAACCGGATTCGGATTCGTCGGGTCGGTTATGTCGTACAGTACCACTCCCTCGTGCCAGTCGGCGCTGACGATGAACGTCCGTTCACCCCACGGGACGATGCTAAAGTGGTGGCCCGTCCAGTCGAAACGTCCCGCGAAGTCGTCCTCCGGCATGCGCTGTGCGTTCGGCGAAACGGTAAACCCGACCGGAATCGGATTCGACAGCGACCCGTCTTTCCACCCGACGTCGAAGACGTGTTTTCCGCCCGGAATCCCCTGTGGTCGCTCGTCGCCCACGACGAGCAACTCGCGGCGAGGGTCGAAATGCCCGTGATGTGCGCTCCCGAACGCTTCTTCTCCGACTTGGGCCGTGCTGTACGATTTTTGTTCTCGGTAGTCGAAGCGGCCGATTTCGCTCGGCTTTCGCGGGTCGGCCACATCGTAGATGATGATTCCGATGAACTCCCCCGACTGATAGAAACAACAGAGGACCTCCCGTTCCGGGTCGACCGTGACGTCGTGGCCTGCTCCCTGCGGCCCATGCTCACCGACTTTGCGAGGATTCGTCGGGTCGCGCACGTCGTACACGTCGAAGCCGCTCGTCTCTAATCGGTAATTCACCGCATAGAGAACTGGCTTCGTCGGATGCGGCGTTACGTTGTGCGATTTGTCGTCCGAGGCGGTGCCGACGACTGTCGGGTTCGCTGGCGACCCGTTTTCCTGGCCGTAGTCGACGATTTCGAAATTGCCGGGATGGTGTCGCTCGATAGCTCGATAGTACAGTCCGTCTCGGAAATCGAACTTGACATCCAAATTCGGCGCACTGTTCGGATTGCCGAGATAATGAGCCAGTTTCGGATTGGCGGGGTCGTCGAGGTCGATGAGATACGACCCGCTGATTCCCCACTTCGAACCGAGGATAGCATATTTGCCGTCCTCTCGAACGGAAACTTCCGAATAGCCACCGCTGGACGGTTCGTTGCCGGACGGTTGCAGTTGCCCCACTTTCTGTAGCGTCAACTCTCCAGAATCCTTCTTTTTGCTCGCGGTCGTCCGGGTGTTCTCGGTCGTTTCACCTTCATCATCCATCAACCCGGCACAACCGGCGAGAGCTGTCCCCGATAGAGCGGTACCGGAAATCCGGAGTAGCTGTCGGCGGGTTGGTGAACGGCGTTCGGAGGGCATTGGTAGTCACTTAGGGTAGGTATCTTTACGACAGATTCACACTTTGTTATGGGTCGTCTGAACGAGATACGAAAACGGCAACTGGTTCCTACTGCGTCGGTTCCACTGAAAGCATGTGTAACGGGCATGGCTTGACCGACACAGAACCGACCGTGAGAAAACGCGTTCGGACTGCGGTAGAAACTCCGTTTTTACACAGCACGGACTTCAACTGCGTAGTACAACCCACCGACCAGCAAGATTCCGAAGATATTGCCGATGACGCCGCCGATAAACATACCCATCGTCCACGGATAGACGTAATCACTTCCACGTGCTTTGGCGTCCCGATAGACGTGATATGCAGGTGCTAAAATGATAGCGAGTACCAAAGCGATGACGCCGACTTCCATTCCACCGGGAACTGGCCCAAACAGAGGAATCATACCGTAGTTTTTGCTCGATTGTAGTTTATATTTTGATGATTTCGGCGCCGTGGAATCGATATGTGAGTTTGAACGATACACTTCGTTCAGTGGGGAGACGAGCACGCGCTACGCAGTACTCGCCGTGTAGTTCGTCGCAAAAATGGGGTCGGAGGGATTTGAACCCCCGATCGACTGATATCTCCGGTGCGCCTCGGAACTCCAGAGGGTCGTCAACGCGAGCGATGATCAGTCACTCGCTCGGTATATCAGCTGGAGTTTCGTCCCGGGCGCGTAGCCTCTGGAGTCAGTCGCCATCCCTGGCTTGGCCACGACCCCGCGGGCTTTGATAGGGTGAATCCACCTAAAGGGGTTTCGGTTTCTACTCCTCGCGCTCCCGCCAGTCGCAGTCTTGGCACTTGTATCCCGTGATGAACGCTGTCACACTCGGCATATAGCCGACTTTCAATACGTCTCCGCCACAGTCCGGACAGTCGCGGTCTGCCTCCTCGATGCTGTCGGCTTCCATTACCGACTCGCCTTCGACAATCTCGGCGAGTTTCTTCGGTGTGACCATCCGCCCCTGCACGACGCGATTTTCGACCATGGATGAAACAGGAACGGGGAGACAGAAAAACGTTACAAGAACGCGTCAGGCGAGAGAGCGAAGGAAATCCCTACAGCCACGGACGGCGTTCGTCACCGTCTTCTTCGCCGGGGTAGCCATACGCCGTTTCGACGGCATCTTCGGCGTCCTCGGCGACATCTTCGGCATCGGCAACCGTGACATCTTCGTTCTTGCCGCCGTCGGTCACTGCGGGGTTGTCCGACGAGTCCGACCCCTCGTTCGACTGCTGCGGTTGGTCGGGGACTTCCATCGTTGCATCCACCTGTTCGCCGGGGTCGAGCGCCAGCAGGCTGGTGACCGCGAGGACGGCCAGCGGGGCGCGACCCGGCGCGAGGCCGAGTATCGACAGGGGTAGGACGCCCAGCGCGACCGCGCTCCCGAAGCGGAAGCGGTCTATGTCCACGACGTCGCGGAGCCACGGGCCGAGCAAGGCGACGGACAGTGCGAAGCCGACACCGCTTCCTGCGGCCGCGGCGGCGTGCAGGACGCGCGTCGTGTCGATGGTCGTTATCAGCTCGAATCCGGCGGGTTGGAGGCTGGCGAGCATACCGAAGCCGATGATGACGCCGGGACTCGGCAGATATTCGCCGACTCGTGCGCTGGCGGTTTTCGCGGCGATGGCCGCCATGACCAGCGCGGCGAACCGCTTGAACACGTCCATATTCAGTGCGCTCTCGATGGTCGGCGCGAACGCGGCCTCGACGGACGCGAGCGCGATGATTCCGACGCCAACCGCGAGGACGGTCATCGCCTGTTCGCGCGGCGTACCGTCCATCTCCGCGAGGATGACGGCGACGGTGGCGCTCCCGCCGAAGACGAGGAGGCCGACTTGCACGATGCCGACCGGGTCGTCTATCGCTCCGGCGAGAACCATCGCTGGGAAGATGCCGTCAACGAGGGGAAGCCCCATGACGGTCGCCAGCAACTTCGTCGCACCGCCTACCTGTTGCTCTAAACGATAGGCGACTGGATGTTGTGAACTACTCATTGACTAGCCACGATAACCCTGACCCGTGGGTGAAGGGTGTTGATACCTGCTATACGACCGGGAATGCGATTTCGGTCGAAGATTCCGTGCAGGTCGTTTCCCTACCAGTGTGAGTGTGGAGCACATTTTCGCAAAAATTGCAATCGGAGCAAAGGAGCCGCCACTCGTCCGACCAGCAATGCGCTCTACGATGAGACTGGTAGAGTCCATACCTCTAATTATTGTAGTTTTCTGCTTAAGTGTTGCGTGACAGATGCCCCCATGGGGCGCAAAATAGACGTGAAAATAGCTGTCATGGCTACCGTTTATTGTTAGATTCGACCATTCACCGAATGTTTTTCAACAAGATATACGTTTGGGGCAGTAGCAGTGAAGAATGCTCACGGGTATGTATAGAAATAGGAAAGCCAATCGTGAGTGGAGCACAATCACGCAACGTTTTTCAGTAACCGCTACGTTCGCATTACATGGCGAACGATTCTCACAACGGCGGTTCGTTTTCCGAGAAACTCCGTGTTCCAGAGGCGCTCACCTTCGATGATGTCCTTTTGCGCCCGAAGGAGAGCCGCGTCGAACCCGACGACGCCGATGTAAAATCCCATGTCTCGAAGAACGTCGAACTGAACGTTCCCGTCCTCTCGGCGGCGATGGACACCGTCACCGAGAGCGAGATGGCAATCGAGATGGCCCGACAAGGTGGACTCGGCGTTCTCCACCGAAACATGGACGTAGACGTGATGGTGAGCGAAGTCGAGCGCGTGAAGCGCGCCGACGAACTCATCATCCGCGACGTGGTGACGGCGAATCCCGGTCAAACCGTCCGCGAGGTGGATGCGATGATGGAACACCGTGGGGTCAGCGGCGCACCGGTCGTGGACGACGACGGAGAGGTTCTGGGAATCATCTCCGGCACGGACATTCGTCCGTATCTCGAAGTCGGTGACAGCGACGAAGTCAGAGAGGCGATGACCGACGAGGTCATCACCGCCGACGAATCGGTGACTGCACGCGAAGCGCTCGAACTGATGTACGAACACAAAATCGAGCGCGTTCCAATCGTTGACGACGAGGATTACCTCACTGGCCTCATCACGATGCAGGGCGTCCTCCAGCGGAGAGAGTACGGCGACGCAGTTCGCGACGAGGACGACCACCTCCGCGTCGGTGTCGCTGTCGGCCCGTTCGAAACTGACCGAGCAGTCGCCGCGGACGAAGCAGGCGCGGACGTGCTGTTCATCGACTGCGCCCACGCGCACAATCTGAACGTCATCGACGGCGCTCGGGAGATCAAAGAATCGGTTTCTGCTGACGTGGTCGTCGGAAACATCGGAACCAAAGAGGCCGCAGAAGCGATGGTCGATTTCGCAGACGGCCTGAAGGTCGGTATCGGCCCCGGTAGCATCTGTACGACCCGGGTCGTCAGCGGGTCGGGAATGCCCCAAATTACGGCCATCTCGCAGGTCGCTGACGTGGCGGCGGAGCACGATGTCCCCGTCATCGCAGACGGTGGGATTCGCTACTCCGGCGACGCAATCAAATCCATCGCAGCGGGTGCGGACGCCGTCATGCTCGGGTCGTACTTCGCGGGAACCGACGAGGCACCGGGTCGCGTTATCACCATCGAGGGCAAGAAGTACAAACAGTACCGCGGGATGGGCAGTGTCGGCGCGATGAAAAGCGGCGACGGCGACCGCTATCTGAAGGACGACCCGGAAGACGACGAAGAGTACGTTCCGGAAGGCGTCGAGGCCGCGAAACCGTACAAAGGAACCCTCGAAAGTGAACTGCACCAACTCGTCGGAGGGATGCAGTCCGGTATGGGATACGTCGGTGCGGAAACGATTCCGGCGTTCAAGCAACGCTCCGAGTTCGTCCGCGTCTCCTCGGCGGGCCAGACCGAGGGCCACGCGCACGACGTGATGATTACCGACGAAGCGCCGAACTACAGTCCCGGCGAATAGGAATAGACCATTCGAGCGACTGAGGCGCGTCTCTTTTTTGATGCGAGTTCGAAAAATCTCGTTCTGGTGAGCGACAGAAACCGTACTTCGAGAGAACTCTGTGGTTTTCAGAATATGGCAGCCGAATCGGATATAGTGCTGCACGAACCTCGGCCAAATATATAGATTTTCTAAGAAAATTATTCTGACTTATAATAGATTCGTATGTTAAGCCTAGGGTGTAACTAAATGAGTCGAACATGAACGAATAAAGTGAACATCTCACTTCGCGAGAAACCATGAAACGAAACGACGATGATGCCGGTTTATCCGGTTCAAAAGTAAGCAGACTCACATATATTAAATCCGGTATTTTCGGCCTTTCCTCGGCTGTCGGGATGCTCTCCGCGACCCCGCTCGCATCTGCGGAGCGCTCCGACTACACGATTCGAACCGGAACCAGCGAAGAGACGACCGTGTACGTCCGCGAAGCTGACGCGGACGGCCCGACCGTGATGGTCGTTGGCGGCATGCACGGCGACGAGGCAAACGGCTACACGGCGGCGCAGAAGATTGCAAACTGGCGCATCGACGCCGGAAAGCTCGTCGTCCTGCCGGAAGCGAACGTCGAGGCGATTCGAAACGACTCCCGAGTGTACAACGGCGGAATCGACCTCAACCGACAGTTCCCGTCCGGGTCGGAACCGACGACCGCTCTCGCACGCGAAATCTGGGACGTAGTCGTCTCCGAAAACATCGACTTCCTCTTCGACCTGCACAGTTCCTACGGCATCTACAGTTCCGACGACGGCGGCGTCGGACAGGGTATCTTCTCGACGCGCGCGGCCAGTGCGACTGGCCACCGAAAGGAACTAGTCTCGTATCTGAACGAAAGCTACGTCGCCGATTCCACCTACGATTATTCGGGCTACTCCAGTAGTGATGGGTCGAGTCCAATGCTCAAACACAAGGTCGGGGCCGACCTCGACACGGGCGCAATCATCTTCGAGACGACTCGCAAAAACGGTCGCCCGCTCCCCCAACAGGTCAGGGAGACGACCGCCGCAGTGCAGGAGTTCCTCCAGCGATTCGGCCTCATCACCGAGACGGTTTCGTACAGCCAAGATGTAATCGCGGCCAACACGGCTGAAGATACGAACACGAAGCAGTCCGGCCTGCAATTCGATATTTCGAACACATTCGGACAGGACGCCCGCATCACCGACCTCGAAATCGATCCCCACAACTCCGCCATCGACCAACTCCGCGACCATTCCTACAGCGAAGGGCAGTGGATTAGCGAACTGTTCATCGACGCCGACGTGCAGAACGGTCTCGCCGACATCAACAACGGCGTGTCGCTTCCCTGTACCATCGACCTCGACTCCGATGGCCACAGCGACAGCGCCGACAAAGAGGCGGTTCTCTCTTCTGATTCCGCGGCAACTGTTTCGCTCTACCAGTTCAAATCGAACGGCTCGCCCGTCGATATGGCTAGCGAACCGGTCACGTTCACGGTTCACTACGAACTCGCGGACGGGACGCCGGGCTTCGACTCCTTCACTGTCGGCGGCGATGCACTGGTCTACGAGGACGACGTGCAGGGAATCGACACGCCAGTGGACAGCAACGGCAAACAGTCCGGCCTCAAATTCAGCGTCACGAATGACGCAGGGTCAAACATGACCATTCACGACGTGGCGATTTCCCCGGAAAATTCCGCCATCGACCAACTCCGCGACCACTCCTACAGCGAAGGGCAGTGGATTAGCGAACTGTTCATCGACGCCGACGTGCAAAACGGCGTCACCGACATCAACAACGGTGTGTCGCTCCCCTGCTTCATCGACCTCGACTGGGACGGCCACAGCACCAGCGCGTCCAACGACGCGATTCTCTCGCCCGGTTCGTCCGGCACCGTGTCGCTCTATCAGTTCAAATCGAACGGTTCGCCCGTCGATATGGTCGGCGAGAACGTCGAAATCACCATCGACTACACGCTCGGCGACGGCGGTAGTGGAAGTCGAACGTTCATGCTGTTGGTGTGAATCAGGACACAACTACTGGTTAGTTGTTTTAACGGAGGAGTTCGGTATTACGCTTCGATTCTGCGATTACGTATCGGTGTTCTCAGACGGACAGCCCAAAGCCGACGCTCACGTATTTGTTCGTCGTGAAAACGGGCCGGGCGCGATTTGAACACGCGACCGTCTGATTAAGAGTCAGACGCTCTGCCTAACTGAGCTACCGGCCCAACGCATTCTGAAAATGCGTGGTGTGACGTAAATACGTTTCCTTTCAAAATGCAGTCGTGCCTTCTGCGAGCGATTTCGCGCCTTTCTTGGCGCGAAATCGTCGTGGAGAGTGGGATAAATATGTGGCTTACAGGTGCGAGCTGTTTTATCTGAGGAAATCGCTGACGCCGCGGGGAAATTAGCAACCGTAGTCGGTTTTTTCGTGTGAGCAACCAGTTGCATGTGCGAATATGTATTATATATTTTAATTTTATTCTTAATAAATATAGTTTCCAAGCTGTGAGGAAAACGTGGCGTCGGCTGGTTTCGCGCCCGCTTCGGGAGGATTAAGTACCGCCCCGGAAAACGGGCCAATAGTAATGAGCGCCGGGATAACAATCTCCTCGATGTCTACATACGCTATTCTGGGGTGCGGGAGCGTCGGCTACGCCGTCGCCGAGGAACTCGTCGAACAGGGCAAAGAAGTCCTCATCGTAGACCGGGATACCGACCGCGTCGAGGCGCTCCGCGACCAAGACTTGAACGCACAGACGGGCGACATCGTAGACGACTCCGTCGCGGAGGTCGTCAACGACCGCGACGTCGTCCTCATTCTCTCGTCGGACGTGACCGCGAACAAGGAAGCCGTCTCGAATCTACAGGACAACGGCGACGAGCGATTCATCGTCGTCCGGGCGAGCGACCCCGTTTCCGCGGACGAACTCACCGAGTTGGGCGCGGACGTGGTCATCAACCCCTCGACCGTCATCGCCAATTCGGCGCTTCGGTCGCTCGAATCCGGCGAGTTGGAGTACAAGGCGCGTCAGTTGTCCGCGGTTATCGAGGATTCGTCGGACAAACTCGCAATCCTCACGCACGACAATCCCGACCCGGATTCAATCGCCAGCGCCGCCGCACTACAGACGATTGCCGAAAGTCTCGATGTCGAAGCCGACATCCTCTACCTCGGGGAAATCGGTCATCAGGAGAATCGCGCGTTCGTCAACCTGCTCGGTATCGAACTGCTCCAGCGCGACGACGTGGACATCAGCGAGTACGACACGTTCGCGCTCGTTGACCACATGCGGGCGACCGAACCCGAACTCGACCATCCCGTCGATATCCTCATCGACCACTACGAACCGGACGGCGAGTACGAAGCGGAGTTCTCGGACGTTCGACCGAACGTCAGTTCGACTTCGACCATCATGACGAAGTACGTACAGGAATTCGACATCAGCCTCAGCGAAGAGGTTGCGACCGCACTCCTGTACGGGATTCGTGCCGAAACGCTCGACTTCAAACGCGACACGACGCCCGCCGACCTCACGGCGGCGGCCTATCTGTATCCCTTTGCGAACCACGACACCCTCGAACAGGTCGAATCGCCGTCGATGTCGCCCGAAACGCTGGACGTGCTGGCCGAGGCGATTAACAGCCGAGACGTACAGGGGAGCCACCTCGTCAGTAGCGCGGGATTCATTCGCGACCGAGATGCGCTGACGCAGGCCGCACAACACCTGCTCAATCTGGAAGGCATCACGACGACTGCCGTGTTCGGCATCGCCGACGACACCATCTACCTCGCGGCCCGGTCGAAGGACATCCGACTGAACATCGGCAACGTTCTGCAAGATGCGTTTGAAGATATTGGTGAAGCGGCGGGTCACTCCACGCAGGCGAGCGCGGAGATTCCGCTCGGCATCTTCACCGGCATCGAATCCAACGAGAACAATCGGGACACACTACTGGCGCTCACCGAGGAAGCAGTGAAAAAGAAACTGTTCGACGCGATGGGCGTCGATGGCGAGACGAACGGGAACTAAACGACCGCTTCTTCTTCTTCCTCGTCGGAGTCTTTCATCCGTTCGACGACGTCGTTCACGAGGATGACGTCGCCAACCGCGCGTACCCAGCGATAGGGAACGATGACGCCGCGGCCGGGTTCGATTCGGTTGCCGAACAGTTCGTCGTTGATTCCACCCAGTGCAAGACCGGTGACGGCGGTGTCGTCCAAGTTGAGGCGAACGTCGTCCACTTCGCCAACGAACACGCCGTTGTTGGAGTACACCTCCCGTCCGACAAGGGTCGTGATTTCCTCAGGGGTTCCGTCCATATGCACGAAGATTGTATGGGCGGGTCTTAACTCTTGGTAGACGTTTCACGACGAATCGATTCACCACGAACCGATTACAGTTCGTTCAGCACGGAACCGAAGCGTTCCAACCCCTTTTTGACCGTTTCCCCATCGTGGCCGAGACTCAAGCGAAACCGCTCTTCGTCGTCGAAAAACCGTCCCGGGACGACCAAGATGCCGTCTTCCCACGCGGCCTCGGAGACTTCGTCTCCGTCGGCCGATTCGTGCTCGAAAAAGCCGTAGGTGCACCCGGCGGTGGCGGTTCCGGTGAGGTCGTCGCGTCCTGCAACGAACTCCGCCAGCAGTTCCTGATTCTCGACGATTCGCTCCCGAGATTGCGCCGCGAGTTGGGCGTCGCTGAAGAGTGCCCGCCGGGCCAGTGCCACGGCAGGCCCGGAAACCGCGGGAACGTGATACATAATCGACTGAGCGCGAGAGACGAACTCGGCATCCGCGACCAGCCAGCCGATACGAACCGAGCCGAATCCGTGGAACTTCGTCAGCGAGTTCGTGACGACCGTGTTCGGAAGTCCCGCTCCGGTCGGCCCGCCGAAAACCGATGGGTCGGTGTTCTCGCAGAAGGGCGCGTACACCTCGTCCACGATGAGATACGCGTCGTTTTCGACGGCGGCACTGCTCGCATCCGCGATGGTTTCTCGCTCGGCGCGATTCCCGCTCGGGTTGTGTCGATTCGTGACGACGATACAGCGAGTGTCGTCGGTCGTCGCTCCGGACACTCGACTCGGGTCGAGCGCGTAGTCGTCTTCTTCCAGTCTGTAAAACCGGTCTACTGTCGCACCCAACCCCTCCGGCGTGGCGACGAGTGGTTCGTAGCCCGGTTTTTCCACCAGCACGCGGGGGTCGTGGTGGCCAGTTTCGTCATCGTCCGAGTTCGAGTCTTCGTTTGCATCGTTGATTGCGGCGGCCACCGCGAGGAAGTTGGCATGCGTCGCTCCTGCCGTGACGAGGACGTTCTCCGGTTCTACGTCGTATCCTTCGGCGATGATAGTCTCTAAGTCGGTGTCTTCCGGTGGTTCCGGAAGGTCGGCCAGTTCGGGCGGCACGACACCGTCCGGGTCGGGGAGCGGTCTACGAAGGTCGCTCGACCCGAGGTCGTAGCTCGCCGACTCGGGTCGCCCGGAAATCCAATCGAGATAGTCGATTTCGGGGAACACGCAAGCCGATACGGGAACAAACGTAATAATCTTCGGGAAGGGTGCAATGTGCGCGGGCGAATGGGGCGGAGAACCACTCGCCGTCGGTAGCGGCATCCACGCTGCACTCGCCGAGATCCACCACCGAGTTCGCGGACGGTTTTGGAACTGATTCGATCGCTCGTATCTCCGGGTACTCACGAAACGATTCCTTACCGGATTCCTGAGGAGACTCGAGCATCGGAAAGTGCATGCACCGAGACCCGGTTTGGCTCCTCGGCGTTCCAACGCTCCGGTAACCGGGTGTAATCCTCGATTACTCGTTTGATTGGTCTCAAGGAGAAGTTACGACGCTTCAGTTTCGAACGTGAAATTTCGTTGACTCGTCCATCTCCCTTTACGCTCCCCTGTCGCCTCGGTAAGGAGTGGTTTTCTCATACAGCACGATACGAAATTATAATTTATTTCCAGTCTAGACTATTTAGAAAAAGCTATTCTGCGTTCCTCCCACGTAACGACTGCGATGACCGAAAGAAACGACACGTTACTGGCGTACCTCGCAGAGAATCCGCGAATGGCTGGCGTCCTGTTCACCATCTGCCTGCTACTCACCCAGACGGGGAACGCAGCAGCTGCGGCCGGTGGAACGATCCGATAAACGCTGAACTGCTTTATATTGATTCGAGGTCTAGGTCGGTCGACCAGACGAACTCGCCGTCGACGACGAGCGGTATCTTTTCGAGGCGAAGGAACTGACGTAACGTTTCCTTGTCTACGCGAAACGTCCCGATGTCCCCGCCGCTCAGGAAGTACGTTTCGATGTCGTCGATGAACGGGGTGAAGAGGGAACCCATACCGGAATCGACGGTCGGGTACGTCGCTATTCGCAGTTCGTACTCGGTCTCGGTTTCGGTACCGAGGTAGCAGAGAAACGGCGTCCCGCTTTCGCTTTGAGTGATTTCGATGCTCCCGTCACCGACGACGATGTACTGGTTTCCGACCAGCCGTTGTTCCCGGGTGATCGTAAGGGCGGAACGGAGAGAAAACCCCCGGTTCAACAGTCGAGCGATGGTTCGACCGATCGTTATCGCGGATTTGTTCGCGATTTCGCTGTACGTGACGATTCCGCCGATGCTCCCAGAGTTGATGAGTTCGGCTCCCAATTCGTATGAGCGACATCCGTTGAGGAGGAACGTATCAACCGCGACATCGTCTATCGAGTCGGTGCTGAGTCCGCCGTCGCGACAGACGAACTCGCCGTCCCTGCTGTGACCGATGTAGTGTAAGAAATCCGTCGGCTCGGAGAGCACCGACTCCAACTCACCGACGGAGAGGTGTCGGTGAACGTCGATGTCGAACTCGAGTTCGTCCCGTTTTCCGTACAGGGTGTTCCCGGAATCGTACTCGGGACTCATCTCCGGTTCGTTACACACGACGGTTATGTCGATGCCACCGGTCGAGGACGACCGTTCGAGTTTGTTTTCGAACGCCGATTTGATTATTTTGTTTGCGGAGACGGGCATCCCTCGGCCAAGCCAAGCGCGTTCCACCGAGTCCGTCCGAACGGGCGCCACGTACGAGCCGCTATTCCGCTCATCCTGTACGTCTCGTTCCACCTCGCTTCCGCGAAGGAAACCGTCGATAGGCGTTCGAGCCTCCGGCACGGATTCCTGCCGTTGGGATTCCTCCTTCATCGAGATGGTGGAGAGCGCGTTTACGAGATACGGAATCGTCTCGAGGTTCGACGGCTCGTCAGTGACAGTCGTCGAAAGGAGCCACGTCGGGATCGCGTCCTCGACGGTTTCAAACGGGATATCGAGGTACGTCTCGAGCTGTTCCGGTAGCTCTTTTTCGTACAGGTCATCGAACGCCACGTCGACGTGGCGTTCGATGACTCGCCGTTCGTGGAGCGGTATTCGATACAGTCCCTCGGTTCGGGTTACGCAGTCGAGGAACAGCGACTGTTTGAGTACACGCTCGACTTCACCTTCGAATCCCCGTTGTGGATGGTCGAGAGGGTGGACGAAGCCGCTATCCGTGACGAGCCGTGGTTCGTCCGCCGGAACGACGGTCGCACCCAGATAGTAGGCGAGGGAACTCGTCGGGAAAATCATCGACAGCCGGGACGGGAGCTCAATTCGTACGCCCGTATCCGGCGGCGAGAGTCCGTCGGGAACGTGCAGTCGATCCCCGAGTTTTATTTTTGGTGGGTGACCCCTGAGCGACGGAAGCGACCGTTCCGGACTCGTCGTTTTCAACGCCGAGCCGAAGGTGGAAATCGCGGCCATCGCATCTCGGGGAGTCGCCGTCGTCGTGACCGTCGCGCCGGGCTGGTCGTGGTACGAGCGCGCTCCGATTCGAACGCGCGTTTCGGTGCCGAAATCGAACTCCATTCGTTCGGTCGACGATGCTATCGTCACGTCGCTGGTCGCGCGTAGATAGATCCGAATCGGGGCGTTCAACTCGATGAGATACTCCCCTCGGGGAAGCTGTTCGTACGAAAAATCCTCGACCTTCGTAACCACGTCCCCGTCCAGGGTTCTGACGTGGGTGATAACGACGTACGGTAACACGAGCCTATTCGTGACGATTTCCGCCGCACTATCGACGGGAAAGCGGAACCCGTCAGTATCGACCGGGGTCGGATCGACGGGCGTCGAAGTTCGTATCGGAAACTGCCGGCGCTGAATGGGATCGACGACCGTCATCCCGGCAGGGTTCGTGTCTGTTCGAAATATCGGCTTCATGTGCGGTCGTAAGGCGAGTTCGGAACGTCGCTACGGTCAGGGAGGTTCGTTCATTCCGGTTCTATACTCCTGTTAGACGGGGAACCAAATCGTCGTGTAGTCCGTATCGTGCAGGTGCCATCGTTGTTCCGGCCCGTTTTCGCCGATCTTCAGCTGAATGGTGACGTCGAACAGCGGCTCGATGGCCAGGACACGAGACGAGTCGTACGCCTCCGCGAAAACGTAGTGGCCGAGTCCGAGCACCTCGTCGACGGTGTTCGTCACGGTTCGCAGAAACCCTTCAACGGTCTGCGCGTCCTCTTCGTCGGAAAGGAGTCGCAGCGAGTCGAAGCAGAACCGCAGCTCTCCCGGTTCGAACCCCCGCCGCTGGTGCTGTAATTCGAACACTTCGTCGTCGATAGCCCGTTGGAAATCCTCGATGGTTCCGGTGATGGTGGAGACGGACGGTTGACCAGGATAGTCGCTCTGCGATGTCTGTGCGGTTGACCGCACAGGCGCCTCGTACGTGAGGAGATGCGCCCGGTGGGCGTTTGTATCCGCGCGTGAGAGGCGGGAGCGAGCTACCTCGCTGTTGCGCCCGTAAAGTGCGAGGAGTTGGGTTCTGTCGTACGCAGCCTCGCCGAGGAACTGTGCGCTCAACCGTTCGAAGACGTCTGCCGGAACGTCGCCGGTGAGAAGTAGGTTTCCACCGGTACGTTTCAACCGGCCGAGTTCCGATTCGATTTCTATCGTCCCATCGCTGCTGGCTGTTACGTAGTGGCCTGCGAGTGCGAATGTTACTTCTCCGCTCGTTCGCGGTGTACCGTCCTGAAGCGGTCGAAACAGGTCTTCCAGCGCGTCGGGATCGATACACCGATACAACGAATCGGGAACGTCGGTAGAATCGGTTTCCGCCTCTTCCACCATCCGTTGGATGATGGATGCCGCAAGCACGTCCTCGCTCCCCCAATCGTGCTGGAACGTTATGGGTGCTTCCACGCCGCACATAAACGGCGAGGTGGCACTTTCGTTATCGGCGCTCATGCTCCTCTGCTGTTAGTCGTTCAAGAGCTAAAAATTCATATGCCGTTTTGAAGCGTTATCAACCCACAAACGTTTCCACGACCATAAACCGATTTCGGGTCTGATAGCGGATGAATCACATCCTGAGCGCGGTTCCATCCCTCCAGTAGGCTTCACAGCGCTTAGAATGCCGGAGAACGTGGAACCGCCGATGCTCTCCCAATCGTGAAAGTCATACTCTACTGTAGCGATAAGACGAACTATGGGCGATACAGCAAACGATGGGGGACAACTCCTCGTGGATCTTCTAGAGTTCTTGGACGCCGTCGCCTCCGAGACGCTTCTCTCTACGTCCGACTCGGTGTTCAAGTTGCTTGGGGACGAACAGCGGCGCCACCTCGTTCTCTATCTCACCGAACAGGACACCGTAACCCCTCTTTCGAGGGTTGCCCTCGAAATCACCAGTCGGTGTAACGATACGCCGTACACCGACATTACACCCGCCGAACAGGAGCGAACGCGGTTTCGTCTCGAACAGGAACACCTCCCGCGACTCGCCGACTACGATATCCTCTCTTGGTCGTACGGTGACGATATGGTAGAACCCATTCCGAAAACACCGTTCGGCGGGAAAGAGAACGAAGCGTAGGCGGATTCGGATACGAACCGTTCACGTCGTATTGCGGTGTCAACGTACGAAACCGGTTAGAACCTCCACGCCCAATCCCTGCTCAGTGCAGGACACCATCGACTGGCTTCGCGGGCGACCCTACTACGAGGGGCAAGTCGCCCGCCACGAGACGATTGCCGGAACCGACGGGGAGTTTCGGGAGATTCCCCTCGAATCGCGTCTCGAATCGGCCCTCGCAGACCGCGGTATCGACCGACTCTACCGCCATCAAGCGGACGGTGTCGAAGCAGTCCGAGACGGCAACAACCTCGTTATCGCCACGCAAACCGCGAGCGGGAAGAGCCTCGCGTACACGATTCCGGCGTTCGAGCGAGCGATGGACCACGGTGGCAGAACGCTCTACATCGGCCCGCAGAACGCGCTCATCAACGATCAAGAGGACACGCTGTCCAAACTCGCTCGCGATTTGGGATTCGGCAGTCGCGTCTCGGTTGACCAGTACACCGGCCGACTCGACAAAAACGAAAAGCGAGCGGTGCGCGACCGTCATCCGACCGTCGTCCTCACGACGCCGGATATGCTCCACTACGCCCTGCTTCCCTACGCCCATCGACTTTGGGATTGGTTTTTCAAGGGCTTGGAAACCGTCGTCATCGACGAAGTTCACGAATACCGCGGCGTGTTCGGAAGCCACGTCGCGCTCGTCCTCCGCCGACTCGCGCGAATCTGCGACCGATTCGATTCGTCGCCCCAGTTCGTCTGCTGTTCCGCGACCATCGGCAATCCGGTCGAACACGCGAGCGCCGTGACTGGCCAACCGGAATCGTCGTTTCACCTCGTGGACGAGGACACGAGTCGAACCGGGCCGACTCACTGGGTGCTGTGGAACCCACCGGAGTACGAAAACGAAAGCCACGGCAGTGGCAGGCGGAAGTCGAGTCACGCGGAATCGAAACGACTGTTCGCCGACCTCGTGACCCGCGACAATCAGACGTTGGTGTTCACCCGCGCTCGGCAGGCCGCGGAACGCTACGCGATGGAGAGCACCGACGAACTCCGAAGACGCGGCGAGCGCGACCTCGCATCCAAGATTTCCGCGTATCAGGCGGCACTGCGGAACGACCGCAGACGGGAACTCGAATCCGGACTGCATTCCGGCGAGGTTCGCGGCGCGTGGAGCACGAACGCGCTGGAATTGGGAGTGGACATCGGCGGCCTCGACGCAGTTCTCCTCGACAGCTATCCCGGGACTCGAATGGCGGCGTTCCAGCAGGCGGGCCGTGCAGGACGCGGAACCGACGCTAGCCTCGTCACGCTCGTCGCGGGTGAAGACCAGTTAGACCAGTTTTTGATGCGGAATCCGGACGAATTTTTTTCGGGCGACCCCGAGCGAGCGGTCGCCAATCCCGAAAACGAGGAACTGCTTCCGAATCACGTCACGTCCGCGGCCCGCGAAACGTGGCTGTCGCCGGAGGACGTGAACTATTTCGGGGAGGGATTTCCCGACCTCGTTGCAAATCTCGAATCCGAAGGCGAACTGAAACGCCGACAGACGAGCGACGGCATGCGCTGGGTGTACGACGGCGACGGAAGCCCGCAGCACGAAATGAGCCTGCGAAGCATCGACGAGCGCAAAATCGACCTGTTAGACCGTTCCCGCAGCGACGTGATTTCCTCGCTTCCCTTCAGCGATGCCCTGAACGACGTCCACCCCGGCGCAATCTACCACCACCAAGGCCAGTCCTACGAAGTCGTTGACCTCGACTTGTCGAAAGACGTGGCGGAACTGTCGCCGACGTGGGCTGATTACCACACGAAAACGCTTCACGAGAAAGAAATCACGGTCGAGGACGATGTGGACGAAAAGACGCTTTCGACCCGCGACGACTGCGTCGTTCGATTCGCCGACGTGACGATGCGAAAGCGAATCACGGGATTCGAGCGTCGAGACGCGAAGCGCGGCGAGACGCTCGGGAAAGAGTCGCTTTCCCTGCCTGAACTCACGCTTCGAACCAAGGCGCTCTACTTCACGATTCCGGACGACGTGGAACAGGAAATCCGCGCCATGGACGGCGATTTCGGCGGTGCGATTCACGCCGCCGAACACGGGATGATTTCCCTGTTTCCGCTGGAGTTGCTCTGTGACCGCCGGGACATCGGCGGTCTTTCCACGCCGGTTCACCCGCACACGGGGAAAAGTACCATCTTCATCTACGACGGCTATCCCGGCGGCGTCGGCTTGACCCGCGAAGGCTACGAGACGGTCGAATCGCTCATGCGGAACACGAAGGAGATGATTCGCGCTTGTGACTGCGAATCGGGATGCCCGTCCTGCGTGCAGTCGCCGCACTGCGGAAACGCCAACGACCCGCTCGACAAACGCCTTTCCGCTCATCTGCTCTCTTCGCTCACGGAGTGAGTCGCAACCTTTTTAGGACAGCCTAAACCTAAATTAGGTTAGCCTAAACATGGACGACATCCTCCGGCAGACACGCAGGGAAATCGAGTCGTTGGCGGTCGAGAGCGGCCACGGTCGGTTTTCGGTGCTGTGCGCGGAAACCGGCGAGTGCCCGATGCCGATTACGGGAAAACAGTTCAAAGACCACGACGACGCTTCTCGCGCCGTCGAACTCGCGCGCGAGTATCGCGACGCGCTCCGCGAACACGACCCCGAAATTCCCCAGTACCGGTTCGTCGTCACCGAAGAACCCGCCCGCCCCCTCCAGATGGCAGGCGTCCGTGAACAGACGAGTGGAACGCGCGCCAACGGACTTCCCCAGACACAGCGTTCCGTAACCGTCGCCAGCGATGGCAACGGCGAGTGGCTGACGATGGACAACGCTCCGCTCGTCCATCTCGCACGGGACTGTGGACCCGTCGGCGACGATGCCGTCGGCCGACAACTCGATTCGAAACTCTAACAGATTTCACCGAATCTCTTCTCGCAGTTCCGGAATGAGGTCGAGTTGCCGGTTCGTATCACCCAGAACGAGCAGCGCGAAATATCGAAGGTAGGTCTGTATGGGGACGCGGACGACGGCAAGGACGAACAACAGGCAGAGGAACCCGAGGAGCGCGAGCAGGCCGAACGCGGCCCCGAGCGGGCTGACCGACACAACTGCGTGAAATGTTGGGCTTCCTGACAGAACGTACAGACCGATTCCGAGGATAGCAAACGGAATCAGTACGAACAGGCTCAGGATTCCGCCCACGATTCCGACGACGATTCCCGCCGCGATGCTAAGCGCGAATCGAAGCAGAATGTACATGCCGTACTGTTTCCACTGACTCCGGAGCGTCGGCCAGAACGCTCTCCACCCCGCGAGCACACCGTCGCCGCGCAACAGCATGACGGGAACGACGAAGTTCGTCGTCAGACCGTCGATGAGGGCGACGACGAGCCCGAGAACAAGCATCACCGGCACGAATACGAACAGGCTTCCGAGGGCAATATCCGCCGACCCGTCGAGGAGTGACGGAACGAAAATGAGTAGAAATCCAATTATCGGGAGCAAAAGGAGAGTGACGAGGACGACTCGAAAGCCGAACAGTCGTACTCCCTGTCCGAAATGCCGGCGGATGTACGACCGGACGTGAACCTCGCGCGAACGAAGCGACTCGACAAACGCGAACTCCATTATCGACCCGATGAAGGTAAGCACCAGCCAGATAGAAACCACCGCCGCAACGACGGCGACTACGATGGCGATGAGCGTATCGTTCGAAAACGGAATGTCCGGAAGTGCGGTTCCCGTTCCGCCTCCCGGGCTACCCCCACCGCCGAACTGGAAGTTAGCACCCGGTGGTGACGTGCTCGTTCCGCCGACGAAAAGAACGATGACGGCGAGTTTGAGCCACGTCCACAGTTCGAACGGAAGGAGGAAGGCTTTGGTGGTCTCGATAGCGTCGTCAAGGGCTTCGACGGCGTACCACGGCATACCCGACGATTTGTCTGCTTGATATTTAAACTGTCGTGAAAATTAGGTCGGGGAAACCTCAGTCCCGCGCCGCGTCTTCGAGTCGGGCGTCGATGAACTGACTCAAAATCGCCGCGAAAGCGGTTTGTGAACTCCAAATCGCGCTTTCGTTCTCGTTTTCGCCGAAGACGCTGATGAGCATCGTATCGTCGTCCACGACCGCCACGCGTCCTGCGCGGTGTTCTTCCGGCCCACCGGGCATGTCGATAATCGAGAGGTCTTCGACCCGGTTGTGAACGGCGGGGTCGTCCGTGACGACGAGGACGCTGACTCCTGCGTCGGCGCGTTCCCGGAGGGCATCCGCGATACCCCGGGTGAACAGAGAGGCGTCGTGAACCGCGAAGACGATTCTCGATTCGGCTTCCTCGATGAGCTGTTCGAGCCGGCTGGAGACGGCGTCACGCCCATCGACTGACCACACGTCTTCGCGTTCCTCGTCACCGTCCACGAACTCGTTTTGGGCGGTTTCGAGGTAGTCGAACGCCTGCTCTTGTGTCCGCTCGAATCGGTCGCGGAGATGTGATTTGGCCGCATCCAAACTCACAGGGCGGTACTGAATTGGCTTCGACTGCTGAAGCTCCACCAGTCCGCGCTCTTGGAGCGTTTCCGCCGCGCCGTACACCTGCGACCGCGGAACGTCCGTCACGCTGTGGATGTCCCGCGCGGTTCCGGTGCCCAGTTTTTGCAGGGCGACGAACACCTTGGCCTCGTAGTTCGACAGGCCGAGGTCGGTGAGCGCGTCGATGGCGTCGTCTTCGTCCATTTCAATCCTCACTCGACGGGGCGGCCGTCGGTTTCGTCTGCATGGTTCCGCGAGCACCCGGCCCGAAGTAGCGTGTCCAGACGACGAGCAGGCTCGGAAGCACCAACACGCTCGCGAGGAACGCGTAGATGATGGTCAGCCCGGTGATGATGCCGAACTGCTGAAGCGCGGGCAGGATGGCGAAGACGAGGACGCCGAAACCGCCGACCGTCGTCGCCGCACTGCCGAGCAGTGCGCCGCCGGTGCCGGTGAGTGCGACGTTCATCGCTTCCCAGACGGAGCCACGTCGTTCCAGTTCGACGTTGTACCGCTCGGACAGGTGGATGCTGTAGGCGACACCCAATCCGACGGTGAGGCTCGTAATCATTCCCGTCAGGACGTTGAACGGCATTTCGAGCAGATACATCGTGCCCAGAATCCACGTCACGCTGAACACGACTGGGAGCAGGGTAACCGCGCCGAGGGTCGCGCTCCCTTCCGTGATGCGGTAGATGAGCATCAGGAAGGCGAAGACGGACACCATCGTGATGATGAGGCTCTGGATGACCGTGTCGAGCAGCTGCTTCTGGACGATTTCGAAGACGATTGCTTGCCCGGTTGCGGTGGCTTCGAGATTGTCGAAGCCATCCGCCACGTCGCGCATGTCTTCAGTCACGTCGGCGCTCGCTGCACCACCCTTGACCGAAACCGTCATTCGAACCGCCTGATACTCGCCATCCTCTTCGTGGATGACGCCTGCCGCTTGGTCGGGAGCGACAGCGAACAGTTCGTCGTACACCTGTTCTATGTTCTGGTCGGGGACGCCGTTTCCGTCTGTGTCCGCGGCGGTGAACGTCGCGTTGAACGATTCGTTCTCGGCCGCCACCTGTTCCATCACCGAGAGCGGACTCGTCACCTCGGGTTCGCCGCTCGCGAGGACAATCGTCGTGTCCTTTTCGGCGGCTTCCTCGCGGGCCTGCTGAACCTGTTCGAGGGAATCGTCTCGCGTTATATCACCCTGTATCAGGATTTGTGCCTGCGAATCCTCGCGAACGAAGTTGTCGTTCACGTAGTCGAGATTCTTCTTCGCCGAATATTCGGCGGGTTTGAACGGTTCTGGCAGTTCCTTCGTCCATCCCGGCGGGTCTTCCGCGAGGAAGTCCTCCTGCGCGAAACTCGTATCGACCTTCGTCGCACCGTAGGCACCACCAGCGCTGACGAGCACCGTCAGTACGATGACGACGAGTGGGGCTTTCCGTGCTGCGACCGCTCCGGCGGAAAGGACGCGACCCAGCGCGCCGCCGCCAGTACCGAACGCCCGTTTGTTGCGGTTGTAGCCGCGGGATTCGAAGAACTCGTCGACTTCGACTTTCAGCGCGGGAATCAGCGCGCCGAAGATGAGCAGTGCCGCGACGATACCGATGGAACTCACGATACCGAAGTCCTGAATCGGCGGGAGCGGACTGACCAGATTCGAAAGGAATCCGATGACTGTCGTTGCGGTCACCCATGTTAGGGCCGCACCGACGCTGACGAGCGCGACGCGCATCGACCCGCGAACGCCGACGCCAGTGTCCTGTTCGCGCTCCTCCCGATGTCGCATGAAGACGTGAATCGCGTAGTCGATGGACAATCCGATGAGGAGGACGGGAACCGCGATGAACATCTGGTTGAACGTGATGCCGAGCCACCCCATGAAGCCGAACGTCCACACCAACACGAGGACGATACCGAAGACTCCTAACAAGATGTCGAGCAGGTCACGGTAGGCTACGAGCAGAGTCAGAACGACGAACAGCAGTGCGAGGGGGCCGACGATGGTCAGACTGTCCGTCATCGACTGATTGATTTCCTCGCTGATGATGCCGCTTCCGAAGACCATGGCTTCTTGGTCGAACGCATCGCCCGCGATGGACTGGATGGCCGACTGGGATTCGACGATTCCGTCAGAGCCTTGTCCCGGTTGCATCGACTGGCTTTCTTGTTTCTGGAACACCAGCAACATCGTTGCATTGGCTTCGGTCGTGCCGGGGTCGTACGACGTCGGCATGAACGCCAGTGCTTGTCCCGACATGCCGCCGGAACCGGAATCCGAGGAGAGCACTGTTTCGGTCATGGTATCGACCTGCGACTCGTTCATCGACTCCAACTTCTGGATTTGCTCGGACAGCGACGGCATCGAGCCGTTTTGGAGGGCTTCCTGTCTCTCGGTCAGGTTCTCGCTCCGCGTCTGGAGTTGTTCGTATTCCTCCGCCAGAACGCCCTGCGTCCCGAGTTGGTACACCTGCTGGAACTGCGATTGAATCTCGCTGGTTCGTTCTTGGTAGGTCGATTGGTTGATTTGACCCTGCTGGTACGAGGCGTTCAACTGACCGAGTTGGGCTTGCAGGCCGCGGGCCTGCTGCGCCGATTGGTTGAACGTGGCCGACTGATTCGCGGTGAGGTCGCTCGTCGCGTTCGACTGCACCCCTTGCAGTTGAGTTTCTATCTCGCCCGCCTGCTGGCGGTAGGTTTCGTTGTCGATGTCGCCCGCCTGCCGGGAGGCGTTCAACTGGTCGTACTGCGCTTGCAGCGCCCGCGTTTGGTTCAGCGCGTCGCTCAACCGTCCCGCGGTCTGATTCAACTCCTGACTTCGCTGTCGAAGTTGTTCTCCGTCCGCACGAAGTTCTGCGCCTTTCTCCTGCTGTATCGCGCCGATGGCGACGACGTTTGCAACGCCGCTGGTCGGGTTGTCGTCCACCAGCGTTTTGTTGACCGTTTGGTTCTCGCGGAGTTGTTGTTGGAACTGGAGCGAGTTCACCATCGCGTCCTTCGACAGGACGTTATCCCCGCGGACGATTACCTGTACTGCGGTCGTGTTCTCCTGTCCAGTCGTGAAGTTCGTCTCGATGTACTCCAGCTTCTCCGCCGCCTCGCTGTCGCTCTGGAACTGGTCGAGCGACGACGACTGTTCTATCATCGGCGCACCCGCCCCGACGAGCACTGTCAGAACGAGCAACACCGCGATAACAACGCGGCTGTGGGACGTTACGTTCTCGAAAAGCCGAGTGAGAAGGCTCACAGACCTCCTCCTCGGTTGCGACTGTCGCTGTTCATTACTGTTGTTAGAATCCTACTGACAGCGCAATCAAAAAGATGGTGGTTTCGTTTTCTCGATGTGACACAAACGGCGAGGCTGTCGCTCGGAACGCAAGCACCCAAAAACGACGAATGGGGCCAAAACATAGTTGCTCGAAAATCGAACGCAGTCGCTCGACACCGCTGTCAGCAGTCACAAATCGCACTCAGGGTGAAAACAAAACGCCGTTGTCGGAAAACGCTGGTTTGCGTTATTCTCGCACTGCGGCGTTGGTGTTGAGGTGCCCCTTGCCGTGATATTCCTTGTCACCGACGCGGTCTGCAGTGTTGCGGAGCGTCTTCCGAACCTGATTCGCGTTGTAGTTCGGGTTGACGCTTTTGATCATCGCTGCGGCGGCCGCCACCTGCGGTGCGGCCATGCTCGTTCCGGCGAGCCACGCGTAGCCACCCATCCACGACGGAATCGTATTGTACACGAGGTCGTAGAAGTAGACATCGTCGGGAGCGTTCGGGTCGTAGTTTCCGCCGGGCGCACTGATGTCGATTGCGTTCGTTCCGTAGTTGGTGTAGAGCGCCGGGGTCGTCGTCGGTTCTTCGAGGCCGTCGTCGCCCCAGTTGAAGCCGATTGGCCCGGTTGCGCTGATGCTCATGACGTTCGACGCCTCGTTCGGGACGCTGATGACGTTGCCGTCGTGTTGTAGGTCGGCGGCGTCGTTACCTGCGGCGGCGACGACGAGCGTACCGTTTCTGCGTGCGTATGCCATCGTCCTGTTGAGGGTTCCACCGTAGAACTGACCGAAGTTGTCCTCGTTTCTCGGAACCGGGTAGGCACCGAGGCTGAGATTTGCAACGTCGGCACCAACTTCGACACTGTAGACGAGGGCCGTGAGGATGTCACCCCACGACGCGCCGCCTTCCGCGCCGAAGACGCGGCACGCGACGAGGTCGGTTCCGGGTGCGGAGCCGACGACGCCGGTTTCGTTCTGGTCGTTCGCGGCGACGATGCCGCTGACGTGCGTTCCGTGGTAGCCGGAGTCGGTGAAGTCGCCGCCGTCACTCGTGAAGTTGCGGGACAGTTCCGTGTTCACCGCGTGTGCGAGGTCGGGGTGTGTCGGGTCGATACCCGTGTCGATGACTGAGACGCGGGTTCCCTCACCGCGCGTGACTTTGTGCGCTTCCGGAATATTCTGTTCCTGTTTGTCCCACTGAAGCGGGTAGAACGGTTCGTCCGTTGCCGATTCGTCCTGTGTAATCGGCGACTGCGTGATTGGCAGGTCGAGCGAGTAGACAGTGTCCGGTGCGTAGCCCCCACCGAGCGACTCCACATCCGATTCGTTCCCGCTGACGACCAGTCGGTCGATAGCGCTCAGGTCGTGGACGACTTCGACGCCACTCGCGTCGAGGTCTGCTGCGGAAACGTTCTTGGATTTGACGATGAATCGCTCCGTCGATTCTGCCGCCGTTACCGTCGTACCGACCGCGATGCCACCGAGTGCAGTACCGCTAATCTTCAAGAATGACCGCCGTGTTTGTTGCGACACAACATGGTTCATGAACTCAGTTGACATAGAATTTTCTATTACATTTTGGAAATATTTATGAACGTTAGACTGAGATTGTAGTTCTGCTATTTACTGTTGTAATATTTAATCGACAGTAGAAATTTTGTGCTGGCTAATGAGAATCAGCAATTTATTCGTCGTAGAACTTCTTTGCGTCCTCGGCGCTCATCGTTTTCCACTCGCCGTCGTCGGTTCGAACCTGTACGTATCCCTCCGGAATCTCTGTCTCTACCTCGACCGTCTCGACGTGCTCACGCAGGAGATGCGATTCGTACTGTTTCCACGCAGACCGCTCCGACGGCGCGATGGCAACCCAGCCGCAACCGTGCTGACCGCACTGTATCATCGAATAGGATTCACTCGCCGGAGTGCCTATAAACCTTCAGAAACGCTCGTGGCCGTCTCGAAAGGAGAACCGGACATCGAAATGAACGGCTCTCGCGTCCGTCAAATCGCGATTGGCATCTCATATTGAATAATGATATTCGAAAACGTTGTCTTAGTTCTTGTTTTAACCAAAATGTCATCCCATATATATTGTGGTAAATTACTTTATGATTCTTTTCCAGTTTCGTATCATTAAGATGGTTCAGTCGAGTAAGCATATCAGCGGCATCCAACCTTTCGATCCACTGCCGCCGATGACATCCATGTCTACCGATAGTGATACCACTCCAGTCGAACGTGACGCTCCTGACACACAACCACAGCGGAACTATACTCCCCGCAGAATCCTTCTTGCACTCACCCTCTTCACACTTGGCGGAATCATCCTTCTAATGCCCATCCCGGGTTTCGGCAGCATTGGCATTATCTTATATACAAATCCGCTTTTCCTGATCGTTCTCGGTGGATGGTATATCGGCCGGTCAACCGTTGCTACAATCGCCCACGCTCTTCGCGCCCGTCGTCACAGAACTACCGTTGACGGCCACCCCTACGGTGAGGCAGATGCTACCCCAAGCGTCTCCATCCTCATTCCTGCCTATAATGAAGCCCACGAGATTGGCGCGACTATTGACTCACTGCGTGCGCTCACGTACCCAGGTGACCTCGAAATCATCGTCGTCGATGATGGTAGTGAGGACGGAACATGGTATGCGTTACAGGCACTTGCCGACCGCGTCCCTGGCCTCCGTGTCTTCACGCAGGAGAATGCTGGAAGTGCTGCAGCACGGAACACTGCGCTCTCACACGCACGAAATGAAGTCGTTGTTAGTCTTGATGCTGACACCGTCATGCACCCCTCTACAGTTACAGAATTAGCTCGCCACTTTACCAGCCCGGAGATTGTCGCCGTTGGTGGGAACGTGAACGTTGAGAACACGCATGCCGGCCTCTGGGCGAAAAGCCAGGTCTTCGACTATGCTCTTGCGATGGAAATCGGCCGGATGTTTCAGAGCTTCCTCGGCTATGTTCTCTGTTTGAGCGGCGCGTTTGGCGCGTTCCGCCGGAAAGAACTGATCGCGACTGGTGGTTGGAATGAACACTGGCTATATTCGGACGATTTCGAGGTTTCCGTTCGAATTCAAGAGTTTGGTGACGTTATCTACAATCCGGTTGCACGTGCCGACACCGAAGTCCCGACAACGATTCGCGCTTGGTTTGACCAGCGAAAAACATGGGCCCAGCGCGGTATCTCCGTAATGTTACTCCATCATCGCAAACAGTTCAATCCCGGCGCCGGAATGGTTTCGATAGGCCTCTTCATCCGTGCAGCCTTGACTGCAGCGATCATTGTGAAAATGATTGGATTCATCATGGCGATGGCGACAGGTGCGATCCCGGTCGTTCATTCACTGGTTTGGGTGATTGGAGTGAGCCTGATTGGAATGGCCGGCTTGTGTGCGATTATGCTGGGAATTCTCTCACTGCTCGTTGTAAGCGAGAAGCCGATTCAGTATGGCTGGTACGCAGTAGCGTATCTTGTGTTCTATCGGCCACTGCATATGGCGGCGCGCTTGACCGGCTTCGCAGAGGCATTCTGGTGGGAGCTATCGAGTAAGTTCGGGTCGTTGCGTTCAACGCCAGGCGACCACTTACGCGATTTGTCGACGGGTGACGTCTCATCGGCAGACGACTAACTGTTTAGCGGCTAGAGTTTTACTTTTCGCATCTGCCCTCTCAATAGTCTCTTTCTGCAAGCCTCAGTGACGGATAATTCGGGATTGACGACAACAGAATCAACAATCTCACTCGTCAGTTGAGGTCGCTACGCGTGTACGTTCGAGAAGTGTCGAAAAGTACCAGAAAGTCGGAGATACAAATCGGGAGACAACTATCCGCTGACGACGTGCGAGGAAAGTTCGCCGATAGTTCCCTCGACTTCGTATCCGGGTGTCTGGATGGTGAGAACGCTGTCCGGCGTCACGTCGTGGAACTTGACGTGAAGCGAGTACGTGCCGTCGTCTAGAATGCCGGTCGCTTCGTTCTGTCCGGTTGGGAGGTGACGTGCCCACGCGTTGTCACCGACGAACGCCGGGTCAGCGATACCGTCGATGACGTACTTCTGTGGGGATGCTTCGGTGTTTTGGCCCGTAATCGGATACCCCTTCTCGTGCCACTCCCAGTAGCCCTCGTCGATGACGTACACGTTCTCGTAGCCGTTCTCCATCAGTTTCCCCGCGCGCATCGAAGAGAGGTGATGTGGACAGCCACAGTAACAGATGATGCGTTCGTCCTTCGCCCACGACGCAACCGGGTCATTTTCTTTTAGTCCGTCCGGTGCCGGGCTGAGCACCGCTCCCTTGATGTGGGACGTATCGTACTGCGTCTGTCCGCGAGTATCGACGAATCGGCCCTTATCCTGCTGGTACCAGTCGTACACGTCGGAAAGCGGTGCAAGCGGAACGTTCTGACCGTACTGTTCGGTCGTGTCGTATCCTTCCTCAGACTGCGGATTCGAATCCGAATCCGACCCACCACCCATACCGAGGCAGCCGCTCAGCCCTGCGACTGAAACCGCACTCGCCGCGAGGAACCTTCGTCGATTCATTGTTGTGGAACTGTAGTGACCACCGCAGTATCAATTTTATCATGGTTGTTTCAGCCGAAAAGTCGGACAGAAAAATAGTAGATAGAAACGAAATCGGAGAGAGTACCCAACTGGTTTGGCATCGTCTTTTTTCAACCCTCTGTCGTAGATACTACTATTCTCGGGGCACACATGCAATGAAGGACACACACGTACAAGCGGGAAAGTCGATACAACAGCGGACGGGGAAAACGTTCCATCTCGCCACGCGACTCCTGCCGAAACGAGTCCGTCACCCGACCTACGTGTTGTATGGCTTCTTCCGCGTTTGCGACGAAGTCGTTGATGACGCCGAGGATGTCCCGCCGGAAGAACAGGAGGCCCAACTCGAATCGTTCCGAGCGCAGGCGCTCGGAACGACGGAACCCGACGACCCAGTCCTCGACGCATTTCAGCAACTTCGCGAGTCCCACGGCATCTCGGACGAAGAAGTCACGCTCTTCATCGACGCCATGGCCTCCGACATCACAAAATCGCGGTACGAAACCTACGACGAATTGGAGGCGTACATGCGCGGTTCCGCCGCCGCCGTCGGTCGGATGATGACGACGATAATGAACCCCGAAGATGCAGAGCGCGCCCTGCCCCACGCGACAGCACTCGGGGAGGCCTTCCAGTTGACCAACTTCCTCCGCGACGTGCGCGAGGACATCGTAGATCGCGACAGAATCTACCTGCCCCAGACGACGCTCTCTCGGTATGGCGTCACCGACGAGGAAATCGAGAAGTTCGAATTTTCCGAGTCGTTCGCCGACGCGATGCGCGACGAACTCCGACGGGCAGAATCCTTGTACCGCGATGGTGTCGCGGGGATTCAGTATCTCCCCGAAGACTGCCAGTTCGCCGTGCTGGTTTCGGCGGTGTTGTACGCGGATTATCACCGCGTGATTCGAGCGCAGGGCTACGACGTGCTCACCACGGAACCGTCGCTCGGAACGCTGCGAAAACTCTCGCTCATCGCCCGAACGCGCTGGCACTGGCGAAAGACGCGTGACCCGGAAACCGTCTTCCGCGCCGTGAGTTCGGTTTCGTCGTCGGAACAACGTCACACGGATTTCGACCGGCGGGAAACCCTTCCGACGCGGTAGTCGCGAAAAATTCGTTCGTCCGTTTTTTCAGTCGTCCGCAACAGTCGGCTTCTTCGACGATTCTACGACCGAATCCGTCCACGTTCCACGGAGGAACCACGCGGCGGCGACGATTGCGGTTAGCACGTTCGACAGCGCGATTCCGTACCAGATGCCGGTCGAACCCATGTCGTACCACTCGACGAGGGCGTAGGCGGGCGGCAGTCGGAACACCCAGAGCGAGAGGATGGAGAGAACCATCGCTACTCGCGTACTGCCGCTTCCGCGGAATCCGCCGGAAATGATTCGGAACACGCCGATTCCGATGAACGTCGGGCCGACGATGCGGAGGTATTCGCCACCGATTTCGATTACGTTGGCTGACCCTTCCCCGGTGATGAAGATGCTCGTAATCGGTTCCGCGAAGATGTAAGCAACCGTCCCGACGACGGCGAGAACCGCCATGATGATTCCTGTTGCGAGGTACACCGCCCGCTTTGCACGCTCGATTTTCTCGGCTCCGAGGTTCTGCCCGACCACGGTTTCGGTTCCCTGTGCGAGTCCCAACGCTGGCAAGAAGACGAGCGACGTGAGTCGGTTGCCGATACCGAACGCCGCGACTGCGTCGGTTCCTGCCAGCGCGACGAGCGCGGTCATGGCCGTGATACCGAGCGCGCGGGTGCTCTGTTCGACGCTCGTCGGGCCGCCGATTTGGACGATTTTCTTCACCGATTCGGCGCGGAGTCGCAGGTCGTCCAACGAGAGGTGGATACCGACCCGCCCCGAGAACAGGAGCGCAAAGCCGACAACTGCGCCGACCCCCCGTGAGAGGACAGTGGCGAACGCCGCGCCCTGCACACCGAATCCGGTGAACCCAGTCGCGTCGAACAGCGTGGCTTCCAGTCCGCGCATTCCGATGTAGCCGAACAGCGGATTGTCCTGAAATCCAAGGATGAAAAACGGGTCTAAGACGACGTTGATGACCACACCGAACGCCATCAGATACATCGGCGTTTTCGTGTCGCCCCACCCGCGCAGGAGCGCCTGAAAGATGAAGAAGCCGAACATGAAGAACACGCCGAGGAAGATTGTTCGCGTGTACTCCACGGAGTAGGCGTGAACCTGCGTGCCCGGCGTCGTCCCGATGAGCGAGAGCAGGGTCGGCGTGAGGAACCACCCGAGAATCGAGAACGCGACCGCGATGGCGGTGACGAACGCGATAGTTTGCCCCGCAATATGGTCAACTCGGTCGTGATTTCCTGCGCCTTTGTTCTGCGCGACGAGGACGGTTCCGGCCACCGTGAACCCGCCACCGACCGAGATCATGAGGAAGACGAGCGGCCACGAAAAGGACAGCGCGCTCACGGCGTCCTGTCCGAGGCGGCCCACCCAGAACGTGTCCGCAAGGTTGTAGGCGACTTGCATCAACTGCGAGAGGACGATGGGGAACGACAGCACCAGTAGTGGCTTCAGCAGTTCGCCGTCGGTCAGATTCACATCGAGATTCTTCGAACTCATTCCGCGCCCTCCCAGCCGAGATACCGGGAAAGCAGGCCGTCGATAGCGTCACGCTCGCCGTTTCCGCCGAGTGTCGCGCGTCGAATCCGAATCCCATCGACCGTCGCCAGTAGGACGGTTGCCGCCTCGTCGGGGTCAACCGAGTCGAACTGGCCGGTTTCGATTCCGTCCCGAACGATGTCGGCAACGAGGTCGTGGAGGTCGTCCGCGTTCCGCCGGAGTTGCTCGCGGTAGGCGTCGGTGTAGGGCGCTTGTGCACGGATTTCGAGCAGGGCGACGTGGAAATCGCGCTTGTCGTCGTCCGACGGCCCGGATTCGAACAGGTCGAGGAGGTGGTGCAGTCGCTCCGCCGGGTCGTCGCTGTCGATGTTCTCGACGTGTTCGTGAAAGTGGTCGAGCAGATAGTCCAGAAACGCGACGAAGAGATCTTCTTTCGTCTCGTAATGGTAGTGGATGAGCGATTTGCTCTTCTCGAACTCCTCTGCAATATCCTGCATCGTCAAGTCGGCGTACCCGTGTTTGCAGAGCGCACAATAGGTCGCTCGCATGATAGATTCGCGGGTATCCGACGATTCGTTCCGCTGGCCCATTAACTGACCAGTCAGTCAGGACGCCGGAAGTAGGTTTCGTTTTCGGAAAACGGGGACGATTTTTTGTCGGGATATTTCGTTCGAAATCGTAGTTTGTCACATCATGTCCTCAAAGGGGTGCCTTGAACTGTTGCAAGCAGTTGCCGACTCCACACAACCGCAACCGCACCTCGTCCTCCCCAACCTCCTCGTTCGCTCCGGAAAAGACAGGCTCTTCCGTGCTCTCGTTCGCTTCGCTCACGAGAACTCCTTCGTCGCTCACTCGTCCCTCGCGCGGGCGAACCTGCGGTTCGCCTTCGCGCGCCAAGAGTATGTACACATTCTAACTAGTCTCAACGTTCACAACCATGCGCGCCGAAGGTCGAATCATGCACGTCGCAGTTCTCGACGAACCGGGGTCGCTCCGCGTCGAAGCACGCGAACGACCCGAACCCGCCCCGGACGAAATACTGGTCAACGTCCGCGAAATCGGCATCTGTGGGTCGGACGTTCACTACTACGAACACGGAAAAATCGGCGATTACGTGGTCGAATCGCCGCTCGTTCTCGGCCACGAAAGCGCGGGCGAAGTGGTCGAAGTCGGTGAGAACACGAAGTTCGAACCGGGCGACAGAGTCGCTCTCGAACCCGGCGTTCCGTGCCGCCGCTGTCCTCACTGCAAGCGCGGCGAGTACAACCTCTGTCCGGATGTGACCTTCATGGCAACCCCACCGGACGACGGCGCGTTCGCGGAATACGTCGCGTGGCCCGCCGACTTCGCCTATCGACTCCCAGACTCGGTTTCCTTGCGCGAAGGCGCGCTGTGTGAACCGCTCAGCGTCGGGATTCACGCCGCTCGCCGCGGCAACGTCGGTGTCGGGGATTCGGTTCTCGTCACAGGATGCGGGCCAATCGGTCTGCTGGCCATGGAAGCAGTCCGCGCCGCCGGAGCGACCGAGGTGTTCATCTCGGACGTGGTGCCGGAAAAACTCCAACTGGCCGAATCGCGCGGCGCGGACGCCATTATCGACGTTCGAGAAACAGACCTCAAAAATGCTGTCGCGGAACTCACCGACGGAGAGGGCGTCGATGTCGTCATCGAAGCCTCCGGCGCGGAACCCGCGATTCGTTCGACAATCGACGCCGTTCGGCGCGGCGGAACCCTCGTCTTCGTCGGACTCGCACAGAACGCAGAAATCCCACTCGACACAGGGAAAATCATCGACAACGAACTGGATTTGTTCGGGTCGTTTCGCTACCGGAACACCTACCCCGAGGCCATCGAACTGCTGGCCGATGGCGAAGTCGATGTCGAAGGCATCGTGGATTTCGAACTGGAATTGGGCGAAATTGGAGACGCATTCGAGCGGGCAAAAGAAGGAAAGACCGTGAAGGGGATGATTACGACCTGAACGCTTCGGTATCCACCGATATCTCCCTGTCCCCGAGCGCGAACGTCTCCCACGCTCGCCAAAATCCGGGTGTTTTCGGCGCAACTGTGAACAGCGTCCGAGCGAGTGGTGCGGCGACCCATCCCGGAATCGAGTCGTGGTGGAGAACGTACCAAGACAACGCTCGTTCGCCGCGTCGCTGTAGTCGAACAACTTTTTCGACGGCAGGACGACGCATCGACTCAAATCGGCGAAGTCGTGCCCTTGGAACCGTGCCGCTACCGCTCCCGCCTAGTGCGTTCGCGATTGTCGAATGGGCGACCACGGCATCCTGAATCGCCAATCCATTCCCCTGTCTGCCGACCGGCGAGGCGACGTGCGCTGCGTCGCCGAGCAAGAGCAATCCATCATCGACCCATTTTTCGCTGATGCCGGGTTCGATGTGCAACAGCGAACATTGGTCGAAACTCGTGAGATGGCGGGCAAGCGTCGGTTCGACCGCACCAATCTGTCGCCGAAGGTGGTCGATTCCGCGCTCCCGAATCTCTGGATAGGAACCCTTCTCGATGAACCACCCTGCCTGTGCTTCTTCCTCCCCTAGTCCGAAGTAAAGTACCAGCCCATCGCTCTCTATTCTCCCCTGTGCGGCGGATTGGACGGCATTTGCCGGGAGTTTAAACCACAGCAGTTCCACCGCCGAATCGAACAGTCCGGGGTCGATTCCAGCAGTTTCCCGAACAGTCGAGTAGCGACCGTCAGCACCGACGACGAGGCGACTTCGTAGTTCGATTTCTTCGTCTCGTTCGCGGTAAGTTCCGCGGACGCCCACGACCGTGTCATCCTCGCGTAGAAGGTCGGAAACGGTCGTTGCGGAACGAAATTCGAAGTTCTCGAACTCGTTCGCCCGGTCGATGAGCAGTCGAAGCAGTGGCGGTTGTTCCATCAAAATTCCGTAATCGTACGGCGACGACAATCGAGAGAAATCCACGACCTCGCGCGAATGTCCGAAGACGGTCAAAGCGGGTCGGCGGACTTCGTCGTGGTCGAGCGAGCGAACGTCGTCTAGAACATCCATCTGGTCGAACAATCGCAAAACGAGCGGCTGAAACAGGTAACCACGAAACTCGCGGTCGAGGTCAGCGTGACGCTCCACCAGAACGGTTTCGACGCCACTTCTGGCGAGGAGATAGCTCAACACACAGCCACCCGGGCCAGCACCGACGATAACCACATCCGCGTTCTCCGTGGTTTCGTCATCACCGCTCTCGGTCATGTTAGCTCTCTTGGTCTTCGGTTCCTGTCGTATCGCTTTCTGCACCCTCGAGCAGTGCATCTACGTCTGCGTGGTCGTGCAGAAGCCCTCGCATTCGTTCGATCGTCTCCTCGTCCCGGGTTCGGCCGCTCCGTACCACGTCCTCTGCGCGCTCGATTGTCGTCAGGGTGTCACCCTGCACGAGCAGGATGGGGACGCCCTTCTCCTCCGCTTTTCCGATAACTGCGCCCGGCGGGCGGAAGCCACCCGTCAAAATCAGGCATTTCACGCCGGGCGCTTCCAGCGCGACGGTTTGCAGGTCGGGGCGGTCGCCGCCCGTAACGAGAACCGCGTCCTTCGTCCGGCGGAGGTGGCGAAGCGCCTTGTCGCCGCTCATCGCGCCGACGAGGAACCGCTCTACGAAGGCGTCCGTGTCGCCCCCGGTCAACACGTCGGCGTTGAGTTCGGTGGCCAACTGACCGACCGTGACGCCTGCGAGGTCTTGCTGGCGCGGAACGACGCCGAGAACCGGAATCCCTCGGCCTTCGAGGAACGGGACCACGTCCGTATCCAGCGGGTCGAAATCCGTGTTCGCCACGGCGTTGAACAGCACGCCGGACAGTCGGTCACCAACGTCGTTTACCGCCGCGAGGAGGTCGTCAACGTCGCTTCCGTTTCGATAGTGCGAGAGGAGCAATACCTCCGCATCCAGCAGTTCCGCCACGTCGGGGTCGGTGAGTTCGACGATGCCGCCCGTCGTGAGCTTGCCGCCGCCCTCGATTATCATCAAATCGTGGTCTTCGGCCAGCGAGTCGAAACTCTCTCGAATTTGTTCATGGAGTTCGTCGGATTGTTCCCGGCCCCGAATCGCCTGCTGGATGAACGTCGGTGAGTAGACGATTGGTTCGAGTTCGTGCATCTCCGCGTCCAAGCCGAGCACTTCGCGGGCCAGCATCGGGTCTTCGTCCAGCGTCTTGCCGACGTTGCTCTGGAGTCGGGTACCCTTCGGTTTCATGTAGCCCACCGACAGCCCGCGCTCCTGTGCGAGTCGCGCCAGAGCGAGGGCGACGGCGGTCTTGCCTGTACTTTCTTCGGTTGCTGTGACGAGTATCGTGTTCATAGTTCGTCGGTGTCCACGGTCAGTCGAATGTCGATAGCTTGCACGCCGTCGGGCGTTGCGACGAGGGGATTCACGTCGAGTTCCAGAATCGCAGGGAAGTCGGTGACGAGTTGCGACAGTCGTTGGATGCTCTCCACGATGCTCCCCACGTCGGCGGGGTCGCGGCCGCGCGCCCCACGAAGCAAAGGTGCGGTTTCGATGTCGTTCACCATCTCCTCGGCCTCGCGTTCGCTCACGGGTGCGACCCGGAACGTCGTATCCTCGATGATTTCCACGAAGATGCCGCCCAATCCGAACAGCAAGAGTGGGCCGAATTGCGGGTCGCGGTTCATCCCGATGATGGTTTCCGTGCCCGAATCGAGATTCACCATCTCCTGTACCTGCACGCCGAGAATCGTCGCGTCGGGTTGGTAGTTGCGCGCCCGCGTCACGAGGTCTTCGTAGGCGTCGTACACGTCCTCGTTTTCGACCCCGACTTTCACCCCGCCGATGTCGGATTTGTGCAAAATGTCGGGCGAGACGATTTTCATCACGACCTCGCCCTCGATGTCCTGTGCGGCTGAAACCGCGTCCTCCGGGGTTTCCGCGATAGCGCCTTCCGGCGTCGGGATTCCGTAGGCCGAGAGCAAATCCATCGCCTCCACGCCGAGTCGGTTGTCGCCGCGGTCTTTCGCCCGCGAAAGGATTTCTCTTGCGCGTTCTTGGTCAACCTCGAATCGGGTCGGTTCCTCGTACTCGCGCCCGCTGATGTCGCGGAAGGTGGCGAGCGCGTCCAAACTCCGAACCGCACGGGCCGGGTCGAAGTAGTTCGGAATCCCGCTCTCTCGGAGAATTTCCTTCGCCCCCTCGGTTCGTTCGCCGCCCATCATCGCCGCCGCGACTGGTTTGCCGTGCTTTTCCTGTAGTTCGCCGATTACCTCCGCGAGTTCCTGATAACCGAGCACCGCGGTTGGTGCGGAAAGCACGACCGCACAGCCCACGTTTTCGTCGGCCAACGCGACATCGACCGCTTCCGCGAAGCGGTCGATGTCGGCGTCCCCGATGGTGTCGATTGGATTGTAGATGTTCGCCTCCTCCGGCAAGGCATCCGACAGCGCGGACAAGGTTTCCTCCGAAAACGACGCCAGCGAGAGAGTCGAATCGCCCACCGCGTCCGTGGTCATCACGCCCGGGCCGCCCGCGTTCGTGACGATTGCCACGTCGTCCTTCTCGGGGAGTGGTTGTCCCGCCAAAATCTGGGCGAAGTCGAACAGTTCTTGGACGTTGTCCACCCGCAGAACGCCCGCCTGTTCGAGGCCCGCTTCGTAAGCCCGGTCGCTTCCCGCCAAGGTTCCGGTGTGCGAGGAGACGGCCTGCGCCCCGGCGTCGGTTCGGCCCGACTTGACCATCACAATTGGCGTGTCGTCCGTCGCCTCGCGCGCAGAGGAGATGAACTCGCCGCCGTCCTCGACGCCTTCGAGATAGGCGAGAATGACATCGGTATCAGGGTCGTCACCCCACGCCCGAACGAAATCCGTCTCGTCCAGCACGGCCTTGTTGCCGAGCGAGACGACGTCCTTGAAGCCGAGTCCTTCGTCGTTGGCCCAGTCGAGAACTGCGGTGATGAACGCCCCCGACTGGCTCATGAACGACATCGAACCAGGCAGGGCGTTTTCCGGACCAAACGTCGCGTTCAGGCCGAGTGGTGTACTCATCACCCCGAGACTGTTCGGGCCGACGAGGTTGATGTCGTACTCCTCGGCGACTTCTTGTAACTCTCGTTCTCGCGCCGCTCCTTCGCTTCCCGTCTCGCCGAATCCTGCGGTAATGACGACGACGTTTTCGACGCCCGTCTCGCCCGCGCCGCGCACGACATCGACCGCGATGTGTGGCGGGACGACCACCACCGCGAGGTCAACGTCGGGCGCGGACGCGAGGTCGGGGTAGCAATCCAGCCCGAACACCTCGTCGTAGTTCGGGTTCACCGGCACCGTCTCGCCGTCGAAGTCGTCACGCAGGTTTGTCACGATTGCACGACCGATGGAGCCTTCGCTTTCCGTGGCTCCCACGACTGCGACGCGCGACGGCGCGAAAAGGTCTGAAAGTACGCGGTCACCCATCGTTTGAGAATCTGTGGGAGACGGATTAAAAGTAGTCCCCGTCTTTCAGCCAGCGAGAATTACTTTCCTGCCAGTTCGTGCGCCCGTCGAACCGTCGATTCGAGTGCAGTCTTTTCGGGTGCGAAATGCAGATGGGTTCCGCAGTCACAGTCTGACGCCCCGATTCCGGAAATCGGTGAAATCACCACATCGAGTTTTCGCGCTACTTCGCACTCTACGTCTTCCTCGGCGGTTCGCACGTCGTCAACCAATCTCGATTCTGAACTACCCAGCAGATAGTCTATGTGCCAGTGGCGGGCGTCGTTCTCCCCCGACGCGACTCGCGCGTGGCGCGCCACGCGCGAGAAACCTCCTTGTCCGAATGCACTCCCGGTGTAAGCGTACCACCCGGAATCGAGATTTTTGGTGCTTTTCGCACCAAATTCGATTTCCGTGGAGTCGGCGAGTTCGACCAGCAAGGTGTACGTTCCTTTCATAGATGCGAATTTCAGAGATGGGTGAGAACCAGCGCGCTCGCCACCGCGAGCATGGTGATTCCGTTCAGAATCACCGACTGCTTGTGGTACTTCGCAAAGCCGTCGTCTCCCGCTTCCTCCATCTTCGGGATGAGTTTGGCGCGAGCGTAAATCGTCGCGGCGAGTGCGACTAGCACGAGCGGGCCGACCGCGAGTGCGGCAATCGAATTGAGAACGTCCCGAGCCCCGGCGATTATCGCGGCGGTGACGGCAGTGAATCCGAGCAGTTCGCCGAACTGATAATATTTCGGGAAGATGGCGTTCACCACCTGTCCCGCTCCGTCGCCCAGCACGTCGAACGTCGTCGGCGCGCCGATGAACGAGAAGAAAATCATCGCTCCGAGCCACATGCCGAGGGTCGCGTTCAACACCAACAGCAGTCCCGTTTCGAGGAGGGTCATGGCAGAAAATTGTGACGGGAGAGAAATCGGTGTTTCGCTTACATTCCGCTGCTTGCTCGATTTATTCGCTCACGTCGGCAACAGTCGCCCCCGACAACTCTCGCAGTTTCCCGGGCGCAATCGGAAACACGGCTTTCGGCGTCCCCGCCGCACCCCACACCGTCTCGAATTCGGTGAGCGTCTCGTCCAGATAGACGGGCAGGTCGCTGTCGTGACAAAACGGCGGCACCCCGCCAATCGACCAGCCGACGGTTTTCCGGATTTCGTCGGCGTCGGCCATCCCGACCTCGGTTTCGGGCACCTCGCGCAACGCCGCGAGTTTGTCCTCGCTCATTCGGTTCGCGCCGCTGGTGACGACCACGACGAGGTCGTCACCAGCACGAAAGACGAGACTACTTGCGATTTGGGCCACGTCACAGCCGATTGCATTCGCGGCGTCTTCCGCGGTTTTCGTCCCTTCCGGAAACTCGTGAACGTCCACGTCGAAGCCAAACTCGTTTTTCGCTCGGTCTTCGAACTCGCTGGCTCGTTCGTGCATACCGCTACTGGCGTGCGAACCCCCAAATCGGTGATGGTGTCGGTAATCGAAACTCGTCGGAGCCGAAAAAGTGGACAAGTAGAGAAAGTGAAGAAAGTAGAAAAGTCGGGTGTGGGTAGAAAAAGTGGAAAACGAAAGGAAGAAAACCGATTCTACTGCGAGTCGTCCGAACCGCTTTCGTCGTTTTGCGGTTCGACGCGGAAATCGTCAACCGTGGCCGCAAGCGATTCTGCCTGTCGAGCGAGCGATTCCGCGCTCTGGGACACTTCGCCGAGGGACGCGGTTTGTTCTTCTGCGGCGGCCGCAACGTCCTCGGCTTCTTCGGCCGTTTGCTCTCCAATTTGACTCACGTCGTCAACCATGGCGACGACATCGGCGGTCGTTTCGGCCTGTTCGTCGGTCACATCGTTGATTTCCTCGACGCCCACGCTCGTCTCTTCGACATTCTCCACGATTTCTTCGAGCGATTCCAGTGCCTCGTTCACAGTTACGACGCCGTCTTCGACCGCGCCGTGGGTTTCCCTGATGTCTTCGACGGTCACTTCCGCCCGCTCTCTGACGGTTTCGATGCGCTGTTCGATGTCGCCGACTGCCTCTTTCGTCTCGTTAGCGAGTTCTTTCACCTCATTTGCGACGACTTCGAAGCCCTCGGTTGAACCGTCCGCGCTCGCCGCCTCGATGTTCGCGTTCAGTGCGAGCATGTTCGTCTGGTCGGCGATAGAGCGAATCAGTTCCACCACGTCGCCGATGCGCTCGATTTCGGTTTCCAATTCCACGATGTGTTCGACGGTGGTTTCGGTTCCCGATTCGATGGCCGCCATCTCCTCGATTGCGGCCTGCGCCGCCTCCCGACCGTCTTCACCGAGCGTTTCCGCGTGGTTGGCCGACTCGGCGACTTGGTCAGCCGAGGCCGCGATTTCTTCGATGGTCGCCGACAGTTCGCTCATTTCGCCCGCAGTGTGTTCGAGGCGTTCGGACTGCTCGACCGCCCCTTCGGACATCAACTGCGTCGATTCGGTGACCTGCTGACTCGCTTGTTCGATTTCATCGGTGCTTGCGGTCACTTCCTGACTCGCCGCGGCGACCGTTTCCGCGAACTCGTTTACGTCGCGTATCGTCGCTTCGAGTTCGTCCATCATCTGATTGAACTCGCGGGCGATGTCGGTCATTGGTTGCGTCGGACTTTCCGTCGCCATTCGCTGCGTGAGGTCGCCATCCGCGGCCTGCCCCATCACCGCACTGAACTCGTTCGCCTTGCGCTGAAGTGCCGTGTTCAGTTGCTCGGCTTCCTGCTGTGCCGACTCTGCCCGTGCCTGCGATGCTTCCGCCTCGGCCTGTGCGTTTTCGGCTTCGGCCCGAGCGCGCTCGATGTCGGCCACCATCGCTCTGAGGTCGGTTCGCATCTCTTCGAGCGTCTCACCGAACTCGCCGGGGACTTCCTTCTCGAACACCGGCGCGTCGAACTCCTTGCGCGCGAGTGCGTCTGCTTGGTCTGCCACCGTGTTCAGGTACTCGTGCATGGATTCGAACGACCCGAACAGGTTGCCCATCTCGTCCTCGCGTCTCGTTCGCGGCAGTTCCGCATCGAGTCGCCCGGCGGAAATCTCGTCCGCCGTTTTTGACACGGTTGCAAGCGACTGCGCGGTTCCGCGGCCGATGGAGAGTCCGACGACCACGAGCATCAGTACGGCCATCGCCACGAGAACGCCGATGTTCTGCGTAACGTGGGTTTGGAGCGCAAATGCGGATTCGACCGGAACCTGATACAACAGCACCCAGTCCGTTCCGACGACGGGCGTGTACGCCATCACTGCCGATTTGCCGTCCGCCCCGGACATCCGTTTGATGTCGCTGTTTCCGGACAGGCCGTCCGCGATTGCGGCGCTCGCGTCGTCACCGTACCCCGACAGCACGCGGGCGTTCTGATTGTCGAGAACCACGGTTCCCTCCCCGTCCACGACGGTCATGTCGCCCGTCGCAATCGGCGACGAGAGGGCGTGCGAACGCTCGGTCAGCGACGTCGTCATGACGACCATCCGGTTCGGGTCGCTGGTCGGCGCGACGAACGCCGTTACCGGTTCGCCGTTCTCCTCGTATGGATTCATCACTTGGACGCCGTCCGAATCCGAGACGGATAGCGATTTGTTCGCCCACGCGGCGTCAGTCGCGGTGGGCGTCGTTCCGACCAACTCGTCCGTCGTGCTGGCGAGGACAGTCTTGCTCTGACTATCGACGTAGTGAATCGCCCGCACGTCGTTCGGGAGGTCGATGAGTTTCCGTTCGACGAGCGCCTGTCGCTCCATATTCGTCTGATTCGCGGACACCGATTCAGCGAGGAATCGCGTCGTCGAACGCTTCTTCGTGACCCACTTGTGCAGGGCTTCCGCCTCGCCTTTCGCGGCGTTGTTGATTTCCGTGCGATTCTCCTCCTGCACGAGTTGTTTCGTGTCGAAGTGAATGTAGAATCCGATAGACGAGATGAGAATCAGTATCGTGAACAACACCGTTCCGAACTTTGCGGCGTAACTCCGCCGGATTCGTGCTGGAAGTACTCCCTCGATTCGACTTTGAATCCCGCGGCGGGAGCCGTCTGTGTCGTCGGCATCGGTCATTGTTCCATCCTCCCTTCGAAAAAGGACGCACGCAGGAGTTCGAGTTCGGTGATTGCGCTTCCGTTCACCTGCTCGATGATATAGGCGTTGAGGGGTTCGAGATTCTTGTTCAAATCGACCGAACTCGATGCACCCTGATAGTTTACGTCCCTGCCAGCGTCGATGAGCGTGGTGGTGCGCTCGAAGTCATCGACAGAAACCGTCTGTCCGCGTCCGCCGGAAACGGAGACGAGATTGTTGCTGATGGCGGATGCGGTCGCCTCTCCCGCCTGTTCGATTGCGAGCGCCATCAGAAACAGCCCGTCGTAGGCGTGCTGTGTGTAGGCCGCGAGCGGCGCGATGTCGTTGAGTTTCTGTTCGAGTTCGATAGCTCCGGTCGTGTTCGTCGCGGCCACCGACGCGCTGTACATGCCGTCCATGTGCGGCGGAATTTCGTCCAGAAGGAGTCCTTCGCTAAGCACGTACTCGCCATCGTACGAACTCTCGGTGAGAGCTTCGAGAACCGTCGTATTTCCGGGTTCGCTGGCGAATGCGACTACGTCCGCGCCGGACTCTTCGATTTGCCTGATTTCCCCCGAGTACGTTTCTCGACCCGTCGGGAACGGAACGGATGCGACCACGTCACCGGAAACGTTGGCTTCGATAGTGTCCGCGAGTCCCGCGCCGAAACTGTTGTCCACGTACACAGTGGCGACGTTTTCGGCGCCGACGTAGCGGTCACTGTTGAGTACTTTCGCCATCACGAGCGCCTGCTGGATGTCGTTGGCGGCGGTGCGTCCGAAGAATTTCGTGCCGTTCGACAGTCCCGCCGTCACAAGTGCCGGATGTGTACTCGACGGACTCACCGCGAAGATGTCTTCGTTCGGCAGTTCTTCCGCGAGAACCATCGAAATGTCGGTGACGACCGGGCCGACGAATCCGACGGCACCCGCCTCAGAAAGCGTTTCCAGTGCTGTTTTCGCCTGTTCCGGGTCGAGCGCGGTGTCTTCGACCGTGAGTTCGATTTCGCGGCCGAGTGGCCCACCCGCCTGATTCACGTCGGCGGCCGCCTGTTCGACCGCCCGTCGATGGTGTTCGGCGACAGTTCCGAGAAAGCCCTCGGCCGAAAGCGGAAGCACCGCGCCGAGTTGAATCGGCGAACGGCCGAGTTTCCCACCCAGACAACCGGCGAGCGCGCCGGTTGCTGGAAGCGTGCTGGCGAGACGGAGATATAATCGCCTCGACACATCAGTATTCATATATGCACAAGAGTCGCAAATCGAGGATAATCCTTTCGATTCACATATCAGTCGTGATAATTGGCGGGATATTTATTAACATTCTAATACCGAAACGATGCAACGAACAAAAGTTGTAACGAGATGGGAATGATAGTCAGTCACAAACTGGCCCCCCGGCGAAGTCGTGCGATTATCTGCCGGAACCCGCGTCGCCTGTGGTTTCGATTCGGGATTCGTACTTCGAAATCGCTTCGTTCAACGCGTCGCTTGCGTCGATGTCTACCGATTCGGCGAGCGAAAGCAGGGCAAACAATGTATCACCGATTTCGTCTTCGTTGACTGAAATCGACTCCGGCGTCGCGCCGTAGTCGGTCGATTCATTCGCGTCTTTCGCCAGTTCGCCGACTTCGGCCGTGAGGTCGAGCAGTCGGTACGCAGGCGGCGCATCCATGTCGTGTTCCGCGAGGAAGTTCGCGACGGTCTGCTGTTCTTTCATAGGTCTTACCTTTCGAGGTGATGGTTTAGAACCCACGGGTCGAAGTGAAAGCATGGAGTTCGAAGTCAGCACCTCGGAGCGAGTGGCCGTCGTAGATATTACTGAACAGGTAGAACGGCGTGTTTTTTCGGACGCCGAAATCTGCACCGTTTTCGTCCCGCACACGACGGCAGGCGTGGTCGTGAACGAGAACGAATCCCGATTGCGTTCCGACCTCGAAACCGCGCTTTCCGCGCTCGTTCCGGAAGACGACGGCTACCGACACGACGAAATCGACGACAACGCGGACGCTCACTTACGCTCGATGCTTCTCGGTTCCAGCGTCACGATTCCCGTTTCGGATGGCGACCTCGCACTCGGCACGTGGCAGTCAATTCTGTTCGTGGACTGCGACGGCCCGCGAACGCGCCGGGTTATCGTCAGATAAGTCGCGCGCCGCAGTTCCTACATTCGACTTTCTTTTTCCCGGTGGCGGTTCGCTCCACGGAGAGCGAACCGCCGGAACTACACTCCGGACAGACGCTCTTTCCGGTTTCGCTGGCTTGATGTTGCGCCATCCACCGCAGGTTCTTTTCGGCGTGATGGAGGCGATTTTTCGTCGTTTCGAGTTCGTCGCGGAGGGCTTCGACTTGTGCTTGGAGGTCGTCTTCCCGTGACTCGTCGGTAGTCTGTTGGTCGTCCGAGGTGCTCGTCGTGGTTTCCGATTCGTTTGCCGTCATTGCTATCTATCCTTGTTTCGTGCTATCTCTACTCACTCTCGGGAAGAACAAAAGCTTGTGGGCAAAAATTGCGGATGTTACCGCGTGAAAATATGAATCCGAAAACGAGTTAGTCCGCCTTCGTCGGGTCGGAACCACGACCGGAGCCGAGTCGGTCGATTGCACTCTCGAAGTCGCTTTCGTCCTCGGTGATGGCGTCCCATGCTTCGAGGCCGCGTTCCTCGCGGGTTCCTTCGACCGTGTTGTCGAGGAAGAACGCGACGAAACCGCCGACCGCCATCCCGGTTCCGAGGATGACGTACAGCGTGTTCGCAACGAGGTCGGTGCCCAAGGCCGGGCCGAGCACCGCGACGTTCGCCAACCCCTGTTGGAACAGTTCCGCACCGGACTGTTCCGCAGTGCCGAGGCCGCCAATGTAGGCCGGAATTGCGAGTCCCGCGAACATGGCGAAACCGACGATGAACAGGTTGCGCTGCGAGTCCAAGTCGACGTACTTCAGGTTCGATAGCCCGACTGCGGCGATTTGGCCGAACATGGCGATGAACAACCCACCGACGATTGGACTCGGAATCGTCGCGACGAGTTGACCGAAGTAACCGACGAAACCGACGACGAGCATCAAGACGGCCCCAATCTGAACGACGTAGCGCGAGGCCACGCCAGTCAATCCGATTGCCCCGATGTTCTCCGAATACGAGGTCGAACCGTTTCCGGTGCCCATGATTCCGGCGAAAACGCTGGCGACACCCTCCATTCCGATGCCGTGGTCGATTCGTTTTCTGCTCGGCGCGCCGACGCCCGACAGTCGGGCGACGGCGTGGTAGTCGCCGAAACTCTCAATCATCGACGCGACGACGCCAGCGAACATCCCGATGATGTACGGAAGCGTAAAGCGCGGCATCCCCCATTGGAGGGGCATCACGGGTTGAATCGGGTCGGCGCTCGCCACCTGTCCGAGTGCGACGTGGCCCGGCGTTCCGGGTGCGTAGAATCCCGTCACCGACAGAATCGCGGCGATGAGCCACGCGGAAACCACGCCGAGGAGAACCGGAAACAGCCGAAATGCGCGGTGGTTGTCGAGATACTGCGAGAAGAGGACGATGAGGCCGACCGTCAGCCCGACGAGCCACCAGTTCTGATTGGTCGCCGTAATCTGCGGGACGTTGAACAGCGACAGGCCGATGAGTGCGATGGTCGGCGCGATGACGACCGGCGAGAGATACTTTTTCAGTCGCCCCATCAACCCCAGATAGCCAACCAGCACTTCGACGGCCGCCGCCGCGATGACCGCCCCCTGTAGTTCGAGCAGGGTGACGCGCCATCCGCCGCCGATCACGCCGATAATCGCCAACGCGGGTGCGAGCATCGAAAACGTCGCGCCCTGTACGATTGGATACCGATTGCCGACCGTCGTTTGGGCCAGCGTGGCGAGTCCGGAGACGACGAAGAAGGTGCCGACGAACTGCGCCGTTTGGTCTGCGGGCATCTCCATCGCACCCGCGAGCGCCAGCGGAACCGCGATGTTCGCGCCGATCATCGTGAGGTAATGCTGGAACCCTAGCAGAACCGACTCCCCGGTTGGCGGTTTATCCTCGATGCCATACTCCACGAACGACGCTTCTTCGAGTGCCCCGTCTTCCGATGCCCTCTCTTTCACGCTGTTCGCGTCCGCAGACTGCCCATTCGTGTCATCTGTCGTTCCTGTCATGCCTTCTCAGTCGCGGTCTGTTGTTCGGATTCCTCGTAATCGGCATAAAAGTGCCGTTACGAACTCCGCAGGAAAAGTTACGATTTTCGAAGTCGGGTGACGGATGGCCGGTTCGGCAGTGCCGTCATCGCCCCCGATTCGGTGGTCGTTAGGGCGGCGACGGCGTTGGCGAACGCGAGCACTTCCGAGAGCGGTTCGTCTTCGGCGAGCGCCGCCAGTGCGCCAGCGGTGAACGCATCTCCCGCACCCGTTGTGTCCGCCACGGACACGTCGTAGCCGGAGTGGCTCAGCGAGTTCTCGCCCCACGGCGCGTCCTCGGTCGCGTGAGCATGGGCACCGTCCTCGCCGAGCGTGAGCAAGCAGGTGTGTGGCCCGGCCTCGCACACATCGACCGCGAGGCTGATCGGGTCTTCCGCATCGAATCCGGCCATGTTGAGGTCTTCCGGAGTCGCCTTCACCACATCCGAGAGACTAAGCATCTGGTCAACCATGTCGAGATACCCGTTTTCCGGCCACAGTTCGGGACGAGCGTTCGGGTCGAACACGACCGAACAACCCGCCTTTTTCGCGCGTTCCGCGAGGTCGAGCGTGGCCCGACGACCCGGGTTGGAGGCCAGCATGACGCCACCGACGTACACCCATTCGAGGTCAGCCAGCACGTCGTCTTCCACGCCACCGGGGCGGAGTTGCGTGTCCGCGGTTCCGTCGCGGTAGAAGCTAAACTCTCGGTCGCCGGTTTCGTCGTGGGTGACGAACGCCAGCGTCGTCTTCGCGTCGGGGTCGCGTTCCACGAATCTGTCTGGGAGGGTTTCTGCCAGCGTGTGAACAAGAAAATCACCAAACGGGTCGTCTGCGATGCGAGTCCAGAACCACGGCGTTTCGTCCAGTTTGGAGAGCGCGACTGCGACGTTCGCAGGTGCCCCGCCCGGCCTGCGGTCGAAGGAGGAGACGTCGGAGAGCGCGCCGGGCTGTTCCGGGAGGAAGTCCACAAGCGTTTCCCCGGAGACGAGGATTCGCGGCTTCGGTGTTTCCGTCATGGTTTCTCGTGAGAAGTCCAGCAGGAAAGGGTTTGCTTACTCGATGTGGTTTGTCGCGTGAGAGAGAGTGTTATTCGAGGAGGCTGTTTCTGGGACGGTGAAATTTCGGTCGAAATAGTAGGCGGGCAGGCCAGCGGCCTGCCCGCCCAAGCAGACACCGATTTTTTCGTGAACATTCGTCGGCGCGAGCCGATGGCCGACCAATCGTTCCGCGGGCGAGTGCGGTGCACTCGCCCGCCTGCTTGGTGAGAATACGCAATATCGAAACGAAAAGTAAACCGTCTGCTCGCGTCTCAGAGCAGTTTATCGAGATACGTCTTGCTCGTCTCGATGTAGCCGTACTCGAGGGTGAACACCTCAAGCGAGAGCGTTCCGCCCCAATCGTCCGGCAACGCCGCGAAAATATCGCGGAAGTCGATGGTTCCCGCCCCGAACGGGAGATGTTCGTCTTTCGCCAGTCGTGTGTCGTTCAGGTGGAAGTGTGAAATTCGGTCGCTATGCTCGCCGACGAAGGAAGCCATCCCACCCGAATCCAATCCGTCGATTCGCGCGTGGCCTGTATCGAGGGTCATCGAAGCGTCCGTCTCGTCGAAAATTCGGTCGAAATCGTGGATAGAAAACCACCCGCTGGGGATGTTCTCGACGCAGATTTCGAAGCCGAGATCGGCCGCGAACTCGTCTATTTCCCGCACCGACTGAAGGATATTCGACCCGACGGTTTCCACGTCCCACGCGGGCTTCCACGCCCTCGAACTGGCGTGGAGAACGCCTTTGTTCGCGCCGAACGCGCTCGCGGTTTCGACGGCGGCGCGAACTTCTCGAATCGCACCTTCCCGAACGTGTTCGAAGGGGGAACCGATGTCGAGCGCGAATGGAAGATGAACTGCGAGGCCGATGTCGCACTCCTCTGCACGCACCCGAACAGCATCCGAGTCGAGATGCTGGCGCTCGGTCGCACCGTCCATCATCAGTTCCACGTAGTCAAATCCGAGGTCATCCGCGATTTCGAACGCCTCCTCGTACTCCATCCCGATTTGCGTGACGAATCCCGTCTTCGCGTCCATATCCGTCGCTCGTCCGGCGAAAAGTTAGCTTTGGCGGGGCGAGCGAAATTATTCGGATTACCCCGTCTGATTCGACTGATTGCCGCCAGTCAACGAGATGCTCGCCGTCTGATTACTGTCGAAGGCGTACACACCGTGCGAGTACGTTCCCGGTTCGCTCGGGAGCGTCCCCGAACTGACTTCGAAGGTCACTGTCCGTGATTCGTTCGCACCGAGCGTCACGGTTTGTCGTTGAGCGGTGATACCCTCGGCCCGATACTGCAGTTCCTCGGTGCCAGTTCTGTTGCCGGGATTTCGAACGGTCGCCGAGACGTTGAACGACTGGCCGACCGGAACGGTTTCCGGCGCCCCGAGGTTCGTCACCTCGAACGGACTCTCCACCGGTCCTGCGATGGCGCGACCCGGTGGAACGGTGGGACTGCCGACGTTCGTACTGACGTTCGTCTCGGTGAACGCGACGCCGTTGGTTTCGACCGACAGCAATCCGGCGGCAATCCGAGCGTTCGAAACGGCCGACGGTGCCGCGAGTCTCCCGTCTTCGAGGGCTTGTCGCGTCCTGTTCGCCTCGGATGGAGTCACGTTATCTCCCAGTGCGATTCGTGTGTTCGTCACGACTGCGGTGGTTCCGTCTGCCGTCACCGCACCGCGCTTCACGAACAGCGCCAGCGTCCCGTTTCGGAGCGTCAGCAAGCCCTCTTCGATGTGGAGCGGAACACCAGCGAGCGAGACAGTCTCGTTTTCGACCAGTGCGGGTTCGGAGGTCGCATTGGTTTGTTGTGACTGATTGGCTTGCTGTGATTGTTGTTGACCTGTCTGTTGGCCTACCTGCTGTAGTTGCGACGACTGTGTCCCGTCAGTCGCCTGTGCGACACCGGCCATCGGCGCGACGACGAGTGTGACCACCACGAAGACGAGGCCGAATCGAAATCCCTGCATTGTGCGCGTTCTACTTCGGTCGGTGCGTTAAACCGTCCAGACCGTTCGCGGCGTTCGTCGGTAGTAAATGTTTAATTTCTCAACAACACTGCTGATTACTACTCCGGCAGGGAGAACAACTGACCGATTACTTCGTGAACAGTCTATAACAGTCGATAATGATTATTCGGTTGCACTGGTCGAACAACGGGGACGAAGATGCCAGAAGAACAACCGGAGACACGATTCGATTTCACGCGACGCTCCTTTCTCGGCCAGTCAGGACTCGCAGGAGGAATAGTGCTGTCGGGGCACGCCGCCGACGTCGCGCGCGGGGAAGTACAACAAGAGACACAAAATGGCGATACCGGCGTAGACGAGGATGCGCTCGTTCAACTCGACATCGACCAAGCGCGACTGGTACAGGCGATGGCGGAGCGGGTGTATCCGTCCGACGAGTTCGGGCCGGGTGCGGTCGAAACCGGTGTCGTCTACTTCATCGACCGCCAACTCGCGGGGGCGTGGGGGAAGGGCGAAAACTGGTATATGGAGCCGCCGTTCGTCAACCAGTTCGAGGACGCGATTCCGAATCAGGGGTGGCAGTCGAACCTCACGCCGGCAGAAACCTACGAGTTCGCACTAGAGTGGACAGAAGAGTACGCGAACAACGAGTTCGGTGGGAGCTTCCTCGACCTTTCGACTGACCAACAGGAAGAACTACTCACGGCGCTCGAAAACGACGAACCCAACAACTTCCGTTCGGTCAAGCCGTCGGAGTTTTTCACGCTCTTTCGCACGAACGTGTTGGAGGGCGTCTACTGCGACCCCACCTACGGCGGCAATCGGAATATGGCCGGGTGGCGAATGAAGCGCTTCCCCGGATCGCCCGGCGCGCTCGGCAGTTACAAAGAACTCATCGGCAGGGAAGGGTTCATTCGAATCCCTCCCAGAAGCGTTGAGGACGACGTGGAATCCACCGGAATCGAAACCGGCACCGGTTCGTCGGAGTCGTCGAACTCGTCGGCGACGCACAGCCACGGGCATAATCACGGCCCGCGATACGAACTGGAGAGTGAACAGGACGACGACGCGCAGGAAAGCGACGCACACGAAGTAGACGAAAACGCGGAGGGCGATACCGATGCCTGAAGTGTTAGATCCGGTCGATGTGGTCTGCGTCGGCGTCGGGTGGACGGGCGGTATCATCGGCAAAGAACTCGCGGAGGACGGCAAGCAGGTGGTCGGTATCGAACGCGGCGGTGAGCGCGGCCCAGAGGATTATCTCACCATGCACAACGAACTGCGTTACGCCCTGCGCTATGAGTTGATGCAAGACCTCTCGAAGGGCACCCTGACCTTCCGAAACGAACCGAATCAGAAGGCGCTCCCGATGCGACAGTTAGGTTCGTTTCTCCCCGGCAAAGGAGTCGGCGGGGCAGGCGTTCACTGGAACGGCCAGACGTGGCGATTCCTGCCCTACGACTTCGAAATCCGGTCGCGGACGCTCGACAGATACGGCCCGGAAAAGATTCCGGAGGACATGCAGTTGCAGGATTGGGGCATCACCTACGACGAACTCAGGCCGTACTACCAGACGTTCGAGGAGATGACTGGCATTTCGGGTGCTGCGGGCAACCTCGACGGGAACATACAGAACGAGGGCAATCCGTTCGAAGGGCCGCGAGAGGAGTATCCGACGCAACCGATGATTACCTCGCCACTTCTGGGCCGATTCATGGAGGCCTCGGCGAGTGTCGGCCTCCATCCGTTCATGGCACCCTCGGCCAACCTTTCGGAGGCGTACACGAACCCCGACGGGGTCGCGCGCGGGCCGTGTCAGTACTGTGGCTACTGCGAACGCTTCGGCTGTGAGTGGGGCGCGAAAGCCGACCCGACGGTTACCGTTCTCCCGTCCGCACAGGAAACCGGCAACTTCGAACTGCGAACGCAGTGCGACGCGCGTCGCCTCGTGTACGACGAACAAGAAGGGCGGGTAACCGGCGTGAAGTACGTCGATACGGTGGACAACACGGTGTACATCCAACCGGCGGAAGTCGTTGCACTCACGGCTTACGCTCTGTGGAACGTCAAACTGCTATTGCTGTCTGACATCGGCGAACCCTACGACCCGGAAACCGGCGAGGGCGTCGTCGGGAAGAACTACTGTTATCAGAACTTCGGCGGGAGTGCGGCAGGGTATTTCGACGACGAGGAATGGAACCTGTACATGGGTGCCGGGGCGCTCGGGGCCGCGGTGGACGACTGGAACGGCGACAACTTCGACCACACCGATTTGGACTTCATTCACGGCGGCAACATCGCCATCAGCCAAACCGGCAAGCGACCGATTGCGAACAACGAATCGCCGCCGAACGTACAAAAGGAGTGGGGTTCCGAGTTCAAACGCGCCAGCGTCAAATATCACAACAGCACGGCCAGCATCTCGGCGCAGGGTGCAGTCATGCCCCACCGCACTAACTACCTCGACTTAGACCCAACCTACACCGACGAGTGGGGCGACCCACTGCTTCGAATGACGTTCAACTGGACAGAACAGGACAGAAAACTCGCCGAGTTCGAGGGACAGCGCTGTGCCGAAATCATCGACGCGATGGGGCCGACGAAGATGGGCGTCGGAACGGAGGTTATCGGCGAGGGCGGAAACTACGACATTCGACCGTACCAATCGACGCACAACACGGGTGGGGCAATCATGGGTTCCGACTCGAACACGTCCGTGGTCAACTCCTATCTTCAGTGCTGGGACGCCGAAAATCTGTTCGTGCCCGGAGCCTCGGCGTTCCCGCACAACAGCGGCTACAACCCGACTGGGACTGTTGGCGCACTGGCGTACCGGGCCGCGGACGGCATCAAGCAGTACTTCAAGCGACCACGGATGCTCGGATAGGACGCAAAAATCGGGACAGGCGGTTGCGGTGCGTGCGGTTCGCGGAACAAACTATTTTCGCGTCGTCGAAATGTTAGTTCCCGCCGCCTCCATTTCCACCGCCATTACCGCCACCTCCGCCACCGCCCTGCAGGCTGACTTCTCCAACCATCGTGGTTGGATGGATGACGCAGATGTACTGCGCCACGTCCTGCGTGGCGACGAATTGGAGTGTTTGGGTTGCACCTTGCTGTGAAACCGTCTCGGTTACGTCAAGTGCATCTCCGGGGGGTGTTACCTGACCGCCACCGCCGCCTTGCCCATCTCCGCCACCGCCGCCTTGATTACCGCCCTGTCCGCCGCCGCCCATGTTCGTCTGCACGTCGGGGAAGATGACGGGAAGGTTCTGGCCGTCCGAGTCCTGCAAGGCGAAATTGTGCGGTTGGCCGTCGAGGTTCTCCCACGTCACCTCGTACACGTTTCCTGTCTGTAGCTCAAGCGTCGGATTCTGCTGGCCCTGAATGGATTGCGGCGAGCGCCCCTGCCACGCCTGTACTTCGCCACCAAATTCGAAGGACTCTGCGACGTTCTGCCCCTGCGCCGACGAAACTGCGGGGAGCACTGAGAGTCCAACCAGCGAAGCGCCTGTGGCTCTGAGGAATCGTCTGCGAGTCGCTCTACTGTGATTTTTTCGCGCGTTAGCGGTCTGTTCCTGTGTTCCGCTTTCGTCTGTCGGTGTGTTTGTCATACCGCAAAAGCACACAGCGAGCGCACCAATAAACGAACGAGATCGTTCGAAGCGTTATCCGATTCATCGCTGAAGGTTGATTTCGGTTTCGTTAGGGTAATCGGAACAACCACGTTCGCGCCGGACGTATGGAGCGATTAGATTCTGCGATGCGGGACGAAAACGGCTGTTTCGTCTGACGCAGTTGGTTCGGTGCTGGTGACTGAACAGCAGCGCAAACACTGATGGAACTGGCTGTCGTTCGTGGTACGATGGCGTCCGAAAAAATCGGATTGTCTGAATGTATTTCGATGGCAGTTGGGGGGATGGTCGGCGGCGGCATCTTCGCCGTGCTGGGCGTCGTTGCCATCACTGCCGGAACGCTCGCGTGGCTTGCGTTCGTGGTCGCGGGCATCATCGCGCTTTCAGCAGGCTACTCGTTCGTTCGATTGGGCCGCCTCGCAAACGAGGGGGATGGGCCGCTGACTTACGTGGAGCGGTTCACCGGCAGCCCGAAACTGGCGGGCATGACAGGATGGACATTCGTCGTTGGCTACGTCGGAACCATGGCCATGTACGCCTTCGCGTTCGGCGGCTACTTCGTTTCCCTCGTCGGCGTGCAGTCCGTCGCCGGGATTCCCGCCCGTCCGCTCGTCTCCGGGGGAATCGTCGTCTGCTTCGTCGCACTCAACACCCTCGGTGCACACGCATCCGGGCGAACCGAGGATGCACTCGTCGGCCTGAAAGTGCTGATTTTGCTCCTGTTCGGCGTCGGTGGACTCTACTACGGATTTCGACATGGAGAAATCCAGTCGGGATTCTCGGAATTTGGTGTCGGTCCCGTCGTCGCGGCAGCCCTCTCGTTCGTCGCATTCGAAGGCTGGGAACTCCTCCTGTTCGACCGAAACAGCGTCCGAAATCCGGCGGAAACGATTCGAACTGCGATTTACGTCTCCATCGTCGGTGTGACTGGTTTGTACGTTATCGTCGCCGTCGTGACCACGAACCTAGTCACTCCAGCGGTGATTCAACAGAACTCAGAAACTGCACTGGCAATCGCGGCACGGCCATTTTTCGGTCAGTTCGGATTCGTCCTCATTTCGGTGGCCGCGCTGTTCTCCACCGGAAGCGCGATTAACGCGACCCTATTCAGTTCGTCTCGATTGCTAAGCAGAATGGTTTCGGAGGAGTATCTCCCCGCACAACTCGAATCAGATGACAGTGACGAACCAGTTCGGGCCGTAGTGGTCCTTGGGCTTCTCACCATCGGATTCACAGTTCTTGGAAGTCTCGACGGAATTTCGTCGTTCGCCTCCCTCGCATTCATCACCATCTTCGGTGGGGTGAGCTACCTCGCGTTCAGAAATCGAACGAATCGGAGCGACCACGCGACGACCGGCGCGAGAGTCACAACCGTCGTCCCCGCGTTCGGCGTTCTCGGCGCACTGGCGACAGTTGTGGCGCTCGTTTGGCACCTCTACACGAGTCAGCAGTCGGTTTTCTGGACGGTTGCCGTCATCGCCATCGTGGTGGTCACAGTGGAGTTGTTGTACTTCGAACGCAAACCGATAGAAAAGCGACTGTCCCCGACCGAGTCGGATTCGGGAGATATTGCGTAATATCGATAATGACTCAGACGTAGCCCTTAACGCTCGTGTGAACGCCCATTGCTTCGAGCGTTTCCTCCAAGGCGTCGAGAACGACCGCCAAATCCTGCTGGAGGGCGTACTCGCGGTACTTTCCGCCCGCGGAGCCTTCGTTGATTTCGGAGACGGAGAGGATACCGAGCATCGAGAGGTCGTCAAGATGTTCGCGAAGCCAGCGCGCCGTGAGGGCTTCACGCTGTGCGGCGTCTGAAAGTGCTTTGTACCGGGAGTAAATTTCCCGCGACCGAGCAGGCGTCTCGCTCTCGGCTTCGAGCGTTGCGAGTGCGTAGACGACCAGTCGTTCGTGGTCGTTTAGGTCGGCGATTCCGCGAGCGACCTGCTCGCGTTCGAGCAGGTCGCGGCCCCGACGGACGTGTTCCTCTGAAACGCGTGCGGCGTTTTCCTCGCGGGCGAGGTCACCGGCTTTCAGGAGCAAATCGAGGGCCTTTCGCGCGTCGCCGGATTCCTGCGCGCCGAACGCGGCGCACAGCGGAATCACGTCGTCCGTCAGCACGTCGTCTTTGAACGCAACCTCTCGGCGTTGGTCGAGAACGGCGCGGAGTTCGTTCGCGTCGTAGGTGGAAAAGGAGATGGAACGCTCACAAAGCGACGAGCGAACCTTCGGAGAAAGACCGTCTCGGAACGTGAGGTCGTTGCTGATGCCGATGAGGCCGATCCGGGCTTCGGTGAGATTCTCGTTCTCGCGCGCACGAGAGAGTTGGTAGAGAATGCTGTCGTCCTTGAGGTGGTCGATTTCGTCCAGCACCAACAGGATGATGCCGCCGTGAGTGTCGAGTTCATCCCACATCAGTTCGTACACCTGCGACCGCGAATAGCCGGTTTCGCTGATCCGGTTGGCCGGATCGCGGAGGGTGTTCACGAGATGGCTAGCCACACGATAGCTGGAATTGAGGCCGTCGCAGTTGACGAGTTCCGTGAAGATGTCCAAGTCATCGTAGTCGCCCGCGTTGTGTTCGAGTTTGTCGAGTAGGAATCGCGTCGCCGCTGTTTTTCCGACACCGGCCTTGCCGTAGAGAAAGATGTTGTCCGGTTGCTCGCCGTAGATGGCGGGTTGGAGTGCGCCGTGATACTCGGCCAACTCGGAATCCCGCCCGACCAGCGTATCGGGCGTGTAATCGTCAAGCAATGCCTCCCGGTGTTTGTACGGGGAGTGTTCGCGGACGAAGTCGAATGAACCCATTACTCCACCGCAATCGGAGCAGGTTCATAACGCTTCCGAACCACCTGTTCCTGTGTTTCCTGTGTTTCGTGTGAAACAGCTGTGTCTGACGGATAGGGTTTGTAGTCCCGTTTCTCGGGAGTTTGGCGGTTGTTGGCCGTCCGTCGATTGTCGGGTAAATCGCCGCTAAACCACCCGTTCCGCTGAGTCTTCTGTTTCTTTTGACTCGTTTGTTTAAGTACTACCCCCACCCCTCAGTTCCGCTGTATCTGTGAGAAAGAGGGGGTGGGGGTGTGACGGGGGACTCTAGAATGGGAAGGTTCAAGTCATCATCACCACAACGATGTCCGTAAACCAGACAAAATAGACTATTTCACCGAGATAGTCGATGAATAATTCGTTTTCTCGAATTTCCGTCTCACCCCCACCACCCTTTTCGACGAGAAAACAGCGGAATCGAGGGGTGGGGGTATTTATAAATTAAACAAGACAACGGAAACATTGGAAATACCGGTGTAATTAGTCTCACCCCACGTCTATAGAGAACAACGGAACCGTGGGGTGGGTGAGAACCCCCGCGAAAGCAGATAACGATGGAAGCCAGCGAGAACGAAGCTTCCAAAGACAGCGGAACGACGGTGTATGAGGTGTGAGAAACAGTGTCGTATATTTCTCCGTCTGTTTCCATACTCTCGTTCTCACACTAACTCCGTTCCTTCCGAGCAATAGATAGACGCGTAAAACTTCTTTAAATAAGTAGAATGATCCGATTTATTAGCTGATAAACAGCGGAACGATGGGGGTACCGCATCACTCCCACACATCGTGAAACCGGTCGATGTTTCGATGGCAAGTCGACCGAAACGACGCTTACAATTGGCGAATGACGAAACTGCCAGACTGATAGTCGAAAGATAGTGCAACGACGAAAAACAGCGGAACGACGGGGTGATAAATGTAAAATGAAAGCGGGCGTTAGCGACGCGGAAGACAGCGGAACGACGGGGTGTAATCCAGACCGGTGGTGTCCAGAGAGGAAGCCGTCAGACACAGCGGAACGACGGGGTTGGTCGGGAACCGAGAGGCAGAGCGAGAGATAGAGCGAAAAGCAGCGCGAGAACCAGCGGGAGAAGTAGTGTGAGAAGCAGCAGGAGAAGTAGTGCGAGAGGCAGCGGAAGAATTAGTGCGAGAAATAGAGCAAAAAGCAGTGTAAGGGTAGCGAGTGATGCTCTTAGAGGATGATGCTCTTTTTCCGCACCATCTCCTCGATGGTCAGGTGAAGCCCCTGCCGACCGATGCCTGAACCCTTGTTCCCGCCGAACGGGATATCGCCGAGTCCGTGGCTCGGCGCGCCGTTGATTCTGACTGCTCCGGCGTCGAGTTTGTCGGCCATCCGCCGCGCGCGGTCGTAATCCGCCGTGAACACCGCGGCGTCGAGCGCCAAGTCGCCGCCGTTCGAGATTTCGAGGGCTTCCTCCTCGGTTTCGAACGTGGTGACTGCTGCGATGGGACCGAACTGCTCCTCGTGGACGATTCGGGCGTCGTGCGGGACGTTCGCCAGCAGAGTCGGTTCGAAGAACTGACCGTCGCGGTCGCCGCCGCGAATCAGGTCAGCACCTTTCTCGACTGCATCTTCCACCAGTTCTTCGACCCAATCGGCTTGATCTTCGCTGATGAGCGGCCCCATCTGCGTCTCTTCGTCGAACAGGTCGCCGATGACCCAGTTGTCCATCTCCGCTTCCAGTCGCTCGACCACTTCGTCGTGAACCTCTTCGTGTGCGACGACTCGACTCACGGCTGAACACCGCTGTCCGGCGTACTTGAGCGAGCCTTTCGCGCAAGCTCCGGCCACGTCGGAGAGGTCGGCGTCCGGGAACACGACTGCGGGCGCGTTTCCGCCGAGTTCCATGTGGAGGTTGACCATGCCGCTCTTTCGCGCGACGTGTTTTCCCGCCGGACTGGAACCGGTCATCGTTATCATGTTGATGCGGTCGTCGCCCACGAGTAGGTCGCCGATTTCGCTCGCACTGCCGGGCGTGAAGTTGAACGCACCCTTGGGAATGTCCTGCTCGGAAATCACCTCGGCGAGAATCGCGGCACTGATTGGCGTCTTGCTCGCGGGTTTGAGGATGACGCAGTTGCCCGCCGCGAGCGCGGGAGCAACCTCTAACGCCGTCGTCGCGAGGGGATAGTTGTAGGGCGTGATTGCCAGAATCGTGCCAACTGGTTCCGGCTTGATGATGGCTTCCCAGCCCTCGTGGCCGTCCGTCGTTCCTTCGCGGAACTCGCCGCGGAGGTCGTGGGCCTCTTCTGCGGCGCGGCGGAAGCGTTCGGCGGCGCTTTCGACTTCACCGCGCGCGCTGGAAATTGGCTTGCCCGCCTCACGGACGATGACTTCCGCCAACTCCTCTTTCCGGTCGAGAAGGCCGTCCGCGATGGACTCCATCCACTTCGCTCGCTGTGGAATCGTCGTCTCGCGCATTTCGGCTTCCGCGCGCTGGGCGGCCGCGAGCGCGTTGTCGGCCTGTTCGGCGCCGGCGGCGGCGACTTCGGCGAAGATACCGTCTTCCGCGAGGTCGGTCACCTCAAGTACGTCATCGGCATCCAGCCATTCGCCATCAATGAACAACTGCTCTCGCCGATGGAGACGTTTCTGTGTCATAGCTATCCCTTAGCACTCCGTCGGTAAATTATTTACTCACAATTGGATTAATGACTCTCGTTGTTTCCGACGCTTCCAGTAGAAAATGCTACCGAGTCACGTTCGGTTCCCTATCGTGTACCGTTCGATATTCCGCACATCGGACGACACTCTTGCAGGAAATCCGCGCCGCAGACGTATTTCTGTATTGGCCGTTTATGAACTGCACAGTGTACTGGCCACATCATCCATTCCTATCCCTTTGGAATCCTGTCCTCTCTCCAGACTGCTTTTTTCTCCTCGGATTATTCCTCGTGATAATTTCGCTGAAACATTTATGCCCTCTCGCTCGAACGACATACCAACTATCGTATGGTTTCGAAGGGGTTCTTCCGGGGGTCACAGGAGCTAATCGAGCGGAGCGATGGCCGACACCAATTTTTCCACTATCGAGGCGAACGCTGTCTCAGCGCACTCGTGACAGCAGGTCGTGGTATCGCTCGACTCCAATCGGCCTCCGCCGAATCAAAAATCGAGTACCTTGACGTGCTGAGTGAACTCAACGACCACTACTTCGAGGCGCGGGCGTTCGAGAACAACGTGAAAGGGAAGTTCTACCGCTACGACGACGAGACGGAACGACGGTTCCGCTCGTCGGTCACCGAGGAACTGTCCCGGTCGGTGGGACTGCTTCGCCGACTGCTGGCGGTTCACGGTGAACTTCTCGAACCGAACGCCGACACCGGCCAGTTCGAACTCGTCAATTCCGCCGAAACCGTCAACCGAGAACTGGTTGCGACGGTTTCGAAATACACGGGACGCGCAGTTCGCGGCGGTTGGTATCCCATTATCCAATCCTACGACCACTCTCTCAACCCTGGCGAACGAATCGCGGAAGGGAACCGACGCCGACGGCAACGACTGTTCGGCCAACAGGATATTCCGGGCGTTACGCAACTGCTCGACACACCGCTGTTCGAGCAGATAACGAACGACGACATCGCTCGCCTTCGGAAATTAGACCGCTTTGCGCCCACGGAAGGGCGGCGAATCGTCACCCGACTGAACAACCGCCAGCCGTGGCTGCTGTCCGATTGACAACCTACTGAAAACGTAGTACATCCAAAGTTAGAGCGACAGCCAGTCCGTCGTCACGTCCTGCTGTACCAACTGCCATCTGTGCACCGGCTCGCCGCTTCCCATGTTAACTTCGACGATGGCGTCGAAAACCGGTGCGAGCGTGTTTACAGCGGCCGAATCCATCTCAGTTGGAAGATGGAAGTGAGCCATCCCGTTGACGTTTCGAACACGAGCGGTCAAGATATGTAAGAATCGAAACACCGATTCGTGGCTGTGCTCGCCCAAAAGCGGGACGAGTGAGTCGAAACACACGCGCAGTTCACCCGATTGCAAGCCGCCACTTTCCCGTTCGAACTCGTCGATGGCCTCGGAAATCGTGATTCCGAGGCGGGCGAGACTTCCGCTCGTAACGATGGTCGTTTCCGAGTCGTCATCGTGGCCGTGGCCGATACCGTGGTCGCTGCCGTCGTGACCGGTGCTCGACACCGTCGCGGTGCTTCGTGTGTGCGTCGTCCGTTCGATGATTTTTACGTTTCCGGCGTTCGAACCGACGCCCACTTCCTCGCATTTCTGATGTTCGTGGCAAGTCGCCCCATCGGTTTTGACGAATAGTCGGTACCGCGGCTCTGTTTTGGACTCGCCGAGAAACCGCTCGCAGGCACGTCCCATCGCTGGCTGTGGCCCAACGAGGAGCAACCCGCTTCCACGGCGTTTGAGTCCCGCCAGTGTCCGGGTAAAGGCTGCCGCTGTCTCCGACGAGTGGGCACTGTTTTCGCCACGGTTCTGCATTGTTTCACATATATTATTTACTGTATTATAAATTTTCGGGTAGGCGCGTCAGAACTATCGGCAAACACGGCAGTGTCTGTAGCTATTTTCACTACCAAATGCGTAGACGAAGACGATGTCCGACGACCTATTCAGCAGCATCTCGTTTCGGGACAGTACTGCGCGAAATCGTGTGATGGTGTCTCCGATGTGTCAGTATTCCTGCACAGGAGACGGGTTGGCGACCGACTGGCACCGCGTTCACCTCGGAAGTCGCGCGACCGGCGGCGCGGGAATCGTCATGACGGAGGCAACGGCCGTCGAACCTCGCGGTCGTATCTCGCCCAACGACCTCGGCATCTGGAGCGAGGAACACGCTGACGCGCTCGAACCCGTCGCGCGATTCATCCGCGAACAGGGGTCGGTTCCGGCAATTCAGCTCGCGCACGCGGGGAGAAAAGCGAGTAAGTCCCGACCGTGGGAGGGAAACACTCCACTGCAATCCGACGAAGGCGGCTGGGAAACCGCCGCACCGAGCGCCGATACGTGGCCCTACGAGTCCGAGCCGCCGGAAATTCGCGAGATGACGAAAGACGACATCGGAACCGTCGTGGACGCCTTCGCAACCGCGGCACAGCACTCCCTCGATGCCGGATTCGAAATCGCAGAAGTTCACGCCGCCCACGGCTATCTGCTCCACGAATTTCTCTCACCGGCCGCGAACCACCGCGAGGACGAGTACGGCGGAAGTTTCGAAAATCGAACCCGTATCGTCCGCGAAGTGACCGAAACAGTTCGTGAAATCTGGCCAGACGACAAACCCGTGTTCATCCGAATTTCCGCGACTGACTGGCTTCCGAACCGGGATTCGTGGACAATCGAGGAGTCGGTTCGGCTCGCGAACCAACTCTCCGACGTGGTTGACCTCATCGACGTGAGCGCTGGCGGTTTGCATCCCGACCAGCAGATTCCGAGCACCGGCCCGAACTATCAGGTTCCCTACGCCGAGCGAATCCGCGAACAGACCGAAATTCCGGTCGGCGCAGTCGGCGGGATTACCGAACCGACGCAGGCCGACGCCCTCATCCGGAACGAACGCGCCGACCTCGCTGTCGTCGGACGTGAACACCTCCGCGACCCGTACTTCACGCTTCACGCTGCCGAAGAACTGGGGGCGGAAGACCGAATCGAGTGGCCACAGCAGTACCGGCGCGCGGTGTAGTCTCTCGGCCTACACCAACTCATCTTTTCAGGCTTGCGCCCACTCGTCTTTCGGGCCTACACCCACTCACCTTCGAGATACTGTTTGACCGTTTTCGAGGTGTCGGGAATCGACACGAGCGTCGCCGCCGTCGTGGTCGTATTCGTGGACGTTTCCGTGGTGGTCGTCGTATTCGTCTCCGTCGTGGTGGTCGTTGTCGTGGTAGTCGTCCCGCCCGAACCCTCGTCGGTAACTCGTTCCACGATGGTTCCGCCGTCGCCAACCGCGACATCGACGCCGTTCGACCCGTGCGATGCGCCGCGGAATGTCGTTTCGACCGACGTTTGCTGTCGTTGCCACTGTCCCGCCGAAAGCCGTTCGTACATTTTACCGCCGACTCCTGCCGCGAGGCCATCGTCCCCGTCTCGGTCGATAGCGCGGATGGCCTGCCGTCCGCCGTCGATGACGTGTGGCGTCCAGCGGAAGCCGTCGTATCGGTAGACGATTCCGCCGCCGCCCGCGACGTTCACGTCTTTTTCGCCGACGCTGGCGATGTCGAAGAAGTTCTGTCCGGCGAAGTCGATGCCCGGAATGGTGGAACCGCCACCCGGCTTGATGACATCCTCGTACTTCATCGCGCCACTGCTCTGGCGGACGCCGACGAGTAGTTCGCCGGAACCGTTGACGAAGTAGAGTCGTTCGTCCTCGCCGCCGTTTCCAGTGACTGCAAGTCTTCCCACGTGCTCGTCTTCCCTTTCGGCGCGGAGTAGTTGGTCAGCGTCTCCGTCTCCACGTCGTATTCGCCGATGACGCCGCTTCCACCGACGAACCAGATTCGGTTTCCGTCGTCAGTTACGTCCACGCCGATCAACGGACGACTCAGGCCTGCGGGCCGTATTCGACGACTTTCTCCCAACCGCTCTTACGACGAGCGAGGACATCGCCGCCCGCGCCGACAGCGAACGGGCCTTCCGACGTATCGACAACGCCGTTCAGCGTTTTGGTCGTCGGTGATTCGATGGAACTCCACTCGTCCGACGATTCCGTCTGTGCTGACGTTACCAAACTCGCAATTCCAACAGAGGCGACTGCGGTTGCCCCTCCAACTCGAAGAAACTGGCGTCGTGTCTTTTTGGGCATTTGGTCACGCACCGTTTTGGTATTCCCAGTACAAATATAAGTAATACTTTGACCTCACAAAATAATAATCTAATTTCTGCTAGTTCCTAATTTTCCTTTCAGATAAAAAGTACAACGTCCAAAACAGTATCCGTTGAATGAGAATTCACACACTCGTTTCTCTGCGTTTCATTCGTCCCGGTTTCGCTCGTTTTCCGGAAGTGCATCGTCGCGGGCATTGTACTGCTCGCCGAAGGTTTCGGTCACTTCCGCCTCCTCGTCCCACGCGACGTAGTAGTCGGAAAGCACGCCCGCGACTGTTTCCCCCAACTCGTCCAGTTCCTCGTTGATTTCAGACACCTGTGACCACGAGTCGAGCGATGGATGCAGTTCCTCCCAGTCGTTTTCGATTTCCGGCGATTCGTACTGCACTTCCTCTGACTCCTCGTCCCAAAAGAAATCGAGGTCGGAAAGCAAATCGAGGTCGAGGAGTACGCGATACGACTCCTCGGAAAGCGGCGTCTCCGCTGCCCACTCGCGGAATCCTTCCTCCCACGCGTTTTCCTCGCCGTCGAGGTACTCTTGCAAGTCGCCCCGGTTCTCTCCATCGGGTTCGTACTGGTCTTCACGCTCTCCGTCGATGGTCGGCGCGTCGGGTGTGCTCACGTCCAGACTCATAGCTAGATGGACGCCGCTCAGAGCGATAAACTCTCACTACACCCGCCGGAACGCGGTTCCTGCTCTCCGAGCAGTTACCTCGTCACTGTCCGAATCGCCGACGAACAGCGTTTTCTCCGGATTCGCGCCTAACTGTTCCACCGCGGTCAGGAGCGGTTCGGGATGCGGTTTCCGATTTTCGACCGAGTCCCGACCGACGATTGCCCCAATGTCTTTCGAAATGCCGTGTGCGTCCAACGCCTCGCGGCACGCCGCCTCGCAGTTGAGCGAACAGATGCCGACCGGTACGTTCGCTTCGACTAGCTTGTCCATATCCGGTAGTCGCTCGGAATTTCGTGCGCCTTCGCGCTCCGCCGCCGCGATGTGCGGTTCGATGTCCGCCATGGCACCGATTTCCTCCGCAATCGGCACCAAATCCAACGCATCGTCTGCGTCCGGATTTTCGCCGTGTTCCCGAAGTATCGGTTTGATTTCCTCCGCCGTTTCCTCCCAATCCACGGCGAGTCGGACCAACGTTCCGTCGAGGTCGTACACGATAGCGTCGTATGAAGTAGTCATATTTGTAACCAATGGGAATTCTGTATAAATGCTTTCTCGCCATTCGATGCGTGGAAAATACATCGTTCGACCAGTTTCAATCGCTTGACTGCTCCGCGAATTACCATGCCAATTGCTATCCCGAAGCAGACCGATACCGAAACTATGGGGGACGAACGAATTCCAATTACGGTCGTTACCGGCTGTCTCGGGGCGGGAAAAACGACGCTCATCAACCACGTTCTCGACGACCCCGGCGACCGCAGTGTCGCAGTCGTCGTCAACGACGTGGGGGAAGTGAACGTCGATACCGAACTCATACAGGGCGCGACCGACGACATCGTAGACCTCTCGAACGGCTGTCTCTGCTGCCAGCTGCAGGATGATCTTCGCTTGACGCTCGCGCTGCTGCGCGACAGCCGCGAGTTCGACTGCCTCCTCATCGAAGCATCGGGCGTGAGCGAACCGATTCCGCTCGCTCGGACGCTCCTCGGAATGGACGACGAGGAAGTAGACCCGACAGACGAGTATCGCTTAGATACGATGGTTTCGGTCGTCGATAGCGTCGGCTTCGCAAACGCATTCGACACGGAAACCGGTCAGTTACGTGATGCGGGTGCAGGTAGCCAGCGCCCATTGACCGATGTGCTAGTCGAAACCGTCGAGTTTTGTGATTTGCTCCTGTTGAACAAATGCGACGTGCTTCCCGAAGATTCGCTGGACGAGGTCGAAGCTCTCGTCAGGGAACTCCAACCGAACGCGGAACTGATTCGGACGATAGATGCCGCCGTCCCTCCCGAAACGATTCTCGAAACCGACCGATTCGATTTCGAGGAGGCGCGGCGCTCGCCGGGTTGGAAACACGCGCTGGCGAGTGCTAGAAGTACTGACCACGATGTCGAACACGACCACGGGGAGCATTCTCACCGAGAACACGACGCGGAAACCGAATCTGTCGCTGACCGCATCGAAACCCTCGTCTACGAGCGAGAGCGCCCGTTTCATCCCGACCGACTGAACGCGTGGCTGGACGATTGGGATGGCAGTATCGCTCGAACGAAAGGCGTCTGTTGGATAGCCGGGTGGGACGACGACGCGATGGGATTGAATCAAGCCGGGCCGTCGGTTCGGTGCGGGTCGCTCGGGGAGTGGAACCCAGACGAGCGAACGACGCGGCTCGTTCTCATCGGTACGGACATCGACGAAGACAGCGTTACGGCCGCACTCGACAGATGTCTCGTCAGACCGGATGAGGGAGACGTTTCGCGGAAGCCGGAACGGGGGCCGTTTCCGCGGCGCTGACTACGCAAGTTGGTCGCGGAGGTCGTCCCACGATTCGTGAAAACCGTATTCGTCGTCGCTGCGGGAACCGACTGCACGTTGGTACACGTCATCGTAGTCGAGGAGTTTCGTCCAGCCGTCCTCGCGGGCGGTGCAGTATTGGCACATAGTAGTACGGAATGCGGTGAACGGGAATAATTCTTTGTGGTGGTTTGTATTCGACGTTTCCCGTCCGTATCCGCCAGCATGCATCCCTCCAATTTAATATAGCGAAATAGAATATATGTGTGCGGTACGAACCTATTTCTCATTTCACAACAATCCACGATTATGCCCGAATACCGCCCGATTCCCGCAAAACGCAAGCGGGAGTACGAGGAGTTTTTGCATTACGCCTTCCGTCCGGAAGACGGCCCGAAGTCGGACGAGGATGACGACGACAAACCGGAACTCGGCGACCGACGGGGACTTTTCGACGGCGACGACCTCCGCTGTGTCTGCAAACACCACTGGTTCACCACACACATTCGCGGTGAGTGGCACGAGATGGCCGGACTATCCGCCGTCGCCTCGCCGCCCGAGAGTCGTCGCAGGGGATTGGTACAGCAGTTGCTCGCAGATTCGCTCGCCGAGTATCGTGAAAACGAGGTGTATTTTTCGGCCCTTTGGCCCTTCTCCTACGAATTTTACCGAAAATACGGCTGGGGGACGGTGAACAAGTACACGAAGTACGAGACGACGCCCGATGCTCTCGCGCTGGACACCGAACCGGCGGGCGAGTTCCGCCGACTCGATGCCGACGAGTGGGAACTGCTCCAATCGGTGTTCGACGCACACAGCCAGAAGTACGCGCTTTCCATCGACCGAACGGAAGACTGGTGGCGACGCCGCGTTTTCGAAGGGTGGAAGAAAGACCCCTACGTGTATGCGTGGACGAAAGAGGGCGAAAACGACGCTCGTGGCTACGTCGTCTACACGATTGAAGAGAACGATGACGGTGACGGCAAGCGACTCAAAATCTGGGAGATGGCTTACGTGGACGACGAAGCCTACCGCCACCTGCTTCGATTCGTTCAGTATCACGACTCACAAGTCGAAACCGTCGAATTGTCCCACGAACCCGAGGACACGGGCCTTCTCGACATGGTGGACAATCCCCGAGATGTGGACTGTGAGATTGGAACTGGCCCGATGTTCCGACTCGTGGACGTTCCACGCGCCCTCGAAAGCATCTCCTACCCCGACGAAGTTGAGGGAACTCTCGTCCTCCGCATTACTGACCCGCTTGCAGAGTGGAACGACGGAACATTCGAACTCGACACCGACGACATCGTCCTCTGCGACCGAACCGACGACGACCCGGACGTGACGCTCGACGTGAACACGCTTTCGCAGTTAGTTGCCGGATATTACTCCGTCGCCGATGCAGAGCGGTTCGACGCCTGCGCCGTCGAATCGGACGACGCCCGCGCCCGTCTCGACTCGCTGTTTCCGAAACGGGACGTGTTCCTCCGTGAAGGATTCTGACGACCACTGTTGACCAGCCTCCGTTCGACCAACCAATATTTTTGTTCTGCGGTGCGAACGTCCGACTATGCCAGACGACCCGGACGACCTCGAAGACCGAATCGAGGAGTTGGAGACGATGTTGCGCGATTTGCAGACCGAACTCCAACGTCCTCCTCGCGGCCCATTCGGCCTTCCGCGCCCGCCGACGCCCCGCGAAATGCTTTCGTTCACCAGCGAATACGCCCTCCCAACGCTCATCACCATGCTGGAGGCGAACATCCGCGCGCTCAAAGCACTCCAGCAAATCATCCGCCTCGTTGACCCCGAATACGATTCGACCGGTGAAGCGCGCTCCGAACTAAGTTCCCGTGCCGGGCGTGCAAGTCAGGCTACCTTAGACCGCCTCCAATCCACGCTCGAAGATGTCGAAGGTGCACTGACGGAGGGCGGCCTGCCGCAGGAACCGGGCGCGCGCCGAATCCTCGAAGACGCTCGCCGACTCAGCGACGACATCAAAGGAGAGATTTCTGCGGGGAGGGAGCAGGCCGATAGCAGTCGTGAAACGATAAAAGTAGACGAGGCGGACGAAGAACGCGAAGACGGCGAGGAAATCGAAATAGGGGAGGAAAAACCGCAGGTCGATGTCGATGCCGAACTGCGCTCGATTCGGGATGAACTGGGTGCTCGCGGCAACGGTGATTCCGAGGCAAATTTGGATGAGGGCGATGGTTCCGAGGGCGACGACTCGGACGATGGCGCGGAAGGTGGCGCGAGTACTGCCGATTCGGACGATTCTGAGAAATAGAACTCTATCGTTTTCTTGCTGTGTTCGGTGATGCTAACTGTTGCCGACTCCACTGAAATCAGTGGACTGAAAACGCATCAGTCAACGAAGAATATCTTTTCCAGATTCAGTCACAGTTTAGAGAATCATTTTTGACTAAGTCGATTACAAATCACGGCAACACACAACCGCACCGCGACAGCCACATCCTCCCCAACCGATTCCTTCGCGCCTCTCGGCGCTCCGTCATCCGCCGTCCGAGCCAAGCTCTGACGAGCCATTCGTTCGCACGGAAAGAGACACGCTCTTTCCTGCTCTCGTTCGCTCCTCCGTCACTCACGAGAACTCCTGCGTCGCTCACGAAGATCTCGCGCGATACTCGACAGGCCTTCGGGGTTCCCTCAGGCCTGCCGACGCGCGCCACCGTGGTTTGTGTCTATTCAAAAAGTCCGAAATTGACTTGGTAGCGCGTGCGGTGGCGGTACGATTGGAGCCGGCAGTAGATAGCCACACCGAAGCAAACGAGACATCGAACCTGCTAATCAGACAAAAACTCCTCCCGTCACATCATGTCGTAGGTTCGAACCGATAGCCGTCCCAGTCCTGACTCTCTTTTTCTCGAATCCCGGCATCCGAATCACGAAGTTCATCCGCATACACTGGTCGAACCTCGTCGCCAATCGCTACCTCGTCACCACCTGTCACTTGCCCGATTGTCCGCACTGACTCGCCATCTACATCGAACTCCACGATTGCGAGGTGATTGGGCTGCCGAACGCCGGGCGGCGTCGCGGTGCTGGTCGTCCACGTTACGACCTCGGCGGTTCTGTCGGTCAAATCCACGGTTTCTGTCTGCGGTTCCGCACACTCCGGACAGCGCGGGTGCCCCGGATTTGTCAGGTGACCGTTCGGACAGCGATGTGCTTCGAGCGGCATGATTATCGCGCCTCCATGATGGTAGTCGTGACACAGTTTCCAAATCCGCCGACGTTGCAGGCCAGTGCGACTTCCGCGTCAACCTGTCGCTTTCCGGCCTCGCCGAGCAGTTGTTGATGCAGTTCGTACGCCTGTGCGACCCCGCTCGCGCCGAGCGGGTGACCCTTAGATTTCAGGCCGCCGGAGGTGTTGATGGGGAGTTCCCCGTCGCGGTCGGTGACACCCTCCTCGACGGCTTTCCAGCCTTCCCCTTGGTCGAAGAAGCCGACAGCCTCGCTCTGGAGAAATTCGAGGATGGTGAACATGTCGTGGAGTTCCGCCACGTCCACGTCGTCGGGGTCGCGTTCGGCCATCTGGTAGGCGAGTTCGCTGCTCTCGTAGGCCGCACCCATCACGGTGGGGTCGGCGCGCTGGTGTACGACGTGAGTGTCCGTCGCGCCCGCGATACCCGAAATCACGGTGTAGTCGTCGGTGTACTCCTTCGCCTTCGATTCGGGACAGAACAGGAGCGCCGCGCTCCCGTCGGTGATGGGACAGAAGTCGTACAGTCGCAGCGGGTCGGCCACGATTGGCGAGTCCATCACCGTCTCCAAATCCACCTCCTTGCGGAACTGGGCGTGCGGATTATCGACGCCGTTTTTGTGATTCTTCACGGCCACCTTCGCCAAACTCTCGCGCGGCGCGTCGTACTCGTGGAGGTACCTGCGGGCGGTCAACCCCGCAAAACTCGGGAGCGTGACGCCGTGTTTGTACTCTTCGGGGTGGGTCAGCGAGGCGATTACGTCCGTCGCCTCGGCGGTGGATTTGTGGGTCATCTTCTCGCCGCCGACGAGCATGGTCATGTTGCTCGCCCCCGACGCGACGGATTGCCACGACGAATAAATTCCTGCTCCGCCGCTCGCGCTCGTCTGGTCTACCCGCTGGGTGTAGGCCGGAAGCGCGCCCAAATCGTGTGCCAATGCGTTCGGAATCCCCGTCTGGCCCTCGAACTCGCCGCTCGCCATGTTCGAGACGTAGAGATGTTCTACGTCCAGTGGCGAGACAGAAGCATCGTCGAGACAGGCCTGTCCGGCTTCAGCGAGCAGGTCGCGTATCCACCCCTCGCGGTTGCCGAACTCGGTCATCGACGCGCCGATGACTGCGACTCGGTTCATGGCACAGACGACGCGCGGGTGGGTTTAGAATCTTGAGATTGCGGTTCCCGAAGGGAAGACATTTGTCACGATCCATGCTTGTGTCAGATTTTCGACAAAGAGCCTTCCTCACCGCTACCACCACGGCACCGATTGTTGGTTCCGGCTGTCTCGGGATTCTCGATTCTCCAGAAGCGAGGTTCGGTCGTCTCGACTTCATCAACGCCGACGACAAACCACATGAATTTCATATCGTATTTGAACGGGACGGAGCCCGTATCCACGAACTCTCTCGCCGAGTGGCGAGCGATGACATCGAAGGTTTTCGCGTCAATCACGAAGAGTGGGCAAGCAAGCCGGCTCGGTACACGCTGTCCATAGCGGTGGCCGACGACCGAAATGATGTGACGTACACGGAGGACGGATGTCACGACCTGATACTCAACTACAGGCCCGGTCGTATCGGCATCTACTCGCACAACCACGGCGAGAAATGTGAGAAGTAGTGTTTGTCAGATTTCTCGGGACATTGTGAGACAGAGCCAAGGTACTGGATACCATAGATTCATCTGCCGTGGCAAAAGACGACTTCAATTCCATCACGGGACTACCGGAAGAACTCGGCATCGACGAGGATTTGGGGCGAACCGAACAACGCCTCACGATTCGAATCGAAAAACGACGCTACGACAAGCCGGTGACCATCGTGGAAGGGTTCGACACCGATTCGGCCAATCTGAAAGAACTCGCGTCGGAACTCAAGCGAAAGATGGCGACCGGCGGAACGATACAGGACGAAGCGATCGAACTTCAAGGGAATCACCGCGAGCGAGTGGGGGAGGTTCTGCGAGAGAAGGGATACGCCGTCGAGTAGGCGAACACCTACATTCGACTACCCGAACTTCGCCTGTTCCTTGTCGCGGAGTTCGATACGCCTGATTTTTCCGCTGGAGGTTTTCGGCAGTTCGTCCACGAACTCGATTCTGCGTGGATACTTGTACGGTGCAGTCTCTTCTTTCATGTACTCCTGTAGCTCCTCCACGAGTTCATCGCTTCCTTCGTAGCCATCCGCGAGGATAACGTAGGCCTTGACGACGTTTCCGCGTTCAGTGTGGGGACTGCCGACCGCGGCAGCCTCCGCAACCGCCGAATGGCCGATGAGCGCGTCTTCGACCTCGAACGGGCCGATTCGGTAGCCCGAGGAGATGATGATGTCGTCCGCTCGCCCTTCGAAGAAGAAGTATCCGTCCTTGTCCTCGCTCGCCAAGTCACCCGTTCGGTAGTAGGCACCCGAGAACGTCTTCTCGTCCAGATTCGGCTTCTCGAAGTAGCCGTCGAAAATCGCGGGGCTGTCTACGGGAACTGCAATTTCGCCGATTTCGCCGGGTTCGACTTCCTCGTCGTCTACGGTGTCGATGATGGTCGTGCCGAGTCCGGGTGTCGGCTTACCCATGCTTCCCGGTTTCACGTCGATTCCGGGGTAGTTCGTCACCAGTGCGACGGTTTCGGTCTGGCCGTAGCCGTCCCGCGGCGTCACGCCGAACGCCTCGTCGAACGCTTGAATCGGTTCGCGGTTCAGCGGTTCGCCCGCCGAAACGACCTCCGTGAGCGAGAGGTCGTAGTCGGCCATGTCGTCTTCTTGCGTGAACATCCGGTACTGCGTCGGCACCGCACAGAGCCGGGTGACGCCCTCTTCTTCCATCAACGAGAGGAACGTTTTAGGGTCGAAATCACCCCGATAAATCAACTGCGACGCGCCCGTCGTCAGCGCGACGCCGACCGGACTCCAGAACCATTTGGCCCACCCGGTGCCGGTCGTCGCCCACAGGAGTTCGTCCTCGAAATCCGTTCCCTGTTCGACGCCCCACCAGTATCGTCCGTTGACACGCTCGAAACAGTGCATCCAGCGATGGCGGTGAAGCACGGGTTTCGGTTGGCCGGTCGTTCCGCTGGTGTAGTTGATGGACATCGGCGACTGCGCGCCGATGTCCGGCCCGTCGTGTTCGGTCGATTCGCCATCGACCAACGCGGCGAAGGATTCCCAACTACCCGTCCGCGACCCGTCCAGCACAACCATCGTGTCCAACGGCGTCTCGTCCAGAATCGGTTCGACCATCTCGGTCAGTTCGTCGTGACAGACGATGGTGGTCGCCTCGCAGTCGTTCGCGCGGAATTGGAGGTCTTTCGGCTTCAGCATGGCCGAACACGGTACCAGAATCGCGCCGCGCTTCAGCGCCCCGAGTTGAATCGCGAACACGTCAGGATGTCGCGGGAGCAGGTGCATCACACGGTCACCTTCGCCGACGCCGAGCGATTCGAGGGCGTTGGCGAATCGGTTCATATCGTCGCGCAGGTCGGCGTAGGTTCTCTGTTCCTCTCCTCCCTCGTCGTCGCGGAATTTGATCGCGAGTCGATGGCCGAACTGCTCGGCGTGCGACTCGATGACTGCCGGGAGGTTGTAATCTTCCGGAATATCCCACTCGAACTCCGCACGTTCGCGCTGGTAGTCGATTTGCATTCATCGAAAAATGGATGGACGGTTATTTGGTTTTGTCGTCTGCTATCATGGTGCGGAGAGGAAATGGGGTTCGGTGTTTTCCAAAATCCGAACGTTATTGGTCACTGTAGTACCCAACTGATTACTGTCGTATGCCGGATAGTTCGACGGATGTCGTCACGGGCGCGTTCAGTTTCACGGGGAGCTACATCGCAGACCGATTGCTGGATGCAGGTCGAGATGTGGTGACTCTCACTAACCACCCTAATCGGCGCACTGCGTTCTCCGAACGGGTTCGAACCGAACCCTATGCGTTCGACGATTTCGACGCTCTCATCGAGATTTTGACCGGGGTCGATACCCTGTACAACACCTACTGGATTCGGATTCCACGGGATGGCACCACGTTCGCGGACGCCATCGACAACAGTCGAACGCTCATCGAGGCGGCGGATGCCGCAGGTGTCCGCCGCCTCGTTCATTTCAGCGTATCGAACCCGTCTCGCTCCGCCCCACCATACTATCGTGGGAAGGCCAAAGTCGAGGAAATCGTCACGGCGTCCGACCTTTCGACGGCGATTCTCCGCCCGACGCTGATTTTCGGGGTGGAAGATATTCTACTGAACAACATCGCATGGTTCATGCGACGGCTCCCGGTGTTCGGTGTCTTCGGAAACGGTGACTATCGAGTGCAACCGGTTTATGCAGGTGACGTTGCCGACATCGCAATCGAACACGGCCAGCGAAACGAAAACGTAACTATCGACGTTGCTGGTCCGGATGTGTACACCTTCGAAGAACTACTTCAAGAGTTTGCCCACCTGCTCGACGTTCGCTGTCGGATTCTTCGTCTCCCACTCAGATTCGCATACGCTGGAGTGAAACTGCTCGAACTGTTCGTCGATGATACGATTCTAACGTGGGACGAAGCGACGGTTCTCATGGACGGCTATTTGACAACAGATACGCCGCCACGAGGAACGACGAAATTCACCGACTGGGTGCGCGAAAATGCGGAATCGCTCGGACGCGACTACGCTTCGTTTCGAGAGCGCCACGGTCGATGAGAAAAATGATTTCTCGAAGCCGAGTTCGACACCACTTCGACTGGTTTGGTCACCAGTATCTATTTGCTCGATTCCGTCGTATGATCTTCGATGCCCGGGAAGAAACTGCTGATGATAGTCGGCGATTTCGGCGAAGATTACGAAATTATGGTGCCGTTTCAAGCACTGCAAGCGGTGGGTCACGAAGTCGATGCAGTGTGCCCCGACAAGGACGGCGGCGACACGGTGAAGACCGCGATTCACGACTTCCGAGGTGACCAGACGTATTTGGAAACGCGAGGGCACGATTTCGCGCTGACAGCGTCGTTCGACGACATCGACCCTGCGGATTACGACGCCCTCGTCATTCCGGGTGGTCGCGCACCCGAGTACCTCAGAAACTACGACGAAGTCATCGAAGTGGTTCAGCACTTCGACAACGAAAACAAACCTATCGCCGCTATCTGCCACGCCGCCCAAATTCTCGCCGCGGCGGACGTTATCGAAGGACGGACGTGTTCGGCCTACTCCGCGCTGAAATCCGATGTCGAGGGTGCTGGTGGGGAGTACTACGACGGCGTGACGACCGATGGAAACCTCGTGACAGGCCGTGATTGGGGCGACCACGTCGAGTGGATTTCCCAATTCCTCGACGTACTGGGGACGAATATTGACCACGAAGAAGCAGTCACTGCGGACGACTGATTGCCGTCGCTCTTTTCCGAATCGTGGCTTCGTTGAAAAAGAATCGTTCGATGTGGTTCAGGCGGACGAGCCTCAGTTGGAGGCGTTACCGCCGGTATTGTTTCCGCCTCCTCCTTGTGTTGTTGTGGTGGTTCCTTGTGTTGTGGTGGTCGTTCCACCGTTACCGCCACCACCTTGGATGGTGGTGCTAAGCAGGTTGAGTGTACTACTGAATATCGATGCATCACCGGAGAAGCGGCGTGTGCTATCCGTACTCAGCGAGAGGTCGCGGCCGAAGACGAACGTCGTGATTTGACCTTGATCCCCGCCACCTAGTTGGTAGCGGATGACGTAGCCACTGTAGTCGTCTGGCTGGGTGATTTCCGGGACGTCCCCTCCACCTGGTCGCTCGAGCAGTCGCACCGTGGTCGACTGTTCGAGTGATGCGGTCACGCGGAACTGGACTCCAGGGTGGTAGTCGTAGGTGTACACCAGCACGTTCTGGTTTTGTGCCGACGCACTTCCGGTACTCCCAAGACCCAGCGCGAGTGCGCCCGTTGCGAGCGCGCCCTTTTTCATGAACGAGCGTCGTTCAGTCGGTTCTACAAATTCAGCGTCGTGATTGTCGTTCTCGGACATCTCTCCCTCTCCCACCTGTAAGTCAGTATCTCTGATAAAGCACACAGAACTTTCAATTTTGTAGAGTTATCCTACCTCCTGTTGAACCATCGTAATCCTCGCACCTATGCCGGTAACGCTCGTTACAATTCCATTTTACCGACTTGAGACGAAATCCACGAGTTACGATTCTCGACCCACTTTCGTATAGCGCAATAGAATTTATGAGGCCTGTATCGGACAGACGCATTGGTTCTAATCCACCATTTCATCGTGTCCTACAATACAGCACCCCGAAAAACACGTAGTCTTACTCCGCTGATTCGAACGTTCGAAGTACTGTCGTTTCCCGGGGTTCCGCCGAAGAATCATTCGACAATCTCGCCGCTGTCGTTCGGCTTTCCGTTTGCCTCCGGTTTCCGATACCATGTCGCTTCGATATGAGCGTCGTGGTGGGATAACTGCGAAAGTCTCTCGTCTGTTTTTATCCCTGTGTCAAACAAAATCAGGAAGTGGTTGCAACCCTACACCGAGTTCGTCTCCCCCGAAATCGAAGTCGTTTCGGCACAGCTCGAAAATTGGGTCGGTAATTCCACCAGATGGGTCGCGTCACAGTCGGTTTACGACAGCGCGTAGATGTTCGCTTCGTATACTTCCCGCACGCGATCCCCCCAGTTGTGTGTGTAGGTGTCGATGATATCGCTCGCCACGTCGCCGCGAAGATATTTGACGATGCCACGGTCGCCGGTTCGGTCGCGGAGATGCGTCGTGAAGAAGTGCCGGAAGTAGTGGGGTGTGACGTTCTCTTCCGCACCGCCACCGGTTCGATACCATCCGTGTTCGCGGGCGTGGCACTCTACGATGTTCCGAATCATTTTGGGAGTGAGTCGGTTTCCCCAGTCGCCGCTCGTACTGACGAACAGCGGCTCCGCAGGCGATTGCGCATCCGGTCGAATCGCAAGCCATCGAACCAACACCCGCCGAAGTTCATCGTCCACCGGGACGATGGTTTCACGTTTCCGCTTGTTCGAGGCGGTTCGTTCCTCTCCGTTGATAACCTGTCCCCTGACCGCATCCGCGGCGACGAAAATCGAGTCGGGGCGGCCGTCGAGTTGCGGGCGTTCGCCGAGCGAGTAGGCAGCCCGCACATCTTCGTCGGCGAGGTTTACGTCCCGCAGGTCGAGGTTGCTCACCTCGCCGACACGCATCCCGGTTTTCAGCAGGGCGAAGACGACAGCACGTTCCAGCGGATGCGTCACCTCCGAAACGAATTTCCGCATGCCCATCACCGAAATTTCGCGACGCATCGGGTCTTTGTCGATTGACTCGTGCATCTCCTCGACCACGAGCGCCATCGGATTCGATTCGAACGCGCCGACCTGCGTCATGTAGCCGTAAAACCGGTGCAGATAGGAGGCGTAGGTGGCGATGGTACTTTCGGCGTGGTCACCGCGGAGAGTGTGAATCCACGCCATGCAGTCGCGCTGTGTCGCCGCTTCGGGGGCGACACTCCGCCCCGAGGGATTCTTGTCGGGGTCGGTGAGAAACGTCTCGAAACGCCGTAGAACGCGCTTGTAGGCAGCTCGAGTTCGTTCGCTTTTCCCGTGGTAAAGCAGGTCTTGCAGGAAATATCCGACTGGGTCGTCGGGATTCGGCGTGTCCGGGCTACGGGCGGCCATCGGTACCTCCGACGAGTGTGTATCCTCCGTGGCGGCCACTGTACTGTACCCGGTTCGCAGATTGGAGTTCGTTCAGCACGTCTTCGAGCCTATCCTCGAAATCTCCGGCGAGCCGTTCGACCAGTTCGTCCCACGACAAGTTCTCCTCTGTCGCGAGGGTTTCGAGCAGGCGTGTTTTCAGTTCGTCACCCCCAGGGTTCGACCCCTCCTCAGGGGCTTGCACGGGGTTCATCTCGAGACCGCGTCTTCCGGCCTGTACCATGGTTCTGACGAACTCGCTTTGGCTCATGTCGAGTTCGTCGGCGTGCGACTGCCACTCTTCTTTCTGATATTTCGGAATGTATGTCTTCACGACAGCTCTGCTCGTCTCGTCGGCCATGATTCCATCTCTCTGTCTCGGTATTTCAATTTGTCCCATACAGAGTGATAAGGGACTTTATCCCTATTTTTGGACCTCTTTTTGAGCGCCAAAACACTCCATATCGTCGAAAATAGTACTGCCATTGCATCGGTTTTGGCCCCATCAAAGACGATATTATTTTAGAGAGAAATTGAAATGGATTGTGAATTTACATACTATACCAATGCTGGCGTTTAAGCCAAAACTTTCGACACGGCAAATCCGATACTTTTCTTCCTTCACCTCGGGTTCGCGTCCTAATCGAAGGGACAAACTGAGTTTGAAAGTAGGATTATTTCTTCAATCATATGGGTTTATAAATATACGTCAGACTCACCGACCGTAACGAAATTCTCATTTGCTGTCCCTATTTCACACACGAACTATCGAGTTGGTCGCTCGACTGCTATCGTAGAAGGTGTTCATAATGTCAACGATACTTACAGACACGCACTTTGTAGTGAGTTCATCGTAGATAATAGGTAGCGTCGTTTTCGAGTACGTCGATAGCTGGAACGTCCGGCTTGTTTTTTGCACCTTCGGTAAAGTTCGTGATGCACGAAACTACATCAGTATCTCGAATCGACGCACCGAATCATTCGTTTCGATTTTGTTCACTGTTGCGCGACCAATCTATATATCGTATTTCGCTATATCCTTCCGTTCCCGGGTCGGTCGGGAAAAGTGCCGATAAAAACAACGGATGTCTCTTTTTCTCACAGTGGAATATGGGATTCCTCTCCAGCGCGCGAATTGGTGTCTAAGCCTGAAAAAAAGGAATCGAACACGGCGTCAGTTGTATCCTCGTCTGTCTCGGCCCCTTCTTCCTCCTGATGCCGTTTTTCGGCGAAATGAACTACTTCTGGATGGTCGCGCTCACAACAGTCGTCACGGTCGAACGACTCCCTTCGACGTGGGGTAGGGAGTTCTCCATCGCGACCGGCGTCGTCTCCCTCGTCACTGGCCTCCTCGTCCTTCTGTTCCAGCCATCCTTGCCAATCTCGTTCGTGATGTAACTGCGACTCTTGCCTGATTTCGACGCTCTACTCCAAATTCTCTCGAATCGTCGCTGTCACCGAACCCATCGCCTCGTCCGCAGTCGAAACCGAATCCGTGAGCGAGAGAAAGCCGTGGGCCATCTCGGCGTAGTGGTGGTGTCGAACCGCCACATCCGCTTCCGCGAGTCGGTCGGCGTAGGCGATTCCCTCGTCGCGGAGCGGGTCAGAGCCGCACGTGACGATGGTCGCTGGTGGAAGCCCCGAAAGGTCGTCCGCGCGAAGCGGCGACGCGAAGGGGTTCGCCCCATCGACCGGACTCCGTAGATAGTGATTCCAGAACCACGCCATGTCCGCCCGCGTCAACAGCGGGCCGTCCGCGTTTTCGGCGTACGAATCGGCGCTGAAGTCGTGGTTCGTGATGGGATACAGGAGACACTGATGCGAAATCCGTGGCCCGTCGAACTCTCGCGCTCTGAGCGCCGTCACCGCCGCGAGGTTTCCGCCTGCGCTCGTGCCCGCGACGCCGAGTTTCGTCGGGTCGCCGTCGAACGACTCGGCGTGTTCTTCGACCCATTCGAGCGCCGCGTATGCGTCGTCCACGCCCGCCGGGAACGGATGCTCCGGCGCGAGTCGGTAATCGACCGAGACGACGACGCACTCCGCCCGTTTCGCCAACTCTCGACAGACGCCGTAGATGGAATTGAGCGTTCCCAGCACCCACCCGCCGCCGTGGTAGAAGACGACGACAGGAGCGTCCGCTACGTCTGGGCGATACACGCGAATCGGGATGTCGCCTTCCGGGCCGGGAATCGAGAGGTCGCGGATGAAATGGATTTCCTCCTGTTCGTCCGGGGTGAACACGTCGTCTTCGATTCTGCGGGCGCTCTCGACGGACATCGCGTGCCACGGCGGGACGCCCATCGCCTCGATTCGCTCGACTGCGGCGGCCATTTCGTCGTCCATATTCGTTTCTTGAGAGGGAATGTGTTATACTTTCAGCAAGCGGTGGACGAAGTCCGTCGGTATCGACAAGGAGAAATCGGTGCTGACAAGCGGACAGTCAAGTGTCATCGCCCGAAACGACCCGTATGGATACCGGCGAAGCAGACGCCAGACGACGGGACGAAAACGACTCGCTGTCCCATCTGCGTGACCGATTTCACATTCCGGATGGCGAACTGTACATGGACGGCAACTCCCTCGGCCCGTTTTCGGAGGATGCCGAGCAGGCGTTGTCGAACGCGGTGGACGAGTGGCGCGAGCAGGGAATCCGTGGATGGACGGACGCAGACCCCGAGTGGTTCCACTACGGCGAGCGTCTGGGTGACCGACTCGCGCCGCTCGTCGGTGCGCGGGAGTCGGAAGTCGTCGTCGGCAACTCCACGACCGTCAATATTCACGCGCTGTTTTCGACGTTTTACGACGGTGGTGAGGTCGTCGTCAACGAACTCGACTTTCCAACCGACCACTACGCGATTCGCGCGCAGATGGAACGACGGGGCGTTGACCCCGAGGAAAACCTCGTCGTGGTGGAAAGCCGAGATGGCAGCACTATCGAGGAAGCGGACGTTATCGACGCGCTTTCTGCGGAAACTGAAATCCTGTTCATGCCATCGGTTCTGTACCGAAGCGGCCAACTGTTCGACATCGAACGCCTCACCAGCGCGGCTCACGAGCACGATGCGCTGGCGGGATTCGACCTCGCCCACTCGGTCGGTGCGGTTCCGCACGAACTGTCGAACTGGAACGTAGATTTCGCCGTCTGGTGCAGTTACAAATATCTGAACGCCGGGCCGGGGGCGATTGCCGGACTGTACGTCAACGAGCGCCATTTCGGCGAAACGCCCGGATTGGCTGGCTGGTGGGGTCACGACAAGGACACTCAGTTCGAGATGAACGCGACGTTCACACCTGCAGAAAATGCGGGTGCGTGGCAAATCGGGACGATTCCCGTGTTCAGCGCCGCCCCGCTGTTCGGCTCGCTCGAACCCTTCTCCGAAACCGGTATCGAGGCAGTTCGAGCGAAATCGCTCGAACTGACGGACTACCTAATCGAACTGGTGGACGAGATTCCGGAGTGTGAAGTCGGGACGCCGCGCGACCCGGCGCGACGAGGGGGCCACGTCGCGGTCGAACACGAGGAAGCGTATCGAATCAACGAGGCGCTGAAATCCCGCGGCGTCGTCGTGGATTTCCGACCGCCGAATGTGGTTCGTGTGTGTCCAGCACCGCTCTACGTCGGCTTTCACGACGTGTGGCAAGTTGGGGAGCACCTCCGGGAGGTCGTCACGACCAACGAGTACGAATCGTTCGACACGCGCGGTGGCGGTGTGACGTAGCCGTAGCACGTATCACGGATGCAGGCCTTTGAGTGCATATGAGTACCATCGCGGAAATGGAACTCCCAGCACAGGAGTTCGCATTGAGGAAGACGTTGGAACACGTTCCGGACGCCGAGTTCGACATCGTTCGCGTTGCCGCTCACGACAACGACCGCGTGCTCCCGTATCTCTGGGCGACTGCGGACGACTTCGATAAGTTGGACGAGGCCCTCCGTGACGACCCGAGCGTCGAGGAAGTGACTCTGTTAGAAGACCTCGGTGACGAGCGACTGTATCGGATGAACTGGGTCGAACAGATTCGCGTCGTCATCCACATCCTCGTCGAAGAAGAGGCGACGATACTGAACCTCCGCGGCAAGGAAAACCGGTGGCGGCTTCGCACCCTGTTCCCGAACCGCGACGCGCTGTCCGCGACCTACGACTTTTGCGAAGAAACGGGCCTCACCCTCGACCTGCGGAACATCTACGAGATGAGCGACCAGCGCCACGGGCTGTTCGGCCTGACGGAAGAACAGCACGAAACGCTGATGATGGCGCTCGAATCGGGATACTACGACGTGCCGCGGGATGCGACTGCGGACGACCTCGCCGGTGACCTCCACATCTCGCATCAGGCGGTTTCGGAACGTCTTCGCCGTGGACATCGAAGTCTCGTGAAAAACGCGCTCGCGGTCGGTCCCGGTGACGGGCGGGACTGACGGTCAGACCCGGAGTTCTGACTATCGGTCGTTCATTCGGTGACTCGTCTCGTCCCCGCAGATGACGCAGGTGCTAATTCGGTACGGCTCTCGCGAGAACTCACTGTTTTTTGCGTTCTCGTTTTCAGTTCGAATTTCGATACTCACAGCGTGTGGCGTCTCGTTGCCACAGCTATCACATCGTTCCGCCATCTCCGACCTATCCGGTTTGGATTTCATAGTCGCACCGTTCGGACTGCGGTTCCGTTCTGCTGAGCGAACTGGCTGAAGCCCTCGGAGTTGCCGGTTTGCTCGGATTGTCTGGAGTGGCTGGTGCGGTCAAAACGGCCCGCTCGGCCGTCGAACGGGACGCTGTCGAGGCGAAACAGTTCGAAGTCGGGAAGCGACTGGTACGTCTCGTGTTGTGGCGTTCCGTACAGCGTCTCGTCAGGGTCGTCGGACTCGGAGACTTCGTGTTGCGGCTCGCCGTACAGATGGCGTTCGTCGTCCGGTTCGCCATCCGAATCGGACACCGTCTGTGGCGTCATGGCTAGTTTCCTCATCATATACAAACGTACCTGAAGGCAGGTGACTCCTGCCTGCGCCCGCAAGTGAATAAAAAGGGGTTAGTTACCGCCGAAGACGGAGCCGAGTTGGTTGCGCCATTCGCGGAGTTCGGTCAGTTCGTCTTCCAGTTCCGAGATGTCCGACTGGAGGTCTTCGATTTCGTTCAGTTCGCTCTCGACAGCGGAAATATCCGTGCGGAGGCTGTCGATTTTGTCGTCCAGTTCGGATTCGGCTTCCGAGACGGAGTCGGAGAGGTCGGACACCGTTTCGGTGAGGCTTTCGATTTCGGCGACGCTCTTTTCGAGCGTTTCGATGTCGTTTTCGAGGGCTTCCACGTTGTCGAAATCGTCGCGAAGATCTTCGATTTCGTCGTCCAGCGCGGATGCTTCCTGCGTGTTCGTTGCGACGAGGTCTTCCAAGTCGTTGAGTTGCGTGTCGAGCGTATCGAGATTGTCCCCGAGGTCGTCGACGTCATTGAGTTTTCCGTCGAGTTCTTCGAGGTCGGTTTCGAGGTCTGCGACGCGAGCGCGCGCTTGCGCGCCTTCGTCTTTCGCGCTCTCGATGTCGTCGTCCATCGCTCCGAGTTCGTCGCGGAGGGCTTCCACTTCGCTCTCGAATCCGTCGATGACCGTTTGTGCGGTTCCGTTGTCGTCGATGAACTCTTCGAGTGCTTCGGTGTACGCGGAGAGGTCGTCGACGCGCGACTGGAGGTGGCGAATACGGACGTTCGTGCTTTCGGGCGTGTCGAGGTCGAGTTCTTGCTGGATGAGTTTGAGGTCGGCGTCGCTCACTTCTCCCGCACGAATCTCGTCTGCGAGTGCGGCGGCGACGCTTCCGGGACGTGGTGGCGAAGCGGATTGTTCGACTTCGACAGCCTCGTCTTCGGCAGGCGGTTCGAGGATGTCTGCGTCGTCCGGTTCGGCGAGTACGTCGTCCGTCGAATCGGACGAATCCATGGATTCGTCCGACTCATCCAGTATCTCGCCGTCGTCGTCGGTAAACGGCGCTTCCGATTCGGTTTCTTCTTCGTCCGTCGTGGACTCCGAACGCGGGTCGGCGGTCGTCTCGGCAATCGGGTCGTCCGTCGCATCCGCCGCCTCCGCAGTCTCCGAAACCGATTCGTCCGCCGGTTCTGCGAGTGGGTCGTTCGACGCTGCCGCAAGTGGGTCACCTGCGTTTGCGCCCGCGTCCGCGAGCGGGTCGGTGTTCTCCCCACTGCCGCCGAGTCCCGGCAGGCCGCTGTCGCCCGCGATGACATCGCGGACGACCTGACTGCTGTCTTCCGACACGATGTCGGTAATCGTGTGTTCTTCCATGCGACCTTCCGTCTCGGTACTCGCACCGTTCGTAACCGGCGCGACCTCTTCGAGTTCGGGTTCGATGAGGAACGATTCCGCGTCCTGCCAGTCCGTAAGTCGGATTCCGTACACCGTCGTCAGTTCTTCGTTCGGTTCGAGGGTGCGTTCGAACTGGACGCGGTGGTCTTTGTACGCCGTCCAGTTTTCGTTCTCGTATTCGGGGTGGAACCCGACGTTGTCCATCGGGAAATCGTCGGGGATTCGGTCGGTCACTCGCACGGTGACCACGTCGTCGCAGTCTGAACGGACTTCGAACCGGATTGCTGGCACCGCAAACTCCTCGCCGTCGAACGATTTTTCGATTGTGACGCCGTGCTCGGAGCGCGTTATCACTTCATTTCCGCTACTGAAATCACTCATACAGTTCACATCCGAGAAGGAATATATAAATCATGCGCCGACATACTCACTATGTTATTATTTAATATTGATACTATTTTGGGGTGAAAATAGTGTGAACGCCGCTATCACCGATGAATACGACTTCATTCACTCGTTTAATTAATTTAGAAGATAATTTCACCACGATGAGTCACATTTCAGTCATGCGCGCGTAGACGAACGGTGATTTCGTCCGAATCCGTGATTTCGATTCCGTCTTCTATTTCTGTCACAGAAATCTCGCGCGCGGCGAACCGCTCCCGAACCGTTTCGAGCGTTTCACGATTCGGAACGGCGAGCTCGAACCACTCCAAACCCCGTCCGTCTGCCGGTTTCGTGCGATTGTTCCAGACGTTGCAACCGACGTGGTGATGGTAGTCGTCGGCCGCGAGAAACAGCGCGGAGGGGCCGTACTCCTGTCGCACGTTCATCCCGAGCGCGTCGGCGTAGAACTCGCGCGCGGCGGCTATCGAGGACACTTCGAGGTGAACGTGACCGACGACGGTATTCGACGGAACTGTCTCAGTTTCTGTCGCCTCCTTGCGGAGTTCGTTGGTATCGAGGGGAAGCGTGTCCATCTGCACTCGCCCGTCGTCGCCAATTGGCCACGCTTCGCGCGGCCGGTCGCGGTACAGTTCGATGCCGTTTCCTTCCGGGTCGCGACAGTACAGCGCCTCGCTCACGCGGTGGTCTGAGGCTCCGGTCAACTCCCACTCGTCTTCGAGACGAACGAGCGCGTCCGCCAGCGCGCGCCGCGACGGAACGAGAAACGCCGTGTGAAACAGGCCGGTTTCGTCCCGCGTTCGCTCCGGAGCGTCGGCATCTTCGACCAGTTCGAGGAGCGGCACACCTCCCGCTCCGAGAGCGGCCGTTTGGTCGCCCTTCGATTGCGGTTCGAGGCCGACGACCTGCTCGTAGAAAGAACTGGTTCGGTCGAGGTCGTTCACGCGAAGCGCCACCCGTCCGACTGTCGTCCCGCGCACCGTGTTCGTTTCCGTCATCGTTCGCTTGAGTGTTCGACGCGAACGGCCCTGTACGTTGCTCTACAAGAAATGGCTTCTGCAATCTCCGACCACGATGTTCATATTCCGAAAATCAGACCCCTCCTCGGCCGCTAACTCACTCTTCGCCGGACTCGTCGTCTGCGTCCTCGTCCGCCCCCTCGGTTGTGTCGAGTCCTTCGTCGCTGTCCTCGTACTCGTTTTCCCTCTTTCGGTCCATGTCATCCGAGATGTCCTCGACTTCGATGCTGACGGGTTCCGTTCGAGATTCTTCGTCGTTCAGGTGGTTGTCGAGATTGAACACCGTGTTGAGTTCGCCCTGCACTTGATCGACGATGCCGCCGACGAGTTCGCTCGGCGCGATTGCGGTGTATTCGTAGGGGTTGTTTCCGGCCCCGGCGCTTTCACGTTTCTCGCGGACGACTTTCTCTTCCTCGTGGAGTTCGGCGAGCGATTCGCGTACCGTACTCGGGTACAAGCCGGTTCCTTCGGCGATTTCCTCGCTCGTGCTTCCCGGATGCTTGCGGAGGTAAACGTAGATTCGCGCGCGGGTTTCGGTGTCGAGCACCCACGAGAGGAGGTCTACGATGCCTTGGTCGAAGCCTTCGACCGCCTTGTCTGCTTCCTCTCCAAGTCGCTTTCTCCCCCGGGAAAGCGGTTTTTCGTCGCTCATCTCCTCGGTCGATTCCGCGGCATCGCCCGTGTCGACGGGCACCTCGTCACCAGTATCTTCTGTGTCGTTCCGGTCATCTCGGCCGTTGTCGCTGTCATCCCCAGACATGTCGTTCCCAGAAGGACAAAAGCCGTTTTCGGGTAAAAAACTTGCTTACAGCAAGAGCGACTCACAGACTGCTTCGAAGCCGTCCTCGTCGCGGATGCGTCGTTGGCACTCCGCACCGCTTTCCCCGTCGAAGATGTCGCCGATGCCGGTGACGCCGAGGCGGTCACACTCTCGTCCCACGACTTCGGCGAGCGAGATTTCACCGTCTCGGTCACGACGGATGAACGAGGCCTCGTGGCCGTAGCGCATCGCGCGCCACTTGTTTTCGTCCAGCAGTTCTCTGCGGTGGCGATAGCCCGTCTCGCCGTCCTCGTATCGTTCTACGAGGTCGGTGATAAGTGCGTGAGTGTACTCCACGAACGCCAGCACGCGCTCTGGGTCGGCCTGTCCGTCCGGGGTTCGAACCTCGACGGTGCCGTGGCTCGAGTGGGGACGCACGTCGTACCAGAGTTCGCCGCGGTCGTTTATCGACCCGTTTTCGACCATCATGCGCTCGAACTCGGAAAACTCCTTGTATGAATCGAAATCGGTCGGCATGCCGGTGTTCGGAAGCCCTTCGAAGATTTTCGCGCGCGCGGACTGAAGACCGGTGTCGTAGCCATCCCAGTAAGGTGAGTTGGCAGAGAGTGCCAACATAACCGGCAGATACCACCGGACTTCGTTTGCCACCCACACCGCGGCGTCGGCGTCGTCGACGCCAACGTGGACGTGCAGCCCCGCGGTCGTGTTTCGATGCTGTGGATACTGAATCCGTTCGAGTTGTGCGCGATAGCGTTCTTTCTCGGCGTGTTTCAGCTCCCGCCACTTTGCACCCGGATGCAGACCCGCCGCCGCGATGCCGAATCCATTCGATCCCGCGTGTTCGACCAGTGCCTCTCTGACTGCCCGAACGTCGTCATCGACGTTCGAGAGCGTCGTTTTCGGCGTCTGCGTTTCGATAACACATTTAAATAATTCGTGGTCGAGACGATCTTCGAGGATATCCGGGGGGTCAGTTTCGTAAACGAGTTCGTCGGTGCCCGCGGTCGGGACGCCTCGCTCGTCAACGACGAAAAACTCCTCTTCGACGCCGAGGGTACCCATCTCCGTGAAATTCTCGGCCGAACCCAACTCCATTTTCCCGAGATTAGCAACCGGACGCATAAATACTTCCGGAGACGGCGACCCCTACCGGGGAACTGCGACGATGCCGAGGTGGTCGGTGTGAAACGGTTCGAGCCGCCGGGTTTCGACGATTTCGAACTCCTCTTTGAGCGATTCTCGCGCGTGGTCGAACACGGCTTCCGGGTCGCTCGCCACGTCTTCGCTTCTGGCTTTAATCGCAAGCAGAAGGCGTCCGCCGTCTTTGAGGAACTGTCTGTTCTCGCAGGCAACCCGCGCTTGCCCGCGGGTTGCCACGTCCTGTACGACAACATCGACGTTCGATTCGACCACGTGCGCGTAGGTCGCCGGTTTTCGGGCGTCCTTCAGCAGTGGAAACAGGTTGTCTCGGGATTCAGCCACATCCAGCAGGTCGCGGGTCGGACGCGGTGCGAACTCGACAGCGTACGTCGCACCGGAAAAATCCGCGACGTGGCTCACGGTCGTTCCGCTGGCCGCACCGAGGTAGAGCACCGTCTCGTCACCCTGTAGCCCGGTGTCCATTTCGTGTTCCAACATCGCGGCCAACTTGGAGCGCCGGGCGTCCCAGCACCGCCAGTCGCCGTCCGTTGGTTCGCCGTAGACGGGTTCTCCCCGCGTTACCAGTCGGCTTTCGCCGCCGAACTGCCTGCGCTCGACGCCTGTTGGAAGCGCGGAGTCGTCCTCGTTCGAATCGCTCATTCGTCCTCACCCCGCGATTGAATCGTTTCCATTCTCCTGTCGAGTTCCTCTTTCAGTTTGGGATTGTGTTCGCCCGAATAGTGGTCGATTCGCGCGCCGATGACGAGTTTGCCCGACAGCGTGCGGGCCGCCGACCCGCGCTCGGCGGGTGGTGTTTTGCGAACGTCCTCGTGCGTGTAGATGATGCCGTGTTTCGGCGAGGACGCATGTCCCCGGAGATGTGCGAACAGGGCGTTTTCGGCACCCAACACCTGCACCGTCCCACCGGGCATCTTCGCCAGCGATTCGAGGCCGCCCGCCAGCGCGATGAGTCGCGCGGCGAGCACCGGCCCTGCGAGGTCGGCGAGGTTCGGCGCGACTGCTGGCGCTTGTCGCTCGACAAAACTCCGGAGGTCGTCGCGCTCGTCCGCGAGGTCTGCGACCCGCCGGGCTAAAGACACTACCTGCTCTTCGACCGGCGTTTCCGGGTCGGTTTCCGCGAGTTCCGTGGCGTAGTCGATACCCGTTCCGGCGTCGGCGTAGAGGGTTCCGGCCCACTCGGCGACTCGTTCGGCGAGTTCGTTCGCCTCGGATTCACAGTCGTCCATCGCGCGAACCGCGTGCACGAGTTGCTGGTCGTCCGCTCGTTCGCGCTCCGTCACGGCCTCGCGGGTCGCCCGGATGCTAGCCGACCTGAGTTTTGCGTAGTAGTCCGATTCGTCCTCCGCAAAGCCGGATTCGACGGCTTCGCCGGGCCAGTCCGCCGGGGCGTCCGCGCTCCCCTCGCGGATTGCTCGCGCGCCCGCGTCCGTGTCGTCCGGCGAGACGCCTGCGAACCACCCGTCGGCGTCTGATTCGGTCATGTCCGTGGGTTGTTCGGCGTCTCGTTTAAACCTACGTTTACGCCTTGCTCGACGAGATTCTGGGAGAGGGATGGCTGTTGGTGATTTGCGAATCGGGTAGTTCTTCAACAGAGGCTTTGTTTCGTGATTTCTTCGCTCTGTGTTGCTTCGATTTGTCACGTGGTCTGAACTTTCGCTGGAATGCTGTTCGCGAATCACGCCTCCAAATACCGCCACCGCACCGCAACCGCCCACAGGCCTCCCCAACCGATTCCGTTCCTCACTGCGTTCCGGTACCTGCGGGCCACGGCCGCAGGTCAGCGAGTCGCTTCGCGTCTCGCAAGCCTCATCCCTCGCACGGTTTCATCTCGACTTCTCGGAGGACTGCTCGCGGTTGCACCGCTCGCATTCGAGATTTCACAGAAATCTCGCTCTCCTCGAAGCCTCGCCAGCGCGCGCCACATTGCTCGACTGACCAGCCGCAAGGATGCGCCAGCGCGTTCGTACGAATGCCGAACGCCAGTGAGGCGTGAGTGCACTCCCGCGCTGGCGGGGAGGGGTGGGGACACTGCGGCGGCGGTTTCATTGGAGTCGTGACTTCCTAGCGACACAGTAACGAATCATCGAAGCAACCAACCAGAACCGAGATCCGTCGAACTGTTCATGGGGCAATTCAATCCCTTAGGAGCCAATACAAACCACAGGACTCCAAAAACAAAGTTCTCGAAAAACCTCATCCAACCATTCCTACCGCGATGACAGTCGTTAAGGTACATCCCCAGAGTTGGCACCTATGGCTGGTCTCTACGCGCATCCTGACTACTACGAAATCGCCTTCGACTTTCGCGATGTCGCCGCCGAAGTGGATTTCTTCGAAAGCTGTATCGACCGATTTGGAAACGGACTCTCGAACACGAACTCCGTGCTCGAAGTCGCCTGCGGGCCGTCACCCTACCTCCTCGAACTCGATACCCGGGGATACGATTTCACTGGTCTCGACAATGCCGGGGAGATGATTTCACACTCCATCGAAAAGGCCCGCGACAACGACATCGAAGCGACCTTCCTCCGGCGGGATATGGCCGATTTCTACCTTCTCGACCGCGTCGATTTCGCTTTCTGCGCCCTCGGGTCGCTCTATCTGGACTCCAACGACGCGCTTCGGTCGCACCTCGACTCCGTCGCGGACGCACTGACGCCGGGGTCGCTCTACTGTATCGACGGCTCAATCGACTTCCCCGGCGGGACGTCCTCGCAACACGAATGGGAGACGACGCGCGGCGACACAACTGTCGAGTTCTGTATCGACCAGCAACCGACCAACGTCGCGGAGCAGTTGGTTCGCCAGACGATTACGACGACGGTGACCGATGGCGAGGAGACACGCCGATTTCGCGAAGAGTACGAAATTAAGACCTTCGCACCCCAAGAGTTCTGCATGGTCGTTGAAGAGAGCGATTTCGAGCACGTCGGCTGGTTCGACAGTTTCGACCTCTCGAAACCAGTTTCTGAGTGCGAACCGGGAACGCTTCATCGCCCGATGACGATTCTGCGGAAACGAGACTGAAAATCCAGACGAAACATACGAAACCAATGATGCAAACCGAAATGTGGGACTGGCAGGTCGAAATCGACGAGTCACTCGTTTCTGCCTCTCCGGACGAAATTCGAGCACAGATAGCGGAGTACGAGCGCAGTGACCGCGACGAGTTCGACCTCGAAGTCGAATTTCCGGAGTCGTTCACCGGACAGGTCATGGCCGCGATGGCCGAAATTCCGCGCGGCGAGACACGAACCTACGGCGACATCGCCGAAACGCTCGACACCGCCGCAATCGCCGTCGGACAGGCCTGCGGCCGAAATCCTGTTCCGGTCGTCGTCCCGTGCCATCGCATCGTCGCGGCGGATGGACTAGGCGGTTACTCCGGCGGCAAAGGCGACCGATTGACGCTCAAAAAACGACTGCTCGACCTCGAATCCGAATCCGAATCGCGGTAGCTACTCCGGAACGACGCTTTTCACGCGGCCGGTGATTCCCGATTCCAGTTCGACTTTGACGCCGCCGGGTTCGGTGTGTTCTTCGGAGAGAATCTTCGCGATGTTCCCCTGAATCGGGTCTGCTTCGTCCGCGTTCTCGGCGTTCGTCTGCTCGATTTCGACGGCCATTCCTCTGCGCAGTTCCTCTCGCGTCGGTCTATCTGCGGACATACGTGAGGCGTACAGCAGTCCGAATAAAGAACGTGATGGCCCGGATTGTCCGGGACGTATCTGTGCATGGTAAGGTATGACTTAACAATATATTTAATTCACCTACAAAAGGGTTATAACAAAGTGGTTCGTAGCGATAGTCGCGGCGCCATCATCCCCCTTTCCCCCGAACACTGCAACCCGGTAGCGACCGCTGTCCGTCGCCTGTGTGTGCTGAAGAACAAATCCGAATACGACAACCGTTACTCGAACTTCTCGAACGGCTGTTCACAGCCATCGCAGAAGTGCATCGACCGGCAGAGCGACGGCCCTTTCGGGTGTTCGCGGTAGGTGTCCGTCGAACCGCAGTAGGGACACTCTGCGCCTTTGTCTTCCCCGCTCGTCGTCACGCTGGGGTCGAGTCGTCTCATATGCTTAGCCCAAAGTCGCGCAGGTCGTCTTTGCCCTGTTCTGTGACCATCTCGATAGACCACGGCGGATTCCAGACGAGTTCGAGGTCGGCATCTTCGACGCCATCGACGTCGGCGACTGCTTCCTCGATTTCCTCGGTCAGCATCTTTCGTGCCGGGCATCCGGTGTAGGTGAGGGTCATGATGACCGTCGCCGAATCTCCCTCCATCTGAACACCGTAAATCAGTCCCAAATCAACGATACTGATTGGCATCTCTGGGTCTTCGATGTCGTAGAGGGCGTCCCAAACGCGCTTTTCGAGTCCGGTCGCTCCCTCGCCCGTTGCGGGCAGTTCCTCCGGAGACTGCCCGCTCTCCGAATAGTCGGTGTAGGCGCAAGCCGTTGGTTCCGACTCGATGTCGTATTCTGCCGAGTCCGTTTCGTGTGCTTGTGGTTCGTTACTCATGGTGGTATTCGATGGTCACTTTGACCAGTTATTCTTCATCGTCGGGGTCTGCCATGATGCGGTGGGCTTCGCTTCGCCCGAGTTCTCGGTACGACCGCGTCATGTCGTCATGCAGGTCTGCCCAGTCGTCGGTGTGGCTTCCGTCGCGTCCGAGATGCTCGGGAAGCAGTTCGTCCGGATTGCCATCCTGAATTTCTTCAGGTACTTCCACGCCAAGCGATGCGAGGAACGGAACGACGGTGTCGAGCCACTGCTCGCGCATGGAGTCGAGCGACTCGGTTCGAATCCCCAAATCGTCGATTTCCGGACTCGCATCGCCGTCCTCGAACAGCGTCAGCGCGTAGGGGAACAGTCGGTCAACCGCCGACTGCACGCGCTCCGTTCCCTCGTCGTCGCTCGTCAACCGTTCGAGCCAGTTCTGAGCGTGTTCGAGGTGGTAGTTCTCCTCGGAGAGGATTTTCGCGACCCTGTCCGCGATTCGCGGATAGGACGTGTCTTCGAGGGCTTCGAGGCGCAGTTTTTCGGCCACGTCGTAGAAGTATCCGCGGACGATAGCGTCGGCCCAGTCGCCCGATTCGAACGGCAGTTCCACGAACGTCGCGTGTCGGAAGTCGCTCGGGTCGCGCTCGAAGATGAGTTCGGATTCGGTGTAGCCGAAGTCCTGAAGCAGGTCGTACCAGAGGCGGGCGTGCCCGAGTTCGTCCTGCGCGATGTTCGAGATGGCGAGGTCGGATTCGAGCGTCGGCGCGCGAACCTGCCATTCGGTGTAGCGCTCCGCGAGGACGAGTTCGTCGTCCGCGAGGCGGTAGAGCAGGGATTCGACTGCTGCCTGCTCATCGTCACTCAGTTCCTCCGGCCCGGCGAGTTGTGCGGACATTATGCTTTACCTCTCTCACGGTCAGCTTTCTCCTGTTCCGCCTCGGAATCCGCGATTTCCTCTGCGAAACTGGAGTCGATACGGTTGTACGCCATCACCCAGCGATAGGATTTGTCCGTCGTGCCGCCGAACGCAGTATCGTCGGCATCGACTTCGGCGATTTCGTCCTTCGGGACGACCCAAATGCTGTTGGTTGGCTTGCGTCGCCCGTGCTGAATCTGGGCGAACATGAGTGCCATGTCGCGGTCGGGCGCGTGGACATTTCCGCAGTGGGTGTGATACTTGCCTGCTTCGTCTTGTCGGAACACTTCCCAAATCATGTTAATCGGCCGCCACCGGGGTGTGCGAGTTGCCCGTTTCCCAGTCGTCCATCACGTCACGAACCCATTCGACTGCGTCCTGTGCGTTCTTTCGGCCGTTTATCTGGCCGACGCCGGGTTCGTAGCTGTTTTTGGCGATTTGGAAGAACTCGTCCCAGTCGAGGTCGTCTTCGCGCACCTTGTACGTGTTCGTCTCCTCGTCGTACTCGATACGCGGTTCGTCTGGAACCTCCAATCCGTACTTCTTCGCCTTCGGAATGTAGGCGTTGAGGAACGCGTTCCGGAGGTCGTCGTTCGACATCGTCTTCAGGCCGACGTCGGCGGAGAAGTCGTGGTGGGTACTCTTGTCGTTGGTCGGGCCGAAGAACTGGATGATGCGCGGCCACCATTCCTCGAAGGCGTCCTGCATGAGTTCCTGTTCTTTCTTCGAACCCATCGCGAGTTCGCGCATGATGTCCTCGCCGTGTTTGACGTGGAATCCTTCCTCGAAACACACCTTGTCCATCGCGTGGGCGTAGGGTTCCCAACTCGTGCGTTTCAGGGTTGCCTGTCGGCGCATCGCGGCACCGTCAACGAAGAAGGCAATCATCGGCGTCTCCCACCACTTTTCCATCTTGTAATGGAAGCAGTTGAGGAACTTGCCCTCCCCGTTCGCCAACTCGTCAAGCATCTGTTCGCGGGTTTTGATGCCGAGCGATTCCGCGGCGCGGTAGAGCAGTTGGCCGTGGCCGATTTCGTCCTGTACCTTCGCACTGCACGCCAGTTTTCGGTCGAGGCTCGGTGCCTGCCGGATGAACGGCCGTTCGAGGTACGCACCCATGATTTCGGAGTTCGCGTGGAACTGAATCATGCGAGTTGCGGCTTTGCGGTACTCCTCCGGCATGTCGTCCTTAGGACTGAACTGCCGGGGGCCCGCCCGCTCTTTGACGGTGTCTAAATCCATATCCACATCTTACATGCCCCGACCCATACCATTTCACCCGTTCATAGACTGGGTTTAAATACTAGAAATTCATATGACTCTGCAATGATAGACGAGTGTCTCGTCGTCGAATTTGTGGTCACGGGGGACGATTGTCCACTCGCCGAGGCGTCAAAAGCGACTGGCGTCCATATCGACTGCCAACCTCCACAGCACAGAGACGACGGCTATGCTCTCTTGCGATTTAGCACACCAAAAGAAAGCGATGGTCTTGACGATTTTCTCAATGCAGACGACCGTATTCGGTATCTTCACGTCTCTACGACCGACGGCAGACAGAACTTCAGATGCCTCTCGAAACATCCCTGCGTCGTTCACGAACTCACCAACGTCGGATTCATGGCCGAGTCGCTTCGCTATCGTGACGGCAGTGCGACTTTCACGGGTGCGGTCGTGGGTCACGACGTACTCCAAGGTGTCCTCGAAGCGGCAGGCGAGACTGTCGGAATGCAGTTGCAGCGCATTCACCAACTCGGTTCCGAGGACGAGCACGTCGTCGCCCAACAGTGGGACGTAACGCCAGCGCAGGAACGTGCTCTGCGAACAGCCTCGGAAATGGGCTATTTCGGTGTCCCCCGAAAAACCACCGCGAGTGAAGTTGCCGAAAAGCTCGGCATTAGCAAATCGGCCTTTTTAGAACGGATTCACCGCGCCGAACGTTCGCTGTTCTCGCAGATGTTCGCCTAACCGTCTTTCGTCTCTCCTTTCTGAATATCACACGTGTTATAAGAATATACGTAATCCAGCGGAAGTTTATTGGTGAATGGTATCATCGGATTTTTTACTGTGGTCTCTACAGACATCCCTCCGCATCCGGAGATAACTCTCATCGTGCTCGGCTATTTAGCCATCGCGCAGGCCGAGCATCTTCCGGATGGGTTCTCGCTGGTGGGGTACGTGCTCGGATTTTTCCTTCTCGTTTTGATTCCGCTTCTCGCACTCGATGGCGGCAATTCGACTCCGACGGCCAGTAGGGCGAAATAGCTATTCGTCGAAATCGACGCATGAATCTCGTGGCGGCGCTCTCCGCCGAATCGAGCATGCTCTGTGTCGTCGGGGCGGGCGGGAAGAAATCGACGCTGTACGCGCTGGCAAACCGTCTCGACCGAGCAGTCGTGACGGCGACTGTTCGAATCCCTATTTTTGACGAGCACGTTGCCGATGTGCTCGTCACCGATTCACCACGAAAGGCACTCGAATCCATTTCGGAGTGGCCCGTCGGACTCGTACCGGAACAGGAGCGACCAGACCGCTATCGAGGGTACGACCCGGAAACGGTTGCATCGCTCGAAGGCTGTGATGCCGCCTCGATTCTCGTGAAAGCCGACGGTGCCCGCACTCGACTGCTGAAGGCCCCGAACGACCGGGAACCACAGCTACCGAGAAATACGGATGTCGTCGTTCCGATTGCGAGTGCTCGCGCGGTCGGGAAACCACTCACCGAAGAGTTCGTCCATCGGCCCGAGCGAGTAGCAGAGATAACCGACCGACGAATCGGAGAAGAAATCCGCGCGTCCGACGTGGCCGCTGTGCTGGCGAGCGAACGTGGCGGGATGAAGGACGTTCCCAGCGGTGCGACTGTGATTCCCGTCGTGAACATGGTGGACGACGACGGATTGGAGAAAATCGGGAAAGAAATCGCAGAGCAGGTGCTATCGGAGGCGGACATTTCTCGCGTCGTTCTCACGCAGATGACGGCACAGAACTCGGTCGTCGCCGTCGTGGAGTAGCCGAGTCACTGTCAGTAGGGCGGACAGACGACACGAACGACGAGCAAAAGATTCGTGAAGCGATGTGTCGTACTCTCGCGGCTCGCTCCACGGCGAACGTCAGCGCATGGCGTCGATGGCCGCGGTTTCCGTTATAAAACTCAGGGTCGAAACCGCTGGACTGCGGCTTCGAACTCCGCTTTCGTGTTGACGTTTTCGAACGACTCCAGCGATCCGTATTTTTGCAACTCCTCTTCCTCGACGACGACGTAGTCCAGTTCGAACAGCGGTTCGACGATTTTTCGCTTCTCTTCTCCGAGCGCAGTGTCACAGGCTTCGACCATCGGATTAGGTTCGTACACTGCGTGAGTCGTCTGAAACCAGCCGTCTCCGAGTCGCGGAACCGCGGCCTCGTGGCCTTCGGCTCTCTCAAAAAGGTAGTTCACGAGTTCCGAATCGACAAAGGGCATGTCGCAGGCGACGACGAAGGCGTATTCGTCGTCGCAGGCCGCGAGTCCGGTTCGAATGCCTGCCATCGGCCCTTGGTCGGGGTCGGAGTCGATGGCGAATTTCGTGGGGTTCGGGTAGTCGCACACTGCCTCTTCGATGGCATCGCGCTGGTCTTCTCGGCAGTTGATAACGAGTTCGTCTACGACGCCCCCGATTCGGTCGGCAACCCGTCTGAGCATCGGAACGCCAGCGAGGTCGGCGACTGCTTTGTCTTGCTCACCGAATCGGGTCGAACGACCGCCCGCGAGAATGACTCCTGCTGGCATCGTCCGGCGCTACGACGTGCGTCGATAAGTGCCTGTGGCTACCATGGCCGCGAGTGTTTTTGCCGCCCAGTTCCTCGATTCTATACGAATGGCGTTCGCCGACAAACTGCTCCGTATCGACCTTTCCGCCCGGACTGTCGAGAGCGAGCAAATTCCCGAATCGTGGTTGCGACGATTCGTCGGTGGAAAGGGACTCTCGGCCCGGTATCTCTACGACGAACTCGCCCCCGGAACAGACCCGCTGGCTTCCGAAAACGCCCTGCTATTCATGTGCGGCCCGCTGACCGGGAAAACACCCGGCGAGTCGCGGTTTTCGGTCGTCACTAAATCCCCTCTCACTGGCACCTTTCTCGATTCGTACATTGGAGGCACGTTTCCGGAATCGCTCGCGGGTGCACTCTCGAACCATCTCGGAATGCTGGTCACTGGTTCCGCATCTGCTCCCGTCACGATTCGAATCGCGGACGGTGACGCAACGATAGAATCCGCGGGCGAACTGTGGGGAAAAACGGTTCCCAAAACGTGTTCGCACTTCGATTCGCCGACTTCCTGCATCGGCCCTGCTGGCGAACGACTCGTCCGATATGCGACCATCGCGTCCGACGGCGGTGACCACCACGCGGCCCGTGGCGGTTCAGGCGCAGTAATGGGGTCGAAAAACCTCAAGGCAGTCGTGGCCGAGAAGTCGGAATCCGGCGAGGAAACGGACGAAAGTGAAGACGACGACCGATACCGTTCAACCGACATCGGGAAATGGCAGGCAGCGAGCGAAACGGTCGAAACGATAGATTTCGCAAACGAGGTCGGCGTCCTGCCGACGAAAGGGTGGCAGGAGAGTTCCTTCGAGGGTGCGGACGAACTCGGAATCGAGGCGGTTCGGAAGTCGGCAGTTGGACGCGAACACCCGGAAGAAGACGTTTCCGGCGGCTTCCGGATCGAGAGCGAGGAAGGCGAAACGGTTCCGCGCGGCGCGACCAGCATCTCTCTCGGTGCAGGACTGGGCATCGACGATTTCGATGCGGTCGCCGTTCTCGGCGCTCTCTGCGACATCCTCGGCCTCGACCTCATCAGCGCGGGCAACACGGTGGCGTGGACGATGCGCGCCGCGGAGGAAGGGTTGCTGGAACGAGACATCGAGTTCGGTGACGACGAGTCCGCGCGCGCACTGTTGGAAGAAATCGTACACCGCTCGTCGCCGCTCGGCGACACTCTCGCGAATGGAATCGACGCGGCGACGAACCGATACGGCGGCGAAGAACTCATTCCGACCGTGAAGGGAATGGACTTGCCGACCTACGACCCGCGGCGTTCGCCGTCGATGGCGCTTGCCTACGCGACCAGCGACCGCGGCGCGTGCCATCGACGGGCGCGTCCGGTTCTCGAAGAAGTGTTCGCCACCGAGGAGTGGAGCGATGACCGCCGCGCAGAGGCGGTCATCGCGGAGCAGAATCTCCGGTCGTTCCTCTGGTGTCTGGTCGTGGACGACTTCGCGGGCGAAGCACTGTGGAAGAGCGGTGTGGAGTCGGAAGACGGTGGAAACGAATGGCTCCGCGAAATCGGATTTGAGCATTCCCGCGACGAACTCCTGCGAATCGGCGAGCGCGTGTGGACGATGACGCGGTTGTTCAACGTCAGAGAGGGGTTTTCGCGTGCAGAAGACTCGCTTCCTGTGGCGCTCCAGCAACCGCTTCGTGGCGACGAGCGCGACGGCGAACGACTCGTTTTCGAGTCGTTCGCCCGCCTGTTGTCGGCCTACTACGAGAAGCGTGACTGGGACGAACAGGGCCGTCCGACCGACTCACTGCTTTCCCGACTCGGACTGGACGATGTGGTTGACCAGCAGACGCCGACTGGCGACGATTAATCGTCGCCAGTCGTCTTCTCGCCGGGTCGTCCCTCGACTTCTCCCGTCGGCGGTTCGACCGGCAGTGGCTCTTCGTCCGGGTTCGGCCCGAGTGGTTGGATTCTGACGCTCGTCACCTTGTATTCCGGAATGTACGAGGTCGGGTCTAGTTCGTGCTGAGTGAGTTCGTTGATGGCTCCGTGCGCGAAGTGCATCGGGATGAAGACGACGCCGGGGTCAGAGGTTTCCTCGACGTTCGCTTTCGTCACAATGTCGCCGCGGCGGGAGGTGACGCGGACGTATTCGTTGTCCGTCACGCCCAGTTGGTCGGCCATCTCGGGGTGAATCGTGACGAAACTCTCGGGGACGTGATCCATCAGCACGTTCACCCGGCGGGTCATGGTTCCGGTGTGCCAGTGGTAGAGTACGCGCCCGGAGGTGAGCATCAGCGGATACTCCTCGTCCGGGAGTTCCACTGGCCCCGCGTAGTCGGCAGGAACGAATCGGGCTTTGCCGTCGTCGAAGTTGAACTCCTCTTCGTAGAGGTACGGCGTTCCGGGGTCGGATTCGTCCTCGCAGGGCCACTGGAGTCCCTCCGGCGTCGATTCGAGGCGGTCGTAGGTCACGCCGCCGTAAATCGGCACGAGGTCGTTGATTTCGGCCATCACGTCGGCTGGCCCATCGTAGTCCCAGTCGAAGCCAAATCGCCCGGCGAGGTCGGCGAGGATTTCCAAGTCTGGCTTCGCTTTTCCGGGCGACGAAACGGCGGGTCGAACGCGCTGAATTCGACGCTCCGTATTCGTGAACGTCCCGTGCTTCTCGGCGGCGGAAGCGGCGGGAAGTACCACGTCTGCGAACTCGGCGGTTTCCGTGAGGAAGATGTCCTGTACGGCGAGGAAATCCAACTTCTCGATTGCTTTCTCCGCCCCGCGAATGTCGGGTTCGGAGAGAACGGGATTTTCGCCCATGATGAACATGCCCTTGATGTGGCCTTCTTCCATCGCGTCGTACTGCTCTGGTAATCTGAGGCCGGTTTCGTCCGGCGGGCGAACGCCCCACGATTCCTCGAACTTGTCCAGAATTGCGTCGTCGGTGAGGTCCTGATACCCCGGTAGGGTGTGCGGTGCTGGCCCCATGTCGCCGCCACCGCCCTGCACGTTGTTCTGGCCGCGGAAGGGCGACAGCCCTGCCCGCGGTTTACCGAGGTTCCCCGTCACGAGCGCGAGATTTGCGACTGCGAGGACGTTTCTCGTCCCGTGGGCGTGTTGGGTCATCCCCATCGCCCAGCCGAAAATACAGGTGTCGGCTTTCGCAATCGTCTCTGCGGCGTAGGTCAGTTCCTCCGCCGAAACGCCCGTGAGTTCCTCGACCTTCTCGGGCGTGAACGGTTCGACTTTCTCCTTCAACTGGTCGAAGTGCTTGGTCTTCTCCTCGATGAACTCCTCGTCGTGCAGGTCGTTTTCGATGATGTGGTGAATCATCCCGTTCAGCCACGCGATGTCTTCACCGGGTTTAGTGCGAGAGTACTGGGTCGCGTGTTCTGCGAGGCCGATTTTGCGCGGGTCGAACACGAATAGGTCGGCACCGTCGCGCACGTTCTGCTTGATTCGCGTTGCCAACACGGGGTGGCTCTCCGTCGTGTTCGACCCCGTGATGAGGTAACAGTCGGTCTTCCCGATGTCCTCGTTGATTCGGTTCGTCATCGCGCCGTAGCCGACGGTCTGTTGCAAGCCGACTACCGTCGAGGAGTGACAGAGTCGGGCGCAGTTATCAACGTGCTTCGTGTGAAGCACCTGCCGAGCGAACTTCTGGGCGAGGAAGTTCTCCTCGTTCGTACATTTCGAGGAGGAGGTGACCGCAATCGCGTCGTCGCCGTTCTCCTCGCGGATTCGGGAGAGTTCCTCGTGAATCCTGTCTAAAGCCTCGTCCCACGTCGCTTCGCGGAACTCGTCTCCGTCCCGAATCAGCGGCGTTTTCAGCCGATTCGGACTGTTGACGAAGTCGTAGCCGAACTTCCCTTTCACGCAGGTGGAAAAGTCGTTTGCGGGCGTGGCGTCCTCGTCTGCAGGTCGAACGCCGAGCACTTCGCCGTCTTTCCCGTACAGGTCGAACCGACACCCGACGGCGCAGTAGTTACAGGTCGTCTCGGCTTTCGTCACGCCGGAAAGGCGGGCGTCGCTCACGACGCCCGCCACGTCGAACATTCTCCCGACGTTCATGGTGCTCGCCGCGGTTTCCTCGGCGACGTGTTCGAACTCGGCTAACGCCTCGTCTGTTATCCGTTTCGTGGTATCTCTGGCTTTCGCTTTCGCCTTCGCCATGAATCGCGCGACGCCGGATTTCTCCTCGATTTCCCGCTCGCCCGGAACGTTCCGGTTCGGCGCGTCGGACGTGTCTGCGGTTTCCGCGTGTTCGCTCTCGATGGCCTTCCCAATCGAATTTTTCTGGGTGAAGCCCGGAATCGGAAGCGTAGCGGAGTCCTTCAATCCCTGCTCGACTAAGGAACCTGTCGGACACACCGTCGCGCAGTGGCCACAGGAAACGCAGGTCGATTCGCGCATGGTTTCGGCGTCACTTTGAAAGCCGATTCTCGTGTCGGCCCCCTGCCCCTCGATTCGCAAAACGCCCTCTACCTGCACGTCGTTGCAGGCTTCCACACAGCGATTACAGAGGATGCATTTGTTCCGGTCGATTTGGATGGCCGAGGAAGTGTCGTCTATCGGTTCGTACTCGTCGCGGTCTTCCAGCACGCCGTACCGCGGTTCCTCCACGTCGTTGTCGATGGATGCGTCTTGCAGTTCACAGCGACCGTTCTGCCCGCAGGTGGTACATCGAAGGTTGTGGTTCGACAGCACCAAATCGAGGTTCACGTCCCGCGCTTCCGATGCGGATTCGGCGTCAGTTCGAATCGAGAGGCCGTCCTCCGCCGGAAAACTACAGGACGGAACCAGTCCGTGTTCGTCAGTTTCGACCATGCAGGTTCGACACTCGGAGCGCGGGCCGATGTTGTCTCCCTGCTCCGTGTCGCGGTCGTAGTAGCAGAGTGCCGGAACGTACTCCTTAGTCTCCACCGCTTCCATGGCGTCGATGAGGGTCGAACCCGGCGGGACGGCGACGGGATGGCCGTCCACCGTGACGTGGTTCATTCTCTCGCCGTCTGCACCAACTTCGGGGTCGTTCGCAGTCCCCGTCACAAAATCCTCCGTCAGCGGCGTACTCGGTCTCGGGTCGTCGATTTCCGGCACGCCGGGTTCTGGCGACGACGGAGCAGTGTCTTCGATTCCTGATTGCTCTTCTGAACTCATGATTGTACCTCCTCACACGCACCGCTCGGACAGCGCCCGTCGGCGTGTGCGTGAAACTCCGGTTCGAATTCGTCCATCGCGGTCGTGACGGGGCGGGACGCCGACTGGCCGAAATAACAGATGCTCGATTCGCGCATCGTCCGGGCGAGTTCGCGGAGCGAATCGTCCGCGAACTCGCCCGAATACACGTCACGGAGCATTCCGACCAACTGCTTCGACCCCTCTCGACAGGGCACACAGCGTCCGCAATTTTCCTCCTCCGCGAATCTGGCCCGCGTCCCCGCCGTCGCAACCGCACACCGTGACTGGTTCAGCAGTTCGACCACGCCGTCGGTGCCGAGGCGTGCGCTCGCCAGCGCGGGCGCACTCGGCGAGTGGTCGAGCGACCGAGTGAGACCGCCGAACTGCCCCCCGACGCAGGCCATCTTGAATCCGCCATCCACAGAAACCGCATTTCGGCAGTCAGAGAGCGACCCACCCGTGGGCAGTTCGATTGTCGCGGGTTGTGCCACGTCGCCTGTTACGGTGACCAATCGAGTTCCGGGGTCTGCGTCGTCGGCGTCGAACTCATCTGGGAACAGCAACGCGCGGCGAACCTGTGCGAAGGTTCTGGGAGTGTGAACCACGGTCGGTCGCCCGTACAGTCCGTGTTTCGCCGGACTCGGGGGGCGCAATCGCGCTTCCAGTCGGTCGTTTCCTTCTAACGCCTCCAACGCCATCGTGGGTTCCGACGCGATGTACTGGTCTGGCGACCCGAAAACCTGTATGGAAACATTCTCGCCAGCATCGGTTTCTCGAAATGCGCGGACTGTCTCCCGAACTCGCTGTTGGGCTTCGACCGCCGATTTCGGACAGTAGATGACGACATCCTCCGCGCCGACAACGTGCGCGACTGCTGTCGCGCCGTCGAGCACGGAAATCGGGTCGCTTTCCAGCAGGAGTTGGTCGGTTCGATTTCGGTCGTCGGTTTCGCCCGCGTTGACGACGACTACGGGGTCGCCGTCGGTTTCCCGAGCGACGGTCCACTCCTCCGCAATCGGTTCGTCCATCCGCGCATCACCGCGTCCTCGCCCGAGGAGGCCGAACTGCGTGATTTGCGAGAGCACATCGTCGCAGTCCGCGAGCGCGTCCTCGGCAACGAGTGTTTCGTCGTCCCGCATGTTTGCGGGGTCGGTCCAGCCACAGCGTGCGAGTACGTTTCTGTGACCGACCGAAAGTGGGCCATCGTCCGGTATCGGCAGTTCGGTCTGTTCGCCTTCGTGCGAGACGACGGCGTGGGCGCCGTCGTTTGGAAGGTTCCCAGATTCCAGTTCCGAGACGAGCGTTCGAACTCGTTTCGGGGTGCAGTTCGAGTGAAAAACCGTCGTTTCGCCGTCCGTCACCGAAACGAGCGGTTCCAGTGCTTCGATTCCGGTCGGGCCGACTTCCACGACTGAAACCGTGTCGGCTTCGTCGCGTGCGCTGTCTAAAACGACGGCAGCGCGCTCCCACCCAACCCCGCCAGAGACGCGAAGAACCGGAGCGTCAGAAACGGATTCTACAGCAGTTCCCATCCTCTAGAACTGGCACAGCGACGCGATAAAAGGTTGTGACCAAAGTTCTGATACGTGCCTCAGAACGGCGGTTCGAGGCCCGCTTCGGTTCGTGTTCGCCGGGCGAACACGAACGCAAACGCGAGCAGTGCCACCACGAACACGAGTCCGAGTGCGAGCTGTCGTTTTCCCATCGCTCACCCGGTCTTGTACACACCGCGGGCTTCCGCGATGTGTTCGTCGTCTTCGTCGTAGACGCTCACATCGACGGTTCCCACGTCGCTTCCGTTTCGCACCACATCGGCCTCGGCGTAGAGGTCGCCCGTCCCCGCGCTCAGGTAGTCGATTCGCATGTCGATGGTCGGAACCGGTTGGTCGTTGAGCGAGACGAGCGCCGCACCGCCGACGGTGTCCGCGAGGGTGAACGTGACGCCGCCGTGGGCCATCTGCTGGTCTTGGTTCCACGACAGTTCGTCGCGCATCTCGATTTTTCCTTCGGCGTGGCCGTCCTCGGCCTCGGTTACTTTGACCCCCAGCAGGTCGGCGAAGGGCATCCCTTCGAAGAACGCTTCGATGTCCATACCTCGACTGCACGTGGGCAGTAATTAAATGTACATGCCGTGACCCTCTCGTATGCACGTCTCTGACGACGACGGAATCCGGACGGTGACGTTCGACCGACCCGAAGTACGAAACGCGTTCACACCCGAGGCCGCGGGCGAACTCGCCGAAATTCTGGCCGAAAGCGACCCGAAATCCATCGACGTGGTCGTGCTGACCGGCGAAGGCAAGGCGTTCAGCGCGGGCGGCGACATCGAATCCATGGCCGAGCGCGAGGAGAACGTCCGGGAGGCCTACGAGCGCGTCCGGGACACGCTCTCGCGGGTCGTCCACGAAGTCCTCTCTGCTCCCGTACCGGTCGTCGCAAAGGTTAACGGCGACGCGGTCGGTGCGGGAATGGCACTCGTCACCGCGGCGGATTTCGCCTACGCTTCGGAATCTGCTCGATTCGCGGCCTCGTTCATCAACGTCGGCCTCATTCCGGACATGGGTGGCACCTTCCTCCTCCCCCGACTCGTCGGTCTTCGTAAAGCGAAAGAACTCGCATTCACGGGCGAACTGATTTTGGCTGCGGAAGCCGACGAATTGGACGTGGTGAACGAAGTCGTGCCGGACGAACAACTCGACGCGCGGGTTGCCGAACTGACCGACACGCTGTCGAAACAGCCAACTCACACAATCGCACTCGGAAAACAAGCCCTCCACGAGAATTTGGGCAAGGATTGGCGCGAGGCGCTGGACTACGAGACGATGGTACAGTCCCAAGCCTACGACATGCCTGCGCACAAAGAGGGCGTTTCCGCGTTTTTGGAAGGAAGAAAGCCCGAGTTCGAGTGACGCGATTCGATTAGAACCGAATCGCTGTCCACTGAAACGAGGACTTTCAGCGCATTTGTTGAAAACTATATTTCAATTTCCGCCGACAACACTGTTCTGTATCGGCCTCATAAACTCTATCTCGCTCTATAGAATTGGAAGGATATCTCATTCATGTTCCGGAGAGATGGACGTGAATCACTCGGTTACAATCTGTCTCGCCACAGACTGCACATTCATCGTTTTCGTCCGTGTCGTGCGCTTCGGCGAGTGCGGCGGCACCGTTCGTATCCAAGTCCGCAGTTGCCAGCACCACGCGTTCGCCAGCGTGGCCTAATTCGTACTTTCCTTCAGTTTCTCGCACGAATCGCTCGCGGAGTTCCGAGAACGCGAGTGGTTCGTCGGCCACCGCGAGTTCACGGAGAATTGCGATACGGTGTTCGCTTGCGAGCGTTCCGAGCGCATCGACCGCCGATTCAGCGACTTCGTCGTCCAACCCGGGCGACTCCGTGGGGTACATAATTTGTCGTCCAGCAGTCTCCGTGACATACTTTTGGGAAGTATTCAAAAATAATACAAAAACAAGTTTCGCGGAAACGATATATTTCTCTCGCTCGGCAGTCGAGACATGGCAGGCGCAGATATCGAATTTCGATTCGAATCGCTCGAAGACGAAGAACTGTTCGTTCGGGAGTACCTTCCGGATGCGTGGAATCGCTTCGAAGCGAGCGAATTCTGGGAACGGGGCTGGTTCTGGGCGTATCGGCAGTTCGCAGAGTACGACTCGGGTCCGGACTGCGGACTAGCGCGAATCGTTTTCGAGGGCGACCCAGACGCGGTGGTCGAAAGCGAAGAATCCTACTGGAACCGATTCGACGGACTCGAATCGTGGCGACTCCGTCGATACGAGGAAACAGAGGAAGGCTACAGCAGTCTGCTCGAACAACAGAAGGACGTAAAAGGGGAAGTCGGCGGTGAATGGGAATACCGTCTGAAGCCACTCGCGGCGCAGTTCGCAGTTTCGTACTTCCGCGAGTTCGACGATCCACTTCCCATCATCGGCGAAGCATCCGACGACAATCTCGCCGGAGTCGGTTTCTGGGCGATGTACCACTACGCCATGATTCAGTGCGGATTCGACTGGTACGACGAAACCGAGGCCTGTCTGAAAGGAATGCAAAACCGGTTGGAATCGTTGGCCAGTTACGAAGGGGCGGACGCCGCCCGCGAGGAGTACGACCGCCTGCTCGCCGAGTGGGAAACCTATCGAGAGGAATTGGAAACGTGGTTTGACGAACATCCGACGGGGGAAGCGTCGGAACCCTGATTTTTGATCACCGACCGACCATTCGAAGTAGAATCGCCGTCTCGTATCGATAAATCGTGATATTTCGGCGGAAATCCCACCGAGTCACTTAACGGAATGGAACCCCAGTGTATGAAATACGAAATCCGATGTCCCCAGATTTCATCACGACCACCGCAATGGTGCTGGCGTTGGGATTCGGCGTCGCGTTCACGTACTTCGGGTACGCGTTCGTGACACAACTGACATCTCTCGTCGGCGCACTCGGCGGTGCCCTCCTCGGAAGTGCTCTGGCACGAGGTGTCGTCGCGCCCACGGTCGGCGTCGCGTCACCAAACCTTCTACTCGTGTCGCTGGTTGGTGCAATCGTCGGTAGTATTATCGGTAGTAGCATCGCCCGCTCCACGCAGCGGTTGGCTATCGTCGCGCTCTGTTTCGCCCTCTCCTCGTCGGTTGCTTACTCGATGTTCGGCAATCCCAACTTCCTCGACCCGGTGTCCGTGCCGTCGTTCGGCTCCGGTTTGCTTGACCCGTTTCTCGCGTCGATTATCGTCGGCGGAGTCATCGGCGTGCTCGTCTGGCAGTTCTATCTGCCGTTTTTGGCCGCCGTCACGAGTTTGCTGGGCGCGAGCATCCTCCAGCAGTTCGTGCGCCACTGGAGCGACTTGCTTCCGGTCTTCCACTCGGACGTGTGGACGACGCTCGGAACGAACCACGTTCTCTGGTTGCTTCTCGTCGGAACCGGAGTCGTTTACCAGTATCGTCGCTACCGGAGACGGAAATCGAGCAGACGTCGGTTGCGACGGATTCACCGACGCCTGAGCTAATTTCGGTCGGACGAATAACCAGTACTGTCGGTAGCCAGTACAGCTAACTATCTCGTCGTTCGCAGTTGAACACATGATTGACGTAAATTTCGTCGGATGGAACATCGCACCGACAACTCTACTCTTTCATCTCGTCTGATGGTCGCTGCTCCTGAATCGGTGGTCAACGACGTTTTCAGTCGCGTAGACTACACGGCGTTTCTGTTGCAACTCGGCGTTTTCGCCGTGACGTTCACGGTCACCTACGGTCTTGGGCGTCTCGTCGCGGTGCCAATCGGTCGGCGTCTCCTCCGAAGTCAGCGCGTCACGCCGACGGTCAGGAAGCCCATGTTACGGTTCATCCGCGTTTCGACCGTCATCGTCGCCTTCTTCGTGGGACTGTTTTTCGCTAGGTTGGAGACGCTACTGTCGGTGATGGGTGGGTTCGCGGCCGCACTCACCCTCGCCGTCGGGTTCGCTTCGCGGGACATCGTCGGCAACCTCGTTGGCGGTGTGTTCATCATCAGCGACCCGAAGTTCAACATCGGTGATTGGATAGAGTGGGAGGAAAACGAGGGAATCATCGAGGACATTAGCTTTCGAGCGACCCGCGTTCGAACGTTCACAAACGAACTCATCACGGTGCCGAACTCCGTCCTCGCCAATAGCGTCGTCGTGAACCACGCCATCAAGGACGCACTTCGAATCGACTACTCGTTCAGCGTCGAATACAGCGGGGATATCGACGACATGCGTCGCGTTCTCCTCGAAGAAGCGGAGAGAAATCCGGAGATTCTCGCCGACCCGAAACCGGAGGTCATCGTGGACGACCTGACCGCGGCCGGAATCGGACTCACATCGCGCTTCTGGATTGCCAATCCAAGTCGTCAGCGGTATCTCGCTGTTCGGTCCGAATATTTCCAAGCCGTCAAAGAGCGGTTCGAGCGCGAAGGCTTCGAGATGTCTCCCGAGTTCCTCGAACTAACCGGAGAACTCGACGTTCCGAACTCGGCTGAACCCAACGAGTAACGAATCGACCGTGGTGAAAAAACGACCTGAAATGGTTTGACCGAGACAATTTACTCGACATCCTCGAACGCTTTCAACACCACCTTGCTCAATGCCGGATGGATGTGAATCGTGTCGGTCACGTCGGAGACGGTTCCCGACCCGCTCGCCAACGCCAGCAGAACTTCGTGAATCAGCGTCGAGGCTTCCGGGCCGATGATGTGACAGCCGAGAATTTCGCCGTCTTCGGGGTCGGCGAGCACTTTGACGAATCCGTGTTCCTCATTCAGGGCTTTGCCCATCACCGTGTCCCGATAGGCGCAATTTCCGACGACGTACTCCCGATTTGATTCGTCGAGTTCCTGCTCGGTCTTTCCGGTTCCCGCGACCTGCGGCGACGTGAAGATGGCGTGCCCCATGCTCGAATAATCGATGGCCTCGCGTTCGCCGTCGAGCGCGTTCCGCTCGACGTACTTCGCCTCTTGATCTGCGGCGTGTTTCAACTGGTAATTCCCCGCGATGTCGCCCTGTGCCCAGACGTTTTCGGCGGTCGTCTCCAAATACTCGTTCGTTTTTACGAATCCGCGGTCGTCGGTGTCGATTCCTGCCTCTTCGACATCGAGGAGGTCGGTGTTCGGCCGTCGTCCCGCCGCGACGAGCAGAGTATCACCGGAAACGGTAATTTCGTCCCCGTCTTCTGATTCCGCCGTGACAGTCACCTGTTTCCCGTCCTGTGAAACCGCCGTCGCTTCGTGGCCGGTGTGGACATCGTGGCGACCGCGAGCGATTTCGGTGAACGTCTCCGCGACTTCGCGGTCTTCGTTCGACAGGAGCAGGTCGTCCCGCCCGATGATGGTCACCGCGGTTCCCATCATCTCGTAGAAGTAGCCCAGTTCCGCGGCGATGTAGCCACCGCCGATGATAACGAGGTGTTCCGGTTGCGAGTCCAGTCGGAGCGCGTCTTTGCTCGTGAGATAATCCACGTCGTCCAGTCCCTCGATTGGCGGAATGACTGGTCGCGACCCGCCAGCGACGACGACTTTCTCACCGCTGACGCGCTCGCCGTCCTCTCCGACCTCTAGCGTTCGGTCGTCCACGAACCGGGCTTCCTCCCGATAGAGCGTGATATTCTCGTTTTCGCGGTCGGTTTGTTCCATTCGCTCCGATTTTCCATCGACGGTTTCCGTCACTTCGCGCACGATGTTCCGGAAGTCGATTCCGGTCACCTCGGCGTCGATGCCGAACTCGCTGGCCCGTCTTACCGTTTCTACCACGTCGGCACGATGAATCAGCGTTTTTGACGGATTGCATCCGCGATTGACACAAGTGCCGCCGATTGGCCCGCGTTCGATGAGTGCCACGTCCAGCCCTCGTTCCGCGCCCGCCAATGCCACTTTGTTTCCGGTTCCCCCACCGATGACGACGATGTCGAACTTCGTCATTGTCGATTACCCACGTCAGGTACGACAGGAACCGACAAGAAACTCGTGCCGCAGAAAACAGTCGTCCTACGAAAATCAGAGTATCTTGTTTCCTCGAACAGTGACCTCAACGCTGTCAACGGTTTCCCCGTCGAAATCGACTGCTGAAAGCGTCGATTTCCCGATGGGAAGGAAGATTGATTTTTTCGATTGCCCGCTCTGTACCGCCGCCGTATCGAACTCCGTTCCGCTGGAACCGATAACCGTCAGCCCTCGAACGCCGAGATTCGTCGTCGCAGTCGAGGTGAAACTAACACTCGCCACCACGCGCCCACTCGCCCACGGTTCGCTGACCGAAACCTTCCGGAACACGTCCGAATTTCCGATTCCGGAAACGCTCACCTTCGGACTGAGCGTGAGACAACCGCTCAAACCGGTGATACCGATTCCCGCCGTTGCTGTGAGCACGGTTCGCCGCGACAGGTGTCGCGGCGAACGAGTCGTGTCCAAATCGTTCGTATCTGAATCGTTCGTGTCCAAATCGTTCGTGTCCAAATCGTTCGTATCTGAATCGTCCGTCACCACTCCGTTTACGTCCGTATTTTCGTCCCCCGTCATCGTTGTGAATCTCGAAGGATGAGCGGCCCGATGGCCAGCGTTCGTTTTGCGACCGTAGCGATGCGGAGGATGTAGGAGACGAGCAGGAAAAACGGAATGAGCGTAATCGTGAACGCGCCCGCAACGACCAACAGGATGTCCGTGAGGCCGAGCGTCGTCCCGGTGAACGTTCCGCTTCCGACGAAGGCGAGCATCGACCCGGCGACGAACAGCGAGGGAATCGCCGCGTACAGAATCAACTGCGAGAGGTCGATGAGCGCCCACTGGAAGTAGAGCGTCTTGATGTGTTCGCGCGCCGGGCCGAACATCGAAAGCGACGTTTTCAAGCGCTCGAACAGCCGTTTTTGTTCGTCGTCCAAGTGGTCTGCGTACTTCTCCCGCATCCGTTCGACGTGGAAAATCTTCCACGAATAGTTGAAATCGAGGGCCGCGAACAGTACGTCGAACGTGCCGAACGTCGCCCCGTCGAGTTCCTCTTTGACTGTATCCGAGTTTCCGGTCAGGCTTTCGTTGAACTCGTCGAGGTCGTCGCGCAGTTGACTCAACTCCTCGCTATCGCCGTCGCTGATGGACTGATGGAGTTCGTTCGCCCGGTGTTCGGTTTCGTCGATGATGTCCTTGAGAAACTGCGACGGGTCGGACGGTGTCGTGTGACCTATCATCTCTCGCACGAACTCGCGGAAATCCATCGCCTCGCTCATTCGCTGGCGCTGGTCACCGAGCGGGCCGTTTTCCTGCGAGATGACTAACTGACTGATGGTGACGACGAGCGTGACGCCGGTAATCGTCGTCCCCAGCATCGTGGAGAACATCGTCTCGATGGTGTCGCTCGACGCAATCGTGGATTTCAGCGGCGGATACAGAAGGGTTCCTGCGATGACGAACGAAAGGAAAAACACGAGCGCAAGCGACCCTGTCACGACGAGACGGCGCGCACCGAGAAGGAGCCAAAGTTTGACTCTGCTCTCTCCGGCCCGTTCTCGCATCGTGTTCGCGGTGCTGATTTCCCCATCGTTTCCGTCGTTCTCACTGTTCCCGTCACTCATCCACGTCACCGTCGTCCCTTCGAGCAGGGCGCTTGAACACGAGGAATTTGGTTCCGCCGCCGACGTATTCGATGGTCTCGACCAGCTCCCACCCCTCTTCACCGTACTCGTTCAGTTCGCTCGTCGGGTCGATTGCCTCCTTTTTCTCGCTCCCGCGCGGCGGCCTGAGCGTTCGATACTCCCACGTCTCGTCTGTGTGGCGAGCCATTCGTAGATTGGAACTGTGGTGATGCCGCTGGATGAGGATTTCGGCCATGTTTCAGATTGGTTTCCTATCGAAAATAGCGGCAGAACGGCTTCGCGGGCCGCCGGTCAGTCCTTTCGTTTCCGAACGACTTCGACGCAGTTTTCGCCTTCACCGTCTTCGGCGACCATCTCGAACACGGACGATTCCGGATTTTTCACGATGTAGCCGAGTAGGCTTCCGAACCCGTTGTGTTCGGGATGGAGGCCCAGACCGCTTCCGGCACCGACCAACCCCGGCGGTTCCGTGTCGAGCGTCTCTCGCCACCAGTCGCCGTCGAAAAACAGCGTGGAAATCTCCATGTGTTTCACGTCGTGCGTGAAGCAGTAGCCACCCGACTGAAGACGCGGCCAGAGGTGTTCGAGACAGGTTTCCGCCGATTCTCTGAGTCCGACGTCCAGAAAGAGGAGCACACACGCCTCTTCGAAGTCCGGCATGGTTTGGTCGAAGTACCCCTCGTGGAACGTACACACTGAGATGTCGCCGTATCGTGCGATGTTCTCTTGGACTTCCTCTATCGGCGCACCCCACGCATCCTCGTCGTAGGTGTGTATTTGCTCCGATTTGACGAGGACGTGTTCCCGGTCGTCTTCGTTCGGTTCCGGCATCCCCTCGAAGGAATCGAACACTTCCAGCGGTCGATTGCAGAGTCCGGCGACGAGAGAGAGGTTGGCCGTGCTGCCGCCTTTGTAACAACCGCATTCGACCAAACTTCCTGCTTCTTCGCGGGGAATCGTCAGTACCTTCGTGGCGATAACGAGGTGTTCGAGGAACGTCGAACCGGTCTGTATTTTCACGTTGTTTCGCGCCATCTTCACAGCCAAGACGACCTTATCGGGCAGTCCGACGCCGTACTCGGCCCCGGTTTCGGGGCGGAAGTATTCGGCGAGGACCACCGGTAAACTCGCTGCCAACAGCGCGAACCGATACAGTCGTGCCACCGACGCCACCACGTTTCGAGTGTTGTCTCCCATCTGTCGCCCTGAACTTCTCGCCTCGGGATTTTGTTATGGCCCGTCGAAGTCGCGGGTAAGGAACTCCTACGCGGTGTCTCGCTCACCGAACGAAACGTGCCAGTTCGACCGCTGACTGAGTCGCTTGCCGCCGACCGACCAGTGCTCGCAGTTGAGTGGGAGCGCGACCAACCGGCAGTCGAAATCCGACACCCACGAGAGGGGTGGTACTGCATCGCTTACGAAACCAAACTCGCGGAGCAGGTCGTCGGAAAGGTCGCCCTTCGGAACGGAAAGAAGTTCGGACTCGGCGTACTCGCGGACGATTCGTTCGAGAAGGCGTGCAGTCGCGCGCCTTCTCGATTCGCTTTGCACCAACGGAACGACGTCCGCGAGTTGCGTCACGGTCACTCCACCGGATGTCGTCCGCGTCCGGACCACGATTGCGGCGACACTGTCGCCGCGGTCGTCTTCCGCCACGTAGGTTTCTCGCTTCCATGCGGGACTCGAAAATCGCCACTGATAGTACGTTTCGTCGCGCAGCGCGTGAACGGCATCCGGTGGCGTGGCGCGGTACAGTTCGGTGAGAACGGGCGTTTCGACGCCGGAGTAGTGGGTAATCGAGTACGTGGTCTGTGTTCCCGAACTGTTCTGCGAGGTGCTCGCTTGCGCTCTCGTCCAAGAACGATTCAGGTCGTGGAGACGACGGACAATCGGGGACGCAAAATCGAGAAGCTGCGACCGAATATCTCTCTCACGTCGAACAGTCCGGAAAAACACGGACGGGTTCTGAATCCGATAGTACGTTTTTCGGTCACCGACGATTTGCCACCCGAGTTTGAGATAGCCGGGTCTGGAACGCTGATTCGGGAAGTTGAAGAAAAATTTGGGGTCGCCGCCCGCATAATGGTCGATTGCGTGTTTTGTCATTCGGGTGAACAATCCTTTCCGTCGGTGCTCTGGATGCACCATGGTGTCCGCCGGTTGCAATGCGAGTACCGTCTCTGAACCGGCGCGCATCCGAAACGCGAGGAACGGCCGCGCACCGACGATTTCCCCATCCTTTTCCACGACGAACACAGGGACGTGGTCAACGTAGGGATTGTCCACGTACTTCCACCGAAACCAGCGCTCGCTTCGGCGTCGCCCGAAAACGACACGGTCAAGCGAGAGAAACCCCGATAAATCGCGCTCTTCGAACCATCGTACGACGTAGCCGTCTTCGTCGGTTCGATTTACTCTGGACATCGGTTCACGACACTGGCTTCCGTGGTTTCGTACATAGTTATGCGGTGAAAGTCCGATGATTGGCCAACGTTACTGCACCCGGGAAAAGCGGCCGTCGAGTGGACTGCTGTTTCCGCTTTCGTGTACCCGACAGCGATAGATGCTCCGCTCGTTTCGAACGATGTCGCGCTCCCGAAGAACCCGCAGGGCACTGTAGAGTTCTAAATACTGAATCCCCAAGGCTTCGTGCAACTCCTCTACCGTCGCGCCGTCCACGACGTGCAGATAGAGATACACGAGTTTCGTCCGCGGCGAGGGAAGTCTTGCGACGGGAGCAAATCTCTGCCGGAATCGAGCGTCATCTCCGACCATCAGTGGCTGTGTATCGCCCGACCCGCTCCTTGTTATACGTCGCCTATAAATCGGGGTTTACGGTGCTTATCTCGCTCTTCCGACTCCAAAAATCGCGTTCCGTTGTTGCGTTCGATGCTTACAGTTCGAGGAACTCTTCTGCGTTCTCCCAGAGGATTTTGCGCTGGACTTCCTCGGGGAAGTCGAGTTCTTCGAACTGATTCAGCCACTTCTCGGGACGAATCATCGGGTAATCAGTTCCGAACATCACCTTGTCCTGCAGGAGCGTCTTCGCGTAGTGAAGCACTTGGTCGTCGATGTACTTCGGCAACCATCCCGAGAGATCCATGTAGACGTTCCCCTTCTGCTGACAGATCGAGAGTTGTTCCTGTTCCCACGGGAATGCCGGGTGTGCGAGGAGAATCTGAAGGTCGGGGTGCTCGGCCGCGAGGTCGTCTATCATCATCGGATTGCCGTACTTGATTTTGAGTCCCCTGCCGCCCGGTGCGCCAGCGCCGAGCGTGGAGTTACCCCCGTGGAAGACGCAGGGAACGCCGAGGTCTTCGATGGTCGAGAACAGTTCTTCGTGTTCCGGGTCGCTCGGGTCGAAACCCTGCGCGATTTGCTGGAACTTGAACCCCGAGAGGTCGAGGTCGTTGACGACGCGCTCTGCCTCTTCCACACAGTCGTCTTTCAGCGGGTCAACGCTCCCGAAGCCGACGAAGAAATCGTCGTACTCGTCGCGGATTTCGGCCACGTAGTCGTTCGGAACCGGCGGGTTGCCGGTGTTGGTTTCCGCGTCCCAGCCGAGCAGAACCGTCTTTGCGATTCCCGCCTCACGGTACTCCTCCACGAACGATTCGTAGGTGTCCGTCTCCATCTTCGCGCCGAACTTGTTCGCGGCGTCCTCCATCATCTGCCCGCCAGCGTCCTCCAAAAACTCTTTCGTCGGTTGGTGCGCGTGGGTGTCGATGATTCGCGGTTCGTCCTCGTCTTCGAGGATGTCGATTGGCATACGCGATAGTTCGTGGTAGAGGTGAAAAAGATAGGTTACTCGGCCCTGTCCACTACAAAATCGAGACTCGACACGTGGACGATTATTTTAGTAAATAATCCGAGAATAATTTTATAAATTAAACTGTCTACTAGTAGTAGGATGCTCGAATCCTCCGAAAAGACGAGTGTAAACTCTCATAAAACCGATAGGCGCTCGTATCTGAAACTGGCGAGTAGTTCGATTGTCGCCGGAACAATGCTCGGCGGTGCCGCGTCCACGGCGACCGGTTCGCCCGAGTCGAATGGAAGTACCCGAACGATGACCACCGACAGTTTCCAGTTCGACAGGGTGTATGACGTTGTCTCCGACCTCGGTATGGACCCGACGGGGGCGAAACCGATTGACGACATTCTTGACGCCAACATCCAAAGCAACACGAAGTTGGAGTTCCCGCGAGGGGAGTACCGGGTCACCGATTTCACCTTCGATTTCGGCAACGGACTCCACGATTTCGGCATGGTCGGAGTCGAATCCGACGCGACTATCGTCCTCGATACGACCGACGACGTGACCGGAAATCCCGGCGCTGTGTGGTTGTCGCTCGGCGGAGCGGACTCCTACAACCTCCGCTACGAAGGTCTTACGCACGATGTCGGCAGTGCGCCGGAAGCACCCAAGATGCAACTCGTCGTTGACGATGGACTGCTCGTTCGGGACGTGCTTCATCGCGGCAGTCACGACGGTTCGCAAGGCCCGTTCCTGTTCGGCGTGCGAACCGCGTCCGGAACCGGCCTCGTGGAGAACCTCCGCGCGCCGGACGGTGCCCCGGATGGAAGCGGTGCAGTCGGCCTCTTCGTGGAGATGAACACAACAGGAGAACTAGAGTTTCGGAACTGTCACCTCGCCGGGTTCCCGAACAACGGTCTCTACCAATCGAGCAAGAGTACCGGAACCGTCCACGTCGTCGGCGGAGAGTACCGGAACAACAACATCGCAAACGTTCGCCTCGCCGGGTCGGGAAGCGAGGTTCGGGACTGCTGTGTAACCGTGGATACGTCCCACTCGGACGACTCGTTCCCGACGAACATGCGAGGAATTTGGTTGTTCGCGCCCGACGCCACTGTGGAGGCCTGTGACGTGAGTTTCACCGCGGAGACGGTCAGCGACGGCGCGATTGTCGTCGCCGGAAGCGGAACACAGGAGATACGCGACACCCGAATCCGGGTCGATACTGACGACACCGCAGCGATGTACGCCGTTCCACCTGAGACGACTCCCGCCCCCGTCTCGTGTACGAACGTGCAGGTGACCGGCAGTGCAGATCACACCGAAAGCGGGTATTCGGGTAGTGCCGCCCTCCGCGTGTATGGCCGACCGAATTCAGAGTTCGATTCCTGTTGTGTAAAACAGACTGGCACCGACCGAGATGGCATCCTTCTACAGTACAGCGAGGACAGTCGCGTTTCCAAATGTTCGTTCGATGTCACCGGCGATGCCGTTGTCCTCGACAACTCTGCCGATGTGGTTCGTCGGAACAACACGACCTGTATGGCGTCGTGCTCCGCGCCATCGTGTTCGTCCTCCGAGTGAGAATAGAAAATCTGTGACGAGGTAACGCCCATCGAAGAAGGTGAAGATGTTCGGAAGGCTCGGACAGTCGCTCCACGACTGTCCGAGCCTAACCACCCAATTCTTGGCTGCTCTCGAGTGCTTACTCTTCGCGCTTGATGAGGAACTTCATGTCGCCCTCGAAGACGACGGTATCCTCCTGATTCGTCATGACCGTGTCGATGACGACGAGGCCGGAGTCCTCTCTACTGGACAACTCTTTCGTCTCGACGACTTCCATGTCGAGCGAGATGCTGTCGTCCATTCTAACCGGTGCGGGGATGTCCATGTAGTTCATGCCGAGGAACGCGAGGACGGTGCGCTCCAAGAAACCACAGCGGTAGACGAAACCGGTTGCCAGCGAGAACGTCATCGGGCCGTGGGCCACGCGCTCGCCGAAGTATTCGTCCTCGGCGTAATGCTTGTTCGTGTGGAGTTCCGTCCAGTCGCCCGTGAACGCGGAGTGCTGAACGAAGTCGTACTCGGTGACCGTTCGACCGACGCTTTCGAACGTCTGGCCTTCTTCAAAGTCCTCGAAGTAGTGGGGTTCGTAGCTGTACGCCATATCGTCACCGTCTCGGGTAGAATATAAGTAACTACTGCACTGATGCGGGATATGGCGGATATTCCCGACGACCACCGCGAAAAAATCGCAAGCGACCCGTTCTGCGCCACGCTCGGTATCGAACTCACGAGTCTCGAACCCGGCAGTGCGCGAACCGAACTCACCGTCTCCGACGACCTGCTCAACTTCCACGGAACGCCACACGGCGGCGTCGTCTACTCGCTCGCGGACGCCGCCTTCGCGGCGGCGTCCAACTCCGAGGGGGAAACTGCACTCGCACTGGAGACGAACATGTCCTATCTCGCCGCGGCGGAGGTCGGCGAAACGTTGGTCGCGCTTGCGGAGCAGGAAGACGAAACGCGGCGTACGGCATCGTATCGCGTTGATGTTCGTGCAGATGGCGAGAAAACCGATGGGGAAACCATCGCCATCTTCCGCGGTCGCGTGTACAAACCGTAGTTTGCTTCGTCGTGTGTGATCTACTTCGATCGCAGTCCCTTCCTACCTTGACGCTCGCTTCGACTTCGTTACACTCCACGATAGAAATTCGATTTCACGAGAGGCGATTTAATAGTCGCTCCGCACTCAAATAGTCGAACCCTGAATGTTCGCCCCATTTATTTTAGGATAGGTAATCGATCCATGGGATTTATAAGTTCTCGAAAAATCGCGTAGAGTATGTATGTGAGTCCCACTCCGTGGACTCCCTCGCTCTTACACGCGGAGAGCGGTGGCCAATCCACTCGCCGAAACGTCGTCGTTCCGCTCTTCGACGGGATGGCAACCGACAGGACGGTCGAATTTGCCGCATCGCTTGCCGAGGAATGGAATGGCGACGTCATCCTCGTCAACCCGGTTGTTCGACCGTCGGGGACGCAGTTCGATGGCTCGGACGAGTTGTTGGACGAACATCGAAAAACCGCCGAACGGGTGCTCCGAACAGCACTCGGCCCGAATACGGATGTCGAGACGCGCGGAACCGCCCGCGTCGGTCGGTCGCTTTCGGCAATCGTCGGCGAGACGAGTGACGACGTTTCAGCCGGAGCAGTCGTGATAGACGACCCCGTTTCGGCAACGCAGTCGAATCCGCTGGGTCGGAACGTTCCTGCGCGACTCGCTTGTACTGTCGATTGCGACGTGCTCACCGTCGGTGGCAGTCACGCCTCGAAAACCATTTCGTCGGTTCTCGTTCCGGTTTCCGGCGGCCCACACTCGGGGCTGGCAGTGGACGTCGCGCGATACGTCGCGCAGGCACATGGTGCGTGGGTCGAACTGCTCCACGTCATCGAAACCGACGCGGACGACCGACAGCGGGCCGCCGCGGAGGAGTACGTCGCCGCCGCCCGCGACCGACTCGGCGACTTCAAGAACGTCGATACGTGGGTGCTCGAAGCCGACGATTCGACCGACGCGATTATTGAGCAGTCGAAATACTACGACGTGACGGTGATGGGCGCGCCACAGAAAGGGAGACTTCGGGAGTTCGTCTTCGGTTCGACAATCGGCGAAGTGCGCTCGGCCGCGCACAACACGGTCGTAACGGTTGAACGACCGCACGAACGCGATTCGCTTCTCAGCCGATGGCTGTAGTTTCGGTCGGTGGCTGTCGTTTCAGTGAATGACTGTCGTTCTAGTGAAAGACTGTCGTTACAGTGGATGGCTGTCGTTCCGATTGATTTCCGTGCTGGACTTTTCCGAATGCGGTTTTGTCCGGATGTTACTCTTCGTCCGGAATCCTACCGGTGGTCGTACACGCGCTTTACCTTTCCAACCTCGGTTCGCTCGATGGCACCCGGTTCGACGACTTCGAGTTCGTCGGGCGTCACGTCCAGTACTTCGCCCAGTCGGGACTGAATCTCCGCCTTGAGTTCCTCGGGCGAGGCTTCGATTTTCTCGTGGTATTCGACCGTAATTTTCATGCGGTCTAAGTTGTCGTCCCGCGTCAGGTCGATTCGGTAGTGCGGTGCGACGGCGTCCAAATCGACCATCACTTCCTCGATTTGGCTTGGGTAGACGTTCACGCCGCGAACGATGAGCAGGTCGTCCGCTCTTCCCGTGACGTTGCCCATTCGAACCATGGTTCGACCACAGTCACACTTCTCGTAGTTCAGGCTGGTCATATCGCCGGTTCGGTAGCGCAGAACTGGTAAGGCTTCCTTCGTCAGACTCGTGATGACGAGTTCGCCCTCCTCGCCCTCCGGAAGCGGTTCGCCCGTGTTGGGGTCAACGACTTCGGGGTAGAAGTGGTCTTCCCAGATGTGCAGACCATTCTGCACGTCGGCACACTCGATGGAGACGCCCGGGCCGATGATTTCCGAGAGGCCGTACACGTCCACTGCGGTCACGTCCAATGCTTCCTCGATTTCCTCACGCATGGGGTCGGTGAACGGTTCCGCGCCGATGACGACCGTGGAAAGCGGGAGGTCGCGGGGGTCGATACCGCGTTCCTCCGCGGCCTCCGCGAGGTAGAGACAGTACGACGGCGTACACGAGAGCACGTCACTTTCCAAATCCTGCAACATGTCGATTTGCCGGGCGGTGTTCCCCCCGCCGACTGGAATCACACAGGCACCGAGTTCCTGTACCCCGTCGTGGAATCCGAGGCCCCCGGTAAACAGACCGTAGCCGTAGGCGTTCTGGACGACGTGTTCCGGTTTGACGCCCGCCGCAAAGAGCGACCGGGCCATCACTTCGCGCCAGACACCGAGGTCGTCTTCCGTGTAGGAGACGATTTTCGGCTTTCCGGTGGTTCCCGACGAGGCGTGAATCCGGTGAATATCCTCGCGTGGAACCGCGAACATCCCGTCCGGGTAGTTGTCACGGAAATCTTCTTTCGTCGTAAACGGCAGTTCGGAGATGTCCTCGATGCTCTCTACGTCCTCCGGCGAAACCCCCGCCTCGTCCAGCGCGTTCTGGTAGAATGGAACGTTCTCGTAGGCGTGTGCGACCGTCTCGGCCAGTCGCCCGTCCTGTAATGTCCGTAGCTCATCGCGTGACGCCGCTTCGGTGTCACTGTATACCATGCTGGTCGGTGCTTCGAAGAGTGGCGTGAAAACTGTTTCTCGATTTTTGGCTGAACATTTATTTTGGTTGACGTTGCATCCCGATGCGATGGCAACAGTTTCGGAGCGGTTTTTGTGGGGTCGGCAAGAGGGGAGGATACGCCACTGGTCGGTGTTCGTCGGGGGGTTCGCAGGGGTCGTTTCGGCGCTTCTCCTCGTAGCACTGCTCGGGAGCGGGTCGGGGGAGAGTCTCACCTACGACGTTCTGCTTCCCGCATCGCTGTTTTACGCACCACCGGTGATTTCCGCAGTTAGCACGTTTCGCGGCGGCGGTCTGCTCGTCAGCCTCGCCGTCGGCGTCGTTCCGGCGATTTCCTTCGGCGCGGTGTCCGTCGTTCGGCAGTTGGTTGCTGGTGGTTCGTCCTCGGACGCGCCACTCTGGGCGGTTGTCGTGGGATTCGGACTGATTGGCGTCGTCGGTTCCGTCGTCGGGTTTCTGGCCGGGCGTGGCGTTTCGAAATTCATAGAGGGGTAGCGTCCGGGAATCTGTATTCGGTGATTTGGAAGGGACTGTGATGAGCAGTGAGTGATTTCGATTGGTGTCGATGTGCAGTTAACAACTGCCAACATCGATGGAACCGCCAGACGAATCCAGTAGTACGCGATTGAGACACGGTAGTGTGTCGGGAGCAAATCACGCCAACACACGACCGCCACCACACCCACCCACATGCCTCCCCAACCGACTCGCTTCGCTCGTCCACCGTCAGGGTCAGCTCTGACGAGCCATTCGCTCGCTCCGGAAGAGACAAACTCTTCCGTGCTCTCGTTCGCGTTGCTCACGAGAACTCTTTCGTCGCTCACGAAGACCTCGCACGGCTTTAGTTCGGAATCTCGGACGCGAAGTCCTCGGCTCCGCACAAGCGCGCGCCACTGCACTTTAGTGAGTATTCACGAAACACTTGTTTTCCACACGGCGCGTGCGTCGGCAGGCCCGAGGCGTTCACCGTCGAGGGCCTGCGAACTTCCACGCGAGGGATGACCGAAACGAGCGTGAGCGAGTGAGGGAATCGGTTGGGGAGGATGTGGCTTGCGGTTGCGGAGGCGGTTTGATTGGTTTCGTGATTTGTTACCAGTAATCTCCCACCACTGTAAATCACGTATCCAGCCAGCCATTTTCGAGGACGGCGAAATCCCCGAACAACTCAACCGAACACCCAAATCGAACCCTTCCAATCCCTCCCGATGGTTTTAAACAGATGAACGCCCCGATATAACATATCAATGGCTTTCGAGGACCTGCTAAGCGACCCAGTGATTCAGAAATACCTCCACGAACTGGTCGGGCCAAAAGGCATGCCGGTTGCCGCCGCGCCGCCGGACGGCGAGGTCACCGACGAGGAACTCGCGGAGGAACTCGACCTCGAACTCAACGACGTTCGCAGGGCGCTGTTCATCCTCTACGAGAACGACCTTGCGACCTATCGCCGACTCCGCGACGAGGACTCGGGATGGCTCACCTATCTCTGGACGTTCGAGTACGACAAAATTCCCGAGAATTTAGAAGAGGAGATGTACCGCCTGCTAGACGCGCTGGAACAGCGCCAAGAGTACGAACGCAACCACGAGTTCTATCTCTGTGAAATCTGCTCTCTGCGATTCGAGTTCGGCGAAGCGATGGACTTCGGTTTCGAATGTCCCGAATGTGGGTCGCCGCTGGAATCCATGGAGAACTCGATGCTCGTCGAATCCATGGAGGAGCGAATCGAGGAACTCGAACAGGAACTCAACGTCGAGGTACTCGGTGCATAATGGTCGTTCTCGCAACCAAAGTGTACGTCAGCGGTGAGGCGAAACGCCGCGCACTCGACGGACTCGAATCGCTCATCGGCAACGCCCTCGGCGATTTGGACGTGGAGTACGACATCGGCGTTCGCCACGACGATTTCGTGTCGGTGACGGTCGAAGGCGAGGACGAAGTCGTCGCCCGAAACGTTCTGGGCGAGGAGTGGGGCGAGGTGACGCCGAACCTCCGCGACGGAGAAACTTACATCGGAACCCTCGAATCGTGGGACGACGACGGCTTCGTCCTCGACGCCGGACAGGACGTTCGGATTCCGGCGTCCGAACTCGGGCTGGGTCCCGGCCAACCCGACCAGATTATGGAACGATTTGGACTAGTTCAGCATCTCCCGATGCAGTTCGTCTACGGCGGCGATGACGAACCCTCCCGCCTCGCCGACGAGGAACGCGACCGATTGTTCGACTGGACGCGCGGCAACGGTCGGGTGAACGTCAACAGCGCGACTCGCGGGGAAGTTCGCGCGACGGTCAACCGCGCTGGGCACGCCCAAGACATCGTGACGGTCGAACGCCTCGGTGTGCTGGAACAGAGCATCATCTGCACGGAAAACACCGACCCACCGGGGCTGCTCTCCAGTATCGGGGGTTACATCCCCGCGGAGATTCGTTGCGTAATTCCATGAATCGACGCCTCGTCCTCGCGTTCGGTTTGTTCGCCGTGCTCGCGGCCAGCGCAGGCTGTACGTCGATTTTCGGTTCCGGAAGCATCAGCGACGAACGACTGGGGCAGGAGGCGTCGTACGACTGGGAGACGAATCAGAACGTCACTTACAACGTGACCAGCGACCAGTATCAAGCGATTTACAAGATGGACGAGAAGACGACGCTCGAAATCTATCAGGAGGAGACGCTGGGCGAACATGGGCCCGTCGAAATCTCGTCTGTGCAGTTCCAGTATCCGAACGACACCGTCGTCGGACACGACCAGATTCGGGTGAAAAAGACGAAAGAACAGACTATCATCACGCCGCCCCAGAGCGAGGGCAAACTGGCGTACACCGCGCCACGACAGGGAAAAACGTTCGCCGTTCCGACGCATCTGAACGACCAGACCTACGAGGTCATCATTCCGAAGGGGATGCGCGTCGATATGTTCCTGTTGAGTGACGTTCGACCGGGTAGCTACACGTCGGAGATGCAGGACGAACGTGTCCACGTGGTCTGGGACGAACCGGTGAGCGCCGACAGTATCTCGGTTCGCTACTACCTCGCCCGAGACAAGTTCCTCTTCGGCGGCGTGGTCGGCATCGCGCTGGTAGCCGGATTAATCGGCCTCGCGTACTTCCGCATGCAGATTCGGGAACTCGAACAGAAACGAGAAGAGATGGGATTGAACGCGGACATTTCCGACGACGACTTCGGCGGCGGCGGCCCACCACCGGGAATGCAGTAACGGGAGTTGCGATAAAACGAAATAGAGACGACCGACCGGACGATGCGACAGGGCTTTTTTCGTCGCGCCACACCATCCAGTATGCAAATCGCGCTGATTTCCGTCGGAGACGAGATTCTTTCCGGCGACACCGTCAACACGAACGCGGCATGGTTAGGCAAGCAACTGACCGAGCGCGGCGTTTCGGTTGAACGGGTGTTCGTCGTCCCCGACCACGTGGCCGACATCGCCCGCGTGGTAAACGAATCGCTGGCCGAATACGACGCCGTCATCGTGACGGGCGGACTCGGCCCGACGCACGACGATTTGACGATGGAGGGCGTCGCCGCCGCTGTCGGCGTTCCAGTCGAAGAACATACGGAAGCGGTCGAATGGATAGAAACTCATTCCGACTACTCGCACGCCGACCTCGTTTCTGGAACCACACATCTCCCGAAAGGGTCCCGAATGCTCCCCAACGAAGTCGGCGTCGCCCCCGGCGCGGCAATCGAGAACATCTACGTCCTGCCGGGCGTACCGGAAGAGATGAAAGCGATGTTCGAGCGCATTGAAGACGAGTTCGACGGCGACCCGTATTTCAGAGAAGTCGTGCCGGCGGACGAACCCGAGAGCGCGCTCATCGACCGATTCGAAGAACTACGAGAACGATTCGACGTGAAGGTGGGAAGCTATCCGGGCGACCACGTTCGCGTCAAAATCGAAGGGTCGGACGAGGAAGTCGTTCAAAACGCGGCGGATTGGCTTCGCCAGCGAGTCGAACGACCGTAAAACGGTTCGCGGTTGGCTCGGCTATCGGTAGAAGTACGCCATCCATGCGACGACAGAGCCGATTGAGGCCACTAAAACGGCGATGCTGACTTCCGCTAGGGGGAACGTTGCGAGCGGGGCGAGGTCTGCGATTGGAATCATGTTCTGCGGTTGTCGGCGCTGTCTCTTAAGGTTTGAGAACTGCCCCCATTTTTCTCATGATTCAGTTCGAATCGAACAGTCCTCCGAGGCCGACATACTTATTGAAACGCTTACCGGATTCCGTTGCGGTGGGGAACGATGTTTTACCACGATAATGGGAAACTACAGTACACAGTCGAAGTAGAGGAACCGAACCCGGAGTTTGCGAAGATGCTCCAGCAGGCTATCGGCGGCGTGGAGGGGGAGATGCGGGTCGCACTCCAATACCTGTTTCAGGCGTGGGCGCTTCCGCAAAAACACAGCGAATACCGCCACGCATTGCTGGAAACCGCAGCGGAGGAACTCGGCCACATCGAGATGTTGGCGACCGCAGTGGCCAAGAATCTCGAAGGAGCGCCGGTCGAACTGCGCAACCAGATGGGACAGGACAGCGCCGTTTCGGCGGCGATGAACGGGATGCAACCACGACAGGTGCTCTCGTCCGGCCTGCACGCGATGCCGGTCGATAGCAACGGCGTGCCGTTCAACGGGAGTTGCATCGTCGCAAGCGGCAACCTCGCGGCGGACATGTACGCTAACGTGATGGCCGAATCGACCGGACGACTGCTCGCCACGCGACTGTGGGAGATGACCGAAGACGACGGTATGAAGGATATGCTGTCCTATCTCATCGCGCGGGACACGATGCACCAGAACCAGTGGCTCGCCCTCCTACAGGATTTGGGCGACCCGGACGATATGTTCGACCACCTACCGGTTCCGGACAGTTTCCCGGACGAGATGGAACATCAGGAGTTCAACTACTCGTTCATGTCTACCGACATCAACGAACCGGACGACCCGCAGAAGCCGTGGACACAGGGCGAGTCGATGGACAGCGAAGGGTCGTTCTCGTTCATTCGAGAGAAGGATTTGGGGAAGACGGAACCGAACCTCCAACCGCCGAACGAGAAAGCACACAACGAAGTGAAAGAGCAGGACGACGACTAACGCAAGAAAAGACGACGATTTCGCCACTGCCCACACGCCTTTTATCCGCGCCACCCAACCCACAGCCATGCGAATCGGCGTGGTCGTCAATCCCATCGCGGGCATGGGTGGGCGAGTCGGCCTGAAGGGAACCGACGGCAAAGTCGCGGAAGCACGGGAACGGGGAGCAGAACAGCGCGCGCCGGACAGGGCGGTTTCCGCCCTGTCCGCGCTCAAAGAGCGTGCGCCAGACGCCGAGATTCTGACCTACGCTGGCGAGATGGGTGCCGAGGAAGCACGACGCGCTGGATTCGACCCGGAAATCGTCGGCGAACCGTCGAAAGACGACCAAAATGACGAAACCAACGCAGAGGACACTCGCGAGGCGGTTCGCCGCCTCGCGGCGGAAAACGCAGAGTTGATTCTGTTCGTCGGCGGGGACGGAACCGCGGTCGATGTCGCCGAAACGCTCGCCGAGACAGGCGCGGAAATCCCGATGCTGGGCGTCCCCGCCGGAGTGAAAATCTACTCGTCCGTCTTTGCAGTCACGCCGGAAGCGGCGGGGCGCGTCGCCGCCGGATTCGACCGCACGGAGGAACGCGAAGTGAACGACATCGACGAGGATGCCTACCGCGAGGGCGAAGTCCGGGCAGAACTGCGGGCGATTGCGAACGTTCCCGTCGCCGAATCGCTCCAATCGAGCAAGCAACTCGGCGGCGGAACGGTCGAAAGCCTCGCCGCCGGAGTCGCCGACGAAGTCGAGGACGGCGTGACATACGTCCTCGGGCCGGGAAGTACGGTCGGCGCAATCAAATCCCAACTCGGGTTCGACGGGTCGCCACTCGGCGTGGACGTGTGGCGCGACGGAGAAGTGTTGGCCCGCGATGCCAGCGAAACGGAAATCCTGTCGAGTCTTGGGGAACGAAACGAAATCATCGTTTCGCCGATTGGCGGACAGGGATTCATTTTCGGACGTGGAAACCACCAGATTTCGCCCGACGTGATTCGACAGTCCGAAGTGGAAGTCGTCGCTTCGAAGACGAAACTCGATGGCATCGGCGTTCTCCACGTCGACACCGGCGATGTAGACGTAGACGATTCCCTGCGCGGCTGGCGAAAAGTCCGCGTCGGACGCTTCGAGCGCAGAATGTTGAAAGTCGAGTAGATGTTTATTCTCTTCCGAGATAGTTTTCCGATTCGAGACAGTTGTTGACATATGGCGACATTTAAGGTTTGGTGGAGAAATTAAAGGACATGGAAACACGGAAGGTTCAGCGATTGGGGCCATCGACGCTGGCGATGACCCTGCCCGCCGAGTGGGCGCAGGAACACGGCGTCGAGAAGGGTGACGAAGTGTCCCTTCGAATCAGCGGAAAAGGGTCGCTCACGGTTCTCCCCGAATCTGCCCACGACGACGAGGCAGAGGCGACGATTCACACCGAACAACTGGATGCTGGTGCAGTCGAGCGCGCGATCGTCGCGCAGTACGTTCTCGGACGGCGCGTTATCCACGTCGTCAGCGAGGGAGCCTTGGAAAGCAGCCATATCAACGCCGTCTACAAGGCGGAGACGCAGTTGATGGGACTCGGCGTCATCGAGGAAACCCCGGAGAGCATCGCAATCAGGTGTTCAGTTGACCCGGAGGATTTCGACTTGGACAACCTCCTCGAACGACTGGAGAATACCGGGAGCACCATGCGCGGCGAGGCGGTGAAAGCACTGGCGCATGGCAACCCAGACCTCGCTCAGCGAGCCTTGAACCGCGAGCGACAGGCAAACAAGATTTTCGTCCTCCTCCTTCGTCTCATCTTCACGGCGCACGAAAACCCGACGCTCGCCCGCGCAGTCGGTTTGGACAGCGGTTTCCCACTCATCGGCTACCGCTCGATTTCGAAAAATCTCGAACTGACTGCGGACAACGCGGAGGACATCGCGGACATCGTCCTCGAAGCGAATGGTCACACGCTCGAAGTCGATACCGGTACGATGCGGCGCATCCGCGAGTTCACCGACCACGTGGACGAGATGACCGCGCTGGCAGTGCAGGCCGCGGTCGAGCGCGATTACGACATGACGCTCGAAGTTCGAAAGAAGTTCCACGAACTCGGTGACCGGGAATCTGACATTCTCTCCGACCTGCCCGAGATGTCGAACGACGACCTCCTGCAGGTTCGGGACGTGCTCGTCAGCCTCCAGCAAACCGCCCAGTACGCGATGCGAAACGCGGAAATCGCGGCAAATCTGGCGCTCAACGAGGAGAGCGAACACACGACGATTAACTGAAACGGCCTAAAAAATCAACAGGCGGGCGCGTGCGCCGCACGCGCCCGCTAACCGACCGTTGGGTTGTGCTATCGCTCTCCGGAAGACGGATTTTCACGCAAAGACGGTTCGTCGAATGTGGAAGGGGCGAACTGACCGCTGGCCAGTCCGTCTCGTGATTGTCACTCGCTTGAAAAACGCGGCGCGTTTTTCAAGCGAATATATCCTCAGTCCGCTCCCACCTCGGCGTTTCCATCGTTCCCTGCGACACTGGACTTTCCGGACTCCTTCTCCGCGGTCAGCGGATTGTGCAGAGAAATCCGACACGGGAAGTCGGGATGCTCCGCGAAGTGGCGAACCAGCAGGTGGCGGCGCGACCCTGTGATTCCGGTTCGGCCGACCTCCTCCGCGGAAAATTCGTCCGGCAGGCGGTCGAACAGTCGGGCCATCTCGTCGAAACTCTGGAACACCTTGGCGTTCCCCGACGAGTCCGCACCTCGGCGAGACACCTCGTAGCTTCCGTCCTCGCGGAAGGTACCTGCGGTGCGGAAGAACTCTTGGCGCTCGGTCAGCGCATCGCCGACGGCGTCTTGCAGTTGCGTCGCTGTTTCGCGCGATAGCTCGTAATCCTGTCCGTCGATGGCCAGTACAATCGATTCACCGTCTCTCGTTGCCGTTACGGCACTCTCATCGCCCGAGAAGAACTCGACCAGGAGAGTGTGTACTCCGTGGCATAGAAAGACATGGTTTGGCCAATATAAAAAGTCTGTCGGTGGCGGGAATATTCAGTGTCGCTCGATTTCGACGGCGAGCAGAGTTCCGAGCAGTCCGCCATCGTCCGTGGTGGTCGTTTCCGTACCAGAGTCCGAAGTTGTGGCGGTCGAACTGGTCGCAGTCGTTTCTTCGCCGGTCGTCGTTTTCCCGACAGTCGTCTCACTGGTTTCCGTTTCATCGACTGTCGTCCCGGACGCAGGATTCGCTTTCACGTCGTCCAGCGCACCCTCCGCCGAGTCGTTCCGGAAGATGTCCGTCTCGATTTGCCGCTCGTAGGTCATCGCCCGAAGCGGCACTTCGACCGTGTCGCCGGTTGGAAGGTCGATTTTGGCGTGGAACTCTATTCGCAAGTCAGTCGTTTGGTTGTTTTCGAGGTGGCTCACCCACCAGTCGTCGAGTTTCTGGTTTCGAATGTTCGCTTGCATCCCGAGCGTTTTCTCGGATTTAGCCGGAATCGTGTACGGCTGTGCGGTCGTTCCATTGCCGACCGGAACGTCGTTCATCGTCATCTCGTAGCCGATTTCCGAAATCGTGTAGGGGATTGATTTCGGGTTGTACGCTCGCATTCGCAGTTGAATCGGTGTCCGTTCCTGCGTCACGGAACCCCAGTTCGCGCTCGTTTCGTTCACGTAGAGCACGGGGTCGGAGACGAACGGAACGCTCGCGTTCACCGGGCGCGTTTCCGTCGAGTTGAACTGGCCGATGATGTCCGTCTCGATGTCGTCCTCGTATGGGACGCGCACCGAGCGACTGACGGCGGACGAGCGAACCTCGGACTGGATTCGGAGCGTCGTTCGCTCGTCGTTCCGGATGTGGGTGACCCACCACTCCGGAATCTTTCGATTCTGCATCTGCGTGGAAAACCCGAGCGTCGTTTTCCCCCGGTCGAGTGCGAGGTTCGACTGCTGGCCGCTCGCCATCGTCACGTCGTTCATTTCGACGGTGTAATCGACCGAGGTGTTGCCGACTCGAACGCTGAACGGATTCGGATTGTCCACGACGAGCGCAGTTCGAACTTCCGTCTGCTCGTTCGTTACGTCGCCGAACTCGTTATCCACGCCGGAGACGCGCGGCGCGCCGAGAACGCCAGTGAGTACGCCGCCTCCCACGAGCACGACGATGAGAAACAGGGCGAGAAATCCCCGCTTTCCGACCGGTAACACCGACTTGAGTTTCTCTGCGACCATATGCGGGTTCCTGCGGAGTGACACCAAAAATCTCCCGACTCGCTTCTCTGTCAGTGCCGGGATTGTACGCGAGTAGAATGAACTAAGTTAGCCCTCATGCAAAGAGGGCACATGGCAGGAAATCAGGCTGTTTCGACAGATATGGGGGTTGGACTCTCCGTGCTGTTCACGCTTATCGCACTCGCGGGTGCAGGAGTAACGTTTGTCACGCCGGGGACGGAAACCGCCGCGTGGGGATTCGCCGCGGCCATCATCGCCGGTATCCTCGCAGTATCCGCGAATCACGTCTACTCGAACTGACGCGAAATCAGCACTTGCTCAGTAGGGGATAATGGTTAAGGCCATCTGGCACGTATTGGTGGTGAGGATGACTGAGTTCACCAACGAGGAACAGCGTATCCTCGAATTCCTACGCGACAGCGTGTCTGGCGGTGAGCGCTACTTCCGCGCGAAGAACATCGCCAAACACCTCGGCCTCTCATCCAAACAGGTGGGGTCTCGGCTCCCGAAGCTGGCGGAGAAGTCCGACGACGTAGACATCGAGAAGTGGGGGCGCGCTCGTTCGACGACGTGGAAAGTTAGCCCGAACTAAGTGGCTGGCTTTTTACCACCACAGCCCAATTCTAGCGTATGACTGTCCGGGTAGAGCGGACGTTCGAACTTCCGGTTCCTCCCGAGGACGTATGGGAGTTCCTCGCCGACCCGAAGCGCAGAGCCAGTGCTATAAGCGTCGTCGCCGACTACGACGCGCACGAAGGCCATCGCGCGACGTGGCACATTGAACTTCCAATTCCGTTCGTGAACAAGACGATTCCAGTGGAGACGGAGGACGTTGCACGGGAAGAACCACGATACGTGAAGTTCGTCGGGCGCTCGTCGGCTTTGCGTGTCACGGGAGAACACGAAATCGAACCGACGGAAGAGGGATGCCGACTCGTCAATCGCTTCGTCGTTGATGGGCGTGTCCCGGGTATCGAACGCTATTTCAAGAAACATCTGGATGACGAACTGGAGAATTTAGAGGAAAAATTGCAAGAAGAGGTGGGTGTGACCACATGATACTCGCACTCGCACAAATCGCAATCGAGGGGGGTGATGTCGAGTCGAACCGCAAGCGTGCCGCGGACGCCATCGAATCCGCGGCGGCACGAGACGCAGACCTCGTCGCCCTTCCTGAAATTTTCAACGTCGGCTACTTCGCGTTCGAGACGTACCAGCGAAACGCCGAGGCGCTCGACGGGCCGACGCTCACGCGGATTAGCGACCTCGCGGACGAACACGATATTGGCGTTCTCGCGGGGAGCATCGTCGAAGACCTTTCCCTGACGGATGGTGAGACACCCGCCGAGGAAGGACTTGCAAACACCTCGGTCTTTTTCGACCGGGACGGCAACCGACGCGCGGTGTACCGGAAACACCATCTGTTCGGCTACGAATCCGCGGAAGCCGAGATGCTGGTTCCGGGGGAATCGCTGGGAATCGTGGAGTTCGAGGATGTAACCCTCGGAATGACGACCTGCTACGACCTCCGATTTCCCGAACTGTACCGCGATATTGCGGAGGCGGGTGCGACTCTCGTTCTCGTCCCGAGCGCGTGGCCCTACCCTCGCGTCGAACACTGGCAAGTGCTCTCACGCGCACGCGCCATCGAAAACCAGTGTTTCCTCGCTACCATCAACGGTTCGGGTTCCTACGAGGATGCGACCCTCCTCGGTCGCTCCACGGTGTACGACCCGTGGGGAACCGCACTGGCGAGCACCGGTGACGAACCGGAACTCGTCGTGAGAGACATCGACCCGACACGCGTTTCGAAGATTCGGGAAGAGTTCCCGGCGTGGCACGATAGACGCCGCTGAGCGGGTAAATAAACAAAAGGTGAGTGGTTTGATTTACAAGCCGATTGCGTGACCGTCCGACAGCGTTTCGGGCACGCTGTGGTGGTAGGTCATCGCACCCGAGGAGGTGACGACTTTAATCGTAAACTCCTCGCGTTCCTGCAAACCATCCGTTATCTGTCCCGTGTCGAGAACGATACGGAATCTGTCTTTCTGACTGACGAGGACGGGAAGGGAGTCTTCCTCGTCGCGAATCTTTTCGAGGCCGAACTGCGTGTCGTTCGCTTCACTTCCCATCGTCATGATTTGGGCACCGTCCGGGCCGAGCCATTCGAGGGTGGCCTGTGATAGGTTGATGTCGCCCGCACCGGAGCCTTTCATCACGGTCATGTTGACGTAATCGACCTCGTGGTGTCCGTTGGTGGAGTCGTAGGTGACGTTCCCCATGGTACTCACCACGTGGACGTGGTCCGTTACCTGTGCGCTACTCTCGTGACCGGTCTGTTCGGCTTTCGATTGGAGAAAGCCCGCCGTGTTGATGAGGACGCCCGCGGCGATTGCGGCGACTAACACCATTGCGATGAACACGATGAGCGTTCCAATACCGACCTGACCTCGGTTCGAACGCCGGTCGTCTGTGTCTTTTTTGTTCATGTTTGTTTTATGCCTATTTTGGATGATATTTTACCAGTTCAGTAGGATACAGTTCGCCCGGTTTCGTATTAAATACCACAGTCTGTTATCATGTCTGAGAACGTATGAAGTACAAAATATGACACTTTTCGGTAGAACTACGAACAAACGGTAGCGTCGCCACTCGTCTTTACTACTAATGTCGGGGAACCGCAAACCGTGATTCAGTCAGCTTGAGGTGCGACCACTTCGCGCTCGGTCACACGCATTTCGGTGGTAATCGCGTTGGACAGTGCAAAAACAGCGGCTTTGTGGTCAGTTTTCGACCTGTGGATGGACGTCGGTCGTACCCCAAGAGATTCGTACTCGTCTAGTGTAATCGGTTCCCCGGTTTTCTCCTCGAAATGGTTTCCGACCTCTGCAAGCAGGCCGTGAAGGTGGATGAGCTCCTGCTTCTTCATAAGCATCGTTGAGTAACAGTTGCAGGGTTATATTATTATCTTGAGTGCCGTTAGCACGCCTTACAGTCAGAACTTCGGGAATTTCGGTTCCGTATCATACGAGAATGCGGTCGTTGAAACCGACCCTTGTCTGGATAGGAGTTGATTGCGGCGAATCGGCGAACCGAACATCGGTGGAACTAGCCAGTAGCTATCAGCTTATCGAGTCAAATCCGAGCGAGAAGATGTGGCGTTTCCGTTGTTTCGCGCGTAATGCGCGAATAAGCAGTGCTTACTGGAGTTGCTTGAGCGTCTTCAAATCGCTCTCGGTTCGTGTGAACTCAGACGTTCGTCGCGTCGCATGACAGTTCGGACAGTGGAACTGCTTGTCGGGGGTCGGCAAGTCGTCGGGACTCGATTCCCAGTGTTTTCCGCACTCCGGGCACAGCAATCGAACGTACGTTTCCACCATATCCTGCCTATCGAGCGGTAAGGAGAAAAATCTTGTTGGCGATTTCGTGAAAGAGAGCTGTTGCTACCCGTCTGCTACGCCACACGGTGTCGTCTCAAAGCCGTTGGAGGTTCGTCGCCCGTGGCCCTTTGTCCGCCTGTTCGATGTCGAATTCGACTTCCTGTCCTTCCTCCAAATCCGGCCCACCAATATCCTCCATGTGGAAGAATACGTCGTCGTCCGCGTCGTCAGTCTCGATAAAACCGTAACCGCCGGTGTCGTTGAAGAACGTAACCGTACCTTGCGCCATTGCAGGTGAACAGAGCGGTGTGACGAAGATAAGAATTACGGCTATTGGTACCACAGCACTTAGTCTCTTTTTGAACTATCGTCTGAAACTATCCTTCGGTCGGTTCTTACTGCCGAAACTTATAAGTTCCAAGGTGCAAAACTCTGTTTTAGAGATGTCTAAAACTATCTTCGTCTCCGCAGAGGAGGCGTATCTCTCATGAACGAGCTATTAGAAGTGTTTCTCGCGTCGGTTCGTGATGGTTACGTCCAAGTGAGCGCGTTCGTCGCGGTTACAGTTCTCCTGTTCGGCCTCGTTCAGTACCGAACGAGCGGTGCGTTAGTCGAACGACTGTCCGAGAACGAGCGACTGCAACCGTTTTTCGGCGCACTCATGGGTCTGACCCCCGGCTGTGGCGGTGCAATCGTCATGATGCCGCTGTACGTTCGCGGCACGGTCAGTTTCGGCACCGTCGTCGCAACGCTCATCGCGACGGCTGGCGACTCCGCCTTCGTTATCCTCGCGTTGGCACCGGAAGCGGGACTGTACGCATACGGTATCGCCTTCGGCGCGGCCATCGTTTCCGGCTACGCAATCGACAAGTTCGGCATGGGCGTCGGCAGAATCGACAGCGCCGTGGCCAACATCAGCAACACGGCGACCGACGGCGGCGTCGTCAGCGCGAGTCGCGGCGGTAATCCTACACACGAGTACGACGCGGCCTGCGAAACCTCGGCCGCGCGAGAATCGTCAGTTCTGACGCCCCTCAGCCACGCGGTTCACGCTCTCTGGTGGGTGTCCGCGGGTATCGCACTCGTGGTGGGTGTCATGTACCTCACTGCGGGCGCACCCGAGGTTCCGCTGGAACTCGGACTGACCTACGCTGGTGTCTTTACTGTCGTCGGCGTCACGGGAACGACGGCGTCCTTCTACATCTACTTCGTCGGGCGACACTACCTCGGGGACGGCCACGTTGGCCGCGCTCGGGATACGTTCGCTAACGTCCACGAAACGCTCGTCCACGCGGCACAGGAGACGAGTTTCGTCACCGTCTGGGTGCTCACGGCGTACCTGCTGTACGAATACTCCGTCCTCCTGTTCAACATCAACGTCGCCGAACTCGCCGCCGCCGCTGGTTTGCTCGCGCCCGTCGCCGGGGCGGCACTCGGACTGATTCCGGGATGTGGCCCGCAAATCGTGCTGGCAAGCGTGTACGCGGAAGGCGGGATTCCGTTCTCGGCGCTCACCGCGAACGCTATCAGTCAGGACGGCGACGCGCTGTTCCCGCTCATCGCCATCGACAAAAAGGCCGCAATCGTCGCGTCGATTTACACGACCATTCCCGCACTCATCGTCGGGATTGGACTGCACGTATTCTTCGACTTCGGTTCGGCAACCGGGTTCGGCGTGCTGTAATCGCAGAAAAAGTCAGCGTTGCGCAGAATCGGCTTACTGAACGATGAACTGTCCGGCGATTTCTTTGACCTCTTCCATCGTCTTCGCCTCGTCGAAGGCGTCAGGATACGGCGAAACACCGTTGAGCGCGTTGAACGACGCTGCGTGACGCGCTTCGACGCTGTGAATGGACACTGCCGCCGTCAGTATCTCCTTGTTTTCGATGGACGGTGCCGCGCCAGCGTACGCCGCCACACCCGTGTTTTCGAGTGCCTTGGCAACTTTGAGGAACTGCGCGGGCGTCTCGTAGCCGAAGTCGTATTCGGCCTGTTCGACCGGTTCGCCGCCGAGTTGCTTGATGACCTTCGTAATCTGGTCGACGTGAACTGCCTCGTGTTCGCCAACGACTCGAACCTGTTCCGGAATCTTCGCACGCTGATGGTCGCTGATTTCACAGCCGAGGTCTGCGTGCATGAGTTCGTCGTCGCTGAAGTCTTCCAGTCCCTTCGCGTAGAAGGTTGCTTCTAAGTGTTCGAGCGTCAGCGCGTAGTTCAGAATGTCGATGTCTGTTGTTTCGTCTTCCATGTTTCCACCATCTCCGGAACCGCCGTCGCTATCGTCATTGTGGTCGTCCGCACCCACGACGCCCATTCCTGCTCCCGTCAGTCCCACAGCCCCGACAGCCGCCGACCCTGCGAGGAAGCCACGACGGGATGTGAGTTGTTTCCGCGTCGTCTCTCCGAGTTCACCGACCGCGTCCTGTGTGTTGTCTGGCATGGTTGGTCGTGCGTTGTGGCGCACACCACAACCGAGGACAGAGATTTAAAAGAAAATTTTCCGGACTCTCACCCAAATTCATTCGAACTCCGACCATGGTTCGTCCGTAAACGCCGCGAGAATAGCTATTCAGATACTTTCTCGATGATTTCCGTGACTCGTTGCCACTCCCGTTTGACCGCCGAAGTCGGCGTGTAGATAGAACCGTACTCGCCATCGCCGTGCTGTTCGACGATTTCGTGTTCCGCGAGCACGTCGAGATGGTGGCGAATCGTAGAGTAATCGAGGTCGAGCGTCGTCGAGAGTTGGTTCGCGTTCTGTGGCCGATTTCCTACCTCTCGGAGTAGTCGGGCGCGACTCGCATCTCCCCGACTTCCCGAAAGGACGTACCAAAGCGTTCCATCCAACGAACTCCCCCCGCTGGATGTTGTGCTCGAGTTCCGACTCTGTCGTTTCACAGGCGGAGTACAGTCTGAAACTACGTTATTAGCGATCAGCTAATCGCACCGTAAGTATATCATACAGAGACATAAACCGAAAAATCGAGTCGAAAAATCAGTCCCACGTCGCCCACAGGAGAAACGAGAGGGCGAAAAATTCCAATATGTGAAGCGCGAGCATCGCGTGCCACGCCTCGGGGGGCACCGCAGTTGCGAACCACACCGACAGCAACTCATCCCACGAATACACGTACAGCGCCACCGCGTTTTCGCCGAGCAGGAGAAGTGCAAACACCGACAGTCCGAGCGTGTGCTTCGAGCGGAACTGCATGTAGTTTCGGAGCCAAACGTAGCTCAGACCCAGAAGCAACAGCACGTTCAGTGCCGTCGCCACCCGCGCTACGTCTAACCAGAGACTCATCTGTTCCTCCCTTGTAATCGGTGCCGGTTATATGCTTTCCCAGATTCAGCCATACTTTACTCCACCTGTTCCATGATTTCCTCGACGATGTCCCAGTGCTGTCGCGCTTGCTCCGTGAGCAGATACACCGCGCCGTAATCGTCCCCACTGTTCTCGATTATGCCGTTGTCCATCAGCACGTCGAGGTGATGGCGAACTGTTTTGTAATCGAGGTCCAACGCCTCCGCCAGTTGGTTGGCGTTCCGCGGACGTTCATCCAGCGCGCGAATCAGGCGGGCACGATTGGCTCCGCCGCGCGTACCGGTGAGTACGTACCACAGGACGCCCTCCATTATCGCCAATCGACACACCCCGGACACGTAAGCGCATCGCCCAACTACACGGTGAAGAGATGTCCATCCCTGGGCACGTCGAACAGACCGATTCGCGCCCCGGCATCCAACCACGCGTGCCCGTAGGAAAACGACGCGAGTGCGTTCACGAGGTCATCGTTCTCGCGGAAATGCCGCCCGTCTTCGAGATACGAACGAGCCATTTCCTCACAGTCCGCCGCCGCCTCGCCCATCGGCGTGTCGGCCGCCGGAGCGATTTCCGCGGCGTCGAGCGCCTCCGAGAGGAGGCGCTCGTATCGGTTCGTCTTCTCCACGATGTCTGCGCCCATGCACGATTCGTCGGAGAGGACGAAGGTAAGGCCTTCGAGAGGCGGTGACAACCCGAACCAACCGCCGCTTCTGAATCGACCAACTGCGTCCTGGCGAGGATTACGTTGCTATCAATTAACAACGCTGGTGGAACTGTCGAAACCGGAAACGACCGAAGACAGCGCAAGCTAAATACACCGCGAACTGTGATATTGCATCATGAGCGAACACCCTCACGTCGAGATTTACACGAAGGAGAACTGCCCCTATTGTGAGAAGGCAAAAGACCTTTTCGACGAGAAAGGAATCGAGTACGAAACGTACAACGTGACCGGCGACGACGACCTCTTCTCCGAGATGGTCGAACGCGCCGACGGGCGCAAAACGGCGCCCGAGGTGTTCATCGACGACGAACTCATCGGCGGGTGGGACGAGACGAGCGCGCTCGAAGAGACGGGCGAACTGGACGACAAACTCGGCATCGTGTCGGCGGACGGCGGCGACGATTCCGCCACCCCGGAGCACCGCACGCTCATCGTCTCAGGAAGCGGAATTGCGGGACTCACTGCGGCAATCTACGCGGCACGGGGGAACAACGACCCGCTCGTCCTACAGGGCGACGAACCGGGCGGCCAGTTGACGCTGACGACGGACGTGGAGAACTACCCCGGATTCCCGGACGGCATCAGCGGCCCGGAACTCATCAACAACATGCAGGAACAGGCCGAGCGATTCGGGGCCGAGGTGAAAACCGGCATCATCGAGGACGTTGACGATACGTCCCGCCCGTTCCGCGTCGAACTCACGAACGGCGAAGTGTACACCACCGACGCGCTCATCGCGGCCAGCGGGGCGAGCGCCCGAACCCTCTCGATTCCGGGCGAGGACGACCTGATGGGCTACGGCGTCTCGACCTGTGCGACCTGCGATGGCGCGTTCTTCCGCGACGAGGAGATGGTCGTCATCGGCGGCGGTGACGCCGCATTCGAGGAGGCATCTTTCCTCACAAAGTTCGCATCGAAAGTCTACCTCGTCCACCGACGCGAGGAGTTCCGCGCCGAGAAGTATTGGCAAGACCGCGTGCAGGAGAAAGTCGATGCGGGCGAAATCGAGATTATGAAAAACACCGAAGTAACCGAGATTCACGGCTCGGTTGAGGAGGGTGTAGACTACGTCACCATGGTTACGAATCCGGAGGGCAAACCGTCCCAGAAACTCGACGACCCCGAAACCGAGGAGTTCGAGTTCGACACTGGTGCCGTGTTCCTCGCAATCGGTCACACGCCGAACACGGGCTACCTCGAAGATACGGGCGTCGAACTGGACGAGGAAGGCTACATCCGAACGCTCGGCGGCAAAGGAGGCGGCCAGACGAAAACGGACGTATCCGGCATCTTCGGCGCTGGCGACGTGGTGGACTTCCACTATCAGCAGGCCGTAACTGCCGCGGGAATGGGTTGTAAGGCTGCACTCGATGCAGACGACTATCTCGAAACCGCAGACCTCGGGGAGGCGACTGCCGCGCAGGAAGGTGCGGCGGCGTCAGACGACTGAAGCCGCCAGTCCGAGTTCACTTTTTTATCTCGCTGATTTTTCGCACATCGTTTCCGCGTCGGATTCCGCGAAGTTCGCGGAACCCGCCGGCGTAGTCGCTAACCACAGACCCTTAACGCTTGACGACGAAATGAGGGCTATGGTTGACGCAGACGAAGTCGAGACGGCAACGTACAGTATCGAAGGTCCCGACGGCGACAGCGACGAACTCGAACTCCCGCCGGGACTCATCGACCTGCTCCGCGAGGAAGACGAGTCACGCGAAACGGTCGTCGGCGACATGGCGCTCGTGTCGTTCGTCCAGCAGGCCCACGCCGCGGTTCACCACACGCAGGGCGAACCGGACGAGGAAGTCGTCGCCATCGAGGAGAAGGCCCGCGACCTGTTCGAAGAGCGACTCGGCATCACCTTCGAGCAGGCCACCGGTCACTCGCACTAAGCGGTAGTTTTCCCGCCAACTTTTACTCTCCATCCAATACTTAGAAATATCCTCGGCAGATGTAGTATTCGTCTAAACGTCGGCCTCAAAGTATATTTAGAACGATGTGAATTATTAGATATGGAACAGAAATTACAACGCTCTCGCTCGCTTCAAGAACGTCTCGGTCGGGTCTATCATCAGCCAATCGACGTCGAATCGTGGACGAACAAGCGGATAACGGTGAACTACCGAGTGCCGCTAGAACAACTCGAACAACTCGTTCCGGACTGCGTCACCGTCGAAGAGATTCGTGATACAGGAACCGGGATGCTAAGTATGTGTGCATGCGATTTCTCGGTGACGAAACTCGGCCCGGTTCCGATGCCGCGGGTTCACACGAACGAGGTGCTCTGTCGAATCAGCGTCTCGGTGCCGAAAAACGGAACACAGCGCCGTGCGTACTACACGCTTCGTTCCGACACCTCGTCGCGCTTTTTAGGTCTGTGCGGTGGATTCTTTTCGCACTTCCGGAAAGCAACGTCTTCGTTCGACAGAGTGGACGACGGCGACACGTATGCGCTCCGGTGCCGCGCGGACGATTCGCTCTGTAACGGCGAACTCACTGCGTCGATGGACTCCATCAGCGACGAACCACCCGAGACAACCGTTTTCGATGACGTGACGGAAGCGACTGATTTCGTCCTCGAACTCGACGGCAGTTGCGGCTACAACTTCGCCAAAGAGAAACTCTCGTTCCAAGACATCGACTACCCCGACTGGGACGTATCGTTCTGTCACGACTTCTCGCTCGACTCCTCACTCATCGACTACCTCGAAACGTCGTTCGACCTCGACCTGACGTTCGACTGCGCCCTCTACATGGGCGACGTTGACCAGACGTGGAGGCGGTCGTGGATGTACGAACCGACGCCGACGTTCGAGGAAACGTCCGGTGGGCACGCAGTGCCCGCGGACGACTAAGCGAGTAACGTATTTTTGTTTCACAGCTAGTTCATCGCTGAATTAGAAAACGCCAGTAGGAAATGGAGAGCGGCAGTTTGTGCGCTCAGACTGAAACGTCTGGTGTCGGCCCCTCGTGCCCGACAACAAACTGTGTCAAGAAGAACACTGCACCACCAGCCACGGAAAGGAGAATGCCGAAACCGAACGTGAGCAGTGACAGCGAAGCGGGGTCGTACGTCATTTCGAACGTGTAAATTTCCCCCTGATACCGAACGGCGTTGTTGGCGAACGTCTTTAGTTCGGTATCTTCGACTGGTGCCGCTTGACCGGTCTTCAATCGGTCGAATACAGCCTTTTCTGGTGCTGTAAGGCTGGAATACGCAATCGTTGATTCGTCTGTGGGTGACTCATCGTGATCAATCTGAACCATATACGGAGTGGATTCCATCTCCCCGTATGCAGCAGAACCGGTAATCACAATTCCGACGACGAACAGTCCGATACTAACTATGTGAAGCGTCGGACGGAGCCACGTAGAGGGATTCATACATTGAAATACAAATCGAATCAATTATTAATGTTTTCAACTCGAAATAATTTTATAAATCAATCCAATACTGTTCTATCGCTCGCCAATCGAGCAGATAGTAGCGGACCGTCAAATTTCGACGACCGCTACAGGTCGATTCTGTCACCGATTTCGACGATTTCCAGCGACTTCGGATAGTCGTAACTCCGACTGTGTTCGTACAGTGCGGTCGGGTCGGCGGTCAGTCCCTTCCACATGTCCCAGTGGCTTGGGAGCAGCGTATCGAGTTGAAGCGCGTTCGCGGCCTCGACGGTCTGATTTTCGTCGCTGTACCATTTCGTTCGCTTCGGTTCGCGGGTCTGTTTGTCGGGAATTTGGCCAACGGAACCGAACGCGAGGACACCGAGGTCGATGTCGTAGTTCTCGCCGATTGGTTCGAGTTCGTCGCCCGGTTTCGTGTCCCCACCGTGGAAAAACGTTCCCGCTTCGTGCTCGATGACGTAGGAGACGGGATGGGTCGAATCAGGGTCGTTCGCTGGTTCGACGTGAACTGTGAACTCGCCGACGTCGAAGCTGTCACCCTCCGCGACCTCCTCGAACTGGTCGTCGGAGACGTCCCACTCATCGGGCCAGTTTTCGTCCTCTCGTGCGACGGCGAGGCCGTCGTCCGGCGCGTAGAACGTCGCATCAGTCGATTCGAGAATCGGGGCTTGACTCGGGCCGTGAACGTGGTCGGTGTGCTCGTGTGTCGCCAGCACCGCGTCGGCCTCGGTCACGTCTTCCGGGTCGAACGGAATCGGAACCATCCGGACGGTTCGCGGCGGGTCGCCGGTTCCGAGGTACGGGTCTACGAACACCGTCGTTCCGCTGTTTCCTTTGAGAATGAACCCGTTACAGCCGAGATACCAGACGGCAACGCCTTCAGGTGTCGCGTCTTCGACCGCACGCGGAAGCCAGTCTCCCCAGTCGCTATGAATTGCCATACGAACTACTGCCGGGCAAGCGTGCCTAAAGGTTGCGTTCACTCCCGGCAACTGAACCGTAATATGCTTTCTGGCAGTCGATGAATCGACTTCTCTCAATTATTAACCAAAGACATATATTACACCAGTCACATTCGAAAGATGCCTGACGATAGTTGTTTCACTGTCGCAGGCAGTCGGTACTGCAATGTGTCTCTGACAGGTGCGGTCGGTACCGACCGCACCCACATTCGAACGCTCCTTCGAAAATTGAACGTTCTTAGGAGTGGCGACTGGCGAGAGAAAGCGATTTTTCGAGTACGGAGATGTCACACGTTCGTTCGACGGTGTTCGTCTCCGTATCGTAGACGATAAACCCATAGTCCATCAGCTTCGGGAGGTGGTTGTGATGGAGGTCGATACCAGTTCGTCGTCTGTCGTCGCTCGATGCCTTTTCGCAGACGAACATCGACTCGACCATTTCGGCAAGCGAGATGGGACACTCGTGTACTGTAAGATAGCAGACGACTTCTCTACGGAGGGGATGTTGGAGGGCTTCGAACACGGCGGAAGGTGTGGATGACAGCGCGTCCGTATCCGAGAGCACGACTTTGTTGTTGCTCATGTGAATCGTACCTCTGATTGACCCGCCTTGTGGAGAGTAGGCCAATGGCGTCGCGGGAACCGAGTTCGAACCGTGAACTCGGGCATCCTATATTTTTGGAGCGGACCTCATTACTTTATTTCGTCAAACGCGATTTAGGATTGGAAACTGAGTTACCATTCGAAAATCTATCTCGATGGTTCGGACAGCACTGATAAATGTTACTATTATTTAAAATATGTTTATACCGAGTCTAACACAACGACTGGATACTGCATGAGCGAGGAGGGAGCAACCCCAGACGAACTGATAGCAATAGTGACGAAGCGAGCATCGTTTCTCGCGGTGCTCTCGTCCGGGGCGATGGAAAAGCGTGCGCTCCGGGACGAACTGGGCGTCTCTCGCTCGACGGTGTACAAAGCAGTTCGAGAACTGAAAGCGTATGACCTCGTCGAACGGACGAATGACGGCCTCAGACTAACACTCGCCGGTCGAATCCTCGAATCCGAGTACGACACATTCCGACGGCGCACCGAGGATGTCTGTCGCACACGGCACTTGCTTTCGACGCTCCCTGCGGATTGTGGCATTCCAACTGCTCTCATCGAAAACGCAGAAACAATCCTTCCGGAGCGTCACGCACCGAATCATCCGATTCAGTATTTCGAGCGGATGGTTTCCGACGCCGACTGTGTGCGGGGACTCTCCCCTGTTGCCCTCCCGCAGTACGTGGATTTGTTTTACGAACGCTCCGTTTCGGGTGGGATGGCGGCGGAGTTGGTACTCGAACAACCCGTGGTCAAGTACCTCGTCACCGACTACAGCGACGAACTCCGCGAAGCGTTGGAAATCGGTAACTTGTCCGTTTGGGAAACAGAGAACACGCTCCCGTTCGGCCTCATCGTCGCGAAAGGCACCACCAACGAACACGATGGCGTCTGCGTTGTCGTGTACAACGAGCGAGGTGAACTCCGCGGACTCATCACAAACGACACGAGAAACGCGGTCGAATGGGGGCACGAGACGTTCGAGCGGTTCCGAAACGACGCAACTCTCGTCGGCGGAGAGTGATTATCGGTCTTCCCACTCGGGTTCTCGGTCTTCAAGGAAGGCGTCGATGCCCTCGTTTTTGTCCTCCGAGGCGAACAGCAGCGCGAACAGTTCCGCCTCGTACTCGATTCCGGCCTCCAAATCCATCCGACTGCTAGCCTTGACGGCCTTCTTCGCCAGTTCCAACGCCTTCGGACTCTTCTCGGCCATTCGTCCCGCAAGCTCGTAGACCCGGTCTTCGAACTCGTCGTCCGAACACACCTCGTCCACGAGACCAATGTCGTGAGCCTCCTCCGCGTCGATGATTTCGCCCGACAGGACGAGTCGCATGGCCTGTCCCTCGCCGACTAATCGAGTCAGGCGCTGGGTGCCGCCGCCACCGGGCATTATGCCGAGATTGATTTCGGGTTGGCCGAGTTTCGCTCGCTCGTGCGCGATACGCACGTCGCACGCTTGTGCGAGTTCGCATCCGCCGCCGAGCGCGTGGCCGTTGAGCGCGCCGATAACCGGTTTTTCCAAGTCGTCCACGTACTCGTACACTCGGGGACGTTTGCTCGCTTCGCGCTGTTCCATCGCGTCACGCTGGCGCAGTTCCTTCACGTCCGCCCCGGCGACGAAGGCTTTCGCCTCGTTCGCTCCCGTAAGCACGACGACGCGAACGTCCGGGTCTGCTTCCACGGCGTCGAGTACGTCCTTCAGTTCAGCCCGTAGTTGCGCGTTCAACGCGTTTCGTGCGTCCGGACGGTTCAGCGTGACTGTGGCGACGTACTCCTTGACTATCGCATCGACCGTTTCGCATTCGTTTGCGACCTGTTCGGGACTACCGGGTGTGTCGGTGGTTTCGCTATTTTTGCCGCTCATTCGTCGTCACCTTCGTTTCCGTCGTATTCGCCAGAGACACCGTCAGACTTCGACTGACGATCCGTCCGGCTTTCGCCGGAGACCCCCACAATCTCGCCATCCTCCCACACGTAGAACCCTTCGCCGGTCTTCTTGCCGAGTTTTCCGGCGCGAACCTTCTGGCGGAGAATCTGCGGCGGGCGGAAGCGCTCGCCGAGTTCTTCGCGGAGGTGTTCCAAGATGTCCAATCGAACGTCCAATCCGACCACGTCGCCGAGTTCGATCGGTCCCATCGGGTGGTTGTAGCCGAGTTCCATGGCGGTGTCGATGTCTCGGGGACTGGCGACGTCCTCTTGCACCATTCGAATCGCTTCGACGCCCAAGGAGACGCCGAGGCGCGAGGAGGCGAAGCCAGGCGAATCGCGAACTTCGACGCCGACCTTGTCGATGTCGGAAACGAACTCGTCGGCGAACTCGACCGTCTCGCGGTCTGCCTGTTCGGGGACGACGATTTCCACGAGCTTCATGATGTGAACCGGGTTGAAAAAGTGGAGACCGACTGCCCGGCTTGGATTGTCCAGCGCGCTGGCGATTTCGGTCAGCGAGAGCGACGACGTGTTCGACCCGATAATCGTGTCGTCGGAGACGAGCGCCTCCACGTCCGAGAACGTCTTTCGCTTGATGTCCATCTCTTCGGGTACTGCTTCGATGACCATGTCCGCGTCGCCGACCGCAGTTTCGAGGTCGGTGGTTCCCGAAATTCGGTCGAGGGTGGCTTCCATCTCCTCGGCCGTCACTTTGTCGCGTTCGACACCGCCTTGAAGGTTCGAGGAAATGCTCTCGATGCCGTTGTCAACGAATTCCCGTTCGATGTCGCGGAGGGTCACTTCGTGACCAGCCATGGCCGTCACCTGTGCGATTCCGTGTCCCATCGTCCCTGCTCCGAGTACGGCTACCTTCATCGTCAGAAGAGGCGTGGGGGCGCACGAAAAACGTTGTTTTCCGCGATTGGCTTGCAGGTTTTACAGTCGCCGGTCGCCATGAGTGACTGGATTGCCGATTCGAATTTCTTCGGTGTTTCCCGCAATGTGAGCGACAGTGCTCTGTAGTAATGTAAATTATATATTATTTATTGCTGATGAAATATTACCCCAAATGCGGTTTTGGACCGTTTCGTCGCCGAAATCGGCCGAATTAACGAAATGTATTGCGGTCCCGACCGTTTGCAGAAAGCTTTTACCGTAACCGGCAAATCGGTTAATTGTCTCGGGTAGGGGTACACGAGACCAACGATTCTTTCGGAACTGAAACCGGAGCCACAGGTGTGACGAACTGTCGAAGAAAGCAGGGAGAACTGCTTCTATGATTTAAAACTCAATCTGCTAGATGATATTTGGAGACACGGATAGCGGAGCTATCCGCTTATTCAAAATTCGACCGACGGTCGAGTTTTGAACCCATACCTCGTCACGCCTTCCTGCGTGTAGATTCTGCGCATCGTCGTTGCCACTGAGTCCCCGATTTCGAGGGTTCCGGTGTCCGCGCCGGTCACCTGCGCAGGGGCGCTCGCGGTATCTCCCTCCGGGCCATCGAGCGCGACGATTGCCACGTCGAAGTCGCCCGATTTGCCCTGCTGTTCTGCGAACTCTGGCGGGGCACCACCTTGCGAAATCGTCGTCACGGCTTCGATGGTTCCGGTTCCAGTCAGTTGCACGTCGTCGTATTCGACCAGCGTTTTACAGCCGCTACAGGCGCCTTCCGGCGGGAAGTTCAACGCGCCACAGTCGGGGCATTTTCCGGCCAGCAGTCGGTGTCGCTGGTCGAGCGTGCGCCGCCACGAAGGGACGCTGACGTAGGCACCGCCGCCGCTCGGCGGGCCGGACGTGAGGTCGCCGCGTTTGCGGAGATATTCGGCGTAGCTGATTGGGTCATCGCCGTCAAGCGCCATCGAAACCGGAACGTCACCCGCTTCGACCAAGAGAGCGTCCGCGCCTGCGCCGCTTCCGAACGAAGCCGCGAGGATTAGTTCGTGGCCCTCTGCGAGGGCTTTCGCCAAACTCAACGGAACGCTCGCCGCGCCGGTATCACCGAGTTCGTGGACGAGAGCGCCCGCCTGAATTTCCTCGACTCCGACGCCGAGTGCACCCGCCGCGCGGTACGGGAGTTTCCCATCTGGGGCTTGCACCCCGGTAACGTCTACGTCTTCCGTGTCGAAATCCAACTGTCCGACCGCTCCAGCGAGCGTTTCGGAAAACGCTCGCCGGTCGTAGCCCGTGACGCCGAGGCCTTCGACGGCTTCTTCGCCGGTTCCTCGGAAGCGAGTTCCGGGGAACTCGCTTCCGTACTCTGCCTGCTGGACGATGCTGGCCCCGCCAGCATCGTCCAGAACGAACGCCGCCGAACCCGCACCTGCGGCGTGTTCTTCTGCCGAATTTGGTTCTCCGCGCGGGCAATCCGCGGCGATGACCAACCCGACGCCGTCCTCCCACGGCCCGGCGGACAGTCCGGCCACGAGTGCTCTGGTTCCCGCGCGAGTACTTCCCGTGAAGACGTGCCGGGTCGCCGTTTCCGACACGCCGAGCATGCCGCCGAGTCTGGCGGTCAGGTCTTCTTCCGCCATCGGTGGCGTGGTCGAAGCAAATGCAAGGAAGGAAACGTCGGGGTTTCCGGCGGCGGAGAGCGCCCGTTCTCCGGCCTCGTAGGCCATCGTCAAGGCGTCCTCGTCGGCTTGCGGTACTGCTTTTTCGTTGATTCCCCCGGCGTGGAACTGCCCCCACGCCTCGCGGAACTCGTCTGCCGAGATTCGGAACCGAGGTGCGTAGGCTCCGACTGCGGCGATGTTCGGGACTGTGCTTCCTTTCGAGTTCATTGTGCATCCACCCCCAGTTCGTTTTCGCGCTCAAGGACGTGGACGACCGCCGCGCCGCCGCTTCCGCCGACGTTGTGGGTCAGGCCACGAGTTGCGCCTTCGACCTGTCGTTCCCCCGCCTCGCCCGAGAGTTGCTTGAAGGCTTCAACCAACTGTCCCGCGCCAGTCGCGCCGATTGGGTGCCCCTTCGATTTCAGCCCACCCGAGGTGTTGACCGGGCGTTCGCCGCCGAGTTCGGTTTCGCCGGATTCGACGAGACTTCCGGCTTCGCCGGGTTCGCAGAAGCCGAGGTCTTCGTAGGCCAGCAGTTCCGCGATTGCGAAGCAGTCGTGAACCTCCGCGAAGTCGATGTCCTCCGGCGTGATTCCGGCCATCTCGTAGGCCTGCTTTCCCGCCTCCTTCGAGGCCGGAACCGAGGTGTACGACTCGCGCTGGAACAGGCCGACTCGGTCGCTCGACGCGCCCACACCTGAAATTCGAATCGGGTCGTCGGTGTACTCGTCAACCACGTCCTCGCTGACGACGAGGGCGCAGGCCGCCCCGTCCGTCGTCGGACAGCAGTGGTAAAGCGTGAGGGGGTCGGCGACCACAGGTGCGTTTTCCGCGTCCTCAAGCGAACACTCGAACCCGAGGTGAGCGTGCGGATTTTTTGCTCCGTTCGAGTGGTTTTTCACCGCCACGCTCGAGAGGTGTTCGCTGGTGGTTCCGTATTTTTCCATGTGCGCGTCGGCCATCTGGGCGTAGACGCCCGCGAACGTCGTTCCGGAGAGGCGCTCCCACTCGGTTTCGCCCGAGACGCCGAGCCAGTACTTCGTCGCGTCGCTCGACGTGTCGGTCATGATTTCGACCCCGCCCGCGAGAGCCACGTCTGCCATGCCGCTTTTCACGGCTTGAACGGCGTGTCGTCCCGCGAATCCACTCGCGGCACAGGCGTTTTCGACGCGAGTGCAGGGGATGCCGCCGAGTCCGACGTGTTCGGTCACGGCAGGCCCCGAAAGTCCGAGTTGTCGCCCGCCGACACCCAGCGTGCCGACGAAGGCCTCGTCCACGTCATCCGGGTCGATACCCGCCGGAACGCTGTCTACGGCCGCCTCGAAGGCGGTTCGGAACAGCGACCGATAGCTTTCGTCGGGGAACGACCCGAAATCCGTCTGGGCCGCGCCGACGAGATAGGCGTCTCGCATGGTTGGTGGTCTTGCGGCAGGGGAAAAATAACTGCCGTCACCACCGCGCCTTTGCCGGGAATCAGATGGAGGTTGTTTTTGATTTGTTTTTAATTGTGGACTCTTTTCTGGTGTGGCGCTAGGTAATCACGACTCCACTGAAACCGCACCCGCCACCGCAGGCCACACCCTCTCCAACCGACTCTTGCGCTCACTTTGTTCGCGCATTCGTCCCTCGCACGCTGTCAGCACAGGGCTGAGGACTGTACGTCCGAAGCCCTGCGCCAGCGCGCACCACTTGGATAACTCGGGATTCCAGGATTGACGCAAACCACATGGCGCGTGCGTTGGCAAGCCCGAGGAAAAAGCGGTTTCTATGAAACCGCGAACGCGAGTAGCGCGGAACGCAGTTCCGCGGACAGTTGAGCGGCGAAGCCGCGAAACGACGGTGTAACCGCGAGCAATCGTCCGAGGGCTTGCGAATTATCACGCGAGGTCTTCGTGAGCGACGGAGGAGCGAGCGAACGGCTCGTCGTAGTTCGTCTCCGACGGTGGATGACTGAAACGACAAAAAAGGAGTGGAAGGAATCGGTTGGGCGGCGTGTGGGAAACGAGGTCGCGGAGCGACTCCGACTGCGAGCGGTGGAGCCGCGAGCGCGGTTGCGGTCATGTGTTGTCGTGATTTGCGAACAGCAGAAGAAAAGAACTCGAAACAGCGTTTACATGAGCCAATCCTGAAAATCCTCCCTTCTACTCCTCGTCAACGGGTTCGACCCGTTTCCCGGTCGCTTTGGGAATCACGCGCTGGTCTGCGTCCTCCCACTCTCGGTCGAGTTCCCGGCCTTCGAACAACCGGTCTAAAAAGACGGCCAATCCGGCAACCTCGGAGTGGGGCTGATTCGTCACGCCGACGTTCCAGTCCGCGGCCTCGTACACGTCGAAAGAGACTTTTTCAGCCCCGACGACGACGAGCAGGGGTTCGCCACTCCACGCTTCCCGAACCTCGCCTTCTACGTCCTGCACGCGCTCGCCGTACATCGTCAGGTGGACGACTGTTCCTTCCCAGTTTCGGATGAGCGCCTTCTGGCTCTCCGAGCATTCGACTTCGAACGGGCCGCCGAATCGCTCGGTGATGTCCGCAATGGTGTCGCGGGATTTCCCGGCGTTGTCCGGGAGGACGACGCGGTCTGCACCCAACGCTCGGGCGGTGAGTCCGACGTGTGTGGTCATTCGCTCGTCGCGTCCAGGTCGGTGGCCGAGACGGACGACGGTAACCTCGGTTTCGGTTTGCATACTCGCTGATGACAGGCGAAGCGGTTAGGTGGTTTCGAAATTCGATTTCGGCTACTTTCCGGCAGGACGAACCGTGTCCGACGGCTGATTACCCTATCGGCGGTGACGACGGCGGTTGCTAACGACACACTGACTACGATTATTTTTGCAGACGCTTCGAAGACCGGAACACACTTGCGGATAACCAGCACAGATTGGTGCATGCAACTCTCCGGTAAGCGAGTGCTCGTAACCGGCGGTGCCGGACTCGTCGGTTCCCAGATGGTCGAAGACCTCGTCGAAGACAACGATGTTGTCGTCGCGGACGACCTCTCCAACGGGATTCGTTCCTCCATACCAGACGATGCCGAGTTCGTACAGGCGGATTTGACGGACGAATCACAGGTCACAGATGTCATCACGAGCGAGTTGGACGCCGTCTTCCACTTCGCCGCCGCGGACAAGTACGTCAATACGGACGACCCGCGCCCGCAGTTCGAGGAGAACGGCGAAATGACGTACAACATCCTCGAACGGATGGACGAGGTCGGCGTGACGAATTTCGTCTTTACTTCCTCTTCGACCGTTTACGGCGAGGCCCCGCGCCCGACGCCGGAGGATTACGCGCCACTCGAACCCATCAGCATCTACGGGTCGGCAAAGCTCTCCGAGGAAGCACTCCTCTCGACGTTCGCACACTCCTACGATTTCACGGTGTGGAACTTCCGCTTTGCAAACATCGTCGGCCCACGATTCGGCGCTGGCGTCGTTCCGGATTTCGTGGAGAAGTTGGACGAAAGCCCAGACCTGCTCACGATTCTCGGCAACGGACTGCAGGAGAAGTCGTACATGCACGTTACGGAGTGTACCGAGGCAATTCGCTACGTCGTGGAAAACGCGGACGACGAGATGAACACCTACAACCTCGGCACGAAGACGACCACCTCGGTCAACGCGATTGCTGACATCGTGGCCGACGTAATGGGCCTCGACCCGGAATACGAGTACACAGGCGGCGACCGAGGATGGACTGGCGACGTGCCGAAGATGCGCCTCTCCATCGAGAAACTGTCCGCACTCGGCTGGCAACCCGACCAGAGCAGTGACGAGGCGGTCAGACGGGCGACAGAGCAGTTGGTCGAAAAGTTGGAATAAGCTTTCTGTCGATTTCGAACCAATCAGACCGAAAAGTCGGTTCGCGCTTCTACGTCTTCTTCCATGATTTCGAGCGTCGCGACGACGGTGTAGTAGCCCGGCGTCGGGTCGGCCCAGCCACCCGAATAGGTGCGTTCCGAATCTGGGTCGAACGTCTCCGACTGGAGCGCCTGCGTGAACATTCGCCCGTCGCTTGCGCGCCAAATTTCTTGGTCATCTTCGAGAACGGCGAAATCCGCCTTGAGGCCGCTTCGGAAGGTAACGTCTACTGGGTCGTCGCCGGGATTTCTAACCGTCAGTTCGAACTCGACGTTGCCGTCGCCGGGAGTCGCCGTCAGTTCGCTTTCGAGCGTCATTGATTCATTCTTCGATGCGATGATTCGAAAAGCTTCTGGGGAATTTCGGCGAGTGAAGATGGTTCTCCGCTCGAAGTACACGTAAAAATAGAGTCCACGTAAAGATGGATGACAGTGGACAGCACGAACGGGAACCGAGCGGTTCGGCTTAGTTATCCCACGTTGGCGAATCAACTGCGGCCGCCACGTCGAGGAGGCCAGAACCGGACTCGTTGCTCGACAGGCCGATGTTCTCCGCCGTGCTCTTGAGTTGACTGCGAGCGCCCGAGTTCGAGTAGCCCGCGGCCATCAGGACGCCAGCGGCACCGGCGACGTGTGGGCACGCCATCGAGGTACCCGAAAGCGTGTTGTAGCCACCGCCGGGGTACGTCGAGTTGATGTTCGAACCAGGTGCGGCGATTTCGATTTCCGGGCCAGTCGAGGAGAACGAGGACAGGCCATCGCTGGAGTTGGTCGAACTAACTGCCATGACCGAGTCGTACACTGCCGGGTAACCGACACAGTACGAACACGGGCCGGAGTTACCCGCCGCCGCGACGACGAAGACGCCGCTGTTGTTGGCGTAGTTACACGCGTCTTGGAGCGTGTAGGAACCGGACGAGCCACCGAGGCTCATGCTGGCCACGTCGAAGCCTTGGTTTGCGGTCCATTCGACACCGGCGGCGATGTCGGAGAACGAACCACTGCCGCTGTCGCTCAGGACTTTGCCGGCGTGGAGTGTCGCGTCGGGTGCGACACCTTTGATTCCTTGGCCGTCGTTTTCTGCCGCCGCGATACCGGCACAGTGGGTACCGTGACCGTTTCCGTCTTCCCACGTGCTGTAGCCGAATCCTTTCCCATAGCCGACGTTGTCGAGGTCAGGGTGGTTGCTGTCGATACCTGTGTCGAGAATGGCGATGTGAGCACCTGAGCCGGTATAGCCGTCTGCGTGTGCCTGTTCCGCGTCAACGCGGTCAACGCCCCACGGAACCGAGTCCGCGAGAGCGTGCATCTGGCCGTTCTCTTCGACGTAACGTACGCTTGAGTTCTTCTGTAAAGCCGTCGCCGCTTTTTTCGGAACACGGATCGTCAGAGCATTGAAATCGAACTCGCGAACGACGTCATCTGCTGCGTTGCGGGCCATCGCTCGCCCGCTTGCGTCTTTGACGCCAACGTTGACTTCCACCAAATCATCCGGCTTCGCGTTTGCAAAACCAGTAACGGAAATCGCCGCCGCGGCTCCACCAGTTGCTTTGAGCACATTACGTCGTGAAACGCTACCTTTGTTACCTTGCATTGCATGCGAAACAATGTCTGGGCCTGTATTAAGTTTTTCTCTAATAAATATATTAATTAATATTTTTTTGTTTGAAAATAACAGTAGGGGGCCGAAATCGGCGGTTTGAACCGGCGGTTAGTTATCCGCCGAGTTCAGACCGAGCGCGGCCGCCACATCGACCAGACCGTATCCTTGTTCGTCGCTCGACAGACCAAGATCTTCCGCCGTGTCGTGGAGTCGCTGGCGCGCATCCGTGTTCGAGTAGCCAGCAGCGGTAACCTGTGCTGCGGCACCAGCAACGTGCGCAGTCGCCATCGACGTGCCCGACAGCGTCTCGTAGGTGTTGTCGTAGTAGGTCGAATAGATGTTCGTACCGGGCCCTGCGAGTTCGATTTCCGGCCCTTGGCTGGAGAAACTCGCCCGACCGTCGTTCTCGTTCGTGGCACCGACCGCGATAACTTCCGGTTCTGCGGCGGGATAGCCCACACAACCCCCACTACACGGCCCGGAACCGCCGCCAGCACCGACGAGCAACGACCCTTGGCTGTATGCGTATTCGACCGCACTTTCGATGGTCGCGGATTTGCTTCCGCCGAGGCTCAGGTTGATAACGTCGTGTCCCTGATTCGCGGCCCATTCGATACCTGACGCGATGTCGGAGTACGTCCCGCTTCCGTATCTGTTCAGTGCTTTCACCGCGTGCAGGGTCGCATCGGGCGCGATGCTTCCGACGCCGGAGTAGTTGTTGACCGCCGCAATCGTCCCCGCGACGTGCGTTCCGTGGCCGTTCTCATCCGACCACGAACTGCCATGATACGTCTTCCCGTTTCCGAGATTCGCTTGTAGGTCGGGGTGGTCGGCGTCGATTCCCGTATCCACGACCGCCACATCCGCGCCCGCGCCGGTGTAGCCGTTCGCCTGCGCGACATCGGCGTCGATGCGGTCGACGCCCCACGGGAGGGTTTCGGCGAGAGCGTGCATCTGGCCGTTCTCCTCGACGTAGTTCACGTCCGGCGCGCTTTCGAGCGCGGTAATCGCCTGCTCGGGGACACGAATCGTCATCGCGTTTATCGAATCGAACTCACGAATGACGTCGTTCGACGCCTCCACCGCAAATCTCCGTGCAGACGTGCTGTCGAATCCGACGTTCACCTCTCGAACGTTCTCCCGTCCCGCGGCGACGCCACTGCCGCCCAGTGTGACAATGGATACACCGGTCGCTTTCAGTACGTTTCGTCGTGTGTGGCTTTCTTCCACCATCAATTAATACAGAGACTATCTCCCGGTATAATTCCTTCTATAATATATTAAATTAATTATGGTCAATTTTTGCTGTATTATAAATTAAGTCGCTAGCATCACGCTACTGACTTCCGAAGTGGTGTAAAATGAATGACTCGAGAGCGACTGTCGATTAGTTGTCGCTGGAATCGTAGCCGAGCGCGGCGGCCACGTCGAGGAGGCCTTGTCCCTGCTCGTTCTCTGGCAGGCCGATGTCTTTGGCCGTGCTCAGGATTTGGCTCTCCGCGTCGCGGGCCGAGTAGCCCTGCGACATCAGGAGGCCAACGGCACCCGCGACGTGCGGCGTCGCCATCGAGGTTCCCGAGAACGTGTCGTAGCCGCCCGGAACCGTCGAGTAGACGTCCGTACCAGGTGCGATGATGTCGACTTCTGGCCCTTGGCTGGAGAACGACGACTGACCGTCGCTGTCGTTCGAGGACGCGACTGCGATAGTCTCTGGGTAGGCGGCAGGGTAACCGACACAGTCGGTACACTGACCGGAGTTACCGGCGGCGGCGATAATCGAGACGCCGTTGTCGTAGGCGTACTGGACTGCATCGCGGAGCGCCGAGGAACTGGACGAGCCACCGAGGCTCATGCTGGCGACGTCCCAGCCTTGGTCGGCGACGTACTCGACACCGGCGGCGATGTCGGAGAACGAACCGCTACCAGCACAGTCCAGCACTTTGACCGCGTGAAGCGTTGCGTTCGGTGCGACACCGACGACACCTTCCGTGTTGTCGTCACCTGCCGCGGTACCGGCACAGTGGGTACCGTGGTCGTTGTCGTCCGACCACGAAACGTTACAGGAGTTGCTGTTTCCAGAGAACATACAGCTTCCCGTGAAGCCGCCACTGCCACAGGAGACGAAGGCCTCGCCGGAGCCGAGGTGGTCTTGCAGGTCTGGGTGGTCGTCGTCGATTCCCGTGTCGACGATAGCGATGTCGGCACCTGCGCCGAGGTCACCGTTCGCGTGAGCGACCTCCGCATCGACGCGGTCGATACCCCACGGTTCGGTTTCCGCGAGGGCTTCCATCGTACCGTTCGCTTCGACGTAGCGAATGTTCGGGTTCTTTTCGAGTGCGGTTGCCGCCTTCTTCGGCACTCGGATGGTCATCGCTTTAATCGAGTTGAACTCCCGGACGACTTCGTCCGCACTACTTCGGGTCATCGCCCGACCGCGCTCGCTGTTGAAACCGACGTTGACTTCCACCTTGTCAGTCGGAGCCGCAGACGCGAGGCCGGTTGCACCGGCCGCCGCCAGTGAACCGCCAGTGAGTTTGAGTACATTCCGCCGCGAAACGCCATTGGCTTTCCTTGGCATACGATTTGTGAGAACATACCATGGAATAAAAACCCTTTGATTTTAATATAAGACAATATAATTACAACTATTTTTAAATATATTTCTATAGAATTAATTTGTGAAATAATATGAGCAGGTTGTGGCCGCTGACCGATACGCTTAGTTGTCGCTGGAGTCGTAGCCGAGCGCGGCGGCCACGTCGAGAAGGCCTGCACCGGACTCGTTGTCCGCCAGACCGATGTTTTCTGCTGTGTTCGTGAGTGTATCACGCGCTTGCGTGTTGGAGGCACCGTTTGCCATCAGCTGGCCTGCGGCACCTGCGACGTGCGGCGTTGCCATCGACGTTCCGGAGAAACTGGCGTAGTCTCCACCGGGGATGGTCGAGTAGACGTCCGAACCGGGTGCGGCGATTTCGACTTCCGGACCGGTCGAGGAGAAGGACGAGAGACCGTCGCTGGAGTTGGTCGAACTGACTGCCATCACTTCTGGGTAGGCAGCAGGGTAACCGACACAGTCCGAACATGGACCGGAGTTACCTGCCGCGGCCACGACGAAGACACCGTTGTTCACGGCGTATTGGCAGGCATCGCGAAGTGCGGCGGAACCGGAGGACGCGCCGAGACTCATGCTGGCGACGTCCCAGCCCTGGTCTGCGACGTATTCGACACCAGCGGCGATGTCGGAGAACGAACCGCTGCCGCGCTTGTTGAGAACCTTCACCGCGTGGAGTGTCGCTTCAGTGGAGACACCGATGACACCTTGACTGTTGTCGACAGCGTCGGCGATACCGGCACAGTGCGTACCGTGGTCGTTGTCGTCGTCCCAGTCGTTCGGGCAACTTTTTGGGCCGCCTTTACACTTGGTGAACGCTCGTCCTGCACCGATGTTTGCCTGCAGGTCTGGGTGGTCGGAGTCGATACCTGTGTCGAGAATCGCGATATCTGCGCCCGCACCCGTGTCACCATTCGCGTGGGCAACATCCGCATCAACGCGGTCGATGCCCCACGGTTCGGTTTCCGCGAGAGCGTGCATCTGACCGTTTTCTTCGACGTAGCGCACGTTCGGGTTCTTCCCGAGTGCGGTTGCCGCCTGCTTTGGCACTCGAATCGTCATCGCTTTGATGGAGTTGAACTCCCGAACGACTTCGTTCGCACTGCTTCGGGCCATTGCCCGTCCGCGTTCGCTCTTGAAACCGACGTTTACTTCGACTTGGTCGGTCGGCTTCGCCGCAGCAAGACCGGTCGTTCCGGCCATTGCCAGTGAACCGCCAGTGAGTTTGAGTACATTTCGCCGCGAAACGCCATTGGCTTTCCTTGCCATGCAATTTGGTACAACTTAGCATATGCTTAAATAATTTTCTACAGAAGGTTATAAAAATATTAAACAAAGATGCCACTAAGAAAGCGACAAGCAATCGAAGTTGGCTTTTAACGCGGTTTAACCGCCTGTTTGTCCGTTTTCTTCGACGTATCTGATTTCGGGGTGGTTTTCCAGTTCAGTCCACGCCGACCGCGGAATTCGGACCGTCACGACATCGAGAGAACTGAACTCACGAACAACTTCCACGGAGGTCTCTACCGCCGATTTTCGACCTTCATCGCCGTCGAATCCGACGTTCACCGCTACGGTGTCGTCCCCGGAATCCCCTGTGTCACTCTCCGGCACGCTATGTTGCTACAACACATGGGTTATTAAAGCATTGTCCTTAATTTCAAATATTCCAATACTACTCAATTTTAACCACGATTATTAACAAATCAACCGTCCAACAAAATTCCACCTCCGGCAAACGACACGGCTTTTATCGTTTAGAACGGACGATCAATCGTGCAAATCGTCGGGTACGACACCGGTGCATCCGGAGATGGCGCGCCTGCCTTGTTAGTGAGTGACGAGGATTCACTATCGCGCGAAGAACTATCAGTTGGCTCCGAACTCGAATACACCCTCGGTCGACGACACTGCGCCGGGACGTTCGACGGGTCGGTACACGTCCCGTGTACCCGACCCGGCGCACCATACTGCGATGCTCACACCTCGACGTGGATTTGCGCCCGCTGTACCGGGACCTGTCTCAAAGACGAGATGGACTGCTACGAACCCCACGCCATCTATCTCGCGGCGTTCGCCCCCACGACGTTCAAAGTCGGCGTTACGCGCGAATGGCGACTCGAAACCCGACTCAAAGAACAGGGCGCAGACCGCGCCGTCCACCTTCAGACTGTGAAAGACGGACGAATCGCCCGCCAGCTCGAAGCCGAAATCGCAGAGGAGTTCACCGACCGCGTGCGGGTTCCGACAAAGATTCGTGACCTCAACCGAACCGTCGATGAATCCACGTGGAACGACGCGCTTTCCGCGTTCGACCCAATCGCCAGTTTCGACTTCGATTACGGCTTCGAACTCGACTCTGCTCCGGTTCACGAAACGCTCGCCAGCGGCACCGTCGTCGGGACACAGGGCCGCGTTCTCGTCCTCGAACGCGGCGGAACTGCCTACGCCACCGACATGCGCGATTTGGTCGGCTACGAACTCGAAGCGGGTACCACGGAACGAAGCCTGCAAGCCAGCCTCGGCACTTTTTAGGCCACAGCATCCCCAGTTTCGATGTGGCCGATGTGACCATCTCGTTCGAGGGCGGGACGCTCCGGGTCGAAATCGACGACGACCTGCCACTTACCGCATCCGACTTGCCCTTTATCGAATCCGACCCCCGTTCGAAAACACTGCGTGCACCCGCGTTTCGATACGCCGCACTCTGCGACTATTTCGATTCACAGAACATCGCGACAGAAGATTCCGTCCTCGACCTGCCCGAACTTCCCACGATTCTTTCTGCCTACGACCTCCGGGAGTATCAGGCCGACGCCCTTGATTCGTGGGACGACGCGAACCGCCGCGGCGTGCTCGAACTCCCCACCGGAAGCGGAAAAACGGTTATCGGCGTCAAGGCAATCGAAAAGTGTGGGACGCCCACGCTGGTCGTCGTTCCGACCATCGACCTGCTCGAACAGTGGCGCGGAATCCTCGAAACCGAGTTCGACGTGCCAATCGGCCAACTCGGCGGCGGCGAACAGCGCGTAGAAGCCCTCACGGTTTCGACCTACGATTCTGCCTACCTCCGGGCGGACGACATCGGCGACCGATTCGGCCTCGTCATTTTCGACGAAGTACACCACCTCGGCGGCGAGGGCTACCGCGAAATCGCGCGTCTTCTCGCGGCACCGGCACGAATGGGACTGACGGCGACGTTCGAGCGCCCCGACGGCGCACACGAAGTCGTCACCGACCTCGTCGGAGAAAAGGTGTTCGACATCGACGTGGACGATTTGGCGGGTGAACACCTCGCCCCCTACGACGTAAAGCGCCTGACGGTCGAACTCACGACCGAAGAACGCGAGCGATACGAACGCAAACAGCAGGTTTTCACCCGGTATCTCGCGCAGTCGAGTATCGACATGCGGAGCGGGAGCGACTATTTGGAACTCGTCAAACGCTCCGGAAACGACCCGAAAGCCCGCGAAGCACTGCTTGCGAACCAGCGCGCGCGAGACATCATGATGAACAGCGAGGGCAAAGTGACCGCGCTCGCGGATATTTTGCGTCAGCACCGTGACGACCGCGTTATCGTGTTCACCGCCCACAACGACCTCGTTTATCGACTTTCGGAGCGATTTCTCATTCCCGCGATCACGCACCAGACCGCCGCAGCGGAACGCCGCGAGATACTCGACCGATTCCGGCGAGGGGTGTACTCCCGCGTCATCACGTCCAACGTGCTGGACGAGGGGGTTGACGTTCCCGATGCCAACGTTGCAGTCGTCCTCTCGGGAAGCGGAAGCGAGCGCGAGTTCACGCAACGACTCGGGCGAATCCTCCGCCCGAAAGAAGACGGCGGGCGCGCGATTCTCTACGAAGTCGTGACGAAAGAAACCGCGGAAGTTCGAGTGGCGAACCGGCGTCGCTGACGCCGATTTCCGGTTTGCTTGCGTTCCTGCTTTTTTCCGTTTCACTACTTTCGATGGTTTCGGTACTCTGGATGGTTTGTATAGTTTCTATACTATTTTGTGAGTACTCAATACCCGCCTGCTCGTTGCTTCAAATGGGGGCGACCCCTTCCCCTCTGACATGGCTTTCGGGGGAACCCCCTTCCGATATGACGTAATATGAAGGAACAATGGCCCACGCATCCACCGACCCCACGACCGAGAAGTACGAACTGCTGACCGCGAAACAGAAAGAGCGAGATGGCAACACCGAGACGGCGATCGTCGAACACGTGTACGTGAGCAACGAACAGGTCGTCCTCACGCTCGCCTTCGATTGGACGACTGATTCGAAACGGTTGGTGTACGAGTTGGACGACGACCGGGACGTGCGCAAACTCGAATCGCTGACGGACGACCACGGATTCGAGTTCGCGCAGGTCGGCCACCTCGAAGGGCTATCGCTGACGGTGCGGTACACCGGTCGCGGTTGGGTTCCGATTTCCACCCTCGCGTACACCGAAGGGGAAGGTTCGGTGACCGAGACGTTCCGCACTGAACTCGAACTGCTCGCGCGAGAACTCGCCCGTTCACCCGGCTATCTGCGCCGATTCGTCGCGTGGGCGCGGTCGCTGTCGATGAAACAGACCGTCATCGCGGTCATCATCGTCAAGAAAATAATCGTCATCGCACTCGTCGCGGGAATGGTGCTGTAGTTATTTCAAGTCGAGGTCGATGCTCGTCCGCGACGCCTCCTCGTACTTCGAATACTCGACTTCGAACGGGATTCGGACGCCTTTCGTTTGACCGCCCGGAACGGTCACTTCCGGCGTTTTCTCGTGTACCGTCTCGCCGATGGTGGCGGCCACGTTGAGCTTTGCTGACGACTGGCTATCGCCGTGGTTCTCGATGTTGACAACGACGACGAGATTCCCGCTCTCGCCTTCGACGATGCTGTCGATGCCGATGGTTTCTAAGTCTCCCGAGCGCGCTCTGTCGCCGTCGTCTGTCTCACTCCCGCCACCGAGAATAGAAGCACAACCGCCGGTCGAAGCGAGGGCGGCAACCAAACCGAACTGCTGGAGGGCGTTTCGTCTGCGCATACTCCACACCCATTGGGTCACGCGGAATGAATCTTCTCATTCCGACGGCTTTTGTACGTTCCTTTCCTACGTCGAATCGTGCTTACGAAAGACCTGCTCCGGGTGTCTCGCGCCGGGGGAGGCTACCATCCGCAGTTTGCCGGACGAGAACACCGCCCGCTCGCCGCGCGCGTCCTCGGAACGTATCAGGGTCACGTCGGCGAACCGCGTTCTGCACTCCAGTCAGCCCTCGCCGACCTCGAACCCGACGCACCGCATTTTAAACTCGTGCGAGGCCTCGCCAAACTGCTCGAACGCGAATCGACGTTCGAACCACGGGCACCGGTTCATCCCGAACACGCGCGAAACGTCGCCTTCGAGGAAGCCGAGGCGGTCGGAGTCGCGTGCGACTCCGACCGCAAAACCGCACTCAAGCACGCCGCAGACCGCCTCGACGCAACCCCGGACGACATCGAACGTTCGCTGTACGCCGATTTGGAGGAACGCCAGATCTTGGCCTCTTTCGACTCGCGCTGGAACCCCGACGAACTGGTCGCCCAGTACAATCTCTCGCTCGCCCAAACCGCGCTGTTCGACGCGACTGAACTCCGCGTTCTGAGTTCCGATCCGAAGGCGCTTGTCTCCGCCGTCAAGCGACTTCGACTGATGTACGAAATTCGCAAAACAGACCGCGGGCGGGAAGTCGTCGTCACCGGGCCGGACGCCCTCTTTCGCGCCACACGACGGTACGGAACGCGATTTGCGCGCTTGCTCCGAACCGTCGTCAAAGCGGACGAATGGCGTCTCACTGCAACCATCGACGATTCCGGAACCGAGCGCGACTTCACCCTCTCCGATTCCGACCCGGTTCGGCCGCCGGGTGCGGAGCCGGTCAGCGACGTTTCCTTCGACAGCGACGTCGAACGCGAGTTCGCCGCGCGATTCGCCGCGCTCGGGTTGGACTGGAACCTCGTGCGTGAACCGGAACCGCTGGAGGCGGGTGCGAAAGTGATGATTCCCGATTTCGCGTTCGACTACCGACACGCCGATTTCCGCGTCTTCTTCGAAATCATGGGCTTCTGGACGCCCGAGTACGTCGAAAAGAAACTGTCGCAACTCGACAGCGTCGAAGACGAACTGCTCGTGGCGGTGGACGAATCGCTCGGCGTCGGCGAGGAAATCACGGCCCGCGACCACCGCGCGATACCGTATTCGGCCCGGATTCGCGTCAAGGACGTTCGCGCCGCGCTCAGACGCTACGAAGACGAATTGGTGGCTGAAAGCGCACACTCCCTTCCGGACGAAATCGTTCCGGACGAGGACGCGATTTCACTCGCCGACCTCGCCGACAATCACGGCGTCAGCGAGGACGCCATCGAGGACAAGGCGTTTCCAGAACACGACCGAGTCGGTCGGACGCTGATTCGTCCCGCGATTCTCGCCGAACTGCGGGACGAAATCGAGGACGGAATGGCGTACTCCGAGGTGGAAAAACTCCTCGCCAAATCCGGCATCGAGGATGCCAGTGCCATCCTTTCCGAACTCGGCTACGCAGTCGAGTGGGAGGGACTGAGCGGCGGAACTGTTCGGCGAAGCGGTTAGGGACGACCGATTTTGGTTGTCATAGGCAGAACAATTTCTGTGGGTTGTTTGAGTTGCTCCACTACAGGTCGCGCCGTCGCCCCTTCGGAACGAGCGACTGCAGTTCCCCGTGGAGATACAAGCCGACGCCGAGCGGTTCCCGCCCGCCCGCGATTTCGTGGCTGACGATGAGGTAGCCCCAGTCGCCGCCCCAGTCGAGTTCGTGGTCTTTCCCGCGGACGAACCGACTCGCTTGCTCGTCGTCCAGTCCGATGACGTTCTTGCTGGCGAGGCCGCCGAATCGCTGGGCCGCGTTCGTCGTCGGTTTCCAGTGTCGCTGTCGAGTTCGCAGGAACGTCATGCCGAGAGCTTCGATGTGAACCGGCGAATCGAGGTCACCGCGGAGAATCCAGATTTTCCCTTTCCCTTTTTCCCAGAAGGAGTAGCCGTCGAACGTCTCGGGTGCGACTCCAAATCGCTCTTTCCACCAGTCGATGATTTCCTCTCGGGTCGCACGCCCGGCAACTTCGCGTTCCTCGGCGGTTGCGGGAAGGCGGTCGAATCGTTGCCCGTCGTTCGTTTCCATCTCGTCGCTCATGCCCCCACCTCCAGTTTCGCGCAAAAGAATCCGCCAGTGTCGTTGTGGTGCGGGTAGAACCGTTTCGCCTTCCGGATGCTCTCGTCGAATTCGTCGCCCTGCCATTCGGTGAGTCCGGGTTCGGATTGAAGACCGATGTCGTACTCGACCAGTCGGCAGTCTTCACGTTTGAGAACGTGGTCTAGAACGGCTTCGTTTTCCTCCGGCGCGAAGGTACAGGTGGAGTAGACGACGCTGCCGCCTTCCTTCGTGGCTTGGATTGCGCGGCGAAGGATTCCCTTTTGTACCCCCGCGACGCCTTCGATGTGGTCGAGGCTCCAGTCGTCTAATGCGGTCGGATTCTTTCGAATCGTCCCTTCACAGGAACAGGGAACGTCAACGAGTGCCGAGTCGAACGCCTCGATGCCGAACGGTTTGAGCGAGAAGTTGCGCGCGTCCTGATTCGTCACGGCGACGCAGGTAACCCCGAGTCGTTCGGTGTTGAATCGAAGCGCGGACAGTCGTCCGAGGTTGCTGTCGTTGGCGACGATGAGTCCGTCGTCGTCCATCAGCGCGCCGAGTTGTGTCGTCTTGCTACCCGGCGCGGCACAGGAGTCGAGGACTCGCTCGCCGGGTTCCGGGTCGAGCGCGAACGCCGAGATAGAAGAGACTTCCTCCTGTCCGTGCGTCCAGCCGTGAAACGAAGGCCACGTGTTGCCCGGACTGCTGTCGATTTTCAGTACGTTTTCGTTCCAGTCGCGTGATTCCCATTCGACTCCCTCGGCGTCGAACGCCTCAGTCACCTGCTCGCGGGTCGCTTTGATTTCGTTCACCCGAACGACCGACGGGAGCGGGCGTTCACAGGCGGCGCGAAACGCCTCGAAGTCGTCGATGATGGGTTCGTATCGCTCCAGTGCGTCCATTACTCGTCACTGCGTGCGAGAGGTGTTTGTGGGTTTCGGAGCAACGTGACGGGTTCGATAACTGAACACTACCTCCTTTTTAAGTTGAACCCGTCCGAACTGTGATGTATGAGTAATATTACCGTGGTCGCCGAGGACATCGAACTCGACGCGCCGACACTGGTCGAAGGCCTTCCGGGACTTGGATTGGTCGGCAAAATCGCCACCGACCACATCGTAGAGCAGTTCGACATGACCTACTACGCGGGTATCGACTGCGACGGGATTCCAGAAATCGCGGTGTACGACGGCGACGACCGCGAACTTCTGCCTCCCGTGCGACTGTACGCCGACGAGGAGCGGAATCTGGTCGCACTCAAAAGCGACGTGCCCGTGTCCGCCGACGGGTCGCCGCAGTTCGCAAAATGCGTCTCCTCGTGGATTCAGTCGAAAGACGCGACGCCGCTCTACCTGAGCGGTCTGCCACACCAGAAGGAGGTCGGAACGGTTCCCGAACTGTACGGCGTTTCGACCGGCGAGATGAACGACGTGCTGGACGAGCGCGGAATCGGCTTCCCGAACGAAACGGGCGCGGTCAGCGGGCCGACCGGCGCGCTCTTGCATCGTGCGGGCAAACTCGGACTCGACGCAATCGGCCTCATCGTCCAGTCCGACCCGCAGTTCCCCGACCCAGCAGCGGCCCAAGTCCTCATCAAGGACGGCATCGCCCCGATTGCCGACATTGAGGTGAACACCGACGACCTCGTAGAGCGGGCAGAAGACATCCGCGAGCAGAAAGAGCAGTTCGCCCAGCGTATGCAGGAAGCAGAGCAAGAAGAGAGTTCGCAGGCGAAGCCACTGCGGATGTTCCAATGAGCACGACCTTTTACGACGGTCACGGGCAGAAACGGCGATGACAGTCATCGCCATTTCTGCTGGTATCCTGTAAAAGCTCGACCAAAAGCACTCCTCCTTCACTTCGCTCCGGAAGACGCAAAGCGTCTTCCGTACTCTCGTTCGCTTCGCTCACGAGAACCCGCTCCGTTCAGTCGTCGGCCCGCTCGCTCGTCGTTACACTCCTCGCTCGCGGAGAACTGCTGGCCGCTGGCGGTTGTGTCGATTGCTGACCTCTGTGGTTAGTGCCGCCTGATGATTTTAGTGGTTGTGTAGATGGCAACCGCTAGTGGTTGTGTCCTTTCCGATAATTACCGTCTCGCCCTCGCTAAAGCAACTGCACAATCGCCCGATTTCGACGCCTGAAAAAACGACTGATTGTTCTTGATGCCTGTGACTGCGCCGATTTCAGATTCCGGAGTAGTCCTTCGGAATCGGGTCGCCTGCGGTGACGTTGTCGCCGTCGTTACCCGGAATCGAGAGGTGGTTGCGGTTTTGCTCGATGGTGAAGTGGAGGTGAGGACCAGTGGAGTTACCTGTGTCACCCATGCCACCGATTTTCTGGCCGCGCGAGACACTCTCGCCCTGCACAACGTCGAAGCTGTTCAGGTGACAGTAGAGTGTCTGGTAGCCGTTCTCGTGGCCGAGTTTTAGGTAGTTGCCACAGCCGTCGGCTTGGTAGCTTCGGATGTCAACGACACCGTCGCGGGCCGCGTAAATCGGCTCGCCGATGTTGCCGTTGGCTCCGAAGTCCACCGCGAGGTGGTTCGGACGGGATGGCGACGAGTACGGCGAGGTGATGTAGCCTGTAATCGGCCAGTCGAAGTCAGCACCGCCGCCACCGGACGTGGACTGGAGGTACTGCTCGACCGACCAGCCCCACACGTTCCGGTCGAGCCAGTGGACGCCCCACCAGCGGTAGCCGTCTTCGTCGACCGGGCCGTTCATGATTTCGCCGACTTCGCCGTTGTTCAGCGTGGCGACGACGGTCGACTCCGTACCAGGCTGTTCCCGCGTGTTCAGCGCACTCGCCGTGACTTCAACACGTTCGTCCATGGTAAACGCACTCGCCGAACCGCTCATTGCGACCGTTGCGGTTCCGGCGGTTGCCGCGGTTCCGAGCGATTTGAGTATCGATCGTCGATTGAATTTTTCTGGCATCGCATATCCAGAACTCTACTGGTTGATATTAAGATTTATTACAGTAAATATATTATTTAAAATAAATTTGTATCATAAGATTTATATTCGGATAACCACTCTCAGTATGCAAACAGGACGTTTTTGGGTTCGAAGTGCCTTCGGTCGAATATGAGTGAATCTGACGACGTTGATTTGACCCAATTTTTCAGAGACGTGGACAAAGTGTACTCGGAGTACGAAAACGGCTACATGGACGCCGACGCCGCCCTCTCCGTGCTTTCTGACCATCTCGAATCCCTTCGCGCACAGGTCGAATAAAACGACCACGACTGTCGAGTAGTCGAGGAGAAGAATTATCGCCCCCCGCTCCGTGGTTTCGGGCGTATGACCGGCTTTTCGGACAGGGTCGAACACGTATCGATTAGCGGAATTCGGAAAGTGTTCGAAGCCGCAGGAGACGACGCTATCAACCTCGGCATCGGCCAACCGGACTTTCCAACCCCACAGCACGCGCGACAGGCCGCACTCGACGCCATCGAATCCGGCGCGACGGACGCCTACACCTCGAACAAAGGCATCGTAGAACTCCGAGAGGCCATCAGCGCGAAGCACGAGCGCGACAACGACCTCGACGTTCCGCCGGAGAACATCATCGCTACCGCAGGCGGAAGCGAAGCCCTTCACCTCGTTATGGAGGCTCACGTGAATCAGGGCGAGGAAGTCATCTTCCCCGACCCCGGATTCGTCGCCTACGACGCCCTCACGCACATCGCTGGCGGAACGCCGAAACCAGTGGCAGTCCGCGAAGACCTCACACTCGACCCCGCAGATGTCGAGGACGCGATTACGGACGACACGGCGGCGTTCGTCGTGAACAGCCCCGGCAATCCGACCGGCGCAGTTTCTTCCGAGGAAGACATTCGCGAGTTCGCCCGCATCGCGGACGAACACGATGTACTCTGCATCACAGACGAGGTGTACGAACACATCGTCTTCGACGGTGACCACTACTCACCGATGGAGTTCGCGGAATCGGACAACGTCGTCATCGTCAACGCCTGCTCGAAAACCTACTCGATGACCGGCTGGCGACTCGGCTGGGTCGCCGGAAGCGAACGCCGAATCGAGCGCATGCTCCGCGTTCATCAGTACGTCCAAGCCTGCGCGAGCGCCCCGGCGCAGTTCGCCGCGAAAGGTGCGCTTTCCGGCCCGCAAGACCCGGTGCAGGAAATGGTCTCCTCGTTCGAAGAGCGCAGGGACGTACTTTTGGACGGCCTTTCGGACATCGGCCTCGAAACGCCGACGCCGTCCGGAGCCTTCTACGCCATGCCGAAAGTGCCCGAAGGATGGATTGACGAAGTGCTTTCCCGCGGCGTCGTCGTCGTTCCCGGCGAAGCCTTCGGCGAGAACGGCGCTGGCTACGCACGCATCTCCTATGCAACTGGTGTCGAAGAAATCAAGGAGGCGCTGGAAATCATGGGCGAAGCGGCGGACGCGGTTCGGTAATCGGAATCGGTGAAACGCTTTTTCACTCCGTGCTTCCACTGACCTGAGATTTTATCTTCTTTGCCCCCGTGTTTTGATGCCATGCCCATCTCGCGCCACGACTCCGGCGCAGTCTCCGCCTTCCGCGCCGTCGTTTCCCAGATTCATCCGGTGTTCATGCTTCCACCCATCGCGGCGTCGTGGTTCGGGAGCATGCTCGCCGGACAGTTCTCGCTCCTGACGGGCGCACTCCACATGACGGCCATCTTCGCGGGAGTCTACACGGCCCACGTCAAGGACGGCTACATCGATTTTCACGTCCGTGGTGAGGACGACGACCATCCACTCACAGAACGAGGATGCAAACTCCTCCTTGCCGCCGCGACCGCAGTCTTCGCGCTCTGTCTCGCCGGTCTTTGGGCCATCGTCGGAATCGGTGCCGCACTCATCACGCTTCCGGGGTGGTTCGTCGGCTATCTCCACGCGCCGCAACTCGACATGCACCCGATTTCTGCGACCGGGGGCTACCCGCTCGGCATCGCGCTCGCGATTCTCGGCGGGTTCTACACGCAAACGCAAACGCTCGCGCCGATTGCGCTCGCGTTCGCTGGCGTCTTTTTCGTCCTCCTTTCCGGCGTGAAAGTCATCGACGACGCGCAGGATTACGACTACGACCGTTCCATCTCGAAACGCACCGTGGCAGTCGTCCTCGGGCGCGAATGCGCCCGGACGACGGCGTTTTTGCTCATGGCATTCTCCCTGCTCTGCGTCCTCGGATTCGTCGTCGCCGAGGTCTTTCCCCCGAGCAGTGTTCTCGCGGTGCTGGCCTTCGCGGTAATCGTCGTCGTCGCCCACCGTACCGGGCCGGAATTGGCCACGATGCTCCTAATTCGCGGGTCGTACGTTTTCCTCGCGCTTCTGCTCGCGGCGGTTTGGTTCCGGCCCCTGTCGTAACGCTATTGTCCTGTTGATAAAACCAGAATTTATGACAGATTGGCTCGACTCCGATACGGTCGCCGAGCAGTACGAAGAACGGTTCGGGGACGGGGTTTTCCACGTCACGAAAAATACCGGGATGTTCGTCGCGCGCGAGTGAACGACGGTCGAAATCGGTGGCAAGACCGAAACTCCGGACGAAAACCGGACAGCGAAAACGATTTCCCCGCGAACCCTGACCGGGACACTTACACCTCTCCTCTTCATCTAACAATTGTAGTCGTGACCGAATCAACGTTTACCGAGGAAAAAGCGTACGCCTACGTCACCCGCAAAGAGGCGGAGTCCCGCGAACTGCTCGTGTTTGAGCATCCCAACCCGGAGGGGGGCGTGCAGATTCCGAAAGGGGGCATCGAGGACGGGGAGTCGCCGCGCGAGGCGGTCGTTCGAGAAGTGAAGGAAGAAAGCGGTCTGACGGAGTTCGAGTCGATACAGTCCCTCACAACGGACGTGTGGGAACACCACGAGAAGCCGAAATCGTATCGTCGTCATTTCTTCCACCTCATCGCGGAGGAATCCCGCGATCAGTGGCGACACACGGTCACAGGAGACGGCGAAGACGAGGGGGTCGTCTACGATTATTTCTGGATTCTCCCAGGGTCGATTTCGCTGGCGCGTGAGATGGACGATTACGTCAATCAAATACTACTGTAACTCCGTTTCGAGCGTCTGACACTGTTCTATCCACTCCTCCTCGAAGGTCGAACTCGTCACGACTCGCCCTGCGAGATTCGAGATTTCGGGGACTCCTTCTGTCTTGCACCACGAGACGCATTGTTCGTAGACAGAAATGGAAATTTCGTCGGCGTCTCGAACAACCCGGAGTTCGTTCGCACCCGAAAGATACGCGACGAATGCGCGGGTGTGCGCCAGTCTGTAAGCGTCCACTCGCCGTGGATTTTTCGAACCGGGAGAGCGTCATAATTCGGTGATTCGAAATCGAACCACTCGATGACTGACGATAGCTTCGACTCATCGAGATACAACTGGCTGGGTTGAACCTCACCGAGCGGAACGCGAAGCGATTCCGGCACGCACACACGTCAACGCTTAACCACGAAAACACCGTCGGTACTGGCATGCCTGAATTGACTCACGACGACGCAATCGTCAACGGCGTCCGCCACCACTACGTCGAGGCCGGAGAGGGGCCGCTGGTCGTCCTCCTCCACGGTTTTCCGGAGTTCTGGTACTCGTGGCGGAAACAGATTCCGGCACTCGCGGAGGCCGGATACCGGGTCGTCGCACCGGATTTGCGCGGCTACAACGCCTCCGAGAAACCGCACAGCGTCGAACAGTACGGACTCGACGAACTGGTCGGCGACGTGCTCGGACTTATCGACCATTTTGACGAAGAGAGTGCCCACATCGTCGGTCACGACTGGGGCGGCCTCATCGCGTGGGAAGTCGCCATTCGCCATCCCGAGCGAGTCGAAAAACTCGCGGTATTGAACGCACCGCATCCGGAACGGTTTCGAGAGATGCTCCGAACGCCGGAACAACTTCGGCGTTCGTGGTACGTGTTCTACTTTCAGTTGCCGTGGCTCCCCGAACGTCTGCTCTCCATTCGCAACTACACTCCCATCGCGGAACTGTTCCGCGACGGTGCGGAAAATCCGAACGCCTTCGATGAACTCGACATTCAGCGATACGTCGAGGCCGCCAAGCAACCGGGTGCACTGACGAGCGCGATTAACTACTATCGAGCGCTCTTCTGGGAGCGAGCACGGAACGAACTCCGGGCGCTGTTCGGCCGCTCTCGAAGCAATAACGAAGTACAGGCACCCACCCTACTGATTTGGGGCGAACAGGACGCGGCCCTCCGAGTCGAACTGACGGAGGGAATGGAGCGATGGGTTCCGAACCTCAGGGTCGAACGACTGCCGAACGCGAGTCACTGGGTGCAGAATGACCGACCGGAGAAAGTGAGCAACCTGCTGGTCGAATTTCTGGAAGGCTGAGTTTCGCCGGTTTCCGCCGGCCATAGCTTTTTGACCGATTCCGTTCGATAGTCGGTCGATGTTGCTCGTACTGGAAAACGAGGTCAACCCCGATTTCCGCTACTTCGTTCGCGAGATGCGAACCTATCTTCCGGAGCACCGAGTTTACGACTACGCGAACGAGGGCGGGAACCCATCGCTCTCCGGCGTGGACGGCGTCATCGTCGCCGGAAGCACGGCGGGCGTGTACGAGCGTGCGGACTATCCGTGGATGGACGAGGAAATCCAGTTCGTCCGCGAACTGGTCGCTCGCGAGATTCCGACCCTCGGTGTCTGTTTCGGCCACCAAATCGTCAACCACGCGCTCGGCGGGTCGGTCGAACATCGCGGACTGACGAACGAACTCGTCCGTGCTGACCTCGCGGACGACCCGATTTTCGAGGCTGTTTCGCCGGTCGTTCCGGCGGTTCACGGCGACCACCTGGTCGAAACCGGAAACGGGATGGAAACGATTGCCTCAACGAAGTACAACGACCATTTCGCCACTCGGCATCGGGACGTTCCGTTGTGGACGATGCAGTTTCATCCGGAGTTTACGGAGAGGCTTTACCCGAGAGTGTCCGCGGATTTTGGCTGGCAGGAGAACGAGGACTCGTTTTCGGACGTGAACGGGGAGCAGGTGTTCGAAAATTTCGCTCGACTGGTTGGCGTGGACGAAAACAGCGACGACCGCGAGTTGTGACCACGACTACTTCGCCGTACTCACGATTTTGATGACGTCGCCCTCTTCCAACTCGTAGGAGTCGCTGATGTCGCGGTTCGTCTTCGCGTTGACGGCGTGGAGATAGCCGTCGCCGATGTCGCTGTGAACTGCATACGCGAGGTCTGGTGGAGTCGAACCGTTCGGGAGCAGAAAGGCGTCGGGAAGCACGTTTCCTTGGCCGTCCGTCCACTTCGATTCGTTCTGCACGGGATAGGCCGTGATTCTGTCGAGCAGGTCGTAGACGGCGGTGTCGAGGGCGTCCTGCACGCCGGTTCCGCCCCACTCCTGCATGACGCCTCTGATTCGTTCGAGTCCGGCCTGCTGTTGGCCGCTCAGGTCGCCAACGATTTCGAAATCGTCATCACCGGAATCGTAGTCCACGACGCCCGCTTCGACTCCCTTCTGAAGTGCGAGTTCGCCTTCTGCAGTCGCAGGGATGACGGGTTTGCCGGTTTCGCGCAGTCGTTCGATGTTCTCTTCGGGCGCGATGTCGGCCTTGTTCGCCACGAGAATTATCGGCTTGGTTCGGGCGCGGATGTCGCGGGCGAGTGCTTCGCGATGGTCGTCCGTCCACTGTTGGGGGTCGTCGGGGTATTCGAGTTCGCGGAGGCTAGCCGCCACTTCGTGTTCGCTCGCGCCGAATCCCGTCAGCATCTCCGAGAGAGCCTCGTCGATGTCGAATCCGGGCGAGCGCGACTGGCGTTCGACGGTTTCCCAGTTGCGTTCGATGATGCCTGCGAGCCACTGGTTCATCTCCTCCTCGATGAAATCGACTTCCTCGACTGGGTCGTAGGTGCCGACTTCGACGGGTTCGCCTTCCTCGTTGGTTCCGCCGGAAGCGTCCACGACGTTGATGATTGCGTCGGCGTTCGTCAGTTCGTCCAAGAACTGGTTACCCAGTCCACGGCCTTCGTGTGCGCCCGGGACAAGTCCAGCCACGTCGAGCAGTTCGATGGGGACGTAGCGTTTGCCGTCGTGGCAGTGTTCGTTCCCACATCGTTCATCGCGTTCGAGACAGGGACAGTCGGTTCGGACGTGGCTCACGCCGCGATTCGCGTCGATTGTCGTGAATGGGTAGTTCGCCACGTCTACCTCGGCCAGCGTCGCAGATTTGTAGAAGGTGGACTTCCCGGCGTTGGGCTTGCCCGCGAGCGCGATGGAAATCATGCTCGTCGGTAACAGGGAAACCGGGAACTGCCTTTCGGTTTTTCGAGAGAGGATGTTCGTGAACGAATCTTCGCAACCGGGATGGCGCGCTAGCGTGGCAGCGAGGACTGTACGTCCGAGACGCCAGCGCTGACAGCGTGCGAGGTCTTCGTGAGCGGAGTTCTCGTGAGCAACGCGAACGAGAGCAGGGAAGCGCTTGCTATTCCCGTGCGAGCGAACGGCTCGGCAGAGCGTGTCTCTGACGATGGATGACTGACCGAGTGAAACGAGGGAAGGAATCAGTTTGGGGAGGGTGTGGCTTACGGAGGCGGTTATCTGTTGACGTGATTTGTCTATATCATATCTGTTCCGGGGTAAACTACGCACTGCCTGTTTCGTCAAGGCCGTCATTTGGAGTCGTGATTTGTCCTATAATGTCGAAAATAACCACAAAACCCGACCAAAATCACTCTCAAACGACCCAATCCATAGAATCGTAAGTCCTCTCAGTCCACTGTCCAATCCATCGTTAATAATAAGTAGGGATAAGTGGTAACAGTGTGCATGGAGTTCTCCGAGAAACTAGAGTTCGGCCACGAAGACCGCAAGCACATCTACGAATACGTAGAACAGCACGGAACGGCCGACGCGGACGACGTACAGCAGTCGCTCGGCATCGACCCGAGTGGGTTCCTCCACCACGTCGCCATCCTCCGTCGGGATGGCTACCTCTCGGAGGACGACGGCGTCCTCACCGTCTCGCTCGAAACCGGGGCGGAAGAGGAGTTCCTCGATGAGGATATAGAGTTCATCATCCGCCCCGCCCGGCAGGAAGACCTGACGGGTATCGTCGGCGCGATTCGACAGGTCGCGGAGGAAGGAACCTACATCGTCGCGGAAACCGTCGCGGACGAAATCGACCACCAGGAGGCCCTGCTCCGGCACAACGAACTCCAATCGCGGATGTTCTTCGTCGCCACGGTGAACGACGACGTGGTCGGCTGGGTGCACCTCCACGCGCCGGAACTGGACAAACTCAGCCACACTGCGGAGTTGACCGTCGGCGTCTTGGACGAGTACACCGGCCACGGAATCGGAAGCCACCTGCTCGAACGCGGGTTGGAGTGGGCCGGGTCGAACGGCTACGAAAAGGTGTACCAGAGCGCTCCTTCGACCAACCAGAACGCCATCGACTTCCTCAAAGCCCACGGCTGGGAAACCGAGGCGGTTCGGAAAGACCACTACAAAATCGGGGGCGACTACGTAGACGAGGTGATGATGGCGGTGAAACTGTAGCATCTCTATTTTCCAAACCAGTACCGCAACCGCATTGTTCCGAGAGCGATGGCGACTGCTCGGCAGGTGTTCGATTTCGAAAAGGAACGTCGAACTCGATTCTCGCCGCCACCCCCCGTTTATTCGTGGCGAACCGGGAACGCGACTTCGACCGTCGCTTTGTATCCCGTTATCTCACCATTCTCTACGTCGGCCGTCCAATCTTCGACTTCGACGCCGTGAATCTCGTCGATGGTCTGGCTCGCCTGTTCGACTGCTTCCCGAGCGGCGTCTTCCCACGATTCTTCGGACGTGCCGAGCACTTTGATGATTTTTACTGCCGTCATGGCATCCACCCTACGCCAGCATCCGGGTAGCGTTTTGTGGCCGTGCTTTGAGGTGGTTCGTTTGGAGTCGTGATTTGCTCACTCCTATTTGATTCGATTGTATCGAAGCAAATCACGACTCCAATGAAACCGCAAACCGCAACCGACCACACACCTCCCCAACCGATTCCCGTCATTCGTTTCACTCATTCCGGTCATCCCTCGCACGCTGTCAGTACACCCCTTCGGACGTACAGTCCTCAGGAGCGTACCAGCGCGCGCCACAGTGGCTGTAAAAATTTCGACCAACCATCCCTGCCCGATTCTGCCATTCGATTCTTGTACTTTCCCGACGTTCTATGGTTGGGGGAAAACATGGATTACAGCCAGTTTATCGGCCAGACACAGCACCGACTGAAGTTGGATACGCAGGGAAAAACGGTTCGAGCGATTCGCGCCACGCTGACGACGCTCGGCGAGCGATTGCAGGAGGGGGAAGCCAAAGACCTCGCGGGGCCGCTCCCGATGGAAATCGACTGGTATCTCGAACGGGCGGAATCCGGCCAGCGATTCCACTTCGACGAGTTCGTAGACCGCGTTGCGGAGCGCGAAGGAATCGAACGACAGGACGCGCTCTTTCACGCCAAAGGCGTGCTGTCGCTCGTCGCCGAAGTCGTTCCGGAGGGAGAGTACCAACAGGTCCGCCAGCAGTTGCCGGACGAGTACGACCCGCTGTTCGAACTCGTCGGAAACGAAGAAGCGTTCGACTAGCGCCGTGCACGCCGGATTTCAGGACTCGGAATCCGGGTCAGCAGTTGCACCGTGTCGTGAATATTGTGGGTCTTCACGACCAGTTCCGCGACTTCCCGAACCGTGAACTCAGTCTCTATTTCGTGGCCGTAACAGCGTGCGTACAGCGCCAACCAGTCGTTGAGCGCCTGCTCAAGCCGCGTCATCTCCCATTCGTCGAATCGCACGAACTCGCCGGTTCGCCCTTCGACGTACACCGAGACGACATCGCCGACGCCCGAACGCAGGATGGACACCGCGCGCTCCTCGTCCGGCGGGTTTTCTGGCGGGTCGAACGATTTACGGTCGGCCTGCGCCCGGTTTGCGAGGTCGGCGATTCGGTCGCGGTGTTCGGTCATTCGTGACTCCTCCTGTTCTCGCTCACCCTTGTTTGAACTCCACGCCTTTGTCGCCGCGCGGGTGTTCCCACTCCGTCTCGGCGACGACGGCACAAGTGCCACATTCGACGCAGGGTTGCGTGTCGAGGCTCACGATTTTCTCCTCGTGGCCGTTCATCTGCACCGTCTCCTCGCGGTAGCATCCGCCGCCGAAATCCTTCGCGCTGACCGGACAGGCCGAAACCGCCTCGCCGCTGGCTTCGTAGGAGTCGTTTCGCAGGCGGATGTGTGGGTTGCCCACGTCGGTGTCGTAGGTCAAATCGCCGATTCGGTCGGCGAGGCTCTTCGGTTCGACCTCGTTCACGTCTTCGATTTCGGTGCCCAACTCCTCCGCGATAACCGTCGGGAGCGTGACGTAGGGCGTCTTCGTGTCCGGAATCATCGAAGAGAGGAACGGCGAACTGTACAGGCGCTCCAGTTGCGACTCCATCGCGCCAGAGCGAAGCACGGCACGGCCAATCGGCGACGTGAGAAGGTTGTCGGTGAACTCTGCTATTGTTCCGTTCTCGCCGAATCGTCCGAGGGTTCGGTACTGCTTCGGACGCAGTTTCCCCATCACGCCCTCGTCTTTCAACTTCTTCTCGTACAGTCGTCCGGCCTTTTCTGGGTCGCCGCGCATTCGCGCCTCGGCGAAGGCCTCGGCAGCGAGCGCGCCGGCAGTCACGGCGTGGTTCATTCCCTTGATAATCGGCCCTTGGGCCTGCATCTGCCCGCCAGCGTCTCCGACGAGCGCGAGACGCCCGCGGTGGGGCGCGGGGTGCGCCGCCTTCTTCGAATCGGGGACGAGTTTCGCGCTGTACTCCACCTCGTCGTAGTGGCCGTTCAACCACTGGGCGAGCAAGGGATGCGTGAGCAGATTGTCGAGCAGTTCGTGCGGTTCCGCCTCCTCCGCCACCAGACTGTCGAGGTGGAAAACCGTGCCAATCGACAGCGAATCCTGATTCGTGTAGAGGAAACCACCGCCGCGAACGTCCTCGAACAGGTTGCCCGAGAAGAGGTGCGCTTCGCCTGTGTTCGGCGACACGCCGAACCGTTCCGCGATAACGTCTTCGGGCATGTCGATGACTGCTTTCACACCTTGGAACCATTCGTCCGGTTCGTCCCAGTCCATCAGACCGGCATCGCGGGCGAGTTCGCTGTTTACGCCGTCCGCCGCGATGATGAAGTCGGCCTTGATGGGGTCGAGTTCGTCGCAGGTGACGCCGACAATTTTGCCGCTCTCGCGGAGTAAGCCGTTCACTCGAACGCCAGTCAGCAGGCCGCCGCCGGTTTCGCTCGTCATCTCGTGAACCCGGTCGGCCAACCACGAGTCCATTTTGCGCCGGAGGACGGCGTCGGACCACTCCGTGTCGTGTTCGTGGAGTCGGGTGATATCGAACGATTTCACCTTCTCGTCGGCGACGTTGTGGATGTTGTAGCTCGTAATCGGGCGTTCTGCGGCCTCTTCGCGGAAATCAGGAAAGAGCGAGTCGATGGTGTACGGCGCCGACTCCTCGGCGTAGATGAGGCCGCCGGAGACGTTTTTCGACCCGGCTTCGACACCGCGTTCCAAGACGAGCGTTTCGATTCCGTTGCGTGCGAGCGTCGCGGCCGCCGCGGCTCCACCGGGGCCAGCACCGACTACGACGGCTTCGTACTGTTCGTATTCTCCTGTCATTGGCTGTCAATCACCATGTTCAGTCATCGTCTTCCGCCACGACCGCATCTAGTTCGCCCGCCTCGACTGCCTCGGTGAGGCGGGGAAGCACTTCGAACAGGTCGCCTTCGATGAAGTAATCGCTGAAATCCTTGATGTCGGCGTCCGTGTCGGTGTTAATCGCAATAATCGTCTCCGACTCGTCCATGCCGACTTTGTGCTGAATCGCGCCGCTGATGCCCGCCGCGATGTAGAGCGGCGGTTGGACGATTTGGCCGGTTTCGCCGATTTGGCGCTCCTCGCTGACGTACTGCTCGACGTGACCCTCCACGTTGTAGGAGGCCGTAACGACACCTCGAGAAAGGCCGAGGTCGGCGTCGTCGAAGGCGTCCACGAGGTCGAGGGCGAGTTCGATTCCTTCCGTGGGGTCGTCGCCGATGCCGCGACCGATTGCGATGACGACTTCCCGCCCGGTCAAATCGACGCCCGCATCGAGGGTGTCCCACTCGGTAACTTCGACTCGATACCAGTCGTCCGGCGTGTCGATGTCGTGGGAAACGATTTCGCCTTCACGTCCGGGGTCGGCTTCCATCGCGTCGAAACTACCCGGAATCACGGAACAGCCCTGCGGGTGGAACTCCCGGTCGGGGTTGTCGATACAGAGGATGGTCGAGTACTCGAACCCGGAGAAATCGGGGCGTTTCATGTGGAGGATGCGCTCGAAATCCACCTTCTCGCCGGGCATGCCGGTTTTTACCGGATTCGAGATGAGTTCGTTCGTGATGGTCAAGCCCGAACAGTCGCTCGCGAGTCCGGAGTCGAGTTCGCCCTGTACCTGTGCGGAGAGGTCGCGTCCGTTGTTGGTCGCCGGAAAGAGGAAGTAGCGCGGTTTGTCGTACTCCTTCCAGTCGGCATCGGTTCGCGCCATATCCGCCACGATTTCGGTGTATGGCTTGTGGCGGAATCGCTCCAGTCGGTCGTCGTCGTGGTACACCGCCACGTCCGCGCCGAGCGCGATACACTCCTCCGCGAGGTCGTGCATGTCGTCGCCGACGAGTACGGCGACGACTCGTTCGTCGCCGCCGTACTCGGTTTCGTAGTCGTCCATCAACTCGCGGGCCTTGCCGAGCATCTCCTTCGATACGTCGAGGAGTTCGCCGCCCTGCGTCTCGCAGTACACCCACATGTCGCGGTAGACGCCGTCTTCCAGCGCCCGAACGTGTTTTTTGTCCGCGGTGGGATGGGTGAGTCCGTCGTCTTCTTCCTCCGCTTCGGCTTCATCTGCTTCGTCTGCATCAGCGGAATCGGATGTATCCGATTCCGCCGTTTCTTCTCCCTCGTCCGGGTCTGCCACGTCCTCCGCTGTCTCTTCGTACTCGCCTTCGGTTTCCGTGTCTTCGACTTCACCACCTTCTGTCTCGGCTTCCAGTTCGTCGATTCGGGCTTGGATGACCTCCTTTGCCGTCTTCCTGTCTTTGCCTTCTTCTTCGTCCGTAAGCAGGTCGTCCAAAGCACCCGGGTCTTCTACGGTCTGTACGTCCTCTTCCAGTTCCTCGACGGTTCGGTCGCCGGGATTTTCGTTCGTCATTATCAGTCCCCCGTGGCGAATGGCCGCATCGTTTCGAGCACGTCCTCTATCGCCTCCTCGTCGTCGGGCGTGACCATCGTGGCATCCCGCTCCGCCGGAGCCTTCGGAATCGGGTCAACCGACGACACGATTGTCGGTGACCCGTCCAGTCCGATGTACTCCGGGTCGAGATTGAGGTCGGCGTGGTCCCACGTCGAGAGGTACTCTTCGTACTCCTCGGCGCGTTCTTCGGTTTCGGCTTTCAGTCGCTTCTTCTGGAGTCGGTGGGCCGACTTTCGGTACGATGGTTCGTACTCCGGGTCGGTCACGATGAATGCCGGAAGCGGCGCGGTGACGGTTTCGATTTCGTCTACGTCACCCTCCACGAGTCGTTTCGCGCGTACCTGTCGTTCCTCCTCGTCGACTTCCATCGCGATGACGTGCGTGATGATGGGATAGTCCAGACACCACGCCGTCTGCGGGCCGGTCTGTCCCGTCTCTCCGTCTGCGGTTTTGAACCCCGCGAAAACCAAATCCGGTTCGCCGATTTTTTCGATTCCTGCCGAGAGGGTAATCGCCGTCGCCCACGTGTCCGCGGCGGCCATCTCGCGGTCGGAGAGGAGATAGCAGTCGTCCGCGTACACCGTCATCGCTTCGCGGAGCACGTCGGCGTAGCCCGGCGGCCCCATGCTCATCGCGCTCACCTGCCCGCCGTGTTTCACTTTCGTCTGGAGGGCAGCCTTGAGGGCGAACTCGTCGTTCGGGTTCATCACCGTCGGCGTCCGTCCGCGTTCTAAGTGACCGTCCTCGTCGAACGACACCTGCCCCTCGCGGAAGTCGGGGACGCCTTTCGTCAACACGACCGAGTGCATTGATACCACCAACCATGACTGTGTTTAGTTTGCATACGTCACCAAGTACCAAAGCCCCCGGAGGTTATTATACTGTTGGGAAGTCAACAAAAATCTGACATTCCAATAGAATACTACCCGCTGATGATGTCTGTCATTTCTGTGAGATAACGACCGAAACGTGTCAATACTCAGGCTTGCGGAGCAGGGCCGTCTCCCGCGCCTCGTTCTCGCTGATGGGCGGTTTCCGCCGTCTCGACGGCATCTTCCGCCTCGTTTTCGTTTTCATCATCGGATTCACCAGTCGGCCTTCGTCGCTCGCTCCGAATCATCGTCATCTCGCCGCGAGCACGCATGGTTCCATCAGCAGTTGCGTTCTCGTGAAATTCGAGGTCCGTGCAGGCTACGTCGCCCAGCACTTCCGCCCCGTCTTCCAAAACGACGGTCCCATTGCGGGTCGTCACGTCGCCGTGGATTCGCGTCTTCTCCCCCACGACGATGTCGCCGCGAGCACGAAGACTGCCGAACAGTTCGGTCTTCGAACCCATCTCGATTTCCTCGGCGCGGATGTTGCCGTGCAGTCGGCATTCGTCGCCGATTGTCGCGGGGGTCGAAACGCGCCACGCATCGTCGCTGACGTGGGCGCTTCGCGGGATGACCGCCGGGTCGGCCTCGCTTTCGTCCAGCATCTCGTCGATGACGTTTTTCGCGGCCTCCTCCTCGCCCAGTCGGAGCAACTGCGAGAGGTAGACGAAGAGGAACACGACGGTCGGCATCGGATTTCGGATGACAATCCAGCCGTTCGCTTCGAATCCGTTGTCGATTTGAACGTCGTCGCCGATGTCGAGGTCGCCGCTGACCATCAATCGCCCGGCAACGTGGACGCGCTCGCCCAAGTAGGCGTCCTGTCCGACGAGAACGTCGCCATCGACCTCCGACCAGAGGTCGAGGCGACAGTCCGCCTCAGCTTCGATATGTCCGCCAAACGTCGCTCGCTCGCCCGCGATGACGTGGTTCCCACGCACGCCGAACTCGACAGTGCTCTGTGCGCCGACGATGATGTCGCCGTTGGTCACGAGGTCGTGTTCTTCGACGGTCGTCCCGTCGGGAATCGAAAGTTCATCCAGAGGGTCGGAGCGGAGCGGCACACATCCTACCAACGATTCCCGCGTAATAAATCCTCCCGAGAACGTCTGACGCTCGTCTGCCGAGTTGGGATGCGCTACGTTCCCAAACACCTGTGTGTCGATAGCTATTCTACAGCTTTTTTATCCGTCGGGGGCTAACGCCGGAGTATGACTACTCTTTCATTCGATGACGAGGGCGTCGATGTGGTTTACGAAGGAACCGAGTTCCGACTCGAAAAAGACCTCATCGAGGACGCGACGCAGAAATCCTACTTCGACGTGACCGACCACGAAGTCCTGCGAATCGTGGAGAAAGACCCGTCACTGGGAGGGCAAGCACGCCGAATCGGAGATATTATTCGATAGCACGTTCTCTCCAACGTATAATATACAGATGCCCCGGTTTCAGTTGAATATAAATTTATATAAATAAATTTTTGTTTGAAATTAGTAGATATTCTCTAATGAAATACCCAAAAACGTATCTGCCATGGGTTTTTGTTCTTGGCGCTGTCGGAGTTGCTCTCCGAACTGTTGTACGGTGGACAGGGGAAACGCCTTCGATTTCTCTTTATGCAGATATTTCATTACTATTTCTCTTTCTAGCTATATCAGTTGAGTATTATTACGAATCCAAAGAGAAACCTCTCTCTGGATTGTTCCGACATATTTTATTGGTGATTTCCACAGCCTGTTTGTTGGTCATACTCTGTTCACTGACTGCCCCCCTTTTCCGGTAGGATTTAGGTACTCCCGCCGAACAATCGTGTATGAACCTTCCAGCCGATTTCGACCACCCCGCGTGGCTGACCGCGGCAGGCACGATTGCGTCGTACCTGCTCATCCTTGCCGTGATGACCGTCCTGTTGTTCGGCGTGCCGTATCTGATTTTCACCGCGCTGTAAGTCGCATTTTCTAACTGCTAGAAACGAAACCAAGAAGGCCAGATTACAACTGTTAGCTGTAGGCCAGGCCCTCGCTCACGCTGCACTCGGCCCCAATTGATTGTTTGGTTTGCCATAGATTTCGGCAAGATGAATTACCGTTACAAAACGACTGGCTAAACTTGGGTTGGCCGGGTGCGCCTCAGCGCACCCGGCCTTGCTGTCCTGGCGGGTACGGGCGAGCGAACAAGGAACGAGTGGCTCTGCCACGAGTGACTGCGAGAGCGAGGGCGTATCTGTAGACGTGACTTCTGTGGTCGTCACTGCACCAAGACAAGTATCAACTGAAACACAAAACCGCGAACCTGAAAAGACCGACTGTGTTTGACGGTTCGCTTAGGCGAACGTCTTGGAGACTTCGTCGCTTTCGTCGTCTTCCGCCTCGATTTTCTCCCGTGCGTCTTCGAAGTCCTGCATCGTGATTTCGGTGCGGTCGTCGCGGATGGCGAACATCCCGGCCTCGGTACAGATGGCCTTGATGTCGGCACCGCTGGCGTCGCCCGTTTCGACGGCGAGTTTTTCGAAGTCCACGTCGTCGGCGACGTTCATGCCGCGGGTGTGGATGCGGAAGATCTGCTCTCTGCCCTCGTCGTTCGGGTTCGGCACCTCGATGAGGCGGTCGAAACGACCGGGGCGGAGAATCGCGCGGTCGAGCATGTCGAAGCGGTTGGTGGCGGCGATGATGCGGATTTCGCCGCGGTCTTCGAAGCCGTCCATCTCCGAGAGCAACTGCATCATCGTACGCTGCACTTCTGCGTCACCCGACGTTTTCGAGTCGGTACGCTTCGACGCGATGGCGTCGATTTCGTCGATGAAGAGGACGGCCGGTTCGTGCTGACGGGCGACTTCGAACAGGTCACGGACGAGTTTCGCGCCCTCGCCGATGAACTTGTGGACGAGTTCTGACCCGGCCATCTTGATGAAGGTCGCATCGGTCTGGTTGGCGACTGCTTTCGCCAGCATGGTTTTCCCGGTTCCGGGTGGGCCGTAGAGCAGAACGCCGGACGGTGGGTCGATGCCAACTTCGGTGAACATCTCGGGACTCTCCAACGGCATCTCGACCGTCTCACGGACTTCGTTCATCTGCTCTTTCAGTCCGCCGATGTCCTCGTAGGTGACTTCGGGACTCTTCGTGACTTGCATCACGCGGGCACGAACGTCCGTTTCGTCGTCAAGGGTCTTTACGATAGAGAGAGAGTTGTTGACGGCGACTCGGGAGTCGGGTTCGAGTTCGGTATGCATCTCATCAGTCACTTCGGTAACGGCTTCCTGATTGTTACCGTGCTGTTTGATGATAACACCCTCGTCCGTAATCTCCTGCACGGTGGCGACGAACAACGGGGACTGCTTTAGCTTCTTGTTCTCGTGCGTGAGCCGTTCGAGCTTCTGCTGGTACTTGTTGTTCTCCGCGTTCGCGTCGAGGAGTTTGTCTCGCATCTCCTCGTTCTGGGATTCGAGGACTTCGAGGCGTTCTTGGAGTGCCTCTATTTTCTCCTGTCTGGACGTACTCTCCTCGTCGTAGGGGAGTTCTACGTCATCCACAGTATCGGTCATCAATTCCGGATAAGCGCCTGTCTCTTAAGAGGCTTCGGGTGACCGACCTTTTCGCACCGTTTTTGCCGCTACACAGCTTACCGTGACAATTCCCATGAGTAATAAAATTGAATAGGAAATATTATCACCCTGTATCTGAAATTGGTAGTCGATGAGTGTCCCAGAGCTATCCCAGACGAACACTAACCGGTTGCAAGACGCAGATTCGACCGAGGCTGTCCGCGACCTTCCACCCAGTGCAAAGTTGGTCGCGAAGGTGTTGGAGTACAACGAGACGATGACCCAGAGCGAACTGGCCGACGAAACGCTCCTGCCGCCTCGAACGGTCCGCTACGCGTTGAATCGACTCGAAGACGAAGACCTCGTCGATTCGCGGTTTTCGTTCTCGGATGCGCGCAAACGACTCTACACGCTCGACATTCAGTAACACAGAATCCAAGCGTTTATATCAGAACACGCGCCCAATCCGGGCCGTGAGTTCGAAATCGTTTCCCTGTCGATTTGTCCAGCCCTCTCCTGATTTTTCATTCGTCCCATCGGAGCACCATCCGATTCGTCATCGACCGTACCGTGGCGCTCACGGAAATCATTTAACAGCAGGAAGCCAACGAACAAATCAATGACACGGGTGATTCACACGGGCGACACCCATATCGGGTATCGGCAGTATCATTCGCCCGAACGACGGAACGATTTCCTCTCCGCGTTCGACAGCGTCGTGGATGACGCAATCGAAGACGATTTCGACGCCGTCATCCACGCGGGCGATTTGTTCCACGACCGACGACCCGGACTTTCCGACCTCCACGGGACAATTTCGGTTCTCAGGAAACTCGAACGTGCAGAGATTCCGTTTCTCGCCATCGTCGGCAACCACGAAAGTACGCGCGGCGAACAGTGGCTCGACCTGCTCGAAACGCTCGGACTGGCCACTCGACTCGGCGCGGAACCGGTCGTCGTGGGAGATACCGCATTCTACGGCTTAGACCACGTTCCGGAATCGAAGCGGGACGACCTCGAATACGATTTTTCGCCGCACGAGCAGGAGCATTCTGCACTCGTCGGACACGGACTTTTCACGCCCTTCGATTTCGGCAACTGGGAGTCGGAAGTCGTCCTGAGCGAAGCGTCGGTCGATTTCGACGCGATGTTGCTCGGGGACAACCACAAACCGGAAAAGGAGCGAGTCGATGGAACGTGGGTCACCTACTGCGGTTCCACCGAGCGCGCGAGCGCCAGCGAGCGCGACGCCCGGGGCTACAACATCGTCACATTCGACGGCGACGTGGCGCTTTCGCGCCGCGGAATCGAAACCCGCGATTTCGAATTTATCTCGGTCGAACTCAAGGGAGAGGAAGGAATCGACCGAATCCGCGACGTCGTTCGTGAGTACGACCTCGACGATTCGGTCGCCCTGATTTCCATCGAAGGCGAGGGCGGGGACGTAACTGCTGCGCGAGTCGAGGAGTTCGCACTGGACGAAGGTGCGCTCGTCACTCGAGTCACCGACCGCCGGGAAATCGAAGCCGAAGCGGACGAGCTTTCGGTTTCCTTCGCCGACCCGGACGACGCCGTCAGAAGTCGGGTTCGTGAGATGGGACTCAGCGAAACTGCACACGATGTGGACGAAATCGTCCGTGCGAGCAAAGTCGCCGATTCGAACGTTCGAACTGCGGTCGAAGAACACGTCGCAGACCGCATCTCGGAGGACGTTGATGCGTTCGAACCTGCCTCCGATGACGTGGAAGCGGAGGACGAAGTGGTAGACGAATCGACAGACACGGAGACTGACGAGGGAGAAGAGGAAACTGCGGAATCAGTCGTCGGGGCGACTGATTCCGCAGATACTGTCGAATCGACAACTGGCGCAGCAGACGATGAGCCAGCAACCGACGAATCCATGAATGGCACGACTACAACTGCCGACGGCGGGGAATCCGCCGACAACACCGGGACGGCAGACTCCGCCGACAACACCGAGACGACTGATTCTTCTGAAGTACCGGAAACAACGGACAGTAGTTCCGGAGACGACCAAGTTTCCATGGAGGATTACCTGTGAGATTCGACCGGATTCGCCTCTCGAACTTCAAATGCTACGAGGACGCGGATTTACGCCTCGACACCGGCGTCACGGTCATTCACGGACTCAACGGCAGTGGCAAATCCTCTTTGCTCGAAGCGTGCTTTTTCGCGCTTTACGGCGCGAACGCACTCGACCGAACGCTGGAGGATGTCGTCACCATCGGCGCGGAGGACGCAGAAATCGAACTCTGGTTCGAACACGCTGGCGGCGATTACCACATCCATCGTCGGATTCGAGCGACCGGCGACTCCGCCCAAACCGCGAAATGCGTCCTCGAAACTCCCGACGGGAGTTTCGACGGGGCACGAGACGTGCGCAATCACATCGCTTCGCTGTTTCGTATGGACGCCGATGCGTTCGTCAACTGCGCCTACGTCCGGCAGGGCGAGGTGAACAAACTCATCAACGCGACACCCGCGCAACGACAGGATATGATCGACGACCTGCTCCAGTTGGGTAAACTAGAGGAGTACCGAGAACGCGCCAGTGACGCCCGCCTCGGCGTGAAAAGCGTCCTCGACGACCGACGCGGAAGCCTTTCCGAACTCGACACGCAAATCGTAGCGAAGGAGGAAAAAAATCTTCACAGCCTCCTGAACGACCTCGAATCGGAGCGCAACGAGGTCGAATCGAAAATTGAAAACTACGAAGAACAACGCGACAAGGCCGAACAGGCACGTGACGACGCGAAAAACGTTCTCGAATCCTACGACGAAAAGCGCGAAGAATTGTCGTCGCTCGAGAACGACATTGGGAACCTACAAACCGAAATCTCGGAGACGGAACAAGAACACGACTCACTCCGTGAGCGGGCCAGTGAGATTCGGGACGAAATCTCGGAGTTGGAGTCCGACATCGACACCAAACTGCGCGACACGGAACTCGACGCAGCAAAAGAGGACGAACTCTCCACTCGACTGGACGAACTGGAGACGAAGGACGACGAGGTCAGCGAGCAACTGGAAGACGCTCGGATGAAAGCCCAGATGTTCGACAATCAGGCGTCGAACCTCGCGGAACGCGCGGAAGAACTCGAGGCACGAGGGCGCAAAAAACGCAATCGAGCCGAAGAACTCGAAACGGAAATCGAAGCCGCGACCGACGAACTCGAAGACCGACGGGAGAAACTGTCGGAGTTCGACGCCGAAATCGAATCCGAGCGCGAGTCGTTCGAGGATGCACCAATCGAATTTGGCGAGGCGAGTGGCCACCTCGAATCGCTTCGCTCCGAACTGGCGGACTGTCGCGAGGAAGCGACGGAATGCCGGACGAAACTCCGAACTGCTGAAGGGCAGGTCGAAGAGGCCGAGAAACTGCTGGATGCAGGAAAATGCCCGGAGTGCGGCCAGTCGGTCGAAGAATCGCCACACGTCGATACGATAGCCGAAGACCGGGAACGAGTGGCGGAACTGATATCGGGACTCGAAGAACTCCGCGAAAAGCAGAGCAGTCTGGAATCGAAAATCGAAACTGCGGAATCGCTCGTGGCCGCCGAAAACCGCGCGAACGAACTGCGAACCAACCGGCAAAACGTCGAGCAGTTGGTGGAAAGCCGCGAGACAGCAGTCGAGGAAAAACGGGAACAGGTCGAAACGCTCCGTGAAGAGGCGGACGAACTGGCCGACGACGCGGAGGGACGGTCGGAGGACGCAACCGAACTCGAATCGAAGGCGGAAACGCACCGCGAAACGGTCGAAGAACTCGAACGAGAGGAACAGTCCATTTCCGACGCCAAAACCCGACTCGAACGAATCCAAGCCATCCGAGACGAAATCGAGGATGCGGAGGACGAACTCGACCGCCTCGCCGAGAAGCGAACGCATCTGCAAGAACTGAACGACCAACGGCGCGACCGTCTCGCCGAAAAGCGGTCGCGTCGGACTGAATTGGAGGAGTTGTACGACGAGTCTAAAGTCGAGAAAGCGCGCGAGAGTAAGCAGCAAGCGGAAGCGTACCTCGAACAGGTCGGTGAGGAGTTAGAAACCCTCCGGGAGCAACGAGACGACCTCATCGACCGAATCGGCGGCGTTCGCGGCGAAATCGAAGCCCTCGAAAATCTCCGAGAACGGCGGAAAGAAGTCGTCTCGCGGGTGGATGCCCTCGAATCGCTGTACGACGAAGCCGACGACTTGCAGGCGATGTACGGCGACCTTCGGGCGGAACTCCGCCAGCGGAACGTCGAAAACTTAGAACGGATGTTGAACGAAGTGTTCGACCTCATCTATCAGAACGATTCGTACTCGCGCATCGCGCTCGACGGCGAATACCGGCTGACGATCTACCAGAAGGACGGCGAACCGCTCGACCCGGAACAGCTATCGGGCGGCGAACGAGCGCTGTTCAACCTCAGTCTCCGGTGTGCGATTTACCGCCTCCTCGCGGAAGGCATTGAAGGTAGTGCGCCGATGCCACCTCTCATTCTGGACGAACCGACGGTGTTCCTCGACTCCGGCCACGTCTCGCAACTGGTCGAACTCGTGGAGTCGATGCGCGGTTTAGGCGTCGAGCAGATTATCGTCGTCAGTCACGACGACGAACTAGTTGGGGCCGCGGACGACCTCGTGCGGGTCGAAAAAGATTCCACGACGAACCGGTCGCACGTCGAACACGGTGATTCACTGGTCGAACTCCTCGGGTAGGGAGTTCAGTCCCTCGATTGCCACGTCCGTCAACTCGTAGCCGCGTTCGCCGGCGACCCTGCATTCTTGAATGAGTCCGGCGGCGCGAAACTCAGCAAGAAGGCCGTGGAGGTCGCTTTCACAGAGGTCATAGGCAGAGAGGAGTTCCCTGACTGGAAGCCTTCCGCGGTCAGAAAATTCGACCAGCAGACCGAGCGCGCGGTCGTTGTGAACTGCGGTGAGGATTCTGCGAGCGGGCGAGGACACTCTCTTGGCGGCGGTTTCTAGCGGCGACTCGCCTTCGACGGGAGTGAGCCGGTCGTTTTCGAGATAGCTCTCGTCTCCCGTTTGCGGGTCGCGGACGAGACTCGATTCACCGGACTGCTTGAGAAGGAGATACCGAGCACCCGATTCGTCACGCACGGTTCGCATAAATCGACGTAGCGGCGGAGCGCGGTTAGTCCTTCTGGAAGGAGCGATACCGACTGTAACCGCGGACGAAGGTGATGACGCCGACGGCGAGGAGTAAACCGCCGAACGTCCACCGTTGTTCGAATCCGACGAGCATGAGGCCGAGGCTGAGTGTGAACAGAGCGATGTTGAACAAAATGACCTGTGCCCAGAACTCCTTCTGTATTTCCGGGTCTGCATCCCCGTCGATAGGTTCCGGCGCGGTTGGCGGATTTGTATCGAACCGGTCAGAGGGGTCACGGACTTTCGGAGCCATGTCTATCTCTTCGGCGTATCCCGGGTCATCCGACCCCTCGTCGTCGTGGCCGAACTTATCGAACACTGGTTTGATACATTGTTCGCAAAGAGAAAAGCGTTCGGAGTCGCTTCAGACCCACAGCAGGAGTCGGGCCATACTCTTTTTCTGAGTCAGCTCAGACTTGTTTTTTTAGTGTGACCGCACTCGACGACTTCACCCATCCAAGCGGATTTTCTGCGTCGTAAAGTACGACGCCGTCTTCCGTCTCGTAGGCTTCAATCGAACTCATCGGCTCCTCGGGAGCCGGTAGCTCGGTTTCTGCGCGGTCCAGCGTTCCGTCTTCGGTTGCACGGTCAGACATTGGCTTGACCTCTGCCTATGCTAAGCGTTAGCACATTAAGTCTCTTTCCCTTCAGGAACTGGTGCAAACGGGAGGGTTTTTACCGGGAAGCGCCAAAAACAATCGACATGACTCAATCTGGGCTTGGTGACTTCGCGGGCGAGGGCGATCGCCCCGCGGCAGAAGCCCACGCCGTTGCGGGAAACGACGACGCGACAGTGGCCGTCGTCGATGCCGATACGGACTGGCTTCCGGACTCACAAGGCGACATCGAACTCGCAGTGACGCAGGTCGATTACACCATCGAAGGATACGGCGACGATGAAACGCCGATTATCCACGTTTTCGGGCGAACCGAAGACGACGAACACGAACACGTCCGCGTCGTCGGCTTCAGACCGTACTTCTACGCGCCGACGGAATCGCTCACCGAGGAGAAACTAAGCGACGACCGACTCACCGGTTCCGAGGACGGCTACGAGAGCATCCGCGGCGAAAAGCTAACGAAGATTTTCGGTCGGACGCCGCGAGACGTGGGGAACATTCGCGACCAGTTCGACCACTACGAGGCTGACATCCTCTTCCCGAACCGGTTCCTCATCGACAAGGACATCAAAAGCGGGATTCGCATTCCGGAACGTCGGCAAGAAGACGGCGACCTCGTCGTCCAGGAAAACGAAGTCGAAGCGACGGATGTGCAGGCGAATCTGCGCGTACACACCTTCGACATCGAGGTTGACGACCGTTCCGGCTTCCCGGAAGACGGCGAAGAGCCCATCATCTGTCTCGCTAGCCACGACTCCTATCGGGACGAGTACATCGCGTGGCTGTTCGACGCACCCGACGGCGACGCCGACCTGCCGGAGAGCGTTCCGGAGTACGAACCCCTCCGCGACGGCCCCGAAATCGAGGTCAGAACGTTCGAGGAAGAAGAAGCCATGTTGGACGCGTTCCTCGACTACATCTCGGAAACCGACCCGGACGTGCTGACGGGTTGGAACTTCGACGATTTCGACGCGCCGTACTTCCTCGACCGACTGGAGCGACTAGAGGGACAACACCACGACTACGACCTCGATTACGAACGACTCTCGCGCGTGGACGAAGTCTGGCGAAGTGACTGGGGCGGGCCGACAATCAAGGGTCGCGTCGTCTTCGACCTGCTGTACGCCTACAAGCGAACCCAGTTCACCGAACTTGACTCCTATCGACTGGACGCCGTTGGGGAAACGGAACTCGGTGTCGGCAAAGAACGCTACGCTGGTGACATCGGCGACCTCTGGGAACAGAACCCGACGCGACTGCTCGAATACAACATTCGGGACGTGGAACTCTGTGTCGAACTCGACAAGAAACAGGATATCGTCACCTTCTGGCGGGAAGTCGCGGAGTTCGTTGGCTGTAAACTCGAAGACGCAACGACGCCCGGCGACGCGGTGGACGTGTACGTTCTGCACAAAGCGCACAACCAGTTTGCGCTGCCGTCGAAGGGCCAATTCGAAGCCGAGGATTACGAGGGCGGCGCTGTGTTCGAACCGATTACGGGAGTCAGGGAAAACGTCACGGTGCTCGACCTGAAGTCGCTGTATCCGATGTGTATGGTGACGCTCAATCTGTCGCCGGAAACGTCGGTGAATCCCGAAGAGTACGCTGGGGACACCTACGTCGCACCGAACGGCAGCCACTTCCGGAAAAAACCGGACGGCATCGTTCGAGAAATCATCAACGAGACGTTGAGCGAGCGCGAGGAGAAAAAATCGTTCCGGAACGAACACAAACCCGGAAGTTCGGATTACGAGGTTTTCGACCGCCAGCAGGCCGCAATAAAGGTGATAATGAACTCGCTGTACGGCGTCTTGGGGTGGGAACGGTTCCGTCTCTACGACAAGGAGATGGGTGCGGCAATCACCGCGACTGGCCGGGAAGTCATCGAGTTCACCGAAACCGCGGCGAACGAAATCGACTACAATGTGGCATACGGTGACACTGATTCGGTCATGTTGGAACTCGGTGGTGACATCGAGAAAGAAGAGGCCCTCGAACAGTCCTTCGAAATCGAGGAACACATCAACGCGAGATACGACGAGTTCGCGCGCGAAGACCTCAATGCGGACAACCATCGCTTCCAAATCGAGTTCGAGAAACTGTACCGCCGGTTCTTCCAAGCGGGCAAGAAAAAGCGTTACGCAGGTCACATCGTCTGGAAGGAAGGCAAGGACGTAGACGACATCGACATCACCGGATTCGAGTACAAACGCTCGGACATCGCGCCGATTACGAAGGAAGTCCAGCGGCAGGTCATCGAGATGATCGTCACTGGTGAGGACTTAGCGGATGTAGAAACCTACGTCCACGACGTTATCGAGGACTTCCTCGGCGGTGAGGTTGGATTAGATGAAATCGCCATCCCCGGCGGTATCGGCAAACGACTCGACAACTACGACACTGAAGGTGCACAAGTTCGGGGTGCGAAGTACGCGAATCTCATGCTCGGCACCAACTTCCAGCGCGGAAGCAAGCCGAAACGACTCTACTTGAAGAAAGTCCATCCATCGTTCTTCGAACGGATGGAAAACGACGAAGGATTCGACGCCCGTGCAGACACGCTGTACGGCGAGTTCAAGCGCGAACAGGACGTAATCTGTTTCGAGTACGCAGACCAGATTCCCGAGGAGTTCGAAATCGATTGGGACGAGATGCTCGACAAAACGCTCAAGAAACCGATTGCGAGAGTGCTGGAAGCCCTCGATATTTCGTGGGAAGAGGTAAAAACGGGACAGCAACAAACCGGTCTGGGTAGTTTTATGTAGGCAGAAAATAATAGAAAAAATATAAACAACTGCACTGATTTTCCCCTCAGCAAAACAATTTTTTTCTTTCCGGAAACCGATTGCATACGAATGCGAAACGGTTATGGGTCGATGTACCCTTGCTCCACATGTCTTAGGTGAACCTAACATGGCAACGCTTGAACTAAAAAATGTCCACGCAGAGGTCGTGGAAGAAGATGAAGAAATCCTCAAAGGCGTCGATATCGAAGTCAAAACTGGCGAGATTCACGCCCTGATGGGACCGAACGGGAGCGGGAAATCGACGACATCGAAGGTCGTTGCAGGACACCCTGCCTACGAAGTAACTGAGGGTGAAGTACTGCTTCACCTCGACGAAGACGAGTTCGAAGACATCGAGATTCCGGACGACATGCGAACCTGGAATCTCCTCGAACTGGAACCGAACGAGCGCGCCGCGCTCGGTGTCTTTCTCGCGTTCCAGTACCCTGCCGAAATCGAGGGCGTCACGATGTCGAACTTCCTCCGCACTGCACTCAACGCGAAACTCGAAGAGCGCGAAGAGCTCTTCGAGGACGACGAGGGCAAAGATGAGGAAGAAGAAACCGGCTACGAAACCAGTCCGATGGAAGGCCCCGCCGACGACGGCGAGGTCGGCGTCGCCGAGTTCCAGGAACTCCTCAAAGAGAAGATGGAACTGCTCGACATGGACGAGAAGTTCGCGATGCGATACCTCAACGCTGGCTTCTCCGGCGGAGAGAAAAAGCAGAACGAGGTTCTGCAGGCCGCAATTCTCGAACCGTCCATCGCGGTGCTGGACGAAATCGACTCCGGTCTGGACATCGACCGACTGCAGGACGTATCGGACGGAATCAACGCACTGCGCGACGAGCAGGGAACTGGCATCCTCCAGATTACCCACTACCAGCGTATCCTCGACTATGTTGAGCCTGATACGGTTCACATCATGCTCGACGGGGAAATCGTCATGGAAGGCGGCCCCGAACTCGCGGAAGAACTCGAAGACAAGGGATACGACTGGGTTCGCGACGAAGTCTTCCAAACTGCGTAAGGTGATACTATGAGCTCAGAACAGGACCACTTGAAAGAGACAGATACCGAAGAACGGTTCGAGTTCAAGAAAGAACAGCGGGCCGCGGTCAAATCCGACAAAGGACTGACCGAAGAGGTCGTCCGCCTCATCAGCGATGACAAGGACGAACCCGAATGGATGCTCCAGCGGCGTCTCCGCGCACTGGAACATTACCAGAACATGCCCCTGCCGACGGACTGGCCCGGCCAGCCCGACTTGACGGAACTCGACGTCGAAGAAATCGTCCCGTACATCCGACCCGACGTGGACAAACGCGAAGGCGCGGATAGCTGGGACGACCTCCCGGACGACATCAAGGACACGTTCGAGAAACTTGGCATTCCGGAAGCCGAGCGAAAAGCGCTCTCCGGCGTCGGTGCCCAGTACGAATCCGAAGTCGTCTACCAGAACATGCAGGAGCAGTGGGAAGAGAAGGGCGTCGTCTTCTGTAACATGGACGAAGCCGTCCAAGAACACGAAGACCTCGTCAAAGAGTACTTCATGACGAAATGTGTGCCGCCGAGCGACAACAAGTTCGCGGCACTCCACGGTGCGGTCTGGTCGGGCGGGTCGTTCGTCTACGTCCCCGAGGACGTGACGGTGCAGATGCCCGTACAGGCGTACTTCCGCATGAACTCCGAAGGGATGGGGCAGTTCGAGCACACGCTCATCATCGCGGAGAAAGGCTCCGAAGTCCACTACATCGAAGGTTGTTCCGCGCCGAAATACGGCAGTCACAACCTCCACTCCGGCGGCGTCGAAGTGTTCGTGGACGAGGACGCTCACGTCCAGTATTCGACCGTGCAGAACTGGTCGAAGAACACCTTCAACCTGAACACCAAGCGCGCCATCGTCGAAGCCGGTGGCCGCATGGAATGGGTGTCGGGAAGCATGGGATCGAAAGCGACCATGCTCTACCCATGCTCCATCCTGAAAGGGCGCGGAGCGACCGCCAACCAAATCTCCATCGCATTCGCCGGCAAAGGCCAGAACATCGACACCGGCGCGAAAGTGTACCACAACGCGCCAAAGACGAACTCCACAATCGAGTCGAAATCCATCAGCAAGGACGGCGGCCGAACCAACTACCGCGGCCTCGTCCACATCAGCGACGGTGCAGTGGATTCGTCCACGTCGGTCGAATGTGACGCGCTGATGTTCGACAACGAATCCACGTCGGACACCATGCCGTACATGGAAATCAACGAAGACCGCGTGGACGTTGCCCACGAGGCGACGGTCGGTAAAATCGGCGACGAGGACGTGTTCTATCTCCAGAGTCGCGGATTGGACGACGACGACGCGAAACAGATGATCGTGAGCGGGTTCATCGAACCCATCACGGAAGAGCTTCCAATCGAGTACGCGGTGGAGCTGAACCGCCTCATCGAACTCGAAATGGAGGGGAGCCTCGGATGAGTACGCAGGTACACAGCACCCTCTCGGAGGAAACTGTCCGGGAGATTTCGAGCGACCTCGGCGAACCCGAATGGCTGCTCGAAACCCGTCTCGACGCGCTCGACGCGCTTTCCGACGTCGATATGCCGGACGTCATCCGGACGCCCGGACGCGACTGGACGAACCTCGACGCGCTCGACTACGAGGGCTTCGTTGACCCGCTCTCCGCCGACGAGGAAAAAGAGCGAGTCGAACCGGAAGGCGTCTCGGTGCTCTCGATGGCCGACGCGCTGGACGAACACGAAGACCTCGTGCAGGAGTATTTCGGCTCGGTTATCGACCCGCAGGAGAACTACCTGACAGCGCTCTCGACCGCACTGTTCACGACCGGCACACTCATCTACGTCCCGAAAGGCGTCGATGCCGAGGACGTGAAAATCCGGACGACGATGCAGAGCCAGTCGCTGTTCAACTACACACTCGTCGTCACCGAGGAATCGAGTTCGGTGACGATTCTGGAGCGACAGGACAGCGAAGAACTCTCCGGCGAGCGCTACTACAGCGGGCTGGTCGAAATCGCGGCTGGCGAGAACAGCCACGTCCAGTACGGTTCCCTTCAAGATTTGGACGAGGAGACGTACAACTACACGCTGAAGCGCGGTAACACCGAGGACTACGCCACGCTCAACTGGATTGAGGGTAACCTCGGTTCGCGTCTCACGAAGTCCTCCGTCGAGACGAACCTCGACGGCGAAGGCTCCGAGACGAAAACCGTCGGCGCGTTCTTCGGCCACGAAGACCAACACTTCGACATCGCGGCTCGCGTCTGGCACAACACGGCGCACACGACCGCAGACCTCGTGACCCGTGGCGTGCTCGACGACGAAGCACGCTCCGTCTACGAAGGTGTGCAGGACGTTGGAACCGAAGCGTGGGACACCAGTTCCTACCAGCGTGAGAACACGCTCATGCTGTCCGACGGAAGCGAAGCAGACGCCTCGCCGAAACTCATCATCAACAACCACGACACCGAAGCGAGCCACTCCGCGACGGTCGGTCAAATCGACAAAGAAGACCTCTTCTACATGACCTCGCGCGGCGTGCCGCCGCAACTGGCGAAGGATATGCTCGTGGAAGGGTTCTTCGTCCCCGTCTTGGACGAAGTCGAAGTCGAAGAACTCCGCGACGACCTCGATTCCGGAATCGTCGAACGTCTCGGATAAGGTGTTTTTCGGTTTTTGCGGCTCTTCTTTCTCTCCGAACCTGCATCAGGGAGTGTTAAGTTTCCCCGTCCCGTCTCCCGAGATATGAGTGTGGGTCAGCGCGTCTCGTCCGACCGCCAACTCGCGCGCTTGCTCCAAATCGGCGTCGTGTTGGAGGAACTCGTTGAAGCGCGGGCAGCGCGCCACTTCGAGTCGCTTTCTTCGCGGGAGCAGGACGAACTCCACGAGGACGTGCGCGAGTTACTTTCAGAAGCGGGTGAAGAGTCGGCAGAGCATCGAGAACGGTTAGAATCTCTCATCGACGACCTCGATGCCGAGACGATTCCGTTCGAGGAAATCGAACTGTTGGTCGGCAAGCAGTACGCACAAACCGCGCCAGACGATTTCGACGGCGTTCTCTACGACCAACTGCACGGCGAGGAGACGGCGTACAAATTCTACGACGACCTCATCACAGCTATCGAAGCGAGCGAAACGACGTTCGCACTCGACCGCGACAGATTGCTCGAAACGCTTACCGCGATTCGGGCGGAGGAAGCCGAGGGCGTCGAAGAAGTGGCGAAATTGATGGAGGCCAGAGAATGAACACGGCAGACCAGTACCTCAAAACGATTTATCTCGTCCAGCGTATCGAAGACGGCCCGGCGGCAACCGGCGCGCTCGCGGATAGACTCGGTGTGAGTCCAGCGAGCGTCAACGAAATGGTCGGCAAACTCCAAGAACGCGGGTTGGTCGAACACGAAAAGTATCGCGGTGCGACCCTCACCGAGGATGGCGAGGAACGCGCTAGCGACGCCCTCCAGACCTACTGTATCCTCGAACGCTTCCTCGCGAACGTCCTCGAAGTCGATGATTTCCGGATGGAAGCGAAGCAACTCGAAAGCGTCATCGACGAGACGGTGGCCGAACGACTTGATACGATTATCGACCGCGAACCGCAGTGTCCGGAGTGTTTCCACGCCGAGGAGGATATGTGTACGTATCTGGTGGAAGAAGGTGAAGCGGACTGAGTTCGATACAATAACATCGAATAATATCAGAAATCCTCTTGCTTGATTTTCAAAGCGAGGTTGAATTGAGAGCATTTTTCACGATGTAATAGTCAATATTGACTATGGCCGAGTGTCCGAAATGCTATGAGTCATTCGACTCACAACAGGGCATGCGGATACACCATACTCGTACACACGGCGAAAAGCTCCCAAATCGGACGTGTGATGGCTGTGGTGTACAATTCTATGATGCAAAGGCACGGAAGCAATTTTGTACTGATTGTTTGCCCAACGCTGGAGAGAACAATGGGAATTGGCGCAATGCAAGAGAGACTTCGACTTGTCGCATCTGTGAAACCGAGTTTAGCTACTATTCATCAAATAAGGATGGTGTGTATTGCTCTGACTGTGTTACGAAATCAGTCGGATTACTGCCCGAAAATCCGTCCGAGAAAGGTGAGAGAATCGAAACGGAGTGTTTGTGCTGTGACGAATTTATGAACGTTCGACCATCTCGATTAGCTAGGCGTAGTAGAGGGATTTTCTGCGACATGGAATGTTACGGGTATTGGTTATCAGAGAACGTCGTCGGAGAAAATCATCACCAATGGGAGGGTGGCACTATCAATTACGGTCGAAAATGGTGGCGTGTTAGACGAGAAGCACTCAATAGGGATGAAAAGACGTGCCAAAATTGCGGTGCAGACGAAGCAGAACTTGGTCAGGCACCAGATGTTCATCACCGTATCAGAGTTCGTGATTTTGATGTCCCACAGAACGCACATTATCTTGATAACGTCATCACGCTCTGTCGAACCTGCCATCGAAATGTCGAAGAAGGGAATGTGACCCTTTCAGGGGAGCAAAGCGAAAAGTAACGCACTTGTATGAGGAGACACTACTCGCAGATGCAACCGTAGTCCCGTGGTGGTGAGCAAATCCGTCGGATTTGCGAGGTACACGAGACAAACGAGCAAAACGAGTGCAGTCCCGTGGTGTAGCGGCCAATCATAATGGCCTTTGGACGTGACTGGTTTTCCAGTTGCGGAAGACAGCCATTGACGGCGGTTCGAATCCGCCCGGGACTATTCTTCGATTTTATACCTTTGAGATGTTGTCTCGTATATCACATCGCACAGGGCTATTTCGAAACTGTGAATTGCAGACTACTGCCTTCACAGTGCATCAACCTCGAAAAACAAAACGGCAAGTCGCTACTGAAAAATCGCTGTTACTCCGAACTGTATTCGACAGTTCCAGTCCATCGACCGTACAAGTCGTCGGTCTGCTTGTCCTGGTCTAGCATGAGGACTTCAATCTCCAGCGTGCCGGAGTCGAACTGCTCGAATGCTCGTTCGTCGATATCGACGGAGTAGGTGCCTTCGTCGTGCTGGAATCGAACGCTCGTGCGGCCGACGCGCTCGCCATCGACTCTGACGAGGAAGTACGGGTCACCGTCCACGAGTGGTTCGGGGTCAACACCAGTGAGGTTCGTGTCGGCCGTGACATCGACATCGAAACTAGTGACGCCGTTGCCGTTCTTCGCTTGAACTTTGTTGGTGAGGGTGACGCTCTTGATGTGGTTGTCATCGCCGATTTTGTCGTCAATCGGGGTGTGTGGGGCTTCGGGAGGTTCCCACTCTTCGACCGTCGTGGTGGTTGTAGTCGTGCTGGTCGTCGTGATCGTCGTTTCGGCCGATGTGGTCGATGAATCGGTCGCGGTGGTTTCGGTTATGTCGCTAGTCGGCGCGTCGGTCGTCGTGGTTGTCGTCGTATCGTTCGACCCGCCAATCCCGCTGCAACCGGCGAGCATGATGGCGAGGATGAGAACGAGGACAGTCGAGCGGTGACGATTCATATGTCGTAAGTAAACTGTAGGAGAATCACACATAAATATCCTTCTGCCGGTTTCAATCAGTCGTTTCCTGTGATTTATGCGGCTGTTACCGGCAGTAAGGAGTGCACACCACGTGAAAATCAAACGATATAAATGCGAACATGGTCGTTCAACATCGCTCACCTTTGTCTGTCAGAGTGGACGGAGGATGTCAAAGATAGGCGTGAGAAAAATCCCGTGAAGGGTATATGTAATGGAAGGAAAATTGTTCGAAAAGCGATTAGAAACCGCTGCCTACTCAGGTTTCATCGACGCTCAGTTTTGTTACCAGATTCCTACAAGTAGAAACAAGACATATACCACATGACTCCATCTATAGTGTTTACCATCAAATGGAGAACGTTATGCAATATCAACAAGACGGACGGTACGAGATGACCGTTACAGAGGCGGAGTACGACGAGGATGGTTCCTTACAGCTCTCACTGACGGTCAATTCGCAGGAAACGCCGCCGCTCGATGAACTTCTCACGACGAGCTACGTCAAAGTAAGCGTCTACGACAACGACGAGTTCGCGGAAAATGGGACGCTGACGTTGTACAACAGCCTACGTTGCTGATTATCCGGCTTTGACGGTGATTTACGCGAGCAGTTTGAGAGCGACAGCAGTGCCGCGGTAAGTCGTCGGTAACGTCGTGTTCGGAAAAACAGCTGCAATCTTAGAGTCGGTCGCGCCCGTTACGTCGTGAAACGAATCTGCCGAAGTCGATTTGTTGAACCTTCTTCACGATTCCACGAAGATAGCGACGAACGTCGAAACCACTTCGGCGACTCGTTCGCCGTCGAGAGGAGCGGCGGTCCCGCCCAGTTTTCGTTCCCGTTCGGCTCAGTTGGTTTCGAATCGTCGACTGTAGCTCGTGGGAAATGAGAGGACTTTCGGGCGAAATTACGCGCGCGAGTAACAGACAGACGGCGGCGATTACCACGAAATAGTAACCGAACGTGGTGACAAGGCTGTCCGAGAAAAACGCGACGTAGATTCCGTTTATAAACAAAAACACGCCTGCGAGCTCTAACATCTTGTTCAGATAGTAAAACGACGAGTCGTTCGTCGATGTTTCGATTCTATTGAGACTTCTCGTGCTCATTCCCGTCCATAGTTTCGACGTGCGACGTAATCAAAGTCAGTCAGACGCGTGTGAGACATGTATGTCGAACGTGACTTGACTGAAGTCTGATGATAGTGCAGTGCTATATATAGAATACGTATAGAATAATTATTTTGTGCGGTACCTTTATAACTTGGTCAACACTCTACTCAGACACACCATGACCGAACACGGAGCGGGAACGGAATCCACGAGTGGTGTTCGCAAACGAAACATTTCCGCCGAGTCGTCCGACGCGCATGCGGATGCTGGCCCCGTTTTCGCCCATTTTACTCGCCCTCGAAGCGCCGTTCCGACGACTATCGCACTCGTCTCCGACACTCACATTTCCTCCGAAAACCGCGGGACGTGGAAGGTGTTCCATCGGACACAAGCGCGTCTCCGAACCGCCCTCGCAGACGCGAACACGCGAGACGTAGATGCCGTCGTGTTCGCAGGCGACCTAACTGAAGACGGCTCGGCGGCCGATTTCGAAGCGTTCGATTCGCTTCTTTCTTCGCTCGACGTCCCTTTCTTCGCAGTTCCCGGCAACCACGACGTTCCGAAGTCGTTCGACGCGCACGAAACGCCCGCGCTGTCGTCGTTCGAGGCCGATTTCACACCCGGTGAACTTCCGTTTCACGAACGCATCGGTGGCGTCGATATTCTCGGTTTGAACAGCGCAGAGACGCCAGAGGGGTCGCTCGCGGACTGCCACGACGGCGAAATATCGGCGGCACAACTCGCGTGGTTGGAAGAGTCGCTTCCGAAAACGGACGAATCTATCGTCGTCATGCATCACAACCTTCCTGGTCTCGCGTGCGAAGCTAGCGTCCATTCGTGGCGTCCCTCGTTTCCGACTCGGAACGCGGACGAACTCGCAAGCCTGCTCGCCCGCCACGATGTGCCACTCCACGTTTCCGGTCACCTACACGTTCCGTCCGTCGCGGAGACGAACGGCGTGCGCGAAATCGTCGCTCCCTCCCTTTGCTCGTTCCCACAAGCATACCTCCTGTTCGAGATTGACCGTACAGGAACGACGGTTCGATTCGTTCCGACTGCCGACCCGGAGGAGACGAGAGAGGCTTACAATCACGCAAAACGGGATTCAGCACGAAGCGATGCCGTCGCCGAGATGACGCTCGATCGGTTGGGGGCGCTCCCGTTGGCGAACGAATCGACATAAACGAAAACTCAGTGGAACGAGCAGAATACAGGCTCAAACTTGGACGCGGACTCGAACTAGTCGAGAACGAACTTCAGGCGCTCTTCGTCGCTTCCCTTCGTTTCCCGGCCCGTAATCCGAAACTCGCCGATTTCGTCCGTGTTCTCCACGTGCGTCCCCGCACAGGCGGTTCGGTCGTACTCCTCTATTTCCACGATACGAATTTCTCGGATGCTTTCGGGAAGCAAGTGAATCCGTGTTCGCTCCGGGTCGAGGGTCGATTCGGCTTCGTCGCGTTCCATCTCGTACCAACTGACGTCCAGTCCCTCCTCGATTCGGTCGTTCATCACTGATTCGATGTGTTCGAACTCCTCGTCGGAAAACCGATCGTAGGCACAGTCGATTCGCGCTCGGTCGGCGTACAGTTGATTCCCGGTCGTCTGTGCGTCGTACTCGTCCAACAGCACTGCCGAGAGAAGATGCTGTGCTGTATGGTACTGCATATGAGCGTACCGCCGTTCCCAGTCGATTTGCCCTGTGACAGTCGCCCCTTCTTCCGGCGGTGTTCCATCGACGGTGTGGTAGATGGTGTCCTTTTTCCGAACGTCCGTAACGTTCCACGTCTCGTCGTCCGCTTCGAGAACGCCGGTGTCGCAGGGCTGGCCGCCACCATCCGGGTAGAACAGGGTCCGGTCGAGGACGACTCGGTCGCCCGCGACCCGTTCTACTGTGGCTTCGAACTCCCTGTCGGTCGTCGCGTCGAGATACAGCGCCTCGGTCATAGATGGGGAGACGAACAGCCGTCACTTAATGTTCTCGTCGTAACGCTAAAGAGCGAATCGTGCGTTTGTATCAGTAATGAGTACGTACTGTGAACAACGGAGGGGTTTCTATGGGTGTCGAAATTAAGGGGTCGCCCGTCTCTGAACAGGAGTTTGAGGAGATGAAGGCGTTCGTCTACGAATATCTCTCGGCAAGCGTGAAAAACGAAGAGGGCGGCGGACGAATGCGCTGGTATCCGTGGCACTCCGCGGACTACCGATTCAACCACATCCTCAACGTGGTCAGGCTATCAGAAACCATCGCGGAGCGCGAGGGCGCTGATGTCGATGTCGCCCGCGTCGCCGCGCTGTTTCACGACATCGCCAAGCTGGATGCAGACCAAGAAGTCCACGCCGAGGAGGGCGCGCGAGTCGCGCGCGAGTACCTCGAATCGCGCGGCGAGTTCCCCGAGTCGTTCGTTGACGAAGTGTGCAAAGCCGTCGAAGACCACTCGTTTCAGGGCGACCTCTCGCGCCTCTCGAAGGAGGCCCAGTGTCTCATCGAGGCGGACATGCTCGACAAAGTCGGCGCGAACGGCACTGCCCTGATGCTCCTTCGAATGGGCTACGAAGCCCGGACGCACATGGCCGCGGCCGAGATGGTCGATAGGGTCCTCGAACGCGGGAAGGATGCGGCCTCCCGCGTCCAGAGCGACACTGCGAACGACATCGCGCACCGACGACTCAAGCGCGTAAAATGGTTCCGCGAGTGGTTAGAGGAGGAAGTGCCGGAGATGGACGCCGAACCGACGAGTTCGCCGCGTGGACGCGGGCCGTAAGACGAAACGAAAGACCAAACGGAATCCAAATCACACGTTTGGATTCCGAACGCGAAATCCCGTGTGAACAGCGGTCTGCAACCCAATTGTAACCGACAATCGCTATTTTACATCAGCGTCGTCACGCTATCGTACACGAACGAGACGCCCGCCAGCGCAAGCACACCCGCGCTTAGATACGCCACCACGGGCGCGAAGGAATCGACGCGATTTCGCGCGGCGACGAGCGCCGCCGGAAAGCCGCTTATCCAGAGCGCGATTCCGGCGAAAAAGCCGAGTACGATAATCGGCCCGCCAGTCGTCACGACCAGATTTCCGGGCAAATCCGAAAGGACGTCGAACTTGCCGGGGTCGAGGAGGCCGACGCCCGCCGTCAGCCACCAGATGATTTGATACGGATTCGTAATCGCCAGCGCGAACGCTTTTCTGAACCCTTTTGCGTCCTCGTCCACGTCCTCCGCGGTGAAGGTCGCGGTCGCATCCTTCGCGGTTCCGTAGGCAAAATACAGCATCAGGAGTCCACCGACACCAATCATAACGCCGCGGACGACCGGCGCATCTTGGACGACAGCCACAACTCCGGCGAGCGCGAGAACGAAAAAGCAAGCGTCGGCGGTCATCGCACCTAACCCCGCCGAAAATCCCGACCGCCAGCCGCGGAGAACGCTCTCCTCGGCGATAACTGCGTTCATGGGTCCCGGCGGGGCCGCGAGCGAGAGGCCGAGTACCACGCCAGCGAGCGCCGAAACGAGCATCTCAAGCATCGGATACAGACTTGTCGGCGGCAGAATAAAATCTCGTTGTTTGCGGAAACGGGGCGAACCACCGCACAAACCAACTACGCTTCGACGACCGCCCGGACGCGAATCGACCGCGCGACGGTTTCCGGAAGGCTCTGCTCGTCGTCTTCGATTGCCACGGTCACCATGCCGAACGGAGCCACGTCCACGATTTCGAGTTCCGTTCCGGGCGTGATTCCCGCGTTCGAAAGATAGCGCAGTTCCTCCTCGTCGCGGTCGCTAACTCGCGCCACGACGACCGTTTCGCCGGAGTCGTGTTCGCTGAGTCGCGTCGTGTCGTCTTCCACGATTGGCGAGAGGTCGGCGTCCGGAATCGGGTCGCCGTGCGGGTCAACCGTCGGGTTGCCGAGGGCGTCCGCGACCCGGCGCTCGAACTCCTCGCTGATGTGGTGTTCGAGGCGGTCTGCCTCTTCGTGCACTTCGCTCCACGAATAGTCCAGATGCTCGGTCAAATACGACTCCAACAGCCGATGATGACGAAGCACTTCGAGCGCGACGGTTTCGCCCTCCTCCGTGAGTTCCACCCCTTTGTACTTCTCCCGATGGAGCAGGCCGCGGTCGGCCAACTTCTCCACCATGCTGGTGACCGTCGGCGGTGTCACGCCGAGGTAGTCCGCGATTGCGGAGGTCGCCACCGGCTCCTCGCTTTCCTTCTGGAGCGTGTAGATGGCTTTCAGATAGTCCTCCATCACGTCGCTCAACATCACTGCTCGAAATTAGATTGTTCTAAACCTTCAATTTGTCGTGTGCTAGCGGCGGTTTGGAGTGGTTGATGGAGTTCGTGTATTTGGAGTTGAGAGAATCGCTGAAGCGGGATACAAAATCGGCGCGACGTTGCGACCACTGTTGCCGACTCCAAACGAAGCCTGCGAAAGACGGAGTCTTTCGCGGCACCTGAAAACCGAGGGTTTTCCGTGACTCGCAAACGCTTCACGTTTGCTCACCCGAGGAAATCGTTGATTTCCCCCGACCCTCGCTCCCTCTGGTCACTCGCCCTTCATCCACTATCAGAGCACGCTCTGACAAGCCCTCGCTCACCCCGTTCACGAGGACACCGAGGAACCGCAACGCAACTGCCACAGCATCGAACGCAGGCGGGTGCGCCCGGTTCGGCGCACCCGCCTGCGTGGCCCCATTCTTCCCCGCAGGGATTCGCGCCTGGTGCGCAGGGCACTCGGCACGAATCCGGGCGCATCCTGTCGGTTGGACGGGCTTCTATCTGAAATGGCGGCCGATTGTCCTGCTACGAAAAATCCTCAATCACACCGCTCTTCGCAAATCCGGTCGATGATTCGCCCCGTCGAAAGTAGTTCCTCGGCCGCCTCTGGGTCGAGCGGCGATGCGCGCCGAACCACGCAGTCGATGCCGCGCCTGTCGAGTTCCGCCTCGATTGCCGCGTCGTCGTGATGCTGGTCGTAGCCGAGCGCGATGATGTCCGGATCGAGTTCCTCGATGGGCGCGAAAATGTCTTCCGGGTGACCGACTCGCGCGTGGTCAACCATCTCAAGCGCCTTAATCATGTCTCGACGCTGACGGTTCGGCAGAATCGGCGGTTTCTTGTGCGTGACGTTCTCCCGGCGTGCGATGATAACCGAGAGTTGGTCGCCCATCTCCGCCGCATCGCGGAGATAGTGAACGTGGCCCGGGTGCAGAATGTCGAAGGTTCCCTGCGCGAGGACGTGCGTCACTGCTCTCTCAACTCCTCGTCGATGTCTGCCTGCGTGAAGTCGAAAAACGATTCTGCGTCCGGGAGTTCCACGTCCAACACGTCGAGAACTCGCGGTTTGCCCTCCCGGTCGAACGCTTTCCAGCTATCCCGGTCGTAGGGCGCGCCGATGATGATGTGAACGTCGCCCTGCCCGAACGTCGCCAAATCCGCGTCGCTCGGCCGGAGGACGCCGTTGGGATGCGAATGAACCGACCCGACCGCGTTGCGGTCGTTGGGGACGGTGCTCGTCTTCACCGTCGCGCTCACGCTGTTCGATTCGGTGCCGGGGATGACGAGTATGTCCGTGATGACGATTCCCTTGCGGTCGAGTCCGAGTTTGCTGGCGGGCTCGCCGCGGAGGAATCCCATGTACTCGTTCGGGTGGGAGTCACGGGAAGATTCGAGTGCGAACACCAATGCCTCTCCCGCGATTCCCAGAATTTCGTTCGACCGGAACAGCGGCATAGCGAACACTCCGGTTCCCCGCGTTCTAAACGTTGCGAACGCCCCCGCGATTGCTATCGGTTTTGAGCGCCCGTTGCTACCGTTTGGCACATGTTGCTATCGCTTACCACATGTTTGTTCTACGCACACGCGGCACCAAGTTGCAAAGCGTTAAAAATAGCGGCACCAAAAGAACGGACAAGATGACATCCGCTGATTCCGGTCCCGATGAGAGGGCCGACGATTCCGTCGTGTACGACCTCGCGGCGGACTGTACCCTCTCGGACATTTCCGAGGGAGAACAGTACCACGCAGCCGTCAATGGCGTCGTTGACTACGGTGTATTCGTTGACCTTTCCGACTCTGTCTCCGGCCTCGTTCACGAATCGAACCTCTCGCAGTCGTACGATGTTGGCGACGACCTCGTCGTCAAACTCCTCGAAGTCAGAGAGAACGGCGACCTGAGCTTCGTCCCCGCCGACCCCGACGACTACGAAACCGTCGCAGTTGCCCACGAGTACAAGGTCGCCGAAACGGGCAACCTCGGCGACCAAGTTGGCGAAACCGTCCACCTCGAAGGCGAAGTTGTCCAAATCAAACAGACCGGCGGCCCGACGATTTTCCACGTCAGCGACGACACCGGCGTCGTTCCCTGTGCGGCGTTCGAAGAGGCCGGCGTTCGCGCACACCCCGAAATCGACATCGGCGACGTGGTTCACCTCGTCGGCGTAGTCGAAGAGCGCGACGGCGCGCTTCAAGTCGAAGCGACCTCGCTCGACGCGCTGGACGGCGACGAGGAAGACGTTGTCCGTGACCGACTCGAAACCGCGCTCGACGAGCGCGCGGAACCGCACGAAACCGAACCGCTCGTGGAATGGCCGGCGCTCGAACAGTTGTTCCCTGACCTGCGCGACATCGCAAAACAGCTCCGACGGACGGTGCTCGAAAGCCGACCGATTCGCGTTCGTCACCACGCCGACGGTGACGGAATGTGCGCCAGCCTCCCGGTCGAACTCGCGCTGAAGCGATTCATCGAACAAACACACCAAGACCCCGACGCGAAACGACACCTGTTCAAGCGCCTGCCAAGCAAGGCACCCTTCTACGAGATGGAGGACGTGACGCGCGACCTGAATTTCGCACTCGAAGACCAAGCCCGACACGGACAGAAACTCCCGCTCTTGCTCATGCTGGACAACGGGAGCACGGAGGAAGACGTGCCTGCCTACGAGAATCTAGCTCACTACGACATCCCGATTCTCGTGGTCGACCACCACCACCCCGACCCGGAAGCGGTCGAACCGTACACGGACGGCCACGTCAATCCGTACCTCTACGACGAGGATTACCGCATCACGACGGGCATGATGTGCGTCGAACTCGCCCGGATGATTTGCCCGGACATCACCGAGGAACTTCGACACGTCCCCGCAGTCGCGGGAATTTCCGACCGCTCGAAAGCCAACGCGATGACCGACTACGTCGAACTCGCGGAATCCGAAGGCTACAGCGAGGAGTTCCTGACGGACATGGGTGAAGCGCTCGATTACGAGGCGTTCTGGCTGAAATACGACCCCGGACGGAACCTCATCAACGACGTGCTCAACGTCGGCTGTGACGACGAGGAACGCCACAAGGAACTCGTCTCGTTCCTCGCGGAACGCGCGCGCTCGGACACCGAACAGCAACTCGATGCCGCGATGCCGCACGTTCAGCACGAGCGACTGGCGAGCGAGGCCCACCTCTATCGCGTGGACGTCGAAAACCATGCCTACCGGTTCACCTACCCACCACCGGGGAAGACGACCGGCGAAATCCACGACCGGAAGGTACAGGAGACGGGCGAACCCGTCATCACCATCGGCTTCGGGCCGGATTTCGCCGTCCTCCGCAGTGACGGCGTCCGCCTCGACATCCCGGAAATGGTTTCGGAACTGAACGAGGAAATCGTCGGCGGCGGCGTTAGCGGCGGCGGCCACCTCGTCGTCGGGAGCATCAAATTCGTCAAGGGAATGCGCGAGCAGGTTCTCGACGCCCTCGTGGAGAAGATGGCCGACGCGGAACTGGACGAAGCGCTCCAGAGTACGACCGTCGGGCATCAGCAGGAAGACTAAGCAACTACGCAACTACGCGAACGTTACCTCCCGTTTTGCGAGCCACACTGCGCCAGCGAGTCCAACTGCAGTGACCACACCGAGGCCGATTGGGAATCGGTCGTCGGTTTCGCCCCAATCTGCATCGAAAACGTTCGTGTAGTACGTTCCCGCCTGTTTTCCGTGGAGCACGAGCGCGACTTCGCGGTTCTCCCGCGCCGAATGGTTGTTCCAGTTGAGACTCCCGACGACGACGTGGCGCTCGTCCACGATGACGCCTTTTGCGTGGATTTTTTCGTATCCTCTCGGCTCTGCGAGTTTCGCTTCGAGCGGAAGGCCCTCTTTTTCTGCGCGCTCGTTCAACCAATCCACGATTTTTCCGTTGTCGTCTTCGACGTACCACGTGCTACTTAGCAAGACACGAACCTCGACACCGCGGCGGGCGGCGGCCAGCGTGGCCTGCACGAACGGCTGTTTCGGCTCACTGATTGCCATCTGCTGAACGGCAATCGACCGATTTGCGGATTGTAGAAGCGATATGACGCCTTCTTCAGCGTTGTCCGGCGCGGTCAGCACGGTGACGGATTCGACAGGAACTTCTTTCGGTTCGAACTGTGTCGGATAACTCTTGTTCGCTGGCGGGTCGGGCGTGAACGATTTGCCCTTCCGGAACTGCGACCACGAAACCGTGTCGTGCCACGAGGTGTCGTCGTGGTAAATCTCGGCTAACTCCCGTGCGGGTTCGCCGCGAACTACCGCACCCCATCCGCGGCTTGCGTGTCCGCCGACCCCCGACGGTTTCCAGTTTTCGGTGAGAACGATTCCTCGGTCGTCAGCGACCGCGTATTTCGGATGGTGGAAAGCATAGCGCGCTCGGTCACCGCCGATAACTTCGACTTGGATTCCCCGGTCGATGAGTCTATCGAGCGTAATTGCCTGCTGGCGAGTAATTCCGCCGACGGGTGCGTCATCCACGACCAGACGGACTGTGACACCGCGATTTGCGGCAGAAACGAGTTCGTCGGCGACTCGTTCCGAGGCGAACGAATAGCCCGCCAGCAGAATGCGGTTTTCCGCAGATTGTAAGGTTTCGATGGGAACAGCGGGACTGTCGGGAAGAACGAACACGCGGGCCGTGGAGGCGTTGGTGCGTGCAATGGGTCTGTCCGTCGCTCCCAGCGGTACCCACGAACTGCTGTACGGTCGCCAGAGCTCGCTTTCCGGAGCGTCGGTGTAGGTGGCCGAATCGACGACGGAATCGTTACCGGGCGACGATTCGTCGGTCGAATCGTCGCTCATCCGTTTCCGAAGTGTGACGGTTTCACCCGCGTTCGCCAGCGAGATATTTCGGAGGGGGAACGTCCGAAATTCGGTGAGATTCTCGGTGCGGTTCGGGGCGGTCGAAAACGCAACCGTCCCGGAAATCGTCACGCTTGGAAGCGTGGCGGTTTCCCCGCCGTCCGACAGCGACCACGTTGAGAGATTCGTCGGTCGCGGGAACGAGACGACCACGAACTCCCCCGCGTCCTCGTTCGCCACAGGATTCGGATAGACAGCGACGATTTCCGGCGATTGGCTCGGTGCTGTCGCCATCATCGTCGCTTCCGATGGCGCGACGAACGGTGCACCGAACGGAATACCGAGCGTCGATGTGACGACGAGGCAGACGAGGAGGACGACCCTGCGGGACACGAACCGGAGTGGTTCCGTCTTCGGTTATAAACGTTCGGAGCGGAAAATTTTTGTCAGCCACGTTCCCGTTGTCGGTATGGTCGAAATTCCGTTTGCACTCGAACTGGCAGGACACGCGCTGGGTGCCCTCGGTGCAGTTCTCATCTTTTTCGAGTTCTTCCAACTGCCGGATTACATCGAGTACGACTCCGAGTACAATGATTACACCATCGACATTTCGCCGATGGAAGTGAGAGAATACACGTCAATCGGTCGCATCGGGGCGTTCGTGATGGCTATCGGATTTGCGCTTCAGTTCTTCGCCACGCTGCTCGCACACTGAATCCGTTCATCGACTGATTTTTTCCGTTCACTGCCCCGGATGGACGATTTCCCGACAGTCGGGACATTCGGCGAACCGCTCCGGCCCGGTTTCGGTTTCGTACTCGATGAGAAGATAGCCTCGCGTAATGCTCCCGTTGCAGTTCGGACACACGCCGATTCGGGCGGGTTCGGTCGCCATGCCTCAGAACTAAAACAGGCTGACGACACCCTTTGTTATGAGTCGATTATAGAACGGTAAGGAGTCCTTACGACCGACTATAGGGCTTTCTCGGCCTCGCTCTGGACGAGGAACGAGCGGTCGTCGGAGTAATCACGCACCGCGTCGAGTGCGCGTTTCGTTCCGATTTGGTTCAGTGCCCACGCGGCACTCGCACGAACCGAATCCGACTCGTCGTTTTCGAGGGTGTCCGCAAGCGGGTCGATAGCACGGGTGTCACCGATGCGGCCGAGTGCGCGCGCGGCGTAGCTACGAACGTCCTCGTCGTCGGCAGCGAGTTGGTTTGCAACGTCTTGGGTCGTCTCGTCGCTACCGATTTCGCCGAGCGCCTTGATGACTGTTTTCGCCATTCCGGGGTCGGCATCGACGTAGCCGATGATGCCGTCTACAGCTTCGTCGCTCCCGGTTTTGCCGAGGATGCTGATGGCATCCTTGTCGCGGCGGTTCGCGCGCTCAAGCATCGGTTCGATGGCCTCCTCGCTACCCATCCGTTCGAGCGATTCGAGGCAGTGGCGCTCCATGAAGTTCGATTGGAGCGAATCGAGTGCGAGCAGAACCATGTCCGCGCGGTTTTTTTTCTCCCAGACTTTCAGGGCGTGCCATTCCGGCGGGTAGTCCTTGCGGTGGTCGAGCACGTCGTAGAACCCTTCGGCTTCGAGCTGTTCGCGGGTTTCGAGGTCGCTCCACTCTTCTGCCTCCTCGATTCCGTCTTGTAGCTCCTCCGTGGCTTCAACGAGTGCCTCGATGGTGTCTGCATCCTCGTCGGGGTCTAAGTCGGCGTCGCCGACCGCAACGGCCGCGTTTTCGAGGACTTCCGCGAGGTCGTCCGCGTTGCGCGACAGCGTCACCGTGAAATCCGTATCGAGGATGTCCTGTACGCGTTCCGCGAAGGATTCGACGACATCGACGAGTTCGGCGCTTCCGTCGTCCGTCCAGCGAGTGTCTTGGATGGTCGAGGCGGCGTCCTCGATGTCGCTGATAACGTCCTCGGCATATGGGCCGCGCTGGTCTTCGAGTTCGTCGCGGAGGTCGGAGAGGCGTCCCTCCAGTTCCTCGCGCGGGTCGTCCTCGTCTTCGTCGTCCGGTTCCGGAATGTCCGCGCTTTCGAGGAGTCCCTCGATTTTGTCGAGTTGGGCTTCGACTACGTCGAGGTCGGCCTCCGTCTCGGCGCTTTCGAGTTCTTCTTCCGCTTGGTCGAGTTGTTCCTCGATGGTTTCCGCATCGACGGTTTCGACCTCGGATTCCTCGGTTTCGGCTTCTTCCTGCGTCTCCTCGGTGTCTTCGTCGCTCATGCGTCCACCCCCGGCTGAGCCGTTGCTCTCATATGCGGAAAAATCGGGCCGTAGCCATCAAGAGCGTTTCCCTTCTGTCGTCCCCATCGGCGCGCGGTCCGTCGTCCGCCAGTAAAAATGCGGCGAGAGGACGAGATACGCGAGAGCTAACGTCAACAGCGCGTAGGGGAACGCTCGCCCCTGAAGGTTGGGAACCAGCACTGCTAGCGAATGAACGACGCCCATGATGAGCGCGTCGCGGGCCAGCAGGTCGGGATAGGTAATCGTAGAAACCATCAGTCCCGCGAGAACGAACGTGAGTGCGACGAGCACCAACGGTTCGGTGAAGCCCGCAAGAACCCCTGCCGCGAGGATAACCGACGCGAGCGTGGTCGGAACGCCTTCTGTCACGTCGTCGTCGGTATCGTAGGCGGTGTACAGGCCGAGTCTGACGATTGCCATACCGACGAACAGCGCCCCGCCGAGAAGCGCGATACCGACGCGGAGCGAGTCGAAAGCCCACGTCTGGCGAACCATACTGACCACCAGCATCGCAGGTGCGACGGCGAACGACGCCACGTCGGCCAGCGAATCGAGGTACGGCCCTGCTGACGAACTGCCGACGTGCCGCGCTAGCACGCCGTCCAAGCCGTCCGCCACCGCGGCTAGCAGGACGAGGCGCGCGGCCATTTCCGGATTCGTGGTTGCGACGGAAATCGCCAGAAAACCGAGCGCGCCGTTCGAAACGGTCACCGCGTCGGCGAGCGACAGTCGTCCCACGAACCGAGGTTGCATACTCGGCGGGTAGTGCGAGCGGCCTTGATACGTCTTTTGAATCGTTTTCCGGCCGGAGAAAAGTCAGTCGTCGCCCGCGTCCCGAGCACCGTCGGAACTTCCGTGGAGGTCGCTTCGGCTGAAAAAGTACCACACAGAGACGAGTAGCCCAATACCCGGAGAGAGGGCGACTCTAGCGAACCATTTCAGATTGGAATCTTTTGCTCCCCGAACGTCGATTTCCATGACGACCCACAGCAAGAACTGCACGAAGAAGACCACGATGAGAACTGAGACGACGAAATCACTCATCTATTCTACTACTGAACATTTTGATAACATAATAGTTTCTCCGACAGCATCCGGTAATTCTTCTGCCGAGATGCGATTTCGAGATGGAACTCCGGCGTATTCACCACTCTGTGAGTTCCCGAATCCGGTCGAACGCCTGCCGCTCGCGTTCGCCGCCGCATTTTCGGGCAACCTCCTCGAAATAGTCCAACCGTGCCCGAAGTTCCGCGGTGTCGTAGGCGTCAACGTCGAGGCGGGAAACGGCCACGGTTGCCTCCACGATTGCCGAAAAACCGCGATTGACGGTCGGGACATGTTCGGTTCGGATTTCGGATTCGACGGGAGTGAGTTCCCACTGCTCCCAGTTCGTGCCGCCCGATTCGCCCGAATCAACCCGTTCTGCCTCGACTTCGATCCACGCATCCGCAGAATCCAAGATGGCACCTTCTTCCTCTCGAATCGAAAGCGTCGCATCAACGAAATCCACTGGGTCGTGCGTGAACTGAACCACGCCGCCACCCTGCCGGTGGAAGTTCCGCCGGGTTCGGGTATTCCCCCACGTTTTCGCAGTGACGGGATTCCCGGTGTGAAGCCCCAATGCGGCCACGTTCCACAACTCGTTCGGCCCGAGGGTCGTGACGATGGATTCGGTCACGCCTCGCAGTTCGACCGGCCAGTCCGATTTCGTCCGACTGCTCACGGTCGTATTCCTCGTTCCAGCGCGACGAACAGGCCTCCTGCCACGATGTCGGCTGTCGTTCCGGGGTTGATGCCGTTCTCGACCAGCGAATCCGAGAACGCATGTAATAGTTCCGGTTCACCCTTTCTAACCTCTTGCAGTGCTTCCTGTGCTCTTACGCGGACACTTTCCGCCGTTTTCTTTCCGTGCTTTTTCGCAACGAGGGTGTCCGGTTCGTGCGCGAGGAGTTCGAGATACACTCGCGCGCCGCGACCCGAAAGCGACCCGTCGAGTTCCGCGATTCGCTCGCCCGCTTCGAAGGTTCGTTCGAATCCACTCGTCCACTCGTGGGCGATACCGTCCTCGTTCGCACCGAGTTCCATCACGTCGTACCACGTGAGTCCCGCCTCTCGAATCGCTGGAACCGCGTCGCTCCCCCGCCGCACGTCGAACTCGTCAGCGCCCTCCGGCGGGTCATCCACGAAGACGTTAACGTGGTCGAACGCGCGATAGAATCCTACTGCGTCCTCGACGGTGGTTCCCTCGACGACTTCCGACGCAGATTCGGGTGAACATGTTTTCTCTGCCGTCGCTTTCACCAGCGGAACCAACAGGCAGAGCGCGCCGAACTGCGTGTTGCCGCCGCTTTGCTGACTCATGCCCGCAACCGATTCTTCGAACGCCTCGCCGACCGATGCATCTGCTTCGGCGGCGCGCAATCCAGCACCGGAACCGACTGCTCCGGTGAGGAAGTGCTCGAATCGTAAGTCAGGAAAATCCCTGTCGCGGTCTACGTTGCCGGGTTTCGGCGTTCCGGCTACTTCCAGCAGAAGCGCGAGTTGCGCGTGCTCCGCTGGCGTCATACGACGACCTCCGCGAACCACTCGTCGGTCGCGCGGCGCACGCGAGAGAGGATTTCCGGGCGGTCGCTCGGGCGGCCGACGCTCACCGCGTCAGCGCCGTGTTCGAGATATTCGAGCACCGTCGCCTCGTTACGAACGCCGTTGTTCGCAATGAGAAAGCAATCCGTCGTTTCGGCAATGTCTGCGATTACGTGCTCCGAATCCATCGCATCTACGTGGATGACCGCCGCACCCATATCTGTAACCCGGCGGCAGAGTTCCGGCAAATCGACGCCGGAAACCTCGGTTCGCAGTTTGACGCCGACGGTCGCACCCGCCTTGTTCGCCACTCGAACCTGCTCGCACAGTCGGTCTGGATGGTGGAGGAGCGACTGTCCCGCGCCGGTCGCACACATCTCGTCCTGTCGGCAGTGGGCGTTGATTTCGACTATCGCGTCGTGTTTTCGACAGACTTCGGCCACCTCTCGAATCGGCGAAAGCGTGGCGGAGCGCACGTTGAATCCCGGTCGAATCGGCGTCTCGGACAGTCTTTCGAGTTGGTCGTCAACGAACTCGATTGGGTCGTCCGGCAGGAACTCGGTTCGGTCGCGGGAAACCAGCTTTCGCGCCGCACTCCGCGTTTCTTCGTCCAACGCGATACCGCCCAAAAACGCCGCGCCAGCGTGTTCCGCGCCAGCCATCGCCCATTCGGCGTCGGATTTACCCGAAAGACTGGCCAGTGCGACACGAGGCGAAAACATCATGCAACCTCCATCGCTTTTGCTTCCTCTATTGCTTGTTCCACCGCGCGAGCGACGCGCTCTGCATCCGCCGCGTCGTCCATCTTCGTGTCCGTTCTGACCACCGGTCGGTCGAGATTCGTGCCATCCTCGTCGTCCAATACGAAGGCGTCTACGAAGGGATACGCTTCGGCCACGCCAGCAGTGTTCGGTTCGTAGCCGACTGCGTCCATCAATTTCCCCGCTGGCCCGGAGAAAACGCGGTCTTCCACGAACGGCGAAACGGCGACCACGGTCGCCGTTTCGAGTGCCTCCCGAAACTCGTCGATTGCCAGCATCGGGCCGATACTCGTCACCGGGTTCGACGGGCCGATGACGACGGGTTCGTCGGTCAGCGCGGAAAGCGCGGCGGATGACGCGGAGGCGTCATCCGCGCCGCGGAATTCTACGTCGGTTACCTCGGGTTCGCCGCCACGTGCGACCCAAAACTCCTGAAAGTGCATTTCGCCTTCTGGTGTGTGAATGATGCTCGCCACCGGGTCGTCGCTCATCGGGACGATGTCCAGCGGCGAACCGAAGGCATCGGCCAAAATCCGGGTCGTTTCGGTGAGACTGTTCCCTTCATCCAACAAACCAGTTCGAGTGACGTGAACTGCCCTGTCGCGGTCACCGAGAAGCATGAACTCAGCGACGCCGGAAAATCGCCGCCAACGGGCGATTTTCCGTCCAGCAGTCTGTTGGCCGTCGGGGAGGTATCGCGGCCCTCCTTCCAATCCCGCCGACTCCGCGAGTCGATGGAGTTCGTCGTGCGTTTCGGTCGTGTCGTCCGCGATTCCCCACCACGTCTCGCGGTTCAGCACGTCACCCTGCTGGAACAGGACGGTGTCGATATCGGGACAGACGAGCAGGCCACCTAACTCCACGTCGTCGCCCGTGTTTCCGACGACGGTCGTTTCGGCGGGCGAGAAGACCGAAAACGCGCCGTCTAGAAGTTTTGGGGTGCCAGTTCCCCCGGAAAGAAACGTTGCCATGGTGGAACTGTTGTGATTCGTGCGGTTAAGTTTTCGTCGCTTGTGGAAATTTTCTGTTCGACTCTCGTACCGTAATTTCGTCCTTCGGTTTTTATAGGATGACGAACCAACCTGTATTCAATGAAGACGATTAAGGACAGCGTCCACGACCACATCGACGTGGTGGGAGTGGCGCGTGACCTGTTGGACACGCCCGCAGTCCAGCGACTTCGGCATATCACGCAACTCGGCACCGCTCGTCTCGTCTACCCCTCGGCGAATCACACCCGATTCGAACACAGCCTCGGCGTCTACCATCTCGCCTGCGAAGCCCTCACGAATCTCGGTATCGAGGGAACACAGGCCGAGCGAGTCCGCGCCGCGGCCCTCCTCCACGATATCGGACACTCCCCGTACAGCCACACTATCGAAGAACTCATTCACCGGCACACGGGCAAATACCACGACGACGTTCACGACCTTATCTCCGAATCGGAAGTCGGCGACGTGCTTCGCGAACACGATTTAGATCCGGACACCATCGCCGGACTCATCGCGGGAGCGGGCGAACTCGGACAGGTCGTCTCCGGCGAACTCGACGTGGACAGGATGGACTATTTGGTTCGTGATGCCCACCACACGGGGGTTCCCTACGGAACCATCGACCACGAGCGACTCACCCGCGAACTGACGTTTCTCGACGGCGAACTCGTTCTCGCGGAGGGGAACGTCCAGACCGCGGAAAGCCTGCTCGTCGCGCGCGCGCTGATGAATCCGACGGTGTACAACCACCACGTCACGCGAATCAGTAAGGCGATGCTCCAGCGGGCGAGCGAGCGACTGCTCTCCGAACCGGACATCGACGCCGAGCAGTTGCGCCGAATGGACGACCACGATTTGCTCGTCGCGCTCAGGACAACACCGGAAACCGCCGAATCCGCTCGCCGACTCTCCCACCGCGACCTGTACAAGCGCGCCGTTTGGGCGGAGATGCAGGACGTTCCGGACGAAATAATCGACGCCGACCACGAAACCATCCGTGAATACGAATCGGACATCGCAGAGAGTGCGGGTGTCGATTCCGAATCCGTTATCCTCGACGTTCTCAGTCGGCCACGAATGACGGAATCCTCGTCGCGCGTTGTCGTCAACGGTGACGTGCGCGCACTGGGAGAACAGTCCACGCTCGTCCGGGCGCTCCAGCAAGTTCAGCGCGACCAGTGGCGACTGGGCGTGTACGCACCAGCGGAGAAAACCGAGGACATCGGACTCGCAACCGAGCGCGTCCTCGGATTGGACACCGACGGAACGCTGGTCAGCGACGTTCGAACCGGCGTGAGAACGACGCTGGACGATTTCGAATGATGTGAAACTGAGAAAATCGAAGCACGACTGCGATTTTGCTGGGTAGGTTGGGCACCAAAGTGCTATTTGGACTACTGTGAACCGTGTCCTCGTCCATTCTAAAACACCCGCTCTGTCCCATACATAATTTAAAAGTCTAAATTATACAATAATTATAAGTTATCATGGGTGATATGATACTGTATGACACTCGCGGAATCAGCGCGGAAAACGGAACAGCACCGTCTCTCGAACCTCGGCATCACGCCGGACGGCGGCTGGAACGCGATGTACATCGACGGCACGTGGCGTGCTGTGGGCGACCGCGACACCTGCCCCATCCTCGACCCGACGACTCGTGACGCTGTGGGTGCCGTCCCCGCCGCGACGACGGCCGATGTAGACGATGCCTACCAGCATGCTGTAGACGCCCAACGCGAATGGGCTGAACGGACGCCGGAAGAGCGTGCCGAGGTCGTCGCTACTGCTCGGAGGTTACTCGACGACTATGCAGACGACCTCGTTCGCCTCTTCGCCATCGAATGTGGCGGCGTGCGTTTCAAAGCCGAACTCGAAACCGACCTGACCCGCGGAACGATGGAGGTCGCGGAATCTCTCGCGTCCGATTACGAAACGACCGAACACGATTCGGTCATCCCCGGAAAGAAGAATCTCGTCGAGCAGGTGCCGACAGGCGTCATCGGCGTCATCTCGCCGTGGAACTTCCCGCTGTACCTCTCCATGCGAGTCGTCGCCCCGGCAATCGCGTTGGGGAACTCGGTGGTTCTCAAACCCTCGACGGAGACCTCCATCACGGGAGGTCTCGCGCTGGCGAAACTGTTCGACGAGGCAGGACTGCCGGACGGCGTGTTGAACGTCGTCACTGGGACGGGTTCGGAGGTCGGAACTGCCGTCGCTTCTCATCCCACCCCGTCGGTCATCTCGTTCACCGGTTCCACCGAAGTCGGACGCGAAGTCGGCGCGGCGGCGGCCCGACAGTTGTCGGCGCCGTCGCTCGAACTCGGCGGGAACAACGTCCACATCGTGACTCCAGAGGCCGACCTCGACCGGGCAGTCGATGGCGGCGTCTTCGGGTCGTTCACGCATCAAGGACAGGAGTGTATCTCCATCAATCGCCACGTCGTCCACGAATCGGTGTACGATGAATACGTCACCAGACTCGCGTCCCGCGCGGAGTCGCTACCCATGGGCGACCCCATGGAAGACGGCATTATCGTCGGCCCAGTGATGAACGAAAAACAGCGTGACTCGATGGTCGCGCTCGTTGACGAATCGGTCGCACAGGGGGCGGTTGTCGAAACCGGCGGTAGCCACGACGGGTGGTTCGTCGAACCGACCGTTCTCTCGAACGTGACGAACGAGATGCCAATCGCGGTGGACGAACATTTCGGTCCCATCGCACCGGTCATCCCCTACGAAACCGACGAGGAGGCCATCGAAATCGCCAACGCGACCGAATACGGCCTCTCGGGGTCGATTCACTCAACCGACATCGACCACGCGATGGAACTCGCGAACGACATTAACACCGGCATGGTTCACATCAACGACCAGACGCTGAACGACGAACCGCACATTCCCTTCGGCGGCGTCAATGGCTCCGGAATCGGTCGGTACAACGGCGAATGGATTATGGACGAACTCACCGAGACGAGGTGGATTTCGGTTCAGGAAGACCCCCGAGCGTACCCCTACTGATTTTCCTCTCATTCGTTTCCGACGAAGGAGAGATAGGGCTAAGAAGCTGGATTGACGACAGACGAACAAGGGATATGTTAGTCGAAGGCACGATACTTCGCGGCCCGAACTTCGAATCGGTCGAGGGTCGCGTGGTCGTCGAAGACGGCACGATTACAGCTATCGAGGAGGAATCCGTTTCGTCGTCGGACATCATTCTCCCCGCGTTCGTCAACGCGCACACGCACATCGGCGACTCGATTGCGAAGGAGGCTGGCGGCGGGTTGTCGCTCGAAGAACTCGTCGCACCGCCCGATGGTCTTAAACACCGACTACTCCGACAAACCGCTCGAAGCGAGAAAGTCGAGGCGATGCGGCGGTCGGTGCAGTTCATGCAATCGACGGGGACCGCCTCGTTCCTCGAATTTCGGGAGGGTGGCGTCGAAGGCGTGTTCGCGCTTCGGGAGGCCGCCGAAGGGTTGGACATCGACCCGATTATCCTCGGCCGGGAGACAATCGAGGCGATGGAGGCGGCGGACGGATTCGGCGCGAGTGGTGCAAACGACGACAGCTTTGGCGAGGAGCGCCGCGCGACGAAGAAAGCAGAAAAACTGTTCGGCATCCACGCGGGCGAGGCCGACCCGAGCGACATCAACCCGGCGCTCGACCTGTCGCCGGAGTTCCTCGTTCACGTCGTCCATCCGGAGCCGATTCACCTCGACAGAATCGAGGACAACGGGATTCCAATCGTGGTCTGTCCGCGCTCGAATCTGGTGACCGGCGTCGGACTGCCGCCGATTCGGAAACTACTGGACAGGACGACGGTTGCGCTCGGGACGGACAACGTGATGTTGAACAGTCCGTCGATGTTTCGGGAGATGGAGTTCACCGCGAAACTGACTGACCTTTCGGCCAGAGAGGTGCTTCGCATGGCGACTCAGAACGGAGCGCGAATCGCGGGGCTGAACTGCGGCGTCATCGAATCGGGACGCGACGGAAAACTGCTCGTTCTGGACGGCGACTCGGACAATCTCACCGGCAATCGGGACGTGATTCGGTCGGTCGTTCGCCGAGCAGGCGCAAGCGACGTGAAAGACGTGCTGTTGTAGAACGGTTTGCCGTACTGTTTCGATTCGAAGGTTCACCCACCAAACAAGTTAAGACACCCCACACCGTGCCATTCGGTAACGTTCCTATGTACGACCGAATTCTCGTGCCGACGGACGGTTCGGCGGAAACGAAGCAGGTAGTTGCACACGCCGCCAAACTAGCCGAGGCGCATGGGGCAGAACTGCACGCGATTTACGTCGTCAACTCCGCGACGTTCGCCAGCCTACCGATGGAAACCTCGTGGGAAGGCGTCACCGACATGTTGCAGGATGAAGGTGAATCGGCACTCGAAGACGTGCAGAAAGTCGCAAGCCGATACGACGTGTCGCTGACGACGCACCTCGTGGAGGGAGCACCGAACAAGGAAATCGTCCGATACGCAGAACAGGAAGGCTTCGACCTCATCGTCATGGGAACCCACGGACGCGGCGGCATCGACCGCCTCCTACTCGGCAGTGTCGCCGAACGCGTCGTCCGCGCTTCGACCGTTCCCGTTCTCACCGTGCGGGTCGAAAAGGACGAGGTGACGCCGAAAGCCGAGGCAACCGAGAAAGCGAAAGGGAGTAGCTAATCACACTGGCCGCAGGTGTTCGCAGTCACCCGCGTGAACTCGTGCTTCCCCGTCGTCGGTGTCCACGACCAGCACGCCGGGTGATTCGATGTCGATTGCTTCCCCGACTACGTCTTCGGTTCTCGTTTCGACGCGGACTCGCTGACCGAGCGTTGCGGAATGTTCGCGCCACGCTGGCAGTATTGTCTCGGGGTCGGTTCGTAGTTCGTCGAACTCCTCCAGCAATCGCTGGGTGAAGGCCCTGCGATTGACGGTTCCTGCCTGTTCCTGCACGCTCGTCGCGCCCTCTGGTAAATCTTCTCCAGCGATGTTGACGTTGATTCCGATGCCGACGATGACCCACGAGACGCGGTTTGCCTCGCCTTCCATCTCGGTAAGGATGCCACAGAGCTTTTGGCCATCTACGAGAACGTCGTTCGGCCATTTGATGTTCGCCGGAACGCCCGCCTCTCGCGCCGCGCGCGTCACGGCAACTGCGGCGGCAAGCGTCAGCAGCGGCGCGTGGGACGGCGGAATTTCGGGTCGGAGGACGAGACTCGACCAAACACCGCCGGACGGGCCGACCCACTTCCGTTTGAGTCGGCCTCTGCCACCGACCTGCTCGTCGGCCAGCACGACCACGCTTGCTGCACCCTCCGCGGCCAGTTCGCGCGCTCGGTCGTTCGTGCTTCCGATGGAGTCGTGATATTCGATTTCGAACGGGGCGTCCAGTCCGTACTCGACTGCCGGGCCAAACTCCGGAATTTCACCCAGTCGATAGCCGTCGCCGGTACTTTCGATTTCGAACCCCGACTCGCGCAGTGCTTCGACGTGCTTCCAGACTGCATTCCGGGAGACGGAGAGGGTCTCCGCGAGTTCCGGGCCGGACATCGGGCCGTCGGCGAGGGCGTCCAAAACGCCCCGGCGCGTGTCGTTCATACGAGTAGGTAGGACGAGTTTCAACAAGAATGGTTTCGTTTGCGAGCGGTTCGAATTACCCGAGCGATTCCGTCGGCCGTGGACAGTCGTAGGTTTCCCGGAGCGTGTCCGCGAACTGTCCGCCTTTTTCGAGCGCGATGGTGACGATGACGAAGGTTTCGCTTTCAGGTCGGAGAACGAACACCTCTCGGGGGTCGTCACCTTCCTGTTCGTTCACTTTGTCCACCAGCGGGTCGAGCGGACGTGAACCATCGCGGAAGCTTTCAAACATCCCGCTTGCGTCGTCTTCGGCGAACACGTAGAGAACGCCGTTGACCTCGTTGTCGGTGTTACGAGTCACCTGACTGTTCATCGAATCACCCGTCAGCTGTGCGTTCTGCCACGCTTGCTGTGCCGCTTCGAAGACCGGGTCGATGTGATCAACGAACGTGTATAGCGTTGGCTGTCGAACCGTCAACGACCGAACCGACGGTTCGGTCGTTGTCCAGTCGAGGTCGGCGTCGATGCAATAGCCGGGATGGAGGTCGGAGATTGGCCCGTCGTGGCCACCGGTTGCGGTGACGATTTGCTCGTGCGTTTCTCGGTTGAGTAGGCGCAGTTCGCCATCGTTGGATACTGCCAGCACGCGGTAACTCCCGCCATTTTCCATGGTTCGTGTAGGAATCGAATTCGAAAAAAGCCCGCGAATCGCCGACGTGCCATTCGAGTGGTACCCGCTGACCGCAAGTCATGCCGCTACAACCGAGAACTCAGTTTCGGTGGGCGACAACACTTATCGACGCAGATTCGTCGGAATACGACGTGCCGCGAAAATCCTCCCATATCTCATCGACAACAAAATCGTGTTCGAACAGAAAACTTCTGAGTCCGTCCGGTTCGTAGTATCGCTCCCAAAACCGATAGACGCTCGCCTCCCCGGACTCCTCGATAACGAAGTGCTGGTCGAGGTGTACCCCGCTATCGGGGAAAGGAACGGTTTCCGAAAGTACAAGATGCGGAACTGGACGCCAAAATCCAGCACCCTCTTGCACGCTCCATTCGGTTCCGATGTCTGTTGCTGTCCAGTTGCGCTCGGTGTATACGTCGAAGGCGAATCGCCCCACAGGTGCGAGAGCGGTATGCACCGACCGGAGGATGCTGTTCCGGTCATCGTTGGCGAACGTTCCGAAATCGAAGTTGACGAGGATGGCGGCGTCGAATTTCGATTCATCAGATAGGTTTCGATAATCTTCGTGGCGATACGTGATATCCCGCCCGGTCTCCTCTGCCCGCGTTTTTGCGTAGTCGAGCGCGGTGTCCGACAGGTCGATGCCGGTTACGTCCAATCCATAGTCGTGAAGTCGTTCACAGTAGAGGCCCGGCCCGCACCCCAAATCGAGGATTCTGTCCCCTTCATCAAGGGAGAGTTCAGAAACGAGCCACTCGACTTCAGCGTCGATGCGGTCGTGTGGTCTGCTCGCGGCGTTACGCTCCGGGTCTAAGTGCGCGTCAAGTAACTGTTCGGAAATATACGGGTCGTCCCAGAAATCTGCACCGGACACAAACGGTTCGTTTGGGGTCGCCTGTTCGGCGAGTTTCCCTACCTCCAACCCTTCGTCAGCACGCAAATCGAACGTCGAATCAGTCACGGTCGAAAATAGTCAAATCAGTTATTAAATGGGCAGGTTTGCTTCAGCAAAAATAAAACCGAGGTTTCGATTGCTCCTGTTCAGTCAACGACGACGAGTACGTCGCCCATATCGACGCTGTCGCCCTCGCTCACCGCGATTTGCGTGACGGTGCCGCCGCGGGAAGCGACCACGTTGTTTTCCATCTTCATGGCTTCGAGGACACAGACCACGTCGCCGGATTCGATTTCGTCGCCCTCCGCGACCTTCACGTCGAGAATCGTCCCCTGCATCTCGGCGCTGACCGTCTCGCCCTCTGCGTCCACGACGGTTTCACTGCCGCCGCTGCTTCCGCCCGCTGGCTTCGGCTTCTGGCCGCCGGAGTTGCCGTTCGCGGGAACTGCCGCAATTTCGCCGCGCTGTTCGAGATTGACTTCGAATCGCTTGCCGTTGACTTCGACCGTGAACTCGCGTTCGACGACTTCCTCGTCCTCGCCGGACGATTCTGCCGACCCCCATTTCGCTTGTGCGTCGGCGACCTTTTCATCGTCCAGTTCTTCGTCCAGATATTTCGTCGTGTGCTCGCCCGCGACGAACTTCTCGTCTTCGAGCATGACGCGGTGGAACGGGATGATGGTGACGACGCCTTCGATATCGTACTCCGCGAGTGCTCTGCGCCCACGCGCGAGACATTCCTCACGGTCGGAACCGTGAACGATGAGCTTCGCAATCATCGAGTCGTAATCCGTCACGAGGTCGTCACCCTGTCGAAGCGAATCGTCCAGACGGACGCCGACTCCTCCCGGCGGGTCGTACACATCGAGCGACCCGCTTCGGGCAGGTGCGAAGTCCTGTGCGGCGTTCTCCGCGTTGATTCGGAACTCCATCGCGTGGCCTTCGAGTTCCACGTCGTCCTGCGCGAAGTCGAGTTCCTCGCCCGCGGCGACGCGGAGTTGCCATTTCACGATGTCGATGCCCGTCAGTTCCTCCGTCACACAGTGTTCGACCTGAATCCGGGTGTTCACTTCGAGGAAGAAGAACTCGCCGTCTTCCACGAGGAACTCCACGGTTCCGGCGTTGACGTAGTCGGAGGCTTTCACACCCTGTCGGGCCGCCTCGCCGATTTCCTCTCGGAGCGCGTCCGAGAGCGCGGGCGATGGGCCTTCCTCGATGACCTTCTGGTGACGGCGCTGGAGCGAACAGTCACGCTCGCCGAGGTGGCGCACGTTGCCCTGCTGGTCGGCGATAATTTGCACTTCGATGTGTCGTGGCTGTTCCAGATAGCGTTCGAGGTAGACCGAATCGTTGTCGAAGTACGCCTCACCCTCGCGCTGGGCGGATTCGAGTTGTTCTTCGACTTCGTCCTCGGTTCGGACGACTTTCATCCCGCGGCCGCCGCCGCCACCTTCCGCCTTGATGGCGATTGGGTAACCGTACTCCTCACCGAAGGCGTGGACGTCTTCGGGTTCCGTGACGGGGTCGGTCGTTCCCGGAACGATTGGTACGTCGGCCTCCTGCATCACTTTCCGGGCTTTCGTCTTCTCGCCCAGTTGTTCCATCGAGTGGCTAGTCGGACCGACCCACGTGACGCCCTCGGTTTCCTCGACTTTCCCTGCGAACTCGGCGTTCTCCGCGAGGAAGCCGTAGCCGGGATGGATGGCGTCCGCGCCAGCCTTTTCCGCGGCGTCGATGACTGCCTCGTGGTCGAGGTACGAGTCGGCCGCCCGCGCCGGGCCGATGTTGTATGCTTCGTCGGCGTAACGGACGTGGCCAGCATTTCGGTCGGCGTCACTGTACACGGCGACGGTGTCGATTCCGAGTTCTTCACAGGCGCGCATGACGCGAACCGCGATTTCCCCGCGGTTTGCGACGAGAACCTTGTCGAACATTCTTGCGGAACTCTATTCGGGAGGGTTACCTCATTCTGTCGATTTTTCTTTCGGGGAGTAGGAGTGTGTCGTCAACGAGTCGTGTTTTCACTGGTTGACGAGTTTTATGGAGATTTGTGGGTCGATAGCTTTGCGGGTTGTCGAGATGTTTTTGGCAATCGGAGGCACCCATGGGAACGAGAAATGGAGTTTTCATCGTTTCCTTGCCATCGCGAAAAGGCCGAGTCGGAATTATCCTTGTAGTTATAGAAATGGCGCGAAGTAATCACGACTCCAATCAAACCGCAACCGCCCACATGCCTCCCCAACCGATTCCTTCGACTCGCTGGCGCTCGTTTTAGTCATCCCTCGCGCGCTTCATCTCGCCTTCTCGGAGGTGAACTCCTCGAAGGCTCGCCAGCGCGCGCCATCGCGGTTGGTTAGGATTTTCGAACTGACGCAAGCACAGTGGCGCGTGCGTCGGCAGACCTGAGGACTTTACGTCTGAAGGTCTGCCCGAGTTCGCGCGAGGGGCGACTGAGCGACGGCAGGAGCGAGGGGGTCGGTTGGGGGGGTGAGGCTTGCGGCGGTTGCGGTGTGGTGGCGGTCTCATTGCAGTCGTGATTTGCAAACTCACGTTCAAAATGAATTTCAGCTATTTGCTATCGGTTTTCTCACAGTTTCTATTGCACTGCTGTCGTGACTTGCCAACTCGCGTTCGAAATAAACTGCAGCTATTTGCTGTCAGTTTCTCCGTGATTGCACTCCCGTTGGAGCCGTGCTGACATAGTGAAAATGTATGTATCAGTCTCAATCGCGTAAAACAAATCACGTCTCAAACTCCCCATCTCCGACATCGTTTTACTGTTCGCCTCTGTCGCGGGACATATGGAAAAAGACCTCTCGGCGCTGGATTCCGCGCTCGATTCGATGGGCGTAGACGGCTTCCTCATCGACGCGGCATCCTCCGACTCAGACCAGTTGTATCTCTCCGGATTCGACGCCCCTGACGCCTTCACGACGCTCTACGCGGACGGCGTCCACCTGCTCGTTTCGAGCCTCGAATACGGACGGGCGAAAAAAGAGAGTGACGCGGAAACGGTCACGCGAACCGCAGAGTACAACTTCCACGAGAAGGTCTCCGAATACGGCTGGAAAGAAGCCGAAATGCGCATTCTCGCCGAGTTCCTCGCCGACCGCGGCGTGGAATCGGTCGCCGTTCCAGAACGCTTCCCGGTCGGTACCGCGGACGGCCTGCGCGACGTTGGCGTTTCCGTCTCGCCCGAAGAAACCGACGTCATCACCGAAATCCGCGCGACGAAGACGGACGAGGAAATCGAACACGTTCGCGTCGCACAGAAGGCCAACGAGGCGTCCATGCAGGCCGCGGAAGACCTCCTTTCCAGCGCGACGGTCGAAGACGGCATCCTCTACCACGACGGCGAGGTGCTGACCAGCGAGCGCGTGAAAGAGGAAATCGAAGTCACTCTCCTGCGCCACGGGGCCGCACTGGACGAAACCATCGTCGCCTGCGGGGTGGACGCGGCAGACCCCCACAACCGCGGAAGCGGGCCGCTCAAAGCCGACGAAGCGATTATCATCGACATCTTCCCGCGCGACAAGGCGAGCAAGTACCACGCCGACATGACCCGGACGTTCGTCAAGGGCGACCCATCCGACGAGATGCGCGCGCGCTACAACCTCACCCACGAGGCGTTCGATGCGGCGCTCGAAGCCGTCGAACCGGGTGCGACAGGAACGGAGGTTCACGACGCGGTCTGCGACGTGTACGAAAACGCGGGCTACGAAACGCTCCGAAGCGACTCGAACACGGAAACCGGATTCATCCACAGCACGGGCCACGGCATCGGCTTGGACGTTCACGAACTGCCGAAAGTCAGCCCAGCAGGTGGCGAACTGAAACCAGGCCACGTCATCACCATCGAACCGGGCTTGTACGACCCAGAGGTCGGCGGCGTTCGAATCGAGGATTTAGTCGTCGTCACAGAAGATGGCTACGAGAATCTGACCGACTATCCGATTGAATTCGTGTTGGACTGAGTTCCAACTCTATCTGCCACAACCGAAAAGTAGCCCTCCCGCGACTGCGTTTTCATGGTCGAAGAAAAATCGGACACCGAAGAGTCGCACACGGAACAGACGGGGCGAACGACGAGTCTCCTCCGGCGTGTGCTCCCGCTCGGTGTGGGATTTGCCTTTGGATACTTGTTTGGAAAGCGCTCGAAGGGTGCACCCGCACTGGATGAGATGGGGATGAAGCCCTCTGAAATCGAGACGCCCGACGCGGTAAAGCAAGCGATGGAAACCGAAGGCGAAGAAGAAAGCCAACCCGAACCGGAAGAGTCGAGTCCGGAAGTGACCGCCTTCTCCGCGCCCGAAACTCACGGCATGCCGATGCTCGGCTTCGGAACCTACGAGTTGGACGATTACGACCAGTGTGTCGAGAGCGTGAAAACCGCCATCGAAACCGGCTATCGGCACATCGACACTGCAGAAGGGTACGACAACGAATCCGCGGTGGGCGATGCTATCGCCGAATCGGACGTCTCCCGCGATGAACTGTTCGTGGCGACGAAAGTCAGCCCGGATAATTTGGACTACGACCAAGTGCTCACGAGCGCGGAAGAGAGCCTCGACCGGTTGGGACTCGACTACGTCGATTTGCTCTACGTCCACTGGCCGACCGGCGACTACGAAGCGGACGACACGCTCGAAGCCTTCGCGGAACTCCGCGAGGAAGGATTGATACGCGAAATCGGTGTGAGCAACTTCACGGTAGACCTCCTCGAAGAGGCGGTCGAAGCCGCCGAAGAACCGATTTTCGCCAACCAGGTCGAGATGCATCCGTTGCTCCAACAGGACGACCTCAGGGAGTTCTGCGGGCAGGAGGACGTTGACGTGGAACTGGTCGCCTACTCGCCTATCGCTCGCGGCGACGTGGCGGACGTTCCGGAACTTCGGGCGGTCGCGGAGAAGTACGACGCCACCCCGGAACAGGTCAGCCTCGCGTGGTGCCGTGAAAAGGGCGTCACCGCCATCCCGAAGGCGACCGGGCAGGAACACATTCAGGAGAACTGGCGCAGTCTGGGCGTCGAACTCGACAAGGAGGACGTGGCAAAAATCGACAACATCGACCAGGAAGAGCGACTCATCGACCCCGACAGAGCACCGTGGAACTAGCGGTACTCAATGGTGAGTCCGACGATTAAAACGCATCCCGAAGCGCCCGACGTTTGAGGAGGGCGAACCCGACGACGATAACCGTAAATCCCGCCACGGTCGTTTCTTCTATCGGTTCGCCGAGAACCACCCATCCCGAGAGTCCCGCGAACAGGGGAGCGACGTAGCCGACCAGATTGATTTCGACCGGGCCGATTTCGTCGAGCAGGGCGAAGTAGAGCAGGAATCCGATGCCGCCTGCGACGAAGGAAAGGTAGCCGAGTGCGAGGATGGCGTCCACCGTCCACTCGACGTCCGCCAATCGCTCGCTCGGGAGGGCGAGGCTGACGGCGTGAAGGACGACCGCTCCGACGAGCATCATCCACGCCTGCATCGAAACCGCTGGCAAGTCGGTTCGAAAGCGGCGCGTGAGTACCGCACCGAGGGCGAACGCCGCGGCGGCGAGAAACACCAACACGACACCGCGAGCGTCGCTTCCAACCAGATTTTCCGGGGACGGGTTCGCCACGATTGTCGCTCCGACGAGGCCGAACAGGAGTCCCACTACCCCGACTCCGGACAGTCGCTCGTCGGGGAGTAGGAGGGCCGCAAATCCGGCCGCCAGCACCGGGTCGAGGCTGATGATGACTCCGGCGACCGCGCTTGTGACGTACTGCTCGCCGACGAAGAGGAAGGCGTGATGAGCCGCGATGAAAAACAGCGCGCCGACCGCGACCGTTTTCCAGTCGTCACCCCGTGGTCGCCAGCGTGTCTGCGAATGAACCGCATACGCCAACATCACCGCGCCAGCGAGATAGAACCGAAGTGCCGCGAACAGGACGGGAGGCATCGACGGAAGACCGAGACGAATCGCGGCGAACGAACTCCCCCAAAGGGCGGAAAGCACGAGGAACGCCGAGATAATGGTGGTGCGTGACACAGTGGCACATGAGCTCGGTCGATAATCAATCCATCCTTCGTGGTGATAGCTCTCGACACGATTTTCCTTCGATACCCCTCCGAGATACCGGAGAACATCGCCCAGTCGAACACGCTTTAGCGCGTGCTTCGAAAACGTCTCCTCATGGCCGAGGAATTTCGCTCGTTCGACGGGCTTCGTCAAGCAGTGGCGGGGACGACGTTCGACAGGCCGCCAGCAATCGTCTGTAACGCACACGTAACCGGATTGAGCGTCGCCCGCGCGCTGTCGGTGCACGACGTCCCGGTTATCGCCATCGACAGGAATGGGAAGGGCGTCGCGCCGTACTCCGACGCCGTGGATTTCGCGGGGCAGGTGACCTACCCACTGGACGACCGTGACGGCTTCCGCGAGGACGTGGAAGCTCTCGCGGGCGAACTGGAACACGAACCCGTCGCGTTCCCCTGCATGGACGAATGGGTGCACGCCTTCGCCGGAACCGAACCCGAAGGCGTCCGTCTTCCCTTCGCAGGCCGGGAAACCATCGACGCCGTGCTGAACAAGGAATCGCTGTACGAGAAGGCCGAGGAACTGGGCGTTCCGTATCCGGAAACGTACCGAATGGCCGACACAGCCCCGGAAACAGCACTCGAAAATCTTTCCTTCCCGTTCGTCGTCAAACCCGCGCTCAAGCGCGAGTTCGAGGAGGCCGTCGGCACGAACGTCATCGAAGTCGCCGACGAAGAGGAGTTTTTGGACGTGGTGGCGATGGCCGAAGACGCCGGAATCAACGTCATGGCCCAAGAGAAGGTGGACATCGCAACAGGGCGTGACTGCTCGCTCGCGTCCTACGTTCCCCAAGAGGCCGACCCGGTCACCTTCGTCGGCAATGCCCGCGTTCGCTACCCGCAGGAGTTCGGCACGTCCTGTCTGGTTCGGCAGGCCGACCAACCGGAAATCGAGGAGCGTGCCCTGTCGATTCTCGAAGAAACCGGCTACTACGGCATCAGCGAATCCGAGTTCGTCTACGACCAATCGCGCGAGGAGTACGTCCTGTTGGACATCAACACCCGTCCGTGGAAGTGGATTAGCCTGCCCGTGCAGGCCGGGGCCGACCTTCCGGGGGCCGCCTACGCCGAAGCAGTCGGCGAGGAGTTTGACGTTGGTGAGACGCACGACGCGATGTGGGTCTATCTGGCGGATTACCTGAAACTGCTCGCAAACGATGCCGCTTTCTCGGACGTGCTCGATGAACGTGAGTGGCGTGCTCTGTTTTCCGGTGAGTTTGAGGAACTGGATGATTTGACGACTGGCGTGTATCGCCCGAGTGATGTCGGCCCGTCCTATCGGTTGCTGAAAACGGAGTTCGGGACTTCCGAATATTACTGCTCCTGCTAGCAAACGCAGTGGAATTTCTTGACGCGGTTTTTGAATCGGGAATCGACTCTGTTAGTGTGTCTATCGCGGTGTTTTCCGCAAATCACGACTTGCGAGAGATTGGATTCGGAATCAACTCTGTTGGTGTGTCTATCGCGGTGTTTTCCGCAAATCACGACTCCACTGAAAACCGCCACCGCAGTTTCCCCACTCCTCCCCGCCAGTGCGGGACTGCACTCGCGCCTCACTTCGCTCGGCACTCGTGCGAACGCACTGGCGCAAACCATTCGGCTGGCTAATCAAACGACATGGCGCGCGCGCTGGCATGGCATCGAGGGCTTCACGTCCAAGATGCCATCGCTGACAGTGCGCGAACGGCTCGTCAGAGCTTGTCTCTGACGGTGGATGACTGAGGAGCGTAGTGACGAAGGAATCGGTTGGGGGAGGGTGTGGTTGTCGCGGTGGGGTAGCGGTTTGATTAGAGCCGTGATTTGCAGAGAGCGCAAGAACGGCAAGTAAATCCCGACCAGAGCCACACCAATATCCCTCACCAAACCACCTTTTCACTTGTAACAGATGACGGAGAACATGGCCGCGTTCCCCTTTGCTTTGCACCATCCAAACCAACCAGAGGCCAACGAGAAACACCGATGACGAGCGAAACCATTCACTTCAATCTGTTCACGATGAACGCGGTGGAACACGTCACGGCGGGCAACTGGCGCACGCCGGGCGACCAATCCCACCGCTACACAGACATGGACTACTGGCAGGAGGTCGCCCGACTCGCAGAACGCGGGAAGTTCGACGCCGTCTTCTTCGCCGACGTGCGGGGCATCTACGACGTACACGGCGGAAATCGGGACACCGCAATCGAAAAAGCCATCCAGACACCCGCGAACGACCCGGAATTACTGATTCCGGCGATGGCCAGCGTCACGGACGACCTCGGTTTCGCGGTGACGCGCTCTACGACCTACGTCCATCCGTACCAACTGGCCCGCGAGTTTTCCACACTCGACCACATCACCGACGGCCGAGTCGCGTTCAACATCGTCACGTCCTACCTCGAAAGCGCGGCAGAGAATCTCGGCTTGGACGAGCGAATGGAACACGACACGCGCTACGACCGCGCCGAGGAGTTCATGCAGGTCTGCTACCGACTGTGGGAGGACAGTTGGGAGGACGACGCGGTGATTCGAGATGTGGATGCAGGAAAATACACCGACGCGGAGAAAGTCCACGCCATCGACTACGAGGGCGAGCATTTCTCGGTTCCCGGCCCGCATTCCTGCGAACCGTCGCCACAGCGAACCCCGGTTCTCTACCAAGCCGGGTCGTCCGAGCGCGGGCGAAACTTCGCGGCGAACAACGCGGAAGCGTTGTTCGTCAGCCAACCGACGAAGGAGGCCGTGAAAAGCTACGTCGAAGACGTAAGAGAGCGCGCGACGGAGGGGGGTCGAAACGGCGACGAACTGGCCTTCTTCGCCGGAATCGCGCCGATTGTCGGGGAAACCGAAGCAGTTGCCAAAGCAAAGTACGAAACGTACCGCGAAAACGTCGATACCGAGGCGACCCTGACCTTGCTCGGCGGCTTCATGGATTTGGATTTCTCGGAACTCGCGCCCGACCAACCGGTCGAGCACATCGAAACCGAGGCGATTCAGGGCGCGGTCAACGCGCTGACCAAACACGCACCGGAGCGCGACTGGACGGTACGCGACGTGGCGGAGTTCTGCGGCCTCGGTTCCACCTCGCCCGTCGTCGTCGGGTCGCCCGAACAGGTCGCCGACGAACTGGAAGCGTGGCGCGACGAAACCGGGGTAACGGGATTCAATCTCAAGGAAATCGTTCGACCTGGTACGCTTCGGGATTTCGTTGATTTGGTCGTCCCGGAACTCGAAGAACGCGGCTTGGTGCGCGAGGAGTACGAGGGAGAGACGCTTCGGGAGAATTTGGTCGGGCGTCGGTATCTCGCGGACGACCATCCGGCGAAACGTGACTGACGGATTTACACTCAGTCCGTCCGGAAGGAAAGCCAGTCAATCCCGACGACAACGGTCGGTGGCGTCGCTGTTTTAACGTGCGCCATTTTCTGACCGATTACAAACGTTGCATCGAAACCGCTACCCGCAATCGAACCATCCCGCGTTTCCCAGCCTCTCGCGCCCGTTTCCGCCTGAACGATGGTTCTTGTTTATTCTCTCGCTCTGCGTCGTTCATCCACGGAGGGAGAACACCATGAGCATCAAAACTGCGGACAACGAGGCGGTCGTAATTCGGGAAATCGAAGAGGTATGGAGCGGCGGTGACCTCGGCGTCATCGACGACCTCGTCGCGGAGGACGTGGTCTACCACACGCCGATGATGGATATGGATGGACGGGACGAGTACCGGGAGATGGCCGAAGAAGTCCGGAAGGTCTTCACCGACCTCGAAATGAACGTCGAGGACGTGATTTCGTCGGACGACAAGGTCGTCGTTCGATACACGACGCGGGGAACCCACAGCGGCGAGATGATGGGCATCGAACCGACGGACGAGGAAATCGAGATGACGGGCATCCTCATCGACCGTATCGAAGACGGGAAAATACGGGAACGCTACGACAACGCCGACGAACTGGGGATGTTCGTCCAACTCGGCGTCGTGGAACTGCCCGAGATGGAGTACGAAGAGTAGCCGAATCCAACCCAATCGAATCCGACCACATCCAACCCGACCAAACGAACCTCTTTTGGGCGAACCACGCCAAACCGGACGTAATGAATGTACTCGTCGTCGGAGCGGGCGCGATGGGTCGCTGGTTCGGCAAGTCGCTGGACTGCGACCTCGCGTTCACCGACGCAGACCCGGCGGTCGCGGAACACGCCGCAGAACAAGTCGGCGGAAAAGCGGTCGCACTGGACACCTCAAAAACCTTCGATGCGGTCTGTCTGGCGGTTCCTCTGCCCGCGGTCGAAGATGCAATCGAAGACCACGCCACGAAAGCCGAGACGGCACTCCTCGACTTGACCGGCGTGATGGCGGAACCGGTTTCCGCGATGGCCGAACACGCGCCGGACAAGGAACGAGTCAGCCTTCATCCCCTGTTCGGTCCCGACAACGCACCCGGAAACGTGGCGGTCGTCGCGGCCGAATCTGGCCCCGTGACCGACGAAATTCTCTCTGCCCTCGAATCGCGCGGCAACACGTTAGTCGAGACGACGCCGGAGGAGCACGACGAGGCGATGACCACGGTGCAAGCGGGCGCACACACCGCAGTTCTCTCGTTTGCCCTATCGGCCAACTCGGTTCCGGAAGGGCTTCGAACACCCATCTACGACTGCCTCGCCGACCTCACGGAGCAAGTGACGAGCGGCGATTCGCGCGTCTACGCCGACATTCAAGAGGCCTTCGACGGCGCGGAAAACGTCGCAATCGCGGCCCAAGACCTCGCGGACGCAGACCCGACCAAGTTCGAGCGACTGTATCGAGCGGCGAAAACGAACGCGAATCGAGTGGAAGACAAATCGGAGGGCGAACGATGAAACCCGAACAGCGCGAGCAGGTGCGCTCGAACGCACTGTATCTCCGCGACGTGCGCCCAATCGACCCGGACGAAATTTCGGAGTACGTCGAAGGACAACCCCATCCAGCGGTCGTCCGGCAGGTGCTCCGCGAACAGTCGCTCGACCTCGAACTGGTCGAGCGCGACGACGGCACCTTCGAACCGATTTCCGAGGAGCCGATTTCACCGACCTTCCGCGGGGTCGAATCGTTCCCCGAACAGTACGGCAGAAAACTCGAAGACTTGCTCGTCGGGGAGTTCGGCGTCGGATGGCCGGACGGCGAATCGGGGACGCAACTGCGCGAGATGATTCGCCGACTCAAGGAAGATTACTTCGCCCAGAATCCCGTGGAGTACGATTATCAGGTTGCGCTCGCCTACGCCATCTACCATCTGCCGGACTACTACGCCGTGGTTCAGTACGTCCTCTCGGAACTCGCGGAGCGCGGTTTACTCTCCCGAAAAATTCGGGTGTTGGATGTGGGTGCTGGTGTCGGCGGCCCCGCATTGGGTTTCCACGATTTCTATCCCGACGATAGCTTGGTCGAATATCACGCCGTCGAACCCAGCGACGCCGTGGACGTGTTTGCCGCGATGATGGAGGAAACGCGGGAGAACTTCCACGCGACGACGCACCGGGAAACCGCGGAGGCGTTCGAACCGGAAGGCGAGTACGACCTCGTCCTGTTCGCCAACGTGTTGAGCGAGGTGGACGACCCCGAGGCTGTCGCGGAAAAATATCTCGACTATCTCGCCGACGACGGGGCGATGCTCGCCATCGCCCCGGCGGACAAAAACGCCAGTATCGGCCTTCGGGAGGTCGAGCGGAGCGTTTCCGACCGAACCACGGTATACTCGCCAACACTCCGCCTCTGGCCGGGTGAGGAACCGAGCGACCGCGGGTGGTCGTTCGACGTGAAATCGGAGTTGGAAACTCCGGCGTTCCAGCGGCGATTGGACGAGAGCGAGGGGAGGGACGAAAGCGAGAACGGCGGTGAAGACAATCGGGGCGACGGCGAGTTCGTCAACGTGGACGTGCAGTACTCACACATCGTCCTTCGAACCGACGGATTCCGTCGGTTCGAATTTACCGCCGACAAATCCCGGTCGGCGAAGATGGCCGAGATGGAGCGACACGTCACGGAGCGCGTGAACCTCGTCGCGGTGAAACTCAGTCATTCACTGTCGGACGGCGGGAGAAACGAGGTGTTCAAAATCGGCGACGGGAGCGAGAAAGTCAGTCACTTCGCGGTGCTGACGAAGGAAACGGCGCTCAACCGTTCGCTTCAGGAGGCGGAGTACGGAAATCTGCTTTCTTTCGAGGAGGTGCTGGTACTGTGGAACGAGGACGAAGGCGCGTACAATCTCGTTGTCGATGAAAAGACGGTCGTTGACCGCCTGTAACTCAGTTTGCTTCTACGACCTCTCTGACGTATTTGTAGTAGGAACCGAACTTTCCCTCGTCGTTCGGTGAGAGCGGGATGTTGTTCTCTGCGAGCAGTTCAACCGTCTTTCGCGGTTTACACTCGAACCAGATGGACAGTACGTCTACGTTCCGCTGGGCGTATTCGTAGTTGAGTTCCAGTGTCCGCGCGTTTGTGACCGTTCCCTCCGCCATAGCCACCTAGACAGAGCAAACCACACGGCATAAATCCATGTGGTTCATTAATTATCATTCTCGAATTATGAAAGGTATATGAAAAATCGCCACTACTCTGATATTCTTATGAGACGAAGGTAAAACTAATGCCACTCGGTGAGATTCTCCTCTTGCTGGGAGTTGTCGTGCTTATCGTCGTTCTCGGAGGGCTTGTTGCCATCTTCATAGCGATGTTTCTTTTCATCGCAACCGTGGGAGCTCTCACCATCGCAGCGTTGACGATTCCGATTCTGCTGTTTACTCCCGCACCGCGAACGTTCTGGTTGGCAGTAACGGGCCGACTGTGGCGATATTCGGCGGGAATCACCGAGCGACGGTTTTTGATTCCGTACTCGGTCGTTTTGTTTGCCGTTAGTCTCGGGTGTCTGTTCTTGATACCGGGGGTCGGCGGCGTCCTTACCGCGGTCGGTATCGCTCGTTTTCGATGGCTCGCCTTTCTTTCGTTCGGCGTGGTCGCCATCGTTTCCGGCTCCTTTTTCATCTCGCGGACGTCGTCAGTTCCGGGTGGCCCGACGAGTACCCGGTCAGTGTTAGGATGGGTGGTGTTCGCCACGGCGTACTGTTGCCTCCTCGCTGGAATCGGATTCCTGTTGTAACCTACCGGCCGAACGGAGCACTTTTGCGTTCCCGTTCCGACCCCCTTTTCATGAGCGACTCTCCGGAAATTCTTCTGACGAACGACGACGGCATCGACAGTCCCGGCATCCACGCGCTGTACGAGGCGCTAGAGGAGGTCGGCAACGTGACCACCGTCGCACCCGCAACCGACCAGAGCGCGGTCGGACGGGCAATGTCCTACGAGGTAGAGGTCGAAGAACACGAAATCGGCTACGCCATCACGGGAACTCCAACCGACTGCGTCGTCGCGGGACTGACCGAACTCGGCCCGTACCCGGACATCGTCGTCTCGGGGTGTAACAACGGCGCGAACCTCGGGGCCTACGTCCTCGGACGCTCGGGAACCGTCAGTGCCGCCGTCGAAGCCGCCTTTTTCGACGTTCCCGCAATCGCCGTTTCGCTCCACGTCCCGAACCACATGTGGCCCCACGATACGACGAAGGAAGAGTACGAAGAAGCGGCACGGGCCGCGACGTATCTCACCGAGCACTCGCTCGACGCGGGCGTGTTCGAACAGGCCGAGTACCTGAACGTCAACGCGCCCCTGCCGGGCGACGAACCCGCGGCGATGGAAGTGACGCGACCCTCGCACGTTTACAACATGAACGCGACGAACGACGGCGGCGTCGTCACCCTTCACGATTTGACGTGGGAGCAGATGGACGACGAGACGCTTCCCGACCCGGACGGAACCGACCGTAGGGCCGTGTTCGAGGGTCGAGTGAGCGTCTCGCCGTTGACCGCGCCGCACACCACGGAACACCACGAATCGCTCGACGAACTGGTGACGGCGTACCACGGGTAATCGGACGAAGTAGTGCCTGTGACGGCGGGCACACCCTGCGTACCTCGGCACTATGGTTTTATCCGTCGGCGACTAATCGCTCTCCAACGACTATGGGGAAGGGGAAAGACACTGCGAGTCACACCGATATCGACCGACTCGCACTCGATGCGCTTCCGATGAACGTCGCCGTTCTCGACGAACACGGCATCGTAGTGGCGACGAACCGAACGTGGGAGGAGTTCGGCCGAAAAAACGACCTCTCGATGACGACGCTCGGCAGTAGCTACCTCGACGTGTGCGACGCCGCCGACGAACCGACGGCTGACGAAACCGCGAAGGGGATTCGTGAGATTCTCGCTGGGGAACGAACGGAGTTTTCGCTCGAATATCCGTGTCATTCGCCGACGGAACGACGCTGGTTCCTCATGTCTGCGACGAAGACGAAAACAGGTGACAAACCCTACGTCGTGGTTGCGCATCTGAACATCACGAATCGCAAGGAACGCGAGTTCCAAGTCGAACGCTATCAGACCATCATCCAAAACGCGCCACTCGTCCTCTTCGTTTTCGACAAGGACGGAACGGTCATGCTCTCCGAAGGTCGCGGCTTGGACGCCCTCGGAGTTGCAGATGGCGAAATAGTCGGCGAATCGATGTTCGACCGCCACGACGAACTGTCCGACATTGCAAACGACGTTACACGCGCTCTCTCCGGCGAGCGTGTTCACGCGACACGGGAGTACGAAGGGTTGGTCTTCGAAAGCGCATACCAACCCGTTCTGGACGACTTCGGGAACGTAGAGCGTGTCGTCGGCGTGGCGATAGACGTAACGAAACGAGAACGACACGAACAGGTTCTCGCCGCGCTGTCCGACCTCACCCGCGTCCTGCTGGAGACGGAAACGACGGACGAAGTGTGCGAAATCGCTATTGATGGAGCAAAAGACGTTCTCGACCTCCCCGAGACGCTCATCGCGCTGTACGACGAAGACGAACGAACGCTTCGGGTTCGTGCGGGTGAACTGCGAGATGGAACGATAGCTGACCTTCTCGATATCGAAAGCCACGACGGCCTCGCGTGGCAGTCGTTCATCGAAAACGAACCGAAGTCCGAAAACGGCGTGGCCGTCCTCCCGCTCGGAAACCACGGCGTTTTCGTCACGAAAACCGAGGACGAATCCGGATTCGACGTTGCGGAACTCTGTTCGGCGGCGGTCGAATCCGCGCTCGGCAGGGCAGACCGAGAGCGAACGCTACGGGAACAGGAAGCGACGCTCCGCCGCCAGAACGCCGCACTCGAACGACTGAACGAGTTGAACGAAGGGATTCGGCGCATCGACCGGGCGCTCGTGGAGGCGCGCAGTCGAGACGAAATCGAACGAGCGGTCTGTACCCGACTGGCGAGCGGCGGCCCGTATCGGTTCGCGTGGGTCGGCGAAAACGACCCCGGAACGAAAACCGTGGTTCCCCGCGAATCCGCGGGTATCGGTCGCGGCTTCCTCGACGCGGTCACTGTTTCGCCGGACAACGTGGCCGCGACCGACCCGACCGGAATCGCGGTACGGACTGGGCGGGCGCAGGTCGTCCAAGACGTTCTCCGCGACCCACCGTCGGAACCGTGGCGGCGTGAGGCGCTCAAACGCGGTTATCGCTCGGCCTGTGCGCTCCCGCTTCGCTACAAGGACGCCGTGTATGGCGTCCTCACGGTCTACTCCGACCGACAAGGAACGTTCGACGAACTCGAACGGGCGGTCCTCGTCGACGTGAGTCAAACGGTCGCCTACGCGATCAACGCCGTCGAGAGCAAGAAAGCGCTCGTGGGGGGCGAAGTAGTCGAACTCAGGTTCGACGTAGTCGATTCCTCCATCGTGTTCGTCGCCATCGAACGCGAAACCGGCGGCCGTGTCGAGTTCATGGGTGTCGTCTCCGAACCCGACGGAACGCTGAAAACCTTCTTTACCGTTCGTGATGCCACGGTCGAAGACGTACAAGCGGTTGCCGCCCACTCACTCGAAATCACCGACATACAACATGTCAGCTATCGAAACAGTAACGCACTGTTCTCGGCGGCGCTCACGGATTCGAGTTTCATCGGGACGCTGCTCAACCACGGCGCGGTTCCAGAAACGTTCATCGTGGACGACCTTCCCGCGCAGGTCGTCGTCCGCCTTCCGGCGAACGCCGACATCCGAACCTTCGTCGAAGTGCTGCAACGACGATTCCCCGACATCGAACTCCGAAGTCGCCGTCAGCGCGAAGGCGGGTTGACTACCGGTGATTTCGACGTTGCGCTTACCGAAACGCTAACCGACCGACAGCGGGAGACGCTGGAAACGGCCTACTACAGCGGCTTTTTCGACTCGCCGCGAAAGAGTACCGGAGAGGAGGTCGGACGGTCGCTTGGGATTTCACAGCCGACGTTTCAGCACCACCTGCGCGCGGCAGAACGGAAACTGCTCTCCCGACTACTCGAAAGTGGCGTCTAGATAGATAGACCGCCGTTTTTTGGAAGGCGTTCAATCTAGCTGGAAGGGTCTTTGCCGAAGAGTCCATCGTAGTAACCATGAAAACAGACGTGCGGCAACGGCCCGATGGCCAGGGTGGTGAACGACCGAGTCTGGCCGTTCTCTCCGCCGTGATGAAAAAGGCGGGCTACAACGATGCGACCGAGTTCGAAACGTGTTTGTACGACGTCATCGACCCGGATGCACTCGATGGACTCTTTCACCATGGGACGAGAGGTGGGCGCGTCGAGTTCTCGCTCGACGGATACAACGTTCACGTCCATAGTGACGGAACGGTCGAACTCACTGACGAGTGACGATGAACGACCAACGTATAGCGGGAAACGGCCCGGAAACACCCGGTGACGAATCCGTCTGTACGAACTGTGGTGACACCATCGAAATCGAATCGTGGCATCCGGTACTCGCCGAGACGGACACCGCAGGTTCGTTCCACCTGTATCCGTTCTGTAATCTTCACTGTCGCGATTTGTGGAATCGTACCCAACCAACTGACACCCGAGAATGAACGACCGACAACCAAACACTATCGAACCGAACACAATCGAGTACAGCGAATACGAAGACGAGTACGGAATCGTCGCGATGTTCTACGACCCCGATAACCAACGGGCGTGGATTCGCGCCAGCACGACAGTGCCAGTAAAACGGTAATCCAGATTTGGATTTGGCGAGTCTGATTGCGACAGTGTCACATTTGGAAAATGTCAGTGTTGCTCCTCACGAGCCACCAGCTTGCAGAACCGACTCGTCGCACCAGCTTCTGTTTGCTCCTGATAGATAAAAGCGAGATTTTCGTTCTCGAACGCCTCGAAGAACTCCTCCCACGAAATCCGTTCTAGTGGGTCATCACTGACGTCTGACTCCTCGAAGTCGATTCGAAGGAGGCCGCCTCCGTCATCTGCTTTCCGTCCCTTCTCGGTTCCCTGAACCTTCGCCGGGTTGCCGTTTCGGTGTTCGATCCAGTTTCTAATCTCATCGTGATTCGTCGTCCGCCTCGATTCTTCGTTGGACATGTTGTACCCTCCGAAAGCGAGTCGGGTGACCTGTACTTAGAAATAGTGGCTCAGTAGACATTATCTCAACCCGTGAACCGTTAAGCCCGCCCTCGGCGAGACAGTTCCTCCATCACTGGCGTTGCGAGCGTCCCGTGGACGATGACCGAAACGAGTACCACGAATCCAACGAGCGACCACACCAATCGAGCGTCGGGAAAGGTCGCCTCGTTGATAGCGTAGGCGAGATAGAAAAACGACCCGACGCCGCGGATGCCGAAGAAAGAAATGACGCTCCTGTCTGCGAACTCCATTTTAGAACCCGCCATTCCGAGCAGTCCGGCGAGCGGCCGGAGGACGAAGACGAATCCGAGTCCGAGAGCGATGGTGGAGAAGGTGAGGTTTTCGAGAAGACCGGTCGCAACCGCCCCGCCGAACAGAGCTAGCAGGACTGCCATCGTTAGTCGCTCGATTACTTCCGCGAAGTCGTGAAGCGCACGATTGTACTCGTGGGTTCGCTCACGGTGTCGAATGACCAGCGCGGCGGCGAACACCGCGATAAATCCGTACCCTTGAACCAATTCCGTGATACCGTACACGAGGAGCGTGCCGGCCAATGCCTCCGCGCCTTCTACCGTGCTGGCGAGTTTCGTGGACGGTGAAAACTGAAACAGCAGTCCGGCAAGCAGCCATCCGAGAATCAGTCCCGCAACCGTTCCGACGACGATTTTGTAAATTACGTCCACGAGTAACCAGTCAACGAACCACTCGGACGGCGCGAGTCCGGCGGTTGCGATGGCGATAGCTACATACGTGAACGGAAATGCAAGTCCGTCGTTCAGTCCGGCCTCCGAGGTGAGCGTGAAACGGACTTCGTGTTCGTGTTCCTGCTCGACCGGTTGGTCGCTCATCGCGTTTTCACCCTCTCCGGGTGGCCCGACCTGTACGTCCGACGCGAGAACCGGGTCAGTCGGAGCGATGACCGCACCGAGCAACATCGCTGTGGCGGGAACGAATCCGAGTACCCACCACCCTGCTATCGCCGCACCAGCAATCGTCAGCGGCATCGTTATCACGAGCAAACGCCAGGTCGAACTCCACTCGCCGAGCGAAAACGGGCGGTCGATTTTTAGACCGGCGCTCATCAACGAGACGATGACCACGAACTCGGCGAGACGCTCGGCAAGGTCGCTGTGAACCAACGGATCGGGGTTTGGCAGTCCGACCGGGAGCAAAAACGCGACCGCTCCGATAACCAGATAGGAGATAGGAACGGAAACGGCGTACTCACCGAGTAATTCCGGCAGTACGGTGGCCGCGAGGATGAGCAATCCGAGAAACGCGAGCGCGACGACGTAAGTTTCGACCATACGCCGATTTCATCGTGCACAGTCAAAATTCGTCTGGCAGAGCTGTCGCTTGATGTGTTTTTCCAGCAGAATCAAAAAGGCTCGAATCACACAAAAAAGATATTTCACTGGCTGTTCTGCATTACCATCCAGAGCGAAACCGGAACGTTCGCCGCGATGAGTCCGTAGACGGCCCCCATTATCGGGTCGGTGCCAAGCGGTGAGTGCAGGAGATAGCCAGCAGTGAGTCCGACGACGTCGGCGAGGAGAAACGCGACGACCAGTTGTTTACCGGAAATAGCCGATGACATGCTGTCAAAATACAATATAATTTCATAAATGTTGCGAAAATTCCATCACCTCCTACAATCACGCAAGATATTGGTTCGCTACTTCTTGTTTACGGAGGCCAACAACACTTCCTTGGCAGTATCGCCGAGTCGGTGCATATCTTCTTTCGTCATGTGGAACTTCGGTTCCCACTCCGAAAGACCGAGATAGTCGCTGATGACGAACATCGACGCCGCTTTTACCTCGCGGTGGTTCGCAACCGCGAACACCGCGGCCGCTTCCATCTCCACGGTGAGAGCCCCCTCCTCGGCGTATCGTTCGACCTCAAGCCTCGTTTCTCGATATATCGCATCGGTCGTCCACGAGGAACCGACGTGAAACGGTTCGCCGCGGTCACGAAGTAGTCCCGTGGTTTGCGCAGTGAGCGATTCGCTGGCATGTGCGTATTTTTCCGATTCGACGTAGTGGTGTGACGTTCCTTCGTCGCGGATAGCTTTGTCGCAGACGACGAACTCGCCCATTTCGATTTCGTCGTCCAAACTGCCCGCGATGCCTATCGAGAGAAACGCTTCGACGCCGTCAGCGATGAGTTCGTCCATCAACATCGCAGTCGTCGGTGCGCCGATTCCGAACTGTCCGAGGACGCCGACGGTTCGGTCGGAGTCGTCGAAAACGTAGAGTGTACCGTAGTAGTGGCCCACCTTCTCCCCCTCGTAGGTTTCCATGAAGTAGTCCATCAGTCCGCGACTATAACAGAGGATAACCGCTTCCGGCGGCTTTTCCAGCTCCGAATCGGTTTTCGATTGTCGGTAATCGGAGTGTTCCTGCGGCGTAACGAGCGGTTCTGCGTCCAATTTTTCGGGGAGATTCGGAAACGCCATTTTCCGGTGACAACTGACAGCACAGCAAAATATCTTTCGTTGCTACTGCTTTCTGTGGCCACAGTCAGTTCTTCGCTCCGTCAACTGCCTGCACCATCACGAAATACCAATCAACATATTTGATGGGACGATTCTATTCAACTATGCACGAGACGGTCATCGAACTGTTGAACAGCAACGCTGAACACGCAGACGAGTTTCAGTCCCGATTCGACGACGTACAGGACTCCCAACGACCGAGCGTGGTCACCGTCTGCTGTTCGGACTCCCGCGTCCTCCAAGACCACATGTGGGGGAACGACCAACCGGGACACATCTTCACCTGCGGCAACATCGGAAACCGGGTCGTCCAACGAACCGATTCCGGCGAAGCCGTTTCCGGTGACGTTCTGTATCCGGTCGAACACACAGGGACGGATACCATCGTCGTCGTGGGACACACGGGTTGTGGGGCCGTGACGGCGACCTACGACGATTTGACCGACGGCCTCTCCGAGCCCGCCGGTATCGAACACTGTCTGTCACTGCTGAAACCGCGTCTGGAATCGGGCGTCGAATCGCTTCCCTCCGACGTGAGTCGAACCGAGGCTATCAACCGACTCGTGGAGTACAACGTCGATAGGCAAATCGAGTTCCTCATCGAAAGCGACGAAATCCCCTCGGGAGTCGATATTGTCGGCGTCGTCTACGACTTTCAGGACGTGTACGGAAAGCGCCGCGGGGAAGTCCACGTCGTCAACGTCAACGGAGAAATTGCCGTCGAAAAATTGCGGGAAAAGCATCCGAAAATCGACTCGCGGATTCGGCGGCTCTGGGAGTACTGAACCACCGCCAAACAATTATTCTGGTAGAACCCAACTATTTCACATGCTCATTCGACTGTTGTTGCTGGCGTTCGGCGTCTTCGAGTTCCTCTTTCCACGAAGAGTCGTGGATTGGGGAATGAAACATTCACTTCAAAACGGTTCGGACATCGAAGTGAAACCGTGGGTGTACACGGTTGCAAGAATCGAGGGCCTCGTCATCACGCTGTGGGCGCTTCGTCGCGGCAAAAAGAAGCGCGGTGCATCGAGGTAAACGCCGACTTCTCCGTTCGATTACGCGCTCAAGAAAGGGAGCGACACGTCGCGTTTTCTCAACCAGTACTCTCCCCCGGCGAGCAGTCCGTACCCGACGACGTAGAACGGCGCAAAGAGGAACATGAACAGGAACGCAGGGGAATCGCCATCGCCGCTTCCAATCGTGGGAACGTAGACCAACACATGACAAAACAGAAACACGAACGTCATGAGCACCGCCGGACTCCGGATTTTGTATCGAATCCAGAGTACGATAGGAAGGCCGATGGTGCCGAACGCCATGACCGAGTATAACCCCAGTGCGTGCCAAACCGACGCAGTAATCGAGATGTTCGAGGATGGCTGTACACTGTATTCGAGGACGATTCCGGTGTAGACGAGACTAGCGAGACTGCCGAGGAGGAGGGCACGTTTCCACTCATCTGACGGCGGAACCCATCTGCGGAGAATTGCCATACAGTATCTGACAGGTACGACGTGATAAATATATGCCATGTGGGACGAAAGTCGGTGCTGCCCGGATTCAGAACGAACACGACGGAAATTCCCGATTCACACCGTCGTTACCCGAACGGAAACCGGCTCCGCCGGTTGCAGTGTTAGGGCCGCGGCGAAGGACAGTTCCGGCAGCTGAAAGTCGAACCGGAATCGCTGAAGGAGCGTCGCCACCACTAGTTTCGTCTCCATCAATCCATAGCGCATCCCGATGCAGTGGCGCTTCCCGCCGCAGAACGGGAAGTACGCGTACTCCGGCAAGGATGCCTCGAACTCATCAGTCCAGCGGTCAGGTTGGTACTCCCACGGCGATTCGAACCAGCGGCTATCGTGGTGGACGACCCACTGTGGAATCGTCAACGTTGCGCCCTCGGGAACGTCGTACTCGCCAATTTTCATCGGACGATTTGACTCGCGGAACAGCGTGTACGCCGGTGGATGGAGGCGCATCGCTTCTTTGACCGCCGCATCGAGTCGCGGGAGCGCCGGAAGGTCTGTCACCGTCGGGTCGTCGTCGCCGAGGACTTCGTCTAGTTCAGCTCTGACCTCCGCTTCGGCGTCGGGATGGCGAGCCAGTGCGGTGAGCGTATAGGTCATCGCCAGCGCCGCCGTGTCGTGGCCACCCAGAATGACGGTCGCAATCTCGTCTCGAAGCGTTTCGTCGGTCAGGTCGGTTTCCGGGTCATCGACTGCCGCGATAAGCGTCGCAAGGAGGTCGTTCGGCGAATCGTCTTGCGCTCGGCGAGCCTCGATAACGTCGTAGATGACTGTGTCGAGGTTGTTCATGGCTCGCCGGTAGCGCCGGTTTCGCGGCGTGGGTATCCACGCCGCGAGATACGTCGAGACGTGTGAAAGATTGAACCGTTCGCTGATAGTTCGAGCGGTGTTCGCGAACTGCCCCTCTGCGTCCTCGATGTCAAACCCGAACAGCGTTCTGGCCATGATAGCGAGGGTGAGATGCTGAAGCTCACTGTTCAGCGTGATGGTTTCGCCGGAAGTCCAGTTATCAGCACGGGCGCGTGTTTCATCGACCATCATCGTCGCGTACTGCGTTAGTTGCTCGCGGAAAAACTCGGGTTGCAGTCGGTTGCGTTGCTCGTGCCAGAACTCGCCTTCACTCAACAACAGTCCGTCACCGACGATGTCGCCCAACTGGTCACGCTGGAACGACCCCTTTCCGTAATGCTGCTGGTCGGTGACGAGGATGCGTTCGATGTGTTCGGGATGAGCAACCATCACGAACGTCCGCCCGGCTATGTTGGTGGCGACAATGTCCCCGTATTCTTCGGCCCATCGTTCGTACGTCGAGAATGGATCACGCACGAACGAGAGTGTGCTACCGGCGACTGGAAGTCCGCTCGGCCCGGGTGGCAACGTACTCATCAGCTAATTGTTGGTTAGAACAACAAATCAATTTGATGGTAACCATGAACAGGTAATTCGGATGCGCATCGAAACTAACAGTTCTCCCGAGTTTCGAGACGGTCACTATCGGCCACGAACGGAGCAACAATGGTTTACTTACTATCCCCAAAGAAATCGTGTAGATGGATACGAAGAAACGACTCCAACGGCATCAGGTCGTCGTCTACGCGGCCTTCGTTCTGCTTGCAGTTGGTGTCGGAGTGGGTCGCCCGAACTCGGCGTCATTTTTCGAGCAACTCATTGACCCGGTGCTCGCCGTCCTGCTCTACGTCACGTTCCTCGAAATCCCGTTCGTCCGACTTCGCCGGGCGTTTCGAAACGGACGGTTCATCGCGGCAGCACTCGGGATGAACTTCCTCGTCGTCCCTATCATCGTCTGGGGCCTCACCCGGTTTCTCCCGCAGCGCCCTGCCATCCTCGTCGGTGCATTCATGGTTCTTCTGACGCCGTGCATCGACTACGTCATCACCTTCACCGAACTCGCAGGGGGCGATTCCGAGCAGATTACCGCGACCACGCCCGCCCTGATGCTTATCCAACTGCTGTTGCTTCCGGTGTATCTCTGGCTGTTCATGGGCGGGGAAGCCGCCGAAGCTATCGAAGCAGGCCCGTTCATCGAAGCCTTCTTGATAATTATCGCCCTTCCGCTGACGCTCGCGTGGCTCACCGAAATATGGGCGGAGCAGTCTTCGACGGGCGAAAATTGGCAGGAGACGATGGGGTGGTTGCCAGTTCCGATGATGGGTGCGACGCTGTTCGTCGTCATCGCCTCCCAACTCCCCCGAGTACAGGACTCAATCGAACAGATTGCGGTCGTCGTTCCGGTGTACGTCGCGTTCCTCGTCGTCATGCCGATGCTCGGACGGCTTGCGGCAGGAGTGCTCGGAATGGCCGTCGGCGAGAGTCGGGCGCTCGTGTTCACCTCGGTCACTCGTAATTCGCTGGTCGTGCTTCCGCTCGCGCTTGCACTCCCAGCAGGCTATGGGTTGGCTCCGGCAGTCGTCGTGACACAGACTCTCGTCGAACTGGTTGGAATGGTTGTGCTAACGCGCGTCGTTCCGGCGTGGCTCGTGCCGGAATCAACCAGTCCGACTTCGATTTTCGAATCCATCAGTCGTGATTGAAACTATGCGTTCTTCATCGTTTGAATCCAACACCAATCTCGGTGTGGACACCGAGAAAGTTTGTTCAGGGCGCAGACCTAATGGTACGGAATTCGACTCCGCTGCCGCTACCACTATGCGACCGTGTTGACGGAATGTCGAAAAGTAAAACACTCAGAAAAGAGTTGAATCCACTATGTCGTCCTCCAATATGCCCTCCTCGTGGAGCGACCCGAGATACGTCTCGACGGTCGTCGGTGTCCTCGCTACGGGCGTACTCGTATTCTACGCCGCACTGACCCAATCCGGTCTTGTGGTTGAAGAAGTCGTGTTCGTCCTACTCTCCGTAACTCTCCCAGCAACAATTGCTTACGAAGTCGCTCGTCGCTGGTCGTAATCTGACGTATCGTTCTCAAAGTGGAAAGATACGACCTGAGGTCTATGTCATCTATTATCGAGTCTCTCGCTGTTCCACCTTGTTCAACTCGATTAACAACCGAAATACCGCCTTCACCAGATTCGAGTCAACGTCGAATCGTTCGGCGTTCTCACCTGCTCTATCCATCACCTTCTGTTCTTGCCCCTCGTCCGTCGTCGGAATGTCCTCGACGGATTTCACTCGCGCCACCGTCTCCGCGACGTAGGTTCGTCTGGCGATGAGTTCCACGATTTCGCGGTCGATGGACTCTATCTCGTCGCGGAGTTCCGCGAGGCTCATATCGTTCGGGTCCCGTCTGTTTGCGTCGTCGTTAGCCACGTAGTGCCCTCCAGTGACTCCCACCTTTCTTGTACTCCCTCTAAAATCTCCCGTCCCCCGACGGCGACGTAACTCGGGCCGGTACCGGACAGCGAAACGCCATCGACATCCGGCAGGGCAGAAAGCAGTGGGTCGGTCGAAAAACCGAGCGCGCCGCAGAACGCGAATCCGTTGACGGTCATCGCCCGTCCGTAGTCGCCGTCGAGCGCGAGGTCAGCGACCAACTCGGCCATTGGGGCGATTCGTTGACAGCGTTCGACATCTGCGTCCGCCGAAAAAGCTTGCTCGGGCGGAGTGTAGACCAGCACGTCCCACGACACTTCCTCCCGAGAAAGCAGTTCGTCGCGGTCGTTGTCGGTGACCGTCACACCCCCGAGCATGCTCGCGCTGGCGTCGTCGAACGCTCCGGTGGCAGTTACGCCGACATCGCGGGCGGCCTGCACACCGAGTCGGCAGGCGCCCTTCCGCGTCATCTCGTCCTCTCGCTCTACGTCAATATCCAGCGCAGACAGGGTTGCCATCACGGTGGCGTTCGCGGCGGCGCTCGAACTCTTCAGCCCGGAGGCCATCGGAACGTCGCTTTCGGTGCGAACCGTCGCGCCAAGCGATGGAGATTCGTCCGTGGACGAACCTCCGTCGGCGGATTCGAGAACCAGTTCGACACAGCGTTCGATGAGTCGCGTGTCGGCGTCCGGTGCGTCCGCGATCTCCCCGCGAATGTCTCCGGAGTCGTCCAGTGATACCTCGGCGGTCGTGTCGGCGTCGATGGCGAACGCCGACCCGACGCCCGTGGCGAGTGCGTTGAGCACGGTTCCGGCGGCGGGTGCTGTGGCGCGTCCGTTCATGGCCGCGCTTCGCAGGGCGTCCGCTTCAGAGTGGCGGTAGACGCAATTCGTGACGGCCTACGTCGCCGTCGTTTCGGTCGGTTGGTCGGCTTGCTCGTCAGTGGGGTCACTCAACTCGCCGATGACTTCCTCCAGCGCGTCGGTTGCGGTGACGAGGCCGACGACTTCGCCGTCTTCCATCACCAGTGCGAGTTCCTGATTTTGCACCTGAAACAGGTCGAGCGCGTCGCTGATGGTCGTGTCGGCGGCAATCGTCATCTGCGGATGCGCGACTTCTTCGAGCGTGATTTCGCCCGACTTGAGTTCCTCGTCGGCGCGGTACAGTGCTGGCATGTAGATGTTGCCGTGGTAGTCCGAAAGCGATTCACCGACCAGTGGAAACCGCGTAAGTGTGCTGTCTTTCACGCGTTCGAGGTTTGCTTCGAGGGAGTCTTCCGTCGAGAGGGAAACGATGTCCTCGCTCGGAATCATGATGTCTCGAATCGGAATTTCCCCGATTTTGAGGGTGTTCATCACTTCTTGGTATCGTTCGTCGGCGAGGTCACCCTGTTCGAGTACGTCGCCGAGTTTGTTCCGAAGGTCGGCACGAGATTCGATGGCGTCGGTTTCGGCGTCTTTCCACGCACCAGTAATTTCGACGCCGAACAGTCGGAGCGTCCATTTCGCCACCCCGTCACCGAGCGTGATTATCGGTGCGATGGCGCGGTAGAACCAGTACAGCGGTGTCGCTCCGTACCGGCAGACGAACTTCGTGCGTTCCACGCCGAGATACGTCGGTGTCTGTTCTCCGTGTGTCAGGTGGAGGAGATTGATGATGAGGAACGCGATGAGTGCTCCTGCGCCGACTGATGCGAGCGCCGTGTTTGCGAATAGCGGTTCGAAGATGGCCGCCAGTGCCGGTTCGGCGACGATACCGACCGCGATGCTGGACGCGGTGATACCGACCTGACAGCTGGTGAGATACAGTTCGAGGTTGTCCGTCATCTCCCACGCTCGCCGCAGTCCGGGAGTGTCGAACTCCGATTCCGGATATTGGCGAACACGGGTAAGAGCAAATTCGATGGCGACGAAAAATCCGTTCGCCAGAATCAACAACAGTCCGGCGACCAGTCGCATGGCTATTACGGCAGTTTCCATTGGTCGGCAGTACCCGTTCCAGTTATTTGATTCTCGTGGCCAGTTTCGAACTGAATGGCGATGGTAACAGCATGTATCTCGGAACGCGGGTCTTTTCCCCGTCCCAATCCAAATGCGGAGTATGAGCGTCCGGAGCGACATTTCCCCCGACACACTCGGCGTCGAACTCACGAAGGACGGTATCGTCGTCGAATACACCGACGGCCGAGAAGCGTTCTACAACGGCGTTCCGAAGAAGGTGCAGGACACCCTTAGAACCCAACCCGGCAAACTCATCCAAGTGCTCGTCACCGACCCGACCGAGACGGAAGGCGTCATGACCTACGTCAACGACCGAGACACGCACGACGAAATCCTCGAATCGACCGGCGTCGGCCGAATCATCATCGAACCGGGTGACGAAGAGGAACTGTTCCCCGGCGTGACCGTTCGCTCGGACGGCTACGCAGTCGAAATCGAGGCAGACCCGGAAATCGCTCGTGGGCGCGTCTTCGTCTTCGAGGAGGACGAACTGGGCGAACGGTCGTTCGAGTTCGTGAACGAGGAGTGAAATGCCCCTGAAAAAACGCTGGCTGTCCCTCGACAGGGCGACGGTCGGCAAGGCCCCGGAACGCTGGGGAATGTACGAACTCGGTTCCGACGGCGAGATAGAGACAATCGACAGCGGCGTCCTCCGCGACGAACTGAAAACCGAGTTGGCCTACAGCAGGGCCGAACAGGTTCGCTGGGAAGCCTGCCAGTCACGCGAACACGCGGAGCGGTTGGCGAACGAACACCGTGAGCGGGCAGGCTTAGGCTGACTGTCGTTCCGCGTGAATCGTCATGAAAATGATTCCAAGCAGAACCAGCACTAAAGAGGTGCTCACCATCGCGCCTGTGCCGAGGCTGACGACGACGCCGACCAGCAGTGCGGCGATGAGCGTGAGGAGGACGACGATGGCAGTCAGATAGGTTTCGATTGCGGGCATTTGGTGGATTTTCTGTGGGCGGTGCGTAAAATGAATTGGTTCCTATTCGAAAGCTATTTTTGACACTTTTCTATTACATTTGATATGATAGCGACACAGAATCAGTTCGCGGACGACGACACCCTCTTTTCATCGGCATCCTTCCACTCACCCATTCCTGCCGGGTCTAAGTGGATGTGAACGTCACCGACGTCGTCCCGCGACAGAAGCGTATTTCTCAAATCCGTCTCGATGTCGTGCGCTTCGATGAAACTGTGGTCTGCCGACACCTCGGCGTGAAACTCGACTTCGTAGACGGTTCCGGCGTGGTACACCGTAAAATCGTGAACGCCGTGGACGTCCTCGTGGGTTCGAATTTCCTCTCTTAGTTCCTCGCGGACGTGTTCCGGGGCGGCGGAGTCGATGAGGTAATCGACGTTTTCGCGTGCGACTTCGATACCTTGGTGAATGACGAGCAGGCTGACCAATCCGCCCGCAATCGGGTCGAGGATGGGAAACCCACCTGCCATTCCCGCCACGCCCACGACCGCCGCGCCGGTCGTGTACAGGTCGTTTCTGCTGTCGGCGACCAGTGCGGACAGGCCGGGCGATTGGACTTCCCGATTGACGCGCTTCGTGTACCAGTAACAGAAGTAGCGGTCGGCGAAGGCGAACGCGAGCGCCGCCACGAGGTAGATGCTGTAATGCGATTCGGGCGAGGATTGAATCGTTTGCCACGCATCCACGAGCAGTTGCAAACCGAGGAGGACGAGCATTCCGCCGACGAACAGGGCGGTGAGAGGTTCGACCCGTTCGTGTCCGTGGGGGTGATTTTCGTCCGGGCCTTCGAACGAGAGGCGGCCCCAAATCAGCACCACCGCACTGGCCAGCAGGTCGGCGACGGAGTGGGCGGCGTCGGCCACGAGCGCGAGGCTTCCGAACGCCAGTCCGAGTCCTCCCTCGACCACGATTTTGAGGACGTTCGTGATGACGTTGACCCACGACGCCTTGAGAAATTCGGTGCGGTGGTCGGCCATTCGTGTTTTACTTTCCGGGAAGGATTATGAATATATTCATTAGATTTAACAAAATCGGATTTAGAGCGAATCTAAAAATACGTTTCGTGCCGGTAAAACGGTGTGAAACGAGTGTTTATCTGTTGCTCGATTCTCTTCGTTAGAAGAGTCGCCGGGTCATTATCAGGAATCCCACCACGAGGAGTCCGATTCCCCAATAAACCGATGGGTAGGGGAGCCATTTCAGGAGGAGCGTGACGACGCCGGACGTGAACAGCGACCAGCCGATAGTCGTGTCGTATCCCATAGAACGTAAACCACGGCGAACCCTTTCAATACTCTGCCTGCGCGAATCGAAAATAATCGGGCGGGCGAATCCCTACTGGATGTAGGATGGGTCTTCCGCGTCGCAGTTCGTTTCGTGCTGTTTGGCATCTCCTCGGTCGTCGAACAGCAACCCGCACTCCTCACACCGGTACCACGTTTGGTTGTCACGCTGGGTTTGGGCCACCATAATTGAAGGCAGGTCACCATCGGACAAATGCGTTTCTGCGGGAAACCCTGAAGATGGTCGGGCGACGAGTAAGCGATATGACTGAAAAACCGACGGTTTCTCTCACCGTCAGGGGCGCGGAAAAACGAGACGGCGGGCGGGGTATCGCCCGGATTACCGATGACGCACGAAAGCAACTCGGCGTCCTGAGCGGCGACACAATCGCCCTCGAAGGCGGCCAGACGACGGTCGTCAAGGTGTGGCCCGCCGCGAGTACGGTGCCGGAAAATACGGTGCAGATCGACGCCGAAACCCGCGCCAACGCAGGCGTCAAAATCGGCGATAAAGTGTCGGTTCGGCCAATTGCTGTCTCCGACGCCAAGTCGATAACCGTCGTTCCGAAAGCAAACTTCTCGCTCGACGACGTGGACACCTTAGAATCCGCGACGAAACGCGAACTACTGGACAGGCCGGTCAGCGCGGGAGAGCGCGCACGAATCGAACGACTTGGCGATGCGGGCCTATTCGTCGTCTCGAAAACCGACCCCAGCGGAACCGTCCGCGTGACGACCGAGACTGAGGTGAACGTCTCCCTGTCGAAACTCGCGGACTCCGTCATTCCGACAACCTCCGATGAATCGAGCGAAGTGACCGACGCGACGGAGGTCACGGGGGCGACCTACGAGGACATCGGGGGCATGGACGAGGAACTGCGCCGGGTTCGCGAGATGGTCGAACTGCCGCTGTCGAATCCCGCGCTGTTCCGCCGATTGGGTATCGACCCGCCAAAAGGCGTTCTGCTCTACGGCCCGCCCGGAACCGGGAAAACCCTCATCGCGAAGGCGGTGGCGAACGAAGTTAACGCGCATTTCGTCTCCGTCTCCGGCCCGGAAGTGATGAGCAAATATAAGGGCGAAAGCGAAGAACGCCTCCGCGAAATCTTCAACGAGGCGAGCGAGAACGCCCCGTCCATCATCTTCTTCGACGAGGTGGACAGCCTCGGCGGGAAGCGCGACGACGAAAGCGATATGGAAAACCGATTGGTCGCCCAGATGCTCTCGCTGATGGACGGCCTCGAATCGCGCGGCGAAATCGTGGTTATCGGCGCGACGAACCGGGTTGACGCCATCGACCCCGCGCTCCGGCGCGGCGGTCGATTCGACCGCGAAATCGAAATCGGCGCGCCGGACGAAGCGGGGCGCCGCGAAATCCTCGAAGTTCATACCCGCGGGATGCCGCTCACGGGCGATGTCTCTATCGAGCGCCTTGCGGCGACGACTCACGGATTCGTCGGGGCCGACCTCCACGCGCTCGTCACGGAGGCCGCGATGGCCGCACTTCGCCGCGCGCGAGACGAGGGTTCGGACGACGAAGAACTCCTTTCGGTCGAAGTCACCCGCGAGGATTTCAACACCGCGATGGCCAGCGTCGAACCGTCCGCAATGCGGGAGTTCGTCGCGGAAGCGCCGGAAATCTCGTTCGAGGACGTTGGTGGACTGGACGAAGCAAAGCAGACGCTCATCGAAGCGGTGGAGTGGCCGCTCTCGTACTCCAATCTGTTCGAAGCGACGAAGACGGAACCGCCGAGTGGCGTTCTCCTCTACGGCCCACCCGGAACCGGGAAAACGCTCCTCGCGCGGGCCTTGGCGGGCGAAAGCGACGTGAACTTCGTCCAAGTCGCCGGGCCGGAACTCCTCGACAGGTACGTCGGTGAGAGCGAGAAATCCGTCCGGGAGGTGTTCGACCGGGCCAGACAGGCCTCTCCAGCTATCGTGTTTTTCGACGAAATCGATGCAATCGCAAGCCAACGCGGCGAATCGCACGAAGTCACGGAACGCGTCGTCTCACAACTGCTGACCGAAATCGACGGCCTCACTGAAAACCCGAACCTCGTCGTCCTCGCGGCGACCAACCGCCGGGATGCTATCGACCCAGCCCTTCTTCGCCCCGGTCGAATCGAAGCCCACATCGAAGTTCCAGCGCCGGACGAGAAAGGGCGACGCAAGATTCTCTCGGTTCACGCGGACGACAAACCGCTGGCCGACGACGTGGATTTGGATGCCCTCGCGGAAGAACTGGAGGGCTACACGGGTGCGGACTTAGAAGCCCTCGTCAGGAACGCTTCGATGCGAGCAATCCGGGAGGCCGCTGACGAGTGGAGTCCGGAAGAGGCCAACGAACGCGCGGACGAAATCGTCATCGAAGCGCGCCACTTCGACGTGGCGCGTGAGTTCGTCCAACCGACGATGACGTAATTCGTGAGAATTACGGACACGACCGGGTCGTCAGCTTTACTCGCTCCGTCGGTTCCGGCCCATCGAGGGTCGTTGGCTGGCGCACGTAGTAGACGGAAATGTCGGTGAGGCCGTCCTCGTGGTTGCTGTTCCAGCGGTCACAGACGTAGTCGGTAAAGTGCGGTCGGAGCCGTTCATTCTGTGGATATTGCACGTCGAGGAGATATTTGTACCATCGGTGGGTCGGATAGCCCAAACTCGCATCCGTGGGCCGACCCCAGCGAACGTCGGAGTCGTGAAACGCATCGACCTGTCGCCCCGATTCGAGCGTCCCGGGGACGACGTACCAGCCATCGACGCCCCACGGTTCGGGAGCGAACATGCTCCATCGGTGTTCCGCCGGGTCTGCCACGTCGTTCACCTGCTCCGGCGTTTGGACGTAACCGAGCGTCGCGGCGTTCCAGACGAGGACGGAGACGAGGAGACACGCCGCAACGAGCGTGGCGATTCGCCCCGCCCATCGAGAAACAGTTGCTGGAATCGTCGGCGAAGTTCGAGTGGGCAATGCTCCCCGCTCGAATTTTTCTCGCCACCGATAACCGTCGAGTGATTCCGCGAGCGGGTCGGTTATCCGCTCTGCGGCATCCCAGACGACGCTCGGGAAGAACGGAACTAGGGCGACGACGGAAACCAACGGGAAGATACTGAGGTGGAGGGTCAACAGCATCCCGACGTGCATCGCTACGAACAGCGACGCGAATGCGGCCCGCAACCACCCAGTCAAGAGGAGCAGCAGTACCGACGAGATGACCAGTGCGAGCCAGAGCGCATCGAATAGTCGGAGGAGGATGGGAAACTGGGCGAGGAAATCCCCGAACGAAGTGGTGTAACTTTGCAGACTGAATATGTACTGCACCGCGACACCATCCATCCACATGTCGCCGCGGAGTTTGAACAGGGCGTTTGCGGTGTAGACGATTACCACTTGCACCAGTAACCCGGCGGACGCGAAACTCACGACGCGCCGTGCTGGTCGATCGATTCGGCAAGAATCGACCGACCAGCGTTCGCCCAGTGGTAAGAAGACACTCCACAAGAGCAGTCACCAAAGGAGAGAGTCCCCCGAGTTCAGGAGGGTCGGGTTTCGGAACTGGAGCGACACGAGAAGGACGAACGAAACGACTGTCGAAAGCCGCGTTCGGTAACCGAGGAGCAGTGACACCGCGAAAATGCCAGCAACGACGAACAGGAGAACCTGAAACCACGTCGCACCCGAGAGGGTATGAATCGAAAGCTGTGACATACTGGGGTACTGCACTCCGAGAACCGACCGAGGGAACACTCCGGCGTCGGTGTAGAACGCGACGAGATTACGCGACCGGAGCAATAAGTCGATGAGCAAGAGGAGTCCGAGAGTGATTCGAAAGGCGGCGAGCGCCCGCGCGTCGATTCCGATTCGACGCGCGAAGGCTCGCTACAGTCGCAGATATGTCCATGGACGCGAATATAATCGAATCGGTATAACTCTTCTATTTTAGTAGTATTCGGGGTTGAAAATAAGGTTCGACGGTCAGGGTTGCCAGTAGATGTCAGTCGCGCGGTGGCGTTTGTCGTATCCTTCCATTCCTTCGCCAAGCAGCCATCTGAGGCGCAAATCGTCGTACAGCGTGCTGTGGGTGTAGTCCACGAACGTCATCGGGATGACTAACTCTCCGTCTTCTTTGAACGCGCTAGCGACACCCGTGTAAACGTGTTTATGGCGTTCGTCGAACACTTTCGCCCCCACCACGGGGGTTTCTTGTTGCTGTGCCGGAACCGAGTGCAGTGCTTCGACTGACCGCCACGTAAATTCGTAGCAGAACATCCCTGCGGTTTCCCCGGCCTTCATCGCATCGTACTCCGTGGGAGTTCGGAAATGTTTCCGCAGGTCAACCGACCCAAAGAGGATGTTGTCCTCTACCGACCCCGCGAGGTACCGCGGAATGTCGTAGTACGTTTCGTCTCGGAATCCTTCGACGAGCCCCTCTAAAACCGCTTTTGGTTGTTCCGGCGACGCCCCAGAGAACGATTCGATCACCAACGGTTCGACGTGCTGGTATCGGTCACCACGTAGCGCTTCGATGGTGAACGGTCGAGTCTCCGTGCCGCGAACTCGCCGGAAGAAATCCTCGTAACCGAAAAATTCGAACCGATAATCGTCGGCTTCGATTGCCGAGAGGTCGCTGACCAACTGTCCGAGTGGTTGTCCAGCGAGTTCCAATTCGGTATCCAACTGGTCGGCATCCGCCGCGGCGGATGCCGACAGCGGAATTGCCTGCCGACCCTCTCCATCGTGGACTCGGATTTCGTCCTCTTTGAGTTGGATTTCGTGACCTGAAACAGTCGTCGCGAAGGGAGACGGTTCGAGTCGCTCGCCCGCAACCGCAGAAAGGTCTTGGTCGTGCAGATTCGTGCCGACGAGAACGCCGTAGCCAATCAGTACGTTGTCCGCCGCTTTCGCCCCGCCGAGTACGACGCCACCCCCACCGAGCGCGGAAAGCATCTGTCGCCGGGACAGGTCTTTCTCGGAAATTTCGGAGAACGCACTCGCCCAGTCCATATCCCTGCGTCGGGACGAACTGGAATAAGTCTTCTATCTTTGACTAACGGCGGAGAAACATTCTGCCGCAAAAACTACTGATGGCGTCGTGGTACGACCCATGCGACCATGACTGACGCATACGTCCACATCAGCGCCGAATCGACGTCCGTACTGCACGCCGCGCGCGAAGTCGCCGAAATCGAGGAGGTGACCTCGGCGCACGTCGTCACCGGAGAGTACGACGTTATTGCACAAATCGAACTGGACAACCCGGACGGCCTTCCCCACGTGGTCGCCGAGAAGATTCAGAACGCACCACCCGTCGAGGGGACGATGACGAGCGTGGCCTACGAGGCAGAGTAGTTAGCCATTCAGAGTTGTATCGAACGTCCGCCGAATCGCTTCGGCTTGCATCGCCAGCGACAGACTCGGTTTTACGGAAGCGCCACTGGTTCCGTTCCCGTCGCGGGCTCGCTGTGCGGCCATGCCGGGGGTGCAGGGAAGGTGGACGAATCCCATCGGAGTATCTAATTTTTCGGCTTCCAGATACGCCTGCGTCGAGTAGAGAATATTGTTGCAGAGGTGGGTTCCGGCGGTGTTCGAGACGTGGGCCGGAATCCCGCGTTCGAGCAATTCCTCGACAACCGAAACGACGGGAAGGGTTGCGAAGAACCCGGCCTGATTGCCCGGTCGAATACGCTCGTTTCGCGGTTCCGCGTCGGCGTTGTCGGGCGTGCTTCCGCAATCGTTGACGTTGATGCCGACGCGCTCGACGCTGATGCCTGCCCGCCCTGCCGCGAGGCCGGTTGCGACGATTGCAGTCGGGTCGTGAGTCTCGATGAGGTTCTGCATCTCGCTCGCGGTTCTGTCGAACTGGACGGGGAGGACGTGACCCGAAATTTCGTGCCCCGCAATTTCCTCGCCATCGAGTTCGCGGGCGACCATCGCGCTCGGATTTTCGTCGTGGTCGCCGAACGGTTCGTAGCCGGTTAGGAGGAGTGTCATGGAAGAGAATTTCCGGGAAGTGGGCTTAGTTGGTTGGCTTCCGGCGAATCGGGAAAATCAGTCCCAAAACGCCTGCGTCCGGGCGTACTGACGCTCCTTCGAGAGAATATCTCGATAGAAGTCGTCCTCATTTTCGCGTAGTTTGGCGATGATTCGCGCGGCGTTCTGCGGGCCGACGCCGCGGGCCGCGAGCGCGACGATGGCCTGTTTCCCGTGGCTCTGGACGAGATTGGCGGATTTGTACGCCCGTTTGGTCATCTTTTCTTGCTCGTCGTCTTTCTCCTCGGCCCGAATCGCTTTGAGCACCTCGTCGGCCCACGGGTTGAGCGCGGCGATTCGCGTCGAACCACAGTGGATGCATTTGGGTTGGTCGTCGATTTTCTTCACCGTCGTCTTCCGCCGCCAGTCCTGACAGTGCAGGCAAAAGAGGAGCATCTCGTCGTTGCGGATTCGTTCCCTGACGGTTTCGATAACGCTCGCGTCGGCGTTTTCCGGCGCGAGGAGTTCTCGTCCGGAGGAGCGTCCGCCACTTCCGACTGGGGTTCTGCCGCCGACGGTGACCACGTCGATGTCACCCGACCGAATTCGCTTCAGAATCTCCTCTGCTTTCCCGACTTCGAGGTCGTCGTGGAACACCTCTCTCACTGCCTCGTCGTACATGGGGGTATCTTCCAGCGCGCCCAGCAGGCGACCCATCGAGAACTGTCCCTGTCCCTCCCAGCGATTCAGCGAGCCGAATTTCGCGGCCACCTGCGCGAGGGTAAATTTGAGGGTATCAGACCGCTTGAGCGAGAGTTCGATGAGCGGGCCGACGTGTTCCGGGTCGGTTTCCTCGAACACCGCGATGACCTCTCGACCGTCCACGTTCGCCGGAACGTCCAACTCGATTCGATAGGGGTCGATTTCCATCCCGACCGACGACCCGGTTCGTTGGCCGACGAGGGACGAGAGGACGCGCCCGAGCGTTTCGTTCACCTTGTGCCCGAAACAGGCGTTGACGACGATTTTTCCGGCGGCGTACTCCACGACGAGTCGGTCGTCCGTCGGAATCGGCGTCTCGGTTTCTGCCTGCCGGTCGATTCCGTCGAGCGCGGAATTCGCGGTGTGCCGGTCGGTCGGATAGCGATTCGTGAACTCCGTCGCCACACCTTCACGGGGCGCTCCGCGTTCGAACTGTGGCCCCGCCACTGCTCGCATCTCGCCGACCTCTTGGGCGACTTCGTAGGGAACCGGAATCTCCTCGCCGACCCACGACGGCACTTCTCCGCCGGGGTCTTCGATTGGCGAAACGTTGACGCGACTCTCTTCTTCGTCGATTTCCGCGATGCGCCACATCTCGCCGCGCTGGATGAACACCTCGCCCGGTTCCGCAAAGTTGAGGACGAACCGCTCGTCCAGGGTGCCGACTTGTGACCCACTGGCCATGTCGTACACCTCGAATGTCTCCTCGTCGGGAATCATCGAGAGGTTGGCGTAGAAGTACTGCCACGTTTTGCCGGACTTCTCGATTTGGTCTTTCTGCTCGTCCAGCCAGACCAACCGATTTCCTTTCAGTTCCCGAACCACGTCCTTGAACTCGTTTTCAGACAGATTGCGGAACGGATACGCCCGAGTCACGATTTCGTAGGCCCGTCTAGCGTCTATTTCGCCGAAATCCATCACCAACCCGACAATCTGGTTCGCCACCGTGTCGAGACTCGCGTGGTGGATGTGGGCCGGTTCCACGTCACCCGCGATTGCTCGCCGGGCGATTGCCATCGACTCCAGCGCGTCGTCGGGATGCGACGTGATGATAGTACCTTCCGACACCTCGTCCATCCGGTGGCCTGCCCGCCCGACGCGCTGGAGCAGTCTGGCGACCTCCCGCGGACTCTGGTACTGTACGACGTGGTCGATTCGTCCCACGTCGATACCGAGTTCCATCGAAGACGTACAGAGCAACGCATCAATCTCGCCCGCCTTGAACCGGTCTTCCACGCTGATTCTGGCCTCCTTCGAGAGACTGCCGTGATGCACCTCGATGTTCGCTCCGAGTTCCTTGAACCGCGACCCCAACGCTTCGGCCGTCTGTCGCGTGTTGACGAACACCAGCGTCGAATCGTGGTTTTCCACGATGTCTCGAATCGCCCGGACGTGGCTGGCGATGTCCGGGTTGGTCATTAACTCGCCAGCCAACTCCTCGTCAGTCTCCCGAATTTTAGGTTCGTGAACCCGAAATTCGACCTTGCTTCCCACGTCCACTTCGATTATCTCACAGCCGCGATTTCCGGTGAGGAACTTCCCGACCTCTTCCGGGTCGCCAACCGTCGCAGACAGGCCGATTCGCTGGAAATCACCCGAAAGTTCGTGCAGGCGTTCCAATCCGATGGTTAACTGCGCCCCCCGCTTCGCGCTGGCGAGTTCGTGCACCTCGTCCACGACGACGTGGTGAACGTCTTCCAGTGCGATTCGCAGTTTCGACCCGGTCAGCATCGCTTGCAGGGTTTCGGGCGTCGTCACCAGCACGTCCGGCGGGTTATTCGCCTGCTTCTGGCGCTGGTAATCCGTCGTGTCGCCGTGGCGCACGTCGATGTCGATGTCGAGCGTCTGGCCCCACCATTCCAGTCGCTCGCGCATATCCCGGTTCAGCGCCCGAAGCGGCGTGATGTACAGCGCGGAGATACCAAACCGAGGCTTCGCCTGCGCGATGGAATCCAGCACGGGCAATATCGCCGTCTCGGTCTTTCCAGTCCCGGTGGGCGCGATAACCAATCCGTGATTCCCCTCCGCAAGGGGCGGAATCGCGCGCTTTTGCGGTTCAGTTGGCGTCGAAAACCCGCGTTCCGACAGCGCCGATCGAACCTCGTCCCCGAGTCGCGCGAAGGCCGCAGAACCCACGGCCTGCTGGTCGCTCATTCGTGATTTCGGGGTAGGGACTCAGACGAATTAAGCGCGTTGCCCACACCAGCGCGTTTGATTCTGTTTCGGTGAAGATGTTGGGACGTGTGTATTTTTCGTAGAGTGTGCGTGGTGTGACTTTGAGGAGATGTTGCTAGCTACTTCCGACTCCAATCAAACCCCAACCGCCCACCCCTCCCCAACCGACTCGCTTCGCTCGCCCCCTCGCGCGGGCGACCCTCCGGCGGAGGGTCGCTTTCGGGCGCCACAGCGCTATGGGGCTTTCCGAGGTGCAGATTTCAAACCGAGTATCCACGTCTATTCAAATCGCGTCGTACCGCCCCAATCGCGCACCATCCAGCAGATACGCCTCACCATCGACCAACCCGTCTGGCAAAAACGGTGCGAGAAAGCCCTGTCCTTCGATATTTACCCACGTTCCGCCAGTCAGGTCGTTGAAAGCAGGAAAGACGATTAGTTCGCCATCCACGACCATTTCCTCCCCTATCTGCTCCTCAAACGGCTTTGGATTCAGTCCGCCACGCAACCAAATACGTTCTACGCGACTTCCTCCCACGGAGTCCTCTAGTCGAACACAGGGGTGTTCGTGCCCCACGCAAACCACGTCCGCCGAAAGTACATCCTTCGAGGGCCACGTGTGCCCGTGAACGAATCCGACATCGCCGAGTCGAATCCCATCGCCCGGCGTTACATCGCACTGAATCCACGATTCGATATTCCCGTCGTGGTTTCCCTTCACGAGCGTCACCGGTACGTCGATGGATTCGAGCAGAACCTCTATCTCGCCGCGTTCGGCACCGCCCGGTCCGGCGATGGACTGCATCAAGTCGCCGAGAAAGACGACTCTGTCGGGGTCGGTGCGGTCGACGAGGGAATACATCTGCTCGCGTCGCTCGCCCGCCCGACTGTCGAGGTTGATGCCCTGCTCGTACCGCAGGTGGTCTTCGATTCCGGCGTGGAAGTCCGCCACGACGAGCGCCGTCTCGCCGCCGAGGTCGGCAATCGCGGCGGGTTCGCCCGGAATCGGTTCGACCAGCGCCATCAGATTGGCTTCAGAGTGTCGTCGCCGGATTCGTAGCACCGACCGGCCATCAGCGCGTCCTTCAGCGCGTCTTCGACCTCTGCGGGCGTCACGTCGTATGCGTTTACGACCGCGGCGAGCAGGTGTTCGCGTTCGACGCCGTCACCTTCGTTCAACTCCTTCATGTGCTCCATGACTGTGTTTTCTAGATTTCCGGGCACTTCCTTGCCGGAATCAGTTTCACCCGCCGAATCCGACGCGTCGGATTCGGCCTCCGAGTCTGTCTTTGATTCGGCTTCTGCCTCAGACTCCTCGATTTCGTCCGGCCCTGATTCGGGTTCGGTCGCTTCGGTCTGTGCCGGTTGCCCTGCGCCAGCGTCCGGCCCGGTTGCCTCCGCGGGTTCGGCGGCAGTGTCGATTTCGGAGTCCGGTTCGGACTCCGATTCAGTGTCCGGCGTGGGCGTTTCGATGTCCGCTTCGCCAGGTGACTCGACCTCCGAACCGGTCGAAAACTCGGTACCGAACTCCTCTTCGATTCGTTCGCGTTCGCCCTCTTCGAACTCGTACATCTCGCCGCTCACGTCTTCGCCCATGGGTTGGCTGTCGAAATCGTCGAGTTCGTCGGATTCACTCGATTCGTCGGGGCTGTCCGGACTGTCCGCCGATTCGGACGCGCCCGAATCGAAATCGCCGAGGCCGGAATCCGATTCGGATTCCGACTCGTCCGCACCGAGTTCGTCGTCTGTGTCGAACGATTCGCGTTCCACTTCGTTTTCGACCGCACCCGATTCCGTTTCTAATTCCGTCGTTCCGGAATCGCCCGGTTCGGAACTGGTTGACTTGGAATCGGTCGGTTCGCCACCCAGTTCTGGTTCGCGGGCCTCCGCCGGAGGCGTGGTCGCTTCCGGGCCGGAGTCCGGTTCGGATGCCGGGTCGGCGGTTGATTCCTGTTCGGAAGCCGATTCCGGCGTTGGTTCTCGCTCGGGTTCCGCTTCGGCGATGGTTTCGTCGGAGTCTGACGAAACCGTGACGCTTGCCTGGGGTTCGGATTCCGAACCTGCTTCCGACTCCGGTTCCGAAGCGGACGCAGATTCGCCCGTTTCGAGTTCCAATCCGGAGATGTCGAGTTCCGTATCGAGGTCGATGATGGCCTCACCCGGTTCGTCCGGTTCCGCGTCGAGCGCGCGCACCTCGTCTTTCTCGTCGGCGACGACTCTGGCCGCGTCGAGCGCCACGTCCTGCAATCCCGCGAGGTACGGCGTCGTCGTGTGGTAGTGGTCGAGCGCCAGCGGAACACCTGTTGCGAGTCCGTCATCCACGCCGTTCGCTTCGAGTGTCCGTTGAAGCGTTTCGCCTCGTTCGCCCGAGTCCAACGCCTGCGCGAACGTTCGGACGCGGGCGAGGGTCTGCTCCGCCGTCTGCACCGACCAACGGTCGCGGGTTTCGGCATCCACTGTGTTGATGCTCTCCGGTCGGATAGAGGTGTACACCAAATCGGAATCGTCGGGTTGGAACGTCCGCGCCTTGCCCGTCACGGCGACGAACGTCGGCGGGGACGCGCGTTCGAGGAACGCGAGCGCGTCCGGTTGGTACTGTCCGGCGTAGACGACGAATCCGCCGGTCGGGTCGACGATTCGGGCGCGAAGGACTTCGTCGCCGACCTGTTCGATTTCGGTCAACACGCCGACGACGAACAGGCGGTTGATTCGCGCGCCGGTCGGCGTGACCACGTAGTTCGGTGCGCGCTCTTCGTCGCTGTCGGAGTGTTCGAGCGACGAGTCGTTGTACTCCGCCGCGAAGACGCGCCATGCGACTTCCCGTCGGCCTGCACCGCCTTGGGAACTCATGCGTCCACCTCCGAGAGGAGGGCTTTCGCACGGACTGCCGGGTCGTCGTCGGTTTCGGCGAACTCGCTGGCTTCGAGGTTCGCACCGTAATCGTCAACTGAGAGGTTGCCGCGAACCCGATACTCGTGGCCGACGATTTTCTCGCGGATGGTGTCCGCGACGACTTCTTGATCCATCGCGTCACGGGCCTGCTCGCGGGCCTGTTCGAGGCCGCCGCCGTACACCTCTGCGGTGAGTTCGTCGTCCAAAATCGCGGTGACGGTTCCGGTTCCGTCGTCCACGATTGCCTTGACGCGAAGGTCGTCCTCGCCGTCAACTTGGCCGTGGCTTCGACATTGACCCTTCTGCACCACGCGGCCACATTCAGGACAGCGTTGGATGAGTCCGGAACCATCGCGCACAGCAACGATGTTACCGGTGACTTCCACGTCGAACGCACCGCCGGTTTCGACCGCTTCGCGGACGGATAGTTTCGTCGCGGAGTCGTTTACGTCCACGTCGCGGGAGATCGGTTCGACCGTCGTGAACTCAGAGAAGTTGATGGACGGAACGCCGCGGAACTCGCGGACGTAGATGTTGTCGGCGCGAACCGTCGCACCTTCCGTGAGTTCCGCGCGCGCTTCCCAGTCCGTGAAGGGGAGACGAGCAGTTTCGTCCGCCACGACGCCGCTTTTGATTTCGGTTTCGCCGTCTCGTCCGTCGATGACCTTGTCCTCGACTTCGAGCACCGTCAGTTCGAGCGAGACGCCGCGGTCGCCGGGGCGCACGTCGGCGAGCGACGAGTCGCCGCCGACGTCGTAGGAAACGTCGAGGTCGGTTTCCTCGCGCGCGACGTTCGTGCTTTCGCCGAGGTTGAGTTCGGGATTTCCTTCCCATTCTCGCACGCCAGCGTTGCCCACGGTGATGACCTCACCGGGTGAGAGGTCGAAATCCGTCCACGCGGTGTAGGAAATTTTCCCGCTCTCGTCGGCGAGTTCGCCCTCGAAAATGGCCTGTTCGTTGCCCTGATACCGAATCGAGCGTTTGCCGACGGTGAGCACCTTTGCGGTCACCGTGACGTTGCCCATATCGGTCGTCACGTCGGCGATGTCGGCGGAGGACGGTTCGGAACTCCCCGAACTCTCGTCGCCGTACTTCCGGCGAAGGCTCTGTTTCGCTTCGTCTACTGGTACACTGTACTCGATGAGGTTCTGCAGGTCTGCTTTGACCTCCTCTTTATCGACACCGAGGTCGGAGGCAAGCGCCTCGGCATGTTCGTCCACGTTCATCACCCGAAGTTCGGTCGGGATGGATTAAAAGTGTTCGTCGTCGTTCGTTTCCCGCGACACCCGAATCGGGATTTTCGTTTCGATTTTTAGGTTCAGTTCTCGGAGTTCGAAGACACCCCAGACGAGCAGTGCGAGCGCCGCAATAGCCACTGCGACCAGTTCTCCCAGTCCGGCCCACATCGGCAGGACGAACCACATGCCGCTCACGGTCTTTTTCGAGAAGAGCGCGTGGGCCAATCGCTCGTAGATGCCGCGGTCAGAGACGGACTCGGTTGCCGTTCGAAGTTCGGCTTGCGTCGCACTCGGCCCGCCCGCGCTTTCGTCCCCGGTTCCCAATCGCTCAACGTCGTAGGGCGAGTAAAACGGCAGTTCCCAGATAATCTGGCCCTGCCGATTCACTTCCACCACGCGGTTCGCGTTGGTGTCCGCGACGAGCGTGTGGCCGTTCGGCAGACGGTCAGCATCGCGCGTCCAGACAGTGTCCGAATCGTTCCACTCCCACGACTGCACCCACTCGCCGTTCTCGCGCTGGAACTCCACCACGCGGTCGTTCACCGAATCGGCGACGATGACCGCCGGGCCGCCGCGCGATTCGGGGATGTAGTCCGGATTGTGCTGTTCGTTGAGGATGTCGTAGTTGTCCTCCTCGCCGAGCGTCCACGACTCCATCAGGCCGCTCTCGTTCAGGAAGACGACTTGGTCTTGGTTTCGGAGGCTGGCCATGTAGCGCCCGTCAGACAATCGTTCCACGTCGTTCAAGTGCGCCCAATCGACCGGGTACGGCCCGCCCTCGGTTATCGGGAAGTCGTCCTGCGCGTCCCAGCGCCACGACGTGATGTTCGTGGTCGTGTTGACGACGTACACTTGGTCTTGGTGGATGTCGCCGATGAGGACGTTCTCGTCGTCGATTCTATCCACGTCGTGCCAGTTGGCGCCCCTGTCCTGCGGAATGACCCGCGAGAAAACATGCGTCTTCTCGCCCGTCGTGAGATTTACTCGTTCCACGAACGAGACGGTGCATTTCGCATCGCAGGCCTCCGCCTGCGGGCCGGACAGCGGCTTTTCCGCGGTGTACTCCACGGTCATCGACTCGTTCGGAACTGGGTCGACGTCGAAGTATCCGGTGTAGCTGTCGTCGTGATACAACACGCTTCCGTTTCGCGCAAAGGCGACGAGGGCGGACTCGTCGCCGTCCATTCCGTGTCCTGCGACCACAGTGATGTCCGACGTTTGCGGCGAATCAGACGTTAGCGGCGCGACCCGCTCGCGTTGGTCTAACGGGACGTTCGACTGGTCGTGATACTCGCCGACCGAATCTCGAACCGGGGAGGTGGCGTAGGCGTAGCCCACCGTCGCCGTGGAGAGGAGAATGAGCGCGGCGAAAAACGCTCGATACACTTTCGGGGAAACCATCGTTCGATTCGTTCGGGGGGAAGCGCATAAAGTTCCTGATAGCATCGAAAGTCGTTTTCGCGTCGGACGCCAATTCGGGAGCATGCACGTGGTCGTCAACGCCGCGATGAGCGCCGACGGAAAACTCTCCTCCCGGCGACGCGAACAGGTCAAAATCAGCGGCCCGGACGACTTCGACCGGATGGACGACCTGCGGGTCGAAAGCGACGCAATCGTCGTCGGCGTCGGAACCGTCCTCGCGGACGACCCCTCGCTGACTGCTGACGGCGGCGCGAATCCGCTCCGCGTCGTCGCGGATTCGCGCGCCCGGACGCCGACGGATGCCCGAGTGCTGGACGGCCGCGCGGACACGCTGATTTTCGTTTCCGGGCGAGCATCGGACGAGAAGATTCGAAATCTTCGGAATGCAGGGGCGGACGTGGTTGTCGCGGGCGACGGCCGCGTCTCACTCCCTGGCGCCCTCTCCGAACTCGAAGAGCGAGAAATCCAACAGGTGATGGTCGAGGGTGGCGGCGAACTCATCTTTTCCCTGTTCGCCGACGGACTGGTGGACGAACTGCGACTGTACGTCGGGTCGCTGATACTCGGCGGACGCGAGGCACCCACGCTCGCGGATGGGGACGGATTCGCCATCCGCGAGCGATTCCCGAAGCTCGAACTGCACTCCGTCGAGCGAATCGACGACGGCGTTTTGCTCCGCTACTCGGTGTCGTAGCGCGAAAAAATGAGAACGTCGGTCAGTGCGGTCAGTAGTCCGTTTCGACCGGCGTGTCGTTGCCGCCGCGAACGCGATATGCGATTGCCAGTACCGAAGCGAGGACGAGAACTGTAAGTATTCGTTTCATGGGTTTGTCCGGTAAATCCCGGTGCGAAACCTTACTCGCTGGCAATATATAAATCCTCTATTCGTCTGTCACTATCGCATCCTCAGACCCAGCCTTCACGAACGAGCAATTCGCCGTTCAGGAGGCTCGCCCCGGCGGCCCCGCGAATCGTATTGTGCGCGAGACAGTTGTACTGCAGCCCACCCGACGTTTCTTGGAGGCCGCCAACTGCGATTTGCATGCCGCCGCCGAGCGTTCGGTCGAGTCGCGGTTGCGGGCGGTCGGGATTCTCGAACACTTCGATGAGCGGGTCGGGCGCGCTCGGAAGGTCGAGCGTCGGTGCGTCCGCGAACGCATCGCGTGCGTCGTCCGTGTCGATGTCTTCCGCCGTCTCAGCCCAGACGTTCTCCAAGTGGCCGTCGAGCGTCGGGACACGGTTGCAGGACGCCGAAACGTCCACGTCGTGCTGCTCGATTTCGCTCCCGTCGAACGACCCGAGAAGTTTCCGCGATTCGGTTTCCATCTTCGACTCCTCGCCGCCGATGTGCGGAATGACGTTGTCGATGATTTCCATCGAGGTGACGCCGTCGTAGCCCGCGCCGGAGACGGCTTGCAGGGTCGAAACGTGAACCGTTTCCAATCCGAATCGGTCGAGTGCCGCGAGAGTTGGCACCATCGTGATGGTCGAGCAGTTCGGGTTTTTCACCAGTGCGCCGTCCCAGCCCCGTTCGTCCTGCTGGACTTCGAGGAGGTCTAAATGCTCGCCGTTGACCTCCGGAATGACCAGCGGAACGTCGTCCGCCATTCGGGAGTTCGAGGAATTAGAGGAGACGACGTAACCCGCCTCGGTGAACTGCGGTTCGACAACTTCCGCGACGCCCGACGGAAGTGAGGAGAACAGCAAATCTACGTCGTCCGGAACTGCTTCCGGTTCGGTCGCACGTACTTCGATGTCGCCGACCCAGTTCGGAATCGGGGAATCGACGCGCCACTTCGCGGCCTCGCGGTAGGATTTGCCCGCGCTCTCGTCGCTCGCCGTAATCGCTACCAGTTCGAAATCTGGGTGGCCGTCCAAGAGTTGAATGAATCGCTGTCCGACCGCTCCGGTGCCGCCGAGGATTCCAACGTTGACACTCATTGTGGAGTGGGTTGCAAGAGGATTCGCAAGTAGCTTTCGACGGCGTCGGTGCTTGCCGCGGAACGAATTATTCTTTCTTCCGGGTGACGTAGCCAGCGATTCGGTTCCGGACGCCCTTCGAGTCGATGTTGGTCAGTTTTTCGACGCTGTCTTTGTTCTGGTCGAAATCCTTCGTGAATGCGGTCGGGTATCGCTCCAACAGGATGGTGCCCGTCTTCTTGACGTAGTCGGGTTTGATTGCCATGCCGAACTGTTGCCGACAGCGGGTCTTAAAAGCATTCGTTCGCGCTCGCCAGACGTGAATCGCTGCCGGGAGCGCAGTTCGGCCTATCGACGGATTCGAAAGCCGTCTTCACCTTCCGGCTCGCCGCACTCGACTTCCACGTTGTCCACGTTCGCGGCGGGGCTTCCTGTATGGCACCACTTTACCATCTCGTTGACCACGGATTCCGGCCCCTCGAAGACGGCCTCCACGCGCCCGTCGGAGAGGTTCTGCACCCAGCCATCGACACCCTTCTCCTGTGCCGTATCGCGGGTATTCGCTCGGTAGTAGACGCCCTGTACTTTGCCCGAAACGAAAACGTGTGCGCGAGCTCGGTCGGTCATGAGTCTGTTTCGTGGTTCTTCCTCGCGCGACAAAATTTGTGGGGCCGGTTTTCGGAAAATCAGTCAGTCTCCATCACTGCGTTCGTAGGTCAAATGTTTGACTGCAGTTCGAACCTCGTTTTTCGATAAGTCGAGTTCGTGATAGACGAAGGTTCGAAGGGCGAGCATCGCGCCGAACGCCGACCCAAGAACGAGCGCGAGGAAACCGAGCACGAACGCGAACAGTTCTGTTGCCATACTGTCCCTCCAAACGTCAGCGAAAAATACGTTTCGACCGGCTTTGCGAAGCTAACGCGTTAGCTTCGCAGGTAGTGGAACACGTACGTCTGTGCGTACCCTGCGTATTCTCCCCCGAACTGCTCCCGAATCGCCCGCGAGGTTTTCGCGTAGGTGCCTCGCTCGCAGTGCGGATACTGCTCTTCGATGGCGCGCTGAATCCACGTATCGAGCGGAACCGCCTCTAAATAGTCCAGCGAAAAGAGCAGAACGCAGTCGGCCACCTTGTCGCCGACGCCGACGAACACCTGTACCGCATCGCGGGCGTCCTCGTACTCCTTGCCTCGGACGTCGCTAGCAGAAGCCTGTCCGGAGGCGACGAGTTCCGCAGTTTTTCTGACGTATGGTGCGCGATAGCCCAGATTTAACTTGCGCAAGTCGTCCTCCGTTGCCCTCGCCAACTGTTCCGGCGTCGGGAACTGATGATAGGTTTTCCCGTCGAACTGGATTTCGTCGCCGAACTCGCGGGCGAGCGCGGTCTGCATCCCGTAAATCCGACTCACGCGCATCTGCGCCGAACAGATGAAGGAGACGAGACAAGGGAAAAACGGGTCACGAACGATTCGCATTCCGCGGTACTTCTCGTACGCCGATTCGAGAAGCGGGTCGTCTGGGGTCGCATCCACGATGGCGTCCAAATCGTCGTCGAGGCGGAGCAGGTCGAACAGCAGTGGTTCGGCGTCGGTCGTCGCCTCCCACTCGATTGTCCCGTCCTGCTGGCGAGCACGGACGACTTCGCCATCCACGACGGTGTAGTACCACGCCGACCCGCCGTAGGCGTGCGTCGTCTCGTACATATTGCCGTCTTCGCGCCGCCAGAGGTAGCTCTGGCCGCTCTCGACGGTCGATTGTAGGTCGAACCCACCCGGCAGGGACGCGACGGGTATCGAACCGGTTTCCATTGGCGAGGCATTAGAGTGGGGAAGAGCAAGTCTTTCGATTCGCGGCGGTCGGTTCCGGGGTTCGATTCTGTCGCCTCACCACGTTTCGGCGAGGACGCGCCGCCAGTTCTCGCGGGCCACGTTTTCGACCTCCTCGTCGCTGAACCCGCGCTCCAGAAGTCGAGCTAAAATCTTTGGAAGACCGGTAACGTCGCCCATTTCGTCCGGAATCCGCGCGCCGTCGAAATCCGACCCGAACACGACGTGTTCTGCACCGACGAACTCCGCGACGTACTCGAAATGGTCGATGACGGTTTCCATCGAAATTTCTGCGTCCGGGTCGGGACTGTCCGCCAAACCGGGTTCGTGGAACGAGATTCCCACGACGCCGCCGGAGTCGGCGACTGCGGCGAGTTGCTCGTCGGTGAGATTGCGCGAATGGGAACTGAGTTCGTGAACACCCGAGTGGGAAACGACGAGTGGCGCGTCGGTCAGTTCCGCAACGTCCCAGAATCCCTGCTCGGTCATGTGCGCGCAATCGACCACGATTCCGCGGTCTTCGCAGGCGCGAACGAGGTCGCGCCCCGCGTCCGTGAGTCCGGAACCGGTGTCCGGACTGCCGGGATAGCGAGACTGAACGCCTTCGCCGAAGGCGTTCGGGCGGCTCCACATCGGCCCGATGGAGCGAACGCCTGCTTCGTAGAGAAAATCCAGATTGGAGAGGTCGGGCGCAACTCCCGCAGCTCCTTCGAGGTGCGGAATCGCGCCAAGTGCCCCCGATTCGAGACAGGTTTCGAGGTCGGAGAGCGAACGAATTATGCGGAAATCATCTACGTCGTGGGCGAGTCGGGCCAGCAGTTCGAGGGTTCGGTACGTGACCCCTCGCGCATCGTCGTGGGAAACGGCGTCCGGAAGGGGATGTTCATAGCCCTCTTCCGTCGAAACCGGGTCGTGTTCTTCGTTGCTCAGGACGAACACGGCGAAAAATCCCGCGGCGAGTCCCGCTTTGTTGGCGGATGGAAAGTCGATGTGCGTGTCCTCGGTTCCGCTCTCGAACGCCGATATGGAAGAGTCAGTTTCGAGTAGTCGGAGAAGCGTGTCGTTGTGGCCGTCGATAATCGGCGCGGTCATTGCCGAAACTGTGTCCGAACGCGACATAAGTGGTAGTGTGTTATATCAATCTTTCTCAATAGGGCGAAAATTCATACTACTGGCTGTGTAACTGTCTTTGGGATCATGAATTGCAGAGTTGTCGTCGAAGCCGCGATCCCGGTGTACGACGTTTCGACGCCGGACGAGGCGGTGCGAATCGCCATCTCGAAAACTGGCGAGCTGTTGAATCCGGATTTGAACTACGTCGAAATAAACATGGGTGAGCGAACCTCGCCATCCGGGGAGGAACTCCCACCAGCCTTCATCGCCGCGGACGAGGCGCTCGTCGCGTTGGAACTTGAGATGACGGTCTTCAACGTCGAGCGCGAAGAACACGCCTCGCGAATCGCCCGCAAGGAAATCGGTCAACGACTGGAGAACATTCCGCTGACCGTCCTCGACGTCAAAGTCCTCGAAGACGAAGACGACGAGGACGAAGCGGAGGCCGAAACCACCGATTCGGACGAGGAGGACGAAAGCGACGACGAAACCGATGAGGACGATGTCCTGCCGGAGTTCGAAGACCTCATCGAATAGGTACGTCGGTTCGCACAGATACACCGGGTTGAAGTCGCATTCAGAGTGCCCGCGTCACCCGAGAGATTTGTAGGTCGCTATCCCGTTTTCAGACGTGACGTGTCTCTAACCAGTACGCAACAACTGTTCAAACTCGGTTGCAAAAGACGGGAACATTCACCACTCCAGTCACGTTCTCCATCGTAGAGGTCACAAACGATAACCCGGAGGACGACAAACTGCCGAGCATGACGGATTACACGACGGTTTCCATTCCGAAAGACCTCGCCGACCGCGTCGAGATGACCATCGAAGGAACGAGTTTTTCGAGCACGAGCGACCTCGTTCGATTCCTCTTGCGCAGCATCGTCATCCAGCACCAACAACACGGAAAGCTAACAGAGTCTGAGTTCACGGAAATCACCGACCAGCTGCGCGAATTGGGCTATTTGGAGTAGATTACAGCAGTTCCGCGGGTGGTTCGGCATCGACGACGACCAACTCCTGTTTTCGACCGGCCCTGTCGAACGCGGCTATCGTATCGGTCGTCCACGGCGGCACCGCGACCAGCATGATTTCGTGTAAGTCGTCCGTCCGAGCAACTTCGAGGCGACCCTGCGGATGCGAGGTAAACCGGCCTTGCGTCTGTCTGGCAGGAATAGAGAGGTCCATTCCGAAAACGGCAGTCACCGACCCACCCGTATCTGGCGGATAGAAATGTGTAAAAACGGGTATCTTCGGAGGAAGTTCGTCTCTACCGCGCAATTCGCTCGCGGACGTTACCGACAACGGGACGGTTACTGTCTCCGGTTCAGCATTCGATGCCAGTTCGAGGAGCGCGTCTCTCAATCCGCGGGTAACGAACACCACGCTCCCCCTTTGTGTCGGGATGAAATAACGCCATCGCTAGAGATTACCTCACAGACGGAGTATATGTAATGGGTTCTAAGAATAGAAACAATAAAACAATACCGACAGATACGGTATATATTTCCCAATTCAAAATAGAAAATTTAATATATTTGTATATAGAATGATATTGTATGGCAGAACACGATATCACCACGTACCTCGAAGCAAATCCACGAATGATTGGCGTGCTGTTCACTATCATGGTTCTACTCTCACAGGCCGGAAGCGTGGCGGGCGCTTACGCGGTCGGAACCAGCGGACCGTGAATTTTACAGTTCAGCAACATCAATCTCTTCGCTCCACACCAACTGTCCATCGACGCTGATTGGAACGTTTTCCAAGGATAGATGACTTTCAAGTTCGTCCGCCGAGAGCGTCACCGGCGGGAGCGACCCGGACGTCAAAAACATTCTATCTGAGGTTTGGGGTTTGACTATCCCACCGAGTCCGTCCGCACCGCCGATGTACGTCCTTCGTTTTAGTTCGAACAGTTCTCCTTTTCTCTTTATTTCGAACAGAAGTGCGACTGCACTCTCGGTCTGCACCATATCCACGCTTCCGTCACCAACGACCGTATACTGCCCGCCGATGATGCTCCGGTCACGAGCGATGTCCAACGCCGCCCACAGTGGGAAACCGCGATTCAGCAGTCGAACCATCGATTTACCGACGCGAACTGCGCCGCTGTTTATTACGTCGTTCAGCGTGACGACGCCACCGACTGCTCCCGCGTCGATGAGCGCCATTCCCTGTTCGTACGACTGACAGGCGTTGAGGAGGAACGCTTCGACACCGACCGAGTCAAGCGTTCTCACATCGAGCATTCCATCGGCACATTTGAACCCCTTCTCGTCAATGTGGCCAATGTAGTGGAAGAACTGCGTTTCGGATTCGAGAATCGAACGAAGATCGGAAACGGTACGGTCGTTGTAAACCGTCACGTCGAACGGCAACTCGTCGCGAGACCCGTACACCGAATCCGCGAGGTTTCGCTCTTCGTGCATATGCTCGTCGTTACAGACGACGGTGATGTCGATTTTCCCTGTGGGTGTCCGCTCCAAACGGTTGCGAAATGCCGTCGTCGTCGCTTTGCTAGCACCGACCGGAGCGTCCTCACCAACCCACATCTGCTCCAGCGAATCCGTCGTTTCCGGTTCGACCAGCGAACGGGGGCTCAACGGCAACTCGGCCGTGCTTCGCGTGGAATCCGTGCCTCGAACGAACTCCTCGACTGCCGGAACTTGTATCGCGGATGCAGACACTTCCCTCGCCTCTGGCGTTCGTATCACTGCGAGGTCGTCCACGAGGAAGGGCACCATCTCGATGTTCTCGGCGGTTGGTGCGACGTGGGTGGTCAACTGCCAATCCGGAAGGTGTTCTTCGATACATTCGTAAGGTATCGAGAGATACGCTTCTAACTGCTCCGCCAGTGACGTGTCGTAGAGGCGTTCGAAGTCGAAACTGACCACCGATTCGACCTGTTGGCGCTCGTGTAACTCGATGGGATACAGCCCTTCCGTGCGAGTCACGCAGTCGAAGAAAAACGTCTGTTTCAGGACGCGCTCTACTTCTTTTTCGAATCCGCGCCTCATTTGAAGCGGATGTTCGAATCCGTCCGCGATGATTCGCGGAACGTTCCCCGGAACCAACCTTGCGCCGAGATAGTAGACTAACGGCGCAACCGGGAAGATGTACTCGTACTCAGGTGGCACTTCGATTTGAATGCCGGTTCCTGCCGGGCGCAAATCGTCCGGCACGTGGAGTTCGTCGCCGAGTTCGACCGTCGGTGGATGCCCTCGCAAGGTTGGAAACGAGCGTTCCGGACTCGTCGTTTTCAGCGCCGACCCGAACGCCGAAATCGCGGCCATCATATCGACCGGGTCTGCCGTCGTCGTCACGGTTCCCGCCGGATTACGATGGGGCGACCGGCCACCGACGAACACCTCAGTTTCCGACCCGAACTCCAAGACGACGTGGTCGAACGATGCGGTAACTCGTAGTTCCGCCTCGGCAATAACGTACAGTTTGATAGGGGTACAGAGTTCGACGCTGTACACTCCCTCCGGAAGTTCCTCGTAGTCGATTCCCTCCACGCTGGACAGCATTTCCCCGTCTTCGTCGCGGACGTACACGGCCGAAGGTGTCGGAAGCGTTAGACGAGTGGTCGAGACGACGACCGCGTCATCGACCGGAAAACAGCACGAACGAGTGTCGGTGGAAACCGGTCGGACGACATCCGGCGTTCGAAGCGTACACGTCCGACGCTCTATCGGGTCGCGTATCACGATTCCCGTGTCGTCCTCACAGGAATCGAATGAGATAGTCACCGGGTCTCCTCCATATTTCGAGAGGTCTGACTCCGGCATTCAGCAAACATATGTGAGGAATATCAAGCAAATAGTAAAAAGCTATCGGCAATTAGGAATACTCAGATAGCTATATCGGTGCAAATCGACGAACGGTCGAAGCCAACAGCGATGGATAGCGACGGCGGGAACCGTCGAGGGCATCGGCGAGCGTCACCGCGGCGCTGTCGAACACACCTGCGCCGTGGCCGACGAGGATTCGTTCGGGAGTTAATCCCCGCAGTTCGTCCGGCGGAAACAGCCGAATCATCGGATGAACGCCGAGACGTTCGCGGTCGGTTCGGAAGTAATCGACAGTGCCGACCGTCTCCGGAACGATGAGGGTGCCAGTGGTTTCGTCGTACAGTGCCGCCTCCTGCCACGCGGGATTGGCGAACAGTTTCAGGACGCGGAATCCCGTATCGGCCAGCGACGTTTCGAATCGTCGAACCGGAATCCCGGTGACGCTCCGCCGAATCCACGTCGGGAGATAGAGCGGTACGTCGTGCCGCCGGGCGATTTCCTCCGCATCGCGCATGTGCCTGTCGAGGAGGACGACGACGCCCGCAACCTCGCCGTATTCGGCGAGCAGGTCGTCGAGTTCGGGCGCATCGACTGGGTCGATAACCCATACGTCGCCATCGACCGAGATGGCGTGACTCGCTCGCTGCATCTCCTCGTTGGGATGTGCAAGCCACCCGACGCCACCGTCCCATCTGTCGATTTCTCGAAGTCCGTTTGAGGACTGGGTTTCTTTGAGCGGCATACACCAAAATTGTCCTGCATGCGGCATAAATCGACGGGGCGATAGGTTTGGGTGTCTGGTCGGTGAAATCAACAGTGCGGCAAGGCAGTCGCTCGTAGTCGCGAGCGACCGCCGACAATCCCGGACGGCCGCCACAACCGATTGCTACTGGTGCGACGTTTTAAGCGCCATCGCTGTGTATTCCGGTGTATGCTCTCGGGTCTTCGCTGGCTTGCGCTGGAAGTGAAATATCTCGACCGTGCGCGGGAGTTCTACGAAACGTCGCTCGACCTTTCGGTTCGGGAGGCGACCGAACGCGAAGTCGTCTTCGACGCCGGGGAACACGCGCTCGTCCTCCGCAGACCGGACGGCGTTCCTCGCGGCGGCGTGCATACCCACTACGCGTTCTCGACGCCGAAACCTCTGTACGACGACTGGTACGACCGACTCTCCCGGGATTTCGACCTCGTAGAACACGATTTCGGATCGGCACGCTCGCTGTACTTTTACGACCCGGACGGGAACTGCGTCGAAATCGGGAGCACGGACGAGGATGGCGACCCGATAACCGGTATCTTCGAAATCGTTCTCGAAGTCGAAGACCTTCCAGAAGCAGAACAGTTCTACGCCGGCCTCGGATTCGAAACGTACAATCGCGGAACCGACCGAAAACGAGTTCGAATGGGCGGCCCCTTCGACCTCGAACTGTGGGAACCGCATCTGGGCATCGCGGACGCGAGGGGCGGCGTCCACGTCGATGTTGGATTCGAAGTAGACGACCCAATGGCAGTAACGACTGAAATCGAAGACCGTTGCTGCAGGGTCGAAACGGTCGAATCCGGTGTTCGAATCCGTGACCCCGATGGTCACTATCTGACGTTCGTCTCCAGCGATTCCGCGTAGGAATCGGCCGATTCGGCGTCCTCCCACACGTACTCGAACAGTTCCGTCCCCCAGCGACGCGCGCGTTCCGATTCCGCGACAAATTCCGTTCGCGCGTCATACGACCCGTCCAGCAGCGGCAGGGAAAACAGGAGGCAGTCGTCCGTCACCGTCAGCGCGAACGCTGTGTCTGCAACGCGAGTTCGGAGATTCCCTTCGTCGTTTTCGTCAACGTTTGCATCCGCGAGCAGATCCGCGAAAACGTTCCTCCCCAACACGAGTCGAGGATTGTCACAGTCGTCGAGAAACGCCGTCGAGTATCGTTCGTTGAAAACTGGGCTGATGACTGACGCCGCGGTCGCCGATTCGAGCCGTCTTTCGACCTCTCGTATCGCCCGTGAGGGCTGTGTGTCGGTCGCACGGACGATTTCGCCGTCGGCGAGGTCGGCGAGACAAGAGCGAAACGGACGGGGAAGGACGGAAACATCGTGCTTCTGCCAGTACTCGACATCTGAATGGAGGATTCGCTCGGTTTCCCGTTGCCGGTCGATAAGGTCGGCGACGACCGACCCGGTTCCGGTCACCGCCCAGCGTTTTCGTTTCGGAACGTAAATCAAACCCCGATTTTCCAACTCGGTCAGGGCGTTGTACACTGCTGACTCGCTTGCGAGATTTCGATTCAGCAGTGATTGGGTCGAATCACTGCCGTCGGCGATGGCTAGTAGAACGTCAGTACGCGCTCCTGAACGGAGCACGTACTCGATGAAGGGCTGTGGTTTTTCCATACCAGCACGGATGGATTGTATCGTCTGATTCTTTTCAGTATCGTTTCTCGCCAGTTTTCAATCACATTCCAAACTATTCGGACAGTTCCCCGACCTACGTAATTTTCTAGACAGTAAAATAGAATTTTTATATACAACGATGCTGCTCACAATAGTTGGGCCACTCTGTGGCCCCGCTGACGCCGTTCGGGTGCAGTTGACTCGCCGTGGCATTTTGGACGCTGTACCCGCCCTCCAACGCGTTTTTCAGAGTTCGCTCGTATCAATCTCGACGTCCGGCGGCGAGATGATGAGGAAGTTTCTGAAATGCACCAGATTCCCGCCACATTGTTTCACTGCCGGTGCGAGGTCTGCTGCGAGTTCGTTTAAATCCCCGTCGATTGCGAGAACCAGTACGTTCCCGTGTTCGATGGCCGCCGTTCGCTCCGCGACGGGAGTGGTTCCGTCGAGGACGCCCAACATGACTCGTTCTCCCTCGGCGAAATCGATCTCCTTCTCGGCCGTTCTCAGGTCGAGGTCGAAACCCGAATTGCTCATGCAAGCCACCTCTCACCCCCCCGAGAAAAATCCTTGCCTTATTTGTCGTATTCGCGTTTGAATCCGCGGAACTCCGTCCTGTGGGCCTCCTCGTCGGCGAGAATGGTTACGCCGAGGTCTTCGGTTACCGGGTCATCTACATCCTCCGCAGCTGATATGATCGAGCGATACGTCTCGATGGCGTCCTCTTCGGCCTCCAGCACTCCTTCGATAACCGACAGCACGTCCGTGCTGTCTTCGGGCGGTTGGAGGCTTTCCTGTCGCGCCTCGAAGTCGTAGGATGCGGGTGGCCGTTCGTCCAACTGTTTGAGTCGCTGGCCGATCATCTCCGCGTGGCCGAGTTCCTCCTGAATGTCCGCTTCGAGGCTCTCTTTGACCTCCTCGGCGCTAACCCCATCGAGAACGATGGAGTTGGTCAGATAGTTCATCACGGTTTCGATTTCGTCGCTGTACGCTTTCCGCAGAAGTTCGGTAACGTCATGGCTCGTCATGCTCTGTGATACGACGGCGAACTACCTTACCGTTGTGGCAAACACGCGGGACAATCAGTTCGTTTGGTTTCGTGCGGCAAACGTTGCGCCCCTCGTAAGTATTATAGTGTCCGAGTCACAGAGTAACACAGTACGATGAGACAGGTAGACACTGACTCGCATACGGCCCCTGCGAGCGGTGGTGCTGTCGGCGCACGTCTTATTGTAGGGGTCTGACACCCCTACCCACTCACATTCCCGACCTGCTGAAACACACATCAACCGACAGCCGATAGCGTATCACTCAAAACGACATCACCGACCACAGAACATCTATGACAGACAACCGACGACCGACGACCGAGAACCGGCGAACAACGAGCGACGACCGAGACGAAGACCAGCAGACGATGGCGGACGTTGACCATACGCCGCCGCACGAAGCGCCCGGCGCGAACCGCGTGTTCGAGCGCGGTAACGAAGGCCGACGCTAGCGAGCGTCGAAACAGGAAAAGGAGTCCACTGCGTTTTTGTTTTTCACCCGTCCCCACACCCCTCCGGAGTCAGCGGAGCGGTTCTCGGCCACCGATAAGTTTGGTCGTGTCCACGTGTTCCGCCCGCGCCCCGCCTTTTTTGACCTCCGTGGCGGTCATGCATTCGAGGCACCCGAACACGTCGTTCTCGTTGTTCCCGAACACGCGTGCGAAATCTCGGGTCACGAACGAACCACAGCTTCGGCACCGATTTTCGCCGACGGAGTCATTTCGACTGGTAAGCCTGCTATCTGTCGTTGTCATAGTGAACCTCAGCGATACGTGTAACACGAGTGTGGGTACTTTGTTATCCGGTCACTGCCGGGCCGAAAGCAACCCCTTCCGTTCGGAAAGACAGCTCTTCGAAAGTAGTAACGAGTGGTTACTCGGCCGAATGCTCGAAATCCGGGGCTGAATCGCGAACCGAAACGAAGCTCAACTGCTCTTCCGGCCAATCCTTTAATGCCTTCGCGGGCGTCGTGTTAACCGATGCCCAAGATAGAACTCGACGAGGAAACCGTCTCGCGCCTCGACAACCTTCGCGTAGAAGACGAATCCTACGACGAACTCGTCACCGAACTCATCAACATCTACGAAGCCGAAGAGTTGACGCTGTTCCACGGCGGCGACTATTCGAGCGACTGAAAGACAAAACAAGCTAAAATCCGGCTACTCGGCGCTTTCAGTACGGTGAGCGGGGGATGCGGCTAAAACGGTTTCTCCTGCTCGGACGCGCTCACCCTTTGCTACGCCGACGTCTTTCAGGTCGAACGATTCGGGAAGGAGTACGTCCGCGCGACTGCCGAACGCGATGTGGCCGAGTCGTTGTCCCCGTTCCAGCGTCTCGCCGCCCTCGACGTAGGGGTGAATCCGGCGTGCGAACGCCCCCGCGATGAGCGTCAAATCGTACTCCGGAAATCGGATGTGAACCTTCTCGTTGTTGTCCGACTCCTTGCTGAACGCAGGGCGATGTTTTCCGGGTTCGTGTTCGACCGACTCGACCTGCCCGGACAGCGGCGCGCGATTGACGTGAACGTCGGTGACGTTCATGAACACGCCGACGCGGACGCGGTTTCCTTCTTCCCGAATCACGGAGACGCGACCATCCGCTGGCGAGAGAACGCCGTACTTCGGCGATCCACGTTCCGGGTCGCGGAAGAACAGTAGCGTCGCGCCGCCGAAACCGAGCGCGAGCAGAGTGGCAATCGGTGAGAGCAATCCGACCGGCCCGGCGAGCAAAAACGCCGGGAGCGCGTACCGCCACGCGCCGGGTGCGAGCTGCATCACTCCTGTACCGCCGTTCTGACGCGGTTCCACTTGTCGTTCGATTCGAGGTGACTCTGGAGTTCGTCGGCGTACTCCTGTGCCAACCCTTCCGCGGCGGCAAGGCGTTCCTCGTCGATTCCGTCGCCACCGCCGCCACCCATTCCGAGGGCGTCTTTGACCGAACTGAAAATTCCCTTGCTCTCTTTTTTCTGCAACTTGCCCCCCATCGCGTTCATCTGCGATTGGATGTTCTCCATCTCGGGCATCACCTGTCGAACCTTGCTCGTGTCGGCGACGAGTTTGGCTTGCTCGTCGTCACCGGGATTTTCGATGTCGAACTCGACGGCGGTCATAATCAGGCCCCACTCTTGCCGGGAAAAGCGCGAGTCCGTGACTCGCTGGGAAAAGTCCCTATCCACGGCCATTCTGTCCCCCACAATCATATCCGTCCACTGTTGTCTGGCCATGGCAGAGAGTGATGGGGCGCGAGACTTGTCGTTTTCGTCTGCGATGGCGGGTTTACTTTTGTGGTTTCCGTGGCAATGGTGCTGAAGCCGGAGGTTCGACTGCTGTGGCTGCAAATCGCGTCTACGATGGACGCCATCGCTCGTCACTCGCTCCTTACAGTCGCTCACTCCTCGCTCGCCCGTTCCCGCCAGGACAGCAGAGGCCGGGCGCGCCAGCGCGCCCAGCCAATCCAAATTTGGTCAGCCGTTTTCGTGGAAAATCGTCCTGCCGACATTGGATGAAAGGCTACCCACCGACTTCGAAAAATTGTCAAAGACCGTCAGCGCCGACGATACAGCCCCATGGACGTGCTGGTAGGTGGTGCCTACGGTGGTAGCACCCAGTCGTAATCACCGATTTCCGAGGAAAATACTGCCGGAATCAACTGCCCATATCTGTATTTTCTGATACTATTCGTAGGGATAGCGCGCCTGCGTGCCGCAGTCGCAGGTAATGACTACGTGGCCACCCTGCAATCTGACACGGGCGTTCTTTCCGGGGCGGAGGTAAGAATCACAGGAGTCGCAGGTAAATCGCTTGAACTGGTGGGGGAGCGAAAGACGATTTCGCTCGGCGATTCGTTTGGCAAGCCTGACGTACTCCCGTGCTCTGTCGTCGTTACAATCGGCGGCGGCATCGCTCGCAAGCCCTGCGAGTCGCTCTATTCTCTCTTGAGCTACAGTCATTCGGAATGGGGGGGTGGGGGGGTTTCCGGGGCGAGACAGGACAAGGATAGAAGGTTCCTGTATTGCCCCATTGGCCTCATGTTCCCATAACAAGAAATACTTTGTGGTCGTTTAACGACCCCTTTCCGAAAGCGGTAATGGTCGGCTATTCCATCACTTCGCCAGTGCGCGCACTCAACTACCTCGAACTGGAATCCCAACTCGATCGGAGCGGTATCGGAACCGCCACGAAGCACCAGCGAAAGGCTCTCGCGGGAACTGACGTGGATGTCGTCACCTCTCCGTGGCGAGGCGGGACGCCGGTTCACGGACTCGCTTCCCGGGCAGTAGGACGCGATTTCTTCGCAGATTTCGACGTGGCCCACTGCAACGTCATTGGGCCGGGTTCGGTCGCAGTCGCGCGCCACGCGAAGCGCGAAGGGATTCCGCTCGTGCTTCACGCGCACGTCACCAGCGAGGACTTCGCGGAGAGTTTCCGCGGTTCGACACTCGCCGCGCGCCCCCTTCGTCGCTATCTGAAGTGGTTTTACTCGCAGGCCGATGTGGTGCTCTGTCCGAGTCAATACACGAAATCGGTTCTCGAAGCGTACCCCATCGACGCGCCAATTCGACCGATTTCTAACGGCGTGGACGCGGAGTCGCTTTCGGGGTTCGAATCCCTGCGCGAGGAGTACCGTGACCGATACGACCTGTCCGGGATGGTCGCGTTCACGATGGGCAACGTCTTCGAGCGAAAAGGCCTGACGACGTTCTGCCGACTCGCACAGAGAACCGACTTCGACTTCGCGTGGTTCGGTCCCTACGACACCGGCCCACAGGCCAGTTCGACGGTGAAAAAGTGGGTGCAGAATCCGCCGGAGAACGTCACGTTCTCGGGGTGGATAGACGACAAACGCGGAGCGTTCGCGGCGGGCGACGTACTCTGTTTTCCGGCGAAAGACGAAAATCAGGGTATCGCCGTCCTCGAAGCGATGGCCTGCGGCAAAGCCGTCGTCCTCCGCGACATCCCGGTGTTTCGGGAGTTCTACACCCACGGCGAGGACTGTCTCATGTGCGAGACGGAAGCGGAGTTCCAACGCGCGCTGGAACTCCTCGACCGGAATCCCGAACTGCGCGAACGACTGGGCGAAAACGCACGAAAAACTGCACAGGAACACACTTTGGAACGACTCGGTGACAGACTTACACGAACGTACCGCGAACTCGCGTAAAGTCACAAGCCCTTAACACCCTGTCTACGAATGGCGAGTCAATGAGCCGATGGGTCGCCGCGTTCACGGATACGTATCTGCCGACGATAAACGGCGTCACCTACACGATTCGGTCGTGGCGCGACTGCTGGGAGAGAAACGGCGGCCGGATGGACGTGGCGTATCCACGCTCCGACGAGTACGTTCCCGAGAAAGGTGAACACCCAATCGGCAGTCTACCGTTTCCGTTCTACGATGGCTATCGACTCGGAACCCCACGGATTCCGAAGGCCGTCACCGACGCCGAAATCGTCCACGCACACACCCCGTTCGCCATCGGACTCGGCGGCCTTCGACTCGCATGGAAGCAGGACACGCCGTTCGTCACTTCGTATCACACACCGACAGGCGAATACGCGGACTACCTCGTTTCCAACGAATCCGCGGCCGAATACGTCGAACGGGCGTCGGTCGCCTACGAACGCTGGTTTTTCGGACGCTCCGACGCGGTTCTCACGCCGAGCGAAGCGACCCGCGAGCACGTCGTGGAAACGGTCGGTGTAGACGCTCCGGTTCACGTTGTCCCGAACGGAATCGACATCGAGCGGTTTCATCCCGTCGAAACCGCCGACTTCGTGGACAAATACGACCTCGATGGTGACCGACCGCTCGTCGGTTACACCGGCAGACACGGCTACGAAAAGCGACTCTCGGAACTCATTGCCGCCGCCGAGGAAACGGATTTCACCGTCGTCTTCGGTGGCGACGGCCCTGCACGGAAATCGCTCGAAAAACAGGCAAGCGAATCCGACATCGACGTTCGATTCCTCGGCTTTTTAGAGCGGGACGAGATGCCAGCCTTCTACTCCGCACTGGACGTGTTCGCCTTCCCGAGTCCGGTCGAAACCCAAGGCCTCGTTGCCCTCGAAGCGAACGCCTGCGGGACGCCCGTGGTCGGGGCGAACGCTGGTGCACTGGCGAACACCATCGTTGAGGGAGAGACAGGCTATCACTTCGAAAGCGGTGACACTGACGGATTTCAGGATGCAATCCGACGCACGCTGTCGGAGTACGACCGCCTCAGGGAATCCTGTCTCGCCCGGCGTTCGGAAATCAGCGTCGAGCGAGCGGTGGACAAACTCGAACGAGTGTACGAAAATCTGTTCTAAAGTTCCATCCGTTCGACGATGTTGTCGCTCCCCTCGCGGACGTTCAGGGCGACGATTCGGATGTCGTCCTCCAAGCCGGATTTGTGGAGTTTCGCCTTGAGAAGGTTGTCAACTTGATAGACGCCCGCGGCGTTCATCATCTCTATTTCCACGAGAACCGGGATTGTATCGCCCCCTCTCAGACTGACTTTCTTGATGGCCTGACTGGACACCGTGTTGATGCCGCGGCCACCTTTTTCGTACGGAATGCGCGACCGACCGTGCTCCATGTCGAGAGCGTCCGCGACGCGAATGACGCCTGCCTCGGTCGTGAGTGGGTCTTCTTCCGTGTGGTGGCAGAGAATCGCATGCAGAATCTCACCCTTCATTCGAACTGTATCCGCCGTATCGTAGAAGTTCGGAAGGACACGGTCGAGAATGTCCGCAGCCAGCGGAATCGAATAGTACGTGTGGTCGTCCCGGTGGACGACGTGACCGATGTCGTGGAGCGTCGCGGCGAAGGCGACGATGACGCTTTCGTCTTCTTCGTCCAGTCCTTCGTCCGCGGCACCGTTGAACTCGACGCCGCCGCGCTTCAGCAGGTCGTAGAGGAGGAGCGCGCGATTGAGGACGATTTCGATGTGTTTCGACCCGTGGTCGTTGTATCCTTTTCGCGCCACGGCGTTGACGTTCTGGGCGTCCAGATACGTCTGAATCTCGACATCGTTGTCGATGAACTCCAGTACTTCGTTCAGCTTCTCGTCCGGAAAGGCGTGGTCGGCGTCGGGGTCGTAGGAACGTCGTCCGTTTTCGGTCGGTTCCATTTCGGGGTCGTCCATAGCCGTATCTCTTCGTCCGGCACAAAAAAGTTCTCGGGCGGTCTACTCACCGTCGAAAAGGGTTAGACAGCTAACCAGAAGTGGGCTCGATGTGAACCTGAGTAGAGCAAAAAGCCTATAATTGCCAATGGGTAAGCAACTGGTAGAGGATGTACGAAATGATACCACTATTCGGGCCGGTTCCCGGTGGGATGGAGCTTGCGGTGATTCTGCTCATCGCAGTGCTTCTGTTCGGTGCAAACAAGATTCCAAAACTCGCGCGCTCGACGGGTGAGGCGATGGGCGAGTTCAAGAAAGGGCGTCAAGAAGTCGAGGACGAACTCCGCGAGATGCAGGATTCCGGGCCGTCCGATTCGCCGTCATCCGACGCGAGCGAATTTGACGACGAACCACGCCGCGCTGACACCAGCACCGAAACCAGCACCAACACCGAAACCGAAACTGAATCCGGACAGTAAGCGTTTTTCTGCGTCAGTTTGTGCGTTTATCTAGGGCGTGTGGCCTAGCGGATAGGGCGAGAGGTTCCTAACCTCTCGACCGCGGGTTCGAATCCCGCCACGCCCGTTTCCTTCGCTACGCTCAGTCAACGAGCGTGGCTTACCCCCACTCGCTTCACTTCGTCCGCTCGCGGGAGTCCCGCCACGCCCGCTACTTCGTTGTGAGCGAACGCGAACAAGAAGTAGCGGCGCGTAAGGGTTCGAACTACGGTCGCATGTACGCGTAGCCCTCGTTTTGCAGTCGCGTGACTTCGACAGCACCTTCCGGAACGGTTTCGATGCCGTCGATGAGGTCGGATTCGTCTAAATCCATCACGTCGAGGGTGTTGCTACACGCTTTGAACGGAACGCCGTCATCTATCAGCGACCGTACCTGTTCTTCCTCGTTCCCCCCAGCAGTGATGGCTTCGATACCGCCCGCCTGTGCAACGACGGCAACGTCGTCAATCGTTCCACTTTCGTCGTCAAGGAGATTTCTGGCGATTGCGAGTGCGGTCTGCTGTTCGCTTCCGTCGCCGGAAACGAGGTGAATTACGGATTGCATGCGTGGACAGGGAAAGAGAGCGATTGGCTAATAGCTGCTGGCCTTCGCGGAGACGGTTGACGGCGAACCTACTCGTCGGATTCGTGCGTCGATTCCGAGTTGCCGTCTTGCAGTTCGTCCGTCTCGTTTTCCGTTTCGGACTGCACGTCCTCGATGTCGATTTCCGAATCCAGCTGCTCCTCGTTGATTGCGGATTCGAGCGTGTCTCTGTCGGTTACGGCGTCGATTCCGTCTTCTTCGACCGCAGACCGAATCGTCTTCACGTCGATGGCGGTTCCGGCGTCCTCGCTCTTTGCGACCGACTTGACCGCACGCTTTACCGCGAGATAGCCGACCGTTCCGGCACCACCCGCCACCACCGCACCCGGAATCCCGTACCGTTTGTAGCCGAACTTTGCCGCCTTCTTCCCTACCGTGAATGGGCCAATCATCGTACTCAGTACAGACCTCGAAGCGGCCTAAGCGTTGGGCCTGCATTCGAAAACGAACCTATTCCTATCGTCCGAAACCGTGCTCACTCCAACTCGTGCAGTTCGTGTTCGGAAACGTGTTCCCCGCAGTGCGGACAGGCGTATTTCCTCTCGTGCTGTGACTCCTCCACGAACCCCGAGGCTAAAATCGACGCCGGGAGCGCGAACAGGCCGATTCCGATAACTGCGACGACCGCACCCAGCAGTTTTCCAAGGGGGGTCACCGGATGCACGTCGCCGTAGCCCACAGTCGTCAGCGTCACCACGCCCCACCACATCGCGGCGGGAATCGAACTGAACATCTCCGGTTGCGCTTCGTGTTCTACGAAGTACATCAGCGACGAGGAAAACAGCAAAAGGATGCCGCCAACCGAGGAGGCGATGAGGAAATCCTCCTTCTTGTCCGTAATGACGGTGACGAACAACCGCATCGACCGGGAGTAGCGCGCGAGTTTGAACAGTCGGAGGAACCGAAGCAGGCGGAGCATCCGCAGGAACCGCAGGTCGAAGAAAAACCCGAGGAAGAACGGCAGGATGGCTAACAGGTCGATTATCATGAACGGCGAGGTCGCATATCGCAGTCGCCCCCAAACGGGATGTCGGTATTCGGAATGCTCCGTCGCGGCCCACAGCCGTCCGAAGTATTCGATGGAGAAGATGACGACGCTCGCCAGTTCGAACAGGTAGAATTCGGCCTGATACGCCGCGTAGAGCGGTTCGACCGTTTCGAGGATGACGGTTGCGACGTTCGCAACGATCAGCGCGAGGATGAACGAGTCGATGTACTGTCCGATTCGCCCGCCTGCTCCGACCTGAAAGAGTTGATTCACCCGATGACGAGTCCGCCGATACATTAGCGGGAGTTCAGAGGATGCTATGATAAATGTACACGATTCCGGAAATGAATCGCGGACCCCTCCCGCCGAAAGGGCTAATCGAATCCCGAGTGTAGCATAGCCGAATCCGTGATTCGTGATATCAATGACCAATTCAGAAACGAGACGAAATCTGCTTCGCCAACTGGCCGTCACGGGTGGTGCGCTCACAGCAATCGGCACGGCGGGAAGCGCAGTTGAGGGCACAAAAAACCGAACCCAGACCGCCAACGAACCAACCGATGGGTCGGCAAAGTCGGCAAAGAAACTGTACACCTGCGATATCACTACAGAGGACGACTCCACGCCGGATGTGAACGACCGATTCTTCCTCGAACGGGTCGAAGGAACCTTCGGGCCGACGAAACCGGACTGCTTCGAAGAGGAAACCCTGCTCTATCGGTATCTGTTCACGGCGATGGAAGAAGGCAAAGCTCGTGGTCGGCAAGGAGTCGTATTCGCTCCACCGAAACGACTGCCACGAGCTGTCTACCGAATTGTCACCATCTTCACCTGCGTCGATTCCCCGAGTGGGTTCTGTGCGGTGAAACCGTTCTACGGGGTCGTCGTCCGTCGTGTTTCCCGGTGAATCCGGCGTATTGAGCGAAAAGAATCACGCTCGTGTCTGCATCCATTCGGTGCACACCTCGACGATGGGGAGAAGCGGCACGTCGTCGTTGTCAAACGCGACGAACAGCGCTCCGGACTCGCCGGGGAACTGCAAGACGACGGCCGTATCGAAGGTGTAGAGTGCGAAGTTGAGCGCCCCCGCGCGAAACACGTTCTCCGCGTCTTCTCGTGGTTCGTCCGCGAGCAGGGATTCGCCGTGAATCCGGTTGAAATCGGCGGGCGTGAAGCGTCCGGTTACGTCCTCTCGGGTGTACAGCATCTCGTACCCGCCGTCTTCTCTGCTGGCCACCGTCTGAAGTGCGGAACCGAGGTGGGATTGCAGGGCGGCCACGAACGCCTCGTCAGAGTCGAACACGATTTTACGTTCGGCAAGCGGAACCATCAACGTTTGTGATGGTTCGAAATTGGCCACCGCCGAAGCGGCCTACTTCTCCCGCTTTGACGCGATTCTCATTCGATTCGCTCGATGTCAGTGGAATCGCAGTACGGACAGTTCAAATCCGGCAGTTCGACGGCGTACCGGAACGTCCGTCCGCAGTAGTGACACCGGTATTCGTCCCCCTCTATCGTGAAAATCCGTCGTACCGAATCGAACAACCCCATTCGAAACTGTTCTCCGCACAGTCACTTAACGTTCGTCGGCTACGCGCTACTTAGCAGTCGCATCGCCACTCCGATGAGGAGGACGAGCAGACCGAGTCCGGACGTTATCGGTTCCGGAATGAAGAACATGACGACACCAGCCAGCATTACGATTGTCGAGATTCGAGCCATGCAATGATTTCGTCGGTGCAGGATACTACCTGTTGTGGCTGTATTTGCATCCATTTTTAAAACCAGTTCAGTTGACTTTTCGACGTAGCTTTATACAGTTTGGATTATGAGTGCATAATATGACTAGTCGGGGAATAAATACGATTTCGAAAAATCAACGGGGGCAATCGCCACTCATCGGTGTCGTCCTGATGATGGGTTTGGTCGCCATCTCTCTGGCTGGCGTCCTCCTCATCGGTTCCGGGGCCGTCTCGGAAATTCGCGGGTCGGTGGAGGTGCAGAACGCGGAACACACGATGCGCGAGGTGGATGCTCGCCTGAGCCAAGTCGCGTTCAGCGCGAACGACGCCCACACGTTGGATTTCAGCGAACAGAACGGCGACACGGAAGTGACCCGAGACGGGCGTATGACCATAACCGTCGTCAACGGGACGAATCAGCCGTGTCGAGAGGAAATCGAGTTCGGGGCAATCGAGTATCGAGGTTCGAACGGCGAAGTCGTCGCGTATCAAGCGGGCGGCGTCTGGAAGCGCACCGACGGGGGAAGCGTGATGCTCTCGCCGCCGGACATGCAGTACCGAAACGGAACGTTCAGTTTCCAGATGGTGAACGTCACCGGCTCCGTCAGCGGGTCGGTCACGCAACTCCACGCGAGCAAGAACGCGACCGCATCGCGGGCGGACAGCCAATCGTTCCGGGAGACGTTCAACAAAGCGCGGTGCAACCCGCCGGACAACGCGACGCTCACGGTTCACAGCGACTACTATCGGGCGTGGGGCGATTTCTTCGAAACCCACGTCGATGACGGCGTGGTGACCGTGGACGACGGAAACGAAACCGCATCGCTCACCGTCATCCTGAGCGGTTCGACGGCGGAGAGCGGCGAAAACAGTCTCAGTGCTCGGCAGAACGCCTCGGTTACCGTGGAAGTCCTCGGAACGGAGATTTCGTCCAGAACCGATACGTCGTGGGAACAGAACTATACGACCGGCGAGTGGGAGCGACACGGCAATAAATACAACGCGCCCATCAACATGCGAATCAACATCGGCGACGACACCTACGAACCGTGGGGCGACGGCGTGGGTTCGTCTTCGGTCATCAGACACGACATCAACGACCCGACGAACGGCGAATATTATCGGTTCACGGAGAACGTTACCGCGGGCGACGCCATCAGCGTCGAAGGAACCGCATACGACATCGGTTCCGTCGATAGCTACTCGTCCGCCGAAAAGCGCCTCAACCAGTTCGAGTACAACGGCGACACTTACGACTACGTCTGGGAATCCTATCGCACCGACCGAGAGGGTTCGATGATGACGAACATCGTCGTGGACACTGACGGCCGGGGCGAGAGCGAAGGAAACGTTGTCCTCCTCGCGGACGGAATGGCGGTTCCGAACTACGGTTCGGCCAACGAAGAACAGAGAAGCATGTCCCAAATCCTCGGCACCCGGATGAACGAAACCGGTTTCCTCGACCTCGACCCGAACGAGTTCGTCCTCGTGTACGAACTCTCCTGTGCCGACGCGACCACGGACGACATCGACAACCACTACAAATGCGGCAGCGGCGACCCGGACTACAACGACGCCGTCGTCCTCATCTCCATCCACGAACACGGAAGCGTGGCTGCGCCCGAAGACTTCAGAATCCACGTCACGATGAATCAGGTCGAAATCGAGAAGAACGACTAGTTTCGCACGTCGAACCCGACCACTGTTTCGCGGACGAATGCCCGACGCGTCGGGCATTCGTACCACGTACCGTCTTTTTCCCAGCCGTTCGATTCGAAGTAGCGATTCCACGCCTCGCTGTTCGGCGACGACTCGGCTCGTATCCGAACCGTCGTCGCGGCAGTGTCGTCCTGTCGTGCTCCGCCGAGCGGAAACAGCAGTTCGGTGTCCATGGTTCGCCCGACGACGAGCACCGACCCCTGTTTGCTCACGGAGGAGATGTCCCCGGTTTCGTTTATCGCAACCGCTGAGACGATGGCCCTGTCGGGCGTGCAGTCGAAGGCCGGACGACGAACTACCCAGCTTCCGGCCTCGCCGCCGCTGAACACGGCCCCGGATTCGTACCGAACCACTCGGTCGTTGACCGTGTAGACGAGCGCGCCTTGTCCGAGCGTTCGGTTGATTTCGACCGCCGTCGGACTCGTCTGCTCGACGCCGATTCTGAGTTGTGTCGTTTCGTTCACCGCAATCGTCCCGCCGCCGAGTCTGACTTCTCCAGCGCGCGCTGGTGCGCGATTTCGCTGGAGGTCGTCGAACGTCGTTGCGAGCGCGGTGAACGCTCGCTCCGCGTTCTTCGACTGTTCCATGTCGCGGGCGTCTTCCAGCGACCCGACGCCGCTGACGTACAGCAGACCGACGGACGCCACTATCATCGAGAAGATGAAGACGAAGCCGAGCAGTTCGGTCGCGGCACGGTCGTCGAACAGTTTCTTCGTCATGGTTCCCCCAGAACGAGCGTTTCGTTGGTTCGGTCGTACTCGATGACGACATCACCGCCGACGACCCGGCCGGGGCTAACAGCCGTCGCGTTGTCGAACGGAACCGTTACGGTCACGTCGGCCGTGCTCAGTACGAGACACTGCGGATGGGTGCAGGGATTTTCCCCGCCGGTTTTCAGTTCGACGGAGTACGGCGCGCCGACGATTCTGCGGGGATGACTCGTCCGTAGGCGAACGTCCGGGTTCGTTCCGGCCTGCACGAGATGGTCAACGCTCGTGAGTTCCCCGGCGATTCGCTCGCCGACGACGCCGAGTTCGTTTCGAGTCGCCTGCTCCTGTTGGCCGCCGACGAGTCCACCCGCGGCGGTGATGAGGCCGCTCAACAGAATCGTGGTGATGGCTATCGTCAGGACGTAGGTGACCGTGGTCGAAACCGCGCGTTCGTCTCTCGTGGGGAGGGTGATAACACGTTTCATGGCTGGTACAGCGTGGCGTTGAACGTCGTTCGGTAGGTCAGTTCGGGGGTCGTGTAGGTCAGTCTGGCATCGAGTTCGTAGACGGCGTGTGTCCGATACGGCGACTCCGACGACTCGGAGTTGACGGAAGAGGGCGGAATCTCGGCGTCGGTTCCGTTGAACAGCACCGAGTAGGTTCCGCTCGCGTTCGCCCCGTTCTCGTATTCGATGTCGTAGTCGTCGCCGACACCGTCGGCGAACGGGAACGAACACTCCGACGCACTGCCGTTTCGAAGGTCGATACGAACCTGCTCGCTCGTCACGGTGCACGTCGAGGAAGCGGCGACAGTGGAACCGTCTGTCCGCAGGACGACATCGTCGTCTTGCCGGAGCACGGAGAGATTCCAGTTTTCGCTTCTGCCTTCGACCTGGATTCTGAATGCGTCCGAATCGGTCGTCGCCAACGACGACCGATTCACCGAGAACAGGTATCGTCGCACGTCGGCGTTCCGGGCGAGCGTCCAGTTGCTCTCGTTCGCCGCATCTACGAACGCGGCGCCGGAGTCGTGTTCGACGCCGTTTCCAACCGTCTGGTTGCTGACTTCGACGTGGAGCGAGGCCGGGGTTCGCCTCGCCACCGTCACGCCGAGGAGCGTCTCGTACTCCGCGATGCTCTCTGCGACGGCAGTTCGACTCTCCGCAGCGGAGTCGTGGCGCTCGGCGTAGTTCGTGCGATGAACCACTGGTTCGATGTCACCATCCACGACGAGGGCGATGTCTCGCGCATCGCCCGTCGTCGCAATCGGTTCACTGTTGGTGACGTTCTCGGTGTAGAGCACGGTGTTGAGAACGACGACGACGGCGACCAGCGAGATGGCGATGACGACCGCCCCGACGAGCAGGAGTTGCCCCCTGTCGTCGCGTGCGAATCGTCCGAAGAACCCGATTTTTCCGCTCACCATGCGACGATGCGCACCTCCACGACGTTGTAGACGACGCCGTCGCTCGCGTCGTTCGCGTAGAACTCCTCCGGGTCGAGTTCGGCGAGCGTTCGATTGTCGGCGTTCTCGGGCCCGGTGAGAGTCATATCGTCGTACAGAACGACGGTGTGGGTCGCCACGACCGCGTTCGAGGACGGAACGCCGCGGTAGACGACACGCTCGGTGGCGGTTTCGGTCGGGTCGCCCGGCAGTCGGTAGGTGACGTAGAGGTTGTAGACGTAGCCCTGTCGAGTCAGCGTTGATTCGAGCGTTTCCCCGAGCGAATCACAGGTCGCGTCCGGCGATTTCGCTGGCGCACAGGGCGGTGCGTGGCCGTAGCCGACTTCGGTTGTGTTCGCATACGCAAAGCCGCCGGTTTCGTTTCCGTTGCTCGCGTTCCAGTAGCGAGTGAGGTTTTCGACCGACCCGTCCGCCGCACCGATTCGCAGGGCGTCGTTCGTCTGAATCCGCAGTTGAGATTTCACGTCTTGGTCGACCGTCCCCGCCGTCGTAGGGGTCAGAACGACAGACTGCAATGCGAACAGCAGTGCAGTCAACACGATGAGCGCGCCGACGAATCCTTCGAGGGTGTACGCCTGCGCTCTGTTGCCCATCCTGTTCCGCCTTCTCCTTCCGCCCTTCTCCCCGTCTACCATACTCTCACCGTCAGTCGGTATGCGTCGTCGCTGATGACGACAGTTCGACTCGATGCCGCGGTCGGTTGCCCGTCGAGCGAGTCACCCGCCGTCGCTGCGACGGCGGGCGACCCGACCGCAACAGCATCGTTCGTGTCTGGGTCGGAAATGCTGACGTTGACCCGTGCGGTGGCGGGGAAGCCGAGAGTAGCGCGGAGGTCGTCGCTTTCCGGATTGTCCTCGAAAAACGCCGCCGTTCGGGACTCGTTCAGCACGTTCGGCGTTTCCGGCGACGAAAGCGTTTCCACGAGATGTCCGGCACCGCGGTCGGCGCGGGCCGTCGTCGCGTCGTCGATGGGCGCGGTGAACGGCGCGAAAACGCTCGGCAGAAACGCGACGACGAACGTCACGGTCAACAGGAAAACGCTGATGCCGACGACGTAATCGTTCAGGGTTTGGCCTCGGTCGTCCATCTTAGCCCACCAACATCCAGACGGCCAGCGCGATGGTTGCGAGCGTTACCGAGAACTTGACTCCGGAAAGGAGGTCTGCGTCCCGAATGTAGCCACTGATGAACCCCGAGAGGATGGCTTGGATGGTCACGGCGTGGAAAAACAGCATCGAGAGGGCGTCGGTATCGACGCCCTCGCCGAGATTCATCCCGGACGAGGAAGCATCCGACCCGCCGCCCGCCTGCTCCGACAGTCCCGCCATCACGTCCAAAAACTGCGTCTTCAGGATGGCCATCACCGCGAGCAGTGTGAGGTAGGTCATGATGATGATGACAACCTGCATTCTGGCGCGGGAACGTCGCTCTCTGGCGATGTCGTCCTGATTCTCGCTGGTCTGGGCCGCGGTCGTCAGGACGGCGGTAATCTGGCTCGACGCCTCCTGTGCCTTGCTGATGAGTTTGACCGTTCGCGCGAGGCGAGGCAGGTGATAGCGATTGTTGAACTCGATGAACGCCGTCTCCATGCTCATCCCGTAGTTCACTTTCGCGTGAATCTGGTCGAACTCGCTCGCGAGTTTGCCAGTCGAGGTGTCCGCCACGGTTTTGACGGATTCGAGCAGGGTCAGTCCCGTGTCGTTCGCGCTCGACAGTTTTCGCAGGTCGTCCGAAAGCTTTCGCAGTACCGACCGCCGCGAGTGGATGTTCCACTCGCGGAACACTGCCAGCGGAACTCCGTTCACGTACAGCGGAACGTAGACGAAGACGAACGTCGTCCAAACCGGATTCGCGACGAATCCGCCCGGGGAGGCCGGAAACGCGCCCGTCCACACCGCGCTGGCGACGAGCACCAACGACGCCGGAATCGTGATGCCGAGTACGAAAAGCGGATTGTCGCGGAAGAAATAGTGCGGGCGCTTCAGCAGTTCGACGGTAGTGTGAGTTCCCTCCCGACTCTTGATTCGGTCGAAGACGGAGTAGTTCCCGACAAATTCCTCGACCAGACCGAGGTGGAGCAGTCCGGCACCCGAGACGGTTTCCAGTCGGTCGTCATCGCCGGGGTCGAGGTAGCCACTGCCGGGTTCGTCCTGTTTCACGGTGGAAACGAGGACGAGGAAGCCGACGCCGATGAGCGGAATCAAGCCGTACACCGTCGCGTAGAGCAAGGTTTCTTTCGCCTCCCCCATGATGCCCATGATGACGAGGATGATGATGAGCAGGAGTGGAAAGAGCGAGAGGGTCATGTACATCTCGCCGAACAGTTCCAGCGTTTCGAGCGTCAACTCCTGTTCCTGCTTGGCGGTTCGCATGTGTTTTTCCTTCTTGTCGTCCAGAAATCCGGTCATATCACCGCCGCTGTTGACGATGGAGAGCATGTCCGTGAAGAACTGACCCAACTCGTCGCTGGGCGTTTCGAGCGACCGCTTTCGGATGGCGGTTCGGTAATCCGTATCGAAATAATCCGTTTCCTGCACGATGCTCTGGAACTCACGGGACACCTCACCGTAGGTGTCGTCGGCTTTCGCCATCGCCTCCAGAATTTCCAGTTGATTCAGCCCCCCAATCGAGAGGGCGTATATGAACGAAATCGCATCCGGAAGGAGCATGTTGATTTCACGCTTTCGCGCGCTTGCTCGACTGTAGGGGATTGCGACGACAGTTCCGAACCCGCCCACGAATCCGAGCGTTCCGAGAACGACGCCGGTTCCGACAATCAGTGCGGGAATCTTCAGCGCGTTCAGCACGTCCGCAGTCGCACCCGTGACGGGCACGCCGAGCCAGACGCCGCCACCACCGATGAGTCCGAGCGAAACCAATAGATAGCCGAGTAGAAGACCGACGAGCCACAGTACGAGTCCTGTGAGGGTACCCACTGCAAGACCGCGAGAGAGATACAACTCCGCGGTTTCCGGCATACGAGCCTCGGCGAGTTTGTCGTCGAGACTGCCGACGAAATCGCTGTTCTCCGAGAACAGTCGGTCGTACACCGGGTAGAAGGTGTCCGCAAGCCTGTCGGCACTCGTTCCGTTTCGAGACGTGGCGGAGCCGTGACTCATTCCCCGTCCTCCGCGGTAGACTCTGGTTCCTCGTTGTCCGCGACCGTCGCCTCCTCGAACTCACCGAACGGGTTGTCGCTCAGAACCGACGAGGGATGGTGGTCGCGGGGGTCGTCGTCGCGGAGGTGGTCGTCGTGGCGACCGTCGCTACGCAGGCGGTTGTCGTCTCCGGACAAGTCATCTGAATCAGCGCGAACCGATTCGGAACGAATCGGTTCGCCCGCGGGTTTCGAAGTGTCGGCCAGCGCAACGGCGAGGCTGTCGTCTCCAACCTGCACGTCACGGTACTGGTCGAACAGCACGTCTTCCGCCTCGGCGAGGATGTCCTTCGACAGTTGCGCGACTTCCTCGGTTGGGTCGGGTCGCGGAACCATCTCCTCTTTTTTCGGGTCGATGTCGATGAGAACGCTCTCCATCTCGCGGAGGTCGGCGAGACTGTCTTCCAGTTCGTCGTTTGCGACCAGCGCGAGAATGGTGTCCGGGTCGTTGATGAACGCCTGAATCGTCGCCGCGACCTGCGTGTAGCCGTTCAGGCCGTTGTCGAGGAGGTAGGCGAGGATGGTTCGGAGCATGAGCAGTTCGGATTCGAGTCGCTCCTGCGTCCACCCGCGGTCGAACTTTATCTCTTCTAGCGTGTTCGATCCGGTGAGGCGTTCGTGTTCGTCGGTTTCGGCGCGCCACTGGAATACGTCTTTGACGTTGATTTCGTCGTTTTCAGTGTCGTAGTGGTTGATTTCGGTGAGCGATTTCGTGCGCCTGACTTTGCTCCCTTTGACTCGCGTCTGGGTCTGTACGGAAACCAAATCGAGCGCCGTGAACAGCGTCTTCGAGACGTTGATCGGCTCTGTGGTGAATCGCTTCAGCACCTCGCCCACGGTGTCGGCGTGGAAGGTCGTGTAGGTCGTGTGCCCCGTGGACATGACCTGAAAGAGGGTGCGACCTTCCTCACCCCGAATCTCACCCATCACGATGTAGTCGGGTCGCTGGCGGAGTGCGGCCTCCAGCAGGTCGAACTCGTCCACGTCGCCCCTGTCGTCGTCGGAGAACGAGGGTCGGGTGACGCTGGCAATCCAGTTTCGCTGTGGTAGTTCGACTTCGCGGGTGTCTTCGATGGAGACGATTTTCGTACTGCTCGGGATGAACAGCGACACAGCGTTCAGGCTGGTCGTCTTCCCGGAGGCAGTACCTCCGGCGAAGATGAGTGACCGGTGGTTCTCGATTGCCAACCAGAGGAAGCCATTTCTTCCAGCGAAAACGTGTTCCAGTTGATGAGGTCGAGGGGCGTGAACGGCACGTCCTTGAACTGGCGGATGGTGTAGTTCGTTCCGTGGTCGGAGACTTCCCTTCCGAGGGTCAACTGCGCACGGGAACCGTCGGGAAGCGTGGCGTCAACCTGCGGTTGGCGCTTGCTGATACCTTTCCCCGACCGCTGTGCGAGTTTGACGACGAAGTCGTCCAACTCGCTCTCGCCGTGGTGGACGTTGGTGATTATCTGCTCGTAGTCGGAGTGGTAGACGAACACCGGGGAGTTGTACCCGTCACAGGAGATGTCCTCCACGTTGATGTCGTGTTTCACGCCGTCGATTCGCTCGTAGCCGATGAAATCCCGTTTCAGCAGGTAGAGCAGTTTTTCGACTTGGTACTCCGTGAGCGTATCAGCATCCTCCGCCAACAGCGCCGGTTCGGGTCGAGCCATGATGCCGCCGAGTTCGCCACCCTCGTCGTCCACCTCGTGTTCCTCGATGAGCTCCTCGATTCGGGTTCTGACTCCTCGACGTCGGTTTTCGTCGCCGACGTGTTCTGCGAGCAGGTCGTTCCAGCGGCCTTTGAGTTCGCCGAGATGGCCCGCGGAGTCGGCGTCTTCGAGCGCTTCTTCGTCGGTTTTCGCTGGAAGATTCGTGTCGGATTTTGCGGAGGGCGTCGCTTTTGACTCTGTCACCGATTCGATTTCAGTGGTGTCGCGCAAATCCGACGCATTGGATTCGCGTTCGTATTTGTCAACTTCGCCCTCATCCGCTGTGTCGTCAGCCGACTGGTTTGCATCCGGTTTGTCCGTATCTGCGTCCGTCGATTCTTCATTCTGCTCCTCATCCTCGTCTTCGACTGCTTTCTCCGCGTCCTCCTCTTCCGACTCCGATTCGTCTGCACCATCTTGGATTTCCTCCTCCGGTTTTCGGAATCGTTCGAGATAGGGTTCTACCTCCTCGCGGAGGCTGCGAATCGCGTCACCCGTTTGTGCGCGCGTTTCAGCACTGTAGCGATTCCACGTCTCGCGGGCGCTGTCGTACTGGGTGAGCAGTTCGGTTAGCAGTTCGGCGATTTCGTCGTCGTCCAGTTGGTAGAGGTCGTAGCGCGAGAGCAGACGGAGGGTTTCACGCTCGATAACCGCTTCTCGGTCTTGCTCTTCTGCCTCCACGACCACCTCGTCGCTCGCGTATTTGATGGAACTGCGGAGTTTTCCGGTGAGAAACTCCCGCAGGTCGTCCTCGATTCGGGTTCGGTAGGGCTCGATGAGGTAGTATTTCGTCTCGTTTTCCTTCTCGGAGTGGAAGATGATGACGAAGGAGTTGGGTTTGTTCACCCAGTAGCGGTCGATTTCGCGAAAATGAGATTTCTTCGGGAGCGGAACCGCCTTCTCCAAATCGTAGCGGTTGACCACCGTGGTGTAGCCCTCGACTGTCGAGAAGAAGGCATCCTCGTCCAACGCCTCGGGAACGTCTAGCGTTCGTTCGTCTTCGATTTCGAGGAGTTCGTTCGCCTTGGCTGCGCCCTCGGTGAGCAGGCCGGGAAGGTCGTCCTCCTCGAACCCGAGCCATTCGGCTTTGTCGAACTCGACGGTATTTCCATCCTCGTCGCGAGGCTTTTCGTGGGGTTTCTCGCGGTCGGGTTCGTAGTAGTATTCGTAGCGAAAATGCTCCCAGAGGTACTCGCCGACCGTGACGGGGGTTGTTTCTGGGTCGAGAAACTCCTCGAATCGCCCGCTTCCACGGTTTCCGGCGAACGCGCCCCGAAAGAGTTGTTCCGGTAGTTCGGCTTCTTCGAATCCGAGCCATTCGGCTTTGTCGAAATGAACGACGTTTCCATCTTCGTTGCGGGGTCTTTCGTGCGGTTTCTCGCGGTCGGGTTCGTAGTAGTATTCGTAGCGGAAATGCTCCCAGAGGTAGTTCCCTAACGATACCTCTGTTTCCTCTGGGTCGAGGTATGCTTCGAAATGCGAAGCGAGCGAACGCGCTCGCTTCGCGCCGTTCTCGACGCGCGATTCGGTTTCCTCGGGGTCGAAGCCAAGAAACTCTTCGGCGGGAAACGGGCGGTCCTTTCCACGCCAGTTGGTTGGAGGGCGACCGTCTTCGTAGAAGAACTCCGTCTTGAACTCCTCCCACGTGTACGTACCGAGGGCGACGCGGGGTGGTGACCCGTCGGTGAGACGGATTCCGTCAGGGCCAGCATCGGGGTCCCCATTCCCGAGTGCTTCGGACTCGTCACTAGCCATTGAATACCGCCAATCACTAATACATTAAAAATCCTTGTTAAAATTAATATACATGTGTTGAATGTCAGATTTGTAGCTATCGGTTTGCAGTCTCGTGATTTTCACTCACTAGAACGAATATATATCTGTTTATTGACGTTATTCCGCGAGAGGGGGAGAACCGGAATCCGACACGACAGTTTCCCGAAACGAGTCTTCCCGCGTGGATTCCGTGATGCCTGATTTGGCTCTATGGCGATGCCTTCGAATCGAAGTCACCGCAGTTCTGGCTGGATTCCGATGGGTAATAAATCTTTCATTGGCGACTGTGATTCGAAATCGATGGAACAGCGCGGAGAAATTCGTTTCTGAAAGTAGCTGCCGAGGGTTCCAGGGCTCGTCTGGCAGAGGACTACAGGCTTGTCGCTTGATGGGTTTCCATTCGAGGTGAAAAATCGAACGCGAGAGCCAACTCAAGCCCACTAATTTGTATGGTTTTTCAAACGACCGAAGATACGTGCTTGGACTCGCCGGGGCTTGAACAACGCCGAGACGTTCCTGCTCGCTTCGCTCCGTGGGCGTGCGTCTTGTCTAATTAAAATCCCGCTCGTCCATTCCTCACTGCGTTCGTCATGGACTCGCCGGGATTTGAACCCGGGGCCTCTCCCATGCCAAGGGAGTGATCTACCACTGATCTACGAGCCCGCGTCTGCACTCAGTTCTTCCCGGTGGCCATTGATAAATCTCTCGAAATGGATGTGGGCGCGGTGGGCTGTAGCACGGCGGCCTGAATAGCAATCTTTTAACTGCGTCCACGAATTGCTTTCCACTAGGGAACGGCACAGCCGCAAATCCGACTCGTTGCGCGCGTTCGCGGGCACCTGCCCGCTCTCTTTCGGGGCAGTTGCCCCTCTTGCGCAACTTGGGATTGCGGACGTGCACCGTGGCAATCGCCACGCAGGCGGAATCCCCGCCGACCACACTCTAGCGGCTCGTGCAGTTCCTATCCTCGAACAATGGCACGAATGCACACCCGACGCCGTGGGTCATCCGGTTCGGACCGACCCGTGGCAGACGAACCACCGGAGTGGAGCGACGTAGAAGCAGACGACGTGGAAGACCGCGTCGTCGAACTCGCGGAAGACGGCTACAGCCCGAGCGAAATCGGTCTGAAGCTCCGCGACGAAGGCGTGACCGGCACGCCCGTCCCGAACGTCAAACTCGTCACTGGCAAGAAAGTGACCGAGATTCTGGAGGAAAACGACGCAGACCCCGACCTGCCCGAAGACCTCCGGAACCTGATGGAGCGCGCCGTGCGCCTGCGCGAACACGTTAACGAAAATCCGCAGGACAAACACAACAAGCGCGCACTTCAGAACACCGAGTCCAAAGTTCGCCGCCTCGTGAACTACTACCAAGGCGACGCGCTGGACGAGGACTTCACCTACTCCTACGACGTGGCGAAAGAACTCCTATAAATGGCAACGTCCGGTCGAACCGCTTCCGAGGACGCCCCCACCGCGAGCGACATCGCAGCGACGCTCCGCGACGCCGACTTCGTTCGTGTCGTCGCGTATCCGAGCGGCGATGCACTCGCGGCCAGCGGTATCCTCGCCCGCAGTTGCGCGACCATCGGAATCCCGTTCCAAGTGAGCACGGCGCGATTCCCCGCTCAGCGCGCCAAATCGCGCGACGACGAAATCGTCGTGACGGTTGGCGCACCGGGCGGCGACGTGGCACTTCCGGAGCGTCCAGCGAGTCTCACGGCCTTCGAGGCCGGTGAGGAACTCGGTGGTGCTCCAGACCCTGTGCTCGCGCTCGCTGGCGTCGTCGCTGGCGGAACCACGCCGGGTACGTCCGACGCGTCGGACGTACCCGGATGCGCCCGACTGTTGGAGGCCGCCTCCGACAGACTGACGCGCAGACCCGGCGTTTCGACGCCCACGGAAGACCTCGCGGACGGATTGGCACATTCGACGCTAATTCACGCGGGATTTTCGGGCAATCCGGGTGCGGTGCAGGCTGAACTCGCGGAAATCGGCCTGCCCGTCGAACTCGACGATGACGCACATCGTCGAGTTGCCTCGCTCGTCGCGCTTTCGGTCGCAGGGCCGGAGAGCGCGACGCCGCGAGCAGGCGAAAGCGTAGAAAATGCACTTCGACCCTACGAACTCGACGACGGGCTGTTTGCGACCCTCGGCGGGTACGCCGACGTGCTCGACGCAGTCGCACGCGAGCAGTCCGGAACGGGCATCGCGCTGGCGCTCGGACACGACGCCCGAGCGCCCGCACTGGATGCGTGGCGCGACCACGCAAAGCAAGCCCATGCGGCGCTCCACGAGGCGACAACGGGCCGATACGATGGTCTGTTCGTCGCCCGCACGGACGACGCACCCGTCGAAACGGCGGTTCGATTGCTCGGTGATTTCCGCTCGCCGGAGCCGATTGCCTTGGTCGTCACGGACGACGAGGCCGCCGCAGTCGCCGTATCCGACACCGGGCTGACCGGGTTGGGCACTGCGATGGAAACCGCCGCGGCCGAACTCGGTGGCGACGGGACGGGAAGCGCGAAACGCGGCTATGCACGGTTCGATGCGGACGCAAAGGAGTTCCTTTCGGCATTTCGGGAGGCACTATGAGACGAGCGACGATTCGCACGGAGTTGGACGACGCCGACGTGGTCGCCGCGTCACTCGACCCAGACAACACGCCGGAAATGAAGACGAGCGTGGAAGACGGGGAGATAGTGACGCATATCGAACGCGAGACGATCGGCGGACTCCAATCCACCGTAGACGATTACGTCGTCAACCTCTCGGTGGCAGCACAGACAGTACAGATAGCGAACGATTACAACGACACGAACTATGAGTGAACGATCAGTCTCTAAGAAGTCACAGGAAAAGCGGTGGTACACCGTCCTCGCTCCCGAGCAGTTCGACCGAGAGGAGCTTGGAACGACCCCCGCAGATGAACCGGACAAGGTGCTCGGCCGCACCATCGAAACCACGCTGGGCGAACTGACGAACAACGCCAGCGAGAACAACACGAAGCTGACCTTCAAAATCAACGACGTTGGCAGCGACTCGGCGTACACCGAGTTCGTTCGACACGAACTCACCCGCGACTACCTCCGTAGTCTCGGCCGCCGCGGTGCCTCGAAAATCGAGGCCTACATCACGGTGCTGACCTCGGACGACTACCGTATCCAGATTCAGCCCGTCGCCTTCACGACGAAGAAGGCAGACCACAGCCAAGAGAAGGCTATCCGCCGAACGATGATCGACCTCGTGAAGGACGCCGCGAGCGACCGCACGTTCAAAGAGGTCATCGACAGCATCGTCGAAGGTCGCATCTCCAGTGCGATTTACGGCGAGGCGAAAACCATCTATCCGCTCCGCCGGGTCGAAATCCAGAAAGCAACGCTGGAAGCTCACCCCGAGGAGGTCGCCGAAGAAGAAGAGACCTCCGTGGACGTGGACGAAGAAGACGTCGAAGTTTAATCGACGCGACCGATTTCGGTCAATCAGTTTTGTTTTTCTCGCAGTCGAGCGCAGAAATGAAGTGTTTCGATGAGTCGTTGCTACGCTAGAAGATTACTCCGTGACGACAACCGTTCCCGACATCCCGCCCGTCTCGTGCGGGATACAGAAGTAGGCGTACTCGCCGGGTACTTCGAAGGTGTGTTCGAACGTCGTGTTCGGATTGATGGTTCCGTTTCCGTTCCGCCACGCATCACGGGCCGCCTCTTCGGTGTCGAAGCCGCCGGAGGCGAAGTACTCCGCGTCCTCCGGGATTCCGGCCTCGTAGGCTGTCACGCTGTGGTTTCGCATATCAGTGTTCACCCAGACGACGGTTTCCCCGACTTTGGCCTCGTACTCCTGTGGATTGAACGAGACAGACCCCATTCCGATGTCGCCATCCGGGGTGTTCGACCCGGTGTTCAGGATGCCCGTACAGCCCGCCAGAGTGGCCGATGCAGACCCGACAACCCCGGCTAAAAACGCTCGGCGGTTCATGGTTCGAACTCAGGTCGCTCTCCGTATATGTCTCTCGAAGTTTCTACGATAGTGGGAATAGGTTTGTCGTGGGATGGTTACATTTTGATTGGATACTGAAACAGGAGTGGTTGATTCAGAGGTGTCTGCTGAAATGGCTGATTCAGAAGTGTCTGCAAATCACGACTCCAAACACCGCAACCGCAGGCGGGCGAGTGCGCCGACCGCTGGCGCACCCGCCCTCGTTCGCGGGTCGTTCCTCCCCGCTCACATCGAGGTTCCTCCGAAACCTCGTACACGCCCCAGTCCTCCCCGCGAATCGTGGGCCTTCACCGGAATGGCTCAGGCCCACGCTTGGCGCGTCCTGTCGGCAGGATGAATAGCTGGTTTACTGTGGATGATTACCCTACCGAAAGGGTGCGCCAGCGCACCCGGGCGAGCGGGACGAGGCGACTACGTCGCCTCGCTGGCGAATAGCGCGGAACGAAGTTCCGCAGACAGTCGAGCGGCAGGGCCGCGAGACAACGGCGAAGCCGTGAGCACCGAACGTTAGTGAGGCGCACGCCCAAAACTGCGCTGGTGGGGAGGAGTGGGGACACTGGCGGTTGCGGGGCGGTCTGTGTTGTCGGGACTACCTAGCGGCACATTGTACAACCACTCTTTCCGAAACTGCTCAAAAACAATAAAACTGCGGTTGTTCAACGTAACGTCTAGGGCCAGTTGCCGCCTTCTTCGAACGCGTCGATGACGCGCTGGAGGGAGACGACGTAGGCCGCGGTGCGGAAGTTCGGCAGGTCGTGTTCCTCGTAGGCGTCCGTCAGGTCGTCGAACGAGGAGACGATGATGCTTTCGAGTTCGTCGTTGACGCGCTCTTCGTCCCAGTAGAATCGCTGGCGGTTCTGCACCCATTCGAAGTACGACACCGTCACGCCGCCCGCATTGGCGAGGATGTCGGGGAAGACGTGGACATCGCGCTCGGTGAGCACGTCGTCGGCGTCCGGCGTCAGTGGGCCATTCGCGGCTTCCACCACGACATCTGCCTGCACGTCCTCCGCGAGGTCGCCGTTGATGGCGTTCTCCAGCGCGGCAGGAACGAGCAGGTCAACGTCTAACGTGAGCAGGTCTTCGTTGCTCATCTCTTCGCTCGCGCCGGCGTAGCCCGAAACACTGCCCGTTTCGTTTTTGTGGTCTTTCACGTCGATGGCGTGGAGGCCGTCGTCGTTGTAGACCGCGCCGCTGGAATCCGAGACAGCGACGATTTTCGCGCCGAGGTTTTCGAGGAGTTTCGCGGCAATCCAGCCAGCGTTGCCGTAGCCCTGCACTGCCACGGTTGCGCCTTCCATCTCCTTGCCGAGGTAGTCGAACGCCTCGCGGGCGGTGAGCATGGTCGATCGACCGGTCGCTTCGACACGGCCTTCACTGCCGCCGGAGTCGAGCGCTTTGCCGGTGATGACGCCCGGTGCCGTCGTGTTTTCGAGGGTCTCGTAGGTGTCCTTTATCCAGTTCATCTCGCGCTGGCCGGTGTTCACGTCCGGCGCAGGGATGTCGCGGTCTTCGCCGATAATCGGTCGGAGTTCCTTCGCAAACGACCGCGTGACTCGCTCCAGTTCCGCCTCGCTGTACTCGGCGGGGTCGATGACGATGCCACCCTTGCCGCCTCCGTAGGGGATGTCTACGACGGCGGTCTTGTACACCATCCACCCGGAGAGGGCTTTCACTTCGTCGCGGCTGACGTTGGGGTGGTATCGGATACCACCTTTGTATGGGCCGCGGTCGCCGTTAAACTGCGAGCGGAACGCTTTGAACACCTCGATAGAACCGTCGTCCATCTCGACGGAGAGGTTCGTTTCGAGCACGCGCTCGGGGTGCTTGAGCCGTTCGAGAACGTCGGGAGACGCGTCGATGTATTCTGCCGCGTCATCGATTTGCTCCTGAAGACTCTCGAACGGATTCGCTTGTTCGGACATCGTTTGTCAATGCCACCCACCCACTGTTAAGCATGGCGAATTTGAGGTGAACTATTATTCCTAAAATTATTTAAGATGTCGCCAAGGCAGACGCTATTCGGCTGATTCGTCAGCTCGCGCGTATTCCAGAATACGCTCGGCCTGCGCGATGAGCGGCGCGTCAATCATCTCCCCATCGACCTGAAAGACGCCGCGTCCTTCGGCGTCGGCCTCGGCCTTCGCCGATAACACTGCTTCCGCCCATTCGACCTGCTCCGAATCGGGGGTGAACGCCTCGTTGATTGGCGACACCTGCGCCGGGTGAATCGCCATCTTTCCGTCGTAGCCGAGTTGAATGGCGAACTCGGTTTCCTCGGACAGACCCTCGCTGTCCCCGAAATCGGTGTATACCGTGTCGATAGCGTCCGTGCCCGTCGCACTCGCAGCCAACACGACGTGCTCGCGGGCGTAGAGGACTTCCGTTCCCTCGTCGGTTCGGGTCGCGCCGATGTCGGCGGAGAGGTCTTCAGCACCGAACACGAGCGCGTCGGTTACCGGTTCAGCACCAATTTCGCCCGCGTTGAGTACGCCGCGAGCGGTTTCGACCAGCGCGAGAATCGGAACGTCACAATCGTGTTCCGAAAGCAGGCGGGAGAGGGTTTCTACGTCGTCCGCAGACCCCGTTTTCGGGAGCATGACCGAATCGAGCGTGTCGGCCCCTGCCGCAATTCCTCGCAGGTCGTCGTCCGCGGTGACTCCCGCCGGATTGACGCGGACACAGACCTCGCAATCGGGGTCGAAATCCGGGTCGGTGAGCACGTCCCGAATCGCCTCTCGTGCCTCGTCCTTTCGCTCTGGTGCGACCGCATCCTCCAAATCGAATACAATTACGTCTGCCCCCGCGTCGGGCGCTTTGCGCATCATCTCGGGTCGGTCACCCGGCGTGAACATGACGCTTCGTCGTAGCATATGCGAGGTGACGCGGAGGCGCGATTTCAACCCACCGGGAACAGTTATGTTCTTTCGACTCAAGGAGCTGTCATGCCACAAACCGACGAAACGGGAGAAAGCAACGGCGACAACGAATTGGAGACGGCCGGCGGTCAACAGATGGGTGTCGGAATCGCTCTCGGCGTTGCTATCGGTACCGGACTCGGTGTCGCGATGGACAACCTTGCTCTCGGAATAGCGATTGGAATGGGAGTCGGTGTCGCAATCGGTGCCGGATTGTCGAACCGATGAACATCAATGGGCAATCCTCATTTGTCAAGAACAGTTATCGTTGCTGACTGTGAGTAATGGCGTATGGTTCAAACTGCAAATACGAACGGCCCCGAAACTGACGGCGAAGAAGGTGAAGGAGGAACACAGTCTGGTGCCGGTATGGGTCTCGGCATCGGTCTGGGCGTCGCAATCGGCGTGGCGATGGATAATCTCGCGGTTGGTGTGGCACTCGGAGTCGTGTTCGGTGTCGCATTTGAAAGCGGTTTCTCGAAACGAGACTGAACCGGTTTCCAAAAAGTAAACCACTGTACTGTCGTTACTTTTCAACAGCACACGTCACCGACACAGTTTCATTCTATCTATTTCCGCCACATTGTCCGTGCTGTCTCTGTTAGGTGAACTTCAGCAATAAGAAAAAATACTATTTTTGACGAATCGTCACGAAACTCCGGCGACTGCCCTATGGCCAGAGTCCGCGGGCCTGATGCGCTTCCGCGATACGCGACAGACCGACGATGTAGGCGGCGTCACGCCACGTCACGTCGCGCTCTTCGACTTCGGCACGAACGTCGTTCCACGCGCCCAGCATCTCGGATTCGAGTTCTTCGTTCACTCTTTCGAGCGACCACTGGCGTCGGTTGATGTCCTGCAACCATTCGAAGTACGACACCGTCACGCCGCCCGCGTTAGCGAGGATGTCCGGAATGACGTGAATGTCGCGCTTCTCCATGATTTCGTCCGCCGTCGTCGTCGTCGGGCCGTTCGCTCCTTCCACGACGATATCGGCTTTGACCTCGTGGGCGTTCGACTCGGTGAGGACGTTCCCGATTGCGGCCGGGATGAGCACGTCTACGTCCAGTTCGAGGAGTTCGTCGTTCGAGACGCGCTTCGGTGCGTCGAACGTCGTGACCGCTTCCGGCTCCTCCTCGTGAGTCGGAATCTCGTCGATGTTCAACCCATCGGGGTCGTAAATCGCGCCGTTCACGTCCGAAACGGCGACGACGTTTGCACCCCATTCGTGGAGGGCGAGGGCCGCGTTTGCACCGACGCTCCCGAATCCTTGGATGGCGACCGACGTGTCTTCGAGTGGGTAGTCGTAGTACTCACACGCCTCGCGGGTGATGATGGCGACGGAGCGTCCGGGGGACTCTTCGCGGCCGTAGGAACCGCCGACGACCGGTGGCTTGCCCGTGACGACGCCGGGTTGGGTTTCCCCTTCCTGCATCGAGTAGGCGTCCATGAACCACGCCATCGTCTGCGCGTCGGTTCCCATGTCCGGGGCGGGAATGTCGCGCATCGGGCCGATGAAATCGCGCAGTTCTTCGGCAAACCGCCGGGTGAGGCGTTCCTTTTCCTCGTTGCTCAGTTCCTTCGGATTCACGACGACGCCGCCTTTCGCGCCGCCGAACGGGAGATTCATCACCGCGCATTTCCACGTCATCCACATCGACAGGCCGGTACACTCCTCCTCGGTCACACCGGGGTGGTACCGCATGCCACCTTTAAACGGGCCGCGAACGCTGTCGTGCTGGGCGCGGTAGCCGGTGAAAATGTCCGTTTCGCCGTCGTCGCGCTCCAGCGGAACTGACACACGATGGACTTGGTCGGGATGTTTCAATCGTTCTATGATTCCACGGTCAACGTCGAGATGCGCCGCAGCGCGTTCGAGTTGTCGCCGTGCTGTCTCTGCCGCCGTCTCCGGTTCCTCTTCTTTCTGTTTCCCAGTTGATGACATGATGTTGGGGCCTCTACGGGTTCTGACCGGCAATTCTTACCCGACCGGGCAAAGACCTTGCCATCCGAACCGAGAGCGATATGCGATACCACGACATAGACCGCGGAAAAGCAGAATTGGACGAACGCTCTTTTGGAAGATTGGCGACGATTGTTGCGGTGAATCAGAAGAAAACGAGGGTGAAATTCGGTCGGGAGTACCGATGAGAGAATCAGTCCGGCTTACTGTGGCAGGGCGTACACCGTTCCCGCCACGTCGCCGACGTAGACGCCATCACGTCCAACTGCTGGCGGGGCGACGAGCGCGTCCTGTGCGCTAAACTGCCAACGAACGTGGCCGTCGGCGCGGTCGAGCGCGAACACCATGCCGTCGTCGTTCGCGACATAGACCAGTTCGTTGGTGAGGACGGGCGACCCCCAGACGCGCGCACCGGTCTGCATACGCCAGCGGACGGTTCCCTCGCGCGCGTCCAGCGCGTAGACGTTTCCGTCGGCACAGCCGACGTAGACGATGCCGCTCACGGCGACCGGGGACGACCAGATTCCCGCGTTCGTTCGGAAGCGCCACTTCGTTTCGCCGGTTTCAGCGTCGAGGGCGTACACGCGGTTGCCATCGACGGTTCCGACGTAGGCCGTGCCGTCCACGACTTCCGGCGCGCCAGCGATTGCCAGCGACGGGGCGAAGCGGAACTGCTCACTTCCGTCTGTCACGTCGTGGGCGAAGAGGCCGCCGTCGAGGCCGGTCGCGTACAGGGTGTCGCCCGCGATTCGGAGCGACGTGAGCGCCCGCGCGGGACTGCGGAACGAAAGTCGTTCTTCGCCGGTTTCTGCGTCGAGTTTGAACACCTGTCCGTCTCGGGCCGCGACGTAGAGGTCGTCCCCGAGGAGTTGCGGGGAGACTTTGAGTCCGGCATCAGTTTCGAACCACCACTCGCGCGCGCCGCTTGCCGAATCGAGCGCGAACAGGTTTCCACTGCGGTCGCCGACGTAAGTGAGGCCGTTTTCGACGCCGGGGGTTCCGACCGCGTTTGACGCCTGAAATAGCCAGTTGCTCACGCCGTCGCGGTGGTCGATGTTGCAGACGAACCCGTTTTCGGTGCCGACGTACACCGACCCGTCGCGGACGATAGGCGCGGTTTCGACCGGCCCGCCGACCTGCGCGTACCAGCGGGCGCGGACGCTGTCCGCACCCGCGTCCAATGCCGTTCGTCCGGAGAAGTCCGACGAATCTCGTGTCGGCGAATCGTTCGCGGAGGACTCGTCTGCGAGTTCCGCTCTCGTTTTTGGCTCCCCTCCACTTTCCGGCGTCGTCGGCACGCGTCCAGTTTCGAACGAATTATCGCGGTCTTCCACACCGCCGTCGGGTGCCATCCGCCCCGATTTCGAAGTCGGAGCGAAATCCGGCCCCGAATCGAAACCGCCGTCGGAGACGAATCGCTTTACGTCCTCGCGGGCGGCGCGCTCGTCGTCCGTCGATTCGGATTCCGCGTCCGGTTCGGCAGCGTCGCCGCTCGTTTCGGAGCATTCGAACGACCATTCGACGCTCCGCGAAACCGTGGTGTCCCCGCGCGTGACGACTTGGTCGAACTGGAACTCGCCGGTCGCACTCACGTCGATACCGTCCGATTCGCCTCCGTCGTTGGGGAGTGTCGCATCGAACTCGCGTCGATTCGCCGGATGCCGCGTGTTTTCGTCTTTCATGTATCCATCCCGACCTGAATTTGGTCTGACTGTCTCACTATTCGGATACTATCTACTTTGTTATGGACTGCTTACACCGCCTCTGCTCCGTTGCAACAGTCGAAACGGTCGGAACAATCACCGCCAGACCGATAGCATTTTTCCGGCACGCGATGCAGATTCATCTATGACTGGGCTTTACTACGAGGAGTTCGAGGTCGGCCAAACTATCACGCACGAGAAACGGCGCACCGTGAGCGAGAGCGACAACCAGCGGTTCTGTGACATGACGATGAACCAGCAACCGCTCCACTTGGACGAGGAGTTTGCGGGCGACACGCAGTTCGGCGAGCGACTGGTCAACGGTCTGTACACGATGAGCCTCGCCGTCGGTGTCTCGATTCCGGACACCACCGAGGGAACTATCGTCGCCAACCTCTCCTACGACAACGTTTCGCACCCGAATCCGGTGTTTCACGGCGACACGCTTCGCGCACAGTCCACCGTAACCGACAAACGCGAGACGAGCGACGGCGAGCGCGGCGTCGTCACCATGCACGTCGAGGTGTTCAAACTCGACGGCGAGGACGAGACGCTGGTCTGTGAGTTCGACAGAACCGCGCTGTCGCTGAAGAAGGAAAACGTCGAGTAGGAAAAATCACACCAACAGCGAGAGGTTGATGAACACCGCAATCGTCCACGGGAGCGCGAGTCCCGCGGGGATGAGTGCGACGTACTCCCGTGGAACGAGAGGCCGACAGGCGAACCCGACCGCGAGCGAGAACGCTTTCAGTCCGAGAAGCGCCGCGAATCCGAACTGGGAGAGCGCGCTCCGTGCAATCGGGTTCGATTCGGTCATTCCCGCCCGTAACCCGACGTAGGTCGTCAGCAGGTCGCCGACGAGGGCGAGGAGGACGACGAACCAGAGAACGCGCTCCGTGGTTCCGAAGTTGGGCCGTGCCACGCCGATTCGGGCGGATAACCGCTGATGGTTCATGATGGTGTCGCGGAGTTTCCGCGTCGTACTGACCAACGGCGGAAAAGGGCTTTATTATACAGCGCCTTAACTGGCGAATTGACGATAATGAACCCCTTAAACGTGATTTTTCCCTGAAAAATGGGGTCGAAGATGGTCGAAAAACAGGGTCGATTTCGATTTACGAAACTGTGCCGTCGTTCACTTACAGAATCGTCCCGTGCTTTTTGTCCGGCAGACTCTTTTCCATATCCGCGTAGAACTCGAAGCGGTTGACCAATTCCTCGCGCAGAGTACTCGGCGGCACGATATCGTCGATGACCATCTCGCTGGCCATCCGGTGTGCGTCGATGTCCTCTCGGTACTCCTCGCGGAGTTCCTGTTCGCGCTGGGCGCGTTCCTCTTCGTCCTCGATTGCGTTGAGTTTGTTCGCGTAGACGGCGTTGATTGCGGCCTCCGGCCCCATGATGCCGATTTCACCCGAGGGAAGCGCGATGACGCTCTGTGGGTCGTAGGCAGGCCCGGACATGGCGTAGATACCTGCCCCGTAGGCCTTCCGGACGACGACGGATTGCTTCGGAACCGTCGCGGAGGACGTCGCGTAAATCATCTTCTTGCCTTTCTCCAGAATCGCGTCCTTTTCGACCTGCGACCCGGCCATGAATCCCGGCGTGTCACAGAGGTAGAGCAGTGGCACCTCGAAGGCGTCACACTTCCAAATGAACTCCGCGGCCTTTTCTGCAGCGTCGGGGAAAATCGCGCCCGAGCGCTGTGCCGGTTGATTGGCCACGATGCCGACCGGCCGACCGTCGATTTTGGCGAAGGCAGTGATGATTTCCTTGCCGAAGTCGGGCCGGAGTTCGAAGTACGAACCTGCGTCCACGACGCGCTCTATCACGTCCGTCATGTCGTAGGCACGGTTCGGACTCTGGGGGATGACCTCGTCGATGCCGTTCGGCGACAGTTTTGGAGCCCTCGGTTCGCTCCGCGGCGGTTTCTCGTGTGCTTTGTTCGGGAGGTACGTGATGAGGTCGGACACGAGTTCGCGGGCGTGTTCCTCGTTGCGGGCGACGAGGTCGGCACTGCCCGAGTGTTCGGCGTGCATCTGCGCCCCGCCGAGGTCTTGCATGCTGATGTCCTCGCCAGTTACCATCTTCACCATTCGCGGCGAGGCAATCGCCATCGCGGACATCCCTTCGACCATGATGGTGAAATCGGCGAACATTGGCGTGTACGCCGCGCCTGCGATACACGGGCCGTACAGGACACAAATCTGTGGCACGCGCCCCGAAAGCATCGAGTGGTTGTAGTAGTATTTCCCGATACCTTCGCGGTTGGCGAAGAAGCCGGTTTGCTGGTCGATTCGGCCGCCGGAGGAGTCCATCAGGTAGAGGACGGGATTGCCGCTCTGGAGTGCGCGCTGTTGCATCCGGAGGAACTTCTCGACACCTTTCGCAGCCATGCTCCCGGCTTTAACCGTGAAGTCGTTCGCCATGAAGTGAACGTCCCGGCCCTCGAACTCGGCCGCGCCCGTGAGAAGTCCGTCCGCAGGAAGTTTGTCTTCGGCGTCGAACTCGGCAAATCGGCCGTCCTCGAATTTCAGGCCGTCGTCGCCGAACCAGAGGTCGAGTCGGTCGCGGACGAACAGTTTCCCCTTTTCGGCGAGGCGTTCTTTGTACTTCTCCGGGCCGCCAGCCTTGATTTCCTCGATTTCTTCCCAAAGTTTCTCCTCGCGTTCCGTCGGACCCAAATCGTCTTCGATTGGTTCCTCGGTTTCGCTCCACGTAACGGTCGGTTCGTCTGCGTCCCCGACGTACACGTTCACCTCGCTCCCGACGTGCTGCGCGAGTGCGCTGGCGATAGCTGAGGCTTCCTCCTCGGTTGCCTCCGCGCCGATGCGGACTTTCATGCTTGCGTGTCCGTGGGGTGATTTCAAACCGTTTTCCCTTTCGCACGCGGCAAAAATTTCGACGGGCGGAAAAAACGGTCGCAAAGAGCGAGGGAAAGGCGGAAGGGGAGGTGTTGAGAAGCGTCTTTGGGGTCGATGCGGACGGAACGCGATAAACGGTTACCGTTCTGGCAGTTCCATCGCGGCGACGTGTTCCGCGTACTCTTCGAGGACGGGTTGTCCCCAGTAGCGGACGGATTCGCTCCGCGCATCGTAGTCGATGATGTTTGCGTCATCGAGTTTCGGCAGATGTGTGTGATGTAGCGATGCTTCGACGCGTTTTCGGTAGTCGTCCGGAACGTCGCCGACCGACGTTTCGGTTTCCCACGCGGCAACCTGCTCGACGAGGTCGGAAAGCGTTGCGACGCCCTCCGGTGTCGTCGAGAGGTGGTGAATGGCGTATCGACGTCGCTTCTCCGACAGCAGTTTGAAGATGTCGTCGAACGACGGCCTGCTCACTGCCGGTTCAGCACGAAGTACGTGGGGTGGATCTGTAGACGGTCGTTTCCCCGAGTCGTCCCGGTATGGTGACTCATTGCTCATGCGACGCTCATCACCAGTTGATGACCCTGCATAAAGAATGGTGAATCTAGATACCTAGAAAGTTGGCAGCCGAACTGAAATCATCGTTGTATCTACTTTTGTTTCTAATAACTACACCACCGAATATATTCGGGCGGAGAAATCCTGTCGGAACGCGACCATCGAAACGACCATTACCTCACGGGTTCGGTTCGATTGCCGATGGTGTCCGAAGAAAACCGCCACGCGCACTGTCGGCAACGGGCCGATGGATTCCGAGAACGGAATTAACGGTGTCGAAGGTTAAAACCGGAATCTACCGTCATCCACGTGGTTATGAGGCGATTTACCCAGACGACACTCGTGTTGATTTTCGTCCTGACGCTCGCGACTACTGGTTTCGTTTCGGTGGTTCCATCGGTACAGCCACTAACTGGGGCGTCTGAATCGGTCGGTGTCTCCGAATCGGTCAACGAGCAGGCAACGAACGGGCCGAACGTGTTACCGCTGGAAACACGGGCAACTAGCCGAGCGGACAGTTCCGTCCCCGAGAACGCCATTCAGCGAGCAGTCGTCCAGCAGCGACAGCTTTCAGACCGCGAGCGGGCCGCCGCTCGCGGCGCGTTGCAGGGTGCGTCGTTGGCACAGCGACAAGGGGTTTCGATTAGTCAGCAACAGAGACAAGCAGTCGCACAGGGTGCCGTACAAGCGGTTTCCCAGCGCCAGCAAGCAAGCGTTTCGCAGGTGCAAGCCGCTGCCCGCGGTGCGGCGCACGGTACCCTGCTTCAGAGTCAAACCGTCTCCATTCGTCAGGTTCAGGTTGCGACTACCGGAGCAACCGCCGGGGCGACAACACAGGTACAGCAAGCAAACGCGACGCAAATACAAGCCGCCGCGTTCGGTGCCGGACACGGCGCGGTCGCACAGAGTCAGCGAGCGACCGTCGAACAGCTACAAATCGCGGCACGAGGGGCCGGAGCAGGCGCCGTGAGGGGTGTAGTGCAGAATCAGCAGGTGAGTATTTCACAGGTTCAGGAGGCCGCACAGGGCGCGGCCTTCGGTGCGCTCGACCAGCGCCAGCGAGTCGAAATCAGACAGGTGCAGTTCGCCGCACAAGGTGCGGCGACGGGCGCACTACAGACTCAACGCGCCAACGTGAAGCAGGTGCAAGTCGCCGCGCTGGGTGCGGCCAAAGGCGGGGTGACACAGGTTCAGCAAGTCGATGTTCGACAAATACAGGCCGCGACGCGCGGTGCCGCGGCGGGTGCGATTTCCCAATCCCAGCAGGCGAGTATCGTGCAGATTCAAACCGCCGCACATGGCGCGGCGAAGGGCGGAATCACGCAGATTCAGCAGGCAACCGTGAGACAGGTGCAGTCCGCCTGTCAGGGCGCGGCGGCGGGCGCGCTGAGCATCGTTCAGATTCAGACCGTGAACATCGTCCAGATTCAGGTCGTCGCGCAGGGGTCGGCACAGGGGGCCGTTCAGGGTGCCGTCCAGAAACAGATTGTCGAGGGACGACAGATTCAGGCCGCCGCGAACGGTGCTGCGCGCGGCGGTATCACACAAGTACAAACCGTTCGCATCCGACAGATTCAGTTCGCGTGCGTCGGAGCGGCGGCGGGAGCGGTAACCCAGAGTCAACAGGCGAGCATTACGCAAGTCCAAGCCGCAGCACGAGGCTCCGCGACGGGTGGTGTTTTGGCGAGCCAGCGCCAGCAAGCCGACGTTCAGCAGGTACAAGCCGCAACGCGGGGCAGTGCGAGCGGTGCGATTTCCCAGAGCCAGCGGGCGAATATCGTGCAGATTCAATCCGCTGCGCTGGGTTCGGCAAGCGGTGGAATCACGCAGATTCAGGAAGCGACCGTCGAACAAGTGCAAGCCGCTTCCGCAGGTGCCGCGGCCGGGGCAGCACGGGCCGCCGCCCAGCAGACCGTAAACGACGCGAGTCAGATACGACAGGCCGCGAGCGAGGGCACTGCACAGGCTGGCGAGCGAATCGCCACGGCGGAGAACGTGCAACCCCAGACAGTTCGCTCGCTGGCACAGGACGAAGCGAGTCGAATTTCGGCGGCTACGACGACACCGGAACCGGAAACGACAACACTCCCGCCAATCGCGACGACGACGCAGAACGTCACGACGACGCAACCGCCGCAGACGACACCACCAAACGCGACGACCCCGCAGACGACTCCGGTGACTCCGCCGACCACCACTCCCACGGCACGGACACCTAACGCCACGACGACTGCTAACGCGACTACCACGGCAAACGTTACAACCACCACGAATGTCACAACGACAAACGCAACCACGACGACCACAACTACGGCACCGACCCCGCCCGCCGAACCGCTCGAAGCGAATTTGAACTGCACCGAAATCACGGTGAACACGACGCAACCACAGGACGTTCAGATGGTCGCACTGTTACTCGATAGTTCGAATCCAGAAGTGGGTGCGCAGGTCACGCAGAACGTCTCGGCGGACGACTTCGAACAAACGCCGGACGGCAACTACACGTGGACGAATACGACCGCCGATTTCGGCGCGGAGGGCTTCGTCTTCCTCAACGCGACGCTGTTCGACGCGAACGGACAGGTTGTCGCGTCGGTCGAGCAGGACGACGTGCAGTCGTGCATCGAGCAAGAGCGTGGTGTGCAAACGACCGTTCCGAGGACGCCCGGAGTGACGACTGTGGGGACGACGCAACCGGGAACAGAACAGACGGTACAGACCCCGACAGCGCAGCAAACAGTCAATCAGACGACTGTACAACGACCAACCACGACAGCATAATAACCAGTTACGACAGTACAGCAACCGACGACGACCACGGCGGCATAGTCGTGTCGGAAAAAGAATCGTTCAGTTCGGAGTCGGTTACAGCGTCGATTCGAGTCGGTCGATGAGTTCCTCGTTGCCGAGGTGAACCGGCACTCGCTGGTGGAGTTCGTCCGGTTCGATGTCCAACAGCGACTGTTCGCCGTCGGACGACCGTCCGCCAGCGGATTCGACGATGTACCCGATTGGGTTCCCTTCGAACTGCAGTCGAAGTTTTCCTTCGGGGCGCGATTGCAGACCGGGATAGGCGAACACGCCACCGTATGTCATCACCTGATTCATATCGCCTATCATCGACCCGCCGTAGCGAAGTTTGAGTTCGTTCTCGATTTCGCGGGCGTAGTCGGCGAACTCATCGAACCAGTCCGGTACGCGCCCGCCGAAGCCGTAGACGACTGGTTCAGCGGGAAGCGTCAGGTCTTCTTTGACCGGTCTGCGGTCGCCGTCCTCGATGACGTACTCCGTCACGGTTCCCTCGCGGGCGACCATCATCGTCGTAATCGGCCCGAACAGAACGTAGGCCGCCATGACGAGGTTGCGACCCGACGCTGGCAGCGGGGCGTCGTAGACGCCGATGATGGTTCCCATCGAGTTGTTCGATTTGATGTTCGACGAACCATCGAGTGGGTCGATTGCGACCGAGAGGCCGTCACCACAGTCGATGACGCCCTCGCGCTCCTCGCTGGCGAACTCGCCGACGCCGTCGATAGCCGTCAGTTCGGCTTCGAGATACTCGTCGGCCCACACGTCCGCCGCCATCTGGGTTTCGCCGCTGGGGTTTTCCTCGTCGGCTTTTCGGCGACGACCGGCGAGTCCACCTCGGATGACGGGCGCGGAGGTCGAAACGACCTCGATGATTGTGTCGAGCGTGTCCATTATTCGAGTGCTTCGTCAGCAGTCGCGTCCTCGAAGATGACCTTTTCGAGCGCGTCGAGGATGCCCTCGGGGTCGTCGCGCTGCCAGACGTTGCGCCCGACTGCGAGTCCCGAACCGCCGGCGTCCATCACGGCTTCGACGCTGGAGAGGAAATCGTAGTCGCTGGTTTTCGACCCACCGCTCATGACGACGGGCATGTCGGCGGCGGATTTGACGGCCCATTCCATCGACTCGCGGGTGCCGGGATACTTGACCTTCGCCATGTCCGCACCGATTTCGAGCGCGATTCGGGTCGCGTATGCGATGGTGCTCTCTTTGGTGTCGTTCTTGAGTCCCTGTCCGCGTGGATACGACCACATGACGACCGGCATGTCGTATTCGCGGTGTGCTCGCTCCTGCACGTCGCGGAAGTCCTCGTACATCTTGGTCTCGTGGTTCGAACCGGAGTAGACTGTGTAGCCGACTGCGTCCGCGCCGAGTTCTGCGGCGTAATCGACCGTCCAGTTTTTCGGCGAGTACGGTTCGCCCATCCAGAGGTTGCTCGTGCCGTTGAGTTTGGCGAGCAGGTTCACGTCGTCGTCGTAGGAGGGGTAGTACGTCTCTGCAACACCTTTCTGCACTGCGAGGCAGGTAACAGCGTCGTGGGTCGCAGTTTCGAAGATTTTCTCGGGGTGGAGCGTGTCCGGAACGGAGCTAAAGTCGGCCGAGGGGCCGTGTTCCAGACCGTGGTCCATCGCCAGAATAAGTGCTTTGCCGTCTCGCGTGACTTGCGAGTCAGTCAGCGGAATCATCGTTCCGAACTGCACCGACGAACCATATGAGTCTACTGGTCGCGAACGAGTCGAAACCCGCGTTTTCATAGCGCTCGATATGTCTATAGTCCGTTCTGTGAACTACGATTGTAGTAAACTTACAGCGAATGTGGTGAATTCACAACAATTGTCGTGGACTCACAACAGGTCGCGGGCGGCGTTGCGCCACCGGTTTACTCGCTCGAAATCAAAGGAAAGCGAGTCGGCAACCCGTTCTGGGTCAGCGATGGCCATACTTCGCACTGACGTGATGCCTGCTTCTGCGAGTTCGTTTGCGAGTTGATTGTCTATTTCCGGCACGTCGGTCACCGGGTCGGGACTGCTCCGGTCGCGCCATGCCGCTTCCTCCGCTTCGGTGTCGCCACTCCCGTCGGTCGTGGCGGTTTCGGTCGATTGCTGTTCCCAATCGCCGGAACTGGCGGCGATCCACGCGCGTTCGTCGTCCTTCAGGCCGCGAATCTTGTTCGACCTGTCCGTGAGGTCGTTGCCGGATTCGAACGACCACGAGAGGGAATGTTCCTTGCGCAGACGGCCAGCGACTCCCGGATTGACGCCTGCCTCGCGCAACATCTCGTAGGAGACGGTTCGGTTCTGAATCGCTTCGCCCTCGAAGTCGGCATCCTCGATGACCGTCGCCGTCGCTGGCCCGACGAACGCTATGTCCGTCGGATGAACGGTTTCGGCCTCTCTCCCAATAGTGTCGTTTTCGGTCACAACCCTCACCGATTCGTTTTGCCCTCCCACTCACCCAACTTGAATGTTTCGCCACAAGACCTATTTGATCGATTACTATCTCCGAATACTGTCATTTTCTGAATATTTACAGATGCTGCGGATGCGCATTTCGCTATCCTTACAACCGTTCCCAAAGCATTCTCGTCCATGCGTTCGCTTTCCGACATCGACAGTATCGGCGTTATTGGCGCAGGCACCATGGGCAGCGGTATCGCGCAAGTGGCCGCCACGAGCGGCTACGACGTGGTCATGCGCGACATCAAAGAAGAGTTCGTAGAGAACGGCTTCGACACCATCGAAAACAGCCTCGACCGCTTCGTTAGCAAGGACAAGATGAGCGAAGAAGCGGCCGACGAAGCAGTTTCGCGAATCACAGGCACGACCGAACTCGAAGACCTCGCGGACTGCGATTTGGTCGTCGAGGCCGCCGTCGAGAACATGGACATCAAGCAGGACATCTTCGCAGAACTGGACGAAGTGCTCCCCGAGGACGTGGTGCTCGCCACGAACACCAGCACGCTCTCGATTACGACCATCGCCAGCGCAACCGACCGCGAGGAACTCGTGGTCGGTCTGCACTTCATGAACCCCGTCCCAATCATGAAGGGCGTCGAACTCGTCGTCGGCGAGAAAACCGACGACGACGTAGTCACGCTCGCTCACGACCTTGCAGAAGACCTCGGCAAGGAGGCGTGGGAGTCCGACGACAAACCCGGCTTCGTCACCAATCGAATCCTCATGCCGTGGATTAACGAGGGTATTCGGGCCTACGACGAAGGTGTCGCCAGCAAGGAAGACATTGACAAAGGCATGACCCTCGGAACGAACGTCCCGATGGGGCCGCTCACGCTCGCCGACCACATTGGACTGGACATCTGTCTGGACGCCAGCGAAACCCTATTCACCGAACTCGGCGACCGATACAAACCGGCATACCTGCTGAAGCGTAAGGTTGACGCGGGCGATTTGGGTAAGAAGACTGGCAAAGGCTTCTACGAATACTGAAATCGGTTTTCGTCTCTTCTGCCGTTCGGTGGCGTTTTTGCGGTCGAGTTCGTTCACCCGTAATAACTACAACGGCGCAACTCCGTGACCGAATCGGACTTCTTGTCAGTTGTCTATCCAATCCCGGCATGGTTTCCGGCCCGAAATGAATCCTCCTCGTCGCCGTCGTCGGCATCGTCATCGTCGGGGGCAGTCCGAACGGGGTCAACGCGCTCCCGCTGTTTTCAGACCACACCGGCCCGACGGAGATGACGATCACGGAGTTCGAGCGATTGGACTCCGGTTGTGTTGACGAGATGCGTCAGTATGCGAGTTCCTCGACAGGTGGTGGAAACCTCACCGATGTCGGAACGATACGGACGAACAGCGCCGACGCCAACATCTCGGTTTGGACGGAGCGAACGTCCCCCGAAGGAGCCGATATGAGCACGTTTCGGGTTCACGTCGATTCCGAGTCCAACGGATCAGAAGACGCCTGCCAAACCGCTGTTCGGTACCGGCTAACGCTCGAACTTTCGGGAGGGTCGCCGGAGGAATTCTTGCCCGACGCACACGGACACCGTGTTCTCTGGCTGGAAAACGGGAAATACTCCGGTTGTTCCGCTTCGGTTACGAGTCCGCTCGAATCGGAATGTCATCGGTTCAGGTCGGATGCTCAGCCGGAACGAACGTGGGCGAACACGTCGGTGTCCAGTACTTCGACGTAAAACCAGTTCAGTTAGGCCCGGTGGAAGGGTCGCTCCGCAATCGTCCGGCGGAGTTCACCGAGCATGTCGCGGTCAACGCCGCCCGAAAGGGAGGCGATGAGCGCGTGCACTTCCTCCCGTGACACCTTGATTCCGGCGCGTCGGAGGGCGTCCTCGGGACGTTTTTTCACTTCGCGCAGGGTACCGACCGCGAGGAGGTACGGAATCGTCCACGCCACGAGGCGATTGCCCTGCGTTTGTGGCATGCTCTCCAAGTAGGTTTGTGCGTCGTCGGCGAAGCCGTCGGCGTGCTCTGCGGTGCGGGCGACGACGTCCGCGACGTCGTCGTGATGTTCAGGGTCGCAGAGGGCGTCCTGCGGGACGCCCTCGTCGTCCAGCCACGCCGCCGGAAGGTAGACGTTGTTCTCGTCGTGGTAATCCACGTACACGTCCTTCGAGACGTTCACCAGTTGAAGGAGGAGGGCGAACGATTCCGAGTTTTCCCGCAGTCGGTCGGCTTGGTCGTCGTCCGCGCCACGACAGACGAGGTTCGTGATGAGTTCGCCGACCGTTCCCGCGACGTAGTAACAGTACTCTTCGAGTTCCGGAAGTGTGCGGATTCGGAGGCCGCCGGTGTCGTCGTAGCGCTCCACGAACATCGCCATCCCGCCGACGAGTTCCCGAACCGGCGGTCTGACGGCTTGCCGGACTGATTCCGGGCAGGTTGCGAACGTGTCCACGACTCGGGGGGCGTGTTCGACGACAGCCCAGTCGTCGCCCCCGTCGTCGGGAATCCACTGCTCCGCGCTGGCGTGAAACTCGTCCACCGTTGTCGGTTCGTCGGGGTCGAGCACGTCGTTGTACTGCTGGAGAAGACGTGTCTGTTCGTCCGGCGGGATGTGTCCTGCGTCCTCAATCGTATCCGCGACGCGACAGAGTAGATAACCGACGCAGATGGCGTCCGCCATCGGCTCTTCGAGTAAGTCGATTGTGATGGCGAACGTGCGGGAAACCCCTTGCACTGCCTCGTGACACCAATCGAGGTCGGCGCGGGTTGGCTGGTCGGAACTCGCGGGAGTCGGTGGATGGCTGTCCATTCTGTTACTGAACCTTTTCGGCCTTTAGTTTCGAAGCGCCAAAACCCCTTGGGCTTACGTGTCCTGTTCGCTTCGAAAGCCAAATCCCTTCCGAATCGAGCGAGCAGGCAGCGAAAGAATGGTGGCGGAGAGTCGCAAGCACCAAGTCTCGCGCTGTCCGACAGTGGAACGATGTACGAAAGCGTCCACGCCGTTCCGGACGGGGACAGCACCGTCGCGCGCTTTGCGGCCACGGCCGCAGAGTACGGATTCGACGGTATCGTCGTCCGGAACCACGGCGATTCGCGAGGGGAGTTCGACGCCGAGCAGGTGAGCGACGAATACGACGTGGACGTGGTTGACGGCCTCGAAATCCGCGCGGACAACCCCTCGCAAGCCAGCGGGCACGTCGGAAACTTTCGACCGAAAGCGACGATTCTCCTGTTTCACGGCGGCACGTCGAAACTCAACCGCTTCGCCGTCGAGGAAGAGCGAATCGACGTGCTCGCTCATCCCATGCAGGGCCGCGGCGATTTCAACCACGTGCTGGCGAAAGCCGCGAAGGAACACGGCGTCAGGGTCGAGTTCAACTTCTCGCGCGTCCTCCGCGCCGACGGAGGCCAGCGGGTGCAGGCCATCAAAGACCTGCGGAAACTACGTGAAATCGTCACGAAGTACGATGCTCCGTTCGTCGTCAGTGCGGACGCACATTCCCATCTGCAACTGCGCGCCCCCCGCGAACTGGTGGCCGTCGGGGAGACGATTGGATTTTCTGCCGAGCAGGTCGAAACCGGGCTGAAAGAATGGGGCGAGTTGGCCGAGCGAAATCGGGCGATTCGCTCCGACGATTTCATAGCGCCGGGCGTGAAACGTGGTCGGTATGAAGAAGACGATTGAGGAACACGCGAACCGCTTTTCGGAGATCGCTGGCGACTACGATGACTCACAGGACAGCGACGAGTACCGCGCGTGCGTCAGCCTCGTGGTCGAACACGCCGACCCGAGCGAAGAGGACACGGTTCTCGATTTGGGAACCGGAACAGGTGCAATCGCGCTCGCACTAGCACCCGACGCAGACCGCGTCATCGCCCGCGACATCAGCGAAGGGATGATGGACGAAGGTCAGAAAAAAGCAGCGGAGCAAGGAATCGAGAACGTCGAATTCGGTGAAGGTCGGTTTCGGGAGCCAAACGTCGAGGGCGAAGACATCGACATCGTCGTCTCCAACTTCGCCATGCATCACCTCTCGGAGGAGGAAAAACGTGAGGCAATCGAAGTGATTGCCGGACTCGGGCCGCGGAAATTTGTCTTGGGCGACGTGATGTTCTTTGGGACGCCCGACCCCGAGGAGCCGTTTTACAGCCCCGAAGTCGATGACCCCTCGACGGTCGGCCATCTGGCCGACGTGCTGACGAACAACGGATTTTCGCTAACCGCCGTGGAGCGCGTTCACGAGCAAGTCGGCGTGCTGGTTGCAGAGCGATACGGGGAATAGTCACGAGTTCGTGGTGAACGAGTTGATTTTTGCTGTGTTCGTGGCTCCTGTTGTGGATTTATTCTGTATCGCTAGCAGTTGCCGACTCCAAAATAACCATAACGACGAAATCTATTGTGCGTGATTCGAACTTGAGTAGTTTGGCGGAAGCAAGTCACGACTACACATGACCGCCACCGCACCGCGACAGCCACATGCCTCCCCAACCGACTGCGTTCCTCGCTCCTTGCAGTCGCTGTGGTACTCATCCCTCGCACGTTTTCGCTCGCCTTCTCGGAGGTAAACTCCTCGAAGCCTCGCCAGCGCGCGCCACATCGCTTAACCGACCAGCCGCATGGTTGCGCCAGCGCACTCGGCGAGTGACGAACGATAGTGAGGCACGAGCCCAAACCTGCGCTGGCGGGGAGGAGTGGGGACACTGCGGTTGTGGTGCGGTGGCGGTTTCATTGTTGTCTGCGATACCTAGCGGCTTACTCGCCCCGTTTTCTTTTGTTGCTTACTTCGGGTCGACTTTGCATACTTCTCCAATTCCAATTGCCTAAAATCCGCTAAATTCACTGTACTATCGTCGCTAGAACACACGATTGAAACCCACCGACAACCAACCCACAAACCAGAACCCCGAAATGAAACACTTACCCAAACACCTTCGCCCACACTGGCGCTACCTCGCGGTCGGCCTCGAAGGCTGGCCCGACGCGGACATCGATCGGAGAGCGTTCCAGCGAAATCTCTGGTTTGCCGCGCAGAATCTGCTCGGCGATGCCGGAAGCGCGGACGCCGACCTCACGGTGTACAACTTCGAGTTCGAGGACGGCGAGGGCGAGGCGCTCGTCCGGGTTCGGCGCGGGCACACTGACCAAGCGCGGGCCGCGCTGGCCTGCATCGACGAGGTGCACGGCGACCCCGTCGGCGTTTTCGTCCGTGGAATGAGTGGGACGGTGCGGGGTTGTGAAGAAAAGTATTTAGGTTGCCGCAGGGAACTTTCGGGGGAGAGAAGCGTCGTGTTTGCGGACGCGAAACGACCGGCCGTCGTTCGGGACGGAATGTTGGACGTACAGGTCGATAACGCGTTCGTCGGCGCGGCGGAACTCGATTTCGAGTGATACTATGCAGGGACAAGCCCAACAGCAGGCGTACGACCGCGGGATTACGATTTTCTCCCCGGACGGCCGCCTCTACCAAGTCGAATATGCACGGGAGGCCGTCAAACGAGGGAGCGCCAGCATCGGCGTCCGAACTGAGGGCGGCGTCGTCCTCGCCGTTGACAAGCACACGCGCTCGCCGCTCATGGAGCGCACGAGCGTCGAAAAACTCCACAAGTCCGACGACCACATCGGCATCGCCAGTGCGGGCCACGTCGCCGACGCGCGCCAACTCATAGACTTCGCGCGCCGCCAGTCGCAGATCAACCGCCTGCGCTACGGCGAGCCAATCGGCGTCGAGACGCTGACGAAGGAAGTCACCGACCACATCCAGCAGTACACGCAAGTCGGCGGCGCGCGCCCGTTCGGTGTCGCGCTCATCATCGGCGGCATCGAGAACGGCGAACCGCGCCTGTACGAGACTGACCCGTCCGGCACGCCGTACGAGTGGAAGGCGCTCGCAGTGGGCGCAGACCGCGGCGAGATTCAGGATTACCTCGAAACGAACTACAGCGAAGGAATGGACTTAGACGGCGGTATCGACCTCGCACTTTCGGCCCTCGGTGCGGTCAACGACGACCAACTCTCGCCGACGGGCGTCGGCCTCGCCACGGTTGACGTGGAGAGCGAACAGTTCCGCATGCTGGACGACGAGGAAGTCGAAGGCTACCTCGACGAACTCGACATCCTCGAAGACGAGGACGAAGACGAGTCGGAAGAGTAAATTCGACGTTTTCTTCGGGAAACATCTTTTAGGTACGCGCGTTTACCTCCGGGTATGATTTCACTCGAAGAGGCAGTGACGGCGCGTCTGGAATCTCACGGCGCGCGGTTCGAAGTGTTGGTAGACCCCGACGCGGCACTTGCCATCAAACGCGGCGAGTTCGACGGCGACATCGAGGACGTCATCGCCGCAGAAGACGTGTTCGAGAACGCAAGTCGGGGCGACCGACCCGCCGAAGAGGATTTGGAGACGGTCTTCGAGACGACAGACCCGCTGGAAATTATCCCCCAAGTCATCGAGCGCGGGGAGATTCAGATTACGGCGGAACAGCGCAAGGAGATGCAGGAGCAAAAGCACAAGCAGTTGGTCAACCGCATCACGCGCAACGCGGTCAACCCGCAGATGGACAACGCTCCGCATCCACCGGAACGCATCGAAAATGCGCTGGAGGAAGCGGGATTCACCATCGACCCGATGGAACCCGTCGGCCAGCAGGTTGACGACGCGCTGGAGGCGCTTCGTCCGGTGATTCCGATTCGGTTCGACGAAGTGACCATCGCGGTGCAGGTGCCCGCGGACTACGCCGGAAGTGCGCAAGCCCGGATTCGACAGTTCGGCGATTTGGAGCGCGAAGAGTGGCAAAACGACGGCTCGTGGGTCGGCGTCATGACGTTCCCGGCCGGGATGCAAAACGAGTTCTACGACCTCGTGAACGAGCACACGAGCGGCGAGGCCGAGACGCAAATAATCAAGGACGAAGACGACCTGAAAACGCGGTAGTCGAAATCGAACGACCGACTCGCCCGAACTATTCGGCTTCTTCTTTCGGCGGGACGAACGGCCCGACCGAAACCGTGTAGCGCGCAATCGTCGCAACGCGGAGGATGTAGGCAATGAGCACCGCGAGCGGGCTGACGATAATTCCGAACCCGAGGATGACGACGATCGAGAGGTCGGGTTGACCGATGTACGCGCCCGAACTCGACTTGTACAGGAGGGTGAGACAGATGGTGGTAACGAACGCCGCGAGACCGGAGTAGGCGACGAACCGCGAGAGTCGCGCGAGGTCTTGTTGGATGGCCAGCGTTTTGAAATACTGCCGGGCGATGGCGATGGCTTTGAGCAGTTCGAAGATGTCTTCCAGTTCCGACTGTTCAGATTCCGAAAGCTCGTCGCCGAACTCGTTTCGAACGTACCGAGTCGCGGCCATGAACTCGGCGTACTCCGTGCCGACGATTTCCGAGAGGACGCCCACCATGTTGTCTTGGTTCTGGACTCGCTCGCCGATGGTCTCCGCATAGGAGGCGAGTGTGGTCTGATACTCACCCGCTTCGTCGTCTATCGAGGAGAGGTTGAGGTTCGCCGTTCGGTCGTGAATCGTCTGGAAGACGAGCGCCAGAAAATCGGTCGGGTCGGTCGGACTGGACGACCGCCCGGCGATTTCCTCGACTGTTTGGCGAAATTCGAGCGTCCCATCGAGTCTGTCCGTGAGTTCGTTCGGCGACCCGAACACGCGCGAGAGGATGAGTTGGTTGATAGAGAGCGCGACCGTGATGAGCGTGAGCAGTCCGGAGGCGATGCCGCTCGACAGGAGACTTCGAACGGCACTTTTGAACCCCACCGAGATGGCCCCGACAGCGGTGAGGGCGGCGAGAATTGCGACGACCGCAATACAGATTCCGGCAGTGAGAACGAACCGGTTTCCCGAGAGCAGCACCCATTCCCCGACTCCCCCATCGTCGTCCGGATTGGCGACGGATTCATCTAACATCTTTCCCTACTACTGCTCACCCGATAAAAAAGCGAATGGCCGGGGAAATGGTACTATCATCAGACCACGCAAGCAGAAATTTTTGTCGGAAGGTCGTTTGGACACCTACAATGCAACTTCCCGAAACTCGGTCACGAGCCGGTTGGTGGGTTCTCGCACTCGTTTTACTTTCGAGTCTGCTCTTCGTCGCCTACTCCATCGTCGGCACGCTCGTTCTCGGCCTGTTCATCTACTATGGGTCGCGTCCCGTTTATCGCCGCGTGTCGGGGCGCGTTTCATCCCGAAATATTTCAGCGGGAGCGACGCTTCTTTTGGTGTCACTGCCTGCACTGCTGTTGGTCGCGTACACCGTTGCGGTCGGAATACGGGAACTCAGCGCGTTCACGGGCACGGGTATCGAAACCTACTATGCACAACTCGTTCCGGGTTCGAACAACGTCCCCAACGTGCTTTCCAATCCCCAAAAACTGCTCGGGTCGAACCTCGGCCAGTTCCGCGGTGAACTCACGACCGCGATTCAGTCGCTCGGAGCGGTCGCTCGCGGCCTTCTCCATTTCTTTTTGGCCGTCACGCTCGCGTTCTTCGCGCTTCGAGACGACGACCGCCTCGCGGACTGGTTCCGCGACGAGGTGGGCGAAGATAGCGCGCTCGTCGCGTACCTCTCGGCGGTCGATAGCGACCTTGCCACGGTGTACTTCGGCAACGTCCTCACCGTCCTGCTCGTGGGCGTTGTGGCGACGGTCGTATACAACGGATTCGCGTCGGTCGCCCCCTCGGGAATTTCGTTTCCCATTCCGACCCTTCTGGCGCTGTTGACGGGACTCGCAACCTTCGTGCCCATCGTCGTCGGCAAACTCGTCTACGTTCCCGTGACCGCGTATCTGGGCTGGCAGGTGTTCCAGACCAACCCGCGACTGTTCTGGTTTCCGTTGGCGTTTTTCCTCGTCTCGCTCGCCGTCCTCGATTTGCTCCCGCAGATGGTCGTCCGACCCTACATCTCGGGTCGGACGACGCACACCGGACTGGTGATGTTCGCTTACGTTCTCGGCGGTATTCTCTTCGGTTGGTACGGTATTTTCCTCGGCCCGTTAGTGCTTGTCCTCGTCACGCAGTTCGCCGGACTCGCGTTCGGGGATTTGGTTCGCGGGGAGAAAGTTACGGCACAATCGTCGCTCTCCATCGGTTCCGACCCGTCGAAAAAACAGTAGCGCGGTCGCCGGACGGCGCGATTGCGCGCCGTCCGGCGAGACGATTGACTTTCGTGAATTGAAGCCTTCTGAACCGGAGCCTCGGGTGAAAGCCTACTGGCTCAAGCGAACTTCGTCGTCCGTGATGGAGTCCACCATCTCTTCTTGCAGTGGATAGGTGTCCTCGCCCGTGTCTCCCCACCCGAGTTTCGATTTCACTTTGTCAGTGATGCCCGGACTTGGATTGATGTGGGCCGTCCCGTGTCGGACTTCCTCGACGATGCCAACTTCGTCGCCGGTTTGGTCTACTACCTTCTTCCCCTCGTCGTCGTCCGTGATTTGGGTTGTTGCCATCGCAGTCGTGATTGCGCTACCGTTATCAGTAGTCGCCATGGTTGCCAGTGCAGGTTGCTTATACGACGAAAAATAGCGGTTGGAATCCGTCTCAACCCTTCCCGGGAAGCAACGGGTGGTCGTCGGGTGCCTCGGCGAGTTTGCGCTGTACCGCGTCCCACTCCTCGAAGTAGCCGTAGTCCGTCATCGTGGACATCCCGGCGATTGCGGCGCGAAGGCTCAGGCCGACCAGCGGAATATCCGCAACCGTGATGACCACGTCCGCTTGGATGATGGCCCCGTCCCGAAGGAGCACGTCGAGCAAATCCACGACGGCGTGGTCGTCTTTCGTCGGTTTCATGCCTCTAACTCCGGCGCGAACGAGTAGGGCGGCCACGGCCCGGTAAACCGCACTTCGACGCCCGGGTCTGCCGCGATGTCGTCCAGCACCTCCCCGATGTTGGTTTCGCGTTCCTCGTGCGCGAGGAACGCGACCTGTACCACCTCGTCGGACGACCCATCGCCGAGAACGCCACTGCTCGAATCCAACACGTCGAACTCCCGAGCGAGCGGGGAGAGTTCTTCACGAAGACGGTTCGTCAGCGCCTCTTTACGCGCCTGTCGAAGGTCGCGGATTCGGGTGTCGTACTGCTTTTCGAGCAGGAAGGCGGTTCCCTCCTCCGAATCGTCGATTCGTTCGCGCAAGTCGGCTAACTCTTCGTCTTCGGATTCGAGTTCGTCCCGAACCTGTTCTTCGTCCCACGCCACACCGACGCGGTACTCCCAGTGGCCTTCGAACTCGGCAAGATGGCGTTCGAGCGTGTCCTGCTGGTCGGTTATCCACGCCCGAACGCGCTCGTCGTCGCCTTTGAGAATCGTATCGAAGCGGAACGGAAGCGGTGTGCCAAAGGTCTGTCCCGCCGTGTCCACTACCTCCTGATGCGTCAGCAACCAGTCGCGTACCGTCTCCAAATCGTCCGTGTCGTAAGGCGACTCGCACCCTTGAACGACCGCCCCGACGCCGTTTTCGGTGAGGACGGTGACGGGTTCGCCGTCGATTCCCGACATGGAAAACGAATCGTCCGAATCGCCATCTCGGTCGTCTACCGCGACCACGCAGTAGAGGTAGCGCCCTGTTTCGAACTCCTCGACTTGCTCAGTCACGGAATCCCTCCAGTCCGGGTTCGCGGTTCGCGACGTCGACCAGCGCGTCCGTCAGCAGGTCGTCCAAATCGCCTCGGAGGTTTTCTACGTCGCGCTCGATTCCTTCGGACTCTTTGAGACGTTCGATTTCGTCTTCCAGCGCCATCAACTGCGACCCGAGACGTTCGATTTCTTCCGGAGAAAGGTCGTCGTACTCCATCCGCCGAACCGCCTCGCGCTCCAACGCATCGACCAGCAGTTCGACCACTGTGATGACGAGCGAAATGAGTCCCTTTCCCGCGTCGTCCTCGTCTATCTCAATCGCCGTCATGCTCCGCCTCCGCGGTCTGTGTCGGTTCTTCTTCCGCCTCCGCTTCGTCCTCCTCTTCTTCCTCGCTGTCTGTCGATTCTTTCTCGGAATCGTCGCTGCTCGCTTCGACGGGGACGGTTTCCGTCTCGGCGAGTTCCTCTACTCCTGCGGCCTCGTTGACGCGCTCCATGTCGGTGCCTTCCGGAAATTCGAGTCCGTACTGCGCCGCCGTCTCGAACGACGCGATGGCGGCCCGGAGTTTCACGCCGAGCAGTTCGGTTTCCCCGACGGTCACGACGATGTCGGCGTTGATGACGACACCCTTGTCTAACAGCAGTTCGAGCATCTCCGCGAGGTCGGATTGACTGCGCGTTGGCCCGGTTTCACGCATCGTCTTCCTCCTCGAATCGTCTGCCGTAGATTCGTTTCGAGTTCGGGGCCGAGGAGTATCGCGTCTCCGTCGGAACGGTGGAGAAATGCGTCGCTTTCCCCATGTCCGGGCGTGAACCTGCCATCGTGGAGTACGCCGTCGGGTTGCGCGAGTTCGGTTGGCCAACGTTCCCCTTCGACTCGTTTTCTTCCTTGATTGCGGCGAGTTTGTTGCGCGTTTCGAGCAGTTTTTCGCGGAAGGATTCGACGCTGTCGTGGAGTTCCGACTGTATCTTCGACTGGTATAGTTCCGAATCCATCTCAGTGTTGCCGGGGCCGTCCATCCCGACATCCATGTCGGTGTCCATCCCTGACAGCATTCCGTCGTCCTCGCCGTCTCCCTCCGAATCACCCGTGTAGTCGGTGACGGCGTCCTCGAACTCGCGGGCCTCCCGCCAGAGTTCCCGCATATCCGTCGAACTCCACAGTTCGCGGAGTTCGAGCGCCCTGACGACTCCTATCGTGTCGATGGCCTCCTTCGGGTCACCCTCCGAAATCGCATCTGGTAGGTCTTCTACGTCGATAGCCTTCGGCACGTCCCCCGCATCGACGATGTCCGGTAGGTCGGTTAGGTCGAGTTCGTCCAGTACGTCCTCGCCTTCGTCCAGTAGTTCCCAGAGTTTCGTCGCTTCGGCCGACACGTCTTCGAACGAATCCGACGATTCGAACGCCGATTCGAGACGGCTAATTCCGGACTGGACGTTTTCGGTGAACGTTTCGAGTCGGTCGCTATCCATCGTGCGTGTCCCCCTCGATTCGTAGTTCGAGTATCTGGTTGTTGTACGTCGCTTTCTCCACGACGGCGTTTTCCCACCGGAGTCCGAGACGTTTTATCGGTCGTTCTTCTTCCCGGATTTCTACTACATTCGTCTCGTCGTCGAACGTGACCGTGAGGTCGTCCTCCGACACTCCCGGAAGGTCGATTGCAACGACGAGGTCGTCTTCTTCTCTCCGAACGTCAGTCAGATACTTCGGGCGGTGCGTTTGCTGCCGAGGGCGCTCCGACTCGGCAGGGCCGAGCGATACAGCATAGCTGATTCGCCCGCCAGTGCCGCCGATTTCGCCGGTGTGTGTTCTGGTCGTGCTGTCTTCTGCCAGCGCGTTCGCCAATCGAGCCAGTCGGTTGATGAGTCCCATTATCGTTTTACCTCGACTTTGCCGCTCCGCAGTCGTTCGTGGGCGTCCTCCGCGATTTCGAGTCGTTCTTCGAGTGTCGCTTTCTTTCGTTCGTACTCCTCGTGCGACAGCTCGCCGATTTCGTACAGCAGGTGTGTCTCCTTGAGTTCGTCCTGTACTCCTTCGATGTCGTACATCTCGTCAACCGCCAGCGAGTGGAGCACGTCCGCGATGGAGACGAGCGGTCTGAACAGCAAATCGTCTACGAGAATCATCGCTGTGCCCCGATGTGAATGTCCACGAAGTTGTACGGTGCCCACGGGCCAGTGTACTGGACGGTGAGGTCGTCGTACTCCTCGCGCACGTCGGCGACTGCGTCATCGAACGCTTCCCGGTCGTCCATCGCGACGAGATACGAGCGATTCAGGACGAGGCGGTCGCTGAACAGGTCGTCTTCCGTTTCGCTCTCCGCGAGCGCCGAGAGGCGTTCTCCCACGTCTTCACGGATGCTGTCCCGCGAGTAATCCGCGTCTTCGTCGGCGACGAGTTTGACACCAAGTTCGACGTGCCCGTCAACCTCGCGGAGAGCTTTTCTGAAAGCTCGCATCGCGCTCCGGAGGACACTCTTCAGCGTGCGGTTGTCCTTGAACGCCATGCCGAACTGCATCGGCACGACAGCGCCGACGTCGTCGCGTTCGAGCACTTGCCGAAGCACCTCGTCGTGGGCTTTGCTGTCCTCGTCGGTTCGTTCGGGGTCGGTGGTGTCGATGTCCGAGACGACCGCGGAGAGCGACTGGTAGTCCACAGTGTACACTCGGTCTGCGCCAGCAACCGCATCGGCATCAAACTCGAAGTCGGCCTTTTCGACAACTCCGTAGACGTATCGGTTCGAACTCATCGTTAGTGGTAGGGCGTCCGCTTTCCCTTGCTGTGACGTGACGCCGCGTGCGTTAATAAGTCGTGTGGCGGAAACTGCAAGCATGCGCCTCGTTCGTCCTAAATCATTGGACTTCGGGAGGGTTGGTATCCGCTTCCGAGAGCCTCAACGTTCAGGTGGATTCGTCCCGTAGGGCGTGTGCGGGGTGGTGAACAATGACACGAGAGGAACCGAACACCTCGAACTTCGTGGAAGTACTGGACAGAATCCTCGACAAGGGAATCGTCATCGACCTGTGGGCGCGCATCGCCATCGTCGGACTCGAATTGATTACCGTCGAAGCGCGCATCGTCGTCGCGTCGATAGATACGTTCCTGCACTACTGCGCGGAAATCGGTGCAATCGAGAGCGGAGACATCGACGCCGTAATCGAGAGCGGAGACATCGACGCCGTAGATGTGCCGAGCGATGTCCCACATCGAGAGGCAGTTCCCGCCTGACGTCCGACCGTATCACTGCGCCGCTTTTCTTCGTTCGAGTTCGTCGAACAGGTCGTTCGCCAACGACCGGAGGTCGTCGTCGGAGAGGTCGTTCAAATCGGGTTTTCCGCCGGACTCGTCTTCTATCTCGGTTTCAGGTCCCTCGTTCTCGGTTTCTAGTTCGGCGTCTTCGACCACTTGGTCGCCGCGGATATCCGCAGCGGCAAGGATTTGCCTGGCCTCCCGTCTGCTCACGTTCAAGGCATCTTGGACTCGCTTTCGAAGTCGTTCCTCCTGCGACACCTTCGATTTTTCCCCCTCCGGTCGGTTTTTGACCCGCATTTCGAGCGACTTGCCGAGTTTTCGCCCGACGAGCATTCCCACTCCACATCCGACAATCCCCCCAATATTTCGACCGAGCGAACCCCCATTCGCGCGGTCGTCGGACAACTGGTCGTCCGACGGCTGAGCATCCGAATCGTCCTGTACGGCCGCTTCGAGCAGTTCCGGTATCGACTGCGTGTTTTCACCTTCGTTTTCGCTCATGGTTGTCCCCATTCAGCGTTCATCGGCGGCAATCGCGTCGCGTTGGTGGTCGAAGCTCGCCCGTCGGTATCGTCCAGCGCGACCGTACCCTTCGACGTTCCCCGCCGCGTCGAGACTGATGACGTATCTCCCGAGAATGTCCTGTGTGTCGGGAATCGAATTTCGCTCGACGACTTCCGCGACGACGCGCCAGCCTTCTCCACCGAGGCGTTCGACTTCCACGACGCCGTCGAGCTGCGAATCGGTCAACGACCCCGCGACGGTTCGCCCCACGTCCCTCGCACCGCGAACGTCTAATTTACCGGTCGGTGTGGGCCGTTCCGAATCGTCCGTCCCGGACTCGTCGTTTGCGCGTTCAGCGGACTCACGAGACTGCTCGACAGCGTTTTCGAGGCGAGAAAGCACGTCGTCGAACTCGTTGCTTCTTTCGTCTGCTTGTTCGCTCATCGTTTTCCCCCGCAAACGAGTCGAGACGGAGGATGATAACTCGTGTGCCTCCCGAGGAGTTTACTCGATGGTTCATTCGGGAACCCCGATATTAGATGCTTCCAGCGCTCTCCATCGTATTTCCAATTTTATCGTTTCGTGTGCTTTATAAAGCCCTTGCAACGGCGGCCCCAACCGTGATATATGGTTCTGCACGACTACGTACCATCGGGAGCAAACTCCCGTCGATAACCAATGGTACAAGCAGGACCTGACACCTCCAGTCTCGCAGACGTTCTAGACCGCATCCTCGACAAAGGCGTCGTCATCGACGTTTGGGCACGCATCTCCGTCGTCGGCATCGAAGTGCTGACGGTCGAAGCGCGTGTCGTCGTCGCATCTGTGGACACGTTCCTCCACTATGCGAAGGAAATGTCGAGGATAGAGCAAGCAACGGCATCCGACGATGTCAGCCTCGAAGAAGTCGAGGTCGCACCGTCATAATCACGTCGTAGCCATGTCGGAAGTAGAGCAGTGCCGGGCACTCACAGAGGGCGGCGAGCGATGCTCTCGTCCGGCACAAGACGACGGTTTTTGTCACCAGCACGATTCGAGCGACGAGACGATAGACTCTGCTGATGAAAGTGCGGATAGCGACGATGGCCAAAAGGACGATACCCAGAACGATGGTGATGAACACGAGGAAAACGACGTGAGCCAAGAAACTGAAGAGAGTGACGAAGAGACGGAACAAGAAAGTGCTGCGCAGAACGGCGAGTTCGACGTGATGGCCGTCAGGGGAACGATAGAAGACGTTGCCAGCGACCTCGTCGGCCATCCACTCGACGGAATCATCGAAATAAGCGAGGACGACGACGGGTGGCAAGTCGTGGTCGAGATGGTCGAGCGCAGTTCGATTCCGGACACGCAGGACATCCTCGGACAGTACGCTGTCTCACTCGACGAGTCCGGAAACGTAACCGGCTATCGACTGCGAGAACGGTATCGACGGGGAGACGACCGCGAACAGTAAAATTACCCTTTTCTAAAGCCGAGCATGAAACCGCCGACGAATCCGGCGCTCACGGAGAGCGTCGAGAGGAGGGTCGTAACCCACGACGGCGGCGCACCGGTTTGTGCGGCCTCGGTCGATTTGAGCATTCCAGCCGAGAGCTTGTCCCAGTCGACAGACATGATTCCGCGCGATTCGAGAAACTTGAACAGGGCGAGTTCGAGGCCGACGATGACGGCGATGAGTTTGGCGACCTTCTTCGCGGCGAAACCGATGATACCACCGATGAAGGTACCGCCCCCGAACTCCAGTCCGAGTTGTTGTGGCTCTATGCCGAGTTGCATGTCCGATTCAGGATAGCGACACATTAAGAATTTTGTGGTTTATATATACAGACAAGTCGGTAGTCTGGTACAGTAAATTCGAAGTAGCGCTATGCGTCGAAGTGGAATGACAACAATAATCTGAAATATGCGCGTATGAACAGATAGAACAGCAATACCCGACTCCCGTTCCGAGTCGGCGGGAGATTGAAGAACCAGCGTGGCTTACGGGCGACTGTGTACGGAAACGTGGCACGAATCGTGGTGAAGGCCCGGCACGGCTGACGTGGTCGGCATCGACATCAGTGGCCGTCACGAGGAAGACGGCGAATACCTGATGGTAGCCGCTGCCGTCCACGCAACCGTCGGAACGACGCGCGTTCAAAGCATTCGGGGGATGGGGTTCGCGGTCAGTCACGAACCACCGACGCTTTCGGCCATTACGGAACTCGTTGCCGATGCAGTCTGTGATCTCCCGGAACCGGCAGACGGCCCGGTCGTCGCCGAGCGCGGCGAGTTTTACGAAGAACCCGACTGGATGGTAGAACAGCATTTCGAACCTGAATTTAAGTACGTTGAGAGCATAGCTGAACGTGAAACCGTGCAGGCCGCACACCACGCCGCATACTCCGCCCGCAAACTACTCCTATGAAAGCGATACTGGCAAAACGAGTAGACTCAGGAACTGCCCACACGGACGAACTACGGGACTTGACCCACGCCGCTGGCTACGAAGTCGCTGGCGAACTCACGCAGTCGCGCGAGGAGGACGCCGCGTTCCAGTTCGGCGAGGGAAAAGTCGCGGAACTCGTCCAGACCGTGACTGCAACCGAGGCCGAGTTGGTCGTCTTCGACAACCAACTCGGCCCGTATCAGACCTACAACCTCGGGCAACGGTTACCAGACGGAACCAAAGTAATCGACCGGTTCCGACTCATCCTCGAAATCTTCGGTCAGCGCGCGCAGACGCGCAAAGCCCAGTTGCAGGTCGAGTTGGCCGAACTGCGGTACGAACTCCCGCGCGTCGAGGCGAAGACGAGTCTCGCGAAGCGCGACGAGCGCCCCGGATTCATGGGGTTGGGTGAGTACGACGAGAGTCACGAACAGGACATCAAAGACCAGATCAGCCGAATCAAAAACGAACTCGACGCCATCGCGGACAAGGAAGCAGACCGCAGGCAGAAACGGCGGGAGTCCGGGTTCGACCTCGTGGCACTCGCGGGTTACACCAACGCTGGAAAATCCACCCTTCTCCGGCAGCTCTCGGAGGAGTTGGAAATCGGCGCGAACGACGACCTGCACCCCGACCTTGACCCGACGGCGGAGTCCGAAGACCGCCTGTTCACCACCCTCGGGACGACCACTCGCAAGGCGGCAATCGACCGACGGGACGTGCTCGTCACGGACACGGTCGGGTTCATCAGCGACCTGCCCCACTGGCTGGTCGAATCGTTCAAATCCACGTTGGATGCGGTGTACTACGCTGACCTCGTCCTGCTGGTCGTGGACGTGAGCGAACCGATAGACGAAATCCGCGAAAAGCTGGTCACCTGCCACGATACGCTGTACGAGCGAAATCAGGCACCCATCGTTACGGTGTTGAACAAAATCGACGCCGTGAGTGACGAGGAACTCGAAGAAAAGCGAAAGGCGCTGTCCGCACTCGCGCCGAGTCCGGTGGCCATCAGCGGACAGGCGGGAACGAACATCGAGGAACTAAAACGCCGTATCGACATCGAACTTCCCGATTGGCAGTTCGAACGGTTGGTCATGCCGATGACCGACGGAACGATGAGCGTCGTCTCGTGGGTTCACGACCACGGAAGTGTCGAAGATGTCACGTACACCGACGACGAGGTGGTCGTCGAGTTCGAGGCTCGACCATCTATTGTCCAACAATCGCGGGCAAAGGCGAGCGATTTGACGGCAGTTCCGTCGGCTTAAATCATCGAGGAAAGCGCTACAGCCCCGTTCGAGCGAATCCACGCGGTGTTTTTCTTCCGGTCGTAGATCAAGACCGCGTCGTCTTGGACTTCCAGTTCGGCGTATCGGTCGTTGTCCCGGCCGTCTCGGGAATCGTCTGCTTCGTATTTGCTCGGGGTCATACCAGTGAGTAGCGTGTCGTTATCGACTTACCCTACAGTAGTAGGTAGCAACCAGATAGTGATAAGTGTTACCTATTGTCAAACTACGACGGTATTCGCTAGGAGGCGGTCGGATTAGAAGGTTTCGGTGGAAATCATCTTTCGTATCTTCCTGTTGTCCCATTCCCGAGAACTCGACAAAATAGATTACTAGTAGTAAGTCGATTTCGAAACGTAACTTTTTGTTGCTCGGATTCCTGGATCAGTCCATGAACGACGATGCCGAGCAGCTGGAGATGTGGTGTGCGGGTGAAGACTGGTGTCCAATTACCACGACGGCGAATCTCGTCGGAAAGAAGTGGCATCCCGTTATCGTCCACCGACTGCTACAGAACGGCCCACTCGGATTCAACGCACTCAAAGAAGACGTGGACGGTATTTCGAGCAAAGTTCTTTCCGATAGTCTGGGAGATTTAGAACAAAAACGGCTGGTCAATCGCGACATCGTGAACGAGAAACCGGTTCGCGTCGAATACTCGCTGACACAGATTGGAAAATCTTTGCAACCCGTCATCTTCGCTATGCGCGACTGGGGAGCGGAGTATCTCGCACCCGCAGCGGACAAAAATTCGTCCGTCGCGTAACTGCCAATTCCCGCGTGCCCTCCCGCGCTCACCTTATCCCGAGATGGTCTGCTTTACCTTCTCCACCACTCGAACGTTGCGAATAGCGGTGTCGGGATAGTTTCCATCCGCGTTCTTTTCCGCTGCTTTCACCATATCCCAGACGACGTTCAGTCCGGTCGTGACTCCCTCCAACGCTTCCATCTCACAGCCGGTTTTTCCGGTTGTCTCGACAGCAACCGTGAGCACGACGTAGTCATCGTGCACGGAGAAATCGATATCCACGTTCGTAATCGGAATCTGGTGGCACATCGGAATCGTCTCCCACGTATGTTTGACCGCCTGCACAGCGCCGATTCGTGCGGTCGCTAGCACGTCGCCCTTTTTCACGTCGTTGTCCCGAATCGCCTCGATAGTTGACGGCTGGAGGTGAATTTCTCCCTCCGCGACCGCTCGACGGGCGGTGTCCGGTTTCCCGCCGACGTTCACCATCTGCACCTCGCCGGAATCGTCGGTGTGCGTCAGTTCGTCGTCAGTCGATTTTCGGTCGGTCACCCTCTCGTCTGTCGAATCTTCATTCATCGTCGTCACCCCAGATTGCGCGGGGAACCGTCTCCAACATATCGGATGCGAGCAGACCCTCGCCGTATTCGTCGTACAGCAAGTCACCTGCTCGTCCGTTGACGTAGGAACCGACGCAGGCGGAATCGAAGGCGTCCGCGGTTCCGAAGAGTCCCGCGACGATTCCGGCGAGCACGTCGCCCGTTCCGCCGACTTTCATTCCCGTGTTCCCAGTTCGGACGACTCGCGTCCGCTCGCCGTCCGAAATCACGTCAGTCGCGCCCTTCGCCAGCACCACGTGGCCGAGGTCGCCTGCGAGCGTCTCGATTTCGTCGGTTACCTCGCGCAGGTCGTCCGCCTTCGGGCCGCCCAACTCCGCGAGTTCCTTTCTGTTCGGCGTGCAGACCAACGTCGCGTCCGTATCGAGATCAGGCACTGCGGGAAGGGCGTCGGCATCGACCACCGCCCGGCCGGAAAACGATTCGAGGAACTGGACTGCGGCCTCGATGGTTTCGTCGGCGTTCCCCAGTCCCGGCCCGAGAACGACCGTATCGTCGTACGATTCGGCCGTTTCGACCAGCCCATCGACCTGTTCGGGCGTGAGTCGGTCGCCCTCGTAGGGTTGGACGATGAGGTCTTCCGCGTAGCCCTGAATTTCGCCTGCCACGGTGTCGGGTGCAGAGACGAACGAGAGGTCTGCTCCCGCCCGCAATGCGGCCTGTCCGGCCAGTGCTGGCGCACCTGTGTACGGGCCGCCGCCGATGACGAACGCGCGACCATCCACGTCACCGCGAACGCCGTGGAGGTCGCCCGGCCCGACGAATTTTTCCGCGCCGGACGGGATTCCGATGTCCGTGACGGTCACGTCGCAGTCTAAATCCGCGAGTCCGGGTTTCGTGTCGTGGAACGTGACGACGCGGTCTGCTTCGACCGCAGTTCCGTCGGCTTCCCCGGTATCCGCGTTGATTCCGGACGGCACGTCAACCGCGAGAACGGCCGCGTCGGAGTCGTTTATTTGCTCGGCGGCGGTCGCCTCCGGTTCGCGGAGCGCGCCGGTCACGCCGGTTCCGAGCATGGCATCTACGACGAGGTCACAGCCGGGCAAATCGAGATTCCGTGAGTCGGTCACTTCCGTCGCGTCGTACTCCGACTGCCGGAGTGCCTCCCAGTTCTCGCGGGCAATGTCCGTGCCGATGGTTTCGGCGCGCCCGAGCAGGTGGACTGTCACGTCGTACTCCTCCAGAAATCGAACCGCGACGAAGGCGTCCCCGCCGTTGTTGCCCCGGCCTGCGACGACGACGATTTTCTCCCCCGGTTCGGCGATTTCCCGCACTTCGCGGGCGATGGCGTTGCCGCTCGACTCCATCAACTGCTTGCGCGGGACGCCGAGCGCCTCGGCGTTTCGGTCTACCGCGGCCATCCTGTCTGCGGAAATCATACGCGGTTGTTCGCCCGGATTCGGGGTTAACGTTGTGGGTGTGTGGTGGATTGGACAGTCCGTTTGTGTCACCGACGACAGACCATGTCCAACACGTCAGGGGGTGACGTAAAGCCCCTATGCATCGAAGTGGGAAGTATGCGAGTACTCATCGTCGGCGGCAGTGGTTTCGTCGGAACGGCTCTCACAAAGGAACTCGACGCGCGCGGCCACGACGTGACCGTACTCGCGCGGTCGCCCGAGGAAGCAGACCTCCCCGCCGGCGTCGAGACAGTTTCGGGTGACGTGACCGACTACGACTCTATCGACGGCGCGTTCTCGGAACAGGACGCCGTTGTCAACCTCGTCGCGCTCTCCCCCCTGTTTCAACCCTCCGGGCCGGGCCACGAGGAAATCCATCTCGGTGGAACGAAACACGTCGTCCGCGCCTGCGAGGAACACGGCGTCCCGAAACTCGTCCAGATGAGCGCCCTCGGCGCAGACCCGGACGGACAAACCGCCTACATCCGGACGAAGGGCAAAGCCGAGGAAGTCGTTCGGGATTCGTCGCTCGACTGGGTTCTCGTCCGGCCCTCCGTCGTGTTCGGCGACGGTGGTGAGTTCGTTTCCTTCACGAAGTTCCTGACCACGCCCTACGTGACGGGACTCCCCGGCGGCGGAAAGACGCGCTTCCAACCCATCTGGGTCGGCGACCTCGCGCCCATACTGGCCGACTGCGTGGAGGACGATTCGCACGTCGGGCAGACGGTCGAAATCGGTGGCCCTGAAGTTCTCACCCTCGCCGACGTGACGAAACTCGCCTATCGCGCGGAGGGGAAATCGGTTACCATCCTGCCGATTCCCATGCCGCTCGCCGGAATCGGCTTGAGCCTCGCCGACCCGCTTCCGTTCATCCCGATGGGAGGCGACCAGTATCGCTCCCTGAAGTTCGACAACACGGTCGCGGAGAACGACGTTTCGTCGTTCGACCGCGACCCGAGCGATTTGCGAACCCTCGCGGAGTATCTCGGTGTCGAAGACCGCTCCGGTGCAAGTGCGGCAGGCGGAACGACGCCGGGAACGGCGTAACTGCCGTTTCGCTTCCCGCTTCGGTCGGTTCCACCTCCTCAACCCGAAACTAACAGCTGAATATTAACAGCTGAATAATAAGATACAGAAACGGCGTAGGGACCACTGAATGAATCGGAGGATGAAAATCGGTCTTCTCAGTGGCGCACTTCCGTCGATTGCCGGCCTGTTTGGATACTTCATCATCCCTGCGCTGTCCGGTAGTTACTATTGGCACGAGTTGGGGTACCTTCCCTTCCGAACACTCACTTCGAAGCCCTACTCGTATCACGTCATGGTATTGGCGGTGCCTTCGTTCGTCGGAATGTTCGGCGGAAGCCTGCTGGTACGCAAAATCGGAGAGGGTTCGAAAACGACCGACGCGATTCTGTTCACGGCACACCACTCCGTTCCAGTCGCAACCGTACTCGGACTGTTCGTCATCGGTATTCTGCTTCCGTGGTTGGGGCTGTTTCAGAACCCATCGGAGGCAGGGTCTGCCGCTCTTTTTCTCGTATTCTACACTCTGATGGGTTTCGTCATCGGTCTCCTCCTCGCCGCAATCGCAGTCGCCTACGTGCTGGTCGCGGTGTTCATCGGGAGCATCAGCGGCTACGTTCTCGCGTGGGCGTTTACCCGAGGATGGGAGACGATTGAGCGACGTGAGGGATAATCGAACAAGACCCTCTTCACTTATCTCACCTCGTTCCACCGTTTTTCCACACTCCTTTTGCTCCTCCCGGCCATCCCCTCGAACATGTACGAGGTCGAAGTGAAGGTTCGCGCCGACCACGAGGAGGTTCGTGACCGACTGGACGAACTCGGTGCGAATCCGCTCGGCAAAGTCACGCAGGAGGATTTCTACTACGACGCGCCCCACCGGGATTTCGCGGAAACCGACGAAGCTCTCCGGGTTCGTCGGGAAGCGGGAGACGAAGAAACCGTGGAGGTCGTGACGTACAAAGGCCCGTTGGTCGAAGAGGAGTCGAAGACGCGCAAGGAACACGAAACCGTCGTCGGCGACGGCGACACCGTGGATGCACTGCTGTCCGCGCTAGGGTTCGACGCGACCGAAACAGTCCACAAGGAGCGCGAGCGATTCGAACTGGACAGCTACATCGTCACGCTCGATTCGGTAATGGGACTCGGCGAGTTCGTAGAGGTCGAAGCCGAGGCGGCGGAAACGGATGTGGAATCCGTTCGGGAGGGGGCGTACGATGTCCTCACTGATTTGAACCTCGATCCGAACGAACAAGTCCGCACGTCGTACCTCGGTTTGCTCCTCGCCGATACGGGAGAGTAATACTGGCACGCCAAACCGTTTCCGCAAGTTATAGAATCCGTGACTGAGAACCTGAGATAATGACAGAGCGGAACATTCAGGTGGAACCTATCGACCGCCGGGCAGTCGAAGACCAGGACATCGAAATCGTCGAGCGAAAGGGAATCGGCCACCCCGACTCTATCTGTGACGGTATCGCGGAGGCAATTTCTAGCGCACTCTCGCAGGCGTATCTCGACCGCGTCGGGAAGGTGCTCCACTACAACACGGACGAAACGCAACTCGTCGCGGGCAGTTCGAACCCGCAGTTTGGCGGCGGCGAAATGGTCGAGCCCATCTACATCCTCCTCACCGGGCGCGCGACCAAGGAGTACGAGGGAACCAAAATCCCGACCGACACCATCGCACTGGAGGCGGCCCGCGATTACCTGAACGAGAACATTCCGGAACTCGACGTCGGCACGGACGTCATCCTCGACGTAAAACTCGGCGAAGGCAGTGGCGACCTCCAGAGCGTCTTCTCGGAAGACGGTGCCACGGTTCCGATGGCGAACGACACGAGCTTCGGCGTCGGCCACGCTCCGCTTAGCGAAACCGAGCAAATCGTCCTAAACGCGGAAGACCGACTCAACAACGAGTTCGTCGCGGAGTACCCCGCGCTCGGCCCGGACGTGAAAATCATGGGCAAGCGCGAGCGCGACACAATCGACGTGACCGTCGCCGCCGCGATGGTGGATTCCTACATCGACAACCGCGACGAGTACGACGAGATGGTGGAGAACGTCCGGGACTACGTCCACGGCGTCGCCGAGGAGTACACCGACCGCGAGGTGAACATCCACGTCAACACTGCCGACACCGAGGATAGCATCTACCTCACCACGACCGGCACGAGCGCCGAAATGGGCGATGACGGGTCGGTCGGTCGGGGCAACCGCGCAAACGGCCTCATCACGCCGAATCGCTCCATGAGCATGGAAGCGACGAGCGGGAAGAACCCGGTCAATCACATCGGAAAAATCTACAACCTGCTAAGCACCAGCATCGCGGAAACCGTCGTTTCCGAAGTCGATGGCATCCGCGACATGCGGGTTCGCCTGTTGTCCCAAATCGGCCGCCCAATCGACGAACCACACGTCGCGGACGCACAGGTCGTCACGGAAGACGGCGTCACCCTCGCCGACATCGAAGACGACATCGTCGCAATCGTAGACGAGGAACTTGCGAACGTGACGACCATCACGGAACGCGCCGTCAACGGCGACGTTCGAACCTTCTAACCGGTATCGAAATCGCAACTCTTCTTCGAATAGATATTTGCCTTCGAATCGCTACCCGTCTTCGACACTCGTTTATTGTGGCTTCTGCTATGGCCGTCTATGCACCCGTCGGGAGCCGACACCGTCCTCGTTCGGCACGGGGACGTGGGCGTGAAGAGTAGGAAAGTGCAGACCGAGATGGAGCGACGGCTCCGCGACAACATGGCCGCGATTCTCGAAGATAGAGATATCGACGCCGAAGTCGAACGGCGCTGGTCGCGCCTTCTCGTCCACACGGACGAGCAATCGGTCGAAGAGGCGACGACTGCCGCCGCGGACACCTTCGGCGTTCAGTCTGCCAGTCCGGTAGTCGTCGTCTCGCCAGAACAGGAACTCATCGAAGAGACGCTCGCCGACGCCGCACAGGAACATTACGATGGGGGAACCTTCGCCGTGCGCGCCCGCCGCGCCTCGAAAGACCATCCGTTCACTAGCGCGGAACTCGAACGCAAGGGCGGAACCGCCGTCTGGGAGGCGGTGGAAAACCCCGAAGTCGATTTAGACGACCCGGACATCACGTTCTCCGTCGAAGTCCGCGAGACGGAAGCGTTCGTCTTCATCGAGAAGCGAGATGGGCCGGGTGGTCTCCCGCTCGGCACCCAGACGAAACTCGTCTCGCTGGTTAGTGGCGGCATCGACTCGCCCGTTTCGACGTGGGAGGTCATGAAACGCGGCAGTCCGGTGATTCCGGTCTACCTCGAACTCGGCGATTACGGTGGCGCAGACCACGAGGCCCGCGCAATCGAGACAGTTCGGAAGCTCAAAAAATACGCCCCGAATCACGACATGCGGGTTCGAAAAGTCCCCGCAGGCGAGGCGATGAATCGCCTCGCGGACGAAGTCGGCCCGGCCCGGATGCTCTCGTTCCGGCGGTTCATGTACCGCGTCGCCGAGCACATCGCCCGCGAGGAATCCGCCCACGGAATCGTCACGGGGGAGGCTATCGGACAGAAATCCAGCCAGACCGCGCGCAACCTCGGCGTGGTGAGTGCCGCGACGACGATGCCGATTCACCGGCCCCTGCTCACGATGGACAAAAGCGACATCGTCGCCTGCGCCCGGAAAATCGACACCTACACCGATTCCACGATTCCGGCGGGCTGTAACCGCATCGCGCCGGATTATCCCGAGACGAACGCCACCCTCGAAATCGCCCAAAACGCCGACCCCGATGGGATTTTCGAGTTGGCCGAGGAGGCCGCCGAGAACGTCGAACTCGTCGAGCTTTGAGATGCTATTGTTCGACGAATTTGAATAGCTAGAACTCTGCCATCCGATGAAAACAACAATAGTCCTTGGTATCGTTCGTAGTCGTATGAGCACCGACGACCGAACCCGAGTCAAAGACATGATGTCGACGCCGTTGAAGACTATTTCTCCGGAGGCAACGGTCACGGAGGCCGCCACAGTGATGCGTGAAAACGAGATTAGTGCGTTGGTCGTGACGACCACTCCGCGGGCAATAATCAGCAGTTCCGACGTACTCGACGCCGCTGCCAACGGTTTAGACCCCACCGAGTTGCAGGTTTCGGACGTGATGACGACGGACGTGGAGACTGTTACTCCCGACCTCTATATGGAAGAGGTCGCAGCGATGATGACTACCTTCGGTATCAAACATCTTCCTGTCGTCGATGGCGATTACGTCGGGATGGTTTCTTCGACTGACGTTACTGCTCTCCTCTCCTAACGACTCAAAACCTCCGCGGGTTCAGCAGTGAGCCGGATTATTCTGAGGTGAGCGCAACTCTCGAAATCGCGGAGAACCGGATAACTCGTTCGTATCTCCCGTGTCGGTACGATTGGTAACCTGCGCAATCGCGACTAACGCAGGTTGGTCATTTGCGCGCTATGTGATCACGACTCCACCGAAATCGCTGCGACGAAACCGACAGTGCGAAATCGACACCGGTGACCGTCTGTCGGGAGCGAGCCACGACGACAAACACCGTCATTACACCGTTCTGAATATCACTCCGAACCGTCGTGTTCTACCTTCTCTTGCATCCACTGAAGTTGCTCATGCAAACGCCGTTCCCCCACGTCAGTCAGTGAATACACGTCGTACAGACCCTCAACCCGCTTTTCGACGTGGCCTGCCTCCACGAGGCTGGTCAACGTGCTGTAAAATCGCTTCGGGTCGAGCTGTGTGTCGTAGTGCGATTCGAGACGGGATTTGAGTCGCTGGCCGCGGAGTTCCCCGGCCTCCGCGAGCAGAATACACATGTCGCGCCGAGTGCCGCTTTGGTGCCATCGCGTCATGGCTCAGTCGACACAGTCCTCGGACACCTACCTTTTGCTTCGGTGGAACCGATACCTTCGACTGCCCTGCCTTCGAATACCAATCTATGACCACGATTTCGGAAAACGGAATATCGGCGACCTATTTCGAAACCGACCACGAGCGCGTCCTCGAATTTTCTCGTGACGGGCGAACCGCGGCAGTTGCACAAAATATCGAGGGGTACGGCATGCTCAAAGTGCGCGACACGCCGGACAGCCCCGAAATCGAGCGGTACTACGGCTTCGACATGGCGCTCGACCACGCGGCGGAACTGCTCGGCGTGAAACCGACCGATTTGCCGGTTCCCGACCCCGGCGCCGATATGGGTATGTAAGATTTTCGAGTTGTGAACGTAGATGAGGATGAAAACCTCTCGAATCCACGAGGAGGGTCGTATTCATAAAAAGAAATCACGGGTGACATATACCCCCGCAAACCTTTTCTCCGGTGATTGAGTGACCTTCTATAATGACTGACCTGAGCGAACTTCTTGAGGACCTTGTCAGTGGCGTTGACGCGGTGTTCCTCTTCTCTCCAAGCGGGTCGTACTACGAGCGGTTCGCCGACCTGGACGGTCCTGACCTGGTTGTCGTCGCCCCCGACAACAACGTCGGCGCGAGCAACTACGTCGAACTGCCGTTGGAGTTCGACAACGTGAAAGACCGCATCCGATTCGGCATCGAGGGAGCTATCGACCACGGACTCGCGGAGGACGGCGACGAACTCACCTGTATCGCCAGCATGTTCGGTGATAGCATCGACACCGTCACCCGAACCCGAGCGAACGAGGAATCCCACTCCGGCATCTACGACCTGTTCGCCAACTCACGGGCCGACCCCGGCGTCATCCGCGACGTGTTCGAAGTCGCCATCGAACTGGGGAAGAAAGGACAGAAAGGCAAACCAGTCGGCGCGCTGTTCGTCGTCGGCGACGCGGGCAAAGTAATGAACAAGTCGCGCCCGCTTTCTTACAACCCATTCGAGAAATCGCACGTCCACGTCGGCGACCCCATCGTGAACGTCATGCTGAAGGAGTTCTCCCGACTGGACGGTGCCTTCGTCATCTCGGATTCGGGGAAAATCGTCTCCGCCTATCGCTACCTCGAACCATCCGCCGAGGGGGTGGACATCCCGAAAGGACTCGGCGCTCGCCACATGGCGGCGGGGGCGATTACGCGCGACACCAACGCCACGGCAATCGTCCTCTCCGAGAGCGACGGCCTCGTCCGGTCGTTCAAGGGCGGTGAACTGATTCTCGAACTCGACCCGGAGGGGTATTAGGATGCAACCCGATTGGCAGGTACTTCTCTACGAGGAGTACCGAATCGTTCTCGCCATTCTCATTCTCATCGCTGGCGGTGTCGCGGGCTACCTCCTCGGTCGGCTGAACCGGCGCATCCTCCGGGCAGCGGGCGTCCACGAAGTCGTGGAAGGAACACCGTTCGAGCGCACCGCCCGGAGTCTCGGAACGACGACCGTCTCGCTCATCGCCCGCCTCACCTCGTGGTTCATCTACGGCGTTGCGATTTTGCTCGCGCTCAACACCGCGGAACTGCCGCTGAGCACGCAGTTGTTCTGGCAGATTATCCTCTTTACCCCGCAACTGTTCGTCGCGGCGCTGGTGTTCATCATTGGATTCGTCGTCGCCGACAAGGCGGAGTTGATGGTCAGCGAGCGACTGCGGAGCGTCAAACTCCCCGAGGTGAGCGTCCTCCCGCGAATCGTCAAATACAGCATCGTCTACGTCTCCACGCTCATCGCACTCAGTCAAGTCAACGTCGCCACGCTCACCCTCATCGTCCTCTTCGCGGCCTACGTCCTCGCCGTCATCGTCTTCGGGGCGGTGGCGTTTTGGGACTTGCTCCGCTCTTCTGCAGCGGGCATCTACCTGCTGCTCAACCAACCCTACGGCATCGGCGACGAGATTCGCGTCGCTGGCAATCAGGGCATCGTCCAAGAGATCGATATGTTCGTCACCCACATCGAAAACGACGGCGAGGAGTTCATCCTCCCGAACCATCTCGTCATGCGGAACGGTGCGGTTCGACTGCGGAACTGAGGCGGAGTAGCAGTTACTTGGACAGATTCGAGATATCCCCGGAATTGAGGCGGCAAATTTTTATTCAAAAAACTAGATGAGCACTATGAGTGAGAAAAATCAATTTTCGGAGGAGCTGGCAGCCTTTTACGAGGCGTCTCACGATTACGGAGACATCGGTGACGAGTCGTTCTATCTCAATGCGGCAACCAGCACTGACGGGCCAGTACTGGAAGGTGCCTGTGGAACTGGACGCCTTTACCTCGAATTGTTACGCCAAGGTGTCGATGCCGACGGATTTGATGTCTCTCCAGAAATGCTCGAAATTCTCCGAGAAAAAGCTGCTACTGAGGATGTTACACCCACGGTTTGGCAAGCCGACTTACGGTCTATCGGCGCTTCTCGCACCTACTCGCTGGCACTAGTTCCCTACAACTCATTTTGTAACCTCAGAGAAGTCGATGACCAACTTGCAGCACTAAAGGCTTTTCACGACGTTCTTGCGCCCGGTGGCCGACTGCTGTTCGACGTGTACGTTCCTCGGTATGATGTCATCGCCGAGGCCGTCGGGGAGTGGCAGGAGATTCAAGAGGTCGAATACAAAGGGACCCTGCTTAGAGGACGTTCCAAGGCGACGATTGCGAATCAAGTGGAACAGACATACCGTGCGGAGCAAGAGCTATTAGATACAGATGGCGATGTTGTAGCCCGCGATGAGTTCGTCCTCTCGCATCTCCCACCACAACAGGTCGACCTACTGGCACGTCAGTCCGCATTTAAACAGTGGTCGGTGTGGGGTGGATTCAACCGAGAACCACTCACAGATGGGGACAGCGTACAGGTCTGGGAACTGGTGAAATAGACCGAAAAATATCCGACAAACATACATCGCGGTTAGAAATTGACTCTCCAAAGAAGCTATGCATTACGTATCCGACGACGATTACGATCTGTCTTTGAATCGAGAACAGAACAAGGTAGACGTATCGTCCGACACGATACAAACGGAATCCCAACTACTCCGAATCCAACTCTTCGCTCGACATCGCTTTCGCCGGAACGCCTGCAACCGTTTCTCCCGCCGGAACGTCCCGCGTCACCAGCGAGTTTGCGGCGACCTGTGCGCCAGCACCGACTTCCACGCCGGGGAGGATGACAGCTCCCGCGCCAATCATCGCGCGCTCGCCGATTTTTACTTCGCCGGTTCGGTACTCGTCCTGTAAAAATTCGTGGCAGAGAATCGTCGCATCGTAGCCGATGATAGCGTGGTCTTCGACGGTGATGAGGTCGGGCCAGAACACGTCCGGCGTCGATTCGAGGCCCCACGAGACACCCTTCCCGACCGAAACCCCGATTCGGCGGAGAAGCCAGCTTTTGAGGCGCAGGCTCGGATTGATTCGCACGAGCCAGATGACGAGGTACTGAATCGCAACCCGGAGTGGACTCCGCGCTGTCGTCCAGTACTGCAAGGAGTTCAAGCCGCCGGGGGTGGCGTGATGGGTAATTCGCTCATGGCGGCGGGTCGTATCGTCGCTCACGGGCCGGGATTTGTGCCCGGATAGCTTGAACTTACTCGTCTGTTAGTTCCACGAACGGTTTCAATTCGCTCGCGGTGTCGGTCAGTTGCACGACGTTGGTGTCCGTGTCGTACTCGACCACGCCCATCCCTTCGAGTCGGGGGAGATGCGAGTGATGCAATCCGACTTCAATTCGTTCGGGAGCGGTTTCGATTCGGTTGCTCGTTTTCTCGACCAGTTCGGTCATCGTTGCTTTTCCATCGCAGTCCAGCAAAGCAGTGAGTGCGTGCCGTCGGTGACTGTGTCCAAGTACGTCGAATATTTCGTCCGTGGTGAGTTTATCGTCCATGGTGAATCCGTCATGCGGGAATACCTTGGTTATAGTTCGATTGTCGATTGCGGTAGGCGGTTGCTACGATTAGTTACGCAGTTCCTCGACGTGGTCGATTCGGCGCTGAATGAGGGTCTCGGTTCCGATGTCGTGGCGCATGTGCAGTCCTTTCTCACCCGCAACCGACAGAGCATCCTCCGCGATTTCTTCCGCCTCTGTGATGGTGTCGCCGAGTCCGACGACCGCGAAGGAACGCGACGTCGTCGTGTAAATGCCGTCGTCGCGCTCGTCCACGCTGGCGTAAAAGAGGAGCGCGTCGCCCGCGCTTTCCTCGTCAACCTGTATTTTCGCGCCGGATTCAGGGTCGGTCGGATAGCCCGCAGGCACGCCGTACTTGCAGACCGTCGCTTTGGGCGCGAAGGTGAGCTTCGGCAGGTCGTCGCCGTCGCGCGCCGCGACCAGCACGTCGAGGAAATCCGTCGTGAGGACCGGCAGGGTGTTCATCGCCTCTGGGTCGCCGAACCGAGCGTTGAACTCGATGACTTTCACGCCGTTCGCAGTGAGCATGAACTGTCCGTAGAGGACGCCACGATAGTCGTCTAGAGCATCGACGGTCGCTTTCAGCACGTCAACAGCCTCGTGATAGTCGTCCTCGGCCATGAACGGCAGTTCGAGGCCTGAATCGCTGTAACTGCCCATTCCGCCCGTGTTCGGCCCTTCGTCGCCCTCGTAGGCGCGTTTGTGGTCTTGGATGGCGGGCGTGACCCGAAGTTGCCCGTTGGCGACGAGCGCCTGCACCGTGAACTCCTCGCCGACGAGTCGTTCCTCCAGAACGACTCGGTCGTAGTCGCTGTCGCGGAGGTACTCCGTCGCTTCCTCGGGCGTCACTTGGTCGCCGATGACTTTGACACCCTTTCCGCCCGTCAGTCCGGCGGGTTTTACCGCGAGGTCGCCGTCGTGCTCGTCGATGTACTCGCAGGCTTCTTCCATGTTTTCGAACGTCTCGAAGTCGGGACAACCCGGAATGTCGTGTTCCTGCATGAACCGCCGCTGGAACGCCTTGTCCGTCTCGATTCGCGCTTCTGCCTGCATCGGCCCGAAAGCGTAGATTCCGGCGTCTTCCAGCGCGTCGGCGACCCCCGCCGCGAGTGGGCCTTCCGGCCCGACGACGGCGAGGGTCGCACCCACGTCCTCGGCATAAGAAACCACTGCCGTCGTGTTCGTCGTGTCGAGCGTTTCGAAGCCATCCGCGATGCTCACGATGCCGGGGTTTCGGTTCCCTGCGCAGGCGTACAGGGAGGCGTCACTGTCGGCCAGTGATCGGGCAATAGCGTGCTCACGTCCGCCACCACCGACCAGCAGAACGGTTTCGCTCATGCGCGGACAATATAGGCACAGTGGTGTAAAGGTTGTCCTTATCCACTCTAGAAGTATGCACGTATATGATTATTCGTTTGCGTGTTCAGCCAGCATCTTCCGTAGCGACACCGCGACCTCCTCGAAGTCGGCGATGTGAAGACTGTCGCTTGTCAGTAAAATGCCCTGTTCCCCGACAATGACGCGGCTGACGAACCCATCCGAGAAAGCCCGGATGGTGAGTTCGTAGTCGCCGATGTTCGGCTCCGCGTCCTCCTTCCTGAGCCTGTTGTACGTTTCGTGCGTGCCGAACCCGAGTCGTTCGTTGTTGACGAACACCATCTTTAGTCCCATCGCACGCTCTTTGTCGCCCCCGTAGAGGTCGTTTCTCAGGTAGAGCAGTTCCGACTCGCTCGGTGTGAAGTGGATGATGCTTCGGAGGGTGTCCCCAATCCCCGTTCGACAGGTCGAGACGATCTCCTCTGCAAACCTGTCAGTAATGTCTGTTTCAGACATGATACTGTAGTACGTCATACGTTACCATCAGTCGTGCGGTAGTCCGGGTCTTTACGTGATTCGACGGCCAACCCCCGACCATGAGCGACCCGACGCGGCACAATCGACTGGACGAAGAGGAGAGTCCGTATCTTCGCCAGCATGCGGGCAATCCGGTGCATTGGCAACCGTGGGACGAGGACGCCCTCGAAGCGGCGCGCGAACGCGACGTTCCGATTTTCCTCTCCATCGGCTACTCCGCCTGCCACTGGTGTCACGTCATGGAAGAGGAGAGCTTCGAAGACGAGGACGTGGCGGAACTGCTGAACGAAAACTTCGTTCCCATCAAAGTCGATCGCGAGGAACGCCCCGACATCGACGCCATCTACATGAGCATCTGCCAGCAGGTCACGGGCGGCGGCGGGTGGCCCCTCTCGGCATGGCTCACGCCCGAAGGAAAGCCGTTCTACGTCGGTACCTACTTCCCAAAACAGTCCCGGCAGGGGCGCCCCGGCTTTACCGACCTGCTCGAAAACATCAGCAACTCGTGGCAGACCGACCGCAAGGAGATGGAAAACCGGGCCGAACAGTGGACGAACGCCATCGAAGGCGAACTGGAATCGACACCGGAAGCGGGCGACGCGCCGGACGCGGAACTGCTCCGAAACGCGGCCTCGCAAATCGTCCGGAGTGCAGACCGCGATTTCGGTGGATTTGGACAGCAAGGACCGAAGTTCCCGCAACCCGCACGAATCGACGTTCTCTTTCGGGCCTTCGACCGAACCGGCGCGAACCAGTTCGCCGATGTCGCTATCGAAACCCTCGACGCGATGGCGAACGGCGGCCTGTACGACCACGTCGGTGGCGGCTTCCACCGTTACGCCACCGACAGAAAATGGACGGTGCCCCATTTCGAGAAGATGCTGTACGACAACGCGGAACTGCCGCGTGCGTACCTCGCGGGCTACCAACTCACCGGCAACGAACGCTACGCGAATCTCGTCCGCGAGACGTTCGCGTTTCTCGACCGGGAGATGCGCCATCCGGAAGGCGGCTTCTACAGCACCTTGGACGCCCGAAGCGAGGACGAGGAGGGCGAAAGCGAGGAAGGGACGTTCTACGTCTGGACGCCCGAAGAGATTCACGACGTAGTGGAGGGTGAAACCGCGGCAGACCTGTTCTGCGACCGCTACGGCGTCACGAAATCGGGTAACTTCGAGGGGAAGAGCGTTCTCACACTGAATGGAAGCGTTCCGAATCTCGCGGAGGAGTACAACTTGCACGAAAGCGAAGTCCGGGAACTGCTTGACGACGCTCGAAGACAAGTGTTCGAGGCCCGAGAGGGGCGCGAACGCCCGGCGCGCGACGAAAAGATTCTGGCCGGATGGAACGGTTTGTTGATTTCCACGCTCGCAGAGGGCGGACTCGTACTCAACGACGAATACACCAATCTCGCCGAATCGGCGCTCGATTTCGTCCGCGAAAATCTCTGGGACGAGGACGAACGGACTCTCTCGCGGCGGTTCAAAGACAAAGATGTCGCAATCGACGGCTACCTCGAAGATTACGCCTTCCTCGCGCGCGGCGCGTTCGACCTGTTTCAGGCGACGGCGAACCCCGACCACCTCGGGTTCGCGCTCGACCTCGCGCGGGCAATCGAACGCGAGTTCTGGGACGACGAGCACGGAACCCTCTATTTCACCCCCGAAAGCGGCGAGCGACTGGTTGCTCGCCCGCAGGAGTTGGCCGACCAGTCCACGCCGTCCAGTCTCGGCGTCGCCACTGACACCTTACTCGTTCTCTCCGAGTTCGCGCCCCATGACCGATTCGGCGACATCGCCGAATCGGTGCTCGAAACCCATTCGAAAACCATCGAGTCGAATCCGTTCCAGTACGCGACCCTCGCGCTCGCCGCAGACCGACACGCCACGGGGTCGCTGGAACTGACGATTTCGGCGGACGAATTTCCCGGAGAATGGCGCGAGCGACTCGCAGATACCTACCTTCCAATGCGGATTCTGGCACACCGACCGCCGACGGAGGACGGTCTGGCGGCGTGGTGTGAAAAATTGAATTTGGACGAGGTACCACCGATTTGGGCGAATCGGGAGGCGGACGCGGAGGGTGAACCCACGCTCTACGTCTGTCGGTCGTTCACCTGTTCGCCACCGGTGACGGACATCGACGCCGGGTTGGAGTGGGCCGACGACCTCGCGCCAGAATAAGTCGGAAAATGAGACAGGATTAGGCCGACACGTCGCTTTCGAGCAGTTTTTGCGCGACGAACTCCGCGGCGGGGATGTCTTCGCTCTCCTCGAATCGCGCGACTTCTTCGTCGTCGCGCTCCGCGACGATGGTCGGGATGAGCGTCACGTCGTACTCATCGGTGAGTTCGCCGTTTTTGTCGCGGTCTACCTCGTACACCTTCATCTCGTCGTCGGGGACGCCTGCAGCGTCCAGCGCAGCGAAGAAGTCCGGAAGCGCGCTTCGGCAGTCGCCACACCAGTCTGCGCCCCACACTCGGTAGGTGACTTCGCCGACGCCCGCTTCGATTGCGCTGACTGTTTCGCTGTGCGCGCTCGCGTCCCACGTCGGGGTTGGTTCGGTCGATTCCATGTTCGTGACTTGGGCCGGAACGTGATAAACAACCGTTTCTTCCGGCATCTCCTGCCGGTGTCCAGTAGGGGTTTAGGTGTGGAAACCGTACACGCCGGGTATGAAATCGTCCATCCTCGACATCGTGGGGTCGCCGCTCGTCCACGTTCGTTCGCCCGAGGGTGCGACCGTGGCCGCGAAAATCGAATCGTTCAATCCCGGCGGGTCTGCCAAAGACCGCCCGGCGCTGGCGATGGTCGAGGCCGCCGAACGCGCGGGCGAACTGCGACCGGGCGACCGAATCGTCGAACCGACCAGCGGAAACACGGGCATCGGTCTCGCGGTCGTCTGTGCCGCCAGAGGCTACGATTTGACTATCGTCATGCCCGCGTCGAAATCGCCGGAGCGCAGGCAACTGCTCAAAGCCTACGGCGCAGACCTCGAACTCGTGGATGGAAACATGGAGTCGGCCCGCGCCCGTGCCGACGAACTGACCGAATCCGAACAGACGATTCAACTCGGCCAGTTCGAAAACCGGGCGAATGCGGACGCCCACTACCGGACGACAGCGGCGGAAATCATCGAACAAGTCGAAGGGCGCGAAATCGACGCCCTCGTCGCAGGTGTCGGCACGGGTGGCACGATTACCGGAACTGCCACGCGGCTGTTAGAGGAGTACCCGGATATGGAAGTTATCGCCGTCGAACCGGAACGAAATGCGGTGCTTTCGACCGGCGAACCCGGCGAGGACGAGTATCAGGGCATGGGCCCGGGATTCGTCAGCGACCTGCTCGACACCGACCTACTCGATTCGGTCGAAACAGTTTCACTTGAGGATGCGGAAGAGGAATGCCGAAGACTTGCCCAAGACGAAGGAATCCTCGTCGGGCAGTCGAGTGGGGCGGCGAGCATCGCGGCGTACCGCGTTGCGGAGCGACTGGCCCAACCAGAACTCAACTGCCCGGAGATGCCCGAAGAGTGGAGCGAGATGATGGCAGATGGCGAGGGGAACCAGCGGTCGGCAGTAACCTCAGACGGCGGGGTCGAACAGGGATACGACGACTGCCCGCTCGTCGTCACCGTCTTCCCCGACAGCGGGGAACGATACCTTTCGACCGGAATGTTCGACTAACGAAGCAAAAACAGGATTGGCCTACTTTCGAAGTCGTTCGTTCTCACTGTCGAAGTCGCTTAAAATCGTATCCATGACATGCCTCTCCTGTATTCTGTCGAAGTCACGCTTTGCTTCGCTGTACCCTGTCACCCGTTCGACGAGAATTTCCTTTTCGCTCGGTTCGCCGAGGATCCTTCCTGTCAATCCTTTAAACTCTTGTAACGCAGTGTCAACGAACAGACCGACGAGGAAGGCGATTCCGGCCACTGCTCCGACTTGTCCGGTGGAATCCGCATTGTAGAACGCGAGGGAGACAAGGTACGCCCCGCCGGAGAGCAATGCGGCGGCGGGGAGGTACAATGCGATTTGGGACATGTTGATTCGTTCGAACCAGTCCCCGCTATCCGGCTCCGCCAATCTATCCGGGAACATGTTCTTGTCGGGTGTGTCGTGTCCGTTTCGACCGCCGTTTCCCCCGTTTTCGTCCGTAATTCTACCCTTGCTCACGTTGACGAAGACGTACACCAGTCCGCCCATGATTCCGTAGAGGAAGACGTAAAGCGGAACGACGACGACGCCCTGCGTGATTTCCGGGGCGAGCAGTCCGGACGCAAGGCCCATCACCACGAGCGTCAGTCCGAACAGAACGAACAGAACGATGATGTCGATGGTTTCTTGCATCCGGCGGGGACCGAGTTTGGTCACCGATTCGATAGCCGAAGGGATAGTTCTCGTTGCCATAGTATTCAATACAATTGCATTATTATTCAACATTTTGTGGGGAGAAGGAACAGGTCTTTGCCCAGTCTGGAGTCAATATGAATGTATTTTGTCAATTTCCCACGATAGAATCCGGAGGTGAGTGTCAGAAATACTTCCTGACGGCGGGCGGTTTCGAAGAGTGCGGCGACTCTCTACGTTTGCTGATTCTGGAGCATTACCGCAATCGTGTTTTGAAGATATCGTACCGCAGTTGCGAGGTTCATGAGTCCCTCCATCGTCGCCTGCTGACTCGCGCCGTCGGGATAGATTCGGTGTTCGAGTTGAATCGAGTGCGCTTCCGCGAAGTCACAGGAGATTCCCTCCTCGTCGAGAAACGTGTAGAATCCCGGTGTCGCCGCCAAAACCGGCCCAATTCGAGCCAGTAGCTCCTGTCTGCTTCGGTCGTCCTGTTTGAGCTCCATGGTTCTGTCGGTGTCAAACGCGTTCTTGCTGACCAGTCGTAGCGGCCCCCACGTTTCTTCTTTGATGATGTGGAGGGGTAGTCGCGCGAGTCGTAGCTGGAAATTGAACTCCGTTTCGTCGTCGGAAACTCGCTGTACGTCTTGAACGACGTCCTCGTCGAGCCACTCCTCTACTTGTTCGGAACTGATGTGCTCCCCCATGCCATGAGAGTTGCGAAGAGTGGCGAAAAGAGTTCCGCCGAAACAAGTTTCATTCCTCAGGGATTCATTTTGGCGGTGTTCCGTTCCGAGGTCATCCACTGCGCCGAGCGCGTGGCCACCCTATGCTCGCGTGCAGTGAACTGATTCCGCGAACCGTCGTTCTATCACTCTCGATAGGGTTCTGCTTCGACCTCCGGCGAACGAAAAAAGGATAGTGCCAGTTTTCCGCGTCGAGACACGTTCCGTACCGGACGTTTCAGAGTTGACAGGGAGCGATGCTGGCCTTTGCACCCATCGTCATCGCCGTTCTAGTCGTTGTTTTCCTCCGGGCAGTAGACGCGGAACCAGCAGATCTTCGCTTTCTTCTTCCGCTCGCAGTCCGCGTTGCTCGAGATGGTGGCGCAGAACTGGCCGTCAACCGATTCCGCGAGAACCGGCTCCTGTTCCTTGCAATCGTCGAAGCAACCGCACGATTTGTCATCGTGATGCTTGTGGTCGTCGTGGTGTTTCTTGTCCTTCTTTCCGTGCTTCTTGCCATCGCCTTTATCCCAGCCATCCCAGCCGTCGTGTTTCTTCTTGCCATCGTGTCCCTTTTTCCGCGTCGCGTAGCTGACGGCGAACGGGAAGGGAGCGCAGATGGTCACCTCTTTCTGATCGCCCTCGACCGAGAATACATCGGGGTCGACCTCGTCACCGATATCGTCGTAGGTGTCGGGCCACCACGTCCCGTACTTATATTTGAATGCGATGTTGAGGTCGGGTGGGCACTCTGGCTGTCCCCGGCACGGCGCATCGGACGCCGCCACAAACTGATCAAACAGCACCATTCCGTCGTACTCCACGAGGAGTTGCTCCGGATCTCGGTCGCCCGGAAGTTCGACCACTGCAACGCCGTTAGCGTCGACCTGCGGCATGTACGTTTCTGTGGAATCGTCCGTAAAGGTCACTGTCACGTCCAGCGTCTCACCTTCGTCGATGTTTTCGGTCTGAATGGTGATCTGCGCACACGTGACCTCGACGTCAGTGACTGCCGGTTCGTCTTCACACGGTGGGTCTGCCACCACGCCCTCGTCGAACAGGATCAGGTTATCCTGATACGTGACCGTAACGAATACCGGGTTGGAGTCGCCGGGCAAGGAGACGGTTGCCTCTCCGTTCTGCACCTCCACGTCTTCGTACGTCTCCGTCGTTCCGTCCGCGAATTCCACCGTAACGTCGAGCGTATCTCCATCGGGAATGTTCGAAGTGGTGATGACTATCTCGTCACAAGATGCGGCCACGTCGTCGACCGTTGGGGGATTTTCGCCACCGCACGTGTAGAACGTCGCGTTGCTGATGTCCTGCGACCCTTCTGGTAGACACCACGTAACGTCGCCCTCCGGATTTTCGGGAACCTCCGCCAGGAAACAGTTCTGCCCTGCCTTGAACGTTATATAGTCCGCATTGTCGGGAATCTCCTCCGCCGATGTCGTATAGCAGGTTCCGTCAAGGCCAGTAACCAGCCCGACGGCGATCGGTTCAGTGCCACAGGCCTCGCGTGCGCAGCTGATACACTGACCCGCTTGTCCACCTGGTGGATTCTCGGGTGGTGTACTCGCTTCACTACAGAACGATGCCTCGATAGGGTCTCCGTTCTGCGCAAGCGAGGACATGGAAAGACCACCGAAACCGGCGATGGCTGCGCCGCCTACGGTGAGTCCTTTTAGGTAGTTCCTTCGTTTGATACCGTTCTCGTTGCCATTGTTTTCTTCCGACATGCAATTCGGCTAAGGTCAGTATACCAATTTGTTATGAGGAAGCTGAAGGAAAACAAAGAGCGGCTACCCGTCAGTAATCACTGCTTACAATACAATCTCAACAAATTTCACGTGTTTATTTTCAGCAACCTACAATCCACTCAATGTTGGATGCTAACAAACAACGTGCTTTACTACGACCGGAACTCTTCGTCCGTCACCCGCACCACCAGCGTTTCATCGACATCGCGCAGGTCGTACTCCGGAACCCCGTCCACGGTTCGGGCGACATACATCGGCTCTACGAGTTCCTTGCCGGACTCGTTCGCTTCAACCCCGTACATCTTGAGCAGTGGGTCGGTTTCCGCCGGATTGCGGTCGCCGTCCCGAACCTGCGCCGCGAGGTTCCGAGAGAGCCATTCGTCGTCGCTGATGCTCGGTTCGAGAACCAGCGCCTCGTCCACGAAGCGAACGAGATACCAGTTCAGGTCGTTCAACAGCGACGTGGCGGAGCCGACGCTGATGGTCTCCAGTTCGAGGCAGTTTCGATACGGTTCGCGAAGTTGGAAGGTGGCGAGGGCATCGCGTGCCGTCTCCCGGGAAAACAGTTCGGCGCGCAAATCGACTTCCTCCGAACCGACGAGCAGGACGCGGGTCACAGTTTCCGGTGGCAGTGGCGGGCTAAAGCGATTTCGTCTTCGGGATACGCGACGAAGAATGGTAGCTGTGTTTATGATAATTGTCTACACCGAGGATAGTGCAGAACAACTGGTTTCAATGAAACTCTCGGCAGTTGCCGACGCCACTGAAACCGCCTCCGCACCGCCTGCTCGCGGCTATGCCGTCGTCTCGCTGCTCCGCCGTTCGACTGTCCGCGGAACTGCGTTCCGCGCTACTCGCAATCGAGATTTCTGCGAAATCTCGGTGTCCATACCCTCCCCCAACCGACTGCGTTTCTCACGCACTTTGGAAGAGCGAAGCTCATCCGTGCTCTCGTTCACTCCACCGTCGTTCACGAGAGCTTTGCTCACGAAGCCCTTCGCGACTGCAGCACAAACCGGGGGAAATTTGCCAGGAGGTTTCTGCCAGCGCGCACCAATTAGTTCGGTCAGTCGTACCGTCTGTGCCGATGTGCTAGTCGTCAAGGCGCTCTGATTGCCCGACGATACTTGTCCCAAATAATTATATACTGTTACTAAAACAACTAGATAGTGACAAATATCGCTCCACCCCACGCTGGCACAAATACTGGGCCAGCAACTGCTTTTCGTCGGGTGGAGCCTCGGAACTAGGCCGGTTGGACGGTGACGGTCGGGGTGAACCCCGGCGCCCCGTGAACCGCATCCGAACAACTTCAACACTACACAGATGCACAAATCCACATCCACGCGACGCACAGCGATTCGAACGAAATCGGAGAGGGCCTAACCATGTCCGACATGAACCCGCAAACGTACTACGACGAGTTCGCGGAGGGCGAGTGGGAGCGCTTAGACCGCGACCCAGTCACCCGCATGGAGTTCGAAAACACGACGGACTACCTCGAAGCCCACCTTCCCGAATCGGGCCACGTCCTCGACGTGGGCGGTGCCGCGGGCCGGTACGCCTGTTGGCTTGCAGAGCGCGGCCACGACGTTACGCTCGTTGACCTAAGCGCAAAACAAGTCGAACTCGCCCGCGAAAACGCGAAAGCCCGCGGCTTCGAAGACCGACTCTCAGCAGAGCAGGGCGACGTGCGCGACCTGCGATTCGAGGCCGACCGTTTCGACGCGGTTTGTTGTCTCGGTGGCCCGCTCTCGCACGTCGTGGACGACGACGAACGAGCGACGGCGATGGCCGAACTCCGGCGGGTCGCTCGCACCGACAGTTCCGTCTTCGTCTCGGTCATCAGTCGATTTGCGGCCATTCAAGACATCCTCCGGTTCAACCTCGATTCCTCTCACGGCCTGCTCGCGCCCATCGCCGAGGACGGCAAGTACACCCAAGCCCGCGTGGACGAGTACAGCGACGGCGAGGGTTGGGCGGAGTGCCACTTCTTCCGCGCCGACGAATTCGAATCGGAGTTGGAGAAAGCGGGCTTCGAAGTCGAGCAGTTGGTCGGTTTGGAGGGCATTGCAAACCGCATGAAAACCGAACTGGAAGAAGCCGACGAGGAGGCAGTCGAGAGCGTTCGGGAAGTGGTGAAACTGCTCCGCGAGGACAGGACGGTCGTGGATTTCTCGGAGCACATGCTGGCGGTGTGTCGAATATAGTATCCGGGGACTTTTTTCGTCCTACAGTGTGCTAACCTCTGTTTGATTTTATAGGCGAAAGTGGACTCCCCCGATATCACGAATCGAACCATGTACAGTTCGTGGTGCATTATTTCGTATGTCAACTCTCATCGTAATCGACAATCGGATCCGGTCGTCCGAACAATTGGGTGAAAAGCAGTCTGTCGTCTGGGATTTCGACTCGTTTCAAGACGCGTGACTAAGTCTATAACCGACGTAGAACGCACGGCGGCAGCGAGGTCGATTTCTTGAATTCGCCTGGTTTTAGCGATTGACTTGCAGTATAAGCGGTAGTGGACTACCCCCCAATACCCCACGTATATCTGTTCACAATTCGACGGGAGTATTTCGCACCTCACTCCATATTGAGAGTGGCTGGAAACACTTCTAAATGCAAACTGATGTTCACGCCTGTGTACTCTGAAGACGCAGGATTTCAATCGCAGTTAATTTTGTATAGATTAAATACGAGAATAACGTTTGGTCAGTAAGAAAGACTGCCAAAGTACATATATACTCATTGGTTGACCAGCCAGTGGTCAGCATGACCCGAATCGAAGTCGAGGAAGGGGTGGAATTGTTCGTTCAAGATTGGGGATCAGGTACACCGGTTGTGTTCGTACACGGGTGGCCACTGAGCCACCGAATGTTCGAATATCAGTACATCCAACTCCCCAGAGATGATATTCGATGTATAGGTATCGACCTTCGCGGCTACGGACAGTCGAGCAAACCGTGGAGCGAATACGATTTCGACATGTTCGCCGACGACCTCAAGACGGTTCTCGATGAACTCGATGTCGATGATGTAACACTCGCGGGCTTTTCGATGGGCGGTGGGGTCGTCACCCGTTATATGAGCCGCCATAACGAAGAACACGTGGAAAAATTGGCGCTGCTTGGTGCTGCAAGTCCTGTTCTAGCTGAAAAACCGGACTTTCCGGAAGGTATCGATGAAGCTGCATTCATTGACCTTGCTAAGGGATGCTATGAGGACCGAGCGAAGGTAAGCAGTGACTTCGCCGATTCGATGTTTCACTCTGAACCGAGTCCCGAACTGAAAGATTGGCTCCAGAATATGAGCATGGAATCGTCGCCACAGGCCATGGCCGATTCGATCGAAGCAGTTGGGAGGATGGATCTTCGGTCCGACCTCGCGAACATCTCTGTTCCGACACTCATATGTCACGGCGTCCACGATGAGGCCTGTCCGTTCGAGCTGACGGCGGAGAAGCTCCACGACGGAATCGAAAACTCGGAGCTCGTTCGCTTTGAAGAGAGTAGTCACGCGCTCTTCTACGAGGAAAAAGAGAAACTCAACCAAGAGCTGACTGAATTCAGCAAATAGCTCCAAATAAACGGTGGTCGCGTCGGAACCAGCCTCATTACATTTTCGCATCAACGCAAACCGGACAATTCTCCGGAATAGGGGCGAGGGTTAAGAGATACACGCTCTGTAGTTGGTAGCACATCTCCTAATTACCGGTTCACTCGAGATCCGGTGTATCCACATCTGCTTGGTGAAATATTGAAGAGTGATGAAACGGGTCCCAACCAGTTCACTCGTCATGTACAACTGATTAAATTGTTGTTATATAGGAACATAATCGAAAATGAAGTCGGCCGGGTCGCTGCGTCTCAGCAATCAGTCCCCTCTAATTAACCCCACGTATCGGCTCCAATTGGGTTTACTTTGCTCTCCTCCCGCCCTGTGTCGGTTGCCAAACCACATGTGACAACGAGACTATATCGATTCGGTGAGTGTAATAACGACACCAACGAGTGTGACGGAAGTGACAACCAAAGGGAAGTTCACATCTATCGCGTGGCGTCACAGCTGACCATCTCTGAAAGACTCTCGACCAAATTCAGGAATTAGCTCAGAACCGCGTCGTCCGCCCCGCCGCCGCCCACGCATCGGTCGGCGCGTCGCGCGGAACGCGAACGTTCCGGTTCTGCAACTGCGACACTTTTCCGGCGAACTGCCAGCGTTTGCCGTCCCAATCCGGTTCCTCGTCCGCTTCCGCGGCGGCGCGCTGATCTTGCAGATGTGCATTGATTGCCGCGGCTATCGCGGCGGCCTCCTCCTCGGAGGCGTTCGGGGGAATCGAGAGCTTCACGTCCTCAGAGCGGGATGTTGCCATGTTTCTTTTCCGGTTGTTCCGTTCGTTTGCTCATCAGCATTTCTAAGTCGTCGATGAGTCGCGGGCGGGTTTCCTTCGGTTCGATAACGTCGTCCACGAAGCCGCGGTCTGCGGCGGTGTACGGGTTGGCGAACTGCTCGCGGTACTCGTCGATGAGTTCCTCGCGGCGCGCCTCGGGGTCGTCGGCCTCGGCGAGTTCCGAACTGTAGAGGACATTGACCGCTCCCTGTGGTCCCATCACCGCGATTTCGGCGGTTGGCCACGCGTAGTTCACGTCCGCGCCGATGTGCTTCGAAGACATCACGTCGTAGGCCCCGCCGTAGGCTTTCCGCGTGATGACGGTCATGAGCGGAACCGAGGCTTCCGAGAAGGCGTACAGCAGTTTCGCCCCGTGGCGGATGATGCCGCCGTGTTCTTGATCGGTTCCGGGCATGAAGCCGGGCACGTCCACGAACGTCAGAATCGGAATATTAAACGAATCGCAGAAGCGGACGAACCGCGACCCCTTTTCGGACGATTCGATGTCGAGGGTGCCCGCGTTGACCCGCGGCTGATTCGCCACGATACCCACGGAACGCCCGTCGAGTCGGGCGAATCCGACGACGATGTTCTTCGCGTAGCCTTCCTGCACCTCGAAGAACGAATCTTCATCCACGACGCCGTCTACGACCTTCGTGATGTCGTACGGTTTCCGCGGTTGGTCGGGAACGACGGATTCGAGCGACTCGTCGCGTCGTTCGGGGTCGTCCCACGGTTCGACGCGCGGCGGGTCTTCGACGTTGTTCTGCGGGAGGTACGAAAGCAGTCGCCGGATGTCGTCCAGCGCCTCCTCCTCGCTGTTTTCTGCGAAGTGCGCGACTCCACTTTCCGCGGTGTGGGCCTTCGCGCCGCCGAGTTCTTCGAACGTGACTTCTTCGCCCGTGACCGTCTCGATGACGTCAGGGCCGGTGATGAACATGTGGCTCGTGTCCTTCACCATGAAGATGAAGTCCGTGATGGCGGGCGAATAGACCGCCCCGCCAGCACACGGCCCCATAATCGCGGAAATCTGTGGGATGACGCCGCTGGCCTTCTGATTGCGGTGGAAGATGTCCGCGTAGCCCGCGAGCGAGGCGACACCTTCCTGAATCCGCGCTCCGGCGGAGTCGTTCAAGCCGATGACGGGCGCGCCGACTTCCATCGCCTTGTCCATCACCTTGGTCACCTTCTCGGCGAACACTTCGCCCAGACTCCCGCCGAAGACGGTGAAGTCGTGCGCGAAGACGAACACCTTTCTGCCGTTGACTTCGCCGTAGCCAGTCACGACGCCGTCGCCCGCGATTTGCTTTTCTTCCATCCCGAAGTTGTGGCTTCGGTGGGTTCGAAGTTGGTCGAACTCGTTGAAGGTGTCGTCGTCTAAGAAGTAGTCGATGCGCTCGCGCGCCGTCATCTTCCCCTTCTCGTGCTGTTTTTCGATTCGGTCTTCACCGCCGCCTTTTTCGGCCTCACTGCGTTTTTCGCGCAGTTCGTCGATTCGCTCGTCCATCGTCATTGCCGAACACCCGGACGCATTGTCATTGCGCGTTTGCAGTACGACTGGGCGCAAAAGGTTTCCGTACTACGACGGGAAACCGGAGCGATTTGCTCCGGGTTCGTACAGCCTACAATAACGCGTAGACCTACAGCATCGCATAGACCTACAGTATCACGTAAACCTACAGCATCGCGTAGAGGTTCACCGCGAGCGTTGCGAGCAAGAAGAGAGGAAGTATCGTTCGAACGCTCCACAGCCACGGCGTTCCGAGGGCGCGGGCGATTCTGCCCGCGCCCGAATCGAACTCGGTGAGCGCGTCCTTTCCGAGAACCCACCCGGTAAACACGAGGAATCCGGCGAGTCCCGCGGTCAGCATCAGGTCGACGAGCGTGCTTGCGACGAAATCGAAAATACCGGGGTTGAACGCACAGATTGTACCCGTGACGAGCACCAGTCCGGTCAGGCCAACTGTCGCGTTCCGCCGCGAAACGTCCTGTTCGTCCACGAGGTACGCGACGGGGATTTCCAACATGCTGATGGAACTCGACAGCGCGGCGAACAAAATTGCGCCGAAGAAGCCGACCGCGACGACTTCGCCGTAGGGCATCTCGCGGAACGCCCCGGCAACGCCCATGAAAATCGCGCCCGATTCGCCGCCTTCTGTAACCTCTGTGAGTCCGCCCTGAAACGCGAACAAGAGCGGGAAGACGACCAGTCCGGCCAGCACGCCGACGCCCGTATTGAGAACCGAGATGACGCTTCCGTCGAACGCGAGGCTGTTGTCCTCGCCGAGGTAGGAGGCGTAGGTTATCATCGTTCCCACGCCGAGCGAGAGGGTGAACAGGGCTTGTCCGGCGGCGGCGCGGAGCATCCCGATTGGGTCGTTCTGAATCGGCGTCGGGTCGAAATCGAGGTAGAACGACAGGCCCGTACCTGCACCGGGTTGCGTGACTGCCCATCCCGCCAGCACGCCGAGCAGAACGACGATAATCGGCATCATCACTTTCGTCGCCTTCTCGATACCGCCGCGAACGCCGCCGAGGACGATGAGTGCGGTCACCGCGAGAAACGCGACTTGGAACGCCGCGGCTTCCGCGCCGAAGCTAATCCGGCCGAAGTACGCGCTCGGTTCGGCGAAGTACGACCCAGTGAAACTCGCGGCGAAGTAGCGGAGAATCCACCCGCCGACGACGCTGTAAAAGGACAACAGGACGAGGCCGGTGATGACGCCGAACAGGCCGACGTAGCCCCACGATTTCGTGCCAGGTGCGAGGCGTGCGAGCGCGCCCGCCGGATTCCGTTTCGACTTGCGTCCGATGACGAACTCCGCGACTAAGCCGGGAACACCGACCAGCAGAACGATACACAGATAGACGACGAGGAAGGCACTTCCGCCGTATTCGGCGGTCATCCACGGGAAGCGCCAGACGTTTCCGAGTCCGACGGCGCTTCCGACTGCCGCGAGGATGAAGCCCACTCGACTCGCCCACGATTCACGTGCCATTGCTATGCACTCGTCTGCTACGGACTTATGAGGGTTTCGAGATAATGAATCGTCAAACTGCTGTAATCACAGTCGATGGGCCGCAAAGGGCGATTTTCTACAACACATTTGGGACAGAATCGGCGGATTCGGTTACGAATCGTTATCGAATCGAGCCTTGCTTTAAGTACACGAGTAAGGATTCGAAGACGGTGAGCGCCACGCTGTGTCGGGTGAGAAAATGAAAATTGTTAGTGTCTATTTTCGGCGTTCGATACGACCGTCGTCACGCGTTCACGCGCTCATAAACGTCATGATGCTCAGCGCGAGCGTGCCGAGAACGGCGGCGAAAACGACGATACGGATGTGCCAGAGCCACACTGGGCCGAAACTGCTGTTTTTGCCGAGACCACGCCGGAGTTCGGCGACTGCGCCGCCACCGTATATCCATCCGACGAAGATGACGGTCAGTGTGACGCCGAGTGGGAGCAGGATGTTCGATGCAATGTTGTCGAACATCGTGAAGGTGTTAATGTTCAGTGCCGAGGGAACTCCGAGGAGGAATATCATGACTCCGATACCGGTCGTCAGAATCGGACGACTCACGTCGAAGTTGTCCACGAAGTACGACACGACGACTTCGAGGAGGCTGATAGCCGACGAGAGCGCCGCGATGAGCAGGACGAGGAAGAACACGAAGCCGATGATGCCACCCGCAGGGAGTTCCGCGAACGCCTGTGCGAGTGAGACGAAAACGGCACCTGCACCGGCGCTACCGGGGTCGATGCTCTGCGCGAACAGGAGCGGGAAGACGACGAATCCGGCGAGAACACCGACGAAGGTGTTCAGCACGGTAATGCTGATACCGTCGCCGAGCAGATTGTCGTCGCCGTCGAGATAGGAGGCGTAGGTTATCATCGCACCCATACCGAGCGAGAGTGAGAACAACGCCTGTCCGACCGCGTCCGGAATAATCGACTGGTAGTTCTCCGCGATGACGCCGAAGTCGGCGGTGAGGAAGTAGTCGTAGCCCGCGCCAGCGCCGTCGAGGGTGAACGCCCACGCAGCCATTCCAATCATCAGAATGGCGATGGACGGAACCATGATTTTGGTGCCGACTTCGATACCTTTCTCGACGCCAGCAGCCACGATGCCGATGGTGATGGCCATGAAGATGGCGTGGAACAGAATCGTTCCTGTTCCTTCCGAAACTTGCCCGAAGTACATGCCAGGGTCGGCGAAGTACGCGCCACTCAGACTGCCGATGACGTACTGGATGACCCAACCACCGACGACGCTGTAGTACGACAGCATCCAAAATCCGGTGAACAGGCCGAGGACACCGATGAGTGCCGCCACGGGGCCACCGAGGTTTCTAAATGCGTCCACGACGTTTTTCTTCGTTTCACGGCCGATGACGAACTCTGCGAGGATTGCAGGCAGTCCGATGAGCGCGACGGCAATCAGGTAGACGACGAGGAACGCCGCCCCGCCGTTTTCCGCCGACATATACGGAAATCGCCAAATGTTACCCAGTCCAACTGCGCTACCGACAGCGGCCAGTATGAACCCTACTCGGGATGTCCACGTTTCTCTTTGTGACATGCTTGTACGTGGCATTCTTAATTATCAGTTATAAGCAGTCCGGTGTGTATTAATCAGAAATATTATCCAATATAGAATACTACTACCAAAGTGTAAAAAATAGTTTCAGGCAATCTCTGCCGAAAATCGAAATTCGTGGTATCCGATACCGAATCCCGGAATCGTGAAACTATCCGCGGTTAGTTCTAGAAATTTGTCGTCTTTTCGCGGAACTATGCTTCCCCGTAAACTGGAACCGCGGCCCCACTCGTCACGCTCGTGGCATCACTACAGAGGACGCAGATGACTTCCGCGATATCCGCTGGGTCAACCCACTCGTCGTGATTTGCGTCGGGCATCATCTCCCGATTCGCGGGCGTGTCGATGACGCTCGGCATGACGGCGTTGGCGCGCACGACACCCGTGTTTTCCTCGGCTATCGACTCGGTGAGTAATCGAATCCCGGCCTTCGACGCGCGATAAAGTGCATCACCTTCTCCGCCTTCCAGCGACGAGCGCGCGCTGACGCTGACGATTGCACCCTCGCGGTCTTGAAGATGCGGCAAGGCGTGTTTGGACGCGAGAAACGCCGTTTTTAGATTCACGTCGAACAGCAGGTCAAATGTGTCGGCGTCGGTGTCCTCGACCGGCGACCCACCCTTCCACGTTCCCGCGATGTTGGCCAAGTAGTCGATTCCGCCGTGGTCGTCTGTGATTTTCGAGATTGTGGATTCGACGTCCGATTCGTCCGTGAAATCGGCCTGATGGAAGTGAATTTTCTCGCTGTCCGGAAGCGTGTCCTCGTCCGGTTCGACTACGTCAGTCGCGCAGACCGTCGCACCCGCGTCGACGAATGCTGTGCAAACTGCACTTCCGAGCGCCCCGCTTGCACCCGTGACGAGTGCTACGTCGTCTGCGAAATCGAATTTCACGTTCATGGAGTTGGGGACTATCCGGAGCGGCATAAAGTTCGACTGCACGAGGAGTTCGTTTTCGAATCGGGTGGTGTTGCTGGTTTTAAAATTCCCGCTGACACGGCGAACTCACTCTCCACGAAAAGGCTATTTATGATGAGTCGATTGCAGTCTGAAGATTATTCTTGAATGAGTCGATTGCAAGTCACGACTCCAATGAAACCCCCCTCCGCACCGCACCCGCCCACATGCCTCCCCAACCGACTCGTGTGCTCACCTCCGTTCGCGCACTCGTCCCTCGCACGACTACGGCAGGAGCCTCCGGGCGGTGTGCCCTCCGGCCCCTGCCAGCGCGCGCCGTGCGGGAAGTCAAACTTCGTGAATCTCGACAAACGCAGTGGCGCGTGCGTCGGCAGGTCTGCGGGCAAATCGCCCGCAGACCGGTTGATTATCACGCGAGGGATGACTGAGCGCCAACAGGCGCGAAGGAATCGGCTGGGGAGGTACGTGGACGGGTGCGGTTCTCATTGGAGTCGACATCAGCTAGCGTAATTGCTGAAATCGCTTCGAACGTTCGTCGCACCAACCACTGAATCCCAAAATCGTAGAATATGCTGCCTCTCGTCTACAGCTCGACGACCAGCTTTCCGAGGAAACTGTCGCCAATCACGTCCTGCTGTGCGGAATCGACCTCGTCCAACCCATACACACCAGCAATCTCCGGAACGATTTCACCGTCCGCAACCAATCGACTCAATCGCTCCAGAACGGCGGAAATATCCGGCGTGTTGAACATGCTCATCAGCGTAACTGAAAGCTCCTTCGAGCGCGCACCCGAAATGTCATCGAACCCTGCCGCCGACCCTTCGTTTCCAATTCCGACGACGCGGGTTCCGACTGTTGCTACGTCCGCGTCGAACTGAAGGTAGTCGTCCAGTCGATGGTCGAGAATCACGTCCGGTGCGCCCGCCTCGCGCACCGCGTCCGCGAGGTCGTCGCGGGAGTAGTCGAGGACGGTGTCTGCTCCGAGGGCTTCGAGGCGGTCGTGGTACTCCTCGCTCGCGGTGGTTGTCACCCGCGCGCCGGTTGCGCTGGCTAACTGCACCGCGACGTGGCCGACGCCGCCACTTCCGCCGTGGACGAGACAGGTTTCCCCGGGTTCCAGTCCGGCGTGGTCGATGAGCGCGCGCCACGCCGTCACGCCGACGAGGGCAACCGCCGCGCCTTCGTCGAATCCGACGCCGTCGGGCAGGTGCGCTACGGTATCAGTCGGAGTCGTGACGAACTCCGCACAGGTTCCCTGTCGGTTGTTTCCGAGGCCGGTGCCGAACACCCTGTCGCCCGCGGAAAATTCATCGACTTCCGACCCGACTGCTTCGACCACGCCAGCGAAGTCGGACCCCGGAATCCACGGGAGGTCGCCCGGCGGGTACGACCCTTCGCGGAAGTAGGTGTCCACCGGATTGATTCCGGCGGCGCGAACGGCCACCAGCAGTTCGTCGTCGTCGGGTTCCGGTCGGTCGATGTCGTCCACTCGAAGTACCTCCGGCCCGCCGTGTTCGTGGTATCGGACTGCGCGCATGGGAGAATCCACGCAAGGCGGGAAAATAAGTCCGTGGGACGTGGAGTCGATGGTATGCCAACGTGTCCTGACTGTGATGTTTCGATGGAAGCCGTAGAACACCAGACGTTCGGCGAGGAACGGATTCAGATCAAGCCGTCGGGCGGCGTTTTGAGTTCGGTCGGCCTCAGCGTCCAGTACCTGAACAGCTATCGCTGTCCCGAGTGCCGATTGGTTCGGTTTTACGACGACTGATTCGACTCTCTTCTATTCTCAGAGGGCCTCGTCCAGTTTTCGCTTGCTCAGTTCGAGATAGTCGAAATCGAAGGAGTACACTTCGACGGAAACGGTTCCCGACCAGCCATCACGAACCGGCGCGAGCGCCGTTTCCAAATCCAGCGTCCCGGAACCTGTCGGAACGTGTTCGTCCGAAGGCCCCCGGGCGTCGTTGACGTGGATGTGTGAAATCCGGTCGCCGTGCTCCGTCAGAAACGATTCCATATCCTCCGCGTCCATTCCGTCTACGCGCGCGTGGCCCGTGTCGAACGTCATCGCGGCGTTCGTCTCCGCGAAAATCCGGTCGAAGTCGTGCACTGTGAACAGGATGCCGGGCAGATTTTCGACACAGACTTTCACGCCGTGTTCTTCGCCGAACGCATCCAGTTCGCGTATCGCGGCTAGGAGGTGCGGTTCCACATCCTCCCGCGTCCACTCGGGCGGGGTCGCGTGAGAACTGGCGTGCAGAACCGCCTTTTCAGCACCCATCGCCGCGGCAGTTTCGATACACGCTTTCTGTTCTTCGCGGGATGCTTCGCGGATTCCTTCCCGAGGCGACCCGATTTCTACGTCCACGAACGGGAGATGGACGAGCAGGTCGATGTCTTCCCCGTCCGCAACCGACCGGACTGCTTCCGGGTCGAGTTTGGTTCGCTCCGTCGCGCCGTCCATGTACAACTCAGCGAAATCGAAGTTAAGGTTGGCACCTTCTTCGATTGCCTCCCGCCACGACACGTCGCCGGTGTGTGTTTGGGTTACGAACCCTGTTCGAACACCGTGACCACCACCGCTACTATCACCGACATCACCACTACCAACACCGCTCACGACGCGCCCTCGTCGATGACTCGCTGTGCGCTGGCATCGGACGAGACGGAGACGAACTGGTCTAACACCTCGATGCTCGGCGCGACGAGCGTCGGACTGATGTCGCTTGCTTCGACATCCGCACGGGTGGCGTCCCCGGTCAGCACGCAGACGGACTCACACCCGACGTTTTCGGCCAACTGCACGTCGGTTTCCAGTCGGTCGCCGACGACGACAACGTCCTCGGGCGAGTAGCCGTTCGAATCGAGGACGTGCCGAATCATCTCGGCGTTGGGCTTGCCGAAGATTCGGTCGGGTTTCCTGTCAGTCGCGCGTTCGACCAACGCGCCGATAGAACCGCAGTCGGGAACCATTCCCTCCGCAGTCGGGCACACTGTGTCGGGATGTGCGAGGAGGAACGTCGCTCCGTTTCGGATTCCGAGGGTCGCTTCGCGGGCTTTCTCGTAGGTGAGTTCCGTATCGAAACCGACGACGACGTGGTCGGGGTCGTCGGAATCGACGGCGATTCCGTGGTCGGAAAGGGCGTCTCGCATCGCCGTCGTGCCCAGCACGAACACCTCGTCGTCCGTGTTTTGAAGATGCTGAACGACCCCGTCGGTCGAAAGCAAGAGATTCTCCGTATCGCATGCTACGCCGAGCGAGTTCAGCTTTCGCACGTAGTCGTCCTTCCAGCGCGAGGAGTTGTTGGTGAGAAAGTACACGTCGACGCCGGATTCGCGCAGTGTTTCGATTCGTGCCTTCGCGTCGTCCACGAGTTCGTCGTCCAGATAGACGGTTCCGTCGAGGTCGAAAAACACTGCTTCCTTCGATTCGAGTGAAGAGAGCGAACTGAAGAGCAAATCCGCGGATTCCAAATCAGTGAAGTTGTCTATCTCGACCCACCGATACTGGCTCACGTCCGTGACCGAGAGGTCGTGGGTTCGATTGCGGACGATTTCGTCGATTGCCAGTTCAGTCCACTCACAGTACTCGTTTTCGCGCTCGATGGTTTTCGTGATTTCTTCGAACAGCATCGCCGAGAAGTCGGCCGAAAATTTGTACACGTCGGTCGAACAGCCGTGTGCGGCCTCCTCCGAAATCCCCTTGTCGATGTGCGTGAGGCGTTCGTCTTCGTCAATCGAGACTTTCATCGCCTCCTCGCTGAACTGTCCCGTATCGCAGGCCACCGCGCTGTCGGCGTCGGATTCGACCACGGTTTCCAACAGACCAGTGTCGAAAACGACATCGCCGTTGCTTAGAACGAACTCCTCTCCGGCGACGTCCTCCGCCGCGAGCGATAAGGAATACATGTTGTCCGTGTTGGCAAACACCTCGCTCGTTCTGACGGTCACGTCGAGATTCGGTCGCTTCCGTGCGACTCGCTCGCAGACCCGTTTCGTGTCGTCCGCGAGGTAGCCCGCGATGACTGTAACGTTCGTTACCCCTGCATCGTCGTACGCTCGTAACTGTCGGGCGAGAATCGGTTCGCCATCTACGGTCACGCAACATTTCGGCTTGTGAAGCGTGAGCGGTCGAAGTCGAGACCCAATCCCCGCTGACAGAATTACCCCCCTCATGAAAGTCACCGACCCAATACCGCGACGTTGTTCGTGATAAGGTTACGGGCTAGCGGTCAGGATGTCGATGGTTCCGTCGTTGATTTTTCGGAGGTGTCATCGGCCGGAAAAGCGCAGAACGTTCGGATAATCCGCGATGATGCCGTCCACGCCCGCCTCGTGGAGTTGGGTCGCTTGATACCAGCTTTCGACCGTCCAGACGTTAACGTCGTAGCCCTCCTCGTGCGCGAGGTCAACGATGTCGATTTCGTCGTAAGGGCCGAGCGAACCGTACTCGTCGTTGAACAGTTCGGTTCCGGCAATCATGTTCCACGGGGGATGAATCGCATCGCAGTCGTATCGGCGCGCGATTTCGAACCCGTCCACGATTGATTTGGCGAACACCGCGGCGATGGGAATTTTCGAATCGAGTTCACGAACCGCCGCGAGCGCACCTTCGCCGAACGAGGAGATGAGAAATTCGTGGTCGTAGTCGGCGAGCGTCGAAAGGACGCGCTCTGCGAACGGACGCCACAACTCCGTCTGCTTTTCCCTGTCTTCCGGCGGGAGGTTTTCCCGCGGCCGAACGTCGAGCGTCCCGGGATTTTTGAACTCGACGTTGACGCCGATTTCGGACGGAACCGCGTCGAGAAAGGTTTCTAACCGAGGAATCGTCTCTTCAGTTCCGAGAATTGACACGTCGCGCAGGTCGTCGTATGGTAGATTCCAGACGCGCTGACTCGCGAGGGTTCCCGAGGCGTCCGTCAATCTATCGAGTCGAGTGTCGTGAAAGACGATGATTTCGCCGTCCACGGTCGGATGCACGTCGATTTCTATCATCTCTGGTGCGCCCGTCGGCGCGGCTGTCGCCTGTTTTACCGCTCCAATCGTGTTTTCGGGATACACGCCCGCGAAGCCGCGATGGGCGATAATCGAGAGGTCGTTAGTGGATGCGGACTGTCTGTCTGCATCTACGGACTGTTCGAACTCCGTCGTCGCCAGTTCGGCGTTCACATGGGATTCGAGAGTCGAGGATTGGTGTTCGATATTCGATGGTTGTCGTTCGGAATTCGCAGGTTGTTGTCCGGCATTCGAGTGCTGTTCGACGTCCGACTGTCGTTCCGTCGTTCCGCTCGTGCGTGCCATAGGCAAATTCGGGCAGACCCGGACATTCTGGGCGTTGTGCGGGTTCTGCCACCCTTGGGTTCGAATACGGCCAGTCGGACTTCAAGGTTTCCTTTTTAATATATGGATGTGTCTTGAACTCTGGTGTGACAACAGTAATCACAAAATTCTATATAGTTCGGTCGGTGCGAACCCCGAACAGTTCCCGACGAATCGCGTCGTGCACGACTTCGGACTGCTCGCCAGTTCGATTCACGTCGGTCAACAGCTTTCGGGTGAGTTCGCGTCGTGCAGTTTTCTCTAGATCGGTTTCGAGCGCCCACGAGAGGCCAGTCAACAGTTCATCGAAGTTCGAAGCGACCGGCCCTGCCGTGATTTCGTCGTAGTCGAAATAGAAGCCCCTCGATTTCTCGTACCGGTCGCGGTCGTATGGGAAGAAGACGACCGGCCGGTCGAGGGCGAGGTAGTCGAAGTAGATGGACGAATAATCCGTCACGAGCGTATCGGCGTATCGAAGTAGCGGGTACACGTCGAATTTTCCCGGCAATTTGACGATTCGTTCGCAGTTCGACGGCAGGTCGAACTGCTCTCTGGGATGGGTTTTGACGACGAAATAGGCGTCCGTTCGGGCCAGAAAATCGTCGAGTTCGTGGAAATCGAACTGCGCCGAAAACCGACGTTCCGAGTCGTCTCGGAACGTCGGTAGGTAGAAGAAAACGTGGTGATTCCGCGAGAGACGCCGAACTCGGTGTCGGGCCGTTTCGTCCTCGCCGATTTCGCTCCCTCGAACGTCCGAAAACAGCGCATCGAGACGAGGATAGTCCGCAAAAATCATCCGGTCGCGGTCGATGTGGAGGCCGGATTCGAACACCTCCGCGAGGTTCTCGCTTGGAACCAGCAGTCGGTCGAACTCGTTGCTCATGTACTCGTAGACTCTTCTGACCGGGACCGGTTCGTCCGGAAATTCGGCGTCCCACGAGATGGTCTTCAGGGGAATCCCGTGCCACAGCAGCACCGTCCTCGCGCCCGCACAGCAGGGCATGGCGACATCGCGGTGTCCCTGCGTCAGGAGGACGACGCCCGCGCGGAGGTTCGCCAGCAGTCCATGGAGCGAGTAGGCGTAGTAGGCCTCGTACCCCGCTTGCTGGAGTTCGCGCACGACGTCCCGGTCTTTCGAGAGCCAAACGGGGCGAACGCCGGGACGTTCGTTGGCGACGTGCAGGAACAGGTATTTCGCGTTGTCCACGAACGCCTCGCCATCGCGCGCGCCGAACACCCAGCGGGTGTCGTCGCGCGTCCACAGTCCGGCCGACGTTCCGAACTGCCACAGTCGTTCCAACAGGACGTACAGCACCCACTGGAGGAGGAGGGCGGGTGACCATCGTTCGATTCGGTCGGCGAGGGGTCGAACCAGTGACCGTTTCAGCGGTGCGAGAACCGATTGGCCGATTTTCACAACTGGACTGAACGGTCCCCGTCGGCAAAAATTACCTGCCCGCGCCGGGGTGTCCCGTCGGAAGTGAACCGGCGGGATTTAAGCGGCGCGACAACCCCCTTTCGAGTGCATGAGGCTACACGAGTACCAGGCGAAGGAGGTGTTCTCCGACGCGGGGATTCCGACGCCCGATTCGGCACTTGCAGAGAGTGTTGACGAGGTCGTCGAAGCGGCGGAGGATATCGGCTACCCCGTCGCGGTGAAAGCGCAGGTACATGTCGGCGGCCGCGGAAAGGCCGGAGGCATCAAACTCGCAGAAGACCGCGACGAGGCGGAAGAGGCCGCAGAATCCATCATCGGGATGGATTTGAAAGGCTACACTGTCGAGAAGGTGTTGGTCGAAGGGGCCGTCGATTTCGTCAACGAACTCTACGTTGGCGTGACGATGGACCGCGGCGAGGGCAAACCCGTCGCCATGGTGTCCACGAAAGGTGGCGTTGACATCGAAGCAGTCGCCGAGGAAACCCCCGACGCAATCGCTCGGGAACACATCGACCCGGCGTTCGGAATGCACCCGTATCAGGCCCGAAAAGCGGTGTACGACGCGGGCGTTGACAGCGACATTGCAATGGACGTTGCGAGCGTCCTCACGACGCTGTACGACCTGTGGGACGACAAGGACGCGAGCGACGCGGAAATCAACCCGCTGATGGTCACGAGCGACGACGAAATCGTCGCCGCGGACGCAGTGCTCAACATCGACGGCGACGCGCTGTTCCGCCACCCCGACCTCGCGGAGATGGAAGAGGACTCCTACGAGGACGACCTCGAACGCAAGGCTGGCGAGTACGGTTTCGACTACGTCCGACTCGACGGCAACGTCGGCATCATCGGCAACGGTGCCGGACTGGTCATGACGACGCTCGACCTCGTGGACTACTACGGCGGCGACCCCGCCAACTTCCTCGACATCGGTGGCGGCGCGAAAGCGGAGCGCGTGACGAACGCACTCGACATGGTGTTCTCGGACGAGAACGTCGATTCGGTCGTCTTCAACATCTTCGGCGGCATCACCCGCGGTGACGAGGTTGCCAAAGGTATCAACGAGGCGCTCGAATCGCTGGACGAGATTCCGAAACCGGTCGTCGTTCGACTCGCCGGAACCAACGCCGAGGAAGGGATGGAAATCCTGAACACCGACCTCGTTCAGGTCGAAGCAACGCTCGAAGACGCGGTTCAGCGTGCCGTCGAAAACGCGGAGGAAGAACAATGAGCATTCTCGTCAACGACGACACCCGAGTAGTCGTCCAAGGTATCACTGGCGGTGAAGGACGGTTCCACACCGAACAGATGATGGAGTACGGTACGAACGTCGTCGCCGGTGCTGTTCCCGGCAAGGGTGGGCAAGAAGTCAAAGGCGTGCCCGTCTACGACACCGTCCACGAAGCAGTCGCGGAGGAAGACGCCGACGCATCGGTTATCTTCGTCCCGCCCGCCTTCGCGGGAGACGCAATCTTCGAAGCACTCGACACGGACCTCGACCTCGCGGTCGCCATCACCGAAGGCGTCCCGACGCAGGACATGTCGAAGGTGTACAAGCGTCTCTCGGAGACCGACACGCGACTGCTCGGCCCGAACTGCCCCGGCATTATCACGCCCGGCGAGGCCAAACTCGGCATCCTCCCCGGCAACATCTTCGAGGCCGGAAACGTCGGCCTCGTCTCCCGTTCGGGGACGCTGACCTACCAAGTGGTCGATAACCTCACCCAGCGCGGCATCGGCCAGACCACCGCCATCGGCATCGGTGGCGACCCGATTATCGGTACGGACTTCATCGACGCTCTCTCGCTGTTCGAGGACGACCCGGACACCGACGCAGTCGTCATGTGCGGTGAAATCGGCGGCGAGGACGAAGAAGACGCCGCGGCGTTCATCGCGGAGAACATGGACACCCCTGTGGCCGGCTTCATCGCGGGCCGAACCGCCCCGCCAGGGAAGCGCATGGGTCACGCCGGTGCGATTGTCTCCGGCAGTGGGACGGGAACTGCGGAGAGTAAGATCAACGCACTGAACGACGCGGGCGTCCCGGTCGGCGACACGCCCGAGGAAGTCGCGGACAACATCGAAGACTTCCTGTAGAGTCGTTCGAGTTGCGGATTTTTGGTTTCTTTTTAGCTATGTTGTTTTTCGGTACGTCTTGTGCCACAAAGCGTATTATTCATTTCAATCATTAGTTGGTAATGTCCGCGAGCGAGTTGATAAATCGTCGCAATATCGGTTTTGCGATGATACTCATCGGCCTGTTAGTTCTCATTCTGTCGAAACCCGACATTGGCACTTTTTGTCTCGCTGGTTCAAGTGGGGGAAGCATCGACCGTATCGTCATCGAATGGCACGAAATAGGGATTTCGTCCGGTGATTGTTACTCGTATCTCAAACCTGCTGGTTTCATCGGAATCGGTGTTCTGAGCATTGTCGGTGGTAGTGCTATGGCAGTTCGAAACTGGTAGAAGTTTGAAACTTGTTGAATTCTCAAAAGACAGTGATGGCTCGAATGTTGGTCACACCCAAAAATAAATTGCAGACCCGACTCAGCAGTCGTCTCCAACCTCTACTTCCGCATCGTCCGAAACTGCTTCACCGTCTTTCGTCACTGGTGGGTCTTCGATACCGTTCGATTCCGCGTAGTCGAAGACGCTGTTGTCGTCCCGGTCACGGTGAAGCATCGCAACGAGTGTCTGGTCTTCTTTCAACTCCGATTTGTCGAACTCCCGGCCGCTGATATAGTCGAATAGTTGTACTTCGACGTTTTCGTGGGTTCCTTCGAAGAGGTGGTCGGTAACGCCGATGATGCTTTCGACGGGTTTGTCGTCGTACAATCGTTCGTCGTGAATGACAATAAATCCGTGTTCGGGAAGCGTGGCAGATTTCACGGTGACCGTGGTGCCATCCGTCGTTTGCGATTCGAACGTGACTGATGGCGAGGATTCCGTTTCGGACGAATCCTCGGCCGCGAGCGCGGTTCCACCGAGTGTAACTGCTGCACTCGCAACCGCGGTGGTGGTGAGGAAGGTTCGTCGCGAGGTTTTTTTGGACGGCGACTGACTTTGTTCTGGGTCGTTCTTACGCGGAGGATTGGATGCAGTCATCTATTTATCTGCCAATCTCTGGCGTTCAATAATTAGTAGAGAATTGATAAATATTTTCTGGGAGTGATAGTAATACTGTCACTTATAATTATAAAAACATAAACCACGAAAATAAGAAATGACGAACGTATGGTCGAAGTCCATTTCAATAATATATTCAGACTGCCCCGTCCTTTTCGCGTTTCTGCAAATGGAGTACTGCGGCGATGGACAAACTCGTGAACCCAACGAGTATCATCGTTCGGGCGATGCTCGCCCCAACTGTGTTGGCCACCATGCCTACTGACACTATGTCGCCGACGCGGACGAGAAGCGCGATGGTGAACGCCGACGCGCTAAAACTGATGAGAATTCGTCTTCCCGAATTTGTCAAATTGTACACAACTTGAGTTAGCAGAATCACTGTTCTGCTGTCTGAAAATGCAAAAACTCGGGTTGACTGGATTCGAACCTCATAGGGAACATATTCACTTGCCAGTCAGCACGAGAAAACTACCCCGCTGTCACTCCTCCGATTCGGGTTCTTCGATTATTTTGGCGAGATTGATGATTGTGTCGAATTCCGGCGATGTACCGTTTATTTTCACCATCTTTTCGTTGACGTCGTATTCGATGAACTCGACATTGGCCGTTTTTGGAAGGTCGGTGTGGACGAGCGATATTTCCACTTCTCTAAACTTGTCTGCTGGAATGTCGTTTCCCGATGCACTACTCTCCCAATCGGCCACCGTCTCCACAAGTTCGTCCACGGGAACTGATTCCCCTTGTTCTTCGAGGTAGTAGAGCACGTATCGCCGCCGTTTTTCGCTCAGGAGGTCGAAAATTGTATTTAACGAAGCCATCACTACGCACCTGTTAATACTTCAGTACTATAGATAGCTTTTGGTGCGTTAACAATTTTTAGTCATAGGTTATTCGAACTACTCGTTTTGCATCGTGGCCCGCGTAATTCGCTAACGATATTTTCGTTCGGGGGAATTTCTGTCTGCCATAGAGAAACTTGTTGGCTGAGAACCAACAAATTTAGTTATCGATGGAGACTTTTTGTTCCGCTCGCGGATCTGCTTGCCATAGAAGTAAGGGGTCGGGGCAGATTCGAACTAGACAAGTCGCGCGAGCGAAGTGAGCACGTCTTGGCGTGGTTCGAATCTGCCCCGCTCACGAATTTGCCGTTCGTGTGAGAGACAAGCGTCGCAGACGCGCCGCTCGTCGGATTACTCACGCCAAAATTCAGTGGGTCGGGGCAGATTCGAACTGCCGATCTGCTCCGTGTGAAGGAGCTGTCATAACCGGACTAGACTACCGACCCGCGTAGTTTGACGTTTCCCTGCCCGAGACTTAAGGCTTGCTTTCGACAGTGGGCGGCCACCACGACCAAGACCGACCGATGCCGAAAGCGACCATGACCGACTGGAACGTGGTGAGCGTCGAAGAGGTCGCCCCCGAAGTTCGAACCGGCGAGAAATCGCTCCATCGCGTCCTCGAAGAACACGCAGGGAAACGGACGAAATTCGTCCTCCCGGAAGGTCGCTACCGTCTCGACGGTCGATTCGAGCACAACGACTGCGAGGCGATTGCCGTCGTGGGCGACCCCCACGCCACGCTGGTCGTGACCGACCCCGACCAGCAGTACGGACTGGATGTCGGTGGAGGATGGGGCGCAACTCCAGAAAATTCCGCCGAATCGGTTGAAATACGAAACCTCACCTTCGACATGACTGCCGACGGCGTCGGGTCGCAAGCAGTCTCGGCGCGGGCGAGCCACGACCTGAAAATCGAGGATGTGAGGGTCGATGGCGAATGCGCCGCCGCAGACAAGGGTGCCCTCGGCGCGATTTACGCGGCGGTAACGCACCCCGACGGAAAAGGAATCGTGTCCGTCTCACTCCCCGACGGCTGTGAGTTCCGCCCGGACACGTATCCCGACCAGTCCGCCGTCGAATCCCAAACCAGCCACCCAATCGGTATCAGCGTCACGGACGACCATCGCGGCGAGTTGACGTTTCGGGACTGCCACGTCGAGGGGTGGGTCAACAACGGCGGCTATCTGGCGGGCGGCGAAGGCCCCTGCATCGTGGAGGGCGGGATCTGGACAAACAACGGCAACGCGAACCTGCGGTTGGGGAAGGACGACGTGGCCCACGATGTTCGAATCGAAATGGACGAAATCGAGTACACCGGGTGCGGCCTCTGGCTACAGGAAGGAAACGTGCGGGTTTCGGGCGGTGAGATTTCCCTCCCGAACTGCGATAACGACGGTCTACGCGTGTCGAGCGAGTCTGCTCAGATACGCGATCTGCAGATCGACTGCGAGTCGTCGGCACGAGCCATCAAAGTCAACGACGGAGGTGGGTCGGTTCTGCTGGACGGTGTCGAACTGGACGACTGGGGCGACGGCTCGAAACACGGCTACTGCGCCGAAATCTGGCGCGAAGGAACGACGCTTCGGAACTGCCGACTGGCGTTTCACTCCGGCGAGAAGAACCGAAACGGAATCAACCTCGTTGCGCCCCGAATCGTTTTCGACGGCGTGACTGCGACCCACGACGCGGACGACAGAACGACCGTGCTGGTCAAAGGCGACCACGTCGAATTGCTGAACTCCACGTTTCGGGGACGCGTGGACGTAGACCGAAAGAATGCAAAATCGCCGCGGTTCGAGAACGACGATTTTACCGACTGCGAGTGCGTCGGATTCGACTACTGATTCGTTTACGACCGAGTATCCGCGATTAACTCATTCCGATGCGTTTTCGCGCGTCTTTGACCGCATCGCGCGACCGCCGTTTTGCTTCCCGTGACCGACGTTTGACCTTCTGCGACCGTTGCTTGGCAGTCTGCTCCGCGTTTCGAAGATTCTTTCGCACTTTCTCCCGGCGCGTCGGTTCCGGTTCAGATTCCTGCTCTCTCCCCGTCCACGTTCTGAATTTTCGTTCTCCGGTATCCAACTCCGCTTGGACGCCGCGGCGGAGATGACTTCCCGACCGTCGGAAATAGTACCACGCGTCTTTGAAATGTTTGTTCATCGTGCCACCCAATCATGTCCTTAGGCGAGCAACAGATAAAATCGTTCCGTCGAAGTTCAGACCGAACGGTCGTTCAAAAACGGTATTATCCCGGCCGAGAAAAACACGGGTGTATGTTTACGCGGCTTTCGATTCCGACGCCGTTTCAAATCGGCCCGGTGAACGCCTATCTTTCGGGGCGAACGCTGGTCGATCCGGGGCCGGGAAGTGAGGAGGCATGGACCGCACTGCTCGAGGGGTTAGAAGGAAACGGGATGGGACCGACCGACATCGAACAGGTTCTCGTCACGCACCCTCATCCCGACCATTTCGGGTTGGCAAAACGACTCCGCGAGGCGGGTGCGCGCGTCGTCGCGAGTCACGACACTGCGTCGATTATTCGCGATTTCGTATCCCGACTGGAGTACGAACAGTCGTATTTCGCCGATTTCTTCGACAAAAGCGGAATGGCGAGGACGACGGCGGAAACCGTCACCAATCTTCCGGAAGCGTACCTGTCGGTTTCTCCCGGCGTCGAAACCGACCTCGAACTCGCAGACGGCGAGTCCGTCACAGTGGACGGCGTCGATTTGACCGCGGAGTCCGTGCAGGGTCACGCGCCCGGCGAGACGATTTTCACGTTCGAAGAAAGCGGTAAATCGAAAGCCATCGTCGGCGACCACGTTCTCGCAGACATCACGCCGAACCCGCTACTCCAACCACCGATGGAAACGGGTGGCAATCGCCCTCGCGTCCTTCCGGCGTTCAACCGCTCGCTCTCCGAGCTTCGTGAGCGCGAACTGGATTACATCTTCCCGGGGCACCGCGAAGAAATCGGAAACCCGACTGGGCGAATCGGTGAAATTCTGGAAGCACACGAAGATCGCACCGAAAACGTCCGCGAATTGGTCGAGGGGCCGACGACGGCGTTCGACGTGATGGAAGGGCTGTTCGACGACCTTCCGGCGACGGAGTACTTCCCGGGGATGAGCGAGGCAGTCGGTCACTTGGACGTGCTCGAAGAGCGCGGCGACGTAAGCCGACAAGAACAAGGTGGTGTCGTGATGTACGAAGAGGTATCTGCATGAACGACTTGCAACCAGTCGCGCTCGGAGAGGAGCCAGCAGACCTCGTGATTCGAAACGGGCGTGTACTGCTTCCCGAACCCGGCGAGTTCCAAGCCAGAGACGTGGTCGTGACGAACAACCGTGTCGCCGCGCTTCCGAAGGACGCGACGGACGCAATCGGCGACGACACGAAAGTCATCAACGCCAACGACCGCGTCGTTTCGCCGGGATTCATCGACGCCCACACGCATATCGACCTTCACCAGACGTTCGAGAACGCCTACCACTACGCACTCGAAGGCGGAACGACAACAGTCGTGACCGAAGTGACGGGATTCGGTCCGGCGTTCGGCCCGGAAGGCGTAGAGCAGATGCTCGCCGCAACGTCCTACCTTCCGATTCGTGTGTACGCGACCGTCCCGCCGCAACCGCTCCTCGACACGTTCGGCCCGGCGCGCGGGGATTCCGACGCGCTCGCAAATCTGCTCGAAGACGCGAGAATCGTCGGCGTCGGCGAAACCGATTGGATTCACGCCGTGGGGCGCGACACGCCAGCAGAAGCCTTGTACGACCGCGCAGAACGGGTCGGCAAAACCGTCTCGGGCCACGCCGCGGGCTGTTCCGAAGAGAAGCTACAGGCGTTTTCGACCATCATCGACGACGACCACGAGGCGATTTCCGGCGAGGGAATCGTAGAACGCGTCGAAAACGGGATTCACGCAATCGGTCGATGCGGGTCGATTCGGGACGACATGAGAGCAGTCGGCGAGGCCTACGAGGAAATCGGTGCCGACGAAATCTCGCTCTCGACCGACGGCATGTGGCCTCGTGAACTCATCCGCGAAGGCTACATGGACGTGGTCGTTCGGCGGGCAATCGAGGAAGGAGTTCCGCCTGCCGACGCTATTCGGATGGCCACGCTCAATCCGGCCCGACATTTCGGCCTCCAAAATCTCGGCTCGCTCGCGCCCGGCAACATCGCCGACATCGTTCTTATCGACGACTTGGAAACCGTCAACGTCACCACCGTCATCAGCGGCGGCGAAGTCGTCTACAACAAACACGAGACGACCGTCGCCCCGCGCTCCTACGAGTATCCGGAGCATTTCTACGACAGCGTTAACGTCAGCACCGACCCCGACCAGTTCCGCGTTTCGGCGACGGACAAGCCGGTTCGCGCAATCGAGTACCGGGAAGGGTTGCTGTCGGGACAAACGACGGTGTCGCCTCCAGTCGAAGACGACGAACTCGTCGCAGCACCGGAGGACGACCTGCTGAAGGTGACCTTGCTCGACCGTCATCCAGAAGGCGACGGAACCGGGTTCACCGGATTCTTGACCGGTTACGGGTCGTTCGAGGGTGCAGTCGCAACCAGCGTGGTCTGGGAGACGCCCGGTGTGATAGCAGTCGGAAGCGGCGACGACATGCGGCGTGCTGTTACGCACGTCAACGAGATGGGCGGCGGTTGGGCCGTCGTCAGGGACGGCGAAGTTGTCACTGAACTACCAATGCGAGTCGCTGGCGTCTGTTCCGACCTCGAAGTGGAGGAAACGGCGAAACTCTACGACGCCGTAGAGAGCGCCCTTCGAACGCTCGGCGCGAACGTCGAACGGCCGATGCTCGCCGTTCAGACACTCACGTTCCCGGGCGTTCCGTCGCTGAAAATGGCTCCGTCGGGTTACGCCGACATCTTCTCACGCGAAATCGTCGGCCTGCAGGTCGAGTAGTTCACGGTCGCTCGCCTTCGTGTTCCCGAATCGTTCGGATCTGTTCGTAAGGGAAGAAGTTTCGCCCACCTTTTCGTCGTAACCACACGCCCGTTTCGTAGAACTCTAGCTTATCCCCTTCGACCGGCGAAACGATGTTCTGCTCTCCCCCGCGCGTGCCGGACGGTACGAGGTACACGTCGTACAGTGTGTCTGGCATGAACACGTGCTACGCCGGAAAAGCGCAAAAACGTACTGGCCTCACTCGGCGTCGCAGATGATGACCTGACCGTCGTCCTCGATAACGACGGCATACCCGTGATGGCGAAATTCGACTCGCGCGGGAACAGCTACGTGAGACGATCGGTCGAACAAATCCATCAATGCGTCGGGGCTAACGCTCTCGTAGAGTGGTTCCATCTCCGTCGGCGGGTCGTCCGACACGTCCGAGAGTGCCTCGATGACCGTCTCTGTAATCGGGCCGTCGCCGTCGTGTGTCGTTTCGTGGAGGACGGATTTGTCTCTCCCGTGAGTAGTTCGCCGCTCGTCGTGTGACTCTCTACACATTTCGGACACCTCAAGGATTCTGAATTTTCTGGAGGGCAGTTCGCGATTTCATACCTTCGGAAATGAGGGGACGAGGAAGTGAATCCTTGGGGTTTACTGGTTCACGTCTTTATTACCCCTCCGATAGATTCGTCGATTCGCTCGGGGGAAACAGAGCCGAGTCGAGCATTCGGTCTAATCCCCGCCGCAGCCGACCTGATGCGGCTTGCGGTGAAATGTCCAGCGTCTCCGCCAGTTCCGAGAGCGAAATGTCCCGAGGGACGCGGAAGTAGCCCGATTCGAACGCGGTAACGAGGGCTTCTCGCTGTTCTTCGGTGAGGTCGTATCGTTTCATCGGGAGTTCTGAAACCGGATAGATTCGCCGCACTTCGTAGGAAATCGACGCTTCGTCACACGACTCTCTGAACTGGCCGGTCGCTTCGTGGTCGGGAAATCGGACGCGGAACAGCCATCCGTCACGGTTCCCCTCGACGTAGAGAACCGTCGCCGCCTGATGGGTCAGTATCTCGTAGATTCCACCGTCGGCAGACCAGACCGCCCGACAGAGCGCGCCGTGTTCGGTTTCACTTAGCACGTCGATGGAATCGACCGACGACCCTTCGAGAGACACGTCGGCAACGAACGTCGCGTCACCGATGACCCAAAAGTACGGCATCGCTTTTTCTCCCGTCGGAACGATGCGTTCCAGTTCGATGCGCACCTCCGGCCGGTGGGAGAACAGTTCACCCAAGGGGAATCCGTCGGTCGGAAGCCGAAATTCGACGACGACGTTCATAGCTGTGGTTGGGGGCGACGCGCGTCAACCCTTGCGGCCACGTCACCGGTTTCTCGCCCCGGTTATTCTCCGGCGGCCCTTCGAATGCGCACGAGAGGCGGATAATCCTCATAACTTACGCATACTGGCAGCGTTGGAAACTCAGTTCTGACGCGGAATCGGCCGCAAATCCACATGGATTTGTTTGAAAAACAACTGTAGTTGAATCGCAAGACTGCGTCGGGGTAGTTGCTAGATTCAAATCATTATGAATTAATACCGGCATAAACGCTTTTATACTGGTGTGGCTCAGCGTCGGTCGAGGTTTCAGATGTTCGCACCGCTACGACGCGTTACACTGTTCGCCCTGTACCAGATGAGCGTCCTGACCGGTATCCTCTTGCTCCCGGTTGCCATCATGGCCCGGCGAGTCGGAGTGCCGTTCCCGATGCACCGACTCATGGAGCCTATCGGAAACGCATACGAGGAGTCCGCAAAGCCACGTCCGTAACCGCGTCCTGCGTTTTTGTCCGACCCTTTGGCACGGAATCGCACACCGAAAGGGTTGGTTTTATCAGTACTGGCGGACTACGTTCGCTTAATGCGTAGCCCAATGCACGACTCCGAATTTTCACGTAATATGGAGCGCTTCGGCAGCGGCCAGACGAATCCCTACGAGCCGGAAATCGGCTCACTCCCAGAGAACAACTTCTCGAAGGAGGACATGAAAAACGTCAACAAAACCGGCACGACCACCATCGGTCTGACCACTGCCGACGGCGTCGTCATGGCGACGGACATGCGCGCCAGCCTCGGCGGTCGCTTCGTCTCCAACAAGAACGTCCAGAAGGTCGAACAGATTCACCCGACCGCCGCGCTCACCATGGCAGGGTCGGTCGGCGGTGCCCAGTCGTTCATCCGAACGATGCGCATCGAGTCGAACCTCTACGAATCCCGCCGCGGCGAGCAGATGAGCATGCAAGCGCTCTCCACGCTCGCGGGCAACATGCTTCGCGGCGGCCCGTTCTTCATGGTGTCGCCGATTCTCGGCGGCATCGACGAAGAAGGCGCGCACATCTACAGCCTCGACCCCGCAGGCGGCGTCATGTCCGACGATTACACCGTCACGGGTAGCGGGATGCAACTCGCCTACGGTGTCTTAGAACAGGAGTACGAAGACGGCCTCTCGAACGAGGAAGCGAAAACCATCGCGGCCCGCGGTATCAAAAGCGCCGTCGAGCGCGACACGGGCAGCGGAAACGGTGTCTTCCTCGCCGAAATCACCGACGAGGGCGTCACCATCAACGGGCACAAGAACTTCGACGACGTTCTGTAGAGCAGTCTCCTTTCTTCTTTCGTCGCTTCGCTGTCTTGACAGCGAAGCGACCGAATCCCACTTGCTCGGAAGAATCTCGCACGTTCAGAATAATCCCGTTCGCTCAGAATACTCTCGCTTGCTCAGAACTCCGTTTTCCCGCGACCGACCCAGTTCGCAAAGCTCCCGTCGATGAGCGTGTGGGTCTGCTTTTCGATGTATCTGCTCTGCATTTCCGTAATTGCGTCTTCCAGACTCGCACCGTCTTCGATTCGTTCGCGAACCTCGTTTTGCTTCCACTTGGCGGGCGTGATGTCGTGACGGGCGCGCTGGCGGAGCGGCCAGAGGTATTTCGCGGCCTGTTCGTCCGACAGGCCGCGAGCTTGTAATCCATCCTTCGCGTGCGCAAACAGGTCGGAGAACAGTTCCTCCGTATCCGTCGTCTCCTTGCCGTCGTTCGTAATCCAGTAGAGGTCGGCGTCCAGTCCGTCGCGCATCGCGGCGTAGAAGTTGTCCTTGGCGACGACCCAATCGAGGTGGGTGACCGGGTGTTCTCTGCGGAACGTGCTTTCGAGGAGTCCCGCGAAGGCCGCCTGAAACGCGATGGAGTCACGAACCGTTGGCTGTGCGGCAATCGGCCTGAATTCGATGCGGGCGTTCGCGGCGGAGCGCGTCGCCCCGCCGAACACCGGTCGAACCCACCGCCAGTAGGTGCCGTGTTTCAGTCTAAAATGGGCGAATCCGTCGTCGAACCTGTCCGAACGAGATACCGGCATCGGGACGATTGTGCGGTCGTTGACGATGTTGTCGATGGCTTCCTCCGCGGATTCGAAATCCTGCGGGAAACAAACTTTTCCGGGGTCTTCTGCGTTCAGCACCGATTCGAAGACGCCGATTCGGTTCTCCATCCACGCCTCGTCCACGATTTCCTCCGGTGGCGTGTCGTCGTACAGGTCGGGCGGGAAAAAGGGCGAGTTGACGCCGAGCGCGAGCAGTGGTGCCGCGATTCGAGCGGCGTAGCGGAAATACGCCGGAAGGTCGCGGGCGTGCGGCACCTGATAGTGCGGTTGGATGGAGGTGATGAGACTCTCAGGCATCACTGTGTCCGCTTCGAGCGAGACATGTGGTGCGTCGAGTTCCATACCGACTTCGGCGTCCGTATTCGCCATCGCGTGATAGCGAACGGAATCGCTCATGTTCGACGCGATTCGCGTTCCCTCGTCCTCGATGCTGTTGGTCAGATACTTCCGCGCCGTCTCGCCCTCCGGCGGAATCGTCCAGAGGCCGTCGCTCACGAGAAGCATCTTTTCGGCGGTCGTTCGGTCTTCCGCCGCGGAGAGGCGGGCTTTCACTTCCGCCTCCTGTGCGGCCAGTCCGTGTGCGTTCAGGGGTTGCGGACTGGTGGACATTTCAGCGTTGTGCAGGCCGAGTTCTTTCTCGAAACCGATGAGTTCGAGCAGTCGGCGCGGAACGCGAGAGAGCGCCTTCGTCTCTCTGTCCACGGCGTAGAACTCGTATTCGAAGCCGACGATTGCTTGTGGGTTGTCGAACGTTCCGTCCGCGAGTTCTTCCTTGATGACCTCTGCGTCCTCTTCGACACGAGTTTGGAACTCCTCGCGGTCAACCGTGAGCACGTCTTTTACCTGCGACGCAAGGTCGTCAGTCATGCGCGGGAATGAGCGTGCCAGTGGCTTCAATCCACGGGCTTTGTCCTTGTCGTCGCTCGACTGCGGCGGATTCGCTGAAGCACAGTCCCAGCAATGCAACGAGTCCCCGGAAACCGAAAGCCGTGGCTTTAACTCCGGCTACCGGCAACCGTCGGTAATGGAGTTTGCGGAGTTCGCGGAACGGGCCGGAGATATCGAGGGGTTGAGCGCCGACACCGACATCATCGAGGCGGTCACCGACCTCCTCGAATCGGCGAACGACGACCTCGAAGTCCTCACCCGATTCGTACAGGGGCGAGTATTTCCGGCGTGGGATTCCACGACGCTCGACATCGGCCCGAACCTCTGTTACACCGCGATTGCGCGCGCCGCCGGGCAGAACGTTTCGGCGGACGACGTGGAGGACAAACTGGCCGAGATGGGGGATATCGGCGCAGTTGCGGGCAGTTACGAGTTCGGCGGCCAACAGGGGTTGGCCGCCTTCGGTGCGGGCCGGGACGAACTGACCGTCGCGGAAGTCGCCGACGAACTCGAAACGCTGGCCGGTGTCGAGGGGTCGGGCAGTCAGGATACGAAAATAGATATTTTGTTCGGGCTGTGCAACCGCACGAGTTCGCAGGAAGCGCGGTATCTCGCCCGCCTCGTCCTCTCGGAAATGCGAATCGGCGTCGGCGAGGGGACGGTTCGGGACGCCATCGCGGGAGCCTTCGACGTACCCGTCGAGGCAACCGAGCGCGCGCTTCAGGTGTCCAACGACTACGGCAGGGTTGCCCGAGTCGCCCGCGACGAGGGCGAACCCGGACTGGACGAACTACAACTCGAAGTCGGCAGGCCCGTACAGGCCATGCTCGCGCAGGCCGGAACCGTCACGGACGCGCTGGAAGACTGGGAAGAGGCCGGAATCGAATGGAAGTTCGACGGCGCGAGGGTGCAGATTCATTACGACGGCGAGGATGTCGGCGTCTTCTCGCGGAACATGGAGGACGTGACCGATGCACTCCCCGAAATCGTGGAGTATATCCGCGAAAACCTCTCGGTCCCGGCCATCGTGGACGGCGAAGTCGTCGCTATGGCGGACGGCGAACCACTCCCGTTTCAGGAAATTCTGCGCCGATTCCGCCGGAAACACGACGTGGCGCGAGCGCGCGAGGAGGTCGCCGTCGAACTCCGGGCATTCGACTGTCTGCACGCAGACGGCGAGGACTTGCTGACTGCACCTCTCACCGAACGCCACGACCGATTGCAGGCGATACTTTCGGGCGGCGTCTCCGCACTCACCGTCACCGCCGACGAAGACGAGATTGCGGAAATCGAGGCCAATTCCCTCGACGCGGGACACGAGGGCATCATGCTCAAAAATCCCGAATCGACGTACTCGCCGGGTCGTCGCGGGAAAAATTGGCTCAAACGCAAGCCCGACGTGGAAACTCTCGACCTCGTGGTGACCGGCGCGGAGTGGGGCGAAGGACGCCGGGCGAGTTTCCTCGGGACGTTCCTGCTGTCCGCGCGAACCGAGAACGGCCGGTTCGAAACCCTCGGCAAGGTCGCCACCGGAATCACGGACGAGGAACTTGCCAACCTGACGGAACTGCTCGAACCCCACATCGCGGCGCAGGAGGGGCAAGTCGTGGACATTTCGCCACAGGTCGTTTTCGAAGTGGGCTACGAGGAGATTCAGGAGTCGCCGACTTACTCGGCCGGATACGCACTCCGATTCCCGCGGTTTTTGGGAGTCAGGGACGACAAATCGGTCGAGGATGCGGATTCGCTGACGCGTGTAGAGCGACTCGCGGAGTCGCAGTAAGAGGTATGGTGGATTGGGTCTCTTTTCGAAGCCACACAAACCCTGTGGCGCGTGCGTCGGCAGGCCTGAGGCCGTTCCGAAGGCCTGCCGACTATCACACGAGGTCTTCGTGAGCGACGCAGGAGCGAGCGAACGGCTCGTCGGAGCTCGTCTCCGACGGTGGACGACCGAAGCGAGTCGGTTGGGGAGGTCTGTGGACGGTTGCGGATGCGGTTTCAGTGGAATCGTGATTTATAATCTACTCGACAAAGCCGATTTCTTTAGAACCGATTCGCACGACCCGACAAATCCCTTCTCTCACCCGCTTTGGCCGAATCCTTTTACCCGAAAACCACCCTACCCACGGCCATGACGCTCAAACACGACGAGTTGACGGTGGAGTGGTTCGGCTACGCGACGGTGCGACTCGAAACCGAAGACGGCTTCGTCGCCTACATCGACCCCGGGCGGTACGGCGTGCTGACGGGCGACTGGGAACCCGACACTCTGGGCGTGGGACATCCGGAGCCAGTAGATTACCGAGCGGAAGATGGGGATGTCGTCTTCGTCACGCACAACCACCATTACGACTCGGACGGCATCGAGCGCGTTGCGAGCGACGATGCCACCGTGGTCGTCTACGACGGCGTGAACACCGAGGAAATCGACCGGGACGTGAAAGCCGTGGACGACCTTCCATACGAAATTCGGCGAATCGGTGAGGAAGACCACCTGACGGTCGGCGACTGCGAGGCGTGGTCACTCCCGGCCTACAACGAACCGAACGGCCCGCACACGCGAGGGAACGGCGAACCGTTCCATCCGAAAGGCTTTGGTGTCGGATTCCTCCTCTCGTTGGGCGGAACGACGGTGTTCTGGCCCGGCGACTCCGACGTGCTGGCGGGACACCGAGAACTCGAAGTCTCTCTATTCCTCCCGCCAATCGGCGGTAGTTTCACGATGGACAGACGCGAATCGGCGGAACTGGCAGAAGCACTTTCCCCCGACCTCGTGGTGCCGATTCATTACAACACGTTTTCCGCGCTCGAAACCGATTCCGAGGCGTTTGCAGAAGACGTAGAAAGCCGAGGTGTTTCCGTCGCGCTGGACGAAGAATGAGGGGAGCCGAGGAGTGCGGTCAAACGAGGATTGAGGCCGAGAGGCTGCGATTTCGGGATTGATTCAGTCGTTCGAATCGGTCATCCCAACGCAATTTATTTGGTAGCTGCCGAACACGTTTTTACCATGAGTCCCCGACGTTCCTCCAACTTCTGTGCGCACTGCGGTGCGGCGCTCACTTCCGGAGCGTCCTTCTGCTCGCAGTGCGGAACCGCAGTCGAGACGGGTTCCACCGGGTTCGACTTTCAATCCACACTCGATGGCATCGCTAAACGCGGCCGGGGGTCGGACGTGAAGAGCCGTCGCCCCGAATTTCGCCGACGCATCCAGGACCTCACCGTCGAAGGATGGGAGGTAAAACACGATTACGGCGACCGTGTCGTGATGATACGCCGAAAATTCGGGTCGATTCCCGTCCACATCCTCCTCCTGCTGTTTACCACACCAGTCGGAAATCTCCTCTATGCGTGGTACAGCTACTCGCCGGGTGCCGACCGTATCGAACTCCGAGAGGACGGTGGAGAGCAGTTCATGGAAGAATCCGGCTATTCGACCAACTGGACGCTACAATCGGCCGCCGCGTTCGTCGTGAGTTCAGTGCTCGGCTTTTTCGCGACGATTCTGGGACTTATTATCATGTTGATCAATGTTGGGTCGGGAATCTTCCTCTTTGGAGCCGTATTCTTCATTCTCGGGTTGATTTTACTCCTCCTCGCACCACAGCACGTGCCGGGATTCAAATCGCTCACCACGTTCGGCACTGTCCGCTCGACGGACGAGAAAGTCATCTCGGAACCGACCGCCCCGTGTACTATCTGCTCTGGCCCGGTCGGAACCGGCGTCGAACGAACGTTCAGCGAGAAAGAATACTTCGCCGGAATGCCCGTCACGACGGTGAACAAAGGCGAGAACAAATATTGCCGGTCGTGTGCCAGCGGCGATGTCAAGCCTGTCGAAACCGAATTCGATTCCGAGTTCGATTTCGAATCTGAGTTCGCATAGTGAACTCGCTTATCGGATGACTGTTCGAAATCTCAGTCCGAAATACCGCCGTTCAGGGCGTCAAAAACCGCGAGCACCGCCAAGCCGATTGCAGCGAACCCCGCAAGTTCGGACAACAGCGGATTCGAGACGTTCATCGAGTAGTTGGTAAGCACCCAAATCACCGCGAACACCATCGCACCGATGCCGGTCAACTTCAGGTTTAGCCACTTGCTCATTGAAGAGAGTACGCTCGCGATGGACATGATAACTGCTGATTGTCCAGTATAATAAAATATCATGGTGAGAGGGAGAATTAATTTGTGGTCAGCTTAGATGATTCCCATGTCGCTTAGCCGCTCGGGAAGATAGGTTTCGGTCACGAAATCGAGGCCGTGCGAGGCGAGCGCCTGCTGTTCGGATTTCTTCTCGATTTCGAGCTGAAGCTCTATCTGTTCTTTCCAGTAGTCGGTCTGGTAGCGCGGGTCTTCGAGCTCGCTTTCGAGCGCGTTTTTGTCCGAATCGCTCAGGGGGTCTGTCGGCAGGTCGTACTCCACGATGTCCGCCGGTTGGACGCCGATGAACTTCGCGTCGGGCGTGGCGAGATAGTCGCTCAGATGCGCGCTCTTGATAGAACCGTAGGCGACGGAACCGTAAATCCGGTAACTCCACGGGTCACCGTCAGTGAAGACGGTGACCGGCAGGTCGAGTTCCTGATGGAGTCGGCGCGTAATTCGCCGGGTTGCTCGTGCTGGCTGTCCTTTCAGGTGGACGATGAGGGCGTTGTGTTCGTCGTCGAAACCGTTTTCGACCAGTCGGTCGCGCATACCACCGGTTTCCACGCAGAGGATGAAATCGGCGTCGTGATCGAGAAATTCGATGGTGTCCGGATTGTTCGGAATCTGGTAGCCACCTTCGCCGACGTCCTCTTGACAGTGGATGTCGCGCTCGCCCCGCCGAGTCTGCTCGCGGAGGAAAAGCGGCCCCATGAGAGTTGCTCCCGACTCCTCCGGGCGCATGTGGAAATCCTCGCGTGTGACGTCCGAGACGATTTCCAAGTCCTCGATGAGTTGGTTCGACTCGTCTTGGTCTGAAAACTGCGCTTCCTTCGCGTCCCACGATTCGGAGAGGTAGTACAACTCACGAAGGGTCGAAGAGCGGTCTTCTTCCAACTGGTTCGAGAGGAAGTCGATGGTGTACACCGCCTTCAGCAGTTTCCGCGCCCCGCGAACGCTGTTCGCGCTCCGGGTGCTTTTTCGGTCGCCGTACACCCACACGCGCTCGTCTTCGTCGTACTCGATGTTGCTCTTCGTCCGCGTCGGGATGGACATCTCCGGAATCTGTCCCCCCGCGAACTGGTCGTAGAACTCCGCGGCGAGGTCGATGAGTTTCCGTTGGGCTTCGGTGTTGTCGTCTGCGCTCATGTGTTGTTGGTCAGTCGTTCGTCTTCGATTCCCTCGACCGTCACCCGGTCGAACGATACGTCTTCCGCGATTCGATACTCCAACACGGCTTCCTCTCCGCTCTTAACGGTCGGTTCCCACGTCACGAACCACTCGTCGTCCATCTCGACGGCGGTTGCACCGTCCGAGAGGTTTTCCGGCTTCGTCGCCACGATTTCAGTCAGTTTCGGCGATTCGTTCGTTCCGGAGTGATTCTCCACGACCAGCGAGACGGCTCCGTCCTCGACTTCTCGTTCGACCAGCACGTTGTTCATGATGCGCGCCAGCGAGTCGCCGATGTCCAGTTCGTCGTTGCCAGTTACGTCCGAGAGCTTTTGGGCCATCTCGGGCAGGATGGTCGCGATGACGCTTTGTTTCTTCTGGCGCTTTTTGAGCGACTGGCGCTTGTTGAGGTAGGATTTGAGTTCGCGGGCCGCTTCCCGAATCGCCAGTTCGATTTCGTCCTCGATTGCCGGAACGTTCGCGACCGCGTCCTTCGACTCGCTCGTGAACGGAACGTTGGTCGAAGCGACGTGAACCATGATAACGACTGGGCCGTTCGGGACGCCGCGCCCGCCGGGTTGGTCGAGATTGTAGTTCCGCCAGCCGATGGATTTTATCACGTCGGTCGTCGCACACGCCCCGCGCTGGTAAACCAGCGGAACGCGGTTTGCGAAGCGGAGCAGTTCTGCCGATCCCTCGGCTTTGAGTTCGCCGCCGTAGGCGATTCCGGCTTCCACGATGAACGGGTCGCCGCCGTGAACGTCGGCGTCACGGGTCGCCGCGGCGTAGAAGTCCGCGTCGTACTCCTTGCGCAATCCGGCCTCCACGAGGTTCGCCGTGATGGGCGACAGACAGTTCGTCGGTGGCGAGATGATGTCCGTCTGCTTCATCGCGTCCAGAAGTTCACTCGCAGTGTCGCGGCTGTCGGCGATTGCGTTCACTTTCGGCGCTTCGTCGGGAACCGTCACCATCGAATCCCAAATCGCGTCGAAAACGTTCTCGCGCGCCGTTTCGCCGATGGTCACTTCCTCGCGCTCCTCGGTCATGTCCCCCGCGCGGGCGACGTATTCGCGGAGTTTCTTCGCGGTTGCGCGGTCGTATCCGTCCTCGCTCTCGAACTTCGCGGCGATTCGCTCGGCGAGCGCGCGAACCGTCTCGTCGTCCTTCCGGGTGCTCGTCGCCCCGTCCACGAGTTCGTACAGGTCGGTCACGCGGTCGTTCGTGATGGCCTTCCATCCAGCATCGAGTGCGTTTTCCTGTACCGTCTCGCCGAAGGAGGTTCCGAACTCTTCTTCGGTTTCCTCGGCGGCGAGTCGGACGATTGCGCGGAGCCGATGGTGCGAGATTCGGTCGGCATCCGAAACTTTCTCCGCAATCGTCTCGGCAAACGCGGCGGTTGCGTCGGCACCTTTGTTCGCCACTGCGTCCTCGACGGCGATTTTCACGTCGGCTTCTTCGTGGGCCTGCGGGCCTCGCCACGCGGCCTCGCGTCCGAAGTGGTTGTCGCGGAAGTTCTCGATGACGTTTTCTGCGGTTTTCTTTCCGACGCGGGTGAACTCGGTTTGGAGGAATCCCGAGACGCTGTGGGAGTCCGTCTGGGCCAACATTTTCAGGAGCGTCCCGAGTTCGACGCCGTGTGGGTGCGGGCGGATTTCCTCGGTTTCGGCGGGGAGGTCTGCCTCCACGTCGCGTTCGAACTCCATCCACTCGTCGTCTCCCGGTTCCTTGAACCGGATTTCCGCGTGCGGATTGACGACCGCGGTGTGTTTGATGTAGCGCAGGAGTTGCGAGCGCGCCCGCATGTTCGCCTCCATCTCCAGTTCGATGTGCGTGCCGTGCGTCGGTCGCAGGCTGCTTCTGGCGAGGTTTTGTTCCTCCTCGTGTCTGATTTCCGGTTCGTTCTGGTCGGTGTCGATGACGAGTTCGAAGTACTGCGCGGAGTCGCTTCCCGGCGTACTGCTCGTGATTTTCGCGGGCTTCCCGCTGGTCAACTGCGAGTAGAGGACGGCGGCGGAAATCCCGATACCCTGCTGGCCGCGGGACTGTTCGCGCTTGTGAAAGCGCGACCCGTACAGCAGTTTTCCGAACACTTTTGGAATCTGTTCCTTCGTGATTCCGGGGCCGTTGTCCTCGATAACGAGGCGGTAGTAATCCCCGCTCTCTTTGATTTCGACCGAGATACTGGGTTTGAACCCAGCCTCTTCGGTCGCGTCGAGTGCGTTGTCAACGGCCTCTTTGACAGCGGTGACTAACCCCCGGGCACCGCTGTCGAACCCGAGCATGTGCTTGTTCTTTTCGAAGAACTCGGCAATGGAGATCTGTCGCTGGCTTTCGGCCAACTCTTCGGCGATCCCCTCGTCGCCGAGCGTAGACTGCATCGAAGGCATTCTTCGCCAGTATTTATCGGCGGGAACGTTAAAACTGCCCCGATGGCTCGGTGAAAGTGAAAGTGGTCGTTTGAGAGCGACAGGAACGAGGTATCGTCCCTTTAATCGTCTCCGGGAGCGACACTCGGTTCTCTTTCAGCGGTTTCAGTAACGCCCGCGGGTTCGTCAGCGAGGAATCGGAGGAGCAGAAACGCGAACACGAATTTCGCGCCGATGTCGAGGAGACTGTAGCCCCACGAAGTGAGTGCAAGCCCCGAAACGCCGGTTCCGAGGAGCGCAATTCCCTCGGTTCCAATCGCCCAGACGATGGGGTATCCTATCCAGAGGACGACAGTGAGATATTTGAGACGATTGAACAGGTTTTGAACGTCTGGACTCTTATTGGCAACGTCGCGTGGCCACTCGACGAGGAGGATGTAGAGGACGATGGCGAAGAACGCCGAACTCAACAGGAACCACGTCCAACGGAGCCAAATCGCACGAGTCGTCAACGCCGCCGCAAGGCCGGTGAGACACATCGCCACGTCGAAAACGACAACTGTGAACAGTTTTGCTCGATTAGTTCCCGCGAGGAGTCCCAGCGCTAACAGGATGAGTGGCGTGGAAAACGTCCACGTGAGGTACCGGCCCCACAGTGTCACGCTTTCGCCTCGTCCCGGAATATCCACGACGCCGACTGTCAACCCCGAAACGAGGCCGAGGTAACTCGCAATCGAGACCGCCGGAATGCCGATAGTTGCCACGAAGATGAGTTTCACTCGGTTGTCCGTAACGTTCCGACCCATGTACACGAACAAGAGGAGCGAGAACCCCATGACGGCAATCATCGTCCACAACGAGGCCGATAGTAGTGGGTCGGACAGTGTTTGCTCCACTGCTGGGTCGAGTGCCATCGGAAGTGCCACCGCTATGGAATCAGTGTTCGGAATCATATGTCAATGGATAAGGGTTGGCCAGATATAATTTAGACGGAAACAAGCACGGCGCTACTCGTCGATATTAGCCGATACCGTCGTAATTACAGTATCTGAAGAATCTCAGAACGAGATGGACGTCGTTGATATGTAAGTAGAGTCGTACTGATTTCCGAAGTGGGTGTCTATCGTCGGCAGTAGATTACCGGCGAGCATCGCAAACAACAGACAGAAACACTGGCTCCGAAACGGGACGTGGCAATACCGTTCGGTTTCCGTTCGAGTGCAGTGAAACGTAGTCGGTTACGTTCGTCAATCGCTTCGCACCGCTTAGCGGCGCTTTATATTTAGTCGCTCACACGCGCGCGTGCGTGACCTTTATCAGTGGGGGGCGTCTACGATAAATCAGAATTTATGAGCGACGGAAATGAGTATAGTGCCGGGCAGATTCAGGTTCTCGAAGGGCTTCAGGCCGTTCGAAAACGCCCGGCGATGTATATCGGTTCTACCGACACTCGCGGGTTACACCACCTCGTCTTCGAAGTGGTAGACAACTCGATTGACGAGGCGTTGGCCGGGTACTGTGACACCATCGACGTGACGATTCACGAGGATAACTCCGTCAGCATCGCGGACGACGGACGCGGGATTCCGGTCGACCACCACGAGGAGTACGACATGCCCGCCCTCGAAGTTATCCTGACCGTCCTCCACGCTGGCGGGAAGTTCGACAACAAATCCTACCAGGTGTCGGGCGGCCTCCACGGCGTCGGTATCTCCGTGGTGAACGCCCTCTCGGGGAGACTCGAAGTCGAAGTAAAACGTGACGGCGGCGTCTGGCAACAGGAGTTCGAACGCGGCGAACCCGACGGCGAGATGGAACGTCTCCGCGACCTCGGAGACGACGAAGAGACGGGCACCGAAATCCGGTTCTGGCCCGACGAGGACATTTTCGAGACGACCGATTTCAAATACTCGACGCTCGAAAACCGCCTTCGAGAACTCGCCTTCCTCAACTCCGGCGTCGAAATCAATCTCGGCGACGAACGCGACGAGGAAAAAGGCGACACGTTCCACTACGACGGCGGCATCCGCGAGTTTGTGGAGTATCTGAACGAGACGAAAACGTCGCTTCACAACGAAGTCATCTACTTCGAGGACGAGACCGACAACATTCAGGTCGAGGTGGCGATGCAGGCCACGGACGAACTCCAAGGGTCGATTCACGCCTTCGCCAACAACATCAACACCCGCGAAGGTGGGTCGCACCTGACCGGGTTCAAAACCGCCCTCACGCGAGTGGTCAACGATTATGCCAACGGGAACGACCTGCTCTCCGACATCGACGAGAACCTTCGCGGCGAGGACATTCGCGAAGGGTTGACGGCAGTTATCTCCGTCAAACACCCAGACCCGCAGTTCGAGGGGCAGACGAAGACGAAACTCGGAAACAGCGAAGTCCGCGGAATCGTGGAAAGCACGGTTCACGAAGGACTGTCGGTGTACTTCGAGGAACACCCGGACACAGCACAGGCAATCATCCGGAAGGCCGTCGAGGCCGCGAAAGCCCGAAAAGCCGCGAAGAAGGCCGAAGAACTCACGCGCCGGAAGAGCGCGCTCGAATCGAGCGCGCTCCCCGGCAAACTCGCGGACTGTCAGTCGCGCGACCCCACGAAATCCGAGTTGTTCATCGTGGAAGGTGACTCCGCAGGTGGGTCAGCCAAACAGGCCCGCGACCGCAAGTTCCAAGCCATCCTTCCGCTGTTCGGCAAGGTGCTGAACGTGGAGAAGCACCGTCTCGACCGGGTGCTCGAAAACGAGAAGATTCGGGATTTCATCACGGCGATCGGTTCCGGCGTCGGTGAGGAGTTCGACATCGAGGAGACGCGCTACCACAAAATCATCATCATGACTGACGCTGACGTGGACGGCGCGCACATCCGGACACTGTACCTCACCCTCCTCTACCGGTATATGCGACCGCTGTTGGAAGCGGGCTACGTCTACGCCGCCCAACCACCGCTTTACCGCGTTCGTTATCGCGGCGAAACCTACGACGCGATGACCGAGGAAGAGCGCGACCGAATCGTGCAGGAAAAATGCGACGGCAATCCCTCGCAGGTTCAGCGATTCAAGGGCCTCGGCGAGATGAATCCCGAGCAGTTGTGGGAGACGACGATGAACCCCGAAAACCGCATCCTAAAACGGATTACCATCGAAGACGCCGCCGCCGCGGACAAGATGTTCTCGGTGCTGATGGGAGACGCCGTCGGGCCGCGAAAACAGTTCATCCAAGACCACGCCAACGAGGCGGAGTGGGTTGACATATGAGTTCGGACATACCTGACGTACCTGACGACGTTGCAGAGCGCGTCCAGACCGTCCGCGTCGAGGACGAGATGGAACAGAGCTACATCGACTACGCGATGTCGGTCATCGCGGGTCGCGCCCTCCCGGACGTGCGTGACGGTCTGAAACCCGTCCATCGCCGCATCCTCTACGCGATGCACCGTTCCGGTGTAACGAGCGGTTCGGGCCACCGCAAATCCTCGAACATCGTCGGGGATACGATGGGCGACTTCCACCCGCACGGCGACCAGTCCATCTACGACGCCCTCGCCCGCATGGCACAGGAGTTCTCGATGCGCAACCCGCTCATCGATGGGCAGGGGAACTTCGGGAGCGTAGACGGCGACCCACCGGCCGCGATGCGATATACGGAGGCGCGAATGGCCTCCATCGCCGAGGAACTGTTGGACGACATCGAGATGGACACGGTCGAGTTCAAATCCAACTACGACGACCGCTTGCAGGAACCGGAAGTGCTGCCTTCGGCGATTCCGAACCTGCTCGTCAACGGGTCGTCCGGGATTGCGGTCGGGATGTCCACGAACATCCCGCCGCACAACCTCGGCGAGATCATCGACGCCACCGTCGAACTCATCGACAATCCCGACGCGACGGTCGAAGACCTGATGGAGTACGTCAAAGGCCCCGACTTCCCGACCGGCGCGAACATCGTCGGCCGGAACGACATCCATCAAGCGTACAAAACCGGCCGAGGCCGACTTCGGGTGCGGGCCGAATACGAGGTTCAAGACGACCGAATCGTCATCACGGAACTCCCGTTCCAGACGAACAAGGCGCGACTCATCGAGCGAATCGCCAATCTCGTCAACGACGGCACTATCGAGGGCATCCGCGACCTACGCGACGAATCCGACCGCGACGGGATTCGCGTCGTCGTGGAACTCAAGCAGAACGCGATTCCAGAAGTAGTCGAAAATCAACTGCTCGACCACCGCCTCGAACGCACGTTCAGCATCATCTCGCTCGCGTTGGTCGATGGCCAGCCGAAGGTGCTGACGCTCAAAGAACTGCTCCAGCATTACGTAGACCACCGCAAGGACGTGGTTCGGCGTCGCAGCGAGTACGAACTGGACGAGGCCGAAGAGCGCGCACACATCCTCGAAGGGCGTCTGCGCGCGCTCGAAAACATCGACGATGTGGTCGAACTCATCCGCGATTCCGACGACCGGAACGGCGCACGGACAGGACTTCGAGAAACGTTCGACTTCTCCGAAAAGCAGTCCGAACACATCGTTCGGATGCAACTCGGTAGTCTCACTTCGCTCGAATCCGAGGAAATCGAGTCGGAGTACGAGGGCGTTACGGCACGAATCGAGCGCCTCGAAACCATCCTCGGTGACGAGTCGGAACTACTCGACGTCGTCAAAGAGGAACTGATCGAAATGCGCGAGGAGTACGCCGACGACCGGCGCACGAAAATCGTGGAAGACACCTCGGAGGTCACCCGCGAAGACCTCATCGCAGAGGAAGACGTGTTCGTCGTCGTCACGGAACAGGATTACGTCAAACGCATGCCCGTCGCCAACTTCGACGCACAGGGTCGCGGCGGCAAGGGAATCATCGGCGCTGACGTGAAAGAAGGCGACCGGATTTCGAAGGTGTTCCGCGCGAACACTCACGACTATCTGCTCTGTTTCACCAATCACGGGCAGGTCTACCGCCTGAAAACCTACGAAATTCCGGAGATGTCGCGCACGGCGCGGGGCAAATCCGCCGTCAACCTCATCGACTTGGACAGGGGCGAAGACATCACAGCAGTCGTCACCACCGACGAGTTCGAGGAGGACGAATGTCTGAGCATGATTACCCGACAGGGCTACGTCAAGCGCACCGACGCGAGCGACTTCGAGAACATCCTCTCGACGGGAATCATCGCTGCCCGTCTCGAAGACGGCGACGAACTCGTGGACGTAGCGGTGACGAACGGCACGAAAGACCTCCTCGTCGGCACGAAACACGGCATGACAATTCGGTTCGACGAAACCGAAGCCCGCGCGATGGGTCGCAACACCCGGGGTGTTCGCGGTATCAACCTCGAAGGCGACGACGAAGTCGTGGGCATGGTCGCTTCGGACGGCGAAGTCCGCGACTTGCTCACCGTCACCCGTCGAGGCTACGGCAAACGAACGCCGCTCACCGAGTACCGCCGCCAATCGCGCAACGGCAAGGGACTCATCGACATCAAAACGGGTGACCGAAACGGGCCGGTAACCTCCGTAAAGAGCGTGGCCGAGGACGACGAACTCGTCCTGATGAGCGAGGCCGGACAAATCATGCGCATCCGCGTAGAAGACATCTCAGAAGTCGGTCGGAACACGATGGGCGTCACCGTGATGGACGTTGACGAAACCGACCGTATGGCGAGCGTGGACGTGATTCCGAGTCGGGTTGCCGAGGAAGAAGCCGCAGAAGCGGAAAGTGCGGACGAAAGCGACGATACAGTTGACGCGGACGAAGAGACTGTCGAAGCAGTCGAGCCGGAAGTCAGCGAAGAGTAACGACACTCACCGCGATTTGTACGGACGAGAACGCGAGTCGCCTGCCGATTCTCGGCAGACGACTCCGCTGTCATTTTATGGAATCTACACGACTGCCGAACGACGCGAATATTCACAGACCGCCAAAATCAGCAGTCTACACAACCGCCAGCGGCCAGCAATTCACCGAAAAATCGGAGATTTTTCGGGCCGAGGAACCCTCGAAGTCTTGCTGAACGAAGAGAAGCAAGGCACGGAAGACGTTCGGTCTTCCGGTGGAACGAGGACGACGAGCAACGCGAGTCGTCCGACATGATGAGGGGGTGACGAAGTGCTTTTGGTCGAGCTTTTTATCTCGCAATAAAAAGGTCGTGTTACAGAATGCGTTTCCCTAACGCACTCGCCGCGAGTTCGGTTGCCAACTCCGCAGTTTCGTTGTGCTCGTCGAGAATCGGGTTCACTTCCACGAGTTCGAGCGAGCGCAGGACGCCCTCGCTTGCATCGCGCTCGGCGACAATTTCGAGCGCCGAATGGGCTTCACGATAGCTTGCGCCGCCGCGAACCGGGGTACCCACGCCGGGTGCCTCTTTGGGGTCGAGCCAGTCCAAATCGAAACTGACGTGGATGCCGTCAACGCCGTCCGTGGCAATGTCGAGGGCCTCTTCCACGATGTCGGTGATACCGTGCTCGTCGATGTCGGACATCGTGTAGGTCGTCACGTCGCTGTCGCGGATTGCCTCGGTTTCGCTCTCATCGACGCTTCGGAGGCCGACGAGGACCACGTTCTCTTCGGAGAGGCCGGGTGCATTGGCCCATTCGGTGTCGGCGAAATCCTCGACACCGAGTGCGCCAGCGAGCGGCATTCCGTGAACGTTTCCGCTCGGAGAGGTTTTCGGCGTGTTGAAGTCGCTGTGGGCGTCGAACCAGATAGCACCGATTTCGGCGTCGCGGGCCGACCCGCGGAGGGAACCCATGGCGATAGAGTGGTCGCCGCCGAGGACGAGCGGGAACGAATCGTCGTCGATTGCACCCGCGACTTCGTCCGCGAGGCGAGTACATACGTCGGCGGTTTCGCGGAGGAATTTCGCTTTGCCCTCCGCCGGTTCTTCGGTTTCTGGGTCGCGCTCTTCCGCGCGCGGAACGGCGAGGTCGCCGGAATCGATGGCGGTCACGTCAGCGCCTGCGAGTTGGTCTGCGAGTCCGGCGTAGCGAATCGCGGATGGACCCATGTCCACGCCACGCCGGTTCGCGCCGTAGTCCACAGGTGCGCCGATAATCTGGACGGGTTTCGTCATAGATGAGACGACGTTTCGAGGGGGTTTCAAAACCCGCCATTTCGTTCGACAGACGGTGCGTTTACAACTGTCCAGACAGAGGTACCGTGTACCACGATTCTCCCAGCATATTCGTCGGGTTTAAGGAAATCTATTACCAAGGTTCATCTAATGTCGAGTATAGAGTTGACGCCGAGTCAGGAGACGATACTGACGGCACTCGTAAACCTCCACAGAGAAGCCGAAGATGCGGTCAAAGGCGAGGACATCGCCGAAGAAGTAGACCGCAACCCTGGTACGATTCGAAATCAGATGCAGAGCCTCAAAGCCCTCCAGCTTGTCGAAGGTGTCCCCGGCCCGAAAGGCGGCTACAAACCGACGGCAACCGCCTTCGAAGCGCTCGACATCCAGCAGTTGGACAGCGCCGCCGAGGTGCCGCTCCGGCAGAACGGCGAAGTAGTCGAAGAGGGTAACGTCGAAGAAATCGACTTGAACAGCGTTCACCACCCTGAACTCTGTCGCGCCGAGATTCACCTCCGCGGGTCGGTTCGTGATTTCCACGAGGGCGACGAAGTGACGGTCGGGCCGACGCCCCTCTCGAAACTCGTCGTGAAAGGCATCGTCGACGGCAAAGACGACACCCGAAATATCCTCATCCTGAAACTGTCGGGAATGGAAGCGCCCGCCGAACAGCCGAACCACTAACTCCCCGCACGGTTCGGTTTCGAATTTCGACGCTCGTGCGCCTGCCGCCCGATTTCAAAAGCTATTATCGGAAGACGATCGTAGAAACAACACGGGAATAGCCTCGCAACTGAATGATATCACAGCAATGACGACGCAAACCTCCGTCCCACCCGGTGAATCGCCCCCCGAGTGTTCGTACTGTGGCCAACCGTTCAGCCACGAGGAGTACCTCGTCCTCCACCGCGGACTGGAACACGGCGACGAACTGGACGACGACGAAGTGAGTGCCTTCCACGAGGCCTACGAGGAAGAAACCGAAGAGATGCGACTGTTCCGTCTCAAGGTGCTCGCAGTACTCGTATTGCTGTATTTCGGGTTTCTGTTCACGTACTCCATCGTCGCATAATCGAATGCGACGTAGCTGAATCGACCGATAGTCGAATCGACTGGCGACCGACGGCCCGCGGGCCGTCGGTCGTAAACTGGTGGCCACCCGCCACAAACGCATTGACCGCCAACTGATTCCCCGATGGGGTTACGGTTATCGCCGCCGTTTCTGTTGCTATGGCGTCAATTCGTCCTGCCACCGAAGCTGACGCGAAAGCGATTCTCGACCTTCACGTTGCCTCGATTCGAGCGTTCGGTCCCGAACGTTATCGTGACGAACAGGTCGAAGCGTGGGCGACGAAACCACTCGGGAGCGCGCCGTATCGCGAATCGGTGCGGAACGAGTTCGAGCACATCGTCGTCGCGGAGGTAAACGGCCAAATCGCGGGATTTGGCCGTCTCGACTACGGAAACGCGGTCGTCGATGCCGTGTACGTTCATCCCGACTTCGCCCGGGATGGGGTCGGCTCTGCACTGCTCTCCCATCTCGAATCGAAGGCGGCGGCGAAAACCATCGACTCGCTCTCGCTCCGCGCTTCGCTGAACGCTGTTCCTTTCTACGAACAGGCCGGATACGAGCGGGTCGAAACGCTCTCTCACGAGACGACGGGTGGCGTCGAACTCGCCTGTGTCGAGATGACGAAAAATCTGTAACTTCGAAAACCAGCAGTGACGCCGATTTCGGCCGGGAAACCAAAAGACACGAAACCCTCCGGCGTCTCGGGTGACGTATGAGCAATTATCTCGTTGCGATGGAAGCGGCATGGTTGGTACGCGACGTCGGCGATATCGACGACGCAATCGGCGTTGCGGTCAGCGAGGCCGGAAAACGACTGAACCAGAAGAACATGGACTACGTCGAAGTCGAAGTCGGCGCGACGGGATGTCCGGCCTGCGGCGAACCGTTCGACTCGGCGTTCATCGCGGCCCACACCGCGCTCGTCGGCCTCGTCCTCGAAATGAAAGTGTTCAACGCCGACAGCGAGGAACACGCCCAGCGAATCGCCAAAAGCGAAATCGGTGGCGCGCTCCGCGACGTCCCGCTTTCGGTGGTCGAAACCATCGAGTTCGAGGACGAAGACGACATCGACTTCGGTGCCGCCGAATAGTCGAACGATTTATCGCATAACCGGTAGTAATTCCGCGTATGGAACTCCCGACACCCCAAGACCTCCGGGAACGCAGAACCGACCTCGGCTTGACTCAAAGCGAGTTGGCGAACCGAGCGGGCGTCTCACAGCCGCTCATCGCGCGAATCGAAGGCGGCGACGTTGACCCTCGACTCTCGACGCTCCGACGAATCGTCAACGCGCTGGAGGAGTCCGAGGGCGACATCGTCCGGGCGGGCGACCTGATGCACGAAGACGTGGTTCACGTTGCGCCGACCGACCCGGTCAGCGCGGCGGTGAAGAAGATGCAGGAGGCAGGCTACTCCCAACTCGCGGTCATCAAAGACGGCGTGCCGGTCGGCTCTATCAGCGAAAGCGACCTCGTTCACGTGGACGAGGAGGCCCGCGACGAAGACGTTCGCGACTTCATGAGCGAAAGTTTCCCGACCGTCTCGAAATCCGCGACCTTGAACGAACTAAGCAACCTGCTCGACCACTACAAAGCCGTGATGGTGACTCAGGAGGGCGAAACCGTCGGCATCGTCACCGAAGCAGATATCACGGCACGACTGTCGTAAGTCGGGCACTGAAACTCGTCTAGGAGACTGCCGTCTCCCGGACGACCAGTTTCGCTCGGGGTGTTGCGGTTGCGGCCGTCGGTTTCGCTCGTTTCGTTTTGGTTTTTATGCTGTGTTCGAAAGACTGGAAAAGCGGTCGGTTATCACAACTCTCGGCAGTCGGAGACACGTCAATTGATGCTCTTGCCTCGCTAGTCAGTGTCTGAGCGTCACCGGCTTTTGGCCGGTGACTCGTCCCAATGAGCACGCCCGATACTGCATCTCCGTCGGACGAGACGATAGACCGCAACGAACAGGAAGGAAGCGTCACGCCGTTAGAGCTGTTTTTCGACCTCGTGTTCGTCTTCGCGCTGACCCAGATTACCGGCTTTCTGGTTCGGAATCTGACGTGGGGTGGCGTGGTTCGCGGCGTGTTGCTCCTTGCTGTCGTCTGGTGGGCGTGGGTCGGCTACTCGTGGTTGACGAACGCCATTCCCGCCGAAGAAGTCCTTCCGGCGCGACTGATAATCTTGTTGGCGATGGGAACTATGCTCGTCGTCGCGCTGTCGATACCTCGTGCGTTCAGCGAGGACGCGGTGCTGTTCGGTGTCGCCTACTTCGTCGTTCGCGCGCTTCACGTCGTGCTGTACGGTCTTATCACGCCACCGGAAACGCGAGACGCAGTGCTTCGGCTTGCACCCGGATTTTTGGGTGCGCCTTTGCTTCTCGTTCTGGCTGGATTCGTTGGAAATCCACTGGAAAGCGTTCTGTGGGTTCTCGCAATTGGCGTGGATTACGGCATCGCGCGCTTCCGCGGCGTCGAGGGGTTTTACGTCCGAGCCAGCCACTTCGTGGAGCGCCACCGACTCATCATCATCATCGCATTGGGGGAGTCAATCGTCGCGATTGGCGTCGGCGCGACCAATCTCACTCTCGACGCGAACGGCGTCCTCGCCGTCTTTTCGGGATTCGTCCTCATCGCAACGTTGTGGTGGCTGTATTTCGACTACATTACGCTCGCCGCCGAACGGCGACTCGCCTCGACGCACGGCCACGAGCGCGCGGTGTTGGCGCGGGATTCGTACAGCTACATCCACCTGTTGATGATTGGCGGCATCGTTTTCATCGCGCTCGGCATCGAACAGACGCTCGCGCACGTGAACGACCCGCTTCGGCTCATCCCCGCTGTCGCGCTCTGTGGCGGCGGAACGCTCTATCTCTGCGGGCACAACGCCTACCGATACCGTGACCACGGCACCATCAGCGTCCCGCGCACGATTGCGGCGGTCGGTTCGAGTCTGCTGATTCCGCTGGCCGTGGTGATTCCTGCTCTCTACGCGTTGGCCAGTTTGACCGTCCTGTTCGTCGAACTCTCGATGCTCGAAACGGTTCGGTCGGAGTATCGGCGTGAGTTTCGAATTTAACAGATGGCGTAGCGGGCGTCGATGGAACCCCCGTCAGAGATAATGAGTTCCACGTCGCCATAGCATTCGTTCGTACTAATCGAAACGAAACCCCGTGACTGTGATTCAGTCGTGTCCGAGTCGCTGGCTGTTGTTCGTCGTTTCGGTGGTGGTTGCGGTTTGGGTCGGGTCAGTCAGAGGTGGTGTAGTAGTCGTCCTTCCACCGAGGTCACCTACACCCGGCAGTCGAAACGACAGCGCTAATCACTGCGAGAACCGAGCGACGAGTCCTGTTAGTCATATTCTCGAATGTCGTGTCACTCGGAATAAGACTTCTGCGGCTCAGTCGTTCATATATTCGATTGACTCCGACTGCACGCGGCGAATATCACACCACCCGCACTCGCATTTCGCCCAGATTATCTGCTGTGCCTCCTCCCCTTCGACTCGCACCGCCGAACCAGTCCGGAGCGTGTGGTTTTTCCCCGTCCCGTCCGCCTTCGGACACCGACCTCTCGAAATATGCACTTCTTGGAGGGCCATGTAAGACGAAACAAGTTGGAATAATATAACGTTATTGTAGATTCAAAACGATAATAAAACTTGTACAACGATTTAGGCTCCGACGGAGTCGAAATCGTTCGACCTCATCAAAGTTGATGAAAAACCGGCACCAGCTATTCCAGACTCAGCTCGCGGATTTCGACGGTTTCGCCCCGCGAAACCGTCCCGATGATTTTCCCGTCGGTTTCCTCGGCCAACGATTCTGCATCGGTCTCTGGCAGGGCGACGACGAATCCGGTTCCCATGTTGAAGGTTCGGTGCATCTCCTCGTCCGAGACGTTGCCCTCCGATTGGACGAACTCGAAAACGGGCTGTGCCGGGAAGGGGTCGGTGATTTCGTAGCGATGTTCGCCCATTCGAAGGAGGTTCGTCCACCCGCCGCCGGTAACGTGTGCGGCGGCGTGAACGTCGCGCGCGCGGAGTTCGGGAAGGAGATAGGTGTAGAGGCGGGTCGGTTCGAGGAGTCGTTCGCCGACGGTGCCCTCGCCGAACGGGAAGTCGTCCGTGTAGTCGTAGTTTTTCGTGGCGGCTTTTCGGGCCAGCGTCAGACCGTTGGAGTGGACGCCGCTGGATTCGAAGCCGACTAGCACGTCGCCGACTTCCGCCTCCCCGGGGAAGATGGCATCTTTCGGCGCGAGTCCGGCGCAGGCACCCGCGAGGTCGAGTCCCGAAATCACGTCGGGCATGACCGCGGTTTCCCCCCCGACGAGGGCCATGTTCGCTTCGTTTGCTCCTGCGGAAAGTCCTTCGCCGACTTGTTTCGAGAACTCCTCGCTCGGTTCGTCTACCGCCAAATAATCCACGAAGGCGACAGGTTCGACGCCGCTCGCCACGAGGTCGTTCGCGTTCATGGCGATGCAGTCGATGCCGACGGTCGAGTAGTCGCCCAGCGCTTCCGCGACGAGTAGTTTCGTCCCGACGCCGTCGGTCGCCAGCGCGAGATACTGGTCGCCGATGTCGAGCAAGCCCGCGTAGTCGGTCGTGTTGTCGATGTCCGAGACTGCGCCGACGAGGGCCGCCGTCGCCGCTTCGCTGGCGTCGATATCCACGCCTGCATCCGCGTAGGTCAGTTCCCCTTCCTCCTCGTGTTTCTCCTCATCGCGTTCCGCCTCCTCGCTCATGGTCGAATCCGCGCACTGGGTGAGTAAAGGTTTGCCGTTCTAAAATCGCACTCCGCGAAAAGTCAGAACCGCGGGAATCCCATGCCGAACAGCGCGAACACTGCGAGAACGGCAAACGGAACGAACGTCCCGACGAAGACGATTGTACTCCAACTCTGGACCTTCTTCCCGTCGAGCGGCCCCCACGGAAGCATGTTGAATCCCGCGAGCAGGAAGTTGATCTGCACGCCGAGGTGGCCAACGAGGGCGATGAACGTGCTACTGTCCTGCGTGAAAAAGTAAATCGGGAAGAACACGGCACCGAGCACGACGTTCGTCACCGGGCCAGCCAGCGCGATGAGTCCGTTCTCCCGTTCCGTCGCCATCCCGCGGTGGTACACCGCACCAGGCGCGGCGAACAGGAACCCGGCGAGTGCGCTGGCGATGGCGAGAAACAGCATGCCGTAATCGGCGCGGAACTCCGCAACTTGGCCGAACCGAATCGCCACCACCTTGTGTGCGAGTTCGTGCAGGAGGAAGCCGACGCCCGCCGTGAGAAGCGAGATACCGAGCGCCCTGACGAACGTTCCGGGCGAAGCGCCGCCACCAGGTTGCAACAACGATTGCACCAGCCCCGGCTGGAGAAACAGGGTAAATGCGATACCAAGTGCGACCCACGCGATGAGCAGGTCACGAATTTCGTGCGTGCTGAATCGAACGTTCATGTTAGTGTCTCCCAGATGATGTCCGCGCTATTTTGTGCGCCCTGCACCATGAGTCGGGTGATTTCTTCCACGCCGCCGATTTCGGGCCCGAGAATCGGGAGGACGACGAACGGGAAGAGGAATGTCGCAATCATGCTCCCGATATTCGTCATGGCGACGACGGCGATAAGCCGGAACAGGGGCACGTCGAGCATTCGGGACATGATGTCCGCGAGCGGGCTTTCCTCGTCGCTCATGATTTCGTTCAGTGTGGCGATGTCCGCAACGTTTACCGTGGTGTATTTGAGTTCCATGTAGCCCGCGAACCACCCCGGGGCGAGAAGCGGATTGATGCTCGTCAGCCACGCGATTGCCCCGCCGACGAGGGCGCTCACCCAGTGAGCGCCCGCGAGTTTCGCTAGCGAGAACGAGAAGATCCCGTTGAACAGGAACCACGCGGCGAACACCTTGATGAGGAACTCGTTTCGAACACCCGCCATCGCCAGCAGAATGAAGAAGGCGAGGAAGACGACGGTGACGAGGTAGCCGAACAGTTTGAAGAAGGAAAATCGACTTCCGGATTCGGTTCCGACCAGCGACTCCATCGGCGGCAGGCTACTCGGATTCCGAAGATAGCCCTCGATTCCGGCTTGGTGGCCCGCGCCGACGACGGCGACGACGCGATGGCCCGCTTCCCGGAGCGCGACGAGTCGGTGCGCGATGAAGGCGTCACGTTCGTCGATAAGGGCTTCCGCCCCGCCGGGCGAAAAGCGCCGGAACTCTTCCATCATCGCGGTCACTACGTCGCCGTCGGTGAGGTCTTCGATGTCGAACTCCTCGTCCAACTCGTCTTCCGCGACCGTACCGCTACCGACGACGACACCGCCTGCGAGTCCGAGGACGAGTCCTGCTCCGACGCCGACGACGAGGGACGAGAACAGGCGAATCGAAACCGAACCGATGGTTTCGAGGATTCCCACGTTGAGGACGGGAACCGCGCTCGCCGAGATGAGTCCCGTTCCGAGCGCAATTCCGCCGATAATCCCGAATAGGAGTCCGCCGCCGAGGGCGATTTCGTACCGTCTCGTCAGTCCGAACGAGAGGACGAGGGAACCGAGGACGAGTCCCGCGACCGTGCCACTTGCGAGGGAACCGACGAGTTGGAACACGCCCGCTCCCGCGCCGAGCGTCAGCGCCTCACCGAGGCCGAGAATCGGGGCGACAAACAGGCCGAAAATCATGGCGAAGAAGACGCCGGCCATCGCTCCGCCGACCATTCCGAGGGTAATCGGGTCGGTGACACCGAGGGCGAGACTGCCGACCATCCGCATCTTTTCGCGGAAGGTCATCCGCGCCCAGAATCGCTGGATGGTCATCTGAATGTCGCGGTCTACCAGCGCGACATCGCTCCCGGTTCGTTCGGCCACCTCGATGGCGGCTTTCATATCCGCGCCGGGTTGAATGTCGAACTCTTCGCCCATTCGGGCCTGCACATACGAGAGCATCCAATACGCGAGAAACTGAAAGACTGTGTTGCCGTGGAGCAAATCGGACGGGTCTAAGTCGTCGGCCATCTCGCCCTGCATCTGTCGGTAGCGCCCTTCATCGAGTTCGACGGCGACCGTGTCCGGTTGTTCCTCTTCGACGGCCTCTTCGACTCGTTCGACGCTTTTCGCAGAGACGTGGGCAGTCCCGACGACTCGCACGCTCCCCTCGCCATCAAGGGACGGCGGTGGGTCCTGTTCGGTCATCAGTGACGCTACTCACCCTCCGTTTTTACCGTTATCGGTGGCGCGGCAATTTTTTCACGAGAGCAATCGGACATGATATTTCATAGAAACGTGTGGATTTGGCTTTTGGGATATTCGTGTTGATTCGCGAGTGCTGTTGCTAGACACAGGCGACAGTCTCAACGCTATTGAGCGTTGTGACACGAAGTTCGACGGTCAGTTTGAGGAGACTTTACGACATGCATTACCACCGTCTTTCGACGGGTGGAATTTTGTGAAGAGTTGAAAGTTACAAATCACGACTCCATATCCAGCCTCGCTCGTCAGTCACTCGTTCTTCGTCGCTCGCCCGTATCCGCCAGGCCGCCAGCGGCCGGGCGCGCTGGCGCGCCCGGCCAATCCAATATTCAGTTTGCCTTTATTTCGGACATTCGTCCGCAGACACGCGATGGCAAGTCAATCAGTTAATTGGCGGGGCCGAGGGTGACTGCCCTCGGCCCACCTGCGGCCTTGGGGGGCGTGTTCGTAGTCGTGATTTGCAACAACTCTATCACAGACAATTCCATCGCGTAGAAGGTACAATCGAGATTCCCAATCGCCATCTTGGCACAATCCGTTTCCGTATCCGCAGTCGCCACTAACCACGCAACCAACACTCTCGGACGATCAAAATCTCCAAACTACTCCGCAGGACGGACGAGGACGCGGCCGTGGCTTTTCACGACGACTTCGTGTTCCTCGGTGAGGAACGATATCTCGCCAGTGACGGCGCGCTGTTGGCCGTTTCCGCGAGGGCCGAAAATCGATTCGAGGGCATCGACATCGACGGCGTTGTGGAGTGGCGGGAGGTCTTCGGGAGACTGTCCGGTCGCCGACGCGAGTGTTTCGACGATGGTGTAGATGAGTGTCATTTCGCCGCCCCACGAATACTGAGCCGAGGCGACTGGTTCTGGTTCTTCTCGTAGCACGGTTGGGTTCACGCTCATCGGGAGTACTACAGGAGTTCCTATCCAACTATGCGTTCAATAGTTGAGTCTTTAAGTAGGAGTGGGGTTCCATGTGAAAAAATATCACTATCGCTCGTGTTCGATAACGTCGAGCAGTCCGCGAAACTCTCGCGAAACGGTAGCGAGTTCCACGGATTCACGCGCTCGGTTCCAGTGTACCAGCCCGAGTGCATCCAACATAGGCAGATGGACGTGAACGAGCGACATGCGCGCCTGCTCGGTGTCTCCGTCTATCGTGCGTGCGAGTTCGGACAGCGAGATTGGGCCGTCTTTCGTCCGCAGGACGACCAGCGTTTCTCGGCGCATCTGGTCGGAACAAGCTCTAAACAACTTGTTCAGGGAGGACGAAGCGGTCGTTTTGAGCCGTTTCGCGTCAGCGTCGGTTTCAGGGAGTGTGTCGGATGGCACGGTAGAGACCATCCACCCGACGGCATTGAGCGATAGGGCTAAAGGATTAGCCCCGATTGTCGGCGTCGAAAATCGTCGAGAGCAGTTTTTTCTCCGCGAGGCGGAGATGTTTGTGCAGGGTCGGCGGAGCGATGTCGAGCGATTCGGCCAGTTCCTCGCCGGTACTCTCGCGCGGCCAGTCGAAGTAGCCGCTGCGATAAGCCGCAACGAGAACTGTTCGCTGGCGGTCGGTCAATCCCTCGTCCAAGGTGTCCCGGAACTCCGCGCGGGTTTCGACCGGTCGTTCGACGGTTCGTCTGGAAACGAGTTCCGTGGTGTCGAAAACCTCGCCGAGCAAATCGACGATTTGGCGAACGTCTCCCGTTTCCGGCAGGTCGATTTTGACTCGGGCAACGCCCTCCTTCGCGACCGCGGATTTGACGACGCCGCCGTGGTGTGAGAGCGACCGAAGAACCATCGGTTCGCCGTATCGGATTTCGAGCGAGCATTCGTCCTCCCGCGTGCTCAGCACGCGGAGATGCGACACGTCGTCGAACTCCCGACAGAATTCGACGACTCGTTTCGGGTCGCAGTCTTGCACCGAGACGTACAACAACAGCGAATCGTCCGGATGCAGCACCGCGTCTTCTAACTGGACAGTACACTTCTCTTTCGCCGAGAGGGCGGTAATGACGTACTCCTCGTCCGCGAGTCGAAACTCCAGTTCGATGACTCGCTCTCCGACGAGTGCCTGCTGTGTTTTCACCGCGAACAGCGCGTAGCCGACCAGTTCTGCGAGTTCCGAAAGCAGCTCGCACTCGGGTTCGTCGAAGGCATACGGTCTGTCCGAGTAGACCGCAAGTACCCCGTAAACGGTTTCCTCGTGTGCAAGTGGAACCGCCGCAAGCGACTCGAATCCACACTTCGACGCCGGTTCACTCCAGTCGTACTCGCCCCCTTCGATGTCCTGTATCGCCTGTATGTTTCCGGTTTTGACTGCCTTCGCGCCCGGCCCTTCGGAAACGTCGACGTTCGTCTCTCGAAGGTATTCGACGTACTCCTCGTGTTCTCCTGCCCACGTCTGCGGCGTTAGTTCTTCGAACTGCGGGTCGAAACGGACGATGAGTGCGAACAGATACGGTTCCGCATCGGCGAGTTGGTCACACACCGACTGCTCGATTTCGTCGGCGGTTTCGGCCCGAACGACCGCGCGGTCGATACTTCGGATGACGGCATTGATACGGCGTAGTCGTTCCAATTCGGCGTGTTGCGCTTTTAGCTCCGCATTTTTCGACACGTCACGAGCGACGCCGACGATACCAGTGGTTTCGGCGACTGAACCATCCTCCGACCGCACGACCGAAAACCGGAGTTCACAGGGAATGGACTCTCTATCTGCGATGTGAATGGAGACTACTACGGTTCGAATTTCGTCGTCGCCCTTCGACAGCAGGGCTTCGATTTCGGCGTCGAGTCGCGCTGTATCCTCGTCGTCTATCAACAGTGAAAACGGCGACCCGAGGAGTTCGTCGCGGTCGTATCCCGACATCTCGACCATCGCGTCGTTGGCCGACAAAAAATCGCCATCCGCATCGAGTTGATACACCCCGTCTCCGACGGTCGAGACGACGGCGTCGTCGGAGAGCAATCTGTTTCCCACCTCCCGACTCATGCTGATAAATTGGTAGCGAAGATGATAACGCTGACGCGCCGACCGAACCGTGACCAACTAAATAGGCCTGCCGACAATCACCGGACATGGCAGACACCGCGACGCTGATGGACTCGTACACCGAGATGACCGAACTGCTCCTGCCGAACGACACCAACAACCTTGGGCGGGCGCTCGGTGGTGCAGTGCTCCACTGGATGGACATCTGCGGTGCGATTGCGGCGATGCGATTCTGCGGCAATCAGTGCGTGACGGCGTCGATGGACCACGTCGATTTCATCTCGCCCATCGACCTCGGGGAAGTCGCCGTCGTGGAGGCGTTCGTCTTCGACACGGGCCGAACCAGCATCGACGTGAAGGTGAACGTCCGCGCCGAAGACCCGAAAAAAGGCGAAGAGCGCGAGACGACCACTTCCTTTTTCACTTTTGTCGCGCTGGACGAGGGCGGTACGCCGACGCCAGTCCCCGAACTAAACTGCCCAGACGACACGCAGGAGGCGCTCCGCGATTCGGCTCGAACCGAGCGAATCGAGCAACTGCGTGCCGTTGCCGAGCGAATCGACTGACCAAGAATCTGTTTTTACTCTCGAAACGACTCGATTTCCGCGCTGTAGTCGATTTTCATCGCCGGAACGTCGGCGAACCACCGCGCCTCGTAAATCGTTTCGTCTTCCACTCCGAGGTCGTCGCCGATTTCCGTGTCGCTCGCAGTCGCGCCGAACAGGACGAAATCGCCGGCGATTTCGTCCTCGTCAGCGTGGGTGAATCGCTGGCGCTCGACCAGAAGCGGCCGGTCGAGTTCGACCGACACCCCGGTTTCCTCTTCGATTTCCCTGACGACTGCCTCGGCGGGCGTTTCGTTCGTTTCGACCGTTCCACCCGGAATTATCCAGCCACCGCTCCATCCGTTTTCGACCAATAGCACGCGGCCGTCGTCGTCGGTTACAACCGCGCCAACCCACTGGTCGTACCCCGATTCGATGATTTCGACCACTGTGGCGAAGTTCTCCGTGGGGAGGGAAAACGTTCGTTTTCCCTCTCGAACATCGTCCCGGCGTCGAATGTCGGCGAGTCGGCTCACGTCCGCAATTCGTGTCGGAAAACAAAAAGGTGTGCGGTTTAGCTGTCGTTCGAAACGGTGCGCCCGTCGGAATCGTCCTTCGGCACCGTTTCATCCGGAGTTGGCTCCGCCGGACTCGTCACATCCGGTTTTTCCGGCTCTGCCGGACTCGTTATCTTCGGTTCCTCCGGACTCGTCTTTTTCACTGTCGTTTCCTTCGGGGTGGTCTGTTTCACCGTCGTTTCCTTCGGAGTAGTTTCCTTGGCGGTCGTCTCTTTTACTGTCGTTTTCTTCACCGTGGTTTCTTTCGGCGTTGTCTCCTTCAGCGTGGTTTCTTTGGCGGTCGTTTCCTTTGGAGTCGTTTTTGCCACTGTCGTCTCTTTCGGAGTCGTCTCCTTGGCCGTGGTTTCTTTCGGTGTCGTTCGCTTCGCCGTCGTTTCCTTCACGGGTGTCTGTTTCACCGTCGTCTCAGCCGGAGTTGTCTCTTTGACTGTCGTTGGTTTCGGCGTAGTCGTTTTCGTCACTTTCGCCGTGGTTTCTTTGGGGGTCGTCTTCTGCGGTGTAGTCTGTTTTTTAGTGGTTTTCTTCGCAGTCGTCCGCTTCACCGTCGTCTCTTTCGTCGGTGTCTCTTTCACCGTCGTTTCCGCTGTAGTCTTCTCGACAGTGGTTTCGTTCGCTGTCGTGCGTTGCTTCGTCGTCTGCTTCTCGGTCGTCTTTGCTGGCGGAGCGGCTTTCTCGGTCGTTTTCGTCGGCGTCTCCTTCGCAGTCGTCTTGGTTTCCGCCACAGTTGTCTTCGTTTCAGTTGGTGTCGCCTTGGTAGTCGTCGTTTCAGTCGCCTTCTCCGTGGTTTCTGTCTCCTTTGCAGTCGTCTTTTTTACAGGCGTTTTGGTTTCCGCCACAGTCGTTTCGGTTGCCTTCGCAGTCGTCTCCTTTGTCGTTTTCGTCGGTTTGGCTGTGGTCTGCGTCTCCGTGGCCGCCGGTTCCGCAGGGGTTGTCGTTTTGACCGCGGTCGTCGCGGTTTCGGTCGCTGTTGCGGTTTCCGTTGCTGTCGCGGTTTCCGTCGTTTCTCCCGCAAACTCGAAATCCGTGACGAGGATTAATTCGAACGGGTTGTCCTGTCCGGTTTCGGGTGCCTCCGCGGGGTTGATGTAACCCGCCGCGAACGCGGAGTTGGCCGTGTTCTCGTCCAACGTCACGTTGAACGTCGCCACGACTTCGCCGGAATCGTCGGCAGTTGCGGGCCGAACTTCCAGCGTGTACTCACCTGCCGGAACCTCCGCGTATTCCGTGGCGTTGCCGAAGGAGACGTTGTCGAAGAGCGTCGTGTTTGTCTCCGCCACCGTCACGTCGACCGGCGGCGCGTCGGGCGACGCGTGGACGAGTCGCACCGACGCGTTACCGGACCCGGGTGCGGTGAAGTCATCTTCGAGAACCGCGACATCGAACGGGTTCTCGGAATGTTCCGAAATCTCACCGAGCGCGACGGCGGTGTAGTTGGTGTCGGTGTCGAACGTCACGTTCTCAGAGAAAACGACCGTGCTCGGGTCGCCCGCGGCGGTCACCGTGACGTTGTGTTCGCCAGCAGGGAGGCTGGCGTAGTCGGTGACGTTGCCATACGAGAGGTTCGAAATCGCCGTCTCGCCGTCGATGAGTACGTCAACCGGCGGTGCATCCGGCGACATGTGGGCGACGCGAACCTGTGCGTCGCCGTCCGTTTCCTCGTCCGTCGTATCTTGTCCCGCCATCGCCCCCATTCCAGCGACGGCGACACTGACTGCGAGTATTAGCGTCATCAGTACAACTGTAACTGTTCGCGTTGTCTGTGTACCTCTCATTCCTCGCGTATCGTCGGCTACCGTCGGTATAAATGGCTGAGACGGTTCAGCGCGTAACGCACCCCGTCATCCTCGGTAACGCCCGTTTCGGTCGAATTGTCTCCTCGCTCGTCCGTCGCAATCGGTGAGTACCGCGGCGACCTGTCGTCCGTGAGAACCCTTATCCGAACCCCTCCCGTAGCCCGGTTCATGGGACTCGACGTGCAAGCCCCGGACGCGCCGACACTGCGCTCCGAGGCGGACGTGCAGGAATACGACGACGTGTCGGTGCAGGGCGAGACGAACTACCGACGGGAGGAACTGGAGACGTTTCTTTACGAAGGTGCGTGGGAAGAGTCGTTCGACCAGTGGGCCGAACACACCGAGTTGGACGAACGCGAGTTCGAAACCGCGCTCGATTTGAACCTCTTCGACGAGTTCGATTTCTTCTGGGACGACTTCGCAGACCGCGTCGGCTATCACGCGCCGGGGATTCCGGAGGATTGGAAAGAGCGCGAAATCCACCCCGACATCGACTCGTGGAACGCGGTATCGTCCATCAACGCCTCGCTGACCGAACTCGGACAGGTCATCTGTGACGTGCTGGAGGCGGAGTACGTCGATTGGGAGGCCGAGTTCGAAGCGCCCGACGATTTGCCGGACTTCGGCGACTAATTACCGGAAAATAACGCCTTCCGTTTCTCCATCGAGAACGACTTCTCCATCTTCGTTTCGGCAGACGAACGAGGCGACCATCTCGTGGCGTGTTTCGCGCGATTCGAACGACTCCACCGTCGATTCGCACGTTATTTCCTCGCCGACGTACACTGGCCTGTGAAATTCGAACGACATCGACTGAGCGATGTAATCCATGTCGCCGCCGATTTTCGTCGGTAATGTCGCGGTCAGCAGTCCGTGAACCATCGGATTGTCGCCCTCCTCGTGGTGGCTGCCGCGGTCACCCGAGAGGTCTGCAAACTGCGCAACGTCTTCGTTCGTGAACGTCCGGGAGTACGACTTCGTCTCACCTTCCGCCGGTAGCTCTGCCATGTGCGGTGGTTCATGCCGACGGGATTAATTTGTTACCCGAATCGTCGTCATCCAACTCGTTTTCGTTCGACTCGCGTCGCTCGTCTCGCTCACGGAACAGGACGGATTGCTTTATATCGTATTGGTCACACACTCCGCGTATGGTGTCGCCGTTTGGCGGGTGGCCGATTCGGGTCGCAATCTCGCTCGGCCTCCTGCTCTCGATTCTCATCGTCTGGCGATTAGACCGCCCTCGGGGGGCGTGGGGAAGTGCGCTTCGAAAGCGGTTCCTCTTCGGCGTTCCGTGGGGGACGCTGATTTCGGTCATTGGGGTAACCGCCGTCTATCTGTTCGTGCAGGGTGGGTGGAACCACTGGCGAAATCCCGTAACCGTCGCGTTCGCGTCGTGGTCGTATCTCTACCCGAAAGGGATGCTCCTCGGCTCCTTTTCGCACGCCGGGCCGGGCCACCTCATCGGCAACATGACGAGCACGCTCGCCCTCGCACCGCTGGCGGAGTACTTCTTCAGCCACTATCCAACGGAGCAAGGAGAGGAATCCGGGTCGTCGTGGCGGACGAACCCGTGGATTCGGGCGTTCGTACTGTTTCCGCTCGGCGTTGTCGTCATCGCGCTCGGAACGAGTATTTTCGCGTGGGGACCGGTCATCGGCTTTTCCGGCGTTTTGTACGCGTTCATTGGGTTTGCGCTGGTTCAGTATCCACTGGGAACCATCGTGGCGCTGTCCGCGCAGGGACTCATCAACACGCTGTATCTGGCGCTTCGTGAACCGCAAGTAATCGGCGAGGCGACGAGCACGTTCTCGCGCCCGTGGTGGTTCGGTATCGCCGTACAGGGGCACACGCTGGGATTCTTCTTCGGTGCGGTCGCGGGCGTCTACCTGCTCCGACGACGAAACGTGCAGTTGAGTGCCCTGCGGGTGTGGGCCGGGAGTTTCGTCCTCCTAATGTCGCTGTCGCTGTGGGCACTCTGGTGGTACCGCGGCTTGGAAACCTACGTCCTCTTTCGCGGCCTCGGCGTGCTGTTCGTCCTCGCGCTGTCGATACTCGTCGCTGTCGCGGTTCGGACAACTGACCGAGAGTCGTTCGGCCCGAACGTCAGACAGGTCGGAACCGTCCTCCTGCTGATTCCGCTCCTCGTCATGGCGGGTGTGGCAATCCCGGTCAACCTCACGTCCGTGGGTTCGGACGCCGTCAGCGACGGTTCCGGCGTCGAAGTAGACGGGTACACGGTGATGTACGCCGAAAACGTGCCGAACCAGAAGGTGTCCGTCATCGACGTTTCGCTCGGCGGTGAGACGACGCAGGTGAACACGAGCGGCGTTATCGTCGTCAACGAACACCGGGAAATCTGGTCGCGCGAGGTGTCACAGGGGCAACTCGCGCATTCGGGACAGACGACGGTCAGGGTCGGCGGAATCGGGTGGCAAAAGGCGGTTCACGTGAACCGCGAGGGCTGGACAGCGACCGGCGGCGGAACCGCCTACCAAGTCTGGTTGCGGCCCGAAACCGGCCGTTGGCAACACGAGTTCGCTTCGGACTCCGTGACCGCAACGCCCGTCATCGACGGAAAAGAGGTGTCGATAGTTCCGCAAAACGGCCGATTCAGCCTCGAACTGTCGGAGAACAATTCGACGGTCGCGAGTGGGTCGCTTCCGGTTCCGAACTCCTCGGTCACGCTTTCCGGCGTGACCTTCGAGCGAACGGACGACCGACTCGTCGCCGTCGTGGGCGACACTCGCGTCCAAGTGGCGAAAAAAGAACAGTACGGCAGTTAACGCCCCTCGATTCATATCGCCACTTGATTTCTCTCATCACTCGATTCACATCGTCCCTCGATTCCTCTTACCACTCGATTCTGAACACTTCGGCGTCGAGAACTTTTTTCTGCCTGCGCTGAAACGCGAACTGCCGCGAAAGCGGCAGTTCGGCCCGAAATGCGTGTGTCACCTCGCCACCGGCATCCTCGGCGAAGGCTTCTACGAACGACATACTCCCCTCGTTGTGAATCGAGTAGGACACGTCCGCGATGGCCGCGGTCGTTTCCAGAAACGCGCGGTCTGCGTGTTCGTTGCCCGTCTGCGCGCCGAATGGCGGGTTCATCAGCACCGTCCGTGACGGTGCTGATGAACTCGTTTTAGAGATGCAGAACGGCGCGCGCGGTACGTCCCCCACAACCCACTCGACGGGCGTTTCGGGTGCAACGCGATGTTCGTTTTCTCCGGCCTGTTCGATTGCACTGGCGTCTCGGTCGATGCCGAGAACGCGCTCGGGGTCGCGGGTCGCGGCCCCGAGCGCGAGCATCCCAGTGCCGGTACCGAGGTCGAAAATCGTCTTCCCAGCGATATCGTGGTGCACGTCCGCGAGATGAACGAGATGGGCCGCGAGGTCTGCGGGCGTCGGATACTGCTCCAGTTCGACCTGTGGGTCGGCGAAGTCGGAGACTGCGGAAAGCCGACGTTCCAGCGCGCGTTTCCCCATGCGTGGGTAGACGAAATGGGGAGACGTAAGAACGAGGGTTTCGCTTAGGAGTCGAGCGACAGCGGGCCGTCGAGTTCGAGCGTGATGCCTTCGCGGCGCGCACGCTCCTTGAGGGCGGCGAGTGAGGGTCGAACCTTCGATTCGTCTTCGACAGCGTCGAACTCGACGGTGACGGTGCCTGCGCCGAGGAAGGCCGCGCTTCGGACACATTCACGGATTCTATCCGCTTCGTCCTGCGTGGCGAACGAGCAGTCCGCGTCGAAGCAGGCGTCAACCGTCACGCCAGCGGGGACGAGGTCGTTCGCGTCGAGTCCGCGCTGGAGTTCGCGCAGGTCGGTTCGGGCGCTCGGAAGTGCGGACGCATCGAGCGTCACGGGCGTTTTGTCGGTCGGTCGGCAGCATTCAATCGCGGTTTCGACGGTCGTGGGACGAGTTGCGCTCATACAAGCACCATACCTACTGGGAATACAAAAAGGTTTGTGTATGCGTGGTAGTAATCCGATTGGTGAAAAAGGTGTTTCAGTCATCTGAAAGCATTTACCAGGAAGCTACGATTGCCACAGTATGAACCGCCGCACAGTCCTCGCCTCGGTTAGTTCCGTCCTGTTTGCTGGCTGTCTCACCGAATCGTCGCCGGGAGGTTCCGGAACCGATGAGCCAGACACCTCGACGCCGGGGATGACAAAGACCACTCCCGGAACGACCACCACGGGGTCGCCCGACCTCCAAATCCCGGACGAAAATCACTGTCCGCCGTTTGGCGACGACGAAAAACAGGTCATCTGCTACGAGTATGCCGATTCGGAAACGAACCTGCTGATGACGCCATCGAAGGAACAGGCCGAACTGCCGGATGATACCGTTTCGTTCACCCTCTCGAACGAGACGGGGGCGACGTTCACGACGAATTACTATCACTGGATGGTCTGGAAACTCGTCGATAACGAATGGTTCTACATTGCTCCACAGGTGATTCCGGAACCGGCCATGATGCTGGAATCCAGCGGTTCGCATACGTGGAGTCTGACCATCGACAACACGAATCTCGGGAGTTCAATCGAGGGGGCACAGGGAACCGAAGACATCTCACTCGCTGGACTCGGCGGCGGCACCTACGCTTTCGGAATTTCCGGTTGGTTCCAAGGACAGAGTTACGACGAGTCAGTGGGCGTCGCCACCCGGTTCGAACTGGTCGGCAATTCGCTCTCGCTCACGCCGACGGACGACTTGGAAGAAGTCAATCGGGACGGCGACGAGAAACACGTTCGCGTTGGGCAGACGGACACGACTTACCTCGCCACGCGCGTCGAAAATCCGGACGAAGAGCCGATGAGAAAGATTCCCGAACAGGTGATTCGAATCACGCCGATTCGGAATCTGCTCGCGTCGTTCGAAGACGGCGTTTCGCGTGTTCGACTCGACGGGCGCAACACGTATCTCGGCGAGACGCCGCAATATATCGAGTACGAAGGAGTAGCCTACCGAATCGAAACCGCCGGAAATTGACTCGATTTTTCTCCGATACAATTATGTCTGCATGATTGTTAATTACAACCATGGTAGACAATACCACAAGTGATACTGATTCGAACTATCGAGTGAGCCGCCGAACCGTCCTGCGCGGCACGGCAACCGCCGCAGTCGGCCTTGCTGGCGTGGCCGGAACCGCCGCCGGATTCGAGGGCGACGACGGAAACATCGTCGGCCCAGCGGACTTCCCCCGTGCGACGACGCGCGGCCACTTCGACATTCACTGGTGGTACGGCGACCAGTTGACCGACGGCCACACCGCGACGGATTACAGCACGGTCGGCGACATTCCCGGCTACGGAAGCGCGAATCCGGAAGAAGTGATGATTTCGGTTCACGGGTGGTTGGTCGAGCAGGACGCCGCACCCGACCACTTCCAGACGGTGAAAACCTCGCTCCGGAACAACGGCTACGACCATCCCGTCATCGGATTCAGCTACGACTCGGACACGAGTGTCGATAACTGGTGGCCCGCGACCGACATCGCGGAGCGAAACGGGGCGAAACTGGCCAACTTCATCACCGATTACCGCGCCCGAACCGGGGCACGCGTTCGCCTCATCGGGCACTCCCTCGGCGGCCGGGTCGTCCCCGCGACCATCAAAGCGCTCAACTCGTGGGGCTACCGCGACTACATCGAATCGGCAACCCTCCTCGGCGCGGCGACGGACAACGACGATGTCGCAGTAGATGGCGAGTACGGCGACGACTTCGCGAACGTCGTCGGGTCGGTGGACAACTTCTGGAAGAGCGACGACAGCGTGCTGAACTGGGCCTACTCGATTGGCGAGTTCGACTCCGCCGTCGGCGAGGAAGGCTGTGAAGGAACTCCACCCGCAAACTACACCGACCACAACGTGGACTACGTTCCGGACCACTTCTCCTACCACGAATCCGGCGATGGCTGTATGCCGGAAGTCGTCGCGCAGTTCTAAACGAAGCGACGAAAAATGACTTGTACCGATTCACCACCGAGTGAGTTTGGTAGCTGTGCCGTTCGCGTGCTCGGCGTGTGCCCGTCCGAGGAGGTAGCGTCCGTAGGCTTCGGCGCGCGGATACTCCGAAAAGTCGAGTGCGCTGTCTCCGGAGTCGGTTCGATTTTCCGCCGTTTCGAGCAGTTTCCGAGTGAAAAGCCTCTCTTCTGACCCGTCAATCGCGTTTTGAAGTTCGTTTACCGCCGCGCGCTTCGCCCGGAACACGAGTTTCGCGTCGATTCGCTCCGCGTCTTCGGAAACCTCGACACGATTTTCGGCGTGATGCCACGCGAGAAAATGCTGGCGCGCTTCGGCGGTCGCAACTGCAGCAAGAACATCCAATCCCTCCTTTTTGCATCGTTCTGCCTCATTGAGTCGGTTTCGCCCGTAAAACCAGCCGTGGGTATAAATCCGACCTCGAATCTGCCGATAAGCGTTGTCGGGGAGGTCTCCACCTGAATCCTCGTCATCCTGCCCTCGAAGCGTCTCCGCCGCCTTTTTGAGCCATTTCCGATTCCGGGTCAGTTCGCGCTCAAACGATTTCGGATTCTCCAGTCCATTCCGGTACTGCCAGTAAAGTCGCTTTCCGTCCTCGAAATCCCGGCGCGCCGATTCGAGGTTCCAAAGCATTTCTCCGGCCTCCATCGCATCCTCGGGTGGCGAAACGCGACGTGAGAATCCCGCCGCCTGCTGAAGGTGATACTCGACTCGTCCGACGTGAACCAGAAACTCGTGCGGGTCGTCGCACTCGATTTCGATTCGGTTTGTGACGGATTCGACGTTGGAACGGAGTTTCGACGCCTCCGTTTCGTAGTCTTTCTCGGAGTACTCGTCGTTCAAATACTGCGCCGCACCGAGCGTTTCGGCGGCGACACCCGCCGAATACTGGATTTTTTCGAGTGTTCTGGGGTTTCCGGGTTCGGGCGGAATCTCGTTTATTTGGTTCTGCGCTTTCTCAGGGCCTTCTTTCAGGATTCGGCTGTCTGACTCATCCAGAGAAGACGTATCGGCGCGACTCCACGCCCGTTTTGCATCGTCGGCGAGTTGCTTTGCGTGCGATTTCGCGGCCTCGATGTGCGCCGCAGGAATCTCGATTTGCGGCGGGACGCTCGGAATATCTCGGTGCTTGGTCCGTGCTTCAACGACGGGCGCGGGGAGGGTGTTGGTGGCGAACGCGACTGCTCCGAGGCCGAGGCCGGAAACCCCGAGGAACTGCCTGCGGGAGAGAAGGCTGTCGCGTTGGCTGTCTGGAGGGCGAGACATGATAGAAAGAATAGAAGACGACTACAAAAATTTTCCTACCACGTACCGTGGAAGGTGTCGAACTGGAGCGAGTCGAGGGGTTCGTTCCCGACCGCGATTTCGTACTCGCCGGGCGTGAGCATCGGTTTGTGGAACTGCGGCCCGTCGTCGGTCGTGATGCGCGGACAACCCGTGTTGACGAAGGCGTCCATGTTGAAGTTCCGCAGACGGTCGGGTGTCACCTCGTCCATCGTGATGAGGTAGGCATTGTCGTTCTCGTCGATGATGTCCTGTGCGATTTCCCAGCGACCCTGTCCGATTTTGGTGCAGAAGATGACGCCCCACTTTTCGGCGTCCATCGCGCGGTGAACCGCGCCGTAGCGCTGTTTCAGGAATTTTTCCGTATCCGCGACCGTGACGACATTGTTCACGGGGTCTGCGATGACGACGTTCTTGTCGGGGTGTTCCATCGCCAATCCGAGCGGGTGGAACTTTCCGCCGCCGACGTAGAGCACTTGGTCTGCGTCGATGTCTGCGGAGGCGTAGTTACAACCGAGTACCTGCCCCTCGTGGGTCAATCGGTCGTCGCCCTTGCGGGTGTGAACCGTGAATCCGCGGTCTTCCAGCCACTCTTTCATCTCCTCGAATCGGTTCATGTGCTGGGCGGTCGTAACCAGTCCCACGTCGCCGACTTCGAGTTCGTCCAACGACTCTTCCATAATCGGGAAGACATCGACGTTGGAGAACAGCGGGACGTAGATGACCTTGTCCGTGTTCTTCATCGGCGAGTGGCCGAAGTGGACGAACACGTCGGTTCGCTTCATCAGGTAGGTGTCCAAATCGCAGGCTCCGTAGCAGGGCTGACCCGAAAGTAGAATCGTCACGTCGTCGGGCAGCAGTTCGCGCAGGTCGTCGGCCACGCTCGGCCCTCTGCGTTTGAGTCCCTCGGGGAACTGCAAACCGACTTTTTCGGCGTCGCGTTCCTCGACCGCCTCGATGATTCGGTCGAGTTCGTAATCCCATTCCCGGTCGTGTTTGAGGGACATTCCGGTTTTTCGCAAGTCCCCCTCGCTGTACTCACTCTCTTGGCTCATTGGAGATGCTTTGTTGGTGAGTACGTTTAAGCACGGTGTTCCCGGTTTTCGCTGGTCAGGGTTCGTTGAAGGCTTCGGAAACACGAAAACGGAGTGCTGGATTCAGAGAATGTATACAGGACCGAGATCGGGTTGATCCTACTGACTGCTTTTCTTGGTTCGGAACAGATACTCGCTCCCGCCAAAGATGGCGTAGAGAATGAGAGCGATTGGGGAAAGGTAAGCTGCGTAGAGGGCGAGACCGAAAGTCGTCTGGAATGAGAGTATACCCTGTACGGCACCGACGATGAGCCATCCGAGAATCACGACCACAAGGAGCACGAGCGGTGCAATCAGGTCAAATCGGAGGAAGATGGCGATGGGGAGTCCAACGAAGGCGATAACGAGAACAATCATGCCCAGAAAATATCCAATAGTGTCAACAGTTATATGAGTGAGGAACTCACTGACGCTCCATCCTGCGATGAGTAAGCCGGCACCGAAATACAGACAGACTACGGCAAGACCAACGAGAGTGCCGACGAGCGCTGCAGCGGCAGTAGAGGTATGACTTCGTGATAAGAGGAAGATCATACTTTACACTACATTGAGAGTGGTGATAAAGGTCAGCGTCGATTGGGACGGTGATGAGAACGTTGCTGACTACACGCCTTCTATTCAGCACGACCATTGAAACCTATCAAAATCCGAAGTTTCGACAGAACCACCAGCAACTACCACATTCGGCAAGCCTAAACCGTTCCAGTTCGAATCAGTATCCATGAGCGTAGACACGAAAGCCGACGTGAGCGACGACGAAACCAGTGTCGAGGAGATGGCGACCGAACTCGGCGAGGCAATCGCGGACACGCCGGAATACCGGAAATTCGAGGAGACGAAAGCCGAAGTCGAAGCCAACGAGGAGGCACAGGAGAAAATCAAGAAGTTCGAACGTCTCCGACAGGAGTTCATGCTCGCGCGCCAGACCGGCGAGGCGACCCAAGAGGACGTGACGAAGGTACAGGAAGCTCAAGAAGACCTTCACTCGCTTCCCGTGATGTCGGACTACCTCGCGGCACAGGACGAACTCTCGTCCCGATTGGAAGACCTGAACCGCGCGATTTCCGCCCCGATCGCGGTCGATTTCGGTCAGCAGGCTGGCGGTTGCTGTCAGGACGAGTAAGTCGGAATAATCCCCGGAGTGAGCATTCGGAGAATGCTCACTCCGGATTCTCTACTCATTCCGAACTCGCTACCTATTCCGGCATCTTGACCCACTCGCCGATTTCCTCGCTTTTTCGAAGGCCATCTACTACGGCGAGCGTCCGCGCCGCCTCGCGGGCGTCGGTTCGCGGGCGCTGGCCCGTTTCCGCGTATTCCACGAATCGCTCCAGTTCGAGGGCGTAGGGGTCTGCCGAGTCGAACGATTCCGTCACCTGCCGTCCCGGCAGTCGGAGTTCGAACTCGCTCGGGTCGGTGCCGACCGAAAACGCCCGGTCTGCGTGCAGTCGTCCGTCGGTTCCTTCGACCCGGCAGTACTGGGCGTCTTGCAGTCGGAACGAACAGTCAATCTGTGCGGTTCGACCGCCGGAGAACGCAAGGATGCCCGATACCTGCGTTTCGACACCTGTTTCCTCGGGGTCGGCGACCCGAGCGACGACGCGCTCCGGGTCGCCCAGAAACAGTCGCGCGACTTCGATGGCGTAGACACCCACGTCGAGGAGACAGCCACCGCCGAGGTCGGGATCGAATCGCGTTCCGGCGGGCCAGCGACGGAGCGACGAATGAAATCCAGCATCGACGGAGCGAATCTCGCCGAGTTCGTTCGCGGCCTCCACCATTCGCTCGGTTCGGGGATAGTATCGGAACATCATCGCCTCCATCAGCGTGACGCCTTGCTGGTCGCAGTAGTCGCCCATTTCGCGCGCTTCCTCGGCATCAACAGCCAGCGGTTTTTCACAGAGGACGTGCAGGCCGTGGTCTGCGGCGCGTTTCGTCCACTCTGCGTGGAGCGCGTTCGGAAGCGGAAGATAAACGGCGTCAACGTCGGATTCGAGCAGTTCCTCATATGACCCGAACGCCTGCGGTATTCCATGGTCTGTGGCGAAGCTATTCGCACGTTCCTCGCTTCGGGACGCGATTGCCGTCACTTCGTGGTCGGTCTTCGCAACCGCGGGAACGAACGAATGATGTGCGATTCCTGCCGTTCCCAGCACCCCCAAATTCATGAATCAGGTAACACCGCGGGCGTGCAAAAGTGTGGGTGTGCGTGAGGCCGGTCGATTCGGTTTGAATCTCCCTCAGTTCAGTCGCCACAGTTCGTAGTTCAGCACGGTTGCGAACCCGACCCAGAGCGCGTAGGGGACGAGCAGGAGGGTTGCCCGGCGGTCAACACGCCAAAAAGCCACCATCGTCGCACCGATTGCGACCAATAGGGCGACGATGACCGCGAGTCCGCCCGCTGGCCAGCGCATGCCGAAGAAGACCAGCGTCCACGCCGCGTTGAGGACGAGTTGCACGGCGAAGATGGCGAGTGCGACCCTGTCCCCCTGCCGCCAGACGAGGTACAGCGCGATACCCATCAGGAGGTAGAGCGTCGTCCAAACCGGCCCGAACACCCAACTCGGCGGCGTGAAGGCGGGTTTTTGGAGCGTCGTGTACCACGTTGCGACATCGTTTGCCGTGAGAATCGACGGGACAATCCCCGCAAGTTGGCAGACGACGATACAGACGAGGAGAGCAGGGAGATTGCGCCACGAGAACGAAGACCGGCGGACTGTTTCCATAGACCAGTTACGGCGCGAAAAACCGTTTTCCTTTCGGCTGTTTCGTTAGGTGACTCGAATCGACTGGAGTCGCCGATTCGAGCCAGCGGGTCGAATCAACGATTCGAATCCGGTATTTGAATTGAGTAACGGATTATTCGATGTCGTCAACCTGCACTGTCTCGTCGAGAATGAGTGTCGGCCCCGCGTCCGTATCGATGAACTCCGCGGCATCGGCCATCACTTTCTCGCCCTGTTCGGAACCGAAGGCGGCTTTCATGTCGTCGGTGGAGTCGAAGTACAGTTCGAGGACACCGTCGTAGCCCGCCTTTTCCGGGTCTTTCGAGACGGAGGTGACGTACTTGCGCAGGCCGGGGAGTTCCTTGGCTATTTCTGAGTGTTCGTTGAGCCAGTAGTCTTCGAACTCCTCGTGGGTCATGCCCTCTTTGCGAACCAGCAAATCGACCATCTTTATCATAGCATCTGAATCGGTGTTCCGGGCCGACTTTGTTGTATCGACTATGCGTGGCTGTTTTTCCCGGTTTACTCTCGAAACGGCGTGGGATAGGTCAGCGTGCCAGCAACGTCCGCGAGTGAATCCGCCGCGAGGCCACACACCAGAAATCCTTCGTCGGGCATATCGAATGGATTTTCGAATCCAGCATCAATGGCAGGCGTGAACCCGAATCGTTCGTAGTAGTCGGAGTCACCATGGAGAAAGACGAGTTCGTAACCTGACTCTCGTGCTGTTTGGAGGCCGACACGAACGAGTTCACTCCCCACTCCTGAACGCTGGTGCTCGGGAGAAACTGCCAGCGGAGCAAGCACGAGCGCATCCTTTTCAGGATAGTCGTCCAAAACGAATTTCGAGAACATGACATGTCCAGCGGCATCGCCATCGAGGTGTGCAACGAGAGATAGATTTGGGCGGTAGGCGTGAGATTCGCGGAGTGCTTCGACAAGGTTGGCTTCGTCTTCCCGACCGAACACTGCTCTGACGACATTCCGTATTTTGGAGGTTTCCGTGTTCTCTTCCGCACCCACGCTGATTTTGGGCATTGCTTTCCGACAGTTATCGTGGCCTGAAGACGGTTCCGAGTTATCCTCGGCTGAACTCCCCCGTGAACCGAGTTTGCTCAAACAGAATCCCACCCGTGGCGTCCAACAGGGCCTCCTTCGTCGCACCCGCCCCGAGTCGCGGTTCCCGTTCGAGCAAATACAGCGTAAATCGGTAGGTGTGCGGCCCGTCGCCCACCGGTGGACACGGCCCGAGGTAGCCGAGTTCCCCGGCGTCGTTTTCTCCCTGCTTCGCCCCGTCGAGGTCGGCGACGATTTCCATCCCCGGGACGCCCCGCGGAATCCGCGTCGTGTCGGGCGGAATATCCCAGATGACCCAATGGGTGAACGTCCCGCTCGGTGCGTCCGGGTCGTCCACGATAATCGCGAGCGAGTTCACTTCGTCCGGTACCGACTCGATTTCGAGCGGCGGCGAGACGTTCTGTCCCTCGCAGGTGAACTCCCGTGGAATTCGGTTTCCCTCCTCGAACGCTGGTGTGGTGAAATTTGTCATCGTGTTTCCTCTCCGTGTTTGCGCTCTTGCCCTCTGTGCTCTCCGAACCACCGACACAACAGCACCAGTCCCACCCATCGCCCGGAGAAACGCGCGTCTCCTGAGCATCCCGATTACCATTCGACGCGCGCGGTAAAATGCCCTGTTGCCGTTCGCTTAAGTCCCCCCGCGTCCTCATCTCGTCTCGATGGCGGAACTCAACCGGCCTGACCGACGCCGATGCACGCGGTGCGGGCGCGAAGACGAGTGGAACGAGTCGAACCACAACTGGACGATTGCCGGGGACGAGGGGCGTCCCTTCTGTCTCCACGAGTGGAACATCAACGGAACGCACAATCCCATCGTGAAACCAGAAGGATGACTCTAAGCCGTTCCGGTTCAGTGAGTGACCGACAGACTGGCCCATGGGTGCTCGCACTCGGTGTTTTGGCTGTTGGGGCAATTGCGCTGGCGCGGGAACTGCGCCGGAATCAAAATGAAACGTAATCGGTGAGCGAAACAGTCTAGAGAGGTGTTACTCAAAACTGATGCGTTTGCATCTCTGCACGGTGAAATCGGTGCGGTAGCGATATGATCGGAGTCGGAAGCCCCTATCGACACGACAAAATCGTCCGAATTATCGTCGTTGCTCTTTCCAGCCGTTTTCCCGACTCACCCGTCAAATCCGCGCTGAAGCTCCTCAAGCACGGAAATCGTGCCTTCCGAATACGACTCATCGACCACGGTTCCGGCGGCCCGTTTCGCTTTCTCGTCGGCGTTCGCCACCGCATAGCTCTCGCGAACGACGCCGAACGTCGAAACGTCGTTTTCCGAATCGCCGATGGCGACGAACTCCTTCGGGTCGCGGCCGAGGAGTTGGGCGACTGCTTTCAACCCTTGCCCCTTGCTCACGCCGGAGGATTTGACGTGATACGCAAATCCGGTGTCCACGACTTCCAAGCCGTGTTCGCTGGCGAGTTCGGACAGCGGGCCGAGTGGTTGGTCGCGCTGTACAGCGATTTCTGTTTCGCGCCAGCGATTCGTCAGGTCGCTTTCGCCCCAACCGAGTTCGTAGCCGTCGGCGACGTACTCCTCGGCGACGTGGAAGGCGGCCTCGCCGTCGCCGTTGCGCGTGATTTCGTCATCGACGAGGACGATGCCGCCGTTTTCGGCGATGACGTGTTGTGGAATCTGGAGAAAATGACAGAGCGCGACGGGGTAGGGGAATGCTTTCCCGGTGGCGACCACGATAGGGGCTTCCCAGTCGGGAAGCAGGTCGAAAAATCGCGGGTCGATGGAGTCGTCTGGCCGGGTCATCGTGCCGTCGATGTCGAGGACGAGCGGCGGAACCATGCCGGAACTTCGCTCGTCTAACACTTAGACCCGCCGTTCTGATTCAATTTCGTCGAACAAATCTCGAACACGGCCACGGATTTCGTCCCGAATCCTCCGGGTTTCCTCGACGTTTGCCCCGTGCGGGTCGTCCAAATTCCAGTCGCGCACCTCCACTTTGCCTTCGGCCTCGCTCACGTCCAGCGTCGAACAGCCCATGGTCGCGACGTAATCGCACGAAACCAGTTCGTCTGTTGTGATTTTGCGCGGGTTTCGTCCCGAAATGTCGATGCCGACTTCACCCATCGCAGAGACGACGACATCGTGAACCTCGTCTGCGGGGTGGGTGCCGCCCATCAGGATTTTCACGTCGAGCGTTCGTTCGTCGGTTTCTTGCTCGGCGAATGCGGTCGCCATCTGGCTTCGCCCGGCGTTCTGCACGCAGACGAAGGCGATTCGGATGGGGTCATGGGATTCACTCATCGGCAACCCCTCCGTCCATCTTCTCGTCATCCATATCCAAAGCAGAAAGCAGTCGTTCCGCGCGGTCGGTCGTTCCGTAGTATCGCCATCTTCCCTCTTTTCGTCGGGTGACGAGTCCCGCGTCTGTGAGGTCGGAGAGTGCGTGACTCAGTGCGCTCTCGCTCACGTCGAACAGCGGCGCGAGTTCACAGACACAGAGGTCATCCTCCGCAATCGAAAGCAAGCGAACGATTCGATACCGGGTGTCGTTCGCTAGTGCCGAAAGCACGCGAACGTGGTTTTCGGTGTTTGTGTCGGAATCGGTAGGACGAAAGGCAGTTTCACGAAGTGAAAGCAGTTCGTCCCGTCGTCGTTCTACGTCCGAATCGCAACAGCCACCGAGTTCGTCGGTCAGCAGTCGGCGCAGTCTCTCGTCGGTTTGGGTCATCATTGAATGATTGAACAACTGTTCATATGATTGTTTCGCTGGTGCTGTTTTCTCACCGTAACGACCGAAAAAGAAATTTCGTGTTCGTCTATCTCTTCAGATTCCGAGCGTCGTCACCCACGAACTCTGTGGGAAGACGCCGACGATTGCTAGCACCGCAATGAGGAGCGTCCCGAAGACGATTGCGGCGGCGGGCGGGTCGATGTGGGTATCGGCGTGCGCGTAGAAAATGCGCTGGAACAGTTCACCGAACAGGCCGCTGACCGCGCCGAAAACGGCGCCGACGGCGAGCGCGGTGACCATCGACACCGACGCGATGTCTCCCCCGACGGGAGCGAGCGCGAGGGCCGCGGTGCTGGCGGGCAGACTCATGTGGTGCGTGACCGGAATCTTCTCGACGCCGCAGTTCAGGAAGACGAGGCTCGCCGCGCTGATACCGAACGCGAGGAACGGACTGCCCGTCTCGTAGGCGATGTAGGCCGCGAGGATGCCGACGACGACGCCCAGCGTTGCGACGTTCACCCATTTGTACTGGTGGGGCAACCACGGTTCGACGAGGAATCGACCCTGCGCGACTCCGCCGTCGGTGGCTTCGCCGCCATCTGCGGTCCCCCCGCCATCTACGGCCGTCTCGCCGAGAACTCGTCGCTCTTCGGATTCGAACGGTTTCATGTTCAGCAGGCCGCGCTTTGCACCGCCGACGATGCTGTAACCGAAGACGAGTCGGTGGGCAACTGCCGAGAGGACGACACCCATCGCGATGGGGTCGTAGGGCATAGCGAACGCGACGGACAGTTCGGTGAACCAGTAGCCCAAAACTCCGAACAGACCGCCGACCGCGAGCACGTCGGGTTTGGTTCCCTGCGCGAACGCGATGTTTTTCGCCTCGTGGAAGTCGAAACCGGTGTCCATGTAACCCCGTTTCGCGGCGTAGGCCGCGGCGGCGGCCCCGCCAGCGAAACTGATTGCCGGGGAGAATACCGGGCCGAAGGCGATGGAACCTGTAATGCCGACGGCCCCGAGTTCGGACGCGGACACGCCACCCGCTTCGGCGACGGCCTCGCTCGCGAGATTCGCGGACTCGCCCGCGATGACCATGAACCCGGTGAAGATGAACGCCGGGAGCGCGCCGACCGCCGCGCCGAAGGCACCGCCCGCGAACGCGGCGATTATCATCTCGATGGCGAACAGGGCTGATAAATCCGCCATATCAGTCACTTCCTTCCTGCGCCCAGTCGAGCGAGCGCGAAACGGCGTCCTGCCAGCGGCCGTACTTTTCGTCGGCTTCGGTGCCGTTCAGTTCCATCGACGTCTCGAACTCCCGGTCTACCTGCCAGTTGTTCCTGAGTTCGTCCACGGTTTCCCAGTAGCCAACCGCGAGTCCAGCGGCGTAGGCCGACCCGAGTGCCGTCGTCTCGTCCACAACCGGGCGAACGATGTCGGTTCCGAGAATGTCGGCCTGTAACTGACAGAGGAAGTTGTTCTTGACTGCACCGCCGTCCACGCGCAGGGATTCGACTTCGATGCCGCTGTCTGCTTCCATCGCTTCGGCCACGTCGCGCGTCTGGAACGCGATACTTTCGAGGGTTGCCCGAACGACGTGTTCTTTTCTGGTTCCGCGGGTCATCCCTACGAGCGTCCCGCGAGCGCGCTGGTTCCAGTGTGGTGCGCCGAGTCCGGTGAACGCGGGCACCATGAAGACGCCGTCCGTCGAATCGACGCTTCGCGCGAGGGTTTCCGTCTCGATTGCGTCCTCGATTAAATCCATATCCACGAGCCATTCGATTGCCGCACCCGTGACGAAAATCGAACCTTCCAGCGCGTACTGCACCGGTTCGCCCGACCGCTGGAAACCGACGGTCGTGAGCAGGCCGTGTTCGCTCGTCACCGCCTCTTCGCCCGTGTTGAGCAGGAAGAAACTGCCCGTCCCGTAGGTGTTTTTCGCGTCTCCCGCGTCGAAGCAGGTCTGCCCGAACAGGGCGGCCTGCTGGTCGCCGAGCGCGCCCGCGACGGGCACTTCCGCGCCGAGGAACCCTTCGGCGTCGGTCGAACCGTAGGTGTCGTCGTCGCTGGAGGGCCGAACCTCCGGCAGCATCTCTTTGGGAACGCTGAACTCGGCACACAACTCGTCGTCCCAGTCCATCTCGTGAATGTCGAACAGCATCGTCCGCGAGGCGTTCGTCACGTCCGTGATGTGGTTACCCGTCAAATTGTGGATGAGCCACGTGTCAATGGTGCCGAACAGGATTTCGCCGGTTTCGGCTCGGTCGCGCAAGTCCGCGGGTCGCGCGCGCTGGGTTTTGATGGGGTCGGCGTTGTCGAGCAACCATTCGGCTTTCGTCGCCGAGAAGTAGGCGTCCGGTTCGAGGCCCGTCTTGGCGCGAACATCCTCCGTTTTGCCATCCTCCTCCAACCGCTCGATTCGGTCGGTGGTTCGCCGGTCTTGCCAGACGATTGCGTTGTGCACCGGTTTGCCGGTGTCCGCATCCCACAACAGCGTCGTCTCGCGCTGGTTGGTGACGCCGATGGCCGCGAGTTGCTCGGCCTCGATGCCCGCCTCCGCGAGCGCGGACTGGATGACCGACTGCGTGTTCTCCCAGATTTCGAGCGGGTCGTGTTCGACCCATCCCGGCTCGGGATAAATCTGCTCGTGTTTTTCGTAGGCGTTGGCCACGACCGCCCCGCCGTGGTCGAACACCATGAATCGAGTCCCGGTTGTCCCTTGGTCAATTGAACCGACGTAGGTTTCGCTCGGTGCCATGCTCACAATGTGACGTACTCCCAAATAAAATATGGTTGTGAATAACTTATGTTAAAATGGTTTTGAATTTCTTGGTTTTTGTCTCTGTCTCTGTGCAATTCACAGATGTTTGTCGGTAACTGTTCGAAATAACGACGAACTAAGAAATTATTGAAATTTATCTACTGAAATGAAAGATGTGGTATCGTGGAGAGAAGACGACAGAGAAATCCATTGAACTGCGACGAAAAGGAACTGACGCTGAGTTTCTGAAATTTGTTTCGCGGTGTTGTTTCCAAGATTTGTTTCATGGTGATGTTTCATGGTGTCGTTTACAAGTCACGACTCCAGTGAAACCGCCTCCGCACCGCACCTCGTCCTCCCCCAACCGATTCGTTCACTCGCTTTCGCTCGTTCACTCATCCCCCGCGCGGGCGACTGAAGTCGTCTTCGCGCGCCATGTTGGAAATCGAGTATCGCGCGAATCTTCACAAACCTTGTGGCGCGTGCGTCGGCAGACCTGAGGGTGTCCCGAAGGTCTGCCCGAGTTCACGCGAGGAATGAATGACGAAGGAATCGGTTGCGGTGTGATGACGGTAATTGGAGTCGTGACTTGGAAACAGCTCGAAGTAGGGTTCGAAGACTCATCGCCGATTAGCTGTCCCTTCGAATTGGCAACAGTATCCGGAAGCCGTCTTCTGATTCCCCCCGAAAATGGGCGGTATCGTAAAGTGGACTCCAACTAACTACCAAAACATGGCAAACGACGCCGAAGTGCTCGTCGTGGGGGGTGGCTCGACGGGCACGGGCATCGCCCGAGACCTCGCACTGCGGGGAGTTGACGTGACGCTGGTGGAGAAGGGCAATCTGACCCACGGAACGACGGGCCGGATGCACGGCCTGCTCCACAGCGGCGGCCGGTACGCCGTCTCCGACCAAGCCAGTGCGACGGAATGTATCGAAGAAAACCGCGTCCTCCGGGACATCGCCAGCCACTGCGTCGAGATGACAGGCGGACAGTTCGTCCAGTTGGAAGGCGACTCCGACGACTATTTCGAGGAAAAACTTCGGGGCTGTCGGGAGTGTGGTATCCCAGCGGAAGTCCTCACCGCGAAGGAAGCGCGGGAGCAAGAACCCTACCTGACGAAGGACGTAAAGCGTGCAATCTCGGTTCCCGACGGAGCCATCGACCCGTTCCGTCTCTGCGTGGCCAACGCCGCCGACGCGGAGATGCACGGCGCGCGAATCGAAACGCACGCGGAAGTGACCGACGTACTCGTGGACGGAAACGACGTGGTCGGCGTCGAAGTCCGCCACGAGAGCGGACCGGGCAAGCGCAACCACGCCAGACCGGGAACAACCGAAGAAATCCGGGCCGATTACGTGGTCAACGCGACCGGGGCATGGGCCGGGCAACTCGGCGAGATGGCGGGCGTGGATATCGAAGTTCGCCCGTCGAAGGGTGTCATGGTGGTGATGAACTGCCGACAAGTAGATACGGTCATCAACCACTGCCGACCGAAAGGCGACGCAGACATCATCGTCCCGCACGAGGTGACCGCGATTCTCGGAACGACGGACGAAGAGGTCGCCGACCCGGAGAACTACCCCGAAGAGGGCTGGGAAGTGGACATGATGATAGACCAATTGTCGAAACTCGTGCCCATCCTCCGTGATTCCCGAACCGTTCGGTCGTTCTGGGGCGTCCGTCCGCTGTACGAACCGCCGGGGACGGGAACCACAGACCCGACCGACATCACGCGGGATTTCTTCCTCTTAGACCACGAGGAGCGCGACGACCTGACTGGCCTGACCAGCATCGTCGGCGGGAAGTTCACCACGTATCGGGCGATGGCCGAGCAGATTTCAGACCACGTCTGCGGCCAACTCGGCGTCCGCGAAACATGCAGCACTGCCGACGAACCGCTCCCCGGAAGCGACGATTTTTCCGTCCTCCGCGATTACATGGACGAGTTCGGGATTCGCTCGCCAATCGGCAGGCGGAGCGTCCAGCGACTCGGCAGTCGGGCCGACGAAGTCCTCACGACGAACGGGCCGAATCCCGTTCTCTGCGAATGTGAAGCCGTCACACAAGCCGAAATTCAAGACGCAATCGACGGGTCGGGCACCGACTTGAACGCGGTTCGAATCCGAACCCGCGCCTCCATGGGTAACTGTCAGGGCGGCATCTGCTGTCATCGGATGGCGAACGAACTCCATCCGGAACACGATGAACCGACCGCCCGCGAAGCACTGGACGAACTGTTTCAGGAACGCTGGAAAGGCGAACGCCACGCCCTCTGGGGTGAACAGCTCTCACAGGCCGCGCTGAACTACGCGCTCCACGCGACGACGATGAACCGGGATGCTCCGGAGGCGAACGGAGAGCAGGACGCGGAAACGGACACCATCGACTTCTCGGCGTTCGACGCAGGTCGAAACAGCGAGAGAACCGTCGATGGCGACGGAGGAATCAATGGCGATTGAAGACGATGTCGTCGTCATCGGGGGCGGGTTGGCCGGAATGACAACCGCGCTGTCCGCGGCCCGCGAGGGGTCGCGGGTCAGACTGCTTTCGCACAAAGAGAGCACCCTGCGGTTCGCCAGCGGGCTTATCGACGTGCTGGGCTACGCCGGGAACGAAATCGTCTCGAATCCGTTCGAGACGATTTCGGAGTTGCCGGACGAACATCCCTACCGGAAAGTCGGCGAGTCCGGCGTCCGCGCCGGACTCGCCCTGTTCGATTCGGTGGCCGACTACGCGGGCGACCACACCGACAAAAACGCCCTCGTGCCGACCTTTGGCGGGCGAATCAAACCGACAGCGCGCTACCCGAAACACACTGCACCCGGATTGGCAAGCGACCAACGAGACACCCTGCTCGTCGGCTTCGAGACAATTGTTGACTTCGACGCCCCGCTGGCCGCGGAACATCTCGCGGAAACGGTTCCGTTCGACGTTCGCGGCGTGACGCTGTCGTTCCCCGGCGAGTTTCGAACCGACGCCAAAATCACCAGACTCGCCCACGCGCTGGACAAAAACGAGCGCGTCGAAATCGGAAGTAGCGAGAACGTCTCCCAGTCGGAACCGGTTCGAATCGCACTCGCCGAGCAAATCAAGCCACATCTCGGCGATGCGGAACGAATCGGCTTTCCCGCGATGTTGGGCGAAGACCATCCCGAGGACGTTCGGGCGACGCTCGAACGAAAGTTGGGCGTCGAGGTGTTCGAAATTCCGATGGGGCCGCCGAGTCTCCCCGGGATGCGCCTCGAAGCGCAGTTCGAAACCGCGCTGAAGGAGGCGGGCGTTCGAATCACGACCGGAAATCCGGTCGTGGATTTCGAGGGCGACGAGCGGATTTCGGCGGTCATCGTGGAGCGAAACGGCGCGCCGATTCCGTTTCACGGAGAACAGTTCGTGCTGGCGACCGGCGGACTGGTCGGGAAGGGAATCGACTCCGACCGCGAGGGCGTCCACGAACCGATTTTCGACTGCTACGTTCCTGCCCCCGAAGACCGATACGACTGGTCGGAAGAGGGAGCGTTCGACGACCATCGGTTCGCTCGATTCGGGGTGCAGGTAGACGACGAACTTCGCCCGCTCGATTCGGCGGACGAACCGGAGTTCGAGAACCTCCGCGCTGTCGGCGGCGTTCTCGGTAACTGCGACGTTTCGGCGGAGAAATCAGCAAGCGGCGTCTCGCTTTCGACCGGCGCTGTTGCGGGACGAAAGGCAAGCGACGAGGTGAATCCATGAGTGAAAAGGAAGCAGAATCACGAAATCCATCCGAACTGCAGGACGTATTCAGCGGCGAACCGATGGACCTCAGACCGGGGTCGGACGACTGTTACAAATGCTCCACCTGCGACACGGAGTGCCCGGTCGCGGAAGTTGACGACGACTTCCCCGGGCCGAAGTTCCAGGGGCCGGAGCAGTGGCGACTCAAGCGCAAGGACGACCACGACATCGACGATTCGGTGATGTCCTGTTCGAACTGCATGCGCTGTGATAACGCCTGTCCATCCGAAGTGCCGCTCTCCCAGATGCACAACACGGCCCGCGGCGAGTACGTTGACGAACAGATGTCGAAGTTCTCGCGCGAGTACATCCGAAACCGGATTCTGTCGAACTACGGCAGACTCGCGCCCCTTGCCTCTAAATTCCCGCGACTGACGAACTTCGTCATGGGACTGTCCGTGACGAAGTTCGTGAACGAGAAAGTGATGGGAATCACCAGCCAGCGCGACTTCCCCGAATTTGCCACGGAGACGTTTACGGATTGGTGGGAGAAGCGAGGCAGCGAAGCCACCTCGAAAAAGCGAGCGCGGGAGGCGCGGGCAGAACGCGGCGAGGTGGCAGAAAACGACGACAAGCGAGTCGCCTACTTCCACGGCGACTACTCGAATTACAACACGCCGGAGGTGGCGAAATCGATGGTTCGCGTCTTCGAGCAGTTCGGCTACGAAGTCGCCGTTCCCGACCAGCGCTGTTCCGGCACGCCGATGTTCGCCAACGGTATGATGGACGACGCGCGCCGGGCCGCGAAGTTCAACATCGAAACCTTCGCCGCCTTGGTCGAGCAGGGCTACGACGTGATTTGCTCGTGTACGTCCTGTTCGATGGCGCTCAGGCAGGAGTACCCCGAACTCTACTCGTTCGACGGAACCGCGAAGGTCGCCGCGAACACCTTCGAAGCCCTCGAATATCTCCGCGTTCACGAGGATTTGGAGGGTGAACTCGCCGATTCGTCGGTTCCGGAATCCGAGTTCGGCGAACTGGCCTACCACGCGCCGTGCCACGCCAGAAATCAGGGACTCGACGGGCAGGCCGTCGAACTGCTGTCCGCACTCGACGGCACCGACCCGGTGGACGTGGGCGACTCCTGTTCGGGTATCAGCGGCACCTACGGCTGGAAATCGGAGAAGTACGACACGTCGATGAAAATCGGCGACGAGATGTTCGAGCACATGGAAGACGTAGAAAGCGAAACGGGAATGACCGAATGTCCGACCTGCGCGATGCAGATGAACCACGGGACGGGCTACGACATTCGCCATCCGCTCGAAGTGCTGGATTCGGCGCTCGTGGACGCCTAAAGCCACAGCATTCGATTTCTTCACGCCAGTAAATCAGGGACATCGAACTCAATACCTCTAAATATCACTCCGAAGTAACGTTTTAGCCGACTCGGTGACTGCATACTCCCGTGTTCGATAGCCTTCACCGCGAACTCGCGCTGTTCGAGCGTGCAGTGCAGATACTCAAACTCGTCCGGGAGAACGACCCAGTTGGTATTCGTCGTCTGTCACGCCAATCGGGACACGAACACCACGAAACCCGCGCCGCGCTTGGGATGCTGGAAGACGAGGGATACATCGAAGCGACGCCGGAGGGAGCAGTTCCGACGGAAGAAGCGGAGACGTTTCTAACTGAGTTGGACGAGTCGCTCGACGACGTTTCAACACGAATCGAAGCACTCGCGTCCTGTCACCTCTCACGGTCAGCCGAACTCACCCAACCGCCCGAATTTACTCACGCGAAACGCTGACGTTTCGCATCTCCCCGCCACAGTCCGGACACTCGCCGGGATGCTTGAGCGCGCTCACGCGGTTGCCACACTGTTCGCACTCGTAGGTTGCAGTCATCTCAGTAGAGATACGTCGGCAAGTCAGTTAACTCTGATTCACGTCGAAAATTCGGTTTGCGTCGAAAACAACCCCGCCAATAGCCGAATCGAGTCAGTAATCGAGGTCGTCGGTGTAGCGGTCAAGGAGAAGGACTGCACCACCACCGACGAGCGCGGCGAAAACCGCACCGCCGAGAACGGTCGGCGTCCACGCGAACGTATCCGCTCCGAATATCTTTTCGACGGGGAACCGAAGCGCCCCGACCATCAGACTGACGAGGAACGTGAGTGTCGCCGCGCGATAATGGTCGAGCGCCCACGCGACGACCTTCGAAATCGTCAGTACGCCGATTCCGGCACCGACCATGAACGTGATGACAACGGAACCCGGCGCGACGAGAGCATCGACCGAACCGCCGTTTGCGAGTCCGAGAACCGCGTCTTTGAACCCGTGTAAGTTGTTCGAGAGATATTCGTACTGGCCGAGGAGATAGAGTATGAGTGCCCCGGAAATGCCCGGCAGCACCATCGCGCTGATGGCAATCATGCCCGTGAAAAAGATGAGCGGGAGTGGAGTCGCACCGCCGGTTTTCTCGACCGCACCGGCCACGAGAAACGCGAGGACGAACCCGGCGATGGCCGCGCCGATTTGGCCCGGCGTCTCGACCGAAACTTCATCGTAGAGGACGATGGCCGACGCCGCGATGAGGCCGAAGAAGAAGGCAAAGAGGAGCACCGGAACCTGTTCGCTCGCGAGCGTTACCAATCCGGTGACCGTCAGAATTGCGGTTGCGATTCCGGCACCGAGGGCGAGCAGGAACGGTAAGTCCATCTCTTCGAGCATCGCCAGAACCTTCGCCCGTTCGTCCGGGTTGTGTATCTGGAACACGCTCGTTACAATTTTGGGATTGAACGATGCGACTGCCGAAATGAGTCGCTCGTAGATTCCCGTGATGAGGGCAATCGTCCCGCCGGAGACGCCGGGCACCGCGTCGGCGGCACCCATGCAGATCCCCTTCAGGTAAATCGTCAAGAGGGCGCGCATTGCTCCGGGGTTTCCGGGCCAATCAAAAAACGATTCCCATCCACGCTCGACGGTACTCGATTCTCGCTCGTCTCTCGTCACTGCCACTCGCTACGAGAAGCATGAATATGAGGATAGGGGCCGGAGACGAATCAAACGAAAAAACGAAACCGATTGCTGGTTCAGTCGCGCCGAGCGATGACCAACGTCGCCGCATACGCACCGACGAGACTGCCTCGCGTCAGCGGCGACGCGGGGCCGGGAAGCGAGTTCGACTCGTTTCCTGTCGAGTTGTTGCCGACCGAACCGTTTCCGGCAGACGAGTTGTCTCCCGTCTGATTGCCGGGGTCACTCGGGCCTGCGGAGTTGTTGCCGGTCGAATTGTTCGCGCCTTCCACCGGAATCGTCTGCTGTTGGTCAACCGACACTGTGACGGGACTGTCATCCTCGCCGAGCACTTGGGCTTCCGAAACCTGTGCTGTGCCGTTCGTGAACTCGAAGCCGTCCTCGCCAGCGGTCTGTGGCGTTCGGAACTCATATGGCCCGGTCGCACGGACGCTGACGTTCGTGTAGCCTTCGTCAGTTCCCCACTGGTCGTAGCCAGTCGTGGAGTACGGCAGGGTCATCGTGAACTCGCCGTTCTCGTCGGTCTGAGCCATCTGCGTGTAGGTGAACGCACTTCCAGTGTCGGTCTGCATCCGAACCGAGGCGGTGATGTTGGTGTTCGCGGGGCCGGTTCCTTCCACCGTTGCACCCTCGACTCGCTCGAAGGTCTTCACCCACGATGGCGACGTGCGGAAGTAATCCTGTGTGGAGACGCCTGCTTGTTGGAGCAGTCCCACCCGCTGACTAAGCACCTGATAGTGCGACGGAACCTGCGTCGATTGTGACTGACTCTCTTTCACGACGCGGTAGTGTTCCATCGCCGGGATGCGCTCGCTCGGATACGGCCCGATACCGCCGATTTGCGCACTCCCGTCCTCTCTGACGTATTTACGGGCTTCCTGCATCGTGTCGAACCGCTTTACGACCGTGTCGTTCGCGTTTTGCGAGAGGGCACTTGGAGCGACCTTGAGGGGTTGTCCGTCCTGTCCTTGCGTCGTTTTCCAGTCCAGCACGATTGGTCTTGGCTCGACCGCGCTTCCGTGATAGCGGTACAGTCGAACCATCTGGCTGTCGTAGTACGGCTGTTTGTGTTGGGCGATTCGGCTCTGTCGGGTGTAGATGGAATCGTAGTAGTCGCCCGCCGAGGCGTCGTCTTTGAACACCGTCGGCGCGAAGAACTTCACGTTCCCTGGCTGGCCGTTCGTTTCGACCATCTTCCAGTCGACCATCACGTACTTGGTCTGCTCGTTTTCGTCACCGAGGTTGTTCAGCACTTCGTTCGCCTCGGATTCGTTCTGGGCAAGCAGGTAGTTCGCGGCAGTGGTCGCTCCTTCTTGGAACGGGTTGGCGTTCGGGATTCGCTCACCTTCGACCGTAATCCAGTGACCGTAGTCCCACCACGACATGACGCCGTAGCTTCCCTCCGGATAGTCGTAATCGCCGTCACCTTCCGTGTAGGTGCCGTAATACTCCATCGAGTTTCCGGCACCGCCGTAGTTGCCTTCCTGTGGCGTGTTGGTCTGCATCCACTCCAGTGTGCCATCCCACTGGGTAACAGCACCGGGAGCGGTGCTGTTACCCGTCTGAGCCGCGGTGGCCGTCTGGCCGTTGCCGACCTGTACCGGCATGACCAATCCGGGGATGACGAGCATCACGACGAAAACGACCGCCAGCACTTGATACATCTCGACGTTCCGAATCGTATCGCGCGTCGCGCTGTCGAATCCGACCGCCCCGAGAATCCATCCGAGGAGGTAGGCGTTCAGCACTGCGACCGGAACTGCGAGATAGTAGTTGAATCGAACCTGCGTGAACGCGGCGGCGGTGATGAAGGCGGCCCAGACGAGGACGAGGAGCTTTTCGGCCTCGTGTTCGTCTGCCGAAACCGCGCGCCAGACCATCACCAGCGCGCCGAGAATGGCGGTGAAGAACATCAGGCCGTACTGCGGGATAACCGCCGACGAAAGCGACTGTGATCCTTGCAGGAACGGTTGTGCCTCACCGATGGTTCGCTGTGCCGCGCCCGCGTTGAACCCGACGAACCGAACCAGATTCGTCTGAATCAGATTGAACAGGTTCGGGAGCGCCACGTAGACGAGTAGGGTTCCGATGCCGAGAATGCCGAAGATGGCGACCGGATACAGCATCGGCGAAACATCTCGGTCGTCCCACTCGCGCGCCAACCACGTCATAAATCCTGCGCCAATCGAGACGGCGAACGCCATGAGCGGTTGGAGGATGGAGAACTTCGTCGCGCTGAACGAAATCGTTCCGAGCGGAACGAGCAAAAGGAGGCCCGTCACACCCATGCTGACCGAAGCGACAAAGGCGAGATGGTCGGGGCTGATGCCGCGGACGTAATCCGCGGTCAGTTTCAGCATGAAGAAGACGCCGAAGATGCCGATGAGGAGAATACCCGGCGGCCACGTCCAGAGGTAGAGTGCGGTCGCAACACCTGCGAGGACACTGTAACCGAGTGGGCGGCGAACCGCCGCGAAATCACGGTCGGCCAGAAGTTCGAAGACGGGGCGTTCCCGTTCGGCAATCGAAACGGCGACCATCATCGCCAGCACGGCGAGGGTCTGGAAGAACGGCTCTACGACGTTGTGGTCGGCGAACCCGACCAATCCACGGCGGAGGAACTCACCCGGAATCAACGCGAGGACGAGGACGCCGAATACACCGCCAAGACGGCCACCGAGTCGCTTTCCGACGAAGTAGGTCGGAACCGCGACGAGCGTACCGAACACCGCCGGAGCGACCAGTAGCGTCAGCGCGACCGTTTGCTGCGATGGGTCGCCGAGCCCCACGATTAGCGCGGCAGTTGCGACGAGTTGGTCGTAAAGCGTCCCGAACTGCCCGACGCTCGTCCCTTGGGGGTAGTACGTCCACGGGTCGAACGGCATCGTCGCGGGCCAGTTGTTGACTGTGTACTGTACTTGTCGGAGATGGTACCATGCGTCGTTACCGGCGAAGAACACCTCGCCGTTGCGGGTGAACCTATCGTAGGACTGCAGGCGAACCCACAACATGAATCCCAGCAGGAGCGCGAGCGCAGGAATGTGATACCAGTCTTCTATCTGGTCGAGGACGGAGTCAGCGAGATTGGAGGACTCCTCGACCTGTTCTGTGCCTTGGCTCATCGAATGAAAGGTCTGGCAAAGTGGGGATAAGCCTTATGATGGCGCTCTGGTGGTTACCAATTTAGGAAGCGTCTTGGGATGTATGTTTCGAGCCGAGAGCCATCCAGAACACTGCCAACAGTAGTACGCATCGCTGGACTCACAACTAACAATACACCTACGTAGGTTGTCACACCGACTGCGAGCAGTATTCCGAGGTCAAACCACGACCGAACGACTACGACCCGACCGACCGCAGAGACGACGAAAAACATTAGCGCACCCACACCTATCTGTGTACGCAGTGGTCGTGGAAAGAGTTTGACCGACGGAACCTCCCGTTTGACGACGTATGCCGTGGAGACGTAAATGAAGCTTTCAGCGACGATAGTTGCAACGACGACACCGATAGCACCAAATTGGTGCGTAAGAACGACACCGAGGAGGATATTGGCCGCCAATGCAATACTGGAAATCCGCATATTAACATCCGGCCTGTCGAGACCGTTCATTGTCTGACTAAGAGGGGTCGTTTGTGTCGAAACGAAACGATAGGCTGCGATACCTGCGATAAGCGATGCCCCGAGCGTGTACTTCGGCCCGTACACCGTCACGACGAGTGCCTTCGGAATCGAGAGTGCGCCAAAGAGTATCGGTATGGCGAGGATGCTCGCAAACGAGATTGTGTTTGTGATTTCTTGCCCCACCGTCCGTCCTTCGCTCGCCAGTCTGCTCACTCGGGGCATCAGACCACTTCCTGCGAGCGTTGCGACAAACGTTGCGGGCATCGTCAACTGGGCCGCCACTTCGTAGTTGGCCGCGGTTGCAGGCACCAGTAGAACACCCAACAAAATCATATCAAAACGGTTGTAAAGCGTCGCAAAAAAGTCGGTGGGTATGCTATATCGAGCATACCGAAAAAGACTCCGAAGGGTACCGAGCGACGGAATTGTAGGCCGTACCCGGAGATAGAAGATGATAATAGGAAACGTCACTGCCGTCGCTCCTACGAGTCCGTACACCATTCCGTCTGCTCCGTACCCCGCAAAGACAAAAACGAAGACGATCTGCAACGGAAGCGTAAGATATGAACGAAGTGCATCGATCCATGTCGCAATTCCGATTTGACCTCTTGCTTTCAGAACGCGGTCGAACGACTCGTAGTTCGACTCTGACACAAGTAGTATCACGAACAGGAGCGGTGCCATTGTAAGACCACTGTACGAACGCAAATTGTCCGCAAGCAGTAGCGCCACACCAGACGCGAAAAGAATCCAAACCGCGTTGAACAAGAACTGGGCACCAATAATCTCCCGTCGTTTTGTCGCGTCCTCGGAGAATCGTTTCTTGCTTGCTGTTGCCCATCCGGTTAATGGTCTGTCGGCGAGTTTCGTCGCTCCGAACAAGAGATAGTAGCCCCCGAACATCGTCGGGCCGAGTTCCCGTGCGAAGAGGATGCTTGCGAAAAACCCGGTTGCCGCCATTGCAAATTTGGCGATGGTCGCTTTCGCTGTCTCGCTCCCAAGATTCACGTCCGTTGCTTCGGTCATTGTATTATTTTCGCAAGCTTATAATTTTGAAATATTTATATTTGAACAACTTGACGAGATAGTATCTATTGTTGACTCAAGAATAGAGTAACCTCGTTCTCCAACCAACGAACGGATAAACAAGCGGTAAAACGGCCATTCGAACGGATACGCAACGATAGCTTGAGTCGCATAGTACAGTGCTCGGGGGCGGTTTCCGGCATCGTGTGCCATCTTCCCGAACTTACGATACTTCCATCCGGAAACAAACCGCCCCCCGTGCCGGTCGACGACAGCGTCATATTTTTTCAGCAATCGAGGATAAGCAATCGTTTTTGCAGTTTCGAAATTCCCGCTCATTTTGTTTGGAGAATCGATAGCATACTTGACAAGTGGTTCCTCTACGCAACCGATTTTGAACTCCAGTGCAACACGAAGATACCACTCACGGTCTTCCCACAATGGAAACTGTTCTGAAAAGTTTCCAACTATCTCTAATGCGTGTTTAGAAACGATGACTCCTGACGGTGGACCGACAACGTTTCTACAAAGTAGTTTCTTTACTACGTCCCCATCTATATCCGTTTTCGCCACATTTCGGATGTTGCCATTTTCCCAGACCATGTATCGCCAACAGGTACATAATTCAACATCTCTGTTTTGTATTGCCGTAACCTGTTTTTCGAGTTTCGTCTTTAACCATTGGTCATCATCGTCCAAGAACGCAACATATTTTCCATTCGCAGACCGGATTCCTTCATTTCGGGCGTGCGACAATCCACATGGATCACCATGATAGATATATCGTACATTGTCAATTTCTGCGACCGCTTCGTTATATTTATCCGAATCATCAACGACTATGAGTTGGATATTTGAGTACGTCTGGTCAAGTACACTCTCAACTGCACGTATTACTCGTTTAGGTCGGTTATATGTCGCGATAACGACACTGACGAGAGGAATTTCAGGCATAACCAAGATCTTCGAGTCGTCCGAGAATCTCATCGTCAAGATCTTGTTTCTCGTTATCTACCGATCGCTTATCACGTTCGACAAGCAAGGTTTCCAGTCGATCACGGGCACTGGAGTACGGTGATGTTCCAAACTCTTCCCAGCCTTCGAATGTTTCGTAGCCGTAGAAATCCCCAGTAACAAGACCGCCTAATTCATCATCCATATGCGACAAATCATCAAAACCTTTGTTCTGTAATGCAAGATAATTTCGCTCACAAAGTCCGTGGTACTCAACTACGAATTCCCCATCATCCGTAATGCTAAGTAGGTCCCTTCCGCGAGAGTTTGTTTCTATACCTGCGGAGTGGAGAGTTGTTTGATAGACATCGCAGAGATTTACCGATTCGCTAATCTCGACATTGGAACCATTCCCAGTATATATCGATAGTGGGACATTTGTCAACTCTGGATGCAAGCCATACAGATGCCCCCAAGCATCATGCTCTCCAAGGAGTTCTCCGTGATCACCAACAGTTATGATGGTATCAAAATCCGCGCGTAGACTGTCGAAAACCTGTCTATAGATGTGAGAAAGATATCGAACACTATCATCATATGCAGTTTTGATATCCTTCGGTGGGTCACTCGGACGATCCATGCTCGCATACAGAGTATCGATATTTACGTCAACCGATTTGAAAGGCTTCGGAGGATCGTATGGAGCATGTGCCTCCATGAGATTGACAAAGAGAAATTCTTTCTCGCCAAACTCCGCGTTTTGAATCAAGTCAAGTGCCATCTCTGCACCTCCGGAGACGACTTTACTGCCAATACCCATATCACGAAGTTTCAATTTGACACCATGTTTAACCGAAGGTAACGTTCGATAGTCGCCAAAGACACATCGCTTTAGTGCGATAGCAAAGCGTTCATATCCCATGTCTCGACTTTCCGCAATGAATTTCTCCCAATCAAACATCCCCTCTTCGAGGCCTTCAAGGCGGAAATTACCTTTGAAATCATCGAATCCTCGGTGAGCTTCGAACGCTGGAGAAATATTCGGATTCGCACTGAACGCTCGCGTTGTGTAATCGTTGTTTGATAATGTCTCCGCAAGTAATGGTTCCTCACAGTCAAAGCTCTGTGAACCTGCATGAATTCCAACCTCACTCGCGTATTTACCCGTAAACAGGGATGCGTGTGCGGGAACTGTCCAGTGACTCGTACTCCACGCATTCTCGTATCTGCGACCAGGAAGCCAATCGAAATGTTCGTCGAATTTGTCTTTACGCAGTGTATCTAAAACGATGAGTGCAATGTTTGTCATTATTTATTTCCGGTAACGAATGGCGTCTACGGATTCCCAGATTCCTTTCCGCCACAGCCAATCATTTATTCGGCCTATCGTTGTATCTGGTATAATAACGTTTTCGTATCGAGTGGGGAACTCCGTTCGCAGTTTAGATTCCATTTCGCAGTCAATAGTCGCTCGTGGCAGTTTGGGATGTACCATCCGAACGCTGTCGCTGTACCGACAGTCTCCGTCGGCATCACGCTCCATTCGCCAACCAAATTCTGTATCGTCACGCCATCCAGCGTAGTCGCTGTTGAAGCCATCTACTGCCAGCGCTGTATCCCGTTTGAATGATAAGTTACAACCGACGTACTTTCGAACGCCGCCGTACGTTCGACCTCCTCCGACTCCTCCTTCGAGGCAAACGAGGTTCGGATGCGAGTCGAACTCGGCTAGGACGTTCGAGAGCCATTCCTTCTCGGGGCGGCAGTCATCGTCGGTTAGTGCGACGATGTCAGAATTTGCGGCCTCTATCCCCGCATTTCTCGCCTCACATATGTCGAGATTCGCGTCGTTTACGACGATAGCTTCAAAGCTATTGATGTTCTGTAATTCGAGATGCGAAATGACTTCTTCGTGACTGTTCGACGGTATCGTTGGAATCACGACCGAGAGCTTCGGTTGTGACGCGGTGATAACGCGCTCTATTGTCATCCGTTAGTCCTCCAGAGGCATTCGTTTGACAACACTCCGTAATCCGTGCTGAAACGCTTCATATCGGTATTTTTCGGCGTGCTCCTGAATCACGTCGCAATTGTACGTACTCGGGTCGAAGCTTCGAACCGTATCACGAATCGATTCCACGTTCGGTTCAAACAGTTCGCCGCTCACACCCTCCTCAACTTGGTACTTCGTGAACCCCTCGTTCACGCCGAGGAGTGGCTTTCCGGCCATCAATGCTTCCGCACCGACGAGGCCGAAGTCCTCCTGCACTGGTGCGTAAATCACACCGGTCGAACGAGCGACCAGCGATTCAATATCGCCTACGAACCCTCGGACTTCGATGTTGTCGTGACCTCGTGCAATCCGTTCGAGTTTTTCCTTATCGGCACCATCTCCAGCAATGACGAGTCGCTCGTCCAGTTCCGTAAACGCCTCCGCGAGCAGTGGCATTCGTTTTTCGGGCGCGAGTCGTGACCACGTGATAAAGTAGCCATTGTCGCCATCGTTGCGCCAGCCGCCGGTTACCGGGGGGTAGATGACCTCCGCGTCGCGATGATAATATCGGCGAATACGGTCGCGGATGAGTTCACTATTGGCGACGAACGTATCGACGTAGTCGTTCGCTTCCTTGTCCAACGCGCGCCACCACTTCGCGTATGTCTTCAGCGCGAACCGAACGCCGGGATAGTCGAACGAACTCATCCGGTCACGATAGAGGTCGTACAGCCATCGCGGCGGACTGTGTGGATAGTGGATAATCGTCTGATCAACGGTCGGAACGTAGTGTTTGGACAGCGGGGCGCTCTCCAGAATCACATCGTATCGCGTGAGGTCGGGATGCGCATCGGTCATGTCCATCGCCACGGACAGCGTTTCAAACGGGTTCGAACCTTCGTTTTTCCATGCGAGGAGATGTTTCGACAGACCACGTGCGTACTTTTTTTGCTTGATTGGGATGACACGTACGTCGTCCGGAATCTCCGTTCCGGGATAGACGTACATCGTATAAATCGGCGCGTCGAGTGTCCGAGCAGCTTCGATGGCGAACTTTTCCCCGCCACCGATCTGTGGGAATCGGTCGTGGAGAATGGCGACGGAGGGAGAGGTATCGGACTCTGAATCGTGCGAACCCGAATCCGTCTCGCTCATTCGAACGCCTCCCGCAGTTCCTCATCAATCTCCCACGTTCCGTCGCCCTCACCACGCAGTAGTTCCAAACTCGCACGGAACAGCGACACCTGCGCGTCGAAAATCGCGTACAGCGGTTGCAGCGGTCCGAGTCGGTCGTTTCCGCCCAATCGAACGAAGGCCGCCAGCGCGCCGGGGACGGCCAATCCGAACGGCCCCGTCGCAACCAGCGCAGCACCGGTCAGCAATCCAATTCCCAGCGCGACCAACCACGGAGAGACGATCATGAACCACCAGTTGAACGGAAGCACGAATCCGCCGTAGTTGCCATACTTTCCGAGGGCGTCACGGTGCTGGAACAGCAGTCGAATCAGACCCATTCCGCGCCGGTCTTTCTGCAATCTACGCTTTTTGAAATCGGAGTGTGAGGCCTCGCTGTACCGAATCTCTGGGTCGAAGACGACGCGCTTTCCGTTTCGGCGAATCTTCAACGCGAGTTCGGTGTCGTCCGCCAGCGAGTTCGGGTCGAGGGGAACGATGGCATCGTTTTCGAACGCCGAAAACGGCCCGTGGAAGATGAGCGTCGAATCGAGATGGGATTCGAGCGTCTGGACGTGCGCCTGCACGCCGCGGTAGCCTTCCTCGACTTCGCTCCCGCCGAGAACGTCCGCGTTCTGTCCGGTAACTGCCGCGACCTCGGGGTCGGCAAGATTCGCTGCGGCAACGCGGAGGGCGTCGTTTGCGACGAACGAATCGCAGTCGGTCTTCACGACCATTTCGTGTTTCGCGGCGGCGTATGCGTCGTTGAGCGCCGGGGCGAGGCCGCGGCGCTCTTTCTCCTTGATGAGATTCAGCGAGGGAGCCTCGTGGTCGGCGAGGTACTCACGAATCAGGTCGGGCGTCTCGTCGTCGCTCGAATCGACGACCACGAGTTCGACTTTCTCCATGGGGTAGTCGAGTTCGAAAAGGTCGTCCAGTTTTTTCTGGATAATGTCTGCCTCGTTGTACGTCGGCAGAATGATACTGACAGTTGGCTCCGTCGCTTGTTTTTCTGCGGGCGACCCGTCAGGACGAATCAGCCCGTACAGCGCGAGAAAGGCGAGATAGGGGATTGCGGCGACCGCGACGACGACCGCGGCAGCCTTCGCAAGCCGGTTCATATTCGGTGGTTGGGCGGTTTGTTTTAAACATCTATGGATTGTCCCGGTCGGAAATCCGAGAGGAAAAGGTTGGGCTTTTAGCCCCCGGTGTCTATCTCCCCGACAATGCCCGACTCCGAGGACGTGTGCGTGCTCATCCCGACGCTGAACGAAGCCGAAACTATCGGTGAGGTTATCGACGGGTTTCAGGAGCAGGGCTTTTCGAACGTTCTCGTCGTAGACGGTAACTCCGACGACGAGACGCAGGAAATCGCGCGGAACCGCGACGCTCGTGTCATCGTACAGTCAGGGGTCGGAAAGGGCCAGGCGGTCCGTGAAGGCATCGAGAACGTCGAAACCGAGTATTTCCTGATGTTAGACGGCGACGGGACGTACAACCCGGATGATGCCGACGTGATGCTTAAACCGTTAGACGATGGCTACGAACACGTCATCGGGAACCGATTCGCCAACATGGAAAACGGGTCGATGACTAAACTGAATCGGTTCGGCAACCGAATCATCAATCAGGCGTTTTCGGTCATTCACGGCCGGGATTTCGGCGACATTCTCAGCGGCTATCGAGCTTTCTCCCGAAAGTCAGCGGAGCGCGCCTATCTCACGTCCGACGGGTTCGGTGTCGAAACCGAACTGGCCGTCGAATGCGTAAAACACAGCGTTCCGACGACAGTGGTTCCGATTACCTACGAAGAGCGCCCCGACGAATCGGAGACAAACCTCCACCCAATCTGGGACGGCGGGGACATTATCATGACGCTCTATCAGTTGGCCAAGACGAACAACCCGCTCTTCTATTTCGGAAGCGTGGGAATGTTGAGCGGCCTTATGGGGGTCATCATCGGCATCTACGTCGGCGTGGAGTGGTTCATTCCGCCGCGCGTCTCGCACGAAGTCCTCGCCGTCGTCTCCGGAGTCGCCATCATTTTCGGCGTACAACTGCTCATGTTCGGCGTGCTGTCGGATATGATAGTCACGCTTCACCGAGAACAGATGCGGCGGATGGACGAACGGCGATAAAATCGCCGTTCTCGTTTCCGATTTCTTGTTTTCTCTTTCCCGTTTTTCGCGGTGTCAGGCAATATCCCGACTGGTGTCGATAGCGACCGATTCGGTGAGTTCGAGTTTGATGGTTTCCGGGAGTGCACGCCCGCCGCGGAACTTCGGCACCGCCAACCGGTTTTCGACCCTATCTCCGGAAATCTCGGTGCGCAGTTGGAACACCACATCGACGGCGTGTTCCGTGATGTCGCGCTGGTCGGGGACGCTCCGGCCGTCGAGGCAGTGAAGCACAGCGAGGCTGTCGGTGCCGCGAACGTGACTCTGCAGGTCGTGCAGGAAGTTCCGGTATCTGGTCGGGTCTTCGCGTTCGAGCAGGTCAACCGGGTCTACGACGAGCGTCGAATCGCTCGGCAGTCGCTGAAACAGTCGCCGGGCGTGGTCGAGCGGCGCATCGCCGGGTATGTAGCGAACTTCAGGTGTCCGTCTGTCGGATGCGCGCCGAAACTCCGCGCTCACGGATTCCTCGGTGCGGTCGGTCGTGAGATAGAGCGTGGGGCGACTCGACGTGAACTCCGACAGGAGGAGTTCGGCTTGGCTCGCGGGGGGTGCACAGAGAGCGACGCTGCTCCCCGGTGGCAGTCCCCCCTCAAGTTTCCGGCCGAGAACCGGAACGCCGGTCGAAAGTCGCTCTCCCATAAATACGACAACTCCGACAGCGTTCATAAGTGTTTGGACAGGATAGCCGACGCGAGAGCATCGTATGCCCGAGCGACGGATTCGTCGGGAAGGACGGGCGGGGCAACGTCGGGAATCGTCGCCAAGACCGGGCTGTCGAGCAGTTGCTCGATGCCGGGCGGCGGCCGTTCCGTTTGGGTCACGACACACCCCACGGTGGGCGTGTTCAGCGCGCGCCATCGCCGCGGTTTTGGCCGTATCGCGGAGACAGGCGGGGTCTGTCGTCGTCACCAGCAGAGCTTGGTCTGCGGCGCGGAGTGGCGTGACGGCGTCCGGCCCTGCCCCGGCGGGACAGTCCACGAGGACGTGGTCTGCACCGTTTTCGAGTCGAGAGAGTGCGGCAGGGAGATGAATCCCTCGGCTTCCGGATTGCGGAGCAGGAACCACTCTAACTCCGGAAAGTCCGGATGGTTCGGGTGGTGGGTGTGAAACGTCCTCGATACTGCCGCCGTTTGCGACCGCCGCGAGTCCCGGTTCGCCGTCTACTTCGGCGAGCAGGTGGAGATTCGGCATGTCGAGGTCGGTGTCAACCGCGAGCACCAACCGGCGAGTTCTGCCGAGTGCACCCGCAAGACCGAACGTCGTCGTCGTTTTTCCACAGCCTCCCTTTCCCCCTGCGATGGCGAGCATACCGTGATTGGTTCCGTCATCCGATTTAAAATTCGGGGCGACCCGTGGCTTTCAAGACTGGTGGTGACGCCTGTTCAAACGATGCGGGACGACCACCTCATTGATACGAAACAACTCGCGCGCGAGGACATCGAAGCCGTCCTCGACCGCGCCGCCGAAATCGACGCCGACCCGTCGGCGTTCGCCGACCGACACGCGGGGAAACTGCTCGGCCTGCTGTTTTACGAACCGAGCACTCGCACGAAGATGAGCTTCGAAACCGCCATCAAGCGCCTCGGCGGAGACATCGTCGATATGGGTTCCGTCGAATCGTCCAGCGTGAAGAAGGGAGAAACCCTCGCCGACACGACGCGCGTCATCGAGGGCTACGCCGACGCGCTCGTGCTTCGCCACCCGAGTCAGGGCGCGGCGAAGATGGTGGGTGACTTCGTGGACGTTCCCCTGCTCAACGCGGGCGACGGCGCGGGCCATCATCCGACGCAGACCTTGCTCGACCTCTATACGATTCGGGAAAACGCCGGACTGGACGACATCACCATCGGCATCATGGGCGATTTGAAGTACGGACGGACGGTTCACTCCCTCGCGCACGCGCTGACGAACTTCGACGTTCGTCAGCACTTCATCAGTCCCGGCAGTCTGCAACTCCCACGGAGCGTCCGGTACGACCTGCACGAAGCGGGTGCGAGCGTTCGCGAGCACACCGACATCGAGGACGTGCTTCCGAATTTGGACGTGCTCTACGTGACGCGCATTCAGCGCGAACGCTTCCCCGACGAGAACGAATACCGGGAGATTGCTGGCGAATACCGTATCGACATGGAGACACTCGAAAATGCGACGGACGATTTGACCATCATGCACCCGCTTCCCCGCGTCGATGAAATCGCACCGGAGGTGGACGACACGGAGTACGCGACCTACTTCGAACAGGCGCACAACGGCGTTCCGGTGCGGATGGCGATTTTGGATTCACTGCTGGAGGAACAATGAGCGACCACGAACTTCGCGTCAGTAAGATTCGAAACGGCACCGTAATCGACCACATCCGCGCCGGACAGGCGCTGAACGTCCTCGCCATCCTCGGCATCGACGGCACCGACGGTGAGGCAGTAAGCGTCGGAATGAATGTCCCCAGCGACCGAATGGGGCAGAAAGACATCGTAAAAGTGGAGGGCAAAGAGTTGAGCCAGAACGAGGTGGACGTGCTGTCGCTCATCGCTCCCGACGCGAGCATCAACATTATCCGCGAGTACGAAGTGGCAGAAAAACATCGGTTAGTGCGTCCCGAGGAAGTCGTCGGTATTCTCTCCTGTCCAAACAGCAACTGTATCACGACGAAAGACGAACCAGTCGAGTCGAAATTCGAGGTGCTTGCGGACGGCGTCCGATGCGAATACTGCGACACCATCATCCGAACCGACCTCGCCGCACATATCAGCGTCAAGTGATAAACGGCGGCTTAACCCGCCAAACTGGCCAAAACGGTCGGTTTAGTTTATGCCGTCCCTCGGACTCGTGGAGGTATGAGAATCCCAATCGGCCAGCGGACTACAGTCGTGTCTGCACTCGTTTTATCGGTTCTCCTCGCACTCTCGGGAGTAACACCGCTCGCTGGCGGCGTCGGTTCGACTCCGAACGCGAACTCGACTCCGAACGCGAACCCGACCATCGGCGACAGTTCCGAAGCGAATGGCCAGTTCAATCAATTCGGACAGTTCGGTCAACTCGGCCAGTACAAGGTCTCCATCGACAACGCGACGATTCGAACGTGGGTACTGCGAAACGCGACGCTACAGAACGCGACGGTAGATACCGTTCGCGTTCGCAGACTCCAAACGGACGATGAAGTCCGTCGAAACGTCACACTGCGCAACGTGGATGTCGCCGAGGTTGAAATCGAAGAAGGCGAACTGCGCAACGTGACCGCACAGCGAATCGTCGTCAGAAATCGGTCCATTCTCGACATTCCGGGCGGCGATATCTTCGACCCGGGCGTAAGAGACCGTGTCATCGAGCGTACCGTCCTCGCCGACGTGACCGTAGAAGGCGCGAATCTCGACACGCTGGTCGTACAAAATATGACCGTCCGAAATGCGGACGTGCCGGAACGTTCCGCCGAGTCGCCAGTTCCACCTGCCGCGACAGACCCCTCATCAACACCGCGCCCAGACGTCGTAATTCAAAACGGAACCGCGGAATCGGCAATCGTTCGAAACGCGACCGCCGGGGAGTGGTCGGCGGAGGAAATCAATAGAGGCAGCGAAGGACAGGAAAACGCGACGAGTTCGCCCGGAAACGGCTCCGATAACGGGAATGATTCCGGCAACGGGAACGACTCCAACACCCGAAACGACTCCAACACCCGAAACGACTCTGACAACTAAAACAGACTTTTCGTGTCTATTTCTACTGTTTCGGTTTGCGACCCATTCGAAAACGCATCGCCAACCAGTCGAAATCGCGGAATCCAAACGTCCTCGCCGTCTCGGATTTCGAGCCCCGGAACGACCCCGAAAACCGACCCAAACGTTTGAGATGCGGTTTCGTCTCCATCAGTAGCCGAAATCGTGAGTTCGACGGCCTCGAAATGCGCGTCGTCCCACGACCCAAGGGAGTTTTCCACGTCGCTTCCGTCAGGATGCAGTTCGACCCGGAACCCCCACGGGGTCATGACGAACGTTCGTCTTCCATCCCGGTCGCGCACCGACCACCCCGCGTTCTCCGCCCGGTCACAAATCGCGTCGAACTCGCTCGTACAGAGTCCGAGGTGGTCGAAATGCGACTCTCGTCCGGGTGCGAGCGTGACGTTCGCGTAGCCTCGCTCTGCGTCCTGAAGACGTAGGCGAAAGTCCTCCGGAATCGAGTCGTCTGCATCCAACGCGTGAGATTCGCCATCGACGTGGCCGAATCGGTGGTTCAGTGGCAAACCGAACTCCGCAAGTCGTCGCTCCGCACCGCTCACGTCCTGCGTGTTGAAGTGGAGATGAAAGAGTCTCGTCGGGGTGTGCATACCCCGATAGTCGTTCACGTCCGAAAAAACGGTTCGGTTACGGCTTTACTCTTCGACGTCTTCCGCTTCGTCGTCCTCGCCTTCCGCTTCGAGTTCTTCGACGATTTCGTCCTCGTCGATGTCGGCATCTTCGAGTGCTTCTTCGAGGTCGGCACCGCCCATGCCGCCCATTCCACCCATACCGCCCATCATGCCACCGGCGGAGCCGTCGATGGTTTCCTGCACGATGACGCGGTCGAGGTCGAGTCGGTCGATAACGTCCTGTGCGATCTGCTGTTTCTGGAACATCCACTGCTGGTTCATCGAGAGCTGTGGCGTCGCCTCGATGTACAGTGTCTCCTTTTCGACCGTCTCGGTTTCGCCGTCCTCGTCCTCTTCCTCGACTTCGTCCGTCTCAATCCACATGTCGAGGTCGGCGTCGATGTACATCGAGAACAGGCCTTTTGCCTTCTCGTCTTGGTCATCGACTTCTTCGAGCACTTCGTACTCGTATTCGATATCCTCGCCTGCGAGCGGGTGGTTGAAGTCCACACGCGCGCGGCCGCCGATGATGGTTTCGACGTAGCCCTGCTGGCCGTCAACGTTGACGCGCGCGCCGGGGTATCGGTCGTCTTCCTGAATCTTGTCGGCGCTGACGGTTCGTACTTCTTCGTTGTCGTACTCGCCGAACGCGAGTTCGACCGTCACGTCGCCTTCCGCGCCCGCTTCCTTGCCGTAAATGTCCTCTTCGACATCCTCGAAGATGTGACCCGCACCGAGAACGATGGTGCGCGGGCCGAACTCTCGGCCTTCGGCTTCGACGCCTTCTTCTTCCGCAACCTCTTCGCTGGTCGTGTCCACGAGGTCGCCCTCTTCGACGGTTCGCGCGGTGTAATCGAGACTGATGAAGTCGCCTTCTTGCAGTCCATCCTGCTGTTCGGTTTCTTCTTCGGTCACTTCTGCTTCTTGTTCGTCACTCATACACGAAACGACACTCGTTCGCCCCTTAAGAATCACGTTTCGCCCGCGAGAGAGTGCATCGTCGAAGAGGGACGTTTACATCCCTCCTTCGTGTAGTTTTCGCCGATGGATGCGCCAGAGGCCGTCACGTTCCTCGCCGGGTCGCCGGAGCGACTGCGCTTGCTTACCCATCTCCGCGAGCAGTCCGGTTCCCCGCGGGACGTAGCCGACGCGACGGACGTTTCCCGCCGGAGCGTTCAGCGAAATCTCTCGGAGTTCGCAGACCGTGGCTGGGTCGAAAAGAAAAATGGTGTTTACGAACTCACCACCAGTGGCGAACTCGTCGCGCGAACCCACACAAAATACGTCGAGACGCTCGGTACGATTTCGGCATACGATTCTTTCTATCGACATCTTCCGGATGCAGACCACGCACCAGACCCCGGATGGTTGGCCGACGCAACGCTCGTTACTGCCACCGCCGACCAGCCACAGGCCCCGGTGAACCACTACGTGAAGCGACTGCGCGCGCGAGAAACAGAAACAGTTCGAATACTCGCTCCCGTCCTGAGCAGATTGTATCACGACGCGCACGCGGAACTCGTGCTGTCTGGCGTCGAAACGGAACTAATCATGCCCCCGGACCGAATCGAAACCGCTCGGTCTTCCAACCCGCTCGAATTTCGACTCGTCAGTCGCGCCATCGACATCTACGAACACGACGGCCCGATTGACTTTGGCCTCACGCTCGGCGACGATTGGGCGTTTGCGGGCGCGTACGACGATGACGGTCAACTCCGTGCACTGCTCGAATACGACGACCCGAATTTTTTCGACTGGGCTGAAACTCTCTATCAGCAGTATCGAAATCGTTCGTCCCCCATTCGCTGACGGCGGGGAGTTCCGAAGGTGATAAACCACGCGGAACCATTCGCCGGTGTATGGACGTGGCGTTGGGTGGGACGTTTGACCCGGTACACGATGGTCACCGGGCGTTGTTCGAGCGAGCGTTCGAACTCGGCGACGTGACAGTTGGACTGACGAGCGACGACCTCGCGCCGAAAACGCGCAACGAAGACCGGAACGTTCGGTCGTTCGCGAAGCGAAAGGCCGACCTCGAAGCCGAACTTCGACCGTTCGCCGACCAGAAAGACCGCGAGTTCGACGTTCGAAAACTCACCGAACCGACCGGTATCGCCACCGAGGAAAAGTTCGACGTTCTCATCGTTTCCCCCGAAACGAAACACGGCGGCGAGCGAATCAACGAAATCCGGGAAGAGCAGGGATTCGACTCGCTCGAAATCGTCGTCGTCCCGCACGTCGAAGCCGAGGACGGCGATATAATCTCCAGCACGCGAATCGTCAAGGGCGAAATCGACGAACACGGCAACCTCACCCCGGCCCAGAGCGGACGCGACTGAGATTTTCTCCGCCGTCTACCACGACGGCGGTTGTAATCCTGCTTCTTCCAGAATCGTCTTCCACCGCTGTTGAATCGTCAGTCGAGCGACACCAATTGCATCCGCCACCGCTTGCTGTGAACGCTGGTCACCTTCGATGAGCGACCCGGCGTAGAGGCTGGCCGCCGCGACGGCGCGCTTCGACCGGTCTTCAGGGTCGTCCACGTCGGAGATCGTCGTGAGAAAGAGATCGGCCGCGCGCGAGCGAGCGCCGGTTTCGAGTTCCAGGCGGTCGGCGGCCTGTTGGAGTTCGGCGAGCCACGCTTCGTTTTCGACTTGGTCACGTGCCCGATACACGACACGAGGTAGTGCGCCATCCGTTATAAACGCTCGTCCGACGAGAGCGACAGGTTCTTATCGCAGAGTTCGGAAGTTGATGTTGCGTGCGGGTAGCCAAGCTAGGCCAACGGCGCAGCGCTTAGGACGCTGTCCCGTAGGGGTCCGCCGGTTCGAATCCGGTCCCGCACATTTTGCCACGAGCAATCTCGCGAGTGGTAAAACTGTGCCGAGCAGATTCAAAGTAGACGAGACGCACGCCCGGGAAGCGAAGCGACCCGGAACGTCTTGGCGTGGTTCGAATCCGGTCCCGCACATTTTACCACGAGCAACTCCACGAGTGGCAAAGTTGGACTACCTCCGAAAAATATGAAAGGTCATCACTCGCCGCTCAGCACAACTTTAGTGATCGCTGAAACCGTCGATAACGCCGCCGCAGTCCGGGCACGACACCATTTCTGTGCCGGTGCTTTTGTGTCCAGTTGGGTTTCCGTTGCGAGTTGTCTTCGAGGTACTTCCGCCGAGCAGTTCAGAACTACAGTATGGGCACTCTTGCATGATACTCACTCACGTTCGATACGTGGTAACATCCGGCAACACACGATGTACCTTGATATACTTTGTGCCGAAGAGACGATTCAGTAGGGAATCGTGGCAATCAGTTTGGAACGACGTGAAAGCCAACGAAAATCAACAAGGGTCGTCGTCAGGCGAGTGCGTCGCGGGCGTTTTCGACCGCGGCGTCTTTCTTCGCGGGATAGGCCTCGACCTTTGCGCGGAGGGTGATTCCCTCGCCGAGTTCAATCGTGTCGCGGTACGCCGACTGCTTGTCGAGCGAGACGAAAAACGAACAGTTGTCGTCCACGCGCTCGTCCAGTTCGTCGCGTACTTGGTCGATATCGGCGAGTTCGCGGAGTTTGCCGAGGACGTGGCGCATCTCGTCGGCGTTTTCGACGCGCGCCGAGAGGACGATGATTCTATCGCCGTGGTGTCCTTCGCTCTTCATTCGGTCGATTTCGACTTCCTCGGGGAGATACGTTTCGAGGGCGGTTTCGACGCGCTGGTCGTCCTCGGTCGCGTAGCAGAACGTCCGCAGGTCGATGTAGTGGAAGGGAACGCTGGCCATGATGGATGTACGAGTGGAAAAAAGAAAAGTTACTCTTCGTCTTCGACGGCTTCGAGCGAATCCTCGGGGATGCCCGTTTCCTGTCCGTCCTCGAAGCTAATCGTGTACGTGGCGTCGCCGAACATGCTCTCCATGACCTGCGTGATTTTGCCCTCTTCGCCGTCGTAGTCGCTGTGCTGGTCGTGCAGGATGACGTGGTCGTCTTCCTCGAAGCTCATACCGCCGAATAGCCCGCCCGATGGTAAAAAGCGACCGATTCCGGAGTGTCGGCGACCGAAGGCTTATTCTGCCTGCCGGAATACCGTGGCACATGATTACACTCGCTCCATCTCCTCTCCCGTCTCGTCGGTTGCATCGTCGGTCGCGCTCCACAGCACCACGGTCACGACCCCACGCGACCAACGATGACGCTCGATGACCTGTGGTTTCTCGCCACCGAGGCGGAACAGCGCGCCGAGCAGGCCTACCACGGACTGACGGACGCCCATACGCAGTTCTTGGAGTTCTCGCGAACCTACGACGTTTCTCGTCGACGGTTTCGGACGCTCGCTCGCAGGGTGTCAGAGAGCGGCGCACCTTACGGCGCGCATACTGCCGTCTATCGACCGTCAGGCGAACTGCTCCTCGTCTGGCACGAAGGCGTGGATATGTGGGTGCTTCCCGGCGGCGGCGTCCGCGACGGGGAATCCTTCCGCGAAACGGCAGAGCGGGAGTTGGGCGAAGAGGCGGGAATCGAGGCCGAGTACGAGGGACTGGGAATTGCGACCCGAACCGCGATACAGTGCGGCGAATATTCGACGTGGGGCGTCCTCCCGGTGTTCGAGGCGAAAGCTGAGACGACCGCGCTGATGGTCAACGACCCCGATGGCGAGATTACCGATGCGAAGTGGTTCGCGGAACTGCCCGAAAACACCCGCGACCGCGAGCAGTTGTGTGCGTGGCGAGACGACCGATTTTAAATTTTGAATTCATTTTCCGTGCGAAACGCCCTCGCGCGAGTCGGCGTCTATTCGCCGAATCGCACCGCGAGCGTTGCTGGATTCGTAGCCGAAGAACACGTCGTTCGCGTATGCATCCGCGACTTCCGTGGCGTGAATGAGGTTGTCGATGTCGATGTCAACCGCGTAGAGTTCGATGCTGAACGGAATGTCGAGGGCGTCCTCGAACCCGGTTGCGATGACTTCCAACCAGTAGGTCGTGGAGTAGGCCATGTCGTACAGCGGGACGACGAACTCGTCTACGTACTCCGAGAGGGCGTCCAAATCCAGTCCGGCGCGTTCGTAGAGGTGGCCGGGATAGGGGTCGGGATAGAGCGTGAGATAGGTCTTCCCGGGAATGCGTTCCGTCGCGTCGGCGACGAACTCTGTGATGACGTTGGCGCGCCATTCCTGCCAGTCGTCGTAGTCGCTTTCTTCGAACTGGGATTCACACTGGTCGCAGTGACAGTACTCCGCGCGCGGGAATCCGATGTCGTCCAGTCGAACGTCGGGGTTTGCCTCCGCGGCGTCGGAAATCATCTCTAACAATCCTTCGCGGTAGGATTCACGGGTTGGACAGATGTAGCCCCAATCGAAGTACGTTCGCTCGCGGGTCGCCAGTTCGCCCTCGTCGCTCACCGGAACCAGCGAGGGGTCGTTTTCGGCGGCGTTGCTGTCGCCGAAACAAGAAATCATGTTCACGCCAGACTCAACCGGTTCGGTCGCGCGTCCCGTCACGTCTTTCATCTCGTAGAAGCCCCATTCGAACTCGGGCCAGTCGAGTTCCTCCGGATTTCGAGTCACCACGCCGTACATGATTCGATAGTTGTGTTCGTCCGGGTAATCGGTTTCGGACGCGAGTTGGGTCGGCCGACCCAACTCGCGTTCCTTTCGACCACCGTCGTCTTTTCAACCACTTTCGAGTGCGCCCGGCATCTTTAGGGGGCTGTAGGTGCTGTTATCTATCCATGCTTCAAACGCTCTTTCGCGTCGTAAAATCCGGAATTGGACTGCTAACTTCCACTGCTCCCGCACCCTCGGGAGGTAATTCCTTGGACAAACTGAACGTCATCTCCCTGCTCGTGCAGGCCGGAAACGCATTCCGGAAAGGAGAGCCGATGAAAGGCGCGATTTTAATCGGCGCGGCGACCATCGCGCCGAAAAACCGAAAGCTGTCGTACCTCGTGCAGGGCGTGGTCACGGCGGACAACATTCGAAAGCGGTTCAAGTAACGTCCGACCGCTAACCGACCGTTCGGTTCGCGCCCACCGCGAACCGAACGGCGATGGGAAAAGTAAAGGATTGACTGCCCGCATTTTCAGGTATGGACTTCAGTCTCTCCGCAGAGCAGAAACAGATTCGGGACATGGTCGCGGAGTTCGTAGACGAGGAAATCAAACCTCGCGCCGCAGAAATCGACGAAACCGACGAGTTCCCCGCAGACCTCGTGGACGAGATGGCCGACCTCGGCCTGATGGGAATGCCGTTCCCCGAGGAGTACGGCGGGGCCGGACTCGACTACCACTCCTACGCAATCGGACTCGAAGAAATATCGCGCGGTTCGGGCGGCCTCGGCACCATCGTCGCGGCCCACACCAGTCTCGCGGGCAACATGCTCTACGAGTTCGGCAACGAAGAACAGAAACAGGAGTACCTCACGCCACTCAACGAGGGCACCGACATCGGCGCGTTCGCGCTCTCGGAACCCGGCGCAGGAAGCGACGTTCCGGCGATGGACACCACCGCGGAAAAGGACGGCGACGAGTACGTCCTGAACGGCGGCAAACTCTGGATTTCGAACGGCTCGGTTGCTGAAACCGTTACCGTCTTCGCCAAAACCGACGAGGACGCGGGCAACAAGGGCATCTCCTCGTTCGTCGTCCGACCCGAGGAAGATGACGGCTTCTTCGTCGAGGGGACAGAGCACAAACTCGGCGATAAGGGCTGTCCGACCGCAGAACTCCGATTCGACGACATGCGGATTCCGGAAGACCGCCTGCTCGGGAAGGAAGGCCGCGGCTTCGTTCACGCGCTGAAGACGCTGAACGGCGGTCGAATCACCATCGCCGCACGCAGTATCGGACTGGCCCGCGCCGCGAAGGACGACGCGCTCGAATACGCCCAACAGCGAGAGCAGTTCGACCGGCCGATCAGCGACTTCCAGACCATCCAGCACAAACTCGCGGACATGGACACGAAGGTTAGCGCCGCGAAACTCCTGATGCATCAGGCTGCAGACCGCAAGATTCGCGGCGAAGATTACATCAAGCAGGCTGCGCAGGCCAAACTGTTCGCCAGCGAAATCAGCCGCGAAGTCGCAAACGAAGGCATCCAGATTCACGGCGGCTACGGCTACACCACGGATTTCGACGCGGAACGCTACTACCGCGACGCCAAACTGAACGAAATCTACGAGGGGACGAGCGAAGTACTCCGGAACACTATCGCTGCGCAGATGCTGGACTGAACAGTCGGTCGTTTTTCGACAGACTACTCGGTTTTCGACAGGTTACTCGCATTTTACACGGGTCGACGAGCCAACAATTCAACGAGCGCATGAACAGTCCGCCGAATCCTGAGTGAGCCCTCACATTGTAGCCGAAATTCACATTCGGTTACGAACCCTATATCTCGTGGTCATGGGGGGATACGTAGTCGCAATCGACGGGTCACAGGAAAGCATGGATGCGCTTCGTTACGCAATCGGCCTCGCACGCGACACGGGTGCGAACATCACGGCGATTCACATCGTCGTTCCGAATCAGCAGTTCACGGCGGGTGACACCGCGCCGACGAGTTTCGCGGAGGCCGAGCGCGACATCCTGCTGTCGAACATCGAAGATGCCGAAACGCGCGGGCAGGAACTGTTGGACGAAGCGTCGGCAGTCGCGAAACAGGAAGGGTTGGAGATAGAAACCGGACTGCTGTACGGCGAACCGGTCGAACGAATCACGGAGTACGCCGACGAGAACGAGTTCGAGGCCATCTTTCTCGGCCACCGTGGAACGTCGGAACGCTACGAAGGCCTGTTCGGAAGTACTGCGAAGAACGTCGCGGGACGAGCGACCGTTCCGGTGACGATTGTGAGGTAACCGCTCTGCTATGCGAACCCTCCGACCGGAGGGTTCGCATCGGCGGCGATATTGACGGGAGGCGGTATGCTATTACCCCTCCCACACGACGACTCGCACATGAACGTCGAACTCTCCCAATCGTCACTCTCGGGAACGGCGCGGGCACCGTCGTCGAAGAGCTACACCCACAGAGCGATTCTCGCCGCGGGCTACTCCGGCGGCGCGCTGGTGTACGACCCACTCGTGAGTGCCGACACCAAAGCCACGATGCGGGCCGTGGACGCCTTCGGCGGCGACGTAACCGACACCGGAGAGGCCCTCGAAATAGACGGCTTCGACGGGGAACCGCAAATTCCGGCGGACGTTATCGACTGTGCGAACAGCGGGACGACGATGCGACTAGTTTCCGGAACGACCGCACTGGTGGACGGCATCACGGTGCTGACCGGCGATTCGTCGCTTCGCTCGCGCCCGCAAGGGCCGATGCTGTCGGCTATCGAGCAACTCGACGGCCGGGCCGAGAGCAGTCGCGGAAACGGCAAAGCTCCGCTCGTCATGAAGGGGCCGGTGTCGGGCGACACGGTGTCGATTCCGGGGGACGTTTCGTCGCAGTACATTTCCGCTCTGCTGATGGCGGGCGCGCTGACCGAGGACGGTATCGACATCGAACTCGAAACAGAACTCAAATCGGCACCCTACGTTGACATCACGCTCGAACTGCTGGCCGATTTCGGCGTCGAAGCCGAAAAAGACGGCCGAACATTTTCAGTTCCGGGCGGGCAGTTCTACGAACCGACCGACGGCGAATACCACGTCCCCGGCGATTTCTCGTCAATCTCCTATCTGCTCGCGGCGGGCGCAGTCGCGGCGAAGGAGGACGAAGAACTTCGAATCAGAGGTGCGTACCCGAGCGCGCAGGGTGACACGTTCATCGTGGACGTGTTAGACAGGATGGGCGCGGACGTGAACTGGAATCGGAACGACGGTATTCTCACGGTGAAACGCTCGTCGCTTTCGGGCGTTGAAGTCGATGTGGGCGATACTCCGGACTTGCTTCCCACCGTCGCCGTCCTCGGCGCGATTGCCGACGGCGAGACGACAATCGTCAACTGCGAACACGTCCGGTACAAGGAAACCGACCGCGTGGCCGTGATGGCGAGCGAACTCGACGCCCTCGGCGCAGTCGTCGAGGAGGAAGAAGACGAACTCACGATTCGGGGAGAAGAATCCGATTTGTCGGGAACGGACGTGGCGGGCCACGGTGACCACCGAATCGTCATGTCACTCGCCGTCGCCGGACTCGTCGCCGATGGAACCACGACGATTGCAGGTGCGGAACACGTCGATGTTTCCTTCCCGAATTTTTTCGAAGTGCTGTACGACCTCGGCGCGAAGATAGAGCGATAGCGTTAGTCGGAACCGGAATCCCGGTGTGAAATTGGGAGTCGGGCGGTTTCGCTAACTGGTCGTCCCGTACCCTTCGTCCGAATTTTGGCACGTCGCGGTGATGCCGATGCCGTCCATTCCGACATCGACTAAAATCGTGTTCGTCTCACAGCCCCACATATCCCACTCCGCGACGCGCCACATGCCGTTGTCGACCTCGACTCGTACCTCGTATTCGCCTGCTTCCAGCACGTTTTTGCGGGTTCCGACCCACCCGGGCCAGAGGGAGAACTCCGACTCGTACGCCTCGTCGGAGTCCAGACCGTGAACCGAGACGAAAATAGCGTGTCTGCTATCGAAGTAGTTGCGAACACGGATGCTAACCGGGTTCGCGGGCGGGCTATCGGAGGGGAGAACTCCGACACAGCCGGGAAGGCCTGCAAGACCAAGCAGGGCGGCGAAACGACGCCGTTTCATCGGATTGCCTTTCACTGCCGGGGTATAAATTTTCTTTTGCGATGCGTGGCGAAACGTACCGCCTCCTACAACATCTAAATGGCCTGCACGCAGAACAGGGTGTATGAACGGAAATCGGTTCGGACGCCTGTTTCAGGTCACGACCTACGGCGAAAGCCACGGCGAGGCGATGGGCGTCACCATCAGCGGTTGTCCAGCGGGACTCGAACTCACCGAAGACGACGTACAGCGCGATTTAGACCGGCGAAAACCCGGGCAGTCCATGATAACGACTAGTCGGGGCGAACCGGACGAAGTCACCATCAACAGCGGGGTGCAGGACGGCTACACCACCGGAACCCCAATCGGAATGGTCATTCAGAACAAGGACGCCCGGTCGGGCAAGTACGAACCGTTCATCACAGCCCCGCGGCCGAGCCACGGCGATTTTACCTACTCCGCGAAGTTCGGAACCCGAAACTGGGGCGGTGGCGGTCGGTCGTCCGCGCGCGAGACGGTGAACTGGGTCGCTGGCGGCGCAATCGCGAAGAAAATCCTCGCCGAACACGGCGTCGAACTGAAAGCACACGTCAACCAAATCGGCGACGTTCAGGCGGACGACGTGACGTTCGAGGACATCAAAGAACACAGCGAGGAAAATGAAGTTCGATGTGCCGACCCGGAAGTGGCCGAGGAGATGCTCGAACTGATAGATGAGTACCAGAAAGAAGGCGACTCTATCGGTGGGTCGATTTACTTCGAGGCGCGCGGCGTCCCACGCGGACTCGGTGCGCCGCGCTTCGACAGCGTCGAAGCGCGGCTCGGACAAGCGATGATGGCGGTTCCGGCCAGCACTGCCTTCGAGTTCGGACTCGGCAGGGAAGCCCGCGAATGGGCCGGACACGACAGAAACGACGAGTGGGAGTTCGCATCCGAGTCGCCGCGCGACTCGGATGCGAGCGGGAAGGATGGCGAACCACGACAGGTTCCGAAGCCGAGTTCGAACCGCCACGGGGGACTCCAAGGCGGAATCACGACCGGAGAGCCGATTTACGGTGAAGTGACTCTCCACGCGCCGACTTCGATTCCGAAAACGCAGACCACGGTGGACTGGGAGACGGGCGAGGAAAAGGAGGTGCAGGTCGTCGGGCGACACGACCCGGTTCTGCCGCCTCGCGGGGTTCCGGTCGTCGAAGCAATGCTGGCGCTGACGCTCGTCGATTTCATGCTTCTGGGAGGGCGAATCAACCCCGACAGGATGGATGATAAACTGGGAGAGTACGACACGGACTACCACCCGACTCGGCCCGAGACGTAATTTTATTGCTCTCCGTCGCATCTCATAGGATAGTACTCCGACCATGCACTCTGACGGAGGGATGGACGCGAGTGGGCCGACGGTCGTAGCGAGCGAACCCCGTGGATACCACGTGTATCACGATTCGCGTGACACGTACTCGCTCAGCGAAACCGTTATCGAAGCGGTTGCGACCATTCGAAACCGCGACCCGACCGACGACCCGATTCCGTTGGCGAGCATCATCGACCCGGACGCACTCGATTCGCTGTTCGCTAACACACATCGCGGGTCGGAACGAAGCGGGGGGCACGTCGTGTTTTTGGTCGATGGACTGGAGGTGTTCGTCCACGCCAACGACCATATCTTCATCCGCGAACAATCGGCCGACACCTAACGTCGGCTTCCGAAGGGTGCGGTCGCGGATTCTGGGTACTCTACAACTGTTTTAATATATTAGGTCGAAATTTAATACGACACAGAACGCTATCTAACGGTGTGGGGGTCGCATACCAGTGCTTAGGTTTGAACCACTCACGGACGCCGAACTCGCCGTCATCGACTCCATCGAGCGGCGACGGTACGTCCTCGGCGTTTCGTCCGCAGTAAATCCTGAACCAGCGGACGAAACGCAGTTTCACTTTCCGATTGACCGGGCAGTTCAGATTTCGACCGACGAACTCCGCCTCGACCAGCGCGTCGATACCTTCGTCCGTGGGGCGCAGGGAGAACCGCTGTTCGAGGTGAGTTCCGACACTAACGAACAGTTGCCTGCGGGAATCTACACCGTCGAACTGAATGCGCCCGTCAAACTCTACCTTCGAGTCGATGGGGAACTCTCGGTTCGGGCGACTATGGACAGCATCGTTTTCCGGTTCGACCCCGCGGAAGTACGCATCGGTGCGCGCTCGTATCACAAGCGTCCGGCGGTCACGGTGACGACGACGGACGACCCGAAAGACGTGTTTTTCGCCCTCTCGTCGTTGTCGTCCGCCCTGAAAACGACGACCTGCGAACGCTCGTATCCGACCCTTCGTGGCCATCCACCGAGCGTCGAACTGGGTGACGAACTGCACGTTCCCGACGAACTGGAACGACCGAATACGGGCATCCGCCTCGAACTGCCGCCGACGCTTCGCTCGGCATACGTTTCGGCCCCGCTCGCGTACTACCTCGGTGCGGAGGTGGTTCCCGGCGACGACCCGAAACTGGTCGCGGGCGGATTCGAATATCCGCTGTCGGAGACGAATTTCGAAACCGAAGTCGAGCGCGTGTTGAAACAGGTGTTTTTCCTCGACTGTCTTACGCGGACGGAGGGCTACTACCGAGTGAATCTCTACGAACGCGAGCAGGTCGAACGCACCGCAGACCTCACTTTCGATTTCGCAGACCTGTACGATCGACCCATCGCCGAGCAGTTGTCAGAGTATCTCTCCGTTCCGTTCGACCGACTCGCCCCGTGGATGCCGCGCTGGCCCCTGACTGCGCACGTCGCGCCGACGCCGGAGCGAATCGAGGCCCTTCCGTTCGTGGTGAACGACCTCGGCATCGTCAAAACGCCGCGGGCGACACCGGCATCTGTAGACGACATGCTATCGTCCGCGTTGGATTCGTTTCTTCGGACAACACGGGATGAGGGTACGACGCGGAATGAGGGTACGACGCGTGGATTGCGGGAAAATGATTCGCGATTCGTCCGCGTGCACGCGGACGAATCGCTCGAACAGGCGTGGTTCGCCGACGACATTCCGCTTCGTGCGACGAAAGCGATGCCGCAGGCGTTTCGGAACAAACTCGACCGGGAACCGAGCGCCGATACCATCGACATCGCCGTCGTCTGCAACGACTCGGCGATGGCAGTGGACGAGGGCGTCGAAACCGCCTACGGCCGTCGGTCTGAGGTATCCTTCGACGTGACGTTTCACGACGACTGTTCGATGGACGAACTGCGTTCCGTCCTCGAATCCGACGTGGATTTCCTCCACTACGTCGGGCACATCGACGACGAGGGCTTTCGCTGTCGGGACGGCGCGCTCGACGCGACGACGCTGACGACTGTGGGGGTAGCGACCTTCCTCCTCAACGCCTGCCAATCGTACGAACAGGGTGTCGCGCTCATCGACGCGGGCGCGGTCGGCGGCGTCGTCACGTTTCACGAGGTGGTGAACGACGGTGCCGCGAAAATCGGGTACGCGATGGCGAGATTGCTGAACCTCGGATTTCCCCTTCGCTCGGCGCTCGCGCTCGCTCGCGCCGAGAGCATCGTGGGGAGTCACTACCTCGTCGTCGGCGATGGGAGCGCGGACGTGGTGCAGGTCGAGGACGGCGTTCCGACCCTCTGTGACATCGTCACCCGCGACGACGGCGAGTACGACGTGACGCCGCGAACCTACCCCTCGCGGGAGGGGAAAGTCGGGACGATGGCATTCCCGCTGGTCGAATCGAACGACCAGCATTTTCTCGTACCGGGGGCGACCCGGACGTTCCGACTGACTGCGGACGAGTTACGCCAGTATCTCGTCTGGCATCAGTCTCCCGTGCGAAAAGACGGCGATTTGGTGTGGGATGAACTCTCACTGTAACGGCTGACTAAATCGCTACTGTTCGGCCCCCTCAATTACGGCCCGTACACCGCCAGCGTGCCGACGCCCGCCGCGGCGGTGCCTGCTTGTGAAAGCAGGCACGCCGCCATGAACAGCACGCCTATCATTCGCGGGTTCTCGCTAAGGTACGATTTGAACGTCTGGTCGGTCATCGGTACGAGATGGATACCAACCTCGACTCACTTCGGTATGAGCCGCGTAGAACGCGATTAACGAACCCTACGCGGACGACAGGCGAGAGCTACGTCGGATACGCACGGCTTTCGGTTTCGGTACGTCGCCCATAACCACACTCATTTGACTGACACAAATTTTTTACGCCAGTCAATCGCATAGTTTATTCTGATGAGTAGGGTGAACACGGGCCTCGATGGAAACGACCCGAAACCGACGCCTGTTGCGAACGAAACCGGCTATCACGTCTACCACGACGCGACGACCGATTGGGAACTCAGCGAAACTCTGCTCAGTGCAATCGCCGTAATTCGGAATATAGACCCGACTAAAACACCGATTCCGTTGATGAACACAGTTGACTCGGACGCGCTCGACGCTCTGTTTGCCAACACACACGACGGCCGAGAGCGGAGGCAAGGACACATCGTGTTCACCATCTCGGGACTCGAAGTGTTCGCGCACGCCAACGGACACGTCTTCATCCGCGAACGACCCGAACTCGACGGAGTCGGCGATGTACTCTAACCACTATTTGACGATGACAACCTGCAACGGAGAATCCTCCACCATGACTTCAAACGACCGAATCACGAGCAAGCGACCATGACCGAACCAACATTCGATTTCGACGTGGAACGTAGCATCCTCGTCTCCGTCCCGGCCCTCTCCAATGCTGTCTGTGACGATGGACACCAACTTTTCGACGCCGAAACGGAGTCCGTCGTCGCAGTGCTGTACGACCGCTCGGCAGACACGTTTCTCCGAACGTGGCGCGACAGCGTCGGAACGGTGCCGAAGTACGCCCAAATCGTCGATGTTGAACAGACGATTCGGTCTACGGCGACCGAACCGACGAGCGGTGCGAGCGGTACCCGCGGTACCGTCGTCCAAACCGTTCAACGACCCGACGACCTCAGTGGGGTCGAAACCGCCATCGAATCGGCGCTGGCGTCCGCGACCGGCAAAACGACGCTCGTGTTCGATTCTCTCACATCGTCACTCGAACACGTCTCGCTCGCCGAAATGGTGCCGTTTTTCAGACAGCTCACCGAACTGCTCGCGGATTTCGGTGCGACCGGCTACTTCTACCTCGACCGTTGCGCTCACGACCGCACGACGGTTGCGACGCTTCGCGCATTGACGAACGCGACGGCCGAACTCACCGACGACGGAGCCGAGTGGTCGGTTCATCGGCGGAACCCACCCACTCCGGACACTCCGTCGCTCGACGTGGTGTTCGACGTGCTTCGCTCGAAACGACGACGCGAGACGCTTCGGTATCTGCTTTCGAACCGCGGCCCAGTGGATGTCAAAGAACTGGCCACCGCAGTCGCAGACTTCGAGGAAGACGACTGCGCGACGAGGAACCAACATCGCAGATACTACACGACGCTGTATCAACTACATCTGCCGAAATTGGACGACGCGGGCCTCATCGACCACGATACCGCGAATCATCGAGTCTCGATTCGGGAGATGGCGGATTTGGTCGCACCGTTTCTCGCCCTCGCCGAGGAGTAGCCCCTTTTAGCGTCGCGCTACAACGACGGGTATGGACGCGAATCAGGAAACGCGCTCGAACCCGTTCAGCATGGACGAGGCCTGCACGAACTGCGATTTGTGCGAAACCCGCACGAACGTCGTTCACGGGTACGGGGACGTGGGTGCTGAGTTCCTCTTCGTCGGCGAGATGCCGAGCGCAGGGGCGGACGAAACAGGGATTCCGTTTACCGGGGATTCTGCGGGAGAGCGATTGCAGGACATCCTCGGCAGACTGGGCCTGAGCGAATCCCCGCCCGACGCGGACGAGCCGGAGATCGAAAACGCGTTTTTGACGTATCTGACGCGATGCTACCATCCCGAACGCGGCCCGAACGACGGCGAAATCATGACCTGCGAGCCGTATCTGAACGCCGAAGTTCGGATGATAAATCCGGAAATCCTCGTCCCCGTCGGGGAGCGTGCCCTGACTGAAATCGCCACGGAGTACACGACGACGCGCGCGAGCGACCTCGACATCACGGACGACCACGCGACGACGATTCGCGGCCGGGGATTCGAACTCGTGCCGATGGTGCATCCGGGAAAACAGACCGACGAGCAGACAGAGGCATTCGTGAAAGCATTCTCCGAGTTGATGGGGACCGACTATCGCCAGACGAAAGGCCGACAGGGACGATAAAAACGAGGTAAATTACCAGTACGGATTCTGCCGCCACTGCTTCGATTTCGCGCCGAGAACGGAGAGTGCGACGATAAACACGATACAGAGCGCGAGGGTGGCGACGGCCGCAACGTCCGAAAGGAGGGTCGCCACGAGCAGTGCGAGTGCGCCGAGCACGAGCACTGCGAGGGTAACAACGCCGAACAAGGCGAGGGGTTTCGTTCGTTTCATAGGGAAACTGAGAACAGACGGGGCATAAAATGGTGGCTTTCAAGGCCGTCCCGCGCCGATTGCCGAGTATGACTACCATCGCCGTGCTGGCCGACCCGCCGCGCGAGGGATTCGTTCTGCCGGAACTCGCAAACTCATCGCCGCTCTCGGAGGCCGAGGTAGCGGAACTGTACGCCGAAATGCTGAAAGACACGTTCGTCGCCGCCGCGAAAAGCGGCGGCGACCTGCTGGTCAACTACCGCCCCGACGACGCGATTCCGGACGAGTTCGCGGGTGAAATGAGTTCGGAGGAAGAACTCCGGGAACTGGCGGAGGAAGCACTGGAGGACGTGACACTCGGCGAAGACGAGGAGATTCGCTTCGAGGTGCAAGTCGGAGAAACGTTCGCGGGTCGCGCCGGAAACACCGCGACCCACTTACTGGAACAAGAAAGCGTGGATTCCGTCGCAATCGTGGACGGAACCGCGCCGATGCTGACGCGCAAAGACCTCGACAGCGCGGCGATGAAACTCCGCCGGAGCGAGGTCGTCCTCGGCCCCGCCGAGGACGGCCGAGCGTACTTCGTCGGTCTGAAAGATACCATCGACTTCACGGAAGCCTACGCGACACCCGAACTGGAAACACTGACCAAGAAAGGCGTTGACGCGGGCCACGAAGTCGATTTCATGCCGACGATGACGAACGTGCGGACGGGCGAGGATTTGCGCTCGCTGGTTCCCCTGTTGAACGCTCGAATCGCCGCCGGTCGAATCGTTCCGGTCAACACGGCGACGTATCTCCACGAACTCGGTCTGCGCGTCGAAGAAGTGGACGGAAAACGCGAAATCGTTCGGTAGCCGAATCGCCGAAATACGGTACTGCGGCCGTCAGTCTGCGGTCGTGGCGGATTTTTTCTTTTCCGACGGCGTTCCGATTCCTAGCCCTGTTGCGGCCATCGCGAACAGGATGAGCGGCGAGAGGAAGCCGAAGAAGTAGTACGGCGCGTACTGAAGCGTCGGAACGCCCAGCGCTGTGGCCATGTACACTGCTCCGGCGTGCCACGGAATGAGCGCGCCGGTCGGAGTTCCGGCGGCCTCGACCGCCCGCGAGAGGTCTTTGCTCTCCAGTCCGTACTCCTCGTAGAGGTTTCGGAGCGTCATTCCGGGAACGACGATGCTCATGTACTGCTGGGCCGTGAGAACGTTGGTGAGTGTGGCCGACGCGCCGGTTCCGGCGACCAGTCCCCCGACACTGCTGACCCTCTTCGAGAGGTGGTGGGCGAGCACCGCCAGCGTGCCAGTCGTCTCCAGCAGGCCACCGAGGGTGAGCGCCGCGACGACGACGCTAATCGTCCACGCGGAGCCTTCGATGCCGCCGCTCGCCAAGAGGTTGTTCACCATGTCCATCCCCGTCTCCGGGCTGGTGCCGCCGAGAAGCACCTGCCAGCTCTCGGTGAACGACTGCCCTTGCACCAGAATGGTCACTATCGCGCCGGAGAAGACGCCTGCGAGGAGCGACGGAAGCGCGGGGTAGCCGCGCAGTGCGAGTCCGAAGGTGACGACCAGCGGGAGGAAGACGAGCAGTGAAAGCGAGTACGTGCCCGTCAGCGCGGTCTGAATCTGGCCGACGCTTCCGGTCGAACCGCCGCTAACTGACTGCACGCCGAGGAAGGCGTAACCGAGGACGCCGATTCCGAACGCGAGGATAGTTCCGGTTCGCATTCCCCGGATGTGGTCGTAGAGATTGGTGTTCGTGACTGCTGCTGCGAGATTCGTGGTGTCGGAAAGCGGCGACTGTTTGTCACCGGCGTAAGCTCCCGAGAGGATGGCACCCGCCGTCATCGGGGCGGGAACGCCTAGTCCGGAACCGATGCCGATGAAGGCCACACCGAGCGTTCCCACCGTCGTCCACGAGGAACCGATGGAGAACGCGACGAGGCCCGACAGCACCGCGGTGACCGGAAGGAAGATGGTCGGCGAGAGGAGTTGGAGGCCGTAGTACATCAGTCCCGGAATCGTGCCGGAGCTAATCCACGTCGCGATGAGCGCGTAAATCGTGAACAGGATGAGAACGGCCTGCAAGCCCATCAGAAGGCTGTCCGCAACGCCGCCGTACAGGTCGTCCCACGACATACCCAGTCCGTAGTAGCCGACCAGTCCGGTGAATGCGATGGCCCACAGCAGAGGAATGTGTGGGTCCATCTTCAGCCAAGCCGAGCCGACACCTAAGAATACGACCGTTGCGAGAACTGGCAGGAGCGCCAGTCTCAGCGACGGCCGCCGGTTCTCCGGTAGCTCTGCGTATGTGAGGGGTTCGAAATCCAGTGACGCCATCGTACCCGTTTCGATGCACCAAGGGAATTAAACGGTTATGGTTCAATGTCTGTGGGTAATCGTTAGGCGAATAATCTATTCGTCCCGACACGTCGGTGGAACCAGACCGACAGTTCTTAAACCCGGTATCCAGTACTGTGGGGTGTGGTGGGATGGCAGAGCGGCCTATTGCGCCTGCCTTGAAAGCAGGTGGCGTCATGCCTCATGGGTTCAAATCCCATTCCCACCGTTTTTCACACGACTATTCGGCGAGCGAACGCTCCGCGGAGCGTTCGCTCGCCAGTCAGGAGTTGGGAAAACGGCGTCTGGATTTGAATTAGACCGAGGTTCTGCGTTTCACGCAGGTTCTCGGGCGTTGTTCAAATTTCAGTCACAGTACAGTCTACTGATTCCCTTCTTCGACTTCTGCGAATAGTCGTGATTCGAAAACCGCGTGCAGTGGGCGTAGTAAGAACCAACTCACGATTGCGGCGTGTGGACTGACGAATGCGATTCCTATCGAGAGCAAAAAACGACTGGAGAGACGACGAACCGTACCCCCAGAATAGCAACTGCTCGTGATCTGAGTCCTTGAGCCATGCTCCACAAAATCCTACCCCACACTGCCCTCACACCAACCTTTTTCGCGCCGACAGACCTCCCGCGAACACATGGGCGCACTTTCCGACCTCCGCGTGCTGGATTCCGAGATATGCTGGTTTCCGTCGAACAACCCGGAAGCGGCGAAACCGTGACGATTGCGGGGACGCCGATTAAGATGACTGAGACGCCGCCGGAACCCGGAACTCGTGCGCCACTACTGGACGAACATCGCGAGTCGGTGTTTCGAGAGTGGAATCGGTGAGCGAGAGCGCGGGCGTCGAATCCGGACTCGAAATCTCGCTCGAGCCGTCCCACGCAGAATCGTCTTCGTCGTCGTTCGCGCCATTCCACCAGTCGCCTTCCTCGTCTTCGTCGTCGCCATCTTGCCAATCTCCATCGTCCCAGCCATCGTTTTCGTCGTTCCCGTTGTTCCAGTCACCATCGCCGTTGCCAGTTCTGTCGTTCTGTGCGTTTCCGTTCCCATCCACGCGAACGACCTCGATACCCGAAAGCATCGGGTCTTCGATTTCGTGGATGAAGCGCACGTCAATCGCGCCGTCTTGCGGTTCCACGGCGAACGATTTCACGGTTCCTCTGTCGTGACCCAGTTCCTCGTACATGTCGTAATCGTCGAGGACTCGCTGTCCTTCGATTTCGACATCGAATTTTCGCGGCCCTTTCTCGTCGTAGTCGTTCCAACCGGAGTTACCGAAGTACGACTCCACGAAGTAGAGTCGGACGACGTATCTGCCATCTTCGACCGGGAAGCGATACTGCATCTCTGTGTTGTCGCTGAAGTCGTTTGGATTGTCGGCGTCGTATCGCCTGCTTTGGAAGACCGCTTCGGGCGTTCCGCTGGGAACGGACGGCGTCGTTGCGATTTGGTCGCTCGTCGTGTTCGTGTGACTGCCGCTTTGGCGTGCGTTTCCGAACCGCGATGGGCGCTGTTCGGAGTCCTGTTCCCAGTCGGGGCCGCCATCCGACATCGCAATGCGCTGGCCACCCACGTTGACGCGGTAACGCACGGTTTCCTCGGATGGCTGTGCTGTGGTCGTCTGTGTCGTTGGCGGTGTCGTCGTTTGCGTCGTTTGCGGTTGCTGGGTCGTGGACTGTGCCGAGTCAGTCGTTGACTGCTTTTCGGTGGTTTCAGTCGCCTGTGTGCTGGTCGGTGTCGGTTCCACCGTCGTCGTTCCGTCGTCCATTCCGCCCGGTGACGACCCGAGGATTCCGGGAATCCCCGCAACGATAATCATCCCGGCGACGAAAAAGACCAGTCCACCACCGATGAGTGCACCGTGAATAAATCCACCCGATGACGCGCCTGACATGTTTCTCAAATCCCCCTCGCGTGCGGCACCATGACCCGTTCTCACCGTTCTACGGAGTTAATTATACACCTGCTAAAGTGCAATTCTCTCGAACTATTTCGACCGAAATTGCCTGTTCTATTTAAACATGCATGATTCAGCAAGCAGAAAGACGAACTGGGTGCTCTCGCATCTCCCTCAAGTGAGTACGATTGCCGAAATTGCACTCCCAGCGAGCGAATTTGCGCTCCGCGAAGCGTTCTCCCGAATCCCCGGAGCCAGATTCGAAATCGTAGGAGTCGTCGCACACGATGCCGAACACGTTATGCCGCAGATGCGGGCGACCACGTCGGATATTGCGGTTCTCCAGTCGGTGTTGGAAACCGACCCGTCTGTTATCGATTTTACTCTTCTTACGACTCGTGACAATCGCGGACTGTTCTGGATGAGCTGGTGTGAAACCGTTCGAGAAATCGTTCATCTGCTAGCGAAAAGCGACACGACCGTTCTCGCCGCGCGCGCGGCGAACAGCGAGTGGCGGTTTCGAATCCAATCGGGAAACCGAGACGCGCTTTCTTCCGTCTACGAATCGTGCCGTGATGCGGGGTTTCCAGTCGAAATCCAAAACGTTCACGAACAGACGACGCTGGCCAAAGATTCGCGGGGACTCACGACACAGCAGTACGAAACGCTCCGAACCGCAATCGACCGCGGTTACTACGACATACCACGGAACGCAACCACGGAAGACCTCGCGGACGAACTGGGGGTGTCTCATCAGGCCATCTCGGAGCGACTCCGCCGTGGCCATCGCAGTCTCGTAAAGAGCGGTCTGTCGTCGTCGGGCGACGGTCGTGTGTAGATACCCGCGCGCTGACGACGGAAGGGAATCCTTTTCGTCCCCCCGGACTGACGTGCGAACATGGACTGGCCCCACGACCCAGACGGCGAGGAAGGGAGCGAGGGCGGACGGAAGTACGGACTCGCAATCCTCGCGAAGAAACTGGACGAAGACGAGGATTTCCCGCTTTCCAGCGAGGAGTTCGCCGAGAAACACGCAAACGAACCGATTCGCATCAACTACAAGAAAGTCGTAAGCGTCGCCGACATCTTCGAGCACGTCGAACCGGCAGAGTACGAGACGATCGTGGATTTCCACCGCGGCGTCGGTGCCGCAATGCGTTCCGGTGGCTTCTGGGACTACCACCCGGTCGGCGAAAATCCGGAAAAGAAACGAGCCTGAGAACGTCGAATTTGCGTACTAACTCTACTTATTCCCCATTTTCTGCGGAGTGCCATCGCTCCCCGTCACCGCCGGGTGTTGCGGCAGGTGGCGCGCGTCGGCTATCCCTGTCTGCGTGGTCGTCGGAAAGGTTCAGTTCCTCGTCCACATTCCACGTCGGATGGCTTCTGGCTTCCGCCTGCACTTTCTCCTCCAAGAGATTGACGGCGACCCGATTCGCACCTTCCGGAATGATGAGGTTGGCGTGCTTTTTCGTCGGTTCGACGAACTGCTCGTGCATCGGTTTCACCGTGGAGAGATACTGGTCCATGACGCCTTCGAGGTCGCGTTCACGGTCCACCACGTCGCGCTCGATTCGCCGGAGGATGCGAACGTCGGCGTCGGTTTCGACGTAGACCTGCAAGTCCAGCATCTCGTTGATTTCCGAATCGTAGAGGGCGAGAATCCCTTCGAGAACCACTACGTCGGTCGGTTCGACCGTAACGTGCTCGTCTTTCCGGTTGTGCATCGTAAAATCGTATTGGGGCATCTCGATGGTCTGGCCGGAGAGGAGTTCATCGAGATGGTCTCGGAGCAGTTCCCATTCGAATGCGGACGGATGGTCGTAGTTGACTTCTTCGCGCTCCTCGAAATCGAGGTGTGAGAGGTCTTCGTAGTAGTTGTCCATCGGAATGCGAGTGACGGAGTCGCTCACGTCCTCGGTTACCTCGCGGGCAACGGTGGTTTTTCCCGCACCGGTTCCCCCTGCGATGCCGATAACGAACGACGGAATGGTCATTATCGGGTCACTATCGGGGAGTCGCTTCAATTGCTCGGAACGAAAATTGGTAACTGAGAAGATAGTTATGTGCGAAGTTCACTTCTGAATCGGCGTTTTCATGGGTTCTCATTTCTGAGACGCAAATCACGATTAGGACAACTTATAGGCCAGTACGTCAAACCCACTGCCAACAGTGACGAACGCCCAGATTACGTTGGTTCAAATCGACAACTACGGCCCGTGGACCGTGACGCCGGAACCGCGCCGGGAAGTAGACCTCCAGACGCTCCAATCGCGTCTGTACGCCGATCTCTCACAACTCATCGGCAATCGGCAGGGCTACGTCTTTTTCACCCGGTTCGACAACATGGTCGCGGTGACGAACGGCCTGTCGATGGACGACCACGCGCTCGTACAGGAATCGGTCGCAAACCGCTACCCGGTGACGGTCAGTCTCGGGGTCGCCACCGGAACCAGCCCGGTGCAGGCGCTCGCGGACGCAACCGAACAGTTGCAGGATGCGGGAAGCGCGCAGGACAAATCGCGGCGCGAAATCCTCCGCGGACGAACCATCGACGAGGAGTTCCGAACCGACGACGACATCCAAATCGCACATTTCGACGTGAACGACATGACTGGCAACTTCACCGACGAAGTGAACGCCTTCGACTCGTTCATCCACATCGAACAGGGCTATGCGGAACTGATGAAGTACATGCGCGAAGCCCACGACTCGCTCTCCTTCTTCGTCGGCGGCGACAACGTCATCGCGGTTTGCCCGGAACTTGACGAGGCCGAATACGAGGACGCCATTCGACACGTTCGGGAGACGGTAGAAGTCGAACTGAAAGTCGGCGTCGGAAACGGTCGCGTTCCACAGGACGCCGGAATGGCGGCAAAGCACGCGCTGGAAACGTGTCGCGCGGACGGCAGTAACGTGGAGTTCCAGTAACGAACTGGACTCCGACAGCAGACCATAGGTATTCGCAGGAGACAGGAATAAAGGTGCCGGGGATAGCTTTTAGCATGGTTGTGTCAAACGTTCACATATGGACGCTGAAGTCACAATCCGGGATATGATGACCCGCGAATACGTGGGGGTCAGTGAATCCGACTCCGTGCTCGGCGCAGTACAACTCATGCAGACGGAAGGCGTGGGGAGCGTCGTCGTCCTTCGGGGACGCGAACCGGTGGGAATCATGACCGAATCGGACGTCGTCGGCCTCGTCGCGGACGAAAAGGATGCTACCGAAATCACCGTCGCCGACGTGATGACGAGTCCGGTCGTCTCGATGCGGGCAGACCGCAGTCTCGCGGACGCCGCGGGAGTAATGGCACAGCAGGGAATCAGACGGCTCGTCGTCACCCGCGACGACGAGATGGTCGGCCTACTCACCGAACGGGACGTGATTTCCGCCTCGGCATCGCCGTCGAGCATTACGTCTTCCCCCGAACCGGAGGTGGGCGACGCCGAACTCGTCGGAACGATGGAAACGAACGGCGGCGACACCGAATACGAAGGCCAAAGCATCTGTGAGGTTTGTGGAAAACTCACGCGGGAACTCGCGAACGTCAATGGCCAACTGGTTTGTACCGACTGCCGCGAGTATTAGATAGCTAAGCGACATCTTCTGCAAATAGCATCGATTGAGCCGAATTTTAAAAATCTCGAAAGGTAGTTTTATGTACCATGAGTCGATACCCATTGCTATCCATGAGATATGGTATCGAACGACGTGACGTTTTGAAAGGTGTCGGAACCGCTGGAATAGCCGGGCTTGCGGGCTGTATCGGCGGTGGCGGCGCTGGAGACGGTGGCGGCAATGGAGACGGAGATGGCGGTGGCAACGGCGGCGGAAACGGTGGTGGCCCGGACGTTATCAACGTTATCGGCTACCCGCAAAGTGGTATCCAACTGTTCCGCGACTACTACAAAAACACCGACGGGAGCCACGACATCATCGTTCCCGACGGACTGCTCGACGCCGACCTCCCGAAGGAGGTCAGCAACGACATGCAGAACGTCACCGGAACCGCTCCGGCGGCCTCCGGGCCGAATCAAGAGGCGTTTACCGAGATGTACCGCGACGAATACGACAGCGCACCGGGTGTGTTTACCGCACACTCCTACGACGCAGTCGCCATCCTCATTCTCGCCAACGCGGCGGCGGGTGCGAACGATGGCGAAAAGATACGCGACCAGATGCGCCGAGTCGCCAACCCCGGCGGGCAGAAGTTCGGCCCCGAAAACTTCGTCGAAGCTGTTGAGGCTGCAGCGCGCGGTGAGGACATCAACTATCAGGGCGCATCCAGCGTGGTCGATTTCAACGAGAAAGGCGACCCGGCCTCCGCGGCTTACAATGTGTGGAAGTTCGCTCCGGACACGGACGCGGGTTCGGAAACCGTCGATACCATCAACTTCGAGGGCGATGCTGGCGGGGACATGGCGGACAGTTCACCCGGAGGACAGAACCGGGAAGTCAAAGTCGGAATCTTGCTCCCCGAAACCGGTGACCTCGGTTCCGTCGGGAGCGAGATGATTCAGGCGGCGAAACTGCCGGTTCAGCAGGTGAACGACGCGGGAATCAGCGTGACGGTCGATTCGCAAGTCGAGGACTCACAAACGACGAAACAGGCCTCACTCTCCGGTGCGAACGCACTCGTCAGTGCGGGCTACCCGGCCATCTGTGGCCCTGCTTCGTCCGGGAACTACATCCCAGTGAGCAAGCAGGTGTTCACCAAACAGAGCATCGTCGGCTGTTCGCCGTCGAGTACGGCGCTCACGGTGACGAATTTGGAGGACAACGATTACGTCTTCCGCACGGCTCCGAGCGACTTGCTTCAGGGCCAAGTTATGGCGCAAGTCGCCGCGGAACGACTGAGTGGAAAAACCGCATCGACGCTGTTCGTGAACAACAGCTACGGCCAGCAGTTGTCCGAGAAGTTCTCCTCGTCGTTCACGGAAGAACAGAACGGCGAAATCCTGAACAAAGTGTCGTTCAACAAGGGCGAAAGCTCGTACACCTCCGTCATCAACAAAGCGACAAATTCGAACTAGTCCCATTTCCCCGCTCGAAGTCGTTCCGCAAAAACGGTCATCGATTCTGACACCTGTTGTATCGGCAAGAGAGGGATGAATCGACCACTATTTGTAACGATAGTTTAAAATAGATTTTTCCTGCAGAACGACGACAGTTCCCCCGGGTATGAGACACAAAATCGACCGTCGCACCTACCTTCGGGGGATGGGTGGCGTAGGTGTCGCGACGACCGCTGGCCTGATGGGGACGCTCCAACAGGACGGCGGCCCGGATATGCTCACTATTATCGGCTATCCGCAAAGCGGCATTCAGTTGTTCCGAGACCTGTACGCAACCGGACAGAACCTCGACGTTCTCGTCCCGGACGGCCTGCAATCTTCGACGCTTCCGCAGGAAGTCGGCAACGACATGCAGAACGTCACAGGAACCGCACCCGCCGCCGCCGGGCCGAACCAAGATGCGTTCAATCAACTGTTCCAAGACCAGTACAACCAACCGCCGGGCGTGTTCACTTCACAGTCCTACGATTCAGTCGCAATCCTGATTCTGGCGAACGCCGCGGCAGGCGAGAACACCGGGTCGGCCATCCGCGAACAGATGCGCCGAATCGCCAACCCCGGCGGACAGGAGTACGGACCACAGAACTTCGTTGAGGCGGTTCAAGCCGCCGCGAACGGCGACGACATCAACTACCAAGGAGCATCGAGCACGACCGACTTCGACCAGAACGGCGACCCCGCCGCGGCCTCCTACGACGTATGGAAGTTCGCGCCACAGACCGAAGACGGCATCAGAACCGTGAACACGCGCCGATTCGAGAGCAACGCGGGCGGGCCGAGTGCGAACAGCGCACCCGGCGGAACCGGGCGAACCATCCGGGTCGGTATCCTGCTTCCGGAAACCGGCGACCTCGGCTCTGTCGGGACGCCCATGATTCAAGCGTCCAGAATCCCGATTCAGCAGGTGAATCAGGCCGATGTAGACCTGCAAGTCGAAACGCAGGTCGAAGACACGCAAACCGACAGACAGGCGGCGTTGTCGGGTGCGAACGCGCTCATCAACGCGGGATACCCTGCCATCTCCGGCCCGGCGTCGTCAGGCAACAACATCCCGGTTGCGAGCGAGGTGTACATCCCGAACGAAATCGTCGGCTGTTCACCGTCTAGTACGGCGATTACCGTCTCGCGCTTGCAGGACAACGACTACGTCTTCCGAACCGCACCGAGCGACCTGCTTCAGGGCCAAGTGATGGCACAAGTCGCCGCCGAACGACTCGGCGCGCAATCCGCTTCCACCCTGTTCGTGAACAACGACTACGGCCAACAGTTGTCCGAACAGTTCTCGCAGTCGTTCCAGCAAGACCACAACGGACAGGTCAACAATCAAGTCGCGTTCAACATCGGCGAATCGTCGTACACGTCGGTCATCAATCAGGCGTTGGGCGGGTAACAAAAGTCGGATTCACTACGCTGTTTTTTCGGTCTGAATTCTCGGGATTCGAGAGGTAGCATCCACGACGGAGTTGATAAAAACCTACTGACAAAACGAAGAAGTGACTGCGCGTTGTACTGTCCGCAAATGGCCACCGGTGATTCGGACTTTACCGGCACTGTCTTGGGGATACTCATGATTACGTTCGGTATTTCGCCGACGGTACTGTTTCTGCTTGGATTGACCGCGAGAGCGTCATTTATAAGCAATTTTGGAGTCGTGCTCGACCAGTCATTCGTGAGCATGCCAATCGTACAACTCATCGTAAGCATCACCGGTTTGTTTCTAGCAGGAATGGGAGTTTTGACGATAAAATACGGACGTTCGGAGATAGATACGCCTGGACTGTACTGAGTTGAACGACCGGGCAAAAACACCAGTTTGGTAAAAAATCGGCGTTAGCCGCCGAGGAACTCCTGTCTAACCTCGTCGTCCGCCAGCAGGGCGTCTCCTGTGTCCATGAACCGGTTCCCACCCTGCACGAGGACGTAGCCGCGGTCACAGCGTCGCAGAGCCTCCTTCGCGTTCTGTTCGACCATCAGAATCGCGGTTCCGGAGTCGTTGATTTCGTCCACCTTGTCGAACATCTCGGCCACGAGGTCGGGGGCCAATCCCGCACTGGGTTCGTCCAGCATCAGTAGGTCAGGGTCGAGCATCAGCGCCCGCCCCATGGCGAGCATCTGCTGTTGGCCGCCGGACATCGTTCCGGCCTTCTGCTCCCTACGTTCGTCCAGAATCGGGAAGCGTTCGAACACTTCGGAAAGCGCGTCGTCCGGCACTTCGTCCAGAATGTACGCGCCCATCTCCAAGTTCTCCTGCACGGAGAGCGACCCGAAGATGTTGTCGTTCTGCGGGACGTAGCCGAGTCCCAAATGAATGATGTCCTCCGGCGTTTTTTGCTGAATTTCGGTTCCCTCGAAGGTGACCGTCCCACCCATGTAGGTCGTCAGCCCGAAGACGGATTTCATCACGGTCGATTTCCCGGCTCCGTTCGGGCCGACGATGGTGACGTACTCGCCATCTTCGACGCGCATATCCACGTCGTCGAGGATTTGTAAGTCTTCGCCGTACCCCGCGTCGAGGCTGTCGATTTCGAGCAGTGCCATTAAACTTCGTCCCCCAGATAGGCGTCGATGACCTGCTCGTTCGAGCGAATGTCCGCCGGTTCGCCCTCGGCGAGCACCTTCCCTTGGTGCATGACGATAACGTGTTCGCAGTTGTTCATGATAACGTCCATGTCGTGTTCCACGAGCAGGAACGTGTAGCCACGTTCGCGCAGTTCGTGGACGTGTTTCAGTAGTTTCTTCTCCAGCGACGGGTTGACGCCCGCCAGCGGTTCGTCCAACAGCACCATCTGCGGGTCGGTCATGAGCGCCCGCGCCATCTCCAGCAGTTTACGCTGGCCGCCGGAGAGGTTACCTGCGTACTCCCCCGCGAGATGGTCGATTTCGAAGAAATCGAGCATCTCCCACGCTCGGGCGAGAACTTCCTCTTCCTGTTGTTCGACGGTGCCGCGAAGCCCCGGCGTCACCGACCGCCAGAGTTTCTCGCCTTCCTGCGCTTTCGGCGCGAGCATCATGTTTTCGAGCACAGTCATCTCCGCGAGTTCGCGGGCGATTTGGAACGTCCGCACTAGTCCGCGATTGGCGATTTGGTACGGGCGCTGTCCGGTGATGTCCTCGTCGTCGAAGTACACCGCGCCGCTGTCCGGTCGGTGAACCCCGGTGATGAGGTTGAACGTAGTGGACTTTCCGGCCCCGTTCGGCCCGATGAGGCCAGTGAACGACCCCTGTTCGACGGAGAACGTCGCACCGTCAACCGCGGTAATCCCGCCGAACGTCTTGCGGAGATTTTCGACTCGAAGCGGCGTTTCGCTCAAATCCACCGTCTCGCGCCCGATGTCGAGCGTTTCTTTCTGTTCGGATTCGCTCGCAGTCATTGCTCGTCACCTCCTCGTCCGCCGTCGGTCGCTGGCTTCGGTTCTGCCGTGCCACCGCCACTGCGCGGACGCGAGAGCGGGATGCTCGCGGCCTCCTCTTTCCGGTGGCCGAGCACGCCCTCCGGTCGACGTTGCATTATCAAGATGAGCACGACGCCCATGATGACCAATTGCAACGCGTTGATGTTGTTGATGGTGTACGCGACGAACGGCGAGACGTTGCCCGCGAATATCGGGCCGATTGCGTCGGCGAACGTGTTCGGCGACGCGGAAACGTCGTACACCTGCCGGATGATGTTTTTCAGGTACAGCGGCCCTTGGAACAGCAATCCGGCGAACACCGCCGCACCGAGAACGCTGCCAGTGTTAGACCCCGCACCGCCGATGATGAGGGCCAACCAAACGAAAAACGTCACCTGCGGCCTGAACGATGTCGGCGTGATGGCACCCTGCCGGAGTTGCCAGAGGATGCCCGCCAGTCCCATCAGCGCACAACCGAGCATGAACGACTTGATTTTGAACCGGTCGGTGTCCTTGCCGAGGGCGTTCGCAACCTCCTCGTCCTCCCGGATGGCTTTGAGAACTCGACCAAACGGCGATTCGCCGGTTCGCTTGAGCAACCAGTAGAACCCGGCGACGAAGCCCATCAGGATGATTGCGTAGGTCAGCGAATCGAGCACCGGCCCGACACTGCCGCCTACGAGTGGATTCAACACGTCTTCCACCGCCGCGTAAGGAGCGCTGTCGAACAGCGGTTGCAGTGGGTCGTCGTAGTTCAACAGCAGACCGCGACCGCCGCCGGTTCCGAGATTTCTGCCGAATATCACGACGTTTTGGAACTGATTCGACATCACGGTGAACCGGACGATTTCGGACATCGCGATGGTTACGATGGCGAGATAGTCGGCCCGTAACCGCAACGCCGGAAGCGCGATGAGTAAGCCGAGAAGCGCCGCCGCGAGCATTCCGGCGATGATGCCGACCCAGAGCGGCAGGCCGAGTCCGGAAACGGTCGCGGCCCCCGCAGTCGCGCTTGCTGGTGGTTTCGAGACGATGGCCATCGTGTACAATCCGACAGCCATGAATCCCGCGATACCGATGTTGAACAGCCCGGTGTATCCCCATTGCAAGTTCAGCGCGAGCGCCAGCATTCCGTACACTGCGATGAGGAACGTGAGACGCGCGAGGGAGTTCAACTGGCCGCGGAACGAGTAGCCGAGCGCCGACCCGGCGAGGAGATACAGCGCGTATAGACCGAGAAGCGCGCCGATGATGAGCATCGTGTCGTTGACTTCGAAGTCGCGGAAACTCGCGCTCATGCGGTCGTCCTCCCTGCGAACAGTCCCTGCGGCTTGAACAGCAGGATGAGAATCATCATGCCGAACGCGGCCGCCCGGCCGAACTCACCCGGAATCCAGATGATGGCCAAGTCCCACGTCAGTCCGATGACCAACCCGCCGAGAATCGCACCGTAAATCGACCCGATGCCGCCGAGGATGACCGCGGCGAAAATCGGGAGCAAGAGGAGCCAGCCGAACTGGAAATCGATGGTTCCCGTCCAGAGAACCATCAGGTAGCCAGCGACCCCGGTCAGGCCGCCGCCGATTATCCACGTCCAGCGAATGACGCGCTCGGTCGGAATCCCGGTGATTCGCGCGAGGTCTTCGTTGTCGGCCATGGCGCGCATCGCCTTGCCGAGCTTCGTTCGCTGAAGCAGGACGTGAACGCCAACCATCAGCCCTACCGTCGAAACGAGCAGCGTGAGGTCGTGTGCCGTCACGGGAACGGTTCCGTCCCAGAGCAGAAGCCGCCACGAGGGAATCTCCTGTGACGCCGTCGTGCCGCGGTTCTGCGTCGAGAAGACGAACACGATGAGGTAGCGAAGCATGAACGCGACGCCGACGCTGGTGATGAGCAGTGCGATACCGCCCGCATCGCGCATCGGTCTGTACACCACGCGGTCGATGAACAGTGCGAGTGCAATCGTTCCCAGTCCGGCGAGAACGAGTCCCAAAATGACTGCGATTGGCGTCGTCGCAATCGTGATGTTGAGGTCGCTCGCGTACACGGTACCGCCAGCCCCGACCAACAGCAAGCCCGGAAGGCTGGATTGGCTGAATCCGGATACGAGGTACGTCACCGCCCAACCGGTGAACGCACCGCTCGTGATGTAATCGCCGTGAGAGAAGTTGGCGAAGTTCAGAATACTGTACGTCATCGATAGCCCGATTCCGGCAAGACCGATGATAAGTCCGCGCATGAGTCCGCTCCAGACGAGCGAACCGACGTCGGACACGAGTAGGTCGCCGGATAACAGGCGGCTAACGAAATCCACGACGAGAAGCGTCGCAAAGAGGCCGACGACCACGAGCAGTGGTCGTTCGACCACGAGGCGTCGTCCACGTGAATAGGTTTCATTTACGCCGTCCATTGGTAACTCTCCACACGATAATCGGTTCCGGTCAAACTATTAAACCTTTCCGACAGAGTCACCGGGCGAATTTCGGTAACGGCGGCATACTTCCGATTGTTCGACAATTGTGTCCGATTCTTTTGTTTTCCCACTGTTTACTCGAAAGCGTGTTTATTTTCATTACCGGCTACCGACACACATATGCCGAGCGGTGTTGGAGGCACAGGTATGCCTATTCAGACCCTGGACGACCTCGCCGTCCAAGGGACGACCCTCGGCGTGCGCATCGACATCAACAGTCCGTTGACCGAGTCTGGTGACCTCGCCGACGACGCGCGACTCCGGGCGCACGTCGATACCCTCTCGGAACTGTTGGAACGCGGCGGAAAGGTGGCGATTCTCGCTCACCAAGGGCGGCCCGGTAGCGACGATTTCGCAAGCCTCTCCCCGCACGCGGAGCGACTGGACGAACTACTATCCTATCCCGTCTCCCACTGCGATGCGACGTTTTCGGGAGACGCGCGAATGGCGGTCGAAAACCTCCGCGAGAGCGAAGCGGTCGTCCTCGAAAACACCCGTTTTTACAGCGAGGAGTACATGGAATTTCCGGCAGAAGAGGCCGCTGAAACCCATCTCGTTGACCGTCTCGTCCCAGAACTCGACGCCTACGTTAACGACGCGTTCGCGGCAGCCCACCGCTCTCAGCCCTCGCTCGTCGGCTTTCCGACGCGACTTCCGGGCTACGTCGGCAGAGTCATGGAAAACGAACTCGACGTGCTCGGCGACATCGACGCGACACCGCGCCCGCGGGTGTACGTCGTAGGCGGTGCGAAGGTGTCCGACTCCATCGCCGTCGCAAAGAACGTACTGGAGCGCGACCTCGCAGACCACGTCCTGACGGCGGGCGTCGTCGGCAACGTCTTCCTGTTCGCCGACGGTGCTGACCTCGGCGACGCCAGCGCAGACTTCATCCACGACCAAGGCTACTGGGACTACATCGACGACGCCGCAGACCTCCTCGAAGCTTACAGCGATAAGATTCACCTGCCGAAAGACGCGGCAGTCGAACGCGACGGCGAACGTGCGGAAATCACGCGCGGCGACTTCCCGCCGAAAGAGGACGAGGGTGCGATGGACATCGGCGACGCAACCATCACCGCCTACTCGAAGATTCTCCGGAACGCGGGAACCGTCATCCTCAACGGGCCAGCGGGTGTCTTCGAGGACGACACGTTCGCAGACGGAACCCGCGAACTGTACACCGAGGCCGTGAACGCCGAGTACAGCATCGTCGGCGGTGGCGACACCGCGGCCGCGATTCGGAAGTTCGGCCTGTCCGGATTCGACCACGTCAGCACTGGTGGCGGCGCGTGTCTCCGGATGTTGACCGGCGACCCGCTCCCTGCGGTGGAAGCACTCTCACGATAGCTAGCACACGATAGATGGTCACGATAGAGGCGGCGACGAGCGCGGATATGGACACCGTCACCGACCTCTGGGTCGAACTCGCGCGCGACCAACGCGCACACGGTTCTCATCTCCTTCCGGACGAGAACCGTAGTACGATTCGTGACAGTGTCGCCCGGCATATCATCGAAAACACCCTTCTCGTCGCCCGCGATGGAGGCATCGTCGGATTCGTGATGTTCGACCTGCAGTCGGGAATGTACGAACAGGCGACGACTCGTGGCATCATCCAGAACGTCTACGTCGAACCCGGACACCGCGATTCGGGAATCGGTTCGATGCTGTTGGATGCCGCCGAAACGGCGCTCGTCGAACGCGGGGCCGAACGGTTGGCTTTGGAAGTGATGGCGAAGAACGAAAACGCCCGGAGACTGTACCGAAATCGGGGGTACGAACCGCATCGAATCGAGCTGGAAAAATCGGTCGAAAACGATAACCACTCAAAGGAGTAGCCACAATCACCATCTGCGCCAAGGGAGCTTGGGTGGTTCAAGCACTCGATTTGTAATCGAGAATACGTGGGTTCAAATCCCACCCTTGGCTGTTTTGTCCGCGCCAATCTCGGCGCGGAGAAACACCGACGTGGCGATTTGAATCAGACCAGACACAACCCGCGCAGTGAGGGCGAGGTGCGAAGCACCTTGATATGAACGGCGAAGCCGTGAGCGAACGAGCAGGAATGTCTGGCCGAGGTTCAAATCCCACCCTTGGCTTCGACTTCATTCCTCAGAATCCATTTCGTCGAGTGTCATCTCGAAATCAGACTAACTATCAGTAACTCGATGCTACATCGAGTACAGTCCATGAACCGGGTTCTGAAGGCAAAGCCGTCCACCGCGCAACCGCTTCTCGCGCTCATCATCACGACAGTTCTCCCGCTGGTGGGCCTCGCGTTTTTGAACTGGAATTTCGGGACGCTCCAACTGCTGTACTGGCTGGAAATCTGGATAGTCCTCTTTTGGTCTGCGGTGGAAATCCTGTTCGCAGAACGAACGCACGACCCTACGAAAGCGATGGCACTCGAAGACGAAGTGCTTCAGTTCGAGGGATTCCGACGGAAAATCGGGGGATTCGAAATCTCGTGGAGCTATCCGCCAGTGTACCCGCGGAACGTTTCGACAGCACTTCGCCTCCTCCTCGGCGGCGGAGTGCCGCTGGTGATTCTCTCACTCGCGCTCGACCCACTCGGATGGCTCAGTTTCCGCGCTCTCACGAAACTTTCGACGGTGACGATGCTGTTCGTCGCTGGCTGTTGTTTCGTCAGTCGTGGAATCGTGGTTCGGGACGCCTCCCCCGGACGGCGACAGTTCGAAAGGGTTTCCGACCTCGGTCTGTACCAGCAGGCGGGACAGTATTTCCCCTTCGTCGGCGGATTAGTGCTGTTGATGGCCGCCGACAGGGCCTCCCCACCGACGATATTCGTGCTGTTCGTGCTGGTGAAACTCGGCTACGAACTGCTTCGCCACCGCCCCGGTCGAATCCCGAAACACTAGAACCGAGTGACGCGGTATTTTCGAGACGAACCGAACTGGATAGAACCCACTCACATCGAATTGCCGGAGGGAAAACCGAGTATCGAAGCTTCCGCAAATCGTGAAACCGTCGCCCGTGCGGGTGTCGCACACGCATTCCTGTCCGATTTGATGAAATACTGGTACTACGGCCTGCTCGGGCCGCTGTGGGCCGTCAGTATCGCGGGGATTCTCGCGGTCGGAAGCGACCTGTGGTGGATGGCCGAGGTGATGGCGATTACGACGGTTGTTCTCGTTGTCGCGTTCGTTCCGGTGAAAACCGCGGAGTACGTCGCCGAATACGATCACATGATGTACCGCATGTACGACGACGAAATCGCCGGGTACGACGAATTGTTGGCCGAAGTGCAGTGGCGACTCGGATTTCGGGACGTTGCGAATATTTCGGTTCAGCAAGGGCGTATCGACCGCCGACTCGGAACGCAGACGATAGAACTCGAAGCGAAAGACGGTCGGCAGATTCGACTCGCCAACCTACCCGAGGGACACGCCATTCACAAGGAACTGGAATGCCGTATCTAGTGGTGTTTTTGTTTACGACCCGGCCTTTCGGCAGTTTTATGCGAAACGAACCCACACCCCATTCCTCTAGTATTGGGACAGTTTCTCGGCCGACATCATGCCGGTGCTAACCTTCACGAAGGTCAACTAAAACCGCAAACTCTGATGATGTCTTCCAAACCATTTATTGTTGATTCACCGGACGGGAGCGGGATATGTTTCACTGCAAAAATGACTAATTCAGGCGACACAACCATTGGAGGACAGAATTAATCTGCTCTTAACGTCGCGTCCCGCTTTGTGAACTGTTGTTGGCCGACCGACCGTCCACAACTATCGGCCGGTTTTATACCGATACGGTGCTTGTCCGTTTTTCATGAGCCGCACCCAGAGCGTCCCCCTCTGGATGGCCTCCCCCGAGGAGTTCCGGAGTACGCTGAAAATGGTGTTGAGTACGGCGTACAAAAACGACCGCCGGTTCGACCGCTCGTGGACGTTTAGCTATCCAGACGACGACCTGTCTGACCTGATGGTCGAGATTACGCATTTGGAAAAAGGTGGAACGGAAGTGCTGATGAACCCACCACAGCCGACGAAACCGCCGGAGCAGGCCGTCGTCAAGGATTTCCGCGACGTGCTCGGCGACCTGCTGTTGAAGGGCCACCACCGAGGTATCGAGTTCGACCGGTCGTGGACCCTGCGCTATCCCGAGGCCGACCACCCCGACCTGATGGTCGAAGTGACGCACGTGAGAGGCGATTAGAGCAACCCGAAAATTTTGACCCTCGACGGTGTTCCGGCAGGCATGGAATTTACTGTCGTTCGAGGAAATATCGTGGGTGTCAGAAACGGCCGCCTCGTTTAGATTGACATTTTCGACAGTTCTTGAGTCGCCTTAGACATCGTCTAACTCCATATCCTCTTCCGCATCGCCCGACCCGATGCCGAGCGTGGCGGCGGTTTCGATGGCATCCAAGCCGTCGATTTCACAGAGGTCGGCGACGGATTCCTGCGGAACGACGACGCGAAGGGACTCGAACGCGAGTTCGGCATCGACTTCGCCGTCGAGTGCTTCGACGCGCGATTCGACCCCTTCGGGGTCCGCATCATCCAATCGAAGCACGAGCGTCACCGATTCGTCTCTCGGGTCGTCGCGCATTCTCCGAACGGGGTGTGAAAGGTACGTCATTCGAGCGTCGAAAGGATTTCCGTGGCGTGACCGTCGGGCGAGACATCTTCGAAGACGTGTTCGATTGTTCCGTCGGAACCGACGACGAACGTGTTTCGGAAAACGCCGTCGAAGGTGTTGCCGAACATGTTTTTCTCGCCGTAGGAGTCGTAGGCGTTCGCGACCTCGCCGGATTCGTCGCTGAGCAGTTCGAAGGGGAGGTCGTGTTTCTCGCGGAATTTGTCGAGGTCGGAAATCGGGTCGTCGCTGATTCCGAGGACGGGAACGCCGCGTTTTTCGAACGCTTCCCACGAATCGCGGAAGCCACACGCCTCCGTGGTGCAACCGGCGGTGTCGGCGCGCGGATAGAAGTAGACGACCACTCTGCCGTCGAAGTTGTCGAGTGAAACTGTTTCACCCGCATGATTCGGAAGTTCGAACGATGGTGCCTGCTGGCCGGGTTCGAGCATGGCAGTCGCTTCGAAGCGAGCGACGAACTGCGTTACGGAGTCAGTTGCCAGCGACGAGAAAGGTACGCCCGCCTTTCCGTTCGAGGTGAACCGCACCTTCTTCGGTTGACGTTTGGACATACGCCGCGACTTCACTGGCAGAGAGTCCGGACACGTCTGCGGAATTCCACGGTCGCCGCTCCGATTGTGGGGTTCGCGTTTCGGAGTTCATGTCTGCCCTTTGTCCGGTCAACTATTGAAGGCGAGCATAGCGGAGTGAAAGTGAAAATAGTTCGAAGTGAGCGGGAGTCACAGGTGTTTGCGTGTCGTTCTGTACTGTCGTCACCTTTTTTACAAAGAAGAGCCACCAATTTTTTAGGATTCAAGATGAACTATCTTCCAGTGGATGGAACATTGTCCAACGATGACCGAGAGAGAATTAAACGATTTATCGAAACACCCCGCCACGAGCGAAATCCGGAGTTGCTCTGTCCAAGCGGGGATGACGACCAATCCGACTAGTTCGATAGCGTAACCGTTTCACCGTCCTGTTTTACCAGTTCGCGCTCTCGCAGGGTTCGGACGATAGTGTACAGTGACATCTTCGGCAGACCCAGCCCGTTTTGCAGTTCGTCCATCGTCGCGCTTCGCGCTGTCGTGAGGTACAGATAGAGAAGATCTAGACGACGTGGACTCTCGCTACGGATTTCATATCTCGACTAAATCCGAAGGGGCAATCAGCCACCAGCAGATATTCTCCGACGACGTGGGAACCGTCTTCGACAGCCTGCTCATGTGGTACGCCCAGCAGGTCGATAGGAGCACGGCGGTGGAGGACGTTCTCGGGATCCTCCTGATGGAGTCGAACGCCAGGGTACGCTATTCGCCGCGCTGTTTCCGCGGCGTCCTCGAAACACACGACCTCTCGCCGGACGACAGCATCGCCGACCTGTTCGAGGCGATTCGGGACGCGAACGGTGTCGTGTTCCCGCCGGAAACCGACCGGTAAATTATCCGTCGTGATAGTAGGGGGAGGGTTTTATGTTCCGGACTTCGATATATAGACTAGCTGACTATGAGCGCAACGGAACAGGAACCTGTGGACGAGGACGAACCGGTTGCGGAGACGCAGGTCGTCGAATTTCGACTCGGCGACGACATCTGTGCGATAAATATCGACCAAGTGGACAGCATCGTCGAAGTGAAACGGGTCACGCGGATTCCGCGCACGTCCGACTCCATCGAGGGCGTGATGGATCTCCGCGGCACGACGACCACCATCGTCAATCCGAAAACAGTGCTGGGTCTTCCCGACTCCGGTACGGGCGACCGCGTCGTCGTTTTCGAGACGGAAGACGAACGAAGTATCGGCTGGGTCATCGACGAGGTGAACCAGGTCGTGAGCGTGGACGAAACGGACGTAGACGATTCTGTGGAAAGCAAGTCGGTTCACGGCGTCATTCGACAAGACGACGAGTTCGTCATCTGGGTCAAGCCCTCGGAAATCAATGTCTGAGGCGGGTGGAGTAGTACCCGGGGCTTTTGCGGCGGAGAGTACGGCGGTCTTAGGGTGTGCTAAGACCGCCCTTCGTTCCTTTCAGCGAGTGTATAACAAAGGTGGAATCCGGGTATTCGTAAATACTGTTCAGCCCTCGACAGCAGTCCTGTCGCGGCGCTCAGGACACGACAGAGGCGAATTACCTATGAGATTTCCGAACGCTAGGCAAACGGTAGGTCGGGGTCGCAACGCACAGCAGAACAAACGCCATCTTTCATTCGGTCAGCAATGAGTATGAACGACAGTTTGGGGGTGTCACGCTAATGTGTGGAATCATCGGTCGCGTCGGCGAAACAGACGACGCCGTGGAAGAACTGCTCGTCGGCCTCGAGAACTTGGAATATCGAGGATACGATTCGGCGGGATTGGCGGTGAAAAACGGGCGTGGCCCGGCAGTGTTCAAGCGAGAAGGCCAGATTTCGAACCTCAAAGATTCGCTTGCGACCGAGGTTCCTGCCGGAGGACTCGGCATCGGCCACACCCGCTGGAGCACGCACGGCCCGCCGACCGACGCGAACGCACATCCACATACGGGGTGTTCCGACCGCGTCGCGGTCGTTCACAACGGTATCATCGAGAACCACGACGACCTCCGAAAAGAACTGCAAGAACGCGGTCACACGTTCCAGAGCGACACGGACACCGAGGTCATTCCGCATCTGGTGGAAGAACACCTCGCGGACGGTGCCACCCCTGAACAAGCCTTCAGACGGACGATTCGTCGGCTTTCGGGGAGCTACGCCGTCGCAATGCTGGTAGACGAGAGCGACGCAATCTACGCAACTCGTTCCGGCTCTCCCCTCGTGTTGGGTGTTCGAGAGGGGAAATACTTCCTCGCCAGCGACGTGCCCGCATTTTTGGATTTCACCGACGAGGTCATTTTCCTCGACGACGGCGACATGGTCGTCATCGAACCGGGACAGCACGAAATCACGACGCTCGACGGGGAAGCGGTCGAACGCCCGACCCAGATTATCGAATGGGACCCGGAAGACGCCGGAAAAGGCGGCTACGACCACTACATGCTAAAGGAGATTCACGAGCAGCCGACCTCGCTTCGGCAGACGCTTCGTGGCCGCGCAGACCCCGCAACCGGGGACATCGCTCTCGAAGATTTCCCGCCGGGAACGTTCGAGGAAATCAGTCGCGTCCAGTTCGTTGCCTGCGGAACGTCCTACCACGCGGGACTCGTCGGCAGCCACTTCATCGGCAGTCGCGGCCTGCCAGCGCAGACGTTCCTCGCGAGCGAGTACGCCGTCTCCGCGCCGCCCGTGGACGAGAACACACTCGTCGTCGGCGTCACCCAGAGCGGGGAAACTGCGGATACGCTTTCCGCACTGCGGCGCGCCGAAGCAGGTGGCGCGCGGACGCTCGCCGTCACGAACGTCGTCGGTTCGACGGCGGCGCGAGAATGTGACGACGCGATGTTCATCCGGGCCGGGCCGGAAATCGGCGTTGCGGCGACGAAGACGTTCTCCTCGCAGGTGGTGTCGCTCTCCCTCCTCGGGGAACGACTCGTCCGAGACGTGGTCGGACGACGGAGCGACGACACACAGGACGTGCTGTCCGCACTGGCAGACCTCCCCGACCACGTCCAGCGGATTCTCGACTACACGAAGGCCCACCGAGTCGCAAAGCGGTACCGCGACTCCGACTCGTACTTCTTCATCGGTCGGGGGTCGGTGTTCCCGGTCGCGCTGGAAGGCGCGCTCAAGTTCAAGGAGATTTCCTACGAACACGCCGAAGGCTTCGCGGCAGGGGAACTGAAACACGGGCCGTTGGCGTTGGTAACGCCCGCAACTCCCGTGTTCGCGGTGTTTACCGGTCGTCACGATCGAAAGACGTTGAGTAATATGAAGGAAGTCGAAGCCCGCGGCGCACCGGTCGTCGCGGTTGCCAGCGAAACCAACGAGGAAATCGTCCAGTATGCGGACGACGTACTGACCATACCGGACACGCATCCCGACGTTGCGGGGATTCTGGCGAACGTGCAACTGCAACTGCTCTCGTACCACGCCGCGGCGCAACTCGACCGACCCATCGACAAACCGCGTAATCTGGCGAAGAGCGTGACAGTCGAATGAATCGGGCGGGTAAGCTTCGATTACCCGCCCGAACCTACCTGAACGGTCGGCGCGGTTTAATCGCTCACCGGCCCCATTTTCTCCACGAATGAACGCCGTCGTACTCTCTCTGGACGCCGAACTCGCGTGGGGGTACCACGACCTCTCCGAGATTCCTGACCACGTCGAGAGCGCGCGCACCTCGTGGTCACGACTCCTCGCACTCTTCGACGAGTTCAACGTCCCGGCTACATGGGCCGTCGTCGGCCATCTCTTTCTCGACTCGTGTGACGGAACCCACGCAGACCACGCGACGCCGACGGACGACTGGTTCGGCCGCGACCCGGGTGGCGTTGCCGAGTGCCATCCGCAGTGGTTCGCGGACGGCCTCATCGAAGACATCGCCGACGCGAGCGCGAACCACGAAATCGCCTGTCACTCGTTTTCGCACGTCGAATACGGCGACGTTCGAACCAGTCGGGAAATCGCCGTCGCCGAGACGCGAACCAGCCTCGAAATCGCGGACGACAGCGGCTACGATGTGGAATCGTTCGTCTTCCCGCGGAATAGCGTCGGCCACCGGGACGTGCTCGCGGCCTACGGCTTTACTTGCTACCGCGGCACCAGACCCGAACTCTGGTGCGACAAAACCCGATTTCGGTCGTTGGCCAAACTCATCGACCGAACCGTGAGCAGGACGGGGCCACCCCTCGTGACTCCGGAAACGGACGACTACGGACTGGTGAACATCCCGGCTTCGATGTTCCTGTTCGGCGACGACGGTCGCGTTCGCACCCTCACGAAGAACGTCTGGGACGACCCCGGTATTCGCTCGGCGAAGCGCGGCATCGACCGCGCCGCGGAGGCCGACGATGGCGTCTTTCATCTCTGGATGCGCCCCGGAAACTTCACCGAAGAGCGCGATTTCGAGCGCCTGCGCGTCGTCCTCGAACACCTCGCCATGCGCCGGGACGAGGCCCGAGTGAAGGTGCTGACCATGGGACAAATCGCGGGGCACCTCCGGGAGGAAGACCCGACGACGACGCGAACCCCAATCGGCCCTCGATGACGGCGAAAAAGAGTTTTTGAGGTTTGTAGTCGTGGACGAGTTGGACTTCTTCGACACTGGTCTTCGGATAGCATCACAACTGTAAAACACAGACCGACAGCGACCGCAGAAGTCACGACTCCACACACGCTCACTCGTCACTCGCTCCTTGCAGTCGCTCGTCCCTCGTTTGCCCTCGATTTCGGCAGGACGAATTTCCGAAAAACAGCTGACTAAATTTGGGTTGGCCGGGCGCGCGAGCGCGCCCGGCCTTTGGTGGCCTGGTGGTAACGGGCGAGCGAACAAGGGAATGAGTGGCTCTGCCACGAGTGACCGCAAGAGCGAGGGCGTGACCTAAAGTCGTGACTTCTGCGGTTACGTGTGTTGTACCGGTCTGTCATTGAAACTGAACTCCGAAAAATCACCTCCAACCGTCTCGCTGACTCCCTTTCTCACTTTTCCTCGGCACGTCCGTTCTCGTAAAAGCGGAAGGGGCGGGATTCGAACCAGAGCCAGAGGTTCCTACTCGTCTCACTGTCGTTCGACTCCGTGGGCGTGCCACTGGCAGGATGCGAATCGCTATTTCGGTTTCACTCCTCGTCTTCGCTCGTCGCAGAAACGGAAGGGGCGGGATTCGAACTACGCCCGGACATGCTCACTACGTTGCGCGTGCCCGATCTACTTCGAATCGCTATTTTGGTTTCACTCCTCGCCTTCGCTCGTCGCAGAAACGGAAGGGGCGGGATTCGAACCACGCGAAGCCTGTCAAGCTCCCACCGACAAATCGGTGGTGCTCTACCACTGAGCCACCCTTCCACGATTTACACATTGGGAGGAACTATCTTTGTTATGGGCGGGCTGAAGACAGTTCATCTACGGCTTCGACGCCCACAAACAAACCGATTGTGGGCGATAGAAGTTTAGACCGTCAGTTCCCCGACGAGCGAGCGAAGCCCCACGGAGAGCGAAACCGTCGGCTCGTAGCCCAGTTCGTCACGTGCCCTTTGCACGTCTGCCCTACTGTGGTCGATGTCACCCTGTCTGGGTTCGACGTGGACGATGTCGGAATCCGAATCGCTCGCGTCCCGAACCGCCTCCGCGAGTTCCCGAATCGTCACGCTCTCCCCAGTTCCGACGTTGAACGCCTCGCCGGTTCGGTCGGTGACTGCCGCGCGGAGATTCGCCTGCACCACGTCGGAGATGTGGACGAAATCTCGCGTTTGGGTGCCGTCTCCTTCAATCGTAATGTCGTCACCCCTGCGAGCCTGCTCCATGAACACCCGAACGACCGCACTGTACTCCGGATTCTGTCGCGGTCCGTAGATGTTAAAATATCGCAGCACGACTGTCTCAAGCCCGTAAAGGTCGGAAAATCGCCGTGTGTACTGGTCGGCGACGAGTTTGTCGATGCCGTAAGGCGAGGTCGGCGACTTCCGCGCCGATTCCGAAATCGGCACCGACTCGGGGTGACCGTACACCGCCGCACTGGAGGCGAGGACGACCCGGGCGTCCTCCCGCCGGGCGCAATCGAGGACGACTAGCGACCCGTTGCCGGTGACGGCGTGGCTTCGAAGCGGGTGTTCGACCGACTGCTCGACGCTGACCATCGCGGCCTGATGAAAGACCGTATCGACGCCCGCCATCGCGTTTCGCACGGCTTTCGGGTCGCGCACGTCGCCCTCCACGATGTCGGCGTTTTCGGGAACGTTCCCGCGATTGCCGGACGAGAAGTCATCGAGAACGCGAACCTCGTTCTCGGAAGTGAGGGCATCCACGAGGTGACTACCGACGAATCCCGCGCCGCCCGTGACGAGAATCGTCTGGTCTGTCGGAGACGGAATCGTGGCCGAATCCGAACCGGCGATGTTGAGCGAATCGCCGGTTCGGGCGAAACTGTCGGGTCGCTCCGAATCGTCGATGTCACCGCTCATTCCATATACCCGAGTCCGCGGAGTCGGTCTTCCACGTCGTCGAAGTCGGCTTCGACCGCAGTCGCGCTCCCCGCCTGCCCGTATTCGCGCTGTGAAACCGCCCGGCGTCCCGGTTTCGACCCATCGTGGAAAATTTCTTTCAGCACGCGACCGTCCGCGTCAGAGGGAACCGCCTCGTCGAGCGCGTGAAGAATAGTCGGGGCAACGTCGGTTACGTTCGCGTCGGTGGCACTCGCACCCTGTTCGACGCTCGGCCCCCACGCGAGGAAAATTCCTTCCGGTCTATGGCTGGCGACTTTGCTCCCGCTATCCCGAAATACGTCCCGCGTCAGCGACACCGCGGTTTCGTACTCCTCTTTTCCTTTGACGACGAGGTCGGGCGAATGCGGATCGGTCGGAAACAGTTCGTCGCCGTCGTGAACGTCGAGGGCACGGTTTTCGGTTTCGGGGTCGGTCAGCCCCTCGAACAGGGAACGAAGTTCGCTTTTGATTGCGGGGACGTCTTCGGGCGCGACGACGCCGGGGTCGAACCGAATCGTATCGTTGACGTAGACGTTGCCCGACCCGTGGGCGAACGCAACTGTTTCCTCGAACTCCACGTCGTACAGGTTGTGCTCGCCGGGAACCTGCGCGGCGACGGTATCGACGACGGATTTCGGCAGGTGTTCGACCAGCGACTTTTCGCTCACGCCGAGTCGGGAGAGAAGCCCTTGAACGCGGTTTTTCGTCAGTCCGACGCGAGCGAGCGCGCCGCGGGTTCCGTCTCCACCTTTCCGCTGGAGGTGTCCTTCGCGCTCCAGCAGGGTGTTGAGGAAGACGAACCGCGAAATCGGGCCGAAGCCGTGGTCGGAGACGATGAACAGCGCGGAATCCCGGGATTCCGTGTACTCCATCACCTCGCCGAGAATGTCGTCCAGTTCGCGGTAATGATCGAGCAGCGCGTCTTCCTCCCAGATGAGATGCTGAAGTCTGTCCGGTGCGGTGTAGACGAAAAAGAACAGTCGCCACTCCTCGTCCATCAGCCGACCCATCAGCTTCCTGCGGGTCTCGAGCAGGGTAGACAGTTCCTCTCGAAATTCGTCCGGTCGGTTGCGAAACTCGTCCCACGAGAGGCCGATTCGGTAGTCTGGAATCGTCTCTTTCAACTCTTTTCCGAACTCCGTCGGGTGGGTGAACCGCTCGTCCATCTCCGGCGTCATCATCCCCGTGACGAGCGTCCCGTCAATTTCGCTGGCCGGGTAGGTCATCGGCACGTTGCCCACGACGGCGGGCGAGAGGATGTCCCAAAGTTCGGGCCGTCGCACGTCTGCACTGGTGTTCATCCGGTGGGTGTACTCTCGCTCCAGATGCTGGAAGCCGTACAGGCCGTGTTTGTCGGGCCACACCCCCGTCGCAATCGTCGGCCACGCGAGGGGCGTGGCGTCCGGTGTCGTACTCGAAAGCGGGCCGGAGGCGCCCTCTTCGACCACTCGTGCGAAATTCGGTAGCTTTCCTTCCTCTGTCCATCGGCGAATCAAGTCCCATGGGACGCCGTCCAGTCCGAGGACGAACGCCCGTTCCGGGTTCGCTGTTTCCTTCGACATAACTAAAGTCACCGGGACAGCTGACCTGCCCGTGGCTCTGTCCCTTCGCACCACCGGGGTTCGCTTTGTTATGGGCCGACTGCGGTTTTCGTGGGCGTTTTTACCGGAAGTAGGTCTGGACTGATAGGGTCGCTATGCGCGGGTTGCGCCTTTCTGTGATGGTTGTGGTGCGACTGGTGGTGTGGTTACGACTGCTCGGTGTAGGCACTCTCTACGATACCCTCACGCGGATGTTAGAGTCGGTGTTCGATGTGTAGCCGGCCGTTTGCCCTCTGCGGAAAGGGGTTTGTTCTGATGAAGAGAAGCCTGCAACTGACGACTCCAAGTCACGCCTGCGAAAACAGTTTCTCGTGATGGAGTGTCGGTTGCAATTCTCGACTGCTCGACCTTGCCACGGTTTTCCGCAGGACAAATGTCCGTGAAAATCGGCTGACTGAATTTAGATTGGGCGGGCAGGCGCTGGCCTGCCCGCCCTGCTGTCGCTGGCGGATTCCGGGCGAACGAGGAACGAGCGACTGGAAAGAGCGAGTGACGAGTAAGGGTGTGTGTGGAGTCGTGACTTCTGCGGTTGCAGTCGATTTTACTCTCACGACCACAAAATCAGTCCCAACGAAAATCACTAGACGAAGCCACAACTCACCCTTCCTAGTCCTCTACGCGAACACGTTCAAAACACGCCTCACGTCCAACAGCCCACTCGCAGTCGCCAATCCCGCCCAGACAGCCCCGCCCAGCAGCACCACCGCGACCAACGAAACCAAGCCGGAGACGAACTGGAGCGAGGCGAAGACGACCGCCGACATGACGAGCGCGATGGCGCAGACGAATCCGACGTGGCGGAGCAATCTGGGAATCGAAAGCGACAGTTCGTGGTGCACCACGGCGAGGTTGACCAGCACGTAGACGGAGTGGGTTGCGACGGTTGCGAGGGCCGCCCCGACCGCGCCGAGGGAGGGAATCAGCAGGAGGTTGAGGCCGAAGTTCGCCGCGGAGGTTCCACCCTTGGCAATCGCGCGCTCTCGCGCCCTGCCGAGGTAATCCAGCGCATCGCTGGTGATGAGGGTTATCGCCTGCAACACGGTGTACACCGCGAACACCTGCACGACGGGAATCGCTTCGGCGTACCCCGACCCGAACACCTGCGTCACGACGGGGTCGGCCACGAGAATCAACCCGGCGGCGGCGGGGACGTAGAGCAGGAGGACGTGCTGAAACGTCGTTTCGTACAGTCGGGCCGCAGATTCGCGTTCGTTCCCGGCCTTCTGCTCGCCGTAGGTCGGCGAGATGGTGAATCCGAGCGAGGATGCCGGAGCCTCGACGAACGCCGAGATGGTTTTGGCGAGGTGGTAGTAGCCCGCCGCGGTCGCTCCGGCGATGCCGCCGACCAGAATCGTGTCGATGTACTTGTCCAAAACGTTCGCGCCCTGCGTCGCGGTGAGGGGAACGCTGTATCGCAGTACCCGCCGATTCAGTCCGTCTTCCCGCTGGCCCACCGCGTGCGTCGAGTAAAATCGCCGGTAGAGAACGCCCAGTCCGACGACTGTGGCCAGTGCGTAGCTCGCGACGTAGCCGACCACCGCGCCGACAGCGCCGCCGACGAAAATCACGCCGAGAACGACGAAGACGACGAGGCTGACGCTCCCCGCCGCCCGCGTTACCGCACTCCACAGCACCCGGTTGTAGCCCTGAAACACGACGACGGCGAACGTCGAGAGCGAGTACACCGCGATGTAGGCCCCGCCGAACACCAACAGCGGCGAGAGTTCGGGTTGGTTTGCGATTCGGGCAATCGTCCCGGTGAACACCGTGAAGGCGACGAACACTAGCGCGATTGCGACGAGTCGATACTTTAGGGCGGAGCGCAGGACGTGGGGAACCTGTCCGGGGTCGCGTTCCCGGTACTCCGTGACGTATCTAGCCGCCGATTTCGACGTGCCGAGGTCTGCGAACAGGCCCGCGACGCCGAACACCGCGAGGGCACTGCCGAGCAAGCCGTACTCCTTCGGCGTCAGCAGAAACCGGGTGAGGATGACCACCAGTACGCCGTTCGCGGCGATGTGTACTGTTCGAGCACCGAGCATCGCCTTGAAACCTTGCGCGAAGCCTTTCACATCCATTATTTGATGAATATCTCGTCGTTATTCGATGTAGTAGAGGTCGAAGCCGCCACCCGACTGCACTCGCGAGACTCCGGGGTGGCTGTCGAGTGTTCGAAAGCCGTCTCTCGGGAATCGAAGTCCGCCGAAAACGTCGAGCTCTCTCTGTTTCGCCGCATCAGTGACCGGCAGGTACCGCGGCTCTTCGAACGCCGTCGTGAGCCGACTCGCGGTGAAGTTCTCCTCGGTGGCGTTCAAATCGCTCCCGTAAATCGCCTGCCCGCGCCAGCTTGCCTCTCTACTTTCTTCGTACCCCAAAATCCCGTCCGAGTAGCGCTCTCCGGGCGACCGAAGTCCGGTGAACAGCGCGTCCCCGCGGTTGTCGAACGCGGTTTCGTAGCCCGTCATCTGTGACTCCGAAACGTGCCCTGAAGCTTGGTACATGTACGGCGAGTGAAACACCGTCAGTAGCGAGAGAACGAGCAAAAGAGCGAACAGTCCGGCCGCGAACGCTCCGACCACACTGTCGTTCGGAACCCTCGTTTCGAGGGCATCGACGCCGCGGGCGAGCGCGATGCCGCCGAGAATCGTCACGGGAACCATCATGAATCCTAGTATTCGAAAGTGGAACTGCCCCAAACTCGCCACGAAAAATACCCCGAACAACAGCGTGAGAGGTACCATGCCGACGGCAACGTACTTGCTGAAGGCGCTCGCGTTCGTCCCGCGAACTCGGTCGAGCAACCCGCCGAGCATGAAAAATCCCGCGAAGAGGCTGAACAGCACCCCGACGAGAAACAGTTTCAAGAACAGCAGTCGGATGCTCCCGCCGAGTTGCGAGAGACTCGCCGCGGCGTTCGTGGTGTCGGTCGCAGCCGCCGGATTTTCGAGGAGGCTCGTGACGAGCGCCGACACTGTCCCGCCCGACCGCTCGTGGAGGGGCGTCCACGCCAGAAACGCCAGCGCGAGAAACACGGTCTGGCCGTACAGCGTGCGGTGGCGAGCGATTGCGTGGCCGTTCCGGAACAGTCGGTAGACGAACTGGACGACGACGACGCCGCCGAACAGCAAAATCGCGTTCGCTGCCTGCTGTGGATGGACGAAGACGATGGCAATCGACGCCAGCGCGAGCAGTATTCCCGCCGACGAACCGAGCAGGGGCAATCGACTCCCGTCGGTTACCGTGACGTACTTCGCCAGTAGGTAGAGGACGAGCGGCAGGAACATAATCGCCTGCGAGGTCGGGTGCGGCATGGCGAAGACGCTGATGGCGTTGATGGGCAGAAGCAGGAATCCGGCCAGCGCGGCGAACGTCACGGCGCGGTCATCGTCCGCGATGACCCGCGCCGTCAGTGGAATGAAGAGCAAAAAGACGAGGACGAACGCCGACACCATCACCAACAGTGCCCGTCGAAGCGGTAGTCCGGTCAGTTCGCTGATGACGACGCCGACGGTGTGCGTGCCGGGATACAGCAGTTCGTAGGGTGCCATCGACCCCGTGACGATATCCCTCGCCCACCCGAGATGGGTTAGCGAGTCGCCCGCGCCGTAGAAATGGTAGCCTCGAATCACGGGGAGCGAGACGATGGACAAGACGCTCATCCCACCCAAAGCGAGCGCGAGCGAGCGATACCAGTCGGGTGCCGAAACCGCAACCGCGATTCCAGTCAGGAGGGCGACGCCGATTCCGCCCCAAAAGAGCGGGGGCGTCCCCCGGTAAATCGACAGTTCGTAGGCTCGCGCAGGTGATGTATGTGCCACGAGAACGCCCGCGCTAAGGGCCAAAAAACCGAGAACGAGGGCGCTTTTCTCCAGTCTGTGTGTAGCAGTTCGTGCCATTCGCTCGTCTCCCGCGTCGGCGGTTTCACCCTTTGTTATGGACAGCCTGTCCGAACCAACTCGACCGCTGGCCGCGACCGGATTGGACGAGCAGTTCGGTCGCGTAACCAGCCACGTCGATTTTATCCTCGATGAGCCGTTCTCGCCGCTGCTCGAACGTCTCACGGTCTGCGTCACGAACCAGCGATTTCGCCTTCGTCACGGCGTCTCGATCGTCCGCCGTCGAGTAGAGCAGGCCGTACTCTGCCAGTTCGAGGAAGTTCGTCATGTCGTCCGCCCCGGCGAACGACTGCGCTCTGACGGCGGGCGTTCCGAGAACCGCCGCTTCTGTCGCCATCGTCGCCGAATCGCCCACGTAGAGGTCGGCGAAGGCGAGCAAGTCGTGAACGAGATGCGGCGGAACCGGCAGTTCGTACTCCGCGAACTCCGCCGGAAGCGGCGATTCGCTCGTGACGTACACCTCGCCGTGGTCGGCGAGAAACGACACGAGGTCGCATTTCGCGTCGTGCGAAAAGCCGTTCTGTCCCACATCGTGCAGGGCAGACCATTGGCGAAACCGGACGAGGAAGAACGGTTCTTCCGGATTCACACCGTGCTCTCGCAGGCGATCCGGATTCGGCGTGAACCGCTTCGGATGGAGATACGCGAGTTCGTGATAGCCGTCGTAGCGAACGTGGTTCGCGCCGAAGTCGTCCCGGAACTTCCGCGGCGTGCAGATGACGTGCGCCAGCGGCGTCGTCAGTTTGTGCGACTGCGCGCCTTCGTTGTCTATCCAGACTACACTCCGCGCGCCGACCAGCGGGGCGACGTGCGACACTGCCACGCCCCCGATTGCGGTCATCACGTCGGGGCGAATCCGCATGGCTTCGTGGAGCAGTCGCGCCTCGTAGGTCGCTTGCACGCGAGCCAATCCTGTGAGCGAGTCCGCCTTCCCGGCGAGTACCGTATGTTCGATGTCGTAGTAGTCGAGCAGGTCGAGCGCGATGTCCTTGTCGCGGGCGAAGACGTGAACGTCGTGTCCGTCTTCCGACAGCGACGTGATGACGTGGCGATAGAAGTGGACGTGCGCCGGATGCTGAATAGTGATGATGACCTTCATTGTACAACTGTCTCGTAGACGCTGTGGATTCGTTCTCCCATCCGTTCGAGGCTGATGTCGCGGACGTGTTCGCGCCCGTTCGACCGCCGGGGGTCGGCGAGTACGTCCACCAATCCCGCGACGAGTTCGCCGTCCGAAGAACAGACGTGTGAGGGCGATACATCCGACAATCGGTCGCGCACGTCCCCCACGTCCGTCGTCACGACCGGCAGGTTACAGGCCATCGCCTCCTTCACCGAGTTCGGCGACCCTTCGCTTTTCGAGGGAAGTAACAGCACGTCCGCGGCGTTGTAGTAGTTCGCCATCTCGTCGTGTGGCACACCGAACACGCTCTGGAGTTCGACCTGTCCGTCCACCCGTTCCGCGGTTTCGGCGACGACTCGCTCTGCCCGCGGGAAATCCTTCACCTCGCGGGTCGGCGGATACGGAAAGAGAACTTGCTTTTTCTGCTCGCTCCAGCCGACCTCCTCGCGCGCCTCCGCCTTCGGCATCGGCGCGAACCGCGAGAGGTTGATACCGTGGGGGATGACGTGACAATCGCTGTCGAGTTCCTCGGCCATCCCTTCGGACATCACGATAACCGCATCGCAGTGGCGAGCACAGCGTTTGCTTAGCCACCCGTACTCGCCGAGGAGGTCTGACCCCCACAGCGAGAGGACGACCGGCAATCGCGGTTGCGCCAGCGCCATCGGCGCGGTGAGTCCGTAGTTCGCGTGAATCAGGTCGTACTCGCCGAGCGAGTTGCGCATGACGGTCGGAAAAAACCGCAGGTAATCCGTCGGCGACCGTCGAGTCACGGAATCGTCGCGGGCGCGGTGAATACCTGTCGGGGAGAGCGTTTCCCCACGGACGCCGAACTCGCGGAGCACCCGAACCTGTTCGTTGAAAAAGCGTGCATCCGCGTTCGTCACGAGGTTTAGCACTCGAAGCGAAGATTCCGTGCCGGTACGCGATTGCATAGCTCCCCTCGTCACAGTGGTCGAAATGTCGCCGGAGAACTGTTTTGTTATCCGCCGCTTTATCGACTCGTCCAGCGCGACAGGGCGGTCGTACCCGCACCGCGGAAACTCGTACCCTGAAAACCCGTCTCCCGTCATCGTCTGGACACCGCCGCGGTTCGTCCTATCGATTCCGTCGTCGGAACGGCGTTCGTCGCAACGTCCACGATAACGTCGGTCAGGTTCACCTTGTCCGCGAGATACGAATCGCGTCGCTCACGGAGGCGTTCCTTCGCGGAATCGTCGGCGAGGATGGCGAGCGACCGGGCCAGCACGTCCTCGAAATTGCGGAAGTTGTCGATGAGTCCCTCGCGTTCGAGTTCGAGGAAGTTGCCCATATCGGACTCGCCGACGAAGGAGTTCGACCGAATCGCGGGCGTTCCGAGCAGTGCGGCCTCCGTCACCATCGTTTGCGTATCTGCGACCAGCAAGGACGCCTCCGCCAGCGCGTCGTGTAGTCGTGCCGGGTGGAGGTCGAACGACCGGGAATCGCCGGGGGCCGGATTGCCTCCCTCGTCAGAAACGAACACTGTGGCGTGTTCCGACAGGGCGGAGACGAGTTTTCGTCGCTTTTCCGGCGTGAATCCCGAGTGGCCGACATCGTGGTGCGACCCGAAAGCGTTGAATCGGACGATTGCGAACTCCTCGTCCGGTTCGACGCCCAACTGCTTCCGAATGGTCGGGTCGGGTTCGTACACGTCGGGGTGCAGATAGGCGAGTTCCTTGAAGCCGCGAAACTCGTAATGTTTCCCCCCGAGGTCCTTCCCGAACGTGTGCGGCGTCAGGAACGTGTTCACGAACGGACGGGCGACGGCGTGGTCGATGGTCGTCGGTTCCGAATCCGCGACGACCACGACCGGCGTTCGCGTTAATGCCCCTGCGTGGGCCGCATACGACCCGACACCGAAGATGAGGTCGGGGTCGTACTGCCGAGCGCGCCGGAAGATTTCGAAGTAATGTTCCGGCAGTTCGCGGAACAGGGAGAACTTCGTCGTGCCACACTCGCCGTAGATTTCGTGGGGCAGGTTGTGATACGAAAGCAGGGCGCGGGTACAGCCGTAATCGCGCCCGAGGACGAGTACGTCGTGTCCACGCTCGCGCAGGGTTTCCACCGCGTGGCGATACAGGTGGACGTGCGCGGGCGTGTTGGTGAAAAACAGGTATCTCATCCCCTGACGAACTGGTAGGCTCGTTTTGCCGCGTCCATCGTTCTCCCGCTCGATTCCACGAGGTAGTACGGAACGAGGTCGGCCCCGAACTTCGCTTTGTACCGACAGAGCCGTTCCGTGTTCGCTCCCATCAGGTCGTAGGTGGTGACCGACTCGACCGGCGACCCCGACACGATGTCCTCGATGATGTGCCAGTGGACGAGGCTGTTCACGCTGGTTCCCTCGTAAACTGCTCTCGCGCCGCCCTGCCAGAAGTACGCCGCGTCGTTGGAGTACAGAGCAGTAATCCCGCTCCGGTAGTTGCCCGACGAATCGCGGGCCACGTAGGTCTGGGCGTGGTCGTCCAGCCCCTCCCACAGGTCGCGGACGTATTCCCACGACAGACCGAGGGTTTCGCCCTGCTCGTCGTATCGGTCAACCGTATCCGTGTACACCTCGTGTGCACCTTCGAGTCCCTCCTTCTCGACGCTCACCTCCAACTCCTTCGCGTCCCGAATCTCGCGCCGAAGGCTCTTGCTGAACGATTTTTTCACCGCCTCCGCCGTCGTCGATTCGAGGTCGAGATGGTACGTGAAGTACGGTTCCACGTCCAAATCGCCCCAGACGTAAGGGCGCGGGTCGCCGTAGGCGGTTCCACAGAGCATCCGGAACAGGGTCAGCCCGGATTCCATCTGCTCGCCCACGCGCTGTGCAACCGGGGAATCGAAGCCGACGCGGGCGAGTTGTCCCGTGTAGTCGGTTCGAATCCGGTCGAGCACCGTCTCGGTGAACTCGCGGTTTACTTTCTCTTGCTTCCGTCGCTTCGGACTCGTCGGCATCAGAATCGGCCCGAGTCGCGGTATCGCCAGCCCCGGCGGCGGCGAGAGCGCGGCGGTTCCGAGCGGCCCGTTTCTGACGACAACCGGAAGCAGGGCAATCGCTTGCTGTCCTTTGAATCCCCCGTACAGGCGAAGTTCACCCGCCGTGTGACGCTCGACTGCGGCGAGCGCGTCGGGGAGGTGAAACACCTCAAACCCGCTTTTGGGGAGATGGTCTTCCCATTCATCGAGGTCTAAACGTTCGACTCTCATTCGTCTCGCCAGTCGATAGCGCCGGTTTTCACTTTGTTATCCTCCACCTGCTTCGAAAAAGGGTGCCCAGAACTCGCGTCAGGTGATGGCTACGGCCCGTGTAGGTTCGCCGTGCCGGTTGGCTTCGTAGTTAGGGGAGAGAGCCTGTCACAGAGGTCGCCCGGTGGGCCGACCCACGCACCGCGTTCCAGCGCCCCCTCGATGAGTTTCCGATACAGTCGGCGGTGACCGGGGAACTCGTCCGCGAACATTCGAGGGTGCCACAGAATCGTCATCACCGCATCGTTTTCCGCGGCTTCGTCAAGCAGTTGTTCGCAGGTGTCCCACGCCGTCTCGAACTTCGTTCCGGGGTCGGCCACCGCGATGTCCATCATCGTCAGCGGGAAGACGAGGAAATCGTCGTCGAAGGGTCGTTTCACCTCGTAGCCGTGCTGGAAGCCACATTCACTGCTCGACCCGAGCGTTGCATCGTATTTCAACCCGATTTCGCGGTGGTGATTCCACGTCGATTCGCCCCGATTCAGGTGGTGCTGGCGACCGCCGCGAACCGTGTGACCCAGCGCGGCTTCGAGCGCGGTTTTCTGCTCGCGGAGCGCGTCTGGGTCGTCGTAGGAATCGTAGGAGCCGTGAAGTCCGATTTCCCAGCCGCCGTCGTCCAGTTCGTGAAGCACGTCCAGAATGTCGGTGTCGAACAGGTCGTACCGGCCCAGATGTTCTATCCAGTAGCGCGGCGTGAGCCACTCATCTGGCGATTTGTTGAAAATCGACTCCTCTTGGAGGAAGTAAAACGCCGAGCGAACGCCCAACGAATCCTCTAACTCCATGATTTCCTCGAACTGCCACCACGGGTTGACACCCGGCAACAGCCCCTTGAGATGGCGAGGGTTTCTATCCGAAAGTGCGTAATAGGGGGCCTGTATCCCCTTGTACGGCCTATCCACGTCGTGCGTTAAACACAGCTCGAACTCATATCCCGGTAGCATTGGTAAGCACCTCCACGATTCGTTCAGCAGCGCTCCCGTCGCCGTAGGGCGCGGGCTTCTCGTCCGGTTTCGTCGCATCGCGCATCGCACGCCGAATCGCTTCTCCGTCGGCACCGACCAGCGTGTTCCATCCGCTTTCGACCGTTTCGACCCACTCCGTCTCTTCGCGGAAAGTGACACAAGGCGTGTCGAGGAAGAACGCCTCTTTTTGCACCCCGCCGGAGTCGGTCGCCACGACCGCCGCCGAATCCAGCAGGGCGACGAACTGGCGGTAGCCGACGGGGTCGGTGAGCGTCAGTTCGCGCTCGGCCTGTTCGTACAAGCCGAACTCTTCGAGACGGCCCACCGTTCGCGGATGCGCTGGCAGGACGACCCGTCTTGGGTCGTCAGCCAGCGCGGAGAGGATGGTTTCCAACCGCTCCGGGTCGTCGGTGTTCGTATCCCGGTGAACCGTCGCGAGGACGAACTCCTCCTCTGCGATTCGGAAATCGGAGAGGATGCTTTCGTCCGCTCGCTCTCGCGCCCACAGCAGGGCGTCGTACCCCACGTCGCCCGTGAAGTGGACGCCCTCCGTGATTCCCTCGCGTTCGAGGTTGTCGAGCGCATCGGGGGACGGCGCGAGCAGGAGGTCGCCGCCGTGGTCGGTGAGGACGCGGTTCGTCTCCTCCGGAATGTCGCTTCCGCTGCGCATTCCGGCCTCGACGTGGGCCAACAGCGGTTCCATCTTCGACGCCGCGATTGCGGCCGCGAGCGTCGAATTGGTGTCGCCGTAGACGAGCACCGCGTCGGGGTTCTCGTCCTCGATTCGCGCTTCCAGTCCGGCGAGCATTTCGGCGGTTTGCTCTCCGTGCGATTTCGACCCGACGCCGAGATTGTAGTCCGGGCGTGGAATCGACAGCTCTTCGAAAAACACTTCGGACAGTTCTTCGTCGTAGTGTTGACCGGTGTGAACGAGAACTTCCTCGTGGTCGTTCCGTTCCTTCCGAAGTTCGCGCGAAACGACGGCGGCCTTCACGAACTGCGGGCGAGCACCGACGACGGTTAGCACTTTCATTCGTCGTGCACCTCCCCGTCGTCCCGTGGTTTCCACTCGTCTTGTTCTTTCCAGTCGTCTTCCATCTCGCCGTGAACTTCCAACTCGTCGCGTTCTTCCAGCCCCTCGTTCGCGTGCCTGTCGAACGTCATCGCGAGCACGAGACAGAGGCCGCCGAGGAGCGTCGCCGAAAGGCCGTCGCTCGTTTCGCGCCGATTTCGAAGCAGGGTGAGCAAGCCCGCACCCGTCCCCAGCGCTCCGAGGCCGTACAGAAACGCGAGCGGGTGGAAATCCCTGACGAGGTATTTCGCCTTGAGTCGCCAGAGGAATCCCCACAACAGCAGTGCGGACAGTTTCGGCACGAACGTCGAGTACCGAATCGTGCTCTGTTCATTACCGTACACCGCAGGCATGGTCACGTCGGCGACCCGCATGTCGTGGACGTTCAATCTGACCAGCAACGCATTTGCGAAGCCGTAATCGTCGTAGACGGCTTCGATGTCCAATTCGGAGAGCGCGCGTCCTGAAATCGCTGTGTAGCCGTTCTGCGGGTCAGCCATCCCCCAGTAGCCACTGGCGACCTTCGTGAGGAAGGTGAGGAGCCAGTTGCCGAAACTGCGCCACGCCGACATTCCTTCGCGGAATCCGGGCGTCGAAAGCCGGTTCCCTTTGGCGTAGTCGGCGCGCCCATCGACAATCGGTTGGATAACGCGGGCCAGCATGTCGGGCTCCATCTGTCCGTCCCCGGCCATCACCGCGGTCACGTCGATTCCGTCCTCCCGAGCGCGACAGTAGCCGGTTTTGATGGCCGCGCCGACGCCCCGATTCTTCGAATGTCGAATCGGGACGACGCGCTGGTCGAACGGGGAATCGGCGTCACCACCGTCGGTAATCGGAACTGTTCGCCCGGCGTGGGCGCGGATTTCGTCCCACGTTTCGTCGGTCGAACGGTCGTCTATCGCGTACACCCTATCGACGAACTCCGGCACGGTGTCGATGACGCGTCCGACCAACCCTTCCTCGTTGTACGCCGGAATCACGACGGCGACGGTGTGTCCCTCGTACATTCAGTCACCTCCGATGGTGTAGACCCGATGATTCGTCCACGACAAGTCGAGGGCGTCCCGGCCGTCCACGACCACCATCGGGTCGAACCCGGCCCAGTCGATGCCCGCGAACTCGTCGTGGTCGGTGACGAGGATTGTGGCGTCGAACTCGTACTCGCCGAGGGATTCGAGCGCGACCTTCGTCGCGTCGAATCCCGAGATGTCGTCCAACATCGGGTCAACCGCGAACACTGCCGCACCGCGCTCCGTGAGGTCTGCGCAAATCGGCTTTGCGGGAGTTGCTCGCGTTTCCTCCACACCCGGACGATACGTCAGTCCGAGGACGAGCACCCGCGAGTCCGACACCGATTTTCCTTCTTCTGCGAGCAGTTCCGCAGTTTTTTCGACCGTGAAGGCGGGCATGGAATCGTTCACCTCACGAGCAGTTCGCAAAAGCGGGAACTCCGCGTCGAACTGCCCGATGAGGAAGTACGGATAGTACGGAATGCAATGGCCTCCGACGCCCGCCCCCGGTTTGTGGATGTCACAGAACGGTTGGGTGTTCGCCGTTTCTATCGCCCCGTTGACGCCGATTCCGGCGTCGTCGGCGATTGTGGCGAGTTCGTTCGCCAGTGCGATGTTCACGTCGCGGTAGACGCCCTCGAACACTTTCACCGCCTCCGCGGTCGTCGCGTTCGGCACGGAAATCACGTCGTTGTCGGTGAGTTCGCCGTAAACGAGTTCCGCGACTCGGGTGCTTTCGTCGTCCACTCCGCCGACGACCTTCGGGTAGGCTCCGCGGATGTCCTCCAAGGCGCGCCCGCTTGCGGTTCGCTCCGGACAGACCGCGACCCCGAACTCCTCGCGCGAAAGCCCGCTTTCGCGCTCCAACAGTGGGAGCAGTTCGTCCCGGGTCGTTCCCGGTGGAACCGTGCATTCGATGACGACGAGGTCGCCGGGTTCGAGTCCTTCCGCGATGGATTCGGCCACCGACTGGAGGATGGCGAGGTCCGGTTGGTTTTCGTCCGTAATCGGCGTCGGCACGATGACGACGTGAATCGCGGCCTCGTGCGCCGCCTTCGTCGGCGATTCGACTGCCCGAAGCGCCCCCGATTCGACCGACTCGGAAACGAGTTCCGGGAGTTTGGGTTCGCGCTTGACGTGGCAGTCGCCGCGATTGATGGCCGAAACGACTTCCGGGTCGATATCCGCGCCGACGACGTTTCCGCATGTTTCGGCGTACACCGCTGCGAGCGGCAGACCCATCTTGCCCAGTCCGTACACCGCCACTGGGACGTTTCCCGAGCGGAACGCTTCGCGCTGGTCGGCGGCGTCAGCGTCGCTTCCGTAGAGCGTTTTTGCTTCTCGCAGGCTCACCCGAGATGCACCTCCTGTTCGGGCAACCCAGACGCCAACTCGTCGATTTCCTGCGCGACTTCGAGGACTCGAAGGCCGTCCTCGCCGGTCACGACCGGCGTCGAACCCGTGGTCACACTGCGAACGAACGACCGAAGTTCGTTCTTCAACGGTTCGCCGTTTTCGACAGTTGGCCGTTCCACGATGCTCTCGTGGCGGTAGCGCAGGTCGCCGTTGTCCTCGATATATTCCGGCATGGAATGACGGTGAATCTCCACCGATTGATTCGTGTAATCGACGTTCACCCGGCACTCTTCCGCCGTAATCGAGAGCTTTCGAACCTTTTCCTGCGTCACGCGACTCGCCGTCAATCCGGCGACGACGCCCCCATCGAACTCGATGTTCGCGCTGGCGTAGCGGTTGTCCTGCGTTCCGACCGCGGTCACCGAGGTAATGTCGTCGTCCACGATGGAGAGCAGAACGTCCAAATCGTGAATCATCAGGTCCATCACCGCGCTCACGTCCACGGCCCGCCCCTCCGGTGGCGGGCCGAGTCGCTGTGCGTCGATGGCGATGATGTCCAGCTCGGAGACGATTTCCGAGAGGGTTCGAATCGCCGGGTTGAACCGTTCGATGTGACCGACCTGTATCGTGACACCCGCGTCTTCTGCGCGTGCGATTAGGCCTCGGCCTTCCTCCGGTTCCGCGACGAACGGTTTTTCGACGAGGATGTGAACGCCACCCTCGATGCACCGTTTCGCCGTTTCGTAGTGGTAGGGCGTCGGCACAGCGATAGAGGCGATGTCCGCCTCGCGGATTGCTTCCTCCATACTCACCGCCTGCGACCCGTGGTCGCGGGCGGCCTCGGATGCTCGATTCTCGTCCACGTCGTGAATACCGACGAGGTTGACTTCCGGCAGTTCGCTGTAGACGCGGGCGTGATGGCGACCCATACTTCCGACGCCGATAACGACCGCGTTGACTGATTCACTCATAACTCGTAATCACGGATGCAATGGTTCGCACGTCGTCGTTCGACAGCCCCGGATGAATCGGGAGCGAAAGCACTTCCTCCGCGGCCTGCTCCGAAATCGGGGCATCGTGTTCGACGTGTCGGTACGCTGGCTGTTCGTGGATTGGCGTCGGATAGTAGACGCCGGTTCCGACGCCCTCCGATTCGAGATACTGCTTCAGACCCTCGCGGTCGTCCGTGCGCACGGTGTACTGATGGTAGACGTGCCGACGGTCGTCCGGTTCGACGGGGGTCGTTACGGACGACCCCTGAAGTCTGTCGGAGAGGTACGCCGCGTTCGCGCGCCGGGTTTCGTTGTACTCCGGCAGGCGCGACAACTGCACGCGACCGATTGCCGCGGCCATGCTCGTCATGCGGAAGTTGTGGCCGAGGCGAACGTGGTCGTAGCCACCTCCCGCGGTTCGACCGTGGTTGATAAAACTCGCCGCGCGCTCGGCCACGTCTCTGCGACACGTCGTCACCATCCCTCCTTCCCCCGTCGTCATGTTCTTCGTCGGATAGAAGGAGAAACAGGCCGCGTCGCCGAACGACCCGACGGGTTGCCCGTCGAACGCCGCGCCGTGCGCTTGGGCGGCATCCTCGACGAGCGGGATGTCGTGCGTTTCGGCGATGTCTTCGAGATGGCCCATGTTCGCTGGCAAGCCGTAGAGGTGAACCGGGAGAATGGCGTCCGCCTCGTGCTCCCGAACCGCTTCCTCCGTGGCATAGGGGTCTAGCGTGTACGTCGCCGGGTCGATGTCGGCGAAGACGGGTTCCGCCCCTGCCAGTCGAATTGCGTTCGCGCTGGCGACGAAGGAGAATGGCGAGGTGACGACCGTATCACCCTCTCCGATTTCCAATGCGGCGAACGCGGCGTGGAGGGCAGTCGTCCCGTTGCTCGCGGCGACACCGAACTCCGCTCCGCAAAAGTCGGCGAACTCTGATTCGAACTTTCTGACTTCTGGGCCGTCCGCCAACTGCCCACCTTCGAGGCAGGCGACTGCCGACTCGATTTCTTCTGCTCCCAATTCAGGGTCGGCGATGGGAATCAAATGTCGTTTCCTCCCTTCAGCGACTCGGGGAGCGGACGGTGTTCGGCGGGTGCGCCGACCGCGAGGGTTCCGGGCGGAACGTCGTCTATCACGACGGCACCTGCCGCGACGAAGGAGCCTTCGCCGACCGTAACGCCGGGCAGGAGCGTCGCATTTGCGCCGATCGAAACGTCGTCCTCGATTGTCGGACCTTCGAGTTCGAACGAGCGCCGAATCGGGTATCGGTCGTTCGTGAACGTCGCCGACGGCCCGATGAACACGCGTTCTCCGATGGTGGTGTTCGTCGGCACGTAGACGTTCGTCTGCATACTCACGTGAGAGCCGATGGTCGTCTGTCCGTCAATGACTGCGTTCGTTCCGACGACGACTTCGTCGCCGATACTGGTCTCTTCCCGGACGAGCGCACCGTGGCCGGTCGAAAATCCGTCACCAATCGTTACGTCGTCGTAGATGACTGTTCCCGACCGGATGGTCGCATCGTCGCCGATGATGGGGTCGGTGGAGTCCTCGGAGTAGGCGTAGCCGACTGTCGCGTCTGCATGGACGCTTCGGTCTTGACTCTGCGGTTCGGTCACCGGTGACCACCCCTGTCGGGACACGGGTCGCAGGGCGTGTCAGTGGTTAGTAGTGAGTTCATAGGTTGGGTCGTGGATAGCCCGTTTCGGCCGTGAGAACGGCGGACGGGCGTTATTCTCTCCATGCCTACCAGTCCTCTTTGTTATACGCTCCTTGGCGGGTGGTAGTTCGAGACTAGCCCCGACACGGGCAGTTGAATCGCCGTAATCTCCGTTTCGAGGTCGAAATGACGGGATATACGCCGACTGGCCGTCTGTATGGCGACGCTACCCCCGAACAGCACCGTGGTAACAAAGTGTAGCAGTGGCGATAGCCGGTGTATGCGGTGGTGGCATCCGTGACTGCGGGGTGGTCACGAAGCGAAGGAGGTGTACTGTTTCCGATGAGTGGTCGCCAAAGTCTATCTTCACACGATGGCTAGTTCCGGACTCTCACAGGACCAAGTGTTCGAAGTTCTCAAGAGTCCGCGACGGCGGTACGCGCTCTACTACCTACGAAGGGAGGGGGGAACTGTCGAACTGTCTGGTCTGACCGAGCAAGTCGCAGCGTGGGAAAACGATACGACGACCGCCGAAATCACGAGCGACCAGCGAAAACGAGTGTACATCTCGCTCTACCAGACGCATCTCCCGAAGCTGGACGATGCCAAAATCATCGAGTACGACCGCGAAGACGGGAAAGTAAGTCTCTCGCGTCGCGCACGGGAACTCGACACCTACCTCGGCGACGTCTCCCGGCCCGAAATCCCGTGGGATAGATACTATCTGGCGCTTTCTGCGGGAAGCATTCTGCTCGTTCTCGGCGTCTGGTTCGAAATCTACCCGTTCGTCCTCCTTTCGGGAATCGCAACCGCGATAATTATTCTGGTCGCCTACGCGCTCTCCGCCATCGGCCAGTATATATACTACCGGCGGCGAACCGTGCGGGGGACGCCGCCGGAACTTCGGCGGGCAGAAGGGCAGTAGCCGCGTTTTTACGGTTGATTCTGTTTCAGTCCGCAGAACTTCGCTAAATCTACCGCCTACAGACATCGAAACGGGTAAATTGTTCCTTCGATGAAATATCTTCATGTCCACGACTGGCAGTGACGTCGAGATTCCATCGGAAGCAGCTGCCGTGGCACGGCGGTATCACCGTCTCGAACGTGCAAGCAGCAGTGCCATGGCCGTACTTGTCGCCAGTGTGGTTGGATTGGCGATTTTGTTCTTCCCCCTACTCATTGGACTCCTCGTTGCACTCGTCGTCATCGCAATGTTTCGGATTCCGCTATTCCGAAGCAGTGGGAAAATCCAACTAACGTCCAACGCTGCCCCCGCGACAGTTGTCGCCGAGTTCGAGAGTGCAACACCACCTGTCCTCGTCTTGCAGTGGGGAATCGCGGACAGCATCCACCCGACGCCGGACGGTGCAACCTACGACTTCTCGTATCTGTTCGGGCTGCGGTCGGTGAGCATGGAAACGAAAATCAGTTCGGTCACGCCTGTTGACAACGGTTCAGCGACGGAACTAACGCTGGACATCACCACGAATGGCCAACCGTGGGCAACGTACAGAATCACGATACACGAGCCCGAAACGGAGACAGTCGTGGATGTCGAACTGATACCAGAACGCCGGTTCGGACTCCGACGACTTCCGCAGTGGTTGGTCGCTAGCTACTACCGCACCGATGCGCTCTCGGCACAGGGCTACAAAGTAGTCGAACGCGACGAATCATTCTCGCTGTAGCTACTCCAGTTTCAAAACAAGAAAAACGCCCGCGAGGAACCGAGATTTCCTACACCCTGTCTTCGACGTTGCAGACCGAACTCGCTTCCGCGAGGATGAAGGCGTCGTCGCGGAGCATCTCCTCGTCTTTCGGGAGGAACATGAGCCGTCCCTTGTCGTTGTCGCTGGCGCGAATCACGTCCCACTCGTCGATTTCGTAGCCGAGGTCGCCTTCGAGGTCGGGGTCGGCGGGAAGACGTTTCCACTGAACGCTACTCATTGGTTCTGCTCCACGCTGACCCACGCTTTCGCGCCGCCGTCGATTTCGATGCGCTTTAAGTCGCCGGAGAACCGGTAGGCGTCCGTACCGTCGATGACGCGGCCTTTTACCCGCTTGCCGGAAATCGTATCGAAGTCGTTGATAGAACCGAGGTCGTCGTCTTTCGCGACCGAACCGCCAACGTCGAAGGAGTAAGTACTGACTCCGTCGCCCTTGCTTCCGTCGATGACGAGCGTTTTCGGCAGGCCGAGTTTGCCGGGCGTGACGCGCTTTCCGTTCAGGAAAAGCGTCGCATTACCGTCGAGGCTGAATTTCGTGAGGGTTCCGGCGAACTGATAGCTGTCGGTACCGCCAGCGACCGCACCGGAGACGGTGCCGTTCTCAATCGTGTCCTCTTTGCTCTTCGACCCGCCTCTCTCGGTCGATTTCTTGACCTTTCCAGTGACCTCGAACTCGTAGTTCGCTTCGGTCGAGGCGTCGGAACTCGAAATACTCAGGACGTTCGGAAGCCCCTGTGCTTTGGCCTGTTTCTGCTGAGCCGCCTGTTTGCGGTTGCCAGAACTGCCGCCAGCGCCGCTCGCGGCCTGTTCTGCGGACATCGGGACGCCCTTCGGCGGGGTCAGGTCAGCGGCTTCTCCTGTCCGGGTGTTCGTTTCGGTGACGGTGCCGCCGTCGATGGTGGCGATGTCGCCGACGATGTCGCAGTTTCGAAGGTGGGTTTCGCCGTACCACGACCAGATTGCGCGCGTGTTGGTGGAACCGGGGGCAGAACAGCCGACGCCGCAGGGTTGCGCGCCGGTCGTGTCGATGACCGTGTTCGTCACGTTGCAGGGTCGCGTTTTCGAGTTGAGTCGAACGTTCGAGATGGTGTTGCCCTTGAAGTACGAAGATTCGACGTGGAGGTTACCGCCGTAGCCCTGCGCGCCGGGGCCAGAGCCGTACAGGCCGTTGTCTATCATGCCTGCGATGTGGACGTTTCGGAAGGTGATGGTGCCTTGATGGGGCAGGTTCGCATCGACCCAGATGCCGCCACTCTTGGTTCGTGGTGCCTGTCCGTCGCCCATGTAGACGTTCTCGATGAGAGCGGTACCCTCCGGGTCGGAGACGCCGGGCGTCATGAGGTAGTGGCCGCCAGGGTGTTCGCCCTTGAATCCGACGTTCCGAATCGTCCATCCGGAACCGCTCGTCGTGATGAGCACCGATGCGCCGCTCGCGCTCATGTCGATGAGTTTGTTCTCGAACGTTTCTCCGTCGCCGACCGCGATGGATTTTGTCTCACCTGCGGGGACGGTAATCGTCTCGTACTCGTTCGCGCCGACCGTGGAACCGGTCGCCGCGAACGTTGCTGCCGTTGCACCTGCAAACTTCAGGTACGAGCGTCGATTCAGAAGGCCCTTTCTCTTGGAACCGCGTGCCGTTTCGTCGCGTGCCATGAATTCAATGCCACATTACTGATTTAAGTAGGTTCCGATTCAGTCTCAATGCAAAAGGGATTATTTAAATGCTATTGCTGTCGCGTTGACGGCAGAAAAAGGTGGGCTTACGCCCGGAAACGTCGCGTTACCGCAGAGTTAGTTGCCCTTCGCGGCCTGCTCCGCGCTCTGGGGAACCTTCTTCGGAATCTTCGTCTTCGGATTGCTTCCGACGCTTTGAGTCTTGACGGAGCCGCTGGTCGGGCCTTCGACCTGTGAATTTTTGACGACGACTTCGCCACCGTGGAAGCCACCGTTGACGGCCTCGTAGTCGGTGACGCTCACGTCGCAGTTCTCGACGGTAATGGGAACGTACCAGCCCCAGATTCCGCGCTTGTTCGGTCCGTTCGGGTGGTGGACTGGGGAATCCGTGTTCTCGATGACGGAGTCCTTGACGTAGGAACCCGGCGTGCCGAGTCGAACGTTGGCGATGTCGTTGTTCGCGCAGTAACATTCCTCGACTTTGACCGGGCCGCCCGCGCCCGCACCCTGTGCCGCACCGGGACCACTCGCGTACAGACCGTTGTTTGCGTACTTCTGGATGTTGACGTGGCGGAACGTCAGTTCACCCTCGTGGGGCGTGTTCGCGTTAACCCAGACCGCACCGGGTTCCGCTTCGTTCGCGCTGTTCGTCTCCACGCCGTCGCCCATGTAGACGTTCTCTATGAGACCTTTGCTGCCCGAGGAAACGCTCGGAATCATGCTGAACGAACCGAAATTCTTCGCACTGCAACCGCCCTTGAAGCCGACGTTTCGAATCGTCCAGTCGCTACCTTCCGCCTGTATCATCACCGACGCGCCCGACGCGCTCTGGTCGATGAGTTTGTTCTCGAACGTTTCGCCGGAACCGACGGTGATGTTCTTCGTCTCGCCTGCACCGACAGTAATCGTCTCATACTCGTTTGCCGCAACGCCCTTGCTCGCTACACCGAGTCCGGCAGTGGCGGTTACCGCAGCGCCAGCCGTCTTCAGGAACGAACGTCGATTGAGTTTCTCACTTCTCTTTTGGTCGCGTGCCATTGCAGGTTCAATGCTATCTTACTGATTTAAGTATCCTCTGATTCAGTCTCAATGCTATCTTACGAATTTAAATGTAGTGGCCGATTCCACAGTAGACGCTCGCGACCTGCTCAGGGCGCGATTTCTCGACCACCACCGAGCCATACTAAATAGCAAAACGGGGTTCAAACCTCGAAATCCGCGGAAACGTGCTATTGAATCACACGCAATCGCTGATTCGAATGTTCGGACGAACTTTGCCGGTACGACCGGTCTACACCGGGAGAAACCGGCGCATAACAAAGGACGCAGGAGGATTTCTCGCAGATAGCATGGACTGTCAACTACAGACGCTCCTCGTCGGCATCGACGCCGGGTGTCGCTCCGTCCTCGACCCACTGTTCGAGGACGACGCGCTTCCGCACCTCCAGTCGATTTTCGCCGAGGGGCTGTCAGGGCCACTGGAATCGCAGATTCCGCCGTGGACACCCAGTGCGTGGCCCTCGCTGTACACCGGGGTCAACCCCGGCAAACACGGCGTTTTCGGCTTCCTCGACTTCGACGGCTACGACTGGGACGTCGTGAACGCGAGTCGAGTTCGCGAACACACGCTCTGGGAACTCTTAGACCACCACGACCGTTCGAGCGTCGTCGTCAACGCTCCCGTGACACATCCGCCGCGAGCAATCGACGGGGCGGTTCTCCCGGGCTACACCGCTCCGGAAAATCCTCGCTGTCATCCCGAGGGACTGCTGGAGGACGTGCGAAACGAAATCGGCGGCTATCGGGTGTATGCCCCGCGAAACCTGCCGAAAGACAAATCGGTCGAATGGTACCGGCGTCTCGCGCGCATGCGCGGGGACGCCTTTCGATACCTCACGGACCGCTTCGACCCGGAGTTCGGTTTCGTGCAGTTTCAGAGCACCGACTCCGTCTTTCACGAGTATCCCGGCGAGGAGGACATCGTCCGGGCCGTCTACGAAGCAGTGGACGACCAAATCGGAAAAATTCTCGACGACTGCGACCCGGACACGGTCATCGTCGCCAGCGACCACGGAATCGGCGAATACACCGGCTACGAGTTCCGCGTCAACGATTTCCTCCGCGACGAGGGCTACGTGAAAACGGTTCGCGGCGGCGAGGGGATGCCCTCGTGGTCAACCATCGCGGGCAACCAGTTACAGCAGGGCGAGGAGAGTTCGCCCCGGAAACAGGGAACCGTGGAACGCGGCCTCGCGCTCGCCGCGAAAGTCGGCATCACGAGCCAACGAATCGAAACCGTCCTGTCCCGCGCGGGACTGGACGAGTTCGTCGCAAAACGAGTCCCGGAGGATTTCATCCGGGCCGCAACCGAGCAGGTCGATTTCTCGAACTCCGCCGCATTCATGCGCGACAGAATCGAATGCGGGGTTCGAATCAATCTCGAAGGGCGCGACCCCGACGGCGTCGTCCCACCGGAAAAGTACGACGAGGTTCGTTCCGAACTCGTCGAGAAGTTGGGCGGCGTTAGAACGCCCGACGGTACGCCAGTGTTCGAGACAGTCGCGCCCCGCGAGGCGTTTTTCACCGGGCCGTACAGCGACAAAGCGGTCGACGTGGTTTGTGTCCCTGCCGACTTCGACCAGTTCCTCTCGGCACAACTCCGCGACCAGCAGTTCGGCCCGCCACGCGAACCGTGGAACCACAAACTGAACGGGATTTTCGCGGCGTCGGGCGCAACCATCGATACCGAGGCGTCCCTCGCGGACGCCCATCTGTTCGACGTGGCTCCGACGATTTTGGCGAGCCTCGGCGTCCCCGCGAGCGACCGGATGGACGGGCGCGTCCTCCCCGTCGTGGAATCGGTCGGCGAGCAGAGCTACCCCGCCTACGATGCGGGTGAGACGGTCGAAACCGACGACGAGCGCGTGGAAGCGCGACTCGCAGACCTCGGGTATCTCGAATGAGTGTAACTATCGAAAAAAACGGCATCAGAGTAGAGCGCGCAGACGACGTAGACCGCTGGGACGACTACGTAGAACGGTCGCCACATGGTGACGTGTTCCATCGACTCGACGCGCTCCGAGCGCAGGCGGAGCACACGGGGGCCACGCTTCACCCGCTGGTCGGCTACAAAGGACAGGAGCCGGTCGGTCTGTTTCCGGCCTTTACGATTTCGAAGGGGGGCGTCACGACCGCTTTCTCGCCGCCGCCGAACCTCTGGCTTCCGCACCTCGGCCCGGTGCTGCTGAACATGGAGAAGTTGAAACGACGAAAGGCCGAACGCAGACACCGCCGATTCATCGACGGCTGTCTCGACTGGTTGGACAGCCAGTACAGTCCGAAGTACGTCCACGTCCGAACCGGCGGGCGATACGAGGACATTCGCCCGTTCGAGTGGAACGAGTTCGAGGTGCTTCCGCGACACACCTACGAAGTAGACCTCACTCCGGGCGAGGATGACGTGCTTTCGAGTTTCAGCAGCGACGCCCGGAGCAACACCCGAACCGACGAGAGTCAGTACGAAATCTACGTCGGCGGCGTGGACGCCATCCGACGAATCATCCGGCAGGTCAAAGACCGCCACGACGCGCAGGACGAACCCTACCGCCTCTCTGCAAACTTCGTCGCCGACCTCTACCAGAGTCTTCCCGAGGGTGCGGTTCGGCCCTACGTCTGCGAAGTCGATGGCGAGTTCGCGGGCGGGATGGTCGCGCTGGCGGACGACGAGCGAATCTATCGCTGGCAGGGCGGCGCGAAACACGACCACGACGTGCCCGTCAACGACCTCGTGGACTGGGAAATTATGCGAGATGCGATGGACGAGGGAATCCCGCGCTACGATCTCGTCGGCGCGAACGAGCGCCGACTCTGTGGCTACAAGGCGAAGTTCAACCCCGAACTCGTGCGCTACTACAGTTTGGAGCGCGGAACTCGGATGATGAACCTCCTGACGGACGTGTACAAGCGGTTTAGATAAACTGACAAATTTTTTTGTTCAGCCGTCACTGCGATTGCGTATGGAAAACCCACTCGTGGCGGCAGGCCTCGCACTGATTGCGTGGTCGATTGGCATCTCGTTCGGGCCGGTCGGCGTTTTCGTCGCCGGATTTCTTCTCGTCGCTCTCGGACTGTCATCGGCACAGATCGAGGGAGTATCGTGGGGCGGCTGTCCCACGTGCGGTAAAAGAATCAAGCACGACAGTGGTATCTGTCAGCACTGCGGGACGAAACTTCCAGAAGCATAGCGCGACTTCTCTTAAATAACCAGTCTTCAACGACCGATTACCGGCGCGTAACGAACGATTTTTCGCGGGACGCCGGGCATCCCATCGACCAACCACAGGAAGAAGACGACGGACAGTAGGCCGAGTTCGAGCGCGAGATAGCTCTGGATTTCGGGGTTGTTTAGATAGGTGAGGTAATCACCGAAGTAGCTACGGAACCGAGCCAGAAAGCCGAGACTCGACTGGTCTGGCGGAACCGAAACGACGGGCCACAGCAGGAATCCGGGTGCGGGGTCTTTGCCCACCGCAATCGGGTAGATGATGTCGCCAGCGAGGTGCGAGAGGTAGCCCACCGTAAACGCCACACCGATGTCGGTTCGACGCGCGCGATGGGCCAACACGAGCGCGACCGCCGAAAGCGGGAGCGCGGTCAGCAGTGAATGGGCCAGCGAGTGCCCGCTCGGAAGAATCGAAAGCGTCCACGCGAGCGGTTTGTCAACGAGGTCTGGCAGTTGTGTCGCAAGCCCGAGGACGACGACCGCATCGCTTCGCGGCGGCTTTCCGGTGACGAGTCGCCGTGAAGCCGAGTAGGCCAGATAGCCGAACGCGAGGTGTTCCCACGGCCACATTATTCCGCCTCGGTGGTGGTTTCCGTCTCGTTCATTCCGACGGTTATCCAGATGTAGGCGTGTTCGTCCGCGTTTTCGATGGTCGGATCGGTCGGCGGGTCGCCTTTGTAGAGTAGGTACACCACCCGGAGATTCTCCCCGGCCATCGTCGGCGCGATGTCGTGTTGGGTTCGCCACGATTCGCCCGCGCGAACGCGCTGGTCGAATCGCTCCAAGCCCTCCTCTTCGACGATGCGCGCGCTCCCGTCCGGTCGCTGTTCGACGCGCTGGAGTTCCGCGACGACGGTGTACTTCGTTTGCGCTTCTTCGTGGTTCGTCACCGAGACGTACACCGGTTGCGTCTCACCCGGCGTGAACGATTCCGGATAGTTCTCCGCGACGAACTCGCCGTCGTCGGTTTGTGTGAGTAGGGAAAGCTGGGAGAACTGCTCGCCGTCCTGCGGCGCGACGAACGCGTAGCCAACCGCCGACAATGCGACGACCACCGACAGCGCGAGGACGAGGTTGAGGGCGACATCCGCACCGGTTTCGGCGTCGAAAAGGGCGCTATTGAGTCGAGAAGCGCCGCCGCGAATCGAGATGGAAAACCGGTCGTCAGCGGGGATTGTGAGGCGGCGAATCACCGCGAGAAGCGTCGCACCGAGCGTGAGTGAAACGAGGCCGAAGAGGACAGTGAACAGCGTGAAGGAAAATCCGGCGAGTGTAAGTGCCAGACCGAACAGCGGGAGGAGGCTCAGACTGACGCCGAACGAAAGCGCGAGTCGCTCGCCCACGGTGATTCCACCGCGCCGAAGCCGATTCGGAAGGGAACGGGCCGAACAACGTGACGGCCCGTTCCCGGGAAACAGGAGCGAAACGACGGCGTAGCCCGGCGCGAACAGCGCGACCGGAAGTCCCAGCGCGAGCGCGAGCGGCGTCCCGTGAATTTCGGATTGATAGAGCGGGAATGCGGCCAGCGCGACTGCGATTCCGAGAAACGCGAGGTCGAGGGGAAATTCCAGTACCGGGCGCGCGAGTTTCGCCCACCACGAATCGTTCGCTCCGTGGCTCATGTCGTTCCCAAATGGCAGTCGGTCTTCGCGCGGTGCTGTCCTGTCTTTCGTTCTCCAAACACCATCGAAATCAGTCCGTGACTCGTATATTCCTCGATGGCACTTTGTTATCCTGCGCGTACTCCCACGACGACGGTTCGAACCACCGCTATCGGTTCGATGTTCCGGAGTACCTCGCTTCTTCGGAAATATCCCGCTCTCACCGGGTTACAATCACTCCCTGTGGAGGCGAAGGCGGAACATAACAAAGTACGATACGGCACCATAGTCGCCTGCTTGCCTGCCGAAGGTCGAGTCGAACGATGGTGATTTACTCTGAATTGGACACGCTCCGCCGACGATTTCGAGGCACAGGTTCCCGACGACGAAGTCATGTTCGCCATAGACGAAGACGAGAATGGGGATGAACTCGCCGTCATCGCGGACGTGACGCGTGACGAAGCGTGGATTTCGATGCCAGCCTCGGAATCGCAGGTCATCTCGCAGTGGCGCTAACTCCGAACTACTTTTTACCGCGCTGTCCGCAGAGGGTGCACGATGAATCTCACACTGACGGTGCTCGCACTGCTGACCGGCGTCATAACCGGAGGACTGTTTCACTCCCTCGGCGTGCCGATTCCCGCCCCGCCGAAACTCCCCGGCATCATGGGTATTATCGGCATCTACCTCGGATACCTCATTGTCGAAACGATGGGCTGGACGGTCAATTTGCTCACCAAACTCGGAATCTCGGGCTAACGACTACGACGTGGTTCGTGAGTTTTTATTTCAGAGTTTTCTGTCGTTAAAAGAACTGATACTAGAACGGGAGCTGTCGCTAAGGTTATAAATCCAGATTCCAAGCCACGCCCTCGCTCATACGGTCACTCGTGGCTTTGCCACTCGTTCCCACCGGGAGAGCGAAGCTCTTCCGTGCTCTCGCTCGCTCCACCGTCGCTCACGAGAATTCCTGCGCTCGCCCGTTGCCACCGGAAGAACTTCGCTCTTCCGAGCCATCAAAATCGCTCCGCGATTTTGAGACACCAGGCCGCGAGTGGCCGGGCGCGCCATCGCGCCCGGCCAAGCCTACTTTGACCGGCCGTTCTTCCAAGGGTGGATACGGGCGAACGAGGAATGAGCGACTGGAAGGAGCGAGTGACGAGTGAGGGCGTGTGCGGAGCCGTGACTTCTTCGGTAGTCATCCTAACCAAAATTCCTCGCCTGTAATCCTGCCAAATCTCGCAAATGTGAAGTCGGTAGTTGCGGTCAACCTCCGTCAGAAACACCAAAACCCAAAAACACCGAAAAAGTCGAACTCAGTAGCTTCGAATCTTCGGTTCGTACTCTCCATCCTCGCCTTCGAGGATGGTTGGCTTGAACCAGAGTTCCGGCGTGCCGTTGTTCCACGAGAGAAGCGTGTGTTTCAGCCACACGTCGTCTCTGCGCTCCTGATTCTCCTGTCGCCAGTGGGCACCACGGAACTCGTCACGAACCAGCGCGCCGAGCGTGATGGCCTCTGCGAGGTCGATGAGGTTGCGCATCTCGATGGTGTGGATGAGGTCGGTGTTGAACGTCCGCGACGGGTCGTTGACATAGACGTTCTCGAACTCCTCACGCACTTCGCGGATGTCGCGCAGAGCCTGTTTGAGGCCCTCCTCGTTCCGGAAGACGTTGACGTTCTGTGTCATCGACTTCTGGAGTTTGGCGCGGAGTTCAGCCTGCTGGACGCCCTCGTCCTTCTCGATGAGGTTCTCGACGCGGGAGCGCTCGGCTTCGAGCGCGGTTTCGACGGTCTGGGATGGCTTCGCCATCGTGGCCCCACCGTCTGCCACTGCATCCTCCGGCGTACCAACCGCACCGGGTTCGACGGGCGTATCGAGGTCGCCCATTTCGCTGTCGTCGGTCTTGCCGGTCGTGATTTCCGGTTCGCCGAGGTCTGTACCTGCGGCGTGGCGACCCGCGCGGGCACCGAAGACGATGAGTTCGGGCAGGGCGTTTCCGCCGAGTCGGTTCGCACCGTGAACCGACACACAAGCACATTCGCCTGCGGCGTACAGTCCCGAGATACAGGTTTCGCCGTGTTCGTCCGTTTCGATGCCACCCATGGCGTAGTGCTGGCCGGGTTTGACAGGCATCGGTTCTTCGAGCGCGTTGACGCCCTCGAAGTCCTCTGCAAGGTGGAGGATGTTTTCGAGGCGGTCGATGATGCGCTCCTCGCCGAGGTGGCGCATGTCGAGGTGGACGTACTCGTCGTTGATGCCGCGCCCGTTGTTCACTTCGGTCAGTTCGGCACGGGCGACAACGTCACGGGATGCGAGTTCCCCTTCGTTGTTCGCGTAGCCGTGTTCGAACATGAACCGTTCTCCCTCGCTGTTGTAGAGGATACCACCCTCACCACGCACACCTTCGGAAATCAGCACCCCAGTCGAAGGAAGCGTCGTTGGATGGAACTGGATGAACTCCATGTCCTCCAGCGGGACGCCAGCGCGGTAGGCCATCGCGGCCCCGTCGCCAGTGTTTGCCACTGCGTTGGTCGTGTGGTCGAAAACCTGCCCGAGGCCTCCGGTCGTCAGGATGACGCCGTTTTTGGCCGTGAAGCCCTGTACCTCACCCGACTTGATGTCGTAGGCAACGACGCCGTGACAGTCGCGCTCGCTCGGGTCTTCTTCGTTCGTGACGGCAAGCCGGGTGACGTACCACTCGTCGTACACCTGAATGCCTCGTTTGACGACCTGCTCGTACATCGTGTGGAGCAGGTGGTGTCCCGTCTCCGCCCCCGCGTAGGTCGTTCGCGGGAACGAGAGGCCGCCGAACGGTCGCTGGGAGACGCTTCCGTCCTCTTCGCGCGAGAACGCCATTCCCCAGTGTTCGAGTTGGATGGTTTCTTTTGGACTGTCCTGACACAGCGTTTCGATTGCTGGGGCGTCACCGAGATAGTCAGACCCCTTCATCGTGTCGTAGGCGTGGTCTTCCCACGAGTCGCCGTCTCGAATCGCCGCGTTGATACCGCCTTCCGCCGCGCCGGTGTGACTTCGCACGGGGTGAAGCTTCGTGACGAGGGCAACGTCCGCGCCCTCCTCGTGGGCCGCGATGGCCGCGCGAAGTCCCGCACCGCCCGCACCGACGACGATTACGTCGTGTTCGTACATTGTTGCTAAATTAGGCTTACCAGAACTTGAGGTTGTTCTTCACTGCCGAGCGTTTGAGTTCCTGAATGTGCTGGGTCAGCGGGATGTCTTTCGGACAGACGTTCGTGCAAGAAAACTGCGTCTGACAGCGCCAGACGCCGTGTTCTTGGTCGAGAATCGCAAAGCGGTGTTCGCGCATGTCCTCGCCTTCGCGCTCGTCCATGGCGAACCGGAACGCCTTGTTCAGCGCCGCCGGGCCAAGATATTCGTTGTCCCCCGCCGCGATGTTACACGAAGACATACACGCGCCACACCAGATACAGCGTGTGGACATCTTCACTTTCTCGCGGTTTTCGCGCGTCTGATGCTGTTCTTGGAGTTCGTCGCTCGGAGCTTCGTTCGTCTGGAAGTACGGCTCGACCGCATGCATCTGGTCGTAGAAGTGCTCCATGTCTACGACGAGGTCTTTCACGACCTCGGCGTGCGGGAGCGGTTCCACGCGAACCGGCTCTTCCAGGTCGGAAATCTGGGTCTTGCAACCCAGTCGCTGGGTGCCGTTGATGAACAGCGCGTCACTGCCACAGATGGCCTGTCGGCACGAGTGGCGGAACGTCAGCGTCGTGTCAAATCGGTCACGGGCCAGCATTAGCGCGTCCAAGACGGTCATTCCCTTCGTGAACGGGACATGGAAGTCGTCGAATCGGGGTTCCATCTTCCCCTCGATTTCGGGGTCGTAGCGGAACACTTTGAGGTGAATCGACTCTTCTTCCGTCTCGGTCGTCTCCTGCGCCTCGGTTGATTCCTGCTGTCGGGCACGTTTTTCGGCCCGTCTTCGGTCACCGGGGGTTTCTATGCGCTCCGTATCGGAGTCGGCCTCTGCTTCGGATTCGGCTTTTTCTGGTACTTGCGTACTCATTTAAATCATCCCGTTCATGACGAGTGCGACGTAAGTTCCCTGTCCCGCGAGGAGGACGCCAGCGACGACCAGCACCCACTTCACGGCGGTCTGCTGACTGCCGGACAGTCCTTGGTTCACGAGGGCCGCGTAGACGCCGTTCACGCCGTGGAACGTCGCCGTGATGAGGAACAGCGTCATCGTGAGGAAGTAGCCCCAGTCGGACATCCGTCCCTGCGTACCCGCGAACGTAACCTCTGCTGGATGGTGAACGAAGTGGAGCAGGAAGAAGTGGAACGCCAGCACCACGACGAGGAACGCCGCCGTGACGCGCTGGAGGAACCACGTCATGCTCCCGCTCTGGAACGACGAATATCGTTCCGCCATTAGAACACGCCCTCCATGAAGGTCGGCACGCTCGCTAGCACGATGACTGCGGTCACCACGAGTGAAGCGTAGAAGCTCTTGTCTTGCGATTCGAGTCCCATGCCGAGGTCGACGAAGAGGAGTCTGACGCCGTTCAGAATATGGAACACGGCAACGGCGAGCAGTCCGACTTCACCGATTCGGACGAGGAACAGTTCTTCGAGACCTTGAATCGTCGCGGTGTAGGTTTCTGGACCCGCAGTGGACGTGCTTAGCACGGCGATATGCGTAAACAGGTAGCCGATAAGCACCCACCCGGTAAATTTGTGGAAAATCCAGGCCCACATCCCGGCCGAAAATTCCCGCCATCGGCCGAAGTCCTCGACGAGGCCCCGGTTGTACGATTGACTCATTCCAGTCGGATGGTCGGTACCGGGGGCAAATAGAAGTTACTACCTGCCGCCGTTCTCGCCGGTATATTGAAAGATTCGAAAACTGCTCCGGACTGCTTCGACTGCAGACCCAATTCTCGTGTTCTCCCGACTCTTGGCGCTTCAGTCGCCGACAACCAATCGGACTGCCTTCTCTGCAGTCCGAAGGTGATATTATATTGCCACATAAGCGAACGTCGTCGGATCCGAATACAGGAGAGTTGCCCGTTCGAAACCAATTTTAAGCGGATTACTATTCGGCAATATAGAACCAACCGAGAATCCCAATCCGGCTGAGCGAGTACGCGCCAGCATACAGCACGCTCGACGGCGGTTGGTAGAGGAGCAGAAGTAGGAACGTTCCGAACGTGAACGAAAAGCCGATTGTTCTGGCAAGGGCCGAATTAGCCATCGTTTCGCCGACGGTGTCCCATCTCTGCATGAAATAAGCAACACCGCCACCGAGGAACAGACCCATCGAGAGTCCGGCATACGCAACGTATTGCGGAGACGGGATTCCGGTGCGGAAAAGCCGTGTGACGCTCTCTAAGTCGCCCAGAAGATAGATTAGTAGAGCGAAGACAATGAGAATCCCGCCCAACTCGATGAGATTTACGACGAACGAAGGAGCTTCCGTCAAATCGAATTCGGCGTCCGGAAAACGACCGATTGCCCAAAAGAAGAGGCCACCGAGAATCACGGTTCCGCCGCCGAGTCCGACACTGACGACATCGTCAGACATCACGCCGAGCGCGAGCAGGAGAATGCCGAGTGGAACCAGCGAAGCCGACAGAAACCGTCCGAGTCGTTCTCTGTTCACACTGTTCCGAAAGAAGACATATCGTAAATATATCCGGTTACAATCGCCCTTCTCGTTTTGTTTCCCTTTACTGCTCCACCGATTCCGGCGTTCCGACGTAGCCCGGCGGTTGCACGTCAGCCTCGGATTCTGCGTGCGCGCGATCGCGTTTGAGCGCCCGGCGGGTGTCGGCGTTCAGTTCCACGATGTGACACAGCGGATTGCCGGGGTAGACCACGGGATTTTCGAGGACACCCACGAGCAGACCGGTGAAGGGAGCTTCGACGTGTTCGTTTTCGGTTTTGAACGGGTTCGTGATGGTACAGATGGGTGTTCCCTCGTAGACGAGCGACCCCCTGTCGTAGTGCATCTCGACCAGTCCGCCCGCGTCCGCGCGGAGCCACGTCTTTTCCTTCTCGTCGTCGATGACGGTTCGCCAACCGGGCCATTTCACCGGGTCGTCTGGGTGGATGTTGTACTCCGCGAAGACGCTCATCACGCCTTCGAGCGCGCGGTCGATGAAATGGCGTTGGAAGCGGTGGGCTTCGCCCATCTCGATGGTGATGGTCGGCGCACCGCCCTCCGAAACTTCTCGGCGAAGCGTTCCGGACGGGCCGGTGGAGGAGATGATGACGTTCGAACCGAACGCTCGTGCGAGGCGGGCGGCCTCCGGGTCTTGCATGTCCGCCCGAACGTGGAGCATGTTCGTTCGTCCGCGCGTAGACGTGTGGAAGTCGATACCGAGGTCACACGGTTCGAGGAAGTTGCGATAAATCTGGTCGGCCATCCGCTTCGCGCTGGTGGAGTCCTCGCGCCCCGGGAACGAGCGATTCAGGTCGCGGTCGTAAATCGGGAGGTATCGCTGTTGGGCGAGAAATCCGGGGACGTTCAACACGGGGAGACAGACGATAGTTCCGTGCAGGTCGTCGTGATTCCAGTCGTGGGCGACTTCGCGGACGACTTCGATGCCGTTGAGTTCGTCGCCGTGGGCCGCCGCCGAGAGAAAAATCGTCGGGCCGGGATGTTCACCGTTGATGATGGTTACGGGAATGCGTACCGGGTCGCCGAGATACGTCTCACTAATTCCGTACCGGATATTTTGCGTCTCGCCCGGCTCTACGATACCGCCATTGTACGTAAACGGTTCAGCCTCGTCCCCAGTCATGTACAGCACTCGGGGGTCACCGTATAAAAACATACTACAACACATGTCCATTGCCGAAACTATTATTGTGGGGTTAGTTGGCACTTCAAATCGACTGGGAACGATTTAAGACGGGACCCCCGAAATGTACTATCCATGCCTGCCGACGGCTCACCTGTTCGCGTTGGGGTACTTAGTCTACACAACAGCAAGGAAACGAAAGCAATCTGCAACGCTGTCGAAGATCTCGGTCACAAGCCGGAGTGGCTTCGACACGAAAATACGGCGGTGGACATCAACGACGGAGCGGTCACGCTCGAACCCGATATAGACATCGTTGCCAACCGTCTTCTCCTCTCGAACACCGAACAGCCATCAGAGGCTCTCGGGTTAGCGAATATCTACGACTCTCTCGTCCCGGTTCTCAATCGCCCGTGTGCAGTCATGACGGCGATTCACAAGTTCTCGACTGCCTCGCGGCTCGCCGACGCCGGTATCGCCGTTCCGGACGCACTTCTCGCGCTCGACACCGACCGACTGAACAACGGTCGCCCGGATTTCGGCGACGAGGCGGTGTACAAAACCGCAATCGGAACCCACGGGGGCGGAACGTGGAAGGTCGGTGCGGACGAGATGGTCAATCCACGAGTCGGAGAACGACAAGCGTTCTTGCAGAAACTCATCGAGCGAGACGGGGAGCGACACCGCGACCTCCGCGTCTACGTCGTCGGTGACCAAATCATCGGGGCGATGAACCGCTACGCGCCGGAAAACGACTGGCGAACGAACGTCGCGCTCGGCGGCGACGTGGAGGACATGACCCACGAACTGCCGGACGAAGTCGTCGATATTGCTCGCCGAGCGACCGACGTCATCGGACTCGACTACGCCGGCGTTGACCTCATCGAAGGCAGCGCCGGCTGGTACGTCCTCGAAGTGAACCCGACGGCGGGCTTCAAGGGACTGTACAAAGCCACTGGCCGAAGCGCGGCACCGTACATCGCGAAGGCCGCTATCGAAGCCGCAGGCGGCGAAGTCGACGACGACCGGGTCAACGAACTGTCCGCCACACTGGACGATTCGGTTCCCTCGTGCAAGCCCGTCAGCACTAGTCCCGACCCGACGGAAACCATCGTCATCGGCTACACCGAGGACGTGCTGGTGAGCGGAACCAGCGGTTCCGAAACCGTTCTCGCAAAATCCGACACGGGCGCAACCCGGACGAGCATCGACACGAAGCTCGCGGCCCAAATCGGCGCAGGGCCAATCAAGAGCATGACACGAGTCAAATCCGGAAGCCGAAAATCCAGCAAGTCGCGCCCCGTCGTGGACGTCGTCGTCGGCGTCGGCGGCAACCGCCACACGGTCACCGCGAGTATCGAAGACCGGAGCCACATGGACTACCCAGTGCTGCTGGGCCGCGACATCCTGAAACATTATCAGGTGGACGTGCGCCGCCGCGTGGACGGCGACGACGAAGTCGAGATGGAAGAGGAAGAAGAAGAGCGATTGGAGTAACGAGCGACAGAAGACGAACTAGTCGGAATGGGTAGCGGATAGGCAAAGAAGGATAGAAACACCTTTTCTCGACTCGTCCCTACCGACTGTCGAACGCGACGAGTGACACCTATCCATGAACGACGATGCCCTCTCCACGCTCCGAACTGACCCGGTGATGGCCAGCCTGCTCGACAGACACGACCCGCACACAGAGCGCAGTTGGAGCGAGTTCGAACGACTCTGTATTTCGATTATCAACCAGCAGCTCTCGACGGCGAGCGCGAAAGCCGTGAAAGAACGGGTGTTCGACGTACTCGACCACGAAGTGACGCCCGAAACCGTGCTGGCCGCGAGCGAGGAAAAACTTCGGGATGCGGGTCTCTCGCGCACGAAAGTCGAATACATCAAAAACTCGGCCCGCGCCTTCCAGCGCGACGACTACACGAAATCCGGATTGGCCGACTGCTCAGACGAGGAGGTCATTTCCCGACTCACCGAAATCAAGGGCGTTGGCGACTGGACTGCCCGGATGTATCTCCTGTTCGTCCTCGAACGCGAGGACGTGCTTCCCCTCGGCGACCTCGCCGTCCGGCGCGGTATCGAACAACTGTACGGCGACGGCGAGGAGATGACTCGCGCGGAAATGCGCGAAATCGCGGAGGCGTGGCGACCGTATCGGTCGCTGGCGACGCGATACATCTGGGCGGAGTACGAGACGGACTGAGCTAGAATCGGGACAAAAATCAGCGGTTCCCGCCCGCGAGCTTTTCGGCATCTGGAAGTACTCGAAGTCGGAGCATCGCCAGCGTTCCGAGCGTGGGGCCGATTGCGAGCGACGCAAAGGCCCACCGCCAGCCGACGAAGGAGGCGACGAGTGGAATCGATTGAATCGAGACAGTCGTGAGCAAAAATCCGATTGCAGTTTGGAGAGTCAGCGCGGTTCCGACGTAACTTGGTTCGGCTAACTCCGTGATGCAGGTCGAAAACTGGGCCGAATCCGCGACGATGGCAAATCCCCAGACGAGGAGAAACGGAACTATTACGAAAAGGGACGACCCGAAAACGACTCCCGCCGAAATGCACGCGAAACCGCTGACCGCCATACTCGCGCTCGTGACCGCCGTGCGCCCGAGTCGGTCGGCGAGGACGCCAGCAGCCATCGCGCCGACCCCGCCGATTGCGATGGTGCAAAACGCGAGAATGGAGGTGAGTTCCGACGAGACTGCGGTTCCGTTCACTGCAAAGCTGGCGAGGAGGTACGTCGGAATCCACGTCCAGACGGCGTACAACTCCCACATGTGGCCGAAGTAGCCGCCATTCGCCAGCAACGACGCGCGGTCGGCCAGCAGTCGCCTGACGGCACGGGGGTCGAACGGAGCAGTCGGCGACTGATACGGACCGTCGCCGACCAGCAAGACGAGCAATCCGCCAAGCACTGCGAGTCCCGCCGACCCATACAGCACGACTGCTGGTTGGCCGACACCGCCGATTCCTCGAATCAGGTGTGGAAGCGCGGAACCGACCGTCAGCGCACCGACGAGAACGCCGATTGCGAACCCGCGATTCGTCCGGAACCACCCGGACATCATTTTCATTCCCGGTGGGTAGACACCCGCCAGCGCCATTCCAGTCACGAACCGGAGTGCGATTGCTGGAATGGGTGTTGTGACGACTCCGGCGATAGTAGCGGTCGCACCCGCGCCCAGCATTGCCGACCCGGCAACGAGATACCGTGGCCGGACGAGGTCGGGAAGCGTCAGCACGGCGGAAAGAAGTGCACCGACGACGAATCCCAATTGAACCGCGATGGTCAACCACGCGGTTTCGGTCGGCGTGAGATTCCACGCCATCGCAAGTTCCGGCGCGGATGCCGTCACGCTGAACCAGAGCGACATCACGAGCAGTTCGGCGACTGCGATTAGCAGGAGGGCGCGCCACTTCTGTGTTGTAACGGGCCGTTTTGCTGTCATTGGGTTCTCTTCTGTGTGCATTGGTCACATTTCTGGGAATGTAGCGATAATGTGTTCCGAAACAAGATGTTCATAGTAGCATTGGAACAGTCATTCTCACTTTCACCACTACATCGAAACGGCTCGGTCGTAAGTAGTTGATTCCCCTTTGTCCACTACGATTTGGAACCGATACCGACAACTCCGGGGAAGAACAGACGAACAGCGACAGTTGTTACTAAGACTGCGACCAGTGCCGTCGTCACGATTGTCCAGGTTTCCGTAAGGGAGGTCCAGAAGAGATAGAAGGAGACGATAAACGAGGTCGTTATGAGAATCAAATCCTTCGATTCGGTCCCACCTTTGAGTTCCTCACCTGTCACTAGTCGGATAACAACGACAACAATGGACATAGCGATAGCTGTGGCAATCACTATTCCAATATAATTCATCAGTTGTGGTTCAAAATCGGGAGTGTACTGGATAATCAAACTCCAGCCAAGAAGACTAAAGAAGAGCCATATCGCTGTTCGGCCGAATTCTTCCCGTACAACTCTCTCTGTATTTTGTGCCATACTGTGTCTTTTGGACAGATGCGAAGGATGTGAATAAAAGTTTTGTACAGGGTTACTAGTTCAGACGCACGCAATCGATTCAACCGAACAAAAGAGTTGATTACCCGAGTGACCGGTTAGTTGTCGATGTCCGTCTCGACTGCCGCGCGGGTGTCGAGGTGACCCTTGCCGCTGTAGGTCGGTTGGCCGACATCCTCGGCGGTCGCTTCGAGGTGGTCGCGGAGTTGGGCCGGTGTCGCGTCGGGATTGACGCTCTTGACGAGTGCGGCGGTTGCTGAAACCTGCGGTGCGGCCATACTGGTTCCTGCTTTCCACCCGTGGGCTGGAACCATTCCGTCGTCGCCCCACTCAAAAATCGTGCTGAGAACCATGTCGTACTGCCAATTTTCACCCTCTGGTTCGGACGGGATGGCGTTGCCGCCGGGCGCGCTGATGTCGATAGCCTCCTCGCCGTAGTTCGTGTAGGGTGCTGGCGTCGTCGTCGGTTCGTCGATGTGGTTGAACGCGGCGTGGTAGTTCCGAATCCGTCGCCCGTTACCGGGGTCGTTCCAGCGGTAACCGATTGGGCCGGTTGCGCTGATGCTCATGACGTTGTCCGCCTCGTTCGGCAAGCTAATCACGTCGCCGTCGGTGTCGAGGTTGATGCCGTCGTTGCCTGCCGCCGCGACCATGAGCGTCCCCTGTTCGTTCGCGTAGTCCGTCGCGCGTTCGATGGACTCTCGAAGCAGTTCGGTGTCTGCGTTGTCTGGCAGTGGGTACGCACCGAGACTCATGTTGGCCACGTCGGATTCGATGTCGGCGCTGAACACCATCGCCGCGATGATGTCGCCGAAGGTGGCGAACGGACCGGTAAAGACCCGAAGCGCGACGAGGTCGGTTCCGGGTGCGGTGCCGAAGATTCCGCTCCCGTTGGTGTCGTCTCCTGCGATGATTCCGGAGACGTGGGTACCGTGGTCGCTGATAATCGGGTTGTAGTCGCCGCCGTCACCCGTGAAGTTCTTCGAGAGGTCGGTGTTGAGAACCCCAGCGAGGTCTGGATGCGTTTCCAAGGCACCGGAGTCGATGACTGACACACGGGTTCCCTCACCGCGCGTGGTACCGTGAATGCCTGAAATTCCCTGCGCCTGTTTGTCCCACTGGAGTTGCGATAGTTTGTGCGGGCCGGGTTCGTCGCCATCCCCGTTGTCTTCTATCTCGGCCTGATTGAGTTCCATCTCGACGTCTGTCGAGTAACGCGTGCCCTGTACCTGACTCTCATCGCCCTCGACAACCGCGATGCCGAATTGGTCGAGTCGATGAACCACGGTGAGCCCCGAAAGCACGTCTTCCGACGCGCTTTCTAAGTCGACGATATACCTGTCTTCGGACGAACTCGCTGAAACCGACTGCGTCGTCAGTGCGAGACCGCTCAGTGCCACCCCTGCAGATTTCAAGAAAGAACGTCGTGTGGTATCTTTTGACATTCACTTGCAGATTTGTCCGACCGTATATCAGTTTTAACATGTTGAATAATTAATATAAAATAACGTTTGGAGGAGTTTATAACGAAATAGTCATAATTTCATTGGAATATTCGTCTTACTAACCAGTTTTCGGTTACCCACACCACGCGATAGAAAAATTACGGGAGTTTTTCGACCTCGCCAGCGATGTCGAGGTATCTGTCGATTGGGTCGTTCGTGTCCTCACGCCGCACCTCGTCGCCGTCTCGTTCGATAATGCCGACTTCTTCCATCTTCGGCAGATGCTTGTGCCGTAGTTCGGTCAGGATACGCTCTCTGTCGTCCGAATCCCACTCCGCGATTCGACTGGCGAGTTCGTCTATCTCGACTTCGGACTCCTGCTTTCGAAGGTAGTAGAGCGCGTACCGACGGCGGTGGTCCGCGAGCAGTTCCATGAGGGTGTCAAGGTCGTCTGACCCAATGCTGTTCGTGCCTGTCCTCGGCAGGTCTGTCGAGTCAGAGCTCATCGTCTGCGCAGTCGTCACATACCATAAAAAGAGCAACGCCTAAGCACTTAGGCAGTCGCCGGGCGAAGTTAGAACCCTTTGCCGAGGAGTTCGCGCGCGATGATGTTTTTCTGGATTTCCGTCGTTCCCTCGTAAATCTGGGTAATCTTCGCGTCGCGGTAGAATCGCTCCGCGTCGAAGTCGTTGACGTAGCCCGACCCGCCGTGAATCTGTACCGCTTCGTCGGCACATTCGACCGCGATGCGCGAGGAGAACTCTTTCGCCATCGACGCGAGCTGTGTCAGTTGGCCGTCCTCGTTCGCAACACTCCACGCGGACTTGTACGTGAGGTTGCGCGCCGCCTCCGTCTTCGTGTGCATGTCGGCGAGTTTGTGCTGAATCGCTTGGAAGTCGCTGATGGAGCGACCGAACTGCTCGCGCTCTTCCGCGTAGGAAAGCGCCTGCTCGCAGGCACCTTTGGCGATACCGACGCCCTGCGCCGCGACTGCGGTTCGGGTTTCGTCGAAGAACTGCATGAGCTGAAGGAAGCCCATACCGCGCGTGCCGACGAGGTTTTCCTCGGGAACGCGCACGTCGTCAAAGATGAGTTCAGCGGTGTCGCTCGCGCGGATACCGAGTTTGCCCGTAATCTTGTCGGCTTCGAAGCCGTCGCGGTCGGATTCCACGATAATTTGGGAGAAACCAGAGTAGCGGTCTTCGGCCTCCGGGTTGGTCTTGCACATCACGACGAAGAAGTCGCCGACGGTGCCGTTCGTAATCCACATCTTGTTGCCGTTTACGACCCACTCGTCGCCGTCTTTCTCGGCGGTCGTGGAGACGGACGAAACGTCGGAACCGGTGTCGGGTTCGCTGATGGCGGTACCCATGACGGCCTCACCCTCCGCGACCGGTGTGAGGTACTCGTTTTTCTGCTCTTCCGTCCCGAACTCGCGGATGGCGTCGCCACCGAACGCGGTGCTGGTGATACAGAGGCCGATACCTGCATCGACGGCGAACAGTTCTTCGACGATGATTGCGACTTCGAGCGGCGAGTAGCCCGCGCCACCGTACTCGATTGGGATGTTCGCGCCGGTTAGTCCCATCTCGGCCGCTTTGTCGATGATTTCCCACGGATACTCCTCCTTCTGGTCGTACTCCTTGGCAATCGGGGCGACCTCGTTTTCCGCGAACTTGCGCACTTCGTCTCGAATGGCTTGCTGTTCTTTTGTCAGTTCGAAGTCCATGGCAACGAGTTACGGGGCCATGGATAAATCGTTTTGTAACCGGATATAAACTGATTCAACGTTTATTGACTCAGAGAGAGAAACGTTAAAACACCCTCATGTAGAGGGTATTTGCATGGAGTTAGAAGAAATCAACACTATCGCGGTTCTCGGTGCCGGAAACATGGGCCACGGAATCGCGGAAGTCGCCGCGCTCGCGGGGTATGACGTGAACCTGCGCGACATCAAAGAGGAGTTCGTCCAGAACGGCTACGACCAAATCGAATGGAGCCTCGGCAAACTCGCCGAAAAAGACCAACTCAGCGAGGCGGAAGCCGACGCCGCGCTGGAGCGCGTCACCCCACTCGTTGATTTCGGCGAGGCTGTCTCGGATGCGGACTTCGTCATCGAAGCAGTCCCCGAAAAGATGGACATCAAAAAGGACGTGTACTCCGAGATGGAAAAGCACGCGCCAGACCACACCATCTTCGCCACGAACACCTCCAGCCTCTCGATTACGGAACTCTCCGAGGTGACAAACCGCCCCGAGCAGTTCTGTGGAATGCACTTTTTCAACCCACCTGTTCGAATGCAGTTGGTCGAAGTCATCACGGGCGCGCACACGGACGACAGCGTCCTCGACGTGACCGAGGAGTTAGCCGAGGAGATGGGCAAGACGCCCGTTCGCGTGCGCAAGGACAGTCCCGGTTTCATCGTCAACCGCGTCCTCGTCCCCCTGATGAACGAGGCGGCGTGGATGGTCGAATCCGGCGATGCGACCGTCGAAGAAGTGGACAGCGCGACGAAGTTCGACATCGGCCTGCCGATGGGAAGTTTCGAACTCGCAGACCAAGTCGGCATCGACGTGGGCTACCACGTCTTAGAATACATGCACGATGTGCTCGGTGACGCCTACGAACCGTGCCCACTTCTCGCCGAAAAGGTCGAAGAGGGTAACCTCGGCAAGAAAACCGGCGAAGGCTTCTACGACTACGAAAACGGCGGCGTGGACGTGCCGACCGACGCCGGAAGCGAGGCGGTCGTCCACCGACTCCAAGCCGTGATGGCCAACGAAGTGGCGAAACTCGTCGGCAACGAGGTCGCGCCCGCGGACGAAATCGACGAAGCAGTCATGCTCGGCGCAGGCTTCCCGGAAGGCCCAGCACGAATGGCCGATGACGCAGGACTGGACGTGCTCCTCGAAACCTTAGAAGACCTCTACTCGGAGACTGGTGCGGAACGCTACGAACCGGCGGACTACCTCGCAGAGCGTGCTGACGTTGGATTCTACGACCAGAGCGACGAGGACAGCGTCGAGTTCGAAACCGTTCGCATCGAAAAACCCGGCGACATGGTGGCCAACATCGTCATCGACCGGCCACATCGGATGAACACCATCAGCGCGCAACTGCTCGATGAGCTTTCGGTGGCAATCGACCAAGTCGTCGAGGACGACGAGGTTCGCGCAATCCTCCTCACGGGCGAGGGTGACAAAGCCTTCTCCGCCGGGGCCGACGTACAGAGCATGGCCGCGGGCGGAGCAGACCCGATTCAGGCCATCGACCTCTCGCGCAAGGGTCAAGAGACGTTCGGCAAACTCGAATCCTGCCCGATGCCCGTGGTCGCCGGAATCGACGGCTACTGTCTCGGCGGCGGAATGGAACTCGCAACCTGTGCCGACCTCCGAATCGCCAGCGAGCGCTCGGAACTCGGTCAACCCGAACACGACCTCGGACTGCTCCCCGGTTGGGGCGGCACCCAGCGCCTCCAGCACATCGTCGGCGAGGGTCGCGCGAAGGAGATTATCTTCACCGCAGACCGCTTCGACCCCGAGACGATGGCGGACTACGGTTTCGTGAACGAAGTCGTCTCGAACGACGAGTTCGAAGACAAAGCCTTCGAACTCGCCAGCAAACTCGCTGGCGGCCCGCCAATCGCACAGGAGTACACGAAACGCGCCATGCTCAAGGGCTGGGAGAGCACCGACGCAGGCCTCGAAATCGAAGCCCAAGCCTTCGGCCACCTCATGAGCACGGACGACCTGATGGAGGGCATTACGGCCTTCATGAGCAAGCGCGACCCCGAGTTCGAAGGGAAGTAAGCGAACGCGACGAGAATCGAAATCGGCCTCCGGGGTGACATCGACTACCCCGTGAAACACTGCCGCTGTCGGTCGATAACGCAAGGCTTAAACTAGTACGGCAGAAAGCAATGAGTGCGCAGGAAGCGCAACACGCTCGGTTGGTGTAGTCCGGCCAATCATCTTGGCCTTTCGAGCCGAGGACAGGGGTTCGAATCCCCTACCGAGCATTTCTACGATTTCAATACCAATCAGCGACGGCTTTCCTTTCCTCCTTCGATTTCATCCGAGTGACGACGATTACCCACGTTTGAACCGCACGAACGATACCCGCGATTAAAGCCACTCCTCGTTGCGCTTCGGATAGCGATGAACCGGGGTGCAAAACTGCTCTTGGCAGTCACAGTTGCGAGTGTGGTTTTCTCCGGTACTGTCGCGGCGGAGCAGACGGACAAAAAAGGACAGTACGCGGAGGCGAACGTGAGCCATTTCGAACTCGACACCCAATCGGGCAAAGCCCTCGCGGGCGACCGCATCACGGTCGCCCGCGACAGAGGCAACAGGTCAACACTGGTTCCACGGATAGTTGTGGATGCTTCTCCGAGCGACAGACTGAACGAGAATATCGTCGTGTTCGATGATTCGAGCCACCAATCACAGACCCACGACCGAAATGAACGAAATAACGAGGGGAACAGCCAAATATGCGCTACTATCGTCACCATCGCCAATATAGCTACAAATCCATAACACCGTCACTTTCGAAGCCTTTCCCATGACTGACGAAGAAATCTTGGGGACGACGAAAATCGCCCGACGATGGCGAATTAGCCTCATCAAAGACGTGCGAGAAGTGTTCGAAGAACAGGACGTCGAACTCGAAGAGGGGGATAGAGTTATGTTCGTCGAACGTGACGGTGAAATACTCATTAAATCTACAAAGTAGGGTCGTTCTATCAGCCGAGACCTGCCGAAAATATCACTGTTATGACATTAATTCATAGAGCTAAAAACGTTGAAAATTGGACAAAGACGCCCGAAAGGAAAAGTGCGGAGTTCGACAGTTCAGTTCGCCTAGTGAATATCTTTATTATTCTGGAACGCTTCTATTTGGTGTTGTCTGACGATAGCTACTCGTCAGTGTAAACGAAACAAAATATAGATTCAAATGCTATGAAGACTGCCGCCGATTCAACCCCATCTCCCGGGAACGTTCTCGTTTTTAGCCCCGCAATCGGAAACCGAACTGACGAGGAATGCGTTTCTCGACTGTCCACAGCCGACCCGAGCGAAACGAACGCCCTGTTCGTCTCTTACAAACGGTCGCCCGAAGAACTACTCGAACGCTGGCGCGAGCGATTCGGCGACGACCCGGCGTCGTTCGGCATCATCGCCGTCGGAACGCAGAGTTCGGCGAGTCAGACGGAGAACGACCAGAACGTCGTCTCGCTCGCCCGCCCCGACTGTCTCGGACGGCTTCAAACCGCGATGTATCTCTATCTCGACCAGTGGTCGGCGACGGATGGGCAGTCGGTGCTCTGTTTCGATTCGATTACGGCGATGCTCCGCCACGTCAACCGAACGACCGCCTTTCGGTTCGTTCGCTCGTTGACCGAGTCGCTTCGCAGAATCGACGTAACCGCGCATTTTCACATGCACCCCGAAGCGCACGACGCGGAGACGGTTGCCATGCTCCGCCCACTGTTCGACACGGTCATCGACGGCCCACCGGAAACCGGCCCAGAAATCTCACCAGCGGCGCTTTCGGTGCTTCTCGATTCACCTCGTCGGCGTTTCGTCTGCCGATACCTCGCCGAAATCGGGGACACTGCGGACGTGTCCGCCATCGCCGACCAAATCGCGAGATGGGAATCCGAGGCCACGCCGAACGAGGAAACACGGGAGCGAGTTCACATCACGCTTCGACACGTCCACCTCCCGAAACTGGCCGAAACAGGTGTGGTCGAACTCGACAGCGGAACAGTCGCATCGAAAATCGGTACCGACGAACTGGAGCGGTACTGCCGAATCGCAGGGCAAGGAGAATCGAATTCCGAGACGGAACCGACCATCTCGGACGGCGACGGATTGTCGGGGAGAACCCGCTTGAAGGACAAATCGGACGAAGCCTACTGGACGGTGTATGGCACCGACCGGGATTCGGTCGTCGTAATGCTAGCACGGGCACTCGGAACCGTCTCGGATGTGCATCCGACGGAACTTCGCCCCGTCCTCTACGATGTCGTGGACATCGACGCCCTTCAGCGACTCGCCGAGCGCGAAGAAACCTCCGTCTACGCGACGTTCAACTACGGAGAGTACGAAGTGGTCGTGGACGGCGGTGAGATTCGCCTGTACGAATCGGAATAACGACTCTCAGGCGAGCCACTCGTCCGGTTTCGTGTCGTAATCGACTTCCGTGGCCGTGATGTCTTCCACTTCGCTCCACGGGAGGTCGTGCATCTCGAACTCATTGCCGTCGTAGCGCAGGAGCTTTCCTTTCTCCTCCGGTTCCGGTTCGCGGTCGCGCCGTCGAGCGATTTCCGCGTCCCGTTCGTCGATTTCTTTCACGATGGTTTTCAGGTTCACCGGGCGACCCCACAGGTCGTAGATGCGCTCCAAGGTTCGCGTGGCCTGTCCGATGTCGAGCATGACGCCATTGTAGTGGTGGCCCAACAGCAGTTCGTTGCGGTTGTCGTAGTTGCCATCGTACACCGCGATAGTGGGCTTGCCGAAGTTGGTGAACTGGAGCATCAATTTCTTCTTTACGTCCTCGTACTCCGAACTGGTCACGCGGTAGTCGCCGGTCGTCTGGCTGAACTCGTAGGTGAAGTAGTTGTTGTCGGTGACGAACTCCTTCGTCAGGAAGCCGTCTAAGAACGTCACGTCGTTGTGGCTCGCCCGAACCTCGTACATCCGGTTCCACCCGACGGCGAAGTCCACGTCCGCCATCGCCTCCGCGACGGTTTCGTAGCGTTCGTCGTCCATCAGATAGCGAGCGTACTGCTCCAAGGTCTGCTGGCCGATGGATTCTAAGAACCCGCGATTTTGGAGTTTGTTGAGCGAGAAATGACGCTCCGCGAGGCCTTCGTAGGAGAGCACCTTCCACGGATGGCGGTCAACGTCGATTTCTCCCGCCTTCGCTCGTTCCAAGCCCTCCGAATCGACTTTCTCGGACGGTAAGGATTCGAGGTCGGAGAGCGTCTCCGAGGTCACCGATTCGAGTGCCGGATGCGGTTCGATGAGTTCGTTCACCTCGTCGAAATCGACCACGTCGTGGAAGTTCCGCCACGTGATTCCTTTCACGCGCATGAGTTTTCGCACGACTTCCCGGCGATTTTCGGTGTTCTCGATGTACTCCCACAACTGCTTGCCGAGTTTGTATGGGTTCAGTCCCGGCGACCCGAGAACACGCGCTTGGTGGTCTGCGTACTCAATGAATTCGTCCGTCCCGGCGAAGGACTCCTCGCCCATCATCATGGATTCCCAGTAGGCGGCCCACCCCTCGTTCATCACTTTCGTCGTCTTCTGCGCCGCAAAGTAGTACGACTCGGTTCTGAGCATTTCGAGGACTTCTTTCTGCCAGTCTTCCATCTCGACGGCTTTGCCCTCCTCCGGGTCGTAGGCCCGACCGTGGTCGCGGAAGAACGCGAGTAAGTCCTTCTCGGGTTCTTCGAGTTTTCCGGCCTGTTTCTCGCGCTGTGCTTCCAGCCATTCGTCGTCGAACACCTCGTCGCGCACCTCGTCGCTTAGGTTCATATCCGCGAGTTGGTCGGAAATTTCGTCCGTGTCGTGGTCATCTTCGTCGTCCCGAACCCGGTGTTGGTTTTTGAACGCCTGATGCTGGTCGATGTTATCCTGTAGGCAGAGAACGTTGTCTATCCACTTTTCGACCGCCTCCCGGTCGATTTCCGAGTCGGCCATGATGGAGCGAACGCGGTCCGCGTGGCGGGAAAGGAGGGCCGCCGCATCGAGTTCGTCTGCGAACATCCGGTACCAGCGGTTGTTGGCGAAGAAATCCGAGTGCGCCTCGACGTGCGTGATGACCGCCTTCTGGTCGGCGAGGCTGTTCGATTGCTGTAAGAAGGCGTGGGCCGGGTCGTCGTTGATGACGATTTCGAACGCTTTCCCGCCCGCGTACTGGGTCTGTTTCTGCTGGCGGTCGTACTTCATCCCCCATCGCCAGTGTGGATACCGCTCTTGGAACCCGTCGTAGGCGATGAGTTCGTTCATCTCGTCGTAGTCGATTATCCAATACTTGACGGGATACGGGTCGAGACCGAGTTTTTTCGCGAGTTTTCGCGCTTCCACGACCGGTTCTCGCACCCGTTCTGCCTCGCGCTTGGTTTCGATTCGTTCGTTCATTCTGCCTCCGTGCTCAGGATTTCGTAAATCGCCTTCGTCACGTCCTCAGGCCCGTTGACGTAACTGACCGCGACGTTGTCCGCCTCGGCGAAGTGACGCTCCACTTCCTCTGCGTGGGTCGCGTTGATGGCCTTGCCTTCCGGTTGCGTCTCCACGTAGGCGTGGAGGTTCGCTGGAATTTTCTCCATCATCGGGACGACGTTCTCCTCGGTGTCGTTCCGACTGTTCTCGCTGTCGCCCGCCGCGAACACGTAGCGGTTCCAGTCGGCCCACGGGAACTCCTCTTCGAGAATCGCGGCGGCGAGTTCGTAAGCGGACGAGATTTTCGTCCCGCCGCCGGAACGAATGCCGAAGAACTCGCTTTGCTCGACTCGCCACGCCTCCGCATCGTGGGCGATGTAGACGAACTCCGCGTTGTCGTACTTGCCCGTCAGATACCAGTCGAGCGGCGTGAAGGTGCGCTCGACCAGTTCGCGCTTCTTTTCCCGCATCGACCCGGACACGTCGCGGATGTTGACGACGACGACGTTCTTCTCTCGCTCTTCGATAATTTCGGGGTAGCGATAGCGTTCGTCCTCGCGTCGGAACGGGACGTGGCGAATCCCTTCTTCCCGAATCTTCTGGGCCGTACTCATCGGCGTCACCCGACTTTCCATCTCCTCGATGCTCTCCCACTTGGTTCGTTCGTCCGCGGAAAGCGCGTCGTAGTTCTCCTCGACCCAGCGTTTCGACACGGTGAGGCTCTTTTTACGTGCCCACTGGAACACCTCGTCAGGCCCCCAGCCTTCGACGCCCATCGCCTCGCGGACGTAGTTCGGGTCGAAGTCCATCGCTAGTTTGCGCTTTAGCCCTTCTTTGAACATCCGCTCGAAGTCGAGCGTGCTGTCGGGGCCGGTTTTCGTCACGTCGGTGAAATCGCCCTCGGTTTCCTCGATGACCTCTTTTCCTTTCGGTTCGAGTTCCAGTCCGAGTTCGTCGTCCAACTCTTGGGCGAACTCCTCTGGGTCCATCTCGTAGTAGTCGTGGTCACCCGATTCGTCGCCAGGGTCGCCCTCTTCGCCGTCGTCACCGGGTTGTGGCTGTGGCTGACCGACCGGATCGCCCACGTCTGGGTTGCCCTGTCCGACGCCACCTCTGTCGCGCTGGTCGTAGCGGAACTCCGGCAAATCCACGATTTTGATGGGAATGTGAATCTCGTCGGGGAGACTCTGTCCGAGGTCGCCGTATTGGATGAACTCAGCGAGGTCTTCTCTGCGCTCCTCGCCGACTTCACGGTAGCGTTCGAGGTCGTCTCTCAGTCCCATTTATAGCTCACCTGATTCATGACGTGTTGGCTGGTCAGTTCTGCGGAGGCCGCGGAGTAGCCGAACAACTCCTGTAGGTTTTCTATCGTCTCTGATTTCACCTCGGCCGTCTCGGTGTTCGTCGGTGGATTTTCCCACTGGCTCGGGTTGAAATCCTCGTACACTCGCCGCACGTCCTCCCAGTCGTTGCTCGCGAGCACCGTCTTGATTATCGGCACCTCCTTCGGGTCGATGTCGCTCACCTCGAAGTCCTCGTTTCGGCTCTCCCACGCGTGGCGATTCAGCGCGGTGATGACCTTGTTCCGGCGGAACTCAGCCACCGCGGGACCGGGTTCGTGGTTGACTTCGTATGCGTCCGGCCCGAACCGACCGAGGTGTTCCGTCTCGAACACCTTCATCTTCAGCGCGTCGGGTTCGATGCGCTCGCCGCGGTCGTTTTCGACATCCTCGCCCGTCGCCCACGCGTAGACGTGTTCGATGTACTCGGCGACCGTCCCCTCGTCAACCCGACGGTCGCGCATGATGGCGTCCAGCACGTCGCTCTCCTGTTGCTGGAAGATGTAGTTTTTCACCGGCACGAGTCGGTTTTCGTACTCGGTTCGCTCCGCCGTGGAGAACACGGGTGCGTCCCCGATTCCTTCGGCCATCGCGTTCAGAATGTCCCGCGGCATGATAACCTGTTCGACGGGGTAGTCGGGGTGGTGGCGGTCGCGGACTTCGTGAAGCAGTCCGGCGATAATGTCCCGCGTGTACGTCACCGGGATTCCGCCCGACCCGTCCGCCGCGTCGTCGTCGAAATCGAAATCGTCCTTGTCGATTCGCTCGTCGCCGTCCAACAGGTAGCCTCGGTCGAACAGCACGGCTTTGTCCACGAGGTCGAGTCCGGCAGGCACGTCGCTCCCGTCGAGGCGCGACACGACGCTGTAGAGCGCGGCGGCCTCGATTGCGTGTGGAGACAGTTCTCGCTCGCCGACGCCGTCGCCGTCACGAACGCGAACCGAAATCGGCTCGCGAATCCACGCTTCGAGTTCGTCGTACACGTCCGCCTCCCAAACGGGCGTCTCGTTCGTGAGTTCCCGCCGGATGAGTTCGGCCTCCAAACTGAGGTTGGTCAGATACCCGAACTCGCGCCGGTCGAGTCGGCGCTTCAGTGCACGAAGGGGGTCGGCCCCGCCCGCGTCCGCGTGCTGGTTCAACTGCGCTTCGAGGTCGGGATTCGAGATGATGACCAACTGCGTGTCAATGTCCATCTGAATCCCTTTGTCCAGCTTCACCGACTTTTCATCAGGGACGTTGAGCAGTTTTTGGAGCAAATCGGCGTGCTGGGCCGCATCCTCCACGATGGTCAGCAGGCCGTTACCCTGCGAGAGGACGCCGTCGTAGCTGAACGCCTGTGGGTTCTTGCGCCCGCGGGAGTCGAGTTCCTGTAACATGCCCTGCATCCAACTGCCGACGAGTCGCTGTTTCGGCCTGCCGCTGTCCTCCGAGTGGAGGACGCCGATTCCCTCGCCGATGTCCACGACGTAGTTTTTCACCCGGAGATGTGCCGGGTCGGTGATGGCCGAAAACAGTTCTTCCTCGCCGTTGCGTCGGTACTGCTCTTCGAGGTAGTTGTACGCCTCCCGACTGAACGGGTCGAGTTTCCCCTCCACCAGCACGTCGATGTGGTCGTCCAAGTTAGCGTTCAGTTGGGAGAGCAGTTCCTCGCGCACCGCTGGCGGAAAGACGAGGAGTGGATGCGACTGGACGGGACTCGCGTACCAGTTCTCCTCGCTCGTCGCCGTCACGTCGTCGCCGTAGCTGAGTCCCGGCGACTCCGTCGCGGTGGCGATGTTCCACTCGATGGTGTACCGACGGCCATCCGGCGTTTTCGAGTACTCGCGCAGGCCGTTGACCAGACAGCGTTTGAGTTCGGATTTTCCGGTCGCGGTCGGCCCGGCGAACCAGATAATCTTCTCCTCTTTACCGCGTCGCGCGGCAATCGAGCGCAGGTCGTCAACGAAGGCGTTCAACACCTCCGTGTTGCCGAGGATGGCGTGTTCGCCGTCGTTGTGCGGGTCGTCGAAGAACTTGTAGCGTTCTTTTTCGTCGCCCTCTTCGATGACCGTGCGAGTGCCCATCGACTCGATGGCCTCCAAGAGGTACTTGCTCGCGTGCGAGGCGATGGTCGGGTTCTCGAACGCCGAGTCCACGTACTCAGCGAGGCTCATCGGCTCCTCGTAGGTTTCGCGGAGTTCGTGGTCGGCATCCGTGATGTAGTCGCTTCCTTCGGACACTGTGTTACTCCTCCATTTCCGCGCGGGCGACTTCCGCCCCGGCAAATTCGAGCACCTCCTTCGCACCTTCGCGCGAGTAGCCCTGTTCGATCAGCGCATCGACCCACGCGTTCTGTTCGTCGTTGTCCATTTCGTTGGCCGACACCAACGCCGAGAAGTTGATGTTGTGTTTCTTGTCCTCCCACAGTTTGCGCTCCAACGCGCGGCGCAGGCGCTCGTTGTCCTGCGGGTTGAACGGCGAGCCTTCGCGGGCGCGCCGCGACACCCAGTTGGACACTTCCTGTCGGAAGTCGTCCTTGCGGTCGCGGGGAACCTCCAACTTCTCCTCGACGGCGCGGAGGAAACTCTCGTCGGGTTCCTGCTCGCGGCCCGTCAGTTCGTCCTCGACGGTGGCGTTGTCGATGTAGGCCATGACGTGGTCCATGTACTTCTCGCCCTGTCGCTGGATTTCGTCGATGTCGTAGGCCAGCGCGTGGCGCACGTCTTCGATGGCGCGTTCGCGGTACTCACCGCGAACGCTTTCGAGGTAGCGGTAGTACGTCTCGAAGTTCTCCTCGGGAATCGAGCCGTGATTTTCGAGGTTCTCCTCGAAGTGGTTGAACACCGACAGCGGACTCAAGAAGCCGCGGCTTCGGTGGGTGGAGTTCATGATGGCCTCGGCGATTTCGTCGCCGATGAACCGGGCCGAGACGCCCTCCATGCCCTCGCCGATGTCGGCTTTCTCTTCTGCCTCCTCGCGGAGTTTCTTCACGTCGATGTCGTCTCCGTCCTCGGTTTCGCCGTTGTAGGCTTTCGCCTTCTGGAGCAGGTCAACCATCTCGGTGTCGGGTTCTTCGATGCGCGTCAGCACGCCGAAGAGGCCCGCCATTTCGAGGGTGTGCGGTTCGATGTGCACGTCCGGCACGTCGGCGTTCCGGAGCATCTTCCGGTAGATGTCGGCCTCGGATTCGTATTCGAGGACGTACGGGAAGTCGATGCGTTTCGTTCGGTCGTTGAACGCCTCCATCTTCTCGTCGCCCTTCTTGTCCCGGTATTCGGGCATGTTCGTCCGGCCGACGATGACCTGGTCGATGTCGATTCGCGGGTTGTTTTTCGGCTTGATGGTCTGTTCCTGCGTCGCGTGCAGGAAGTCGTAGAGGAACTCTCGTTGGAGTTTCAGCAGTTCCTCGCCGCTGAAGATTCCCCGGTTCGCGTTACAGAACGCGCCGGAGTAGTCGAACGCCCGTGGGTCGGACTCACCGTAGATGGCGATTTTCGAGTAGTTGACGTCGCCCGTGAGTTCGGTTTCGTCCTGATTTTTCTTGTCTTTCGGCTCGAACGTCTCGACTGCTTGGCGCTTGTTCTCGTCGGCGACGAGGCGGATGATTTCGATGTGGTTTTCGAGCACCTGCTTGATGTCGTCGTCGTAGTACGCGAGCAGTTCGTCCATGTAGAACTCGCTCGCGGGGTCTAGCGCCTGTTCGTTTTTGATGGAGTACGGCGCGTCCAGCTCCTCGTTGATGTCGTCGATGACGGTCTGGCGCTGTTCGTACGGAACCAAGACGAGTGGGTCTTGGTTCATCGGGGAACGAACCACGTCGTCCGCCGGGTCTTGGTCAACGATGACGTCGCAGAGGTTCGTCCACCGGAAGGTGTACAGTCTCCCTTCGTCTCGCAGAGTGTAATCTTCGAAATATTTGCGAACCTGTCGGTCGAAGTCGGATTTACCCGACCCGACCGGCCCGAGCAGCAGTTTGATGCGTTTTTCCGGGCCGAGTCCGCGGGCACCGCTTTTCACCTTGTTGACGAACTCGTGCATCGCGCGGTGAATCTCGCGTCCGTAGAACGTGTTCTCCCCGTCGTGTAGGGGGTCTTCGGACGCGAGTCGGTACTCCACGACGCCGGAGTCTTCGTCGTACTCCGTGCCGTAGTAATCGAACATATCGGCGACTCGCTGGTGGGCGTTTCGAGCGACTTTCGGATGCTCGTACACCTCTTTTAGGTACCAGTCGAACGATTTCGTTTCACGGAGGTCTTCCGGCATCGATTCCTGGTAGCTTCGACTGAGGTCGTCCAGCGTTTCCATGTCACCTTTCATTGTATCACGCATTGTTTGGGGCTATGAGATGGACCGGGGAAGTGAGAGAAACCGACCGGGCGGCCCGATACCGGCGGGAAATACGTAGTCGGCATACACTCACAAAGTAGTGTCGGTCGGAACACCCAGATGGCACTTACAGGGGGCGAACCGGGCAACGACGAGCGTGCCCAGAGAGACTCCTGCCTCTGTCGGGTAATCATGTGCGTGCCATCCACCACCTCTATGAACCAGTCGGCGTCGCCATCTCATCTCGTCGTGAGAGGTGTGTGATTCTAGACCATGCATCGTGTGGGCAACTACCACCCGATACTGTTTAATAGATAGGACGAGGAGATATATAACTGTTGCCCATAGACAAGATTCTTTTGATTTGGATTAACGAATCGAAATAACCAATTATGCACGATAGAGGCCCTACAAAGTCGGAATCGGCTGTTTCACAAATATAGCATTTAAACTCCCTTTATATAATGTCCTATTTTTATCGGACTGAGAAGCCTTACCCACGTCCACCACTAACTGCCGAATATGTCGCTCGAAACCCTTCCGGAGTCGTGGGTCGTCTGGAATAATGAACCCAACGGTCGGTGCATTCTCGCCTATCGTCCGGACGTATTCGACACGAAACAGTTCCCGCCGTCCTGTCTCCCCACGATTTACGTCACCCAAGGAACGCCGAACCGCCCCGCACAGGAACGCAGGGCGACCGACTCGTGGTACTTCACGTTCTATCTCGAACCGGACGTTTCCCTCCCGAAGACACCCCGATTTCCAACTCGTCACGAGGCGCTTGAGGCGGCGGTCGAACTCGCGGACGAGTTCGACCGCGGCGAAATCGACTACCGGGACGCCTATCAGCTCCCTCGTGAAGAGTATCTCGACAAGCTAGACGAGTTGACTGGGAGTGAGTAGCCGAGTCGACTCGTCGGGAGTAGACGAGTCGGCAGGACGAGTAGACGGACTGCCGGGCGAGGGGCTTAACCGACACCCCTTCCTACGCTCACCCATGTCCACCATCACGCTCATCGGAACCCGACTCGCCGAACCCGGTCAGGAGTTCGTCTACGAGGGAGAGGCGAGCGCCTGCGAAGGCTGTCCATACAGAAACCAGTGTCTCAACCTCACGGAGGGAATCAAATACGAGGTGACGGATGTCCGCTCGGGCGCACAGACGCTTCCTTGCGGCGTCCACGACGACGGCGTCACAGCCGTCGAAGTCGAACCCACGACGGTCACGGCGAACGTCTCTGCGAGGAACGCCTACGCCGGAAGCAAGTCGAAACTCGAAGGGCCGTGTCCCCACGTCGAATGCCCAAGCCACGAGTTCTGTGAACCCGCTGGGGCCGACTTCGACGAAGAGTACCAAATCGCCAACATCGTCGGCGACCCGCCACATGACTACTGTATGTTAGACCGCGACCTGACGTTGGTCGAGTTCGCAAACAAAGAGAAGTAATCAGTTTCCGAGAACGCCGACGTGTTCCGCGGTGTACCCGAAGATGCCCTCGTAGCCGTACGCCGACATCAACACCGGGATGAACGACTCTTCTGCGACTAACTCCTTTCCGTCCGTTGTGGCGAACTCCTCGCCTTCCTCAACTGGTGCGAAATTATCGACCAACACCTCGAACTCCGACCCGCCGTTTTTGAGCACGGGTTGGTCCATTCGGTAGACCCTAACTTCGTCGCGTTTGCCTGCCTCCACGGGATTTTCCGCCTCGGGAAGCGGAAGCGTGCCGGTTCCGGCGAGGAACCCACGAATTAGGTCGTAGGCGTTTTCGGCGGCCTCGTCCGTTCCCTGTAGCCCACACTCGACTTCCAGCGTGTGCGGGTGCGAGATGAGTTTCCCCTTGGTGAAGCGGTCGGTTTCGACCAGTTCCGAGACGGGGAGATACGGACAGATGGAGCGCGCGACAGCGTTTACTTTGTCCACGAGCGCGAACGGGCGCGCGTAGGACTGTGTAGAGTGAAGCGAGAGAACGGTACAGTCGTTGAGTTCGCCCAGCAGTTCGTGGGCCAATCGTCGTTCGTAGTTCGCCGCGTCTGGGTCGCCCGGGAACACCCGGTTCAAATCCTCGTTGATGTACCGAACGCCACGTTCGAGCGCGCGTTCGTTCACGATAACGAGCTTTACCGGTCGCTCTACGTTCGGATTTTCTCGCAACAATCGCTCGACAGCGCGCGGGCCGCATGGTTCGTCGCCGTGAATTCCGGCGACGACGGCGACTTCCGGCGTTCCGTCACCTAACTGCTCGATTCGCATTTAACGGAGGCAGGTGTCGGAGCCTGAAAGCGCTTTACACTCGTGCGCCCGGCAAAAAAGTGTGACACGTTCGGCTGACAGATTCAGCGGTCGAACGCGGATGGAGTGTGACGTTTATGCGCCGTCGCTGTCGGAATCGCCGTCGCTCCAGTCGCTGTTGCTGTCGTCGCCGCTGCTCCCGCTGTCGTCGCTACTGCTGTCGTCACCGCCGCTGTCGGAGTCGCCGTCACTCCGGTCGCTATCGTCGTCGCCCTCTTTCGCGTCATCGTCGTTCATCTCCTCTTCACAGTCGTCCCACTCGTCAGACTGTTCGGATTCGCCGTCCTCCCAGTTGTCGGAGTCGTCGGAGCTGTTGTCGTCGCTGTCCGATTCGTTCTCGGTCAGGTCAACGACTTCCGCGTCCTCGGGTGCTTCGAACGTGAACTTGTCGTCCGAAACGCAGTTGATGCCGATGTTCGAGAAGGTGGTGGACGAACTCATGGTTTCGCCGTCGTAGGAGGTTTCACTTACGGATTTTCGCGGAAGATAGTTGTCCGCGTCGAGGTAAATCATCGAGGTCGTGTTGTCCTCGGTTTCACCGTGAACTTCGAGGACGTGAGTCTCGTGGCCGTCCACGGTCGCCGTGCCCTCGTAGGTCAGGTTGGCCTCCTCAAGTCCCGTGCCGAGGGATTCGAGGAAGTTCATATCCATGCCCGTGTCTCGGTCGTCCGACGAATCCATCTTGTAGACGGTGTTGGAAGATTCGTTGTAAACCGTGTACTCCGAACCGTCCCAAACCATCGTGGTTTCGTCCAAGTATTCCGACTCTTGGTACTCGATACGGTACTTGCCGTCTTTCGCGTACCAGAGCGTTGCTTTCGTCTCGGTCGAGACTTCGCCCGCCGAGGTCTGTGTCGTTAGTGTCGCTTTGAACGAGTTGATATTCTCGTAGGATTCGGTCGCCTCCTGGACAACCTCATCCGCCGTCATCTCGCCACCGTCGTCCCCGTGAGCGTCGGTGTCTTCCACATCATCAGAAACGCCCGATACTGCGCCATCTGTGTCTTGGACATGACTGCCTGTCGTTGCGAATGCAACGCCAACCCCTGCTGTTAGCAGGAACACCGTCATGAGTACGACGCTTCGTCTTCCAAACGTCATTGAAACACCTTGGACACAGGCCGTGTCCACTTCAGTGTAAACTGACTAACTGGATAATGGTTATTGGCCGAACAAATAGATAATATCCGAAACGTATAGTATTTTTTTATAATGGTCTGTAAATAAACTTCTTTCACGGTGCTGTCCGGGGGTTTTCGACTATATCATTATTATGGCCAGACTGTAGGTTCATTTAAATGAGGGTGCGACTATGCGACGCCCAAATGCTAATCATGAATGAGTGTTAATCGGCTACTATGAATGGGAGCGACAAAGACGAAACCGAATTTGGGATTGGAGTCGGTATCGACTCCTGAGAGTCGATACCGGAAGCAGTATTGGAGTTAGAGTACGTTTTCGAGTCGATTGCCGAATCTCGACGCCGGTACCTGCTGTATGCGATGGGTGCGGACGAGGCATGGACGCTCACCGAACTTGCGACGAAAGTACGGGCGTGGGAACTGGAGGTTCCGAAATCCGAGGTTCCGGAACGGGAAGTCGAACTGACGTATGCCTCACTCCATCACGCACACATTCCGAAATTGGTCGACCACGAGGTCATCGAATACGACGACAAGACCGAAACGATTTCGCCCGGCACGAACGCAGAACAAGTGGTGGCCGCACTGGCGGGGGCGGGCGCAAGTCTCGACACCAATCAGGAACATCATGCACGGAGTGAGATGGATGACCAAAACGACTGATGATGGTGACTCCGAACTCGGCGAAAACACCACGTGGAACTTGGTCACGCAGGCGAACTACGACCGTGACGGTGACCACGACCTCACGACAACAATCATCGCCGCGATTGCCGACCACGAAGACGTTTCACCGACCGAAATAACCCAACCGGTCCTGTACGATTGTGTCGATATCGCCGCCCTCGAAGACGCCTTCTTCGGCCCGAAAGCCAGGGGCGAGAAACGAGACAGCATCGGCACCGCCGAGTTTCAGTACGGAGAGTATCGCGTCGAAGTTGCAAGCAGTGGGTGGGTCTCCATCTACAGCAGTCAATAATTTCCGGCAGGGTTCGTATGTTCCCTACTATTCCAGCGATTCCGCGTAGATGAAATCTTCCTCGTTCGCCGTCGGAAACTCCCCGTCGAGAGGGATTTTCCACCCGTGAAGTACCGTCGGGTCGGACAGTGCGTTCGTCATCTTCGTCCGAACGTCGGTCACGTCCACGCCGTAGAAATCCCGTGGCACGCCGTGGAGGTACTGGAGTGCGGTTCGAAAGAGCGAGCGCATGCCGTCGTCGTCCTCGAAATCGAAGTGTTTGTACGCGCCTGCCGCGACCTGCACCATTCCGTGTAAGAACGCGCTCTCCGTGCTCCCGTTTCCGTAGTTGTACCACTCGTCCTCGAAACAGTCGTGGCTCTCGTGGAACTCCCCGGAGTTGAACAGACGAACGCCGTGAATCACCGCCCGGCGAAGGGTTCCGTGCTCCCAGAGATTCTTTTCGGGGAGCCACCCTGCCGGAGTCAGGTGGGCAGGTGGCGGGTCTGCGGTCGGGTCGCGCGTGTGGTCGTCCATACCCACTCATTCCGTTCGAAGTGGTGTAATTCCCCCGGTGTCGTGGCTGTACAGGGAGTCATCGTTCGGTGTCCGACGACGGTTCGTCGGGCGAAAAATTGGAGAAAAATCACATCGCTCGCGCGAGGCGCGACGGTTACACTGCTATCTTACTCGGCGGTACTCTCGCGACCTCGTAGTCGCCGCCTTCCCGAACTGCGATAACTGCCCATTCGTACTCGGGGTTCGATTCGCGCAACTGCTGGCTAAGCCGTGCTGCGTTCTCCTCCCACGCGACGAAACAGCGGAGTTCCCCGCGTTTCGGCGCTGTCGTGGAGTCCGCGCATGCCGTAACCCGTACTTCTCGCCACTTCCGTTTGGCCCGGAATTCGTCACCATCATCAACGACCTCGTAACCGAGGTTGTTGAAAATCGACCTGGCCTCCTTCATGGGTGGTGTGCTAACAGGGGCCATCCAATTGGATGTAACACACACCGCATAATAAATGTTCTTGCGGATTTGGACGCAGATAGATTGACATTTGGAAAATTCGAAACGAATCCCGTTCGGGAACAAACGAATCGCTGGCGAGAGACGTGGGCAGAAATATGTCACAAACCGTTAGGAAAGCTGTACCCACGGGTTCGCGTGCTGGGACGGATATTCCTCTATCTTGCCCTCGTCCCGGAGTTCTTTGAGTTGTATCCGAGCATCGTCGCGCTCCATCCCGCCGATTGCGACGACGGCGTCTAAGAGCAACTGCTCGGCCACGCCGTTTTCCGTGATTTCGCTGTCTTCGTTGGTTCCATCTCCGTCACTGTCCGGCATATCTGCACAGATAACGCGGAGATATTCATGTAAGTCTGTCGTGTCACGAAGTTCTTCGTGCCACCGCGGCGGAAAGGCACTGACTCGTCCCTCGGCCAGTTCGTACACCGTCCGGCCACTTTGCCACGAATCGGACTCAGTTAACGACTCGTCGAACGCCGACGGAAACGCATCCATCCCGTACCCGGCTTCGTCGAGATAGGTTTCCAATGCGTCGCGTTCGACGCCCGACGTATCGTCAACCTCAGCCTGATTCATCTCGATGAGTCGCACCGCATCCGGCAACAGCAGTGTCTGCATTCTGTCTCTCAACTCGGCGACAATTTCCCTGTCGGTCGAACTCATACCCGCACTCGGATTCGAGCGTGCCTAAAAAGACTGCCCAACCTATTCGTGAGCCGCGTCCCACTCCGTCGCCTTCCGGAGGTTTCCGCACTGGTTGCATTCGATTCGACCCATGGAATCCATCGCGTTATCAAGCGTCTCGCAGTTGCCACAGAAGTAGCCGTATCGTCGCTCACCCTCGGGCGTGCGATAGACGACGAAAAACGGCCCGTTCGACCCGCGAGTTCCCTCCGACCGACTGATGTAGACCGTTTCACCGTTCGCTGTCGTCGTTTCGTCCATCGACAACGGGTTATCGGCCCACCGATTTATGAGTGTCCATCGAAGGAGTCATGTCCCCTGGCTGAGATTCCCCGTCGATGGCGCTCCGTCTGCTTCACTACTCTGACGTCGAAAACGCCTACGACGACCCCGACCATATCGGCAGACTCGCGGGCTGTATCAACTCTCTACGCGATGACAAAACTCTCGTCGTCGGGACGGGTGACAACACTGCACCGGGCGTCCTCTCGCTCGTGACCGAGGGTGGGCAGGCACTCGATTTCTTCGACGCAGTCTCCCCGGATTTCGACACCTTCGGAAATCACGATTTCGACTACGGCGCCGACCGTGCCCGCGAACTGGTTCGAAACTCTCCGCAGACGTGGCTCACGGCGAACATCCGCGAAAACGGTGACCGATTCGCGGTCGATGCCGGAACCGCCTCACACGAGATTCGTGAACTCGGCGCGAAACGGATTGGTTTTTTCGGCCTGACGACGCCGAAAACACCAGCACTGAATCCGAACGTGAACGACCTCGACTTTCTCGACCCGCTTCCAATCGCCCGAAAAGCTGTTTCGGCGCTCCGCGATTCGGGTGCCGACTACATCGTCGCCCTCTCGCACCTCGGACAGGGTGACCGCGAACTCGCAAAGCACCTCGACATCGACGTCATCCTCGGCGGACACGTCCACTCCGAGCGAGTCGAACAAATCGAGGGAACGGTCGTCACCCGGCCCGGCGTAAACGGCCACGTTCTCCTCGAAATCGAACTGGATTCCGAACCAACCGTCAGCAGTCACCGAATCGTGGACGCTCCCGTGGACGACAAAATCGCGGACGCGATGGCGGACACGATGGCGACGACGGGACTCGACACGACCGTCGGGACCGTGGAAACCGCAATCGAGCGAACCGAGACGACGATGTTCCACGGCGAAAGTCGTATCGGCAACTTCGTCGCGGACGCCTACCGCTGGGCGACCGACGCGGACATCGGCTTGCAAAACAGCGGCGGCATCCGCGAAGGCAAACCGTTGGTCGGCGACGTAACCGTCGCCGACCTCGTGAGTGTCATTCCGTTTCAGGAACACGTCGCAGTCGCGGAACTCTCCGGCGAGGAACTGTGCGACGTGTTCCGACAGGCCCACGACGCCACCATCGGGTTCGGCGAACCCGGCTGGTGGCACGCGCACGTGAGCGGTGTGGAACTCGTCTGGAACCGTGCCAAGCGCGACATCGAATCAGTCGCCGTCGGCGGCGAGCAAGTGTGTAAAGAGGAAACGTACTCCGTCGCCACGACGGAGTACCTGCTACACACCGACGAGGAGTTTCCCGCGCTCCACGAAGGTCACCGCGTCGAAACCGGCGACGTGCAGTACGAGGTGTTGGCCGACTACGCCCGCGAGTTCGGCATCGACCCGGAAATCGACGGGCGAATCACGCGCCAGTAGAAGACGGAAGGTTCTCCCCCATAGACGCCATTCGACCTCACATGAGTCGCGTCCTCGTTCCGGTTCGATACCCGCTGTCAGAACACTCCCAGCGGACGCTTTCCGAAGCCATCCGCGTGGCAGAAGAGCGTAGCGCAGACCTCACTATCCTTCACGTCAATCTCTATCACCGCGGAAATGAGACGAATCGAACCGACCTGAAACGTACCGTCGAGCAGGCCTTTGGCGGCCTCGCAAACGCCCGGTACGTCGTTCGGGACGGCTTTTTGATCGAAGAGACGATTCTCGAAGAAGTCGCCGCGACGCGAGCCGACGTGGTCGTCATCGGTCGAAAACAGATGGGTCGCTGGCGGCGCGCGATTCGCCGACTCGTGGACGACCCGAACATCGAGAACTTCCTCCGCGAGAAAATCGACTGCGAACTGATTACGGTCGGGTGAGGCGAACAGTCGTCGGCGCTTTACTATCGCTCGTCGAACTCGACCGGACGGGATTGCTGTTGGGCTTCGACCGATACTCGGGCGGTTCCGCTCGTGTCGTCGAAGACGAGGTGGGAGTGAGGATACGCCATTTCCACGTCCGCACCGTCGATTTCAGCCCAGATGCGCTCTCGAATTTTCGATGATACTCGGCTCATGTAGTACGGGTCTTTCACCCAGTAGCGCAGTTCGAGGAGGACGCCGTGGTCGGCAAAATCACGGATTTGTGCGACTGGGGCGCTCGGATACCGGGCGCTTCCGATTCGGATGTCCGGCCCGGACGCGACGACTTCCGGCGTTTCGCGGGCGGCCCGTTCCATGATTGCTCGCGCTTTTTCGAGGTCTCCCTCGTAGGTCACCTGTATCTTCAGCGACAGTCGAGAGCGAGTGTCCTCCGCGGAGTAGTTTATCACGTCGCGCTCGCGCATCGTTGCGTTCGGAATGACGATGAAGGTGTTTTCCAGTGTGAAAATCTTCGTGTATCGCAGGGTCATGTCCTCGACGTAGCCCCGCGTTCCGCCGTCCGGCCCGTTGCCGACCAGTTCTATCAGGTCGCCGATTTCGTATGGCTGGTCTGCCAACACGAACAAACCGTTGATGACGCTCCCGACGATTGGCGCGAGCACGAGGCCGATGACCGCGGAGAACACCGTCACCGACACGAAGATGTTCGACGTCCCGAGGCCGACCTGCGCCGCCGCGAACAGTATCGCCACGAACAGGACGACCCCGCGCACGCTCCGGAGAATCGTCTTCGTCACACTGGGTCTGCGGAACCGGCGGGCGACCTGCCGTCCGATGAGGCTAACGACTAACTGCGAGACGTACCACCCGAGGAGGAGATACAGCGCCGCGAGGACGAGTTCGGTGACGATGACGGGGTCAGCAGACCTTCGTCCAAGCACCTCCCACCCGCCGACCTCTCCAAACCATTGGAGCACTCCGGCGAGTCTGTCTTCGAGCGTCGGCATGACTCGTGCCTCTCACTCGGACAAGTAAAACCCGCCTATTTCCGGATTTGACGTATCTCTGGGGCGATGGAAGCCGGAGCGACCGGACGACGGGAGTACGAACTAAGACCCACCGCGTCGAACACGATGCATGTCTTGGGAATCGCACCCGCCAAGTGCATCGTTCGAAATCACCGCCGACGAGGAGCCGAACGAAACCCTGCTCGTTGGGCTTTCGGAGTTCGGACTCGCCGGACTAACCGCGGTCGAATATCTGGTCGAACACCTTTCCCTCGAAGAGACTGGCCACGTCACCGCCGAGCAGTTGCCCACCATCACACCGTTCGAAAACGGCAAGCCACGCCATCACACGAGGCTGTTTTCCCGGCCAGACCTCGACGTGACCGTCCTCGTCGGCGAACTGTTCGTTCCCGTCTGGGCCGCCGGGTCGTTCGCAAACGCCATCCTCGATTGGACGGGCGACAACGGCGTCGAGGAAATCGCGGTTCTCTCCGGTGTACCCGTGCCCCACGGCCCAGACGAGCATCGCGTCTTCTACATCGCAACCGAAGACTATCGCCAGAATCGACTCGCCGGCACCGACGTTCCGGGGATGGGCCGTGGCTTCCTCGATGGTGTGAACGCCACGCTGGTCAGGCGCGGCATGGACACCCACCTCGAAGCTGGCGTGTTCGTCACGCCGGTTCACGCCCAGACGCCGGACGTGGAGGCCGCACTGCGACTCACCGAAACCATCGCCGACGTGTACGACCTGTCGGTCGACACCGGCCCGCTCGAAGCCTTCGCCGAGGAAGTCGGCGAATACTATGCCGAACTCGCGGCCCGCGTCGAATCCGCCCGCGAATCGGACAGGCCTGACGACCGGATGTACATGTAAATACCATCTTTTTATTGCGAGGGTCGCAAACCGCGCGACCCTCGATAAAAATCTGGACCAAAAGCACGGCGTCACCTCCTCCGTCGCGTCGAAAACTCGCGGTGCTCGTTTTCTCGCTCCGTCGAAGGTTCCTTGGCCCGCTCGCTTCGCTCGCGGAGAGTATTCTCGTCTCGCTGAAAAGCAGGCCAGCTATCGCTCCCACCGGAAGAGCAGAGCTCCTCCATGCTCTTGTTCACTCCTCTGTCACTCACGAGAACTGCGGTCGCTAGCGCGGGACAACCAGCAACGCGAGCGATAGACAGTGACACAGCAACTAGAGGTCAAGACTACACAACCACCAAAATCTGAAATCGACACAACCGCCTGCGGCTAGCAGTTCACCGCGAGCGAGGAACGAAGTGACGAGTGAGCGGGCCGACGACCGAGCGGAGCAACGCGAAGCGAGGGAGGAGTGCTTTTGGTCCAGCTTTTACAGGGAGCCAGCAGGCGTGACGACGGCGGTTGTCGTCACGCCTGCCTGCGACCGTCGTAAAAGGTGGAGGCGAAAAGGTGGTACTATAGGCCTCCGTTTGTTTGCTTTGGGTAATGGCCTCCGACGACCTCTATCTGACGCTCGAACGAGTCGGAGAACGGTTCAATCTCGGGGAGTACGAAATCGACGCATACCTCACAGTGCTCGAACACGGACGACTGACTGCGAGCCAAATCGCAGACCACACGGACATCCCGCAACCGCGGGTGTACGACACCGTCCGCAGTTTGAGCGACCGGGGACTGGTCGAACTTCGTGAATCCCGACCGATGAAAGTCATCGCAATCGACCCCGAAGAGGCGTTCTCCGACGTGCAGTCGTCGCTCGACGACATGATAACGAACCTCGAAGCGCGCTACACCGCGCCGACGCGAGACACGGAAGCCGTCTCGCTCGTCAAATCGCGCTCGACCATCCTTCGCTATCTCGAAGACGTTATCGATAACGCCGAGTACGAAGTCGCGCTGTCGTTGACGCCTGACCTACTCGTCCGGTTCAAAGACGACCTGAAAAACGCAATCGACTCCGGCGTGAGCATCGAACTGCTCGTCACGCCCGCCTCGGAAGCGCCCGATCCGGAGGAGTTCGACTACGAATCCGTGGCGACGACCGCCCGTGCACGACGCGGAATCACCACGCCCGTCATCGCGGTGGCGGACGGCGAGTATTCCATGTACGCCACGCAGGACGCCCTGCGCGACGACCGCGACCGCTACGGCGTCATCTTCAACCGCTCGGCGCTTGGCTTCCTCGTCTCCGGCTTTTTCGGCACCGTCCTCTGGACGACTGCGGAACGAACCCTCTCGACCGACGGCGACGGGCGAACGTTCCCCCGACGCTACGCTTCCATCCGTCGCTGTGTGAAAGAGATTCAAGGGATGGAGGGCGACTTCTACGCGACCATCAAAGGCCGGGACATAGAAAGCGGCGCGGAACGGGTCATCCGCGGTAAAGTCGTCGGCTTCTCCTTCGAAGGCGGCGAGCGAGTCGCCGGAATGTCGGTCGAAACGGAGAGCGGCGTCGTTACGGTGGGTGGGCAGGTCGCCGCACTAGAGGACATCGAAGCGCACGAAATCCGAATCGGCACCGACGAACCGCCCGCCTACGAGCGGTAGATGACAGAGTGAAAGCTAAAAGGTAAAGACGTGCTGGCGGCAGGCCGGACACGCAAGCACTTCGTCCGGCGGCGACAGCGGACTGGTGCCCGTACCGCTGCCACAGCACCGGCTGGCGGTGGTTTCTTCGAGTCGTTCGTCACAGTCCGGACAGTCGTAGAGGAACGCCCGCAGTGCCGACGCGGATTGCGTCCGAACGTCTCGGTCGATGCCGTAATCGGCCAGCGCGCGCACTCCCGCGACCTCGGCGATTGCGACCGGGCGGGAAAGCCACTGTTCGGTTTCGGGGCCGCCGGCCGAGACGACGACCCAATCGCCGTTTTCGATCACTTCCACCACTGCTTTGTCAGGCGCGACTTTTCGGACGTGCTTTTCGAGGTCGCTATCCCTGGCATGTTCCATCTCCTGTCGCCAGTCCGCGCGGAAGTTTTCGTCCAAATGGAGCGTTTCGCCGACGGCGTGGATGACGCCCGAATCGAGGAGGGTTTCCATCGCCCGTTCGCCCGACACCTCGTTCGAATCGCCCGCGAGCGACCCGGCTTCGGTCGGTTGTCGGTTCGATTGGTGGGATTCGAACCCGAGACGCTCGGCCAGACGAGGGGCGACGTGCGGCGTCCCCGGAATGAAGTAGCCACGAAGGGCGATTGCGGAACCGCCGACGAGTCCGACTATCGAGGCGAGTCCGAGACGACGCGAACGCGTTTTCGGGAACACTGCTATCACTGCGCACGCGAGAAGAAGGAGGATGGTGTTCAGTACGGTACACGGCCAACACCGGTTTTCGCCCGTGTACTCCGGCTTTCGGAGTCGTTCCAGCATTGACGAGTGGTTGGTGGGCCGCTCGTTTCAGTGTTCGGGCGATTAAGTGTTTGACTATTTTTGAATTCTTAGCGTGATTTTCTCGCTGTGCAGGTAGCAAGTCACGACTGCACTGAAACCGCCACGGCCCCGCCACCGCAGTCTCCCCACTCCTCCCCGCCAGCGCGGAGGTGCGCTTGCGGTTCGCTTCGCTCACCGTTCGCGCGAACGCGCTGGCGCACCCTTCCGGCTGGTCAATCGAGCGATGTGGCGCGTGCTGGTGCGAACCGGAGGGCATCTCGCCCGACGGTTCGGACTGATAGTGCGCGAGGGACGACTAAGCGACTGAAAGGAGCGAAGGAGTCGGTTGGGGAGGCGTGTGGGCGGCTGCGGTTTTCATTGGAGTCGGGAACTGCTATCAACTTGTTCGAAACTAGATCGTCCCAGAAATAGTATTTCTTGTCGCGGTGCGGTTTCAGTGGCGTCGGCAACGTCGGCGGGAATCCACACTATTTGATGACAATCGAATCACGCCGGCCGCCCACAGCCCTTTATCCAACCCTACAGAACCAATCTAGCGAACCATGACCGAAATGGAGTACACGAAACTCGGCGACACCGGCCTCGACGTCTCGCGCCTCTGTCTCGGCTGTATGAACTTCGGGAGCAGTCAGCCGTGGATGATGAACGACGAGGAAGCAAGTCTGGAACTACTCGACGACGCGCTGGAGATGGGCATCAACTTCCTCGACACAGCAAACGTCTACTCACGGGGTGAAAGCGAGGAAATCGTCGGCAAAGCAATCGAGGGACGAAACCGCGACGAACTCGTCATTGCGACGAAAGTGTTCGGGAAGATGGGCGACTATCCGAACGGACAGGGCCTCTCCCGAAAGCATATTCTCGACCAAGCGGAGGCCAGCCTCGACCGACTGGGAACCGACTACATCGACCTCTACCAAATCCATCGCTGGGACGACGAGACACCAATCAAAGAGACGCTGTCCGCGCTGGACTACCTCGTGGAGACGGGCAAAGTTCGCTACATCGGGGCGAGTTCGATGGCGGCGTGGCAGTTCGCAAAAGCCCTCTCCGAGAGCGACCTGCAAGAGTACGAGCGGTTTACCTGCATGCAACCCGAGTACAACCTCGTAGACCGCCACGAGGAAGAAAATATTTTGCCCGTCTGTGAATCGGAGGGCGTCGGCGTCATTCCGTGGTCGCCGCTCGCGGGCGGGTTTTTGACCGGGAAGTACGACCGCGGAGAGGAACCGACCGAGGGGCGGGCGACGGAGGACGACCACACCGAAGCGCGGTTCACCGACGAAAACTGGGCCGTCTTGGACGAGGTTCGCACCATCGCCGAGGAGAAGGGTGTGACGCCAGCGCAGGTGAGTCTGGCGTGGTTGCTTCACAAACCCGTCGTGGATTCGCCGATTATCGGCCCGCGAACCGAAGAGCATCTGGAGGAGAACGTGGCGTCACTCGATGTCGCACTCTCCGATTCCGAACTGGAACGACTCGAATCGCCGAAATCACCGGTCTGGTCGCGGGAAATCGCCGGATTGTAACCGATAACTTCTGCGATTCGAGGAAACGAAGCCGAGCGAAAAATGTACTAGTGCGTGACTGTGTCAGCAACGAATAACACGGTCACCGCCGTTTTTTCGGGTGGTTATCCGCTAAACTGATAGCGTTCGGCCATAAATAGTTTTACTCATCATCTACTCAATCCGCACGAAAGTGATAGTTCGTGGTCGGAAAAGATAACAACGCAAGTAGTCAATCGCACCAAAGTTATAAATGCAATCCTTCCGTCCTACAACCGTATGGTTGGTGTTAGCGAGGGTGATGACCGTCGTCGGCGAGATGGCGTTTCACGACGGAAGTTCGTGAAGGCCGTCGGGGCATCCGGTGCCGCCGCGGGTCTTGCTGGCTGTACTGGACGGGGGAGCAGTACCAACCCCAACGTGGTACAGTGGGCCGCCGACGACGACGTCAGAACCAACAAAGATGCGATAGAAACCGCACTGCACGAAGCAGGACTCGACGAGAACATCAGGCTCGAAGTTCTCGCGGGGAACGAACAAACTGGTGCTCGCCAGTCCCAATACCAACGGTGGCTGTCCGCGAACCTCGAAGAACCCGACCTGTTGCTCGTAGACAGCGGGTGGGCGATTCCGTTCATCGCGCGCCGCCAACTGCTCAATTTGAGCGATAACATGGCGAGCGAGGCACTCAATAAAGTCAACAACGATTACTTTCAGGGGAGCGTCACCACCGGCAAATCGACTGACGGTGACCTCTACGCTATCCCGCTGTTTTCCGACTTCGGAACGATACAGTATCGGAAGGATTTGGTACGGCAGTCTGGTTTCAATCCGGATCAGGAAAACTGGGCGACGGAGGGGATTTCGTGGAAGAAATTTTCACGAGTTACGAAGAAAGTCCTCCAGGACAATCAGAACATCGATTACGGATTTACCTTCCAAGCGAGCAACTACGAGGGCTTGTCCTGCTGTGACTTCAACGAGTTCATGACCAGTTGGGGAGGGACGTACTTCGGCAGTGTCGACAACCTGCTCGGCCCAGTTGGGGAGCGACCGGTTACCTTGGATTCACAGAACGTCATCGACTCTATCAAGATGATTCGAACGTTCATCCACGGGAACAACGCCCCGAATACGTTGAACGACTTCGAGGGCGGTATCGCCCCACGGGCCGTTCTGAGCTGGATTGAGGAAACGTCGCGCGCGCCGTTCAGCAACGGAAACGCGGTCATGCACCGCAATTGGCCGTACTCCATCAACATCAACGGAGCCCCGAAATCGGAAGGCGGCTTCGGCGAAGACCTCGGCGTCATGCCGATTCCGTATGGCGTCAAGAAAGGACAGGTGAACAAACAGGGACTCGGCGGCGTCGCCTCCGCCCTCGGTGGGTGGAACGTCGCCATCAACCCGAACACCAAAAAGCAGGACAAGGCGTTACAGGTTCTCGAAGCGATGACGTCGGAGAGTTTCAAGCTCAAACTGTTCGAAATCATCGGCTGGATTCCGCCCGAGCCAGACCTGCTCGAAACACAGCGAGCGAGAGACGTGCCCATCATGGGCCGCTACGTCGATACGCTGAAAGTCGCGGGACAGAACGCACTTCCGCGCCCCGTGTCGGTCGTCTGGCCCCAAGAATCTGGGAAGATTTCCCAGAGCGTTTTCGCGGCGTACGCGGGCGACCAGTCCCCACAACAGGCGATGTCCACGTTGAACAGCCAAATAACGGAAATCGAGGAGTACAACAAGTAGAGGTAGCAAAGAATGTCAACCGAACAAGCGAGCGACAAACGACAAGAAAAGTCAGGAGCGTACGCTGGCGCGGTCAGATGGATAGAGAACTTGAGCGAAACGCAGTTCGCCTACCTGCTGTTGATGCCCGCGCTGTTATTGCTCGGCGTCATCGCGTTCTGGCCACTGCTAAGCACGTTCGAGATGTCCCTCCGTGCCGACAGCCTCCGCGGCGCATCGCAAGTCGGGGAGTTCGTCGGCCTCCAGAACTACACCGACCTGTTGGCCGGAAAGCTGGACACGGTGGCACTGCCACAACCGTTCATCGACTTCAGCCAACCGTTCAAAAGCGCGCTCATCGTGACGTTCATCTTCACGATAGCAAGCGTCCTCGTCGAGACGATTATCGGCTTCGGACAGGCACTCGTTCTCGACCAAGACTTCCGTGGGCGACGCTGGGTGCGCGTGGCAATCATCATCCCGTGGGCGGTTCCAATCGTCATTCAGGGGATGATTTTCTACCTGATGTTCCAACCGGGCATCGGGTTCGGTGCGAACCTCACCGAGATGATTGGGCTAACCAGCACGCCGCTGGCCAACAGCAGTTCCGCGCTGGGTATCATCATCCTCGCGGACATTTGGAAGACGACGGCGTTCATGGCGTTGCTCATCCTCGCCGGACTCCAGAGTATCGACCGGAGCCTCTACGACGTGGCGAAGGTCGCGGGCGCGTCGAAATGGCAGCAGTTCCGGATGATTACCCTGCCGCTCGTGCTTCCGACGGTGCTCGTCGCACTGCTGTTCCGCACCATCGCTGCGATGCGGGTGTACGGACTCATCGAAACCGTCTCCGGCTGTACGACGGTTCCGTCGCTGTCCTGTCTGGTCGTCACGACGTTCAGTACGCGACGATACGGCACCGCGGCGGCAGTCGCGTTCGTCACGGCGGCGATTATCGGAATTGTGGTGTCGATATACATCGTGAAATTCCGCGACTCACAGGGAGGCTTCTGAATGGCACAAACAGAACAAACACAAACCGACGGTCGGCAGCAGGCAGAGACGACGCAAGGGCCGTTCCAGCGATGGGTGCAGGGGTCGATTCAGGATCCGGAACGAACCTATCAGGCGATGTTTTACGTGGTGACGATTTTCTTCCTGTTCACCACGCTGTTCCCGTTCTACTGGCTCCTCGTGCTGGCACTGACGCCGCGTGAGTCGATTATAAACGTCTGGTTCCTCCCGAAAGGATTCAACCCTGGCGTATTCATCGAAATCTTCGAGCAGTTACCGTTCCATCTGTACATGTTCAACAGCTTCGTGCTCGCGCTCGTCACCACGGCAATCGTGTTGGTGTTAGCGAGTCTCGCTGGCTACGTCTTCGGGCGATTGTCGTTCCCGGGACGGGGCGCGCTGATGTTGCTCATCCTCGCTATCTCGTACTTCCCGCCAGCGGCGTTCCTGCTGCCGCTGTTCCGGTTATTCACGGGGAACGTCGAGATATTCGGCCTTAGCAGTCCGATGCTGTACAACACGCCGGGCGCGATGGTGCTTCCGTTCAGCGCGCTGTTCATGCCCCTCTCGATATTCATCCTGACGACGTTCTACGGCCAGATTCCGGACGGCTTGGAGGACGCCGCACGAATCGAGGGGACGACGCGACTCGGCGCGCTGTTCCGAGTCATCATCCCGCTGTCCGCACCGGGCGTGGCGACCGCAGGAGTGCTAACGTTTATCTCGGTGTACAACGAGTTCTTCTTCTCGTTCCTCATGACCAACGGGGAGGTACAGAACTGGGCACCACTGCTGTGGGGTATCCTCGGCTACCAAGGCCAGTACGCGGAGTTTTACAACCTGATGGCGGCGGCGAGCATCGTGGGCGTCCTGCCCATCGCCATCCTCGTCGTCATCGCACAGGAAAAAATCGTCAGCGGCCTCACCGCTGGCGCACTGAAGGAGTGATACACAATGGGTGAAGTCAACTTAGAACACGTTTCGAAACGGTACGAAGATGTAACGGCAGTCGATGACATGAACCTCGATATCCGGGACGGCGAGTTCGTCACGCTCGTCGGCCCGTCGGGGTGTGGAAAATCCACGACGCTCGAAACCATCGCGGGGCTGACGATTCCGTCGGACGGGACGATTTCCATCGCAGGGCGAGAAGTCACCAAACTTCCGCCAAAAGACCGCGGCATCGCGATGGTGTTCCAGAATATCGCGTTGTTCCCGCACATGGACGTGTACGACAACATCAGTTTCGGGCTACGACTCAGAAACTACGAGAAGGACGAGGTTGATCGTCGCGTCGAGAACGCGTCGGAGATCGTCCAACTCGAAGGCTTGCTCGATAGAATGCCGGACGAGATGTCCGGCGGTCAGCGCCAGCGCGTTGCGATTGCGCGCGCAATCGTGCGCGAACCCGACGTGTTCTTGATGGACGAACCGCTGGCGAATCTGGACGCCAAACTGCGCGTTCACATGCGCACCGAACTCCAGCGACTCCACAAGGAACTCGACGCGACCATCATCTACGTCACGCACGACCAAGCGGAGGCGATGACGATGTCCGACCGCGTGGCGGTCATCAACAAAGGTGAACTCCAGCAGTTCGCCCCGCCGCTCGACTGCTACAACGAACCCGAGAACCTGTTCGTCGCGGGCTTCATCGGCTCGCCGAGCATGAACTTCGTGGAGGGCGTCGTCGATTCCAACGGCCTCCAGACGCCGGACTACCACGTCGAGTTCGACACCGGACAACTCAACGACGTGTCGGTGGACGACACGCTAACGATGGGTGTCCGTCCCGAAGACGTGTATCTCGTCGAAGATGCCGGAAACGTGTCGAACCCGACCAGCAGAATCGACGCCACGACGGACGTTCTCGAACCGATGGGCGACGAAATCTTCGTCTACATCCTCACGGGAGAGGGCGAGACTGTGGGAATGGACGCCGAAGCTGACGACGCTCATCAACTGCTGATGAGCGTGAACCCAGACAAGGACATCGACACGGACGAAGACGTGGAAATCGTCCTCGACAGGGAGCGGATTCATCTGTTCGACACCGACACCGGCGACGCAATCGCGCACGGCCTCGAATTTGCGCCCGTCGAAGCAGGCCCCACCGGCACCGAAGCGGAGGGGGACGACTGAGATGGCGGTGGAGTTCAGGTTGGTGTATTTCGGGGCAGGGACGCTCCTGTTTTTCTTTTGGGCCTACGGTATCGTCTCGTTCGTCCTCGATTTGAAAAACAAAATCATCCCCGGCCTCCGAACACTTATCGACAATCGCCGCGCACAGAAGGCGGAAGAAGAGCGGGAGCGTGAACGCGAAGACAAAAAACAGCAGTTGTACTGACGTGACTCCCCGTGACCATCAGAACTGTGTCGGACAATCGTTCCGTTTTCGAAGCGGAAGTACCAGCTCGGTAAAACCGAGCGAGCGAAAGGAAAAGAATAACACCGTCTCACAGGTGAGCCGTAAGTATGAGTGCCAGTGAGCCGGTTCGAGTTGGGTTCGTCGGTCTCGGAAATATTGGACATTATCACGCTGATAGAATCACTGATTTGCGTCACGAAATCGTCGGCGGCGTCGATATTAACCCCGACGCCCGTGCGCGATTTGCCGAGAAATACGACACCCGCTCGTTCGAGAGCTACGAAGAACTGTACGAAGCAGACGTCGATTGTGTCATCGTCACGACACCGAACAAGTTTCACGAGGAGTACGCCGTCGCCGCGCTGAACGCGGGACTCGACGTTCTTCTGGAAAAGCCGCTCGCGCACACGCTGGAGAGCGCGGAGCGAATCGCGGAGGCGGCCCGGAACGCTGACGGTTTCTGTATGGTCGGCTTCCACAACCGATTCCGCAACCCCGTCGAAGTCATCAAAGGCTACCAAGACGAGGGTCGATTCGGCAGGACACGCCACGTCGAAGCGAACTACATTCGACGCCGAGGCATTCCGGGTCGCGGTTCGTGGTTCACGAACCGTGACGTGGCGGGTGGCGGCGCGCTCATCGACATCGGCGTCCACGCCATCGACCTCGCACTGCATCTGCACGACTTCCCGACGGTCAAGGAAGTCAGCGGCGAAGTCCGCTCGCAGTTCGGAAGTCGCGACGATTACACCTATCTCGAAATGTGGGGCGACGACACCGAATCCGGCGCGTTCACGGTTGACGATTCGGTGAGCGCGTTTATCCGCTGTGAAGACGGAAAAACAATCGCGCTCGAAGTCGCGTGGGCCGCGAACCGCGAATCCAGCGAAAAATACCACGTCCGCGGAACCGACGCCGGAGCGAGTTTCGACAAGAGCGACGATTCGCTCACGATGTACGAGACGAGTATGGTCGGCGCAGACCACTTCTCGGACACCAGCGTCAGAACCCGACAGGAAGACGCCCACAAAGCAGAACAGCGCGTCTTCTTCGAAGCAGTTCGTGACGGCGTCGCGCCGAAGATGAACACCATCGAACAGGCGCTGACGGTTCAGCGCGTCATCGACGCGGTCTATCGTTCCTCGAAGAACGAACAGGCAGTGCAGTTAGAATAGATTACAACAGCCACCGAATCCATTTTCCGTGCTGTTCGTAGGCGACGAGCGGTTCGTACTCCTCGCCGTCGAACCAGTCGAGCGTGAAGGCGTTATCCCACTCGTCAGTCGATTCGTGGCCCGATAGCCAGTGAATCGTGCGCTCCTGCGCGGCGGATTCGATGTGCGCCCGTAGTCGGTCTTGTGCCGAGTCGGGCAGTTGATAGCGCATTTGCGTGTCAAAGACGCAGACGGGCACATCGTCCGGAATTTCCGCGAGCACGTCCGGCAGTTCCTCGATTGCGTCACCCTGCCGGAGTTCTGGCGGGTGCTGTTGTGCCACGTCCGCGGCGCGCTGAAGCAGACGGTGGCGGTCTCCGTGTTCCGGCCAGATGAGTGCGCGAAGCCAACGAACGTCTTTCTCGTCCTGTATGGAAAGCGGATTCAGGTCGATTCCGATACGTGAAGCGACTGCGGGAAAGTCGTCCGAGATGGGTGGGGTTTTCTCACTCCTGATTTCCGAATCGAGGACGAAGTCGCTCGTCCCGAACTGGCCAGCATCGCCGTAATCGTAGGCGTACTGGTGCCAACAGAGGTTGAGGCCGCCGCTGGGGCCGAGTTCGACCAGCGCGAGTGGGTCGCCGCCGACTTCCTTTGAAACGTGCGAAAACGCCGGAAAGAGCGCGGTACACCGCCGAACCGCATTGGTCTGGGTTCTCCGGTTTCGCAGGAGTGGAAGGAGTTCTGTCTCGAACACGAGACAGAACTCCCGAAACGCGGGAAATGGATTGTCCGATTTTGGGTCGTCCGTGAGGGTCGGATAGTACTCCGCGAGTTCGTGGTTAGCACCGCCGAGCAGATGCCAGTGAATCGCCGCGAACAGGATGTTCGGCGTGCCGCGTTTCGGCGGGATTTCCTCCGCGATCGCGAGCAAATCCGGGTCGTCCGCGATTTCGCGCGAAATCTCCTCGTACAGGGGCGACGTTCCAACACACCAGTCAGCGAACCACTCGAACTGCTCGGCGAGGCTCATGTTCGGAGAATGGAAGACGGGCGGCGTAAGCCTTGCCACCGAAGTTTTATTCCCGAACGAAGTAATGGTTCATGCTATGGACATCGGCGTTCACACTCCGCCACTGTACGGTGAATCGCTTTCCGACGCGCTCGCGTATCTCAATGATATCGGCGTGGACGCTATCGAACCCGGCGTCGGCGGCTATCCCGGCGACACCCATCTCCCCCGCGACGAGTATCTGGACGACGACGACGCACAGGAGGAGCTGCACTCCCTGCTGGCCGAACACGACATGCATATCAGCGCGCTGGCGACCCACAACAACCCGCTTCATCCCGACGACGAGCAGGCCGAGGAGGCCGACACCGAACTCCGCGAAGCCATTCAGTTGGCCGACCAGTTGGATGTAAATACGGTCACCTGTTTCTCCGGACTCCCCGCTGGCGGCCCGAATGACGAGGTGCCGAACTGGATTACCGCCCCGTGGCCGACCGAACACGACGAGGCGCACACCTACCAGTGGGAAGAGGTCGCCATTCCGTACTGGCGCGATTTGGCGGAGCACGCCGCAGACCACGGCGTCGATGTCGCAATCGAGATGCACCCGAACATGCTCATCCACGAACCCGCCGGGATGCTCGAACTCCGGAACTCGACCAACGAGCGAATCGGGACGAACTTCGACCCGAGCCACCTCTACTGGCAGGGAATCGACGTGGTCGAGGCCATTCGCTTCCTCGGCGAACACGACGCAATCCACCACTTCCACGCCAAGGACACGAAAGTGTACGAATCCCAAGCGCGCTACAAAGGCGTCCTCGACACGACGCCCTACGACGAGGAAGCCAACCGCTCGTGGCTGTTCCGCTCCGTCGGCTACGGCCACGGCGAAGAACACTGGAAGGACATCGTCAGTGCGCTCAGGATGATTGAGTACGACGGCACGCTCTCCATCGAACACGAGGACTCGTTAACCAGTTCGACCGAAGGACTGGAGAAGGCCGTCGAGATGCTAGAGCGCGTGGTGTTCCGAACGACTCCCGGCGAAGCCTACTGGGCGGAATAGAGCGAATCAGTGGGCTACAAATCGGAAACCAGTTGCTCGGGGTAGAACGTCACTTTCTCCTCGGAAAACTCGGCTGGGCGTTTCCAGAAGCACTCGATTTCTTCGTTAAACTCGGCTTCGTAGCCCGAGAACTCGTCACGTTCGTATGGCCACGACTCCACTATTTCAGCTTCGTAGACGCGCCAGAGTTCGTGCGCGGGATTGCCGTCGAACGTGAACAATCCCTCGTAGGTTTCGCGGTAGGTGACGTTTTTCAGCGTGACGCCTAACTCCTCGCCGAACTCGCGCCGGAGGGCGTTCTCGCTGTGTTCGCCGAACTCGACACCGCCGCCGAGAGGATAGTAGAATGGCTCTTCCTCGGTTGGTTTGGTGTCCTGCGCCACGAGCAGTTCGTCGTCCCGCCAGACGAGTCCTCGGGCGGAGACGCGGATGTGATTGTTGTGCATTGATGTTGTGAGACGTGACAATATTCTGGATTCTCTCAAGTAGATTGCGGTATTTCAATCGTCGGAGACCGATGCCGACTCCAAACGAAGCCCTCGCTTCGCTCGCCCTTCATCCACCAAGGCCCGCACCGCCAGTCTCCCCACTCCTCCCCGCCAGCGCGGGACTGCATTCACGCCTCACTGTCGTTCGGCGCTCACGGCTTCGCCGTTCGCCAGCGAGGCGACGCAGTCGCCTCGTCTCGTTCATGCGAACGCGCTGGCGCAACCATTCGGCCGGTTAGTCAAGCGATGTGGCGCGCGAAGGCGACTTTAGTCGCCCGCGCGAGGGACGAGCGAAGCGAGTCGGTTGGGGAGGGTGTGGCTGATGCGGTGGCGGTATGATTGGAGTCGTGACTTGCTACCGGCAAACCTACACAATTTCGAATCGCGTACTGCTATTCCTCGATGTGTGTGGTATGATTGGAGTCGGATATCGCTAGCAAAATCGAACAAACAGCGACAACAGAAACCGAACTGAAATACACGATTTCAATTACAGAACAATAATTTTTCCACAGAATCTATCCTCGTCACCGCTATTTTCGCCGTGGCCATCAAACACTAAGCGGTCCCGCAAAGAACCCTACACAAGATATGAGTCTAAAAGTCGGAGTGTTAGGCTACCGATTCATGGGAAAAGCCCACGCGAACGCCCTCGCCCGCCTGCCAATGTTCTTCCCGGACGCGCCGGACGTAGAGCGCCACGTCCTCGTCGGGAGAGATGAGGAGGCACTTACGGAGGCCGCAGACCGTCTCGGTTTCGAAAACACGAGCACAAACTGGAAGGAAGTAATCGACGAGGTTGACGTGTTCTACAATCTCGGACCGAACTTCGTCCACGCCGAACCCTCCATCGCCGCACTGGAAGCAGGCACCCCGGTTCTCTCCGAAAAACCGCTCGCGGCCAGCCTTTCGGACGCCGAGCGAATGGCCGACGCGGCGGAATCGGCGGGCGTGCCGACCGCGACCGCGTTCAACTACCGATTCGTTCCGGCGATTCGGTACGCCAAGCGACTCATCGAGGACGGCGAACTCGGCGAGATTCACCAGTTCCGAGGGAAATATTTGCAGGACTGGCTGGTTGACCCCGAGGCTCCGTGGTCGTGGCGCAACGACGCAGAACTGGCGGGCAGTGGCGCACTCGGCGACCTCGGCGCGCACACCATCGACCTCGCGCAGTTCCTCGTGGGCGACGTAGAGCGCGTGTCGGGGCACCTCCAAACCTTCGTGGACGAGCGCCCAGTGGAGGGCGAAGACGAAACCAAACCCGTCACGGTGGACGACGCCTACTCCGCGCAGGCCGAACTGGCGGGCGGCGTGATGGGAACCTTCGAAGCCTCGCGATTCGCCACGGGGCACAAGAACGACCACACCATCGAGGTTCACGGTTCCGAGGGAAGCCTGAAGTTCTCGCTCGAACGCCTCAACGAACTCGAACTCCTACGGGACGACAACCGCGGCTACGAGACGATTCTCGTCACCGACGAATCCGACCCCTACATCGACCACTGGTGGCCACCGGGCCACGTCATCGGCTGGGAACACACCTTCGTCCACGAGAATTACGAGTTCCTCTCGGCAGTCGATTCGGGCGAGGAATACCATCCGAACTTTGCAGACGGGCTGAAAGTGCAGACGGTGTTGAACGCGATTGAGGAAAGTGACGAAAACGGGGAGTGGGTGAGCGTCGAGTAGAACAGATTAGTTGTTTCAGTTCAGTACTCCCACGTTCCCTCGTCCGTCACGACGGAATCGAGCATATCGGTGGGAGTCGCATCGTAGGCAGGATTCTCCACGGAAAACCCTTCGGCTGGTTCTCGAATGACTTCGCTGGCCGACCTGAAATCGTTCTCGAAGCGGAACGCCTCGCCGACGATTTTCGCGCTGGAACCGACGGTAGTGACGGGCACGTCCACCTCGTTTGCGGTGGCGGCGAGCGGGAACGTCCCGACGCGGTTGTATAGCGTGCCGTCAACGATGCAGTCCATGCCGGTGAACACGCGGTCACACTCCGGCAGGTAGTGGCCCGCCGCGCTGTCGATGATGAGCGTCGCATCGACTTGGTCGATTTCCCCGAGGACGCGGGCGGTTTTGCGCCCGAGGTAGCGCGGTCTGGCTTCTAGCACGTACACGTCGAGATAGACTCCGTCAGCAACGGCGTTTTCGATCGCCTCAAGCACCGTCGAAGAGTAATCGTGGGTCATGAGGGTCATCCCGTCCTCGAACTGCGGGGCGGCGTTTTCCGCGGCCCTGCGTTTTGCGGTGACGACCTGTTCGACCACGCTGTCGATGGCCTGTGACATCCTCTCTTTCGCCTGCTCGACCGATTCGCTCTCTGCGTCGGTGACCATCTTCACGATTGCTCGCTGGGTCGTCACGAGCGATGCGTGAGATGGATTCGCACGCCGGAGGGCGTTGCTGTTGTGGTCGAGCGCTCGCTCGAACTCTTCGACCGTCTCGAAATCGCGGCTGAGGAGGTCTTCTAGCGCGCGGGCGGCTTTCACCGCGACGGTCGAGGAGCTGTGCGTTTGCATCTCCTGTATCTCCTCGACTGTCTCGTCTATCATGCAATAACGGTGTTCGCCGGGCTACAAGATTGTTCTGGGTTTGCGTTTTCACGAATTGCGCGTCGGTTCGCTGAGACGAACCGACGCGCCGACGCGCAGTTTACATCCGTTCGACACCAACCTCCAACGATGACTGTCCCTGTCCGCTACTACTGCCCTCACTGCGGTGCAATCGCCACGCTGGAACGCGACGCCAACCTCGCCGACAAATCGGTGACTGCCGACCCCTTGGATGGGTGGGAGTACGCCAATGCCTACGACGATTTCGAGGATGCAGACGGCGTCCAAATCGTCTGTGGCGGTTTAGAACTGGGGTTCGATTCTCGACAACAGCAGGAATCGGAGATTCCTGCGAGGACGAGCGAAACTGACGAAGATGGCTGTGGCGAACTGTACTACCTCAACTTCGTGAAGTTCGAGGACGGCGAAGAACTCGACCCGCACGTTCCGCTCCGTCCCGAAGACGCGCCGAACTTCGATTTCAGAACCTGAAAGCGCAACACTCGTCCAGCGGATTCACCGTACTCTGAACCAGAATCCCCAACTGTACGTTTTTCCACCGACGCTGTACTGGTCTTCGAACCGGTAGCGTCCGCTCGGGAAACAGGACTCGTTTTTCGCGTAATTAAGAACCGCCCATTCGACCTGTGATTTCTCGCCGGGTTCGAGCGTCTGCCGCTCAGTCGTTCCCCGTCCGCCGAGGTGGCCGCTTTGCCAGCATCCGTCGCGTCTGTCGTTCGAATCGGGTTTGTACTGGAGGACGAGTCTCGACCCATCTGTGTCGGCGCTGACCACGTCCGAAAATGGACTCGGGTAGCCGAACCGAATCGTCTGCTCGAATTTTGCGGTACATTCGAACGTCACGCGGAGCATCGGCGGATGCTCCGCGGTCGCACCCGAAACGAGCGTCGCCGAAAGCGTCGCTGGTAGTCCATCCGGCACCGAATCGTTCTCGATACTGAATCGAGAATCATCCGAGGACAGTCCGAGAATCCCACCGATACAGCCAGCGGTGGTACCCGTGGCCAGCGTGCTGAGCACCGCTCGTCGTCGCATACTCTTCCTTCGTCACAAGAGGTATCAAAATATTTTGATTAGTGAAAGGATTATTTTACCTATCCGTTTATGTATTCCTTCGCCTACCCCTTGATGTTACAGACGGGATACGTCCGAACCACCTTGTCGCCGATTCCGAGCGCGTCGGATACTTTCACGACCTCGTCCACGTCCTTGTAGACGCCCGGTGCTTCCTCTGCCACCGTCGCGCCGCTCTGGGCCTTGACGTAGATCTGTTCCTGTTCGAGTTCGTCCTGCACGTCGCCGCCCCAGTAATCCTTTTTTGCCTGCGTCCTGCTCATCACTCTACCTGCTCCATGGGCAGTCGAACCGAAACTGAGGTTCATCGACTCCTCGCCGCCGCAGAGGACGTAGCTTCCCGCGCCCATGCTTCCCGGGATGATGATTGGTTGTCCCACGTCGAGGTACGCGCCGGGCACCTCGGGATGGCCCGCAGGAAACGCCCGAGTCGCACCCTTCCGGTGAACGAACAGTTCCTTTTCTTCGCCGTTCACGTCGTGGGTTTCCTTTTTCGCAATGTTGTGCGCCACGTCGTACAGCAGTTCCATCTCCATTGCCTCCCACGACTGGCCGAACACGCGCTCGAAGACCTGCCGCGTTCGATGCATGATGAGTTGGCGGTTCACCCACGCGAAGTTGATTGCCGCACCCATCGCCTGATAGTACTCTTCGGCGAGTTGGCTCCCCGCGGGGGCCGCGGCGAGTTCCTTGTCCGGGAGTTTCGACAGCAGACCGGAGTGGGTTTTCTCGATTTTTCGCAGGTAATCGTTGCAGACCTGATGGCCCAGCCCTCTGCTTCCGCAGTGGATGAGGACGACGATTTGGTCTTCCGAGAGGCCGTAGGCCTCGGCGACATCCTCGCGGAACACGTCGGTCACGCGCTGGACTTCGAGGAAGTGGTTGCCGCTGCCGAGGCTCCCCAACTGGTTTTTGCCGCGGTCTTTCGCCTTCTGTGAAACTGCCGACGGGTCGCTTTCCTGCCGAACCCCTTCGTCCTCGCAGTGGGCCAAATCAGCTTCCGTCGCGTAGCCTTCGTCCAGCGCCCACGCCATTCCGCGGTCGAGAACGTCGTTGACGGCGTCGATGTCGCCCTCTACGACGCCGCCGCCGCCGAGCCCCGACGGGATGTTGGCGAAGAGAGCGTCCACGAGTTCTTCTTCGTTCCCGCGCAAATCGTCGTAGGTGAGGTTCGTCCGCATCATCCGAACCCCGCAGTTGATGTCGTAGCCGACCGCTCCCGGCGAAATACAGCCGTTTTCCGCGTCGATTCCGGCCACGCCGCCGACGGGGAAGCCGTACCCCTGATGGCCATCCGGCATGCAGAGAGCGTACTTTTGCACGCCCGGAAGATGTGTCGTGTTTTTCAACTGTTCTAACGTCTTGTCGTCCGCGATTTGTTCCAGTAGCTCTTCGCTGGCGAACACCCGCGCTGGCGTCCCCATGTCCCCTTCTTGCGGGATTTCCCAGACGTACTCTCGAACCTGTTCGAGCGTGATGTCTCCCGCGGTGTACGTGTTCATACTCGAAGGTAGATTCCCGAACCCCGAAGACGTTTCGGGGTTCGGTTCGACAGTTCTGCGTTAATTACACGTCGAAAACCACGTAGGCCCGCCATCCATCCGCGGTTTCCTCGATTGCCATCTCGGAGTACGTCACGGCCTTGATTTCGCGTGCCCCGAGTCCCGCGAGGGGCACGCCTCGCGCGCTTCCCGCGAGCGTCCACTCGCCGTCGGCGTCGTGGACGCTCGCCTCGTTTTCGACGGGGAGGACGGCCCGAACGTCGCGCTCGTAGATGAGTTCGTCCAGATAGTCGAACAGCAGTGCTTCCCGACTCTCGGCACTCACTTCGATATCGAATCGCTCGCCCGTGTCCGGAATGTCGTCACACATCGCGGCGGCCAGTCCGTCGGCGACGGCGGCGAAAACAGCAGAGAGAGACTTTCCTGTGGCTTCGACCGCAACGTCGGCGGTATGCTCGCGGAGCGCGTAGGTCATTATCGGATTATCCATCGCCGTGGGTATCAGGCTTGCCAAACGGCGGCTGGTAACCGCGAGCGATGCCGGTGGAATTATATTCACCTGTCTGCTACTCTCTCCCAGTGAGTGTAAATATTGACACGCGCGTCGTCTCGCCGGGCGACAACCGCTACGTCGAGGAGGCGTGGCAGTTGAAAGAGCGAATCCGGCAGAGCGAGGACGTGCTGAAACAACGGCGAGGGTTCTTTACCGACGCATACCGCCGGTCAACCGTCTACTGCTACCTCACGGACGGCGAGGGTGGTGAACAAATCGTTGGATTTGCGGCAGTACGCCGGGACGGTTACATTCTCTTCCTCGCAGTCAATCCCGACTTCCGGGGCGAGGGCTTCGGCCAGCGGTTGGTCGCACGGGTTGCGAAAAACCACGCGACCGTCACCTGCCACGCCCGCAGCACGAACCAGAACGCACTCGACTTCTACCGACATCTCGGCTTCTCCGTCGAACGCCGAATCGACAACTATTACGAAGACGGCGGTGACGCCTTCTATCTCCGATTGGGTGAAGAAGAGAGCATCACGAAGCGTCTTTCTGACTTCATGCGCGGATAAAACCGAACGAGTGCGATTTCGTTTTTCGGACGACTGCTGTTCCGTCTGTGGTTTCACTTTTCGATTCGTTTTCTCGCTTCGAGTAACGTCGCATTACTTCACGTTCTCGATTCGGCCGAATGTCGTGAACAGAGCTGTCTCGGGATTTGCCCAAACCCTCCACTCTCCCGTAGTATCTCGATTTCCGAACCGAAACGGCTGCTTGAAGCGAAGAAACAACGCTTTAACCGCTCGGTGTTTTTGCCACTGACGATGGAAGAGCGGACGCGAGCGTATCTTCGGGGACGGTTCCGCGACCACTACCGGACGGTAAAACCGGAACTCCCGCCCGCCGCGGACGAGCGCGAGTGGGGCTACATTCCGTGGACGCCCGGCACGGGAACGACGATGGTTCGCCACAACTCGCTCCTCGACCTCGGAACCCTTCGCGGGTTTCTCGAACGCGAACGTCCGCGGCACGTGTATTTTTCCGCCGGGCGCTACAGGAACCCCGGTGCGGGAAGCATGAACGGAAAGGGGTGGCGAAGCGCGGACCTCGTGTTCGACTTGGACGCAGACCACCTGCCCGGCGTCACCCCCGAGACGCCCTACGCCGACATGCTGGCGCGCGGAAAGGAGGAACTGTTAGACTTACTCGATTTGCTCGACCGGGATTTCGGCTTCGAGGATATGACGGTCGTCTTTTCGGGTGGTCGGGGCTACCACGTCCACGTTCGGGACGAGGGCGTTCTCGAACTAGACCGCGAGGCCCGCCGAGAAATCGTGGATTACGTCCGGGCGGCGGACGCGGATTTCGAATCGCTCATCCAATCCGAAGCGGTCGCCGGAATCGGCCTCAAAAATCCGACCCAAAAGCGCACGCTTCCGACCGACAGCGGATGGGGCGGGCGGGTTCACGACCACCTCTGTTCGTTCGTGGACGAACTGCTGACGATGGAAGAAGACGACGCACTCGAACGCCTCCAAGAGTTCGACGGCATCGGCGCGGGGAAGGCGGCCGGCGCGTACAAAGCCGCGAAAAACAACCACGCGGAAATCAAGCGCGGCAACGTGGACGTGCATCCGGCGTTTTACGGCTTGGCGAAGATTCTCGCCGAAGACGTGTTCGAATCCGAAACTGCCGCGGTGGACGAACCCGTGACGACGGACACGCATCGACTCATTCGCCTTCCCGGCAGTCTCCACGGTGGGAGCAGTTTGGAAGTCACACGGATTCCGCACGACGAACTGGCCGACTTCGACCCGCTTCGGGATGCGGTTCCCGAGACGTTCACGCGACACGACGTGACGATTGAACTGGACGAAGAAGTACAGGTCGAACTCGCTGGCGAAAGCTTTAGGCTTCCGGCGGGAGATGTATCAACTCCGGAATACGTGGCCAACTTTCTCATGGCGCGTGGCCGGGCAGAAAAAGGGAAAGAATGAATCTCGACGAACTCCGTAGTGTCCAGAGCAAGGAGCGCTCGAAGGATAGTCTGCAACATCTGCGCGAATCCTTCTACGAGGACGTGGGGAGCTACATCGGGAGTTTGCGCGACGAACGCGAACGGGCCGCGGAGCGAGCGGACAACCCGTTCGATTCGAGCGAAGTCAATCGACTGACCGACGAAATTCAGACGGCAGAGGATGTCGTGGAAGCGATATACGAACGACGCGTCGGCAAAGTCGTCAAACGCGCGAGCCTCTCGGCCGCCGGGATTCCGGCGGACGAGGAGGGACTGACGAACGAGGAACAGGAACTATTTTCCGACCTCGTGGAACGAATCGAATCGAACAAATCCACCGTTCTCGACGTGCTAGCCGGTGAGGAATCCGGAGGGTCGCCAGAGCCACCGACCGAACAAGGGGGTGCGGATTCCGCATCACCTGAGGTTGAACAGAGCGACTCCGATCCGGTCGGAGCGGAGTCGGCGGCGGCAACTTCGAAAGCGGAAACCTCGATGGAGACGACCGGTTCCGAACCGAACTCCGCATCCGACGACCACCGGCCGTCTGCGGAAGCGGCGGCAATCGCGGGTAATTCCGAGGACGCCGCTCCGGCCGGAACGGCGTCCTCGACCGAAACCCCAGACGGGACGAGCGAGACGAGCGCCGAGGAACACGACCCAGTGGACGAACCGGAACCCTCGCTCTCCGACGAACGAACCACGGTTCGAATCACCCGCGACATCGGTGAAATCCTCGGCGTGGACGAGCGCGAGTACGACCTCGCAACCGAGGACGTGGTGACGCTCCCCGCCGAAAACGCTGGGCCGCTTATCGAGCGCGATGCCGCCGAAAAGTTGGACTAACGGTTTTGTCGAAACGTCCTATCGAAGCCAAATTTTCATCGTGAGAGCGATAGCTACGACGAGGCTAAACGCACCGAACACTGTCGTTCCTGTCCGGTAAATGCCATCGGAGCGCACCAAACCGTGGACGGTGAAGCTAGCGAGAGCAACGACGAACGCGACCACGTCGGCGTACTCAAGGGGCCTCGATTGGGAGGACATGGAACTCTCTTTTCGAACAACGTGTAAAAGTTTTGGGAAAATAGCGTGGTTTCTCGCTTCGGGGACGTAGACCGGCGACACAATCGCGAAAAACAGCAATCGACACAGACCACGAAAATCAGCAACCTCCACAACTGACCGCGGCCAGTTTATTCACCGGAAAATCGAAGATTTTCCGGACCGACGACTGACCGCTGGGGGGGGAGGAGGCTTTTGGTGCAGATTTTGCCAGTGAATGCGCCAAAGGCGCATTCACGCGGCAAAAGGTGCTATTGGAACGTCCGACCCAACTGTTCTTCTGTCTCGGGTTCCGCGCTGTCGAATCGCTCTTCGATTTCCTCGTAGCGTTCCTTGGTTTCCTCGGTGACGCTCGGCGTCACCTCGCCCAGCGCATTCTCGAAGTGGTCGGCGGTGATGCGGACGTTGCCGACGCTTTCGCCGATGTCCTCGGGCGAGACGCTCTGGATGAACTCCCTGCTCGCGGCCATCGCCGCTTCGCGGCAGACGGCCTCGATGTCGGCACCGACGTAGCCATCGGTTTTCCGCGCCAGCGAGTCCAAATCAACGTCGTCGGCCAGCGGCTTGTTCCGGGTGTGAACCTCGAAGATGGCCCGACGAGCATCCTCGTCGGGAACGGGCACGTGGACGTGCCTGTCGAGGCGACCGGGACGCAAGAGCGCCGAGTCGATGAGGTCGGGGCGGTTCGAGGTGGCGATGACCACCACGTCTTCCAGTTCTTCGAGGCCGTCGAGTTCGGTCAGCATCTGCGAGACGACGCGTTCGCTGACCTGCGAGCCACCGCCGCCGTCGCGTCCGCGCTCCGTGGCGATGGAGTCGATTTCGTCGAAGAACACCACTGTCGGGGCGTTCTCGCGGGCCTTGCTGAACACTTCTCGGACGCCCTTCTCGGACTCGCCGACCCACTTCGACAGCAGTTCGGGGCCTTTAATCGAGATGAAGTTGCTGTCGCTCTCGTTGGCGACAGCCTTCGCCATCAGGGTTTTCCCGGTTCCGGGCGGCCCGTACATCAGGACGCCTTTCGCGGCCTGCATGTCCAGCGATTCGAACACCTCGGGGTAGTCGAGCGGCCATTGGATGGTTTCGCGGAGGCGCTCTTTCGTGTCCTCCAAACCACCAACGTCCTGCCACGACACGTCGGGCACTTCCACGAAAACTTCGCGGAGCGCCGAGGGTTCGATACCTTTCAGCGCCTCCTTGAAGTCTCGTTCCGTGACCTTCAGTGCCTCCAACACGTCGGCTGGAATTTCCTCCGAATCGAGGTCGAGTTCCGGGCGGACGCGGCGGAGCGCGTTCATCGCGGACTCGCGGGCGAGCGATTCGAGGTCGGCACCGACGAAGCCGTGGGTGTTGTCGGCGTACTCCTCCAAATCGATGCTGTCCGCGAGGGGCATCCCGCGGGTGTGAACCTGCATGATTTCGAGGCGACCGTCGCGGTCTGGCACGCCGATTTCGATTTCGCGGTCGAAGCGACCGCCACGGCGGAGCGCGGGGTCGACCGCATCGACGCGGTTCGTGGCGGCGATAACCGTCACCTCACCGCGTTCTTCGAGTCCGTCCATCAGCGAGAGGAGTTGCGCGACGACACGGCGTTCCACGTCGCCACCTGCTTCCTCGCGTTTCGGCGCGATGGAGTCGATTTCGTCGATGAAGATGATGGCCGGGGAGTTCTGTTCTGCCTCCTCGAACACCTCACGGAGTTGTTCTTCCGACTCGCCGTAGTACTTCGACATGATTTCCGGACCAGAGATGGTTCGGAAGTAAGCGTCGATTTCGTTGGCGACAGCCTTCGCCATCAGGGTTTTCCCGGTTCCGGGCGGCCCGTGGAGCAACACACCTTTCGGTGGGTCGATACCGAGGCGACTGAACAGTTCGGGGTGCCGCATCGGGAGTTCTATCATCTCCCGAACCTGTTCGAGTTCGCGCTCCAAGCCGCCGATGTCCTCGTAAGTCACGTCGGGCCGTGCCGTCCCACCACCACCGCCCGCTCCCGCCGCGATTTCCTCGGCGGGGCGTTCGCTAATCTGGATTTCGGTGGAGTCGGTCACGACGACGGTTCCCTCGGGGTCGGTGCTGGCGACTTTGAGCGGGATGGACTGGCCGGAACCCATTCCCATCAGGCCGAAGCCGAACGGAATCGCCTGCCCTTGGGTGATGGCCTGTCCGCTCAACTTGTCGCGGATATGCGGCGCGATGTTCCCGCGAATCTGAAGGTTCTGCGGGAGCGCGATGGTGACTTTGTTCGCCGGTTTTACGTCGGCTTTCTCGATACTGACCTTGTCGTCGATACCGACGCCAGCCTCTTGACGGAGTTTGCCGTCGATACGAATGATACCGCGACCCTCGTCTTCGGGGTAACCCGGCCAGACTCGTGCGACTGCACGACCCTGTCCACGACCCTCGATAACGATGTAGTCGCCGTTCTCGACGCCAAGTTCCTCCATAGAACGTCGGTCAACCGCCGCGAGTCCGCGGCCCGCGTCCTTCTGCTTTAACGGCTTGACAGTGAGTTTCATCGTTCCTCCATTATGGTTAGGATTCCGTTGTTGATTAACACTTCTGCCCCTCCGGTTGGCAGGTCGATCTCCGTCTGAAATTCATCGTCGCCGTCCTCAACGACGACGATTGCCACATCTTCGAGCACGTCCACGGAAACGTCCGCGGTGCCGAAGTCGGCAACGACGACATCTCCGTCGTCGTAGCTGTAGCGACGGGAGATGCTGCCACTCTGCTGTGTGATACGTTCGAGTGCCATGTTTAGCTAACCTGTGGTTAGTCGCCAAAGTATTTAAACTTTTTGCTGGCGAAGGAGCTACAGTACCTCGATTACCGAACAATCGGTTGAAATGCGGTTCCGTCGATTGTCGTCCAAAACCGCCGCGTATTCGTCCGGAACTTTATGCTCTACGCGCGTGAGAGATACCACATGGAAACAGTCACGCACCACGACCGGACGACAGCCTATCGCATTGCAGACCGTGGTGGTGATGGCGACCCGGTTCTGTTCGTGCACGGAAGCGGCGGCACCCACGAACTCTGGAAAGCCCAACTCGCCCGCCTCGCTTCTTCTTTCCCCGTCGTCGCACTTGATTTGAGTGGCCACGGCGACTCCGAGGACGTGGAGGCCGACCCCGGCTGGAGCACCATCTCGGCCTACGCCGACGACGTGCTGGCCGTCGCCGAGGAAACGGACGCAAAAACCCTCGTCGGCAACTCGCTCGGTGGCGCAATAGTCATGCATCTCGTCCTCGACCGAGACTTCGAACCGGACGCCCTCGCACTCGTCGGAACCGGTGCGAAACTGGCCGTACTCGACGATTTGCTCATCTGGCTCGAATCGGATTTCGACCGCGCCGTCGAGTTCCTCCACGACGGCGACCGCCTGTTTCACGACCCGGAAGACCAGTACATCGAACTCTCGAAGGAGTCGATGTACGACGTCGGACGGCGAGTGACGAGCCGTGATTTCCATTCCTGTCACACTTTCGACGTTCGCGACCAGTTGAACGAAATCGTCGCCCCGACGCTCGCCATCGTGGGCGAGTACGACATGCTCACGCCGCCGCGGTATCACAAATATCTGGCCGACAACGTCATCGACGGCCAATACGTCGAAATCGAAGGTGCCGCGCATCTGACCATGCTCGAAACGCCGGAGGCGTTCAACGGAACGCTGACGCGGTTTTTGGAAGGCGTTCGGTAGGAAAAATTCAGAACAAGTTCACCGAATCAGTACACGTCGTCTAAATTCTCCTCGACGTGCGAATGTTCGTCTGCCGGGAACTCGCCGGATTCGACTTCGTCGCGGTACGCGGAAACTGCACGTTTCATTTCGCCCCGAACGTTGCCAAACTGCTTCGAGAACGACGGACTCCAGTCGCCCAATCCGACTGCGTCGGTGATGACGAGTACCTGTCCGTCCGTGTGTGGCCCGGCACCGATTCCGATAGTTGGAATGTCGAGTTCCTCGGTGATGGTTTCCGCGAGGTTCGCCGGAACGTGTTCGAGGACGAGCGAGAACGCCCCCGCTTCCTCGTGCTCTCTGGCGAGTTCGAGCATTTCCTCTGCGGCTTCCTGCGACGTTCCCTGTCGGGCGTATCCCGACTGGTTGACGTGCTGTGGCGTCAGCCCGAGGTGGGCCATCACCGGAATGCCGATTTGTGAGAGCGTCTCGGTCAACTCCACGGTGTGGCTCCCACTCTCGATTTTGACGGCGTTTGCACCTTCCTCTTTCACCATTCGACCTGCGTGTTCGACCGCCGTCTTCGTATCGAAGCCGAAACTCAAAAATGGCAGGTCGGCGATGACCAGCGCGTCTTCGGCACCGCGGGAGACGGCCCCGGTTCGACTCGCAACCTCGTCAACCGTGACCGGGAGCGTGGAGTCGTATCCGAGCACTGCATTGCCCATGCTGTCCCCGACGAGTATCATGTCGATGTCGGCGTCGTCTACGATTTCGGCTGTCGGCGCGTCGTAGGCCGTGAGCATCGTAATCGGCGCTTCGCCCGCTTTGGCGCGAATATCCCTCACCGTTGGCATACCTCGAACTCCATGTTCGGAGGGCTTAACCCCCGCGGTCGGCCACGGATTAACCGGAAATTGGCCGCCTTACTCGGCCTGCTGACCAGACCTGATAACTCTTAAGCCCGCCCGGTTCCCGCGTTTATCTGTGCCCGAACCAGTCGAAACCTACAGTCCGGACGGCGTCGATTACGGGTGGGTGATGCAGGTCACCTTCGTCACGACCATCGTCGTCGGTGCGCCGCTCGTCGCACTCATCGCGTTTTTTTCGGGGGTATCCCTGCCGACGTGGGCGTCGCGCGTCTCCTTCGCGGTTCGCGTCGGCGCAATCGTATGGTTCGTCACCGCGATTTGCGTGTTTTTCTACGCTCGCCGTCAGCAGACGGACTGAGACGCCGAAATCCGACGAGGGTAAGAAAATAGGACGAAGGGACAGAAAACGGCGAACCGGGCTGAAATGACCACATTTGGCGATACGATACGCCACGGACTTGTTGGTACGAATGGGAATACGTTGTTACCGCGTCCACGCCGCCATCGCGGAAAAAGCACCGTGGACGGGATTTGATTTTACTATCGTACAGCTTATTTATCCAAAATCGGCCAATAACGGTATCAATAAGAACGCGTGAGAAGGGGGTATGACGGGAACGATTGCCGAAGTGATGTTTCCCGCCGATACGTTCGCCCTCCAACGAACTCTCCAGACACTCGACACGACTCGGTTCGACATCGAACAGGTCGTAGCACACAGTCGAAATCGGCTGCTACCGTTCGTCTGGGCCGGAACGAGCGACCGCGAGGCCGTCGAATCCGCCCTCCTCACCGACGACAGCGTGAGAAATTTCCAGCTCATCGCCGAGTTCGACACCGAATGTCTCTACCAGTTGGAGTGGGTCGCCAAAATCGACGCACTCGTACAAATTCTCGTGGAGGAACAAGGAGCGATTCTCACCGCAACCGGGAAAAAAGATACGTGGAAGCTCCGAATTTTATTCGGCGACCACGACGCACTCGCTCGTACCTACGAACATTGTGAAACTCAAGGAATCGACCTCGAAATCAACACGATTCAGGAGTTCACACAGAAACGAACCGGCCAGTTCGGTCTGACCCAAAGTCAGCGACAGACACTTCAACTCGCCCACGACCGGGGGTATTACTCCGTTCCGCGGGAAACCTCCGCAAAAATGCTCGCTGGTGAACTCGGTGTGACACATCAATCCCTCTCGGAGCGACTTCGCCGCGGGCACGAAAATCTCGTGAAAAATACGCTCGCTGGCGGTCGGTAGACGGGACGAAGTCGGAAGATACGACTCAATCAAACGTATTCGAAGGCGATGCCAGCGCGTTCTGCGGTCAGTTCATCCCGCGGTGAATCCCCGACGAAAACGGCGTTACCATCCACACCGAGTTCCCGAAGGGTCGCACGCAGTGGTTCCGGATGCGGTTTTCGCGTCGGAACCGAATCCCGTCCGACGACTGCATCGACGTGTCTTGCGAGTCCGTGCGTTTCGAGGCCGACGTGGCAGGCCGATTCACAGTTCAGCGAACACACGCCGACCGGAACATCCTGGGAAAGCAATTCATCCGCGTGCGGGAGGCGCGTCGAACGTCGCGCGCCGTCGCGCTCGTGCTGGCCGATTATCGTCTCGATTTCGTCGCGGGCGTTCGCCTCGTCGGCCAAGTCGAGCATCCGCCAGAGGTCGGCGTTGCTCGCATCGACGCCGTGAGTTTCCAGTTCCATCGCTACGTCCTGTGCCACCGCTTTCCAGTTCACGATGAGTTGCACGAGCGTCCCATCGAGGTCGTACACCACCGCTGCAACGTCGCCAGTCACAGGTTGCTGTAGGCAGGATGGGCGCAAAGGGACTTCGGTCGGTGGACTACTCGATTGTTCGGTCGGATTACTCGATTGCGTCTTCGACCGTCTCGACCAGCGCCGTCACGTCGGAATCCGGGTCGACCGTGAAAAACAGTCCCTCTTCCCCGACGAGCATCCGAACGAGGGTGACGTGGTCCATGAAAGTAGCAAACGAACGGACGCCGCCCGCATCGCGGAACACCTCCTCGAAGAGGTCTTTTTCCATAAAATCGACGTGGACGTAGGAGAGGACTTCCTCGAAGTGGTCTACCATTTCCCGCTCGCTGTCGTACAAATCGAGGGTCAGTTGGTCGACATACAGGGCGTTGAAGTCCTCAGTGTCGTACTCCACGCAGAGGTGAACGGAATCACCTGCTACGTCTTTGAGAACGGCAACTGCCGAGTCGACATCGAAGGAGACGAGGGATGAACGGTTGGAGATGGTCATCGAATCACGAAACTGGTTATCGAATCAGCCATCCCGGCGATGTGGCATAAATCTATGGGGTTAGCCCAGCAGATTGCGGGCGATGACCTTCTTTTGAATCTCGGAGGTGCCCTCGTAGATAGTCGTGATTTTCGAATCGCGGTACAGTCGCTCCACGTCGAAATCCGTCGTATAGCCGTAGCCGCCGTGAATCTGTACCGCTTCGTTCGTGATTTCGACGGCGGACTCGCTGGCGAAATACTTCGCCATGCTCGCCGCCATCTGGTGTTCTTCGCCAGTGTCTGCGAGTCGGGCAGCATCCCGAGTCAGCAGTCGTCCTGCCTGTAGTTTCGTCTGCATGTCGGCGAACTTGTGCCGGATGGTTTGGATGTCGGCAATCGGCTTGCCGAACTGCTCGCGCTCCTCGGCGTAGTCGATAGCTTGGTCGAGCGCCGCCTGCGAAAGTCCAACCGCCTGACTGGCGATGCCGATGCGGCCACCGGTCAGAATGTGCAATGCGGCGGAGAGTCCCTTGCCCTCCTCGGTGAGGCGGTAGTCGGCGGGAATCCGCACGTCGTCGAAAATGAGACTCGTCGTGTCGCTCGCGCGCAGACCGAGTTTTTCTTCCTTCTTGCCGACTTCGACGCCAGCGTCCTTCGGAACCACGAACTGGGTGACGCTTCGCGGGTCGTCCCGGTCGGTTTTGGCGAACAGGACGATTACGTCGGCGCGCTTGCCGTTCGTAATCCACTGCTTTTTGCCGTTGATGACGTACTCGTCGCCCTCCTTTCGTGCCACCGTGGACATCTCCGCCGGGTTCGACCCGGCCTCAGGTTCCGACAACGCGAACGCGCCGACCGGTCTTCCGTCGGCCATCTCGGGAAGCCAGCGTTCTTTCTGTTCCTCGTCGCCGAACTCCGCGAGACAGGACGTTGCGAGGCAGTGAACCGACAGCGCCGTGGCCACCGACAGCGCGCCGTAGGCGACCTGCTCGTTGGCGATGCTGTAGGTCATCTTGTCCACGTCGATGCCGCCGTACTCCTCGGGCACCGTCATGCCCGTCAAATCGAGTTCTGCGAGTCCGTCCCACACGTCCTCGGGGAACTCCTCGTTCTCGTCACATTCCGCCGCAGTCGGCTGGATTTCCTCGACAGCGAACTCCCGAACCACGTCACGAATGGCCCGTTGTTCCGGGGAGAGGTTCATGGCGGTTCTTCGAGTGCCGGGGGAAAAAGATACCCGTTCTACAACGGAGCAGGTGGGAGGAGAGTCCGCAAGCACCTGTTTCGTGTCCTACTTGCGCAAATATTCAACTACGGCTTCCGGTTCCGCCGACAATCCCCCACCCTGCGCAAACGTCGGACTGCCGCCGCCACCACCGCCGAATTCGGCGGTTACCTCGTCTATCACGTCACCGGCCTCTACGTCGCCATCTGCCCCGACCACGAGGAACGTCGCGCCGTCCTTTCCGGTGAGCGCGACTACGTCCGCCGCATCGCCTGCAAGTTCCCGGACGCGGTCTGCGAGTGCGTTCGGGCCGACGCCGTCGATGGTGCCGACGAGCCACTCACTGCCGTTTCGGGACACCGTTTCGTCCGCCAACTCCGCTATTTTCGCGCCGACGAGTTGGGATTTCGCGTCCGCCAGTTCGCTTTCGAGGCTGTCGAGTTCGCCGGTGAGTCTGTCTATTTCTTCGGGCAAATCTTCGACGCTCGTCCCCGCGAGTCGCGCCGAATCGAGCGCCGAGGATTTTTCGTCCGCTTGCTGCTGGATTGCTGGCGGGCCGACCGCGAACTCCACGCGCGTCAGTCCTTCGCCGGGGTTCGAGCGTGAAAGCACGGTAACTGGGCCGATTTCGGCGGTGTTTTCGACGTGCGTCCCGCCGCAGGCCGCCACGTCCCACTCCTCGATTTCCACGATTCGAACGGTATCAGAATCGCTCAGGACGCCTTCCTCGGTTTTGGTGTTGAACGCGATTTCTTCGCGCTCCATCGCCTCTGCTTTGGGAACTTGCTCCCACGACACCGGAAGCGAATCCCAGACCGCCCGGTTCGTCAGGCGTTCGAGTTCCACGAGAATTTCGTCGTCGATGTCCGTCGAGGTTTCGAAATCGACGCGGATTTTCTCCTCGCCGATGTCGAAGCCACCGTAGCCGAGGTCGTCCAACATTCGCCTGCCAGCGCCGTAGAGGACGTGACTCGCGGTGTGCGCCCGCATGCAGTAGATACGGAACGCCTCGTCGATTTGCCCGACGATTGTGTCGCCTGCGTCAAACTCCAGGTTGGCGGCCGAATCCGGGTCGAACCCGGATTCGGCCGGATTTTCGGCTCCCACGTGGGCTTTCGTTTCAGTTCCCGACTCGGATTCCATTTCGACTCCCGACTTCGTTTTCGTTCCGAGCGTGTGAACTACTTCTCCGTCGCGCTTCTGTACGTCCACGACTGGGACGCCGCCGAGGGTTCCTCTATCGGCGGGTTGACCGCCGCTTTCGGCGTAAAAATACGTCTCCGAGAGAACCACGTCGCGCCCGTCTCGTCGTTTCACAGTCGTTTCGAAGCGCGTTCGATAGGGTTCCGCTGGCGCGCGAGTCATACTCCGTTCTCCGAAACGGGTGAACAAAAACGCTCTGCCGAGTCAAAATCCGCACCGAGTCGAATCTACGCCGATTCCGAGAGCGTCACGTCGAGGTGGTCTTCCAACGCTTCGATGACCGACCCGCCGACGCCCGCGCGGTTGGCCCGGTTCTGTTCGACCGCGAGAAGGTGTTTTTCCGGAATGTCGAGTTCGTCGGCGAGTTCCTCGCGCTGAAGGCCTGCGTCCTGTCGCGCCGCCACGACGTTGTCGCCGTAGTTGGAGACGAGGTACGGCAGTGGGTCGCTGTCGTAGTTCGTCCCCTCTTCTTCCCAGTGGCGGGAGTCGCCCTTTCGGGCGTCGTCCATCCGCGCCGTCCGCTGGGCAGCCCGGCGCTTTCTGTCCTGTTCGCTCGGTTCTCGGCTCTCGGTTTTCGTGGGCTGTGCCGCGTCGTTGTGGCTCGCACAGTTCTCACAGACGGACAACTGCGCGCCCGCGACACTCGCCTCGGTCAGCGAGTCGGTCGCTTTGCCACAGAGTTCACAGGAACCGCTGCCACCGCCGCCGGAGGAGTTCCCGGTCGAATATTTAGCCATACACCTGTTAGGGAGGGGCCACATTTCAATATCGCGTTTGCATTCCGGAGCAAAGTAGCGGAAACTCGCCCGAACGTTTATCCTCGGCGTCGTCGTCTCCCTGCCGGGGAACTGGGATGCTAAGCGCACGAAACCGACTGACGGGAGAGGTAGTAGAACTCCAAACCGGCGACGTGACCGCCGAGGTCACAATCGACGTAAACGGCGAGACGATAACCGCGGTTATCACCCGCGAATCGGTCGAAAATCTCGAAATAGAGGAAGAAATGGAACTGACCGCGGTGGTCAAAGCGACCGACGTGATGGTTCGGTCGGACTGAGCGAGTGGGGAGTGGCGAAAACCAAACGCGGACGAAAACGCTTTTTCAGCGCGTCGTGTCGTTCGAAATATGAGCGGAATCATCTTTTTCGCCAGCGAAAGTCGCGCGGAAACCGTCGAGTTCTACACCAACCGACTCGATGCGGACGTGTGGCTCGAACAAACCGACTGCACGATTCTGAAGTACGACAACATGCTGTTCGGCTTCTGCGCGCGTGACTCGGTAGACACCGACGGAATTCTGACGTTCGTCACGGACGACCGTGCTGGCGTCGATTCGCTGTACGAGGAGTTAGAAGACTGCGCACACGAGGAACCGAGTGCGAATCCGGAGTACGACATCTATCACTTCTTCGCAAACGACCCGGAGGGGCGGGCCGTCGAAGTGCAGACGTTCGACCACGAAATTGAATCGGTGTGAGCGAACTACCCTTCCATCGTGTCGGCGATTCGTTCGACTGCGAGAACCAGTCGTCACATGAGGTATAAAAATACGAATGGAACGAGCGCGCCGAACCGACAGACCGATTTACTCACTTCCGGTTACGGTTTGCATGGACGAGTTCGGCTACACAACCGAAGTCGAAACGCGCTACAGCGATTTCGACACGATGGGCCACGTCAACAACGCGGTGTACGCGACCTACCTCGAACAGGCGCGAATCGACTACTTTCGGGACGTTATCGGGATGCCACTGAACGAAATCAGCGGTGTCATCGCACATCTCGAAATCGACTATCAGCGGTCGATAACGCCCGAAGACGAGGTGACCGTCGCCATGGGAGTCACGGAACTCGGCGAATCGAGCATCACGATGGAACACGAAATTCGCGCAGGAGACGATGTAGCCGCCACTGCCGAAGTCGTGCAGGTCGCTATCGACCGGGGGACGGGCGAACCGAGCCCGATTGCACCCGAACTGCGTGACAGAATCGTGACGCACGAGGGTTTCTGACCACCACTAGTTGTTTGACCGCAACTGCTTTCATCCTCGTATGCGAATCGTTCGCATGAAAACCGTTTTTCACGTCTCGACGCCGGAGGCCGCCGAACGCTCGATTGCGAAAGTACAAAATCTCCTCGCGGACGAGACGCTCGAAAGCGATACCGTCGCCGTCCTGTTCGATGCCGGAGAAGCCATCGCAATCCTCGAACGTGATTCAAACCTCGCCGACGATGTTCGGAAACTGCTCGACTGGACCGTCGAATACAAGGTGTGCAGTAACGCGATTCAAAACCCCGCAGTGGACGAATCGAATCTCGTCGCGGGCGTCGAAACAGTTTCTTCGGGAGTAGGTGAACTGACCCGACTCCAGGCGCGAGAGTACGCCTACATTCGGCTCTGATTCGATTTTGTGTATGAAAGTGAGCTAGCGAAAGCTGGCCGGTACGAATAGCAAAACAGTACTCATCAGCCACGGCTGGTGAGTGTAGTTTCAGTAGGATTGTGCGTGGGTGATGTCCTCGAAGGGCACCACCTGCATCGTGTTCGGCGGTGAAACCGCCTCACGTGTTCGCGGCGTTGCCGCGTATGCGATGCGTGGGACCGGATTTGAACTTCTGTCGTTACGCTTGCAGAGCAAGCTCTGCTACGCTCCACGACAACGTTCGCAGTCGAAACCGCCGACTGCTCACCGACGGACCCCTACGGGACAGCGCCCTCAACGTTCTACCATTCGATGGAGTCGTTGTGAAAAAACAAACCAGCAGTGGCTGGCGAATATTACTTCGATAGGAATTGTGCGTGGGTGATGTCCTCGAAGGGCACCACCTGCATCTTGCGATGCGTGGGACCGGATTTGAACCGGCGGACCCCTACGGGACAGCGCCCTCAACGCTGCGCCGTTGGCCTAGCTTGGCTACCCACGCTCGCTGTGTCTTTCTGCACTCAGTCGTAGACGGTAGCCTAATAAAAGACCTTTCATTTGAATCGCCGACGCGAACGGTTCGCACAGAAATGATAGATGAGGGCCACTACGTTCATATCGTTCGAGCCCGTTCGGAAGAAAGATGTCCCTCCGGCGACTCATCAATCGGTTTCGAAACAACCACATCGACTACGTCTGTGCGAACTGCGGGCGAGCGTTCGACCTCCCACTCGATTCCTGTCCTTCGTGTGAGAGTGAACCTCTGCACCGAATCGTGAAGTGACCGAGATACCGTTTGCGGTAAAGCAACAGGTATGCCGCGGGAGTCCTAACGCACGAGCATGGAGTCTACGGTTCGGAACAACGTTCCGGCGCTGACCGCGCTGTTGACTGTGGTTTCGCTCGCGCTGGTGTTCGCCGCGGTGCTCGGCATCGTTCCCAAGGGGTCGATTCCGCGCGCTCCCGACTCAGTTCTCGGCGCGATTCCGCACGTCAACGCCGTCATCAGCATCGTCGCAGTTGCGGTCATCGGAACCGCGTGGCGCGACATTCGCCGCGGAAACGTCGCCCGCCACCGCGCCGGGATGCTAACCGGCGTGGTGCTGTTCGTCGCCTTCCTCGGTCTGTATCTCTACCGCGTGTCGCTGGAGGGGCCGACCAGTTTCGCAGGCCCGGAAACCATCTACCAGTTCGTCTACCTGCCGGTGCTGGCGATTCACATGCTGTTGGCCATCGCCTGCATTCCGCTCCTCTACTACGTCCTCCTACTGGCGATTTCGCACCCAATCAACGAACTGTCGCAGACGAACCACCCCCGAGTCGGGCGCATTGCGGCGAGCCTTTGGCTGATTTCTTTTTCCCTCGGCGTGGTCGTCTACGCCCTCCTCTACGTCGTGTACTGAACACGACGACTGTCGGATTCCGTCTGGCAATCAGCCACACGATATTTCCGCCAGCAACGCCAATGACACCTATGCCAGTTCCGGGATACGACGAGGACGATTTGGACGAAATGCTCGAAGAACGACTGGAAAAACGCGACGAGCAGTTTCTCACGCCGAGTCAACGCGAAGAGTACGAAAACGGCGGCAGCCTCCTCGATATCCTCAGCGAGGACGACATTCACCGACTGTTGAACGACGAAGCGTAATTTCGGAACGTGGAGCAGACTGGGTCTCTATTTTATCGAAATCTACACAACCAACCTGCGGGCCTCGTCGGATGAAGGGCGAAGGAGTCGAAGAAAGACGAGTGATACGAGTCTTTCGAGACGACTGAGGGCCGGAGAAAATCTCCGATTTTCTCCGGCCCTCGAATTTCGCTCGTTTCACTCGCTCCGTCCTCGCCCTTCATCCGCCGAGAAATGGTTAAAATTGAATATAGTTAAGGGCGAGAAACATCGTATTCGAAACCGTGTCGGAAATCACTGGTCGCCGGGTGGGTCACCACTTCATCTCGGCCCTGATGGGGTTTGCGATGGTGTGGGCGTTTCATATGGAATACGCCCCGGGAAGCGCGGCGAATCCGTACTGGCTCGGTGGTGGCATTTTGGTCGGTGGTGCGTTGATTGTGATGGAGTATCGAACACGAATAGGGAGGGAAATCAGTGCAGTGCTGGAAAACTCGATGGCGATTACGGCTCTCGTGATTGTCGTCGGTTTCGTCCTCTTCGCCACAGTAATCACGGTTGCTGAACTCCACTTCACGCCGAAATGGCTCTCGGGGATACTTGGACTGGCCTGTAGCAATCTCGTCGTCGTCCCGCTCTATCTCTCGAACTGAGGGGCGAACTGCTCACAAACTGTTCTAAAAACTCGTTCTCAGTCGCTTGAACCCGCAATCACGGGACGCGACACGTCGCGGTCGGTTTCCTCGTCTTCGATATCGTAGGGGTATTCGCCGGTTACACAGCCCAAACAAAGGTCGCCCTGCTGGACGGCGAGGGATTCCGCGATAGCCTCCTTGGAGAGGTAGGCGAGGCTGTCCGCCGCGATGGCGTCCCGAATCTCCTCGACGGATTTGTCCGAGGCGATGAGTTCCTCGCGGGTGGCCATGTTGATGCCCATGTGACACGGCGCGATGATTGGCGGCGCACCGATTCGCATGTGAACCTCTTCTGCCCCGCAGTCTTTGAGTAGTTGGACGAGTTGTGTCGAGGTCGTTCCACGGACGATGCTGTCGTCGATGATGGTGACGGTTCTGCCTTCGACGGTCGATTTGATCGGATTGAGTTTGAGGCGCACCGCGCGCTCGCGCTCGTCCTGCGTCGGCATGATGAACGTCCGCCCGACGTAGCGGTTTTTCATCATCCCTTCCGCGAACTCCACGTCCGAACCGTCCTCCTGTGCGGCCTCGGCGTACCCCGACGCGAACGCGCGACCCGAGTCGGGCACGGGCATGACGACATCGCTCTCGATACCGCTTTCCTCCCAGAGTTTTCGGCCGAGTTCCCGCCGAACCTCGTAGACGAGACTGCCGTCGATGACGCTGTCCGGGCGGGCGAAATAGACGTGTTCGAAAAAGCAGTGGGCGGTTTGCTCGCGTTCCACGAGTTGATACGAGTCGTATCCTTCGCCGTCGTCTTGGAGAACGACGAGTTCGCCGGGGCGCACGTCGCGAACGAGTTCGCCGTCGATGGTGTCGATGGCCGCCGATTCTGACGCGATGACGTAGCCCTCGTCCACCTTTCCGATAACGAGCGGGCGATTGCCCTCCGGGTCGCGCACGCCGAGAACCGTATCGTCGTGCATGATGGCGAGCGAGTACGACCCGTGAATTCGGTTCATCGTCCGTTTCACGGCTCGGATGAGGTCCTCTTCCAGTAGGTTGCGCGCCAAATCGTGTGCGATGACTTCCGTGTCGCCGTCGGACGTGAAGGCGTGGCCCTTTCCGGCGAGTTCGTCCCGAATCTCGTCGGAGTTGACCAGATTGCCGTTGTGCGAGAGCGCGAGCGACCCGCTCTTGAACGAAACGGTAAACGGTTGTGCACAGCTCTTATCGACGCTTCCGGCGGTCGGATAGCGGACGTGTCCGATTCCGGCGCTCCCTTTCAGCCCGTCGATGTCCGCTTCGTCGAAGGCGTCCCCGACGAGGCCCATCGAAACGTGGTCGTGCTGTTGAAATCCGTCGTGGGTGACGATGCCCGCCGACTCCTGTCCGCGGTGCTGGAGGGCGTACAGCGAGTAGTAGAGGGGGCGTGCCGCGTCTCGACCTGCGAGTGACGCGCCGACGACGCCGCATTTCTCCGTCGGCCCGCCGAGGTTCCCGTCCCGGCCAGTTGACATAGCTATCCATTGTGCGGGTGGGTAGTAAAAACCCTCGCTATCGTGCCGTATTCAGCACCTCGAAGACATTAAATATGCACGACTGTGCATATTCGTTATGATGGATGAGCCAACGGCTCATCGGTTTGCGTGAGAGAGGGAAAATCAGCAACAGGCGTTTAGTTGTCGCCTGCTCGACTCTGCCACTCGTAGCTTCGTTTCTTGCTCGACTTACCGAAGCCGCACGACGAGCATTCCTTCTTGCGCGAGTGGTAGGATTTCTCGCCACAGCGGCGGCATTTCACGTGTGTCGTCTTATTCTTCTTGCCCTGGCTTGGGGTTCCTGCGCCAGTCATGGATTAATCGAAACGACGTTATCGCCGCGTATAATGGTTGTGTCTTCGTCTTCGATGACGAGGTTCATGTGCTGGTCGTAGCCGGTGAGTGTGCCGGTGTACTCCTCGCCACCCTTCAACTGTACGGTCACGACAGAGTTCAGCGACGCTTCGAGAACGTCGAGTGGTCGTCCGCTCATATCAACAAACCCAGTGTTTGCGTTCATAAACGTACCGGAACGCGAGTCGGAAACCTTCGTTTTGACCGGAATTTAGAGATCAACCGAGAACCCATCGCGGTCGCTCGCTCGCACGGCGAACTCGGCGAGTAGGTCGGCAGATAACTCCAAATCATCCGTGTCGATGACTTCGACGGGGGTGTGCATATAGCGATTCGGCAAACCGAGATTGAGCGACGGCGTGCCGCCGCTGGCCGTGTAGAAGGCGTCCGCGTCCGTTCCCGTTCGAATGCCCGCGGCTTGCAGCTGGACGGGAATATCGGCGTTTTTCGCCGCCTCGCGGATTGCTTTGACCACTTCGATGTGGTTCGTGCTGCCGCGTGCGACGACCGGCCCGCCGCCGAGGTCGATGTCGATGTCCTTGAACTGCTCTTCGTTGGTCACGTCAGGGCTATCCATCGCGTGGGTCACGTCCACGGCGACGATTGCATCGGGGTCGAGGTCGAAGCCGACCATCTTGGCACCCTGCAATCCGACTTCTTCCTGCACGGTACTCACGGCGTAGACTGTCGCGTCCGCGCCCTTGTCCGCCGCGCGGCGAAGTGCTTCCGCGGCAACCCACGTTCCAACGCGGTTGTCGATGCCCGGCCCGGCGAGTCGCGTGCCGTGGAGTTCCTCGATGTTCGGGGTGAAGACGATGGGGTCGCCGACGTCCACGAGTTCCTTGGCTTCCGCTTCACTGCTCGCGCCAATATCGACGTGCTGTTCGGTGATGTCTTCGAACTCGTCGTCCGCGGGGTCGCGCAGGTGAATTGCGCGCTGGCCGACGACGCCGTTGACCACGCCGTCGTCGGTGTGAATATCGACCTGTTGTCCCTTCGTGACGGTTCTGTCGGAGCCACCGATTTTATCGACGCGGATAAATCCATCTTCGTCGATACCGGCGACGATGAGGCCGATTTGGTCGGCGTGGCCCGCGAAGGCGATTTCGGGGCCGTCACCTTCGACGACGGCCACCGCGTTCCCGTACTCGTCCGTTCGGACTTCGTCCGCGAACTCGGAGACGTACTCGACCCACGCGCGCTGTCCGGGGACTTCGAATCCCGACGGACTGGGTGTCGTCAGCAATGTCTGTAAGAACTCACGATGTCGTTCGTGCATATCGAACCACGAGGGATGGTGTGTCTTCAACTTCCCGAACATCGCTACATCATGTAATTCGATAGAGAACTATCCCGAACCGATAAGGGAGACATCGTTGAATGGATGACTATGGGGGTTTTCGAACTACACCTACACGAACCGAACTTCACGCTCAACACGGGCGAGAACGAACCGGAACTCGGTTGGGGCCAAACCGACGGTGGGGAGGAACCGCCACCGATTACGGGGAAACTCGCCCCGGTGCTGATTCTGCTCGCAGTCATCGTGCTGGCACTCCTCCGAAATCGACGCCGGGAGTAAGAGAGGTATCGAAATCGGCGCGGACAGAAGGATTTTGTCCGCGCAACTACAACGTAACCGCGTGAATCTCTATCGTAGTGTGCGTGCCGTCACCGGCGCGTCCGGAAACGGCCCAATCGATTGGGCCGCGGTCGCCGAGGCGGCGAAGTCTGCGACGGAACCGGGTTCTATCGAACTCTCCGCCGAACAGAAAACAGGGTACGCGACCGACGTTCGTGATGCTCGCACCCGCGTTCGGGAGGTTTCCGGCGTCTCGTTCGACGTGCCGGACACCATCGAAATCCAGAACCGTCACCACTGGATAGACGCGAACATCACCACGTTCAAGCGCGTGATGGAACCCGTGGAGGAACACGGGCCGTCGGTGCTCCCCGGCGTTTCCCGCGTCGTCAACACGGGCACGATGTCGTTCATGCTCGCCCTCCTCGGCAACAACGTCCTCGGGCAATACGACCCTCTTTTGCTCGCTGACGGCGAGGGCGACGACCACGCGCTCTACTTCGTCCATCCGAACATCGAGCGCATCGCCGGAAAGTTGGACGTGGATTTCGACCGATTCAGGCGCTGGATAGCCTTCCACGAAGTGACCCACGCCGCGGAGTTCGGCGCGGCCCCGTGGCTCTCCGGCCACCTCGAATCGCGCATGGAGTCCGGCATCGAAGCGCTGGCCCACGGCGAAGTCGACCGCGAAGCCTTCCGCGAACTCGACGCCGTGATGACCTCCGTCGAGGGCTACGCCGAACTCCTCATGGACGAGGCGTTCGACGACGAGTACGAAGACCTGCGGCGGAAAATCGAGGCTCGGCGGAAGGGGATGAACCCCCTCTCGAAACTCGTTCGGCGGATGCTCGGCCTCGGCATGAAACGCAGACAGTACGAACGCGGCAAGGAGTTCTTCGAGTACGTCGTTGACGCCGAAAGCGTCGAAACCGCGACGAAAGTGTGGGACGGCCCGGAGAACCTGCCCAGCGACGACGAACTCGACCATCCGGAACGGTGGCTTGCGCGAATCGAATAGGAAATCACCGCGTAATCCACGTTAGATACCACGTCAACAGTACGCCGAGAAGAAGACCGCTCACGGTTGCGGCGAGCATCCCGACCGTGTCCGCGCCGCTCTGAAACGCGATGAGGCCGCCGGACACGCCGACCAACAGGACGATTGCGATTTTCAGGCGACTCATCGCCGACGACCGGTCTTCACGACTCATCGGGGTGACCATCATCGCACCCGATTTTTGCGCGTCGCTCGTTGATTTCGGAGATTCACCTGCGTACCATCGCCGCATTCCGGGTGTACTGCCCCCATGAAAACAGGCGCGATTGGGAGGTTCTTAAACCCCGACGGGACGAGGTTCCGAGTGGAACTGCGATTCGGACTAGAAATTCGGGTACGCGATCGAGTGATTACTACTGGAATCCTCTGCCCACTTCGTCTTCGTCGATGAGGTCGTCCAGTTCCTCGGTCAGCAGTTTCTCGCTCTCCTCGAACGTCTCTCCGAGGTCGCTCACCGATTCGGGGCGGTCGTAGCCGTCGAAATCCATCGGGCCGAACGCCGGACTCTCGACGACTTCCATCACGTCGTCGAAGAGGTCTGCGCCGGATGTCGGGGCGTCGGCGTGTGCTTTCAGCACCTCGCCGAGATGTTTTGCGCGCGCTTCTGCTTCTTTTTCGTCGGGCGTTTTTTCCTCAGGATTTCGAACCGCAAAACGTCCCTCGCGGGAGTTCTTTTCCGGGAGATAGCTTCCGATTTCGTCGTCCAACTTCCGGGCGACGCGCGCCCCCACGCCGCGAACCTCGTAGGGATTTTTCGCGTAGGTTTTCAGGTGATACAGTCCGGCCTTCCGGTGGCCGAGATACAAATCTTCGCCGACACCGCCCGCTCTCTGTCCCCCTGCGGCCCGCCACCCGTCCGGGTCAACGTCGCGGTCGATAACGTCCTGTAGGATTTCCTGCCACTCTCGAACCCGCATAGGTACACCGTGACACGCCGGGGAGATTAACGTGTCGCTTCTACGGGATAGTTCGTGATACGGAGTCGGAGTTTTTGACTCGATTTTTCGGAATATCGATTGTGCAACTACTACAAAAAGTGATTTTTGGAAGAGGTTTCGCTAGGTAATCACGACTCCAAAATAACCGCTACTGTAACCGCCCACACGCCTCCCCAACCGATTGCGCTTCTCGGCTTTCTGCCTGCGATGCCTGCAGGCTACGGCCGCAGGTCAGCAAGTCGCTCTGCGTCTTGCAAGCCTCATCCCTCGCGCGCTGCCAGCACAGGTCTTCGGACGTGAAGTCCTCATCCCTGTGCCAGCGCGCGCCATTGGAAATCCGGACTGTCGAAATCGCATATCCGGACTGCCAGAATCCCCATGAGTGCACACTGGCGCGTGCGCCAGCAGACCCGAGGCGTTCACCGCCGAGGGTCTGCGGAATATCACGCGAGGGACGATTGAACGAGCGATAGCGAGTGAAGGAGTCGGTTGGGGGAGGCTTGCGGGCGGATGCGGTGGCGGTATGTGTTGTCGGGAACCGCGAACTCTGATCAAAAAGAGACGAAAAACGACACGCGAGGACATACTCGAACGGTCGGAAAAACGCCGTCTGAGAGATTTCAGTTTCGTAGAAGATTGATAACGAACTCCATCGGACGCTGATATATGACGTACGACCTCGCCGACCTCGGATTCCGCGACACGAACCACCCGACCGCCAGACTGCTATCTGCAATCAAACACCCGGTCGTCGGCGTCCTCGGCATCTGTACAGTCGTGTCGATTGTCGCGCTTCCAGACCCACTCCCCGAACTTCCGGTCGCGCTCTACGCCCTGCTCGGCATCGTGGAAGGGTTCGGACTGGCAGTCGCCGCGGAGAATCTGGTCGCGCGCCCCACCGAGCGATTCCGGTTTCGCCGTGCCGTGCAGACGGTCGGGATGGTCGCCGGGGCCGTCTTGACGTTCGTCGCCGCGATGGCGGTGCTGGGCGTTCACCTGACGCTCCGCGATTGGGCGCTGTTGGGTGGTTTCTGCGTCTCGGTTCCGACCTCGTTAGCCCTCATCGACTATCTGAAAGACAGAGTTCGGACGGAACTGCAATCCGCCGACGCCGCGCCGTAACTCCGATTCTCGGGTCGGTCATTTACCGGGACACCCAGTTCTATTTCCCTCCGGGAGAAACCGAACGCCATGACCGACGCAGAAAGCGACTCGCCCACAGTTCTCGTCCTCCGACGCGGAACCCACGGAATGCCCGTCTTCGACTACGTCGCCGAACTCAGAGAGCGACTGCCGAATCACGAAATTCTCCACGCGCGAACGCCCGAGGAAGAACGCGAGTTCATCGCCGACGCCGACATCGTGGCGGGCATGAGCATCGACGAAGAACTGCTCAGCCACGCGGAAAACCTGCGTCTGTTCGCCTGCGCCTACGCCGGGACGGGCCATCTGCCGCTGGATGCTCTCGAATCACAGAACGTGGCGGTGACGAACGCCTCTGGGGTTCACGGCCCCAACATCGGCGAACACGTCCTCGGTGCGATTTTGACGTTTAGCCGTGATTTTCTCCGCGCGGGCCGCCAGCAGTCCCGCAGAGAGTGGCGGCATTTTCAGGCGGACGAACTGCAAGGAAGCACCGTGACCGTCGTCGGATTGGGCGCAATCGGGAAATCCGTGGTCGAACGATTGGACGGTTTCGGCGTGGAAACCATCGGCGTGCGCTACTCATCCGAAAAGGGCGGCCCGACCGACGAAGTGTTGGGATTCGACGAGTTGCACGACGCACTTTCCCGAACCGACTACCTCGTGCTGGCGTGTCCGCTGACCGACGAGACTGAAGGTCTGGTCGGCACCGCGGCGTTCGACACGCTCCCGCCGAGTGCCGTGCTGGTGAACGTCGCTCGCGGAAAAGTCGTACAAACTGACGCGCTCCTCTCGGCGATTCGTGGAAATCAGATTCGCGGGGCCACGTTGGACGTGACTGACCCCGAACCGCTGCCGGAAGACCATCCGCTGTGGAACTTCGAAAACGTCCTCATCACGCCCCACATGGCGGGCCACACGCCGAAATATTTCGCCCGACTAGCGGATATTGTCGCCGAAAACGTTCGGCGCGTGGGCGAAACCGGAGAGTACGACGACCTGCAAAATCAGGTTCGATAGTGGTTTCGGATTCCGCGGCACCGTGGAACCCGCCTCAGGTTCGGTAATCGTAGGCGAGATACAGAAATATGAATCCAAACACGCCGACCATCGACGCGAGCAGAAGCGAAACCACAACGTCCTGACCCGCGGAGCGCCCCACGACGACGATTCCTGCGGCAGTGCCGACGAGTAGCAGACCGAACGTCACGAGCGTCGCCTGCACAGTTCGATTCACTTCGGTCGGTTGGCTCGTCGGTTCGTGGCCGATTCCATCTTCCATAACCCGTTCGACGTCCGGTGCGACCGACGCAGGAACCGTAAGCCACTGTTTGTTGCTCAGGCGTTGTGCCTCGGAGGAGAGCCGAAAAACGGTCATTCCGGCGAGTTCGAATCGGCGGAACCCGTCGTAGTCGTCGAACGTGAGTTCGCGGGCGGGGCGAAAGTTGGTGCCGTCGATTGTGAGAACGCGCCGAACGGGGTCTAACTCGCCGGAGGATTCGAACGTCCTGACGACGACGAGCATCGCTCCGTAGAAAGCTGGAAAGAGCAGTAGTAGCCACGAGACGACAAACACCGTGCCGATGAGTGCCACTGCGCTGATAATCGACGAGCCGACCAGCGGGAGGGGTCGAAGATGCTCGGCAAATCCCAAAAATACCGGTTGGTTCGACTCGGTAACCAGTGGTAGCAGATAGAGCAGGGAGAACGGCCCGCCGATCAATCCGAGGAGGAGGGCGAGCGCGAGAATCTCGAACTGGCCCGAAAGCACCGTCGTCACGCCGACGAGCGCGATTCCGAGAAGGACGATGAGCGTCACGCCGCCGATGATTCCGTAGGCACCGTGCAAGCAGACGAGTGCGAGACGGCTGTCAGTCGGGTCGAGCGACCATCGAATCGTCTCGTCGGAGAGCGCACCGTTGGAGGACACGTTCTATTCACTGTGTGTCAACAGCATATACATTCCGTCGAAAAATCGGAGGGCGGTTAGATGGTAGTTGAGTGGTGATTCGGTCGGAGGACGGCAGTTCGGTCAGGGAAGACGGTTCGGCCAGCCTCCTCACCAGAGCTGTGCGGCGGGCGTCTCGCAGGCGTCGCAGACGACCGCGTCGTTTCCTTTGTAGGTGCCCTGTTTCAGTCGGCCGTCGTGGCACCACTGGCAATCCTCTCCTTCGAGGCGTCCGATGACGCTCGGCTGGGTCGTCAAACTCATCTCGTTCCCACGTTTCATCGCCCCCGCTATGAATTTGCTGGCCCACCTTACAGGGAGTTTATCCTTCGTGGCGCACTACGAATAGGCATGAGCGAACAGCAATCCGACCTGCCCGAAAACGAGGACGAATGGCGCGAGCGACTCTCCGACGAGGAGTATCACGTCCTGCGTGAACAGGGCACTGAGCGTCCGGGAACCGGCGAACACCTCGACAGAAAGGACGACGGAACATACGTCTGCGCCGGTTGTGGCGCGGAACTGTTCGATTCGGACACGAAGTACGATTCGCACTGCGGGTGGCCGAGTTTCTACGACGTGCCCGAAGGGAACGTCGAAACCCGAGAGGACAAAAGCCACGGCATGGTTCGAACCGAAGTCGTCTGTGCGAACTGCGGGAGCCACCTCGGTCACGTCTTCGATGACGGCCCGGAACCGACCGGCCAACGCTACTGCATCAACAGCGTGGCGATGGATTTCGACGGAGAGTAGTCCGGCAGTTTCGTCTGTACGACTGATTTTGTTTTCATCCGATAGATAGACGAGTGGATATGGACATCACCCTGCTCGGGTCGGGAGGCAACTTCTAACCCGCGTCACGGCGCAAAACTGGTTTGCCATCATTCAGTCAGAGCCCCGTACTATCAATAGAATGATGACACTGAGGGTCGTTTAAACGGCTCTATGAGTACTGCCGAGGATGGACGAGTCGTCGTCATAACAGGTGCAAACGAGGGAATCGGCTATCACATGTCAACCGCACTACTCGAAAACGGCTACCGAGTCGCCGGTTTGGATGTTAACGGGGACAACGTCCAGTCGCTTCAGGAAACGAACCCCAATCGCGTACAGTTCCACAGATGTGATGTGACGGTGGATGAGGATGTCCAAGCCGCGGTTGACGAAATCCTAGACCAGTGGAGTCGGATAGATATTCTGGTCAACAATGCCGCAGTATTCAATTTCGCCCCCTTCGAGGAGCAGACCCTTGCAGACACGAAGCGCGAGTTCGAAGTAAACTACTTCGGGTACGTTCGGACGATTCGGGCCGTCTTACCGCACATGAAATCCCGAAATTCGGGTATCATTCACAACGTCAGTTCCGGCGTCGGACTCGTCGGCCATCCGGGCCTCTCGGGGTACGCCTCCACGAAAGGTGCGGTCGAGGCACTCACCCGCACCCTGCGACTGGAACTGCAGAACGAGAACGTTTCGTGCACGATAATGCATCCCGCTCTGTCGAACACCCGTTCTGCGGCCAAACTGGGCTATCCAGCATCCATGCTGAGCGACCCCGCAGACGTGGGGCGAAAGTTGGCCGAAAAAATCGAATCGACCGACCCGGTTATCATGACCGATTGGAAGACGAAAGCGGGATTGTATCTCGCCCAGCGATTCCCGTCCATCGTCAAAAAAGGCACCGAGCGGTTCGTAAAGACGTGATTTCGAGCGAGCGAAACCGCGTCGAATCCATCGTCTCATTCGGATTGTTTTTCACCCGTTATCTCTATCGCTCGATTATGGACCGTCCGGACGAGAAAACAATCGAACTCTCCACGAGAAAGGTCATCATCGCGTTCGTGGCGATTGTTCTTTCTCTGTGCGGGGTCGGAGCCTACATCGGGGGGAGCGTCTCCGGGGCGCTGTTGTTGTGGTTTCTGGTCGGACTGTGCTTGGGTGGACATCTCCTGTTGAAACCAGAAGAAGCCGAGGAAGACGAACCAGAGGATACCTCTTCAGCTGTCGAATCTCCTTCAGAGAACGACGAAAGCAAGCCAGAGAAATACATCGACAACGCGACGAACCGCTCCGCCGACACCGATTACACGACTGACGACGCCCTCACCGAACTCCGCCAGCGATACGCCCACGGCGAGGTGAGCGAGGAGCAGTTCGAACACCGATTGGAGAGATTGCTCGCCAGTGACGACGGCGGAGATGCTGCTGTCGCCGCACTCCGCCATCGTTATGCCACGTGCGAACTGACGGACGAGCAGTTCGAGCGAAAATACGCACAACTGCGGGCGACGAACACCGTCGAAAATGCGGAGGACAGTTTCAGTCCACCCGAAACGACTTCGGAAGGCGAATGAGTCGGAAACGGATTCCAACCTGAAGAATTATTATTACTTGAAAGATAGTTTAGCCATGGCCTCCGTGGAAACCGAACACAGCGGCATCATGCTCGGCCGGAATCTCGCGCTCTCGAAGCGACTGCTGGGCCTCGCATTCCTCGTGTTCGTTCTGACGTTTCTCGCGCACACTCCGCCCGAAGTATCTCCCACCTCGTTCATTTTCGGACTCGACATTCGAATCCTCGCGCTCTTAGTCGTCGTTCCGGCCCTCGTGGCCGCCTACTGGAACGACGGACTGCTGATTTGTCTCGCGCTCGCCGCGGCCCCCGCACTCGGATTCTTTCTTCCACTGGGACTGTTCAACCTCGTTTATCCGTCGTCGTCGGTTGGGATGGCCCTTCTCACAGGACTCGCGGTTGCGCTCGTCTTCGGCGTTCCTGCCTACGTCGTCGGTGCTGGTGCCCGATGGCTCGTATCGTGGATACGAAACTGAACGACGAAAGCAATCAGCGACAAAAGTTGGTAGGCAGGTCGCCGACCCGCCTGCCGAACGAGACGCCTGCCGAACGACACGCCTTTCCTCCCGCCCGAGAAAATCCGGATATGGACAGAAAGCGAGAGCTTTCGAGCATCGACCTCGCCGCCGTCGTCCGCGAACTGGCAAGTTACGAGGGCGCGAAGGTCGATAAAGCGTACCTCTACGGCGACGACCTCCTGCGCCTCAAGATGCGGGATTTCGACCGGGGACGCCTCGAACTACTCATCGAAGTGGGCGAAATCAAACGCGCCCACACCGCCGCGCCGGAACACGTTCCGGCCGCACCGGGCAGACCGCCGAACTTCGCCAAGATGTTGCGAAATCGGCTCTCGGGAGCCGATTTCGCAGGCGTCGAACAGTTCGAGTTCGACCGCATCCTCCAGTTCGAGTTCCGGCGCGAGGACGGCGATACGACCATCGTCGCGGAACTGTTCGGGCAGGGCAACATCGCCGTGCTGGGCGAGAACTACGAAGTCGTGGACAGCCTCGATACGGTTCGACTCAAATCCCGAACCGTCGCCCCGGGTTCGCGCTACGAGTTCCCCGACTCGCGGGTGAACCCGCTCGAAATAGCGTACGAGGAGTTCGAATACCGGATGAACGATTCGGACACCGACGTGGTTCGGACGTTGGCGACCCAACTCAACTTCGGCGGCCTGTACGCGGAGGAGGTCTGTACCCGCGCGAACGTCGAGAAAGCGATGGACATCACCGACGCGGGCGAGGAGGAGTACGAGCGACTGTACGCCGCCATCGAGCGACTCAAAGAACCGCTCGAAACCGGCGACTTCGACCCCCGCGTTTACTACGAGGACGACACTCGGGTTGACGTGACGCCGTTCCCGCTCGAAGAGTACGAAGAGCGTGACGTGGAAGCGTTCGACTCGTTCAACGCCGCACTGGACGACTACTTCACGAACCTCGATTTGAGCGACGACGGCGACGGCGGCGGAGCGAACGCACACGAACCGCAGAAGCCGGATTTCCAAGGGCAAATCGAGAAACAACAGCGCATCATCGACCAGCAGCAGGGCGCAATCGAGGGCTTCGAACAGCAGGCGGACGTCGAGCGCGAGAAGGCGGAACTGCTGTACGGCAACTACGGCTTTGTCGATGAAATCCTCTCGACGGTGCAAAACGCCCGTGCCGAGGACACGCCGTGGGCGGACATCGAAGCCAGATTCGAGGAGGGCGCGGAGCGCGGAATCGAAGCGGCGGCGGCCGTGCAGAGAATCGACGAAAGCGAGGGAACCGTCACCGTCGAAATCGACGACACCGAAATCACGCTGAATCCGGAAGACGGCGTCGAGAAGAACGCAGACCGCCTGTATCAAGAAGCGAAACGAATCGAGGAGAAAAAGGAAGGTGCACAAGCCGCAATCGAGGACACCCGCGAGGAACTCGAAGCCGTCAAAAAACGAAAGGAAGAGTGGGAAGCGGAACCGGCAGAAGCGCGAGAAGACGACGAACCGAAAGACATCGACTGGCTATCGCGGGCGTCGATTCCGATTCGGAACCAAGAGCAGTGGTACGAGCGATTCCGCTGGTTCCGAACCTCCGACGGCTTCCTCGTTATCGGCGGGCGCAACGCCGACCAGAACGAGGAACTGGTCAAAAAATACATGGACAAAACCGACCTGTTCTTCCACTCGCAGGCCCACGGCGGCCCGATTACCATCCTGAAAACGTCCGACCCGAGTGAACCGTCGAAAGATATTGACGTACCCGACCAAAGCAAAGAGGAGGCCGCCCAGTTCGCGGTGTCCTATTCGTCGGTCTGGAAAGACGGACGCTTTTCGGGTGACGCCTACGTGGTGTCGCCAGAACAGGTGTCGAAGACGCCCGAAAGCGGCGAATATCTGGAAAAGGGCGCGTTCGCCATCCGCGGCGACAGAACCTACTTCAACGATACGCCGGTCGGCATCGCGGTCGGTATCACCGTGGAACCGCACACTCGCGTCATCGGCGGCCCGCCGTCGGCCATCGAATCGCAGGCCGAAACGCACATCGAAGTCGAACCGGGCCAGTACGCCCAGAACGACGCCGCGAAGCGACTGTACCGCGAGTTCCGCGAGCGATTCAAAGACACTTCCTTCGTCCGAAAGGTGGCGAGTCCCGACCTGATTCAGGAGTTCTTGCCCGCCGGAGGCAGTCGAATGGTGGACTGACACGTCCAGTTTTCGCAAAGAAGGATTAAGCTCTTAGCGAACGTCTCTCTGGTAGAGTCAGCGGTTTCGCGCACTGCACAAAACCGCGCTCAGGGGGACAAAAATGTTCAACGAAAGCATCAATTATCTGAAGGACAGTGATGACGCCGCAAAAACAGTACTCATCGGCGGAGTACTCGCAATCTTCGGCTTCCTCATCATCCCGGCGCTCATCGTACAAGGCTACGTGATTCGCGTCCTGCGCCGCGTGTCGGCGGGCGACATCGACGCGCCGACGTTCGGCGATTGGGGAACACTCACGGTTGACGGCCTGAAAGCCGCCATCATAACGCTCGTCTACTTCCTCGTGCCTGCGATACTCGCCGCGGTGTTCGTCGGTGGAGGAGCCGCGCTCGCAAACGACGCGCCGTTTATCGGCGGCCTCGTGGCCCTGTTCGGCGGTCTGGCGACCTTACTTGCGACGCTCGCAGTCTGGTACCTGGTGCCCGCCGCGCTCGTCCGATTTGCCGAAGAGGGGACGATGGGGTCGGGATTCGACTACGAATCGCTCACGCCCATCGTCCGCGACAGGGAGTACGCGACCGGTTGGCTCCTCGCACTCGGCGTCATCGTCGTGGCCGGTGTCATCGTGAGCGTCGTCTCCGTCGTTCCGCTGATTGGCTGGCTGGCGGCAGTGTTCCTCGGCTTCTACGCGCAGGTTACGGCGGCGTACATCTACGCTCGGTCGTATGCGGAAGCCACCGAACACCAACTGCGTGAAGGACCGGAAGTGGACGACCGCAGACCGGCGGTCTGATAGTTCACCGTTCCTTTTCACCTGTGTGCAAGGATAGTTGTACCCGGAACAACTAATTGTCCTGAAAAGATAGTCTCCGAGAGAATAGTGATAGCCGACGCGCTTCGATACCCCGTTTCCGGCGACCGTCCGCGGCGAACGGTCGTCATCGGGCTGCTGCTGAGCGCGCTCGGCGTGTTCGTGATTCCGATGGTGTTGGCAGTCGGTTACATCGGGCGAGTGCTGGATTCGAGTTCGCGTGGCGAATCCGTTCCCTCGTTCGAAAACTGGGACGACCTGTTCGAAAACGGCTTGCTGTCCGGATTCGTTCTCGTCTGTTATGCCGGTATCAGCGTCGCATGCTTCGCCGTAATCGGCCTGTTCTCGCTATTCCTCGGTGAAATCGGTTTCGGCGGGGCTTTCGTCGGCGTTCTCTTTTTCGTTTTTCTCTCGCTGTTTTTCCTCACCGTAGCGTTACCTGTGTTGGTTTTCCTCCCTGCGTTGGTGACCCACTTCGTGCGAGAACGGCGGCTACGTGCCGCGCTCGACTGGGGGACGATTCGGTCGGTTTCGTTCGATACGCGGTATCTGTGTCGCTGGTTCGTCGGGTGTTGTTTCGTCGGCACGGGGTCGGTCGTTTACACTCTTCTCGGCGGAACCATCGCGATGGGCGTTCTCCTCGGCGATTACGGTGATTCGACACTCGTGAGCGCCGTTCAAAGCATCGGTCACCTCGTCGGCGCAGGCATCAACTTCTACTGTCAGGTGGCCGCCGCCTACTGCTTCGGGCGTGGCTACGCGATGGCAACCGGCCGTCCGGTGACGGACGAACAGCACCGACCCATCCGAATCGAATCCGAACCAATTGGAATCGAACCGAATAGGCGACGGATAGAAGAGCGCCGAAACGAGAACCGACGAATGGACGAGGGAGAAAAAGACGACAGAAAAGTCGTCGCGGGCGGCATCGACGAACGGCCCGAATGGGGGGCGGAAGCCGCGGCGTGGCGGGAACAGCGCAGACGCTCCCGACGGTCGGAAAACGGAGAGTAAAAAAAGCGGTTTTCAGTTCGCGAACGATACGTTCGTTTCCGGCGGCTGATTTTGCTGGTTTTGTGTCGTCTCCTTGAATGCGAGGCCGAACATGTAGCTTCCGGCGAGGTAGACCCAGAACATGACGAACGGGTAGAACACGTAGCCGAGGCCGAGCGTGAAGAAGGAGACGATGGTAAACACGATGCCAACGGCCATGAAGATGAAGAACGAAAACAGCGCGCCGAAGAAGTATTTCTTGGTAGTTACGACTGGTTTGAGCGTCTCGAAGTCGAACGCCGAACCCATCTTTCCGGTTCGTCCGAGATTCGTGTAGGCCGCCGGGATGATGTACGCAATTGGCAGTGAGAGGAAGAATCCAACCAGCACGCCGACGAGGGAGACGATACCCAAACCGGCACCCAATCCGCTCGTGTCCGTGCTACCTGCGCCGCTGAGTCCGACGACGAGCGACACGATGATGATGAGAGTCGGGACAATCGTGTAGGCAATGTTGACGACGAACGATTTCAGACCCAGCACGAGCAGGTTACCCCAATCCTCGAACGCCGGAAGCACTTCTTCACCGCGCGAAACGGCGGCCAGCGTCTCGATGACGTAGCCCATCGCGATAAATCCGAGAATGATGAAAATGGAAAAAACAACAGGACGCCGCCGATGAGCAACCGTGCGAGGCCGTTGTCCCCTTTCGTTGGATACGATAATGCGTCTTCTAACATACCAGATGGTATATCAGATGGGTCGCATTTAAGCCTGTCTGATAGCTTCCAAACCGCACGACCGAACGCTCCGAATAGCAGGGCACTTATCATCGGAAAACGCAGTTTCAGCCATGCAGATACACGACCGAACGTCCCTCGACGGGAACCGCGAGCGAATCACGCTCGTTCCCGAGAGTCTGGACGACCTTTGGCATCTCACCTATCTTCTCGAACCGGGTGACAGCGTCGCAGGCGACACCACCCGGCGCATACAGCGCGCGGACGACCAGATGCGCGACACGGGCGGCGAGCGAGAACACATGCACATCACGCTCGACGTGGAGGACGTCGAGTTTCATCGGTTCGCCAACCGCGTTCGCGTCGGCGGCGTTATCACGGACTGTTCGAGAGAAGACCAGTTGGGCCTACATCACACGATAAACGTCGAAGAACGAGACAAGATATCCATCGAGAAGGAGTGGAAACGCGACCAGTTGGACAGACTGGACGACGCCGTGGAAGCGACCGAAAACCCGGATGTCGCCATCGCCACGGTGGAGGAAGGTCAAGCCCACATTCACACCGTCGCGCAGTACGGCGCCGACGAGTACACATCGTTCACCGGAACGACTGGCAAAGGCGAGTACGCGGGCGGTCGAACCGAACTGTTCGAGCAGTTGGCGTCGGCGCTGTCCCACCTCGACGTGGACGCAATCATCCTCGCCGGGCCGGGGTTCACGAAACAGGACGCTTACGACCACATCGCGGAGAACTATTCCGAGTTGACCGACCTTATCACGCAAGTAGACGTGAGTGCGGTCGGCGACAGGGGTGTCCACGAAGTGCTGAAACGCGGTGCCGTCGCCGAGGTACAAGAAGAAACGCGAATCGGCGAAGAAGCGGAACTCATCGACGAACTGATGCGGCGAATGGCGGAGGGTGCGAAAGCCGCCTACGGTATCGAGGAGGTAGCGAAAGCCGCCGACTTCGGTGCGGTCGAACGCCTACTCGTGCTGGACGAACGTCTGCGAAAGGAGCGCGGCGCGCTCGGCGAGGACGAAGCGGGCGGCGAGTGGGCTATCGACGTGAACGAGGTCATCACCGACGTAGAGAGGAAAGGCGGGGACGTGACTGTCTTTTCCCACGAATTCGCGCCGGGCGAGCAGTTGTCGAACCTCGGCGGAATCGCGGCTTTGCTCCGCTACCGATTAGAGTAATTTCGACGATAGACGTACAGCATGAGTCCCGCGAGACCGAGAAAGCCAACAGCGATTCCTCGTGCAATCGGGTGATTGTGCTCGCGGCGGGCCGAATCCCAGTAGACGTAGTAGCCGACGGTCGGCCAGAAAACCAACAGATAGAGGACGATTCGAATCACTGCGCCGTTTCCGGCAGTCAGGGTTTGGGCGTCCATTCGTTACAGTACGACAGACAGTATCATATTGTTTTTCCATCGGCAGGAACGTTTAACCGAAATCCGAACCAAATTTCGGCTCAATGTGGCTGTATCTGGTGGGGAAGTTAGCCATCGTGGCGGTGTACTATCTCGTCAGACTGGTTCCAGTCGTCGGCCTCAAACTCTCCGACAGGTACGAACACGAACTGTTCGGCCCGCTGGTTGACGACCTCTCCGTCGCCGACGTTCGCGCGGAGCGAAATGGGGAGTCCGGGAGCGACAGCGATTCGCATCAGTCTGGTCGCTCCGTCGTTGTCGAACTAGGGTTCGACAACGACAGCACGCTCGATGCGCGAATCATCGGCGGAACGATTCGATTCGGTCACACGGAGGGCGGCGAAACGGCCTGTAATCTCGTCTGGACGGACGATTTCGACTCGCTTCCGAAAAACATCGGAACGTCCAAAATCGAGTCGGAGGGTTCCGGAACCCTCCGACTCGAACGTCGGTTCGACGGCGACGAACTGCATGTGGATGGGGAACTTCGTTTGCGACGAATCGTGACGATTCGTGACCGGGAACTGCCGTTCGGTGTCACCAGTTTCACCGTGCCCGAGCAGGTGATTCACGTCGGAGGAGACAGCGAGAAATCGGATGCTGAAGCGAAACCGCGAGAGAGCACGGTCGAGCGGTAGATAACCCCGGACGAAGAAAAACCGCGATTAGATTTCGACCGAAAACAGGTCTTCCGCGAATCGAACGTCGCCGTCGTAGTTCTTCGCAACCGAGGACACCATGGCCTCGTGTTTGCCGTCAGTGTGCGGATAGAGATGGGTCAGATACACCCGTTCGATGTCCACACCGGAAAGCGCCTCGCCGAGTTGTGTCGGCGTCGGGTGGTTCGCTACGTCCACCTCGTCGGGGAACGAACAGTCGTGGACGAGGACGGAACAGCCGTCCGCGAACGTTGTGAGTCCCGAAAACGCCTCGCTGTCGCCGCTAAAAGTAAAATCGTCGCCGAATCGGTAGGCGAGGCAGGGCATCGAATGTCGTGCTTCGAAGCCTTCCACGTCGAATCCCGCGACGGAAAACTCCTGTGCGCCGACTTCGCGGATTTGGAGTTCGACCCGGCCGTCGAGATAGTCGTGAACCGAGAGCAGGCCGTCGAGCAGGGCTTTCGTGCCCTTCGGACCGACGACTTCGAGATGTTCTTCCCCCGAAAGCCAGCGGGCTTTGAGCAGCGGGAGGAGGTCTGAGACGTGGTCTACGTGGTGGTGAGTCAGCAGAACGGTAGAGATGTTTTCGTAACCGATTCCCGACTGCTGAAGGCGGTGGAGGACGCCACTGCCACAGTCCACGAGGAGGCGATTTCCGTCGTCTTCGACGACGAGGCCGGTTTGAAACCGCTCGCCGGTCGGCATCGCGCTTCCCGTGCCGAGGAATGTGACTCGCATGTGTGGAGTCCCGTGCGGGAGGGTGAAAAAGGTTCAGCCGTGCTGGAAGGTAACGTTGGGCGTCGGCTCGAGGGAGTCGCGCCACTAACGATTTGCATTTGCCGGCCGTCTTTCAGCCATGCAGAACGAGGTTCGCGTCGAACGGGATTCCAACGGACGCTATCTCGCGGTTTCGCGCGAAATCGACGCCTCGGCGGAGCGCGTCTGGGACGTGCTGACCGATACGGCCTGTTGGCCGGAATGGGGGCCATCGGTGTGGGCGGTGGAGTGTGCCGATAGAACCATTCGACTTGGTTCGAGCGGGAGAATCAAAACGCCGTTCGGACTCGAACTGCCCTTCGAAATCACGACCTACGACGAGTTCTACTGGTCGTGGGATGTCGCAGGGCTTCCAGCAACGGGCCATCGAGTGGAAGAGCTGGCCGACCGAAACGGCTGTCGCGTCGTGTTCTCCCTCCCGCTTTTCGCGGTGGGCTACGTCCCGGTCTGCCAGCGCGCGCTCTCCCGAATCGACCGACTCGCCGACGAGGGTATATGAGTGATAACGGAACCACTCCGGATTACCAGATGGCCCTCACGCTCCGAACAGACGGATTTCACTTTCACTCCGCTGGCATAACCCTCTTTGTCGCCCGCTTCCAATCCGGAACAAATGGATGGGAGAACGCTGTTGGCCCGCGAGGGGGTAGAGTTCGACCCGGAATCGGTCGAACTCGCGGACGAGGATGTGTTGGCCCTTCTCGAACCGGCAGTCAGAGAGTGGTGGGTCGAAGCGTTCGGCGAGTTCGTCCCCGAAAACGGCGGGTTCTTCACGCCGCCACAGCGCGACGCGATTCCGCTGATTCACGAGCGGGAAAACGCTCTCATCGCCTCCCCGACTGGAAGCGGGAAAACACTCGCCTCCTTTACCGCGATTCTGAACGAACTGTTTCGCCGGGAGCGCGAATCCGGACTCGAAAACTCGGTGTACTGTCTCTACGTTTCCCCGCTGAAATCACTGGCGAACGACATCCACAGAAATCTCGAAGTGCCGCTGTCGGGCATCCGGGAAAAGATGGCGAGCGACGATTTGGTTGGAGAATGCGAAGAATCGGCGGCGAGTGCCGCCGATTCTTCCGACTCAGACAGCATCGACGACGCTTCAGACACCATCTCGCCAGTAAGCGAGGTTCGCCACGCGATTCGACACGGCGACACGGATTCTTCTGCACGACAGAAGATGCTAAAGGAGACGCCGCACATCCTCAACACGACGCCGGAAACCCTCGCCATTCTGCTCAATTCGCCGAAATTCAAGGAAAAGCTCAGAACCGTCGAATACGTCGTGGTGGACGAAATCCACAGCCTCGCGGACGGAAAAAGAGGGACGCATCTGTCTGTCAGTTTGGAACGACTCGAAAATCTCGCACAGGACTCCCCGACGAGAATCGGCTGTTCTGCGACTGTCGAACCGCTTTCGGACATCGCGGAGTTTCTGGTCGGTCGAAAGTCGCCCGGTGGAGAGAGTCGGGAGTACGAAATCGTGGACACGCGATTCGTCCGCGAATTCGACCTCGAACTGCACTCCCCGACGGACGACCTCATCCACACGTCTCGGGAAACCGTCCAAGACCGGTTTTACCACCAACTGAACGACCTCATCCGAAACCACACGAACACGTTGGTTTTCACCAACACGCGCTCCGGCGCGGAGCGCGTGTTACAGAACCTCCGCGAGCAGTTCGACGGCTACGACGAGGACAATTCTGGCTGTCACCACGGCAGTCTCTCAAAGGAGGCCCGCCAGCGAATCGAGGGGCGATTGAAAGACGGCGACTTGGACGTGGTGACGACTTCCACGAGCCTCGAACTCGGTATCGACATGCCCCACGTCGATTTGGTGGTGCAGATCGGCTCCCCGAAAAGCGTCGCCTCCCTGCTCCAGCGCGTCGGACGCGCAGGCCACCAACTCGGGCAGACGGTTACTGGCCGAGTTATCGCCCTCGACAGGGACGAACTGATAGAGTGTGCGGTCATGCTGAAGAAGGCTGAAGCGGGCTTCGTAGACCGCGTGTTCGTCCCCGAGCAGGCACAGGACGTGGCGGCCCAGCACGTCTACGGGATGGCAATCAACGAAATTCGGCCCGAGAGCGAACTGAAAGCCACGCTCCAGCGAGCCTACCCCTACCGAAACTACGACGACGAGCAGTGGGAATCACTTCTTCGTTATCTGACCGCGGACTACGACGGACTCGAGGACAAAAACGTCTACGCGAAGGTCTGGCGCGACGGCAACGACCCGCCGGACGGCGAGTACCACTATCCGGAGTATCCGGTCGATGAAATGCTGATGGGAAAGCGCGGCCGACTCGCCCGCGTAATCTACATGACCAACATCGGGACGATACCGGATTCGTTTTCCTGCGACGTGGTCACCCGGGCCGACAACGAGTGGGTCGGCGACTTGGACGAGAATTACCTCGACACGCTCGAAAAGGGCGACGTGTTCGTCCTCGGCGGCCAGCATTTCGAATACCGATACCGCCGCGGGTCGAAGGTGTACGCCGACCGAACCAACGCCCGCCCGACGGTCCCTTCGTGGTTTTCCGAGCGACTGCCGCTTTCCTACGACCTCGGACGGGAAATCGCCGCCTTTCAGGGTGAACTCCTCTCGCGACTGTCCGACCGCGGCAAACCGGCGGTTCGGGTGTGGCTTCGGGGGTTCCCGCTGGACGAAAATAGCGTCCGCGCAATCGCCCGAATGTTCGACGAGCAGGTTCGCTACGCCGGTTCCGAAAGCGTCAGCACCGAAACCCGTCTCGCGGTCGAAATCGAGATGGACAGAGACGAGTACAAACGCCATTACTACGTTCACTCGAACTACGGACGAAAGTTCAACGACGGCCTCTCCCGTGTCGTCGCCTACCGGTGCGCCCAGTCGGCAAACACCAACGTCACGGTGGCGGTCGCGGACAACGGCTTTACCGTCTCCATGCCGCTGAACAGAAAGGTGGACGTTCCGGCCATCCTCCGCGATATTTCGCCGGACGAACTGCGCGAGGACTTGCGATCTGCGCTCTCCGGCACCGACCTACTCCAGCGCTATTTCCGCATCAACGCCACGCGCTCGCTGATGATTCTCAAACGCTACAAAGGATACGAGAAATCCGCCAGCGAGCAACAGGTGTCGAGCGAGATGCTGCTCGGCTTTGCGGACGAGTTGGACGAGTTCGCCGTCATAGAGGAGACGTATCGGGAAATCATCGAGGACAAACTCGCGCTCTCCGCCGTCGAGGAAATCCTCGGAAAAATACAGGCGGGCGAAATCGAGGTCGCCCAACACCGGGTGCAGTCCCCGACACCGCGCGCGTTCGGCCTCGCAACGCTGATGGCGAGCGACGTGGTGCTCGCGGAGGACGAAAGCGCGGTATTACAGGAGTTCCACGAGCGCGTGTTGGAGCGAATCGAGGACGGAGGGGGAATTGCCGGAACGGATTGAGAAACGAAGCGCCGACACGAGGACAAAGGAGTCGGTCGAAACGAGGATACCACAAGGGATATCGATATAAATTGTATTCGAAACGGCCAAAAGAATAATCCTAATGGATTCAATTGGGTGTGGTTAGCAATGACAAGACAGTCGAATCCCCGCCGTCGCCTCCTCCTCTTCGTCATCGCACTGTTCGGAACCGCAGTCATCGCAGGCGCTCCGAGTCCTGCCGGACTCTCGACTCGGGGGCAGTTCGCGCTTGCAACGATGTTCTTCGCGGGACTGCTGTGGGTCACGGGAGCGTTCCCGCTGGCCGTGACGGCGCTCTCGATACCCATCCTCCTCACCGTCTTCGGCGTCTACGCCGATTTGGACGAGGCGCTGGTTGGCTTCGCGGACCACCTCATTTTCCTGTTCATCGCCGGGTTCATGCTTGCGAACGCGCTCCAGAAGTACGACATCGACCGGCGAATCGCTCTGTGGATGATGTCCGTGATGGGGTCGTCACCGCGCCGACTCGTCCTCGCCGTCATGCTGGCGACGGCCTTCCTCTCGATGTGGGTATCGAACACCGCGACCGCCGCGATGATGACGCCCATCGCGCTCGGCGTTCTCTCTCAGGTCCTCGGGCGCGAAAACGTCGAAGCGGCGAGCGAGACGGTGGACGACACCGACGTTACCGCCACCGACGGGGGAATCGCGGCGCCGGACGAGTTCTCGAACATTCAGGTGTCGATGCTCCTCGGAACCGCCTACGCCGCCAGCGTCGGCGGCGTCGGAACGCTCATCGGAACGCCGCCGAACGCGGTGCTCGCGTCCCAACTGAACGAAATCCTCGGGTACGAAATCGGGTTCGCGCAGTGGTTGATCATCGGCGTTCCGATAGTGGCCATCACGCTCCCGGTCGTCTGGTACGTGCTCACGTACGTCCTGTATCCGCCGCAGGTCGAGGACGTGAGCGACGCACGGAAACAGGCCCGCCGGTATCTCGCCGAAGAGGGGGAACTCAGTCCCCGCGGTAAGCGCGTTGCGGCCATCTTCACCGCAACCGCGTTCCTCTGGGTTCTCGGCGGATTGGGCGATTTCCTCGGGCCGTACCTGCCGTCGGCGTGGGCGGTCACGCTCTTCGGTGGCGAGGGAACGAGCGTCTTCGGGGTCGAGGGCCATCAGGGAATCCTCTACTACGTCGTCGTCGGACTACTTTCGATTCCGGCGCTCGTGCTGGCGGATACGATGGAATGGGACGACCTCGTCGATATCGATTGGGTTACCATCCTCCTATTCGGCGGCGGTATCGCGCTGGCGGACGCCCTCGCCACGACCGGCGCAACGGAGTGGATCGCCGACTCGGTCTTCACGTCGCTCACGGGTGCGCCCATCGTCCTCGTGGTCGGCGCAGTGGTGCTCCTCGTCATCTTCCTCACCGAGATGACGAGCAACACCGCGACCGCGACCATCATCATCCCGATTCTCATCAGCATCGGGGGCGTCTTCGCGGCCACGCTCGGTCTCACCGACGTAGCCGCGGCCGTCTTCCTCTCCGTCTCGGGAGCCATCGCGGCGAGTTTCGCGTTCGCATTACCCGTGGCCACGCCGCCGAACGCCATCGTCTTCGGGAGCGGCTATCTGAAACAGAGCCAGATGATGCGTGCCGGTGTGATTCTCAACCTGCTGATGACGGCCATCCTCACCGGACTCATCTGGTTGTTGTTCCGGTTCGTCTGGCCGCACGTCCTCTGGTGAACTCGGGTTCCAGTCAATCCCTCACGGGTCGAACCAGCAGCGTTTCAAGCGCGTTCGGAACGACCAACACGTCGCTCCTGGGTTCGATGGCGTCCGCGACCGACTCGCGGGCGTGCATCAGACAGTCCTCGACGACTTCCGGATGCTCGCTTCCCGTCACGTACACGTCGTGGCCGCGCAGGGCGCGTGCCACGACGAACGCGCGCTGTGCGCCCGGTTCGTATCCAGAGCGCATTTCCTCGTACAAACTCTCGGGGTCGGTCGCACCGGCGAGTCGGTCGTAGAATCGCTTTTCGCCGCGGCCCTCTCCGGCACCTTCCGAGAGTTCGGCGGGAACGACGACGCGGCCGCCGGAGCGCAGTGGATTCCGGTCGCCGAGGACGACGTAAGTCGCGGCGCGGGTCGCCTGATAGAGGTTCGTGGCCTTCGCTTCTGGAACGCCCGCGACGACGGCATCGAATTTCCCTTCGACCTGAACCGACAGCACCTCCTTCGCGGTTTCTGCGAGGTCGAAAACCACGTCGCGGTGGTGTCCTGCACTGGCACCGAGAACCCCGTCCGGCCCGTGCGTGACGTTCAGACAGAAATCGACGCCGATTACGTCGCCCGCCTCGTCAAGCGTTTCGCGGAAGGGATTGTTTTCGATTCGGCCAAGTCGAACGCCATCATGCGCGAGCATCTCCGGGCCGTGCGTGTAGCGAATGAGCGATTCGCCGCCCGCGCCGATGGCCACGGTCTTCGCTCCGCCCGAAAAGCCCGCGTACTGGTGGGGTTCGACCATTCCCGTCGAAAGCACCCGGTCGGCATTCGCAACTGTCGGATTCAGTTCGATTGGGATTTCGGTTTCGCCCGATTCTACCCGACCGACTTCGACCACCGAATCGGCGTTGTGATTCTCGGCGAGGTCGGCGTGTTCGCCGAGGGCGTCTGCGATTTCTGTATCCGTCATTGGCCGGTGCAGACCGAGGCCGATGACGACCGTGATTTGGTTTCGGGGCACGCCCGCCTCTTTGAGTTCCGAGAGAAGCACGTCCAACAGAATATCGTCCGGAGTCGCGCGAGTGACGTCCGTGACGACGATTGCGACCGTTTCGTCGGGAGAGACGATTTCGGAGAGCGGTGGTCCGTGTGGATTTTCGACCGCCTCCTCGGCGGCCTCGCGCGGGTCAACCGCAGTTCCGCCGGGGGGTTCGAGAACTGCCACGTTGCAGTCGGGAAGCGAGAGATTCGAGAGATTTGCGGAGTTCACACACTCGAATACGAATCCGACTCACGAAAACGTTCACGTCGCCCAATCCACCATTCGGTCGTACAACGGGGACGAACGCAGGGCGGTTTCGTCGCCGACGAGGACGAGGGCCTTTTTCGCTCGCGTGAGCGCGACGTTCACCCGGCGATAATCGTCGAAAATCGGACTGTCCAAATCGCCCGTCGCGACGAAGGAAACGATGATGACCTCCTTGCTCGACCCTTGGAACCTGTCCACCGTATCGACCGCGACCAAATCCGGAACCCGGCGCGAGATTTCCGCGACCTGTGCCCGGAACGGGGCGATGACGCCGATGTCCTCCCGCTGAACACCCGCACCCACGAATCGAGAGACGAGTTCTTTCACGCGCTCTGCCTCCTCCGGATTCGTGTTGCCGACTGCTCGTCCATCGGGTTCGACGAAGGTCACCCACCCCTGCAACTGCGCAGGGAGCGATTCGGCAGAAACACCCGGAAGGTCGGCGAGTCGCTGGCCAGCGACCTCGCCGTTTGCGGGTCGAAGCACCCCGTCGTAGAACTCCTGCGACGAAAAGGCCTGAATCTGCTGGGCCATCCGATACTGGCGTTCGAGCATGACCGATGCGTCGGGATACTGTTCTACGAGTCGCTCGAACAGCGATTCGGAGAGGTCGTTCTCAGCCCTGACGACAGGCGGAAGTTGGTGATGGTCACCGACTAGAACGAACCCCTCCGCGAGGTTGATTGCCGCGAGCGTCGCCGGTTCGGTCAACTGTGAGGCTTCGTCCACCAGTGCCACGTCGAACGCCTGTTCGCGCATGATACGCGAGCCACAGGTGGCAGTCGTCGCGGCGACGACGCTCGCCTGTTTGAGTTCCGCGGCGCGCGTTCCGGGGTCGCCGCCGTACTCCAACCTAATGTCCTGCATGTCCTCGCGGACCCCATTTTCCGTACCGACGCGGATTACATCCTCGAACCCCTGTTCGCGCAAGGCTTCGAGCGCGTTGTCCACCGCGCGGTTCGTGAACGCCGAGAGTAAAACGCGGTTGCCATCCTCGACCAACGCCCGAATCGTTCTCGCGATGGTGTAGGTTTTCCCGGTTCCGGGCGGCCCGTGGATGAGCGCGCAGTCCTCGGCGTTGACCGCCAAATTGACCGCCGCGTTCTGCGATTCGTTGTTCTGGATGTAGGCTTCGCTTTGCTCCGCAAATTCGGGTTCCTGCTCCCCGAACAGGACGGCTTTCCGTCGCGGGTCGCCCTTCAGCAGACAGTCGTGAAGCGCGGTGAGCATCCTATCCGCGGACAGTTCGGAGGGGTACACGTCCAGTCGGCGTAGTTCGACTGGTTCGTCGGTCGTGACGACGATTTCGTCTCCTAACCGCTTCACTCGCGCCAGTTCCCCGTGGCCGTCTACTGGGTGGCCATCGCTTGCTAACACCACGTCGCCCTCCCGAATTTTCGAAACCGAATCGTCCGTCTTCTTCGCGCGGAGTTCCCAGCGCCCACCCTCGATTTGGGTTTGCCCTGCGGGTTCCAAGTCGATGAGCGCGCGGTCGTCGTCCGCGCGCTCCTCCGCGGTCTGTTTCCACAACTTGGCGTACTCCGCGTGCGTCGCTCGTCGTTCCTCCTCGATTTCGCGGTATTTTCGGTCGAAGTACTCGCGTTCGTGTTCCGGAATCGGCGTGCCAATTTGCCCGGCCTTCGACTCCTGCCCGAGTCGCCCCGAGACGACCATGCAGGTGTCCTTCTCGAAGCAGTACTGGCATTTCGCGTTCGCTTCGTAGCCCGTCGGAACGCCCATGTCGAACTCCATGGCCGCGATTTCGTTGCGTGTTCGAACGACGAATTCGAGGAGTCCCTTCGCAATCGAGAACTCCTTCGCGGGCGAGAGGTCACCCGACTCCTCGGTTCTGTCCAGCGCGGAATTTTTCGTATACAGCAGGGTTCCCGTATCCGCCGGAACACCGCGCTCTTGCAGGAGCAGGGCGTAGCAGGCAGCCTGAATCTTGTCCTGAAACCGTGGGTCACGGTTCGTGTTTTTACCTGTCTTCAACTCGACGGGCATTCCGCGCCGCAAGGCGTCACAGCGTCCTTTGATGCCGAATCGCTCGCTGATGAGCGTGTATTCGCTTCGCCAGTCGTCCGTGTCGTCAAGCACGCCCTGTTCCAACCAGCCCTCGATTGCGGCGGCGTTCTGGCGCACTTCGCCGGCAACCTCTTCGGTTTCGCGGCCAAGCAGGCCGAGTTCCAGTCCTGCCTCTTCCACTCGTTCACCTATCGAGTCGTCCAACTCGCGCCCCCTGAGCAGGTCGCCGAACACCTCGTGAACGATGGTTCCCTTGATGACCGGATAGTTGAGTGGGATTCCGGACAGTTTGTTCAGGTAGTACATCCGGGGGCACTGCACCCACGAGCGAACGTCAGTCACGTTCACCAGAAATCCCGGTTCGACCACGACGTAGGATTCCTTGCTCGTCGCGTATGTCGTCTCCCCGTCGTACTCGGACTCCTCTACGTCCGTCACCAGCAGTTCCATTCCTTCTTCGAGGAGTTCCGCGCTCTCCGTCCACTTGCCCCACAGCGTCACCGTCTTCGGTGCGTCGTCGTCCGGTTTAACGAGTATTTCCGCGAGTTCGCGCTCGCCGTACCTGGTGGTCACGGTTCGCACCTCGCCCAACTCGGCGACAGTCCCCCGTATATTCACGAGGTTTTGTATAGTGTCTCACCGAAAAATTCTATCGATTGCTGCGAAGAGTTGGGGTGTCGTTTTGTGGTGGGACTGGGTCGCCAGTTGTTCGTCTCATTGTTGGTTCAGATAGTGGTCAGTTGGTTACAGAGGTTTGCACGATGTTGCTAGCTATTCCCGACTCCAATGGAACCGCCTCCGCACAGCGACGACCACACGCCTCCCCAACCGACTGCGTTTCTCGGTCGTTTCACTCCCTGCGATACTCATCCCTCGCGCGGAAATTAGCAGACCCTCGGCGGTGAACGCCTCGGGTCTGCTGACGCACGCGCCACTGTGGTATTGATAGTTTCGAGAACACCGTATTTGCGTCGTGGCGCGCGCTGGTGTAGAGCCGAGGACTTCACGTCCGAGGCTCTGCACTGAAGCCGCGTGAGGGATGACTGAGGAACGCAGTGACGAAGGAATCGGTTGGGGAGGCGTGTGGCTGTCGCTGTGCGGTGGCGGTTTTCAGTGAAGTCGAGACTTCCTCTTCGCCTTTCGTGAACAAACACCGGCGAGAACATACTCGGAGAATACCTCTCTTTGAATCCACCAATCCGATGTAAAACAGAACTAGTTCCGAAACTCTCTCCGCCGAGATTTCACCACGCGTATTCGTCACGCGGGTCGCGGTCGTCGCGCTCCGAATCGTACGCATGCTGGCCATCGACGAAAACGTGCTCGGCATCCGACGTAATCTCGAAGGGTTCGCCGTCCCACACGACAACGTCAGCATCAGTACCCTCTTCAAGCGTTCCAACACGACTTTCGATTCCCAAAATTTCGGCGGGGTTGCGCGTCACGGTTTCCAAAGCAACTTCCTCTGGAAGACCTTCTCGAATCGCCAAGCCGACACAGACGTCCAGATGCTCCTGCGGGAGTACCGGCGCGTCGGTCTGGATGGCGACTTTCACGCCCGCCTCGTGGAGGATTCCAGCGGTTTCGAACGTAATGTTCGAGAGTTCGTATTTCGCGCCCGAATAGAGAGAAGGGCCGACGATGGCTGGCACGTCGCGTTTTACGAACTCGTCGGCGAGGACGTGGCCCTCGGTTGCATGTTCGATGGAGAGGTCAGAGATGCCGAACTCATCAGCAATACGAAAGACTGTCGCAATGTCGTCCGCGCGGTGGGCGTGGACGCGAAGCGGGAGGTCACCTTCAACAACGCGGGCGAGGTTTTCGAGCCCCAAATCTCGGTCGAAGGGGTCGCCCTCTTCCTCGGCTTTCTCGCGCCGGGAAACGTAACCTTCGGCGTCCATGAGCGCCTGTCGGAGGGTGGCGGCGATTCCGGGCCGCGTGGTGGGTTCGCGCCCGTTCTGGTCGCCGTGGACGCGCTTCGGATTTTCACCCATCGCGGCTTTCATGCCGTCCTCCTGAATCAGCATCTCGTCGGCGAGGTCGCCGTAGGTTTTCATCGAGCAGATGATTCCGCCGACGACGTTCGCGCTTCCCATGCGCGCGCTGACAGTCGTCACGCCGCCCTGATAGGCGTGTTGCAGTTCCTCGTCGCGCGGGTGGAAGCCGTCGAGCGCGTTGACGTGCGGCGTCACCGGGTCGGTGAGTTCGTTCACGTCGCCGTCTTCCGGTTCGCCCCACTCGCCCATCCCGGCGTGGCTGTGGGCTTCCACGAGTCCCGGCGTGACCGGCTTTCCGCCAGCGTCGATGACTTCGGCGTCATCGGGTACGTCAACGTCCGCATCCGCGCCGACCGCGACGATTTTGCCGTCCTCGAACAGCACGGTTCCGTTTTCGATAGTGCCTGCTTCGGAAACCGTGCGAACCTCTCCATTGACAATTGCCTGCATTGCACAATCCTACGGAAGCGGGGAAATCAGTGTTTCGGTTCGAAATACATCGTGTTCGTTCGCTATCCGATTCTATCGCCCTTCGAACTCCGGCGTCTCCTTCTCGAAGAACGCCGCCAGTCCGCGTTCGTAATCGTCAGTTTCGGTCATCCGGGCGATGCTGTCGGTTTCGCTCGCCATCTGCGCCGACAGGTCGCGGCCCAGTCCGCGGTTGAACAGGCGTTTCGTCGTGCCGTAGGCGCGAGTCGGCCCGTCCGCGAGAGATTCCGCGAGTTCGGCGAGTCTAGCGTCGAAGTCGTCCGCGACTTCCGTTGCGAGTCCTGTATCCACGGCCTCCTCGGGAGCAATCGGTTCGTCAAGCAGGGCGATTTCCTTCGCCCGGCGCAGGCCGACGAGGTGCGGGAGGAAGTACGTCGAACCGCCGTCTCCCGTCAGGCCGACTTTCGGGTACGCGAACTCCAGTCGGGATTCCTCCGCGAGCAGGACGATGTCGCCGGAAAGCGCGAGTCCGAACCCACCGCCAGCAGAAACGCCGTTTATGCCCGTAACGACCGGTTTCGGCGCGCGAACCAGATTTTCGATGGAGCGATGCAGGCTCGACGCGATTTTTCGGAGGATGCGCGCGTCGTCCGAATTCCCCGACAGCACCGACAGGTCGGCACCCGTGTTGAACACGCCGTCGGTTCCCGTGAGGACGATACAGCGCGAATCGTCGTCGTGTAGAGCCATCGTAACAGTTCGCAGTTCGTTCGCCATCTCGCGGTTCATCGCGTTGTGCGTTTCGGGGCGGTTCATGGTCACGCGGGCAATGTCGCCGACGCGCTCGACATCGAGATATTCGAACTCCATCATACCGTTTTCTGTGTGGGGAATCGTGAAAACCGTACCTGATGAAATCGTATCACAACTTAACGAAAATCCATTCGCCGGACAAAAGGTCAAGAATTTAGTACCCCATGTTGAGTACGGTAGCCGTATGGAGCGATTTGACGTTTCTGTCGTGGGCGGCGGTCCCGCCGGGATGTCGGCAGGGGAGCAAGCCGCGACGCACGGTGCGAGCGCCGTCGTCTTGGAACAGGGCGTCCCCCGCGCTGACCGAGAGTTCCTCGGCCCAGATTCCACCGATGCCGCCGGAATGTTGGACTACTGGGTGGACATCATGGACGAAGACTATCGGGAGATTCCCGACCACATCATCCTACAGGAACTCGACAGGGTGGAGTTTCTCGGCCCGAACGAGAACGCGGTTCTCCGCAGAACGGGAATCGAAGCCTCGTACCCCAAGATGGGATTCACCTTCAACCGCACGTGGATGGACGACTGGCTGAGAGAGCGCGCGGAGGACGCCGGGGCAGGGTACCGCGTCGGCGTCGGCGTCAAGCGCGCCGAAACCGACCTCGACGCCGAGTACCGCCATACCCTCCGACTGGCCGACGGCGAGGACATTGCCGCAAAATATCTGATTCTCGCCGACGGCCCACAGCGCCGAATCACGCTCTCCGCGCTCGACCAGTTCATGCCCGAGGGGCGCTCGGTGAGCGACCACCTCAGCCCGCCGACGGCGAACCACATCGCCTATCAGGAGTATCGGGAGATTCCCGAAGAACTGTTCGAACGCTCGGCGCTGAAATTCTGGTGGGGCTACATTCCCGGCGAGACGGCGTATCCGTGGGTGTTCCCGAACGACGGCACGGTGGCACGCGTCGGCCTCACGATGCCAATCGGGATGAACATCGACAACATCGACAATCCAGAATCCTACGTCCTGCTGAACGAGGACGACGAGAGCCTGCCCCGCGCCGGGGAGTACATCCGCAGACTCCTCGAACACGAGTACGGCGACGAGTACGACATCGAGACGGATTTCCCGCTGGTCGAAGACCGCGGGAAATCCGGCGGCACCGAAACCTACCCGATTTCCTCGACCAAACCAATCGAATCGCCGGTCAAAGCCGGAATCGCCGTCGCTGGCGGCGCGATGGGTACCACCAGCGCGTTCCACGAAGGCGGCTACCACGTTGCGGTTCGAACCGGCAAAATCGCCGGAGAACTCGCCGCGACCGATTCGCTCGAATCGTACAACGACGAATGGAAGGCCGCAATCGGCGACGAAATCCTCCGGAACGTCTCCTTCGCGGATATCGTCGCGGACTACGGCCCGGACGATTGGGACGACACGTTTTCGATGGCGGACAGTCTGCTCAAATCGGAAGGAAAGGGACTTCTCCGGTCGAAGTTCGGGTCGGGTGTTAAGGCCGCTAAAGTCGCCGCCAAGTACAAGAAAACCAAATATCGCTATCGCAACGGCGGCTACGTCCAGTTGAAGGAATCGGAGTACACCATCTAAATTCGGACGAGAAACTGCGATTTTATCGCATTTATGACAGTGTCTAGTAGGAGATAACCCGAAAGCCCTTATCGGGTTCGACGCTAACCTATTCTTTGCGTACCTCAGTCCCCGCCGGAGCAGTCCCACTTCGGGAGCGATGACCGAGCGGAGAACCCGGGTGCGCGACAGTTCAGTGAGCGTGGTGATTGCTCTGAAATCACCCTTTGATCCGGTGGAACCGGCTCGAACGTGGCAGTTCTCAAACTCGCCTGCCGAGATGGTAACTGCGTCTCGGTGCTTGGTGGTTCGTCCACCCGCCCGGCACGAGGGTTTGCCAGCCGACGCGGCACGCCGCCTCGGGATGAGGCTGGAAGTTAGTGTTCCGGGCGACATTCTACAACTCGATAGCGAAACGCTTCTCGATTCGAGCCGACTGATATTTACATATTAACCCATTGTTAGATTTTACCCAAAAACATTGGTACGATACGCCATATCATGAAACTCGACAGACGAACACTCATCCGGTCGGTCGGTGGAACGGTTGCCACCGCGGGCATCCTTGGAAGCGCAAGCACGGCCACGGCAGAAGGCTCGTACACGAATCACTACTACAGCGGGTTCGACTACTGGAAGTACGTTCCCGATTCGGCGGGGGCAGGGTCACCCCTCGTGGTGATGCTCCACGGTTGTACCCAAGACGCAGACCAGTTCCGCGTGGAAACGGGTATGAACGAAGTCGCGGACGAAGAGGGCTTCGTCGTCATCTACCCCGACCAGTACAATGCCCGAAACAGCGAACAGTGCTGGAACTGGTTCTACGACGCGAACACCGTCCGCGGAAACGGTGAGGCCGCGGTCATCGCCGGGATGACACAAGAAACGACAGACGCGCACAGTCTCGATGCAGAACGGGTGTACGTCGCCGGACTGTCGGCGGGCGGGGCGATGGTTCCGAACTTGCTTGCCGAGTACGCCGACATCTACGCGGCGGGCGGCATCCACTCCGCACTGGAATACGACGCCGCGGACACCGTGACCGGGGCGACGGCGGCGATGGAGTACGGCGGGCCAGACCCCTACGCGAAGGGTATCGACGCCTACGACGCGATGGAATACTACGGGATTACGAGTTTGCTCCCGACCATCGTCTTCCACGGAACCGCGGATGGCACAGTCGTGCCGATAAACGGCGACCAAGCGACGGTTCAGGCGATTCAGACCAACGACCTCGCGGAAGACGGCGCGAACGACGACAACGTCGATACGACCCCGGATTCGGTGACGAACGGACAATCCGACTCGTTCAGCTACACGGTTTCGGAGTATCACGACGACTCAGGCACGAATCTGGTGGAGTACTGGGAAGTGGACGGCATGGGCCATGCGTGGTCGGGCGGAACCGCAGGTGGGGAGTACACCGCGCCGGGCGGCCCGGACGCGAATCGTCGGATGTGGAACTTCTTCAGCCAACACACGAGGAGTGAGTGGTAATAGTCGGGGAAGCTACAACGAAATCAGCAATACGACAGTGAGAGGTGGAGAGTCGGGAACAAATCACGACTCCACTGAAACCGCCACCGCCCACATTCCTCCCCAACCGATTCGCTCACTCATCCCTCGCGCGAACCCACGCAGGCCCTCGGCGGCAAGCGCCTCGGGCCTGCTGGCGCACGCGCCATGATGGTTTGTGAAGATTTCGAACTCCCGAATTTGCCTTGTGGCGCGCGCTGGAACGAGCCGGAGGACTTCACGTCCGGAGATTCGTGCTGACAGCGTGCGAGGTCTTCGTGAGCGACGGAGGAGCGAGCGAATGGCTCATCAGAGCTTGCCTCTGATGGTGGATGACTGACCGAGTGAAACGAGGGAAGAAATCGGTTGGGGAGGTTCGTGGGACGGTGCGGTGGCGGTTGCGGTATTTGTTGTCGTGACTTGCTTTCTTTCCGTACAATCCCCAGTCACGCGGTATTTGTCGTCAACAACAGCTAGCACACCAACTATCCCAATAGCCGATGATGAATTTCGCCAGCGCCCCCACAGCTCGAAAAACGATCCTAGTCCAAGAGCGCAAATCGTTTTTTACACCCCCACCAACACCACGCCATGAACACGCAGGAAATCGCAGACCTCGGGCCGGACGAGCGCCGCGCGCTGTTCGACCGGGACGCCGGAATCGAGAGCGTCCGGAGCGACGTGCGCGACATCATCGGCCGAGTGCGTACCGAGGGCGACGTGGCGGTTCGAGAGTTCTGCCGCGAGTTCGACGACGTAGAAGTCGGCAACATCGACATCACGGACGACGCCGAACGCGCCTACGAGGAAATCGACGCGGACGTGCGCGAGGCCATCGAAGACGCCGCGGAAAACATCCGCGAGTTCCACGAAGCCCAGATGCCAGAAGACTGGCGCGAGGACTTCGACGGGCGCGAACTCGGCCGCCGATTCCGCCCCATCGAGCGCGTCGGCGTGTACGCACCGGGCGGCACCGCGGCGTACCCCTCCAGCGCGCTGATGGGTGTCATCCCCGCGAAAGTCGCCGGAGTGGAGCAGGTCGCCGTGGCCACGCCGCCGGGGGAACCGCAGAACCCCATCACGCTGGCCGCGATTCACGCCGCGGGCGCGGACAAGGTGTACCGCGTCGGCGGAGCGCAGGCTATCGGCGCGATGGCTTACGGAACCGAGCAGGTTGACCGCGTGCAGAAAATCGTCGGCCCCGGCAATCGCTGGGTCACGGCGGCGAAAGCGGAGGTGCAGGGCGACGTGGCAATCGACTTCCTCGCCGGGCCGAGCGAACTGTTCGTCCTCGCGGACGCGTCGGCAAGTCCGAAACACGTCGCCAGCGACATGGTCGCGCAGGCGGAGCACGACGAAAACTCCCCGGTGGTCACGGTGACCGACGACGCCGACTTTGCCGAGGAAATCATCGAGGAAATCGACCGACAGGCGAGCGAACGCGAGCGAGAGGACGTGATTCGGGTCGCGCTCGAAAACGACGACAGCGGCGTGTTCGTCGCCCGGTCGATGAGCGAGGGTCTGCTGTTCGCGGAGGAGTACGCCGCAGAACACCTCTCGATTCAGGCCGAAAACGACGAGGAGCTTTTGAACCGCATCGACAGCGCGGGAAGCGTTTTCTTGGGTTCGTACACCCCGGTCGCGGCGGGCGATTACGCCTCAGGGACGAATCACGTTCTACCGACGACCGGTCTGGCGAAAATCACGGGTGGGCTGTCGGTCGATACCTTCCTCCGCTCGACCACTGTTCAGCGATTGGACGAGGATGCCCTCGATTCGATTTCGGAAACGATTACGACCCTCGCGGAGGCGGAAGGGTTGGAAGCGCACGCGGAAAGCGTGCGCAAGCGGTTCGAGTAGGAGAAGGAGACAGAGACGGAAATACTCGTTTCGGGGTAGTGTTTTATTGTTTCAGTCCGTCCTTCGGAAACGTTCGAGCGATGAACGTCATAGCAGAGTTCGACCTCTCCACGCCGATTTTGGCGGAGACGCGCCGTGCCGTCACCGGGTTGGTCGTCGATATAGAGGATTTGCAACTCCGGTCGGGAAAGGCACCGGCCCTCGTCTGCTGGGTGGACTGCGACGACTTCGACACCATCGACAGAAAACTACCGAACGACCCGACTGTCGAAGCGTTCGAGATTCTCGCCGAAAGCAGCGGGCGGCGACTGTATCGCGTGGCGCTGTCGGAGGAAGGTGAAACCTCCCTCGTCTATCCAATCGCAGTAGAACACGGTATCACGTTTCTCGAAGTGCGGGCCACGGACGATGGAACGCACATCAGCGCCCGGATTCCCAACCGGGACGTGCTGTTCTCGTTACAGAGCCGATTGGAAGAACGCGACGTTTCGCTCCAACTCAAACGAATCTATCGCGCGGACGACCCCGGCGAAGCGTCTTACGGCATCTCCGAGCGACAGCGAGAAATCCTGTTGTACGCCGTCGAAGAAGGGTTTTTCGAGGTACCGCGACAAATCACGCTTCGAGAAATCGCCGCGGAGTTCGACATTTCCGACCAAGCCGTTTCGACGCTCCTGCGGCGAGGGCTGACGAACCTCCTCCGTCACACCCTCGTCTCGTCCCCGGACACTTAAAGCGTTGAGTAGCCAACGAAAGGCGATACTTCAGCTCCCCCGCTAGGCTCGGATGCATCAGATGTCCCCAAAGGCAACAGCACTGGAAGACGGCGGCACAGAACAGTTCTCGTACCAGCGCCAGCCGAACGAAACACCGACTGAGGCGGTTCTATCTGCTGTTTCTGCGGTTTCCAATCGAAAAATCATTCCAACTGCAACTGGCGATGGTGACTTGGATGCCCTCGAACCGTTGTACGACGCCATCAATCCCGACGCGCTCGACGCACTTGTCGGCTCTATCGAGGACGGCTCGGGCAGTGACGGAAGCGTGACGTTCGATTACAGCGGCCACGAGGTGACGGTGAAAAGTTCGGGCGAAATACTGGTTCGTCCGCCCTCGTCTCGCAACTACTGAGAGTTTACTTCCCGAGCGCGCTGCTCGTCGCGGATAATCCGGCCTCCACGTCCACGTCGGCACCCTGTTTTTCCAAGGCATCGCCGAGCGCGCTGACCAGATAGGACACCGTCTCGGGACGGGCGGAGTAGCCCATACAACCGATGCGGAAGATTTCGCCGTCCAAATCCCCGAGTCCAGTCGCGATTTCGAGGTCGTACTGCTCCAGCAGGTAGTCGGTCACGTCAGTGTCCGTGACGCCCGAAGGGACGCGAACCGCGTTGAGACTCGGCAACCAGTAGTCGTCCGGCGCGTTCATCTCGATTCCCATCGCCTCGACGCCCGCCTTGAGCGCGCCAGCCATCTCTCGGTGGCGTTCCCATCGCGCTTCGATGCCTTCCTCGGCAACGAGGCGGAGAGCTTCGCGGAGCGCGTAGACGTTCGTAATCGGCGCGGTGTGGTGGTAGGCGCGTTCGTCGCCCCAGTAGCCTTCGAGTAAGCTAAGGTCGAGATACCACGACCGGGCGGGTTCCTCGCGCGACAGAACTTTGTCCATCGCACGGTCGTTGAGCGTCAGCGGACTCGCACCCGGTGGACAGGAGAGGCATTTCTGCGGGCCGGAGTAGGCCACGTCGATGCCCCATTCATCAACACGGAGTTCGACGCCGCCGAGGGAGGTGACGCAGTCGGCAATCACGAGCGCATCGTGGTCGTGCGCGATGGCTGTGAGTTCAGAAACGTCGGGTTGAACAACGCCCGTACTCGTTTCGGCGTGAACGAAGCCGAACACGTCCGGGTCGTGTTCTTCGAACGCGGCTTGGACATCTTCCGGGTCGAGGGGTTCACCCCACGGCGCATCGACGTGGACGACCTCGCTACCTGCGCGCTTCGCCATCGATTCCATCCGCCCGCCAAAATAGCCGTTCGTCGGAACCAACATGGTGTCGCCGGGTTCGACCACGTTGCCTATCGCGGCCTCCATCGAAGCCGACCCTGTTCCGGACACCGGAATCGTCCACTTATTGTCGGTTCGGAAGGTGTATCGGAGCAGGTCTTGCACGTCGTTCATCACCTCGATAAACGACGGATCTAAATGACCGACCAACGGCGTGCTCATCGCCCTGAGCACGCGGGGATGCACTTCGCTCGGGCCGGGGCCCATCAGCGTCCTGTCTGGTGGTGTCAACTCGCCTACGGTGGGCTTTTCCATGCGCCACAGTATCACGCGAGGTACCAAAAACCCCGCCTTCCCGGCACCCCGCGTCCAACGTCTCGTTGAATCGGGCAACGCGGCGTTTCTCCGGTCGAACGGTTTCCGAACGGTAGAAACAGTCGCCGCAGTTTATTCGGGCTATCCGTGTATGCCGGGACACCCCAGCACGTTGCTGGGCGGAGGAAAACAATGGCACAACAGAGACACATGCAGGGTTCACACGGACAGCAGCACGGCCAGAGTCAGCAGTACGGTCAACCGCAGACACAACGACACGGCCAACCACAACAGCAGCGCCAGATGCAAGGACAGCAGTATGGCCAACCACAACAACAGAGCCAGATTCCCGGTGGTCAGCAGGGCCAACAGGGAATCGGTCAGCAAGGCATGGGTCAACAGGGAATGACCCAGCAAGGCCAACAAACGACACAACAGGTTGGCCAGTTCGAAGACCAACTGCCGGGCGAGATGCGAATCGCGCTCGAAGACTTCGAGAAGGCCGCGAAGGTGTGTGACTGGTGTGCCGACCAGTGCATCGACGAAGGGCCACAGATGGCAAACTGCATCCGACTCTGCCGCGACGTTGCAGACCTCGGGACGCTGAACGCGAAGCTCATCTCCCGCGATTCGGTCTTCGGGCCGGAAGTCGCGGAAGTGTTCGCGCGCGCCGCCGAGGAATGCGCCGACGAGTGCAGACAGCACCCGCACGCGCACTGTCAGGAGTGTGCAACAGTGCTTTCCCGAGCCGTCGATTCGACCTACCGACTGCTCGACGGGCTTCAGAGCGGACAAGAGTCGTCTACTCAACAGCAATCGCCGATGCAGCAGTCGCCCGTCCAGCAGTCGCAATTCTAAGGTCGCACTCTTTTTTGCGTGCCATTCGTGCAGGACGATTGCCGACACCGACGATAGCAGCGGGTTCGTTCCGGAGTGCCGTTCGTTACTGCCTCGAATCGACGGTTTCGGCGGCGAACCGGCCGAAACGGTCACATCGTCTTATTTTCGTCTCGGCGGTACCCTGTCCGGGGAACCACCATGGCACAACAGCACAGTCAGCGCGGCGGGTATCGACAGGTGAGCGAAACGCGGATGGGGTCGCGCGGAACGCGAGGGCAGGCAGGTTCGACGGGAGGGCAAACAAACGAGATGCAAACCGGGCAACCGCAGCAGATGGAAGACGAACCGAGTGCTGTCGGCAAACAGACGGCCCAACAACCTACCGCACCAATCGGCGGCAAAGAGAAGTTCGAAGACCACCTGACGAGCGAAGTCGAACTGGTTCTCGACGATTTCCAGAAGCTCGAAACGACCGCGGAGTGGTGTTCGGACTGGTGCGCAGAACGCGGGCCGCAACTGGGCGAATGCGCGCGAATCTGCCGCGACGTTGCGGACATCGCACATCTGGGAATTCAGTTGATGTCGCGCAACCCCTATCGTCACATCGACATCGGTGAGATGATGCAACGGGTGTTCGAGCAGTCGCTCGCCGAACTGCGTCAGCATCCCGACCCGCCAGTTCAGGATACAGCACACGTTCTCGAACGCGCACTGACATCGCTTTCTCGCGGGATTTCCGCGGTTCAGCGGGAAGGATTGGGCCGATAGGCGACCCGTCCGTTTTCGGAGAGAAGTTTATAGTCACAGAATGCGAAGAGGAACTCCCATGATGGTCGGCCACGCTCTGCTAGCCTTCGCGCTGGCGGCACTCGTCGCCAACCGATACTGGCCCGCAGAGCGCGCGCTCACGTTCGGCGTGGTCGCGGGCGCGTTCGCCACGATTCCCGACGTAGACATGGCCTACGCGCTGGTCGGACTCGCGCAGGCCGGATTCGGCGGTGTGTGGTCGATGACCAACGCGTTTTGGGGGAGTTCACAACTCGTCCACAGGGCGGTGACACATTCGCTCGTCGTCGCGCTCGTCGCGGCCCCCGGTTTCGTCCTGCTCACTGGAAGAAGGGATAAAAGAGCGGTTGGCGCAGTGATTCTCTCGGCGCTCGTCTGGATTAGCTTCGCGGAAAGCGGCGTCCTCGGTGGAGGCGTCATGCTCGTCTTCGTACTGGCGGGAACAGCACTCGCACTCGCCGTGGATGCTCGCACCGACCTCCAACCCCGAGAGCTACTCCTCGCGGCGGCGTTCGGCCTGCTGTCCCACCCCTTCGGCGACGTGTTCACGGGCGAACCGCCGCAGTTCCTCTACCCCTTCGACACCGTCCTGCTTCACAACCGGGTCGCCCTGTATCCTCCCGACCCGACGCTGAACCTGCTCGCGATCTTCGGCGTGGAACTGGCGGCCGCGTGGCTCGCCGTTTTCGCGTACTTCCGCTTGCGCGACGGCCACCGCGACCACGAGAAGCGCCTCCTCGGTCACGTTCACGGGCGAGCAACGCTCGGCGCAGGCTACGCACTCACCGCGCTGTTCCTTCCGGCACCGACGCTCGACGTTTCGTACCACTTCGTCTTCTCGGTGCTCGCGGTCGGGGCCGTTGGCGTCGGCCCGAAACTGTATCCACTGCGTTCGTTCCGTGTCGAGCGCGACCCTCGGGCGTGGCTCTGCACCGGCATGGCCGCGGTTACGGTCGCGGTACTGGCCTACGCAGGTGCCTACATCACGGCCTAACCTTTCTTACCAACGGCAGCCCTATCGGTCGATATGGCACAGCGAATCGGTCGGTTGGGCGCGCTCGTGGAGAACGAGCGGGTCAACGCCGGACTGGCGTGGACTTTGGTCGGATTTCTGCTCGTCGTCGTGGTAGCGAGTCTGCTTCAGGCGGATTTCCTGTGGGCTATTTTCGCCGGATTCGTCTTCGTGGTGGCGGTAATTCCCCCGCTTTCCTACCGAAACGCCGATGCGATGCTTCCGTGGGAAGTGCTGCTTCTCGCCGCGCTTCCCGTCCTCGGGCGCACGCTCGCAACGCTCGCGCTCACGACACGGGTGGCGACGTACCTCTCGGTGGCCGCACTCGCGCTCATCGTCGCCGTCGAACTGCACGTTTTCACGCCGGTTCGGATGACACACTGGTTCGCCGTCCTCTTCGTCGTCATCGCCACGATTGCGACGGCGGGCGTCTGGGCGGTCATCGAATGGCTCTCCGACATCTACCTCGGCACCGCATTCATCGAGAGCGAACACCTGCTGATGTGGGACTTCGTCTACGCGACGGCTATCGGCGTCGTCGCAGGCATCGTCTTCGAACTGTACTTTCGGCGGGTCGCACCGCCTCGGACGCGACTGCCGAACGACGTTCAGGAGCAAATACGATGAAGATTCGCGAACAACTCGGGATTTCGCCCCGACGACAGCGACAGTTGACCCGCGTGATGGAGTTGAGCCTCGTCGGCATCTTCTTCGTCGGACTGGACAGGGGCAACCTCGGAATCATGGTCAATGCAGGGATAGCGTTCGCCATCACACTCATCCCGGCAGTTCTCGAACGCGACTATCAGATTCCGATGGACGCCGGACTGACGCTGTGGATTACGACCGCCGTTTTTCTCCATGCTGTTGGCACCCTCGGCCCGTACCAGAACGTCTGGTGGTGGGACCACCTTACACACCTCCTCTCCGCCTCAATCGTCGCCGCGGTCGGTTACGCGACAGTTCGGGCGCTGGACGCCCACTACGACGATGTCTATCTCCCGCCGCGATTCATGTTCGTGTTCATCCTCATGTTCGTGGTCGCCTTCGGCGTCATCTGGGAGGTCATCGAGTTCGGCGTCAGCGGACTGGCGGTCGTTTTTGGCGGAAAAACGGTGTTGACCCAGTACGGACTGGAAGACACGATGCTCGACCTCATGTTCGACACCGTCGGCGGTCTCATCACCGCGATTTGGGGCACCGCGTACCTCTCCGACGTGGTCGGCGCGCTGACCGACCGACTCGACGGCCAGATGCGCGGCACGGAGTACGGGCGGCGGGACGACTGAGGAAATGAGTGTCGGAGTGGAACGAACAAACATACCGGTAAACGGCCAATGCGACTTTTACCTGCGGCGGAAAATGGGAGGACGCTATGGTATTCAAGAAAATCACCCTCATCGGAACCAGTGACGAGAGTTTCGACGCCGCCGCGGACGACGCCATCGACCGAGCCGAAGAGACGCTCGACAACGTCAAATGGGTGGAAGTAGACCATCTCGGCGTCGAAATCGCCTCGGTCGAAGGTCGGCAGTACCAAGCCGAAGTGACGGTCGCATTCGAGCTAGAAGAGTAATCGGACGCCGCGAGAAGCGAGTTATTTTCCGTAAGCTGACTACGTCCGGAAGCTTTCGCCACAGCCGCATTCGGAGACGACGTTCGGATTATCGACGTGGAAGCCAGCGCCCTGCAAGCCGGTTTCGTAGTCTACGACGCTTCCCTCGATGTAGTTCATGCTCGCAGGGTCAACGAACACGCGCAGGTCGTGGTGCGTGAAGACCGTGTCGTCGGATTCCGGTTCGTCGTCGAATCGCATGCCGTAGGAGAGTCCGGCACAGCCACCCTGTTGGACGAACAGGCGCAGTCCGGCGACTCCGGGGTCTAAGCCCTCGCTATCCAGCAAGTTAAGGGCCTGTTCGGCGGCAGTTTCGGTCACCTCGATTTGCGGCGTCTCCCCACTTTGCGCGGCGTCAGTGCTCATAGATGGTGTTTGTCGTTCCGGCCTCATTAACGTTCGCCTAGCAAGGAGTTTTGAGGGAACTAGTGTGGAGAAGTTTGGATGCTATCTGATGGTTTTGGATTCGCATTGTCGCCAGCTACCCTCAACTCCAAACGAAGCGCTCGCTTCTGCGAATGAGATTATTCTCTGTATCTGTCTGCTATTCCCGACTCCAAACGAAGCCCTCACTCCCTCCGGTCGCTCGCCCTTCATCCACCAGGAACCGCCTCCGCCACCGCAGTCTCCCCACTCCTCCCCGCCAGCGCGGGTTTGGGCTCGTGCCTCACGATCGTTCGTCACTCGCCGAACGCGCTGGCGCACCCTTTCGGCTGGGTAATCAAGCTCTGTGGCGCGCGCTGGCAAGCCGTCGAGGAGTGTACCTCCGAGAAGGCGAGCGAAAGCGTGCGAGGGATGACTGAAACGAGCGACAGCGAGTAAGGGAATCGGTTGGGGAGGGTGTGGCTGTCGTGGTGATGTGGCGGTTATTTGGAGTCGTGAGTACCTAGCACGACCCCGACAAAACCACGGGCTAGCGTGAATCTCACGAAATCATGAAGCCGTACCATTCTCGAAAAACCATCAGACCAAACAGTGCCTCCAAAGCCACCAATTCCACATCAGAGAACTCTCTACTGAACTAGTTCACGTCGCAGAAGGTTTTTGCGAGAGCCTGTTTATTGGCCCGTTTGAGGTTTTTGCGAGGGAAGAGCGCTCCGATGCGGTCTTCCTGCACTCTGTTATGAGTGCGAGGGAAGGGATTTGAACCCTTGGACCTCTACAGGAGCGGATCTTGAGTCCGCCGCCGTTGGCCGAGCTTGGCTACCCTCGCACGCAGTTTTTACTCCACGCTGGGTGACTTAAAACGTTCCGAATCTGAACCCGGAGCGCCGAATCCGACACACAGAAAACGACACTCCTTTTCCATCGCACCACACCTCTCACAGCATGACCGATGCGAACGCGCGACTCGAACTCGCAGAACGCGCCGCCACCGCGGGAAGTGAAATAGCCGCTGAAGGTTTCCGGAACAACATCGCAGTGGAGACGAAATCGAACAAAACCGACGTGGTGACGGAGGCAGACCGCCAGAGCCAACGCCGGGTTATCGAGGTCATTCACGACGAATACCCCGACGACGCAATCGTCGGCGAGGAGGACGACGAACTGAAAGAAGTCCCGGCGGAGGGCGACGTGTGGATAATCGACCCAATCGACGGCACGAACAACTTCGTCCGCGGGATTCCGATTTGGACGACTAGCGTGGCCGCAGTCCGTGACGGCGAGGCGATTGCTGCCGCAAACGTCTGCCCCGCGCTCGGGGACGTCTACACCGCCGACTCGGAAGGGACGTATCTGAACGGCGAACGAGTGACCGTCAGTGACCGCACCGACCCAGAGACGTTTACGGTCTGCCCGACGATTTGGTGGGATTTCGACCGCCGGGACGAGTACGCCGCGACGGTCCGTGGAATCCTCGAACGATTCGGTGACATGCGCCGATTCGGGTGTGCGCAAATCGTCCTCGGGATGGTCGCCAGCGGCGCACTAGATGGAACGGTTACGAACGTCGTTCCGAATCCGTGGGACACCGTCGCGGGCGTCCACATGGTTCGACAGGCGGGCGGGCAGGTGACCGACATTCACGGCGAACCGTGGACGACCGAGAGCAGAGGGCTGGTGGCGTCCAACGGCGAGGCACACGACGAGGTGCTGGCCGCGGCCCGTGAGGCCGAAGCGCATTGGGGAAAGTAGGAGGGTAATCACGCACAGTTCGGAATACTGCAACCGGACTCCGGCGAGTGGTACAGATATTTATCATTGGGGCATTTCGGTAGCGATATGAACCTGGATGATACGGACCGCGCGATTCTCAAAGCACTCCAGAACGACGCACGAACTCCGTTCAGCGAAATCGCCCGCCAAATCGACATGTCCAGTGCGACAGTTCACGACCGAGTCAACCGGATGGAAGAAGCAGGTGTAATCACGGGCTATCACGCGAACGTAAACCCGAAAGAAATCTCGCTCGGCATCTCCGCGTTCATCGGCCTTCGCGTCGAACAAGGCCGAGAAAAAGACACTCTGAAAAAGCTCGAAAACATCGACGGGATTCAGGAAGTGCATCTCACGACGGGGTCGTGGGACGTGATGGCGCGCGTGTACGCGGAAAATGCAGACAGCCTCCGCGAGCTGATGTTCGACAGAATCGCCCAGATGGACGGGTTTTCGCGTTCCCAGACGATGGTCGTCCTCGGGTCGCCGTTCGAAAGCGAAGAACTGCCGCTCGATATCGACAACGAAGAGTAACGATACCGGAACTGTAAAACCCACTCGCTCCGGTTCGTGCGATATGGACACCGCAAGCGAAGGAATCGACAACGAACGAACGTGGGCGGGTGCCGTCGCCGCCGCCATCGTCGCACTGGTCGGTGGTGCGCTCGCGTTCCCGAAACAGGTGTACGACGGCTTTATTTGGCACTATTTCTGGGGGCCGGTGGTTGCCGACGCCAAAAACGCACCGTGTGCAGTTCGTGAAGGTGGAACGACGAGATTCGTCTCCGACGCCGGAACCTGCGCCACACTTCCGGAACCGGTCGCAGAACCCGGCTACACCCTCGTCTCCGAAATCGGCTACGCGGTGACGCTCATCATCGCACTGGTCGGACTCGTGTTCCTCCTCCGACGACTCGGCATCGGACGGGACAAGAGTCTCTTCTATGCCCTGTTCCCCTTCATGCTGTTCGGCGGGGCACTCCGAGTCGTCGAAGACGCCGACAACGCGCTCCAACAGGTCGGCGGCGGTGCGATTCCGTTCCCGTGGAACACGCTCATCATCAGCCCGATAATCTACTTCACCGTCTTCGCCATCACGCTCCTCGCCGTCGTCGTGAGCGTCACGGCGGCCCGCAGGGGAATCCTCGGCGGGTACGAGTACTCCCTTGCCGGAATCGGGACACTAGCACTTGCAGCCACGATTGGCTACCTGTTCTATCTCACCGTCACGACCGAAGCGGTCGGCTTCTATCCGCAAATCCTCGTCGTCGTCCTCGTCGGTGCAACCGTAGTCACCGCGCTTACGTGGATGGCAATCGAGCGATTCGAACCCGGCATCAACGCCGGAACCGGGGCTATCGGCGCGGTCGTCATCTGGGGCCACGCCGTTGACGGCGTGGCCAACGTCGCCGTCCTCGATTGGGCGCTGGAACTCGGCCTTGCGGGCGAGTACACCGCGAAACACCCGGTCAATCAGGGAATCGTGGACATCACGTCGTCAGTCCTCCCGAGTTCGATAACGTCAGTTATCGGCACCGCGTGGCCGTTTTTGCTCGTGAAAATCGTCGCGGCAGTCGCCGTCGTCTGGGTGTTCGACGAGCAGATCTTCGAAGAAAGTCCGCGCTACGCGATTCTCTTGCTCATTGCGATTCTGGCGGTCGGTCTGGGTCCCGGTACGCGCGACATGCTCCGGGCGGCGTTCGGAATCTAACGAAGTCGTTCGAGCGTCGATTCCGGGAAGTACTGGTCGCCGCAGTTCCCACACGCCGCGACATCGACCGACCCGACGTTGCGGAATCCCAGTCGGTCTACTGAAACGCTCTTTTTCGACAAAGATGAACCACACGTCGCGCAGGTCAGGTCGAACTCCGTCGTCATACTATCACCAAATCCGACGTGTAACACGTTTTATGCATGATTAATAGTTCACCACTACGATAGCTACGACCACATCTAATATAAATCCTGTGTGTTTCGCTAGCATAGCGCAACTCGTTCGAATCACCGAGAAAGCGAGAACTACGGATACGGATGTGGCTCCCTGTCGAGTTTCGAATCGAATCCGAGTTCCTCCGGCACGGTTCGAGCACGTTCGCCGAAAAAGGACTCCCCGGTAAACAGCGGTTGTGCCTCGGGGGCGAGGACACGTACCGCCTCAAAGCCGAGCGATTCCACGTCTCGTGTCGTGAGACGAGCACCATAGACATCGAAGGCTTCGCTCGCCCGCGAAACGACAGCCTGTAGTTCGTCGGTTCCTGCGGGTACCGACTTTCCGACGCTGTCGCTCGGAATCGTCGTTTCCGGCGCGACGAACTCCCGAACCGGTTTCGGGAACTCCGCGTAGTGGGCAATCGAACCCTCTGCATTCGCGGCTTCCTCCGGCCCCATCAGTTTCAGTTCCGTCCAATTCTGGAGGGCCTCCGCGAGCGCAGACCGCGCCGCGGAATCCGGGTCGAGGTTCGCACCCGACCCAACCGCGAATTTCGGCCATTCATCTTTCCGATGCACTGCTACCGCGACGACAGGGACATCCACGTCTTGGGTCACGAGCAGGGCAGTGACGTCCAAATTCTCCGCGCGTGCTCGCTTCGTCAGTTCCTCGAATTTCCCGTCTTCGACGTGCAGACCGAGCGGTTCGAACGAGGAGTACCACGCGAGCATGGTCGCATCGCGCTCGACTACCTCGTACAACCCGGACAGTAGGGCCTCCGTGGTCGAGTTGCCCAACCCCAACCCCGTCGTTATGGCTGGCTTGAATCGCTCGTTGGGCGGCGGAAAATGAACGAACTCCGCTGGGAGATGAACCGGGTTGCCCGTTTCCAAATCTCGCCCCGGAACCCACGCGATTTCGTCGTTCCCCGGTTCCACCCATCCAGCAGGGCGGACGAACTTCGCGGGCGAAATCGTGTCGTCGAGAACTGACGGCCGAGCCACGCCGAACTCCGATTCGCGGTAAATACCCGCGCAGTAGCGTTCCATCCCCTCGCCCAACGCCTTCATCAGCGCCTCGTCCCAGTCGCCCGCGACACCTGCTGATTGCTCCGCACACTGCGCGTCGCTGAATCCCGTCGTCTCGCAGCTGTTCGCCAGATAGTACGGCACCGGAAACGAGGACACCTCGCCGAGCGATTGGACGATTCCGACGCGCTCGTCAAGCGCGATTTCGGCGTGCGAAACCGCCTCGTCCAGCGTTCGCTCGGTGTGGTCGATACCGAGGGTTCGATTACGGCTCTCGCCACACACGGGACAGTTCGGCACCGGAAGCAGTCGGCGCTCTGCGTGCGGAATCTCTACGACACCACCGAGAACCGGGGACTGTCCCCCTGCGCGAAGCGTCACCGCTTCACGTCCGGCAAGTGCTCCGGCGAATCGGGCCGTCGAGGTGTCGATTTTTTGGTCCGTCTCGTCAGTATTCTCCGCGTTTGCCGCGACGCGCGCGCGAAGACACTCGAAACACGCAGTTTCGGGCGCGAAGCCCGACACTGCGGCCTCGACATCCGGAGCTGCGTGGCCACCGACGCCACCGAGTTCGACGGCGAGCCATGGCGTTCCGGAACGATTTGCACGCGCAAATCGTTTCGACCCGACTTCGCCGACGACCACGGCGAAATCCACGTCCGCTACTTCGTCTGCCTCGATTTCGGTAACGGTTCCATCCGTATCGGAAAGCGCAGCGATTACGGCGTCGGCCGCGGGGCCGGTTCCGACGACGCCCAGCAGGTTGCTCATGCGCGGGACGAGACGGGGAGGTGGCAAAAACGCGACGGATAGCTATCGCTGGTGACCGTGAAAAATGGAAAAGTTTGCAGTGGGAGTTAGTGCAGGATGCCCTGCGCGACGCTTGCGAGCTGGTCGGTGTCCGCCGTCTGAAGCTCGTCGTTGGCGAGTTTCAGGCGGAGGCGTGGGCGACCGACGTCGATTGGGACTTTCTCCGTGCCGATGAGGCCCATGTCTTCGAGCTTCGTCTTCGTGCGGGAGAACGTCGCTTTGCTTGCGATGCCGACGTCCTCGCCCCATTTGCTGATGTCGTAGAGCAGGGCTTCGTTCTTCGCCGCGACGAGGAGGCTGATGGTCACTTCGTCCAGACCGTCGCCGTCTCCGCGGGCGGTTTCGAGCGAGGAGAGGACGCTGTTGAAGTCGTCTTCCGCCTCGGGGCTGATTTCGTCGCCGAGCGTCTCGCGGACGCGCGTGATTGGCGGCGTGCGGAGCGAGAAGTCGCTCGCGTCTTCCCAGTGCGACGTGTAAGTGCTGTAAGCCGCGTCAACGAACTCGTCGTCGTCGGAGGTCAGTCCGCCCACGCGGTCGCCCGCGGTGACGAGTGCGATGACGACATCGTCGGTGACGAGGAGCGAGTTCCCGGAGGAATCGTCCGTCGTGCGGAGGGTGAGCGCACCCTCGTCGATGAGGTCTGCGGCGTTGCTGGCGATGATGAAGTCTTCCATCACGTTTTTGAGCGTGCCCTCGTCCGCGAGCATGCGCATCTCGGGAAGGTCGCCGTCGTATTCGGTTGCGGCGTCGATGAGTTCTTCGATGGCGCTACCGGATGGGTTGACGACAACCATCACTTCTGGGCCTTCGTCTATGACGGCACGAAGGATTTCGTGGACGCTTTGGTTCAAGAGGTTCGATTTTGTTTCCATATTCGGAGGGACGAGATTCGTCTATTTAATTTTAACGCTCAAAATCGACGGAAATCATAGGTTATGTAGCATGAACAATTAGTCAATGCTGTAATTATAATCGTGTAATTCCAATAATACCACCCTGAAAGCCAGAAACCCTTCGGAATATTACAACTCTGAGAATCCGTTCGAAGAGAGTCGGAGACGGCGAAAAATTAAATTTTTCATCACGCGCAGGCGTTGCTGAACGACGCTCTTAGAATAAATACGGAGAGTAATCGCTAATTACCAATTACAGTCCCCATGAACAGTCCGAAAGAATGAAGTGTGGATGTGAAGTATCAACATATGTCATGCGGGATAAAATTCGAGAGTGGTTTGTTCGGCATCCAAAAGCAATGAACGCGGCTTTCGGGTTGGTGCTGGGGTATACGTATCTTCAAACTGCTGTAGACCCACTCGCGGGCGCTGGTTCCAGTGCAGGGCCTTAGTACTGAGTTATTTGGTCAAGAAGTTGACTTTCCTCCGACCAATACAGTTCTGCATCGTACAGAATAGGCATTTCAGCTCGTTTGAGAAACGAACGAAGTTCATTCGCGGTTAAAACGAAACTAGATTCATTTTCGTGTAGGTTTGATTCATTATTATTTTCAATATACGGTTGATATATACCGCCGATCATCGATACCGAGAGCGAATTGAATGTAATACGGAATTTTTCTCCAAGTCGCTCAACATTCCCTAAAAACGGCATACAGTTATCGGACTGGGTTAAAATGTGCGTTCCATCGCCGACAACGGCATAATCCTTGTTCATCATGATACGCCGTCGCGCAAGTTGAAGCGCGTCTTGGATGCTGAACCCATTTATCAGAAGCCGAGCGAACGACACGCCAACTTTCGCCGCCTGCTTGTTCAGCACCTTGTTGAACGTAACCGCGCCCGCGACACTCCCCTTCTTGATGAGTTCCATCCCTTCGTAGTACGACCCGCAGGCATTGAGGAAGAACGTCTGCACCTTGCTCTCCTCGATATCTTCGACCGAGAGATTGCCGTCCGGGCATCGAAGTCCGTCTTCTTCGCAATGACCGATGTAGTGGACGTAGTCACACGGCGTCTCCAACAACTCGGCGAGTTCGTCGCGGGTCAAATTCTCGTGAATGGTGACCTCGATGGGAAGGTCTTCCGCGCGGTCGAGATAGATGTCGGCAGCGTCTTCGTGTTCGTCGCCCATCTCCTCGTCGTTCAGCACTAACTCCACTTCGATGTCGTCGCTGTCGCGGTCTAAATACGCGAACCGATTTTCGTAGGCGCTCGGGTCGGCTTTGAACACGTCGATGGGGACGCCCTCGGCGAGCCAGCCGTGAACCCGGCCGCGGTGCAGTGTCGGGTTGATTCGCTCGACCGAGGTGACCTCTTCCGCGCGCATCGCTCGATACGACCCGCCGCCAGCAGTTGCGCGCTGGGTAACGTTCAGTTCGCTCGATTCGTTCACCTCGCTCGGCGCGTTGCGGTAGAAGTCGCCGAGCGAGGCGTCCAACAGTTCGTTCCGGTTGAGATTCGACGAATTGGGAAGGTAGATGAGACTGAGGTTCGCAAGCAGGTATGGAAGCGTCGAGATGTTCTCGACCGACGGTTCGACGTACATCGACAGATGCCAATCCGGCAGTTCGTCGTCGATTCGCCCGAACTCACAGAGGTCGTAGGCGACGAGCTGTTCGGCGGGCGTCGATTTATAAATCGTCTCTGAATCCAGCTCGAGCTCGTCCAGAAGCGACATCTCCGCGAGATTCCAGTGATACGGCCCGGCGTTTCGGACGAGGCAGTCGATGAAAAACACCTGCCGGAGCATCTCCGCGACTTCGTGTTGATAATCCGGAAGCGGACTGAACGTGTATGTGAAGTTGACCGAAGGTGCCCGGAGAACCGGTGTGGGCCGGTTTTCGACGATGACGTCCGCTTGCAGGTAATACGCAAGCGGCGCGGTGACGAACAGGGTCCCGAAATCGTCTGGAACGCGCATTTCGATTCCGGCGTCTTTTTTGGTTTTCCGAACCGGTTCGGGTATTCGAAGTTCGTTGCCCACTTCGAACCGTGGCGGATGGCCCCGAAGCGTCGGAAATGACCGGTCTGCCCCGGTTACTTTGTGCGATGAGGAGGCGTACGAAATCGCCGTCGCCAATCCCTCTGTCGTCGGCGGAACGGTTATCGTATCGACTGGGATTTCGTGATGGCTTCTGAACCCAAGCGTCACCGGAATCCTATCGTGGAAAGAGACAATTAACGCATCGAAATCGGACGTTTTCCGAATCGTCGCGGGACCGGAAAACCGGAGATACGTCTTTACGTTCCCGTGAATGTTCGCTAAATATTCTCCCTCGGGTAGCTCAAGTAGCTCAGTATCGCTTCCGTGATGGTGTCGCTCGTCCGATTCGACGTCGATAATCGTCACCAAATTCGGAGGAAATCGGAGTTCTGAGGCGTATCCGGCGGCGGTTTCGTCGATAGGTCTCTCGATGTCGCACCCCCGCCCGCCACTCTGCCAGTCGGGCGCACCTACCGAAATCTCGGTTTTCGTCCGGTCGAACGCCCGAAGGCCGGTATCCGTTTCCTCCCACTCAATCATACCGGTAATAGAATCGTTATCTCACTGTTAGTTTATATTTCTGTCGGGGATTCGTCCCCTACTCAGCGAAAGGTAAACTTATACGCCGTCGTGTCGCGGGATTGCACATGGAGTACGACCACGTTCGGGCGGTCGACCCGGCAGTCGCGGACGCTCTCGAAGCGGAAGTCGAACGCGAGCGCGACACGCTGGAGATGATTGCCAGCGAGAACTTCGTCAGCGAAGCAGTGCTGGAAGCGCAGGGAAGCACCTTGACGAACAAGTACGCGGAAGGGTATCCCGGCGAGCGATATTACGGCGGTTGTGAACACATCGACACCGTCGAATCGCTTGCAATCGAACGCGCGAAAGAACTTTGGGGTGCGGAACACGTCAACGTCCAACCGCACAGCGGGTCGCAGGCGAACATGGGAGTCTACCTCGCCGTCCTCGACCCCGGCGACAAAATCCTCTCGCTCGACCTGACCCACGGCGGCCACCTAAGCCACGGTCACCACGTCAACTTCGCCGGAAAACTGTACGAGGTCGAACAGTACAAGGTCGATGCGGAGACAGGCTATCTCGACTACGATGCGCTGTACGACCACGCCGTCGAGTTCGAACCCGACATCATCGTTTCGGGCTACTCGGCCTACCCCCGTGAAGTCGAATGGGGGCGAATTCAGGAGGCCGCAGACGAAGTCGGCGCGTACCACCTCGCGGACATCGCCCACATCACCGGCCTCGTGGCGGCGGGCGAACACCCCACGCCGGTCGGCGTCGCGGACTTCGTCACCGGTTCGACACACAAGACGATTCGCTCGGGACGCGGCGGTATCATCATGTGCGACGAGGAGTACGCCGACGCCGTCGATTCGGCGGTCATTCCCGGTATGCAGGGCGGCCCCCTCATGCACAACGTCGCTGGCAAGGCGGTCGGATTCAAAGAGGCCCTCGAACCCGAGTTCGAGGAGTACGCTGCGAAAACCGTCGAGAACGCGGAAGTCCTCGGCGAGACACTCCAAGACCACGGCTTCGGCCTCGTCTCGGGCGGCACCGACACCCACCTCGTTCTCGTTGACCTGCGCGAATCCCACGAGGACGTAACCGGAAAAGATGCAGAGGAAGCCCTCGAAGAAGTCGGAATCGTCCTGAACGCAAACACAGTTCCGGGCGAAACGCGTTCGCCATTCGTCGCCAGTGGTATCCGCGCCGGAACGCCCGCGCTCACGACTCGCGGGTTCGATACGGACGACATCGAACGCGTCGGCGACCTAATCGCACGCGTGGTGAACAATATAGACGACAAGGACGTGAAGGCGGAAGTCGCGGAGGAAGTGCAGGCGCTCTGCGACGCGAACCCGCTGTACGAGTAACCCGAAATCCGCAGATTCGCCTATTTTCTATGCATTCGACTTAACTACGCACGCGGTGAGTTATCACGCATGTCAGAACAGTTAGCGGGTTTCAAAAGCGCGGACATCGTTTTCACCGACGGAAAATCGCTCGCGGACGTGACTGTCGCCATCTATCCGGGATGGATACGAATCCAGACCGAGTCCACGAACCAGTTCCATCCTCGCGAGCAGGTAGACCGGATTCAGTCGAATCGGTGAAGAGAGGTCAACAGGTACGACAATGACCAACGTTTTTCGCGCCCACACATGAGCAAGTTTGTGTATATATTGTGGTTATTGAGGCCAAAAATACGCACGAACCCGAATGTTGAAGGGGCTTCGTACCGGAGGATTTGCCAATGACGGACATCATCGACGGGAACTCGGTTGCCGAGCAGATTCGGAACGACCTCGGAGCGAGTATCGACGCGCTGAACGACGAGGGCGTGACACCCGGGCTTGCGACGGTGCTGATGAGCGACGACCCAGCCAGCGAAACCTACGTCTCGATGAAACAGCGCGACTGCGAGGAGGTTGGCATCAACGGCATCCACGTCGAAATCGACCCCGACGCGCCCGCCGAGGAACTGTACGACACCATCGAGGAACTGAACGACGACCCAGAGGTACACGGGATGCTCGTGCAGATGCCCGTCCCCGACCACGTCGATTCCCGACAGGTCATCCGAGCCATCGACCCGGCAAAGGACGTGGACGGGTTCCACCCCAAAAACGTCGGCATGCTGGTCGCGGGACACCCGCGATTCAAACCCTGCACGCCCCACGGCGTGCAGAAACTCCTCGAATCGGCGGATGTGGACACTGAAGGCAAAGACGTGGTCATCGTCGGTCGGTCGAACATCGTCGGCAAACCGCTGGCCAACTTGCTCATCCAGAAGGCAGACGGCGGCAACGCGACGGTGACGGTCTGTCACTCGCGCACCGACGCCCTCGCGGAAAAAACGCGGAATGCGGACGTGGTCGTTGCGGCCTGTGGCGTCCCGGAACTCATCGACGGGTCGATGCTTTCCGACAGTGTGACCGTCATCGACGTGGGCGTGAACAGGGTCGATGCAGATACGGAGAAAGGCTACGAACTCGTCGGCGACGTGGACTTCGACAGCGCGAAGGAGAAGGCGAGCGCGATTACGCCGGTTCCGGGTGGCGTCGGCCCGATGACCAGAGCGATGTTGCTCTACAACACTGTGAAGGCCGCCGGTCAGCAGACGGACATCGACGTCGAACTGCCGTAAGCCGCGTTTCGAAAAAAATCTCCTACCGACCACTCTTTTCGGTTAGTTGCCGATGTCGACGAGGGCCTGCCACGTGTTCGGGCCGGCCATGCCGTCAACTGTAAGTCCGGCGCTGGACTGGAAGCTCTCGATAGCTCCCTCGGTTTCCGGACCGTAGTAGCCGTCCACGGAGATGTTGTAGCCTTCGTCGTAGTTCAGTTGGTGCTGAACCGCGTAGGTCGGCCAATAGGGGTCGTCGCTCGAACTCGTCACGTAGACGATGAGATTGCTCCACGTGTTCGGGCCGACGACGCCGTCAACGGTGAGTCCTTGTGCGGACTGGAAGCTCTCGACCGTACTCTCGGTTTCTGGGCCGTAGCTTCCGTCGTGGGCGAGGTTGTAGCCGTGATGTTCGAGCAGGAACTGAATCGAGTACACTGCTTCGCCGTTGTCGCCGCGCGAGTACACCGGCCAACTGTAGCTGCCGCCGTCGCCACCATCGTCACCGAAGTCGATGTGGTCTGCGAGTGAGTTCATCACGTCGCGGATGCCCTCCGCCCAACTGATGTCCGTCGCGTAATCCTGATTCATGCCCCGCAGGGTCGGGCCGTAGGACGAGTAGTAGTGGTCGCCACCGGGGGTCAGGTACTCGTCTCGAATGACGGGCATGACCGTGCGGATACATTCCGATTTCGTGGAGAACGATTCAGCACAGGAGTACGGACAACTGTCGTACGCTTTCCAGCCGTAGATGTTGTTCTTGTCCTGTGCGATGTTGCTGGTACCCCACGCGGACTCCCACGCGGCGTGGGCGGCCATGTAAACCGCGTTGATGCCTTCCTGATTGCCGACATCGACCCACGTACTTCCGAGTCCGATGAGCGGACTGTCGGAGCGAACCTGCTGAATCGCGTAATCGAGGTCACTGCCGGAAATATCCTCGGTGTTCGTCAGGTCGCTGTCGATGGAGTATCGCGCCGCGGCACCCGTCCCCGAGAGAGCGCCGATACCGCCGACCGTTGCGATGCTTGCCGTCGCGCCTTTGAGGAATGTCCGTCGTGATTGTTTCATGCTTCGAAACATTATCCGGAGTGCTCTGACTTTAATCTTTATAATTTAGCTATGTAAAATATTCTATCAGATACTGTGGAATTGGATTCGAGAATCAAAATCGGCAGTTCATGTCGAGTAGAAGAAAGCAACACAAATGTTCGTTCACTCGATTCGACCGAGCGTATCGCGCGTGCTAACCAACGCATCCTCGTCACCCTCGCGGAAGTAGCGCGCGAGGTCGCGTGCGGACGACACCAGTGCATCCGCCGTGTCGATGTCCAACCCACCTTCGAGCGCGCGCGCACGGCGAATGTGTTCTCCGAGGGTTTCGAGCGTATTCCTTCCTTCTCGGCTTACGTCGTGTTCCCGAACCCACTCGCCCATTTCGTCGTGATATTCCCGAAGCGACTCCGAATCCGCGAGGGTGCGGACTTCGTGCAGTGAGTCCGGTACGTCCATCGTGGCGGGGCGCTCCCCCGCCTCTGCCCCGCGAAGGAGGGACAAAAAGTACAGTTCCTCGTCGTCGCTGATTTCCAGTGCGCGCGAGAACACGTCTGCGATGTGTCTGAGTTCCTGCGCCACGAGATAAGTGTCGTCCAGCGGTTGCAGTTCGCCACCCTTGATGAAGCCGCGTTTGGTGACGTACTCGCGCGCGGTGTCCGCTACGAGGGTCGAAACTTCGCGGAGGGGGCGTTCATCGACCGCTTCCTGCGCTTCCGTCAAATCGAGCGTGATGGCGCTGTCCGTGTGCTGAACGCGGTCGTCTTCCAGTCCGACGCTCTGCATGCTCTCGCAGGTCGGACAGGTCACGCTCCCGGTGTCGTAGTACGACCACTGCGTGCCGCAGTTTTGGCATTCGCGGGTGCCTCGAATCTTCATGTCCTTTCGTTCTCGTGCTGGGGTGAAAACTCTCACGCGGCCGCTCCGAACTGACAGAAGTTTAATTATATCCGAAATAAAAAACAACCTATGAGCAAACACGAACGCCAAGAACCACTGCTGAAACTTCGCGCGCCGATTTCCACAGGGGTCTGGTCGGACTACGCGGCACCGCTTGCGCTCATGACCGGCGTGTTGCTCGTGTTGATGTTCGCGGTTGCAGGCGTGGAAGCGGTGTCAGTCGTCGCCGTCTTCGTCGGCCTCTGTGTCGGCGTGCTCGCCGCCGGATTGGTCGCTTACAACCTACTGATGGTTGGCGTGGTTTGGTTCGACCGTCGGTGATTCGACTCGCCTCCGGTAACCTCCCTCCAAATCTCCCCGTAGCTTTATCAATCGTCTCGGACTATCTGTTAGCACGATGTCGAGTGATTCCCACTCTGAGGATAGAGTAAGTCGCCTCCCGGCGACTGGTCGAGAAATTCTCGGCCACGGATAGCACAGATTCCACTCGTTCTACCGACGTCTCCACTCCCGGCGAGCCACCGGTTTCAGCTACGGACACCGAAGAGGATGTTTTTGTTACAGACACCGAAAACAGTGTTTCTGTCACGGGTGGCGAAAATGGCGTTTCAGTGACGGTTCGTGGCGAGCAACACGACCTCTCCAGACGCGAAGCCGACCGTCTGCGGGACGCGCTTGGACGGGCACTAACCGAGCGAACCGAGTTTTTCAACACCGTGGGCGAACACCGCGACGACGGAAGTTACGTCGTTTCGCGCAGAGGCGCGGATTCGTCCGGGCACCGGAAGGTGTTTCAGAATTTCGACGCGGTGGCGAAACTGTACGACCGACTACCGCCCGAGTTCACTGCTGAAGACGCCGGAGAACGTGGATTAACCGGCGGCCGGAGGCACATGCTTGTTCACCATTTCGCGGAACATCCCGAGTTCGACTGCGAACTCGTTTCGCGCCAACCGCTCACCGCGAGAAAGGAGGAGAGTTCGGAGTAAACTCCCCACTCGCGTTTCCGCGGGGTCAACGCTTTTCGGGATTGCCCCCATTCTCCCGCGTATGTCACGACCATCGACGTTTTCCATCGTCGCGCGCGACCCCGAACGGGACGCGGTCGGTGTCGCAGTCCAATCGAAGTTCGTCGGCGTCGGGGCCGTCGTCCCCTTCGTCAGTGCCGACGCGGGCGCGGTCGCCACGCAGAGCTACGCCAACGTCGCCTACGGGCCGGACGGACTCGACCTGCTTCGAGACGGGCGACCCGCCGACGAAGTCGTGATGGAGCTCACCGGGGCCGACCCGGAGTTCGAATCCCGGCAGGTCGGCGTCGTCGGACAGGACGGCTCGATTGCGGCATTCACGGGCGACGACTGCTTCGACTACGCGGGTGACATTCAGGGCGAGAACTACACAGTGCAGGGGAATATTTTGGAGAACCGCGAAACGCTCGAAGCCATGGCCGAGACGTTCGAGGAAACCGAGGGCGGCCTTCCGGAGCGACTCATCGCCGCGCTCCACGCGGGCAACGACGCAGGTGGCGACAAGCGCGGCGAGCAGAGCGCGGCGCTCTACGTCGCCAAGCCCGAGGGCGGGTACGACGGGCGAAACGACCGTTGGGTTGACGTGCGCGTGGACGACCACGAAGCCCCAATCGACGAACTGCAGCGCGTGTTCAAAATTTACGACGTGACCCTACTGGAGCGCGCGGAACCGGACGAAACGCGGGAGTTGTCAGGTGAAACGGCGGCGGCAGTCGCCGAAACGCTCGCCGAACTCGGCTTTTTCGAGGGGACGCCATCCGAAGCGTTCGGGGAAGAAGAACGAGACGCCCTCGAAGAGTTCCGCGCGATGAACAACTTCGAAAATCATTCGCTCGCCGTGTTGGAGGACGCACTTGCCCGCGGATGGGGCGATTCTTCTGGAGAGGGAGAAGAGAAAATGGTTGATGCGATTTGGCACGGACTCTCGCGTTTAGAACGGAAATGATCTGAAAGGGGAGACTCCAGCAAGACGCGAGCATGAGTCGCTGGAGACTGGTGATGAATTATTTCGAACGAGTCGATTGTAAGTCACGACTGCAATCAAACCGCAACCGTCCACGCCCTCCCCAGCCGATTTCCTCACTCGTTTCGTTCGTTCACTCATCCCTCGCACAGGCGAACCATTCGGTTCGCCTTCGCGCGCCGTGTGATTTGTCCAAATTCACGAATCTTCGCAGGTCCGGTGGCGCGTGCGTCTGGAAGCCTGCGGGCACACCGCCCGCAGGCCTCCAGATTACCGCGCGAGGGACGACCGTAGGGAGTCGGTTGGGGAGGAACGTGGGCGGTTGCGGTGCGGTAGCGGTTTCACTGGAGTCGTGATTTGCAAACTCTATTTCAGAACAACCTACAACACTTCGTCGACGGTTCCCTACGGTTGTACAGACAGACGAAACAGAACGATGTAGTTCGCCAGTGTAACTGATGCAAAAATCCCTTCTCTCTGTCTCGAAAATGCCGATACTGCTAACCGACTGAAACACGAAATCCTGCCCACGCATGAGGGACGAAGACGAAATCCGCGACCAGTACGAATACCTCAAAGAACAGCTCGACAGCGAGGAGATGAACCACGAGGGCGTTCGGCAGATGTTCACCTACTACAAGCGCGCTATCGGCTGGGTGCTCGAAGAAGAGCATATCTGACTTTTTTTCTACATCGGCGCGGGAGTTATCTAAATCGTTACCTTTAAGTCATTACACCGTCTTGTTGCAGTTGACGCTTCGCTTTGGAGGGCCGAAGCGTCAGCGGGGACCAATTCAGGGCGGCAAGCGGTACGCGGGGTGTTTTCATCCCCGCGTGTTCCGCTTTCCTTTCGAAACTACCTACCAAGCGACGGCACTGTTCTGACACGAATCTCGATTGAATACCGATAGTGTACTACGCGAACCGATAGCGTTCGGTGCCGCCGCCGTTTCGAACGAATCAAAAACGGATTTTGCGGATTTTTACCGAGAGGGAGTGTTACTTACTCGATTTCTAGCGACCCACCACCGCCGTCGCCACCGCTGTCGCCTTCTTTCCATTCGAGTTCGAACTCAACGCTGAGTTCGCTGGAGCCGGACGAGGAGGTTTCCCGTTCTGCTTTCACTTCGAAGACGGGGTTGGTCGGCGGGTCGAGCGTAACGGACTGATTACCCGCCTTTAGCGTTACCGCATCGCCACCGTCGAGTTTATCCGCGACAGCACGAAGATATCGTGCGATTTCGGTTCGGCTCTGTGTGTTCTCGGTTTCGAACAGGACTTCTTCTGGCATATCTCCCCAAAGGTGGCACACGAAGATAAAGACACTCCCGATAGAAAAGTACGGGAACCGTTATATTTATGCTATGTAGACAAAAATAGGCAATATTGACGATGCACGAATTAACGGGGTTTCAACGCGATATTTTGTACGTAATCGCCGGAAACGGCGAACCGCACGGGCTGGCCATTCAAGAGGATTTAGAGCAGTATTACGATACGGAAGTTCACCACGGACGACTGTATCCGAACCTCGACACGCTCGTCGAAAAAGACCTCGTGGAGAAAGGAAAACGCGACGAACGGACGAACTACTACGCACTCACCAGTCGCGGAAAGAACCACATCGACGCACGAAAGGAGTGGGAACGGCAGTTCGTCGACCACTAACGCGAGTCGATTTGCGGTTATTTCGTCGATTCGTCGTCCGAAGATGTCGGTTCCGGCGGGCTACCTTCTGTTTTCGTTTCGTCTTCCGCATTCCCGCCATCGCCGACCATATCCGCGCTGACCGCCTCTTCGGGGTCGCGCGGCGGTTGTGGAAGCGGTTCGTCGCCGCGGATGTATGTCGGGTCAACCGCCCACGGTTGAATCGGTCTGCCAGCGATGAGTTCCGGCAGGACGACTTCCACGAAGTGGACGACGAGGACGAGAATCATCGGCCCGAGGAAGATGCCGTACCACCCGAACAGCAGCGGGCCGAAGATGTACGCGAACATCACCATCCCGACGTGGAGATTCCGTCCCGACACGTACGGTCGCAACACGAGGTCGGGGATGGTGTCCACGATGACGAACGAAACGAGGGCGAACACGACGGGGAACCACAGCACGTCCGGCCCACCGTCCATGAGCGCGTTCGCGCCGACGACCACGGTCACGGGGAAGTAGACGAGTTTCATCCCGACGACGGGAATCAAACTGGCGACCCCGGTCAGTAGTCCCACGACCGTTGGATACGGGATTCCCAATCCGGCGGGCGCGACCATGTTCAGCATGTTGTACGAAATCGCGCCAATCGTCCCGGTCATGAAGGCGTTCAGAATGTTGCCGAAGAAGATGCTGTTGAAGTCGGTGTCAACCCGCTGGATGTACGTTTCGAGGACGCCTTCGCTGTCGGAGAACGTCCGGCGGAACCACCGCGAAAGCTTGTGGTCGTCGCGGAGCAGGTAGAACGCGATGGCTATCATCACGAACAGGTGCAGGGCACCGTTCCCGATGAACGTGAGGTACCTGAGCGTCGAACCGAACGCCTGCTCTATGAGTCGGGAGTTGTTTCCGTTAGTGATGAACTGTTCCGGATGTTGGGCGATTTCGGAGACGTTCGCGTACTGACGAACCGGTTCCGGGAGCGACGCGATGTTCGTCGTCTGCGCGACGGCGGTGAGTTCCTGCACCGCGATGGCGAGCGTGTAGACGATGAGCAAAATCGCTGGGAGCGCGAGCGCCAACAGCGCGATGCCAGCGGCAAGACTCGGCGGTCGGATGCGGCGTTTCAACCGGCGGTACACCGGACGCGTCGCGTAGTAGAGAAACAGACCGAAGACGAAAGTCCCGATAAACGAGTAGACGACGAACAGCGTCGCCAGTCCGAGTACCGCGCCTATCGACCACCACGCGGCACGAGATTTGTCAATATTCCATCCGCTGACCATACGAGGGAAGTTTGTTGCCAGAACATAAAGATTTCGCGCAAGAAACGCGGTGGCAGCAATTCTTTTATCTGTACGACTATATAGTCTATAGAGTGACCGGATTAGAAGACGTTTTCGCGTCGGCTACGTTGGAAAGCGATGTCGTCCGCATCGCTATCGCAGGAGCGCTCGGTCTGTTTCTCGGCCTCGAACGCGAATGGTCGCAGAAATCCGCGGGTATTCGAACGTTCACCCTCATCAGTCTCCTCGGTGCGGCGTTCACCATCGTCGATAAGGATATTCTACTCGCACTCGGCGGCCTGCTTGTCATCGTGCAGGGGATTCTCCTCGCGGTGCAAGGCTTGCTGGACGACGAGGAGGATACCGGACTGTCCTTGACGACCTCCGTGTCGATGCTCGTCACCTTCGGCGTCGGTGTCCTCGTCGCGGAGGGATTCATCCTCGTCGGCGTCACCGTCGCCGTCGTATCCTCGCTCCTCCTCGTGTTGAAGCGAGAGCTCCACAGTTTCGCGTGGGGAATGTCGCGCCAAGAACTCAGGTCTGCGGGGGAGTTCGCCATCCTCGCGTTCGTCATCTACCCGCTGCTCCCGCCGGGTGAAATCGAGATGGGGAGCGTCATGGTCAGCCCCCGCCTCGTTTGGTTGATGGTCGTCACCGTGGCCGGTATCGGCATCGCCAACTACGCCATCGTCGAAACCTACGGCGGGCGGGGCATCGCCGTCACGGGATTTTTCGGCGGCCTCGCGTCCTCGACTGCCGTGGTCGGGACGATGTTAGACCACGTCCGGCAACGACCGGAAGCGGCCTCCTACGGCGTGGCCGCGATTTTGCTCGCCGACGCCGCGATGGCGGTTCGTAACCTCGTCATCGCGCTGGCGTTCACGGTCGGCAACCCCGACAAAACGCTGTACGGCGCGATTATTCCGCTCGGAACGATTATCATCGGGAGCGTCGCCATCGCGGCCTACTCGGCGGACTGGTCGCAGAAGATGGACATCGACCTCGAAAGTCCGTTCTCGCTCCGGAACGTCCTCGGATTCGGCCTCATCTTCCTGTTCGTCGTGGTCGGCGGCGCGCTGGCGAAAAGCCAGTTCGGGGAAGCCGGATTTTACATCACGGCCCTGCTGTCCGGACTCGTTTCGAGCGCGGGCGTCACCGCCTCCGCGGTGACGCTCTACAGCGGCGGCAATCTCGACCAGCAGACCGCCGTGTTCGGTATCTTGTTGGCCACTGCATCAAGCATCGTCGTCAAAGCGGCGCTGACGATTTCGGCACCGAATCGTCAGTTCGCCTACAAAGTTGCGGTGTGGAGCGGCGTCCTCCTAATCGGAACGGCGGCGAGCGCAATCGTCGCCGTGGTTTGAATACGCATAGCTAACTTTCGAACTTTTTAAACCGGGGCTTTTCGTAGCGGGTACATGGACCGGGAAACAGCCGAGCCACAGGTCCGGGAGATGCCCGGAAAGAAAGCGAAACAGTGGTCTGACTATCATCACCAGTTTGCCGCCCCGACGACGTACGTCTACGATTTCGTCTGGGACATTACGGAAGAGGCGACTGGCCCATTCTGTACCGACGTCGACGGCAACGTCCTTCTCGATTTTACTAGCCACGTCGCCGCCGCCCCACTCGGGTACAACAACCCGAAAATCATGGACAAAATCGACGAGTTCGACCTGCCCGACCCGACGAAAATCGCGGGTCAGGATTTCTACGCCGCGGGCGGCTGGCCGCCGGAAGACCCCGAGTTCCCCGGCCCGACGCAGTTGATGGAGCGACTGGTCGATGCGACGAGTCACTACGACATGGACACGGTGTTCCTCTCGAACTCCGGCGCGGAGGCCGTCGAGAACGCCATCAAAATCAGCTACAACCGCGGCGGCCACCGGGCGTTCACCTTCGACGGCGCGTTCCACGGGCGGACGCTCGGCGCGCTCTCGCTCAACCGCTCGAAAGTCGCTCACCGAAAGGGCTATCCCGAAGTGCCGGGCGTCGTGAGCGTTCCGTACTGTTCCTGCCGGGGCGAGTGTGACTGCGGCTGGAAGACGAACGGCCCGGGCGGCAACGCCATCGCCGACAAACTCGACCCCGCACAAGGCGTCATCGACGCCGAGGAAGTCTCCTACATCATCCTCGAACCCGTGCAGGGGGAGGGTGGCTACCGCGTTCCGAACGACGAGTTCATCGCAGACATCGCCGAGATTCAGGAAACCTACGACATAAACATCATCGCGGACGAAATCCAGTCCGGCATGGGCCGAACCGGCGAGATGTGGGCCGTTGACCACCTCGAACTTGAACCGGACGTAATCACGAGCGCGAAAGGCCTCCGCGTCGGCGCGACCGTCTCGCGCTCGGACGTGTTCCCCGAGGAAAAAGGCCGACTCTCCTCGACGTGGGGCGCTGGCGACGTTCTCTCGTCGCTTCAGGGCGTTCTCAGCATGGACGCGATTCAGGAATACGACCTGCTCTCGAACGTCGAAGCACGCGGCCAACAGACCCGCGAACTCATCGAGGACGCGAATCCCGCAAACGTCATCGACATCCGCGGTCGAGGGCTGATGCTGGCCATCGAGTTCGACACGAAAGACCGCCGGGAAGCGGTCGTAGACGGCGCGCTCTCCCGCGGCCTGCTCACCCTCGGGTGTGGCTACAAGACGCTCCGCCTCCTTCCGCCGCTCGACGTGACCGAGCGCGAAATCGAAATCGGCGTCAACCTCCTGCTCGACGCCATTGAAGACGCAGCGTAACCTCTTCCTCTACGCCCTCGAAGACGCGGCGCGTCTTCGAGGGCGTGAACGCGAATCCTCGCGCCCGAGCGCGAGGATTCGTACCCCACACAAGGCTATATTCTCTCGCGGCGTCCCTTTCGCATGAGCGTCACGGCCGACCTCTCGATTCTCGGCGAACAGTTCCTTCTCGGAACTGCCCTCCTCACCGACACGGACGTTCACGTCGAACTGGAACGAGTGGTTCCGGCATCGCGGCAGGTGCTTCCGTTTTTTTGGGCTATCGGCACCGATTTCGACGCCTTCGAGCAGGACGTACAGTCAAATCCAAACGTCGAACATCTCGTTTCGCTGGATAGAGTGGGAAACCGCGTGCTCTACCGAGTCGAGTGGAGCAAGGCCGTGGAAAGTCTCATCTACGGAATCGCGGAAGTCGGCGCGACCATCCTCGAAGCGCACGGCGACGACCTGTGGCGGTTTCGACTTCGGTTCAACGACCACGAATCGCTCTCAGAGTTTCAAACGTACTGCGACGAACACGACATCGACTTTCATCTCGACCGCGTTGCGACGGAAGCCGAAACCGAACGAAACGAGTTCGGGCTAACACCGGAACAACGGGAAGCCCTCCTGTTGGCCGTCGAACGCGGCTACTTCGATGTCCCACGCGGTGTCACGCTGGGAGAACTCGCCGACGAAATCGGCGTCTCACAGCAATCCGTCTCCGAGCGCGTTCGGCGCGGTGCTGGCGGCGTGCTCGAATCCGTCCTCTTCGAGACGAACGCGAATCGGGCATGACCCCATTAAAGTGGACTGTTATAACAGGCAGTGGCCCTATTCTCGCTACGCCATTGGTTTTGACTACGATGGCCGAAACACGAGACGACCAACGGGACGACCGAACCGCCGTTCGCAGGCGAACGGGGATTACATCCTCGTTTCGACGTGCGATACAGACGCTCGGATTGAACGCACTCCTTCGCCTTCCGCCGGAGGTGTACGACGCGCTGTCCTCGGAGCACCGACGCACCGTCATCGGCTACTTGCACGAAAACGACGGCAAGGCGACGATGGCGGAACTTGCGACTCATCTCGTAACCGCCGGTGTCGAATCGGACGAAAAACGGGCGCGGACGGCACTTCGGCACATCCACCTACCGAAACTCGCAGAAGGAGGGTTGGTGGAGTGGGTGCCGCACCGCGAAACCGTCGTCTTCGGGTGCCTGATGGGACAATAAAGATTAGCTAGAACTGATACCGGCGTTCGTCGTCGCGCTGCGGGTACTGCGTCGCGCCGGTCATCTCCTCGAACGTCATGCCCGAGAGATACTCGTCGTAGGTTACGTCGTAGGTGTTCCGCAGGTGGAAATCCAGTTTTCCGGTTTCGACCGTCGATTGGAACAGCAGGTGAACCGCGCGACGAACCAGTTCGTCTTCGTCCTCCGGGTCGAGGGACGCAGAGAGCATCGAGAGTTCGTTGCGCGTTTCCCGGTCGAGCGAGACGGAAAGTTCGGAATCGAGGTCGGAGTAGGCGGCTTTCACGTCGTCGTTCAGGTCGTCCAGACTCATGGACGGGTTGTGGGTCGGGCGTGGGATACGGTTTTCGTTCTCGATTCGCGTCAAAATTCCTCGTCGCAGTATCGACAGACGTTTCGGCTGGCGAAGTTGCGGGTCGCACAGTGCGGACAGATGATGTAGTGGTGAGATTGCGGACTCGACTGGCGCGCCGACCGCTTTCCGCGGCCTCGGTGGAGTGCAGTTCCGATTCCGGCGAGCATGAACGTCCCGCCCAGCGCAATCCACGCGGTCGGACTCCGGAAAAAGACGAACGGCGAAACCGGGACGACGATAATTCCGACGCCGACGAGAAACAGTGTGGAGGGCCGGACGCGCATTTTCCGGAGATTGCAACGAACGGGCAATAAGCCTTCAGGTTGTTCGATTGTGTGTGCTGTGCGATGGCATAGGTCAAATCGATTGCTCTGAGACGGTCTTCTTGAATCGCTACCGGTAAACCGAACCCACACAAAGCCTCGACAATGACCGACACGTCGTGGTCGCTCCCGGACGACGGAGAAGCGGTGCGCGATGCCCTCGTTTCGTGGTACGAGGACGACCACCGAAGTTTTCCGTGGCGCGAGACGGACGACCCCTACGCCATCCTCGTCTCCGAAGTGATGAGCCAACAGACGCAACTCGGGCGCGTCGTGACCGCGTGGGAAGCCTTCCTCGACCGCTGGCCGAGCGCAGAAGCCCTCGCGGAGGCAGACCGCTCGGACGTAGTCGGCTTCTGGACGAGTCACAGCCTCGGCTACAACAACCGGGCGAAATACCTCCACGAGTCGGCAAAGCAGGTCACCACGGAGTACGACGGCGAATTTCCGAAGACGCCCGAAGAACTCCAAAATTTGCAGGGCGTCGGCCCATACACCGCGAACGCAGTCGCCTCGTTCGCGTTCAACAACGGAAACGCGGTGGTCGATACGAACGTCAAGCGCGTTCTCTATCGCGCCTTCGATATACCGGACGACGACACCGCGTTCGAGGAAGCTGCCGCCGCCCTCATGCCGGACGGCGAATCGCGCGTCTGGAACAACGCCATCATGGAACTCGGCGGTGTCGCCTGCAAGAAAACACCGTCCTGCGATGCGGCGGGATGCCCGTGGCGCGAATGGTGTCACGCCTACGAAATCGGCGATTTCACGGCCCCCGACGTACCCACGCAACCGAAATTCGACGGCTCGCGTAGACAGTTCCGCGGGCGCGTCATCTCGATTTTGAAGGAGTACGACGAACTCCCGCTGTCGAAACTCGGCCCCCGCGTCCGAGTCGATTACGGCGGAGAATATGGTGAAGGGTGGCTTCGTGAGTTGTGTTCGGATTTGGCTGAGGATGGGCTAGTGGAGTTGGAGAGTGAGAGGAGCGACGAAGGGAAAAACTGGGTAGTGCGACTGAGACAATAGAAACCTCGAATCGTCGAACGACCGACTCGACTACAATCTATTTCTTCTTTCCGACCCATTTCATCTCATGCCCAACCAACCACACATCGTTGCGATTTGCGGCAGTCTCCGGGACGAAAGCGCGACGCGCGTCGCGCTTTCTCGCGCACTCTCCGGCGTCGAAGAGGCAGGCGGAACCGGCGAACTCCTCGATTTGCGGGAGTTCGACCTGCCGCTGTACGACGCGGACGACCGACTGGCGGGCGATGCGGTGGAACTCAAACGTCGCGTGCGCGAGGCGGACGCGGTCATCCTCGGGACGCCGATGTACCACGGGTCGTACTCCTCGCCGCTGAAGACGGCCCTCGACTACTGCGGATTCGACGAGTTCGAACAGAAGACGGTCGGTCTGCTCGCAGTTTCGGGCGGGCGATTCCCGATTACCGCGATGGACCACCTCCGGTCGGTGTGTCGGTCGCTCGATGCGTGGGTGTTGCCCTACGAGGCCGCCGTGCCGCGGGCACACAGCGCGGTGCGGAACGGGAAATTCACCGACGACGAACTGGCAGAGCGGGTGGCGACGCTCGGTGGACAAGTCGTTCGGTACTGCAAAATCGAACCGTGCCCGGCGAGTTTCGAGAGCGAGGAAAATATCGGCGCGGTCGATTGAATGAGCAATCCTTTTGAAGTCGGATTGAGCGCAGTTCGGATATGCACAAAATCACGAACAGCGGGTGGGTCGAGGTAATCACCGGCTGTATGTTCTCCGGAAAAACCGAGGAACTGCTCCGTCGGCTTCGTCGCGCGGAAATCGCGGGCCAAGAAGTTGCCGTGTTCAAACCGGCGCTGGACGACCGGTACGGCGAGGACACTGTCGGTTCACACGACGGCGCGTCGTGGGACGCGACGGTCGTCGAACCGGACGACGAGGGCGTTTGGGAGATTCCCGAGAGACTGAACGGCGAGCAGGTCGTCGCCATCGACGAAGCGAACTTCTTCTCCGCGGAACTCGTCTCTGTCTGCGAACAGTTGGCCGAGGACGAACGTCGCGTCGTCATCAGCGGAACCGACCAGACGTTCCGAGCCGAACCGTTCGACCCGCTTCCCCAACTCATCTCGGTGTCGGAGTACGTCGAAAAACTGCAAGCAATCTGTGCGAAATGTGGCGAACCCGCGACGCGGAATCAGCGACTCATCGACGGCGAACCGGCACACGTAGACGACCCGACGATTTTGGTGGGGGCACAGGAATCCTACGAAGCGCGGTGTCGGAACTGTCATACCCTCCGAAGTGACTAAGAAAAACTGTGACACAGTGGGTCGAAAATCCGGCGGGAGGGCGTGACCGAGGGCCGCAGGCAATCGTCCGTGCGTGGGTCGAAGTGATGGTGCGGCCCAGACGATTTTTCAACGTCGGTGTCGCGCCCGGCGACCAAGCGCCGGGACTGGTGTTCGGTGTGCTCGTCACGCTCATCGAGGTTTCCTCTCGGATAGCGTTCGGTGGGGTGTCCGTCGGCGACTCCCTGCTCTCGAAACTGTTCGCGCTAATCGTGGTCGGCCTGTTCATCGCGCCTGCCGCCCTCCATCTGACGGCGGCGCTTCAGACGGTCATTCTGATGGCGTTGGTTCCCGACCGCGGCGGAATCAGCGAAACTGTACAAGTCATCGGCTACGCAGTTGCTCCCTGCCTGCTCGCCGGACTGCCGTTCCCGAAAGTACGGGCGGCTTGCACGCTGTACGGCGCGATACTGCTTGCTGTCGGGACGAGCGAGGTGCACGACACCTCGCTCGTCCGTGCGGCCGTCGTCACCGCGATTCCGTCCGCGCTCGTGTTCGGCTATGGGTTTCGCGGGTTCGATGCCTTCGCAACCGTCTTCCCCTCCCTCGCGGGCGTCGTCCCGTGGTAATTAAGCCAAGGGGGGCGTATCGCAGGTATGCTCAACCTGCGTATGGACAATTTCATGGTCGAGTTGAAAGACGGGTCGCTGAAAAACGTCGGGCCGACGAATAAAAAAGGGACGGCGAAACTGTTCAACGTCGAATCGGCAGAAGCACGCGAGTTCGGCGACAAGCGCGTCAAACTCGTGTTCGAGGACGAAGACGGAAACGAGGTACAGGTCGCCCTGTTTCCCGATCACGTCCGGAAAATCGCGGGCGAGATCGAAAATCTCGAAGAAGACAGTCCTGTTTTCGAGTAAGCGAAAAACGAAACCCTGTTTCGGCGTGTTTTTTCGTGTTGCAGTGCCTTCGAAACGTTAGCGACCCTATAATAATATCATGGTATGTAGTATCATGATGTGGCGAGCATGTCCACGATTACCGACCCAGAGACAAAGACTGTCCGGACGAGCGACGAGGAAGCGAAGTCGTCCGACCACTCGCTTTCGACCCCGATTCAGCGTATCGGTTTTTGGACGGCCGTCGCACTTCCATTCCTGTATATGCCCCTGCTGGCAACCGGCCTCAACACGCCCGGCCAGTTACAGACGTTTCTCATACTGGTCGCGATAAATATGACTGCACTCCTCATCGGACATCGACACCGCGAAAAGGCTTAACAGGTCACTAATCAGAACGGTAGATGTTAGCATTAACCATGTCATTTGCCTTAGTGAGAGTATAACTATGCCATTTCGTCCCGCATGAAACGGTATGTCCCAGTCAGCCATGTCCGTCGGATGCCCGCACTGCGGAACGGCATCCGCGGTCGAACTAGCGACCACCGATGGGGCCGAACACGCAAACCAAGAACGCCTCAAAGGAAGACGAGTGGACTGTCAGCACTGCGGCGACGACTTCTCGTTTTACTACTACTGACCCCCGTTCGTCCGAAACAGATAGGGTCGAATGTTCGCCGGGATTTCGACAACCGTTTTAGGCCGGAACTATTTTGTCCCAGTATAAATGGGTAACTGCGTCATTTGCGGAACGTCTGTCGACGGCCCAATTTGTTCGAGCCACGAGCAGGACGTTCTCTTCGAATTCGAAGGAAACCACCCGCAGCAACTCTCTGTGGGTCGATACTACAAAGGTACGGTCGATGGCTTCGCCGACTTCGGCGTCTTCATTGACATCGGTAAAAACGTCACCGGCCTCCTCCACAAAAGCGAACTGAACCAGCGACTCGAAAGTATCGACTGGAACTCGGGCGACACCGTTTTCATCCAAGTTCTCGGCGTCCGTGACAACGGCAACGTCGACCTCGGGTCGTCCATCCGCCAGTCGGAACGCGAGTTCCGCGGCAAACTGATTCAGGACGCCGAAAACACGTACCTTCCCGACGAATCCGAAACCGAACGAACGGAACAGGACGACTCAGAGCAGTCGAACCAACAGTCACGAACCGAATCGAGCGAAGCGAACGAAGAGAAAGAACAGGAAGAAAACGAGACACCCGAACCCGCACCAACCACTGACGGGTCGGGAAACGCGGTCGGTAGCGCGACAGTCTCCGAACACAAAGAACCGTTGGAGCGCGTCACCATCGACAGCCTGAGCGACCGAGTCGGCGAACGCGTCCGAATCGAAGGCGAAATCGTCGGCGCGAGTCAGACCAGCGGCCCGACCGTCTTCGAACTGCGCGACGAAACCGCCGTCGTGGACTGTGCCGCGTTCAAAGAGGCTGGCGTCCGCGCGTACCCCGAAGTAGACACAGGCGACGTCGTCCGCCTCGTCGGCGACGTCGAACTCCGTAACAACGAACTGCAAGTCGAAACCGAACAACTCGACGCGCTCAGCGACGAGGAAGAGGACGCCGTCGTCACCCGACTCGCCGAAGCGCTGGAAGACGAAGCACGCCCGGCGGACGTTGATTTGCTCGCCGAGGACTCCGTCGTCTCCGCGATTCACGACGACATCACGGACGCCGCCGGTGCGATTCGCCGCGCCGTCATCGAGTCTCGTCCGGTCATCGTTCGACACAACGCGAGCGCCGAAGGCTACGTGGCCGGTGCCGCGCTCGAACGCGCGGTGCTTCCGCTGGTGCGCGAAGAACACGCCCGAAGCGACGCCCAGTACCACTACTTCGACCGCCGACCGCTCGAAGACGGCCAGTACGACATGCAAGACGCGACGAAAGACGCGACGAACATGCTCGACAACCGCGAGCGCCACGACGAGAAACTCCCCCTCTTCGTTCTCGTGGATGCCGGAAGTACGGTCGAATCCAGTGACGGACTCGACCTGCTCGACATCTACGGTGCGCCACACGTCGTCATCGACACGCAGTATCCCGACGACGACGTTGCGGAGACGGCGGAAGTCGTCGTCAACTCACATCTCGGCGATTCGGACGAGGACGTCGCGGCAGGCGTCCTCGGTGCGAACGTCGCGGCCCACATCAACGACGACGTGCGCGAAGACGTCTCGCACCTTCCAGCAGTGAGCTACTGGGAAGATACGCCGTCCGAGTACGTCGAACTCGCGGAAGAAGCAGGCTACGACGAAGACCACGTCACGGCCCTGCGCGAGGCAGTCGCGCTGGAAGCCTACTACCAGTCCTACGAGGACAAGCGCGAACTCATCACCGACCTGCTGTTCGAGCACGCGAAACGCGACCTCGCCGAGCACATTAGCGAGCAGTTCCGCACGAAACTCGAAAACGAACTGGACACCGCCGAACCGAACCTCTCGGTTCGCGGCGCGAACGGCGTGACCTTCACCGTCCTCGACACGGACGCTTACACGCACCGATTCGACTTCCCGCCGACGGCGGTTCTCCTCGATGCGCTCCACCGACACGACATCACGGGACGCCCCGGCGGCCAGAACGTCACCCTCGGCCTCGCGGACGACGAAATCCACATCCGAAGCGATGTCGGCATCAACGTCCGCGATATCGAGGACGAAGTCCGCGAACGCGCGCCTGACGCCGGAATCGTCGCTGTCGGCACCCGCAACGGTAAGTTCGAGTTCCTCCGCGGCGAGCGCGAGGCCGCACTCGACGCCGTCATCGAGTCGGTTAGCGAACACCTGAACTAGACGCGCAAGAACTCGTTTTTCATCAGTTTTGTTTTCGATAGCTTCGTCGTTCGATTCGATGATTTCGTACGACTGCTCATACTGTTCTTTCTGAAGTGACGCTCGCTGATGCTAGGCGCAAGCCAGCATCAACGACGGTCACACCAGTAAAATAAGTTTCAGCAACTCGGACGAATCTCTTTTGTCAAACTCCAAGTGCTAGTCGTAGACGACACGCTTATCCGGGGCAAACGACCAAATACCACGTAATGAGTACCGAGACGCCGGACGCCACGGAAACGGAGGCGTTCGAGCAGGTCTGCGAGGCGCTCGTAGAGCGCATCCTCGCGGGCGACATCGAGCGCGACGACGTGGAGAGTGCAAAACTCCAAGCCTGCTCCGAGTTCTCCGCCGCGAAAGTGCCGAAGAACTCGGAGATTCTGGACTACGCGCCGAACGACCAACGCGAAGAGTTGGAGGCAGTGCTGCAGCGCAAACCCGTCAGGACCGCGTCCGGCGTCTCCCCGGTTGCGATTATGACCAGCCCACACCAGTGCCCGCACGGGAAATGTCTCTACTGTCCCGGCGGCCCGTCCTCGGAGTTCTCCTCCTCACAGAGCTATACGGGCCACGAACCGGCGGCGGCGCGCGGTGTCCAGAACGATTACGACCCTTACGGGCAAGTCACCTTGCGACTGGAGCAGATGCGCGAAATCGGCCACCCCGTCGATAAAGTCGAACTCATCCTGATGGGTGGTACGATGACCGCCCGGAGCCACGACTATCAGGAGTGGTTCGTCAAGCGCGCGCTGGAGGCGATGAACGACTACGACGTGGATAAGGAACCCGAACCGGCGGAAGGCGTGAGTTTCGCGCAGGATTTCGACGAATACGAGTTTTCGTATTTGGAGGACGTTATCGCCGAAAACGAAACGAACGACGTGCGCAACATTGGAACGACGTTCGAGACGAAACCCGACTGGTGTGACCCAGAGCAAATCGAACGGATGCTCGATTTGGGCGGCACGAAAGTCGAAGTCGGAGTCCAGACCACCTACGAGCGAATCAACCGCGAGATGCACCGCGGCCACGGCGCGCAGGCCTCCATCGAGGCGAACCAGCGACTCCGCGACTCGGCGTTCAAGGTCGGCTTCCACATGATGCCCGGGCAACCCGGCATGTCCAAAGAGATGTGCGTGGAGGACTTCCGGCGCATCTTCGAGGACGAAAAGTGGAAACCGGACTACCTCAAGATCTACCCGACGCTGGTCGTTCGCGGCACCGCCACCTACGACTGGTGGTATCAGGACGAGTACGAACCCCTCCGAAACGAGGAGGCCGCGGAAATCGTCGCGGAAATCAAGTCCATGATTCCGCGCTACGTCCGCCTTCAGCGCGTTCAGCGCGACATCCCCGCGGACTTCATCGACGCCGGGGTGTGGAAGTCCAACCTCCGCCAACTCGCCCGGAAGAAGATGGACGAACACGGGTGGACGTGTGACTGCATCCGATGCCGTGAAGTCGGCATGAACGACGAGGAACCCGAAAACGTCGAGATGGACGTGCTGACCTACGAGGCGGGCGGCGGCACGGAACATTTCATCAGCTTCGAGGACTTCGACAAGGACTTGCTCGTCGGCTTCTGTCGTCTGCGATTCCCCGGCGACCCGGTTCGCCGGGAACTCGACAACGCCGCACTCATCCGCGAACTCCACGTTTACGGAAGCGAGGTGTCCGTCGGGTCGGAAAGCGAGGACACCCAGCACCAACACCGCGGATACGGTCGCCGACTGATGGAGAAAGCAGAAGACCTCGCCCGAGACGCAGGCTACGAGAAACTCAGCGTCATCTCCGGCATCGGCGCGCGCGAGTACTACCGGAACAAACTGGGCTACCATCAGGATGGTCCCTACGTGAGTAAACTAATCTGAGGGCAGGATACGGGCGAGCGAGTGACCCGTCATCAGCAATCGGAGTCATGCCAATTTTGCTTTCGTCCTAGGTTCTATTCTCATCGAACAATATCGACACATCACCTCTCGAACACCGCGTCTCGGGTTGCACAGATTTATAAGTGAGAAGCAAAAAGTTGGGGATGCCGATACGCGACGCTTTTCTCGTCGTCTGTCGGCATATCGGGACTGTGCGCCTCGTCGCGTGGGCACACTGGTCGGAACCCACCGGCTTCCGGAAGCCACACCCCAACCCCCCCTCGTCTCCAGTCGTCTTCCACTCTTCGCAAACCAAAATCGAAACACCATCTTCGAGAGTAGCTCTGCCCACTTTTTCGAATCGTCGATTGTAGCCAGACGAGACAGCTCAGTTCGAAGCCCGAAGAAACGACCTGACGAAAATCAGGATACCGAACACGGCAAACGCGAGGAAAATTATCGTATTTGTATCTAACCCGCTGAAGGCGACGACAAGGTAGCTGATTATTGCTCCAACAAGTGCCAGAGCGAACGTAGACAGGATATTCCGATTCATACAGTCACGTCGTATCGCCACGCTACTAAAACCGGGAGAATCGCGGTTCGAGATGAAGTAGCGTCGTCACTCGAAAACGGTGGATAAAAAACGAACAGTCGGCTTCGTCGTTTACTCTTCTTCAGTCTTGATGTCCGCCGACAGACCTTGGGCCATCTGGATGTCCTTCGAGTTGTTGAGCGTCCACGCCGTGCGCTCCGTCACTGCCTCGATGGCTTCGCGGGCGCTCGGGTAGCCGTTGCCCGACTTCTTCACGCCGCCGAACGGCAGTTGAACCTCCGCGCCGATGCACGGGAGGTTGCCGTAGGCGAGTCCGATTTCCGCATTGTCGCGGAAGTAGTTGACTTGGCGGTAATCCTCGCTGATGATTGCGCCAGCTAGTCCGTATGGCGTGTCGTTGTGGATTTCGACTGCGTCCTCGATGTCACCCGAGTAGCTCATGAGGGCGACGTGCGGGCCGAACACTTCCTCGTGGATACAGCGCAGGTCGGGGCTGTAGTCGATTTCGTAGACGAACGGGCCGACCCAGTAGCCGTCCTCGTGACCGTCCGGAATCTCCTCTGCGTCGAGTTCTTCGCGGTCAACCAGCACGTCTGCGCCTTCGTCCTTGGCGAGTTGGTTGTACTTGCCGAACTTCTCGACCTGTTCTTCGTTGACCATCGGTCCCATGAAGGTGTCTTCCTCCAGCGGGTTGCCGACGGAGACGTTCTTTGCGAGTTCGACGTAGCGCTCTTTGAACTCGTCGTACACGTCTTCGTGAACGATGAGGCGCTCGGAGGAGACACAGCGCTGGCCCGTCGTCTTGAACGAGGACATGATGGCGCTGTGAACCGCGATGTCGAGGTCTGCGTTTTCGGTGATGACGATGCCGTTTTTGCCACCCATCTCACAGGCCGCGAGTTTGCCGGGTTCGCCGCCGACCTTGCCCGCGATTTTGTGACCGACTTCCGAGGAACCGGTGAACAGGACGGTGTCCACGCGGTCGTCCTCGACAATGGTGTTTCCGGCGTCGCCGAAGCCTTGTACCATGTTGAACACGCCTTCCGGAACACCGGCGTCCTCGAACATCTCCGCGATGATTTGGCCACACCACGGGGTCTGCTCTGCTGGTTTCCAGACGACGGTGTTCCCTTCGACCAGTGCGAGTGCCATGTGCCAGAACGGGATGGCGACCGGGAAGTTCCACGGGGTGATGCAACCGATAATTCCTCGCGGCTTCCGGCGCATGTAGGCGTCTTTCGCGCCGATTTCGCTCGGAACCACGTCGCCGTGCGGGTGGCGGGCGTTACCTGCGGCCCATTCGACCATGTGCGCCGCCTCGACCACGTCGGCTTTGCCTTCGGAGATTTCCTTGCCGCACTCCTTCGTGATGACTTCGCCGAGTTCGTCGGTTCGCTCTTTCAGTTCGTGGTAGATGTCCCAGAGGTGTTCCGCGCGGTCGATGTACGAGAGGCTCGCCCAGTCGTCTTCGGCCTCCGCTGCGGCGTCAAGCGCGGCGTCGATATCCGCGGGGGTTCCGCGGTGGAACTCGCCGAGCGACTCCTTCGTCGCCGGGTTGACGCTCTCGAACGTCTCGTCGCCCTCGCCCTCTGTCCACTCGCCACCGATGTAGTGGCTGTAAACCTGCTCGCTAGCTTGTTGACTCATGTCTTCGGGCGAAAGTCGAACGGGTACGCTAAAAAAGACTCCCAATTCGGAGCGACCGTTCTCCTATTTTCTTTCCACCGTCACTTACTCGTCATCTCCGTGCCAGTAATCCACTTCCGCATCGAGCGGGAAATAACCGCTCAGGGTTCGTCCTTCGTGGTCACCCGGGGCAGACCCCGCGAACACGCCGAACTTTCCAGAGTCGGGATACACCGAAACGTCCGGTTCGCGCATGGTCGAAAAACAGAGGTAGCGAAGTTCGTCGTCGGAGTCGTTGACAACCCGCCGGGCGTACTCCTCGCCGACCGGAAACGCGACGTAATCACCTGCCTCAAGAGCCTCCTCGTCGTCCTCGATTCGAAGCGTGCCCTCGCCGTCGAGGACGAAAATCGCTTCTTCGTTTCCAGTGTGGTAGTGATAGGGCCACGATTTCTTGCCCGGCGGGAGTTCGTAGAGACTACAACCCAACTGCTCGCCGCCGGATTCCGCTCCCAACTGCTTGCGCCGAATTTGAAAGACGTCTCCGTGCGATTTTTCGTCCCAATCGAGATTCGATTCGTTGACGACTCGCGGTCGCTCGTCGTTCATACGTTTTCGTCACCGACTGCGGAAAAGAGCATTCCGACCGTGCAAAGGTTGGCCGAACGACTCGTCAGCCGATTTCCTTGTCTTCAGCGTCGGCCAGCTTTTCGATTTCGCCTTTCACCGTGGCTGCGTCGAAATCGTGGTCGGGCCGCATGTTCACGAAGTCGAGGAAGTTCCGGGCGGCGAGCAGTTCCTCGGCGGAATAATGCTCACGGGCGGCCATCACGGCGTCACGAGCGCCGATGAGAGGTGTGAGCGACGCCAATGCGCAGGCGAGGTCGTATGACCTCGCCTCGTTGATTCGTTCTTCTTTGACGCTCGTCGCGTCGATGAAGTAGATTTCGTCGTTCGCGACGAGCACGTTTTCACCCCGCAAATCTCCGTGCGCGAGATTGTTGTCGTGCATGCGCGAAAGATAATGGAACAGTGCTGGGGCGTGTTCGTGCATTCGTTCGTCCGTCATCTGTTCGAACGTTTCGAACTCCGGCAGATACTCCATCACCAGCACGCCGAGTCCGTCGTATTCGAACGCTTCAATCGGTGCGGGAACGTTCAACCCGATTTCGCGCATCTTCTTCGTCGCTTCGAGTTCGTGGTCTGCCATCTCGTCCGGCCCGGCGAAGTGCTCGAAAAATCCTTCCGTGCCGCTGGAAAACGCCCCCAAATTTCGGGCGCTGGTAAAGAGCGCGTGAACGAGCGAGTTCTGGTCGGACGTGATTTTGACGAACCACTGGTCGTCCACGACGCAGGGCGTCGAGAGCCAGTTGTCGGCGTCGATGAACTCGACTCGAACCTCGTCGCGGTCGTACCGCTCCGCTATTTCGCGGATAACCGCTTCGATGCGAGGCCACTCTATCGTGCCACGAACCAGTCGCCGAATACCCATCAGTGGTTGGTTGGTCCCCATGATTGATAAACTCTCTCGCCGCAAGATTCCAGATTTTATGGGGCAATTTCTGCGGTTTCAGCAAATGAAAGCGGATGCTTTGTTTTTCGGTGTCTTCGGGAACGAAGCGACCGAATGCTCGCAACATCTCCGATGTTGCAGTGTCCTCACGAGCGAAGCGAGTGAGGGCTCGCCATGACGGAGTCATGGCGGTGTCTTTATACTCCGACCTGCGCAAATTTTGCGCATGGATTTCAACCTCCCCGACGAACACAGGATGGTACGGGACACCGTTCGGGAGTTCTGCGACGAAGAAATCGAGCCGATTGCACAGGAAATCGAGAGCGAACACCGATTCCCCGACGAGATTTTCGACCAACTCGCCGACCTCGACATGATGGGCGTCCCCGTCAGCGAGGAGTACGGCGGACTTGGCGGCGACCAGTTGATGTACGCCCTCGTCACCGAGGAACTTGGTCGCGTCTCCGGTTCCATCGGTCTCTCCTACGCCGCACACATTTCGCTCGCCTCGAAACCGCTCGAACTATTCGGCACGAAAGCACAGAAAGAGCGCTGGCTTACGCCGCTCGCGGAAGGCGACTACCTCGGTTCGTGGGCGCTCACCGAACCCGGTTCCGGGTCGGACGCCAGCGACATGGACACCACCGCGGAAAAGGACGGCGACGAGTGGGTGCTCAACGGAACGAAGCAGTTCATCACCAACGCCAACGTCGCGGGGAGCGTCCTCGTGAAAGCCGTCACGGACTCCGACGCGGGCTACGGCGGCATTTCGACGTTCATCGTTGACCCCGAAGAGGACGACGGCTTCGAGGTCACGACCGTCTGGGACAAGATGGGACTCAACGCCTCGCCGACCTGTGAGATTCAGCTTTCGGACGTGCGACTCGCCGAAGACCGCTTGCTCGGCGAAGAGGGCGAGGGCTGGGAGCAGACGAAGAAAACACTGGACGGCGGGCGAATCTCCATCGCCGCGCTCTCGACAGGTATCGCACAGGGCGCGTTCGAAGCGGCCCACGCCTACAGCCAAGAGCGCGAACAGTTCGGCAAGCCGATTTCGAAGTTCGACGCCATCCGGAACAAAATCGTGGACATGGATCGGAAAATCGAACGCTCGCGCCTGCTGACCCACAAGGCCGCCTGTAAGTACGACGAAGGCTACTCCGTCTCCCACGAGAGCGCGCTGGCGAAACTCGACGCCAGCGAGTCGGCCCGCAAAGTTTCGGAGGACGCGGTGCAGGTGCTCGGCGGCTACGGCTACACCGAGGATTTCGCTCCACAGCGATTCCTGCGCGATGCTAAGTTGATGGAAATCGGTGAGGGAACGAGCGAGATTCAGCACTTGGTTATCGGTCGGGAACTGGGACTGTAAGCAGTAGCGAATCCTTTCTACGATTAAAACTGATTTCAGTACGTCGGACTCTCCTCTCGTTCACCATCTCGCTTGTTCACCACGCGCGCGAGGATGAACAGCGCATCCGACAGTCGATTCAGATAGGTCACGGCATCCTCGTTGATGTCCTCTTCGCTCGCCAGCGCGACTGCTCGGCGCTCGGCGCGCCGACAGACAGCGCGGGCGTGGTGCAGATTCGCCCCCGATTCGCTTCCACCGGGGAGGATGAACGAGGTGAGCGGCTCTAGCTCCTCGTCGTGGGCGTCCATCCACGATTCGAGCAGGTCGGCGTGTTCCGCGCCGACCTGCGGGTCGTCCTCGTCGGGTTCCGGATTCGCAAAATCGGCCTGCACGATGTGGAGGTGATTCTGAATCTCGCGGAGTTGGTCGTCCACGTCGTCGTGGCCAGTGGGTCGGCATCGTCCGATGAGGGCGTTCACTTCGTCAACCGTACCGTAGGCTTCGATTCGCGGGCTGGCTTTCGAGACGCGGGACATATTTTGCAGGTCGGTCTGGCCCGCGTCGCCGCGCCCGGTGTAGATTTTCATGCGAGCGACTGCTCCACGTACTCCACGATTTTCTCGCTTTCTGCCATCGTGACGCCCGAATCCTCGTTGACGAGGACGGGCACACCGCGCTGACCGCTGACGCGTTTTACCTCGTTTCGCTTCGAGTGCAGGGCTTCGACCCATTCGGTTTCGTACTCGATTCCCTCGTCGTCGAGTGCATCGTGGACTTTCTCGCAGTACGGACAGCCGTCGAGCGAGTACAGCGTTATCGAAGGCATGGGAGGGACATGGGGCGCGAGCGTAAAGTAAGCTCCCGTCCCGGATGGTACTCCCGTCGTTTTGATGATTACCTGTACAGTATTTCGCCACTCGCGTCGTACCCGTTTTATGGAACCACAGCGAACCCGACCGAAAACCGAGGGAAGTTACGGGATCCCCGACGACGAAGACGGTCTGCTTTCGTGGGCGTTCGTTCGGGAGAAGATGGCGGACGACGAAACCTACTGGGTGACGACCACGCTCCCGGACGGTCGCCCGCACGCTAGACCGGTGTGGGGCGTTTGGGTGGACGACACGTTTCACTGTGGCGGTGGGGAGAAAACCCGTTGGGTGCGGAATCTGGCGGTGAATCCCGAACTCGTCGTCCACCGCGAGAGTGGCACGGAAGTCGTCATCATCGAAGGTGTCGCGAAGCGAATCGAGGAACCGAACTCCGAACTCGCGCAACGACTCGATTCGGCCTACGAGGGAAAGTACGGGATTCAGCACGGAACGCCCTTCTTCGCGGTTCGCCCCGAGACGGTGCTGGCGTGGAGCGACTATCCGGAGGATGCGACTCGGTGGCGGTTCGACTGATGCAGCATATTTTGTATAGCGGCATAGAATTCATTTTCCCGTTTCGTGTGGCGATACCCAGCCACGGGTTGATACTTTCTCGGAGCGAACAGCTAGCATGACCCGCGCGCAGGAGTTGGCGGAGTACCTCGCGGGAACTGAATCACTGGCAATCATTTGCCACGACAATCCGGACCCGGACTGCATCGCCAGTGCGCTCGCGCTTTCGGCAATCGCCGAGTGGTGTGGGGTAGCGGACACGGAGCTGTTTTACGGGGGAATGATTTCCCATCAGCAAAATCGCGCGTTCGTCAACTTACTCCATCTCAATTTGGAACACGCAGAGGAGTTCGTCCGAGGTGACTTCGACAAAGTAGCATTCGTAGACCACGCGACACCCGCGGGACATACGGAACTCGAATCCGTCGAGCCGGACATCGTCATCGACCACCATTCGACCGAGGCACCGGAATGTGATTTCGTTGACCTCCGCGACGAATATGGTGCAACGGCGTCCATCCTCGTGGAGTATTTCCGCGAACTCGACATCAAAATGAACGTCCAGTTGGGATCTGCACTACTGTTTGCCCTCCATCGTGAACGAATCGACTACATTCGCGGGCCGACGACACACGAATACGAGGCTGCACTGTACGTCTACGGCCACGCCGACCTCGAACTGCTCGAACGGCTGTACGGTGCTGCGTTCTCCCCCTCGACAGTAGACGCGATTAGCGAAGCCATCCGAAACCGAGTTCAACGTGGGGCGACCCTCGCCACCTCTGCTGGTCGAACCACCGAGCGGGATGCCCTCGCACAGGCCGCGGACTACCTGTTGAACGTCGAAGGCGTGGATACGGTACTCGTGTTCGGGGTCGTAGACAGCGCAGTCGAGATGAGCGCGCGTTCCATCGACCCCCGCGTACACGCGGGAAACGTCCTCCAACAGGCGTTCGCCGACGTGGGGAGTGCCGGGGGACACGCTGACATGGCTGGCGCGCAAATTCCGCTCGGGTTGTTCGCCGATTCGGACGCCGACGACGAGGAACTCGTGGATTTCGCCTCCCGACGAGTCGTCCACCGGTTTTTCGACGCGCTCCATCTCGAACGCGGCGAGGAGTAAGCGGTCGAAACCAGTATCTTAAACTGCGCCAATCACGGAGAGGGGAACATGAGCCTCGAAATTCAACACGACTGTCCCGAATGCGAGGGTGAACAGACGTTCTGGCGCAGTGCGAGTACGACCCTCCATCTCGGCGAGAAAACGAAATGGCGCTGTTCGGAATGTGATTTCGGCATCGTTCGCATCAACGGCGACATCGACTCCGCATCCGCATAGGGAAATTTGCCGGTTTTCGGAAGGTTTGACCGTGAGTGACAACGATGAGCAAAATCTCTTTTCGAGTGTAGTAAACCATATTCCGATATATCAAAGTCAGGTGGCCGGAAAACAGGCGGGTATGGATTGTCATCTGGATTTGCCGGTGGTCAATGTGAAACGGTTTTTCGACGCGTTCGAAAAGCTATTAGTAAATCGCCATTTATCGCGGGTGATGGACAGGAAGTCACCGCGAAAACGTGCAGACGTTACCGACCCTCGTGAAGAGTACGAGGATTTGATTATCGAATGGGAAAAAGAGCAGGTCAGCGTCGGAGATTTTTCTGATGCTCGTGAGATGGAGGCATTTCTATCGAGATGGGTCGCTGTCGGTGCTGTCTTTGATGAAAACGGTCGCATCCTCCTCGCATACAACGAGAACGACGAGCAGTGGTTGCTTCCGGGAGGGTCACTCCAGCCACACGAATCGCTTCGGGAAGGCTTGGTTCGTGAAGTCCACGAGGAAACCGGAATTACGGCAGCTCCAGTACGGCCGCGCGCAATCAAAGGGTGGGTAATTCAGTATGAAGACGAACAAACCGGATTTAACATCGTATTTTCGAAGCGCAAGCAGTAACGACCGAAATCGGTGACGACCTCGGAAAAGAAGGAGAGCCAATCAGTGATGCAGACTGGTTCGAATCCCTTCCAGAAACTGTTTTTCAGCGGGAACTGGCAGAACAGGTGTTAGAGGACGTACGTGGGTGACAATGACGTTCTCGATTCGAGGCAATCGTGCCGAAAACAGTGGCACCACCTATCGTTGCAGTGCGTACCCATCGCCGTCTGAAGTCCCCTCGTTGTAACATCTATTTGTTTCCCACACTCGGTTCCACAGACGTTCGGTAACTCGTGCGGAATAAATCGAGTTCGACAGAAAAAGAACGTCTCGAACTTACTCGTCCAGTTTCTGCCACGAAAGCCGCAGATTCCGCGCGGCGCTCGCTTGGTCGATTCGCTTCGCAGTCGTCTTCTGTGGAGCGGATTCCAGTGTTCCGTCGTCCTCACCCGCAACCGCGTTGAACGCCTCCGCGAGTTGGTCTAAGGTTTCGCGGTTCTCGATTTCCGTCGGTTCGGTCATCAGAGCCTCCGAGACGATTTCGGGCCACTTCGTCGTCGGCGGGTGGACGCCGTAATCGAGCATTCGCTTCGCCACGTCTGCGGCGTCTTGGTCGCCTGCGCTGGCCACGAACTCGTGGTGGAACGGGCTGAACGGAACCTCGTACTCGATTTGTGATGCGAGGTAGTTCGCGTTGAGAACTGCCTTCGCGCTGGCGTCGTTCAGCCCTTCGTCGCCGAGTCGGGCGATGTAGGCGTAGGTTTTGACCAGCACGAGCCAGTTGCCCGTGAAGCCGTGAACTTTCCCGATGGTCTGTTCGGGGTCGAACCGTTCGTACCGATTGTCGGTCTTTTCGACCCGCGGCGCGGGGAGGAACTCGGCCAACTTCTCGACGACGCCGATTGGGCCAGCACCCGGGCCGCCCCCGCCGTGCGGCGTGGCGAACGTCTTGTGGACATTGTAGTGCATGATGTCGAAGCCCATGTCGCCGGGGCGGGCACGCCCGAGCAGGGCATTCAGGTTCGCGCCGTCGTAGTAGAGCAGACCGCCCGCTTCGTGGACGGTTTCCGCGATTTCCTCGATGTCGCGCTCGAACAGCCCGAGCGTGTTCGGATTGGTGAGCATGAACAGCGCAGTGCTGTCGCCGACGGCGGCGGAGAGGGCGTCCAAATCGACGCGCCCGTCCTCCCCGCTCGGCAGTTCGACCACGTCGTACCCGCCAAGTGCGGCACTGGCGGGGTTGGTTCCGTGGGCGCTGTCGGGAACGATGATTTCGGTTCGCTGGTCGTCCTCGCCGTTCGCCTCGTGGAAGGCTTTGGCGACGAGGATTCCGGTGAATTCACCCGCCGCGCCCGCTGGAGGCTGAAGGCTGACGGCGTCCATGCCGCCGATTCTGGCGAGGTAGTCCTGCAAGCCGTGCATGAGTTCGAGGGTTCCCTGCACGCTCTCTTCGGAGCGGTCGGGGTGGATGCTCGCACCCGGAAGCGCGGCCACGTCCTCGGTGAACTTCGGATTGTACTTCATCGTGCAGGAACCGAGCGGATACGGCCCGCTGTCGATGCCGTAGTTCATCTGACTGAGTCGCGTGTAGTGACGCGCCAGTTCGGGTTCCGAGAGGTCGGGCAGTTCGAGACTGTCGCGGGTCAACTCGTCCGGCAGAGACGAGTTGACTTCGACTTCATTGCCGTCCTTTTCCGAAAGCAGCGGTTCGTACAGGTCGTCTTCCTCGCGTTCCCATTTTGCTTGCGTGTAGTTCATCGTGCCACCTCCTGAAACAGCGTGACGAACTCGCCGACGGCGTGTTCGTTCACGTCGGTTACGCAGACCTGTACCTCGTGTTCGCCGACTTCGTGAACCGCGAAGCCGCGTTCTTCCAAGTCAGCTACGATTGGCGGCGCGGGTTGGTCGGTGTGCGCGACGAACTCGCGGAAGTGGTGCCGGTCGTGAACCGGGGCCTGCACGCCGCGGATGTCGTCCAGTTTTTCGGCGAGGTCGTCGGCCAGTGTGACGCAGTTTTCGGCCAGTTCGACCAATCCGGACGACCCGAGGTAGGCGATGTGAATTGCGGTTCGGAGCGCGACCCACGCCTGATTCGTGCAGATGTTGGAGGTCGCGCGCTCTCTGCGGATGTGCTGTTCGCGGGTCTGGAGCGTGAGCGTGAACGCGCGGTTTTCGTCCTCGTCCTCGCTGACGCCGACCAATCGCCCCGGAACCTGTCGAACGAACTCCTCGCGCGTTGCGAACAGGCCGAGTCCCATTCCGTAACTCGCAGGTAGGCCGAGGGTTCCGGCGTCGCCGACGACCACGTCGGCACCGACATCGGCGGGTTTCTGTAGGAGGGAAAGTGCGACGGGGTCGGAACCGAGACAGAACAGCGCGTCGTGGTCGTGCGCGAGGTCGCCGATTTCCGTGAGATTTTCTTCGATGGTTCCTCTCGTCGTCGGATTTTCGGCGTACACCATCACCACGTCCTCGTCTATCGACTCGGACAGGGCGTTCACATCGACGTTGCCATCGTCGGTGCCGAACTCCTCCACCACGAGTCCCGGCCCTTCGGTATAGTTTTCGAGAACGCTCTTTCTCCCCGAGAGGAGATAGTCCGGGACGAGCACTTTGTTTCCGCTGGTCTGTCGAACGCGCGAGGCTAACAGGGCCGATTCGGCCAGTGCCGTCGCGTGGTCGTACATCGAGGCGTTAGCGATTTCCAGTCCCGTCAGTTCGACCAGCATCGACTGATATTCGAACAGTGCTTGCAAAAATCCCTGCGTGACTTCGGGTTGATACTGCGTGTACGAGGTCAGAAACTCGGAGCGGTCGGCGATGTGGTCAACCAGCGACGGAACGTAGTGGCTGTACTGTCCCCGTCCAAGGAACTCCGTCAGGTTCCGGTTTTTTCCCAGAATCCGCTGTAACTCGCGTCGAGTCGCCTGTTCCGACCGTCGTTCGATGCCGAACTCCCCGTCGAATCGAACCGATTCGGGAATGTCGAAGAGGGCTTCGACACTCTCGACGCCGACCGCGTCGAGCATCGCCATCGTTTCCTCGGCCGTGTGCGGTGCGTACGGACTCCCCGTACTCGCATTGCCTCCGGTCATTGCCTTCGGCTAGGGAGCGCACCCTTTTAATATGGGAGGAAAGCGGATGCCCGTGTTGCATAGGTGTGGATATCTCTGTGCGATTGATGGGATAAAAAGCGGAAAAGTATGCACGACAGAGCAGATTATATTCGTATTCCGTGCGGGAGCGTCTCACAGTTGGTGGTCGCAGTTGCTACAAGTCGAAGACCGAAATGGACGGGAAAGGAAAGCAGACCGTTACTCGATTTGGTCGCGGTACTCGTCCGCGGACAGCAGGTTGTCGAGTTCGCTCTCGTCGTCCACTTCGACTTCGAGCATCCACCCGTCGCCGAACGGATCTTCGTTGACCAGTTCGGGCGTGCTTTCTAACTCGTCGTTGATGTCCGTGACGGTGCCGGAAACCGGCGAGTAGAGGTCGGAAACTGCTTTGATGCTTTCCACCACGCCGAACTCGTCGCCCTGCGCGAGTTCGTCGCCCTCGCTGGGGAGTTCGACGAAAACGACGTCGCCCAGTTCGTCCTGTGCGAAGTCCGAGATGCCGATTGTTGCGGTTCCGTCGGTCACGCTGACCCACTCGTGCGATTCGAGATAGTTACAGTTTTCAGGTACTTCGAAGCTCATTATTTGTCTTTCAGGAAGGGTGTGCTCTCAATCTTTGCTTTCTTCGACCGTCCGCGCACCATCACGCGGATGACGGTTCCGGGGTCTGCATAGTCGGTCGGGACGTAGCCTAAGCCGATTGGTTCGGAAAGCGTGGGACTCATCGTCCCGCTCGTAACCGTCCCGATGATGGTGTCGTCAGTGTTGGTGATGTCGTAGCCGTGGCGCGGAACGCCTCGGTCGATGAGTCGGAAGCCGACGAACGTCTCCTCGACGCCTTCTTCTTTCGCGCGTTCGAGTGCGTCGCGTCCCACGAACTCCGTATCGAGTTTCACCGTGAAACTTACTTTGGCCTCGTAGGGGTTGCGCGGGTCGTTCTCGTGGTTGAAATCCTGTCCAGACAACAGGAATCCCATCTCGGTGCGAAGCGTGTCGCGCGACCCGAGTCCACAGGGTTGACAGTCGAAGGCATCCCAGACGGTTTCGGCGTCGTCCCACGGGCAGATGAGTTCGAACCCGTCTTCTCCCGTGTAACCGGTGCGTGCAATCCAACATCGAACTCCCGCGACGGTCGCGTACATCGCCTCGAACTTCGAGAGGTCGGTGACGGATTCCTCGGTCGCCTCACCAACGGCGTCGGCCGCATCCGGGCCTTGTACCGCGTACATGGCGTAGTCGTCGGTGGCGTTGCGGATTTCCGCGTCGAGGTCCCACTGGTTTCGAAACCGCTTCCACCGGTCGTGCATCTGCTCGCCGTGTCCCGCGTTCGGGATGAACAGATAGTCCGACTCGTCGTCTTCGGGGAGTCGGTAGACGACGGTGTCGTCGATGATGATTCCATCCTCGTCGGTAATCATCGAGTACTGGGAGTCGCCCGCGGACAACTGCGTCACGTCGTTCGTCGTCAGTCGCTGCATGAGCTGTTCGGCATCCGGCCCGCTGACTTCGATTTCCCCCATGTGGGAGACGTCGAAGATGCCGACGGAGTCACGAACGCTCAGGTGTTCTTCTTTTATCGAATCGAACTCGACAGGCATGTCCCACCCGCCAAACTCGGTAAACGTCGCGCCCCGCTCATCGTGATGGTCGCGCAACGGCGGTTTCCGAAGGGGCATACCTGAACTGTCGAAGCGAGGTAAGTAATGTTTTGTTTTCTCTGTCGCGGAATGCCGGTTCTTTCGTTGGTTCGAAAACGACTCGAATTATGCCGGTTCGACGACGATTTGTCCGTCGCGTTTCTTGAAGACGAGTCGGTCACCCTCCTCGACTTCGATTCCTTCGTCCGCGAACTCCTCGCGAACGGCTTTGATGAGGCTGATTCGCCAGCGTTGGGTGACAGTCGTCGTGCCGAGAATCTGCTCGGAAGACATCACCGATTCCAACGTAATCGGTACTGTTATGGATTTGTAGCTATTTCGACTAAATAGTTAGTAATGACTATTTCGACGCCGAATTTCGTTCGCCGACTGCACGAACGCGGTGCAGATTCAGTCCTCGTTCGCGGTCGGTGTGCGCCGCCCGGAACCATCGAGGACACCGCGACGCTCGACCCGGGTACCGTCGCCACACTGTACGGCGACCATCTTTGCCTCCCACTGCACGTCACAGTGCCGACGGTGAATGGGAAGAAAAAGCGGCGGTTCAGTGCAAACCCGTTCGCAGACGCCATCGACGGGATAGACCAGTTGCTCACGGAGTACGCGCCTGACAGCGTGTGGTTTCGACGGCATGCACAACTCGTCTCCGCTCTCACGCCGCTTGCAGTCGGAATGCTGGAAAGTCGGTTAGCGCGAACTGCAACCGCTATCGGTGCGACGTTCGTAACGTGGACGGAATCCTCGACACCCGCGAACGACGGGCTTTACGACTCCGTCGTCGAACCGTGAGCGCGTGCGAGTAGGGAAGTCGGTTCGGCCGCAATATCCGTACTCTCACACGCCGGGCACTGCACGACGAGCGACCAGTCGAGCGGTTCGATGTCGCTCGCAACGTGAGCGGCGATGTCGAGAAGCAAAACGAACGAATCGGAATGTCCACAGTTTCTGCAAGTCATTGGTAGTCAGACCGACTGGTGTATTCACGTTGTCGGCCGCTCCAAACTGGTTCCGTTTCGGTATTTGAACGTTCGGTTCAGTCGGTGTTGGGAGAGAGTCCGTACTCGTCCATGCGAATGCGCCAGAACTCCGTGTAGGCCTCCTTTTTGGGGTCTTCTCGAACCGTGCTTTCCCCGCTGTCCACACGGTCTAGTTTGAGGTCTACTTCCTCCAACAGTCGTTCGCCCACGTCGTCGCTGACGACGCCGGAACGCATCGCATCCATGATTGCACTCTTTTCTTCTTTTAGCACGCGGCGTTCCCCGACGAGGAGTTCTTCTTGGCGCAAGTCCGGGTTGTCCGTGAGAAGTTGGGAAATTGCGGCGTTCAGGTCGTCTTTTTCCTGTTCATACTCGCCACGGAAATCCTCGTACACATCGCTGGGAAGTTCACCTTTCCGATGCAATCGCTTCGCGGCATTGAGCGCGGAATCCACTGCGCGCGCACGCCCAAGGAGGAGTTCGTACAGTTCCTTTGATTCACTCCGAGTGATGACGCCGAGTCGGTCGAGCAATCTACCCATGGTAAGTCCTTGCACGACGAGGCTGAATGCCGCGACGCCGAACACTATCGCGCGCAGTTGGGTGACACGGGGGAAATCCGGAGGGAGACCGAGCACCAGCGCGATTGGAATCGAGGCGTGAAGTCCGCCCCAAACCATCACGTGCTGATACGAGAACGGCACCGTCCGACTACTGAACCGGTTGACGAGGCCGGTAATCGGGTAGACGATGAGCGCCCGAACCGCCAGCGTTAGCACGATGGCGATGACGATTATCTGCCAGTTGTTGAGCATCTGTGCGATAGGCGTTTTCGCGCCGATGAGGACGAATATGAGCGTGTTGACGAGGAAGGCTGCCGTCTCCCACGTGTTGAAGACCGAAATTTTCGTCTGCGGACTCATCGCATACTCCGCGCCGCGGTTGCCGATGAACAGACCTGCGGCGACGGTAGCGATAACCCCGCTGACGTGCAGGTAGTGTTCCGCCAGCAGGAAACTGCCGTAGGCGAGGATAAGCGTGAGGACGATTTCGGTCATATGCTCGTCCAGATTGACCATGATGCGGTAGATGAGATAGCCAGCGGCGAGACCGACCAGTAGGCCGCCGAGGCTGGCGACGACGATTTCGACACCCGCATCCGCGATAACCGTCGGCGAGATACTTTCAGACTCATTTACCAGCACGAACAGCGTCGAGAAGATGACGACGCCGACACCGTCGTTGAGCAGGCTTTCACCTTCGACCAGCACGGACAGTCGCTCCGGCGCGCCGAGTTCCTCGAACAGCGCGAGAACCGAAACCGGGTCGGTCGGAAGCACCATCGCGGCGAGCAACAGGGCGAGCAAAAGTGGATAGTCGAAGGCGTAGCTTCCGACCCACCCCAGAATGACGACAGAGAGAATCAGGCCGGGCACCGCGAGTGCCAACACGGGAACGATGTTCTCGCGGAAGCGCCCCAAGTCGGTCGTGGCCGCCCCTTCGAACAGAAGGGGCGGCAGGAGAACGAGTAGAATGAGGTCGTGTGAAAGAACGATATCGATGTCGAGATTAAGAATCGAGACGCCGAGTCCGGCGAGAAGCAGGGCGATAGTGTACGGAAATCGCCCGATTTTGGCGACGAAGACGCCGACACCGCCTGCGATGATGAACACAGCGAGCAGGTCTATGAGACCGGCCTCGATTCCCGATGAAGCAACCATGTCTGTCGGTTTGGTAGGGATGTAATTAAGTATTAAAGCCGAGCAACCGGGGATAGTTGCAAAAATTGCGAATCGGTGTCAAAAACGTCGTCACTCGTCGGCTATCGAAACGAGAGAAGGGACCAATCGGATTACTGCGCTTACTGGTACTCGGTGATGGTCAGGTCGTAGCTACCCGAACCACTGTAGGAGTCCACGTCGATCTGTAGCGCAGTCGAGGTGTCTGGGTTGTCGATGGTGATGGTTTCCTGACTGTTCGTGGTGGTGGATGCATAGTCGTAGTTGCCCGGACTTGCGTTGGTCGTCGTCCCCTCGTTGATGAAGAGGTCGAAGTCCGCGTTAGACGGCCCGTCGAGTTCGACGACGATTTGGCTCGGACTGCTGTACTCCCAGTTCCACGAGTAGTCGGCGTAGTCGGCGTAGCTCGACAGCGAGCCACTGACCGTCTCGGTCGTGGAGTCACCGCTTCCGCCATCGTCGCCGCCGTCGTCGCCGCCGCTACCGGGTTCGGTGGTAACCGCATTGTAGGCGTCAACCTGTCCTGCACCCTGTTTGTCCGACGAGAGGCCGATGTCCTTCGCCGTCGCCTTCAGGTGACTTCGGAGTTCGTTGTTCGAGAGACTCGACCATTGTGCGAGCGCCAAACCGGCGACACCGGACGTGACGGGCGTCGCCATCGAGGTACCGCTGAATTGCGCGTAGCTGTCGGTCGGAATCGTGGAGAGAACGTCCACACCGGGTGCAGCGAGGTCAACGTCACCGTACTGGGAGAACGAAGCGAGGTTTTCGTTGCTGTCCACTGCCGAGATAGCCATACATTCGCTGTAGGCCGCCGGATAGGAGACGCTGCTACTCCCGTTGTTACCTGCAGCACAGATGATGAGCGAACCTTGGTTGTTCGCGTACGACACCGCGTTCTTCATCGTGCTGTTGTATCCACCGCCACCAAGGGACATGTTGATGATGTCCGCGCCTTGGTCTGCGGCCCATTCGACGGCGTCCGCGATGTCTGCCGTGGAACCGCTTCCGCTCTCGTCGAGCGCGCGGCCGTTGATGAGCGAGGAGTTGCTCTGTCCGGCGACGCCGGTGCCGTTGTCGATGACTGCAGACGCACAGCCGGAAACGTGGGTACCGTGTTGTTCGTTCGCTGGGTCGTCCGGGTATGGGTCGGAGTCGCCGTCAGCGAAGTCGTAGCCGGGGTTGGATTTGTAGTTCGCCGCGAGGTCTGGGTGGTCGTACTGCGCACCCGTGTCCACGACAGCGATGGTCACGTCAGAAGAACCGAGACCTGCCGTGTCCCACGCTTGGTCTGAGCCGACCTGCTGTGGCGCGTACTGGTCGCCGAACTGCGGGTCGTTCGGCGTCAGTTGCGTCGAGAGCGTCTCGTTTTTCTCAGCGTACTTGATACCGGGACGGTTCTCGATAGCGTTGATGAAGTTCTCACGAGCCGTCTCGTTGCCGGGAACTTTCACAGCGACATATCGAAGCTTGTCGTTTTTGTGAACGATTTCCGCATTGCCCATCGTATATTGGGCAACCTTCTGTTCGATGTCCCCTTCACCCGCAGAGATACCGACCAGCACTTCGTCTTCTTTTGGTCCTGGTTCACGGCCCGGCGTCGCCGCAGTAACCCCACCAAGGGCTGCAGCAGCACCGACTGCGCCGGTCGTTTTCAGGAACGTCCGCCTGTCAAATCGAGATGTGTTGTCGTCTGCCATACAGCACGCTAACAAACCTCCCGCCTATATTTAAATTTTACCTATTTAGTTCGGAAATCTGTAAAATAATATCAATAAATAAAGGCGAAGTGGTCTGGTACTAATTGATGTCGAGAGTTAATTACCAATATTAAATGTAGAGATACACCACAATCGAATGCGTTTCAAAACGACTCCGGCAGCAGTGAGAATCGCCACGGCTATGTCCGGGTATCCGTTAGTTCGACGCATGACTGGCGGCTTGCGGTCGGTACTCGGCGGAACGAGTGACGACGACGACACAACCGTCGCGCTGTTCGTCGATGGCCCGAACGTGCTCCGCGACGAGTTCGACGTGGATTTAGACGACGTTCGAACGGCGGGGCGGGAACTCGGCCAACTCGTGGTTGCCCGGCTCTACCTCGACGAGCACGCGACCCCCGGCCTGATTCAGGCGGCGGAAGCGCGCGGGTTCGAGGTCGTAATCACGAGCGGCGACGTCGACGTGAAACTCGCCATCGACGCGACCGAACTCGCGCTGGACGAGCGCGTTGACGCGCTCGCCATCGCGTCGAGAGATACGGACTTCAAACCAGTGCTGGAGAAAGCGGCGCGAAACGGTATCCGGACGGTCGCCATCGCCCCCGGCGAATACGGCCGTTCGGACGCGCTTCAAAACGCGGCACACGACGCGTTCGTCATCGAAGAAGAGTAGGCGTTTTTTCCCCGGAGCGAGACGGATAGATATGAACGAACTCGGCACGCCGGTACTCGACAATCATCTGCATTTAGACCCGGAACACGGACGGGGAATCGAAGCGGTCAAGGATTTCGCGCGGAGCGGCGGGACGCATCTCTTCGTCGTCAACAAGCCCTCGTGGTTGCTCGGCGTCGAGGCCGAGAGCGGTGACGATTTCAGAACGGTGTTCGACACTACCGTCGATGTCGTCGCGCGCGCAAACGAGATACTACCCGGAAAAGCGTGGCCCGTCCTCGGCGTTCATCCCGGTCTGATTTCGAAGTTAGTAGACGACCGCGGGTACGCGCCCGCGGACGCGCGTGACCTGATGCAGGCTGGACTGGAAGTTGCGAGCGAATATGTCGCAGATGGTTCCGCCCTCGCGCTGAAATCCGGACGACCGCATTACGACGTGACGGACGAGGTGTGGGATGCTTCGAACGCGGTGCTTCGGCGCGCACTGGAGTTGGGCGCGGAAACCGACTGTGCAGTCCAACTTCACACAGAGGGAACCGACGACCTCACCGACGTTGCGGAGTGGGCGGAAGATGCTGACCTCGCGCCCGAGCGAGTCGTGAAACATTACGCAGGTGGGAAGTTGGCGGGCGTGACGCCGAGCGTGATGAGCGAAAAAGAGCGGCTAACGGTCGCCGTGGAGCGTGGTGAACCGTTCCTGATGGAGACGGATTTCGTCGATGACCCCGACAGGCCGGGGGCAGTGATGGGACCGAAAACGGTTCCGCGGCGGGTCAGTTGGATGCAAGAGCAGGGGTACGACGACGGGGTTCAAACGGCCCACGTTTCCACGCCAGAGCGAGTGTACGGGGTAGACACACTCGAAACACTCTCCCGATAGACGCCGACCGAAGGAAAGGCCTATTTATCGTGCTACGCAGGGGAAAGGTATGAGCGCTCCTCCAGAGGAGTTTTACTCCGAAGAACGCTGGCAGAACTGGTTGGACAGAATCAAGGACGAGGACATCGACCCGGAGAACGAGGATTCCGCGCGTCTGCTCCTCAACCTGCAAGACGACGTAGCGATTGCCGTCGCCAAAATCGTCACCGCCTACGACGATGACGACATCGACGAGGAGACGGCCCTCGATGAACTCACGGACATCCGCGAAACCGTGTTGGCGGAAGTCGAGTTCGAGGACGAGGAAAAAGCGATGCTCATCGACGGCGTCCAGACGAGCCTGCTCTGTGTCTTTTACGCCTCGGAGGAGTACGTGGCACACGGGCCAGCAGAGGACGCGGAAGTCGAGGAGTACATCCTCGAAGCAAAGAAGGCCGAAGCCGCGGAGGATCTGGACTCCGCGCTCGGACTCGTCTCCGCCGGTGGAACGCGCATCATTGACGGTGACGAACTCGACATGTCCGTCACAGAGGATATGGACTACGGACTGGTGACGGAGTGGGTAAACGGCCTCGACAGCCTCCTCAGCGCGATGAGCGACCCCGAAGTCGTCGAGGAAGACGGCGAGTAGTAGAGTAACAGGTTTTTTATCCTTTTCCTGTATCTGTCCCATCCATGACGTTCTGGGCGGACGAGCGCGGGGTGACCGTGCAGGTAGGGACGATTTTGCTGTTCGCCACGCTCATCGTCGCCATGTCGGTGTACCAAGCCACGGCGATTCCGAGCCAGAACGCCGAAATCGAGTTTCGCCACAACGAGGAGTTGCAGGGCCAGATGCAGGACGTGCGCAACGCCGTGATTCGGACGGGCGCGACCGGAACCGGCCAACCGACCTCGGTAACCCTCGGGACGCAGTATCCGAGTCGGATGTTTTTCATCAATCCACCGCCGTCCTCGGGAACACTGCGAACCACGGATTTGGGCGCGGTCGGTATCGAAAACGTCACCGCACGCGCACCCGAGACGGCGGACTATCTGGACAGCAGTCGGACGAATCTCTCGTTTTCCACACGGGCGCTGGTGTACGCGCCGAACTACGACCAGTACGGAAACGCGCCTGACACCGTGCTCGAAAATACGGTCATCTACAACCGCGCGGGCGAAGGGAACGCGACCTTGACCGGCCAGCAACTCGTACAAGGGCGAAGCATTTCACTCGTCACGCTCGACGGCTCGCTGTCGAACTCTCAATCAACGACGACGAGTATCGACCCGCGGGCGCTTAGCCCATCTACCACGGAAACCCGTTCGATTCCGGTGGAATCGAACGGAAACGGAAACGTCACGGTGCGTGTTGCGACCGGACTCGGTGAGGAAAGATGGAACGACCTGCTCGCCGACCAGATGGTTTCGAAACCGGGCGGCTACGTGGCCGACGTGAGCGTCGAAAACGGCATCCTCCGGCTAACGCTCCTCGGAACCGATTCGAGTGGAGAATCCGTCACCTACGACCTTCGTATGGCGAAGGTCGGCGTCGGGTCGGAGACGAGCGAAACGAGCGCGACGTACATCACCAACGTCAGCGGCGGTGGTGGCGCTTCCGTCGGGGAGACGACCACGCTCGTCGCGGAAGTCCGCGACCGGTACAACAATCCGGTGAGCGGCGCGAGGGTGAATGCAAGCGGTGGCGTGACGCCGACGAGCGCGCGAACCGACGAAGAGGGCCGGGTTCGGTTCTCGTACACTGCGAACGCTCCGGGAACGGAAACGGTGACGCTCGCCATCGACGACGGGAGCGAGGAACGCGAGCGCGTGGATTTCGATGTGGAAGCAACTGCTGGTGGCGGCGGTAGCGGTGGAACCTACGACGTGGAGTGGATTGCGGAAACCGGACTGGAATGCGACGACGATTTCACCGTTTGTGACCTGAATCGCAGTCAGCGTCGCAGTGCGACGCTGACTGCCGACGTCACCTACTCCGGAGAGCCAGTGACCGACACCACCGTCGATTTCGGCCTGAACGAGACGGGAATCATCACAACCACGTCGAACGCGGAAGCCACGGATTCGAACGGCCGCGTCGAGACGGAGATTCGTGCAAGCGAGACGGGAACCGTTCGACTGTTTGCCGCGAGCGGCGGGGACGCAGACCCGGTCGTGGTTCACGTCACGCAATCGGGTGAACTACCGGGAATCATATACAACGAGGACGCAACGCCGACCCGCGGAAATCGCGGCGGTGGCCCGCAGTCCGGATTCGAGTTCAGCGTCACGAACCAACTGCCGGAGGACGCGACCCTCACGGACGTTCGAATCGACCCACGGGATTCGTCCATCGACGGCTTGAGCGACCCATCCACAGGAGAGGGCCGATATGAAAGCGAACTCCACGTCGAAGCCGAACGGGACGGAACGAGCGACATCGGCAACGGCGTCTCGCTTCCGGCGACCATCGACATCGACAGGGATGGCCAGCAGTTCTCCTACGAAGCGCCGCTCCGACAGGAACCGAGAATCGGCGGCGACGGTGGAACCGCAACGTTCTATCTCTACCAGTTCGAGCGAAACGGCAACCCGGTCGAAATGCGCAACGAGGCCGTGGACATCACGCTGTATTTCGAAAACCACGACCCAGTGGAGTTCACCCTGAACGAGCAGGACGGCGGTGACGATGGCGGCGACGGCGGTCAAAGCGCGGACATCGGTTTCTCGCTCTCGGACACGAGCAGAAACAACAACGCGCGCGCTATCAACTGTCTTACGACGTGACGGAAACGAACGATTTCGACCGTCTGGAAGTCAGGTATAACAATCTAGACGAGAACTACGACGCGGCGAGTGGCCGCTACGAAACCACCGATTCGCGCGGAAAAACGGACCTGTTCACCGCGGGCGGAACGATGGGCGACGACTACGAAATCGTGTTGACCGCTTACGACGCCAGCGGAAACGTCCTCGTCGAGGAACGCACGACGGACACCGCGGACGGAAACGACCCGTAACGATTTCTAACGATTCTGATATTCCGACTGACTCCGATCGACTCTGACTGATTTCGACGGCTGTCGATACTTCCATCGACAAACACTTATACCAAGTCAGACAACGTGGTGGCAAGAATGACAGCCGTCGGTATCGACGCCATCGAAATCTGGACTGGGAAGCTGAAACTCGACCTGCCGGAAACCTTCGCTCCCGTGAAGGACGAAGACCCGGAGAAGTACACGAAAGGACTGGGCCTGTACGCCAGTTCGTTCCCCGACGCGCACGAGGACATCGTGACGATGGGCGCGAACGCGGCCTACCGCCTCATGGACCGAAAGGGCCTGACGCCGGAGGACATCGGCCGCATCGACGTTGCGACCGAGAGCGCGTTCGACAACTCCAAGCCCGTTTCGACGTACATCGCGGGCTGCCTCGAACAGGTGTACGACGGCGACTTCCACCACGCGAACAAGGGCGAGCGCAAGTTCGCCTGCATCGCAGGAACGCAGAGTTTGGACGACGCTTACAACTGGATTAAAGCGGGTCGGAACCGCGGCCGCTCCGCGCTCGTTATCGCAACCGACACCGCGCTGTACGCGCGTGGCGACCCCGGCGAGGCAACGCAGGGCGCAGGCGCAGTCGCGATGCTCATCAGCGAAGACCCGAGCCTCGTGGAACTCTCCACGGAGCAGGGCTACGGCAGTGCTGACGAAACCGACTTCCTGAAGCCCAACCAGCAGTTCCCGAGCGTTGACGGCAAACGCTCGATGCAAGTCTATCTCGCCCGAATGCGCGAAGCCCTCGAAGACTTCGAGAGCGTCGCGGGCGACACCCACCCCGACGACTTCGAGTACATCCCGTTCCACACGCCGTTCCCCGGCATGGTGCGAAAAGCGGGGCTGCTCGGCTATCGACACATGATTCGGGGCACGGATGTCGAAGACGAACTGGCCGAAGAAATCGGACGCCAGCCCCGCGAGGAGGAGTACGACGACCGGGAAGCCTACGAGGAGGCCATCCTCGGATACATGGACGAACTGAAATCGACCGAGCAGTACCAAAGCTGGTACAGCGAAACCATCGACCCGACGCTCGACATCTCCCGCGAGGTCGGCAACTGGTACACCGGTTCCGTCCATATCGCCCGCGCCTCGGCGCTCCGGTACGCCAGCGAGAACGACATCGACGTGACGGGCAAGCAACTCCTCGTCGGTTCCTACGGCAGCGGCGCGCAGGCCGAAATCCACGCCGAAACCATCCAGGACAGTTGGGAGGAAGAAATCAACGACTCAACCATCGACGAGCAGATTCGAGACCGCTACGACCTCTCCTTCGAGGAGTACGAGCAGGTTCACGACCGCCACAACCACGACAAGCGCGTCGAACTCGGTGACTTCACGGAACCCGAAGACGAGTTCGTCTTCACGGGTCGCGGCGAGATGGACGAGCGAACCTACCAATACATCGAATAAGGCGTTGAGTACGGCGAAGTGACGTTCCGGTTTTTCGAGTAACGGTTTCGATTTCTTTGCGTATTTGAGCTACCGAGACGGTTGGTTCTGGTGTGGTGACTGCAGATGCAGGCAATAGGTCACGCTCTCGGTATGGTGATGAGAGGATTGTTGAAAATGCAGCTAGCGATTTTAATGGAGTAAGGAAGACGGCAACTGCTGGCTCCAAGCCACGCCCTCGCTCGGTCAGTCACTCGTAGCTTCGCTACTCGTTACCTTCCTTACTCGCCCGTTGCCTCCAGGCCGCGGGAGGGCCGAGTGCGCTGCACACGGCCCTCAAGGGATTGGTCGTCCTTCCACTGGATGTCGGCAGGACGAGTTTCCACAGAAGACGGTCAACCGAATTTGGCTTGGACGGGCAGGCCATTGGCCTGCCCGTCCTGCGGTTCCTGGAGGCAACGGGCGAGCGAGGAATGAACGACTGCAAGGAGCGAGTGACGAGCGAGGGCCGGGGGAAATCGGAGATTTCCTCGGCCGCGAAAGACTCTGTCTTTCGCAGGCGTGACTTGGAGTCGGCATCAGGAAACGACACGTCGTCACCAAAATCCGCCATTGTCTCAACAGAAAATCCACGCACTACCCATCGAAGTTTCCGTGGACAAACGATTTATCCGAGTCGCCACCCACTGTGCAACCAAGGAACACACCGGACTCACGAACACAGTCAAAAAACTCTCCACCACCAAAATGACGGAAACCGAGTCGGAAACACAGTCGGCGGACGAACTGCCCGAAGCCATCGCCCCCGAAAATGACGACCGAGCAGACCCCACGGACGCCTTCTCGGTGCTTGGCAACGAAATCCGGATGGCCGTCCTTCGCGCGCTCGTAGATGCCGAAGCAGACGGCGAGGACACCCTCGCGTTCTCGGAACTGTTCGAGGCGACCAGCGCCGACAACACGGCGGGCTTTTCCTACCACCTCAGGCAGTTGACCGACCACTTCATTCGGAAAACCGAGGGGGGCTACACCCTGACCTACGCCGGGCGCGAAATCGCCCGCGCGATTCGGGCCGGAACCTACACCGACAGCGTGGATTTCGACCCGATAGAAATTTCAGACCCGTGCCCCTTCTGCCGGGAAGAATCGCTGACCGCACACGGGAAAGACAACTACGTCGCCATCGAATGTTCGGCCTGCGACAGACCGACGCTCACGCTTCCGTTTCCGCCGGGTGGCCACCGCGCGCACGACCGCAACGGCCTGCTGACGGCGTTCGACCGGCACCACCGCCATCGCCTGTCGCTCATGGCCGACGGGGTTTGCCCGGAGTGCAGTGGCCCGACGGCGGCCCAAGTGGGCTATTTCGACGCCGATTCGTCGCTCGAATCCGAATCGAAGAAAAAGCGTCCGCAAGCCCGCTTCGACTGCGACCGCTGTGGCTGTCGCCTTCGCTCGCCTGTGACCTTGGCGGTGCTCGAACATCCCGAAGTCATCTCGTTCTACCACCGCCACGGAATCGACATCCGGGAGCGCCCCGTCTGGAACGTCGGCGAGGAGTGGCGCGAAGCGGTCGTCTCCGAAGACCCGTGGTGCGTGCGGGTTTCGACGGAACTGGATGGAAACGTTCTCGCACTGTTCGTCGCCGAAAATCTGGACGTAGTGACAGCACAGAAAACGACGATTTCGGAGGCAGCCTCGTAGCCAAAAGTAACGAACTCGATTCGATTGCTTACGACGCTCCGTCGGCGAGCAAGTCGAGCGATTCCAAGGTTTCCCGGCGGGCATCGACGCCGAGTTCGCGGTAGGTCGGGTCGATAATCGCCACATCGACTTCCTCGGGTGAGAGCGGTTCGTCTCGCGCTTCCGCGAGCGCCGATAAGACCAATTCGACGCCTGCATCGACCGACGGGTCGGGGTCGTAGTTCGTTTCGAGGTACTCCCGAACCACGTCGTCGTTCGCGCCGATTGCGGTTGCCTGCCACTCGTAGGGCGTCCCCGACGGGTCAGTTTCGAACAGGCGAGGACGCAGCTCACCCTCTGCATTCGTGTCCACCCCGCCGACAAGCAGGGCCGCACCGAACGGTCGCGCGCCCCCCTGCTGGGTGTACTCCTGTACGTGGTCGGTGACGGCTTTCGTGAACGGTTCGACGGCCATCGGTTGGTCGTAGCGCAGACGGTCGGTTTGCGCGCGCCGCCTGCCAAAATCAACGAGCCGGCGAGCGTCCGCGACGTGGCCCGCACTTGCAACCCCGAGGTGGTCGTCGATTTTGTGGAGCTTTTCGATACCTTCCGATTCGAGCAGGGGCGACCGGACGCGCTTGCTCGCAGCCAGCACGACGCCGTCGTGGCCGCGAACCCCGACGCTGACGCTTCCCCGGCGAACCGCCTCGCGGGCGTATTCCACTTGATACAGTCTCCCGTCGGGCGAGAAGATGTTCGTCCCGCGGTCGTAGGCCTGCTGCTGGCCGTTCATGCCGACACCCCCTCGGAACCGGAATCGTCGTCGCTGTCATGGTCATCGCTGACCTCGTGGCTGTCTTCGTAGTCGTCCTCTTCGTGGTCGGCGTAGCTGTCGTAACTACGGACTTCGACGCCGCCCTTCGTGATGGTCGCGATGGTAACTCCGTTGCCACTCGCGGTGTCTCGCTCCGCCGCGGACTCGATTGCCCGGACTGCGACATCGCGGGCGGCGTCGGTCGAGAGTCCGGATTCGAACTCGCGTTCTAAGACGCCGTAGGCGAGTTGCATGCCGCTTCCGCCCGCGACGTAGTCGGATTCCATGACGCTGCCGCCCGCGTCCAAATCGTAGACGTGTGGGCCGGTCGCATCGACGCCGCCGAGGGTCGGGTGCGCGCCGCGGAACGGGCCGTTCCGGAGGAGATTCCCGGTGAGCGTTGCGAGCGCGGACATGTCGATGGTCGTGTCCCGCCGCGTTTCGTAGAGGCTCGTTTCGGCGCGGAGCGTGCGGACGAACGATTGTAAGTCGCCGACTGCACCGGCGAGCGTTATCGCGGCGGTCGGATGAACCTGCTCGACTTTCACCATCTCCTTGTTCGAGACGAACCGGCCGCCGAGGCTGGCGCGGCGGTCTGCAGCGAGCAGAACGCTGTCCTCGGTCGTCAGGGCAACCGTGGTCGTCCCGGTCTTGATTCTCGAATCGGCTAGTGATTCGGACATAACAAAACGAAGGTACTCCGTTCAGAAAAGTGTTATCTAAAATATATTTTAGCTCGTGTTAGGAATCGTTCCATTCGACCATCTCGTTCACGTCGCCGGAAAGCGGCCCCTCCACGAGTGTTCCGAACGCGCCGCGTCCCGCGAGGGTTCTGAGGTTCGAGACGAAATCGCGCCACTGGCCAGCACAATCGACGTGGAGATGCCACGTATGGCTTGGAGGACAGCGACCGGGAGAAGAGATGCGAACATCATCAGTCTGCTGGTCGATACGTTCGGCACACCACGGGCATGTCGGACAGTTCGAAGCGACACCCTCGTGGGATTTCTCGGCACTCATTAAATCAATCAGACACATCTATTTGGGTTCAATTCTCGCCTTCACAACGCCACCGTTTACATGCCCTGCCGGTCGGCCCCCTCTCCTATCACACGGCGAGGTCGCGCATGGCATCGACCATGATTTCTTTATCGCAGTCGGTGACAGCCAAGGAAAAGCCGTCGAGTTGGGCCATCTTCGACGCGTGTTCCCACAGGTCGTCGGCGTCGAGTCCGTGGAGGACGACCGCGTTCGGCGTCGGGTTGACGACGCGCATGGCGACCAGCGGCGACTCCCCGCGCGTGACGTTCGTGAAGACGAGCGCGCGACTCGTGCTCTGGCCGTAGAGGCGGTAGAACTCCTCGCTGGAGAGTCGGGTGATGGCTTCGATGCTGTCGATGACGGTGTGGCCCGTGATTTCGTCTTTCGCGCCCGACGCGATTTCCGTGGCGTCGATGGCATCGTACAACCGAGAGAGGGGAACGCTCGTCGGATATTCGCGCAAATCGTTGACGATGGTGCTGTCGAACCCTGCCGAGAGGACGCGAGCGTACTGGCGGATTCGGTTGCCACCGCGCTGTTGGTCGATGTCCAACAGCGCCGTGACGGTTCTTCGAACGACGCCGATACCGGGGTTTTCTCGTCGCCCGCTCTCGTAGTCCGAAATGACCGACGAGGAGACATCGAGGTGGTCCGCGAGCGCGGTCTGTGACACGTCGAAATCCGTGCGCCACTTTCGAAGGGTCGCCCCGGGGTCGTCGCTCAAGGTGATTTCACCCGCGATTTGTTCCGCGAGCGTCCGGCGCGCATCTGTCATGAATTTGGATGTGGCAGAGACACGGAAAAACGTATCGAAAGACCCCTTCGACAGCCGTCGAAACTACGTGGACGAGTGAGTGGTGTTGATGGTTTGCAGTGATGAGACCCGTTCTAACTATCCTCCAGATTTTGAGAGCGAACAGACCAATTGGGAGTTATCATTGTTTTTGTGAAAATGGTGCTCTTTCCTTGAGTTTGTGAAGTTCGCGCTAGGTAGTCACGACTCCACTGAAACCGCCCCCGAACTGCAACCGCAGTTTCCCCACTTCTCCCCGCCAGCGCGGAAGTTGTACTCATGCTCACTAACGTTCGGCATTCGTGCGAACGCGCTGGCGCATCCTTCCGCCTGAGCAATCAAGCTCTGTGGCGTGTGAAGGCGAACGTCGGTTCGCCCGCGTGAGGGGCGACTGAGCGAACGAAGTGAGTGAAGGAGTCAGTTGGGGAGGTATGTGGACGGTTGTGGTGCGGTGGCGGTTATGTGAAGTCGTGATTTGAACGAAACTCTACGAGAAAAATCCGCGACCGAGACTCGAAGAAATCATTCGATAAACTACCAAACCACTACCATACCAAAATCAGCGAAGCGTAACCAACGACAACCAGCACATACCGTCACCATAGCGTGAAGTACGACAATCCTACCGCGCCTGTTGTCGGACAATTACTATCCGCAGCCCTGCCGTCCACCGTGTGATGCCATCAGTGGTCGTACACGTCGCTGTGGCGGGATTGCTCGCCACGTCACTGCTTTCCGACCATTTCGACAGTCGGACCGCGATGATTGTAATGGTCGCCGCCGCAATACCCGACCTCGACACGCTGGTCGGACTGTGGATTCCGGGGGGACACAGAGCCGTCTTTCACACGCTTCTCCTCCCGGCGGGAATCGGATTAGTGCTGTTCACGGACAGAATCGGCGGAAATTGGATTCGTCGGCGCTGGGGGGCCTACGGTGTTCGAGTCGCGTGGGTGAGTCTCGTTGCACTGCTGGTCGCGGGAATCGGATTGGATTTGGTCACCAACGGCGTAAACGTGTTCTATCCGGTTCACGACCAGTTTTACAGCGTTTCCGGGAAGGTAGAATTTTCGAACCAAGAAGGAGTCGTTCAGACGTTCATCGAACCGCAAGCCCGCGGTTCGACGGAAAATACGCACTACGGAACCGGATTCGACCTCGCGAGAGGGCCCGACCCGGCGGAAGAAGAACGCGTCTTTCCAATCGTCAAAAGTGGGCGACAACTCCTACTGGGCGCGATGAGTTTCGGTATCGTCGGCTTTCGAATGTGGGAATCACGTAACAAGTAAGCCGTCTCCCTCTCGACAGAGAGTATGGAAATCAGACCCTACGAGGGAACCGACTCCGACGCAAAACAGTTGTGGGAACTCAAACGCGGGTTCGAACTCGGACTCGGCGAGGGAACCGGCGCGGACGACAAAGCAGAAATCTACAGCGAGAAACTGACCGACGACTACCGCGAGAAGTACCTCGACTGGGTCGGACGATGCGGAGCGGACGACGAACGCTGTGTTACGGTTGCAGACGCGAGTGCGAAAGATGACGAAGCGACGGACGGCGAACTCGCGGGCTACGTCTTCGTTTTACCTGCCCGACTCGCGTTCATCTGGGACGCCGCAGTACTCAACGAGATTTTCGTCCGACCGGAGTACCGCGGAACCGACGTTGCGGACGACCTGATGGACGCCGCAGTCGAACTCGCACGCGACCAGACCATTCCGCTGGACAGACTCGTCCTCGACGTTGACCGGGAAAACGACCGTGCGAAGGCGTTTTACGACCGCCACGGCTTCGAGCATTGGGGCGAGATGGTCGCCCGGAAACTGTGAATCGGTAGCGGAGGAAATTCGGTGATAAACCAAAGTAACGACACACAATTACACGACATTCGGTATCACACTACAGAAATTATAAATCGTCCAAAACCTCATTCCGAATCGAGATATTTATTCAACCTCGAGTTAATCTCTGTATAACGCCTGCCAACCCCCCGTTACTCTCTCAGGGTTCGGCAGGAGGTGAGAAACAAATGTGGCAAGAGTACGTCTTCCTAGCGGGTAGTATCGTCATCATGGTTTCGCTCATCCCGACGATTCGGGACGAAGAGGCACAGGTACCGCTTCGAACCAGTGTTCCATCAGTGGCCGTACTGTTCGTACAGACGCTGGCATTCCTCTCGATGGGGCTGACCGCTTCGGCGGCCGGGACCGGAATGGGATTCGGATTGTGGACGCTGATTGCGAAATACAAATCCTGACGACCGAAAATACGATTTTTACGATTCGTGCGTGAACAGCAGGGTTCGGTCATCTTCTCGAACGACGCAAAATCGCATCGACCCGGTCGGCTGAAAGCTGTGTTCTTGCTGTTCAGTTATCAGTACCTCGGCAAACGGTTCCTCACAGGCCGGACAGACCACCGAATCGCGGTTTTCGAACAGCGAGGTGTGTCCGGCGTCGCGTTTCAGTTTCAGCCGATGGCGAATCGCGTGAACGTCGAATCGGTCGGTCATGGTTCGGTATCATGCTCACGACTTTTTCGCCACTGTCCGCGCGCGACGGTGTAACGATGCGAATCACGAACTTCGTCTCCGTCGGGATGCCAGTTTCGGAGGATGCCGTCGTACTGCCCGCCGTGTGCTTCGATGTATTTTTCGATGGCTCGTTCCGATTTCTCGTTGCCGTCGAGATATTCGACGGCGACGAGTTCGAGGTCGAGCGTGTCGAACGCGAGTTCCATCAGCGCGGCGGCGCGTTCGCCTGAGTAGCCGCGACCCCAGAACGGTTTGCGAATCCACAAGCCGAGCGTGCCGGTTCGGCGTTTCCAATCCATGTTTATGCCGGTCAGCCCGACGATTTCGCCTGCACGGTCTTCATTTTCGGATGCACCTTCTTCACCCTCTTGCAGGCGAATCACGAACTCCGCACCGTTTCCGTCGGCGCGGTTTTTCTCCATCGCGTCGATGAAATCCTTCGTCTCCTTGGGCGTGGCGTGCGGCTCCCACGAGACGTGTTTCGTAATCTCGTCGATGTTCGGCGCGTCGTGGGCGATGTGCCGATACAGATTGAACACATCGACGTTCTCGTGCGTCAGCGCTTCCAGTACGAGGCGTTCCGTCTCGATGCGTTCGGGGAACATAGCATGGACGACAAATCACAGGGATAAAAATTTTCTGACAGTTAGGTATTCTCTCGCACGCCGACGACCAGTACGACGGCGTAGGCCAACAGCAGGAAGCCGCCGAAATAGCCCGTCGATTCGGGGGCCATGTTCGGATAGACCGATTCGAACAGCGGGAGAACGATGGCGTCGAGTGACATTCCGGGGAGGACGAGCAGACTCGCGGCTATCGGCTTGGACGCGGACGGGATTTTCCGCCAGCGGAAAATCCCAAGCGTGAGCAGAACCATCGCCGGAATCGTCACCATGAAAACCGCCGCGATGAAAGGTTCGTTGTCGGGGTTGAGCAGAAAGTGGCCGACGAGTCGAAAGGCGACCGTTGCGACCAACCAGATGACGAATCCGATTGCGACCAGCGTGTTCATCTCGTTTCGCTCTATCGTCATTGTTGTTTGATTGTTGATAATATTGTCAGATAATCGTTGCGATGGTCGGGGTGAAGAATTTCGCCCCGACCGATTCGAATTTCCCCCTCTTGCTCCCGCAGTTCGGTCAAATCAGTCTTCGGCCTGAACCTCCTTTCTACTCGTCAGTTCGTCGGGCACAAGGTGGAAGAACCGAAACGAAACCTCCCGCGACGGCCGGTCGAAAATATCGACCAGCGGAATATCCACTCGGCGCATTCCCTGCACGATTTCCGAATCGATGTCCGCCGCTTCCACGTCGTCCAGTTCCCCGGAGGCGATGACGCTCCGCCACCCCCCATCACCGTCGTCGTAGGTGACGAAGGAGATTGGCCGCCCGACGAGTTCCGGTCTCTCGCTGTCCGGCCCGACTGCGAACCGGAAATAGAAGTGTTCGGTCGCCGCGTCGTAGCCATACGAAACCGGAATCGAGTGCGGCGGTTCGTCGGTTCCCGCCGCGAACGAAACGACGCCGGTTCCTCCGGTCTGCAAAAACGCTTCCAGTTCCTCCTCGTCCATCTGCACTGCTTCTGTCTCCCCCATGGCACAAGAAGTACGTCCTGTCGAGCGAAAAAGGTGCGGGACGAAATTCGGAGATGGGTATTTCCCGTTTCGGAGTGCAGATTCAGCTATGCCCACCAATCCATTGCACGTCGTGGACGTGTTCGCACAGGAAAAATACGCGGGCAACCAACTCGCAGTCGTGCACGACGCCGCGACTCTGTCCGACGAGGAGATGCAGAAAATCACCCGAGAAACCAACTTTTCGGAAGCGACGTTCATCGAGTCGGCAGACGAAAACGGCGGCTACGAGGTTCGAATCTTCGACCCGGCCGAGGAAATTCCGTTCGCAGGACATCCGACCCTCGGCACCGCTTTCGTGATTCGGGAGTTCGTCCGCGACGACCACCCGGACGAACTGACGCTGAACCTCGGCGTGGGGCAGATTCCGATTCACGTCGAAACGGACGAAAATGGGAACGAACTGTTCTGGATGCGCCAAATTCCGCCAGCCTTCGAAAAAGCGTTCGACCGCGGACTCGCGGCCCGAGTCCTTTCTCTCAACGAGGACGACATCGACGAAGCGTATCCCGTCCAACTCGTCTCGACCGGGTTACCGACCCTCGTCGTCCCACTGCGCTCGCTTGACGCCGTCAAGCGAGCGCAAACGAACCACAAACCGTACTACGAGGAACTCATCGAACCACACGGAAATCTGAACGTGCTGCTCTTCGCGCCGGAAACCGAGGACGGAAACGACCTGCACGCGCGGGTGTTCGCCGACTGCGCTGGCGTCCCCGAAGACCCGGCGACCGGGTCTTCGAACGGCTGTTTAGCCGCGTATCTGGTCGAACACGACTACTTCGATTCGGACGAAATCGACGTGCGAGTCGAACAGGGATACGAGATGGATCGTCCATCACTGCTCCACCTTCGAGCGGCGAAAGGCGGGGATAAAAACGGAATCGAGGTGCAGGTCGGCGGGCGAGTGATTCCGGTTGCCGAAGGAAATCTGCTGTGAGAAGTCGAGCGTTTCGACGTCGCTCGATTCAGCGTTCGCAACCACTAAACGCACCACCTGCATAGGACGAGGTAATGGTAGACTGGACGGAGAAGTATCGCCCGAGCACGCTTTCTGAAGTGCGCGGGAACAACAAGGCCCGGGACAAACTCCACAAGTGGGCAAAGACGTGGGACGAACACGGGGACGCCGTCATCCTCCACGGCAGTCCCGGCGTCGGAAAGACTTCGGCGGCCCACGCGCTGGCGAACGACATGGGGTGGCCGACCATCGAACTGAACGCCAGCGACCAGCGAACCGGCGACGTGATAAAACGCGTCGCGGGCGAGGCCGCAAAAAGCGGCACCTTGACAGGGGGCACGTCGGGGAGGCGCATCGTCATCATGGACGAGGCAGACAACCTGACGCACAACGCCGACCGCGGTGGCTCGCGGGCGATTACGGACGTCGTGAAATCGGCGAATCAGCCGCTCATCCTCATCGCAAACGAGTTCTACGACATGTCGAACTCCCTGCGAAATGCCTGTGAAACCATCGAGTTCCGCGACGTGTCGTCGCGGAGCATCACGCCGGTTCTCCGCGACATCTGCCGCCAAGAGAACATCGAGTACGAGCCCGAGGCGTTGGAAGCCATCGCCGAGAACGACAGCGGCGACCTGCGCTCCGCGGTGAACGACCTGCAGGCGGTCGCGGCCTCGAACGGCAAACTCACTGCCGACGACGTGGTGACGAGCCAGCGAGATACGACGAGCGGCATCTTCGACTTCCTGGACGACCTCATCAAAAAGCAGGACGCGGAGGGCGCGCTGAAGGCGTCCTACGACGTGGACGAGACGCCCGACAACCTGCTCAACTGGGTGGAGGACAACGTTCCGAAGGATTACCAAGGGGCGGAACTCGCGGACGCTTACGGCTTCATGGCGAACGCAGACCGCTGGTTGGGCCGGGTTCGGGCTACGCAAAACTACCGCTACTGGCGCTACGCGACCGACAACGCGACTGCCGGGGTCGCAGCCTCGCGCCGTGGAAAGAAAAGTGGGTGGACGCGCTACGGCCCGCCGAGCTACTGGCGCAAACTCGGGAGTTCGAAAGGCGCGCGCAACACCCGCGACTACATCGCCCGGCAAATCGCCGAGGAGAGCGGTATCAGCATGAGTACGGCCAGACGGGAGGTCATGCTGTATCTCGCGGAGATGACTCACCACTGCAAGAACCGGGAGTTGACCGTGGCGATGGCGGCGCGCTACGACTTGGAGGAAAAACACGTCTCGTTCGTCACGGGAAGCGGAAAGACGACGAACAAAGTCCAACAAATAGTGGAGGACGCAGAGGAGTTGAAAGAGCAATCCGCCGTCGAGCACTCCGGCGGTGCGTTCGAAGGTAGTTTTGGTTCGAAATCGGACGATGAAGGAGAGAATGTTTCGGAAGTCGAAGCCGAGTCGGAAGCCGAAGATTCGGCCGACGAGCCTGAAGAAGCCGAAACCGAGGACGAGGGAGACGACGGTGGAGACGACGGACAGGCCAGCTTTGGCGACTTCGTGTAGGCAGGACGACCGACGTTTCTCTTTCAAATTGCTATCGTGCAGGCGGACGAGTGCGCCGCACTCGCCCGCCAAGCGATTGACGACTGTGCTATCGACTTGGCAGGACGAATCTCTGCATCGAAATCGGCAGGTCGTCCTTGGATTGGGCGGGCAGGCCATCGGCCTTCCCGCCCTGGGTTCTTTTGTTGTCGTGTTTGAAGGCCGTAATCACACACAACAAAAAACTACTGAACGCTGTTTGCGCAGTGGTCGCAAAACAGCTCAAAATCGCTCTAGTACGGGAAGATGCGGAAGCTCTCCGGGAGCGTAATTCCGAGCAGGAGAAACATGGTGCCCGCAATCGTGGCGCAAATTATCGCGTAAGGAATCTGCGTTTTGACGTGGACGAGGTGGTCGCTCCCGCTGGTCGAGGAGGCGAGAACCGTGGTGTCGCTGATGGGCGAACTGTGGTCGCCGAAGATGCCACCGCTGAACACCGCGCCCATGACGAGGGGCAGGTTCGCGCCCGTCGAGAACGCCACCGGAATGGCGATGGGGAACATGATCCCGTAGGTCGCCCACGAACTGCCGTCAGAGAAGCTGACCATGCTGGTGACGACGAAGAGCGCGACTGGCACGAGGAAGGCCGGAACGTCGGAGAACCAGTCCGTGACGAAGTCCGAAATGCCGAGAATCGTCACCGCGTTCTGAATGGAACTGGCGAACATCAGGATGACCGCGGCGAGCAGAATGCCCTTGAATCCGCGCGTCATGGCCTCCGTCGCGTCCTTGTTGCTCGGGATGTCGCCTTTCAGGCGATACAGGACGAACGCGACGACCAGCGCGGCGAAGGACGCGAGGCCGAGTCGAACGCCGCCGATGTCGAACGACCACTGGCCGCCCGCTGGAAGGATGAGTTGGTAGCCACCCACCGAGAACAGGGTGTTCATCTGCGGGGCGGAGACGACCGGATTCGGCCGCCAGAACATCGCGCCGAGGCCGACGAGAATCATCGTGGCGATTGGAATGGCGAAGTTGCGCCAGTCCGGGGTTGCCGTCTCGGCTACCTCGTACTCGTCCATCTCGCGGGAAATCATCGGGTCGTGGTCGTCGCCGACAACGCCGCCGCCGTTTCTGGCGCGCTCTTCTTCATCGCCCATGCCGAAGATGTTGGGAACGACCTGCCACGCGACCAGCGCGGCGATAATGAGGGCAGTCCACGAGTAGAAGCCGAAGGCGAGGCTGTTGAAAAACAGCGGCCAGATTTGGTCGGTCGTTGCCTGCACCGAATCGCCGTTTTGGACGACGTAACTGCTCATGTCGGACGGGAGCGTGTTCTGCGCCGCGGCCTGTTCGAGGCCGCCGCCGATGAACCCGATGAGCGCGACCCCCCACGTCGAGTAGAAGGCGAGGCGGGCCGCCGGACTTCCGGCGCTGTCCACGTAATAGGCGAGTTTCGCCCGCGAAATGTTGTACTTGTCCGTCAGCGGGCGCATCATCGAACCGACCACCAAACAGTTGAAGTAGTCGTCGATGTGGATGGCGATACCCGCCAGAAACGCCGCTTTCTCGGCGTCTTCGGGGGAATCCGCTCGTTCCACCAGTGCTTCGAGGACGCCTTGAATCGCGCCGGAGCGAATCATCAAACCGATCATGCCGCCGATAGCGAAGATGGCGAGCAGAACGTTCTCGACGTACCATGCGTCGGAAAAGAGCGGAGAAGTTGCGATGATGGTCGGAACGTGCTTTAACCCGAATATTGCGCCGAGAGTTGGGCCGAACGCTCCGCCAATCATATCCTGTGGGACGCCCGCAGAGGCGGGTTTTAGTGCGCCGTACACCGCCCCGGCGCTGGCGACGCCGACGAACAAGCCGATGATAGCGTCGCGTGAATACCACGCGAGACTAATCGCGAGGAGGGCCGGGACGACGGACAGCCACCCCGCACTTATTTGGTCGAGAGCCATACCATGTGTCCCGAGCAGTCGAATAAATGGGTTTCGACGTGTGGTAACCAACCCCTCGAAATGAAAAATTATCCGTTAGTGGACTCGTGCGAGAAACTGTCTCGCACGCTCAGTCTCCGGATTGGCGAAAAAGTCCCGCGGCGGCCCGGATTCAACGATACGCCCCTCGGACATCAACACGACGCGGTCGCCGACTTCGCGAGCGAAGCCCATCTCGTGCGTGACGACGAGCATAGTCATGCCCTCTTCAGCCAAATTTCGCATGACTTCGAGGACTTCGCCGACCAGTTCCGGGTCGAGCGCGCTGGTCACTTCGTCGAACAGCATGACACTCGGGTCCATCGCCAGCGCGCGGGCGATGGCCACGCGCTGCTGTTGGCCGCCCGAAAGCTGGTTCGGATATTTGTGGGCTTGGTCGGTGAGTCCGACGCGGTCCAACATGGCTTTCGCCCACTTTTCCGCGTCGTCGTTCGAAAAGTCCTTGACGACTTTCGGGCCGAGCGCGACGTTTTCCATCGCGGTCTTGTGCGGAAAGAGGTTGAAACTCTGGAACACCATCCCGATGTGTTGGCGGAGTTGGTTCACGTCCACGTCCGGATTGGTGATGGCCTGTCCCTCGATTCGAATCTCGCCGTTCTGAATCTCCTCCAATCTGTTCGTACATCGAAGGAGCGTCGATTTCCCGCTTCCGCTCGGTCCGACGACGACGACGACTTCGCCGTCATCGACGGCGAGGCTCACGTCCTTCAGGACGTGCGTCTCGCCGAAATACTTGTCAATATGGTCGAACTCGACCTCGGGGACGGAACTCATCGTTCCGTCCCCCACATCGACCGCGTTTCCATCGTCCGCACCAGTTTCCCGAGCGGGACGGTGATGACGAGGTACGCCACCGAGACGACCACGATTGGCGTCCACGCATCGAAGGTCGCGCTGTTCACGTTCCGGAAGACGCTGATGAGTTCCGGAATTGCCAGCACGGTCAGCAGTGACGTGTCCTTGACCAGAATCACGAGGTCGTTACCGATGGCCGCCAGTGCGTTCCGCCACGCTTGAGGCAGAATGACGAACCGCATCGAGTCGATGTACGACATGCCGAGCGACCGGGCCGCCTCGGTCTGGCCTTCAGCGACCGAATTAATGCCGCCTTTCACCGCCTCGCCAATGTATGCTGTGTGGTTGAGCGTCAGACCGATGATGGCGGCGGCGTAGCTCCAGTTTTCGATTGGAAACTGGCCGCTCGTCCAGAGTGCGGGTACCCCGAGATATACGACGAACAGCTGGAACAACAGTGGTGTCCCGCGGAAGAACTCCACGTACAGGGTGGCGATGGATTGGGTAAAGCTCGTCTGTGAGACGCGACCTAATCCGACGAGGACGCCGAACGTGAGCGAGAGTGCGCCGGAAATGAGGATAATTTCCAAGACGAGCAAAAGCGCCTCCACGAACTGCGGAATGATGGTCACCAGCAGGTTGTAATCCACGAACTGCGTCAGAATGAGAAGTAGGAAAAAGAGGACACTCGCGGTGAAGAGACCCGCCATGGCGATACCAATCCATCTGACGCGTCGGTCGGTCAGAAATCCTTCTTCGCCTCCCGCCGGTTGTTCGATTCTGCTTTCGTCGGTGTACGTCTCTGCCATCACGTCCTCCCGTGGCGATTAGCCACTGGTTGTGCCTCCGTCAGTTCCGTTCGCCGCTTGGAAGTACTCGTTGTAGATTTCGTCGTACGTCCCGTTTTCCTGAATCGTCGCCAGCGCGTCGTTCACCTGCTGTCGGAACTGGTCGTCGTCCCGTCGGAACGCGATACCGTACTCCTCGACGGTGAGCGTAAGGTACGGCGGGGCGTCTTCCCGTCCCTGCTCTTCGGCCGCACCCTCTCCCTGTAACAACCGAACTCGGTCATTCTGTTGCGCGAACTCGGCGTTGACCGTGTTGTCGTTGATGACCGCAGCGGCCTGATTGTTGCCGAGCGCGGCGAACGCATCGGGAATCTGGTCGTAGCTATCGATGGTGAGATTCCCGTTGAACTCCTGTCGCAACTCTTGTGCGGCCGCCTCGCCGGTCGTTCCCTTCTGAACCGCCACCGTCTCTCCCTGCAGGTCTTGCAGATTGTTGATGCCGCTATCTCGCAAGACGAGCACGGTCTGGTACGCTGTGAAGTACGGATCGGAGAAATCGACCTGTTGTGCCCGTTCCTCCGTAATCGTCATCGCGCTCATGATAACGCGGAAATTTCCGTTGTTGAGGCTCGGAATGATGGTGTCGAAACTCGTTTGGACGAATTCGTAGCCCCTGTTCAGTTGGCCTTGGAAAATCGCCTCGGCGATGTCCACGTCGAAGCCGACGAGGTCACCCGTCGCAGTTTGGTATTCGAACGGTCGATACGGAATGTCGGAACCGATTCTAACTGTGCCGCCGTCCTGTGCGCTCGCGTTCCCGGCGAGCGTCAGGCCAGCGATAGCTCCGCCGGTCCCCCTGAGAAAGGTCCGTCTGTGCATTGTGGTTCTCCCCCGATACTACATGGTCAATCATCGTATAGAAAGCTACTATCGGTTTCTCGACCGATTTCGCTAAAAGTTTCGCCCGGAGCTGTTAGTCGTCCGACGGATAGCCAGCGGTCGATTCGCTGGTCGATGTCGCGTTTTTGTCCGGTTCCTCGTAGGCCCACAGTGTCGTCGCCAGCAGTGCCGCGAAGATGACCATCGCGGCACCGTGGTGAGCAACCTGCGAAGCGGGACCGTACATGAGGACGGTGGCACCGCCGAGGAGCAGTTGAACGGGAAGGACGACCAGCGCGATGGTGGAGGCGACCCGAATACGGGTGCTGTCGTAGTATTTCCACGCGCCGACGGTCGTTCCGAGGATGAAGAAGCCGGTCACCATCGCCACGAGGCGGTGGAACCACTCGATGAAACTCGGAATGGTCTGCGGAAGCAGGCCGCCGTCACAGTACGGCCATTGGGCGCTACAGGACAGACCCGCTCCCGCCGCGGCGGTGTAGACGCCGAGCAGGATGAGGGCGAACGTCAAACTCGTTGTAAAAGCGGCGAATCGCCTGAATCGTGACCCCATCAGGCGCTCACCTCACTGCTGTCGTGTCGTATCACGGTAATCCCCTTTTCCATGGGTTAGGAGGCGTCGTACTTAGGTCTGTCCGACTTTCCCGGAAACTGGGAGTCGAAGGGAAGAGACGGAAAAGCGGATGATGTGCGAAGGCAGGGGTAGGCCGGGGTTCAGCGGGAACCGAACAGGGTCGCGAGGCCACCAACGGGCGGCACCGTGGTGGGCACTCTCCATTTACTGTAAATCAGTAATAAGTTTTGTGGGAATGATATGTCCTCTGACACTGGGCCGGTTTCGAGGGAAACAGGTTGAAGGGTGTCGGGGGCGACGAACCGAGTATGTCGAAACTGGCTCGTCTCGACGCCCTCCTCGACGCGCGCGACCTCCGGTCGGTCTGGTTCGCACGCCCGAACAGTTTCGCGTGGCTCACGGGTGGGAACAACGTCATCGACCGCGAAAGCGACGTGGGAGTCGCCGCGGTCGGTTACGACGGCGACGACCTGCACGTCATCACCGACACCATCGAAGCACAGCGCCTGCGGGACGAGGAACTACCGGAATCTCGTCCGGTAGTCGAATACGATTGGTACGAAACGTCGCTCGCGGAGGCGGTCGCGGAACACGCGACCGCCCCCGCCGCGGCGGATTTTGACGTACCGAATTTCGAATCGGTCGATGTCTCGCCACTGCGCCAACCGCTGACCCCGGACGACATCGACACCTATCGTTCCCTCGGCGAGGAAACCGCGGCGGCAGTCGAAGCGATTTGCCGAGAGTTGGAGTCGGAGGATACGGAGCGAGAAATCGTCTCGGCGATTCGCGGCGCGCTCGATTCCAGAGGAATCGAGACACCGGTCGCACTGGTCGGCGGAAGCGAGCGCGCACAAAAATATCGCCACTACACGCCGACCGAGTCGAAATTGGGCGACTATGCGCTCGTTTCCGTGACGGCGGAACGGGCGGGACTCCACGCCAGTCTGACTCGAACCGTGGCGTTCGACCCGCCAGAATGGCTGGACTCGCGCCATCGCGCCGCCACGAGGGTCGAAGCGACGGCACTCACGGCGACCCGGCAAGCCGGAATCGAGGGGAAGACGGGAAGCGAGGTGTTTTCGGAAATCCAGTCGGCGTATGAGGAGGTCGGCCACGAGGGCGAATGGAAAAAACATCACCAAGGCGGGGCCGCAGGCTACGCCGGTCGGGAGTGGATTGCCACGCCGACGACGGATGCCGAAATTCGGCTTCCGATGGCGTTCGCGTGGAATCCGACCGTACAGGGTGCGAAAAGCGAAGACACCGTCCTCGTCACCGAGGACGAGATGGAAATCCTGACGGAAACCGGAAACTGGCCGACGGAGGCAGTGTCGGCGGTCGGCGGCGACGGCGCGATTCCGCGACCGACGATTTTGAACCTTTGATTTCGACGAACGTCGAAGGCAAATTCGACGGATTCGGATAGATTTTTAGCTGAGGGCAGGAAGATAGGGGACATGGGACTCGACGAGGATTCACTCGACTACCACCGGAACGAACCACCGGGGAAAATCGAGATTTCGACGACGAAACCGACGAACACACAGCGCGACCTGAGCCTCGCCTACTCGCCCGGCGTGGCCGCCCCGTGTGAGGAAATAGCGGCGGACGAGGAGAAGGCGTACAGTTACACCGCGAAAGGAAACCTCGTGGGCGTCGTTTCGAACGGGAGCGCCGTCCTCGGACTCGGCGACATCGGCGCGCAGGCGAGCAAACCGGTCATGGAAGGCAAGGGCGTCCTGTTCAAGCGATTCGCCGATATCGACGTGTTCGACATCGAACTCGACCAAGCGAACCCGGACGACATTATTCGAACCGTCAGCGCGATGGAACCCACCTTCGGCGGCATCAATCTTGAGGACATCAAAGCGCCGGAGTGTTTCGAAATCGAAGAACGACTCCGCGAGGAGATGGACATCCCCGTTTTCCACGACGACCAGCACGGCACCGCCATCATCAGCGGGGCCGCACTGCTCAACGCGACGGAAATCAACGGGAAGAGTCTGGAGGAACTGGAAATCGTCTTTTCCGGCGCAGGTGCCAGCGCGATTGCAACCGCCCGATTCTACGTTTCGTTGGGCGCGCGCAAGGAGAATATCACGATGTGTGACTCCACGGGAATCATCACCGAAAGTCGCGCCAAACGCGGCGAGGTAAACGAGTTTAAAACGGAGTTCGCCCGCGACGTTCCCGAGGGCAGTCTCGCCGACGCCCTGAAGGACGCGGACGTGTTCGTCGGCCTCTCGGTCGGCGGCATCGTCAGTCAGGAGATGGTTCGGTCGATGGCCGACGACCCCATCATCTTCGCCATGGCGAACCCCGACCCGGAAATCGGCTACGAGGCCGCCAAGGAAGCCCGCGACGATATGGTCATCATGGCAACCGGGCGTTCTGACTACCCCAACATGGTCAACAACGTCCTCGGGTTCCCGTTCATCTTCCGCGGCGCACTCGACGTGCGCGCCAGCGACATCAACGAGGAGATGAAAATCGCCTCCGCGCGGGCGCTCGCGGAACTCGCAAAGAAGGACGTGCCGGACGCCGTGGTCAAGGCCTACGGTGACCAACCGCTCCAGTTCGGCCCGGAGTACATCATCCCAAAACCGCTCGACCCGCGCGTGCTGTTCGAAGTCGCGCCCGCAGTCGCCGAGGCGGCCATCGAAACCGGTGTCGCTCGAAGCGACCTCAATGTTGGCGAATACGTCGAAACGCTCGAAGCGCGACTCGGCAAATCCCGCGAGATGATGCGCGTCGTCCTGAACAAGGCGAAAAACGATCCCAAGCGCGTCGCACTCGCGGAAGGGACGGACAGAAAGATGATTCGCGCGGCCTACCAACTGCGCGAGCAGGGTATCGCCGACCCCATCCTCATCGGCGACCGCGAGGAAATCGAGGCGGAGGCGGCAGACCTCGGACTCGACTTCGCTCCCGAAGTCGTTGACCCGGAAAACAGTGATCACGAGGGCTACGCCGACCGCCTGTACGAACTGCGCGGACGCAAGGGAATCACTCGAAGCGAGGCCGCGGAACTGGTCGAACGCGACAGCAACTACTTCGGGAGCGTGATGGTCGAACAGGGCGACGCAGACGCGATGCTCACTGGCCTGACCCACCACTACCCGTCCGCACTGCGACCGCCGTTGCAGGTCATCGGCACCGCATCCGACGTGGACTACGCCGCCGGGGTGTACATGCTCACGTTCAAAAATCAGGTCATCTTCTGTGCCGACGCGACGGTGAATCAGGCACCCGACGAGGACGTGCTGGCCGAGGTGACGAAACAGACCGCGAAACTCGCGCGCCGGTTCAACGTCGAACCGCGCGCCGCACTGCTTTCGTACTCCAACTTCGGCAGTGTGGACAACGAGGGAACCCGAAAACCACGAGACGCGGCCCGGATGCTCCGCGACGACCCCGAGGTCGATTTCTCCGTGGACGGCGAGATGCAGGCCGACACCGCTGTGGTCGAGGAAATCCTCAATGGCACCTACGAGTTCTCGGAGTTGGACGAACCCGCGAACGTCCTCGTCTTCCCGAATCTCGAAGCGGGCAACATCGGCTACAAACTCCTGCAGCGACTCGGTGGCGCGGAAGCCATCGGCCCGATGCTCGTCGGCATGGACAAACCGGTTCACGTCCTCCAGCGCGGGGACGAGGTCAAGGATATCGTCAACTTGGCTGGTGTCGCTGTGGTAGACGCGCAAAAAGACGAATAGCGCGACGAATACGAATCAGGATCTGAGTTTGTTTTTCTGGATTTCCCATCAGATATTTTTGCTGTGATTAGCTCATGGGATTTGGGTTGTTTGCAATTCCCGACTCCGATGAGACCGCACCGCCACCGCAGGCCGCACCCTCCCCAACCGATTCCCTCGTTTCACTCGGTCATCCCTCGTGCGAACCCACACAGACCCTCGGACAACGAGTCCTCGGGCCTGTTGGCGCACGCGCCATCGAATTTGTGAAGATTCACAGTACCCAAACTTGGCAACATGGCGCGCGAAGGCGAACCGGAAGTTCGCCCGCGCGAGGGACGATTGCGCGAACGAAGTGAGCGAAAGCGTCGGTTGGGGAGGGTGTGGCCTGCGGTGGCGGTTGCGGTCATGTGTTGTCGTGATTTGCCAACGAGGTAGTAGAACTCAAAAGTTCAACTGTGAGATGAAGGACGTTGCCCAATCGAAAAACAAACAGTCGCTACCGAGGTCGTCCCGAAACCTGTTCTTTCGAAACAGACTCTGATTCCGCTTCATCCACCGAGTACAGCGGTTTCACGGGCACCACAGTGTGCGTCTTCGCAACACCGTCCTCGTGCCGCCGCCATTTGGTTGACGAATGCAGAACGTACTCGTCCGGACAGCGCTCCCGAATCTCGGTCACCAACTCCCTGAATCTCTCAGAATCGAACCGCGCCTCCGAAACGAAATCCGTCTCGATGACGAGCGAATCCCGCTGTGGAATCCGGTCGAGTCGGCCCTCACAGATTTCCTCGAACTCGTGCGCCAACTGTGGAAGGCTGGTGTCGAGCGGGAGTTTGACGTAGGCCTGTCTGTAGTCGGGGTGGTCTGTCGTGCGCTTCCAGTACCGCAGTATCGAATCGAATATCCGCGTGCCCATCGCGTGCCACACCTTGGACAGTCCTCTCTGAGCGACGTTGTAGTCGTTTCGTTGTCGGCATCAGACCGATTGGTGATACGTCAGCGGTGATGAAGTACACCGATACGCAGAAAATACACCGGTATGCAGGAGAGACACCGATACGCAGGAGTTTGTTTCCGTCCCGAACGACATTGTTGTTCCCGAAGTAGCGACGAAAGTGATGCGAGACGTTACCGGCCTGTCTCCCGTCAGTTCGACGGTGTCCGATAGTTCAGACGGGACGGACAGCAACTACCAGTGTGACGCGTGCAGTGCGGCGTTCGACACTGAGGACGAACTCCGAAAGCATCTCCACGAGCAAGGACTCGTGGACTGAACGTGTCTGACGGACGTTTCAATCAATCACTTGCGTGTCTGTTCGCCCGGGATGGCGGCGGAATCTGCGTTTCGCTGGATTGTGGAACGTCGGGGAGCAGACAGCGGTCTGGCTCCCGATTCACGTGGGCGTACTCTTCCGGCGCGTTCGCCAAGGGATGTGCGGGGTTGCGGTCGCTCCGGATTTGGGCGGCCCGGAGTTCGCCGAACCCGGCGATTCTGGCGCGGATGCCTCGCCAATGGAACTTCCCGGGTGGCGGAACCGAGAACGGTTTCGGCGGTCGCCAATCCAGTCGATTGGACGCGAGCACCGCGTTGTTGACGTTGGCGGCCAGTTGGTCGTGGTCAACCAGCACACCAACCCGCGCGTCTGGAGGGGCGCGAGCCGCCAACACGTCGAGTCCGAGGTGGAGCGCTCGGTACTCCGCGACGTTGTTGTCCGGGACATCGTCCGGAATCGAGAGACGGGTGACGCGCTTGCCATCGCGGGTTTCGATGATAACACCGAGTCCGCCCGTTCCGTTGTTGTGACTGTAGGAGCCGTCGGTTGCGACGTAGAAATCACGATGGTGTGTGTGTGGTGGATGGGCGATATGCGGTGTGGGCGACTCGTCGAACAAGTCTCGCAATGAGGGATGTCGGCCGTGAACGGCCATAAGAAACGGTTCGGTGTCTGATTACTTAACTGTGCGGTTATGTTCGGCAGAAAATGTCATGGGATTATTAGACGCGGGGAATGATGACTTGTACCACAGATATATAATGGATTGTGCGCCATATCAGGGCATGCCCGACGAAACAATGAATCGGCGGACGTATCTGAAATTTGCAGGTGGCGCAGCGGCGTCGGCAGCACTCGCTGGCTGTACCGGTGGCGACGGCAATCAGGACGGAACGAACACCGGAGACGGCGGAAACGGTGGCGGTGGTGGCGGTGGCGGGCAGTCGGGTGACTTCGCGGTCACCATCACGCAGGGTCAGATGCCATCGACGCTCGACCCGCACAACCACCGGGAGACGACGACGGACAACGTGGTTCTACAGGCCTACGAGGGCCTGCTCTCGCGCAACGCGGAGGGAAAAATCACCAACAGTCTGGCGACGGAGTACGAACGAGTGAACGACGGGACGGTACAGTTCACCATCCGCGACGACGTGCAGTTCCACAACGGCGACGACCTGACGCCCGAGGACGTTGCGTTCAGCATCAACCGCATCGTGCAGTCGGATGTCGGCGGGTTGGAAAGCCCGCAGAGCGACCAGCTTTCGGGCGTGACCGGGGCGGAAGTCGTGGACGGCAACGTGCAGGTGTCCTCGGATGGCATCAACCCTATCGTGTTCGCGCTGTTCGCGTCCTACTGTGACATCGTGCAACAGCAGTGGATTGAGAACAACAACAGCAGCTTTATCGCCAAGAATATGAACGGCACCGGGCCGTTCGAACTTCAGAACTATCAGGAAGACGTTCGTGTCGTCTTCCAGCGAAACGAAAACTACTGGCGCGAACCCGCCGCTGTCTCGGAGTTGACTTTCAACTCGGCGACGGAGTCGAGCACGCGGGTCAATCAACTCATCAACGGCGAAACGGACATCGTCGTCAACGTTCCGCCACAGGATGCAGAGCGCGTGCGAGGGTCGAACAGCACCCGACTCGCCGCGAAGGCGAGTACACGCGTCATCTACAACGCGATGCGATACAACGTGGAACCGTTCTCCAGCGCGCAGTTCCGCCGGGCGATGAACCTCGCAATCGACCTGCCGAGCATCATCGACAACGTCCTTTCCGGCTTCGCCGACCCGACCGGACAGCCCACGCTGGACGGGTTCACCGGCTACAATTCCAACGTCAACCCCTACGGAACGAACAGACAGGAAGCCGAGCGACTCGTCGAGGAAAGCGGCCACGCTGGCGCGAACATCACGCTTCACACGCCGGTCGGCCGGTATCTGAAGGACGTGGAAATCGCACAGGCAGTGTCCGAGCAGATAAACCAACTCGGCAACGTCAACTGTTCGGTGCAACAGCGAGATTTCAACACGCTCGCGGGTGAGTTGTCCGATGGAAATCTCGACACGAGTCCGAAGTTCTACCTCATCGGCTGGGGGAACGCCACGTTCGACGCCAGCCAGACCATCATCCCACTGCTGACGACCGACGGCGCACTCACCTCCTACAGTAACGAAGAGGTGGACACGCAGATGAACGAAGCCCAAAACATGCCGGACGGAAACGAACGAAATTCCAAACTACAGGAGGTAAACCAACTCCTCCACGACCAGGCACCGTGGATATTCCTGAACCGGCAGTACAGCGTCTACGGCGTCAGCGAACGACTCAAATGGCAAGCACGGGCTGACGAACGTATCGAAGCATACGCGATTTCCCAAAACTAGATGTCAGCGTTATCGAAGAGGTGTCTATAGATGTCGATGGGTCGATTCCTGTTCCGGAGAGGATTGCAGGGGATATTCGTCATCTGGGGCGTCGTTACCGTGGTGTTCCTCCTTCGATTCATCACGCCCGGTAACGCGATTACGTTTATCGCACCGTTAGACGCGAGTCCAGAATTAAAACAGCGAATCGCGGTCGAACTCGGCCTGAACAAACCGATGTACGTCCAGTATTTCGACTATCTCGCTCGGCTCTTACAGGGCGACATGGGATATTCGTACATCTCGGGAACACAGGCGAGTACGCGAATATTCAACCGCCTTCCGGCGACGCTGGAGCTGGCAGTCGCGGCGAGTCTCGTCGCGGTCATCATCTCGATTCCACTCGGGGTGCTAAGCGCAACGCGACGCCACGAACCGGCCGACTACGCGGCTACGACGTTCTCGCTGATCGGTATCAGCACGCCGAACTTCTGGCTCGGCATCATGCTGGTACTCTTGCTCGCCGTCGGCGGGCCGCTTCCGACGAGTCAGCGTGGAATTGGACTGGTTCCCGCAGTGGAGATGCTGTTCACCAGCGGGAACGTGAACGGACTGATAACGTGGCTGAAGCACATCTTCCTTCCAGCGATAACGCTCGGAACGTACTTCACCGCGCTCATCACGCGCCTGACGCGGAGTGGCATGTTGGACGAACTCGGGAAAACCTACATCCGCGCGTCGCGGGCGAAGGGCCTCCCGGAGACGCTGGTTCGGTACAAACACGCGCTGAGGAACACTTTGATTCCCGTCATCACCGTTCTCGGCTTGCAGTTGGGGACGCTCATCGGCGGGGCCGTCATCACGGAGCAGGTGTTTGCGTGGCCCGGACTCGGCACGCTCATCATCAACGCCATCAACGCGCGTGACTGGCCGCTGATTCAGGGGTCGCTCATCGTCGTCGGCACCGGGTTCGTCGTCCTCAACATCTTCGTGGACGCGCTGTACGCCTACATCAACCCACAGGTGGTGTACGAATGATTTCGCCGCGCACGCTTCGCAACCTCAAACGCGAGTACAGACAGAGTTTGCTGGCGAAAATCGGTATCGTCGTCGTTATCGGGGTTATCCTGATCGCGGCGTTCGCACCGCTTCTGGCACCGCACAATCCTCACCGGCAGAATTTGGACAACTCCAATCTGCCGCCGTTAGGATTCAGCAAACAGACGACTGAAACGACCACGCAAATGGTCGATGGAGAGATACAAATCATCAACAACACGACGTACGTCGAAGCACAGTCGGCCCACCCGCTGGGAACTGACCAACTCGGACGCGATATGCTCTCGCGGGTGATTTACGGGGCGCGAACCTCGCTCCTCGTCGGCCTGTTCGGAACCATGCTCGCCACGCTCATCGGCGTAACAGTCGGCTTGGTCGCGGGCTACTACGGCAAACTCGTGGACGACGCGCTGATGCGGAGCGCCGACATCATGTTGGCGTTCCCGTCGCTCGTGTTAGCTATCGCACTGGTCGGCCTGTTCCAACGCGCGGTGTTGACCATCCCCGACCCACTCGTAGCGCTAGGGGTTGTCTCCGGAATGCCCGCACAAATCGCGCTTCCGGGGACGGTCATCCTCGTCGTCGCGCTCGTCAACTGGGTGTGGTTCGCCCGCGTCTCACGCGGTGAGGCGCTGACCGTCTCGGGTGAAGAGTACGTGAAAGCCTCTCGCTCCGTCGGGGCACCCGACTCGTTCATCCTGCGCAAACACATCCTGCCGAACAGCGTGACGCCGATTATCGTGTTGGCGACCATCCAAATCGCGGCCATCATCCTGCTCGAAAGCGCGCTGTCGTACCTCGGATTCTCCGGGGTGAGCCTCTCGTGGGGCTTCGACATCTCGCAGGGACGCGATTATCTCGCGACTTCGTGGTGGATTTCGACGGTTCCCGGAATCGCAATCGTCATCACCGTCATCGGAATCAACCTCGTCGGCGACTGGTTACGCGATGCGCTTGACCCCGGTATCGAAGGCGAAGGAGGTGGCGTATGAGCGACCTGCTTCGCGTCCGCGACCTCTCGACGCGCTTTTTCACGGAGAAAGGGCAGGTCAACGCCTGCGAGTCGTTGAACTTCGACGTTCGAGAAGAAGAAGTGTTCGGCGTCGTCGGCGAATCCGGGTCGGGAAAGAGTGTCGCCGCGCTCTCCATCATCGACCTCGTGGAATCGCCCGGCAAAATTACCTCGGGCGAGGTCTGGTACCGCAACCCGACGCTCGCCGAGGAGACGAAATCCGACCGACCGGAGGCAGTTGACGGCGAGTTCGTGGACATTCGACAGTTGACGGTTCGGGAACGACGGGCCCTGCGCGGCCCGTCGTTCAGCATGATCTTCCAAGACCCGATGAGCAGTCTGAACCCGTCGATTACGGTCGGCGAACAGATTGCGGAAGCGGTCGAAGTTCAGAAGCGAGCGCGGTCGAACCCGCGTTCGACGCGCTCGCGGACACAGGGCTACGGACTGGCGAACCTGATTTCGAGCGCCGTGCTACCGTCACAGGATTACGTCAGCGAGGAAAGTCACGCGGAAGCAGTCTCGCTGCTGGAGCAGGTCGGTATCCCCGACCCCGCAGACCGCGCCGAGGAGTATCCACACCAGTTCTCCGGCGGCATGCTCCAACGGGCGATGATTGCCCAAGCGCTTGCGGGCGAACCGGATTTGCTCATCGCGGACGAACCGACGACGGCACTGGACGTGACGATTCAAGCCCAAATCTTAGACCTCCTGCGCGATTTGCAGACGGAGACGGGTATGAGCATCATGCTCATTACGCACAATCTCGGCGTCGTCGCCCGGATGTGCGACCGCGTCGGCGTGATGTACGCCGGAGAACTGGTCGAACGCGGGAGCCTCGAAGACGTGTTCGACAGACCGGTTCATCCCTACACTAAGGGACTGCTCGGGTCGCTTCCGGACTTGGAAGACCCCGCGCCGCGACTCCAGCCAATCGAGGGGAACGTCCCCGACCTGCTGGATTCGGAGATGGACGACCGATGTTACTTCGCCGACCGCTGTCCGAAGGCGATGGAAGAGTGTCTCTCCCATCCGTCGATGGACGATGCGGGCGGAAGCGACGAACACGAGGCGCGCTGTGTCCTCACGGAGATGGAGTACGACGAATCTCGCGCGCTGGCGAGCGACCGGTTCGAACGAAACTCGGGAACCGCCGAAACAGAGGTGAAACAAAATGACTGACCCACTCCTTCGCGTCGATAGTCTGCAAAAGTACTACTTCGAGCAGGACACGCTGACCGACCGCCTGTTCGGACGGGAGCCGAAAAGCGTGAAAGCAGTCGATGGCATCTCGTTCCACATTCAGGAGGGCGAAACGCTCGGACTCGTCGGCGAGTCGGGCTGTGGAAAATCGACGACCGGCGAAACTCTGTTGAGCCTGCGCGACCCGACCGACGGGCGCGTCGAGTTCGACGGCCAGAACGTCTACGAGATGGACGATTTGACCGAGTTCAGAAAGCGCGCGCAGGTGGTCTTCCAAGACCCCTTCTCCAGCCTCGACCCGAGAATGACGGCGGGTGAAATCATCCGCGAACCACTCGACGTTCACAAAGTCGGCTCGCGGAACGAACGCAGGGAGCGCGTACAGGAACTGATGGAACGCGTCGGTCTTTCGGCGGGACAAATCGACCGCTATCCGAACGAGTTTTCGGGCGGTCAGCGCCAGCGAATTGGGATTGCCCGCGCACTCGCGTTGGAACCCGATTTCATCGTGCTGGACGAACCGGTTTCCGCGCTGGACGTGTCGGTGCAAGCGCAGGTGTTGAACCTTCTGCAAGACTTGCAGAACGAGTTCGGCCTCACGTATCTGTTCATCGCGCACGACCTCTCCGTAGTTCGTCACATCTCAGACCGCGTGGCGGTGATGTATCTCGGCGAAATCGTGGAGGTCGGGCCGGTTGACGAAATCTACAACGACCCACAACATCCGTACACGAAAGCACTGCTGGAGAGCGTTCCGCGCGCAGATACGAGCGAGCAGGAACGGGACATCCACACGCTTTCGGGCGACGTGCCATCGCCGCGAAATCCGCCGTCCGGGTGCCATTTCCGGACGCGGTGTCCGAACGTGATTCCGCCGCAGGACATGGAGATTCAGCAGTTAGCCTACCGCGAGGTGATGGATTACCGCGAACGACTCGAATCGGACGAACTCAGCGTGGAAGGCGTGCGCGAACTGGCCGCTGGCCCAGACGAGAATCCCGAAGAACTGGACGACGAGACGCTCAAAGCGGAGTTGTGGGACGAACTGTTCACGCATCAACTCGGAGGCGAAAATCGCGCCACCGTCGCGGAATCGTTCGACCGAGTCGTCTCCGGCGACCGAGACGGTGCAATCGAAGTGCTCAAAAAGCGGTTCGAAAGTGTCTGCGAGCGAAAACGGCCAGTGCTTCAAAACCGCGAACATCCCGCTGCGTGCCACCTCTACGACCAACCGGAGTCGGTACAGACAGAGTCCGAGCGCGGAATCGAATCGTCCGCAGACTGACTGAACGGGCGGCAACGGTCCCGATTCGGTCGGCTTTTCGAGTCTCCTTTCTGTCGGATTCCGCGTCGATGTTTGACGAAGAGTTATAAGCGAAGAGGCACTACTATAGGAACCCCAATGGTCGCCGGCGAGTACGATTTTTGGCTTCTCGATTTGGACGGGACGCTCATCGATATCGAACCAACCTACGTCGAAACGGTGTTCGACCGTGTGAGCGACTGTCTCGGCCGCGAGTTTACGGAGTACGAATCCGAAATCATCTGGCACGGACTGGGCGGGTCGCGGGACGCACAACTGCGCGAGTGGGGCATCGACCCCCCGAACTTCTGGGAGGCATTCCACTCGATAGAAGACCCGCAACTCCGCGCCGAGCATACGTTTTTGTACGACGACGCCGCGTTCGTCGCCGACTTGGACTGCCCCGTCGGGTTGGTTACGCACTGCCAGCAGTTCCTGACCGACCCCGTCATCGACCGACTGGGCATTCGGGACTGGTTCGACACCGTCGTCTGCTGTGACGAGCGATTGGGGTGGAAACCCGACCCCGCGCCAATCGAATACGCGATGACCGAGATGGGCGTCGAGCAGGGTGGCCGCGGCGTTCTGGCTGGCGACGGTTCCAGCGACATCGGCGCGGCGTGGAACGCAGGACTCGACGCGATACACGTCGAACGACACGACCCGCACCGCAGAAATCAGTGCGTGTTGGGCGACTACCGAGTGAACAGTTTCGACGAACTATGGTCGAACGCCGGGCAGGTCGCGGAGTACACCGACTAACTCGGATTCGAGCGCAGCCCGCAATTCAGCCATCCCATCCTTGCGTTCGCGTGCTGGATTCGCCAGCACGCGAACGGTTTCCTCGCCGAGCGGGACGAATCCCAAATCCAGTTTTTCGGCCGTCGAACGCAGGCCGAGTCCGGTGTCCGCAAATCCGGCGGCGACCTTTCGGGCCGGGCTTTCGTGGGCTTTCACCGTCATCTCGAATCCGGAGATGGATTCGACGAGTTCGTGGCGGGTCGTTCCGCGCTCCTCCGCGAGGTCGGCGACGGCGTTGCCGAGCGTCGTCCGCAGACCGGAGTCGGTGCCGCGGTTGATGAATGTGAGGTCGCGTTCGACCAAATCGGCGAGTCCTTCGATTTCCTCGGGGTTTCCGGCGGGAACGACCAATCCCCACTCACGGGAGTAGGACGCGAGTTCGGTTCCCTCGCTCGCGTCGGAATCTCCGGTCGCCACCGCGAAATCCGGCACGCCGTTTCGGAGTCGGCGCAGCCCTTCTCGGCTTCCCAATGCGAGGTAGCGCGGCGAATCGAGCGTGTCGAGCAGGCGCGAAAACGCGGGGTCGTCCTCGCCGACGCCGAAAACTGACGGTGGGCGCACGTCCGGTGAAAACAGGCGCACTTCGACCGACTCGCCTTCCGCGAGGTAGGCCGTATCTGGTTCGACGGTCACTACGCCGTCTGCTTCCACGAGGCTGGTCGTCGCGCCACTTCCCTTATCGACCGGATAAGCCAGTACGCGACCGGTTTCGTCTTCGACCAAACCGGTCGGCATGAGTCGCATTCTGCCCTCCCCATAGCGTTCTTCGACTGCCATCCGAGCCTCGATGGTGGCCGTGGTCGGTTCCGGAACACCCGCCGCGTTTCGAATCGCTGGCGCGACAAAGGTTCGGAAGATGGTCAGCGCGGAGACGGGATACCCCGGCAGGCCCACGTAGGCCGAGTCCGGAAACCGTCCGATGAGCATCGGTTTGCCGGGTTTGACTGCGACGCCGTGCAACAGGAGTTCCCCCTGCGATTCGATGACGCGGTAAATCACGTCTACTGCGCTCGCGCTGGTCGAACCAGACGAGAGGACGAGGTCGCACTCCGCTTCGGCCTCCAACAGCAGGCGCTCCATTTCGTCGTAGTCGTCGCCAGCGTGGGGGTACAGAATCGGTTTCCCACCCGCCTCCTCGACTGCCGTGGCGATGGTGTAGCTGTTCACGTCGTAAATCTGGCCGGATTGGTCGGACAGCGGATTTCCGGGGCGGACGAGTTCGTCTCCCGTCGAGATGATGCCGACTTTGGGTTTCCCGCGAACCGGTACCTCGTCCACGCCGAGCGCGGACAGCAGGCCGATTTCTCGCGCCGTCAGTCGCGTTCCGGGGCCGAGTGCGCGCTGTCCCGCAGAAACGTCCGCACCTGCCAGCATGACGTGGTCGCCGGGCGCGAGTGACGTACGGATTTCGACGCGGCTCGCGGCTTCGCCGCTCGCTCGTTCCGAGTCGCGTGGCGACTCGTGTTCATCCGTTCGCTCGACCATCACCACCGCGTCCGCACCGAGCGGCATCACGGCCCCGGTGGAAATTTCGACCGCTTTCCCCTCGCCGACTTCGACTGTGGGTTCCACTCCTGCGTGGACTTCCCCGACGAGGTCGAGAATTACGGGGTCGGCCTCGTCCGCGCCGAAGGTGTCCCGGGCTTTGACCGCGTAGCCGTCCATGCTCGCGCGGTCGAATCCGGGCACGTCCCGGTCTGCGTCCAGTCGCTCGGCCAGCACTCGCCCTCGCGCGTCCACGAGTGGAACGCGCTCGGTTTCGGGCGACAGGTCGAGTGACGCGATGGCTTCGCGGGCGGCGTCTGGTTCCGCGAGGTCACGGAACTCCTTGCGCTCGCTCATGCAGACCACTCCCAGTTCGCAACCGAAACCGTTTCGCCTTCGGGAATTCCCTCGCGTTCCTCGGGTACTTCGACCCAGCCGTCAGCCAGCGCGACGCTGGACAACACGCCGGAACCGCTGGCCCGCGTTGGGGTTGCGGTGCCGTTCTCCATCGTGACGCGGACGAACGACCGGATTCCGGGTTCGCTCCGGATTTTCCTGCTGAGTTCTGCGGTCGTCGTCGGAAAGGAATCGACCGGGAGGTGACCCGCCCATTTCATCGCAGGACGGAGGAACTGCACCGCGTTGATGATGCAGGCGACGGGGTAGCCCGGAAGCAGGACGATTGGCGTTTCGTCCACGACGCCGAGTGCGACTGGATGGCCCGGTTTGAGGGCGACACCGTGAACGAGAACCTCACCCAGCTCCGCGACGACTTCCGGAAGTAAATCGCGCTCACCGACCGAGGAACCACCGGTAGTGACGATAATGTCGTGGTTGAGGTTCGATTCGATAGCCTCGCGGAGCGCATCCTCGTCGTCGGTGACCACGTCGTGGTAGGTCGCCTCTCCACCCCAACGCTCGACGAATCGCGAGACGGTCAATCCGTTCGTTTCGACTACCTCGCCGGGTTCCGGGTCGGATTGAACCAGTTCTTCTCCGGTCGGAATCACGGCGACTCGTGGGCGCTCGTACACCGATAGTTCGCGGATGCCGACCGATTTCAGCATCCCGAGGTCGGAGGGCCTGAGTCGGTGGCCGGGTCCGTACAGCGATTGGCCTTCTTCCACGTCTTCGCCGATTGGGGCGACGTTTTCACCCTCCGCGACGGCGTCGAAGATTTCGACGTCCTCGCCGAATTTCTCTGTCTGTTCTATCATCACCACGGCGTCAGCGCCCTCGGGAAGTTCGCTTCCGGTGTGGACGCGAACAGCGGTATTCGGCCCCATTTCCGCTTCTCGACGGAGGATTTCCGGCGACCGACCGCTCGCGCCGAAGGTGTCCTGCGCTCGCACCGCGAAGCCATCCATCGCGGCCCGCGGGTAGTGGGGAACGCTTCGTGGGGCGACGATTGCCTCGGCGAGTATCCGCCCGTCTGCCGAATCGACGGGGACGGATTCGGTGCGGTCGTGCCCGGAAACCGACTCGTGGAGTCGCTCGCGGGCGGCCGACACGCGAGTCGTCTCCTTGAAGCCGGACTGCTTTCTGTCCGGTTGATGGTCGCTCATGTCCGTCCGTTCGAGTCGCCGGGCAAAAAGGAAGCGGGGAACACTTATCATCGGATGGACAACAGTTCGACTATGTCCCTCCTCGATTATCCGCTCGCGCTGGCGATTTTCTGCATCAGTTCCCTCGTCGGAACCGTCATGTTCTGGTATGGAACCAAAGACCTCCGAACCGCCTACCGAATCCTGACGAACGACCCGAACGACGTCCAATCGCTCGGCGACGGCGCTCCCGTCGAAGTGGAAGGCACTGCACAGGCCGAAAGCGGCGTTCTCCAATCGCCGTTCACTGGAACCGACTGTCTCGCCTACGAATACGAGGTGCAAGAGGAACGAAACAGCAAGAACGGACGCCACTGGCGCACCATCGATTCCGGCCGAAATCACGTGCCGTTTCGCATCGAGGACGAAACTGCCAGTGCGCTGGTTGACCCGCGCGGTGCGGATTTTCGATTCAAATCGGAGCGTTCGATCGACGTTCGCGGCGGGAACAAACCGCCCGAGCGAGTTCGAGAGTTCATCGCCGCGAACAAGGATGTAGACTCGGAAGACCGCACGCTCGACCTCAAACTGTTCGAACTGAAAACCGGAAAGGACAGAAAGTACATCGAGAAACGCCTCGACTTGGGCGAATCCGTTCACGTCCTCGGCGAAGCGCGCTACGATTCGATGGCGGGAAGCGAGGCAGGAGAGGTAAACATCGTCATCGGTCACGGCGAAAACGCCCCGCGATTCCTCGTTTCGGACGCGGACGAACGCGGCGCGGCGTGGCGCGTCGCGTGGGGCGGCCTGCCGTATGCCCTCGGAGGCGTCGTACTGTTGGGGATTGCAGGATTCGTGTTGGTCGGGGCGTTGTAGTCGCCGCTCGAATCAGAACGAGAGACGGAAGTTCGATTTTTGCGCGATTGAGATACCGATGCCCGACCCAACCGCGGAGGGGATGTAGGCCAACCATCTGGTTTCCCCCATGAGAAACGTGTCGAGAACGACGATACTGACGTAAGAGACAGCAGCCCAGAGGGCGAAAGCGGTGATGAATCTCACAGTCGATCCATCGTTCCAACAGGTAGTAGTTGTTCCGAAAATTACGTTTTTGCTCGAAAATGGAACTCAGTCGTTTCGAGAGCGCGATTCGGAGGCCTCCGAATCGCGCTCGTGTGCCGACGCGGATAGCATGACGACGACGAATCCGAACAGTAGCCAGACGAAAAATTCCGGGTCGAGCAGTGCGGTGTTGTCGTACTCGGTCAGTGTTAGAAAGGCAGTCCCGACGACGGTAGTAACTCCGAAGGAAACGACGGTGATGAGCGCCATTTTCGACAGATACTCCACAGCACGACATACGATTACACAGTTATATTCTATCCGGAAAGAAAACGAGTATGGAACGTCACTCTGCAATTTTGATGTATATCATCCTCCCATCGGTTTGCAATGCCGGAATCATCGCCGTGACGCTTCTCCGATTTCCAGACGCGATTGGAGCGCACTCGTTCCGACTCGTCCAACTCGTCTTTTTTGCCGCCTTCGGCTGGCTTCTCCACACCAAACGGGACGAACTATTTGGCGAGATGGAACCACAAGGATGAACGCGAATCGCTATCCGGTGAGATTTCTGTGCTCTCTTACTCTCGGCGTGCATCTCCCAGTTCACGGGTCGTTGCGGAAGAGCGCGCTCTTCCGCGTTCTCGTTCACCCCATACGTCGCTCACGAGAACACCACTCCCCGTTCACACCGTGGTTCCTCCGGAACCACGTAGACCGCACCCTTTTTCGGCTTTGCCTCCCAAGATGGAAGTATGTCAACGCTTCGTGATGCGTTGCGGGAACTTCCGGACGCCGTGTTCGCGGACTTGTTAGAGAGCGAGGAGGCCTATCTCCTCGTCATCGACATGCCCGGCGTTACCGAAGAGACGATAGACATCGACGTGACAGATGGCCGCCTCCAAATCGAAGCGCGGCGCGAGAAAGACGTGCCCATGGAGTTCGATTATTTGAGCGAGGAGCGCTCTCTGTTTCTCGACGCCGAACTGCCGCTGCCGCCGGATTCGACCGGTTCGGGCGCGGAAGCAACCGTCTCGCGGGGCGTCCTCGAAATCACGCTCCCAAAACGGTCGGCGGCGCCAGACCAATCCATCCCTATCAAAGGTCGATAGCGGTAGGTGGTCTTTCTGGCATCTCTTCGCGCGTATCGTCGGTTCTTCGTCGTCGCATGGCACTTCCTGCCGCTCCTGCTTAGCTACGCCCGTGACCGGAATCGGTTTTTCATCTTCGGTCGCTCCCGGCAGGTGGACAGTAAAACGCGAATCGAGCGGGCGGACACGCTCCTCGAATCCCTTCTCACGTTGGGGCCGACGTTCATCAAACTCGGCCAACTGCTTTCGACCCGCCCGGACATCCTCCCGCCAGAGTACGTTGAGGAACTCTCGAAACTACAGGACGAGGTTCCGCCCGCAGAGTGGGAGCGAGCACGGAAAGTGCTCGAATCGGAAATCGGGCCGGTAGAAGAGAAGTTCGCCGAGTTCGACACCGAGGCGATAAGCGGTGCCAGCCTCGGGCAAGTGTATGCCGCGCAAATCAACGGCGAGAAAGTCGCCGTGAAAGTTCGCCGCCCCGGCATCGAGGACTTGGTCGAGGCCGACCTGCGGGTGATTCGCTGGTCGCTTCCCATCCTGATGCGCTTCATCGGCCAAGGGCGGGCGTTCTCGCTCGAAAACCTCGCCGACGAGTTCGCCCGGACGATTCGGGAAGAGATGGATTACGGTCGGGAGGCGTCGATGCTCCGAGAAATTCGCTCTAACTTCGAGGACGAAGACGGCATCGCCATTCCACGAGTTATCGACAGTCACTCCGGGTCGCGCGTTCTCACGATGAAGTACATCGGCGGGACGAAAATCAACCGCGTCGATGAACTGGACGACAAAAACATCGACCGCCACGAACTCGCAGTCACCCTCCAACGGGCCTACCTCCAGATGATAATCGAGGACGGCGTTTTCCACGCCGACCCGCATCCCGGCAATCTGGCAGTCAAGGACGACGGCACCATCGTCTTCTACGACTTCGGAATGAGCGGTCGGGCGGACGAGTTCATCCAGCGCAAAATCGTGGATTTCTACATCGCGGTGGCGAATCAGGACATCGACGGGATTCTCGACGCGCTCATCGAGATGGGTACCCTCAGTCCGGAAGCAGACCGGGCGACGATGGGGAAAGTGATGGAACTCGCAATCGAGGACGCTCGCGGGGAGGACATCGAAACCTACCGCGTTCAGCAAATCGTGGAACAAGTCGAGGATACGATTTACGAGTTTCCGCTTCGTCTCCCGTCGAATCTCGCGCTCGTCCTGCGCGTAGCGACGGTCGTTGAGGGCGTCTGTGTCACCCTAGACCCCGAGTTCGACTTCATCTCCGTGGCGACGGAGTACCTGACCGAAGAAGGCTACCGCGAAGAATCCATCAAACAGTACGTTTCCGAGACGGGCGACCAACTGCAAGCCTCGGCCCAGTCGATAATCAGAACGCCGCCGAAACTGGAGCGAACGCTGGATAGAATCGACCGCGACGATTTCTACGCCCGTGTCAGCATCGAGGACGACAACGACGTGTTCGATTTGCTGGCGAAACGCCTCATCTACGGTATTCTGCTCGCCTTCGGCGGCCTGACGACGGCAGTGTTGTACGCGGCGGAGGCGGTTCCCGCTGCCGGGATTTCGGGCGCAATTTCGCTGTTCGTTGTCGGACTGCTCTATCGCTCGTTCCGCAAACGAAAGGGGATTCGGACGACGCCACAGTTTACGCGGCAGAATCTTCGGGATCGGCGCGGCGGGAAGTAACGTCGTGGCCAATCCAGTCACTCCCGAGGGGAAATTATCAGACATTTTTAAAAATATCTTAAAGTTTGAATAATATATTTCGAATATGTCCTCCAGCGTTCAGTCGTCCACCACGACAACCCAGAAAGGGAGTCACTGGTGGTTACTAGTTCTGCCTGGATTAGTAGCGACCCTGATTACAGCAGTTACGTCTGCCGTATTCGGTGTGTCGCCGACACTGACTTCGACGGTTCCGGCACCAATCAAGTTCGTCTTCGGTGCCGCAGTTCTCACCGCGCCCGCCCTCGTCGCAATCGGGATTCATTTCGACCGCAAGTACGTCGCGTCGGTGTCGGCGTGGAAACCGCGTTCCGAGTACATCCTACTCGGAATCGCCATGTGGTTCGGTATCGGCATTCCGCTCGCCCTGTTGTATCTGTTCCGGCGGCACAAGTACGTCGGCGTGCCGTGATTTTCGACTGCTCCCTCAACTGCCCCATTCCGTAGCTTTTCCACCGCCCGCGAACAAGAGTCGGTATGCAAATCGAACCGTTCAAACTGGAACGCTGGTTCGCGGAATACGAACACGAGGCGGACATCATGTTGGCCGAGAGCGGTATCCGAAGCCTCGATGCAGACCGCTTCGACACGAATCCCGGCGAGTTGGGCTACGTCATTCCGACGAACGGCAGTCCTAAGTTTCGCGCGGAAGTCGGCGAGCGCTACGACCGAACCGCCGACGAAGTGCTGTTCACCTGCGGAACGCAGGAAGCGAACTTTCTGGCGTTTTTGAGCCTGTTAGGCAAGGGAAACGAAGAAGGGAATGGCCACGCGGTCGTCGTCACACCGACCTATCAAGCACTCCACGCCGTGCCTGACTCATTGGGAGAGGTAACTCGGGTGTCACTCGAACCGCCGGAATGGGAACTGGACGTTGATGCGGTGGCCGACGCGATTCGGGATGACACCCGAGTCATCGTGTTGAACAACCCGAACAACCCGACCGGACGGTATCACCCGCAGGAGAAAGTCGAAGCCCTGTACGACCTCGCGGAAGACGCCGGGGCGTACCTGCTCTGCGACGAGGTGTATCGCCTGCTCGCGGACGACCCACTGCCACCTGTCGCTAGCATGGGCGAACACGGCATTAGCACGACGAGTCTCACGAAAGCCTACGGGCTGGCGGGCCTGCGATTCGGGTGGCTCGTCGGTTCTGAGGAGGTCGTAGAGGGTGCGTGGGAGTGGAAGGATTACACGACCATCTCGCCGGGAATCATCGACCAGCACGTCGCTCGGCAAGCACTGGGTGAGCAGGAAGACGAGATTTTGGCGGAAAACCGCGAGTTGGCCGAGAAAAATCGAAATCGGGTTCGTGAATTCGTGGAGGAGTACGGACTCAACTGGTACGACCCAGTCGGCGTGAACGGATTCGTCTCGATTCCGGACGGGTTCGAAAACGGGACTGAGTTTTGTCGAGAGGTCGTTGAAACCGAGAGTGTGGTTCTCGCTCCGGGGGATTTGTTCGGGTATGAGGAGTATTTCCGGATTGGATTTGGGCTCCCCACCAAAGAGTTGGAGGAGGGATTAGGTCGTGTCGAATCGTTCCTCAACCGGCAAACGTAAACTGAAAATTTCCAATGGAATCAGGCGCGCGAGGGATGACTGAGCGACGAAGAAGCGACTGAGGGCCGGGGGAAATCTCCGATTTCCTCGGGTGAGCAAACGCGAAGCGTTTGCGAGTCACGGAAAACCGTCGGTTTTCAGGTGCCGCGAAAGAGCAGCGCTCTTTCGCAGGCTTCGTTTGTTGTCGTGATTTGCATAGTCTCGTTTGATTAGGCTGTGTTGGGGCAAATCACGACAACAATGAAACCGCTATCGCACAGCAACCGCACCACGCCCTCCCCAACCGACTCCTTCGCTCCCTTCGGTCACTCAGTCGTCCCTCGCGCGTTACTCGCGCGCCAGACGAATGCAACCGGGAAGTTGGTCGGTCACTCCTCCTCGAGAGCGTCAAGATACTCTTCGAGCAACGACGGAAAATCCCGTCCGCGCAGATACCGCAGGCCGAAATCCTCGGCCCAGTTGATGATGCCGGTGTCCTCGGTGACGACGCCTGCATCGAGTTCGCGGGCGAGGATGAGTAGGTCGAAATCCTCGCGGGAGTCGAGAACGCCGCGTCGGAGGGTCGAGCGATACTCGCTTCGCAGGTCGGAAATGACCTCGCCGACGTTCGCCTCGCCGTCGTCGAAAGCTTCCCGCACCGCGTTTTCGGAGACGCGTAGGCCCCTATCGACTCGCCCGCTCATCTCGTCGATGAACCGGTAGACGAGTTCGGCGGGAATCATCACCTCGAAGCGGGCGGGGTTTTTCTTGATGACCCACGTTTCCAGTTTCGAGAGGGTGGATTCGGAGATGTTGCGCTCTTGCAGAATGACGGTGAGTTCGTTGTGAACCGAGGGCGGGATGTAACAGGAGATGTTGAGCGAGAGTTTCGCCCGGGCAATCGCATCGAGTAGACGGTCGATGGCCGACTCCAGCGCCTCGTCTTCGTTCCGAATCTCCTCCGTGAGGAAAACCGACGTATCGAGGACGAACCGCTGTTTCAGCGGATGTTCCGGCATACGTGGCGATTCGCGCGCGAGAGTAAAAGCTCTCGCATGGTATTCGCTCACGAATGTCATGACTGAAACGCTGAAAAATATTTATAATGATTGATGGCCAAGTAGTAACTGTCGCGGGAACCGGGAGAACAAACCGGATGGTCTTCGTTCGATTGAACGTAGACGCGGAGCAAAAACCAAGTGGTCGGTAACACGACACCGAGGTCAACGCTCCGACGGAGAACCGAAGCGACTCAAAAATCGTCCACGCGGACGATTGTGAAGACCAAGTAACGGACGGCGTGAAAACGGCGTTCGTGAAACTGGTGGAAGCCAGCAGGGTCGTACGAGTCGTGGAAAACGTCTCTCGTCCGGGTTCTAATCGCGGTTCTCGTGCTTTCTCGTTACACTACCTGCTGAGCGACAGCGCGACAGTTCCAAACGGTTTATACCGGAGCGAACGCAATCCCGCGGTATGGCGAAAGAGCAAAAGGAAGTCCGCGAACTCCAAGAAGGAAACTACGTCATGATGGACGGTGCCGCATGTGTCATCAAGTCCTACAGCACCGCAAAGCCCGGCAAACACGGCAGCGCGAAAGCCCGAATCGAGGGTAAAGGCGTTTTCGACGAGAAAAAGCGCAGCCTCAGCCAGCCGGTTGACGCGAAGATTTGGGTTCCGATTATCAACCGGAAACAGGGCCAAGTCGTCAGCGTCGAGAGCGAAACCGTCGCACAGGTCATGGACCTCGAAACCTACGAGACAATCACCATCAAGACGCCCGAGGGAATGGGCCTCTCGCCCGACGACGAAATCGAGTACCTCGAAATGGACGACCAACGCAAAATCGAACGCTAAATGTTTCCCGGTGCGTCCACTGACCGCGGACAAGCGGACTTCGTGGTGGTGGGTGCGCCGCTCGACGTGTCCACCACGTTTCAGCCCGGAACGCGATTCGGTCCCGAACGAATCCGACGATTCGCCCGGACGTTCGACGACTACGACCATCGCACCGGGCAGTTCTTTTCAGACCTTGCAGTTCACGACCACGGCGACGTCTACGCATGGGACGACGCCGAAGAGTACCTCGAATACGTCGAAGGCGTCCTCACCGACATCGTCTGGGACGACGCCTGCCCCCTCCTCCTCGGCGGCGAACACACCGTCACACTGGCTGGAGTGCGGGCGACCGAACCGGACACCTTCGTCTGTCTCGACGCCCACTTAGATTTACGAGAAGCCTACGACGGCAACCCCCTGAGCCACGCGACCGTCACCCGGCACGTTCTCGACGTCGCCGACCGCGCCGTCATTCTCGGTGCCCGAACCGGAAGCGAGGAGGAGTGGAACCGCGCCGCCGAATCCGACGTGACGGTCGTCCCACCCGAGGAGGTCGCCGACTGGGAACCCGACTTTGAGGGTTCCACCTACCTCAGCGTGGACATCGACGGCGCAGACCCCGGATTCGCCCCCGGCACCGGAACTATGGAACCCTTCGGTCTTTCCCCCCGGGAGATGCGCGACGTGGTTCGGGACGTAGCTGAAGAAACCGACGTTGTCGGATTCGACGTTGTCGAAGTCAACGACCGCGACGACGGACAATCGGCTTCGCTCGGTGGGAAATTACTGCGCGAGTTTGTGTTTTCACGTGCGCAAGGCGAGTGATTCGAAACGTTGCTGAACTCGATTCTCAATTGTTTCAGAATGCTGACTTTCCTCACGGCGCGTGCGTTAGCAGGGCTGAGGATTCCGAAGCCCTGCTGAGTATCACGCGAGGGATGACTGAGTGAGTGAAACGAACGAAGGAATCGGCTGGGGAGGGTGTGGTTCGGTTTCCATTGGAGTCGTGATTTGCTCACGTCCGCTTGATTTTGTTGAACAAATCACGACTCCAAACAACCGCCTCCGCACTGCGACAGCCACATCCTCCCCAACCGATTCGCTCGCTCCTCCGTCGCTCACGAAGACCTCGCGCGGCTATGCCTCGGCTCTTCGGACGACCGTGTCCTCGAGGTCTCGCCAGCACGCGCCACGAGTTAGTCCAAATACTCGTAACTCACCGGTCGCCCGTTTCGCATTGCTCTGAAAAATTCGAATCAGGTGTCAGGTAGTCCGCGAAACCGAGCGGAACAGGGTTAACCCCTGAACACGCGCCGAAGTTTGCTCACGATACGTCGCCTGAACCGTCGTGGCAGGCGTCGCCACGTAAACATTGCTTTACGGAACTTGCCCATGGTCAAACACCTCGGTTACCGCTCGTCCCCATAGAGGGGAGTAAAAATAGGTCGCGAACGGTCTTAACCGTGATGGCTGATGGCACGAAAGCCGGGACATACAAACCGACGGCGCGTGGATGATGTGGTATGAACCTCGCCGAACTCACCGAGGAGTACGACGCCCGACTCCGAACGAGCGACTTCGCGGACGTGGACGCGAGCGCGAACGGGCTACAAGTCGGCCCGGACGAAAAGGAAGTAGAGCGCGTTGCCTTCGCCGTGGACGCCGCAGAGAAGACCATCGAGGACGCTGTGGAGTGGGACGCAGACGCGCTGGTCGTCCACCACGGCCTATCGTGGGGCGGCATCGAACGCGTGACGGGGCGCGACTACAACCGAATCGCACCGCTCATCGAAAACGACGTGGCGCTGTACGTTTCGCATCTCCCACTGGATTCGCATCCGGAACTGGGCAATGCGGCAGGAATCGCCGACCTCCTCGAACTCGATTCCAGAGAACCGTTCGGGAGCATAGGACCGGAACACATCGGCCAGCGCGGGCGCGGCGAACTGACGGTCGAAGAAATCCGCGACGAGTTGGCCGACGAACTCGACACCGGGGGACGGGAGATACGAGTGTTCGACTTCGGCCCCGAAACAGTCGAGGATGTAGCCATCGTCACCGGAAGCGGCGTGGATTGGCTGGACGAAGCCATCGACGCGGGGGCTGACGCGCTGATTACTGGCGAAGGAAAACAGAAGGTGTACCACGAGGCACGGGAGGCCGAAATCAACGTCCTCCTCGCGGGGCACTACGCAACCGAGACGTTCGGCGTGCAGTCGCTCCAGTCGCTCGCGGAAGAGTGGGGACTAAAAACGACGTTCATCGACGAGCCGACGGGACTGTAACTGCTAATCGGCCGAAGTATCACCACTGCACTACCGCAGAATGACTTCCCTACAACGACTACCACGGAACCATAGAATGACTACCACAAAATCGTGACTGAACTACGGGATGATGGCGACTGAACTACTGTACAATGTTAACTGAACTACCTGATTTTTCATCCTGATTTTTCCGAAATCGTCATACGATTTCGTGGAAACAGATGGTATTAAAAGGGGGGACGACGAGAATTTGGACGTGTCCTGCGGGTTTCAACGGTTCGAGAGAACCGCCGGGACTATCGGAGTCACGTCCCGGTCTTGCAGGAGACGGGCCGCCGCCGACCGGCCCCGACAGCCGAGCCTTCGGGTTGCGGCTAATCGAAGCGTCTCTGGCGTCTGACTCCGCGTCACGCGCGCCCTTCGTGGCAGTCGGCAACACAGTTTCTCCAATCAGATGACGGTATGAGAACCATCAGCACAGCGACCGGAACAGGGATGCTGCGGGACGACGCAGTGACGCATTCAAATGAGTTTTATCGTCGAAATCGAAATCCCAGTGGATGCATTTCCGTTAGGGGAACTCGTCCAACGGTATCCGGACGCACATATCGAACTCGAACAGCTCGTTCCCGCGGACGACGGCTTGCTCCCGTTTTTCTGGATTCGGAACGTCAGTGCAGGCGAAATCGTCGAAACCGAGGAGGAAGAACCCGCACTCGAATCCGTCTCCGTCCTCGACGATACTGGCGATGCGCTACTCTGTCGAATGACGTGGAACCGCGACCAACCCGGATTACAGGACATCATCGTGGACGGACAGACGACGCTCCTCGGCGGAAGTGGGTCGTCGGACGGCTGGTATTTCCAGTTCCGGTTTACTACCCACGTCGCCGCGAGTCGGTTGCGCGAGGAACTTTCGGCGCGGTCGATTCCCTTCGAAGTGATGCGCGTCTACTCGGTACAGGAGATGCGCGAACGACAGTACGACCTGACCACAGAACAGTACGACGCGCTGGTTTCGACGCATCAAGCGGGTTTCTTTAGAACACCGCGTCAATCGACGTTGGCGGAGGTCGCACAGGAACTCGACATCACCCCACAGGCGCTGTCGGCCCGGTATCGGCGCGGGTTGGATTCACTGCTCGACAGCACGCTGTACGAAATCGGTGATGATTCTGCATCGGGGAAATAAATCCCCGAACTCAGCAACCCAAACCGACCAACCGGACACACACTAAGGACCGATGTGAGCGACCAACCCAACCTGAAAAAGAGCGACGCAGTTATCAGCCAGTTCGAGGGGGCGTACCGACCTTCGGAAGCCGTCATCGAAGCGATTGCGGAAGTCGAAGAAACGGAACCGTGGAACCTCCAGCCACCGTTGTACGAGGCGCTCGACCCGGACGCCCTCGATTCGCTACTGATGGGAAAATCGCCGCCGAAACGGGTGGTGTTCGGCTATCTCGGTCACGACGTGACCGTAGAGCGCGACGGGCGCGTCGTCGTGGAATAATCGCGGCGTTCAAGCCGATAGCTCACACAGGGAGGGACATGAGCGACCACGACGAGCGGGACGACGAACACGGCGACCATACCGGTCACGAAGAGAACGGGAACCACGATAGCCACGGAGAACATCACGTTCACCGCGAGGAGTTTCACCACGACCCCATCGCCCACGCGGAAGTTCGGGCCGGGATGACCGTCGGTGAACTCGCCGACGAGTACGGTTCCGCAGGCGTCGGCGCGGCGAACATCCACAAAGCCGTGGACATCTACGCCGAGATGCTGGGCGACGACGTAACAAACTTTTTCGGCCTCGCTGGCGCGATGGTTCCGACCGGAATGCGCAAAATCGTGTCCGACCTCATCCGCGACGGTCACATCGACGCGCTGGTGACGACCGGCGCGAACCTCACCCACGACGCCATCGAGGGTATCGGCGGGAAACACCATCATGGAAGGGACGAGCGGGACGACAAGTCCATGCGCGAGCACGACGAGCAACTGCGCGACGAGGAGGTAGACCGAATCTACAACGTCTATCTTCCACAGGAGCATTTCGCTCTGTTCGAGTCTCACCTGCGCTCGGAAGTCTTCCCGAACATCGAGGAGACGGTCAGCATCCAACGCATGACCGAAGAACTGGGTCGTGCGAACAGCGAGGTGAACGAACGCGAAGGAATCGAAGAGGACGCCGGAATCGCGGCGGCGGCCTACGAAAACGACGTTCCAATCTACTGCCCCGCAGTGCAGGACTCGGTGCTCGGCTTACAGGCGTGGATGTACTCCCAGACCACCGATTTCACGCTGGACGCGTTGAAGGACATGACCCACCTCACCGACCTCGCGTTCGAGGCCGACAAATCCGGCGCGATGGTCGTCGGCGGGGGCGTACCGAAAAACTACGTTCTCCAGACCATGCTCGTCTCGCCCTCTGCCTACGATTACGGCGTTCAGTTGACGATGGATCCGCCACAGACCGGCGGCCTCTCGGGAGCTACACTGGACGAAGCGCGCTCGTGGGGCAAACTGGAGAAGGCGGCTCGGAACGTCTCCGTATATGCGGACGCGACGATTACGCTTCCGTTGGTGGTGGCGGCGGCGCGCGAGCGGATTGAGTGAAAATGAAAATCGTGGGGTAGCACGTTGGCCGCAATCCCAACACTTTTCATATTTCTATTAAATTATTTAAAATATGGCATATGCACAACTGACCCGTCGTGGTGCTATCGGGACGCTCAGTCAGGCGTTCGGATGGCTCGCCAGCAATCCGATTTTGATCGTCCTCGGATTCGTCCTCGGACTTCTGAGCGGTTTCGGAGAGATGTTTCTCATACTCTCGCTCGTCGGGACGCTGTTCGGTATCTTCGTCGATGGTGTCGCGCACGTCTTCGCGGAGAACGAAGCGTACGACGAGCGAACCGATTTCGGCGATGCCGCCTCACGAGTCGGGAGCAAGTATCTCACTCTGTTCGTGATGAGTATCGTCTACAGCATCATCGTCGTGATTGGTTTCATCTTCCTCATCATTCCGGGCATCTACTTGGCGCTCCGACTGTCGCTCGCGTTTCCAGCCTGCGTCATTGACGACAAAAATCTCACCGAAAGTCTCGAAACCAGTTGGGAAGTCGCGCCCGGAAACCTGCTAAAACTCTTCGGTATCTCGCTGTTGGCAGTCATCATCGGATTCGGTGTCGGAATTGTGGGCATTATCGGCGGTGGCGACCTCGAACTCACCATCATCGGGCTTTCGGTTCTGCTCACGACGTTTCTCCACCCCGCGATTCAACTGGCGTATGCGCGTGTCTATCTCGAAAACAAACCGATGGAAGAGGAAGGAGACACGAACGAAACGGACTCGATGCACGTCTGAGTTCGTCACGTTGGCGCGGACAGAGACAATCGTTTTTTAGGAGCAGTACTGTAGTTGAACGTGGCCGATGACGAAAACAGGTGTTCCGAGCTAGTCTGGCGGCTGGTGGTGACGAACCCTATGAGTGCCGAGGCCAATCGATTACGAAAGCACGAGGCTACCGTTTCGAAACTGGTCGGGAGTGAGAAGCAAGAACATGGCACAGTACCGAGATAAAAGCTGTAGATACTACGGAAGTCTCCGCTCGTTGTGCAAATAGAGCAGTATATCAACGTAAAACTGCCCATCAATAACCGAATGGCCATCTAACCACCTACAATCAGTACATTTGTACAGTAAGAATCGAATTTTGAGGACGAATGCGGAACCCTTAACCGTGTCCCCCATTTGTATTTAGTTGTAATGGCAAACGGTAACGTTGATTTCTTCAACGACACAGGCGGCTACGGTTTCATTTCGACTGAGGATGCTGACGACGACGTGTTCTTCCACATGGAAGACGTTGGCGGTGAAGATCTTACGGAAGGTACGGAAATCGAATTCGACATCGAACAGGCACCAAAAGGACCACGCGCGACGAACGTCGTTCGTAGCTAAAAATTTCTCACAGTCGCCAGAAGGCGATATAGCGTAACCTCGTTTCTTTCAGCGTACTACGTCTCCGAGAGCATTCGCTTCGCAACGAAATTCCGTAATCCGTAGTTAGCCGTCGGTTCGTGCGTGGGCGGCGTCGAACTCGACGCCGCCTACCTCGAATCTGGCACCACCGTCGGACGATTCGGTAATGGTTAGGTTCCAACCGTGTGCGTCGATGATTTCGTGAACGATTGCGAGTCCGAATCCGGTTCCATTGCCGTTGGAATAGCCGCGTTCGAAGGCGTCCGCCCGGTGCTCCGGGTCGATGCCGGAACCGGAGTCTGCAACGTAAAAGCCGTCTTCGAGCGTTCCGATACGGACGCGAACATCGGTGCCGCCGTGTTCGATTGCGTTGCGAAACAGGTTCTCGAACGCGGCTTGCAGTCGGTCTTCGTCGGCCGAAATCACAGCCTCCCCGTCCTCGATTTGAAAGGTCGCGTCGGCCGTCTCGGTCTGTCCCCACGCCCGAGTTCCGACCGTTTCGAGCGATATCGGCGTCCGGTCGTTGCAGGGCTGACCCCCCCGAGCTATCGAGAGCAGATTCTGTATCATCGTCTCCATTCGGTCGTGCGCCTGCTCGACCTCGTCGAGATTCCCCTCGACACCGTTCCGGCGAACCTCTCCGAGATACATTTGTGCGATTCCGAGCGGATTTCGGAGGTCGTGGGAGACGATGTCCGCGAACTGCTCTAATTTCTCCTCGCGCTCCTTTCGCTCCGTGATGTCGAAGTACAGTTCGAGGCGGCCACCGGCGTACTTTCCGGATTCGATTGGCTGACTTCGGTGCTGAAGATACCGTTCGTCACGACCCTTGTCCGGCAATACGTGTACCTGAAACTCCCCGACGGATTCGTTGCCTTCGTACGCGTCGCTGGTCTGTTCCGCGAACGTCTCCGGTTCCGCGAGTCGGTATTTTAGAACCTCGCCGACGAGTTCGGTCATGCCTCGTCCCTCGACGGCGATATCTTCGAGTCCGAAGTAGCGTTCGGTCGCCTGATTGATCCACGCGATGTCGAACGACGAATCGAGGATGAAGACACCGACCTCGGATTCCCCGAAAACGTCCTCCACGACCGAACGGTAGTATTCGACCAACTCCTTTCGCTCCTTTCGTTCCGTGATATCTCTGATAGTACAGACGAGACCGCCATCCGCCGTCGTCGAAAGCGAGTGGTTTTCGAGGAACGTGCTACCGTCCCGGCGCAGTCCCTCGGTTTTGCCCGACCACGTCCCTTCTTCGTAGAGAAGCGGAAGAACGTCGTCTTGCACCCGCTCCACCTCGTGGTCTGCGTACTTTTGCATCCACGTCATTCCGAGCATCTCGTCGGAGTCGTAGTCGTGAAGGTCGGCGTACGCTTGGTTGACGTAGATGAACTCGCCGTCGTCGTCGAGCAGAGCGATTCCTTCCTGTGCCGTTTCCAGCGCGCGGTAGATGCGGTGGAACTCGTTCTGTCGTGATAGACGCCCGGTTCGTCCGTTCCTTTGGTGGTCGACCGCCGCCCGAATCCGGTGGGCGAGAAGGCCGATGCCGTCGCCGGAGGGATGGTGGACATAGTCGGTCGCGCCCGCAGAGAGTGCTTTCTCGGCGAGTCCTTCGACCGTCTGATCGGAAACGAGGATGAAAGGGAGTGCCGGAGACGTACGCTTGATGCTGGCGAGAACTTCGAGTCCGTCACCGTGGTCAAGTCGGTATTCGCTAACGAAACAATCGACGGTGTTTGCGCCGACTCGGTCGAGACCGTCGTCGGCGCTCACCGTCGTCACGCAGAACTGGTGGTGGTTCCCAAGAGCAGTGGCCATCTCAGAATCATCTCCACTGCCGGTTACGAACAGCACGCGAATAGCCCTCCGCTCGACCTCGGCCGAGGTTACACCGGAACTCGGCTCTTTCGACAGTCCCCGTTGGTCAGCCATAAACTAACAAATAATTCGAGAGCAAAAAGACTAGGTATATAATCCGAATTCGGGGCGGAGTTCGATGAGGGTGGAGATAGCTCCGAGAAGTTTCAGTCGTTTTCGAGTCGGTTATGCAGTGGCTGATGGCGCGACAACTTCGGAAAGAACTCCGAGAACTGAAATCAGTGCTGGAGGCGGGTGACAACCCGGTTTCGGAGGCAAATCAGGCAGGGCCTTCTGGGGCGTGAAAATCGTGAAACCGAGTCGATATGATTGCGTCCGTGCGGCAAAAATCCACAAATGTTTACTCACTTCCGAAATCCAAAATCCGCTAAAAAGTGTGTTATGACACCACTAAGGCGGAGATAAACCGTGCATAATTATAGTCGTCTATGTCGGCCTCATTAGTACGATGTCAGACAGTGGGCAGGCAGTCCGACCCCTGAAAGAGACGCTCCCTAATCCGGTAGAGGCAGACAATGTACTCTACAATCCGTCACTCGAAGAGCTACGCGAATTTTCGCGCGAGCTCGAGACCACGGCGGAGTTCGGTTCCCCGTCCTACGTGAGCAGAGAACGCTCACGCAATTCGGATAAAACGAAAAACGCGATAGACCACGCATTTGGCCCGGAGGATTACGGACACATACAAGACGCACTCGACTACGCACAGGAAGAAGAAATCCTCTGTATCGACCGGCAGATGGGCCGCCACGCCGAGCACTCCTACCGATGCAGATTGTACGTCCCGAAGGAGTACGGTCGCATCGCCCTCGCGTGGGCGAAATTGTTCGAACCCGTCGAGGGTGAGGGCGAACCGGATTTCGTCACCGTGCAGATTCCCGACTGGGACGAAATCGCGGTTCGAATCCTTCCCGAAGAAGGCCTCACTGCGGTTCTCGGAAGCGACTACACCGGTGAAGCCAAGAAGTCGTTCCTCCGCTTGTTCATGTTCCACGCCAAGCGAAAGGGCGGCCTCGGCCTCCACGCGGGGAGTAAGCGCGTCACGCTCCGCGACGACGACGATAACCTCCAAAACGTCGGGCAGGCGTTCCTCGGACTCTCCGCGACCGGCAAATCGACGCTGACCGCCCACGGCCTCTGGCTTGACGAAGACGAGGGCGAGACGGCGACGATGCTCCAAGACGACGTGTGCGCCCTCCTCCCGGACGGCTCCATCGCGGGGAGTGAAGGCAACGGTCTGTACGTCAAAACCATCGGACTGGACGCTGACGAACAGCCAGCCATGTACGACGCCGTGACCCACGACTCCGCCGTCCTCGAAAACGTGGATGTGGCAGACGATGGCACCGTGGACTTCGACAGCGACCGCCACACCGCAAACGGTCGGGCAATTATCCTCCGCGACTATCTCTCGTCTTCAGGTGAGGACATCGACCTCGATAGGGTTGACCAAGTGTTCTTCATCACCCGCAATCCCGTCATGCCGCCGGTCGCCAAACTCACTTCGGAAGAGGCCGCCGTGGCGTTCATGCTCGGCGAGTCCATCGAAACCAGTGCTGGCGACCCGTCGAAGGCTGGCGAATCCATCCGCGTGGTCGGCACCAACCCATTCATCGTCGGGTCGAAAGGCGAGGAAGGAAACCGCTTCCGCGAACTCATCGACGACCTCGGTGTGGACTGTTTCGTCCTCAACACGGGCCATCTGGGCGGCAAGGACATCGGCGTTACGGAGTCGGTGACACTTCTCCGAGAAATCGCCCGTGACACCGTCGAGTGGACGACGGACGACGCGACGGGACTCACGGTTCCGAGTTCGGTGCCCGGCATCGACATCGAGGAGTTCGGCGTCGCCGACAACGTCACTGACTACGAGGCCGAACTGGAGAACCTCCGCACCGAACGGCAGGTACATCTCGACACGTTCGACGACTTGGACGAAGACATCAGAGACTCGGTTTACTGAACTGCCCGTTCGCAGATTTTTGCGGTAAAATCGGTCTTTTGGATTGTTTTGCGAATAAAAGAAGCGAAAGAACGGTAGTCGCTTGTCCGAGCAGACCTGCTATTCCGAATCGAGACTGTCCATCGCCGTCTCGAAATCCAACTCGGTGTCCACGGGTTCCGTGAAGACGAGTCGGTATCCGTCGGGGTCTGCGAGCGTTATTTGCCGCGTGTTCCACGGCGTTGCTTCGGGGCCACTCACGACGGTTGCATCGTGCGATTGCGTCCGTTCGAACACGTCGTCCACCGTCTCGTTTTCTACGTTGAGGGTGAGCGACAGTCCGTTCCCGGCCAGTTCGGACGTCGCTTGTGCAGCCTGCTCCGGACGTTCGGATTCGTCGGCGGGAACGAGCATCACGTCCGCGTACTTACGATAGCGGAGGTGAGCGATGCCCGGCAGTGGTGCGACTTCTCGGAATCCGGCGACTTCTCGATACCAATCGGTCGAATCCTCCATGTCGGTCACCTCCATTCGGGCGAACATTGGCATCGGGTAGATGTCAATGTCGTTCGATTGCGATTCTGTATCCGTCGGTTCGTCGTTTGGTGTCGGCATCTGTTGTGAATTGTGGAGCGTCGTCACTACGCAATGCGTAGGAGCAGTTCCGAAAGCAGTGGCTCGACCCACACCGAGTGGCGTACTCGGTGCAGAGCGAACGGAAACGAAAGAGACGGCGTTAAATCGCCATGGTACCGGTGTGTACGGAAAATATCGTATTTAACTGTTTTGCCGGATGACTGACCATCCGAGAATCGACTATTGTCTTCCACCCCGTCTATGGCATATGAACGTCCACTTCGAGGACACGACCTTCGACTACCAGACGCTCAGGGCGATGAGTTACGCCACCTACGGCGGGGCCGAACCGGGCGAATGTCTGACCACGGTCGAAAACATCGGTGAGGGAAATTTCGAAGAGTGGTTCACCGAATGGCGACGAACCGCCGACCGGGTCGCCGAAACGGCCCGTGATGCACTCGACGGAGAACACCACGAAACCGCGCGAGGAGCGTTCTTTCGGGCACACAACTACTATCGAACAGCGGAGTTCTTCCTCGATTCGGACGACCCGAGACGACGTCCGACGTACGAGCGAAGCAGGGAGACGTTCAGGAGTGCGCTCGACCTGCTCGACAATCCTGTCGAGCAGGTCGAAATACCCTACGAAGATACCACCCTGCCGGGATACTGGTTCTCGCCCGAAACGGGCGGTGACGACGGTGATGACTCTTCCGAACAATCGTGTCCGACCGTCGTCTGCCTCGGCGGGTTCGACTCGATTGCCGAGGAACTGTACTTCCTCTGTGGCGTCCCGTCGGCGCTCTCCCGCGGCTATTCCTGCCTCGTCTTCGACGGGCCGGGACAGGGCGCGCCGCTTCGGGTCGCGGGACTTCGGGCACGTCCGGACTGGGAAGCGGTCGTCGGCCCCGTCCTCGATTTTCTCGAAGGGAAATCCGCCGTGGACGAAACCCGAATCGCTCTCCTCGGCGCGAGCATGGGCGGGTACTACGCACCCCGGGCCGCGGCGTTCGACGAGAGGGTGTCGGCCTGTATCGCGTTCGACCACTGCTTCGACCTGTGGTCTGCGTCGGCCCACGGACAGGAGCGAATCGCCGAGCTCATCGACTACGCCCCCGGCGTGGTCGTGAACGCATTAGCCGAACTCGGCGCGCGGTTCGACCCCGGCGCACGCTGGCAGTTGCAGAACTCCAGTTGGGTGTTCGGCACCGACGCCGCAAGCCTCCGTCGGACACTTCGGGAGTATTCGCTCCGCGACGTTGCAGACCGGATTACTTGTCCGACGCTCGCGCTGGCAGGCGAGGACGACCACCTGATTCCGCTGCCACTCGTTTACGAGTTCGTTGACGCTGTGAGCGGGCCGACGACGCTTCGCGTATTCACGGCGGAAGAAGGCGCAGGTGAGCACTGTCAACTCGGGAACCTTTCGTTAGCTCACGGGGAAATCTACGATTGGTTGGACGAGCGTTTTTCCGACGTGTAGCGCCACTCACATGCAGACCCCATTTCGGGAGGGGTCCACAAACCGATGGGGGACGACCGTCAGTCGGCGTTCGCCTCCCGAACAAGTGCGTCGAGCGGCGGCAACACGTCGAGTTGCTGTAACAGGCCAACCGTATCGTAGTTCGTCCACATTTCGGCGATTTTCCCGTCCTCAACGCGATACATCTCCATTCCGGAGACGGTTACCTGCTCGCCGGTCGGTTCGATATCCATGAGTTCGCCCTCGTGAGTGCCGCGAGCCGTGTACCGAACCGATACGAAGTCGTCTTCGGCAACCTCCTTTTCGACCGTGTACTCGGCGTCGGGAAAGGCCCGACGGTACGTTTCGACGTACTCACGGTAGTCATCCCGTCCCCCTTCTTCGTCCGGTGACGACGGGTCGTGAAGGACGAAATCCTCATGGAATATCTCGTTGATGACTTCGATGTTCCCCTCCGACCAGATTTCCTCAGCGTCGCGCCGAACGAGTTCCGTGTTCGATTCCATGGTCATTCTATCCCCTTCCAGAATCGACGGGCAGTCTAATCAAACGTCGGGCCGATGCACACCGGGCACGGGTTCGGCGGCCATACAGGTCGCGCGACCGAAACGTTCTTCTCAGTGGTCGAATAAGTTCGCGCTCCCGTTCAAAGATGACAGATACAGCAAACACGATGGACAGAATCATGGTTCTCGGCCCGCCGGGTGCGGGAAAATCCACGTTCGCTGTGCGATTAGGCAAAACACTGGAGTGGCCGGTTACGCACCTCGACGCCCATTTCTGGGAACCCGGATGGGAAAAACCGGATAGTGACGACTGGGAGGAGACACACCGAACCCTCATCGAGCGACCGAACTGGATTATCGACGGCAATTACGGAAGCACCATCGACGCGCGACTCGACGCCGCGGATACCGTGATTTTGCTGTCCGTCTCGCGGTATATCTGCCTGTATCGGGTTCTCAAACGATGGCTCACAAATCACGGTCAGACGCGCCCCGACATGGCCGAGGGTTGCGAGGAGAAAGTCGATCTGGAGTTTCTCCGCTACATCTGGAACTTTCCCACGGAAAAAATTCCGGCGATAGAACGAAAGTTCGCGGGATTGGACGAGGACACGACGGTAATCAGACTGGATTCGAATGCGCAACGAGATGCGTTTTTCGCGCGACTCAGCAAGAGATGAACTGAAACGACGGTTACACGATTCGATTGACCATCTCGTCCACCTTGTCCGACGCAAGAACCTCGTAGTTTTCCACGATGATGTCTTGCCAGCGTTCCGCTTTGTGCGGCGTCGAACCGGCCATATGTGGGGTGAGTACCGCGTTCGAGAGGTTCCACAGCGGCGAATCCGACGGAAGCGGTTCCGTCGAAAACACGTCGAGTCCGGCACCGCGAATCAAGCGGTACTGGAGCGCGCGTATCAGGGCGTCCTCGTCAACCACGTCACCGCGGGCGATGTTGACGAGGACAGCATCGCTCGGCATGAGTCGGAACTCCTCCGACCCGAGGAGACCCTCGGTTTCGTCCGTTAGCGGACAGGCGAGGACGACGTAGTCCGCTCGGCGAAGCACCTCGTGGTGGTCGTCCGCAGCGAAACAGTCGTCGAGAACCGTCGGAGCAGTTTCGACGGTTCGCTTGGTGCCGAGAACCGTCATTCCGAGTCCGGAACCCAACTCCGCGACACGGGTTCCGATTGCGCCGACACCGATGATTCCGAGCGTCTTTCCGCGGAGTTCGCCGCCCTCGAATCGTTCCCAGACGCCGCGGGACTGCTGGCGAACGCCGACGTGAAGTCGGCGTTCGAACGTCAGCAAAAACCACAGCACTTGTTCCGCGATAGGTTCTGCGTGAACGCCAGAGGCGTTCGTCAGGGCAATGTCTCGCGCTTCCAGCGCGTCTTGGTCGTATTGGTCAACCCCGGCACTGAGCACCTGCACCCAGCGAAGGCTGGTTGCCGAGTCGAGCAGGTCTTCGGAGAGTCCCGCCGTGACGATTCCATCGGCTTCGGGAAGCAGTTCGAACGTTTCTTCCGGTGTTCGCGCCCGAGCGAGGGCACCGTCGGGAAGGTGGTTGGCGAGTTCGGCGTGGAGGTCGGACGCGATGTCGGGTGTGAGACGATGCGTTAGTAGGAGCGTCGGTGTGGACATACTGCTCACGACGGAAGCCCACGTGGTAGTGTTTTACCTCGCGGAAGTCCGGATAAAGCGACCGTTATGAGGGTCGTAACCGGATTTTTGTTGAGAATGGGTGGAAATTGGGCGAATTCGCGGTGGTTCTATTCGCTTCAGTTCAGTGCCTCCACCTCGTTCGTCAAATCCTGCGGTTCATCGACGGGGCCGTTGATGAACAGGCCGTGGCCGATGATGGCGCACGCGACCAGACCTGCCGAGATGATTGCCACCGAGAGCGAAATCGAGGTCAGGTATCCGACACCTGCGCCGACGGACATACTGAGGGCGATACCGAACAGGACGAGGTCGTAGTACTGCCAGTCGTATGCCATACGATACTGTTGTTCGTCCAGCCACGAAAAGCTGGGGGTGAGACTGCCGATGAACGAATACGGGTGAGTAGCGAGGATTACGCCCGACCGACGGCGGTCGCTCACCGAACTCGCACTTCTCAGTGAACCGTTTCCGGCGAATCGACCGGCTCACTCTCGATTCCCACCACGGCCGCGGTAAACGTCTTGGCGTTGGATGAGTGATAGAGGGACGGATACATTTCAGAGCGAACCGCAATCAGTCCCGAAGCAGTTCCCGAATTTCCCGAAGTCCCTCAACCTCGTAAGTCGGGTCAACCGAAAGGTCGTACTCGGCGCGATGCGGTCTGCGGATGAACACCGAATCGAGGTCGGCGTTGTGGGCGGCGACTACGTCGCTTTCGCTGTCGCCCACGAAGAGGGCGGAGTCCACGCCGAGGTCGGCGAGGGCTTGTTCCAAAAAATACGGTTCGGGCTTTTTCCGGTGGAAGGCGTCCAGCGTCGGCGGTCTGCCGTAGTACGTTTCGAAATGCCGACCGAGGTCGAAGTGGTCGAGCATGAACTCGATAGTCGCGTGCTGGTTCGAACTGACGATTCCCATCGGGCGGGCGAACGACTCCAGCGCGTCTACGTCGTCGTAGGTCGTGGTACGGCCCGCCTTGAGTTCGCGCAGTTGAGCGTCGGAGGCCGCGGTGTCGCGGGCCTCCCAGAACTCGGCCGGGTCGAAATCGTAGGCGTCACACACTCGTTTCAGGTCGTCGGGGGTAACACTGCGCGAGACGGCGGCCAGATGGTCGTCGTCAGGTTCGACACCGAACTCGGCAAACGCGGACAACGCGGCCTCGCGAAGGGCGGTTCCGTTCGGCGGTTTTACCAACACACCGTCGTTGTCGAACAACACCGCATCGTAGCTCATTTTCGAAGTGGTCGCACGGAGAAAAGTTATCGCTGGCGGTTTCGCCATTCGCCACGACGGCAATTGTACCCTATTCGACCGAGACGACGTTCCACTCGTCGTCGGTCAGGCGTTGATCTGCGAGCGTTTCGCCGTCACCGAGCAGGCGGAACGAAAACCCTTCTCCGTCCCGTTCGGTTTGGAGTCGGGTTGTCGTCACGTCGGCCGTGACTTCGGTTCGCCGTTCGTCCGGAACCCAATCGTCGCGCACCGCGGCCAGTCCGTAATCGGCGTATGCGACGCTGGTCGATTCCTCGATTGTGCCGTCGCTTCTGACCTCCGCGACGATTCCCTCGGCTGGTTCAGTTTCCCGAATGACGAGCGTGTAGGTCGTTCGTGACATACGAACTGCTTTCGTGCAGTCGTCTATCCGCGTCGGGGTTGCATTCGCAGGTCGTTTTTATTCCACTCGTTCGAGGACGATTCCGTCGGAAAACCCGCCGCGCTCGTCGGCTTTCTCGGCCCGAAGTCGTTCCAGTTGGTCGGATGTAACATCCGTACAGTCGGCCAGCGCGTACACCACTTCGAGTACGTCTGCCAGTTCCTCCGGGTCACCTGATTCGTGGAACTCCGCGACTTCTTCGTCCAACTTTTCTCCGAGTCGGCGCTCGTATTCAGCGTCGTCCGCAACGTGCGTTTTCGGCGTGTCACCGTTTTTCTCGATTATTTCGGGGATTCGGTCGCGGACGAGTTTGTCGTAGTTCATGTGAAAACCTCCAAGCGAAGAATGAAAAGTTCAGCTATCACCTGTCGGCCCTGCTATCGCTGCGGTTCGAAGGCGTAGAGACTGCCGTCGTCACTACCGGTGTAGACGCGCTCGTGACTCGCGGCTGGACGTGTTCTCACTGCCGCCATCGTCTCGAAGCGGCTTCGTTCCGTTCCGTGCGTCGAATCCAGCAGGTAGACGCGGCCGTCGCTCGCACCGACGTACACCGTTCCGACGACGGCCGTCGGTTGCGTGAGCAGGCTTTCCGTCTCGGCGGTGAACGCATCCGGTTGGAACACCCATTCCATCGTTCCATCCCACGGCGACAGCTTTCTGAGTCGCTGGCCACGGGTTTCGGGGTGGCCGTACCGAGTGTCGCAGACGGCGTAGAGCGAGGCGTTCGTCACGGTGAGACTCACGACCGCTTCGTCGCCGCGCGTTCGGGTTTGCCAGAGGACGCTTCCGTCCATACCGAGAGCGTGGAGGTTGTACCCGGCGCAGGCGGATTCGGTGCCACTGCCGACGTACAGACGACCAGTTTCGAACGCGAGCGATTCGACGCCGCGACCGGGGTCGAACGACCATTCGAGGTGGCCCGATTCGCCGTCGAGTGCCCACACCCGGCCGTCGCCAGCGGCGTAGGCCCGCAGTTCGCTGGCCACGACGGTCGAGCAGGCCGGGCCGTGGAACCGCCAGCGTTCGTCGCCGGACGCGCTGTCGAGGGCGACCAAACCTGTTTCCGTGCCAATGTAGGCCGTTTCACCGACGATTGTCGGACTGGTCGTCGTGGAACTGTCGAGTGCGGTTTCCCAGCGTCGTTCTCCGGTCTCCGAATCGAGCGCGAACACTCGGTCGTCGCTGACGACGTACAGGTCGTTTCGGAAAACAAGGTCTTCCGTAACGGTTCCGTCTGCGTGATACCGCCAGCGGAGTTGTCCGTCGTAGAACGCGGAAATTCGTCCGTCCTCGTTCGCGGCGTACACCACACCGTCGGTTCCGACTGTGGGTGCGGCAGTAACCGGACTGCCCGTGTCGAAGCACCACGTCGGTGCGGAGAGTGTCGAACGAGACGGAGAGACGACTTCCGAGATACCGGCGACGCCGACAGTGTCGAGAAATGGTTTTTGTGTATTATGAGACATTGTATCAACTAAAAATTGATTCGACTCCTGACTACCTTATTATCGTGTACCAAAGCGTAGATTATACGGCAATTAAACCGGTTGGTTGGCAGTTAAGTAGGTTATTCGGCGTTCGAGCACTCGGACTCCGCTTCGACATCGTCCGCGGCAAGCATTCTGAACTGAAGTTTGAACACCGCGCCGTCGTCGCTGTCTTCGACCCAGATGTCGCCGCCGTACTTCTCCAGCAGGCGGTCAACGAAAAAGAGGTCGAGACCCTGTCCGTGGTGAAGTGGGCTAATTTCCTCCCGGCCGAAGATCAAGTCGTGGTCGTCCGGAGAAATACCCGGGCCGTCGTCAGCAACGGTCAGTGTAGCGACCGAATCGTCGCCGTCGAGATGGACAGTGACGGTTGGTGCCGCCGAATTGTTATGTTCGACGGCGTTTTCGAACACGGCCTTGATTGCGGTTCCGATGGCGTCATCGGCGGCGACGAGAACGGGGGCAGAGCCGAGTTCGGCAGTAAACTCGGCCTCCGGATACAGTTTCCGTGCGGCATCGAGTTCGATTCGGAGGAGTTCGTCGAGGCGAACGGGTGTGAGCGACGGGTCGGTTCGCTCGGAGAGCAGTTCGTCCAGATTTCGGGCGGTTTCCGCGTACTTGACGATGGAGTCGATACGCTTGCGGGCGGTCGAAAGGGACTTCACTAACTTCTCGTCCTCCAGTTCGTCGGCCACTATATCCACGTGTCCGAGGACGACGTTCGCGTCGTTTCGTAGGTTGTGCCGGAGGACGCGGTTCAGGATTCGCAAACTCTGTTCGTACTGGCGGCGCTCGGTGAGGTCTGTGAAGAATCCCGCGTATCCACGCAGCTCACCGCCGGTACGAATCGGGACGCACGACCCTCGACCGTAAATCATCCGTCCGTCCTTCATCGTCGTCTCGAACCCGCCAACCCACGGTTCGCCCTTCGACAACGATTCAATCATTGCTTCGTACACGGCTGGTTCGCTGAACAGATTCATCGGCGTGTCCCCGACGAGTTCGTCCCTGCTGTAGCCGGTAAAATCGACGCAGGCCTCATTTACATCCTGTATGACGAAGCTCGCGTCGGTGATGACGGCGGGATTTTTCGTCTCCCGAAACGCGGTCTTGTAGATAGCTGGGTCGGAGGACACCATGTCTCGATAAGCAGTCGAGAGGCTGACCATATATTTGTACCGAGAGTAGGCATCTTTTAGACAATTTTTCGAAAATGTAGCAGAAGTGTTTTTATTATCCATACAGTAAAGAAGACACGAGAATGCCCCGCCAACAGCTCATCGACGAGCTACCAATTCCTTCAAACCATCTGACAGAGATTGCGGCGGTGACGCTTCCCGAGCCGATTGCAGCGCTCTCGGACGAGTACGACACTATCGTTGGCGACCGAGACGAGTTCCTCTGGCAGTGGATATACTCGCTGTTTCCATCGTTTACCCTTTCGTCCGTTCCGGCGGAGTACGCGGAGACGGCCCGGACGCAGAAGACGATTCTCACGATGTTCGTGACCCTACTGGACGACCTCGCGGAGAAGGGTAACGACCGGGAAACCTTCGAAGAGGCGTGTCAGATTCCGTATCGTCCCGAAACTGTGAACGCCGACAGAGAGAGGGTGAAAACGGAGCAGTTGCGGTTCATCAAACGAGTTTGGGCGGCGTTCGAAGACGGTATCGAAACAGCCCCGGAACATGACAAGTACAGAGATATTTTCGACTGCGACCTCCGCCAGACGCTGACCGCCATCGACTACTCTCGCGTGTTGAACGACCACGTCGAAATCGCAAACATGGCGGGAATAGAGCATTACGACCCACACAACATGTTGATGTTTCCGTATGCTGACGTCGATTTGATGTTCTCGCCGTCGTTCGACGCGAGCGACCTTTCCACACTGCGGTCGGTTATCTGGGAATTACAGCGGATGGCTCGAATCGGCAACTGGACGACGACGTGGGAGCGCGAACTCGGCGAGGGAGATTACACGGCCGGGCCGGTCATCTACAGCCTGCAAGAGGGTTTCATCTCGTTGGAAGATTTAGACGCCACCGACGACGACGCCATCGAACGAGTGACCGAACAGATTCGGTCACACGACATCGAAGACCGATTCATCAACGAGTGGGAACGGCGATACGAGGCAGTGAGGGAGAGACAGGAACAGGCAAACAGCATCGACCTCGATGCGTTCGTCGATGGAATGCGGACGGTGCTGGCGTACCAACTCGCGGCGCGCGGCCGAAAGTAAAGTAGTTCGTGCGTCTATCCCGGTGGTTTACGGCGAAAATGTTGTCCCGTATGATACCAGTTTCGTCTTAGACATATTTGATTATCATTTACTGAACTCTCTTTTTCACTGCGTGTAGATTTGCTCGTCATTTCAATTTGTTGAATAAAATTGGTAAGTTTAGCATGGATAATCGTTTTTAACATGGTCTGTGTACCCAGTTGGCATGGCATCGGAATTTGGAGCACTGTCGCTGGTACCGCCGCTACTGGCCATCGTACTGGCCGTCGTCACGCGCCGAGCGATGCTGTCGCTGTTCATCGGCATCTGGGTCGGCGCCATCATCATCGTCAACGAAATCAGCTTCGTCGGTGGTTTCCATTTCGAACCCAAAAGTCCCGGGGTCGCACAGATGTTCGATTGGATTATCAATTCGATAGGCAACAGCACGTTCAATGCGAAAATTCTCGTCTTCACCCTGCTGATAGGGGCCGGGATTGCACTCATTTGGCGATTGGGTGGTGCGTTTGCCATCACACGATTCGCCACACGAGGAATCAACTCACATCGCAGGGCGGGAGTCACCACATGGCTCCTCGGCCTTCTTTGGAATTTCGACGATTACGCCAACAACGCCATCGTCGGCAGTTCGATGAAGGACATCGCGGACGAGATGAAGATGTCCCGCGAGAAACTGGCGTACATTCTCGACTCTACTGCCGCGCCGATGGCGACCATCGGGCTTTCCAGTTGGGTCGCGTTCGAAATCGGGCTGATACACACCCAGTACGAGGAACTCGGCATTCAGGGAGAGACACCCACCGCGGCCACGACGTTCCTTCAGAGCATTCCCTTCAACATGTACGCGATTCTCGCGCTGGCGATGGTCGGCATCATCGTCATCACGCAGCGCGATTTCGGCGAGATGCTCACCGCCGAAAACCGTGCTCAGCAAACCGGAAACGTCATTCGCGAAGACGCTCAGCCACTACAAAGCATCAAGGAGGATTTGGGCGAACCCGCACTCGAAAACGCACCCCTCAGGATGTTCGTTTTGCCGGTTTTCGCACTCGTCAGCGTCGTCATCTCCGGAGCCGTGATAACGGGGTACGCCCCCGGACGGACACCGGTTGAGATGTTCGAAAACACCGACGTTGCTGGCGCACTCGTCTGGGGTTCGTTCGCCATGGTTGCGACGGGCATCGTCCTGTCGCAGGTTCACGGCGCGATGAGTTTAGACGAGACGATGGAAACCGTTCTCGACGGATTCGGGACGATGCTCCCGGCAGTCAGTATCCTCGTGTTGGCGTGGTCGATTGGTTCCGTCGCCACCGCACTGGAAACCGGCGCGTACGTCACGGCATACGCGGAAGGAGTCGTCTCGCCGCTCATGCTTCCCGTCGTCATCTTCCTCATCTCCGCGTTCATCTCCCTCGCAATCGGTACGTCGTGGGGAACGATGTCGATAATGACGCCAATCGTGGTTCCGATGGCGTGGAGCATCGGCGGCGAGTCGTCGCAACTCATCGCTATTGCCGTGGGTGCGATGTTCAGCGGCGCTATCTTCGGCGACAACTGCTCGCCCATCTCCGACACCACGGTTCTCGCATCGACGTTCTCCGGGTCAGACCACATCGACCACGTTCGTACCCAGATGTACTACGCGGGAACCGTCCTCATCGCAACGGCGGTCATGTACCTGCTGTACGGACTCACGAACATCAATCCGTTCATCCTGCTTCCACTCGGCGTCGTAGTGCTGGTCGCGCTGGTCTACGTGTTTTCGGAGTGGGACGCAAAGCGCAAGAACGTCCCGTCGAAACCGGCCGCAAAAAGACAGTCGAGGCCGGACGTGACCAGCGACGACTAAGCTGGTTCACTCCGCAGTGCGGAGCGACAGTTTTTCCGAAAGTTGTTTGCTCACTCCTGAGAGGTACGCCGTACCCCAGATAGCGACGACGAGCGCCCCCATCGTGTTGTAGAACAAATCGAGGACGGTGTCGTCCAGTCCGTACTGCGTGAGGATTTTGCCAGTAGCGAGCAGACGCCCGATTTCACCGACGAAGAACTCGATGAGTTCCCAGACGACGCCGAACGCCATGACGAAGAGCAGCAGGTACACGAACATGAATCGCGGCGTCAGGTTCAGTCCCTCGGTGTATTCGTCGATTGCTCTGGCCGTGGCGTAGGCAGTCGCCGCGACGAGCGAGGACGACATGGCGTGTGTCATATGGTCCCACCACCAGACCGATTTGTATGCACTCAGGTCGATGATTCCGGGTATCTGGAGCGTTCCGAATGCGTGGAGGAACATCGCCGTGGTAATCCAGAGGACGAGACCAACGTCCATCGTGATGTCGTAGTCGCGCTTGAGCAGGGCGGGCAGTTGCGTGACCACTAGCCCGACGAATGCGTTGACGATGATTCCGGTGTTTCCCTCCCAGAGTCCAGCGATGAGGATGCCGACGAGTCCAACCTGCATCACGCGAACCAGTTCGCCTTGCCGTTTCTTCGAGAGACGCAGGTGGTCGCGGATTTTCATGCGTACTTCACCTCCTCCAAGAATTGGGCATCTGCACGCTCGCGCCGTCGGAAGTACCAGCGGAAAACCCCACCAGCGACGAGTCCGCCCGCAGTCGCGGCGATGAAGACGTACATCAACTGCGTATTCGTTCGGACGAACGGCGTACCCCACATGTCGTGGGCGAATCCTGCACCGACGGCCCAGAATCCCGCGACTGCCATCGTCGTGATGACGACGAAAAACACCGCGAACCACGGTGTCATTCGAACTGCGGTGAGCAGATGCAGGTCAACCACGACGAGCAGAGCAAGCGTTGCGATGGACAGCGCGGAGACGAACTCCGTGGCGAAATCCGGTTGGAAGACGCTGACCGCGAGCGGAAGCGCGGCGACGAGTAGAAACGGAAACGGAAGCATTTCCCGCCATGACCCGCCCGAAAGTATCGGTGCGATTCCGACCCCAACAACCGCGATTGCGACTCCCGCCGCGACCAGTTGACTAAACACGATGCTCGTGATGGCAAACGAAACGACGATTCCCAACAGTAACCACGCCAGCGCGGCGTTCGTTGCCGTATCCCGGACAAACCAATTCTCCAATTGTGTCATTTTTCCCCCAAACAAGGATAGTTGCACCGCTCGGCGGATTCTGTACCCTTCCGGAGAAACACGACGAGTGGACGTATAAATCGAATTTCACTCGATTAGTGAGGTTGCTCGGATGCCATATTCCGTGTATGCGGCGAAAAGAGACGGAGACGACGACCAAGAGCGTGTAACTACCCCAACGTCACGTCGAGATACAGCATCACCACGACTCCGAACATCATCCCGAGGGTGGCCGCACGCTCGTTTCCGCGAGCGTGCGTTTCGGGGACGATTTCGTCGCTGATGACGAACAGCATGCCACCCGCGGCGAACCCCATCGCGTAGGGAAGAATCGGCGTGGCGACCTGCACCGCGAAGGCACCCAAAACGGCCAGCGGGATTTCGACCAGTCCGGCCCGAATGCCCGCGATTGCGGCGTAAAAGAGCGAACCGAATCCGGCGTTTCGGGCGGCGACGGCGACGGCCAACCCCTCCGGAACGTTCTGAATTCCGATTGCGAGCGCCAGCGCCAGTGCATCACCGAGATTTCCGGCACCGAATCCGACGCCGACGGCGAGCCCTTCGGGCATGTTGTGAAGCGTGATAGCGACGATAAACAGGAGAACCGAGGCGGTTCGCGGGTCGCTGGTACCGTTTTCTCGAACATCACCCGTGATGACGACGTGGACGTGTGGAACCCACTGGTCGGCTTGGTCTAAAACGAGGACGCCGAGCGCGAAGCCGACGACGACTGGAAACACTCCACCTACCTCGATTCCGGGGAGGATGAGACTCGTAAAACTGGCAGAAAGCATGACGCCCGCCGCGAATCCGAGCGCCGAATCCAGCGAGCGTTCCGAAGGATTTCGCCAGACCAGAACGAGTAGTGCGCCGAACGTGTTGAGCGCCGCAATGATGAAACCACCAGCGAGTCCCCACAGGACACGGTTTTGTCCGAGGATTCGAACGAACAACTCTTCCAGCATGGCACGCAACTCGTCCTGTCAGAGGAATCGAGGAAACAAAAAGCCGCGCTCAAAATGCGGCACCCCCGACAGTTCGAACAGGCAGGGGGATTGAAATTCACCGAGGTTGACGGGCGTGTATGGAGTTTTGTGACATCTGCGAGAAACGCAAATCGAAGGGGACGCAGTTGGTGGGGCGAACCGGAGAGTTGTGGGTGTGTCGGGGCTGTATGATGCGAGCCGTCACCGGCAAGAAGGAGGAACTGTCGTTCATGGACTGTTGACATCCTCCCCGCGAAGGAGGCGCTTTCTCCTCCACTTCCGTAAGCCGAGTTTTATGTCGTTCGTCACCGTGGTGAAACGCAATGACGAGCACACGGGCACGCAGGCCGTTCGAGGAGTCGCCGGAGGAACCCGAACTGTCGCGGTTGCGGTACGCAAAGAACGACGCCGATTTCGAGAGCGAGGGAACGTGCTGTGCCGGATGGCTGTACACACCGGAAGGTGAGACGAAACCGCCGGTTATCCTGATGGCCCCCGGATTTGGTGCGGAACGAACGTTCGGCTTGCCAGAAATCGCAAAACGGTTCGTCGCCCGCGGATTTGCGGTCTTTCTGTTCGACTACCGAAATTTCGGCGACAGCGACGGTGAACCGAGAAACCTCGTCAACTCCTCCCGGCACGTCGCAGACTGGGAAGCGGCTATCGACCACGTCCGGGGACTCGACGCCATCGACCGGCGGAAAATCGCACTGTGGGGCACCTCCTACAGCGGCGGCCACGTTATCGAAGCGGCGGCGGACGACCACCGAATTTCCGCCGTCGTCGCGCAAACCCCTTTCCTTGACGGGCGAGCAGTGACGCGGTCGGCAGAAATCAAGAAGTCGCTTTCGGGGACGATTTCGGGAGTGCGCGACCTCGTCCGGAAGTACACGTTTCGAAGTCCACGAACCGTCCCGGTCGTCGGCGGCCCCGACGAGTTTGCCGTGATAAATGCTCCGGGCGCGAAAGCGGGATACATGGACCTCGTCCCCGACCCACCGGTGTGGGACAACGAGGTTCCGGCGCGAGTGTTCCTCGACATTCCGCGCTACCGGCCGATTTCGGTCGTTTCCGACGTACCGTGTCCGCTGTTCTTGCTGGCGGGGCGCGACGACGAAGTCGTCTCCGCGTCGTCGGTACAGGAAGCCGCAGAGAAAGCCGACGCGACCTACATCGAACTCCCAATCGGTCATTTCGACGTGTACGATTCGGCGTTAGAGGAGGTTCTCGGCTACGAGATGGCGTTTTTCGACCAGCATCTTCGGAGATGACAACGAGATCGACTATCTTGGAGAAGGGGAACTAGGTTTATATCACGTGATGTATTCTTGGATAATATCCAGCCATGCAATCATCTAACGATCTGAATCACCGTGGGACATCAGACAATCGAAATCGAATCATCTCAGTCGAGGACGTCTTCGAAGTGCTCACCGCACCGGAGCGACGGGCGGTACTGTACGTCCTGTGTAGACGCCAGAAACCGATGGCCGTAGAAGAGTTGAGCGAAGATGTCGCGTCGGTACAAATCGGCAATGCACGGGACACTCCGGAACGACTCATCACTTCCCTCCGCCACGTCCACCTGCCAAAACTCGAACAGTTCTCCCTCGTACAGTACGACTGCGATTCGAACTCCGTCGAGATAAATCGACTGCCACTGCGACTCAAACGCTATCTTCGGTTCACCGCGGAGGACGAACTCGGCGTGTGTTCCGAAGACGCGACCGCGTAGCCGAGCCGGCGGACGAAATCGGCTGTTTCTAAGCGAGGAAGTGGCCGAGGAACCACGCACCTGCAATGATGATAGTTCCGCCAGCGAACAGCAGGTAGTTCGCCTTCGTGTCGCTGGCTAACGTGATGTCGAGTGTGAAATGCCTGTCCGAAACCGGCCAAAAGGGGCGAATCCCCATCGGCGTCAGCACGTCCGCGAGAAGGTGGGAAACGATGGTTAGCGTCCCGACCAGCAGTCCGAATCCGGCAAACCACAGTCCGGCAGAAAGGCCGCCTTCGATTCCAGCGAGAACGCCCGCCACAGCACCCGAAAGTAGTCCGACGAGGAGCGCGAACGGAATCGAATGTGTGGGGCCGCGATGTTGGAGTCTGCTCGTCTTCGAATCGAGGTCGGGAAGCATCGCCAGCGAGAGGGAGAGGCAGGCACCCAAAAACGCGAGGTCTGGCAGTCCGGCGGCGACGAGGGCACCGCCAATCGGCGCGTAGAGCGCGAGCGCGACGCCGAAATGACCCGGCTGGTACATGGTTTTCGAAGGTGCCGAGCGAGGTTAACTCCGACGGAAACCGGTTTCACGAACCCACTCGTCAGACCCAGCATGGACGGATTGACGGCGGTCGTCACGGGCGGGACGCGAGGAATCGGACGGCAGGTAGCACGCGCCTTTGCGGAAGAGGGTACGAACGTCGCCCTCTGTGGACGCGACGCGGATGCGGTGGACGAAACCGTCGCCGACATCGAAGACGCGGGTGGGAGCGCCGTCGGCCTCCGGGCCGACGTGCGCGACGAGTTTGACGTAGAGCGACTGATGGAAACCGCGGCCAGATTCGAAAACGACGGCATCGACATCGTCGTGGCGAACGCCGGAATTTACCACGGAGCGCCGGGCGAAACGCCGCTCACCGCGGAACCCTACGCCGCGTTCGACGACACGTTCCGGACGAACTGCCGAGGCGTGTTCACCACGATTCGGGAATCGCTCCCCCATCTCACCGAAAACGCGAGAATCGTCGTTCCGACCGGCGGAATCGGTCACAAGACGAAGGCTGGATACGGTTCTTACGCTGTCTCGAAAGCCGGGGCAGAGGCAGTTGTTCGCGGGTTTTCCGCAGAAATCGACCGGCCAGTCATGGGACTCGACCCCGGCGTGGTCGCCACGGAAATGATGAATGGGGAGGGCCGCGACCCCGAAGAAATCACGGATATGTTCGTTTGGGCAGTGACGGACGCGGAGGACGTGAACGGCGAAATCGTCGGGCTGAAACAGTGGCGACAGGCGACGAGATAGGAAAAAGCGAGCGAACGAGGGAACGAGCGGCTTTGGTGCGAGTGACTAACTGAACGAAGGGCGGGGAAATCTTCGATTTTTCGGGTGAGCAAACCACCGTGTTTTCGAGCGACCGAAAACCGCTGGTTTTCCGGTACCGCGAACGACTTCGTCTTTCGCAGGCGTGGCCTGCGCCTAGCATCAGTAGTCGGTACAGTAGCAAGCCCACCTCTGCACCGAATTATCGACACAGTCGTTCATGGGTGCCCCATGACGACCAAATAATTAACAAATTAATTACCAAATTTGCATTCGGTCACATCATCCAGAGCCGAAACGTTAAGTCAGCAGTATGAGAAATGGTGTCTACCTGATGGCGAGTGAAGATGTGGGGCAGACGCACACGCCGGAGTTGCCCGATTCGGTAACTCGGTGGCTGGACGAGAAAGCCGACGAACTCGATATTTCGCGCCAGCAACTGCTCTCGGAACTGCTCACGGCACATCGCGCGCTGGACGAGGACGATACTGACGGCGAACTCGACGACCTCCGCGAGGAGTTCATGTCGAAACTGACCGACGTGCGAGAGCGCGTCGTGCAGGTCAAACGTGAAACCGACGGGAAAGCATCCGCCGACCACGACCATCCCGATCTGCGAAACGAACTGGCCGACATTCAGCGCGCGGCCGAGGAACTCGACGCCCTGCGTGAGCGCATCGCGGAGAACCGCGAGCGCATGGACGACGGGTTCGAGAACTACGAATCGGTGTTGGAGTACCTCACCGAGACGACCGACGAGTTGGAAAACCGTCTCGACGTGCTCGCTCGCTCGTCTCCGTCCGCGACCAGACGCGCACGCTCGCCACGCGAAACGCGACGCGGGCCGCGACCGCAGAACTCGCTCGCACGGCCAACCGAAACGGCATCACGAGCGCCAAATGCGGCGAGTGTGGGACGGGCGTCACAATCTCGCTTTTAACCGAACCCTCCTGTCCGCACTGTAGCGCGACGTTCGAGGACGTGGAACCGAAGCAGGGCTTTTTCGGGTCGAACCGACTCGTCGTCGGTCGGCCGCCTGCAATCGAAGGGGACGCGCTCGATTCCGACGTGGACGAGTTGGTGGATGAAGTTGAGGCAATGAACGGGGAAGAAATAAGCGAGGAGAGCGACGAATGACAGGAGAGGAGACGGCAGAAAGCGAGCGAAGAGGAAGACGCGAGAGGGCCGAAAGGGATGAACCACTCTCTGCCCTCGTCGAACGAGTGGAGTCGCGCCGGAACCGAAATCCGGGTTGCGACCGCGGCGAGTTGGACGACGCGTTCACCCAAGAGAGCGTCGGCGACGTTGACGTAGACGACATCTGGGCCGACTTAGAAGCCGAGGACAGCGGCGACCTCGTCGTTTCCGCGCCGCAAGAAGAGAGTGAAGACGACCGCGACGTTCGTACGATTCCGAAGTCCACCTGTCACGGTTGTCCCCATTTCGGCGACCCGCCGAGCGTCCACTGCACGCACGAGGGGACGAACATCCTCACGATGGTCGATACAGAACAGTTCCGCGTGGCCGACTGTCCCATGGTCGTGGACGAAGAACCCCCACTCTCCAAATGAGTGGACTCACCGAAACGGCCCTATCGCTCATCCAGCAGTACGGCTTCCTCGCCGTCTTCGTGTTCGCGTTTTTAGAATCATCGATGCTGTTCCCGCTCCTTCCGAGCGAACTCGTCGTTCCGACGGCCGCAGGACTGCTCGTCCGTGACCCAGTTTCGTTCGCCCTGTTCGTCATCGCCATGACCGTCGGAACGACAGTCGGCAGTCTGTTGCCGTACTTCGTCGGCCACGAGGGTCACGACGCGATGGACAGGTACGGTCGCTACCTCCGCGTTTCGCCGGACGAAACCGACCGCGCGAGTCACTGGTTCCGCAGGTGGGGCGAACACTCCGTCATGTGGGGACGACTTTTGCCCGTCCTGCGTTCCATCATCTCGATTCCCGCCGGATTTGCGGAGATGGACGTTCGGAAGTTCGTCGTCTACACGACAGTCGGCGCGCTCGCATTCAATTTGCTGGTCACAGGATTGGTGTACGTCGGTCGGGACGACCTCCTCCACCTGCTTTAGTTGCTTTTCGTCCGAGTCGTCTCCGTAGCCCAACCGGAGTCCGATTCTATCCAGCAGTTGAAATCGATGACCAACTCGTCCGTTTCCGCGCCATTGCGGTACGAGACGATTCGAAACTGTCCGTGCGTCGGGCGCGGCCCGAGGTGTTGAAAGTAACTTCGGCGATCGTCGGTCGGAATTTCGTGTTTGAGTTCGCCGGACGAGTCGAACACGCGAAGGCGCTCTACCGATTTCGGCGCATCGCCAACAAGATAGATTTTGAGAAGCGCGTCGTCGTCCTCAGGAACGACCATTGCCGACTGAATTACGTCGGGATCGCCGTGCTTGACCGCGCTGGACTCGCAGTCCGCGCTCGACGATTCGGACGACGCACCTGCACAGCCAGCGACTGCGGTGGTAGCGAGGGCGACTCCAGCGGAGAGCAATTCGCGTCTGGAAATGGAGGACATACGACCGCAACTATTCAGATTGCAGATATAAATGTTGCCGAGCAGTAGTACGTGGCGCTTTTGAACCCTCGCACGCTACGCAGGGGTATGCAATTCTGCGACGACTGCGGTTCCATGATGAAGTCCATGGGGTCGAAGATGGTCTGTACGAACGGCGACTGTCAGGCGACCACCGCAAAGGACGAAGAGCGCGCGAAGGAGTTCGTCTCCACGGAAGAACAGGGCGATTCGGAAATCATCGAAACCGAGGAGGGCGCGGACTTCGAGGGGAAACCGACCGCCACGGACATCACCTGCGACAAATGCGGCCACGGCGAAGCATGGTACACCATCAAACAGACCGCCTCCGCCGACGAACCGCCGACGCGGTTTTTCAAATGTAAGGACTGTGGCTATCGCTGGCGGGAGTACAACTGAGACGGAGTTCACATCGACCCTTGACCGCGGTCGCAGTTTTTGACTCCAGACCGACGTTTTAGGTATTGCCACGACGATGATGTGGTATGCGATTACATACCCGCGACGTTAGCCAAGACGTACGCGAACTCGGCGGCCTGCTCGGCGACGTGCTTTCTCGGCTTGGCTCGGAAAAGGCGTTCGAGTCGGTCGAAACCCTGCGAACCGAATCAATCGACTACCGGCGCGGGGAAACCGACTCCCGTGATGCGGTTCGGGACGAAATCAGGGGTCTATCGCCGGAACTGTCGGGCCACGTCGCCCGCTCCTTTGCGACCTACTTCGAACTCATCAACCTCGCGGAGGAGCGCCAGCGAGTCCGCGCGATTCGGGAGGGAACGCAGGAAGGGACGCTCGACGATAGCCTTCGGGCGACCGCCGAAACGCTGGCCGAGAAGGATGCCGACCGGGAAACCGTCCAGCGGGTGCTTGAGGATGTTTCCGTGGTGCCGACGTTTACGGCCCATCCGACGGAAGCGCGTCGGAAGACGGTGAAGGCGAAACTGCGGTCGGTCGCGGCTCTGCTGGCCGAGTTGGACGAGCGCAGACTGACCGACAGGGAGCAGGCGAAACTGGAGCGACAGTTGGAGAGCGAGGTGACCGGGCTGTGGGAAACCCGCCAAGTGAGAAAGCGCAGACCGGACGTGACCGACGAAGCGCGGAACGTCCTCTGGTACTTAGAGAACGTCCTGTTCGACATCGTCGGCGAGGTGTACGACGAACTCGACCGCACGGTCGGCGCGGAGTTCGACACTGACGTTCCGGAGCTATTTTCGTTTCGCTCGTGGGCCGGGAGCGACCGCGACGGCAACCCCTACGTCACGCCGGAAATCACAGCGGAGACGCTTGCCAACCAGCGCGAAGTCGTGTTGGAACGCTACCGCGACGAGCTGAAACGGCTCTCCGGCGTGCTGAGTCAGGACGGCGACAGGGTTCGGACGAGCAGTGCGTTCACTGATAGCCTCGAAAGCGACCGAGAGCGGTTTCCCGCCATCGCCGAGCGGGCGACCGACCGCTATCCCGACGAACCCTACCGCCAGAAACTCGCGCTGATGCGGGTTCGAATCGACCGCGTGGGCGACGTGCGACCCGGCGGGTACGCCGACGCCGAGGAACTGCTGGCCGACGTAACCGTCATCGCGGACAGCCTCCGCGAAAACGGCGGGGAGGCGGTCGTGGAAACGGAAGTTGACCCGCTCCTGCGGCAGGTCGAAACCTTCGGTTTCTCCCTCGCCTCGCTGGATTTGCGCGACCATCAGGAAAACCACACGACGGCGATTGCGGAGGCGCTGGCCCGCGAGGGGTTCGACTACGATTCGATGAACGAGGACGAGCGCGTTTCACTGCTCACGGACGCGATTTTGCAGGACGAACCGATTATCAGCCTCGACCCAGAGGGGCTTTCGGAGACGGCTGGCCGGGTGCTGACGCTGTTTTCGGAAACCGCGAATTGGCAGAAAGAATACGGCCAGACGGCAATCGACACCTACTGCATCAGCATGACCGAGGAGGCGAGCCACGTCCTCGAAGTGCTGTTTCTGGCAGACCAAGCCGGAATCGTTGATTTGCCGGGGTACTCCGGACTGGACGTGGTTCCCCTGCTCGAAACCGAGTACGCCCTCTCGGGTGCCCGGCGCATCATCGGGACGCTGTTCGAAAACGAAGCCTACGCTGCAGCGCTGGAGGCACGCGGCGGTAGTCAGGAAATCATGCTCGGCTACTCCGATTCGAACAAGGAAAACGGCTTTTTGGCGGCGAACTGGAGCCTCTACAAGAACCAGAAGCGACTCGCCGAAATCGCCGAGGAGTACGACGTGACCCTCCGTCTGTTCCACGGACGCGGCGGGTCGATTTCCCGCGGTGGCGGGCCGATGAACGAGGCCCTACTCGCGCTTCCACGGGAAACCGTCTCCGGACAGGTGAAGTTCACCGAACAGGGCGAGGCCATCGCCGAGAAGTACGCCAATCCCGCGATTGCCGAGCGAAACGTCGAACAGATGCTGGACGCCCAGATTCGCGCACGCTACGACGCGATAGACGAAGGCCCCGAATCGCTCCCCGACGAATGGACGGAGACGATGGATATCGCGGCGGATACGGCCCGCGACGCCTACCGCGACCTGCTCGAATCGGACGGGTTCGTCTCCTACTTCGAGCAGGCGACACCGATTCAAGTCATCGAAGACCTCAATCTGGGGTCGCGCCCCGCCTCCCGTTCCGGCGAGCGAACCGTGGAAGACCTCCGGGCGATTCCGTGGGTGTTCTCGTGGACGCAATCGCGCTGCATTCTGCCGGGGTGGTACGCCCTCGCGGTCGGACTGGACGCCGTCATCGAAGATGGGAAGATGGATACGCTTCAGGAGATGTACGAGGAGTGGCCCTTCTTCCGTACGACCTTAGACAACGCGACCTTGGCGCTGGCCCGCACCGACCTCGAAATTTCGGCAGAGTACGCGACCCTCGCAGAGGACGATTTGCGCGAGGAGTTCTTCCCGCGGTTGGAAGCGGAACACGAGCGTTGTGTCGAACTCGTCACGGAAATCACGGGTCGTGACGAACTGCTCGAACGAGAATGGCTCCAGAACAGCCTCAGGCGGAGAAATCCATACGTTGACCCGCTCAACTTGCTTCAGGTGAATCTCCTTCGTCAAACCCATCTCACCGAGACGGAGCGCCGGGCGCTCCGTCTCACGGTAACCGGGGTTGCGGCAGGGATGAAAAACACGGGATAAACCGAAAAGAGAGAGAGAAACCGAGGAGAATCGGTGAGACGGGTGCACGCACCCGACCCGCCGAATTGAGTCACAGTTTCAGATTCGGTTGATACTACTCCCGCCTTCGCCGAGGTGGGTGACGATTTCGTCCAGTTCCTCGTTCGTTCCCGCGATGGACGACACCTCGTTCGACACGCAAGTCGCCGTCTCTGAGGCACCGGCTATCAATCCTCGCTATCGAAATCCAGAAACGATTTTCGCCGGTCAATTTCCGCCGCGTCGATGCCCATTTCGGCGAGTTGTGCGTCCATGTCCACCTGCGCGCCGAGTTCCGATTTCCGAATATCTCGTCCGTATCGTCCGTGTTCGAAATTCGGTTTAACGCCTTTAAATTACTATTTTTTCGACAGTGGAAATTTCAGGGACAAACATTAGGGATGTTCGTGCTGTGTGCTGGTTCGGGAAAGTATGGACGGAGTCAACAGGCGACGATTTCTCGAACTGGCGGCAGGGACGGTCGGACTCGCTGGCACTGCACACGGAGCGACCCAAGGGGCGTTTCGGTTCAATCGTAGAATGGTGTTCGAAGACCCCGACGTGCTGTCGGATTCGTATTTGAACCGTATCGTCCTCGTCACGGACAAGTCGGAACCCGACACCGGCATCCCGTCCGTCGGCGGGTGTGGATTCGACCAACCGTGGCCACCCGAAGGGGTAGACGTATTTCAGGGGCTCGTGGTCGAATGGCGAAACCGGGACACGGCCAGATTGTTCGGGACGGATAGACGGGTACGAGCCGAAAAGCTCGTCCAACGCGATCTCTACGTCGAACGCCGGGAAACGCCAGTCGAAATCGGCACGCCGTTCGTCATCAACAACGTCGTTCGATGTCCGGACGGGCTTGTCGGTGTGGAAGCGGGACAGATACCGGGGATTCGAATCGAGACGCCTTCCGGCAACGAGGAAGGTGCGGGGTGAAAGAGTCGCTTCCCTGAAAGTATTTATCAGATGGCGCGCGAAACGACGTATGAAACGCCGTCGTCTGCTCTCCGTTTCCGCATCACACTCGCCGGTTGCGCCAGTCTGTCTACCGACAGGAAAGCCACGAGAACCACACGGACGACGAACACGACCACCAAATCGAATACGGTAACGAAGACAACGAAGGAGACAGAAACGACGACGATTTCCAAATCGTTCAGTCGAACCGTCGGCGAGTCGATTCCGAACGTGGCAGGACGACTATCGTCACTATGCCGAAAAACTGGTTCTCGTGTGGGAGAACGGAACCATCGACCGCGACGTTAAAATCGGGGAGACAAAGTAGATTCGTCCTACGGCTGTGCGATGGTCAGCCAGAAAATGAAGACGACCACGCCGCCGAGCGTCGTGCTGGCGACGGCGTGGGTACGAAGTTTGTCGAGCAGGTGGTGTGCGTCGTCGGAGAGCTGTGCGACCTCGTACACCTCGCCGCCGAGTTCACAGCGCGGGAGGAAGTCCATCGCGACGTGGAGGAAGACGCCCGCGGCGAATCCGAAGACGATGCCGTTGATCGCGTCGCTGGACGGAACGTTGAGAAGTGCGGAGAGGATTGCGGTGATGCCGACGCCCGCCGCGGGAAGGAGGAGAACCGAGACGGGTTTGCCCGCGCGCTGGAGGCGATGGGCCGCGACGTAGCCCGCCGGGCCTTTGTGCGAGACGATGGCGAGTCCGAGCAGGAGGCCGAGTTCGGGCATGTTGCCGTACACGAGTCCGATGATGGCTCCTGCGGTGAGCGAATGGGCAGTCAGTTCGAGCGCAGCGTGGTCGAAGGGAACGTCCAAGTGCATCAGTCGATGGCCGATGGTGTGCGCGCCGAAGCCGGTTAGAATACCGAAGGCGATACCGAACCCGCCGAATTGGGGATGATGACCGATTGCGTTCGGGACGAGAAACACCGCGGCGCTGGTTATCATCGCGCCACTCGCCAGCCCGAACGCCCAGACGAGTTTTCTCGCGTGCGTGGACTCGCCCGAACGCGACCCGAGCGCGGCGGCCCCCGCCATCGCGGCGAACGCGACCCACGCGATTGCGAGCACTTTGTCCAACTCCGCGGACATCGCAAAGCCCGACAGCACGACGAGGGCGAGAAATCCAAGAAGTCCGATTCGAGACAGCCGTGACATGGTTATTAATCTTCGACTGAATCTTATTACACCGTCGGTTTTCGGCCACAACACTAATTTATTGTGACATACTCGGCACGAGTAATGCAGACGAAGACGGTTCGAAACGCCCTTCCCCTTCCCGCCGGTCGTGCAGTGCAGGTGCTCGTAATGGTCGCACTGTTCGCGGCGACGATGCCCTTCGCAGACGCAGTCGTCTCCGGAACGCTCTCGCGCCTCGGTTTCTCCGTGACCAGCACCGGCTTGCATCAGGCGTTCCAACTGCTGTTCGTCGGGGGAATGTCCGCCAGTGTCGCGCTCTGCTGTTTCGCCTGCTGGCGCGTCGTGCGGTCGTAAGGTTATGCGTGCGCTCCAGTTCACGTGGCAGGATTGCCTGTTCGTCCACTGGCCGGTCGAACGCGACGCGCTTCGAACCGTCGTCCCGGATTCTCTAGCGCTCGATACCGACGAGGGACAGGCGTGGGTCAGCGCTCTCGCTTCCACCGTCGAAAACGCCAGACCGCCGGGAGTACCAGTGAAATTCGGAATGACGTTCCCACAGGTCAACTTCCGAACCTACGTTCGCCTCGGCCACACTACGGGCGTCTATTTTCTGAGCCTCGACACCAGCAGTCGCCTCGCGGTTCGCGTCGCCCGGTCACTCTACCGACTGCCGTACTACTACGCAGACATCGTCGTGGATTCCGGGTCACGCCACCGAGTTCGGAGTCGGCGCATGCATCGCGATGCGCCCCCGGCCGAGTTCGAAGCGACCTACGAACCGGAGGGGACTGCAAAGACGCCGGAATCAGGGACGCTCTCCGCGTTCCTTTCGGAACGCTATCGCCTGTTCGTCCCGCAAGCGGGACTCACGACCAGAATCGAGCACGACCCGTGGAATCTATATCCCGCGACTGCCGACGTGAGCGCGGAATCGCTGTTCGAAGCAGTTGGACTATCCACGCCGCACCGAGAACCACGAGTTCGGTACTGCCCGCGAATGGAATTTCAGGTACAGACACCCACGCGAATCGAGAAGTAGATTGGAGTGAAAATCGGGTTCGGGATACAGTGTCAAAACGTTTTTAAAAGTCGTCTTCGACTGAATCCGCCCTTTTTACCAAGAAACTTCGAACGTTCGCTCGGCCGCCGCCTCGTCCTCTTCGACTTGGACGAACGCGCCGCTGTTGTTGAACTTTTTGACGATTCCTTCGACGATTCCTTGGTCCATCGACGCTGGGTATGGCGTTTCGCACACCATTCGGCCGCTGGTTTCGCCGGTTTTCTCGAACTCGTAATAGCCGACATCGCCTCGGTGGTGCATCTGATACACATCGTCCAGCGCCGTCAAGGCGGCTTCGACGTTGTCGATTGCTGGCGGCCATTCGACGGTTTCCGGAATCTCCTTGCCGATCGTTTTCACGGTTCGCGGGCCAATCACGTCGACGAGTTCGTCGAGTGCGTTGATGGCGCCTTCGAGGGAGTACCACTCGCCCGGTTGTGGTTCCGGAATCCCGTGACTGTCGAGCACGTCGATAACGCGCTTTCGATACGCGTCCGACAGTCGTGAGACGCCCTCAACGAGGGATGAGAGTGAATCGCCTTTTACCTCTGCACCTGCTGTTGCCATCTGAGCCATAAAAAGCCACTCTCGTACACATATTAAATAGGTTACTATTATCAATTTAAATAATTTGGGGGGAAGTTAATAGAGTAGAGGAGAAATACCAGAGATAGACGACAGCACCGTCTTATACACGCAAACCGATTTGATTAGCCACTGGTAAAGTGTGTCTTATGATAACACCCATAAGTTTATTATTTTCAAACTATTGTATCTAAATATGAGCGTCGAAGACTATTCTTCCAAACTCGAAACGACGCACGAAACCTACGAAATCGAGGATGTGGCTTTCATCGGCCGCACACTCGAAGAGTACGTGCGTATGTTCGACCTCGACTTAGCGGAACTCGATGACGCCGCGATTCTCGACTGCCCGTCGGGTGCCTGTGCGTTCGTCGCCGAGGCGACCAAACTCGGCATTTCCGCGGTCGGCGCGGACGTGATGTATCAGTCCGACTACGGCGACCTCAACGAACGCGGCGAGGTGGACATCGAAATGGCGCTCGACGGCTTCGACGGCGTCGAAGATCTGTTCGAATGGGAGTTCTACGGCGACGTAGACGGCGTTCGAGAACACTGGACGAACGCCTACGAAACGTTCCTCGGTGATTACTCCGTGGGGCTTTCCTCCGGTCGGTACGTCCCCGCGAAACTCCCGAATCTCCCCTTCGAGGACGACGAGTTCACCCTCACGCTTTCGGCGCACTTACTATTTCTGTACGCCGACCGACTCAGCCACGAGTTCCACGTCGAATCACTGTGCGAACTCGCCCGCGTCACCGAGAACGAAGTCCGCGTCTACCCGCTCGCTGACTTCGAAGGCACGCCGTATCCACGACTGGACGAGATTCTCGAAGCACTGGCAGAAGACGGTCATGGCGTCGAAATCGAATCCGTCCCGTTCGAGTTCCAGCGCGGAGCAAGCGACATCCTCGTCATCGACTGCGCTTGAGTTCAGTTACTCGTCTTTCGACCGGTTCCCGTTGACGCGCCTGCCTCCGAACGCCATTCTATTGTCTACTATTTATCCACATCACGCATAAAATCCAAATATACTTGCCGCGGCACCGTAGACAGTCATCCATGAGTCGGACCGTCGCCGTCGCGCATTATCCGGAGGGTGCTGGTCACGCGACCCGAATGCTGGCCGTGGCACAAGCACTGGAAGGGCCGGAAACAGATGTCGTCCTTGCTGGTGGGGGTCCCGGGTCGCAGTTCATCGAATACAACGGCTACGAGGCATACCACCCCGCGACAGTCGATTACATCGGAGACTATCAAGGTGGCTCTCTTTTCGACGTTCTCACGCGGAGCGTTCCGAACAGCGCGAAACGGGTGTTCGATTTCGCTCGATGGCTCCGACAAGAAGACCCCGCCGCGCTCATCACGGACGACATGTTCGCCGCGATGGCTGCCCAACTGACCGACACGCCACTGTACGTACTCACCCACAACGCCGCGTCCTACTACGACGCCGCGGTCGAACAGGCGTTTACGTGGTTGCTCAATCGCTATCAACTGTCGGTGGCCCACGCATTCCTCTATCCCGCCGTCTGGCCGCCAGACAGGGGCGACCCGCCGGGCGTCGTCCACATCCCTCCCATCGCGCTCGAACCGAACGGCGCGGAGGCACCGGACGACGTTGGTGTCCTCGTCGTCCCTAGCACGTACTCCACGAACTTCGACGAACTCGCGCGAATGCTTCGGGCGGAAGGCCACACCGTCACACTCGTCGGCGACGACGACTGGGAGTGTGCCGCGTCGCTCCTGCCGTGGATTCGGTCGGCCGACGTAGTCGTCTGTTCGGGCTACTCCACCGTGATGGAGGCCGCCGTGGGAGGTACGCCGTGCATCATCTACCCCTTCACGGACGAACAGCACGGCGTTTCGCGGGTCATCGAACGAAGAGGGCTTCGCGGGTTCCAAGTAGAACACTCGATTCCGCACGTCGTCCGCGCGGTACGCCACCCGCCGGAATCGCCCAGCCACGAAAACGGTGCGAAGCGGGCCGCGGAGTTCGTCCTCGACCATATGAAACGAGAAACGGTCCCGATACCGCGGTAATTTGCCACTGCCGAAATCGGCTTTTTTCCCTCCGCTGACCTGTACGTATGGCACAGGTGACGGTCGGCGCGCGACTCCACTTCGGGTTTCAGAACCTCTCGCTCGCCTACGAGCGATTGTACGGCGGGCTTGGAGTCGCACTCGAATCACCGACCGTCTCGGTCGAAGCCCTGCCCGCGGACGAAATACGATGCGACGACTCTCGTGCGCGAGAGTACGCACGCTGTGCAACGGATATTTTGGACGTTCCGGGCATTGACCTGCAGGTTCACAAAACGCTCCCGGGTCACGTCGGACTCGGAAGCGGAACGCAACTCGCGCTCACCGTTCTCGCCGCAACTGCGCGAGCATACGATTGCCGACCCGAAATTCGCAACAACGCGCCCGCGCTCGACCGCGGCGGGAGAAGCGGCGTCGGCGTTTCGACGTTCGAGCGGGGCGGATTCGTGGTCGATGCAGGACACCCTACCGAACGGTTCACTACCGACCGCCCGTCCCGCGGCGAGTGGTCGGTTCCGCCCGTCGCGGCCCAGCACACGATTCCCGAGGCGTGGCGCTTCGTGGTCGTGCTTCCAGAGGCGGAACCCGGTCGGAGTGGCGACAACGAGGACGAAAGTATGCGAACGGTGGTCGAACGAGCAGACCCCACCATCGCGGACGACATCTCCGCGATACTCCTTCGCCAGGTGCTTCCGGCAATCGCGGGAGACGACCCGGAGACGTTCGGGGACGGAGTCGCCGAAATCGGGCGACTAAACGGCGCGTGGTACGCCGACGAGCAGGGAGGCGTCTATCGACCGCCTGTCGGCGAACTCGTGACCGAGATGGAAGAATCGCCTGCTATTTTCGGTGCGGGACAATCCTCGTGGGGGCCTGCGGTGTACGGCGTAACGACGCGAAAAGAGGCAGATAGCGCGGTTGAGGCGGCGGAAATGGCGCTCGATTCCGCGGGCGTCGGCGGCGATGTGTTGGTTGCTCAACCGAGAAACACGGGGGCGAGCGTAAATGGTAAGCAGTAGGCTTGAGTGTCACCGACATGAACAGAATCCCGTTCGGCGTCTCCCAGTTCGATTCCCTTATCGGTGGCGGCTCCCCGCCGGGAAGTGTCGTCCTGCTGGCAGGCGACGCCGGGGCGGGTGCGCGCGAGTTCGCGTACACCAGCGCGACGATAAACGCTCTCGGCCACGCCGACACCGACCAGTTCGACCTACACTACGGCGAAGTGGATTCCCGTGCGAGCCTTCCCGAGGAGATTCATTACGTGTCGTTCACCGCCAGCGCTCCAGAAATCCACGCCGAAATCACGCACGCCATCGACGAGGAACTGGTGTCGCCAGCATCGGAACTGATGGAGTTCGAAGACCTCTCGACCGAATACTTTCAGTTGAGTCCGATTCCCCACGACTGGTACGTCGAAAAGCGCAGAACCATCACCGACCTCGGGCAGAGTCACAGTCGTCGGGATATCCTCGAAGCCCTCGGAGAGTACCTCACCGACCACGCCTCGGGCAATCTCGTCGTCATCGACTCGCTCACCGACCTCATCCCCCTGCCAGACAAACAAGCAGACTGGCACGAAATATCGATGTTGTTGAAAGGGATGAAAAAAGCATCTCAATCGTGGGGCGGGCTGATTCTCGTCCTCGTAGACCAAGAGAGCATCACGAACACTCAGATGGGCGAACTGATGGGTGCAACGGACGGCACCATCAGTTTCGAGTGGGAGCGCGGTGGCAACGAACGCGCCCGAACCATGTTCGTCCGAGAGTTCCGGGGTGTCCTCTCACGCATCGAAGACGAGAACATCATCCGCTTCGAAATCGAGATTCAGGGCGATGGGTTGGACATCAGCAACGTCCGAAAAATCAGGTAGTGTTCCGGCGTGGATGACGGGATTCGCTATTGTAGATTCGACCTCAGCGCGGCGACGTGTACTCCATGCCGAGGAACTCCCGCGCCTCGTCGGGGTCGGTGATGACTCGCCGGCTGAGCATCTCCGCGAACTCCACGGCGAGTTCGATAACTTCGGAGTTCTTCTGAATCACTTCGTCGCGGTGCGGATATTTCCAGTATGCGTCCTCGATACCGACACGAACCACGTTTGCGCCGGCGAGCAGACCGAGGATGAGCGTCGGGAGCCAGTTTCGTCCACCGGGGTTGACACCGACGATGGAGTCGTCCACGGTTTCGCGGGTGTTGTAGATAGAGGAGATGACATTGAGATACGACCACGGGTCGTTGTTCGTCGTCTGGGAGTGATGCGCGCCGAGGTAGAGGTTCAACAGGTGTGACTCCTCGTTCAGGTCTTCCTTGTCGAACAGTCGGTGTTTCAAATCGTAGAGGACGTGCGTGTCGTACAGTTGGAAAACGGGTTTGATACCGTTCTCCCCGAAGAATCTAACCCCCTCCTTGATGGACGATGGGGAGTGGTAGGTGCCTGCGCCGAACAGTCCCATCGGAAGGACGACCGACCCTTGGCAGAATTTGTTATCCTCACCCAATCGGAGCAGTTTCTCCGTCGCAGTGACGTAGTCGGCGTGCGGCCCGGTCGTCCACGTCTGACTCGTCGTGACGACTTCGCCGCACTCCACCTCCACGGGGTCTAAAATCTCGGCGAGGAGTTCCGGGTCTTCCCACTGCGGGCGTCGTTGTTCATTTCGTGGGTGGACGTGAACCGCCGCGGCACCTGCTTCCACGCTTTCTATGAGTTCCAAACTCTGTTCTTCTTTGGTGTCCGGCACCGCCGGATAGTGGTCGCCACCTGCCTGCCACCCGGGATAGGCACATTCGATGATGACCGGACTGTCCATCGTATCGATGGAATCCTCGCGGTGAACCAGGAAGAACTCCTTTGCCATTTCCGGCGTGAACGTGGAGGAGGATTCCAGCTCGTTGAACGCGAGGTCGTCGTAGAGATTCTGATGGAGAGCGTCGCGCCGACCGGCGTTTTCGGCCGTCTGCGCAGTTTTATTTCCAGACATGAATAATAAAATAGAGAACCATTACTTCAACCTTTTCTTTAAATTATAACTTTTGAATATCTGCCCACACAAAACATGAAGGTTAACGAATTACTTGTGAATTGTATTCAACAGAGTCGTACACTATAGCGCGATTTTATCCACAGGTGTGTAATTCTCACCGGGTTTTGCCACGCTCGGCGCACGACTGATTTTTCTCCTCATGTCCGTCGTCCATTTCTATTTCGTAAAAGTGGGACTACCGAAAGACTCGCTCCGCTCGCTTTTCGTGCTCCATTTTACTTCACAAAAGTGGGACCGCCGAGAGTCGAACTCGAGTCCTACGGACCCCATCCGCAGAGGATACCACTACCCCACGGTCCCGCTACATCTCCGAAAAGGCGAGTGCGTGAGTTAAGCCCTTCGTTTCACTTCTGTTCTCGCGGGACGACGAGGTCGCCGTCGTCCCGCACTGCGAGACTGGCCAGCGGGTCGTTTTCGTAGGCCGAAACGCCGTGATAGCGTCCGACCACGTAGCCGTCATGGTCGCTCTCGACGGTCGCCTTCGACTCGCCGTGCGGCGTCACGATATCCGCGAGAACGTCACCTTCCTCGAAGGTGTCGCCTGCTTCGACGCGGTGTCGGACGATTCCCGCCGTGTCGGTGTGCGGGTGAACCGCGCGTTTGACCGGGAAATCGACGGGCGCGGAGAGGCCGGTCGGTTTGGGGTCGCCGGGGAGCATATCGAGTTCGCGCATGACGTTCAGGAGGCCGACGACGCCCTTTGCGCGGGTATCCTCCTCGACGACTTCGAAGCCGCCGAGTTCGACCGTGAACGCGGGGATTCCGGCGTTGTTAAGCGCAGAACCGGCAGTCGAACGCTGGAGGTTCTGTTCGACGTACTCCTCAGCGGCGTACTCGTTGATAACCGGGAAATCGTAGGCATCGACTACTCGTTCGAGTTCGTCCGCGAGTTCGTTGGCTTCCGCCTCGTTTCGCTCGCTTCCGTAGAGCACCCTGTCCCGAATCACGAACGGAATCGACCCAACCTGTGCGGTGTGGAGGTCTACGAGCGCGTCTGCGGAGTCCTCGAAGGCGTCGTAAATCCGTCCGTCGATGAGTTCCTGCACGCGCGGCGGGCGCGACCCATCTGCGTCCGGGTCGGGGAAGTACCGGTTTGGGTCGTCGCCGTGGTAGTACGAGGTTCGAGATGTTTGGCGCAGACCGGCGGGGTTCAGATTAGGAAGACAGACGACGGTTCCCCGAATTTTTGATTCGAGGTTCTCCTGCATCACGTCCTGTGCGGTGGCGAGGGCGGTGACCTCGTTGCCGTGAATCGAGGCCGTGATCCAGAGTGTCGGGCCGTCTTTGTCGCCTTCCGCGATGAGGACGGGGAGCCGTTCCGGGGTGCCAGTCGGGAGGTCGGTTACGTCGAACCACCCGGTGGCGAGTTCGCCGGGGGCGGATTCCGCGGTGCCGAGTTTCATACCGGGAGGTGTTCGGCAGGTGGTAAAAACTCGCGTGTATCAGCAATGTGTCGAAGCCAGCTCGCCACGATTCGAAGCGAATCGAACCACGAGTTCGACAGTATGGATTTCGAAGGGTGAGTCTCTACGGAGTGTCCATCCCCGATTCCGTCGTGGAATCGGTACACGACACCGATGTCGTCGAAAGACTCGACCGAATCGCTCCGTAATCGAACATACCGATTTGCGTTCGAGACTGGTTACAGTTGAACAGTCGCGACGGAACCGAAAGTGAATCCTCCGCACCCGTATCCCACACTCGAATCGACACGTCGTATGTGGACGGTTCGTAAAACGCGATGTCCACCACCGAATCGGTCGGAAACTCGAACGTCCTATCGAGCACCATTTCGTCGGTTTCGCGGTCAGTGACCACGACCACGGCGGTTCGAAACCGGATTCCCGCGTTCCAAATACTCACTGTGTGAGGCGGAGAATCGGCGTCGAATCGTCCGATTTTGACGGGTTGAAGCGCCATTCCCGGGTCGTACGTTCCGAGGTCCCCTCTGGCAATCGGCGGGGTGTGGTGGTCGGTGGTCGCCGCAGTGAGGGCACCGACGCTAAAACAGCCAACAATCGTCGTCACCACGGCGGGGAGCCCGGCGAGGAATGTTCGACGATTTATATTACCACAAATAATATACATAGATAAACCCCTTTTGCAGGAGTGAGACAGCGTTTATCAGTGTAGTACATCATCCTGTGACAGAAATTTGCCAATCAAAACGATGGACAACACTGCAAAAGTGGCTGTGATAAGAAGAGAACTCGTACCACGAAGAAAGGTTGATTGTGAACGAGTCGAATCCTGAAATCAGACTAATACACGTTCCAACGAGACGACTTTGCCAGTTTCCGCATCCGCATCGCCGACCATCTTCCCGAGACAGGCCGCCGACCCGTTCGGTGTGAAACAGGCGACGAGTTGGTTTTTCTCTGCATCCTCAGCGTCGATGACGCCCGGCGCGTACACCGGCGCACCGTTTGCAACCTGTTCCGCCGCGTTCGGGGCGATAGTGACCTTCGGAAGGTGTGTCAATGCGCGTTCCGCCGGATGGACGACTTCGCGCAACCAGTCGTCGCTTTCTTCGTCGCGCCATCTCCCGAGGGCGTCCGAGAGGTCGTGGAGCGTCACGAGGTCGGTGTCGTCGAAGGGGTCGGTTCCGGTTCTGCGGAGATGCCCCATGTGCGCGCCAGTTCCCAGCGCGAGTCCGAGGTCGTGACAGAGCTTTCTGATGTAGGTACCGCTCTCACAGCGAATCCGCAGGAGCGCCTGCCTGTCCCGAACTTCGAGCACGTCCAACTCGTAAATCTCACGGACGCGAAGGCGGCGCGAAACCGCGCTCTTTCGCGGCGGTTTCTGGTACAACGGCGCTTCGAACTCGGAGACGATTGCTTCGATGTCTTCCGGCGGTTCGTCGTGGAGTTCCAATACGGAGACGTACTCCTTCGACCCTTCGAGGAACACCTGTGAGAGGCGGGTGGCCGTGCCGGTCAGCGTCGGCAGACAGCCAGTGACTTTCGGGTCGAGAGTTCCCGCGTGGGCCGCCTGCTCGACACCACAGAGGTCACGAACCCACGCCGCGACCTGATGGGCCGACGGGCCGGGCGATTTGTCGAGATTGATGACGCCAAATTCGAGTAGTTCGTCGGGCGAACGCTCGTCTGGTGGGCCGCGAAGCGTCATCAGAAATCGTATGAGACGCCGGTGATTGGATACTTGCCCTCGTCGGCTTCCGGGTCGTAATCCTCGACGGCCGTCGTCAGCATGTCGAGTACGTCCTCGGGATTCCACCGTGCCGTGTTGACGCTCAGGTCGTAGATAGTGAGGTCGGTGATGTCGATGCCGTAGTACTCCTCGTAGCGCTGGGCCTCACTGCCTGCGCGGGCGCGGGTTTCCGTCGCGGCCTGTTTTACCGTCTTTTCCTCGCGGTCGGCGATTCGGGCCGCACGAACTTCGAGGGGAGCGTCTAACCAAATTTTGAAATCGGCGTGTTCACCCGCGAGCCATCCCGCGAGGCGGGATTCGAGGACGAGACCGTCGCGTTCGACGGCGATTTCGCGGAGTCGCCTATCCAAATCGCGGTCGATTTCCTCGTCTTCCTCGGCGAGTTTGTTGAACTCAAGCGGCGTCAAATCGCGCTCCGCGGCGAGTTCGCGGAAGATGTCGCCGCCGCTCACGTGTTCCAATCCGAAAATCTCGGCGAGTCCCTCGGCAGTCGTGCTCTTCCCACTCCCCGGCGGGCCGGAGACTGTCAGTAACATATTCCCTCTCGAACGGGCACCAAGAAAGAGGTTTTGAACTTACGTCGGCGTCGTCTGGATGTTCAGTGCTTTGCGGATGAGTTGTGTGAACGCCATCGAGCAGAGGAAATACCAGATGATCCACGCTTGCATCGGTCCGAGGATGCCCTCTTGCCATGGAATCGGGCCACCCGCCATCGGAATGATGATTTGCTGCGGGACGACTGCACCGGTATCCGTACCGATTCGCCAGTACATCCAGAGGAAGACCGGAATGGTCAGGAACATCGTCCAGACCATCGGCCGGAACTGCTCTTTGAACATGCCCATCTGGTCGCCCATCGCTTCCATCTGTTCTTCGCGGATGCGCTCCATCTCCTGCTCGTCGCCCTTCTCGCGGGCTTCCTTCTGGCGCTTCTGAATGTCCTTCATCCGCTGTTGGTACGCACCCATTTTGTCCATATCCATTAGGTTGTCCTGCAAGAGCGTGGAGTACAGTCCCGTCAGCATCGCGAGAATCATGATGACGACGTAAAACGGAACCGCCGATTCTATCGGGCCGATAAATACGTCGACGGCCCCGCCGACGACGCCGCGAACCGATTTGATGGAGTACCCCGCGAACAGGCCGATGCTGGCCACCGCCGCGAGTTTGTCCCATTTCGACCACGTCGTGCCTTCCACGTCGTCCACGTCGGGGGACGAGGCGGTGGCGGCAGTGGACCCCGTCGAACCGTCGAGCGCGCTTTCCACTGCGTCGGGATTGGCGAGTTCGAATCCGTGAATCCCGTCCACGAGGATACCCTTCTCTATCATGCGACCCCACTGACCGCTCGTGATGTCGTCGCTCACGTCACCCCACTCGACTTCGTCCGACCCTTCGTCGGTTCGTTCGTAGACGACCGAGAGAGCGTCGGCCATCGCCGAATCCTCGGCGATAAGCGATTCCACTTTCTGCGCTGTCCGTGCCATTACGTCGGATTTGACGTTCGCCATTAATCAACCTTCGCCATCGACACGAGGAGAGAGGTGAACAGTTGGAGGGTTTGATTCGCTCACCGAAATTTGGCGTGTCGATGACGGTTAGCGGATACATAAAGACGGGAGACGTCGGGTGAGTGAAAGACCATCATACAATAGACTTATTTAATTACTGTTATTTTAACAGGCAGTTAATTATTGTATCTTACTCCAAACGTCAAATCACCGCAACGGCTCGGCAAGAGGTTACCCCTACGGTCGAGGTCGTGATGCGGACTACCACTATGACGGTGACAACACCATGAAATCAACGCACGAATCCAGAACGCTATCGGTTCTGTTTATCGCACTGGCCCTCATCGCCAGCACAGTCGCGTTCGCCGGAGGCGTCTCCGGCGTTCAGACGAGCGGAGACGACGTGATGGACTCGACGAACGAGCCTGAATCTGCTTGTGATAGCGGCGAGGACTATGAGTTACCCGGGAATTGTGAGGTATCCATTACCATCGTCTCTCTCGGCGTGGATACGGAGGACAACCTCGCCGGGTTCGTCATTCGAAACGACGGACATGGAGGTTCTCTCGGTGACAACGTAACATACGAGACGAGCGAAGGCGAGTCCGGAACCGCCGGAAGCGGACTGGTGACAGTCAGCACCAGCGACGACGGTTCGGTGACGGTTCAGTTCTACTACGACGGCGAACCTGTCGAGGAAGTCCAGAGCGACACGGACACGTCCTACGACTTCGGCCCGTCGAACGACGGAACGGAAGACGATACTGAACAGGGCGATGGAGCGAACGGTGACGGCGGGCAGGAAGGCGACTCGGACGAACAGGACGACTGTTAGTCGGACAACCGCTTTACGGTGAACCGAGGAACGGTCTTCGAAAACCACCTCAAAATACTATTTTCGAGCAAACTCAAATCGTGGGCAACCAAAAACTATTGTCGTACTCACATGAATCACACGACATGAGCGGTACGTTGAACCAACTGCTTCCCGAAGACGACTTCTGGCGGACGGCTACGTTCTGCATCATCCTCGTCTTTCTCGTCCCCCTCGTTGCGATTACAGGTGCCTTGGCACCGGAAGCACTCGTTTTAGGCGTCTTTCTCACGTTCGTCGCGTGGGTAGTCAGTCAGTGGAGTGAATCCGCCGACGAAACGATCCAAATCGAAGACGAACAGGAGTTGGACGCACTCGAAACACTGCGGAAACGCTACGCCAACGGCGACATCGGCGAAACCGAGTTCGAACACCGACTGGATAGACTCCTCGAAACGGAATCCCCTGCGCCGCGCGAAAAAGAACTGTCGTTCGAATAGGGTCGTTTCTGCCTCGTCAGGCTTCGCGTTCGACCGTTTCCTTGATGTCGCCCCACACTTCGTCAGGCGTCTGCTCGCCGTCGATACGGACGAGTTCGCCCGTCTCCTCGTAGTGGTCGATGACGGATTCGGTGTTTTCGCGGTAGACGCGCAGTCGTTCTCGAACCGTCTCCTCATCGTCGTCGTCGCGCTGTTCGAGTCGCGCTTCGACTTCCTCGTCTTCCGGCGGATTGTACTCGACGTGATAGATGTCACCCGTTTCGGGGTCGAGTCGGCGCCCCGTCAGTCGGTGAACGAGTTCCTCTTCGTCTACGTCGAGGTAGAGCACGACATCGAGGTCTGTGATGTCGTCCAGATACTCCGCCTGCGAGAGGTTTCGCGGGTAGCCGTCGAGGACGTAGCCGTCGGCCTCCGAGAGGGCGGCGTTGACGATTTCGTTGACCACTGGGTCGGGGACGAGTTCCCCGGCGTCCATGAAACTCGCGGGCGTTCCGTGCTCCGTCTCCATGTGTTTGTTCGCGCGGAGTGCATCGCCCGTCGTGACGTGTTCGACGTCGAACTCGTCGGCGATTCGCGCGCTCTGAGTTCCTTTTCCGGCACCGGGCGCACCCAGAATCAAGATGTTCGGGTTCATGCTCACACCTCCATCGCCATCGCATAAAGGCTTAAAGAAACCGTCCGAGCGTTCGGGTTTTTGGTGTCGGGTCACCAATTTCCCCGTATGAGCAGATTCAGCGCCGACACGCCGAAAGGACGACGAAAGCTCGTTATGGATGCCATCACCGCCCACCGCGAGCGCGGTAGTCCGTTCTGCACGCTGCTGGTCGAATACGATTTCGAACCCGCCGAAATGGAAGACGAATCCGAAAGAGAAGGCGAATCGGGAGGCGAAGACGCCGAAGTCGAGGAGGCCCCGCCGTGGATACAGTTCGGCGACCAAACGCTCAATCTCGACTGCACCGACGAGGAACTCGACCGTCTCAAAAACCTCCTTCGTGAGTTCCCAGCGTTCAAAATCGAGCAGTTGGAGAGTCCGGAAGAGGCAGAGGGAACGAACGTCCGAATCAGCGCGAAGGCCGACGTGAACAGAATTGCACAGTTCGTAGAACGAACACTCCAAACGGTGTACGAATGTCCAAAATCAACGACGGTTTGGGCCGTCGAGGTGTAACGAACCGCCACGATTTTCGTAGCTGTTATGAATATCGGACGCAACTACTGCGCCACATGACGCACAGACACGCCATTAGAGATACCTCTGACAGAGAACGATGGACGAACACGGTTCGACGGCATACAGGACAGGTAATCGACACCGGGTGGTACGTCACATGAGCCTGCTAGAGCGCGTCGTTCTCCCGGTCGCCAGCGAGAAAGACGCCGAATCGACCTGCGACGCCGCACTGAAACGAATCGAGTCGGTGGGTGGTCGGGTCATCGCCCTCCACGTCGTCGAAAAAGCGGGCGGTGCACCGGACAAGGCGTCCGTCGAACAGCGCGAAGAACAGGCGGACGAGATTTTCGAAATCGTCAGGGAACGCTGCGATGCGCTCGGCGTTCCGGTCGAGACGAAAATCGCATACAGCACTGACGTGGCGGACGCTATTTTCGAAACCGCCGACGAGGCCGATGCCACGGCAATCGCGTTCACGCCCCGCGGCGGCAGTCGCTGGATGAAACTCCTCACCGGGGACGTGGCGCTCTCGCTCGCCACGAAGACGAATCGGCCAGTCGTTATTCTTCCGGACGGGGAGGACGACTGATGGCGGACGAGGAACTCGCCAAAGACCTCGGCCCGCTGGCCGCCTTGACAATTGGTATCGGGACGATGATTGGTGCGGGGATTTTCGTCCTTCCCGGCGAGGCCGCGCAGATGGCCGGGCCTGCCGTCGCCTTGTCGTTCGTCATCGGCGGCGTCATCTCGCTGTTTACGGCACTCTCGGCCAGCGAACTCGGGACGGCGATGCCGAAAGCCGGTGGTGCGTACTACTACATCAACCACGCGCTCGGCCCGCTGTTCGGTTCAATCGCCGGACTCGGCAACTGGATAGGACTCGCCTTCGCCTCGGCGTTCTACATGCTCGGGTTCGGCGGCTACGTGAAAACGCTCGTTGCAGTGCCATCGCTGTGGATTCTCACCCCCGACCAGGTAGGTGCACTTATCGCTGGCGCGCTGTTCGTCCTCGTCAACTACGTCGGCGCGAAAGAGACGGGACGACTCCAGAACGTCATCGTCATCACACTCGTCGGTATCCTGACCGTGTTCTCGATACTCGGTTTCACGCAGGGTGATCTCTCGACGCTTCGACCGTTCGCCCCACAGGGAACCGACCAAATCATGCCCGCGACTGCGCTCATCTTCGTCTCGTATCTCGGCTTCGTCCAGATTACGACCGTCGGTGAGGAAATTAAAAATCCGGGACGAAACCTTCCGCTCGCCGTCGTAGGGAGTGTCGTCATCGTGACAATCATCTACGCCATCGTGATGGTGGTGCTGATGAGCGTCGTCAACTGGACGGAACTGGTTCCGTCCGTGACCGGAACACCGGTTATCGACGTGGCCGAAATCGCCTTCGGAACCGTCGGGCTTGCCGCCCTCGGTGCCGGACTCATCACGTTCGGTGGCCTGTTGGCAACGGCATCCAGCGCGAACGCTTCGATTCTGGCGTCCTCGCGCATCAACTTCGCTATGGGTCGTGACAAACTCGTCACTCCGTGGCTGAACGAGATTCACGAAAACTTCGGGACGCCGTACCGTTCCATCGCGGTGACGGGCGGCATCATCCTCGCGCTCATCCTCATCGGGGACGTGACTCTGCTTGCGAACATCGGGAGCATCCTGCATCTCATCGTCTACGGCCTGCTCAACATCGCACTCATCGTGATGCGCGAGGCGGACGTGGACGAGTACCAACCCTCTTTCCGGGTGCCCCTCTATCCGATAACGCCGATTCTGGGCGCCATCCTCTCGTTCGCGCTCATCGCGTTCAACCCGATGGACGTTATCATCCTCGCACTCGCGTCGATTCCGGTCGGGATGCTCTGGTACTTCTTCTACGCCAGAGAGAAAACCGACAAGCAGGGCATCCTTAGCAAGTACATCCTTAGCCGTTCCGAACAGATGCCCGAACCCGCGGTGTCTGCGGCAGCGTCGGTCAAACCGGATGGCGGCGACTACCGCGTGATGGTTCCGCTGGCGAACCCGGAAAACGAAAAAGACCTGATTTCGCTCGCCAGCGCGGTTGCGAGTCAACGTGGCGGCACCGTCGTCGCAACCCACATCGTGCAGGTGCCAGACCAGACGCCGCTCGCGAGTGGTGCCAAACACGTCGAGAAACTCGATTCGGAGTCCAAGGAACTGCTCCAAAGCGCCCGCGAGGACGCCGAAACGTTCGGCGTTCCGGTCGAAACCCACACCATCCTCTCTCACCGCTCGTTCGAGGAAATCTTCGACGCGGCCCGAAGCCACGATGCAGACCTCGTGGTGATGGGTTGGGGCAAAGATAGCCACGGGTCGCCCGGACGCGCAGAAAGCGCCATGGACGAACTGACGAACGACCTGCCCTGCGACGTGGTCGTCTACCGCGACCGCGGCTTCGACCCCAGCAGGGTGCTCGTTCCGACCGCCGGTGGACCGGACTCCGCCCTCAGCGCCGCAATCGCGCGGATGCTCCAGTCGGAGTACGACTCCGAGGTGTCGCTCCTCTACGTCGCCGACGATGGTGAAGAAGACGGCGAGCAGTTCCTCGCCGACTGGGCCGACGAACACGAGTTGGCCGACGCGAACCTCATCGTCGAAAACGGCGACGTGGAAACGGCAATCGAACGGGCCGCGCGGGACTGTTCGATGCTCATCATCGGCGCAACAGAGAAAGGGCTGCTTTCGCGCCTCGTCCGTGGGTCGCTCGCGCTCGACGTGGTGAACGACGTGGACTGTTCCGTTCTCCTCGCCGAGAAAGCACACTCGCGGTCGCTCCGAGAGCGACTGTTCGGGTAGCTGTCTGTCGATTTCTTTTTTGAAAACAGAATGTGCTACGACCGCCAGTAGGCGGGCGTCAGCAGAACCAACACTGGCAGGATTTCGAGTCGGCCGATCCACATCAGTGCGACCATGAACAGTTTCGAGGTGTCCGAAAACGGGAGATAGCTGTTCATCGGGCCGAGCAGTTGGAAGCCCGGGCCGACGTTGCCGAGCGTGGCGGCAACTGCGGAGAGTGCCTCCAACGTGTTCAGATTCGGGCCACCAGCGCGCTCCGCATCGAGGAAGAGGAGGAGCGCACTGACGAGGAAGATGACGAGATAGAGCAGGGTGAAGACGTAAATGCCGCGGACTGCGCGTTCGTCAAGTGCGCGCCCGCCGAGACGGAGCGGTCGAACCGCTTCGGGGTGAACCGTCGTGAACAGTTCCCGGCGAAGCGATTTCAGGATGACGTACCAGCGAACGATTTTGATTGCACCGCCAGTCGAACCGGCGCTCCCGCCGATGAGCATCGCCGCGAACAAGAGATACTGCGCGGAACTGTTCCACGTGTTGAAGTCCATGCTCGCGTACCCCGTCGTCGTGACGATGGAAGCGACTTGGAAGGCGGCGTGTCGAAGCGACGATTCGAAGTTGCCCGCGATAGGTGCGCCGCCGGGGACGAAGACCAGTCCCTGATGCGTAAAGAGCAGGGCGGTCAAAATCGCGGAGAGGACGGCCATCACGCCGACGTAAAATCTGAACTCCGCGTCGCGAGTCAATTTTCGCGGGTCGCCGCTCAAAACGTGCCAGAACAGCGCGAAGTTCGTCCCCGCGGCGACCATGAAGGGGATAAGGAGCCACTGCACCACCGCGGAGAACGCTTCGATGCTTCTCGCCTCCGGCGAGAAGCCGCCGGTTGACATCGTCGTAAAGCCGTGCGCGACGGCGTTGTACAGGGTCATATTGGGCGCGAGGGGTTGCCCGACGAGTGGGCCGAGACGGAACAGTCCGTAAAGCAGGACGATTTCCAGCGCCGTAATGCCGAGATACGCTTTCCAGAGGGCGCGCGCGGTTTCCGCGATTTTCGGCGTGAGCTTCTGGATGCCCGGGCCGGGCGCTTCCGCGTCCATCAACTGTGCGCCACCCACCGACAGTTCCGGCAAGATAGCGACGGCGAGAACGACGATACCCATGCCGCCGAGCCACTGGGTCAACTGCCGCCACATCAGCAGTGCGCGGGAGTGCGTGTCGAACGAAATGTCGCCCATGACTGTCGCTCCCGTCGTCGTGAAACCACTCATGCTCTCGAACAGCGCGTTGACCGGGTCTGCGAGCGTCGAGGGGCTGGAGACGACGTTGATGAACGGAAACTGCCCGAGAAGGGTGATTTGGTTTCCAGCGATGACGTAGGGCAAACCGCCGACTATCGACACCGCGAACCACGTCAGTGCGACCATCAGGAACCCCTCGCGTGCGCCGAGGTCGGGGTCGGGGTCGAGACGTTCGAGCGAACTGCCGACCACCAGCGCGATGACGATGGTCGTAACGAAGGTTCGAATAGCGCCCAACTCGCCGTAGTAGGCCGCGATGATGAGCGGAAACAGAAGCGGGACAGAGAGCCATTTGACGACGGTACCGACGAGACTCACGCTGGCCCGCCACTCGACGTGGAGGTTCATATCACGTCGTTCACTTCGCTCAAGACGTTCGTATCGACGAATAGTACGATATGGTCGTGTTCCTTCACGACCGTCTCACCGCGCGGAACGACGAACTTCCCGTTCCGCGTAATCGCGCCGATAACGACGCCCGGGGGAAGGTCTGCGACCGCCTCGTGGATGGGGCGGTCGGTGAGGACGCTGTCGGCGTCGATTTCGATTTCCAACACCTCCGCGCGGTCGTTCTCGATGAGCGCGATGTTCTCGGCGCGGTCTTCGCGGGTGAAACGCGTGATTTCCTCGGCTGTCACCTCGCGTGGGTTGATTGCCACGTCGATACCGACCGCCTCGAACAGCGAGACGTATTCGGCGTCCTCGACGATTGCAATCGAGCGTTCCGCGCCGAGTTGTTTGGCCAGCACCGAGACGAGGAGGTTCTTCTCATCGTTTTCCAAGGCGGCGACGACCACGTCCGCTTCGTCCACGTGTTCACGGGCGAGGAACTCCGCGTCGGTCGCGTCGCTCGCCATGACCATGGTTTTCGGGAGGTCTTCGGCCAGTTCCCGCGCGCGCTCATGGTCTTGCTCGATGAGCCTCGGACGCAAATCCCGGTCTTCGAGCAGTCGAGCCGTGTGAAAGCCGATTTCGCTTCCGCCGATGACGACCAATTCCTTGTCCGCGTCCGGCGTTTCGTCGGGTGCGACTTCGAGTGCGAACTGCTGGACGCTTTCCGGACTGCCGATGACGACCACCTTGTCGTCGGCTTGAATCACGGTTTCTCCGCCCGGAATGTCCACGTCGCCGTTTCGGAGAATCGCGGCGAACGTGAGCGATTCGAAGCGGTCTGCCTGTCGAACCGTCTGATTTGCCACCGGACTGTCGGCCCGAACTTCGAACTCGGCCATCTGTACTTCGCCACCTGCGAAGGGGTCAACGTCGCGCGCGGCGGGAAGACCGATGACGCGAACGATATCCATCGCAGTGAGCAGGTTCGTACAGACCATGAAATCGACGCCGAACGCGGCCTGTTCTGCGTGTTCCCATGTATCGAGGTAATCGACCTTCTTCACCCGCGCGATGGTGAACGGGTCGTCTATGGTTTTCGCCGTCCCGCAGATGACGAGGTTCGTCTCGTCGTCGTCGGTGCTGGCGATGACCATATCCGCTTCTTCGATGCCTGCCTCTTGGAGCGTGGCGAGCGAGGTGCCGTCGCCCTCGATTGCGAGCACGTCGATGGAGTACGTGAGCGAGTCCACGCGCTCTCCGTCTCGGTCTACAACCACGACTTCGTGGGAGTCGGCGAGACTTTGAGCGATGGACGAACCGACCTCACCAGCGCCGACGATGATGACGCGCATGCGTTACCCTCCGTATCATTCTTGTCGGGGTGTTTTCACCCACAGCGTAAGGATATTTCTCTTTGGAAGGAGCCCGAGTTGTTCTGCAGAAATTCGACCCATAGCACGGCGGTAGTTGTATTCTACCGTTTATGAAGTAATGGTATTGGACACGGTTGCTTGCACATTCAGCCCCAACCCTTCTCCACTTCGGTACGGTACGATTCCGGATATGGCAGAGCATACCCGTACGTTGGGATTTCGCGTCGCGTTCGCGATAGGATTAGGGACGATGATTGCCGCGGGTATCTTCTCGCTCTCGGGAACCGCAATCGCCCAAGTCGGCAGTAACGCAGTTATCTCGTTCGTCATCGCGGCGGCGATTGCAGGCGTAACTGCGGCTTCCTACTCCGAATTCGCGTCGATTTACGCGGAAAACGGCGGCGGCTACCTCTTTTCCTCGCGAACGTTCGAGGACGACCGACTGCTCTTCGCGGTCGGTGCCTCGCTGTTTCTCGGCTACTCCGCGACGACCGCGTTCTACCTCGCCACGATGGGCGAGTGGTTCCACCAGTTCATCATTCCGCACGGCATCTCGATACCCCACGGCACCGTCGCGGTGGCGACCGCAATCCTCCTCGGCGTGCTGAACGCCCGCGGAACCGAAGAGAGCGGAACGTTTCAGGTGTTCGTCACGGGCGCGAAAGTCGCCGTCTTGCTGGCGTTCATCGGCGGCGCGCTCGCGTACCAAGCGCCGTCCGCGACGGTGGACACGTTCGTCGGCGGATTCGCAAAAGGTGGCCCGACGGGTATCATCTCCATCGCCGCCGTCGCGTTCATCACGTTCTTCGGCTTCTCGGCCATCGCGGCGAGTGCGGGCGAAATCATCAATCCGAAAGAGACGGTGCCGAAAGCCATCGGCGCGAGCATCATCACGGTCACCGTGCTGTACATCTTCGTCATCGTGGCGATGATGAACTCGCCGACCGACCCGCAAATCATCCAACAGCAAGGTGAAACCGCGATGGGGAAAGTCGCCTCCGATTTCCTCGGGAGTTTCGGAAAGTGGCTCATCGTCGCCGGAGCCATCTTCAGCATGGTGAGCGCCTCGAACGCCTCGATTCTCGCGGCTAGCGGCATCGGGTCGCTGATGGGAAAACAGGGACAGGCACCGCGACGATTCTCGCGCATTCATTCGGAATACGGCACGCCGTTTTGGAGCGTGGTGGCCTGCACCGGAACCATCGTCGCACTCGTCGTGGCGTTCATCGCGCTGTTTCCGGCGGAGGGCGGAATCACCCCGATTCATCTCGGTTTGGGAGCGCTCACCGGATTTGCAAATCTGAACTTGCTCGCGCCACTCGCCGTAGTCAACGTCGCGCTCATCCTCTCCCGGCGGCGGTTCCCGGAGATGGAGCGCCCGCTGAAAGTCCCGCTCGTTCCGTGGCTTCCGATAGTCGGCGTGCTGGCGAACCTCGCGCTCATCACGAACTTGCCACCTCGCGGCATCGTCGCCGGAATCGCGGCGGAGGTCACACTGGTCGGAGCGTATCTCCTGTGGGGCGGCGCACCCGATACCGACGAAATGATGACGCGAACCGTCGCCGCACGCTCCCCCGCGACGAACGGCGGAGAACCGAGCGCCGTAGATGGCGGAGAGTCGGTCGTCGAGGAAGCGGGCGCAGGGAATACAGAACGAGCAGACGAGGACAGATACCGCGTTCTCGTGCCGGTCGCCAGGATGTACAATGCGGAGGAGCACGTTCGTCTGGCCGGGAAAATAGGGGCAATGCGGGAGGAAAATCCACTCGTGCAGGTCGTCAACGTCACCCAGATTCCCGAACAGACATCCAGCGACGACATGGCCGAGACCGCCGAGGCGCGAGCAGACCGCCTGCTCGACACCCTCGCCGAGGCGGATTTGGATGTGGACTACACCGTCGAAGGACACATCTGTCGGAGCGTTTCCTTCGACATTCTGAACACCGCTCGTGAGGACGAAGCTGACCTCATTCTGATGGGCTACCCCAAAGAACACGAAGACATCGCGGAGGCGGTGGAGTACGACTCGCCCTGCGACGTGCTGTTCGTGGACGGATTCGGCGAGGAGTCACCGACCCTCGACAGCGTCACGGTTGGAACCGGCGGCGGCCCACACCATCAGTCCGCACTCTCGCTCGCGAACGCACTCGGACGAAGCGGTTCCGAGGTTCACGTCGCCAACGTGACTCCGGGAGGTAGAGGCGGCACGGCGGAAGACCTCGACGGGACGCTGTCGGAACTCGGGGACGTACCGAATGTGCAGACGCACGACAGGCAGGCCGACACAGTCGCCGAGGGGTTGGTCGCCGCCGCCGACGAACACGACAGCGTGTTGGTCATCGGCGCGTCCCGAACCCGCCTGCTGAAGCGCTGGGTGTTCGGCAGTACGCCCGACCGCGTTGTTTCCTACGCTAAACTCGCCGGCGTTCCGGTCATCGTTTGTTCCCACCCGACGGGCGTTTCGGGACGACTGGAGGACGCGCTGTTCCCGGTTTATCGAACGCTCAAAAAATTCCGCCGCGGTCACGTGCCGAATCCGAGTTCGAACTGAAAGCAGGGTTCGAACCGAATTAGAGTTCGAACCGATTTTCGTCACGATTCGATCGAATCGAGACGGGATTCGGCTTAAATTTCCTCGTGAATCCAATAGTGAGCGATGTGGTTCGCGTCTACCCAGTGAACCTCGTCGTCGGCCTCGATTTTGATGTACGGGTCTTCCTCGAACTCGACGTTGTGGGTGTGGAGTTCGAGTTCCTCCCCACCAGCCGTCTTCACCATGATTTCGCCCTTCTCTTCTAGCTCTGACTCCAACCGCTGGTAGATTTCAGTCATTCCAGTGAAACCGACAGCGGGAACCACGAAATATTTTGTTGCCAACGAGATACGGAGAATGGAGAAACGAGATGGTTCAACTGGGAAGAATACAGTCATGCTTGACGAGTGGGACAAAAACAATTCGGCACGCGCTGGTGCGAGCGGAAGGGCATCTCGCCCGGAGGCTTGCACTGACAGCGTGCGAGGGCTTCGTTTGGAGCCGTGATTTGCTGAAACACAATCTACTCAAACGGGAGGAAGCAAATCACGACAACAATGAAAACCGCGACCGCACCGCAACCGACCACTCCCTCCCCAACCGATTCGCTCACTCGCTGACGCTCGTTCACTCATCCCTCGCGCGATAATCGGCAGGCCTTCGGAACTGCCTCAGGCCTGCCGATGCACGCGCCACGAGTTTTGGTTAGTTTCGAGAGACACCCGTTTCCATCAGATTCCTACAACACATCAGTATCCCGCAGTAAATCAGCAAGAACGTGAAAATAAAGAACGACAGCAGTAAACACCGCGACTGCTGGCGAGACGAACACCGAGAGTGCCACCAGTACACCCCCGAGGAAGACGTGCGACAAAATACGTTCGTGCTCCAAATCCTCGCTATCCACGTCTTCGAACACCCAGTCTTGGTCGCCGAAAGCAGCAACCGGATTTTTCAGACAGGCCGTGAGATGTCGCCAACTCCCGGTTCGAATCCGGGTGAGGACGAAGTGGTCTAAGTCGATGAAGACGGAGAGAAGGACGCCGTAGACGAACAACCCGGCAAGGAGGAGGGTTCCGAACCGCTCCGAAAGCGGCACGAGGAGGAGGCCCGAGACGACCACGCCGATGAGGAAATGCTCCCGCGAGTACATCTATCGAATCCGATACGGCGACGGGAGTAAAAGGTAGCGTCCTGCGGCAGAGCCGAATCCGTCATCCCCTCCGTTTCACTTTCACTAGATGGCTCGTCTTTTTATACTAAATCTCTCGATTCGTTCGTCAACCCGAACACTTTGCGTGTGAATCACTTTCTGAGTTCGGTACGTTCATACTGTCTCCACCGCAGTGATTTACCCGATGGCAGGACACAGCGCGGAACGCGTACCGCTCGCTCGACTCCCCTCCGGCGTCGAACTCGAAACGACGGTTCACACCTACGATGGCGCGGACGACGGCCCGACCCTGTACGTGCAGGCCGCACAGCACGGGCGGGAAATCAACGGGAGCGAAGTGCTTCGGCGCTTCCACGAGGAAATCGACCCGGACGAACTCGCCGGAAAAATCGTCGCGGTGCCGGTCGCAGACCCCCTCACGTTCGACCGAGTGTCCTACACCACGCCCGAGCAGTTGGACAGCATCAACCCGAACATGAACCGGGTTTGGCCCGGCGACGAGGAGGGCACCCTCCACGAGCGCATGGCGGCGACCCTCTGGGAGTACGCGACGGACGCGGACGCCATCGTCGACCTCCACACGGGCAGTCCGAACATGATGACCCACGTCGTGTTCATGGAGAACAACGCGGAATCCCGCGCGCTGGCGGAAGCGTTCGGCACCGACCTCCTCCTGTCGGAACAGGCGGGCGACGACGCTGACGTGGAGTGGAGCGAGCGCGATTTCGGCGGAAAGTTCCGCGTCGCGGCCACCCGCGAAGGAATCCCCTCGATTACACCGGAACTCGCGCACAACAAGGAAATCGTGGAGAATGCGGTCGAAACCGGCCTGACCGGCCTGCTGAACGTCTGCCGAGAACTCGATATGCTCCAGCGGTCGCCCGTCGAAAACGGCGATTGGGAACTCGCACGAAATCACCTTGGTCGGGTGGATGCCACCGATTCGGGCCTGTTCGTGGTCGAATCGAATCACGAACTCGGCGACGAAGTCGCCGCCGGTGAACGAATCGGAACCCTCTACGACCCCGCAACGTACGAGGTGTTACAGGAAGTCGAAACCGACCGCGCTGGCGTGTTGTACGCGCTGACCCGCGAAGCGACGGTTTGCGGCGGCGGCAAACTGCTGAGCGTCGCCTTGCTCCGGGACTGAGTGGCGAGCGCTGGGTGTTCCGGGGATTTCGGAGAAAGAAATCCAGGCACGGCGAAGTCCGGCGTAACCTGTTTGACTTTCCCGAGTCCGGGAATGCGGGTGACGGCGACGCCGACAATCCATCCGGGGCGCACCGGTTCCGAAATCGTCACCGCTTGGTCGTAGTAGCCGTTGGCGTCGCCTTTCGTGATGAATCCGGAATGTGGGGCCGGGCAGTTCCGTAGTTCGGCGCAGTTGTCCGCCTTCGCGAGATACGCCGGATTCGCCTTCCCGTACCAGTTTTCTCCCTTCTCGACCCAAAATCGGGCACGATGGAGAACCGGTATCGCAGAATCGTCGCCGTTCGGTTGGAAGACGAGTACGTCCCCCGAATCGCCGAGCGACCGATAGCTCTGATTTCTGCCAGTGCGGGCGGAGACGACGCCGGAGCGACTCCCGGGCGGCGTCACCCGATGTTCCTCCATGACGACGACGACATCCGTCTGCTCGATGTTCGGGGCCATGCTCCCGCTGATAACCGTGTAGGCTGGCGGCCAGACGCCCATCATCGCCACGAAGAGCAGGCTAACGACGAGGACGACGGTAATCGTATGTGCGACCAATCTTCGGAACCTGAACACGACCCATCGAAACGGAGCGTGTTGGCTTTGTTATCGACTGCTTGCTGGGTGTCAAGCGCCGCTTTCCAGCGAATCGTGCGGGTCGTACCGAACGGTTGGTACGCCCATCGTTCAAGACAAGAGGGTTACAGACGAACCCGTAGAGACATCCCTGCCTAGCAAAGCAAGCAGAACTCCGAGAGACGAATCTACCACGACTAGAAACGCCAACCGACTAATCCTCTACGAGACCTGCGAACTCCTCTACGGGGACGATTTCCATCGTCTGCGTGTCGAGGCCCTGATTCTCGATGGCTATCGACGCCCGGAACGCGGCGTTTCTGTCCGGTGCGTCGAAGACGACCATGAAGTCGTACTCGCCGAGAATCGCGTAACTCGCGTCGATTTCGGCATCGTACTCCTCGACTTCGCTGGCGAGATTTCCAAGCGACGACGCCAATTTTTGGGCGTTCTGTACGGAACCGCGGATTTTCACCAGTGAAACGTATTTTGCCATCGAACGAGTGACGACTGTCACCGGCAAAGCCGTTGTGGCAATTATTGTTACCCCGAATGGAGAATTGACACACCATCGATTTTTATACGAAGACGAATCAGTCCCGGTATGACCAAAGACGACCTCCGCGAACGAATCTGGACGCGGTTGGAAGACGAGGGTGTCGCCCGATTTCCGTTTCCGCCACACGGACGAATCCCCAATTTCGCGGGCGCGAAGGAGGCGGCGGAACGACTCGCTGGGCTGCCAGGGTGGAACAAGGCGAACGTGATAAAAGCGAATCCGGATTCGCCGCAACTCCCCGTCCGGCGGCGTGCGCTCCGCGAGGGGAAAGTCGTCTACATGGCTCAGCCGCGACTGCGGGACGAAAAACCGTTCATGAAACTCGACCCGGCGGAAATCGAGGATACGGACGCTGCCGCCACGGTTTCGAAGATGGACGACTACGCCGAACCAGTCGCGCCGGACGAGATGGCCTCTGTCGATTTCGTCGTCTCGGGGAGCGTAGCGGTGACGGACGACGGCGCGCGAGTCGGGAAGGGAGAAGGGTACAGCGACCTCGAATACGCGGTGTTACACGAGATGGGACTGGTGGACGAGCAAACGACGATTGCCTCGACGGTTCACGAGATGCAGGTGGTCGAAGACGATATTCGACTCGAACCCTACGACGTTCCGATGGACGTACTCGTTACTCCCGACCGAGAGATACGCACGAAAACGCCGTTTTCGCGCCCGTCGGGAATCGATTGGGAGGAACTGCCCGTAGCAAAAATCGAAGAGATTCCGCTTCTCGGGCGGCTGCAGCCGTAAGCAGACGACGACTACTTCGAAGCGACAACCGCGGAAACGCGAACGTATCCCCCGACAATCAGGGATACCGGCACGATTGGGGCGAATAACGAACTTCGAGGGGCACGAGAACCGGAGCATGCGAACAGTTTGGGTCGTACTGTCGGTTGCACTGGCGTTCACACTGGTTCCAGGTGTCGGCGGGACAGCGGGCCAACAGGCCGCTGTCCCGCAACACGCCGCTTCCGTGAGCGAGCACGGAGCGCAGACCGGTGATTCCGTCACCTCGGTTGATTCCTGCACGACGATTTCGAATCCGGGTCGCTACGCCCTGACGAGCGACGTGACGAATGCCTCGGAGGACACCTGCATCCGCATCACGGCGGACAACGTGGTGTTCGACGGGCGAGGAAACGACATCGACGGCGTCAGCGCGTTCGGTTCCGCTGGCGTCCTCGTCACGGGGGGACAAAACGTCACAGTTCGGAACGCGGCCGCAACTGACTGGGACGACGGAATTCGATTCACGGGCGTACAGAACGCAACCGTCAGAGATACCACGACGGCTCGAAACCGCGTCGGCCTCTCGCTCGTCTCGCTCCGCGGCGGAACCGTCGTGAACAACACCGCCCGGGAGAACGCGGTGGCGGGCGTCTTCCTCGTCGGCGCGAGCGAAAACAACACGCTCCGGAACACGACGGCAAGTGAAAACGCGCTGGTGGGCGTGCAACTCGTCGAAGCGCGGGGGAACAGCCTTGTCGATACGGTCGCCCGCGGCAACGAGTTCGGGGTCGCCCTGCTCGGTGCGAGTGATAACACGGTCCGCGGAAGCGTGGCGAGCGAGAACGAAATCGCGGGACTGTGGCTCTCCGCTGCCAACGACAACCGCATCCGTGACAATCGAGTGACGAACCGATTTTACGGGATTTATCTCGCGGACAATGCGCGAAACAACACGGTCGAATCGAACACCGCACTGGGGAACCCCGTGGGCGTTCGCCTCCGGGCGAGCGACGAAAACGCCGTCCTCCGCAACCGCGTTTCGAATAGCAGTGACACCGGAATCCTGCTCATTTCGAGCAACGACAATCGCGTCGCTGGCAACACCGGCGCGGACAACCGACGGGACATCATCGTCTCAGCATCCTCGCAAGGAAACACCCTGTCGAACAATTCGGTGGGGGAGCGAGGGTGAGTAATCGCGGAAATGTAACTCACACCCGAGGGGCGTATTCGCGGGCGAACACCGTGACGAGCGAGCGAAATACGCCGAGGACGATGGGGCCGAAAAAGAGTCCCATGAAACCGAACGCGTAGACGCCGCCGAAAATGCCGACGACGAGCAGGCCGGGATTCAGTCGTGCCTCGCGGCCGCTGACCACGGGGCGCAGATAGTTGTCCGAGAGGCTGATGACGAGCGTTCCGTAGACGAACAGAAACAGGGCGGGTATCGGACGGTTCACGACGAACAGATACGCTGACGCCGGAAGCCAGACGACGGAGGCCCCGATAATCGGAAGGAGCGAGAGGAGTGTGGTGACGACTGTCCAGAACACGACGCCTGGAACGCCCGCGATGGCGAGGCCTATACCCGTCAATACGCCTTGTACGACCGCTACGAGGACGTTGCCGACCAGCACGCCCCACATGACCTGATTCATCTCGCCGTACAGTTCGTCCTGTACCGACGTCGGAAGGGGCGTGCTTCGTCGAATCCAGCGGAGCAAGGTTTCGCCGTCCACGAGGAGGTAGTACAGGAGAAACGCCAGAATCGTGATTCCGATGAGGGCGTCGGAAATCCCACCGAAGATGCTCATCGCGTTGTCCACGATTTGGGAGGTGATGTCCTCCGGAATGAACTCCCGAATGTTTCGCCCCTCGATGGTGATTCCGGTGTAGCGTTCGACGAGGTCGAGCAGTTCGAGGAACTGCGGGTCGCCGCGGAGGACTGCCTGAAGAATCGTCGCCGCCTGCTCGACGGCGATGACCAAGAACGTCGCGATGGGGACGAGTATCACGAGCGTGGTCGTGACGAGAAGCAACAGCGCCGAAATCCGCGGGCCGATTCGCGGCGCGAGCCGTTTTTGAAGCGGATAGAGGACGTAGCTCAGCAGAATTGCGGCCAGTACGAACTGGAGAAACGGCTTGACTAACAGTCCGGCGAGGAGGCCGAACACGGCGATGAGGAACACCAAAAACCCACGTTCCCTGTTCATGAGAGTACGACAGCGCGATGACGCATAAATCGACGCCCCTGAATTTTGATGTGACCTACTCGTTCCGTCCCCGAGTGTCGCCGAACGCCACCTCGATACCGCTCTCTAACTCGTCTACGCTCCGAATCAGTGCGGCCACTTCCTGTCCTTTCTTCCGCCGCACCAGTTTGAGCGTTCGTGCAATCTCTCGTATTTCACCGACGTCGAGGTCGAAACCGAGAACGGACGCGACGACGTCGTCGATGTCGTCGCGTCCGCGTTCGTCGCCATCGGCCAACGTTTCGAATCCGTTCCGGACGGTTTCCTTTTGCTCGTCGGTCAAGCTATCCGGGTCAACGACGTGGAGCGTTCGAAGGTCGGAACTTGAGAGGTTTATCGCCCCGCCGCCGGTGACTCTCCCGTGGCTTTCGATGACGATTTTCGAGAGGCTGGAGTTCAGCAGTCCGAGCAGGAGCGCGGAATCGACCGTCGTCGGTCGTACCAACAGAAACCGGTTGCTGGCGACGATTTTCTCGTCGGTTCGGGCGAAAAACCGGTGCGTGTCCATCGCCTGCGGACAGATGATTGGGGCAGTGTTGTCGTCCAACCGACCCATATCGAACCACGGTTCGTTGAGTTTCACCGACTTGTTCGACCGAGCGGAGTGTGTCTCCGCCCAGCGAAGATACGACAGCACGCCCTCGTAGCCGTCGCGCTGTAGTGCAGACGTGACGTTGTCTGCGGGGTCGTTCCTGGTCTCTCCCGCCGATTCGGCCGTAGCTTCAGCGTCTGATGCGACCGCCGAAACGTACTCGTCCATGTCGAGCATCCACCGTTCCGCGTCCGGTGCCGTCTGCTCGTACCCATCGACTTCCCTCACGCTCTTTACCGCGGGTCGCAGGAATCGGTCGTCGATGGCGTGAGAGTGGACTGTTTCCCTATCGAGGACGAAAATCGGATTCGCCCCCGTTTTCTTCCCCCGCGTTATCGTGGCGATGTCGGACAGCGTAACCGTATTTTCGTGTTCCAAAACCGCCGTGTAAAGTGTCGGAGCAGTGATGTACTGCTGGAGTTTCGCTTCGGAATTGTTCGCCAGATACGATTGCGAGATAGTAATCGTTCGATACGCCGAACCCCCTCGAATCGTCATGTAACTCCCGTCCGGAACGTCCTCGGTTCGGTCGATGAGTGCCAACACGTCGTCGTCGTCCATCCGTTCGTTGAGACGAACGAACTTCGTCTGCGTGTTCTCGCGCGCCGCCGCGTCGTCGGTTCGTTCCATCAACAACAACACCGTATCGACCAATGCATCCTCGAAGAGGCGATTTCGGAAACCGACCACCGCTTCGACTTTGTACTGGTCGTAGAGAAATCGGCGGAGCGACGGGCCGTAATCCGTTGCCATCCACTTCGTCGGAACGACCCACGCCAATCGCGCCCCCTCTCGGAGAAATCGGGTGACGTTCGTGAGGAAGTAACAGTAGAGGTCGCTTCGTCCGTCGATTGCTTTCCCGCCGTCGTAGTAGTTCCGCGGCGAAGGTTCGAACCGCCGTAGGTGTTCGCGGAAATGGTCGCGGTTCGGGTACAGAAACTCCTGTCGGACGTAGGGTGGATTTGCCACCGTCGCGTCGAACGTCCCGATTGCGTCGCCCGTTGTGGATTCCTCCTCGTTTGCTTCCGTATTCGGCCGTCCCGTCCCCGGTTCGAGGTCGAAGAAGTCGGCGTGGTACGCAAATCGCTTCGTCGTCGGTTCGCGGACGTTCCGGGTCGCGAGATTGAGCGCGGTGAGATGGAGCGGAAACTCGTTTATATCGACCGCTGTGATTCGTCGGAGGATTTCCCGGTGGGAAAGTTCCCCCAACTCATCCAGTCGTTTGTACGCCTCTATCGCAATCGCTCCGGAACCGCTGGCCGGGTCGAGAAATCGGTCGTCTGGCGACCGAATCGCCCACCGAGAAAGAAGTCGTCCGATGGCATCCGGCGTGTAGAACTGCCCGAGTTCCTTGCGCTCTTCGACTGGAATGAGCTTCTGATACAACTGCCCGACTGCGTCAGTGTCGATGGCCGAAAACGGCTCTTCTTCGATACTGCTGACGAAGTCGGACAACCGCTCCCGCGTTCGGTCGTCGTTCGGAATCGCGGCGAAAAATTCGCTATCGGCCTCGAAAAGCGGAGCGAAGCCGTCGCCACCCACCGACTGAACGTACCCTGAAAGCTGTTGGTCGAAGGGGTACACCGATTCATCCGACGGCTGGTCATCGCCGAACTCGGCCGCGCGGCCGAGTTCGGCGAACACGGTTCGGTTCAACAGCAGATATGCGTACTGCTGGGCAGCGATTCGAAACGTCCCTTTCAGGTCGGGAAATTCGAACGGATAGTCGTTTTTCCGCGCCCACTCAACCAACAACTCTCGAAATCGGTCGCAGTCATCGAATTTCTCGCGGATGAGTGACTCGTACAGCGGAAAGATGCTGGTGTGAAAACTCCGGAGACGGGGGACGACGATGTCGTCGAATGTGGTGGAAACTTCGGAACCGTCCTGCAATTCGACACCGTCTGCAACGAGTTTCCCGACGAACTCCTCGACAGTCTGAGTGCGAAGGTCGTAATGGCGTCGCGCAAATTCTGTTTCGTCGGTGGGGGATTCGACACCGTCCGTCGTGGATTCGGTTCGCCCGAACAGGAACGCGTCGTGTTCGTTCGCCGTGACGAACAGGCTCGCATCTTTCTTTCGGGCGTACCGCTCACCCTGTCGGCGCACGTCCGCAGAGTGCGGGTCTACGGTTTTGTCAGTGATCTCGATGGGAATGCCATCGCGCGAGGTGGAGGGAACGAGGATGCTGGTTGCGTCGTTTCTGCCGAGTGTCTCGAAGTCGGCGTCGTGCGTAGAGAGGTGTCGCTCTATCGCCGAACAAAGACGTGCGTGGAAGGAGGACTTCGGCGGCATATTCCGTGACTCAAAGGTCTAACTCAAGACCCTTCTGTGATTCGGATAGCACGACCGCGAAAAAGAACGAGTGTGTTCCGTGGAGATTATCCGCCGAACATCTCGCGCATCATCGGATGCATCTCCATCAACTGCTCTTCTGCGATTTCCTCGTAGAGCTTGTACGTGATGGACACCGTCAGCAGGAGTCCGGTTCCGGACACTGCCCCGATGGTGCCGAGCATGTTCGCCATGACGGCCAACAGGCCGACCAGCGCGCCGCCGAGGACGGTGACCTGCGGGATGTACCGCTCCATCACTTTCTCGATGACGCCGGTGTTCTGGCGGAAGCCGGGTATCTGCATCCCGGAGTTCTGAATCTGTTTCGCCGTCGCCTCCGGCCCCATGTCCGTCGTCTCGACCCAGAAGATGGCGAAGATTGCGCCACCGACGACCATGAAGCCGAGGTCAACCGCAACGCGGAGGAGCACTTGCCACGCTTCGTGTGTCGCCGCGGGACCACCGGCCCACCACATCCAGTCTCCCGGTTGCTGGATGGGTGCGAGATAGTAGAAGAACCCACTCGTGGGTTGTCCACCACTGTAATTACCGAGCCACGCTGGAAGACCGCCGAGTTGGCTGTCGAGGATGCGCCCGAGGAACTGGATGTTCGCTTGCAGGGCGCGGACGAGGATCATCGGCAGGACGCTCGCGTAGATGAGCTTCACGGGGAAGCGACCGCGGGCACCCTTCACTCGCGCGTGGCTAAGCGGAATCTCGACACGCACGCTTTCCGCGTACACGACGATGGCGAAGATGAACAGCGTCGTCGCGAGGGCGAGCAAACTGCCGCCGTCGAACAAGAGGAACTGAATTCCTTCACCCGTCAGCAGCGACGGAACGTTCTGCGCGCTGCCGGTGATGATAGCAATCCACTGCGGGATGATACCCGTCTGTCCCTCCATTCCGGGCGAGATGAACCCGCCGACGAGGCTCTGGCTGACACCGGCGATAATGAACAGTCCGATACCGCTCCCGACACCCCATTTGCTCACGATTTCGTCCATGAACAGGATGAGAATCGCGCCGACGAATATCTGCCCGAAGATGAGCCACTGCACGGCCATCGTGGAGCCGAGCGCGGCGGCGAGCGCCTGCTCCGGCTGGAAGAACCCACCGACGAACACCATCGGCAGGCCGGTCAGGCAGATCATCACGACCACCAGCAGCTTCTGGAGGCCCTGATACAACACTTGGTCGCGCGGATCGTTCGTATCGAGTCCGAGGAGGTCGGCACCGCCGAGCAGTTGGAGGACGATGCTCGCGGTGACTATCGGCCCGATACCGAGGTGTAACACAGACCCCTGTGCGCCCGCGAGTAGCGAGCGGAACTGACCAAAGAGGTCTGTACTCGTATTCACTCCGTACAGAGTGACGTTCGTCAAGAAGAAATACAACACGAGAACGCCTGCCGTCCACGTTAGCTTGCGCTTGAAGGGGACGTGCCCCTCCGGGCGCTGGACGGTGGGCATCCGTGTCAAAACCGGTTCTGCGGTTTCTTTCCAACCCATTGACTATGCCTCCGACTTCATCACACGTATCTCCTTCGACTTCGCAATGTGACAGTCCGTGGAGTTTCCCCCGTTTTCTCGCGTCGAGCGAACGTTGTCCAACCGGGAACGGAAAATCAAAATCGGAATCACGGGAACGTTTCAGTCGTCCTCGACCAGCCGAGGGTAACCGTCGAATCGATATGTGTCCGGGAGTCACATACTATCCTTTTCAATGACAGTACAATTCGTCAGTTCGAACAGGGCAGCACACTAAACAAACCAGTCGGTAGCAAGGAAATGGCGTCAAGAAACGGAATATGTTCGGTGAAGATTACTGGGCTTCGTCTTCGTCGTCGTCCGACTCCTCTTCTTCTGCTTCGGCGCGGTCGCTAAGGACGGCGTCGCCGTCCGCTTCCTCGATGAGTTCGACTGCGGATGCCGAGAAGGCGTCCGCGGTCACGTCGAGGCTGTTGCGAACCTGACCGCCGCCGAGCACCTTGACGGCGTCGGCGTCCCAGGCGTCATCGACGACGTCGCGTGCGTCGATTTCGTAGCCGTCGTCGGTTTCCTCGGCGATGCCCTCTGCTGCGAAGAGCATGGCGTCTTCGTCGAGTTTCTGCACGGACACGGTGAGCACCGTCTCCTTTGCGTCTTCGGGTCGTTTGAACCCGTGCTTTCCGAGCGGTTCGTAGTTGTGGAACTCGTGTTTGGCGCGGCCTGCGCGTCCGCGTCCACCGCGGTTACCCGCACCGCGGCGGTTCTTGTGCGTCCCGCCGCCGTGCGTGCGCGAGCCACGTTGGCGTCGTTTCTTACTCATGGTTATCGCATCGACTTGAGGAGTTCGTTGATTTCCTCAGTCGTGTGTTTGCCGAGTTGGCCGCCCTCTTTCGTGGGGTGTTTGATGCCGTCGTGACCACCGCGTGGTGGGTGGAGTCGAAGGACGGGCGTCAGTCCCTGTTCTCGGAGCGTCGTCTCCTCGTCGAGGAGCGCCTCCGCGAGTTCGGCGAAGTCGGCGTACTCTGTGTTCTCTGCGAGCCATTCCTCGTCAACGTCCTCGTTTCCGTCGAGCACTTGTGCGCGCTTCGACAGAACCGTCTCAAGAACGTCCTGCTCTGGTTCGCCGTGGGCGACCCAGTCGTTGACCTTCGTCACCATGCCGCGGTAGGTTTCCGTCTCCGGAACCAGCGCGCAGTGGTTGACCTTGTGGAGGTTGAGCATGCTCAGCGTGTCACGGACACCCTGCGTCATGTCAACCTCACCGCGAACTTGAACGACTGCTCGCATCAGTCAGCCACCTCCGGCTCTTCGTCGGGGCGGGCGCGCGGACCGCGTGCCTGCGATGCGTTCTCCAAGGCGTTGTACGTCGCCTTGGCGAGGTTGAGCGTCGTTCGCGTGTTGCCGTGGCTCTTCGTCCATGCGTTCTCGATACCCGAGAGTTCGAGGATTTTACGCACGGTGTCGGTCGCCGCAAGCCCCAGTCCAGCGGGTGCTGGAATGAGTTCGACTTCCACACTGCCCGCCTTACCGGTCGTCCGGTGGGTGAGCGAGTGCGGTCGGTCGCTGCGGTCTTCCCACGACCCTGCGCCGCGGGGAACGTTGACGATGTTCAGCTTCGCAATCTCGATTGCTTTCTGAATCGCACCGCCAACTTGGTCGTCTCGTCCTTCTGCGTAGCCGACGAACCCGTCGCGGTTGCCGATGGCGCAGACACAGCGGAACTTGACACGCCGCCCGGAGTCGGTCATGCGCTGAACCATGTTGATGTCCAGCACTTCGTCTTCGAGTCCGGGAAGGAGTTGGTCAACGAGCTCCGGCTCCTTCAGTGGGAGTCCGGAGTTGAGGGCGTCTTCCATCGTGTCGATTTCGCCCTCGACGACCTTGCGGCCGAGACGGGTCTGGGGTTCCCAGCCGTCGTTGTAGTTTGCACACATATTATTCGTCCTCCTGGAGGGTTGAGAGCACTTCGTCGAAGTGCTCGGGTAGTTCGGTGGCGTCGAAATCGCCGCTGTAAAGCGGCTCGTCTAACTGCTCTGCGTACTCGGCGATGTGTTCGCCGCGGTTACGCGACCAGTCAGCCAGCACGCTGTCGTTGTGCGGGATGTCGAGGCCAGCGTCGATTGCACCTTCCTGTACTGCGAATGCCTTGCTACCGGGGGTTGCCGTGTTGAGGCCGATGTCGAGGACTGCTTCCTCGTAATCGGCGTCAAGTGCGCGTTTGCCGAGCAGGTATCCGGTGAGGTACGCGCTAGGGAGATTGCCCGTCGGGGCTTCCCAGCCGTACTCCTCCAGATCGCCGGAGAACGCACTTGCAACCGTATTGTCGCCGTCGGGACCCATCGTGACCAGCTGCGCCCTGACGTGCTGGTTGCTCTTCCGAGCGACCAGGCGGGGCTTGCCCGATTTCAGCAGGCGCAACCTCTGATGGTAGTCAGTTCGGACCTCGCGGCGTCGGCGCATCGGCACCTTGTATCGTGGTCCAGTTGCCATTGTTAGTAGTTGTTCTCGATGTAGTTGAGCAGATACTGCACGCTACGGAACTCGCCACCCTTGGACTTGTCGTAGAGGTCGCGGTACTGCGACTTCGTAATCTCGCCCTCGGAACGGAGTTCACGCAGTTTGCGTCTCTGCGCGCGGATTTGGTTCTGCCACTCCTCTTTGGAGTTTTTGCGGCCGCCCTTCTTCCCCTTCCGGGTGCCCGGCCCCTTGCGGTGACCGTATTTGCGCTTCGCTTTGCGCTCGCGGGCTCGGCCGCGGGAGTTGCTCTTTGCGTCTTTCGCCTGAATCGACCCGTCGTCGACGAGTTCGCGGATGTCTTCGCGGGTAATCGCGTCCGCGATGGCACCCTGCGCGTCGGGGTCGAACCAAACGCGGTTCTTCCCGACGTCGAGCACGTCGGCGGCGAGTCGCTTCTGTGCACTCAGGTCACTCATTCTTCTACCTCCACTTCAACGTAGGTCGGGTTGAGGACACGAATGCCCTCTTCCTCGGCGACTTCCTCGATACGCTCGCGTTTGCGAGCACCGACTTTCGAGGCGATACGGACCGCTTCCGTGTCGCCGTCCACGCCGTCTAAGTCGTCGACGTTGTGGACGTGAACCTCGTCGAATCCGCTCGGGTGTTTACCTCGGACGGATTTCGGCGTGCGGTAGCCCGCCTCGACCATGTCGCCTTTGCCCTTGATGCCGCGGCGTTGCTTGCTCAGCGCACCGCGGGGCTTGCGCCACGATTTGGGCGTCCGCTTTTTCTTGTGGTAGTCCTGTCGATTGAACTGCGGTTTGCCCTCGCGTTTGCGCTGTTGGAGAAGTCGCGCTTCCTCGTCTTCGAGGTCAGGCGTCTTCTCGGACAGGCCGCGTGGTTGCAGTTCGGTTTCGACATCTTCGTCCGGTTCCTCTTCTTCTGCCTCGTCGTCCTCGATTTCGGCTTCGGTTTCCTCTTCGACTTCGAGGGCACCGACGTCCGCTTTGATACGGGCGGCGAGTGCGTTGCCGATTCCATCGACTTCGGCGAGGTCGTCCTGACTGGCGCTGGCAATGTCCTCGACGGACTCGTAGCCCGCGTCGCGGAGCGACTCGGCCTTGCTATCGCCAACACCGCTGATGTCTTCTATCTGTTCTGGTTCGTCTGCCATCTATCAGGCACCTCCTGTAGACGGCTTTTCCGTGATGTAGACGCCGTCTTGGAACACACGCGTGTCTTTGCCGCTCACGCGAGTGAGTTGTTCGATGTCCGCAGCGGTCTGGCCCACGTCTTCGATACTGGGGCCGCGCAGGAACAGTTCCTCGTCGCTGACTTCGACGGTGGTGTCCCCGTGGATGTTCGTCTTACGGGGCGCTTTCTCACCGAGGAAGTTCTCGATGACGACTGCGTCGCCCTCGGAACGAACCTGCATCGGGAAGTGAGAGTAGAAGACTTCCATCTTGTACTCCCACTCCTCGGACACGCCGTGAATCATGTTTCGTGCGTGGCTCTCGAACGTTCCCATCGTCGCCTTCGTTTTGGCGTCGGTGGAATCGCTCTCGATGACTACTGCGTTGTCCTCAACGCTGACAGTGACGTCTGGGTACCAGAGCCGTCGCGTAACGGTTCCTTCCGGTCCATCAACAGTCAGGTCGAGGTGGTCTACGTCAGCGGTCACCTCGTCCGGAATTTCGATTTCTACTCGTGGCATGGTTCTAGTAGACGTAGGCGATGACTTGGCCACCGATTCCCTGTTCGCGGGCCTCGTAGTGGCTCATGACGCCGTGGCTGGTCGTGACGACGAGTGACCCGTAATCTTGGGCCGGGAGGAATCGTTTCTCCCATTTCTCGAAGTCGTCTTTGCCCACGGAGTACCGGGGCTTGACCGCGCCACATTCGTTGATTGCGCCTTTTAGTTCGACCTCGAAGTGACCGGCTTTGCCGTCGTCGACGAACTCGAAGCCGTCGATGTACCCGTGGTCGTAAAAGACCTCAAGTACGCTGCCAATCTCGTTCGAGGCGGGCTGTACCGTGTGGGACAGATGACCGACACTCTCGGCATTGTCCACGCCTGAGAGTGCGTTGCTGAGTGGGTCGTTTCCTGCCATGGTTATCGGTACTTCTTGAATCCCATGTCGCGTGCAATCTCGCGGAAGCACTGGCGACACAGATTGATGTCGTATTTTCCGACCAGACCTTGCTTTCGACCACAGCGCTGGCACGTTTCGATTTGTCCAGTGCGTTTGGCCGTCTGCTCGCCGGTCGCGTCGTTCTCACTTTCGCTCATTCGTCCACCTCAACGTCGAAGTTGGCTTCGATGAACGCCGTTGCGTCCTCGGCCGTCAGTCGGTGGTTCGACGGAATCTGGCGGGACACCTTGTCGCGCTTTGCGACGCGGTAGCCCGGCCGGACGAGATTGACGGTCACGTCAAGCCCGTAGATTCCGACGTTCGGGTCGTATTCCTGACTCGGGAACTCGGTGTGTTCATCGACACCGAAGCTGAAGTTCCCCGTCTCGTCGAACTGCGATTTCGAGAGACTGGAAAGCGGCAGCGCAGTGTCGAGGAACTCGTGGGCGGCCTCGCCGCGAAGTGTGACCTTCGCACCGATTGGGTCGCCCTGACGGATGCCGAAGTCCGGAAGCGTGGACTTCGCCAGCGTGCGGACGCTCTCCTGCTCGGTTACGTCCTCTAAGATTTCCTCGGCGTTGGCGAGTTCTCGACCACCTTCACCGACGCCCATGTGGACGACGACCTTCTCCACTTTCGGCTCTCGCATCTCGTGGAAATCGGCCTCGGCTTCGCTCATTCGTCGTCACCTCCTGCAAAGTTCTCGTCGATGACGACGAGGTACTCTTCGACGGTTTCGAACGTGGTGTCGTCACCTTCGACGGTGACGGTGTTCGAACCGCTTCCGGGCGTCACCGTGATGTCGGCGACTTCGCCGATTTCGCCCGCGTGCTGACCGCGGACGGCAGTGACGAGACAGCCTTCCTCGTATGGGAAGTGAGCGAGAATGTCCTTCTCTTCGGTACCCACGACGATGGAGTCTTTCGTGCTGTAGTCGTCGGCGTCGTCCACGCGGAGATTGCTTCCGTCGTGGAGGTTGAGTTGCGTTTCGCCACCGGTGACCTGCGTCTTGTCTTCGATTTTCGCCAGTCGGCCGTCCGCCGCATCTGCGTCGATGGGGGTCAGCGCGAGGCGTCCACCTTCGTCGGGGAAGACGCGGTAGTACTCTTCGCGTTCGATGAACGCGATGATGTCGAACATGCCGATGGGTCGCTGTTCGTCGCTGATTGCCTCGCCGTTCACGAGGATAGAATCCTGGTTGAGCGCGTAGCGGGCTTCCTTCTTCGAGTTCGTGTAGCCCAGCACGTCCCGCAGGATGATGAGGAGCGGGACACCGTCACGCCCGTGCGGGCCAGCGCCGGCCTTCACGGTGAACGTGGCGGTCTTTCGCTCGACCGGCCAGGAGTTCGGAACGGAGAGTCGTTTCTGATGGTTGCTCATTCGGTATCACCTTCCAGACGCGCCTCGCGGCGGTCGTCTTCGAGGTTGAGGTCGGTCACGCGAACGTTGCTCGTGTCGAGCGGACGCGGAACGTCCTCGCCGTCTGCTTTTTCGAGGGTGACTTCCTCGACGTGGATGACTGCGTTTTTCATATCCACTTCGAGCACTTCGCCCTCTTCGCCGGCGAAATCGCCGCGCATGACCTCGACCGTGTCGCCCGCGTTGACGCGGACGCTTCGCTGACCGTACTCCTCGCGGAGGTCGTCGGACAGCGTCGCTTTGACCTGCTGGTGCCGCTGGTGAAGCGGGGCGCGTTCGGTCTGGTTTCGCTGTTTGCGTGGTTGTCGGGTCATACTATCATCGTAGCTGTGCTTGCAATACTTCCAAACCGCTCGGCGACTTCTTGCGCGATGGGACCTTTAATCTCCGTCCCTCGCGGCTCTTCGACGTCGTCGATAACGACGGCCGCGTTGTCTTCGAATTTGACACGCGTGCCGTCCGGTCGGCGGATGGATTTGCGCTGTCGAATGATGACGGCTTCCAGCACCTGACGCCGCATTTCGGGCGTCCCCTTCGTTACGGACACGGTGATTTTGTCACCGATGCCCGCCTTCGGGTGGCGGCTCTTCGTGCCGTGGTAGCCGGAGACGCTGATGACTTTCAGCTCGCGTGCGCCGGTGTTGTCGGCACAGTTGAGCAGGGAGCCTTTCTCGACGCCCTGCGTCACGTCAGCTTTCAGCGCTTCCATTAGTTGTCACCTCCCTCCGTGGCGTCGTCCGCCACGGTCTCGACGACGACGTGTGATTTCGTCTTCGAGAGCGGTCGGGTTTCTGCGATACGAACCGTTTCGCCGACTTCGAGAGTCAGGCACTCCGGCGCGTGGGCCGGAACGCGGGAGCGACGTTTCATCTGCCGGTCGTATTTCGGCACTGTAACGTCGTACTCTCGCTCGACGACAACGGTCTTTTCCATGTCGGTGGAGGCGACCTCTCCTTCGAGAATCTGTCCGCGCACGGAAAGCGTTCCGTGGAACGGGCAGTCCTCGTCGGAGCATGTCTCCTCCGGTTCTGGTACGTTCAATCCTAACGCCATTTCGAATTACCTCCTACTTCGGTACGCAATGCGGGTCGTGAGAGCAGTGTGACTCCATCCACCGTAACGTAGGCTCCGCCCTCGCAGAAGCCAGACTGACCGGATTGTTCTCCGGCAGTTTCCGACTCCCGTTTGGACGGAGTCCCCGTTCCCTCGCGGGAAACGGCGGCTTCATCTGTGAGTCTAAACTCGAATCTCGTGCCCTGCTTTGGTACCTGCCACGACCGAGACGCGGACTCGACAGTAAGCGTGCGCATCGTTTCGGACACGACCCGACCATCGATACCTTCGAGGGCGGGATTCGTGGCTGAAACGACTCGCACGGGCAGACCGGCGAGTTCGTGTTTCGTGAGCGTCTCGGGTGTCAGTGGCATGGTTACTCTTCCGTAGAGTCCCCTTCTTCTTGCTGAATCGTCTTGATTCGAGCGATGGTTCGGCGAAGTTCCTTGATGCGGCCCGGATTTTCGGGTGCACCACCCGCGGCCTTGACTGCCTTCGTGTTGAGCAGTTCCGTCTCGAGTTCTTCGAGTTCTGCTTCACGCTCGGCAGGCGTCATGTCGCGGATTTCTCCGTTGTGAAGGATCGCCATTATTCTTCACTCTCCTCGTCTTCCATCTCTTCGAGCAGTTCCTCGGCTTCGGCTTCGACTTCCTCTTCGAGTTCGTCGAGTTCTTCTTCGACGGACTCGGGTTCGGAGTCGTCTGCCTCTGCCGACTCTTCCTCGATGACTTCTTCGACGATTTCTTCGTCAACTTCGGTTTCGCCGGGTTCCGGCGATTCCTCGTCGGCTTCGAGCTCTTCGAGGGTTTCCTCGTCGGGTTCCTCGATGAGGGCCGCTTGCTCGTTTGCCTCGACGGCTTCCGGAACGAGTTCTTCTGGGTTCGCACCCTCCTCGATGTGGAAGTCGTCGGGCAGATTGGCTCCCGGCGGGATGATTTTGACGTCCACGCCGATGGTGCCGAGCTTCATCACTGCGACGCCCTGACCGTGGTCGACGATTTCCTGTGCGGGTTCACCGTTGTGCTTGATGTAGCCACGGTTGAACTTCTCCACGCGTGAACGTGCGCCCGTGACTTTCCCGGACAGGACGATTTCGGCGCCGAGTGCGCCGGAGTCCATGATACGGTCGATGGTCGTGTGACCTGCCTTCCGGAAGTACCAACCGCGCTCGAGCGCGTTGGCGAGTCGGTCGGCGACGATTCGGGCGTTCAGATCCGGTTCATCGACCTCTTGAACGTCGATCTGCGGGTCGTCGAGATTGAACCGCTCACCGAGTTCTCGGGTGATTTTCCGGATGTTCTTCCCGCCCTTTCCGATAACCATACCGGGCTTTTCGGCCTTGAGGACGATCTGTGTCCCCATCGGCGTCTTGGCGACGTCCATGCCGCCGTAGCCCGCTCGACCGAGTTCTTCCGAGAAGAACTCGTCTATCTGCGAGCGCTGAAGCCCGTCTTCGATGAATTGATGTTCGTCTGCCATTATTCTTCGACCTCCTCAAGGATGAGTTCGACATCCACTTCAGGGGTGTTCCAGGCGCTTGCGCGGCCGAATGCGCGCGGCTTTCGACCCTGCACTTCGCCGACCTTGTGGGCGGCGACGTGCATGATTTCCATCGACTCGCCGTCGAAGCCTTGCGCATCCGCGTTGGCGGTGACGTTGTCGAGGAGTTCGATGAACGCCTTGCTCGCCTTCTCTGGGTAGCGACCTGCGTCCCAGCCGTCGATGTCCGAGCGATGGCCGACGCCGCTGTTGTGCTGCTTAAACGGCACCGACCGCTCCTCGTTCACGACCTGCTGGAGGTACGCTTTCGCGTCCCCGGCAGTTTTGCCCTTGATTTCGCGGGCAATCGCCTTGCTGTGCTTGTGGCTCATATGCCGCTCCCGAAGCATCCCTTTCGCGGTGGTGTCCGGGTCGGCATCGACGCTGTAGCTGATTCCCATGGTTTATTTGAGTGGCACGAACTTCGAGGAGCGGGTCGCACCGATTCCTGCTTGTCCGTGTTCAACTGAATTGCGGGTCAGCTGGAACTCGCCGAGGTAGTGGCCCAACATCTCCGGCTCGATGCGGACACGTTCGAACTCACTGCCGTTGTAGACGGCGAACGTCTTGTCAACGAACGATGGAAGCACCGGCATGTCGCGCAGGTGCGTCCGAATCGGGCTGTTTGCCGATTCTTCCTCGGTTTTGTTCCGGGCCTTTTCGAGCAGTTTCTCTTGCTCGACGGTCAACCCGCGAAGGATGCTTCGCCGCTTGCGTGCGGGGAGCAGTTCTGCGACTTCCTCCAGGCTCATGTCCTGCAGTTCGTCCAGGTCGTAGCCGCGATAGGTGAACTCACCCTCGCGTCCGGTTCGGTATTCGTTTCCGCTCATTTGTTACCTCCACGTCCAGTTCGTTTGGACGCGATGTCTCCGACCTTTCGTCCCGGCGGGGCATCCCGCGAAACGCTTTTCGGTCGGCCGGGGTGCTGGCGGCCACCGCCACCGAACGGGTGGTCGACGGCGTTCATCGCCACACCACGCACGTTCGGCCACTTCGTGCCGCGTGCTCGCATCTTGTGATGTTTGTTACCGGCCTTGACCATCGGTTTCTCCGTTCGTCCGCCACCGGCGACGACGCCGATGGTGGCGCGGCAATCAGGCGACAATCGCTTGATTTCGCCGCTCGGGAGTTCGACAACTGCGGCCTCTCGGTCGTGCGTGATGAGGTCCGCGCTGACGCCGGAGGCGCGCGCGAACTTTCCGCCGTCACCGGGCTGGCGCTCGACGTTGCACACCGGAACCCCTTCCGGGATTTCGGCGAGCGGGAGCGTGTTGCCGGGCTTGATTTCGGCGGAGACGCCGACCTGAATCTCCTCGCCCACTCCGACGCCTTCCGGCGCGAGGACGAGTCGCTGGTCGCCATCGTCGAATTCGATGGCTGCGACTGGGGCACTGCGAGCAGGGTCGTGTTCGATGCCGACGACCGTGCCAGTGACCAAGTCGTTGTCTTCGTTCTGCTTGTGGCTCAGTTCAGCCTTGTATCGGTGCGACGGTGCGCGGAAAGTCGGTCCACCGCGACCACGTCGCTGTCCCTGAATCCTTCGTCCCATTGTTAGAACACCCCGATTCGGGAGGCGACGTCCTGCGCGTCGTCATCGTCCGACAGCGCGACGGTCGCCTTCTTTTTCCCTTTCATCGTCACTTGGGTGTTGATCTTCTCGATGGTGACTTCGTAGCGCTCTTCGACTTCGTCTCGAATCTCTGGCTTCGTGGCGTCGAGCGAAACGATGAACTGGAGCTTGTTGTCGAAGTCCATCTCGTTCATCGCCTTCTCCGTAACCCACGGATATTCGATGACGCTCATCGGTCTGCCACCTCTTCGAGTGCGCTCTCCGTCCAGACGGTCAGTCGTCCTGCCTGCGTCCCGGGGGCGAGGTCTTCTGCGTTGACCTCGCGCGCCGTCGCAACGTCAGCGCCAGCGAGGTTGCGCGCCGCGCGCGATGGTTCTTCGCTGGTGACGAACAGGATCGACTTCGGCGTCTTGTACTTGCGGCCACGGGTCGTCCCGCGCCCTGCGCGAATCGTCTTGTTTTCCTCCGCGCGCGTGACGTCGGCGTCGATGCCGACCGCTTCGAGGAAGGAAACGACTTCCTGCGTCTTGACGAGGTCTTCGAACTCGTCGCTCACGACGAGCGGCAGTTCGGTGTCCTCGTCGAAGCGGTGTCCGCGCTCGGAGACGCGCTCTGCATCCGTCGTCGCCGCGATGGCGCTTCGGATTGCCTGCTTTCGCTCTTTCTTGTTGATGGAGAGCGTTCGGTCTTTCTCCGCCTTCGGCGGGTGTGCGACACGCCCGCCCACGGTGAATGGAACGCGAGCGGCCTTTCCGTTCGTTCGCGGGACGTGGGCCATACCGCGGCCACTGCCCGGCGACTCGGCGGAGGTCCGCATTCCGGCGTGCGGGTCGGTGCCGTAGTCTTGTTTCCGGTTTGCCTGTGCGGCGAGCACTGCACGCTTGATGAGGTCCGTCCGGACAGTCGTGTCGAACACGTCCGGAAGGTCAACCGTGTCAGCTTCCTCGCCATTCAGGTCACGTACTGTTGCCTGCATGGGTTATCCCTGGTTAGACTCCGTACTTACGTAGCGCACCTCGGGGTCGAGGCGCGGTTGGTCAGTCGGTCGAACTGCAGGGCGGAAGCGCACGAGGCGTTTGTTCGGCCCCGGAACCGAACCCTTGATGAGCGCGTACGAGCCATCGACCTCGCCGTAGTTGACGAATCCGCCGTCGACGGAGGCTTCGTCGTCGTCGCCGAGGGAAATGAGGCGCTTGTTGAGTTCGGTGCGCTGGTGGTAGCCCATCTGACCCAGCTGTGGAACCGTCGAGCGAACGCGCGACGGATTCCACGGGCCGAGGTTCCCGATGCGGCGTCTCCAGCCTTGGCGGGCGTGTTTGCCCTTCCGCTTCTGGACGCCCCATCGTTTGACGGGACCCTGCGTTCCTTTACCTTTCGTGACGCCACCGATGTCGAGGTACTCGCCTGCGCGGAACACGTCAGTGATGTCGTGTTCTCCGCCGTCTTCGAGTACGTCGAGCGCGAAGTCGGCGCGCTCCGTGAGGGAGCCGCCGCCGACGCGCGTTTCCATGACGTCCGGTCGTTTCTTCGGTACGTTCTTCAGCTCGCTTGGGACGGTGTGGGTGATGACCCGGAGGTCTGCCACGTCGCCTGCCTCGATGGCGGTGCGGAGTTCGTCCTCCGCGGATTCGGCGTCGTGGTTTTCCGGCACGTTGAGCGTGCGGTCGAGTTCGTCGTGGAACTCGCTACCCCACACTTCCGTCAGCGGCTTCTTCCCGTATGGCGTGTCTTCGTAGGCTCGGAGAGCGACGGCCCGCATTGGGGGCGTCTCGACGATGGTGACGGGAACGGTTTCCTCCATCCCTTCGCGGGGGGAGTTTGCTTCGTCGTTGACCATCACCACGTGGGTCATTCCTGCCTTGTAGCCCGCAAAGCCTTGGAGCGACGGCTGACCGTCGCTATCGGGCCATGAGTTGAAGCGCGGAACCTCGCTGGTTGCACGCTTACGGGGGCCGAAGCCCAGCGAACCTTTTCGTGGTCTGCTTGTTTGTGGCATCGTATCACTCGCTGTTGAGGTTGAGGCAGGCGAGGGAAGCGAACATCGCTTCTTCAGTTCGTATGACCTCGCTGCCTTGGTTCGGAACCGTATTCAGCCAGAGGTCGAACCGGGCTGGTACGCCGGATTCGACCGCGGAGATACGCTCGGGTTCAACCCCGAGTATCTCCGGCAGTCCCCGACCGGGCGAGCCGAACACGACAGACATGCCGTCGCGTTCGGTTTGCGCAACGATTTCGTCGAGCCGCGCCACGGAGAGCGATTCTCCGAAGCGGGACGTGGCGATTCGAACGCCAGCATCGTCGCGGTCGAGGGCCGCCGAGAGGTTCATGCGCATCACTGTGTAGCCCGACTGCGGGGCGTCCACGAGTTTCGCACGAACCGGTCTTCTCGAAGAGATCCTGACGGTAACGCGCTCCCCCTCGCCGACCGTCATTTGCGACGGTACGACGAGCGAAATCGGGTGTTGCAATCCGCAATTGACCCGGACGCGCCCTTCAGGTCCGACCTCGGTCACGATTCCCTGTCTTAACGACCCCGAATCGTCGGATTCGGAGCCGGTCTGCGATGGTGCGCGGAGCGGCGGTAGGACGCCCACATACTCCAACTCGTCTTGCTTCCCGAACGCCTCCTTTCGGAGGTATGGCGGGGTTGCGGCGTACCGGAGTACGGTTTCGACGAATCCGCCGCCCCATTTTCGCTCGCCTTCCGAATCGGGGAAGACGATGAGGTTATCTGCCCGGAAGATGGTCGCCGCGCGGGCGACGTAGCCGATCTTGCGAGTTGCCTCGCGTTTGTCTTCGGCTTCCCGGACGAGGGACGACGGCACGAGTATGTTGACGGTCATACCGTGACGCTTCGACGCCTCATCACTAGACTGTAGCGAAATTTTCTCAGTGATGGTTAAAAGGGTGACGCTTCCGATTCGGGAGCGTGACGTATTCACACGCCCGAAACCCTCCGAATCAAGAGGAGTAAGAGAGTGATTGCCACACGAGGGCATCCCGACTCGCAAGTCTTATACTGTAGTCGGGAATACGAGGAAGTGCAAGCAACACTGCGCTGGTAGTGTAGTGGTATCACGTGACCTTGCCATGGTCACAACCTGGGTTCAAATCCCAGCCAGCGCATTTCTATCACGAGCAAACCCGTGAGCACCGCGTAGCGTGTGCTCGCTCTACCGCGAGTGATGAAATCGCCCGGAGATTTGAGCAGACAAGTCACAGCCCGCACAGGCGAACGGAGTGAGCCGAGCAGGAATGTCTTGACGAGTTCAAATCCCAGCCAGCGCACTTTTGCGAACTCACAACGACGAGCGGAGCGAGTCGTCTGTGAGCAAAATGCCACTGGATTTGAGCAGACGAGTCGCACGCCCGGAAGCGCAACGACCGGAGGGAAGTGAGCATCCCGGAACGTCTCGGCGAGTTCAAATTCCAGTCAGCTGCATTTCTATCACGAGCAAACCCGTGAGCGACGTCGCTGGGCGTCGCTCGCTGCTCGTGTCAGTGGATAATCGTCCTGCGCTCGCCCGCGCGCGAGAACAATTAAGATTATTCTCGGCTTGCTCTCGCTATCCCGCTTGCGTAATACATTTATACCTAGCCGTAGCAAGATTGTACTGTCGAAAAACACCACGCGCTGGTAGTGTAGTGGTATCACGTGACCTTGCCATGGTCACAACCTGGGTTCAAATCCCAGCCAGCGCACTTCTATCACGAGCAAACCCGTGAGCACCGCGTAGCGTGTGCTCGCTCTACCGCGAGTGATGAAATCGCCCGGAGATTTGAGCAGACAAGTCACAGCCCGCACAGGCGAACGGAGTGAGCCGAGCAGGAATGTCTTGACGAGTTCAAATCCCAGCCAGCGCACTTCTCACTGACGCAAACCCGTGAGCGACGCCGGTCGGCGTCGCTCACGAAACGGTTTTTGCCACACGAAAGACATTCAACGTCATCCAAAACACCCCAGAAACGCACCGATTCGTTTTCTATCGGCACGTCGTACAGCCGTTTATGCAGGGACTTCGGTGGGTGGGGATGACGGACGGAGAGATGAACGACTTTCTCGGAGAGGGCGGCACGGGCGTCATCTCATTTTCGACGCCCGCGGACGACCCGCCGTTTACGCTCCCGGTGTCGTATGGCTACTACGAAGATACGAGCAGTTTCTACTTCCGACTCGCGTTCCCGGAGGGAAGCGGGAAGGAAACCCTACTCGACGACCCGGTTTCGTTCGTCGTGCACGAAAAAACGGGCGCGGGCTATCGGAGCGTCGTGGCGAGTGGCCACCTTGAATCGGTAGACGAGTTGCCATACGACTCCGCCGCCGCGCAGCGGTTGTGGGGCGTTCAAATTCCGGTAGTGGATATTTTCGACCAACCGCCGGAAGACGTTCCGTTTCGGCACTTCCGACTCATACCGGAGGAGTTGAGTGGGCGGAAGGAAGTGCATTCAGACGACTGAGTTTTATCGGCAATTACGCTTACCTACCTCCCCCACGACTCGTTTCTGGCAAAACCATGTCGTCAGAAAACTCTGAAACCGAGATAACCGCAAAGCGAGCAAAGGAACTCGACCCGGACGCCGAATCGTTCCTCGAAACGCTCGAATCGGAGGGCGTTCCACAGGTCGAGACGCTGAGCGTCGAACAGGCCCGCGCCCTGCACACCGATGCGTTCACGCCCGAGGCAGAGCCCGAATCAGTCGCGGCGGTCGAAGAGAGAATCATCGGAACGTTCGGCAAGAACATCCCGGTTCGAATCTACACGCCCGAGGGGAGTGAGGACGGCCAACACCCCGCGCTCGTCTACTTCCACGGCGGCGGGTGGGTGCTGGGCAATCTCGACACCCACGATTCGGTCGCACGGTCGCTGGCGAACCGAGGCGACTGCGTAGTCGTTTCGGTCGAATACCGGAAGGCACCCGAAAATCCGTTTCCGGCGGCGGTCGAAGACGCCTACGGGGCGACGAAGTGGACGGCGACGCACGCCGAGGAAATCGGCGCAGACCCCGACAAATTGGCCGTTGGCGGGGAGAGTGCGGGCGGGAACCTCGCGGCCATTGTGGCGCAGATGGCAGACGAAAAGGAACTCGGCGCGCCTGACATCGACTTCCAACTGCTCGCCTATCCGGTAACGAACCACGATTACGGGACGGAATCCTACAGCCAGAATGGGTCGGGCTACTTCCTCACCCGACCGCTCATGATCTGGTTCTGGAACCACTATCTGCGAGAGGATGTGGATGGAAACAACGTGCGTGCTTCGCCGCTCCTCGCTCGTGATTTGTCGAACTTGCCGCCCGCATTCGTGTTGACCGCGGGATACGACCCCTTGCGCGACGAGGGAACCGCATACGCGAGTCGATTGAACGAGGCGGGTGTCTCAATCGAACACGTGAACTACGGCGCAATGATTCACGACTTCCTCAACATGCGGCAGTTGGACGACCCGTTTCCCGACGTCGAACGGGCGGACGACGCGCTCGACCGGGCGGGGGAAGCACTGCGCGAGGCGTTCGAGGAGTGAAGACGAAGGACGACGGCGAGGAGTGGCGGCGCGATTCATCCGCCGAAATCCTCTTGCCGGAATCCGCCGTCCAGAGCATGAGGTGGGGAAAATGAGCCGACCAGAAAACCGACCGGAGAGAAGATCGAATCGACACGAGAATCGACCAGACAACCAGACCGCCCGGATGTTTTTCACGCAGAACGACGTTCCCGACGACGATAGACGGGCGCTCGTGGAACTGCTGAATCAGGAACTCGCGGATACGACCGACCTGCTGACCCAGACGAAGTACGCACACTGGAACGTCAAGGGGATGCAATTTTACCAACTGCATCTGCTGTTCGACGAGTTCGCAGACGTGCTGTTCGAACACGGCGACGAACTCGGCGAACGAGTGGCCGCACTCGGCGGGGAAGCCCGGGGAACGGTTCGAATGACGGCGGAGAACTCGCGGATTCCCGAGATTCGAACCGACGTGGTCATCGGCCCGCAGTACGTCGAAGCGTTGGCCAACAACGTGTCGATTCACGCCGCGAACTTGCGTGGGGGCATCGACGCCGCGGAGGCACACAACGACCAAGACACGGCCGACCTGCTCACGGAGTTATCCCGCGAAGTGGACCAATACCTCTGGTTCCTCGAAGCACACCTCCAGCGGGAACCGATTCAACCTGCGATGGAAGAACGTGGCGGGAGGTCGGAAGGGGAGCAAGAACAGGGCCACGGAGAACGACCGCAACGGTATCAGCAGGGAACAGCGCCGACGCGACAGCAGTGAACAATCTGACAGAAACCACCCACGCTTAGGTAGCCGACAACCGACGAGGGGAGTATGACAGTAATCGCGCTCCTTTCCGTCGCGCCGGTCACCGAGGACAGCATGGCGGGCGAAGTCGCAAAGGCGGTGGAAGCACTGGACGAGTTCGACGTCTCCTACGAGACGAATCCGATGGGGACGGTCATCGAAGCGGAGTCGGTTGACGACCTGTTCGCGGCCGCGCAGGCCGCCCACGAAGCGGTCGATGGCGACCGGGTGAGTACGGTGCTGAAAATCGACGACAAGCGAACGAGCGACCAGCGCGCGCAGGAAAAAGTCGATGCCGTCGAGGACGTACTGGGCCGGGAAGCGAAACGCGAGCAGTGAGTAGAGACGGGCTAGGTCGGCCTGTGAGGGTCTTCCTGTGACAGTCGGCCCGGAATGGTCGGTTGTCTGCGACAACCGACCCACCCGACCCAACCGACCGTCTTCACGTTCGCCAGTAGGCAGGGGTGAGCAACACGAGCACCGGCAGAATCTCGATTCGCCCGACCCACATCAACACGACCATCGCGAGTTTTGCGGAATCCGAGAACGGTTCGTAACTCCCGAACGGCCCGGCGACGCCGAATCCAGGGCCAATGTTGAGGAAGGTGGCCGCCGCCGCGCCCATCGCGTCGAACTCGCCGATGTCGGGACCGACGCGGGAGGCGTCCAGCACCAAGAAAACCGTCGCGGCGGCGAAGATGACGAGGGAGATGAGCGTGTAGGCGTAGATACTGCGAACCGACTCCTCGTCGACTGCATCGCCGCTGAGCCATACGGGACGAATCACGGATGGATGCGTCGCAGTGAACAAGTCCCGACGGAACGCCTTTATGACGACTAGCCAGCGCAACGTCTTGATGGAACAGGTGGTACTCCCGGCCATGCCCCCGATGAACATGCAGATGAACAGCATGTGTTTCGCGGCGGCAGACCACACGTTGAAATCCACCGTCGCGTATCCGGTCGTGGTCATGATGGAGACGACCTGAAACGCGGCGTGGCGAAGCGTTGCTTCGATAGTACCGTCGAAGTCGGGGTCGTTGACGAGGAGGATGCTGACGACAATCGTGAAAAGGGCGAGCAAGGAGACGTAAAATCGGAACTCCTCACTTTGGCGGAGACGACTGGTGTCGCCCTGTAGGGTGAAATACAGCAGAATGAAACTGGTCGCACCGAGCGCCATGAACGGAATCGTCACCCACTGAATCGCTGGTGAAAACGCGCCGATACTCAGCGGTTGCGGCGAAAACCCGCTCGTGGATACCGTCGTCAGCGGATGGGCGACCGCGTCAAAAAGCGTCATGTTCGGCGCGAAACCTGCGTGATGAAGACCGTAAAATAGCGCCATCTGGAGGACGGTCAGTCCCACGTACAGCGACGACAGCAGACGGGCGGTTTCCTCAATTCGAGGGGTCAACTTGTGAACGTCGCGGGTTCGCGTCTCGGTTTCCATCAACTGCGCGCCACCGACGCCGAGTTCCGACAGCACCGCAGTCGCAAGGACGAGGATTCCTAATCCGCCGAGCCACTGGATTAGTTGCCGCCAGAGCATAATCGACTGTGCGTGAATCTCGAAGTCGGTGATAACCGTCGCTCCCGTCGTCGTAATTCCGCTGGTACTCTCGAATAGCGCGTTCACCGGATAGGCAACAGCACCTCTTCCTGCCGTAACGAACGGAATCGCCCCGATGAGCGCGATGGAAAACCACGTCAACGCGACCATCAAAAACGCTTCTCGGTGGCCGAGTGTGCGCTCCTCGGTGAGGTTTTCGAGTCCAAGGCCGAGGACGAACGTGACCGCAATAGTGACCGCGAACGGGACGAGCGGTTCGGCGTACAAGAGCGCGACGACGGCGGGAAGACAGAGCGGCACCGACAACCATTTTAGTATCGTCCCGACGAAACTGCAGCTCGACCGCCAATCGACCCGCACCCGTACCATCAAGTTTGCCTTATCAACCCACCATGAAAAGTAATCCGAGATGCGTCCGAACGAGCGGGCGGTGAACCGATAAACGGTTTACCGGATGCCGACCAATTTCGGAGCATGGACAGCCTCAATCGAATGGCCCTTGAACTCGTTGACGAGGCCATCGACTTCGCGGGCGAACTGAACGTCGCCGCCTACGAACTGGACAACGAAGCGACCGTCCTCGATTTCGGTATCGACGCGGACGGCGGAACGGAGGCCGGACTCCTCCTCGCGGAACTTCAGACCGCCGGATTAGCCACGGTACAAACCCAGATGGGCGACGTTGCGGGCGCACCGTTTCCTTACGTCGAACTCTCGACCGACCAACCCGCGCTCGCACTGCTCTGTTCGCAGAAGGCGGGATGGGAACTCACCGTCGATGAGTTCGACGGACTGGGAAGCGGCCCTGCGCGCGCGCTGGTCGCGGAGGAAGACGAATATCAGCGCGTCGGTTACGCCGACTCGTTCGAGTTCGCCGTCCTCGCAGTCGAATCCGACCGACTTCCGGACGAGAAGGTCGCGGAACACGTCGCCGATCTCGCGGGCGTCGAACCGAACGCGGTGTTCCTCCCGACGTTCGCCACGGGAAGCATCACCGGGAGCGTCAGCGTCGCCTCCCGCGCCGCCGAACTCGCCGCTTTCCGACTCAGCGAACTCGGATACGACCCGTTGGACATCCTCTCCGTAAGAGGGTCGGCCCCGGTTGCACCGGTCAGTCACGACGAAGCAACCGCCATCGGGCGGACGAACGATGCGCTAGCCTACGGCGGTCGGGTGCATCTCACCGTCCGCGAGGAGTTCGACCGATTCGACGAACTACCATCGACCGCGAGCGACGAGTACGGCACGACGTTCCAGACGTTCTTCGACGACGCAGAGTGGGATTTCGAGGCGATTCCCGAGAGCGTTTTCGCTCCGGCGCAGGTGACCGTGGATGTCGTAAACGGACCGACGCACGTCCTCGGCGAGACGAACCACGACCTACTGGCGGACAGCTTCGACCTGTGAAATTCAAACTCGTTCCCTCTGCACCCGCGGAGTTCGATTTCGTGGCGGACGCACAGAAGGCGGTGCCGCTGGTTCCCGGCACAGAGGACGACTGCTGTGCCCGCCTGATGAACCGACTCGGCTTTCAGAGTCGGGACGTGGCCCGGACGTGGCTCACCTTCCTTCGGGCGCTCGAACTGGCCGAAGAGACGCAGTCGGGGTTCGCCCGACTGCGTCGTGACCCGGATCGGGAGAAACTGGCCGAATCGTTCCAATCGCGGGTGTACGGCGTTTCGATTGTCCTGTCCGTACTGGACGAACACGGCCCACTTTCCGAGCGGGCCGTGTTCGAGAAGTTCCGCGAGGAGATTCCGACGTGGGAGCGCCACAAAGACCCGAGTAGGGTCGAGGAAGTGTGGCGCGAACGAGTCGGAAATATGCTGGACTGGGCGGTGCTGTTGGGACTGGCAGAGCGGGTGGATGGGAATTATCGGCGGGTGTAGTACTGTCAGGTACGACTGGTCGGCGAAACCGACCGATCGGAGTGGCAGAGCGCATCGAACCGAACTGGTTCCGTCTTCGAATATAAATGTTCGCCGACGCATGATTTTTGTCAGCACAACTCCTCTTTTTCGCGTGATGGACATCGACACGGTTCTCTTCGATTTGGACGACACACTCTTGGAGTACGAACAGGATTCGCGAGACGTGCTTTCCTCGTCGTTCGACCGGGTCGGCGTCGAACCGTTCTTCGACATCCCGGCGTACCACGCCCGATACGACGAGTTTCTGGAGCGGGGGAAAAGCGTGGACGAACAGCGGTCGAACTGCTTCGCGGCGATTGCGCGCGACGCGGAGTACGACCCAAACGTAGGTCGGACGGTCGCAGAGGCGTTCGCCGATATTCGTGACCAGTCGCGGGTGCGCTACCTGCTGGGCGCACCCGTGATGCTCGAAACCCTCGCGCGCGACTACGCGCTCGGAATCGTCACGAATGGGTCGCCGGAGATGCAGCGAACGAAGATGACGGCGCTCGGAATCGACGAGTACGTCGATGCAATCGTCTTCGCGGGCCACGACGCGCGCGCCAAACCACACCCGGAACTGTTCGAATCGGCGTTGGCGGAACTCGACTCGACACCTGAACGAGCGATTCACGTCGGTAATTCGCTCAGCACCGACGTTCCCGGTGCGAAGGCCGCGGGACTCGGTGCGGTGTGGGTGCCCGCAAATCCCGAAATCACGCCCGACCCGACCCCGGATTTCGCCTTCGAAACGCTCCATCCGCTCGCCGAGCATCCGTGGCGGAGCGCGTAGGTTTATACGTCGAAGAGAAACCAGTTCGGTGCGATGCGTGAACTCGTCGCCTCGATTGTTCGCTTGGCTTTCAACCTGTGTTTCCGCTCACTTTCCTGCCTGCATGTACCGATAGCCGAGCAGAACGAGCATCACCGACCCCGCCACGCCCAGCAGCAGGGAAAACTGGTCGCCGCCAGCAACAAAGTAGTTGGTCAGCGACCAGACGACGACGCCGCCGAAAAAGGCCGCCCGCCACCGAGCAATCTGCGTAATATCGCGGAAGACGCCAATAAAGAGGACACCGACGAGGTATAGGATAGCAAGGCCTTCCAACATCCCACCCACGCCCTGTTCGGAAACCAGCCCAACGACCGAGACGAGTGCAACCACCAGGAGAATCGCGGTGAACGCTTTCGTCGCGGTGGTCGCATCGAATCGCAGTTTCGACATGGGCGAAACTGCGGGCGAGGGGAAAATAAACCTACTCGACTGACGTTACGTCGGTGACGGTGCCCACGCCTTTGCTCTGGCCCTCGCGGAAGACGAATCGCTGGCCTTCTTCGACGAGGTATGGCCGAAACTTGAATCGGACACTCGTCGTCCCTTTGTCGCCGGGCAGGAGACGGCCACCTTCGGGTTCGAAGATGGCAGTTTCGCTCATCGTTTCGAGGTGGACGACGGGTTCGTAGCCGGTGCCGATGTTGGTCGGATGGTTCAGCACCATCACTTCGGCGTCGAACTCCCAGACCGCGTTCGGTTCCGCTTCCGGTGGAACCAGAACCATACCGCGTTCGATGTCCGCTTCTCGGACGCCTTTCAGCGCGATACCGACGATTCGCCCCGCCTTCGCCTCATCGACGCGGTGGTAGTGCATCTCGATGGAGCGGACTTCCACCTCGCGGAACTCGCCGTCCGGCATCGGCCCGAGGAGAAGTTCGTCGCCAGCCTCCACCTCGCCCGAATTTATCGTCCCGCTGGCGACCGGGCCGACGCCGGTCACGCTGTAACTCCGATCGATGTACATCCGGAACTCGCCGCTGTCGGCGGTGGTTTTCGGCAACTGCTCGAACATCGTATCCAAGGCGTCCAACCCTTCCATGGTGACCGCGCTGGTCATGAGGATGGGAACGACGTTCGTGTCCACTTCCTCGATTGCGACTTCGACGCCGTGGCGTTCGACCCGGAGCGGCGTTTTGCCGACTTCGCGGAGCAGTTGTTCGACTTCGCGTTCGACCTCCATGGCGCGCGCTTCGTCCACCATGTCGGTTTTCGTGATGGCGACGATGGTCGGCAGTTCGGTCGCGAGCAGGATGCCCAGGTGTTCGCGCGTCGTCCTCGTCGGGCCGTCGTCCGCGGCGACGGTCAGCAGGCCGTAGTCGAGTTTCTGCCCGACGAGGCCGCGAATCGTCGTCCGAAGCCACGGTTCGTGGCCGACGGTGTCCACGAACGAGACGAGTCGGTCGCTCTCCTCCACGATTCGCGCCCGGTCAGATTTCCGGTGTGGATTGTCCATGTGAACCGGGCCGTCGTCGTCGAATCCGTACACCGCGTAGGAAAGGTCGGCACTGAGTCCGCGCTGAACCTCGTGTGGTTGCACGTCCAGATAGCCCCGCGTTCCGCCCTCGCCGTCGTCGGACTGGCCGGTGACGAGACTGCCGACGAGCGTGCTCTTCCCGTGGTCTACGTGTCCTGCGGTTCCGACCACGATGTGTTCGCTGTCGGTTTCGAGGACGGCACCTTCGCGGATGGTGGCGACGCCGACGATGCCGCCGTTTCCGTTTCGGGTCGAAGCGCGTGTGCTCGTCTCTGTGGCGTCGATACCCCACGTTTGTACGTCTTCGATGTGCGCACCCGCTTCCTCGGCGAGGAACGAAAGCACGTCCATCGACTCCGAAAAGAGTTCGGGGTTGATTCCCGCCAGTCCGCCGTCGTCGGTGACGCCGACTACGTATGTCGCTTCCCCATCCCCCGAGAGGACACGGTGGCGTAACTGCGCGGCCAGACTCTCCATTCGCCCTTCGGCAAGGTGGATTTCCCTCGTCAGTCGTTCCTTGAACTCCACGCTACCGCCTTCCTGCTCTCCCCGGTCGAGAGCCCGCTGTAAGGCGGCGCGGTCAGCGCTCATAAACGCGAGTTAGGGACGGTCAGTCAAAAGGTTTGCCCGCGTTACAAGACCGTTGACAGCGGTCAGATATAGTGATCTCCGGACTACTATTTACGGTTCTACGGCCAAATTTGAATCCTTCTGGAACGTAATCGAAATCCCGCCGTGTTTCGCCCGGTCACTCACGACGAGAGTTGCGTCGGTGGCGTCAGCATCGACCGAAACCAGCGTACTGAAGGTTTCCGTCTGACCCTCTTCGATGACCATCGGGCTGAAATCAGTCACGTTTGTCAGCGGTTGATAGCCGTAGAGCGTTCCATTCGAGAGGACGCCGAAATTGCCTGGTCTGAGTCCGACCGAGTCGCTGCCCTCGTTCGTGACGTTCATCGTAACGAGGAGGAACTGTTTGCCCTCGTCCGGTTTGTAGACGCCGGGGTCGCCGGAGTCGAGCGAATCCGAATCGAGTTCAGAGACGCGCTTTGCGTTCCACTGCACGGAAAGCGAGTCGGTGGAGTTGTTCGCGGCCGTGGACTGTGCGGTCACGTTCCAGTCCTGCGTTTCGACCTGCCCGCCGGTTCCGAGAATCATCGGGGCGACCACGGTCGCCCCGACGAGTCCGAGGAGGAGCACGACGACACCGGCCACGAGTTTCGGCTGGACGGGCAGTGAATCCGGCACCGAATCCGAAAGCGAAAACGGGAGGGAAACGCCGTCGTCGGAATCACCCGGTTCCGACGCGGCTGTTCCATCTCCATCGCCGTCGCCATTCGCGTACTGTCCGACGAGGTCGTGGAGTTCGCGCGCTTCGATGATGGTTTTCAGTTTCTCGCCATCGACCAACTGCACGCCCGCCTGCGAGCCGATTTTTGCCGCGTCCTCCGAAAACGTCCCCGAGGTGACGACGGCACCCTCGCCGACGCCGTACTGCTTGCACAGCATGACGAACTGCTGGAGTTCCTTGCCACTGACGCCCTCACCCGTCGCTGGTCGCGCCCAAATTAACCCCTCAGCGCCCTCTCGCTGAAGCGTGACGAACGATTTTCCTTTCTTCGTCGTCACCTGTGTTTGCCAGCCCTGTTTCGTCCAGAGGGCGGCGACGAACTCGGCGAACTGGGACTGTTCCATTTTTCGTATCATGGTCTGTGTGGGGGAGAGGGCAATCCGTTCGTGCTGGTATCTTCACTCATCCTATAAAAATTATCACACATGTTCATCGTGAGCGGCGGGCGACGAGGAGCGCGGTGGCGAGAAGCGCCACGAGCGAGACGATTACGTTGAATCCGGGCAGACCGCCCTCCGAGACGGTCTGCGCTGAAATCGGCTGTTCGGTCGGAATCGGTGTCGGCGGCGCTGTCGTGGTCGTTGTCGTCGTTGTTGTCGTGGTGGTTGTTGTGATCGTGGTTGTGGTTGTCGTCGTAGTCGTAGTGGTGGTCGTCGTCTCCGGCGTTTCCGGTTCGAGCGTCGGTGCGACGATACCGCGAATTTCCTTTTCTTGGTCACGGAGTTCGACCATGAACTCGGTGCCCGACGCGAGGTCGCTGAAATCGAACGTTGCGCCGAACGTTCGGTTGTCCGTGACGACCGGCGCGGGGTCTGCGTGCCAGATGAACGGATTCGTTCCCTTGTCGAACACGCTCACGTTGATGGTCGTTCCCGGCGCGAGCGTCGTGTCGCCGCCGATAGTCGTCTCGTTCGCCACGACCATCACGTCGCCGGTGTAATCGACTGACACCCGGCGTTCGACCACCGAAACGCTCGTTTCCGCGACTTCGGATTCCGCAACCATCGGATTGTCTGCGCCGACTTCGAACGTCGCGTCGTACTCCTCGCCGACTTCGATGTCGTGGCTCGCCGTATCGGCAATCAGGTAGAGCGTGTCCGTCTCTTCGTCGAGCAGTAGACGGTCTTCGTCGCCCGCAGTTACGTCCTCACCGGTGAACTCTTTCGGGGTCGTGTTCCGGCCGTTGTTCGACTCCCGGAACGTGACGGATACCCCCTCGGCATCACCTGCCAGATTTGCGCTTTCGACGAAACCGCCGAGTCCGGAGGCGTTGAGTGCGAAGACGAACTGGTCGCCGTGCGCAATCGTTCCGTTAGCGTCGGTCATCGACGCGGCCTCCCGCAGGTCGGCCGCCGGGTTGTCCGCCGATTGGATTTCCGAGAGGTCAGTGTTGGCCGGGAGAACCATCGTGCGTGCATCGCGCGTCTCGCGCTCTTTCACCGTGAACGTCCCTACGTCCTGCCTGACGCCATCGACCGTGACGTTCATTTCGTACTCGCCGGTTTGGAGCGGGCCAGTGCTCGACGGAACGATTGCGTTTGGAGTTCCTCTGAGACTTCCCCCGACCAGCGAAACCGAGTCGTTCTCGTCGGCCCGGTAGGTGTTGACGGCGAGGGTCGTCGTTCCTTTCGTCACGTTCGCCTGCACCCAGAATCCGTTGGCTTCCGACCCGATGTTGACCGTCGCGGCGTCGTTCGTCTTCACCGTTATCTCGATAACGTCGCCGCGGTGGTCGCTCACCGTCGCGTCCTCGAACGTAGCGCTCTTTCCACTTGCGATACCTCCCGAAATAATCGGCGTGGCAACGGCCGAACAGAGGAGAACCGCAACGAACACCACGGTCGATTTCCTTCCACTGCTCATTTACTGACACATCTCTGATAGTATTGGAGGCCCAATTCCTGAAAACGAATATTCCCCGCTATCTGGGCGTCGATAGCCGGGGACGATACTGTCGGCATGAGTTACTAAGAAGAATGTTATGAACCGACTGTAATAAATTCGTCCGTCAGTACCGGAGTTGATAATCGGAGTTGGAACTGCTTCTCAGCGGTCGCTCCGAACCCGTTCGTATGCGCGATTGACGCGTTTGAACGCCTCTTCGTTTCCGTTGGCCCGGTCTGGGTGAACGTCTTTCACCTTCTCGCGGTACGCCTCCCGAACCGCCTCGTCGTCAGCATCGACATCGAGGCCGAGGATTCGGTATGCCTCCGCCGGACTCGGGCCGGACGAACCGTTGACGGTCGCTCGTCTGCGGTCGCCCTCTCGGGCTTCCCACCGGGCCTGTTCGCGCGCCTGCCATCGCGCTCGCTCTCGGGCACGTGAACTCGTTCGCGCGCGCGACTGACCACGGGTTCGCTGTCGCGTCCGCCGTCGGCCCCCGCCGCGAGGCGACCCGAATCCACGATTCGGGTCGCGGTAGGCGGCCTCTCGCTCGACTTTCTTCTGGAGTCTGCCCGTCGCGTGGTACCAGAGGATAGCCGTCGTGATACCGAACGGTATCGCGAAAATCACCAGAAACAGGTTGTACCAGAGCCCGAGAATGGTGAGGGAAACCGTAATCCCAGCGAAAACCGCGGAAAGACCGAGCAAGAGGCGCGACCTGAGCACGTTCTGCGGTACGGGAGGATGGGTGTTAAGCCTCTCGCCGCCCACAGACTGATAGCCGTCGGCGATAAACGAGAAGACATGAGCGTCACTGGTCTGTGTCAAATCTGTGAGACGGCGAAAGCGACGCACGACTGCGACCGCTGTGGTGCCCTCGTCTGCGACGACGACTGGAATCGGGACACCGGTTTCTGCGTCGAATGTGCGGCGGAAATCGGTGGCGGGAGCGGCGGCGGAAAACGAACGCCGGAGGGCCCGGGAAGCGAGGATATTCGGCCGCCGGACACCGACGACGAGACGCATCAGTTGTAGGCCACAACTGCTGTCCGGAAACGATTTCGCCCTACCGATACTGATTCAACTGCTTTTTGAGTTGCTTCGCCGCCTGTCCGGAGGCTTTGTGGAAATCCTCGCCAGCATCCTCGCCCGCGAAGATGATTCCCCGCGAGGAGTTCACCAGTCCGGCACCGCGTGCGGTGGCGTAGGTCGCCGCCGCTTCCGCGTCGCCGCCCTGCGCGCCGACGCCGGGGACGAGGAACGGGAGGTCGGGAACGCGTTCACGAACTTCCTCCAGTTCGTCGGGCGTCGTCGCGCCGACGACGAGTCCGACGTTTCCGTTCGCATTCCAGAGGTCTGCAAGCGAAGCGACCCACTCGTACAGCGATTCACCGGAGGCCAGTTCGAGGTCTTGGATGTCCGTGCCGCCGGGGTTCGAGGTTCGACAGAGCACGAACACGCCCTTGTCTTGGCGCGAGAGGAATGGGTCGAGCGAATCGCGGCCCATGTACGGATTGACCGTAATCGCGTCGGCCATGTCGAGTAGGTTCGCGTACTTCCGAGCCGTGTTGCCGATGTCGCCGCGCTTTGCGTCCAGCAGAACGGGAACGTTTTTTCCGCGCGCATACGCGATGGTTTCTTCGAGTGCGGCCCAGCCATTCCTATCCTCGTAAAACGCGACGTTCGGCTTGTACGCCGCGGCGTGCTCGTGGGTCGCGTCGATGATTCGGCGATTGAACGCCCAGCGCGGCAGGTCGTGGTCGTGGAGGTGGTCGGGGATTCGGTCTACGTCGGCGTCCAGTCCGACCGAGACGATGCTGTCGATGGCCGAAATTCGTTCCCCGAGGCGGTCGAAGAAGTTCATACTCCGAACTTTTCGCGATGGGTCATGGATGTATCGAACTGATAAAGAGCACTCGGCTCGTAGACGTATCAAATGCGCGTGACCGCTGTGGGTTTTGACCTCGATGATACGCTTGCGGTAACCGACCGACCGCGAGCGACGCTTCTCTCGGACGCGACAGAAGCAGTGAGCGCCCCGTCGCTCTCGCGCGATGACTACCTCGATGCCCACAGTCGGCATCTCGCGACCGAAACGCGGGAGCCGATTTTCGCCGACCTGCTTCCGGAGGAAAGCAAAATTTCGTCCGAGACGCTCACGGAGGCCTACCGAAACGCGATTCTCGACGCGCTCACGCCGCTCACTGGCATCCCGAACATGCTCGATACGCTCCGGCAGAACTACCGCGTCGGCCTGCTCACGAACGGCCCGGTCGTCGCTCAACGCGGGAAAATCGCGCAACTCGGCTGGGAGCCGTACTTCGATACGACCATCGTCACGGGGGAACTCGACGCGGGAAAACCCGACAGTCGGGCGTTCGACGCGCTCTGTTCCGAACTCGAATCGTCACCGGAAGAAACCGTCTACGTCGGCGACAATCCCAAAATGGACGTTTTGGGTGCGAACGATGCCGGAATGATGACCGTTCAAGTACTGTATCCCGGCGGCCCGGAAGCCGAACCGGCTGCCGACGCGCACATCGACCGCGACGAACTCGTGCTGGGACTCCCCGATTTGCTTTCCTCGCTCTAACCGTCTAATTAGCGTCGAGTCCGGCAATCAGTGCGTCAACGGCGCGTTTGACGTGCGCGCCTTGTTCCACGAAAATCAGCACCCGCGGCGGTTCGACCGCTTTCGGGCGAACCAGCAAGTCAGCTTCGCGTGCGGTTTTCTCCGCCGATTCGATTCCCTCCGTCAGTTCCATCCGAATCCTGTCGGGGTGGACGAACACGCTCACCACATGCTTGCCGTTCGGTCCACTATTTTGTTCGACTTCGTAGGCCAGTGTCCCGTCTTCGCTCGGTTCCACGTCGCGGTTCGCGTTTACCACGACAAGCGAATCGAGCGGCGGGTCTTCTCGCCCGTCGAGTTCCGAAGAGAGAAGTTGTGCGATGCGCACGCCGTCGGTGGTTCTGTCCTCGACCATATCCGGATTTTGGCGAAGCGCGGGTTTACGCTTTGAGGTCTTCGAGTGCTTCGTCCGCTTCACCGCTGACGTCGATTCCCTTCCGGCGCGCGTAGACGATAGCGGCGGCTTCGACGGAGATGCCCACTTCCTGTTGCAGTTCGTTGATTTCGGCGACCGCGGTCTGTTTCGTTGTTCCGTGCGCGACAAGTTTGTCGAGCACCTTCTCGAACGTCGATTGCTCCTGTAGCAGACTTTCGTCCGGTTGGAACTCGTCCGGAATCTCGATGTCGGCGGGGTCGAACTCCGCGACGAGCGTTTCGTCTTCGTGCGAGAGAAGTCCCTGTCCGCTGGCGACATCGACGAGACGCTTCGCTTGGTCGGGGGAAAACCAGTCTCGGTCGAGCGACAGCGCGACGACGAACTCGCTTTCACGCATCCGCTCGCGCCCGTTTTGCTGGAACGGCGCGGCGACGGCTATCCGCAAACTCATGGTCAAGCAGAACTGGATATTGCGGCCTAAATCTGCCGATGTCGAGCCACGAATCGAGCCATTGAAGTATTTCGTGGGCGACCCTCACGATATGAAAGACCAAGGACGCTCCACCCGAAAGCGAACCGGTGGCCGACTGAAGCCCCTCCGAAAGAAGAAGAAGCACGAACTCGGCCGTCAACCGACCGAAACGCAGGTCGGCGAACCGCGCTTCCGCACCACGGACGCCCGTGGCCGCAACACGAAGATTCGCGCGCTCACCACCGACGCCGCCAACGTGACGACGGGCGACGAAACCGTCAGCGCGACGATTCAGGACGTGCTCGAAAACGGCGCGAACCCGAACTACGCCCGCCGAAACATCATCACGAAGGGCGCGGTCATCGTCACGACCGAAGGCAAAGCGCGCGTGACCTCGCGTCCGGGCCAGACCGGTCAGGTCAACGCCGTCCTCGTGGACGACGAGTAATCGAATCTCACTTTTCGATTCGCCGATTTTGCGGAGCGACGGCGCTATCGAGGAGAGAGAGTCGAATGTAGAATGACAGAAATCGAACTGGCGATTTTATGGTCGCGGTGCGGCCTTCTGGAGCGCAGTTTCGGCGATGTTGCCGCCGTAGTCGGCACATCGGGAGAGTGAGTCAACAACGAGTCCGAGCGACTGGGCCTGCTGTGGGTCTTGTTCGCGGAGCAGTTTGTCGATGGAGCGTGCGTGTTCGTCGATTTCCAAAATCGCCTGCCGGGCTTCGTTTGCGAGTTCGGTCGCTTCGTCGGTGTCGGCGGAAAAGAGGGCGTCCATCGCGGTGTCGATAACGTCGGTGGCGTCGTCGTGGAGTTCTTCGAGACTTTCCATCACTTCCTCGGGAGGTGCCGACGACATCTGAAGCGTGAGCCGACCGATTTTGGCGGCGTGGTCGGCGATGCGTTCGAGTTGGCGCGCACTGGAATGGTAGTCGAAACACACCTCGCGGGACATACCGAGTTCTTCGGTCGCTTTCGCGGTGCGAAGTGCGGCCCGGAAGATTCGGGAGACGACGTACCAGAGGCGGTCAACGTCCTCGTCGCGGGTGATAACGTCGCGCGCGATGTCCTCGTCGTTCTCGGCGAGGGCGGTGATTGCGTCGTCCAGCATCGAGAGGGCGATGAGGCGCATGCGCGTGACCGCGTTGTGAATCGACAGTTCGGAGGAGTCGAGGAGGTCTTGAATGACGACCTTGTTGCCGGTTTCTTCGAGCACTTCGAGTCCGACCAGCCCTTGTGTCGCCGAGCTGATGGTTCTTCGCTGTTCCGTCGTAATGCGATTGGCTTCGAGCGTGATGATGTCGAATCCGCTCACGTACATCGTCATGACCGCGCGATTCAACTCCTCGTCCTGTAGGTCGCGGATGTCGAGCGTTCCTTCCAGCTGGTCGCGTTCGTCCTTCGGAGTGAGTAGTAGCGAATCCGATTCCGGATAAAATTCGACGACGCTTCCCGCTTCGATGCCGTTATCGGTTGCCCACGTTTTCGGGAGCGAAACGGTGTACGTCGAACCGCCGGTGACCTGGACTTTGCGCGTCTCCATACGTTCGTATGGTTCCGAGTATACCATAAATCCACCCATCTCTATATACAGATTCGGAAAAACCACTATCTTCACGGATAGTATGGTCCTCGCTCATATGAGTGATGGATATATAAAATATGACTTCGAGAAGGGAGAAAAATTAGGAAGAGAATACCTCAGCTAAATTGAAGCTTATCGCCCCAGATACGCTACAGAGGATATTTAGCGTCGTACAAACACCGGATGACACACATGACCAAACGTAGAACAATAGCATACTTAGAAATATATAGAAATAATAGCAACGTATTATTACGTTCTGCCCTTCGAATTCGATGATGTCAGACAAGTCGTCAAGCGGCGTTTCGCGGCGGAAATTCCTCATGGGAGCAGGTGCATCGGGCGCAATCGCGCTTGCGGGTTGTACGAAGAATCCCGCGGCGGGAGGCGGTTCCGGAGGTTCCGGCGGCGGCGATGGCGGCGGACTGAGCGGGTCGATTAGCATCTCCGGTAGTTCGACGGTGTTTCCGCTGGCGCAGGCGATTCAGGAAGAGTTCAATAAAGAATACGAAGACGTGGGCATCAACATCAAATCGACCGGAAGCGGTGGCGGGTTCGCAAATCACTTCTGTCCGGGGAAAAGCGATTTCAATAACGCGTCCCGGCCGATTCAAGAGGAAGAGGTGACGTCGTGTGAGAACAACGACGTGACGCCCGTCGAACTCCAAGTTGCGACGGACGCACTCACGGTCGTCGTCAACAACAACAACGACTTCGTCGACTGCATGACCGTCGATGAACTCAAACAGATTTGGCAGGGTGGCAACGACAAAGTCACCAACTGGAGCGACGTGAACTCCGACTGGCCGGACGAGAAGATTCAGCTCTACGGTCCGACTGAGGCCTCCGGAACGCTCGATTACATGCACGAGGCCGTCGTCGGCGAGGACAACGAGCACCGGATGGACCATCAAGCGAGCGAAAACGACAACAGCATCATCAGCGGCGTCAAGGAGAGCAAATACGCGCTCGGTTACCTCGGCTTCTCCTACTACAGCAAATCCAAAGACGAAGTGAAAGCGCTCGGCATCGACAACGGCAACGGCTGTGTCAAACCGTCGCTCGAAACCGCAAAGTCGGGCGAGTACAAGCCGCTTTCGCGACCGTTGTTCACCTATCCAGCGCAGTCGGCATTGAGTGAAGACCATATCGCCGAGTTCGCGAAGTTCTGGGTTGAGCAGACGACGAACCAAGAAATCGTGGCGGATAGCGTCGGATACGTCCCGCTCGACGACTCGCAGAAAGAAGAACAGATGAATGCACTCGAAGAGGCCATCGAGAAGGCGAACGGTAACTAAAGCGACTGAATCGGTAAACGAAGGCCTTTTCGAATACGACTGAGGAATACGAACAATGAGTACTGATCGGATAACACAAAATCTTACAAGACGAACAGGCAATTCGTCGCGGGAGCTGCTAGCGCGTCTATTCTTCTTCACGTGCGCGCTCCTGTCGATAATCACGACCGTCGGTATCGTTCTTTTGCTGCTGAACGAGTCGCTGCGGTTTTTCAGCGAAACCGCGGGAATACTCGGCGTCAGCGGAGAGACGACATCGATATTCGACTTCTTGACTGGGTCAACGTGGCGACCTAGTAGCGGTGAGTTCGGTGTTCTAGCGCCGCTCACCGGAACGCTCATGGTAACCATCGGTTCTGCACTCATCGCGTTGCCGCTCGGCGTTACAACTGCACTGTATCTGAGCGAGTACGCAAGCCCGCGAACACGGGCGGTGTTGAAACCAGCACTCGAAATCCTCGCTGGTGTCCCGACCGTCGTCTACGGTTTCTTTGCACTCATCTATATCACACCGTTACTGGACATCTTCATCGACGTACAGTTTTTCAACATGATATCGGCGAGCATCGTCGTCGGTATCATGATAATTCCGATGGTCGCGTCCATCAGCGAGGACGCGATGAGCGCCGTTCCCGATTCGCTTCGACAAGCGGGATACGGAATGGGTGCGACGAAGCTCGACGTCTCTGTCGGCATCGTCATCCCTGCAGCTATTTCCGGTATCTTTTCCTCGTTCATTCTCGCGCTGTCGCGCGCAATCGGGGAGACGATGGCAGTGACTGTCGCGGCAGGAAGCGTCGCATTCCTCCGAAATCCGCTCAACCCGATGGAATACACTAACCCGAACATGCCGATTACGGCGGCAATCGTGAGCTCGCTTACGGGCGACTTCGCTGGTGGCGGTATCGCATATCGGAGCGCGTTCGCCCTCGGCCTCACCCTGTTCGTCATCACACTCCTGATGAACGTCGTCAGCGACCTCATCGCGGAACATTACCGGGAGGAATACTAAGATGGCAACAGACACAGGCGAATACGAGAAGACCAGCGGATTCGGGCAGGTCAGTCAAACGACCGGAACGATATTCAAGTACGCACTGCTGGCCGCGACGCTCGTCGGTATCATCGCGCTGGGTGCGTTGTTGCTGTACGTGGCAAACGACGCCATTCAACCGTTTACGGCCGACCCCGGATGGTATCTCGTCTTCTTCACAACTTTCGTCCTACCAACTGTTGCGGTCGGTTGGTATCTGAACCGAACCAGCGGAGTCGCACTTTCAACGGGGGTAACCACAATCGGGATGCTCCTCGTCGGGACGATATTCGCGGCGGGTATCTCGACCGTCTTCATCGACGTGGTGTACCCGCTCATGTGGTTCGCGTACTTCGTCGCGTTCGCCGTCCCCATCGCGTTCGCCATCGGATTGAGCAGGAGCGATTTCGAAATCCCGTTCCTCGGCTGGCTGGGTATCACGGTGATCACCTTTGGCGCATCGTTGGCGCTCGTGCCATACGGCATCCTTCGCCTGCTCTACATTCCGACGAACGGCATGTCGATGGCGCTCACCTTCGGTTCGGTGGCGGCACTCGCCGGAAGAAGCTACGTTAGCAAACGGTGGGATGAGGAACGAACCGCGAACATCGCGGCCGGAATCATCCTCCTCGTGACGATTCTGTCGTCGTTTGTCGGTGGTCTCACCGGCATCGGGGCGGTTGCCGCACCGATTCTGACGACAATGGCCCTTGTCCCGGTCGGACTCTACGTCGCCGACACGGTCACTCATCGGCCGGAAAACAAGGTTGGGCTCGCATTACCAGTTGCCATCATCGGTGGCGCACTCCTCGGGGCGTTCCTCGTTGACGTCCTGTCGTTCGCCGGGCCACAGTCGTGGCTCGACTGGGGATTCGTCACGGGCAACAGTTCAAGCACTGCCGCAGACGCGGGTCTGTATCCTGCAATCGTCGGTTCGGTGCTGTTGATGTTCGTCGTCTCACTCGTATCGTTCCCGCTCGGCGTCGGTGCCGCAGTGTACCTCGAAGAGTACGCCCCGGACAATAAGCTAACGAGAATCATCACAATCAACGTCTCGAATCTGGCAGGTGTTCCAAGTGTCGTGTACGGCCTGCTCGGCGCGGGTGTCTTCGTCACGTATCTTGGCCCCGGTATTCCAGTGCTTCCACCGGCAATTGCGAACCCGCTCGGCCTCTCGCCGGTATACGTCGCCGGGAGCCTGTTCGGTTCCGGTACCATCGTCGTCGGTGGACTGGCACTCTCGCTCCTCATCCTGCCCATCATTATCATCTCGTCGCAGGAGGCGATTCGAGCAGTTCCGAACGACATGCGACAGGCGTCCTACGGAATGGGCGCAACGAAATGGCAGACGGTACGAAACGTTGTCCTACCGCGAGCGTTCCCCGGCATCCTCACCGGAACGATTCTCGGATTGGGACGTGCGGTCGGTGAGACCGCGCCGCTCATCATGATTGGTGCGGCGAACATCGCCCCCGTTCCGCGCACGTTCGAATCGGTCGTCGCCGCGATGCCGATGCAAATCTACGTGTGGGCAGGGACGTTCGCCACGCCTGAGTTCTTCGAGCGAGTCGTCCCGGCGGGCGTCATCGTCCTGCTCATCGCCATGCTGGCGATGAACTCGGTCGCGATTGCACTGCGGAACAAGTATCAGAAGGAGGGATAAACTATGAGTCAAGAAAACATGCAGAACGAGGAAACGAGCGACAGAGCGCGTGCGGAAGAGCCATCAAATTCGATGTCAGACGACATGGTCATCGACACCGACGTCGATTCGGGAAGCGTCAGTCGTGCAGACACGCAACCGATAATCACCTCGAAGGACGTGAAGGTCTGGTACGACGACGACCAAGCGCTCCAAGGAATCGACATGGAGATTCCGAAAAACCGCGTCACCGCGATGATTGGCCCGTCCGGCTGTGGCAAATCCACGTTCCTTCGGTGTATCAACCGGATGAACGACCTCATCGACGCCGCAACGGTCGAAGGCGAACTCTCCCTGCGCGGGAAGAACGTCTACGACGACGACGTTGACCCGGTTGCGCTCCGTCGCCGCGTCGGAATGGTGTTCCAGAAGCCGAACCCGTTCCCCAAGAGCATCTACGACAACGTCGCCTACGGACTCAACATTCAGGACAAAGACGGCGATTACGACGAAATCGTCGAAGAGTCACTGAAGCGCGCCGCGCTGTGGGACGAGGTGAAAGACCGACTGGACGAATCTGGTCTCGAACTCTCCGGCGGCCAACAACAGCGCCTCTGCATCGCTCGCGCTATCGCACCCGACCCGGAAGTGCTTCTGATGGACGAACCCGCGAGCGCGCTCGACCCCGTCGCAACCTCGAAGGTCGAAGACCTCATCGCCGAACTGGCGGAGGATTACACCGTCGTCATCGTCACCCACAACATGCAGCAGGCGGCGCGTATCAGCGACAAAACGGCCGTCTTCCTGACCGGCGGCGAACTCGTGGAGTTCGACGACACGCAGAAAATCTTCGAGAATCCCGAACACGAACGCGTCGAAGATTACATCACCGGCAAATTCGGATAAGATTCATACCGACGACTCTCAAACACACCACTACCTCTCGAATACAACTATGGCACGCAAAAGCTACCAACAACAACTGCTAGACCTCCGTGAAAACGTTCTCTACATGAGCGAAGTCGTGATGGAGCGTCTTCGTCTCGGACTCAACGCACTCGAACAGAAAGACCGCGACCTCGCCCACGAAGTCATCGAGGGCGACGACGAGGTGAACGAACTTTACCTCGAACTCGAACAGGACTGTATCGACCTGCTCGCGCTCCAGCAACCGGTTGCAAGCGACCTCCGGATGATTGCCGCGTCGTTCAAAATCATCACCGACCTCGAACGAATCGGCGACCTCGCGGTGAACCTCGGCGAGTACACGCTCCAAGCCGACCACGACGTGTTCCCCGAAGTCGATATTCAGGAACTCGGCAACGTCACCCTCGACATGCTGGAAGTGACGATGGACGCCTACGACGAGGAGGACACCGACGCCTGCTACGCCGTCGCCGACCAAGACGACGATTTGGACGACCTCTGTGAGCGCGCCAGCGCGCTCGTCGTCCGCGACCTCATCGAAACCGAACTCGAAGAAAACACCGAACAGGAAATCGAACGACTCCTCCAAGACGTTTCCCGCCTCCTGCTCACCATCCGCGACTTGGAACGTATCGGCGACCACGCAGTCAACATCGCCGCTCGCACGTTCTACATGGTCGAAAACGACGACGAACTTATCTACTAGCACCTTTTTCTGCGGTCGGGAGCCGAGACGAACGCCGCGCGGCGTTCGTCTCGGACTACCTCCCTGGAAAAATCTGCACCAAAAACACTGCGTCACCTCCTCCGTCGCGTCGAAAACTCGCGGTGCTCGTTTTCTCGCTCCGTCGAAGGTTCCTTGGCCCGGAAAATCTCCGATTTTCCGGAGAGTAAACTGGCCGCCAGCGGTTGTGTGGTCTGCTTATTTTGCCGGTTGTGTCACCGGCCTATCGCTCGCGTTGCTCGCTATCCTACGCTGGTGACCGAAGTTCTCGTGAGTGACGAAGGAGCGATAGACAGGCCTGCTTTTCACAGCGACAAGTACACTCACCGCGAACGAAGTGAGCGGGCCGACGACTGAATGGAGTCCGACAGACTCGCTGTGCGAGTCTGTCGGAACGAAATGAAGGAGGAGTGCTTTTGATGAACGTTTTACAGGGAGACAGTCAGTTCGTCCGCGAAATCGCGGACGAACTGACCTTCGACCGTCGTAAAACGTTCTATTGGAAACCGATTCTGCCGCCAGTTTGGCGCTGTGGTCCGGACGAGCCACCCTTGAAGTCCTGTTCGATTTGAGTGTAGTAGTCGAGCAGGTCTTCGGTGATGGTGGCACGCACGCCCTCCATCGCCGCGCGGAAGTGGCGCATCTCGACCTCTTCAGCGTCGTCGTCCTCGCGCAGGGCCTCGATTGCGGCCTCTCTCGCGATGGATTCCAAGTCGCTGCCGACGTAGCCGTCGGTCATCTCCGCGAGTTCGCGCAGGCTCACGTCGGGTGCGAGCGGCGTGTCCTCGGTGTGGATTTTGAGGATTTGCTCGCGGCCTTCCTCGTCGGGTTGGCCGATCATGACGAGGCGGTCGAAGCGACCCGAGCGGATGAGCGCTGGGTCGATCATGTCGGGGCGGTTGGTCGCGCCGATGACCATCACGTCGCCCTTCTCTTCCAAGCCGTCGAGTTCCGTCAGTAGTTGGTTGACCACGCGCTCGGAGACGTTGCTGCCGACCTCCTGACTGCGACCGGGGGCGAGGCTGTCCAACTCGTCGAAGAAGATGACCGTCGGACTGACCTGCCGCGCTTTGCGGAAGGTCTGACGGATGGCCTTCTCGGATTCGCCGACCCACTTCGACAGCAGTTGCGGGCCGCGAACGCTGATGAAGTTGGCGTTCGTCTCGTTGGCGACGGCTTTCGCCATGAGCGTCTTCCCGGTTCCGGGCGGCCCGTAGAGCAGGACGCCGGACGGCGGGTCGATGCCCATTCGGTCGAACTTCTCGGGAGACGTGAGCGGCCATTCGACGCTTTCTTTGACCTGACTCTTGGGGTCTTCGAGACCGCCGACGTCGTCCCACGAAATCTTCGGCAGTTCGACCAGCACCTCGCGCATGGCGGAGGGTTCGACCTCGTTCAGCGCACCCTTGAAGTCCTTGCGCTTCACTATCATCCGGTCGATGAGCGACGGTGGGATGGACTCCTCGTCCAAGTCGATTTCCGGCAGATAGCGCCGGAGCGCCTTCATCGCGGCCTCCTTCGTCAGACTCTCGATGTCTGCCCCGACGAAGCCGTGGGTGTCGTTCGACAGGCTCGGCAGGTTCACGTCGTCCGAAAGCGGCATGCCTCGGGTGTGAATCTGGAGGATTTCGGTTCTCCCTTCCTCGTCCGGCACACCAATCTCGATTTCACGGTCGAAGCGGCCCGGGCGTCGGAGTGCGGGGTCAACCGAATCGACGCGGTTGGTCGCCGCGATGACGATGACCTGTCCGCGCGCTTCGAGGCCGTCCATCATCGTCAGCAGTTGCGCGACGACACGGCGTTCGACTTCGCCGGTCACGTCCTCACGTTTGGGCGCGATGGAGTCGAGTTCGTCGATGAAGATGATAGATGGCGACTCCTCGGCCGCGTCTTCGAAGATTTCGCGGAGTTGCTGTTCGGACTCGCCGTAGTATTTCGAGATAATCTCCGGGCCAGCGATGGAGAAGAAACTCGCGCTGGTTTCGTTGGCGACTGCTTTCGCCAGTAAGGTTTTCCCGGTACCCGGCGGCCCGTGGAGAAGCACCCCTTGTGGCGGCTCGATGCCGAGCTTTTGGAAGATTTGTGGATGCTTCATCGGGAGTTCGACCATCTCCCGCACGCGCTGGATTTCGTTCTGTAGACCGCCGATGTCCTCGTAGGTGATTCCGCCGCCGGTCTTCTCGAAGCCGGAAATCGGCTCTTCTCGCAGTTCGACTTCCGTATCCTCGGTGATGAGACAGACGCCTTGCGGGTCGGTTTCGACCGCAATCAGCGGAATCGCCTGTCCGGGCGAGCGCATGAACGGATGGTTCGTACTCGACATGACGGGCACGATGTCGCGCTCGACCACGGGGCGTTTCAGAATCTGGCGCTTGACCATACCTGCGGCGTCGCTTCCGAACTGCACGCTCGCTTCCTCCGGGGGAGCAAGCACCAGTTTGTCGGCCTTTTCGGCCTCGGCCTTTCGGATTTCGACACGCTCGCCGATACCGACATCGGCGTTTTGGCGCGTGAAACCGTCGATACGGACTGTGTCGGTGTTCCAGTCCTGCCGGTCGGCGCGCCAGACTTTCGCAGCCGTTGTGTCGCCGCCTTCGATTTCGATGATGTCTCCGGGGCTCAGCTTCAGATGCAAGAGCGTGTCCGGGTCGAGACGGGCGATGCCGCGTCCCGAATCGTTCGGATACGCTTTCGCGACCTCCAGTTGCACTTCGTTCATGATTGTTCAGTCACGGGGATGGTTATGGGTGATAGTTCGCGGGGCATAAGTCCTTTGCTACCGGGGTTTTCGGCCACGCTGTCTGCCGATATTGTAGGGCGGTGCCCGCGTGCGATGGTTGACACTACGGGATAACAGTACAAAGGGATAGTGGTGCCGACACGACCGGTGGGATTTTCGCGTTCCGGCACTCCTTGGGACGTATGAGGACGCTTGCGTTCGACGGACGAATGGGGGCCAGCGGCGACATGATTCTCGGGGCACTGCTCGACGCCGGAGCGGATCGAAGCGCGCTCGACCCAGTCGAAAATGCGCTCGATGTAGAGTATTCGGTCGAACGAACCGTCAAAAACGGGATTTCTTCGACTCGGGTTCGCGTGCTGTTGGCCGGCGATTCGCCGGGCGACGAATCGCCGAACGACGGGGACGAGCACGACCCCCACGAACACGGTCACGAACACGAACACGGTCCAAAGCATACTCACGAGGATGGACATCAGCACGACCACGAGCACAAACACCACCACGACCATTCTCACGCCCATTCCCACGACCACCAGCACGCGGAAGGTTCCGGCCCGGCGCGAACCTACCGCGAGGTAATCGACCTGCTGGAATCGCTGGAACTCGATAGCGCGGTCGAATCCGACGCGAAAGCCGTCTTCCGGATTTTAGGCGAAGCGGAGGCGAACGTGCACGACACCGACCTCGACTCGACGCACTTCCACGAAGTCGGCGCGGACGACGCCATCGCGGACGTGGTCGGTTCCTGCCTGCTGTTCGCCGACGTGGAGGCAGAACGAATCGTGACGACGCCACTGGCAACCGGCGGCGGACAGATCGAAATGAGCCACGGAATCTACCCGATTCCCGCCCCCGCCGTGGTCGAGGTTGCGACACAAGCCGACTGGTCGCTCGCTGGTGGCCCGGTCGAGGCCGAACTGCTGACGCCCACCGGTGCGGCAATTCTCGCACACTTCGCCGAGGGCGTCGAAACGGTTCCAACGCTGAACGTCGAACAATCAGGCTACGGTGCAGGAGGGTACGACTTCCCAGAACACCCGAACGTCCTCCGCGTCCTTGCTGGCGAATCTGGGGAGGACGGCGGTCTTATCCGCGACGACATCACGGTTCTCGAAACGAATCTGGACGACGCGCCGCCGGAAGTGCTCGGTGCACTTCAAGATACACTCGCGGATGCAGGCGCGCGCGATGTGTCGGTTCTCCCGGCGACGATGAAAAAATCACGTCCGGGTCATCTCGTGAAGGTCATCACGAAACCGGAGGACGCCGAGCGAGTCGCTCGGAAATTGGCCGAAGAAACCGGAACCCTCGGCGTTCGCGCCTCGGGAGCAAGCCATCGCTGGATTGCTCGCCGGGAGTTCAAGACAGTCACGCTGGAAATCAAAGAATCGGAGTACGACGTGACCGTAAAAATCGCGAGCGACGAATCCGGGTCAGTGTACGACGTGAGTGCGGAATTTGATGATGCTGGTTCGGTTGCGCAGGAAACCGGGGTCGCGGTTCGTGAAGTGATGCGCCGGGCGGAGAAAGAGATACACGAAAATCTATAACTAACGACAAATCGTAGGAAAACTATGGTTCTCGTCCGAGTTCAATGTCCCTTCGACGACTGTGACGGAATGGGTGAGTTCGAAACCGACCCCGAAGGCGAAGTCGTCGCCCGCGAGAAGGGCTACGTCGAACTCGACAAGTTTCAGAAAGTCGGGAAACAGCTAATGACAGGGGCAATCGTCAAGGAAGAACATCTCCAGTGTCCGGTGGACGAGATGCACCAGTACACCGTGCTAGTAGAACTCTGACTATTCCTCGCGATGCTCGGCAAGCGCCTCCTCGATAGTCAACTCGCCCGCCGCGACACGGCGGGCGAGTTCTTCGTCGATTTCGCGGTTGTCCTCCGCGTATTCGCGCGAGCGACGTTTGATGACGCCGAGTTCACCCTGCGTCGGTTCGATGTCGCGTTCTTCCACGACTTCGCCCTCCAATCGCGCGATGTTGACCGCCGCGAGCACGTCACCCATGCCGCGTGCGCCGGTGCCGAGGTAGGGCGTCGTTCCGGTTTCGTCCACGAGTTCGACCAGCACGTCTTCGAGTTCGCGGATGAGGTGCGCGCCTTGCAGGCGCGCGCCGTCGCCGATTCGAACCACAGGATCGATGGCGTCCTCGACCTCCTCGCGGACGATTTCGGCGGCGTCGGCCAGTGGGACGTGAAACGCGGAGATGACGAAGTCGCCCGAGAGAACCGCGATGCCGGGGCGCGTTCCGGGGTCGATACCGATAATGGTTCTCCCAGACTCGCCGCGAAGGATGGCGAGCGCCTCCTCGACCGCCTTTCGGGGATGTTCCGACTCCGCGACGACGACGGGAAGGTCGGCCTCCGGATTGATGTCGTCCCCTTCTCCCCGAATACAGATTCGGGCGTGCTCGGGAAGGTCGTCGTCCGGTTCGATGGTCGTGAATCGGACGCCTCTATCGCGCAGTTCGTTCACCACGTCGTGGTACACTTCGAAATCCGCTGTCGCAACGACGACTGTCACTTCTTCCCCTTCGCAGGGGTGGAACAAAATCGCCACGGTCGAAAGCGCGTCACAGTCGGGCTAAAACCGGAAGTTTTTGCGTGAGAAGGGTCAAGACTGCATGTGACCGACGCCGAGAAACTGACGACCGGGTGTCCGCCCGTAGATGACCTACTCGGAGGGGGACTCGAACGGGGAACCGTGACGCAGGTGTACGGGCCGCCCGCGGCAGGAAAGACGAACGTCGCGCTTGGAACCGCAGTCGAAACCGCGCGGGACGGCGGCACCGTCGTCTACATCGACACCGAGGGCCTCTCAGTCGAGCGATTCGAGCAAGTCGCCGAGGCGAGGGTGAGCGACGTGGACGAAGTCGCGTCCCGAATCATCATCAAGGAAGCCCTCGATTTCGCGGAGCAGGAGGCCGCAGTCAAGGATGTGAGCGAGTTCGCCGACCGCGCCGACCTCGTCGTCCTCGACAGCGCGACCGGATTTTATCGCCTCGAACGGAGCGAGGACACGAAAGGTGGGGAAGCGCTCAGAAGCGTCGCCCGGCAAGTGACCCATCTGCTTTCGCTGGCGCGAAAGCACGACCTCGGGGTTCTCCTGACGAATCAGGTGTACACCGACCCGGATTCGGACGGCACCCGACCACTCGGCGGGCACACGCTAGAACACTGGACTGGCGTCGTCCTCCGGGTAGACCGCTTCCGCGGTGGCAACCGCCGGGCAACCCTCGAAAAGCACCGGTCGAAACCCGCCGGGGAACGCGCCCAGTTCCGTATCACGGACTCCGGATTGGAAGGCACGGAAGAGACGGTTTGAGGGAGAATTTAAGGATTCATTTTTCGGTTCGGAATTGCTGTGACCGTCGTCCATGTTCTTGAGCGAAGGGTGGTACTCAATCACCGGGCGGGCGAGTGCGGCGCACTCGCCCGCCGAGTTCGCAACGATACCCCAATTTTCCATTTCGAAACTCACGGAGTTACGCAAGATAGTTGAATCCGCTCCCCCGAAACACGGGTATGACCGACTATTTCGAGGTTCACGACCGGGATGGGGCGGCCCGAATTGGGGAACTCCGCCTTTCCGAATCCGTGACCACGCCGGAACTCGCTGGCGACGTCGTCTCCGACGCGGGAAGTCTCTGGTTCAAAGAGCGCGAGATGCCCGAGGGCGACGAATCGCAGTTGACCGTTCTACCCCACCGGGCATTTCCGCGCGGCACCGACGAGGAAGTGATGGAGTCCTTCGCGGTGGACTACCCAGACGTTGACTTTCCGAGCGCCGCCGTAATCGCACCCGAGACGGCGGAGGATTTCGGCACCGACGCCTACGTCCTCTCGGGCGCACAGGGCGTCGTCGGCCACGGCGCAGGGTTCAAGGACGCAATCATCGAAACGCGCGAGGCGATTCCGTCCGATAGCGCGCTGTTTCTGTCGGGTGTCGCCACGCCGAAAAACGTCGCTACGCTCGTTTATTCGGGGGTTGACCTCGTGGACGCAGACCGCGCCGTGGTCAAGGGAACCCAAGGAAAGTACCTGACGACGGAAGGCGAATATCATCTGGAAGACCTCCGGGAACTTCCCTGTTCCTGTCCGGCCTGCCAGCGTCCGGTGGACGAGTTCACCCGCGAGGACTGCGTTGACCACAACGTGAACGCGCTCCAAGCCGAGTTGGCGGTCGTCCGACAGCGAATCCGTGCGGGCCGACTTCGGGATTACATCGAGGGCCAAACCCGCCACGAGCAGTGGCTTACCGCCGCGTTCCGCGAGTTCGACCAACAGTGGAGTTACGTGGAAGAACGAACCCCGGTTCTCCGAAACACGGAACTCGCCGCCGCGACATCCGACTCCCTGCGCAGGGTCGAGATTCAGCGGTTCGCCAACCGCGTGACGACGCGTTATCAGGGTCGATTCGACAATCCGTTGGTACTGCTCCCTTGCTCGGCAAAGAAGCCCTACAGCGAATCCCAAAGCCACGGCCAATATCACGACGCGATTCAGTTCCGCGCGCACAAAGTCTCGATGACGAGTCCCATCGGCGTCGTGCCGCAGGAACTCGAACTGACCTACCCCGCCCAGCATTACGATTCCGTCGTCACGGGTCGCTGGAGCGAGGATGAAAAACAGTTCGTGGCCGAAGTTCTGCGTCGTTATCTGGAGCGAAACGAGTATCCCCGCGTCATCGCGCACGTTCCGGAGGAAGGTTACCGCGACGTCTGCCAGCGAGTCGAAGACGCCCTCGATATGGAGTTCGAGTACACCGTCGAAGGGCATCCGACGAATACCGAATCGCTCGCCAACCTCGCCAGTACGCTCTCGGGCGAACTGAAGTACGGCAAGCGAGAACGCCAGCACAACACGGTTCGCGGTATCGCGGATTACCAGTTCGGCGACGGTGCGGGCGACGAACTCTTCTCGTCCATCAACATCGAGAGCAGGTACCCGAAACTCCGGGTTCACGACGACGACGGCGAGCAGTTGGCCGCGATGGTTCCACAGTACGGAACACTCTCGTTCACCCTCGCCGGGGCGCACCAGTGGGTCGAAAGCGACGTGCCGGAAAAACGGGTCGAAATCGACGCCTTCGCACCGCACGGAAGCGTCCTCGCGCCGGGAATCGTGGACGCAGACGACGACATTCGGGTCGGCGACGAAGTGGTCATCGAAGGGCCAAAGGCGTTCGCCATCGGTCGCGCCGAGATGTCCGGGCCGGAGATGGTAGAATCGACGCGTGGCGTCTCGGCGGACGTGCGCCACGTCGAGGAAAAGTAAGGACACCGGTGAAATACGGACACCACTGAACTACGGACAACGACGAAATTACCCACCCGATAAATTCGAAATCCGAAGTCGCTCTGCCGTGGGGCGAAATTAGGCGATAAATAATAACCTTCTCCGCGTTGGTACACACCAGTATGGGAGTACCCGCCACCATCGAGTTCGACGACGCGATTCAACAGCGCATCTACGACGAAGTCGAACGCAACGGCTCCGTCTCCGTCGAGGAAGTCCGCGACCAAGTCAGAATCGACTCACCGTCCGGGTCGAAACCAGCGCGCTCCGGAACCGCGGAACCGAAAGTTCGGATTCCGCCGGAGGAGTTCCAGCAGTACGTCTCCGCGCTGTTGGACGCGGGCCACCTCATCGAAGAGGAAGGCGAACTACACCTCGCACTGGACAACGACGTGGAGGAGTACGAAGAAGACGGCCTCTCGTACCGAATCCGACAAGCCCACCAGTTCGACCGCCGGGGCATCGAAACCGCGATTCGTGAAGTCGCCGACGAGGGCGCGTCGATTTCCGCGGAGCGAGTCGCCGCCGACATCGACGACGAGGGTGCCCTGCTCCGCAACAACGACCGTCGTTCGCGGATGTTCTACGTGGCAACCGTGAGCGGTAGCGAGAACGAGGGGGAAGTCATCGGATGGGTTCACTTGGACGCGCCGGAACTCGACAAACTGCGCCACACCGCCGAACTGACCGTGGGCGTCCGCGGCCCGTACCGCAAACACGGCATCGGAAGCCGACTGCTGGAACGCGCGATGGCGTGGGCGAACGACGCCGGATACCAGAAAGTTTACCAGAGTCTTCCCGAGACGAACGAGACGGCAATCGACCTCCTCGAAGATTTCAGTTGGGAAACTGAAGCCGTTCGAAACGACCACTATCTCGTCGGCGACGAGTTCGTTGACGAAGTGATGATGGCTCGAAAGCTCTAACGGGAGGGTTTTCGGGTGTTTGGTTTCTCTGAACTCACTGCGCCATTATATTGACAATTTACGAAATCGTGCTGAATACGGGCGTGTATCGGTTGCGAACCGAGGCAGAATTTGTTTGACCTGGAAGACGTAGCTCACAGATCGATATTTCTCAAACATCTCGATATGCGCCGTATCTGAGTACCGGAGAGGTTTTATAGCGATAGCAGAAACAGAGAGAAGACGGCACGGTCAGTCAGCTACCTTTCAACTCACGTGGTTTCCACGTGTAGTTACCGCTGGCTGGCCTACCCCGTCACTCTAACAACGACGAGCGACTGCTATTTCATAGCCAGAAGACACCGAACCGAGAGCGTGAGGTTCGCACATATATCTGAAATTTCGTGATTGATGAGCAGGATGAATACACTCTCACTCTTCAGCACACCATATTTGTTAAATTCCAATAAGTTTAACAGCGCCATTTCTTTGTACCCTTTCCGCGAAACCGATTTCTGGGACGTGCTGACCGGAGGTTTTGGGTGGAAATTCAATTTACTGAAATCGGTGGAAGAGTCGGTTACTAACACGAGTCGCAGGCCACGCCTGCGAAAGACGGCGTCTTTCGCGGCCGAGAAAATCTTCGATTTCCCCCGGCCCAACCACGGGGCGGGCAGGCCAGTGGTCTGCCCGCCCAAACCAAACTTGGCCTGCCGGTTTTGAATGCAAGTTCATTGTTCCGAAGGCTGTGGCCAGTTCGTCCAGTTACTTGGCGGATTTGGCTGTTTCAAAATCGCTCCGCGATTTTGAAGCTTGGAAAAGCTTGTCTCTTCCGGTGGGAACGAGCGGCCGTGGGAAGAACGAGTGGCGAAACCACGAGTGACTGACCGCGTTCGGGCGTGACGTGGATTCGACAACTGCAAACACGGTAGTCGCATCCTTTGCCATTGCTCACAACTAGAAATTATCACCTCTCGAAACCCCTTTTGTCACTCGCTTCCGCGTCGTCCACGAAGTAGCGACCACATCGCATTCAACAACAAGCCGCCGAGAAACAGCAGGAGAAGCGGCCAGAGGATGACAGGGCCAGCAACCGCAACCGGCGCGACGACTGCCAGTTTCCCTGCGACAGTCATCGACGCACCTCTGTCGGCGCGTCGATGGCAATCCACTGGTCCGCACGCTCCGGATTCCGAATCTCGACCCACCCATTCGGACAGAGTATCGTCTCGCACTGCCCCCATGCGTTCGTCATCGCTCGGGACGGTCGTCCGTGTCCATTCACCCTACCCGTCCGATTGCCGGATACGTCCTTAGTTATCCGCGCCGTAGCCGAAATAAGACCGGCCTGACTACCGCGCCAGTGGGAGACTATAGCTCTTCTCACGCTCCATGACGGCTTCCCACGTGTGTTCGCACTCGCAGGTCACTTCGTCGAACACGGAGGGGTCTTGCCGGAGGTCGAAATCCTTGATTGCCTTCTGAGCGAGGTCGTCGCAGTCGCCGCAGTTGTGCGCGCCGCGGTCGGAGCCGTGGCCGACAGGGTCGGAAATGACGATTGCAGGTGCGTCGGCCGTGTCCTGTAGCACTTCACAAACGCTCCAGAGCCACGGCGGTCGGTAGCCGTTTCGGAAGTAGAGGTCGTCTACCATGGTGTATCGCTGAACGTTCGTCGGGTTCATCGACACCGTGTGGGCGTACTCGGCGCACTTCCGAATCGACTCCTTCATGTCCTGCACCGCGTCGGCCTCCGACAGGAACGGCGGTTTCATCAGCAGATAGGCCTTGATGCCCGCACCGACCGATTCGGCGTGTTCGCTGGCCTCGATGAACTGCTCGAAGTCGAAGTACTTGTTCACGCAGTCCTTGCGAACGCGGTCGTTCGCCGTCTCCAGCCCGATTGCCACGTCGGTTTCCAGACCGATGCCAGTGAAGTCCTCCAACTTCTCCTGCTCTACGAAATCCGGTAGGCTCTCGACGACGATTCGGTCGCGGTCGGAAAACGTCTCCGCAATTGCTCGTCGGGTTTCGGCACCGACTTCGCGCTCGTCCAAAAACGACCCGGAGGTGTAGATTTTGATGAGGCCGCTCTTCTCGTCCGCATTCTCGCGCTCGTGGGCGAGACAGACCTCGATTTGGTCCATCAGGGCTTCGTGGCCGACGCTTCCGCCTTCGACCGATTCGGCGACGTAGCCGCACATCGTACAGCCACCGGCCCGCGCCCAGCGACAGCCACCAGTGTTGAGGATAATCGTGAGGCTTTTGTAGACGCCGTCAGGCGTATTGTCCTCGTCCAACCACACACGCGTCGGTTCGTGTGGGTCGTAATGCTTCTCCTTTTTCGCGCGAATATCGCGCATCACGGAGTTGTGGGCGTCCATCCCCTTGCCCCGTTCGTAGCTCTCGGGAGTCGGCGTACTCATTGTTCGGAACAAGCGGTTACGCGCGTAAATCGCCTTCGTCTCGTCCGGCGACGAGCCACCAGAGTCCAACGCCAATCGTCGCCCCAAACGCGTTCGCAGTTGCGTCCCCGATTCCGCCGTGGCGAACCGGAACGAACGTCTGAGCGATTTCCATCAGGAGTCCGAAGCCGGTCGCCCCCGCGATGGCCACCAGCGCGATTGCAATCGCGCTGGTGGCTTTATCAGCCTCCTTGGTCCCACTCGACAGCGCGACCGCGAGTAACACGCTGAAAACGCCGTAGCCAATCCCGTGATACCATTTGTCCATTCCGACCACTCCGAGCGGGCCGAAGGAGGAAACGCCAGCGTCGGGAGTCGAGAACACGGAAAAGTAGCAGATACCGACCGCGAAGGCGAGGACGGCGGCCCAGTTTCGCATGGTCGGTTTATCGAGGGAGAGGGACATTCGTTCGCCAAATTGTTGCAGGTGGCGTAAAGGGCGACGGTTGCCGATTGTCTGACAGTGGTATGTCCAGTATCACGAAGCTTGCTGACCGGATATAATTCTATGAAATACAGTACAGAATCTACTCATTAAATAATTTATTATCCGACATATAGAGGACCGAAATCCATCTTTAGGGTTGCTATAGCGATATTGGTCGCTTGGACGTGATGTGGTCTTTCTGACCTATGAAATCACGAAAAACGGCTAAAAAGAATATTATGAAACGGATAGTGAATATAACTGTGTCACATTTTCTATCCGCATGTCGAAGAATACACGCAGAACGTTCCTCAAGACGGTCGGACTGACAGTCGGTGGCGTCGGTGTCGCTGGTGCAAGCGCACGCCAGACTGACAAGTTCGCCGAGAGTGACGAGTCTCACCACTGCGACGACGCGACCACGTCCGACGTGAATTGGCGGTTCGGACCGCACTCGCCGTTCCGACATACGCCAGCGGTCGGCGAGAAGACCGTGTACGCACGAGAAGACGGCGAATACCTGTACGCTATCGACCGAGAGACGGGAACTGAACGGTGGCGGTTCGAGGTCACTGGCGACGACGATCCAGCGGGCACCGTCGGGCCAGTCCTTTGCGACGGGACGGTCTACGTGGCAGGAAATTCGGGCGACGACACGCGACTGTACGCCGTTGACGCGGCGACCGGCGAGGAACGCTGGTCGTTCTTCGTGTCCGGCGGCGTCCGCACGACACCAACCGTCGAGGACGGAACGCTCTACTTTGCGTCGTTCACCCACAGCACGACGTACGCCCTCGACACGGACACTGGCGACGTGCAGTGGACGTTCACAGGCGACTGCGACCCGCTCGGTCATCCACGGGACGACGTGTTGGTCACCGCCGGAAACGCCTACGTGGTTGACGGGAACAATCTCTGGGCACTCGACGCCGACGACGGTGGCGTCGAGTGGGCGCTCCGTCCCAACGAGTTCAGCCTCTATGCACTCGCAGTGACGGACGACACCGTCTATGTCGGTCTCAGCGACGGGTCGTCGTGCGTAGCGGACGGCAACCTCGTCGCACTCGACGCCGCCAGCGGCACCGAACGGTGGTCTACCGACGTGTCCGGCCTCTCGACGGCGGACGAAATCGAAGTCGGTGGCGGTCGCGTCTACGTCGTCTCTTACGTCCACGACCCGACCCGTCTCGTCGCGCTCAATGGGGACGACGGTACCGAACACTGGTCGTTCGAAGTGGACGAAACCGGCGTGGCGAACACAACGGAACAGGGAGTCATCGAACACTCTCACACGGTCTACGACGGCAACGTCTACTTCAGTGCGAATCGGAGCGTGTACCAGTTGGATGGCGACGACGGGAGCGTCAGTGCCCGTTGGGACGCGGAGTACCCGATAATCGAGGCTCCTGCAGTGACCGAAGATGCCGTCTACGCTGACAGTGCCTTCGACGACAGAACGAATCGGTACGGCTACGTCTACTCGTTCGACCGCGACGAGTAATTCCCACCCAACTATTCTATTTTATCGGATAACTAATTGAGTCTGCGTCGAACAGAATCGTGTCAACTCGTTCAAAGCGAATTTCGATTCGGAAAATTAGTCAGTGTAAATTGATTTTCTGAATGGATGAAAACGGATACGTCCACAAAAGTCACACCTGCCGGTAGTTAGACACAATTTGGTTCAAAATTCCGCCCTTCAATTGTTAGTTGTATGACCAATGAAACCAGTGAAAATAAGCGAAAACGAATTAGAAACCTGATAGCAAATACCGTCCCCTCACATTGCATAGTCGCATGTTCGAGGATACACGACGAACGTTCCTGAAGACGGTCGGTCTCGCCGTCGGTGGCGCGAGCGTCGCAGGTGCATCTGGAGCACTTGATAGCACGCACGTAACCGCATCCGACAACCCCTCCACACTCGCCGGACAGGACTGGTCTACGTTCCTGTACGACGCCGCGAATACGAGCAACCCGCCGGGAGACGGCGTTCCCGAACCACCATTGGGGTGGAGCGAACGGTTGAGCGAGGAGGATATTTCGAACCCTGCTGTCGTTGACGACGTTGCCTACGTTGCTGACGCAACTGCGACAACCATTGCGTTCGACATTGAGACACGCGAAGTACTCTGGCGAGCGACTCCCGATGCAGATGGTGAGCTGTACTCCTATGGTTCTCCGCCAACGGTCGCAGATGGAACGGTGTTGACGACGGCTGAAGGAATGGTTTTCGCGCAAGATGCGGAAGACGGAAGCAACCTGTGGCAGTTCGAGGCTGACTCACAACGTACTCCTTCGGTCACTGTCGTCGATGGTACTGTATACGCGACAGCACATCGAACCGGAACAAAATGCTACGCGCTCAACCTCGCAGATGGGTCTGTTCGCTGGGAGTTCAAACCGAACGAGCCGCGGGCAAACGTTCCGGCGGTCGCCGACGGAGTCGCGTATTTCCGTGGAAGAAACGCAGTCTACGCCCTCGATGCCGAAGATGGCACCGAACTGTGGCGGATAGACGGACTCTCCAGATCCGGTGGTTCCCCAGCAGTCGCAGACGGGAGTATTTTCATCGTGAACGATACGGAACTCCACGCCTACTCGACCGACGACGGAAACGAACAGTGGACTGTCGAAGTCGATGAGAGCAGTTTAGACAGGGGGAGTACGCCTGCCGTCGCCGACGGCAAGGTTTACGTCGCCGGTTCCGGACGCTCGGGGTCGATATACGTGTACGATGCGGACGATGGAAGCAAGGTTTGGAGCTCGTGGGAAACCCTCGCAAATACCGCGACACTCACGATTGCAGGTGGAAATATCTATACGGGTGGCGACCCCGTCCGCGTTTTCGACGCATCCTCGGGCGATGCTCAGTGGCAGTACTACCCTCGTGGTACTGTCGAATTCGCGCCGACCGTCGTCAACGAAACCGTCTACGCTGGGGACAACAACGGCTACCTCTACGCTTTTTCGGCGACAAACGAGCGAACGAACTGGCGGTTCGTTACAGACGAAACTGTCGAATCGGCACCGACGGTCGGTGACGACACGTTATACGTTGTGGATGAAAGCGGGAGCCTCTACGCCATCGACCCCGAAAGCGGAGAAGAAACGTGGCAAATCGATGGTTCGTACGATGAACAGACCTACGTAGACGGAACCGTCTACGCGTACAGCCGGGACGGCCGGGAACGTCACATCGTCGCGGTGGACGGCGAGAATGGAAACATCGAGTGGAAAACCGCAGTCAACGGAAACGTCGGCGACTACGAAGTTGCCGATGGAACCATCTACGTCTCACAGCAGTATGCGCCCGAGGGAACGCTGTTGTACGCGCTGAACGCGGAGACGGGTGACATCGAGTGGACGTTCGGTAGCGACCATTCGACCGGCGATAGGGGCACTTCCGTCGCCGTCTCGAACGGAATCGCGTACCTCGGGGAAACTGAAAACCTCTGGGCACTCGGCGCGAGCGACGGCTGTGTCGAGTGGCAGGTTTCCGAAGGCAGATTCACGCGGGACTCAAGGGTCGTCGTGTCCGATGGCATCGTCTACGCAACCGAGCGATACTTCACACAGAACCGCGACAAATCAGCCGAGATTTTCGCCTTCGACGCCGGTGACGGAACGACGCTGTGGTCGAAGAAAATCCCGGATACGACGGATGTGAACGGGCTTACTGTCGCGGACGGTTCCCTCTATGCCTCGGTCATCGATGACTCGGGCGAACTCGGTGAAAAACCGCCTCGTCTCGTCGCGCTGGAGGCGGAAACCGGAGACGAGCGATGGACGATTTCCCCGACTTCGCACTTGCGAGTTTCCGAGGCAGTCGTCTACGACGACACTATCTACATCGGCAGCAACCGACGCGTGAACGCCTACTCGACGGACGACGGAACCAAACTCGACCACTGGGAAGTGATGGGAACCGTGCGGGCCAAACCGGCAATCACGGACGACGCTATCTACGCCAGCGCCGCGACGTTCATCTACCCACCGTACAGTGAACGAGCGGAAAGCGGCCACGTGTACTCGTTCCGTCGCGACGACTGAACCCGTCGACTCCTCCGACTTTTTTGTCTGACTTCCGTTTTCGGCATCGTCGTTCTCCAATGGCGTAACCAAAACCAGTTACATCTTTGTGGCAACCGCTAACACGATAGCGACCTAATATAAACGTTGGAGCTTACCATGACCGATTTAGGCGGTTTTCACGACCACGTCGCTCGCGTCGACCTCTCGGACGGTTCGGTGAACTACGAGAGCGTCGATGACGACGACGCGAGGAAATATATCGGGGCGCGGGGCCTCGGCGTAAAGTACGTGTTCGACCAAGGGGCGGACGTTGACCCGCTCGGTCCGGACAACCTCTTGGCGTTCATGAACGGTCCCCTCACCGGGACGCAAGTCACGATGAGCGGGCGAATCGCTGTCTGTACCAAGTCGCCGCTGACCAACACCGTGACGGATTCGCACCACGGCGGGTGGTCGGGCGCACGGCTGAAATGGGCCGGATTCGACGGTCTATTGTTCGAAGGCAAATCCGACGACCCGGTTATCGCGGTTGTCGAGGATGGCGAAGTCGAACTCCGCGACGCCTCGCACCTCTGGGGCAAGGGCGTTCACGAAACCCGTGACACCTTGGAAGAAGAAATCGACGGTGCCTACGGCAAGAACCTCTCGATGATGGCAATCGGACAAGCGGGCGAAAACGAAGTTCGATACGCCTGCATCATCAACGAGGACGACCGGGCGTCCGGCCGTGGTGGGACTGGTGCCGTAATGGGGTCGAAGGGACTCAAAGCAATCGTCATCAAATCCACGACGAAGATGCAGAAGCCCGCCGACCAAGAGACGTTCCAGCAGGGCCACAAGCAGGCGATGCAGGCCATTCAGGAATCCGACGTGACGGCTCCGAACGAGGGCGGTCTGTCGCTATACGGCACGAACGTCTTGATGAATGTCACCAACGAGATGGACGGCCTACCGACCCGGAACGCACAGCACACGAGCACCAGCAGCGAGGCGAAGGCGGGACACTCACAGCCCGAAATCGACGCGGAAAACGTCTCTGGCGAGAACGTCCGCGAGAACATCCTCGTAGACGAACCGACTTGTCACTCCTGCCCAGTTGCCTGCAAAAAGGAAGTCGAAGTGCAGGTTCACCATAAGGGCGGCGACATGAACGTCCGGATGGAGTCCTACGAGTACGAATCGGCGTGGGCGCTCGGCCCGAACTCGATGACCGACGACCGGGACAAGGTCGCGCTGATGATAGACCGCTGTAACGACGTTGCCCTCGACACCATCGAAATGGGCAACACCATGGCGATGGCGATGGAAGCCACCGAGGAAGGCAGATTGGACGAGGGACTCGAATGGGGCGACGTGGACACGATGGTCGATATGATAGACCGTGTGGCCCACCGCGAGGACGAACTGGCCGACCTGCTCGCGGAGGGCGCGGCCCGCGCTGCCACCGAACTCGGCGACGAGGAGATGGCGCTGGACGTGAAAGGCCAGACGATGGCCGCCTACGACCCGCGAGCCATGAAGGGCATGGCAATCGGCTACGCGACCAGCAACCGCGGTGCCTGTCACCTGCGCGGCTACACCCCCGCCGCGGAACTCCTCGGCATTCCGGAGAAGGTTGACCCGGCAGACTGGGAAGGCAAGGGCGAACTCTGTGCCACCTTCCAAGACATGCACGCCATCAGCGACTCCTTCGACATCTGCAAGTTCAACGCCTTTGCGGAGGGTGTCGAGGAGTACGTCCTCCAGTACAACGGCATGACCGGCCTCGACGTATCCGAGGACGAACTGATGGAAGCGGGCGAGCGAATTTACAACCTCGAACGCTATTACAACAACCTCGTCGGCTTCGACGGCGACGACGACAGCCTCCCCGTGCGGTTCGTAGAGGGCCACCCCGACGCTATCCCCGGAGAGGGCGGTTCGGAAGGCCAGCTCGCCGAACTGGACGAGATGAAAGAAGAATACTACCACGTTCGCGGCTGGGAAGACGGCGTGGTTCCGGACGAGAAACTGGACGACCTCGGCATCGACATCGGACCGGGAACCGGCGTGAGTTCCGGCGGTGCCGCGGCATCGGGCGACGACTAAGCCGAACGATCGGAATTTCGTATTTTTGAATCTGCTCGTTAGCTACTGTTGATTTCGACCGAACCACAACTTGGCGAGAACTGTCCGTGTTCTGTGCTTCCATCGTTTTGCTGTTCGCAAATCACGACTCCACATAGCCGCTCCCGCACCGCCCCCGCAGACCACACCCTCCCCAACCGATTCCCTCGTCACTTCGTTCCTCAATCATCCCTCGCGCGACTTCAGCACACGCCCTCGAATGACCGTTATCCTCGGGCGCTCTGCCAGCGCGCGCCATATGTGGAATTTGGATTTTCGTGAACTGACACAAACACTTTGGCGCGTGCGTCGGCAGGCCTGCGGGCGTCCCGAAGGCCTGCCGAGTATCACGCGAGGTCTTCGTGAGCGACGCAGGAGTGAGCGAACGGCTCGGCAGAGCTCGTCTCTGGCGGTGGATGAGCGACTGAAAGGAGCGAGTCAGGTGGGGAGGCGTGTGGCCGGTGCGGTCTCATTGGAGTCGGCTACCGAAATCATCTCGTAGAAACACTGAAAGTCGAGAACCGAACAAAGCCCTCGTGTTCAAAGCCGATTCGAAAATATCGCCAAATATAGTTCTAATTCGTATGATATTTGTCACCGCCAGTGTAGAACTAGTTTTATTCCAACCCCCCCCTTCATCCACGTTCGGCCGCCGCTGACCGCGCGCGAGCAAAATTGCTCCCAATACCCACCGCTTTTACCCTGAGTTTAGCCGAAACATCTTCGAAATATTTCATCAGAATGTTCCACAATAATTTCCCGAAGACTACCATTCTTTGAGCGCATGGCAACGCCTGTCGCATCGAAAGCTTCTAACTATGGTTATCGAACGTGAAGGTGGCATGACTGACCGCCCCGGCGACACAGACAAATTCGAAACGATGGCCGTGACCCACGCGGAGCAACCATCTCACGACGACCGAGCGGGCGACGTGACGATGCCGATTCACCTCGCTTCGACCTACGAGGTCGGCGGCATCGACCCCGATATTTCCCTCGAAGATTTGGACCCAGACGAAAACCAATATCTCTACTCGCGACTTTCGAACCCAACCAGACACGCACTCGAAAAGCGACTCGCGGCGCTCGAAGGCGGCGACTACGGCATGGCCTTCGCCTCCGGAACCTCCGCAATCGTGGCCACTATCACCGCCTCCGTCTCGCCCGGCGACCACATCGTCGCGTTCGACGACCTCTATGGCGGAACCCAGACGATGCTCAAGGAACTGTTCCGCGAGCGATTGGACGTGGCCGTGGATTTCGTTGACGCTCGGGACACCGACGCCGTTTCGGACGCCGTGCGCGACGACACCGCCCTCATCTGGATGGAGACGCCGACGAACCCGCTCCTCCGCCTCTGTGACATCGAGGCAATCGCCTCCGTCGCGGAATCGGTCGGCGCGACTCTCGGCGTGGACAACACCTTCCTATCGCCCTACTTCCAACAACCGCTCGAACTCGGTGCGGACGTGGTCATCCACAGCACGACGAAGTATCTGAACGGCCACAGCGACTCCATCGGCGGCGTGGCGGTCACTAGCGACGAGGAACTGGCGAACGAAATCGGGTTCCTCCAGCAGGTCGGCATGGGCAACATGCTCGCGCCGTTCGACGCCTTCCTGACCCTTCGGGGTCTGAAGACGCTCCCGCTCAGGATGCGCCAGCACGAAACCAACGCCGCCGAAATCGCGGCCTATCTGGACGAACACGAAGGGGTTTCGGAAGTGTACTACCCCGGCCTCGAATCCCACCCCCAGTACGACCTCGCGAAGCGCCAGATGGACGGCGGGGGCGGCGTCGTCTCCTTCGAACTCGACGGGGAACTGGAGGACGTAGAGCGATTCGTGGCCGAACTCGACCACTTCGCGCTGGCGGTCAGTCTCGGCGGCGTGGAGTCCCTCATCGAACATCCCGCGAGCATGACCCACTCGCCGCTCACGCCCGAAGAGCGCGAGGAAATCGGGATTTCTGATTCCCTCCTGCGGGTCTCGGTTGGTGTGGAACATCCCCGCGATTTGCTCGCCGACTTGGAATCCGCCTTCGAGAGTTTGGAGTAGGGAGCTGTTGAAAACGACCGTCTTGTATTTTGAGTACTGCTTTTCGCGTGCTGTGCCTCGACTACTGTTTTCGAGTCTGTGGTGTGCTGCACGAATCACAACAAACCCTTCGGCGCGTGATAGTTGACAGGCCTGAGAGCGTCTCGAAGGCCTGTCAACTATCACGCGAGGGATGAGTATCGCAGGGAGTGAAGCGACCGAGAAACGCAGTCGGTTGGGGAGGAATGTGGTCGGGTGCAGTGGCGGTGCGGTTGCGGTTTCATTGGTGTCGGGATTTGTTGACTCAATTACTACCAAACCCAGAAAACACATCAAGAGTTAAACAACCGGAGCACACCACCCGCCAAAAACACAACCCTACTCACACGCTACTCGCAGGTTCCAATCACGACGGCGTCCCGAATCTCAAGCGCGCTATCGAACTCCGACCGGCGTCGTTCGCGCCGCCCGATTCGGTACAGTTGTTGTTCGTGTGCGCGCCGAATCCCATCCCACTCTCGTCGCCCAAACCCAAGCCGATTGCCGACGGTTTCCCAGTGACCCTCCTCGACGAGAAAGACGCGTTCCTCGGGTGTTTCGTGGATGCACTCGTACCGCTGTCGGTACTCGTCAATCCGCCCGCTGAGGTCGGCCTGCGTCTCGGCGAGCAGTTCGGAGAGGCGTTCGAGCGGGACGCTGGCCTTCGCGCCCGCCATCAGCACGATTTGTCCTTCGATGGGATGGGTCGGTTCGTCGTCGGTCATTGCATCTCCTAATGCGTCATCCTCCCGCACGCATCGCCTTCTGCGAGAAATCGTCCACGAGCGAATCGAGGGTTTCCTCGTCGCCTTCGAACACGACCGTGATTTCGGTTAGTTCGACGGTCGGCCCGATGCTGACCTTCTCCGAAGAAAGCGAGGCCTGCCAGTCGTCGCCCGACACGTCGCCGTCCTCCCCCACCTCGCCGCCGAGGTTTTCGAGGTAGACGCGCGCGAGTCGTTCGTTGATGCCCCGGAAGGATTTCTCGCGTCGCATCTATCCTCCTGCGACCGGCGGGAAGATACTGAGCCTGTCGCCCTCCGCGAGCGCGGTTTCTGTGCCGTCGAGGTGAACAACGTCCTTTCCGTTTTTCATGATAGAGACGTGCGGTCGCAACTCTCCGTCCTCGAACACGTCGATTCCGTACTCCTTAGAGAGGGATTCCAATACCTCGCCAACGTTCGACCCGGACGAGAACTCCCGTTCGAGTTCCTTCTGTCCGACGTCTTCGCGGAAATTCGCAAAGAATCGGAGCGTAAGTTCCATACGCGAAAATAGCCCGCTGTGATTATAAACGCTCAGACTGCGGAACGCTTTCGACGTGTTCAGTTCGCTCCGAACGCCCCGCCGACGATTCCGGCGAACAGGAGGAAAACGACGATTCCCGCGAGCACGGGCGAACCGGCGATTAGCCCGAATCCCTCCTCGGGTGCGCCGACCAGCATTCGGCTGAACTCGGCCACTGCCCGGTCTGCGCCGACGAGGACGACCGCCGACGCGCCGAGCACGACGAGTGAGGCTCCCGCCGAAAACACGCCGTGAAGTCCGCCGCGTTCCCAGTCGGTTCCGGCGTAGCGTCCGGCCATGTAGCTCCCGAACGGGAACACAATCGTGCTGGCAAGTGCGGCCAGACGAACGAAAGATGCCGACGTTTCGAGGAGCAACAGCAGGGCCGGGACGAGATGGGCACCGAGCGTGACGACCATTCCGACCGCAATCGCGCCGCTGTCGATGCGGGAGGTTTCCGACTGCTGACTTTTCGCCCGTCGAACGCGGGACAGCGGCGGGTCGTCGCCGCTCATCTCCCGAATCGAATGCCGTCGTTGACGATGCGGGCGTTTCGCTCCCGGTCGATGTGCGTGGAGAGGTCGTCGTTGTCGTACAACTGCTGGACGAGCGCGGCGTGGAGGTCGCGCCACGCCATCGCGTAGATGGGCGATTGGCCCCACGCGCGCAGTTCGGCGACGAAATCGTCGTACTGCTCCCAGCGGGTTTCGAACCGCTCGACAACGTCAACCGCAGCACTGGCAACGTCCTCGTCCGACTCTTCCTCGGCGAGTCTATTCAGCCGTGCCTCCCATCCCGCGACGGCTTCTTGCATGTCGCGCGCCGCGCTGTCGCCGTCTTCGGGAAGTGAGTCGATGATAGCCTCCGGAACCACGAGTGAAATTTCGTCCATGCAGGAGGTTGTTCGCAATCCGTCAAAAACGCTTGGCTCGGCGGTGGAAGTTCGAGACCGTCGTTTACTTCGCGTCGGCCAGTCGTTCGAACTGCTCGTCGGTAAGCGAAACGTCGGTTGCGGCGAGGTTCTCTTCCAACTGCTCGACTGTCCGTGCCCCGACAATCGGTGCCGTCACCGCGTCGTGGTTCAGCAACCACGCGAGGCTGACCTTTGCAGGAGTCGTTCCGACTTCCTCCGCGACGGCTTCGACTTCTTCAAGCACGTCGAAGTTCTCTTCGGTCAGGTAGGAATCGCGGAACTGCTGGTCGCTCGCGCCGCGAGTTCCCTTCGGCGGTTTTTCGTCTCGCGAGTATTTGCCCGTCAGGAAGCCACCCGCGAGCGGCGACCACGGGATGAGTCCGATGTCGTAGTCCTCGCACATCGGCAGGTAGTTCGACTCGATTTCGCGGTTGACGAGGTTGTATCGCGGTTGGGCGAGGCGGAACGGTTCGTACTCCATCTCGTTCGCCTTCACGACTTTCCACGCGTTCGGTTCGAGCGTCGAGGTGCCGATGTAGTTCACCTTTCCGTCTCGGACGAAGCCGTCGAGCGTGCGCATGAACTCCTCTGCGGGCGTTTCGTCGTCCCAGCGGTGGATGTAGAGCAGGTCGAGATAGTCGGTTCCGAGACGGTCGAGAATGAGGTTCATCTGCCTGCGCAGATGTTTACGCGAAAGACCGCCTCCGTTCGGGTCGTCTTTCCGGGTCGGCCAGTAGATTTTGGACGCGATAACGAAATCCTCGCGGTCGCGGTCTGCGAGCCAGTTACCGATGTATCGCTCACTCTCGCCGTCGCCGTACATGTCGGCAGTGTCGATGAAGTTGCCGCCAGCGTCGGCGTAAGCGGAAAGGAGTTCGTGGGCGCGCTTCTCGCCGATTTCGACTTTGCCTTCGTCGTTTTCCCGGCCGAACCGCCACGTTCCGAACGCGATTTGGCTTACCTTCGTGCCGGTACTGCCGAGCGACACTGTTTCGAGTCCCATGTGTACTCGTTTTCGAGGAAGAGGTTAAATCGACCGAAGAGGGGGCGAAAATAGACAGAGAGTGAAAAAGTATCGAAGTAGAGCGACTACTCCTGTCCGTAGGAATGTCCGGCGAAGAGGGCGACGACGTGACAGGCGAGCAGGGAGAGGAAAACCGTGATTTCTGCGCCAGCGAGACCGTCCATCAGGAGTGGAACGTAGAGAAACGGCAGTGCGACTGCCGACCAGAAACTGACGAACTGGAGCGGTGTCGTCAGCGTGTGTTCTCGATACTTTGCGTGGAGCGCAGTGAGTTTCTCGCGTCCAACAGCGGTGCGACTGATACCGTCGCCGTCGTTTTCGAATGAGGTAGTTCCCGACATTGTAGCACACCCGTGCCCGACTAAGTCGTAGACAGGGACGACCTTATACCGTAGAGAGCGTTAGGATGAATTCACATCGTTCACGGGTAATGAACAGACCTGTTCGTTCGGTCATCACAGGCTAAAAACCATCAAAACGATTCAAAACCGTTTTTGAGGCCGTTTAATTGGAGTCGGTTCTTCGGAATGTGGGATAAATTCAGAATAAGTTTGGAGAATGAAATTCAGACGAATGCGAGCGGAACCATCAGGAGAATCCCGGCGGAGAGTCCCGAAACGAGTTCACGGTAGCCGTCACCCGGCAATTCCTTGCCGACTTCGAGCGCTTCCGGAATGAACTCGGAGACGACGAGATATATCATGGCTCCCGCCGCAAAGCCAAACCCGATAGGAAGAAACTCCCGTGCGGTTCGAACGAAATAGAACGCGATGACTGCACCGATTGGCTGGGGCAAACTCGAAAAAACCGACCACCAAACCATGCGCCAGTTGCTCACCCCCATCGAACGGAGCGGAATCGAGATTGCGACACCCTCCGGAACGTTGTGAATCGAGATGGCGACGGTCATAAAGATGGCGAGGAGCGGTACCGAAAACCCAAGGAAGGCGATTCCGTCGATGGTTCCGAGGTTCAAATCGGCGAACGAGACGCCGATTGCCACGCCTTCCGGAAAACTGTGGACGGTGAGAATACCGAGGATGAGCACCAGTTTCTTGAAATCCGCTTCCTCGTACTTTCTTGGATTGACTTCCATACCGGAGATGGCGTGGTGACTCACGACGACGAGTCCAGCACCGACCAGTAAGCCAACCCCGACACCGACGAAACTGCCGCCGTTCGCGTTCGAGATGCCCTCGAATATCAGACCGAAAACCGACGCGGAGAGCATAATTCCCGACGCGAGTCCCCAGAGAACGACGTTCCAGCGGTCGCTCACGTCCCTGACGAGAAAAAAAGGCAGAGCACCGATGCCGGTCGCGAAAGCCGTGAGAAGCCCTGCAACGAACACCAGCGAAAGGTTTCCGAGTACGCCCATGGTCGTCGTTGGGTATGCGCGGAGATAGTTCTTATCATAAATACTACTATTTTGGCCTACCTAAAACGAAAACGCGGGTTTCAGCCGACGAATTTTGGGGATTCAGGGCGACTTCCGCTCGACGCGGTTTCTCGAATCGGGGACTCAGTCGAGGTTGTAGCCGTGGCCGACGACGATGGCGACCATATTCAGGGCAAGGAGCAGGGCGAAGGTTGCGGTCGTCGCGGACACGTAACCGTGGTACAGCAGTGGTGGGTAGGCGAACGGAAGCGCCACCGCAGTCCAGAAGCTTAGGAACTGAACCGGGGCGAACAGCTTTCGGGCCGTACTCTCGACGGCGTTGCGGGGGACTGGAAGTTCGAAATCCGATGCGCGGTCGTTCTGTATCGTTGGAGGACCCGACATGATTACTCTGGGATGTATCTCTCGCTACGACTGGAGGGGACATATAACGGGGAGAGTATACAGTGAAATTCACGCGATTTTACCACTCCGATTCGGTTCGCCGACATTTTATAAATCATTTAGAAACCTTTAGACCTTTTACAAACGATTTTGATGCCGTTTTCTCACACGGAAGGTTCGAACGTGTCTGACAGCGTATCATGACCCCAAAATCAGGATTTCCAATTTCGGATTATCGAGGAGTTCTCGTATTGGCCACCTAGTTGTCTGTTCACTCTCTTCGACATACGCCCCGACACGAACCTCGATACAAGCAGAGTCGCACCGTCGGAGTAGAAACAGGTGGCAGTTCTACCGCAGGAACTTCCGTTTTGCCTTCGACTCAGTTCGCTCGCCGAATATCCAAATACTGGCGTTGCTATCGAACTAAATGGATGAAAAATGCCCGGGGAGGGCTCCGAACCCTCGATCTCCGCATGTCCCAGGTTCGAGGCCTGGCGGGGCCTCACGGGCGCATGGGAGGCTTCCAAGGCCTGAGCGCCAAATCTCAGAACCCTATGAGTGCGGCGCTATGTCCAGCTAAGCCACCCGGGCTCAATTACGGGTAGGGATGTGCCACTCTTTAAAGTTCTCATCTTGACCGACGGATGGCACGGGGATACACGCCACGACGGCGACACCGTCTCCCGACTTGCGCCACATTTAATGATACATTTATTACTGGTTTTGTCTGTGTCGTGTTCACCCGGCGGTTTTAAGATACGGGCCTGACCAGTTCCCTGCATGAGCGTACCGGGAATCGTCCAGTCCAGTCTCGGAGACGAACACGTCGCCGCAAAAGTACCGCTTGGCGGAGAGGATACCCTCTTCGTCACGCCCTCTCGAACACTTATCTACCGCGCCGACGGTCTGCTGAGCGACGAATCGGTCGAAGAGTATCCACACAGTGCAGAACGGATTTCCGTCGCCGAAGGACGACGGAAATCAACCATCACCCTCGATTACGGTATCGACGGCGAGGATTCCTTCAAAATCCCGTCGAAACGACTTCACGATGCACTGCATCCCGTCATCGCGGGCGTGCTGAACGGTGCGGGCATCACCGACGCGAACGAACAAGTCACCCAGACCTACCAGTTCAGCGAACTCACTCTCGTCCTTACCAGCGCGCGCGTCGTCAAACACGTCGGGGAAGCGATTTGGGACCAAGATTTCGAGCAGTTCCACTTCGCCGACGTGACCAGCCTCGATGTCGAAGAAGGAACCGTCTCCTCCCAAATCATCATCGAGGCGAACGGTCGCCCACAGCGAATCAAAACCCCGAGCGACCGAACCCGAGAAGTCCGCGAGCGTATCGAACAGTCACTTCTCGCCTACCACGACGTCGGCAGTTACGCCGAGTTCGAGGAGACGGTCGCCCCCGCCGAGGAACCCGAACCGGAAGCCGACGAAAACGTCTCGTTTACCGAGGACGACGACGTGTTCGGGGGCGGTGTCGAACCGCTCAACGCGAATCCACCCGAACTCGACGACAGTGGGAAAATCGTCGAAGACCCGCTCGGCGAGGGCGAAGCTGAACGAGTTTCCGCTGAGTTGGAGGATACAGACCACACGACGCCCGGATCGGGAGTCGCATCGACGGAAACGACGACGGAGTCACGACCAGCCTCCTCCGGTTCGGCGACCGAATCGGTCGCCGAACCGGAAGCCGAGGCGCTAGAAATCGAACAACGAGAGGCTCGAACGCAGGAATCCGAATCCGGCGGAGCCGCCACACAGGAAGCCGAAGCCACGACCGGTTTTGCCGACTCCGGCTTCGAATCCGCGAGCGAGCGGTTGGACGACCCGGTGGAGGCACAACTAACAGCCCTCACCGAAGTGGTCGAGCGACAGAACGAACTGCTCGAACGACAGCAACACACTATCGAGCAACTCATCGAGGAACTGTCTCACGGTCGATAACGGTTCTTTGTCGCGAAAACTCACTCCCTGCCCGTCACCTTTCGAATGCAAGACGAGCCGAACGGCCCGTGTTCGCCTGCATCGAGTTTCATGAAGTAGCCCGTCGAAATCCCGGTGCCACAGCGCCGACAGGAAAAGTCACCTTCCTTGGTCACCACGTCGCTCTCGAATCGGAGGTAGCCACCGCCTTGCGGTCGGATGATTCCGTTTTCGCGCTCGATGACGCCGCGTTTTTCGGCCTCGTCCAAAATCGTCCGGGTCAGGGCGGGATTGGTTGTCACCGTCTCGATGCGGTCTACCGCTTCCGCAACAGACAGTTCGGGATGTTCCAGTTTGCTCAACAGTTCCACCCCCAGCGCGACGGTGTCCTCGTCCATCGATTACGAATCCCACACGAAGCGGATTAAACGTTGCGCGCTCGGGTGGAAAGACCTTAGCCCCCTCCCTTGCTACCTACGGGGGAATGGCATTCACGAAGAGTCGTCGGCATCTCACTGCATTCGCAGTCGTCGGGCTGGTGGCTCTGGCTGGCGTTTTGCTCTCGCCGACGGTCGTCTTCGAGCAGGTCGAGCGCGTGACCGAAAACCCGTTCCTCGCTGGCGGATTCTTTCTCGTCGTCTACCTCGTCCGCCCGTTTTTCGCGTGGCCGACGACGGCGGTTGCGGCGGCGGTCGGCTACGTTTACGGGCCGGTCGTCGGGATTCCTGTCGCGCTCGTTGGCGCGACCATGAGTTCCTGCGTTCCGTTCGTAGGTGCGCGGTATTTCGGCATCGAGGGCGGAATGTTCGGACGCATCGGTAAGTCCGGCGGCCGCTTTTTCGAGACGACCGGCGACCTGCGGGGAATAATCGTCTCTCGACTCTCCCCAGTGCCCGCCGACGCTATCTCGGCGACGGCGGGCTTGTCCAACGTCTCCCCACGGGCGTTCGTCATCGGGACGACAATCGGAGAAGCGCCGTGGATGATTGCGGCGGTACTCGCCGGAAGTTCCTTGGATTCGCTTTCGGTGAACGAACTCGGGAAGAACTGGCCCCTCGTTGCGGCGCTGGGACTCGTCGCGCTCCTCCTGTTGGCTGGGCCAGCGTACCGGCATTTCAAGGATAAATGAAGAGATGCCGGATGAACGCCGTGAAACCGCAAAATCAGTAAAACGTGTCAGAGCAGTCGTAGACGACGCCGTGTTGCGGACAGACGTACTTGCAGTGGCGGTGGGACATCGACTCGCCACAGAGCGGGCAGGGTCGTCCGTTCGCTTTTTCTGCCATAGGAGAACTACCGGATTCGACCGATTTGACTGTTTCCCCTCATGATGACCATCGAGATTTGATTAACAGCAGACCGCCAACACACCACAGGATGACTGCGACGAGGACGACGAGAACGTGGAGTTCCGAAACCCAGAACGGGAGCGCGACAGCGTGTCGCGCTCCCGTAAGAAGCGTGGAGAGAACTGGAACGTCTGCGTTGCGGTCGCCGAGCACGTTTCTGCTCCCGCTTTGATACGGTTGTCCCGCGGATTCCTCGAACGGAATGCGGTCGGCTTCGTAAGGAAGATTTGGAACGTTGTAACTAGTAACCACGCTTCCGTTCCGCGTTATTTCGACCACGCGATTGTTCCGGCTGTCCGTGATGAGGGTGTTCCCGTTCGGCAGACGGTCGGCATCGCGCGGCCAGTCGAAGTGAATCCCGCCCGCTTCGTACACTATCCACGCTGTTTCCCACTCGCCGGTCGATTCGTTTCTGTGCAGTTCGACGATGCGGTGATTTTCGGAATCCGCGACGACAACTGCACCGTCCCCGAGCCACTGCGGATTGTGTTGCTTGTTCAGCACGTCCGGGTCGCGGTTTTTGTTGATTACTTCGACCACGCCCTCTCCGCGTTCGATGACGAGCAGTTGATTCGTGTTTCGAACCGAAACGAGGTAGCGCCCGTCGCCGATTCTATCCACGTCGTTGATGTGGAGCCAGTCGGTTCTGGTCGGGTCGGGCGGTTCGTCGTAGTACTGACTCGCGTTCCAGGTCCACGACCGCTTTCCGGTCGAGAAGTTGTACGTGTAGATGCTTTCGTACTCCATATCCGCGACGAGCAGTTCACCCGATGGAGTCATCTCCGCGTCGTGAACCTCGCTGTCTTTCCGGGTTCGAACCGGGTAGCTCCACTCACCGACGATTTTCGGATTTGGGTCTGGGTCGATGAACCTGACGCCGGTTCGTTTGCAGGGTGCGGGAAACTGACCGCACCGCTGGTAATTGCCGTCCGCGTGGGTCGCCAGCACAGTTCCGTTGTCGAGCATCGACACGTCCTGATAGCTGATGGCGTTCCCGATTCGCCACAGTCTCGTTCCGTTGCTGTCGAGTTCGACTACACTTCCGCCCCATCCCGGCCCTTGCACGCCGACGAGCGTCGTCGTCGCGTTCGAATCGGGAGCTGTTATGCTCGTGTTCGGGGCGAGTGCCCAACTCGCCCCGAACGCCAATCCGACGAGTAGAACGCCAGATAGGACGAGAAAGAGGCCGTTCCGGAAATCACTCCGCGATTTCATTCCACATTCCTCGCTTCTGACACCGTCTTCGAAATATCATCCATTCCGTTCCCCTGCATTCGTCCCCCGTGTAACTCTCTTTCAGACAATGTCTCTACACTTGTGGGTTCCGGCCGTCTCGAATACACCCAAACCGGTAAAATACAGAAACAGCAGAATACGCGAAATCGGTTAGAAAGACCCTACACGCCGTTTACGAGCACTCGCTCCAGCCACAGGACTCGCAGGTCTTACAGCCTTCGGAGAAATAAAGCGAGAGCGACCCACATTCCGGACATTCCGGACTCTCACCCGCGTCGATGAGCGATTGAGAGGCGTCTTTTTCCGTCTCGACTGCGCCGCCGTCGGTTTCACCCTCGTCCGCCGTCTCTTCGAGCGTCTTCTGCTGCGGGATGCTCGTGCGCTCGATTTCGCCGTCGAGGTAACGCCGCATCGCCACGCCGATTGCGTCCGGGATGGAGTTGATTTGCTCGCCCTTGTCCCACGCAACTTTCGGACTACGAATGCCTTGCAAGTCGGACGCGATTTCGTTCGGGTCAACGCCGCTCCGGAGGGCGTAGCTGATGACCTTCGCCAGCGCCTCGGTGAAGGAGTTGGTGAACCCACCGGAGTTGCCGATGGTTGCGAACAGTTCGAACGGTTCGCCGGATTCGTCCTCGTTGATGTTCACGTACATCTTGCCGTAGCCAGTGTCGATGCGCTGCGTGACGCCGTGAAGTACGTCCGGACGCGGACGCTCTTTGGCGTAGGCTCCGCCGGTGACACCGTCTTCGGTCAGACTGGACAGTTCGTCGCCGAGTGCGGCCTGCACTTCTTCGTTCTCGATGAAGCCTTCGATGCCGCCGAAGACCGCTTCAATCTGCTCTGCGATGGTTTCCGCGGCCTCGTCCTCGTCGGCGAACTCGGCGTTGTCGGCGCGCGTGGTGAGAACCTGTTTCGAGCGCGTACCGTCGCGGTACACCGTGACGCCTTTTCCGCCGTGGTCGTAGATGTAGCGGTACACCTCGTCCATGTCCGCCTTGCTGGCGGAGTTCGGGAAGTTACAAGTCTTCGAGATTGCCGAGTCGACGCCCTGCTGGCAGGCACACTGCACCGCAGCGTGCTGTTTGCCGGTGAGGTCACCCGTCACGACGAACAGTTCGCCGATAGCGTTCGGGACGGTTTCGAGTCCCTCGACGCCCGAGAACTGGTTGGTCGCCATCTGCTCTTGGGCTTCCTGCTTGACGGCATCCACGTCGATGTCGTTCGCCTCCAATGTGCGGAGGAAGTAGTCGTCGAACTCCACGAGCATCTCGTCGCCCTGTACGTCGTCGGAGACGTTCTTGTAGTAGGCGACGTTGTAAATCGGCTCACAGCCACCCGTGGTGTTGCCGACCATCGAGGTGGTTCCTGTTGGCGCGATGGTGGTCGTGTTGTGGTTCCGAACAGAGAAACCGTCCTTCCATTTTTCTGGATTGAGTCCGGTCTGCTTTTCGAACCACTCGGGGTACTCCGTCGGGTTCGCGTACTTCGAATCGCCCCAATCGTTGAACGAGTCGCGTTCCTCGGCGAGTTCGTGGGAGGCCCACTTCGATTCGTGATTGATGTGAGTCATCAACTGCTGGGCGATTTCATTGCCCTCGTCGCTTCCGTAGCGAACGCCGAGTTGGATGTACAACTGGGCGAGTCCCATGATGCCCAGTCCGATTTTCCGCATATCTCGAACCTTCTGTTCGATTTTCTCGACCGGGAAGTCGGACATCGTGACGACGTTTTCGAGGAATCGTGTGCCGTAGTCGATGCGGTAGTCGAACTCGTCCCAGTCGATGGCGTCGCGGAGGAAGGCGTCCACGGCTTCCGACAGCGACCCGTAGCTGTCGCCGTTCTGCTCGTACCAGACGCGCCAGTCCGGGGCGTCCGTGTCGGCGAGCGTCGAGAGGTTGATGTGGCCGAGATTGCAGGCTTCGTACTCTTCGAGCGGCTGTTCGCCGCACGGATTCGTCGCCAGAATCCGGTGGTCTGGATGCTCCTCCACGTCGAAGGAGTGTTCCTTGTTCACCCGTTCGAGGTAGATGACGCCGGGTTCGCCGTTCTCCCACGCCCCTTCCACGATGCGGTTCCAGATGACGTCGGCGGGAATCGAGAGCACTTCGCCGGGCGTGACGTAGTCGCCGAGGCCGAACATGTCGTACATTTCCTCGGTGTGTGCGGTGGCGACGTGCGGTTCCTCCGTGCGCGGATTGGTGAAGACGAACTCCTCGTCGTTGTAGAGCGCGTCCATGAAGTCGTCCGTGACGCCGACGGAGATGTTGAAGTTAGAGAGATGGCCCTCGGCGGCGTTGCGGAGGTGTTTCGGGACGCGTCCATCCTCGTCGATGAGTTCGCGGGCTTCCGCCAGCGCGTCCTTAAACGACGTGTGCGTGTAGTCGTCGGGGTCGTTCAGGCGGAGCGTGTTGGCGAGGCTCACGTCCTTGTTTTTGGCGTGAATGAACTGGATAACGTCGGGGTGTGAAACGCGCATGACGCCCATCTGTGCGCCGCGTCGGGCACCGCCCTGCGCGATGGTTTCGCACATCTGGTCGTAGGTGCGCATGAACGTAATCGGGCCGGAGGCGATACCGCCCGTCGAACCGACTGCGTCACCGTACGGTCGGAGTTTCCAGAAGGCGTAGCCCATGCCACCGCCGGACTGGAAGACCTCTGCGGCCTCTTTCGCGGTCTGGTGAATGTCCGTGATGTCGTCGCCCGGCGAGTCAACGAAACAGGCCGACAACTGCTGGAGTTCGTCGCCAGCGTTCATCAGCGTGGGCGAGTTCGGGATGAACGACAAGTTTTCCATCAGGTCGTCGAACTCGTCTCGCACCGACTCGACGTGCTCCGCGATGTCCTCAGGAAGTTCCGGAACGACCGTCTCGTAGGCGAACTTGTTGACGTTGTAGACCGAGAGCGCCGTTTCGGCGTCGTCCTCGGTGGTCGTTCCCTTGCCGAACACTTCGGCGGCGAGTTCGTCGCGGCGCGGGTGACCGGGTTTCAACTGCTCGGGCGTAACCGTGATTTCGGTGTCCTGCTTTTCGGCCTCGTAGACTGCTTCCGCGAGCGCGATGTTTTTCGCGACGCGCGGGAACAGGTCTTCCTGCGACTCAACGAGATTGCCGTCGGCATCCTTGCGGAGATAGCGCGCCGGGAGGATGTTCTGGTACGCGTTCCCCGTCATTCGGTCTTCGAGGGTGTCGCCCTTTGTTCGTTTGACCGGGAGGGTGACTTCGTCGGCGTCCGTCTCGTGCGCGCCGCTCATACGAGCGTCACCACCGCTGTTTCACTACTCTGCGTGGCGATTCGCCACTCGTCGTGTGCGTAGAACCGTTTCATTCGTAACGAAGAATCCATTTGTCCCATCCCCAATTAACTTTACTTTCCCTATCCCAAGTTTGTTTGCATAGTGACGCCTCTACACTCCGTTTTTCGCCTGTTACAGAGTAAGACGCCAAGGACTATAAGAGTGTTCAGACCGGAGCGAAAGTGACCGATATGATTGAATTTCCCATAGTAAGGAGTGCCTACACAACTGCAGTCTTGTGATTTTCCACTACAATCGAACCAGACACCACCGATACGTTTACCACTCAGTACGCAGTCATTTCGGATATGATACCTCTCGCAATCGAACCAGTCGGTGTCGCCGCTGTGGTCATCGGAATCATTCTCCTCATCGTCGCCGTTCGCTTCGCCGTCGCGCTCATCTGGCGTCTCGGCGTCATCGCCCTCCTCGTCGTCGCCGCGCTCTACGCGGCGGGCGTGTTGGTGTAACGCACGAGGAAGTTCTCGATTATTTCCCTCCCACACGCAGTGAGAACGCTCTCCGGATGGAACTGGACACACTCGATTGGGTGTTCGCGGTGGCGAACACCCATCACCAGTTCGTCGCCGTCGTGAGTCGTCGTCGCGCTTACTTCGAAACAGTCCGGCACGGCGGTCGAAACGAGTGAATGGTATCGTCCCGCCTGAAATCCCTGTTCGATGCCGTCGAACACGCCGATTCCATCGTGTTCGACCGGAAACGCCTTGCCGTGAATCGGTTCCGGGGCGCGTCCAATCGTCCCGCCGTAGACGTGTACTGCGGCTTCCAAGCCCAGACAGACGCCCAGCGTCGGGATTTCGGGCGACAGTTCGCGCAGAACGTCGTTCGTAACGCCCACGTCTCGCTCGTTTTCCGGATGTCCGGGGCCGGGACTGATGATGATTACATCCGGATTTTTGTCTCGAATATCGTCAAGCGAGGTCGTGTTTTTCACGACCTCGGTTTCGACTGCTGAAACCGAATCCGCACCGGATTCTTGTGCCCTGAGCGCTTCTTCGGCGTACTCTACGAGGTTGTAGGTGAACGAATCGAAGTTGTCCACGAACAGTACGCGAGTCACCGGGACACCTCCATTTTTTGTTGGGATTCCGGCTCGCGTTCCATCGTCTCCAGCGCGGATAGCACGCCGCCCATCTTCTGTTCGGTTTCCTCGAACTCGGCGGTCGGGTCGCTGTCCGCGACGATTCCCGCGCCCGCCTGTACCGTGACTGTATCCCGCTCGCCCGCTTGCCCGTGCTCAATCGTCGCGGTTCTGATGACGATAGCGAAGTCGGCGTCACCAGTCCACGAGATATAACCGACGCCGCCGCCGTACACGCCTCTCGGGGTTTCTTCGAGGTCGTGGATTATCTCCATCGCGCGGATTTTCGGCGCGCCGGTCAGGGTACCTGCGGGGAAGGTCGCCCGCACTGCGTCGAAGGCGTCACAGTCCTCTGCCATGGTTCCCGTGACGGTGCTTTCGATGTGCTGAACGTGGCTGTACTTGATGACGTTCATGAACTCTTCGACGCGGATGCTTCCGGATTCCGCCACCCGTCGAACGTCATTGCGGGCCAAATCCACGAGCATCGCGTGTTCCGACCGCTCCTTTTCGTCCGCGAGCAGTTCGCCCGCGAGTCGCCGGTCTTCCATCGGACTCCCGCCGCGCGAACTGGTTCCGGCGATGGGGTTCGAGACGATTTTACCGTCCCGAACCGACACCAGCGTCTCCGGACTCGCACCGACGACGGTTCTGTCCCCGTAGCTGAGAAGGTACATGTACGGCGAGGGGTTCACTTCGCGCAGAGCAGAATACAACCCTCGCGGGTCGATTTCGCCGCGGATTTCCCGTTTTCGTGAGATGACACCCTGATAGATGTCGCCAGCGGAAACGTGTTCTTTTGCCCGGCGAACCGCGTCCTCGTATTCGTCCTGTGCCCCGGCAGTCTCTTCTTCCGGTCGATACCCGCCGAAGTTCAGTTTAGACGCAGATTCGAGCGTCTCGGCGATGCGGTTCGCTTCCGCAACCAGTTCGTCGTACACCTCGCCCGAGGTGTCTTCCGGGGAGACGAGGGGGGTACACACTAGCGAGAGCGAGTCTTCGACGTGGTCGAAAACGAGGGTTTTCGTGTTCAGGACGAACTGCGCATCGGGCAGTTCCGTCTCCGGATGCTCGATTCCCTGTTCTTCCAGCCAGAGGTCGTACACCGCGTCGTAGGCCAGAAAACCGACCAGACCGCCCGAAAAGCCGTCCCGATTCGGGAATCCTCGTCGTTCAACGTCGGGGAGCGAGTTCCGAAGTCTGTCGAGAATATCGCCCTCGTCATCTCGGCCGCTGGCAACCACATCGTTCCAGTCCTCGTCCAACACCTGCATCTCTGTTTCGTTCGATTCGACTGACACGACCGCTTTCGGGTCGTAGCCGACGAAAGAATAGCGTGCACGGCGGTCCGCGGTTGCGGTCCCGGTGGGTTCGAACGCCCCGTCCGGGTCGGAGGACGCGACCTTGTCGGCACTTTCGAGGAGGAAATCGTACTCGTTTCCGCCGAGTGCGGAGTAGGCGGTCAGCGGGTCGATGTCCACGTCCAGTTCGGTTTCGACGTGAACCACGACCGACCGGTCGCTGTCGGCGTGGGCAACGAACTCGTCTCGATTCATCGTTGTAGAACTGGCCCCGATTTCATTTGTTGGAGTTTCGCGTTCCTGACGAACGATTCGACGGCGGAGTGGTCTTTCTGGCCGCCGCCCGATTCGACCCCGCTCGCAACGTCCACGGCGAACGGTTCGACCGCCTCAACCGCATCGGCGACGTTGTCGGGGTTCAACCCGCCCGCGAGAATGACAGGAGAATCGAGAGAGTTCGCGAACTCCCGTGCGCGCTCCCAGTCGTGGGTTTCGCCAGTTCCGCCCGCTTTCCCGGCGTCGAGGAGGAGTGCGTCGGCAACCGTGTCGTAGCGTTCCGGATTTTCGGTCTTCGCGTCGATGGCGCGAATGACGTTCCCGTCGATGCTGGACGAGAGATAGGCGAGGTCGCCGACGCCCATCCCGTGAACCTGCACGGCGTCGGGTTCGATAATCTCGGCCAGTTCGACCGCTCGTTCGGGCGTTTCGGGCATCGTCACGAGCACCGTCGTCACGAATGGCGGAACTTCCCGTGCGAGTTCGGCGGCCTGCAGTGGGTCGATTTCCCGCGGCGAATCGACCGGCACGTCTACAAGCAAACCAATTGCGTCCGCGCCCACGGAGACGGCGGCGCGCAGGTCGTCTTCCGCCGTCAGACCGCAGATTTTCGCTCGAGTCATGCCGAGACGGCCCTCGTCATCAGGTCGAGCTTTTCCGCCGCGCTACCGGAGTCGATTGCCTGCTCGGCTTGCTCGACGCCGTCCTCCAAGGACGAGGCGCGGCCGGAGACGTACACCGCGGCCCCGGCGTTTGCCAGAATGATGTCCCGTTTCGCGCCGCCGACTGTGCCTTCCACGATGCCGCGGAGGTCGCGGGCGTTCTGCTTGGGCGTGCCACCCGAAACCGCAGACACGTCGTAGCGACCGACCCCGAGGTCTTCGGGCGTGAGCGTGTACTCGTTGATTTCATCGCCTTCGACCTCCGCGACCGTCGTTTCGTCGTGGATGGCGATTTCGTCCATTCCCGACCCGTGAACCACGAGAGCGTGGGAAACGTCCATGTGAGCGAGCGCACGGGCTAGCACGGGAACGAGGTCGGGGTCGTAGACACCGACGACCTGCGCGTCGGCCCCGGCGGGGTTCGTCAATGGTCCCAAGACGTTGAACAGGGTTCGCATGCCGAGTTCCTTTCGCGGGCCGATGACGGCCTTCATCGCGGGGTGGAACACGGGCGCGAGCATGAAGCCGATTCCCTGTTCTTCGATTGCGCGTTCCACTGCTGGCGGTTCCGAATCAACCACGACGCCGACTTCGTCCAGCACGTCAGCACTGCCGGACGAAGAGGAAACCGAGTAGTTGCCGTGTTTGGCCACCGGGACGCCCGCGCCGCTGGCGACGATTGCGGAGGTTGTGGAGACGTTGATGGTATCGTAGTCGTCGCCGCCCGTGCCGCAGGTGTCCACCAGCGGGGTTCGGTCGGGGGAAATCGTCCGCGCGGCGTCGCGCATGCCCTGCGCGAAGCCCGCGATTTCGGTTTCTGTCTCCCCTTTCGCGCGCAGTCCGGTGAGGAGCGCGCCGATTTGGGCGTCGGTCGCGCCGCCGAAGACGGCGCTCGCCGCGTCTCGGGCCTGTGTGAGTGTGAGGTCGTGTCCGGTGGTGACGTGTTCGATGTAGTCCTGCATAGTGGAACACCAATGAACTGATTCGTGTTGTAATGCACAAATTCGTACACTCACTTAAAGCTGTCGCCAGCCGTGGGCGAAATAAAACCGGGTTACGGCGTTCGATTTCGAAACCTTCAATTACCCATGCGGCCAACGAAGAAATGCGCACAGAGGCCGACTGGGTTTGTGGTCTAGTTGGTTATGACACCTCCTTGACATGGAGGAGGCCGGCAGTTCAAATCTGCCCAAACCCATACTTTTCCGCGCTACTAACCGACGAGCGAAGCAAGTCGTTTGTACAATCGAATATATATCGCCGAATCGTGAGAATTCCACTACTGATTATTAGCGTTCACTGGGAGCACGATTTTGCAGAGTGGTTTCCATTCTGGACAGTCGTTTAGGCTACACTTCACTCAGGCAATAGCTGCCGCTCTCCGGACACGATTTTATAAAAAGAGATTCGAGGAACTATTCGCCCGAAATATCCGGTGCCTGTTCGCCTGTCGAGGGCGCATGTCGGGCGTCGTAGGTGTGGGCAACTGCGACGAGCGTGAATGCGACGACCACGAGCAAGGCGAGGGCGATGTCGGCGATTCCGGCGAGAAGCGGTAGTTCGAGCCATGCTCCGGTAAGCACGGCAAATCCGGCGACTGCGATTCCGAGGTATCGTTTGCACCACGAGATGTCGTCCCGTGTGTTGGTTTCGAGATAGGGGTCGAGTTGTTCGGCGGCAGTGGCGAGTTCGACGATTCCCCGGTTTTGGTTGTAATCTACGATTCCTGCATCATCCAGTTTCGGGAGGTGGGATTGGTAAAGAGCAGTGTAAACTCGTTTTCGCTCGGCGGCGGAAATGGCATCGACTGTGGTATCGTTTTCCCACGCCGCGACCTGCTCCGCAAGGTCGCTCAACTGGACGGTTTCCTCGGCCTGCTTCAGATAGTGCAGGGCGTACCGTCGGCGCTGATTTTTCAGTACGTCGAAGACCATATCGCGGGAGAGGGGAGCATCCCGTTGCTCCCGTGACCCGTTCGATTCGAGTATGTCTGAAACGTGTTCGGCCACCGTTGAGTCCGATTCGCTCGATTGATTATCGGCGTCACTGCTCCCCGTGCCAGAGGAGTCACCGATTGTGCTCATTACTTCGCCACCCCTTGCTCGTAACCCAGCATGGATTAGAACATTGCCGGGTTTGTTCTTTGTTATTCACCATTTACCAGCCGTAAACGGGTGGTTACGAAAGCCAGCATTCCGTTCGTATCTCGCCGCAGTCTGGCGGTAACCACCAATTACTGACCGGTTTCTCCCCGTTCCGTTACCCGGTGTAGATTTTCGTGGACGCCGATGACGAGCGCGGGCACTACAATGATGAACAGATGTTCTTCGAGCGGAATCCCGGCTACTTCGATGCCAGTTCGGAGCGGAATGGAGAAGACACCGATGGTTAGCGTGTACCAGTCCCAAACGTAGCCGAGGGGATACAACGCGATAACCGTCTTGCCTGCACGGGACAGAGCGTCGGCCCGAAGGAGTAACCAGAGCGCAACCGACCCGAAAACGACCTCGGTGGCGAGGTAGGTGTACGAACCGAACACCGCACCAATGTCAGGAAACACAGGAAATCCCTACGCGTTGTATCTCCAAAAAGCCACCAGAAATGGCCGTTCTGCGACAAAGTTCAAGAGCAATGACCGCGTCATGGAAACTGCCGATGGATATCTCTGACATTGCGACCACTGACTACTTCGAAATCGAGGCCGAAGAGCGACTCGGGAAAGCGCGCTCGATATTCGAAGAAGAAAACCCGAAGGGCATCGTGGTCACCGAAGCGGGAGAGTACGAAGGCGTCATTACGCAGAAACAGCTTTTGCAGTCACATATCGAAGACCAGACCAAAGTGGCGACGCTGACGAAACCCGCACCGAAAATCGACCTACACGACGACGTGCGCGAAGTCGCTCGCGCCCTCGTCGAAGGCGGGAGCAAGGTCGCACCTATCTTCGAGGGAGACAAACTTTGGGGAATCATCGACGAGGACATGATTCTCAACGGCGTTCTCGACAACTTAGACGCGCTCACCGTCGAGCAAATTTACTCCGAGAACCCCGTCACGATTCCGGAGGACGCAACCCTCGGGCGCGTCATCAACCTCATGCGCGAACACAGCGTCTCCCGCCTCCCGGTCGTGAACGACGACGGTTTCCTCACCGGGATGGTGACGACCCACGACATCGTGGATTTCGTCACCCGAAACGAGGACAAGCCGACGACGGGCGAGCGAACCGGCGACAGCGACCGAATGTTGGACCTGCCGGTGTACGACGTGATGAACAGTCCCGTCGAAACCATTTCGCTCGATACGACGGTCGAGGACGCGGTCAGGAAGATGTTCGAGATGAACTACGCCGGACTCGTGGTCACGCCGGACGACGACCGCGTGGTTGGCGGCGTCGTCACGAAAACCGACGTGCTTCGCGCGCTCACCTACACCGAGGAAGACCACATGGACGTGCAAATCACGAACATCAACCTCCTCGACACGATCTCCCGACAGACCATCCGAGAGAGCATCCAGGAAATCACAAACAAATATCAGGATATGCAGGTGCGCCACGCACACGTTCGATTCCACGAACACAAGGAGAAACTCCGTGGCACGCCGCTCATCCAATGTAAGATTCGCCTCCGAACCAACCGCGGACAGGTCGCCGGGTCGGGCGAAGGCTACGGCGCAGAACAGGGATTCAACGTCGCCCGCGATACGCTCGAACGCAACGTCCTCGAACTGAAAGGCGTGCAGAGCGACCGCGAGTACGAAGGCCAACTGCTCCGAAAACTCAACGAACTGTAACGACGTAGGTCACGTCGAAGACCGTTCGTTCCGGAATCGACCCAATTTTTCTTTTTGTCTTTTAGACTACTCTCGAAGGTATTCGTCCTCGTCGAACGCCTCGTCTTCGCCTTCCACACCGATTACGTCCAGTGCGGTCACTTCGGTATCCACACCGAGCAGCCCCGCCAAACTCGGTTCCGTCCGGCCGTCGTCGCCGCTGACGAGTTCCTTGATGTAGAGGCCACCTTCGCCGTGAATCTCGACTTCGCCGTGGGTTTCGTCGTCCAGATGGCCGTCGATGTCGTACACTTCGCGCACGCGAGTCAGGTTCGCTCGGCGGTGGTCAACCCGGTTCGGGGTGTACTGTTCGATAGTTGCACCCCGCAGTTCTGCGATTGCGTCGTCGAGTTCCCCTTCGGTGACGGGTGCGTCGAACTCAACCTGCGCGCGGTAGGTTTTACTCGCGTCGAGTTCCTTCACGCGTTCGACCATTTCGTGCGTAGCGAGGCGAAGCCCCTCGACTTCGGCCTGTTCGTCAGCGAACTCGTTGATTTCTGTTTCGAGCGTCTTTGTGTCGGGGGTACGCTGTTTCGGCTTCTTGATTTCGATGACGAACGGGCGGCCCGTTCCGAGCATCAGGGCGTCTACGTCCTCTCGGCCCGCACCGTGGAACAGAGCCTCTTTGCCCTCCATCGCGTCGAGAACCGGGGGCGTCGTCAGTTCCTCCACGCTCTTGCTGTAGAGGTAGCCGTCGCCGCCGCAGTAGTCACAGGGTTCCTCGCCGCCGCCTTCGGCGAGTTGTTTGCCCGACCCACCGCACTCTCGGCAAGGCCACTCGGTCTGTGGGATGTCGCGCTCCAGTTTTCGGTAGCGCCCGAAGACGAAGGCGGGATTGATTTGTACGTCCACGTCGCCGCGTTCCAGATTCAGGAGGGCGAGCACGTCGGGGCGGTCGAAATCGACCTCGGTTTCCGTTAGTTTGCCGACGCGCTTGCCGACTTCCCGGTTGTACTCGGATTTGAACAGTTCGCCCGTATCCTCGGGCAGGTCGGCCAAATTACGGAGCAGCGCCTCGTTTTCCTCGATGAGTGGCGGGGTTCGCGTCCCGACTTGGTACGTCTCGAAGTCGATTCCGGAGAGGGCCGCTGCGACTTGCTCTGCGTATTTTTCGAAATCGTTCGTGAGTCCTTCGCAAACCCAACACTCTTCGCCCGATTCATCGAAGCCCTCGAAATCCTCGTCGTCCTCCAGCGCGACCGCCATGCGGAGCGAGTGGCCGCGTTCGGTGTTCGACAGGCCGAAACTCCGGTCTGCGAACTGGCGACCGAGGCAGGCGTCGCACACCGGCCCCTCGTCGATGACTCGCCGCGCCGCGGAAAGTACGTCCATGTTGCTTCCGTGGGAGTCACGCGATAAACCGGTTTCCGATTCAGTTGGCCTTCAAATGATCGGCGTCTTGGTCAAATAGTTCGTCACAAGGAAAGTACCCGCATCGAGTGTCGCTTGGCTCGGCCCTCAATCGACCGAACCGATGCGGGTGTGGCGGTCTGTTCCTGTACCGGATGGACAGGTGGACAGACGACACGCGCGGAGACAGACACCGATTGTGATTGAGTGGTGTGGTGGTGCATTCCCATGTCGTCTCTCGACGACCTGTCTCCGCATTCGACTGTTCACAGGTTGGTAACTTATGGATTACTTATAGGAACTTATACATTCCCCGTCGGTACAGTGATACTGCCGCCACCCACTGTCGAGGGTATGCGACGACACGCGGAGTGGATGGCACACGCCGACGAGCGAATCGTGGAGTTTCTCGCCGACTACGGCAACCACCAACCGTCGCAGATTACCGACGGCTTGGCCGAACTCGGCCCGGAGATGGACTACCACCCGAAATACGTCGGGCGGCGCTGTCGCACCCTCGCGGCTTACGGCCTCCTACGGAACCTCGGCAACGGACTCTATCAGGTCACCGACGAGGGCAGAGCGTACCTCGCGGGCGAGTTGGACGCGAGCGAACTGACCCGAAACGACGAGTAGGTCCGACGGATACGGCGTGGTGTGGAGTGTCCATTTCAGAGAAATAGTCGTAATCGACTATAAAAGAACTAGCAAACGACAGTCATCTGGACGGATTGGACTACTTTCGTTCGCTATTTTGTTTTCGTTCCCGTCCGCTTCGCTTTCGGTCCGAAATCGTCCTTAGCCGAACCTGTACCACCTGCATCGTGGTGGGCACACCCCGGAGCGCGAATCACCCACGTTCCTTGATGCAGTATTTGTCGGGGGACTGCAAGGAATCGCCATCTTACCCGGCATTTCGCGCTCGGGGACAACCACCAGTATGCTCCTCTTCCGGAGCTTCGACGGCGGGTCGGCGTTTCGGCTGTCGTTCCTCCTTTCGATTCCTGCCGCGTTCGTCGCAGGAGCGCTGGCGGTACTGGATTCCGGCGTTCCAACGATTGCCCCATCCGCAGCGGTCGCCGCAATCGTCTCCAGTGCCGCCGTCGGCTATCTCACTATCGGCGGCCTGCTTCGGGTGGTCGAACAACTCGCATTCTGGGTGTTTGTGTCGGCCTCGGAACGCTGGCGGTGTTGGGCGGGCTTATCGTCGCGGCGTGATTTTTCGCTCGTTCTAATGCCATCTTAACGCGAACACGGAGAGAGAGCGCCCCGAACGCTGAAATCGGAGGTCGTTGACGTTGTTCTCTATGACAGCCAGTTCTGCTGTCGTGTTGGCGGCGGGGGAAGGGAAACGACTTCGACCACTGACTCGACATCGACCGAAACCGATGCTTCCTGCGGCGACTCGTCCGATACTGGAACACGTCCTCGACGCGCTCGTGGAGGCGGGAGTGAGACGAATCCATCTCGTCGTGGGATACCGCGGAAATCGTGTGCGCGACCACTTCGGTTCGGAACATCGCGGAGTGGGAATCAACTACGTCGAACAGGACAAACAGCTCGGAAGTGGGCACGCGCTTCTCGCCGCCCGCGACGAGGTCGAGGACACATTCCTCGTCGTTGCGGGAGACAAGATAATCGACTCGAAGACCGTTTCGGATGTTCGCGATGCATTCGAGCGCGCCGACTCGACTGCTGCAGTCGGCGTCGTAGAACGCAACGACATCGGCGAACACGATGCCGTTTTACTGGATGGAACGCGCGTTCGGAAAATTGCGGAATCGCCGGGAAACGAGCATCGTCTACTCGATTCGGGCGTCTACGCTGTTGACGAGCGAATCTTCGACGCCATCGAAGCCACGCCGACCGTCGCGGGCGAGGTGTCGCTTCCGGACACGCTTTCCCGTCTCACCGACGTGGATGTCGAAATCCATGGTGTCCGAACCGACGGTCTGTGGGTCGATACAACCCATCCGTGGGAGTTGCTCGACCTAAACAGGGAACTGCTCGTTCACGAACGGATGAGCGACCCGCAAAACGGAGAGCGCCGAGACGAACGCGTTTGGGTCGCGGACACTGCACGAGTTCACGATTCGGCGGTGCTTCAACCGCCGGTCGTCGTCGGTTCCGACTGTGACGTTCGTCCCGGTGCAGTCGTCGGTCCATTCGTCTCGCTCGGGCAGCATTCGATAGTCGGTTCGAACGCCGTCGTCCACCATTCCGTACTCGATAGCGACACCCGAGTTGGTGCGAATGCAACCCTCGTAGACTGTGTCACCGGCCGCAGCGTCCGTCTCGGTGCAGGATGTACGATACCCGGCGGCCCCACCGACGTTCGCTTGAACGGTAACATCTACGAAGACCAACAACTCGGCGCGCTCCTCGCTGACCGCGTCCACGTCGGAGGCAACGCAAGCTTCGAACCGGGGACGCTCGTGGGGTCTGGCGTGCGTATCAGCACCGGAGTTTCGGTGTCTGGAACCGTAGAAGAACGGGCGACAGTCATCAATTAGTGACCGCTACCTGCCACAATTTTTATACTCGGTTCCGGAGTAGCGTCGTCTACAATCAGGTCTGAATTGGGTCGAAATCGGGTATCGAAGAGCGACTGCGGTGCAGTAGCGTGTTACATGATACGAACACAGGACGGACGAATCGGGAACCAGCGTATCGACGATGAGCAACAGGAACACGACAGCATATCACGAAACGTTCATTCGGACGACAGTGTGCCGAGAGGACACGTATCAGGCGTCACGAGTAGCGTGTTTGCGGAACCGAAGGGGCTATAAGCGTGCTAGAACAGTCTGATGATATGGCTTCCGAGCGGCCGTTTGTCTCTGTCATCATCCCCGTATACAACGACCCAAGGGGGATTCGGATGACTCTCGATGCTGTCACGAATCAGACGTATTCTTCCGAGGGGTACGAGATACTGGTCGCCGATAACGGATCTACTGACAACACCAGAGATGTCGTTCGGAAATACGCAGAACGGTTTCCCGACCTCGTTCATCTGCTGGTCGAAGACGAAGTACAAGGCCCTGCGGCCGCACGCAACGCCGCAATCCCGCAAGCGAAGGGGTCGCTGTTGGCGTTCATCGACGCCGACATGACCGTCGAGGAGACGTGGCTCGAAGACGCCGTCGCGTCGATGGAGTCGAACGATTGGGACTACATGGGCTGTAACGTCGAAATCTACATCGAAGACGGCAAGGATACGCTTACTGCAAAGTACAACCAGATTTTCGGCTTCCCGATTCGGCGGTATATCGAAGACCAGCATTTTTCCGGAACCGGTTGTCTCGTCGTTCGAGATACTGTGTTCGACGAAGTCGGCGATTTCGACGAACGACTGTTCTCCGGCGAAGACCAAGAGTTCGGCAATCGGGTGTACGACGCCGGATTCGACCAGCATTATCAGCCTGCGATTACGATGTACCATCCCGCCCGGTCGTCGCTTCCCGAACTGCTGAAAAAACATTTCCGACTGGGTCGCGGTCGTGCCCAGATGCAGCGATACCATCCCGAACGTGTCGAAAAGCCGAGTTTGTTGAATCCGCGAAACTACCTTCCGCCGCATCCGATTCGATTTTACCAACGTGTCACATCCTCGGCATCGCTGGAGTGGCACGAACTTCTCCTTCTCTTTTTCATCGCGTACCTGAAACGCCTTTCCGCCACGGCAGGATGGGTGTACGAGCACTTTAGCGAAGACGACGGGTAGACGCGAATCGCTTTCCAGCCCGGATTCAGCAAGCGACTTACGCTGTCGTGTTCAGGCTTCGACCATGCGACAGTTCATCGTTCTCGGCCACGACGCCCCGACGACACCCGATTTCTCCTTGGACGACCTCGCCGGTTCGGCAGGACGACTCGACGCTCTCTGTCGATGCGTCAACAGCGCGTTTTTCCTCTCGCACGATTTCCGTAGCGACGTGCGTCTCTTTCTCGTCCTCCAAGACGAACTGACGATTCGATTCGAAGGGAGCGAACTCCGCCGGCTCAACCCCGACGAGCGAAGCACCGCGGCCCTGATTCGGAAAGCGTTGGAAGCGAAATCGGAAGCTATCGGCCACATGGAAGCCGAGAGCACGCCCGGCGTCCACATCTCGAAGCGTGATTTCGAGGCGGTTTTGGACACGGCCGGCAAAAACGCCACCGTCATCGAACTGCACGAGGACGGCAGTCCCGTGGTCGATGTCGAACCGCCCGAAAACCCGCTGTTCGTTCTCTCCGACCACGGCGATTTCACTGACGAGGAGGCCGACCTGCTGGCGGAACAATCAGACCAGCGCGTCCGATTAGGGTCGAAACTCCTACACGGAAATCACGCGATGACGGTGGCCCACAACTACCTCGACACCGCGGGATACGCCGACTACTAGTCGATACCGGCGACAGACGCCATAATTCCGGAACCGTTAAAGGCGGCTATCGCCATTTCAAACGTGCGGGCCGGTGGGGTAGCCTGGTATCCTTCGGCCTTCGGGTGGCCGTAACCGCGATTCGAATTCGCGCCGGCCCACTTTTCCCGCAACGCAACAACGACGAACGACAGAGAGGAGTCTGCGTTGCGGGAAAGGGTCGCACGCGATTCGAGCCAGCAAGACGCACGCCCGCGGAACGACCGAAGGGAAGTGAGCAGGAACGTCTTGCCCAGTTCGAATTCGCGCCGGCCCATTTCTACCTCACGACGCTATTTAACGAGCGACAGCGAGGAATCCCCCAACCTGAGACACCACCGTTATCTCCCGCAGGTTCCTATCCAAACAGAATGACCGAGGGAATCGACTTCGACATCGTGGAAACCGACCGCGTCGCCGAGGAACGAGATGCGGTCGTCTCGGCGGTTACGCAACACGCGGGGGAAATCGCGCGCGAACTCGCGCTCTTGCAGGGCGGCGATTACGGCCAAGCGACCTTCGACACGAACGCCGGGGAGTGGACGGTAAAATACGAGGCCGGCGACCTCCAATACCTGCGATTCAAGGGCAAATCGGGCGGCGAAACATACGTCGTCTCGGCTAAACAACCGCCAGACCCGGACGACCTCGCGGAGGCGATGCTGGATTACGAGGCGTTCGTGCGGGCGTACAACCGCCACGTCGAATCGAAAGAGGGCGTGCTGGACGGCGTAGAAACCGACTTTCCGCCGGTTTCTACGACCGATTCTGTCGTTTCGGAGCGCGACCATATCGTCGGTCGAATCCGCGACATCGCCGACACGATTGCTGGCGAACTCCACCGATACGACGGCGTGGATTACGGCACCTTCACCACGCGAGTCAATGGCCAACGATGGGAGTTGAAACGCGAGCACAGTTCCGTCTCCTACCTCCGCGTCGGCGGGCAGAGCGGCACCTACCTCGTTTCGCAGTACGAACCGCCGTCCGCGCCGGACGTTCGCGAACTCGCGGACGATTTCAGGGGGTTCGTGGAGGCCTACAACGACCACGTTGACGAGTTGGAGGCCGACCTGTCGAAGGTTTCTCTCTGATTCGAACGGCAGAATCAGAAACGGCCGATTTTCGCCCGTTTCCGAACGAACAAGCAGACATCCACCGATTCACCGATATGGACGAACAAAAAGTCGCAATCGTCACCGCGGCGGGTCGCGGCATCGGCGCGGAGTGCGCTCGAACACTCGCAGACGGCGGATACACGCCCGTTTTGCTATCGAAGTCCGGTTCGGCGGTCGATGTCGCGGAAGACGTGGGCGGCGTTGGATTCGAAGGGTCGGTCACCGACCCGAACGACCTCTCTGCACTCGTAGAGGCCGCGAACGAACGATACGGTCGCATCGACGCCGTAGTGAACAACACGGGCCACCCGGCAACTGGCGATCTGCTGGACATTTCGGACGAGGAGTGGCACGACGGACTCGACCTCGTGCTGTTGAACACGGTTCGAATGGCGCGCTTGGTCACTCCGCTCATGAAAGAGCAAAATGGCGGCGCGTTCGTGAACATCTCCACGTTTTCGGCGTTCGAACCAAGCAGTGACTTTCCGGTTTCGTCTGTTCTTCGCGCCGGACTCGGCAGTTTCACGAAACTCTACGCCGACCGATACGCAGAACACGGGATTCGAATGAACGCCGTGCTACCGGGATTTGTAGACAGCTACGAAGTGGATACCGAGACGAGAGACCGGATTCCGATGGGGCGACCCGCGACCACCTCCGAAATCGCAGACACCGTCGCATATCTTCTCTCCCCCGCGGCGAGTTACGTGACCGGGCAGAACATTCGTGTGGACGGCGGCCTTACTGACAGCGTTTGATTATTACAGCCCTCGTCACGTTCGAAGACCCAGACGAAACCGCCTGTTGGTTTGCCAGCAAAACTGAGACAGAAGTTACTCCGATTCGTTCCCCGAAGCAGTTTCGTTTTCACCGCTCTCGACAGCATCGGTTTCCGGTTCGGGCGTTGGTTCCGATTGTTCAGTCGCTGGAGACTGTTCCGTCGTCGGCGCTGGCGCTTCCGTCGCGGGTTCCGACGTTTCTTCAGGCGGTTCCGCAGTGGTTTCTGGCTGGCGCGCTGTCGTGTCCGATTGTTCCGTTTGCGGAGCGGATTCGTCCGTCGCGGCCGTCGTCTGCTCGCTCCCTCCCTGCTCTGCTGTCGTTTCGCTCGTCGTCTCGGTTCCGTCGTCCGGGCGAACTTCTTGCAAACAGGTGTCCAGATTCGGCGGTCGCTTCGAAATCGTCGGTTCGGTAGCGTTCGCTTCGAACGCGCTTATTTCAGTAATTGCGAAGCCAGCGACTCCCGCCACGTCGCCGACGTTCGATTCGTCGATTTCGGTTTGACCGCTCACCGGCCCGATTTCGTTGTAGGAAGTCGCAAGGCCGTCCGGCGCGTACCACGTCGTGCTGATAGTGATTCGTTCGAACTCGCCGGTCACCCGCGCTCGGTCGCAGGCGAAAAATTCGATACGACTCCCTTGGTCGTCTTCCGTCGGTTCACTGTCGCCCTCTGTCGATTCGTCGCCGTTTTCCGTCGGTTCACCGTCGTTCATCGGTTGCTCGTCGTTATCTTGGTTCATTTCAAAATCGTCCGGGTTCATCCGTTGTCCGTTCAAAAACACCCTCGCGCCGCGACCGACTCTGAATCGTTCTATTTGGCCGGAAAAGCGGTAGGCATCACCGCCGCCAGCGACCGCACCGCGGACGCGGCGGCCCGAAATCCGGTCCGTCCGGTCGATGGTGACGTGGCGGTTCGCGATTGGCGCACCGCCGCTGTCTCCGGTTTTTTCTACCTGCCCCCCGACGACGAACTCGTATCGGGTCGGGTTTCGAGGGACTCCGCCGACGATGACGAGATGGTTCGGCAGGCCGCCGTTTGGCGGTTGTTCAGTTGGCGAGTTCTCCGGCGTACTTCGCTCCCGACACCACGGCCCCGCGAAGGGGTTGTCCGCGGTGAACTTCGCGGCCTGTCCGGGTGTCCGTAACGTCCGCGTATCGACGCTCACGGAGTCGATGGCGAACGGATAGGGTTCGTGTTCCGCTCGCGGATTGAGAAGCGTCGTTCCGCGAATCGGGCCGTCGAACAGCCAGTTGGTTCCGAGGCCGTCCTCGTCCCAAAAACTCGTGTGTAATCGGACGCTGCGGAAATTCCCCGTCACGCGTGCGGTAGTGCAGTTCAGAAATTCGATTGGCGTGTCCGCTTCCGGGGCGTCTCCGAGGTCGGCGGGTGCGACCCGCCGACCGTTCAGAAACACCGAAACGTCGTTCGTTCGACTCGCCGACGAAGAAACCCGGAATCGGACGATTCGGCCGGTGAACCGATAGGCGTCTCCGCCACCGGCAATCGCCCCGCTCGCGTGAGTTCCGTCGCGGGAAATCGTATCCTCGTCGTCTACGGTAACGTGGCGGCCGCTGATTGGTGCACCACCGCTCTCTTCGCTTTTTTCGAGGCGACCGCTCACTGTCACCGCGTATTCGATGACGTTCCGCGGACTGCCACCGAAAACGACGATGTGGTTCGTCTGCTGTCCGCTCGTCCGGATTCCGCCGACGCTTACGAGGCCCGCCGTCGCCGAGAGGACGCCGCGACGACTGACGCGAGATTCCATGAGTCGTTCATCCAAATTCGAGATGAACCGGGATAAAACGCGAGAATCGTTCGACCCGATGACTCGGTAGCAACGTCGGATTACTGGGTCAACGAACCGACACGGATTGGGTACGTCACACCTACCGAATCCACAGGTGACAAACGAGACGAAGACCGGAGTGCCTTTGCCGCCGGTCGAAAAGGATTCACCATGGCCGAAGACGACCCACTCGCGTGGGAGACGCTCGACTCGGAAGTCGCCTACGCCTGCCCCGGCTTCGACATTCGCCACGAGGATGTTCGATTGCCTGATGGAACGAAAACAGATTTCGACTATCTCTCCGAATCCGAGAGCGTCGTCGTCCTCCCGTTCACCGAAGGTGGCGACGTCGTCGTCATCGAGGAGTGGCGACAAGCGGTGTCGCGCGTTTCGCGCGGCCTGCCCGTCGGCGGCGTCGAACCGGAAGACGAGAGCCTCGAAGCGTCAGCGCACCGGGAACTCACGGAAGAGACGGGCTACGAGGCAGACCGCGTTTCACATCTCACGACGGTCGAACCCGCGAACGGAATCGCGGATTCCGTTCTTCACTACTTCGTGGCACGCGACTGCGTTCCGTCCGGGAAACAGGAACTCGACCACAACGAAAGCATTCGCCCGTCGACGACCACGTTCGATGCCCTGAAGGAAAAAATCCAATCAGACAGCGTCTACGACGGTCGAACAGTCCTCGGTATCCTCTACTACGAGGCGTTCAGCGACCGAGCGTTCAGTGAGTAACCGTCTCGGGGGCGGGCGTACCGCCTTCGACCGAGTAGTTTCACCCCGCTCTCAGTTGTGTTCTTTACTATTTTGCATTACCATCCCATATTCAAGCAAAGTTTTTGTAATAATACCATTTTATACGCTCATAAGTTATAAATGAGGGACGTTACTTTTCACGGTATGGCATATCCACACAGCCCACTGGTTGCTTTCGTAGTTGGATTGGTGGCAGTCATTCTGTTGCTCGTCTACTGGGATTTACCGGCGTTCATCGGCCTCGTCATCGCGACGTTCGTCGTCGGTCTCGTCGCGCCGCAAGTCGCGTTCGGAAATATCGCGTCGGAAACCGCGGCCGCGTTCGGCGAGGGGATGACGGGAATTGGAATCCCCATCCTGATGGCGGCAGTCATCGGGAAGTCGATGATGGGAAGTGGGGCGGCCGAACGAATCGTTCGCGGTTTTCGCGGGTTGACCGGGTCGGAAGGGTCGGTGTTCGCATTGTGGGGCAGTAGTTCCTTCTTGGCCATTCCGGTGTTCTTCGACAACGTGTTCTATCTGATGGCACCGCTCGCGCGCTCGATGCGCGCTCGCGTCGGGAAAAACTACGCCTTGTACCTCGTCGTCGTCGGCGCGGGTGCGGCAACGACGCACGTCTTCGTTCCCCCGACGCCGGGACCGCTGGCGGTGGCCGACGAAATCGGCGTCAATCTGGGAATGACCATCATCGTCGGACTCATCGTGGCGATTCCCTCCGCCCTCGTCGCCGGGATTTTCTACGGCCGGTGGATAAACGCTCGACTGGACATCCCGCTTCGCGATTCCATGGACACGAGCGGCGCGGAACTCGAAGATATCGCTCACCGCTCGACGAACGAACTGCCGGGCATGTTCGAGGCCAGTCTTCCGATTCTGCTTGCGGTCGTCCTCGTCGCGTCGAACACGATCGTAGACACGTTCCTCCCGGAAGATGCCCCTATCGGTTCCGTCACCAGTTTCCTCGGCGACCCGAATTTCGCGCTCACGATGGCGGCTATCGCCGCCGCGCTGACTTTCCGACGAATGCGTGCGATGAGCGATGAACAGTGGTCCGACGAACTGACGGAGTCGCTGAAATCCGGCGGCAACATCGCGGCCATCACCGCCGCTGGCGGCGCGTTCGGTGCGATGCTCGCTGCGGCTGGAATCGGTGATTACATCGCCGACGCACTCGCCGGATTAGGTATCGGGCTGCTCGTCACCGCGTGGCTCATCGCCGCCGCGGTTCGTATCGCACAGGGGTCGGCGACAGTCGCCATGCTCACGACGGCGGGCATCGTTTCCGGTTCTGGTCTCGTCGCCTCCCTCTCGGTTCACCCTGCCTACCTCGTCATGGCTATTGGCGCGGGTGGCAACATCTTCTCGTGGTACAACGACAGCGGATTCTGGCTCGTTAAGGAAATCGGCGGCCTCACGCAGGCGGAGACGCTGAAGACGTGGACGGCGCTGACGACAATCATCTCCGTCACGGGGCTCATCACCGTCCTGATCGCCTCGACGCTGGTTCCCCTGACCTAACAGCGCAATTCTTACACCGCCACCGTGGCAACGACGCGGTAATGGAACGAGATATTTTCGAACTCCGCGCCCAAGATGGGGCGGGACGAATCGGGGAACTCACCGTCCCGCGCGCTGGCGTGACGGTCGAAACCCCTGCACTTTTGCCGGTCGTGAACCCGCACGTGATAACGGTCGAGCCGTCCCGACTCCAATCCGAGTTCGGCGCGGAAATCCTCATCACGAACTCCTACATCCTCTACAAGAGCGACGAGTTCCGCGAGGAAGCACTGGATGACGGACTGCACGAACTGCTCGATTTCGACGGTGCAATCATGACCGACTCCGGGTCGTTCCAACTCGCAGAGTACGGCGAAATCAGCGTGACGACCGAAGAAATCCTTCAGTTCCAACACGATGTTGGTTCGGATATCGGAACGCCCGTGGACATTCCGACGCCACCCGACGTAGACCGCGAACAGGCCGAGGAAGAACTGGCCACGACGCAGGAACGCCTCGAACTGGCCGAAACCGTCGATGTCGGCGACATGCTCGTCAATGCACCAGTGCAGGGTTCGACCTACCCCGATTTGCGGGAGGCGGCGGGAAAACACGCCTACGGAACCACGCTGGATGTATTCCCCGTTGGTGCAGTCGTCCCCCTGATGAACGAGTACCGCTACGGCGACATGGTGGACATGGTCGCCGGAGCGAAACGCGGGCTGGGCGCGGACGCCCCGGTTCACCTGTTCGGCGCGGGCCATCCCATGATGTTCGCGCTGGCGGTCGCCATGGGCTGTGACCTGTTCGATTCGGCGGCCTACGCGCTGTACGCCCGCGACGACCGCTATCTGACGGTTCGCGGAACCGAGCAGTTGGACGACCTCGAATATTTCCCGTGTTCGTGTCCCATTTGCGCGAACAACACGCCCGACGAAATCCGACAGTTGGGCGACCGAGAGCGCGAGGAACAACTCGCGGAGCACAACCTCCACGTCACCTACGAGGAGATTCGCACCATCAAGCAGGCGATTCGGTCGGGCAATCTGCTCGAACTGGTCGAAAACCGCGCCCGCGCTCATCCAGCCATGTTGGACGGCTACCGCGCGCTGGTCGAACATTCGGACCAACTCGAACGCGCCGACCCCGCCTCCAAAGGTACCTTCTTCTACCTCTCCAGCGAGAGTGCGTACCGACCCGAAGTCGTGCGCCACCACGAGCGCCTGTCGCGCCTGAATCCAGACGGGAGAGTTCTCCTGACGGAGGGCAACCCGAGCAGTCGCTACGACGAATCGTGGAACGTCGTCCCGCCGTTCGGCCCGTTCCCCCGTGCGCTCTCCGAGACGTATCCTCTGACCGCGGAGGTTCCCGACCGAATGGACACGGACGCATTCGAAATGGCGGCCCGCGGCGTGGTTCGACTGGTCGAGGAGAACCCCGAAACCGAGTTCACGCTGGCCCACCGCGGGTGGCCCGAATCGGCGGTGAAACTGATTCCGGAGTCGGTTCATCTGGTCGATTTAGACGACGTGTAAGAGACGGCCTGAGAAAATCTGTCCATTTGCTTTTCCAATTGGTTTGTGGGTTTTTGAGAATAGACTGGTTGTGAAGACAATGTGGTTGCAAATCACGACTGTAAGCCACGGCCAAATCAGCAGGCGGGCGAGTGCGCCGCACTCGCCCGCCAAGTGACTGGACGAACTAGTCACAGCTTTCGGAAGGACGAATTTCCACCGAAAGCGGCTGATTGGCTTTGGATTGGGCGGGCAGGCCGCTGGCCTGCCCGCCCTGCGGTTGGGTCGTTTCAAAATCGCGGAGCGATTTTGAAGCTCGGAAGAGCTTGCCTCTTCCAGTGGGAACGGGCGACCGAACGAGCAGACCGAATGCGGCGCGAAGCGCCGCTGAGAGGAGAGTAAGGGCGGGCCGGGGAAAATCGGAGGTTCTCTGGGCCGCGAAAGACGGAGTCTTTCGCAGGCGTGGCCTACGACTCGTGATTTCTATCACACCAGTCTTGTCACTGATTCTGTCACGCTGTCGGCTCAAAGCTCCAGAAGCGTAGCAACCATCACATCCCATCCAAATCAGAAACGCCCATGTAACGCCCCGCCAACCCTCCAATCGTGTTCGGGGTAGACGAAGCGGGTAGAGGTCCAGTGTTAGGGTCGATGTTCGCCGCGGCAGTCGTGATTGAGGACGTGGACGACCTCCCGTCGGGAATCGGCGATTCGAAAACGCTCTCGCCGGAGCGCCGAGAGGCGTTCGCGGAGCAGTTCCGGGAAGACGACACAATCGAAATCGGCTTGGCCGAAATCCCGACGAATCGAATCGACGACCCGGAAACGGACATGAACACCCTAACTGTCGAAGCCCACGCTGAGGCGATTTTACAGGTCGCGGAAGACGATGCGCAGGGAATCGTGGACGCCTGCGACACCAGCGAATCGCGGTTCGCGCGGCGGGTCACCGAGGAAATAGCCTATCCCGTCGAAATCACGGCGGAGCACGGCGCGGACGAAACCCACGCAATCGTCGGCGCGGCCAGCATCGTCGCCAAAGTCGAACGGGACGCCCACGTCGCCGAACTCGCCGAAAAACACGGCGAGGTCGGAAGCGGCTACCCCAGCGACCCGAAAACACGGGCGTTTCTCCGCGACTACGTCGAATCCCACGGCGAACTGCCGGATTGTGCGCGCGCCTCGTGGCAGACCAGCAAGGACGCGCTGTCGGCTCGCGAGCAGTCCGCGCTCGACCAGTTCTGAGGTTTGTTTTTTCGAAACATCGTGACCGAGCGCGACGGCTCAAGGTCAGTGGAGAAACAGCAGAAAACCGAATCGTAAAACGCAGTTGTCCGGTTATTTGTTCGTCAGCAGATAGCGCAGGATGTCACCGTAGGCCGGACGGGTGATGAGCACCCCGATGAGCACGCCGAGGATGGTGATGATGGCGAACCCTTGGAGGTCGCCGAGCGAGAGCACTGCCAGCGGGCTCATGGCGATGATGGTCGTCGCGGCGGCGGCCCCGATGACCCAGAACGCCTTGCGGAAGCGCGATTGGAAGACGCGCGAGGAATGGACGTTCCCCTCGCTCATCACCTCGTCGGCGATGATGATGAGGTCGTCCACCCCGGTTCCGATGACGGCGATGAATCCCGCGATGTGCGACAGGTCGAGCGGTAACTCGATTGCCGCCGCGATTCCGAGGAGGATGACTACCTCGGAGAGCGCGGTGACTATCATCGGGAGCGCGACTTTCGGTTTTCCGTACCGGAGGAACACCGTGCCGCTCACGGCCAGCACCGCGGCGATACCCGCGACGAGCGAGTACATCTTGAACTCCGTGGCGAGGCTCGGCGCGAGGTAGGTGGTTGTCCCTGCCTGCGTGTCGAGGGCCGCCGGGAGCGCACCAGCGCGGAGGTTAATTTGCAGTTGGCGAGCGTCGGACATGTTCGTGGTCAGCATCCGGAACGTGGGTTGCTGTTGGAACTCGCCGTTTCGGATGGACGGTGCAAGGTCGGAACCCATGTTCGCGCCGTAGACGACGTCGCCGTCTACGACCGTGTAGAGACAGTAGCCACCTTCACTTTCGGGTGCTCCCGAGTTCGCATAGTTACAGGCACCAATCCCCTGACTGCTCGTGAATCCTCGTTCGTTCATCACGCGGACGAATCGCTCCGCAGATTGGTCGTTGAGGGAAACGGAGACGAACGCACTGTCGCTACCGGGATCTTGTTCCGCTTGGCCGATGCTCGTAAAGGAATCCTGCGTGAGCACCGTCGTGTTGTTGTAGCTACCGTTGCCAGTCGGGTAGTGTGCGACGACAGTCACTTTGCCGCGTTCGGTGACCAAGTCGTTCATCTCCGACTGGTTCGTGTTCGGCATCTCGATTTGGATGAAGTGGTCGCCGGACGAGGTTACCTCTTGAACGCGACCACCGGCAAGCCCGGACTCCGAAATCTTGTCTTGCAAGGTGCGAACGATTTCGTCGCGTGTTTGCTGGGTCACGCCGTCACGAACCGTTCCGTGTTCGATACCCGCTTCGTCGAGCGCGGATTCCAGTTGGTTCACCGTGACGTTGTTCGTGAGCACTTCGACGGTGATACCCTCTTGGCTCTGGCGAATCATCACGTCGCTCTGCTCTGCGTTGGCGATGTTTCCGGCGACGGCTTTCTGAATCTCGGATTCGCTCGTTCCGTTCGAAAGCTGAACGTCCTCGGCGGTGACGCCGTGAACCGGCGCTCGGATTCGCGTTCCGCCCGCCAGTTCGAGCCCGTATTCTAAGTTGGTCGGGCCGTCGTCCGTCGCTAGCGCCTCGTTTTGACTACCACCGGAAATGGTTCCCTGCGGTGCAAACAGCGCGACTGCGCTTCCCAGCAGGAGGACGACGAGGAAGATGACTCGCCACTGTTCTCGAAGACTCATCGTGCTATCCCCTCGTATTTGTACCAGCGAAGGAGGCTCAAGTTGAGCATGTACGTGTTCATCAGGTCAGTTGCCAGCCCCAGCACGAGCACCACGCCGATGGACGTGAGCAGGTCGATGCCGAAGAAGAACGCCACGAGCGCCATCACGGTCATCGCCGAAATGGAGGTGAGCGTCATCGTCACACCGGTTCGCATCGCGCGGTAGGTGCTCTCGTAGAAGTCACCCGACCGCCGCAGGATGTGATTGTTGAGTAGGATGTCGGAGTCCACGCTGTAACCGATGAGCATCAGTAGTGCCGCGACGGTACCTAACGAGAGTTTGATACCGAAGATGTTCATCAGTGCGAGCGGAATCACGATGTCACTGAACGCCGAAATGACGATTGCGATGGACGGGACGAACGTCCGAAACATGAGAAAGACGAGGATGCTCATGCCCACGAACGCGGCGACGAGGCCGTACAGCGCGAGTTGCTGTGAATTAGCGCCGAAGCTAGCCGAGGTGCTTTGTACTGAAGTCACCTCGTAACCCTGCTGTTGGGCTTGCGATTCGAGCGCCTGCGTGTTCGTCTCTTGGAACGTTACGATGTAGACGTTGTCCGCCGATTGGGCGGGTGCAATCGAGACGGGATTCAACGACTGTTCTATCTCCGCTTGCGATGCAGTCGCCTGAATACGCATCTCGGTTCCGCCCGTGAACTCGATGCCGGGCGTCACCGGCGCGCCAGTGGTCAACCACCATCCGGCGAGCACGAGGAGGGCCAGCACGAGAACGGCGAGCGGCACCGCCGCGAGTTGCCGGTTCGAGTACCGGGTGTAATCGACCTCCGGTACTTGAAACTCTACCATGATGGGGGAGTGCGTGATGGCCCTGAATAAGCCTTCTTAATTACTGTGGCCAGAGGTGTCGCGTGAAAACGGAAAGAGTGAGAATCGAAAGGACGCGGAAATCGAACTCGTGTGAAATCCACCAAACCCGCGAAAACCGATATACGTCCTCACGCCCTATTTGGTCGTATGACGACCAAAGCGGCCGTACCGGCGGGCGAGACGGCGACCCGGGTCGCCGTCTCGTACCCCGAAGACCTGAGCAGTTGGGGCGAGTTCCAACTCAACGAGCGTCCGTTTCGCGCCTACCTCAGGAAGACGAAGGGCGAGGTTCACGAGGGCGACGTATGGGAAGAATTCCTCGACGTTGGCTGTTGTGGCGACACGTTGGACGTTCCGCTCCGCGTCGAATCGGTTGAGGGCGGCGACAGAATGGGAGACGAAACCGAAATCGTCTACGAGGTTCGAGAGGCCTGCGGCATTCGAGGAGGGTGGTTAGTTCAGAGCGCAGACGGGCCGACTGACTTTTAGCCCTGCTTAGCATCGCCGGAAAACTGTTCGTCGAGGAATCGTCCGACGAGCTCTTTCGTCGGCGCGGTACGAGCACCGGGTGCCATCGACGCGAGCGCACCGCAAGCGTTGGCGAACTCCAACGCCCGTTCGTAATCCGCTGAATCGAGGAACGTGGTGATGAATCCCGCGGCGAAGGCGTCACCTGCACCGGTCGTGTCCACTGATTTGACGCCGAATCCGGGGTGGGTGTACACTCCTTTCGTCGTGTCCACGCGCGCGCCGTCGCTTCCGTGTTTGATGACGACGACGCGGCCGTGAAGTTCCGACGACGGATGTTCTAAATCCTCGTCCAGCAGGGTTTTCGCCTCGCGGTCGTTCAAAAAAACGATGTCCGAGTAGGCGAGCGCCCGCGAAAAATCCCGGTCGGTGAGTCTGCGCCCCGGGTCGAAACTGACTGGAACTCCCGCTTCGGTCGCAATTCGAGCAAGTTCCGCCGCGCTGTCGGGGCGTTGGCTGGTCAGATGGAGATGTTCCGCGTTTTGGACGTATGCTTCGTTCACGTCGTCCGGCGAAACCGCTTCGTTCGCGCCATCGTTGCCGAGCACCATCAGTTCGCCCGCTTCGTCCACGATGAGGTACTTCGTCGTCGTTTCTTTCCCCTCGACTTCGAGGACGTGTTCACAGTCTACCCCCTCCGCTTTCAGTTCCCGACGGACGAGCAACCCGTGTTCGTCGGTGCCGACGCTCCCGACGAGTCCTGTAGAAACGTCCATTCTCGACAGGGCGACAGAGACGTTTGCGGCGCTTCCACCCCCAGAGCGTCGTTGGGACGTGATGCGCGCCTCGCCGTCGGGAACGGGGAGGGCGTCCACCCGAAGCGTCACGTCCCAGTTGACGTGGCCAGCAGTTACGACTCGAACCAAAGTAGTTCCCCCTCGCGGTTCGTGGACGGCATACTGTTCCGATAGACGGTACTAGTAAAAAATCCTGATGATTGTGCCGGAATCCGCAGATTGCTATCCCGTGATAGCGAACAGAATGAGGTTGTGCGCTCCCGGCCCCAAACCGACCGCGGCGACGACGCCGAGCAGCAGATACCCTTCCGCCGGTTCGTCCGCGACGTAATCCGCGAACAGAATCACGACGAACTCCGCGATGGCCAGTTTCACGATGATAAACAACCACCCGACGCCGATAGCGTCGGCGGTCGGCAACACTTCCGCAAATTCGAGGATAGCGCGGGAGACGGGCGTTCGCTCACCGAAGTTGAGAACGTCGATACCGACCGCGGTCGAGACGGAATCGACCGCATGGCCGAACAGGGTGAGGACACCGACCGCGCCGGTGATGACGGCGACGTGGGGGTAGAAGAACTGCGTTCCGGCCCAGAGCAGGCCGGTCAGCACCACGGCGACGACGAGGGCGACGAAAGGCCAAAAGAGGCGAAGGCTATCGTTTTGAATCCCGTACCAGAGCGCCACGGCGACGACGAGCAGAATACCCGCAACACCGACTCCTGCGAGCGTCTGCGGAACCGAATTTCTTCGCCGTTGGAGCGAAAACAGCCAGACGAGCCCGGCGACGACGAACGTCGTGAGATACACCGAGGGCGTTCCGAGCAGGGGTGCGAGGCTTTTCGGAACGAACTGGACTTGATAGAGCGCGTGGAGTCCTGCTCCGACGACCATCCACGGGGCGAGTGCGACGACTGTCCGTTCCGAAATGGTCGGTTTCACGCGCCAGAGTGCCCACGCGACGGAACCGACCGCCAATAAAAGTGGGAGAAGATAAACCAGCGATGGGAGTGCAAATCCTTCCGGCAGTACCATACTCCGACAGGTGAACGGAGGTATGGAAAGGTTTGCGGTCTGTCTGCAAGACCCGTGATAGCTTAACGACGGTGACCAGTTCGGTGCCGACCTATCGCTCCCACGGTTCGCTGGCGTGGTAGTCGCCGAACAACTCGCGCATCAGCGTCACGACGCTTTCGGGCGGGAACTGGCCGCGCTCCGTGACGATGGCGTCCACGTACCGCGGCGGCGTCACGTCGAACGCCGGGTTTTCGACGGTTACGTCACCGATTTCTTCGCGTTCGTCGTCCGGCAGAATTTCCGCCTCGTCCCGCATCTCGATTTCGACGGTGTGGCCCGTCATCGTCCCCGGATGGAATTTCAGGGTTTGCGCCGCGACCATGATGGGAACGCCGCGTTCGCGGGCGTTGACCGCCAGTCCGGAGGTGCCGACTTTGTTGATAACACTGCCATCCGCGGCAATCGAATCCGCTCCGACGAGGACGTGGTCGGTGTCGTCCAGATACCGGCGGGCCGCGTTGTCAACGATGAGCGTGACCGGAACGTCCCAGTCACGGAGTTGCTTCGCGGTGATGTGGCCCTGCTTCCGCGGGCGCGTCTCCTTGACGATAGCGCTGATTTCCTTGCCATCTTCTAGGGCGTGGCGAACGCAGGAGAGGGCGTCAGTCGAATGGCAGTGCGTCATGATGGTGTCGCCGTCTCGCAGGCGGTTCGCCCCGATTTGGCCGAGGTTGTCCTGCGCGTGGTCGAGTTCCCGACGGAACTCGACCACCCCCTCGATGACGCTCGCTCGGAGTTCCGAGACAGTTTCGCCACGCATTCCGCGGAGGACGTATCGGAGGGCGTTCGGCAGACTCACCGCTGTCGGGCGGGTTTCGTGGAGTTCCCGGGCCGCGGTTCGTATTTCCGTTCGGAACGCCTCCGGCGTTTCGGCCTCGCTCGCCTCTGCCTGTTCGCCGAGCGCCGCCGCGGCGGCGTCGGCGATTGTCGCCGCACCGCGAATCTCCATCTCGGCGATGTCGTCCGCGGCGTCGGTGACGGCGGGGTGAATGTCGCGTTCCATATCCACACTAGAACGTTCGGCGACAAAAAGATAGTCCGGCGGAACGTCCGTGATGGTGGCAATTACGGAAACGTCCGGAATCTCAAACTCTCGTCGTGTATTTTCGGTCGATAGCGGGATTTTTACCCTGCCGGTTCATCCGCCCCGCTATGAACGAAACCGAACTCGCTGGCGCAATCGACCACACCGTTCTCGGGCCGGAAACGACGCTCGAAGCTGTAGAATCTGTTCTCGACGAAGCCGAGGAATACGGAATGAACGCCTGTATCCCGCCGTGCTACGTTTCGGAGGCGGCGGAGTACGCACCGGACGTGACCCTCGCGACCGTCGTCGGATTCCCGCACGGACAGCACGCAATCGACGCGAAACGCGACGAGGCCGTTGGCGCGTGGGACGACGGCGCGGACGAACTGGACATGGTCATCAATATCGGGCGACTGAAGGCAGGCGACCACGACGCGGTGAAAGCCGACATCGAGGAACTCGTCGCGGCGGTGCCGATTCCGGTGAAAGTCATCATCGAAACCGCACTGCTCACTGACGAGGAAAAACACGACGCCTGCCAATTAGCGAAGGAAGCAGACGCCGCGTTCGTCAAAACCTCGACTGGCTTTGCGGATGGTGGGGCAGAAATCGAGGACGTGGAACTGATGGCCGAATACCTGCCCGTCAAAGCGAGCGGCGGTATCGGCGACTACGAAAAAGCGCAGGCCATGCTCGACGCGGGCGCAGAACGAATCGGTGCGAGCAGTGGCGTCGAAATCGTGAAAGATTTCCGCGGCTAGTTGGACTGTTTTCGATTCTGTCGCTCAGTCGTCGTCGTCGCTCGGTTGCGGACTCGGCGTTCCCTGACTCGCACTGCTCATCCAGCCGTCGATGTGGTTTGCAACGTAGTCCCGGCCACCCCAGCCGAAGGCGACGCCGACGCCGATTGCGACCGCCGCGGCGAGGCCCCACGCGAGTGCTCGCGCGAAGACGTACAGGATACCAACGTCGATTCCCATCGTGTCCAAACCGATGACGATAGCGGTGAAGTACAGGAACATCCGAGTTCCCGAGGCGAACCAGTTGGTGTACGCGGTGTGCGTCGCCGCCCGAGTTCGCATGATGGCGTCACCGATGAAGTCGGCGACGACGAAGCCCAGCACGATGACGAGCAGTCCCGCGATTAATGCTGGCAGGTACGAGACTGCGGTCGCCACCCACTCGGAGAGCGTTGCGATTGCGAGGACGTTCGCGGCGGCGAGAATCGCCAGTGCGTAGATGAACCACGCCGCGAGTTTCCCGAACGCACCGGACACCGCGCTCTCGGTGCCGCCGAGCATCCTGCCCAGTGGCGTATCGAGTACCATTCTATCGAGTTCGATTCGGTCGGCAACGCGGCGGACGACCGCCGCCACGCCGCGGCCGATTACCCATCCGATGAGCAGGATGACGATTGCGCCGACGAGTCGCGGGAGCAGTGCGATAAATCCGGAGATTGGATCTTGTAACCATCCCGGGAGGCCCCCTATTTGTAGTACCGTATCCGTGACCAGTGTGTGTTGAGTCATTGGTTTTCTCCCCCACTACTGCGTGGGCAACAGAAGAATGGACTACAGTCAATTTGTTGTTGGCCCCCTAAACCGAATCGGCAATCGGGTAACGACGAATGATACAGGATTTATTTTTCTTCAAAAAGATTCGAACATAGACATCATGGAGACGGGTTATGACGGTATCGTTACTATCTTCGAGAAACACAGTAGCAGGGAAACCGGGATTCTCCCACCACAGAACGTACTTTTCGAACGAAAAGACACGAACCGTTAAACTGTATCATAATATTTCTGATGAAATTTCCCATCTGTCCGGCACGAGAGCGCCCGGTAGTATCCATACTTCTTCGAATGCGTACAGCATACTCGGCCCATCGGCTGATTCGGCGGTCGCAAAGAGCATCCCATCCACCAACAATCGTCGCCCTTTTGCCCGCGTAGGCGAAATCGAACACCGAATGGCCCGGTATCACATCGAGACGTATGGGTGTACCTCGAACCGCGGCGAGAGCCGTCAGATAGAGTCCGCGCTCCGTGACGCGGGTCACTATCGCGTGGAGGCACCCGAGCAGGCGGACGTCGCAATCATGAACTCCTGTACGGTGGTGGAGAAGACGGAACGCAACATGGTTCGCCGGGCCAAAGAACTCGAAGCGGAGACGGCAGACCTCATCATCACGGGCTGTATGGCGCTCGCGCAGGGCGACGAGTTCGAAACGGAGGGAATCGACGCCCAAATCCTCCACTGGGACGACGTGCCGACGGCCGTGACGAACGGCGAGTGTCCGACTCCGGGGCCAGGCGTCGAACCGGTTTTGGACGGCGTGGTCGGCATTCTTCCCATCGCCCGCGGTTGCATGTCCGACTGCTCGTACTGCATCACGAAGCACGCGACCGGGAAAATCGACTCACCCTCCGTCGAAGAGAACGTAGAAAAAGCCCGCGCGCTCGTCCACGCGGGTGCGAAGGAACTCCGGATAACCGGACAGGACACGGGCGTGTACGGGTGGGATACGGGCGAGCGAAAACTGCACATTTTGCTCGACCGCATCTGCAACGAAATCGACGGCGACTTTCGGGTTCGGGTCGGCATGGCGAATCCGAAGGGCGTTCACGGCATCCGGGAAGAACTCGCGCAAGTCTTCGCGGAAAACGACGAACTGTACAACTTCATCCACGCGCCGGTGCAGTCGGGGTCGAACGACGTGCTCGGTGACATGCGCAGACAGCATCAAGTGGGCGAGTACGTCGAAATCGTGGAGACCTTCGACGAGTATCTCGACTACTGGACGCTCTCGACGGACTTCATCGTCGGTTTCCCGACGGAAACCGACGACGACCACGAACAGAGTATGGCCCTCCTGCGCGAAACCCGGCCGGAAAAGCTCAACGTCACCCGGTTCTCGAAGCGGCCGAACACGGACGCCGCGAAGATGAAGGGTCTGGGTGGAACCATCAAGAAAGAACGCTCGAAGGAGATGTCCGAGTTGAAGATGGACATCGTCGGGTCGGCCTACGAGGACATGGTCGGCACCGAAAAGCGCGTGATGGTCGTGGAGGAGGGGACTGGCGATTCGGTCAAATGCCGGGACGAAGCGTACCGGCAAGTCATCGTGCAGAACGCCACGGACTACGGCATCGAACCCGGTGATTTCCTCGACGTGGAAATCACCGGGCATCAGACGGTGTACGCATTCGGAAAGCCGGTCTGAGTGGGTATCGGCGGGTCAGCCTGATTTTCTGTATTCTCGCCGCACCCTGACAGCCACAGCATCGTTACCAGATTCCTTGCACTCTATCGAGAATCGTCACGACGACGACGTGGGGAAGCGTCAGCGCCGCGAGGAAGACGAGGTAGAGACCGACCGCTTCCGGCGTCGTTGCCGGCGAGGAAGGCACGACCACTGCGAGTCCAGCCAACAGGACGAGCGCACCGACGGTCAGCGGCGTGGCGTCGTGAACGAATCGCCGAAGTGGAGATTTCAGGTTTCCCTCGGCGAGTTCTCGAACGCTCGCGTCGTCCAAACAGACGACGCGAGCGATGTGTCGAAGCGAATGCCAAACGCAGAAGTAGACCCCGATGGCGAGAATCGGCGGCACTGCGGCGAAGTAGACCGTGAGCAGTGTCGTTTCAACGGCGTCGATTCGCCAGAGGCTTCTACTTCGTCGCCAGTCGAGTGCGAGCGTTGCGAGCACGAGGAGGAAAAATCCGACACCGAGCAGGAGCCGCATTTCTGGCTGAAACAGCCACTCGATGTCGGCAACACCGCCGGGGCGAAAAGTTCCGACGAGGAGCGAAGCGACTCGTCTGTAGATTCGAGGAAACGCAAGCAGTGGCACCAGCATCGGAAGGCCGCCATGAACCACGACGAGTAGGATACGATGAACGGACGACAAACGCGTTTTCGGCGTCATTTCGTACAGAACGTAGAGGTCACCCTGTCCCCAGTGGAACCACGTGAGCAGAATAAACGCGACGAACGATGCCACGGGAGCGACGAACCACGCCGCGACGAACGCGCCGCCGAGAACGAGATACAGCAGACCAACCGTGGCGAGTGACCTCGTCGTCACTGAATGTGTTCGGGCACGAGGAATCGTCAGGTGGTCGATAGCGCCGTGTGGGAGACCGAAGAGGAGGATACTCACGACCAGTGGAGCGTACTGCCACCGAACCGGAATCGAAACGCCGAGAAGGGTGACGAATGCAAGTGCGCCGAGAATGGCCCACGAAGGGCGCACAACGCGCGTGAGCGTGTCCCGAACCGCGGGAGCAGTTCGTATTGCGGTCATCGCCATCGGTCAGTCACTCGAAGGAACAACACGAGTCCTTGCGCCAACAGGAGGTTCGTCAGGAAGAAGAACGCGCCTTCCTCGATTGGTAGTCCTCCAACCGTGATGCCCGTCGTGAATGCTGGCGAGATGTGCCAGATACCGAGTTCGATGGCGATTCTGTCCGAAAGACAGAGGTAGAGCGTCGGAGCGAGGACGCCGATTGCCCAGCGTCGTTTCGTCACCCAGAGATACCCGCCGCCATAGGCCCACTGAACCGCCAGCACCGGCCCGGCCCACAGGAGAATCGCGCCGAGATAGTACCCCCGAGGGAACTGGAGCAAGAGCGCGCCGACGACTGCGATAGAGATTCCGATTCCAGCACCCGGAACGCTAGTGCGGATGTCGTATGCTTCCTTTCGAGGGCCGATGAAGCGCGAAACCCACAGTCCGGTGAGTAGGGACTGGAGCAGGATGAAAAGGTACTCTTCGATTGGGGCGTTCCAGATTCGAAACAGAACCGTTCGGTCTCCATACCACCAGACACCCTGTTCGATGAGGTAGTTGTCCCACGGGATGGTGTAGCCGAGTGCGATGAGCGTGAGTATTCCGATGCCGACGCCTGCAATTTTCCCTCGCCCTGCGAGTGGTTTCGGTGTCGTAGCGGCGACGATGATGAGGACTGGGACGACAAACACCGATAGAAACTGAAAGTAGGTAAGCGACATGCTCGTCACGCTCGTTGAAAAGCACGACCGAATAGTAGTTCGAACACCGCGATTACGCTGGTGCCCGTTCGCGTTCTTCTATCGGTTTCCGGGCCGTGGCGAGGACGCTCCGACTCCGGAGGAGGAGGACGCCGAAGCCAACCTTCGCGCTCAAATCGAGAATCATGAACACCGCTGTCTCCCAGTACAGTGGGAGAAACGAAAGCGTGCTCTCGGTGCCGAGAATCCATACGATGGGATACAGCACCCACAGTCCGATGGTCAGGTTCCGAAGCGTCCAGAACAGACTGCTGACGGACTCGTCTTGCTTTTCTGCTTGTGTCGTCAGCGTCCCGACGAGGAAGTACAAAAGCACCAGCAACGCGCCGGAACTAACGCCCCACCAAACGAGGCGGAACGAGGCGACGGTCGTCAGGGCCGCGATGAGTCCGGTGGCAATCATGAAGACGTCGAGTCCGATGAGCGTCCCAATCGTGTTTCGGTCGGCACGCGCGAGGAGTGCGAGGTCAAGGAGCAACAACGGTGTCGTGATGAGCCAATCGGCGTACCGCGCCCAGTATATATCGAGCGTTCGCCCGCCGACGGTGACTTCCGTAAGGCCAAATCCTGTCGCCATGGAGAGGTACGACGCGAATGCCGTCAGCGTGATGAACGAGGTGACGATGAAAAACGTCTGTTCTTCTTTTTCCCGAACGCCCCACCCCCGTGCGACGAAGTAAATCGTTCCCAGTGCCATTCCGATAGCTCCTATCCAGAGCCAGAGTGATTCTTGACCTGGTTGCGGCATAACGTAGGAACCTTACAACGCAGCCCATTTATAGGATTCTTATCAAATCTGTACTACATTTTTTTGATTTAGACGGGTTGATATGGTTGGTTACTTTTAATTCATACAATTTTTTCACTCTCTCATCGATTGCCGATGGTATCGGTCGCGCAGGGAAGTTGATTGCATAAAAAAGATGCGTCAGTTGAAACCAATTCAGGTAGGCATCGACGCGACAGAGAAAACTATTCGACGATTATGGTTCCTTTTTCGCCGACCGATTGGTGTGGCACGCAGTAGTATTCGTATTTCCCGGATACGTCGAAGGTGTGGCAGTGCTCGTAGCCAGCATCGAATACTGTGTTTTCGCTGTCCGGCGTTCCTTCCCAGTTCGCTCCGTCGGGTTGGCTTTCGACGGCGATGTTGTGCGAATCCGACTTCCAGACGAAGGTGACTTCAGTTCCTGCTGGAACTTTGACTAAGTCAGGGGAAAACTCCAGATTCCCGCCGGGACCGACTTCTATCGGGAGGTCGTCTTCTGTCGCTGGCGACTCTTCGTCAGGCGTCTCCGTCGGTTTCTCGGTCGTTTCCTCTACCGGTGCGACGGTTACTTTTCCAACCATTCCGACGGACTGGTGAGGTTGGCAGTAGTATTCGTACTCGCCGAGCGTTTCGAAGGTGTGGGTGTAGCGATAGCCCGTGTCGTACACTTTCGATGCGGGGCCAGGTGTTCCTTCCCAGTTTGCACCTTCGGGCTGATTTTCGACCACGATGTTGTGGGTGTCGGACTTCCACTCCCACGCGACGGTCTGGCCGGGATGGACGGTGATGTCGTCGGAAACGAACGCCAACTCCCCGGCGGGGCCGACTTTCAGCGTCCTGTCCGCCCGAACCTCGTGGTTCACCTTCGGTTCGTCGGATTGGGATTCGCCACCCGACCCGAGTTGTCCACCTGCGATACATCCAGCGAGGGAACCAACCACGAGTGTCGCGCCGGTCGCCTTCAGCAACGTCCGTCTGTCGTGTTGGGAGGTCATGGGAACCTGCATCCTTACCTACACCACCGTGGTAAAAAATACCGGAACCCGATTCCCATCATCTGAAAACGGCGTTCTACCGGCTCTCTCCGTCCCGAATCGGCGTGTCAGCCAACCGGTCAGCTTCGTCGTCCATCTTCCATTCCCCGAGTTCCTTCGGGTCAACGTGGACGAACACGTCGTCAACCTCGGCAATCGCCTGAATCGAATGCATCACCTCGGTTTCGATATCGTGAGCCTCGATGAGCGTCCTGTCTCCTTCGACTTCGATGTGCATGCTCACGTCGATTTCCGGGCCGACGTAGTGGGCGACAACGTCGTGGACGCCTTCCACGTCGGGGTGGGAGAGCGCGCGTTGGACGATTGTCGCCCGAAGGTCTTCCGGTGGGGCGCGGCCGACGAGGTAATCGACGTTGCTCTCCACGATTTCCCACCCGGTGTACAAAATGCCGAGCGAGACGACGCCCGCCGCGAGGGGGTCGAGTTCCGGAACTCCAACGGACGCGCCGAGAACGCCGACGAGGGCGGCACCCGCGGTGAGGATGTCGTTGCGGTTGTCCAGCGCGATTGCCTCCACCGCGGGCGAGTTGGTGTTCCCGCCGATTCGGAGACAGTACCGGTACAGTCCGTACTTAACGATAGTCGTCCCGGCGAGGACGCCGACCGCCAGCGGACTCGTCGTTGCCGAAACGTCACCCGAGATGAGCGAGGTAGCGGAGCGCCAGAGAATCAGGCCACCCGCTGCGAACACGCCAAGCGCGACCAACAGCGAGACGAATGGTTCGATTCGCTCGTGTCCGTGTGGGTGGTTGAAATCCGGGGGCTGCGTCGTCAGGTACAGGCCCGCGAGGACGACGACGCTGTAGACCGCGTCCGAGAGGCTGTTGACCGCCTCGGAACCGACCGCAAGGCTGCCGGTTTGAAACCAGACGAGGCCCTTCGCAACTGCCAGCAGGAGGTTCGCCGAGAGAACGACGATTCCCGCGGTGCGGACGGCGGACGAGCGGTTCATTACGCCAGCATTGGGTCGGATTCCCTATGGCTATATCGGCGGATTCTACTCACCTAGCTACTCGAACGAAACTGCCGTGTCGGAATCGGGAACCGTCGCCCCCTCCTGTTCCGCGAAGGCCGCGTGAACCCGCTCGTAGGTGTCTTCGAGGGCTTCCACGATGACCTTCGTGTCGGAGAGTACCGGCATGAAGTTCGTGTCGCCCTCCCACCGCGGGACGATGTGCGTGTGGAGGTGGTCGATGGAACCACCGCTTCCCTCGCCGATGTTCAACCCAGCGTTGAAGCCGTCCGGCCCGATGGCGGTTTCCAGCGCGTCGAAGGTGCGCTGTTTTAGTTTCGCGTGCCCGAGCAGAGATTCGTCCGTCAACTCCCGGTAGTCCGCGGTGTGCTGGTTCGGGATGACCATGACGTGGCCCGGATTGTAGGGGTAGTTGTTCAACATCACCACGGCGTGGTCGTTTCGCGCCACGACGAGAAATTCACGGTCTTCACCGCGATTCGGGAGTTCGCAGAACACGCATTCCTCAATTTCGACGTCGTTTTCGTCGCGTTCAACCCATTCGATTCGCCACGGTGCGAACACCTGTTGCATGCGTGGATGTGTAGTTGCGTGGTGATTTATTTTGTACGGGTTGGCTGGTTTCGGGTTTCGTTCCAGTTTCGCTTTGTAGCGGTTGGTGAGAGCCGTGCTCTCTGTGGTTTTGTGAGATACGCGCTGTCCAGTGGTTCGTGAACGTCTTCCTTTGGTGTGTTTTCATGAATCTCGTGCTAGGTAATCCCGACGAACCCACACCGATTCAACTTCGAATCACTCTCTATCGTGCCGTTCGCGTAAAACCGGGAACATCGAGTTCGACACAAACGACTCGAAACTCCTGCCGAATCAAACAACGGCAACCCAAACTCAGAACCCGAAAAACAGCCATTACAGCGTATTTAACGACTGCATAACGGTGATTAAACGGTGACCTACCGGAATCGTTCACCGGCCAGACCACCAACACAACACCCTCATTCCACAACAATATCTTTTCAAACGCTGGCTTCGCAGGGGAACCAACGAATGTATCTCATCATCGTCGGTGCGGGCGATATCGGCTCGCAACTCATCAGCATTGCGACCCAGAACAGCAACGACGTGGTGGTCATCGAGAAAAACAAAGAACGCGCCGAACGCGCGTCGATGGAGTTCGACTGCCTCGTCCTCCACGACGATGCAACCGTCATCGACACCTTGGAAGAAGCAGGTGCAGACCGGGCAGACGCCCTCATCAGCACGACCGACCAAGACGCGACGAACATCATGGTCTGTCTGCTGGGACAGGAGATGGAAGTGCCGTCGCTCGTCTCGGTCGTTCACAACCCCGAACACATGAACATCTTCCGCCAAATCGGTGTGAACGTCATCGAGAACCCCCAACGCCTCATCGCGGAGTACCTCTATCGCGCCGTGAAACGCCCGTCCATCAAGGACTACATGAAGGTCGGCGAGACGGCGGAAGTGTTCGAAATCACGGCCGATTCCTACGCGCCGGTTTCGGGCCTCACCCTCTCCGAAGCGGCGAATGAGGGCCTGTTCGGCGAGGGAATATTGGTCGTCGCAATCGAGCGCGACGACGAAGTCATCACCCCGCGCGGGAACACGAGAATAGAAGGCGGCGACCTCATCACCGTCTTCTCCGAAAACGGTGCGACGCCGGAGGTAACCGACGTTTTCGGCCACTACGAGGACCACGACTGATATGCCACGTCGTCCAACGGTTGCCGGGGTTCCGGCAGACCTCGCGGTCATTCTGCGAGACATCGGCGCGCTCGTGCTGATGCAGGCGGCCTTGATGACGTTCACCGTCCTCTTGGCGCTCGCGTTCGAGGAGTTTTACGTGGCGCTCGCGTTTCTCATCGCGGCAGGAATCACGGCGGGAGCGGGCGGTACTGCCCGAAAGCTGTTCGCAAACGCACCGAATCCGGTCATGAAACATGGGATGGTCATCGCAGCAGGCGGGTGGTTCGCCACCGCGATTTTCGGGGCGATTCCGTTCTTCCTCGCTGCGCATCTGACGCCCGCTTCCGTGATGAACAGCTACGTTCCGGCGGGCGCGAATTACGAACCGATTCGAATCGGCGGCGCGACGACGTTCTCCAGCCTCGCCTACTACGGCAATCCCCTCCACGCGGTGTTCGAGAGCATGTCAGGGTGGACGGGAAGCGGCCTGACGATGGCGGTTCACGAACCGTCGCTTCCGCGGGCGATTCAGTGGTGGCGTTCACTCATCCAATGGGTCGGCGGCGTGGGTGTTATCGTTCTCACGACGGCGATTCTCGCCCGTCCCGGGAGCGGTAGCTACGCACTCTACCGTGCAGAAACCCGAGAGGAGCGCATTCATCCGAGCATCGTCCACACGGTGCAGACGGTGTGGCGAATCTTCCTGCTGTACACGATTCTCGCCGTCGTCCTCCTGTTCGGCGCGATTTGGTGGAGCGAGCCACAACAGGGCCTGTTTGAAACGTTTTGGCAGTCGTTAAATCACGCGATGACGGCGCTTTCGACGGGCGGGTTCAGCGTTACGGACAACTCCATCCAGTCATACGATTCGCCGCTGGTCGAGGGTGTTTTGCTCCCGATTATGGCACTCGGGGCAATCGCGTTCCCGATTCATTATCTGGTGCTTCATGACCACGATTTCGACGAACTGTTTTCCGACCTCCAAACGCGCTGGCTGTTCTTCCTCTTCGTCGCGGGAAGTCTCGTGCTGTCGGTGCAAAACATCATCGCGCTCCCGATGGCGAGCGAGGCGTTCACCCAAACCGGGTGGCTTGGGACACAAAACCTCGGAGTGTCGGCGGTGGCGGGCGATGCGACACGGGATTCCGTCTTCCAGTTCATCAGCGCCCTCACCTGTACCGGCTTTCAGTCGTCGGACATCGGCAACTGGAGCGCGGGCGGGAAACTCATCATCAGCGGCGCGATGGTGCTGGGCGGTGCGGCGGGGAGCACGGTTGGCGGCATCAAAATCATTCGCGGCTACATGATAAGCAAAGGTATTCAGTGGGAGTTCTCACGGGTGTTTCTTCCGGCATCTGCGGTCGTCAACACCCGAGTCAACGGCCGAAAACTAGACCGAAACCAAATGTACGAGGAGTTCAGCGAGGCGGCAATCGTCAGCATGCTCTGGATTATCCTGCTGATTACGGGAAGCGTCGTCCTCGTGAACGTCGCTCCCGGATTCGGCTACGCTGACGCCCTCTTCGAAGTCGCCAGTGCGCAGGGCAACGTCGGCCTCTCGACCGGTATCGTCGGTCCGGCGATGTCGCCCCTCGGCGAGGGAATGCTCGTTCTAAATATGTGGGTCGGACGACTCGAAATAATTCCTATACTGGTCTTTATCCGGTCTGCTCTGTTCGGACTCAATCCCTGAACAAGTATATAAATAATTCGGCTGTTGTAGAGCGTTCCGCCCTCATTAACGCTTCATAGGGCACGATAAACGAAATGGGACACTCTCGTGCCCCCAAATGGTAAAAACGCAAGACTGCACCCGAATAAACGGTTCGAACGTCCCCCAACAGAGAGGGGTTTTTATGCTCGTGTCAGCGGTTGTATGGACTGAGCAGGAAGTCACCATGGCAACAAAAAATCAGGGGTTCCAAGCAATGGTAGAACTGTGCGACAACTGCGGCCGCGAAACCTCACACGAGGTATCAGTCGAAATTCGTACCGAGAGCAAAAAGCGGGAGAACGCCGAATTCTCGCGTGAACCGTACCGTATCACGACTTGTCAGACGTGTGGCGAAGAGAAGAGCCAGCGGATGAACAACGCGTAATCTGTTCGGGATACCTGTCAGCTGTTCTCGTTCTCGCGGAAGATTCGTTACCGAGTTATCACTAAAGCGTAATTGATATTTCGAGGCGACTATCTCGTGAACACTTCACAGCCGTCTTCGGTGACGATGACCGAGTGCTCTTTCTGGCTGACGAGGAAGCCCTCCTCTTCTTTGAGCACCGGGTAGCCGTGAACGACGTTTTTCATCTTCAAGCGGCGCAAAGCCATCTCGGGGCGGGAACTGTCCAGCCATCGGGTTGCGAACGGAAGCGTGCGAAACTCTTCGGTTATCTGGTCGAGTGCCTTTCGGGCGCTTCGGTCACGAACCGACGCCTCGCGTTCGAGGGAGAAAATCTCCTCTTCTGCACCTTCTCGAACCTTGCCACTGCCGTCGGTAGCGAACGGTTCGATGGCGACCACGTCGCCAACCTCCAACTCGATTCCCTGCGAAACCGCACGATTCGGAATGTTCGGCTCGGTGTGCTGTTCGTAGTGGGCGAGTCCGTGCCCGGAGAGGTTGACGACCGGATTGTAGCCGTAGCCGTCGATGACGGACTCGATTTCGGCACCGATTTCGCCCGTCTCCACGCCGGGTTCGACTAGTTCGAGCGCGGCGTCCAACGCTTCCTCGCTCGCCTCCGCGAGGTCATCGTGGCCAGAGAGGTCAACCGTAATCGCGGTGTCAGCGAGCCAGCCGTCGATTTGGACGCCGATGTCGAGGTTGACCATGTCCTCGCCGAACGTGCTTTCGTCGCCAATGCTCGGCGTCGCGTGGGCCGCTTCCTCGTCGATGCTGATGTTGACCGGGAACGCGGGTTTGCCGCCGAGTTCGCGGATTCGGTCCTCTGCGTACTCCGCAATGTCCAGATGGCTCGCACCGACTTCGACGCGCTCCGCGGTTTCCGTGCGAACCTGTGCGAGGATTTCACCGGCCTCCCGGTGTTTTTCGTACTTCTCCGCCGAGAGGTCGATTGACTGGTCGCTCATGTCTCGATGTTCGCCCGAATGCCGGAAAGAGTTTGCGTTACGTGAAAACGCGGCGAGGTGGACTGATCCGGTCCGAATCTATCGTTACCGATTGATGCTGATTTGCATTGCGTCGCTGTTGAACGCGCTTCCAACGTTCCCGTCGTTGTCAAGGACGATGACGCCCGCGGTCGAACCGGTGAGTTCGGCGAACTCCTCGATTGCTCGATCTGCGGCCTCCTGTGCGTCGTACCCGGATTCGAGGTGGCGAACCGCCCGCCGAGTGAGCGTCGATTTGGCGATGTCTTCGCCCGCGCCTGTGGAACTGGCCGCACCTGCCGGGGCCGCGTAAAAGCCACTGCCGATTTGCGGAACGTCGCCGACTCGACCCGCAAGTGCGAGCCACCGCCCGCCGGTCGAAGTCGCCGCCGCAAATTCGTCGCCGTCGTAGGCGACCGCGCCGACCGTATCCGCCCCGCCGAACTTCTCGCGGAGCCATTCGAGATGCTCGCTCGGACTGCCGTCCGGTGCGTCGTAGTCGTTCCACCGTTCTTGGCTCTTTTCCGTCCAGAGGTCGATTTCGGTTTCGACGCCAAAATCCGCCGCCAATTCGACCGCGTGGTCGCCGCTGACGAGGACGTGCGGCGTTTCCTCCATCACCACGCGGGCCGCACTGACTGCGTGTTCGACGCCGGGCATGGAGCAGGCCGCGCCCGCTTCGCGGTCACTCGTCATGATTCCGGCGTCAGTTCGAACCTCGCCGTCGCTCTGGACTGCACCGCCGACGCCCGCGTTGAATCGCGGCGACGATTCGAGGACGTGAACCGCGGCTTCGACCGCATCAACGACCGTATCCGCCTTTCCGCCGGTTTCCGCGGCTTCGTCGAGTACCGCCTGTCGAGGTGTCGGTTCGTCGGGTTCGCCGCCAGCGCCGCCGTGAACGATGACTTTCATGCCGACTGCTCTCGCGTGAGACAGCTTAAGTTCACGTCAAACGGCAGTCCAGACGAAATAGCGATTTGTCGGCTTAGCTGATTGATAGCCCGATTAGCTTTCCTGATAATATCAAATATAATCCCGATAATTATACTGCATCGTTCTTCTTTTCTAACTGAATTATGTCCAAAAAGCCTAAATTCAGCCGCCGAACGATGCTCTCGCTAACAGCTATCGGCCTCGCTGGTAGTTCCACCGCCATCGCCGCACAGTCCTCCAGCGACGACGCATTCGTTAGTACGACGAAGATTCGAGCGTAAACTGGGATACCGACGCATGGCCGCAGGTCGGGTACGATAACGGTAAAACGAGTTACAATGCGGCCGCGAGCGGTCCGACCGGCGAGCTGTCGGTATCGTGGAAATTCGGCGAGGAGTCGTTCTCAGGCAAGATTCCAATCGTTGCGGATGGAACCGCATACACCATTCAAGGCACTCCCCTGTACGACACACAGAAGTTGTACGCCCTTTCCGCTGACGACGGAACGGAGCAGTGGGTCGCCGAGTTGGAAGGGGACTACGAACAGAACGCCCGCCACGACGACGTTCCGCACTACACGTACGAGATGCGAAACACCGCCGTTGCCGACGGAATGGTGTACACCAGCCGACTCGATAGAACGGAGGTGTTCGACGCGGAGACAGGTGACCGATTGTGGACCGTGGAACGGGGCGGGAGTGACATCGCAGTCACGGACGAACTACTCGTCGTGGACAGTACAATTCTCGATGACAGCAACCTCGAAATAGGACATCGTGTATTGGCACTCTCCCGTGAGGATGGAAGCGTCGAATGGACGCACGACTTCCGCGGAAGAGGGCAGACCATGGCCGAGCCGAGGCTAAACATCGTCGTTGCCGATGAGTCGGTGTATGCCCGGTGCGCTCCCGTTGACATCGAGAAAAACCCGATACTCCGCTCTCTCTCCCTCGACAGCGGTGAGGAAGAGTGGTCACGTGAGAACACCAGTCTACAGGCAATATGGTCGCTACCGCCAGCGAACTGTACGTGCCGCTCAGTGACTCACTCCTCGTCCTCGACCCCGAAACGGGCGACGAAAAGTGGAGAGACGATTCGAGAGACACCGTCAACGCAGTCGGGGACGATATGGCGTACGTCACCAACGGGAACGTTTTGGCCGCAGTGGATTCCGCGACGGGTGACGAACGATGGCAGGTCGAAACAAATCGTCGTGAAAGCACGGATGTAGTCGTCGCCGGGGGCACGATTTACTGCTCGATTACGGAAGACGATGCAGTTGCCGACAAACTAGTTCTCTATGATGCTACGACCGGCGACCATCTCGGCACGTACGAACTGCCGACGACCGCTGACCAAGATGACGGCGTGCTGGACGCAACCAACTATCTCACACCTGCTGGTGGAAAACTGTACACGGTGTCCGACAATGCGCTGGTCGCCTTCTGTGACAAATCCGACAGTGATTCCGATGGCGAGGATTCGGACGGCGACGATACTGATGACTGTTAACTACATCGACCAATCCTCCCGACCCACCTAATTCTTTAAGGGTGTATAAGGCTCATACGAGGGGGAAACGGCAGGGCTTTTACCCTCCTCGAAACATCGTTCGAACGATTATGAGCTACGAGTACGACAAGGTGGAAGTACCTGTGGAAGGGTCCCAAATCACGTATAACGAGGAGACGAGTGAGTTGGAAGTTCCCGACGACCCGATTATTCCGATTATCCACGGCGACGGTATCGGAACCGACGTCGGTCCAGCGGCACAGAAAGTTCTCGAAGCCGCGGCGGAAGCGACAGGACGCGAAATCAACTGGATGCGCGTCTACGCCGGAGAAAGCGCACGCGAAACCTACGACGAGAACCTGCCGGACGACACCGTCGAAGCAATCAAAGAGTTCAACATCGCCATCAAAGGGCCGCTCACGACGCCAGTCGGCGCAGGATTCCGCAGCCTGAACGTCGCGCTTCGTAAGACGCTCGACCTCTACGCGAACGTTCGCCCAACGTACCACCTCGACGGCGTTCCGTCGCCCGTCAAAAACCCCGGCGCGATGGACATGGTCACCTTCCGTGAGAACACGGAGGACGTGTACGCCGGTATCGAGTGGGAAGCAGGCTCCGACGAAGTCGAGCAAGTCAAGGCATTCGTCGAGGACGAAATGGGCTACGATTCGACCATCCACGACGGCCCGGTCGGCATCGGCATCAAGCCGATTACCGAGTTCGGAACGAAACGTCTCGTCCGCGAGGCAATCGAGTACGCCCTCGAAAACGACCGTGACTCCGTCACGCTCGTCCACAAGGGCAACATCATGAAGTTCACCGAAGGCGCGTTCCGCGACTGGGGCTACGAACTCGCAGAGGAGGAGTTCGCCGACGTGACCATTACGGAAGACGAGCTGTGGGACGAGTACGACGGCGAACAACCGGACGACAAACTCGTCGTCAAAGACCGCATCGCGGACAACATGCTCCAGCAGATTCTCACCCGCACCGACCAGTACGACGTCGTCGCCACGATGAATCTGAACGGCGACTACATGTCCGACGCCGCAGGTGCCCAAATCGGTGGCCTCGGCATCGCACCCGGTGCGAACTTCGGCGACCACCGTTGTCTCGCAGAGCCGGTTCACGGTTCCGCACCGAAATACGCAGGCGAGGACAAGGTCAACCCGACTGCGATGATTCTGTCCGGCCGCCTCATGCTCGAATACATGGGATGGAAGGACGCAGGCAAACTCGTCCGTGACGCCGTCGAAGAGACGATTTCGTCCGGCAAGGTCACCTACGACCTCGAACGCCAGATCGAGGGCGGCGAGAAACTCGCAACAAGCGAGTACGCCGACGCCATCGTCGAGAACATCCACGACCTCGCGTAAGCGAGTCGTGGGTTAACTGCGCTTTGCTCAGTGCTATCGAAGAACCCTCTACGAGAGTTTTTCGACCCACCACGGCGACTCCGCGAAAACAGTAACATTTCTCGGAGAATCTGTTTCCACGCCGAACGTAGTTTGGTCGAATTTGTACCTCGTCACTTCCACGGCACGTCCAGTCGCGGCGGACTAAAGATGTCGATTCCACGAACCGGTTCGTCGCCCTCGTTCTTGGCGGAGTGCGGTTCGTCCCCCGGAATCGCATAGGAGTCGCCTTCTCTGATAACGATTTCTTCGCCGTCAACGACGAACGTCAACGCGCCACTGTGGATGAAACCGGTTTGTTCGTGTTCGTGGCTGTGTTCCGGCACCGTCGCGCCGGGTTCGATGTGAAAATGCTGGACGCTCATCTCCTCTCCGGCGGCCAGTTGCGCGAGATGGACGCCATCGACGGCTTCAGTCGTCTCGTGGTCTGAAAGGGAATCCTTTTCCATGAAAGACACTATCAGGCAGAGACGGTAAATCTCCCGGCGAGCATTTAAATACGAAGACGGAGCCAGTTCGGCACGATGGCAGTTCGATTTGCGAGCGAACGCAGAGTTAAACACGGCGGCAATCGGAGACAAGGACATGTACAGCGTCGTCGGGTGTAGCGCGTGTAGCAACCTGTGGATAGTCGATGGAAACCCGGAGACGACGCAGTGTTCGCGCTGTGGCAAGCGGAAGAAGTTCAGAAAGCTCAAAAAGTTCGTCGAAACCGAGGACGAAGACCAAGCCAGAGAGATTCGCGCGTCCATGCTCGCCAACCGACAGGGACACGGCGACGCCTTCGCGGAACTCGATTCGTTCGCCGAGATGGACGCCCAAACCGACCACGTGGGAATGGACGACGAGGAGTATTTAGACCGCTCCGGGATCGACACCGAAGAAGTGTCCGCTGTAGAGGAGCGTTCCAAGCGCGGAACCACCAGCAAGAGCAAGAAGCAAATCATATTGGATTCACTGTCTACCCTCGATAGGCCAGAAGAAGAGGAAATCGTCACGTATGCGAACGAGCGTGGCGTCTCCCGCGAGTACGTCGAAAAATCACTCGAAAAGCTCGCCCGGCGCGGCGAGGTCAGTGAAAGTCAGGGCCGATATCGTCGTCTGTAAAAATGGGGGTGAAATGACGCCAACTACGGGAGCGCACCGTTCAGTCCCTTCCAAACGGCAACGACCAGCGTAACGACGGTGAGCAACAGTTTCAGGAACTTCAGGACACGATATGCTCGGGAATCGGTAATCGGTACGTCCCTATCGGAGGATGCTGTAGCCATCGAAGGTCACCATCGGGCGGCACGGTGCGAGAGATTCCGTCAATCGCACGTGCCAGTTGGATATTCTCTTCGCCCCATGATAAAATTATAGTAAAACTGTTTTGGATTTTAGTTGCTGGCGGAATGCCTACCGACCGAGTTCTTCGTGCGCACTGGAGAGATGGCGCGATGCGAGCGCCGCAAGCAGGGAGAGTTCTCCTGCGAGCGCGCCGACCGCGATGATCTCCGCGAGGGCGTCGGCGTTGCTTCCGGCAGGGTCGCCGCCGCCGCGGAGTCCGAGTACGTCGAGGGCTTCCGATTGGGTCGGAAGTTTCGTGCCACCGCCGACGGTGCCGACTTCCAGACTGGCGATGCTGACGCTTGCGTACAACTCCTCTTCTCGTGCTTCGACGGTCGTAATCGCGTTGCTCCCTTCGACCACCTGCGCGGCGTCCTGCCCGGTCGCGAGGAACGCCGCGGCGATGGTGTTCGCGGCGTGGGCGTTGAACCCGAGGCTTCCTGCCTTCGCGCTTCCGACGAGGTTCTTTCGCGTGTTCGCCTCCTCGATTGCTTCCGCGGTGGTGTGCAAGCGTTCTTCGACTGTTTCGCGTGGGATTCGAACGTCCGCCGTGACGCTCCGCCCGCGCCCTTCGACGGCGTTGATTGCGGCAGGTTTCTTGTCCGAGCAGAGGTTGCCCGAAAGCGCGACGAGGTTTGCCGGGGTTTCTTCCTCGACCACCGACGCGGCTTCGCCGGTCGCGATGGTCGCCATGTTCATTCCCATCGCGTCTTTCGTGTCGTAGACGAATCGCAGAAAGACGGAGTCGCCGACGACGTAGGTCGTCACGTCTTCGAGTTCGCCGTGGTTGGTCGTGGCTTCTGCGGCCTCGGCGAGTTCGTCGCGGTGGTCGCGAACCCAGTTCACGACTTTCTCGGCCTCGGCGATACCCTGTACGCGGAAAACCGGGGCGCGAGTCATCCCGTTTTTCGTGACGCGGGCATCCGCGCCTCCCGCGGTGCTAATGACGGAACATCCGCGATTGACGCTGGCCAGCAGTGCGCCCTCGGTCGTCGCGAGCGGGAGGTAGTAGTCGCCCTCCGCCGACCCGCCGTTGACCGCGACGGGGCCTGCGACGCCCATCGGAATCTGGGCAGTTCCCATCATGTTCTCGATGTTGGGTTCGGCCATCTCCGCGTCGAAGGCGTAGTCGCCGACCGTATCGAGATTCGCGTCGGTTTCCGATTCGAGGAGTGTCCGGCGCGCCTCGGCGGCGGTGTCGTGGTCGGCGTAGTCTTCGAGTTCGTGGAGGCGCAGGTCGCCCGCCCGAACCTGTTCCGCGAGTTCGTCTGCGTCGGTCATGGTTCGGAATTTCTCCCGTGGCCCCTAACAGTTGCCCATTTGTACGAGCCATCAAGGATTTGCCTTCCCTGTGAGAATAGCCACCATGGAAACGAGGGACGTGACAGCGAGCGACATCCCAGAAATTCGTCGCGTTTCGCACGAAGCGGTGAACACGGCATACGATTTCCTCCCCGAAAAAGAGCGCGAAGCGACCGTAAGGGAGCGGTTCAGCGACGACCGCCTCGAAACCGCGCTGGCCGACGACGACGTGATACTCATCGCCGCAGTTGCGGACGGGGAACTCGTCGGCTACGCACACGTCGATGCTATCAACCGGGCCGACGCCGTCGGAGAGGGGTCACTTCGAGGAATCTACGTCCGACCGAATCGGTGGCGAGAGGGCATCGGAACCATCCTGCTCGACGCCACGGAAAAGGCGATTCGTGAGCGCGGATTCACGCAGTTGTCGATTGGAGTGCTCACCGAGAACGAACGAGGACGACGATTTTTCGAATCGAACGGCTTCGAGCGCGTGGAGGAACGAGTCGAAGACCTGTTTACTGGCGGAACTGCGTACCAGCAGGTGTACTATCACGATTTCGCGTAGCACACGCCGAATCGAAATTGACAACTATGTGAAATCCAGTGGAGGAGTATGGTCGAAATCACGATGTCCGTCTATTTGGCCGTCCCGCTCGCCCTCCTCGGTTCCGCGTGGATATACCACGATGCGAAAAAGCGGGAGATGGACACCGCCGACATGTGGGCCGTGGGATTCTTCGTCGGGTTCTTCGTCCCGCCGTTCATCGGGGCAATCGCAGTGTACGCGTTCTATCTCCAAAAACGCAATCGCAGAGGTGGAACGGTACACGCCGTTCCGCCGGAATAACCGCGTTTTTCGGTCAGTTCGGCGGTTTTCGGTCAGTTCGTTTTCGACTCACTGACTCGTGACGTTCTCTCGGTGAATGACTTTTCCATCGTGGACGACGGTCAAGGTGAACTGCTTGTGCGGGCCACCGTCCGGAATTCGGACGGTGGCGGTGTAGTTCGCCAGTCCCGCGCAGTTCCGCTTCGGTTTCTCGGTCGTTCGATTGCTGGACACTCGGAGCGTGTAGTTGCTCCATCCAGTTTCGACCAGTTCCGGTCGTTCGAGCGAGTAGGCGGCGTCGGGAACGCTCACGTTTCCGGCGACGACGAGATGGCTCTCACCGCCTCCCGTTCGCTTCGCTATTTCGACTCGGTTTTCGGGCGAATCGACACACTCACCGCCGGACAGCACCGCATCAACGAGTTCCGGTTCTTCTGGCTTTTTCTCGGTGACGACATCGGTCTTTCCACCGAGGAACCCGGCGTCTGAACACCCAGCGAGGAGGACGAGCGTGGCGACGAAGAGTGTGAGGACGGGGAGTTTCGAGGGCATCGTTCGTGTAATCACAGCGAACTATCAAATGTGTTCTGCCGCTCCCCGAACAGTTATCGCCGTCGGACGACACCACGAAAGCATGACAGCGCCAGCGGATGTGATTTTCACGAACGCCGAGGTACACACCCTCGCAGAACCCGACGAGACGGCGGACGCGGTCGCCGTCCGCGACGGGGAAATCGTTCGTGTGGACAACGCCTACGAAGTGGATTTCTTGGAGGGCGTCGAAACCGAGGTGGTTGACCTCGGCGGGCGAGTTCTCCTACCGGGATTCATCGACGCCCACACCCACCTGATGATGGTCGGGAGCTATCTCGTCAACGCCAACCTCTCCGTCGCCGATTCGCCCGACGACTGCGTGGAACTGCTCGCGGAGTTGGACGACGACCGCGACTGGATTTTGGGCTACGGATTCGACGAAAGCACGTGGGAAGAATCGCGCTATCTCACCCGCGACGACCTCGATTCGGTGAGCGAAACGCGACCCGTGGTCGCGTTTCGCGAAGACATGCACACGGCTTCGGTCAACAGTGAGGCTCTCTCCCGACTCCGCGACGAAATGCCGGACGAGGACGTCGAAACCGAGGGCGGCGAACCAACCGGCGTCATCGTGGAGGAAGCCGTCGATGCAATCTACGAAGCAATCGAACCCGACGCCGAGACGATGCGCGAACTCCTGTTAGCGGCACAAGGAGACGCCCACGAAAAGGGAATTACTGGCGTTCACGACATGGTTCGGCGCTCGCGGGCACCTGAAGTGTACCGGTCGCTCGAACTCGACGGCGACCTCGACCTGCGCGTGCGCATCAACTACTGGAGCGACCATCTCGACGCAGTCGAGGAAATCGGTCTCCAGACGAACCACGGAAGCGAGTTCGTCCGAACCGGTGCGATAAAATCCTTTACCGATGGGAGTTTCGGCGGACGAACCGCAAAGCTCACCGAATCCTACGCTGACGGCGACGGAACCGGTCAGTGGGTCGTTCCCCCGGAGGAACTGAACGAAATCGTCGGGCGAGCGGACGACGCCGGATTGCAGGTCACGGTTCACGCCATCGGCGACGAGGCAATCGAGGAGACACTCGACGCCTTTGAGGAAACCGACGACCCCGGCGCGATGCGTCACCGCGTCGAACACGTCGAACTCGTGACGGACGAGCAGATAGAACGATTTGCAGAAACCGGCATCGTCGCGTCCGTCCAACCGAATTTCTTGAAGTGGGCACAGGAGGACGGCCTGTACGACGCCCGACTGGGCGAGGAACGACGAAAGCAGACGAATCGTTTCCGAACCCTGCTCGATTCCGGGGCACACCTCGCGTTCGGAAGCGACTGCATGCCCCTCGACCCACTGCTCGGGATTCATCAGACCGTCAACGCGCCGGTCGAAGCACAGCAGTTGAGCGTTACCGAAGCTCTCCGCGCGTATACGCACGGGGGGGCCTACGCCGGATTCGACGAAAATCGGCTGGGAACCGTCGAGAAGGGGAAGAAGGCGGATTTCGTCGTCCTCGACAGTTCCCCGTGGGAGAAGTCAGACGACATCGAAACTATCGACGTGGCGATGACGGTCGTAGACGGGAAAGTCGTGTTCGACGGGCGAAACGACTAAGCATCTCGTCTGATATTTATTTGTCATGTATTCGACCATCCTCAGCACGGCATTCGGCGGCGTCTTCGTGCTGTTTTTGCTGTTTGCGGTCGGTGCGCCGCTCGTTCTGTGGCTACTGGTTGACTCGGAAAGCGACCGAGAGCAAACCCAACATGCCGACTGGGAGAGCGCCGAGCGGAATGCTCGGCGCGACACGCATGAGAAATGATACCCGACTGGACGGTTTCGCCGACCGCTTCGAACCGGCAGAACCGAGAAGAATTATACAGCAGAGTGAAACGTAGTCGTATGGACTCGTTCGAGAAGACGGCAGTGGAGGCGTGTCGAGTCGCAGGCGAGTACCTCGTCTCGGAGTTCGAACGCGAATCGCTCGACGCCGACTACGGGCCAGACGACGTGAAGGCGGTCGCAGACCGCGGTTCCGAGCGACGGATTCTCGACGTGCTCACGACCGCCTATCCCGACCACGGGATTTTCGCGGAGGAGTCGGGAAAACAAGACGGCGAAAGCGACTATCGCTGGGTGGTAGACCCGCTGGACGGAACCAACAACTTCTGTTCGGGGATTCCGTACTTCGGAGTCGCGGCCGCGCTTCTCCACGAAAACGAACCGATTCTGTCGGTGATTCACGACCCGCTTCACGACGACACCTACGTCGCAAGGCGCGGCGAGGGAGCGACACTGAACGGCGAACCCATTCGCGCCGAAAGTTCGGTGACGAGCGACCACGCGACGATTGCCTACGTCATCGGCATCGACGTGCTCCGGGACGAGGAGTTGAAGGCGCGGGGTGACGAACTCGAATCGAACCTGTCGGGGTACGGAAAGCGCATCTGGAAGAGTTGGGCACCGGTTCTCGACTGGGGACTGCTGGCGCGCGGGAAACTCGAAGCAGTCGTCTGCTTCCATCCGGACGCTGTCGAACAGCACGCCGGTTGGTTGCTCGCTGAAGAAAGCGACGCGCGATTGGCAAACGAGGGTGACCTGTTCGTCGCGGCTGCGAACGACGAGGTGTTCGCGGAACTCGAATCGCTGTTCTGACGGAGTTATCTGACTATCTGGAGAGGTAGACCGCCGTCTCGTGACATCCTATAGTCCAAATAATAGACCTGAACATTCTGATTCAGTTTCATTTATGCAGACACACATCGACTCTACGGCTTGGGGGAGGAGAATGTCACAAACAGTCAAAAACAGCGAAATCGTTCGACAGTTCGTCGAGCAAGCGTTCAACAACGGGAATCTCGACGCGGTCGATGAGTATGTCGCCGAGGATTTCGTCCGCCACGACCCGGCCGCAGAGGACGTTCGTGGACGTGATGGATACAAGAATTTCGTCGAGATGAACCGAACTGCGTTCCCTGACTACCACGAAACCATCGAGAGTATCGTCGATGAAGACGATACCGTGATGTATCGCTGGACGATGCACGGAACGCAGGAGGGTGAAATAATGGGCGTCGAACCGACCGGAAACGAGGTCGATATTACGGGGATGGTGGAGATGCGCCTCGAAGACGGTAAAATCACGGAAATGTGGGGGAACTTCGACGCGCTGGGGATGCTCCAGCAACTCGACGCGATTCCCAGACAAGTCGCCGAATAATCCGCCCGCAGTTGGTAGCGCTGTACGACGGGAACGGTTTCCGACCTGACGCCACGAACTACTACTGTTTTCGAGCCTCCTCGTTGGCTCGTTGGTTCTTCAGCGCTGGGAGTCGCCGATCGGGCGAGAACGAGCCGTCACATCAAACGACCAACTCAAAATTCCTGAACAATCGTTACAATTATTGCGTATTGTGCCATATGGTATCACATGGCAACTAAACAGAGTCGTTCACCGTTCGATAGACTCCGGAAACATTACGAAAAAACGGAACGACGGTGTTCGAAATGCGGGTTCGTGGACGACGAGGGAGAGTGGCGCGTCACCGCGCGCGGCGGGGAGTTGCATTTCCAGCACATCTGTCCGCGTTGCGATGCTATCGACACGCGAGTGCTTCGGTACGGGCGCTAGCGAAGCAGTGACTCGCCCGTCATCGCTTCGGGTTGTTCTACCCCGATGACCGACAACAGCGACGGCGCGAGGTCACAGAGCGACCCACCTTCTCGGATTTTCTTCTTGCCATCGTCACCTTCGGGCGACAGGTAGACGAGCGGAACCTCGTTGTAGGTGTGGGCCGTGTGCGGGTCGTCCGGCGTTCCCATGTCGTCAGCGTTGCCGTGGTCTGCCGTGATGAAGACGTGCGCGCCGTGATTTCGGAGGGTTTCCACGAGTCGTCCGAGTTGTTCGTCCACCGCTTCCACGGCGGCGACCGCAGCGTCGAAATCCCCGGTGTGGCCGACCATGTCCGGGTTCGCGTAATTCAGCACGAGCACGTCCGGGTCGTCGGATTCGATGACCGAGATGGCCGTGTCGGTCACTTCCTCCGCACTCATCTCGGGTTGTTGGTCGTAGGTCGGCACGTTCGGACTCTCCACGATGCGCCGGATTTCGCCGTCGAATTCGACCTCGCGCCCGCCGTTCAAGAAGTAGGTGACGTGGGCGTACTTCTCCGATTCCGCGAGTCGAAGTTGTGTCTTGCCGTGGTTTGCGAGCACTTCGCCGAGCGTATCCTTCGGCTGATTCGGCGGGAAGGCGACCGGCAGGTCGAACTCCGCGTCGTACTGCGTCATCATCACGAAGTCGATTTCCGGCGGATTCGTTTCGAACACCCAGACGGGGTCGATGTCACAAAGCATCCGCGTCAGTTGCCGGGCACGGTCGGAGCGGAAGTTGAAGAACACGACTGCGTCGCCGTCGTCGAGTGCTTTTCCACCGGAAATCAGCGTCGGCTCCACGAACTCGTCCGTCTCGCCGCGCTCGTAAGACTCTCGGACAGCATCGACTGCGGTTTCGGCGACGAACTCGGTTTCCCGGTTCACGATGGCGTCGTAAGCGCGTCTCGTGCGCTCCCAGTTCTGGTCGCGATCCATCGCGTAGTAGCGCCCCGTGACTGTCGAGACGTGTCCCGTTCCATTCTCCTCAATGACATCTTGCAAGTCCGCGAGAAATCCGGCCCCGCTTTTCGGCGGCGTGTCACGCCCGTCGGTAAAGGCGTGGGTAACAGCCTCGACGCCCCTGTCTCCAGCGAGTTCGATGAGCGAGTAGAGGTGTTCCTGTGCGGAGTGAACTCCGCCTTCGCTGACCAATCCCACGAAATGAACGCGCCCGCCGTGGTCGTTCGCGTAGTCGAAGGCGTCGCTGATGGCTTCGTTCTCGCCGAGTTCGCCCGCTTCGATTGCGTCGCTGATTCGGGTGTACTCCTGTCTGACGACCCGGCCCGCGCCGATGTTGAGGTGGCCGACTTCGCTGTTGCCCATCTGTCCCTTGGGAAGGCCGACTCTGCGACCCGACACGGTGAGCGTTCCGTATGCACCTGCTCCCGCGAGTCGGTCGAAATTCGGCGTGTCGGCCGCCTCGATAGCGTTTCGCCCGCCGTCTTCGCTTCCAAGTCCCCACCCGTCGAGAACGATGAGTCCCGCTTGCATGGGCGAATCGTCGTCGTCGTGGGGTAATTACCCTTCGCCCGAACGGCGGCGATGGAGGTGATTTTCGAAAAACATCCTACCGGAAGGAAATTCAGTCACGCAATCGCTCCCCGCACAATCTATTTTGGTTTCGGTGGCGAATCGGAAGACGATGGCAGTTCCCTTCGATACCGGCGTGCTCTGGATTGCGCTCTGGTTCGGTATTGCGTCGGTGCTCGCGGTGTCCCTCATCTGGCAGTACCGGACCAGTGGCCGGATTAATCACCAGTTCCTCAGCGGCGTCTTCGTCTGCGCCGCTGGCGGTGTCGAGTTCGGCATGGCACAGGGAATGTTTCCGGACAGTTTCGTTCCGAACGCGCTCGTCATCGGCTGTGTCGGAATTGCGATACTCTCGTTCGCGCGCGGCGTCATCATCCACCGAAAGCGAGCGGAACGCGCGATGCAGACCGAATAGCACACTCACTGCTCGCGGTTTCGAAAGGTGACCTTTTTTCCGGGTGCGACGGGATGGGGCGTGCATGACCTTAGACCCCGTCCACTTCGATGGCATCGCCACGTTGGCGGACGAGATAGAGTACGAGGGCGAAGAACGCAATCATCAGGAACTCGCCCGAAACGTCTGGGAAAACTACCTCGACCCGCTGTATCACGAGGGGACGAAAGTGCTCGAACCGCTCGGAACGCTGAAACGGCGGCGGGCGAACATGCAAGACCTCGCGCTCGAAAGCGACCGATTCGAGACGATGCACGGACTCGACTCGGGAACGACCAACCCACTGCCGTTCAAAAATGGACTAGTGGTGGACGTGGCACACGCCGCGATGAGTTCGTCGCCCTCCGACCTCGACCTCCACGATTCGCGCACGGTCGTCAAGGCAGTTCACACGAACGACGTGGAGCGCAATTTCGACAAGAACTGGGAAACCTACAACGAAGGCAGCAAACGAAAAATCGTTCACGTACCGCGCCGCGACGACTTCGAGGAGGACATCGTTCACGCGCTGGCACTGTACCGCGCCGAGAGTCGCCACGCGCTCGACCACGCGGACGACGTATCGGATTTCCTCCTGCTAGACGGGCCGATGTACCCCAAGGGAATTCTTCGATGGCGTGACCGCGGTTCCGTACTTCCCGACCTGTTCGAGAACTCCGGAGAAGTTGAGAAAATCCTCCAAAACTACGTCAAACTAGTGGAACGATTCGCGGAGCGCGAGGTTCCCCTCGCGGGATTCGTCAAGAACATCTCCGCGAAGTCGATAATCCGAACGCTTCGGAAAAAAGACGGCGTAAATGCGCCGTGGGCGCACGACGCGGCATTTTTCTCGCAGGTTCTCGAACGTGGAGAGTACGGAAACGGCGAGTACGAGCGACACACGGACGACCTAACCCTGACGAACTGGTTCGTCTCCCGAGCGGGGTCTGATTCCTTTTTCGGAAGCAGGGAAGCAGACCGCTACGTCGAACGCGAGTTCGCGCCGGAACAGTACGAAGTGACGTTCTGCGTCATCTACGACCCGCGACGGGATTTGCTGTATAAAATCGAAGCACCGCGGGTTTTCACCGAGGACGAAACCTGCCGCGAAAAAGTCGAGCACCAGATTCTGAAAGAAGTCGCCATTGCAAACGGCCCGCCGGTCGCCATTTCGAAAGCGGATTCGCTCGCCAAAATCGGACAGCAGAGCACGGGGTCACTGATACGGAGTTTCGAGCGGTCGTTCGACAGTGAGTTGGACGCGAACTACAACGCGGTTCGCTGGGGCCGAAACTACTGAGGGTCGTTCTTTTCGACGGAGATTTCTACGTCGTCGATATCGACGCCGATACGGGCGAACTGTGTCCGGATGTGCTCTTCCGCGGCGTCTATCGCCTGCTCGCGGGTGTCGAACCCACGGGGCATCGGCGTCTCGAAAGCGACGTGAACCTCCTTGCCGGAGACGACTTGCGCGGTGCCGCCGCTTTCGACCTGATAGAACTCGTCGCACACCCACACGTAGGGAGCGTCTTCGTCTGGTGCGCCCTTGAACGTGGGAGCACGCTCGCCGCGTTCGTACAACGACCCAGTGAGGGTAGTCCCCCCTGCTTCACCGCGAACGAGTAACATAGGCTGAAATACGACGTGTGAACATAAAAGGAACGCGGGGACGTGAGTGTGACAACCACTGTCGTATGGAAAACTCGGTAGTAGTGTCGTTGAGTTTCGATTCGCAAGCGAATTCTTATCCGTCTCTTCGGGAATCCAGTAGTCCGGTGCCGGATTTCGGATGCCGGATTTGGGAAGTCTCGAAAGCGGCGTGCGAAACACGTTTTACGCGGGCTTGAGATGACAGGCCCATGAGCGAACTCGGGGATTTTTCAGAGCAGGGTTTCGATTCGGGCGACGAATCGGGAGACGATTCGTCCGCCGCGGAGACGGAATCGAGCGAGACGAAAACCGGCAACGACGATTTTAGCGAGATGGAACTCGATCCGGTCGGCGACGACCACGGAATCGGAAGTCTCGCCGTGTCTGAGGGGTTGGCAATCGGTGAAGACGAAGACGATACACGACTCCGAGCCTACGTGACCGCGCCGAACCGGGCCGACGTGCGAATCGGAAAGTATCTGCTCGTTCCGTATCCCGACGGCGAAAAGCTGTTCTGTCGGATTACGACCCTCGAATACGCACAAGAGTTCCACAGCGACGACGCCACCGAAATTCACGCGCGCCGGGCTATGCGAAGCGGGCCGATAGACGAGGCCGATTACAAATTTATGGCGACGTTGGAGCCGATTGCTGTTCTGTTTGAAGACGACGGCGACCTGAAGCGGCGGATGACCGACCGGGTTCCGAAGCCCGAAACCGTCGTCCGACAGGCTCGCGACAAGCGCGACATCAAAACCGGGCTGAAGATTCCGGAAGACGGCGTCTTCCTCGGCCACCTCTCGGTCGGTGGCGAGAAGGTCAGAACCGCGGCCGAGCCGCCGACCATCGACTACCGAGTGAAAGACGATTACGAGTCGGGCGACCCATTGGTTTTCCGGCATACGCTCGTCGCGGGCGGAACCGGGTCGGGGAAGACTCACGGCGCGAAGAACATGCTCCGGCAGTATCTCTCCGAGGAGCGAACCTATCCGATGGAGGACGGGCGCGACGCCCGAATGGCAGTCGTGCAGTTCGATCCGCAGGACGAGTACGCCCAGATGCACGACGACAACCCCGAGGTGGAAACGGAAGACGAGCGCAAGTGGGAACGCGAGGGAGTCGCCCACGGTGGGCATACCGAGACGAAGGCGTTCGTGCCGAAGGTGAGCGGTGTCTCGTACTCCGCCAGCCACCACAACGCGGAGCAGATCGAGTTCACGATTCCGTTTTCGATGGTGGGCGACAATCCGTGGCTCGTCGCGGGTGCGAAACTCAACGACAACCAGTACGGCGCGCTCACCTACCTGCTCAAGCGATTCTTCCGCAGTCGCGGAGATAACGGAACCTATCAGGAGTTCCTCTCCTATCTGGACGACCCGGCGCTGCGCGAGGAGTTGGACGAAAGCGGTAGGGTTCACGAGGCGACGTTCGATGCCGTCAAACGTCGCGTTCGGTCGGTTCCGAGCAGCGTGTTCGACCAGTCGGCCGAACCGATTACCGACCTCGTCCCGCGATTCGTTCGCTCGGGGCGGTTGTCGGTGGTTCCGACGTACCACCTGCCGACGAGTCGAGCGAAGGAGATGGTCGTCCTCGCGGTGTCGAGTCTGCTGGTCGATGAAAAGCTGTCGAACTCACCAGACCACCCGGCAATCAAGGAAACGCCGCTGGTCGTCGGGATGGACGAAGCCCATAACTTCCTCTCGGATGCCGAAAGCGTGCAGGCCCAGAAGGTCATCGGGAAGTTCACCGACGCAGCGAAACAGGGACGAAAGGAACGACTCGGCTTGTTCCTCATCACGCAAGACCCACAGGACATCGCGGATTCGGTGTTCAAACAGATAAACACGACCGTGGTGTTGAATCTGGGCGACGAGGACGCAATCAAGAGCGTAAACATCCCGCCGAATTTGGAGAAGAAAGTGCCGTACATGGAGAAAGGCCAGATGGTCGTTTACTCCCCGGACAACTCGGAACCGGTCGAGCTCATCGGTTTGCCGAAATGCGTCACCCGCCACGGACGGGATTGAATAATCGAAATACTGATATTTTATCGGTTTCAACCAGTTCTGCAAGTAGTTATCACAGCGCAGTACCAATTTCTTTACTCGTAATATCGTTGCTGTAATTTGTTTCATATTAGTATTTTTTAGATAAATTAAAATAACTGTAACAGATAATATTTACTGTACTATGAACCAAACAGCACTGGCGGAATACCTCGAATCGCATCCCCGAATGATTGGCGTCCTGTTCTCGGCGAGTTTGCTGTTGATGCAGGCCGGAACAGTTCTTGCGTGCTGTGGTGACACGACAAACGGTCCCTAACGGAGGTCAGCCGCAGTTATTTCGTCGCTCCAATACAGTTCGTTTTCGAAGGTGACCGGCAACACGCCACAGTTGAGATACTCATCGAGTTCCGCTTCGGACACGACCCAACTGTCGAGCACTCCCGAGTTGAGATACTGCGTATCCTCGTCATTGAGATGCGGCCGAAATAAAGCCCCGATACGGCGGGTTTGCGAGGGGTACACCATGATATCGACTTCGAAGGAATCCCCACTCTCACGCTTCACTCGGAGGTGCATCGGGCACCCGCTTTCACACTGCACCAGCGCAAGCCCACCATCTCCGACCGTGATGTACCGGTAACCGGTCAAAATCTCGTTTTTCGCTATTTCGAGTCCAGTTCGAAGCGAAAACCCGATGTTGAGCAGACGAGCGAGCGCCCGCCCGACTTTCGTCGCGCTGACGTTCGCGATTTCCGACAGCGTGACGACGCCGCCTCGGCTTCCCTTCTCGACCAGCGCCATTCCCTGCTCGTATGAACGACAAGCGTTGAGCAAAAACGCCTTCGTGCGAACGACATCGAGGGTTCTCACGTCGAGATAGCCGTCGGAACACTGCATCCCTTGGTCATCGACGTGGCCGATGTAGTGGACGAAATCGAGCGGACGGGCGAACAGTTCCGCGAGTTCGTCCGTCGTCAAATCGTAGGAGATGTCCACGTCGAACTCAAGCAGGTCGCGGAAGCCGTAGAACTCGTTGACGACGCCCTCCTCTTTCATCCGTTCGTCGTTACAGACGACGTGAATCTCGATGTTTGAATCGTCCGGCGCTGTCCCTTCGATTCGACGGCGACAGGATTTGACGGTCGTTTTGTTGCTTCCGAGCGGGTAGCCGTCCCCTATCCACGCGTGTTCGACCGAGTTCGAGGGGTCGGGTTGCACGATGTCGTTCACCGACGCGGTGTCGCCGGTACTCCGAACGAAGTCGGCTCGATAGAACTCCGTCAGCGGTTTGGGCTGTGACCGAACCGTCCGCGTGGTCGGATTCGGTGGACACCGAACCAGTGACAGGTCGTTCGCCACGAACGGGAGACTCTCGGCATTGTCCGCCGTCGGCACCACGTCCGTCGTGAGATGCCAGTCCGGAAGGTGCGGTTCGAGCGTCTCGAACGGCACCGAGAGATACGCCGCCAGTCGCTCCGCGAGCGATGCGTCGTAGAGCGCAGCGAAGTCCAAATCGACCAGCGGTTCTACCTGCTGGCGCTCGTGTAAATCGACTCGGTAGTAACCCTCCGTTCGGACGAGACAGTCGAGGAAAAACACCTGCTGGAGCGTATTTGCGACCGTGTTGCCGAAGCTATCGGAACTCGCAAGCGACTGTTCGAATCCGCTCGCGGCGAGGTGCGGCGACTCGCCGGGGACGACTTCCGCACCGAGGTAGTACGCGAGCGGCGTCGCCGTATAAACGGCGGCACGCTCTCGCGGCACGACGAGTTCGACGCCCGTTTCGGGACGCTCGATACCGTCAGGGGCGGAAAATTCGTCACCTCGTTCGATGAGCGGCGGATGGCCCCGCAGCGTCGGAAACGAGCGTTCCGGACTCGTGGTTTTCAGTGCTGACCCGAACAGAGAAATCGCCCGCATCGAATCTTCGATGTCGTCCGTAACCGTGATAGTTCCCGCCGGTTGCTCGTGAAACGAGCGTGCGCCGACTCTGACCGGAATCCGTTCGTCGAAGTCGAGAACGACCGATTGGTCTCGTTTTTCGATGCACACCCCGCTTTCGACGGCGAGGTACAGCTTCATCGGTGCCGTGTTGAGTTCGAGATTGTACGCGCCAGCCGAAACTGTCGTTTCGTCGTCCGTGACGCTGTAGCTCGCCGTGAGGTCGCCGTCCTGTGTTCGGACGTACACCCCCGTCAGCCTCGGGATTTCTATTTTCTTGGTTTCAAATTCGACGGCGGCATCGACCGGAAAATGAAACTCTTCCGGATTAGTAGGACAAATCGGCGACTGGTCGGGCGTGTACAGGGCGAACCTGACACTCTCGATGGGGTCGTTGATGAGCAATCCCGGTCGGGTCGGTGGTGGTTCGAATGCTGGTTGCATCGTCTCAGAGTCGTACCCAGTTCGTGCTTCGTTCGTAGGTGGGCACGTGCCATCGTTGTTCCGGCACCAGTCCGTCGCGCTGGCGGAGTTCGATACGCGCGTCGAACAGGGGCGACAGTTCCGTTACGAGCGGGTCGTCGTCCGCTATCGGCAGGTGGTAGTGACCCATCGCTCGCACGCCGCGGATAATCGCGGTGAGCATTCGCAGGAAACACTCGAACTCCGTGCGGGAGTGCTGTTCGGCCAGAAAACTCAACGAATCGACCGACAGACGGAGTCCAGCCGGTTCCAGTCCGTCCGTCGTCGTGTCGAAAAAGCCGATGGCGAGAACGATTTCCTCGGCGAGGTTCCACAGTTCGTTTTGGCCATCCTGCCGGGTCGGAAGTTCGACGTCTGAAACGCTGGCGCTGGTCGGTGTCGACCGCTCGCCGTTTCGCTGGTCGATAACCCAGACGTCGGAGCTGTCGAGTCGAACCCCGGTCGGCAGACACGGTTCCACGTGTCGCGTCGTCGAATCGGTCAGCGCCACGATTCGTTTGCGGTCGGCCGCGGGGTCGCCGAGAAGCGTTCGTGTCGCTCGGGCACTGACACGTTCGGACACCTGCCCGGTGACGAGGAGGTTACATCCGCCCGTTTTGAGTTCCGCGAGCAGATTCGAGAATCCGGGGACGCTTTCGTCGCCGCGGAACTCGATACCGTCGAACCCCATTTTACCCTACTGATGATAGTAATAAGATAAAAATACTCGGGTTGTGATGGTGTCGCGAAACCACCCCACGGGTGAAATACTATGACAACGCCACTCGTGGGTAGTCGCATGGGAAAGCGGATTCTCGTTCCAATCGACGGGTCGGAGCAGTCCACGAAAGCACTCGACTACGTACTGACCGAGTTTCCCGACGCCGAAACCACCGTCATCAACGTCATCGACCCCATCGACGTGGGCTACAGTTCGACGGTCGGGATGCCCGGCTATTCCGAGGAGTGGTACGAAGATTCGAAAGCGCGCGCGGAAGCACTGTTCACGGAGGCGCGCGAAACCGCGGACGAACACGGTGCGACCCTCTCGACGGCGACGGAAGTCGGACGCCCGTCGCAGGTCGTCGTGGACTACGCCAAGGATAACGATTTCGACCACATCGTGATGGGCAGTCACGGTCGCTCCGGCGTCTCCCGAATCCTCTTGGGAAGCGTCGCTGAAACCGTCGTTCGGCGCTCGCCGATGCCCGTGACGGTCGTTCGATAATCAGAATCCGACCACGATTTTTCGGACAGCGACCGGCGAAGACGAGCGACGCGAGTCGTTCGTCGGGAGCGATAGGCGTTCGACGCAACCGCCAGAGTCAGCTATTGACACAACCGCCGGAAACGAGAATTTACGCAACCGCCAGAAACGAGCAATCTACACAACCGCGAGCGGCCACCAGTTTACCGCGAATGAGGAACGCAGTGACGAGTGAGCGGGCCGACGACCGAGCGGAACGCAGTGAAGCGAGGGAGGAGTGCTTTTGGTCCAGCTTTTACAGGGAATGCGAGATAGCGAAGCTATCTCGTTCCTTCACGGGCCTCGCCCGTGAAGAAGCCAGCAGGAACGACGGCGGTCGTCGTTCCTGCCTGCGACCGTCGTAAAAGGTGGTGGTTTAGAACAGATTGGCCTGCTGATAAACGCTGATTCCTTCCTCAGTGATGTCGTAGGGTTTGATTTCGCGGGAGTGGTTCGCGTCTCGAATCTTCTGGATTTCGACGGCGAGTCGGGTTTCGCGGAAATCGTCCGTGCTTCGGACGTACTGGAGGACGAACACGGCGTCGGTGAGATATTCGATGATACCGTGACGGGAGGCGTAGGGGTTCTCGTCGCTGGCCTCGCTCGTCAGCATGGTCGTCACGCCCGCTTCTTTCAAACTTCGGGTGAAGTCGTAAATCTCGTTTCGACGCGACGACTGCGCTTCGTACATCATTTCGAGCAGGGAGACGGAGTCGAGAACGAGACGAGTCGCGCCGAAATCGCGGACGAGGCCGGGGAGTTCGCTCTGGATGCTCGACAGCGAGTTGGCCATCTCGATTGGGTCTAAATCCACGATTGCGAGTAGGTCGTCTTCGACGTACTCGTCGTAGGGCCACCCCTTCTCCGTCGCACTGTTGACGATTCGCTCGTGGCTCTCCTCCAGCGTGACGTAAACGGCGCTTTCGCCGCGCGACAGTGCGTGGTCTAAAAACTGGAGTCCGAAGGTGGTTTTCCCGGTTCCGGCGTTACCGATTGCAACCATTAGGGTTCGTTCGGGGACGCCGCCCTGAATCATGCTGTCGAGGCCGTCGATGCCGATGTCGGTTCGGGGGATGTCCGATTCGAACTCCTCGTCGTCGAAGCCGCCGGTGTCGAACCCGCCGCCAGCATCAAAACCGTCGCTATCGCCGCCGAACCCGCCACCGAAATCCGATTCGCCGCCGGAACCTGCGCCGGGTGCGTTCGAAAACGCGGAAGCGAAATCGTCGTCGACAGAGAGTCGCTGTTCGATTCGTCCGGATTCGACTCGTCCGGCGTTTCGGGGGGTTTCGTATCTCGTTCAGCACTGGGTGTCGCCATCTCGTCAGCGCCGAATCCCGGCTTGCCCGCGGGGGCATCTTCGGATTCTTCGGTCGAGAGTTCCGACGAATCGGGCGCGTCGGGGAAGTCGGGCGAATCCGACCCATTTGTCGGATCGTCGTCAGTACTGTCTGCCTCCTCATCGTCGTCACGAAGTGCGGCCTCGAACCAGTCGTCTTCCTCGGTCACGCTATCACCGCCTTCAAGATTCGAAGGCGTGGAGTCCGGTTCGCACTCACTTCGCTCGTGCGCACCGAAAACGGAGTTCGAGCGAGAGTTCTCATCATCCTGTCACTGGCACCCGACGCAAATTAATGTTCGTGTCGGCGGCTTTTTGAGCGCCCGGCGAGAACGGAGTCGTGATGAACGTCGGTATCGTCGCGCAGAGGGGAAACGAACGGGCCGCGACACTCGCAGGGCGATTGCAAGAGACGCTTGCCGAGGAGAACGTCACAGTTCGAATCGACGCCGCGACCGCCGAGCAGTTAGGAATCGACGGAGTCGATGTTTCACGGATGGCGGAAAACGACCTCGTCGTGAGCATCGGCGGCGACGGCACCTTCCTGTTCGCCGCCAGTGGAGCAGGCGGGACGCCGATTCTGGGCGTGAATCTGGGAGAGGTCGGCTTTCTCAACGCCGTCGCGCCGGAAGAGGCAGTGGACGAGGTTCGCGCAGTCGTTGCAGAGTACCACGAATTCGGAGAAATCCCGTCTCGAGCAGTACCCCGCCTTCGCGCGAGCGGAGAGGGTGACTGGTCGGTTCACCCGGCGCTGAACGAAATCGTGATTCAGGGCGCACAGCGCGGCCACGGACAGGGACTCGATTACGAAGTCCACATCGACGGCGTGGAGTACGGCGAGGGCCACGCCGACGGCGTGCTGGTTTCGACGCCCACGGGAAGTACGGCCTACAACCTGAGCGAGGGTGGCCCGTTGGTGCATCCCGGCGTCGATGGACTGGTGTTTACCGAAATGTGCGCCGACAATCCCATGCCGCCGCTCGTTTTCGACCCCGACCACGATGTCGTGATTCGGGTCGAAAACGCACCGTTCGCAGTCGTCGGAAGCGACGGGACACAGGTTCGAATCGAACCGCCGGAGACGATTACGGTGTCGCTCGCGCCGGAACCGGCCCACATCGCCGGGCCGTCCACGAACTTCTTCGGGGCGCTCTCGAAATTAGATTGACTGCCGGAAGCGGAAGCCTCTAATTCTGTTGCTCACAACAGAGGGACAATGAAACAGCAACTCCCCGACGTGCAGGCTACGGCACCCGACGTGACGGTCGGGTTGAACCGAGTCGGCGTGACCGGTGTGGAAAAACTGGTCGAAATCGCTCGTCCCGACAAACGACCCTACGTGCTGACCGCCGAGTTCGACGTGCTCGTTGACCTGCCAAGTTGGCGCAAAGGCGCGGACATGAGCCGAAACATGGAGGTCGTAGACGAAGTCCTCGAAGACGCCGTCAGCGAACCGACCTACCGCGTCGAGGACGTCTGTGGCGACGCCGCGGAGCGATTGCTCGAAAAACACGACTACACGACGAAGGCCGAGGTCAGCATGGAAGCGGAGTTCATGGTGCGCGATACGACACCCGAAAGCGGTCGCCCGACGCAGGCAACCGTGGACATCATCGCCAGCGCGACAGCGACCGAGGAAGAAGAAACGAAAGAGGAAATCGGCGCGCGCGTAACCGGCATGACCGTCTGTCCTTGCTCGCAGGGTATGATGAGCGGGCGGGCAAAAAAGAAACTCCTCGACCTCGGCGTCGGCGAACAAGAAGTCAAGGAGTTCCTGCGCGAAATCCCGCAGGCGGGCCACTCCCAGCGCGGACACGCCACCCTCACCGTCGAAAGTGCAGGTGCACCAGAGGTTGACCTCCACGAACTCATCGAAGTCGCGCGGGATTCCATGAGCGCCCGAATCTACAACCTCGCAAAGCGCCCCGACGAAGACCACATGACGTTTCAGGCGCACGCCGACGCGAAGTTCGTGGAAGACTGCGTGCGCGACATGGCCCACGGCGTGGTCGAACAGTTCCCCGACCTGCCGGACGACGCAGTCGTAACGATGAAACAGAGCAACGACGAGTCCATTCACCAGCACAACGCCCACGCGGAGCGTGTTGCGGAGGTTGGGATGTTGCGCGAGGAAGTCGCCGAATCACGCGACGAGTAGCGACATCGGAAATTTCAGTCCCTGTTTCTAATTGGATTCGGTCGTTATGTTGGATGGTGTCTAGTACTGTTCTAGCGTAACTACTGGTTCCAGATCTACCGAAACTGAAATCACGACAATAAACGACCGCCACTGCATGCGGACGAGTGCGCCGACCGCTGGCTCGGCGTCCAGTCGGCGCGTCCCGTGGGTTGGTCGGTCTGCTGTTTTCGAAATCTACACATTCAGTCTAATCGCGAAACTGCTAGCGGTTTCGCGGTCTATTTCCCGCTCTGCTGTTGCAAGCTAGACCAGTTCAACAGTCCGAAGGTATCAGAACGCGCGGTCGTAACACGTATTCCACGGGCCGACGAACCTGACTGTCATGATAGGTATCGTCGGTGGGGGAATCGCCGGATTGGCCGCCGCCTACCGCCTCCAGCAGCACGACTACGATGTGCAGGTGTTCGAAGCGAGCGACGACCTCGGCGGACTCGCCGCGACCTACGAGACGAACGGGGACAGAATCGAGAAATTTTACCACCACCTCTCCGCGTCCGAGGAAACCATCATCGACCTCATGGACGAACTCGGACTGGGCGACGATTTGGAGTGGCCCATCGGGAAGAACGCCTACTACGTCGATGGCGTCGTCCACCCGCTCGACAAGCCGTGGGAAATCCTCGCCTACCCGCACATGAGCGCCTACGACAAGTTCCGGTTGGCCCTGCTCACGCAGGAAATCGACGTTCGGGGCGGGATTCCGAAGTTCGACACCTACGAGCGACTGGAGGATTTCGAGGACGTGCCGATAGACGAGTTCCTTATCGAACACACCTCCCGAGGAGTTTACGAGAACTTCTTCGGGCCGCTTCTGGACGCGAAATTCGGGAGCAGAAAGGAAGACGTGAGCGCGGCGTGGCTCCTCGGACGAATCAAATTCCGCGGCGAGCGCGACCTGCTTCGGGGCGAACCGCTGGGCTACCTCCGGGACGGGTTCGGTCGCCTCATCGACGCCCTCATCGAGGAAGTCGGCGAGGAGAACATCACGACCGGCGTGCGCGTCAGCGACATCGACACGGAAGGCGGGGAAGTTCGGTCGCTCACGACCGAAGCGACACAAGCCGTCGAAGCGACTGCCACCGCAGATGGTGGAACAGTGGACGACGGAACCACGAATGGCGAAAACGAGGAAACCGTCACCGAAACGCACGACGTTGACGGCGTGGTCGTCGCGGCGATGCCCAACGTCCTCGAAGGACTCACGGGCTACGAATGCGACATCGACTTCCAAGGCGCGGTCTGTGCGCTCGTGACGATGGACGAATCGCTGACCGACACCTACTGGCTCAACATCGGCCACGAGGCACCGTTCGGCGCACTCATCGAGCACACGAACTACATCCCGTCGGAGCGGTACGGCGGCGACCATCTGCTCTACGTCGCGAGCTACATTCAGGACTACGAGGAAGACCTGTGGCAGATGGACGACGAGGAAATCGAGGAGTTGTGGCTCTCTCACATCGCGGAGATGTTCCCCGACTGGAACCGCGATTCGGTGAAGCAGTTCCGCCTCGCGCGCAACCCGCGCGCCGCACCGGTGTACGAACGCGGGTATCTCGACTTGGTGGTTCCCTACGACCTCGGCGACGACATCGCAGAGGGCATCTACTACGCCGGAATGGCGAGCAAGGCCCAGTACCCCGAACGCAGTCTGAACGGCGGCATCGTCGCTGGCTACGAATGCGCCGACAGAATCGCGGGCAAGAAACAGGTTATCAGTCCGCAATAAACTACTGGCAACGAGACGTTTCCGCCTCGGTTGGGCGATGCCATGGTCATGGCATCGCCCTCGATTTTCTCCGGACGATTTTTCGCACGCTGTTGCCCACTACACAAACACGATCATCATCACGCAGATATGAAACTATGCGTGAACTTTTGCCCGTCCGTCGCTAGGGTGACCTATCATGGTGGGGGTCGAACAGATAGCGGTTTTGAGCGTGGGCGCGGTAGCGAGTTTCTTTATGGCGTGGACAGTCGGGGCGGGGTGGACACCCTACGCACCCAGCGTCGGCGCGCGAACGATGACGATTATGCGCGCAGCTTTCTTCACGGGACTGTTCGGCATCGCAGGGGCGGTGTTGCAAGGAGCGAACGTCACGGAGGCGATGGCCGCCGGACTCATCGAGGGTGTGTCTATCTCGCCGATTGGGGCGGTCATCGCGCTCACTGTCGCCGCGGGATTGGTCGCAATCGGCGTCTTCGCGGGCTATCCACTGGCGACTGCGTTTACCGCGACAGGGGCGGTTATCGGCGTCGGACTTGCACTGGGGGGACAGCCAGCCTACGCGAAATATCAGCAAATTCTCCTGCTGTGGGTGCTGACGCCGTTTCTCTGCGGCGGCACCGCCTACGGACTCGCCCGCCTGATTCGTCGTGACGACGTGCCCGACGAGTACACAATTCCGCTGTTCGGTGGCTTGGTGGGACTCATCCTCGCAAACTCGCCGTTTACCATGCTCGCGCCCGAGCAGGGTGGGGCGTCGGTTGCGGCAGTTCTCTCCGAGGAACTGCCGCTTTCGCCACTGCTTGGCCTTGCTGTGGTGACCTTGCTCGTCGGCCTCGTTCTCGGCGGAATCCTCCTGTTGGAAGTCCGGTCGAGCGTCAGACGAGGCCAGCGACATCTGCTGTTCGGCATCGGCGCGCTCGTCTCGTTTTCCGCGGGCGGCAGTCAGGTCGGCCTCGCGGTTGGACCGCTCGTTCCGATGCTCACTCCGCTCGAACTGCCTATCCTCGTCGTCCTCGTCTTCGGCGGGTTGGGTGTCATGTTCGGCGCGTGGATGGGCGCACCGAGGATGATAAAGGCGCTCGCACGGGATTTCTCGTCACTCGGTCCACGACGGGCCACTGCCGCGCTGATTCCGGCGTTCGCCATCGCCCAGACCGCGGTGTTGTTCGGGATTCCCGTCTCGTTCAACGAAATCATCGTGAGCGCAGTCATCGGAAGCGGCTACGCCGTCGGCGGGGAGAAAACGAGCACCGGCAAAATCCTCTACACGGTTTTCGGATGGGTCGTCTCACTGCTCCTCTCGTTCGTGTTGGCGTTCGGGCTGTTGACGGTTGTGGAGATGCTGTAACCGATTTTTCGGACGACGACCACCAACCACTACTTTCGCAGTATTCTCGGTTTGCATCAATCGGCAGTGTTCGATTCAGTGTCAGAAATGTAGATGACAGTTGGTAGCGTTTCACGTAGTATGGAGGAGAGTGTCGCGGGGTTCAAAGAACAGGGAGATTGGGTCACCATCGTCGAACACGGCGAACGAATCACGGAAGCCCTAACCGAGGAAGGCGTCGAAGACTCCGACTCGGACTTCGAAGAATGGAACGACTGGCGGCCGAAAGTTCACGAACGCCTTCGAGAGGACGTAAAAGAGAAAACTGCGGAGCAGGCGAGTCCATCGGAAGGGGAGGGCGAGAAGGCGGGAAAATCCCCGAGTGAGGACGTGGATGCTGCAGGAGACGAACTCAAAGATTCGATGTCGGAACTCGCGGACGGGGACGTAGAAAACGCAGTGAAAGAGGGCCAAGAATCAGTCGAGCGTGCGACTCGGGCGGTAGACACGGCGGGGCGCAAAGCACTGCGAGCGGTCGAGGAAACGGTGTACAAACACGTCATGACGAAGGTTTCGCCCGTGTACTTCGACAACGAACTCATTAGCGCTAACGTCGAGCGAACGCGGGACACAGACCAACGATACGTCTTCGAGGTGAACGTCAATCAGGATGACCTCAAAGACCGCGTCCGCGACCGTCTCGAAGAGTACGAAGAGCAAAAGCGATGGCGCGGCGAGGCCGAAAAAGAAACCGAATCGGTGGAGGCCGCGGAAGGAACCGAATCGCCCGAATCGCCCGAATCGGGGAATTAGTTGTCCAAACAACGACAAGAGTTGGTTCAAACCCGCTGTAGTCTGTTCAAATACACAACAATTCTATGCGAGACAGTGACGAATGAATACCGATGTACGAACGAATACTCATCCCAATCGACGGGAGTGAAGCGGCGGAAAACGCGATTCCACACGCACTCGATTTGGCCGAAACCTACGGTGCAGGCCTGTACACCGTCTCCGTCGTGGACACGGACGAAGCGGACGAGAACGAAGCGCGTGAAGCGATGTTCGACGAGTTCGAAGCCCAATCGCAGGAGATGGTCGAAGACGTGATTCAGCGGGCGGAAGAGCGCAACATCCGAACGACTGCCGGTTCGATTGCCGAGGGAAAACCACACCGGGCGATTCTCGACTACGCCGACATCCGGGACATCGACCTCATCGTCATGGGGACGCACGGTCGCGGCGGTATCCGGTATCCGCTTCGCCGCAGCGTCACAGAAAAAGTGGTCCGGCGGGCGATGGTTCCCGTGGTCTGTGTTCGACTCGGGAAAGGGGAAGAGGTCGGGGAACGCGGGAACGGAGACGAAAACTGATTTCTACGCCTCTCCTTCGTCTACGCCGACCGCATCCGAGATGTCCACGTCGTCGGGTTCGTCTTGGCCGCCGATTCTGACCTCGCCGTCGTCGCCTTCGACGTACACGTCGTCCGCGAAGCCACCTTCGGCGTGAGGGTGTTCGGGGTTATCCAATTTTTCCGGCGTCGATGGTGCTTCGGGCATCTCCTCCGGTTCGAACTCACCGAGCGGGTCGGCGATGGTGATTCCGTGGCGCTCGAAGAACGTCTCGTAGCGTTCGTAGTGGTCTTCGAGTTCGTCGCCGGGGAACTCCATCATCTCCGTCCAGCCGTGGTTGTAGAAGTCGAAGTTGGCCTGAATGTGCGTGATTTCGCGGGCTTCCGCCTCCGGGGCACCTTCCTGAAGTGCGGCGAGATAGGAGTCCATCGTCGCACCGAAGAAGGCATCGAGGCGTTCCCTGCGTTCTTCTTGATGCTCGGGGGCGGCCTTCTTCAGAAAGATTTTCGTGTGCAGGTCAACCAGTTTCGACTTCACCACGTCGCTCACGACGGGGAGTTCGAGCGCCTTTCTCGACGCGAAGTGACGTGCGTTCTGACGGATTTTCATGGACGAGGCTTGGAACGCGAGCGTCTAAAACGTCCCGGCACACTCGTCGGGGTGGCGAGTGAGATTGTGTGGAATCGAGACATCGTTCCGCGACGAAAATGAGCGTGTTGGCGTTTGGCACCAATATCGAGATAGCAATCCACTTTAACCCTGACGCAGAACTTCTCCCACATGAGCGAATCGTACGTAATCATCGGCGACGGTATCGCGGGCAGTTCCGCGGCGGAGACCATCCGCGAAGCCAAACCCGACGCTGACGTTGCCATCATTACCGACGAGGGCGAAGCCCTCTACAACCGGATTCTCATCAAGGAGTTCGCCAAAGGCAAACTCCCCGAAGCACCGATTTCCATCCACGAACCCGAGTGGTACGACGAGCGAGACATCGACCTCGAACTGAACACGTTCGTCACGAACATCGACGCGGACGCACACGAAGTCCACACCCACGACAGCGGCACCTTCGAATACGACAAACTGCTCGTGGCCACAGGCGGGACGCCAACCCAACTGCCGGTGGACAACAGCGACGCAGACGGCATCCACCACTTTTGGACGTTCCAAGACGCCCGAGCAATCGCAGAGAACGCGGAACAGGCAGAGACCGGCGTCGTCGTCGGTGCCGGTCTGCTCGGCATCGACCTCGCCGCGATTTGTGGCGAGCAGGACGTTGACGCCCACTACATCATGCGCGGTAATCGCTGGTGGCGCTACGGCCTGAGCGTAGACGGTGCGGAAATCATCCACGACGCGCTCGAAGAGAAGGGCGTCACGCCGGTTCTCGAAAGCGGCGTCAACGGGTTCAAGACGGACGACGACGGTAACGTGGTCGCCACGCTGGACGCGGACGACAACGAGTACGACAGCGAGTTCGTCGGCATCGCAATCGGTCTCAACTTCAACACCGAATACCTCCAAGGGAGCGGTGTGGAAACGGACAACGGCGTCGTCGTCGACCAGTATATGCAGACCAACGTCGAAGATATCTACGCCGCTGGCGACATTACGCGCTACTACGACGTGATTCTGGACGAGTACGCCCAGAATGGGTCGTGGGGCAGTGCGAAACAGCAGGGTGCCGTCGCTGGCAAGAACATGGTCGCAGATTCCGACGAGGAAAAAGAGGAGTTCCGCTGGGTGTCCTCCTACTCTATCACACACTTCGACTTCCCGTTCCTCTCCTTCGGCTTCCCGACGATGGGCGACGACGAATGCGAGGAGAAGTACAGCGACACCGAATGGCGGCGTCTCTCGTTCAAAGACGGCAAACTCATCGGCGGCGTTCTCATCGGCGACATCGCCCCGCAGGGCAAGTACAAAGACCTCATCCGGAACGAGGTCGAGGTCGCAGACCAGAAAGACATCCTGCTCGAAAAGGAGTTCGACCCGGAAAAGCTCGCACTCCCGCAGGAACAGTAGCGTCGAAACGGTAGATTCGAGTCGGTCAGGCGTCGAAACGGTAGATTCGAGTCGGTCAGTTTCGAGATTGTCGGTTGGAAACCAGTTCCGAGTGAGTCGTTTTGCGGGCGAGCAAACGATTACAGTAGTTACTACTTCGTTGTGAATTTCTGATAGTAATAGTTGTCACGGAGTGAAGATTTAAGCAGTAACCCGCTAATTGTTATCAAAGACCACACCAGTCTAGTGATATCGTGAACCCAACGATAACAGTCAAACCGACGAAGACGATTCCGGACGACGCGCACGTCAGACAGTACGACGAACTCGACGGAAGTGCCAAACAGCAGTTTCCCAGCGTAGTCGAGCGTGGCGAACGAGCCCTCGACGCGAAAACCGCACTCCAGTTCAGCGACGGCGAGTTCGTCAAATACGTTGGATACTATCAAATATCTCTTTCATAACCAATTTTTTATTGTTTTTGTGTAGTATCTGCCGCAACGTTTAAGAAGCACCACGACATTTGGTATCATATATCAATGGCTTCGAACACGACAACTAGCGTTGACGCCGTGCCGAGTGGTGGAGCGAACAGCCTCGTCGTCCGCCGAACCGAAACCGTGGCCCCCGAGACGCGAGTCCGGCATTTCGATGAACTAAGCGAGGAAGCACAGACCCTGCTGACGGAGTTCGATGGCGAGGAGTCGGTCGTGCCGATTACGCGGACGTTGGCGGACGACATTAGCAGGGACACGACCGTCGTGTTCAACGACTACTACCGAATCGACCTCGCGTAAGCCAGCCACGGCGGAACAACCGAAGCCGTTTTCTCCGGCAGGACGGGATGTAAGGACATGAACGGAAGCGGAGAGATGACGCTGGCGTTCGAACTGTCGGCGCTCAAAGCACTGGCAAGTCCCGGCACGGTGTTCGACGACGCCCGCCGCTGGACGCAGTACGTCGGCGTCATCTCCGACCAACCGACTTACGTGGTGACGAACTTCACCCGAAAGAACCGCATCCGGCAGGATTTCTTCTCCGGACCGAAAGGAAAAGCCGAGAGTTTAGACAGCGTCCGGTCGCAGTTCGACACCGACCGCCACGTCTTCGTCGGCATCACCGACGACGACCGCGAACTCGCGGAAGACCACGACTGGGAGTTCCTGCACGTCGAAGACGCCGCGGAGGCCGCCGATTGGACGCTCGCATCGGACGACGACGGCGACGACGCTGGAGTCGAAGAGGACGTGCGCGACGACTGGCCCTAGCAATCGGGTTGTGAGGAGTTTTCAGGAGCGTTTTCGACAGATTGGGCAAGATAGTGATTGCTGGCTCACAGTCACAGCAGAAAATAACTTCCATAGTCCGCCATTCTATAGCGATTGGCGACCCAGTTCGGTAATCTCGTAACAGCACCAGTTCGAGTTCCGGACGAGGCCACGGTCGGCGAGCACCTGACACCGTCTTGCCGTCAGCAAACCGGGGAGGGAGAGTCGTCGCTCGATGTCGAGTCGAACCTGTATGCCCTCGGCGTAGAGCAGTCGGAGGATTCGCTCGTCGGTGGGTTGCAGTTGGTCGGGAACCTCGCTTGCCTGTGCCATAGCAGGTCATATTGTTCCACCAGTAAGTAGCTCGCTAAGATGGCAATATATTCCGAACTGTTCGAACCGAGGAATACTGTTCGCTACCTCTACGGTCAGTTTACGTGTTCTAATGGCGACAAAGAGATGACGAGCGATAATCACGCCGTTTAAACTCGTAAAGGACAAACAGGGAGCCATGGCAGAACCGCGCGTACCGGGAGGCAAAGGCGCGAGACTCGACCTCCCATGTGGCGAGTCGGTCGCCGTCCACGAACTCGACATGGGAATGCGCGAGTACGACTGCGACTGCGGCGAATCCCACGCAGTCGTGATGGACATCCACCCGCCCTCACGATTCGTTCCGGAATTTCTCGTGGACATCCTTCGCGAAACCGTCGAAACGACGGACGACGCCGGGGAGTTTGGAACCCTGCATATCATGGGCGTCGTGCTGGAGGAGTTCCCGAGCGAGGTCGTCGCCGAGGACATGGTGGAAAACCCCGAAGTCGGCTACGGAATGGTGTGGGTCACCGACTTCGATTCCCGACGACTCCACGAAATCGTCGTAGAACTCATCGTGGAGCTGATGGAACACGCCGTCAGCCACGCCGAGGACGAGGACGCGATGAGTAAGTTCGAGGCGGATATGCTCAACTTCGACGTGGCGGAGTTCGTAGACCAGTACCGAAAAGAACGAGATTTCACCGGGCCGCACGACCGCCCTGCGTAGCGTCAGTCCCTTTCGTGGCCAGTCAGACGCGCGTCTGACTGAAGATTAAAGTGGATACATGACCAGTGTGAAATATGTACGCTCGTGGGCAGGAGTTCGACCGGATTCAGGCGGTCATCGCGGATGCCGGAACCGACCAGCCCCTCACTGCGCGTGAAATCCTCACGCTGCTCGACGAACACGGCGAACTCGACGAAAACCACGAAAACCACGCCGGAACGTTGGAGAGCGCGCACGAAGTCGCAACCGTCCTCGGACGACAGGCCCAGTACGGCGGTGTAACTGTGATTCGTTCCTCACCGTATCAGTACCAAATCGGCGGAAATCTGTAGTATTTTCTTCTTCATCGACACACCAAACTACAAGAGCGTAGCCCACGCGCTTCGAATCGATGTTGGACGAGTTGCTCGGGCGCGCGGAGTTGAAAGAACGAATCGACGCCCTCGAAGAAGAGAAACATCATCTCGAACGACAGAGAGACGCCGAAAAGGAGCGCCGAGCGGAGGCGGTCACCGAGCGACAACAGGCGGAAGAGCGAGTTAACCGCCTCGAAGACCGCATCGAGGAACTCGAAGACCGCGTCGAACGACTGCAGGGCGACGACGGCGACCTCGATTTTCGCGGCGTCGAAACCCTTCGCGGAAAGCGACTCGATTCGGTTCTCTCCCGACTCAGTTCGGTCGAGGCGGCACCGGAAGGTGCGCTGACGGCCATGGTCGATGGCGACCTCCCCGACGAAGTTCGGGAGGCGTTCGGTGACCATGCACCACTCGTTTCTCGTGCGGTTCCCGGCGTCGTCGCGACCGACGACGCCGGACTCGTCAGCGGTGTCCTCGTTCCGCCGAATCCTCCGGAACCGTTCGTGACGTGGGGCGACGGCTTCGAGTTCGAAACCGACTGGTTCCGACCGGAAGGCAAATTCGCGCTGGCGCTCGTTCGCTCCGACCTGTTCGCTATCGGTGAGTACGAGGGGCGCGAACAGCAGACCGTTACGGGCTTCGAGAGCGACGTGAAAAGCGACCACTCGAAAGGTGGGTTTTCGCAAGGGCGATTCGAACGGAGACGGGACGCCCAGATAGACGAGCATCTGGAACGCTGTCGGGAGGAAATAGAAAATCGGGAGGCAAAGGAGTTGTACGTCGTCGGCCAGCGGACACTGCTTCCGGAATTTCGACAGGAAGCCCGGCGGACGAAACCGGTCGATGCAACTGGCGACCCGGACGAAGCGTTGGAAGATGCGTTTCGGGAACTGTGGACGACGCGTCTGTATCGGATTTAGCTTGCGCTGGCTACTCGATTTCGGCGTGGAACAGCAACCGGCCGCATTCGGGGCACATTCGCGTTCGAACGGATTTCGTTTCGTTCATTCCGAGCGACCCGAGCAAACCCTCCTTGCGCTCGTTCGTTTTCACATGCGGTTTCCACGCGTCGTTCATCCCGAATTTGACCGATTCGAGAGTGACACCGCAGTCAGGGCAACGGTCTGAGTCCGTCATACCATCACCTTTCTGACGGAACACCGTGGCTGTTACGCTGTTTGTAGGAGCAGCGTATCGTCATCACAAAATCGCCGCACCGCTGCCGACTGACGTTGGGTAAGCCCGCGCTTCGACACCGGCGTCGAAAAAGGCGTCAAGCATCGCACTCGCGACCGAACTCTGTCCGCCCTCGCGGCAGACGGCGAGGACGCTCGGGCCTGCACCACTAACCGCGACCCCGGTCGCACCTGCGGAAAGTGCGGACTCCCGCACCGCGTCGAATCCCTTGATGAGCGATTCGCGTGCCCCAGTGAGGGAGTTGTTGCGTAGTCCTTTTCCCACTAATTCGGGGTCATTTCGGAACATCCCCGCGGTGAGCGTCGCGGCGTCGCCGACCGTGGAGACGAGTTCGTCGATTTCGACGGATTGAGGGACGACCTGTCGGGCATCCCGCGTCGAAACGACGATTTCTGGGAGACAGGCGACGACTGGAATCGAAGCATCGACCTGCGTCACGTCCTCGTCGGTGACGATGGTAAATCCGCCGAGAATGGCGGGTGCGACGTTGTCGGCGTGCGCCTCGCCGGAAACGGCGGCCTCGCCCTCCGCGGCCACGCGAACCAGTTCGGTCGGCGTAAGTCCGCGGTCGTAGAGTTCGTTCAGCGCGACTGCGGCGGCAGCGGCGCTCGCGGCGGACGAACCAAGTCCGGACGACGGACGGACGCCTTTATTGATTTCGATGTGGGCGGGCGCGTCGAGTTCCTCGGCGACGACGCCCGCGGTGTTTTTCGCCGGATTTTCCGGAATGTACTGTCGTCCGACGCCCGTGACTTCAATCGTCGTCTCGTCGGCGCGTTCGACTCGGACGACATCTGCGGGTCGCTCAAGCGCCAGTCCGAACACGTCGAAGCCGCTTCCGAGGTTGGCGCTCGTCGCAGGTGCCCGCACAGTGACCATGGCTTACGTTTAAAAGACTGGTTGAAAAACCTTCGCCTAGCATCGGGATTTGCGTGTTGGGGTGGAAGGTAGATTCGTTTAAGAGTCGGTCACCATCAAAAACCCGACAACGCGCTGAAATCCCCTTACCGCTAGGGCAGGGCTTTAAGCTACCGTACCACCACCGCACACGCATGCAGGTGGCCATACTCGCTCACGAGAAGTTCCCCGGTCGCGCGAAAACCGCGGTCGGAATCCTTCGCTACGCCGACTACGAAGTTGAGGCGATTCTCGACCGCGACCGACCCGGCGAGCGCGTGAGTGACCATTTACCGAACGTACAGGACGCACCCATCGTCGCCGGAATGGACGACGTAGGGGATGTGGACGCGCTGATTATCGGCATCGCACCCATCGGCGGCGGATTCGACGATTCGTGGCGCGATGACGTTCGGACCGCTCTCTCCCGCGGTTGTGACGTGATTTCCGGACTCCACTACTTCCTCGAAAACGACGAGGAGTTCGCCCGACTTGCGGAAGAGAACGACTGTGAGATTTGGGACGTGCGCAAACCGCACGACGACCTGACGGTCAGCCAAGGGATTGCGAACGAAGTGGACGCCGAAATCGTGCTGACGGTCGGCACCGACTGCTCCGTCGGGAAGATGACCGTGACGCTCGAACTGCTCGAAGCGGCGGAAGAGCGCGGAATCAACGCCGGATTCATCCCGACCGGCCAAACCGGAATCATGATCGACGGCTGGGGCAACCCAATCGACCGCGTGGTCAGCGACTTCACCGCCGGTGCGGTAGAGGAGATGATTCTAGAGCGCGGCGACGACTACGATTACCTGTTCGTGGAAGGACAAGGAAGCATCGTCCACCCCGCCTACTCCGCCGTGACCTGCGGGATTCTTCACGGGTCAATGGCAGACAAACTCGTCCTCTGCCACGAGGCGGGCAAAGAGGTCATCCACGGCTACGAATCGTTCTCGCTCCCGTCCATCGAGGAGTACGTTTCACTGTACGAAAACCTCGCCAAACCGGTTCAAGAGGCCGAAATCGTCGCAGGGGCGCTCAACACATCCGGAATCGAGGACGACGAATCCGCACGCGACGCAGTCGAATCCTACGAATCCGAACTCGGCAGACCCGCGAACGACCTCGTTCGCTTCGACGCCGATGCCGTTCTGGAGGCGATTCTATGACGCTCTCGACGGAGTACGAACGACTGTCGCTCCCGCTAGAACATGCCTTCACGATTTCGCGGAGCACCCAGACGACCGCCGACAACGTCGTCGTCCGAATCGAGGACGACGAGGGGAACGTCGGCGTCGGCGGGGCCGCACCCTCCAAACATTACGGCGAGACGGCAGACACCGTGGAGGCCGTCATGCCCGACCTCTTGGATGTGGTGGAATCGGTGGACGACCCCCACGCACTCGCCCGAATCGAGCGCGAGATGAAGGAGACGGTAAACCGAAACCCGGCCGCGCGCTGTGCCGTGAGCATCGCGCTCCACGACCTCGTGGCGAAACGGGCCGACCTGCCGCTGTATCGCTACTGGGGACTCGACCCCGAGGACACGCTCGAAACGTCGTTCACCATCGGCATCGACACAACCGAAGTCATGCGCGAGAAGACGGCGGAGGCGGTCGAAGCCGGATACAACACGTTGAAGGTGAAAGTCGGAACTGACCGCGACGGGGAAATCGTCGGTGCAATCCGAGACGAGGCTCCCGATGCGACGATTCGCGTGGATGCGAATCAGGCGTGGAGTCCCCGCGAAGCAGTGGGTAAAATCGAGGTGCTCGCGGAGTACGACGTGGAGTTCGTCGAACAACCGATTCCCGCCGAAAATCCCGACGGAATGCGATTCGTCCGTGAACGCTCCGCCCTACCGATTGCGGCGGACGAATCCTGCATCACCCTCGAAGACATTCCGCGAATCGCCGGACAGGCGGACATCGCCAACCTGAAACTGATGAAATGCGGCGGCCTCCGCGAGGCGATGCGGATGATTCACACCGCGAAAGCGCACGGCATGGAGGTCATGCTCGGTTGTATGATAGAGAGCAACGCAAGCATTGCGGCGGCCTGCCACCTCGCACCGCTGCTCGACTACGCGGATTTGGACGGGTCGCTTCTCCTTTCAGAGGACGAGTACGAGGGCGTCCCGATGCCGAACGGGAGTATCGGCCTCAAAACCGGGCGACCCGGAACCGGCGTGCAAAAACAGTAATCAGTTCGCCCTCAGAGTTTGCCGACTCGTTCGGCCTGAAACCCGAGAATATCCTCATACCCGTCCGTGGACATCAACACCGGATAGAACGCCCGTTCTGCGCGGCGTTCCTCGCCGTTCTTTCTGGCGAACGTCTCGCCCGCCTCGACGCGGACGAAGTTCTCCCCGACGAACTCGTAGTCGCCGCCTTCGACAACGGCGAAAATACGATACAGTTCGGGGTCGCCCGCGTCCGACAGGGTATCGACTGCGCCCATCTCACCCAGAAAATTGCGGAGGACGCGCTCTGCGTTTCGGTCTGCTCGCTCGCTTCCCCGGAGTCCGCACTCGACTGCGACCCCGTCAACGTAGTCGATGAGGCCGCCAGCGATGTAGCTGACATCGACTACGCGGGGCGCACCCGTCGCACGAGCGAGTCGCTTCGTTTGCTCGTTCACCTGCGCGACCAGCGCGAAGGGTTCGGGATGCGAGCGCGTCGAATGAAGGTCGAGAACGGAGCAATCCCGGACTTGCGGGAGCAGTTCCGCCGCGAGTCGGGATTCGTGGGTTTTTCCATCAGAGTCGCCAGGAAAGGCACGATTCAGGTCTTCGTCGATGCTGCGGACGTTTTTCTCGATTGCCTCCTCGTTGGCCACGACGAACCGAACCGGTCTGCGGAAATTGTGATTTTCGGCCAGCACGCGCTCGACTGCCGTTTTCCCGCACAGTTCGTTTCCGTGGAGGCACGCTACCACGGCGAGTTCCGGCGTCCCGTCGCCGACGGTTTCGACGTGCATTGACAGCGAGTGGCACGCAGTGATACTACTTGAGACTGTGGATTTCGGCCATCGTCCAATTGATCAGTCGTCTTCGTGTTCCGAATCGCGCGTTTGCAGGCGAACCTCCTTGTCCGTGATTTCCGCGATTGCGTCCCTCGGAAGCGGGTAGATTTCCTTCGAGTCGTCTTTCCATCCGAGGAGCATCTTGTACTCGTTCAGGAGGCTCGGATGGGGGTCAACGTAGGCGATACCATTTTTCACCTCGGTGACAATACCGACTTTTTCGTCGTCCACGTTGAACACCGGTTTGCTTTCGTCTTCTTTTGCTGGCAGTCGTCGCATGGAGGTGTTACGGGTTTGTCGAGTATCAGGTTGTCCGCCGAATCGGTCGAGAGTTGCAGGGATTTTGAGTCCGATTGGGAGTGATTTTCGTGAGTTCAGTTCTGTCGCTAGGTAGTCACGACTTGGCAACGACAGACGTAACTTGAAAACATACTGCAAACAGCGCAGAACCAAACCCCACGAAACAAGCAATTACCTCATATCAAAATCCAAAATCAGAGCGGTGAAAACAATGCCTGAAAATCCACTTCCTCGCGTCCGTCTCAACACACTTATCTTGCACCTGTCCCGTATCTGCGCCCATGAGCGAAATCGTCGTCACGCTTCCGGACGGCTCCGAACTCCAGATGGAGGACGGGTCAACCGTAGAGGACGTGGCCTACGAAATCGGCCCGGGACTCGGCAAGGACACGGTCGCAGGTGTCGTAGACGGAGAACTGGTTGACAAGGCAATGCCCCTCTCCGAGGACTGCCGACTCGTCATCGTCACCGACCAGAGCGACGAGTACGTGGACGTGCTCCGCCACTCTGCGGCCCACGTCTTCGCACAAGCTCTCCAGCGACTCCATCCCGAGGCAAAACTCGCAATCGGCCCGTGGACGGACGAGGGATTCTACTACGACATCTCCGGTGTCGAACTCGACAGCGACGACCTCGAAGCAATCGAGGACGAGGCACACGACATCATCGAGGAAGACTTAGACATCGAACGCGTCGAGAAATCCCGCGAAGAGGCGTTCGACCTGTACGAGGACAACGAGTACAAACAGGACATTCTCGACACCGAGGCGGCGGACGACGACCCACTGTCGTTCTACGAACAAGGCGAGTTCGCCGACCTCTGTAAAGGGCCGCACGTCGAATCGACCGGCGAAATCGGCGGCTTCAAACTCCTCGAAACCTCGGCGGCTTACTGGCGCGGCGACGAGGAAAACGACACGCTGACCCGCGTCTACGGCACCGCGTTTGCCAGCGAGGGCGACCTCCACGACTATCTGGAGCGCATGGAGGAAGCAGAAGAGCGCGACCACCGCAAACTCGGACGCGAGATGGACTTGTTCTCGATTGACGAGACGACTGGCCCGGGTCTGCCGCTGTACCATCCGAGCGGAAAAACCATTCTGCGGGAACTGTCGGACTTCGCAGGCGAACTGAATCGTGAGGCAGGCTACGACGAAGTCGAAACGCCCCATCTGTTCCGCACCGAACTGTGGAAGAAATCGGGCCACTACGACAACTACGTGGACGACATGTTCCTCCTCGACGTGAACGACGAGGAGTACGGCCTCAAACCGATGAACTGCCCCGGCCACGCGACTATCTTCGACCAAGACACGTGGAGTTACCGCGACCTGCCAGTTCGGTACTTCGAGAACGGGAAAGTCTACCGCAAAGAACAGCGCGGTGAACTCTCGGGCCTCTCGCGCGTCTGGTCGTTCACCATCGACGACGGCCACCTGTTCGTCCGTCCCGACCAAATCGAGCGGGAGATTCGACAAGTGATGGACCTCATCTTCGAGGTCATCGAGACGTTCGATTTGGACGTGGAAGTCGCGCTGGCGACCCGCCCCGAGAAATCCGTCGGAAGCGACGAACTCTGGGAGAACGCGGAAGCCCAACTCGAATCCGTGCTGGAATCCTCCTCGATGGACTACGACATCGAACCCGGCGACGGCGCGTTCTACGGCCCGAAAATCGACTTCGGCTTCGAGGACGCCCTCGGGCGTGTCTGGGACGGCCCGACGGTGCAACTCGACTTCAACATGCCCGAGCGATTCGACCTCGAATACGTCACCGAGGACAACGAGCGCGAGCGCCCGGTGATGATTCACCGCGCCCTGTACGGTAGCTACGAGCGCTTCTTCATGGTGCTCATCGAGCACTTCAACGGGAAGTTCCCGCTCTGGCTCTCGCCCGAACAGGTTCGCATCCTCCCCGTCAGCGACGACAACCTCGGCTACGCCCACCGCATCAAAAACGAACTGGACGACTTCCGCGTCGAAGTCGAAGACCGTTCGTGGACGGTCGGGCGCAAGATTCAGCAGGCCCACGACGACCGCGTGCCGTACATGATTGTCGTCGGTGGTGACGAAGAGGAAGCAGGCACGATTTCGGTTCGTGACCGTAAAGAGCGCGAAGAGAAGGACGTTTCGTTGGAGTCGTTCCGTGAGCATCTGGAATCGGAGCGTGAGGAGAAGCGGACGGAAATCGACTTCCTCGACTGAGGCGAGTCGTCTACAATTTTAATCGGTTCTTTCGAACTACTCGATTACGGATAGATTTTGGCAGTATTGCTGAATGGAGGGTGCGTATGCAGTAATGTGACGAACCAAACCAGGATGGACAGAGTGATTAGATATGACTACTCAGTTTGCTGTCCGCCAGACGTAGACTGTGAAAAGCTTCCGAGTATTTTCAGACCAGCAACAGCGGCGACGACACCGCCAAGGACGCCTGCGATGCTGAACACGAGGCTCTGCCAATATAAAATCTGAACACTGTTTTGGACATAGCCAATATGAGTCGACGTAATTACTCCGATACCGAGCAGAAACACGGCGACTAATAGCCACTGACGAATCGATCGAAGGAGCGTGGTTGTCTCGGAAGGCATGAGCGGAGATTTCTTCTTAGCTGACATTAGTTTGATGGATACAGCATCTGTATGCAGCACGCCATCTCTAAGAAATATCGAAGAAATCACCTACCAACCAACCTCACTCCAATTCGTCGCTTCGTGCCGTCTCTCGCAAAATAAACGGCCCAATAGACAACGTCCGCTTCGCCACCGTCGCAATCCTGAGGATGTACGAGAGCAGGATGACGAACGGAACGACCGCAATCGTACACGCCAAACTCACGACCAGTATGTCGTTGCTGATTCCCAGTGTATTGCCCGGAATTGCCCTCGCGTCGAAGTATATTATCATCGAAATAGTGACGACGAGCGCCGGAATCGCGGTGTACAGCATCGACCGCGAGAGGTTGACGAGTTCCCACTGGAAATAGAGCGTCTTGAAATGTTCCCGCGACGGGCCGAAGAACTCCAGCGATTCGATGATGTCATCGAATGCTTCGTCCACTTCCTCTGTGAGCGCGTCCGCATGTTCATTCCGGATTTTGCGCGCGAGGAAGATTTTCCACGAGTAGTTGAAGTTGAGGATAGCAGAGAGCAGGTCGAACGTTCCGAACTGCGTCCCTTCGAGGCGGTCGCTCACCGCCTCCGCGTTCTCGGCCAGTCCATCGACGTAGCTTCGAATCTCGTCCTTTAGTTCCTCGTCCCGACTCTCCTCCACCGCGTCCGCGAGTGCCTCGGCGCGGTCTTCGGTTTCGTTCATCAGTGCCTCCATGAACGACGCCGGTTCCGGCGGCGCGGTCGGAACGTCGAGTAGTTCCTCGACGTCCTGCCGGAACTCCATCGCGCCTTTCATCCGACTGCGCTGGTCGCCGACTGGGCCGAGTTCCTGCGAGAGGACGAGTTGGTTCAGCGTCACGACGAGCGTCACGCCAGTGATAATCGCGCCGATGAAGCCCTGAAACACGGTGTCCACGGCGTCATCGCTCGGCCCGATGTACTGTTGAAGCGGCGAAGGGTCGAGAATACCGAGAATCACCAGCGAGAGAAAAAACGCGAGCAGGATACCACCAGCGACACCCCACCGGTTGGCTTCCATCAGAATCCACAACTTTCGCCGACTCTCGTCTACTCGTTCCCGCATCGTATCGCCGGGTTGGGAACTACCACCTGAATCGCTCATATAGTCTGTGAGGGTAAGGGGACTCAAATAGACTGTTGCCGGGGGATACAACTACCGGCAGAGCTGTTGGGTAGTTACCGAAACGGAGAATGGCCGATTTACGAGTTGTTCTCCTCGGTGGCCTGTTCTGTTTCGACTTCGTTTTCCGTCTCCTCGGCCGAGACTTCCGCTTCGAGGTCTGCGAGGTCGATGTCCTCCTCGCTGGAGTCGGTTTGTGTTTCCGCTTCCGCCTCAACTTCCGGTTCGGGTTCGTCTTCCATTCCCATCTCGGCTTTCAGGGTGTCGAGTTCGGAATCGACTTCCCCACCGGTTCGCATCTCTTCGAGTTCGCGGTCGAGTTGGTCTTTGTCCGAGAGCGCGTCGTCGAACGCACCCGTGTCGTGAAGTTCGTCCATCGCCTCCGCGCGCGCTTCCATCTCCTCGGTACGCTGCTCCGCGTTCTCGATGGAGCGCGAAACGTCCTCCATTTCGTCACCGACGCCCGTCATGGCTTCCGAGACGCGACTGTTCGCTTCGGCGGCCTCGTAGCGCGCTTTCATGCTCTCCTTTTTGGTACGGAACTCCTCGATGCGGTTTTGGAGTGTATCCTTTTTCTCTACGAGGTTGTCTTGGGTGTTCTGGAGCTGTGCGATTTGACCCTCCAAATCCTCGATTTGGTTCATCTTCTGCTTTTTCTTCTCCAGCGCTTTCCGGGCCAAATCCTCGCGGCCCTGCTGAACGGCCTCCCGCGCTTGCCCGTTGTGCTTCTCGACGTTCTCTTCAAGATTGCGCTTCTGGATTTCGAGGCGCTTTTTCTGGGTGGTCAGGTCGGCGATGCCCTTCTTCACGTCTTGCAGTTCGTCTCGCATCTGCTCGTAGGAGTAGTCGAGCGTCTCGGTCGGGTCTTCTGCCCTGTTGAGGACGGCGTTTATCTTCGAGCGGATGACGTACGACATGCGTGAAAGTACTCCCATACATCTACATTCAGAACCCGACCCTTAAAATCCTCACCAAGCTAACACGCCCTCATGCAGTCGAACAAAGTCGTCGTCCCCGGCGCGCGGGACGTTCGGGCCACCTTGGACACACCGGAGGGCGAAACCGATACGATTGTAGTCGCGTGTCCGCCCCATCCGCAGTTCAACGGGAATCGGCGCGACAACCGACTCGTCGCCCTCGGCGAATATCTCACCGACCACGGAATCGCCTGCCTACGATTCGATTACGGCGATTGGGACGAAGGCTACGGCGAGCGCGAGGACGCTCGGAATGCGATTCGATGGGCGAGGGAGCGATACGATTCGGTCGGAATTTTTGGGTTCAGTTTCGGCGGCGGAGTTGCGACGCTTGCAGGGGCAGATGAAGCAGTGGATGTGATTGGACTGCTCGCGCCTGCGTCCCGGTTGACCGACGATTTGGATGCAGTGGAGGTTTTAGACGGGATTTCGGTTCCGTTGAAGATTCTATACGCGACTCGGGACGACACCGCGAACTGGGAACTCCTCGTGGAGCGCGCAGAAGAATTGGGCTTCGAGACGGAGGCGTTCAGCGCCGACCATTTCTTTGTTGGGCAAGAGAAGAAGGTGGCACAGCGGTTGGGCGAATTCTTCGTTGGACAGTTTTGAGGATACAGAGGGTTTTGTTCGGCAGAAACTGGATTGTTTGCTTCGCTCACGACTCACGGCTTCGACGTCGTCTCGCGGCCCTGCCGCTCGACTGTCCGCGGAACTTCGTTCCGCGCTATTCGCTGTCGAGGCGACTACGTCGCCTCGTTCCCCTCGTGTGAACGCGCTGGCGCCACCCTTCCGGTTGGCTAACCAAGCGATGTGGCGCACGCTGACGAGGCTTGGAGGACTCCACGTCCGAGAAGTTGAGTAAAAGCGTGCGAGGTCTTCGTGAGCGACGAAGGAGTGAGCGAATGGCTCGTCAGAGCTTGCCTCTGACGGTGGATGAGTGAACGAGTGCCAGCGAGTGAGCGAATCGGTTGGGGAAGGTGTGGCCGTTACGGTGCGGAGGCGGGATGATTGGAGTCGGCAATAGCTAGCGACACCCCCATACCAATTTCAGTCGCTCACTGTCGATTTTATCGCAAACTCTGCTTGAAGCCGGCATCAATTCTCGTTCGGATTTCTCCCTTGCACCAAACCCCGGCCATGCGACCAGAGACGGTCTAACCACGGCGTATGACTGCCGTCGAGTTCGATGACGTGCATCTTCGCCATGAGGAGATAGATTCCCAGCGAAAGAACGTAGACGAGTGGCGTCAGAGCCAACTGCCAGAGAAGCGTCGACGTGAGGTCGATTCCAATCCCCGGACGCCAAACTCTGTTCATCGACCGGAGGAGACGCATTACCGGAACGTGAAGCAGATATATTCCGAGGGCGTGTCGCCCTATTTTCGGGAGAATCGTATTCTTGCCCCACTGTGGGTTCGAGAGCACGTATGCAAAGAGCGCGAGAACGAAAAATATCGTCGAAATGGTGTACCCCGTCGAGTAGATTCCGTGGCGAAGAACGTTGTCACGGATGATGTAGCCAATCGCGTACTGCTCGACGAGTTGGGCTACTGCGAAGACACAGACCGCCGCAAAATAGATGTGACTGCGATTTTCCTTCGGCGTCCAGTCAATCGAGCTGACGTGGTATCCGAGAGCGACGTAGAAGAATCCGAAGAAGAGGGCATCCCGCGTTCGGAACGGCACGTCAACGAGCATTCCGTAATTCATGCCGATAAGACCAACGACGTGGAAAAGCGCGGCAACGGGCAGTAGATAGCGGGTTTTTCTGAATTTGACGAAGCAAGCGACGAAAACGAGGGAGTAAATTAACGCTGTCAGGAACCACAGTGGGACGGAAAGAGCGCTTCCGAAGTACAGGAGGTCGATTGCGGAGATGTTTTCGATGCCACGGTTGACGAGGGCATTCGTGATAGGAACGCCGTGGAACAACGCGAGACCGATTACCGCCGTCACGGAGAGGAGTCTCCCGAACACGTATATCGAGCCGAGTTTCCGGACGGAGCCGACCACCCTAGGTGTGACGTTGTCGGCATTCACCGTCTTTGCGAGGAAGTATCCGGACGTTAGGAAAAAGAACGCAACGTCGAACTGACCGATTGTGTCTATCACGAAGAAAATGTAATTCCCGTACGTTCCGAAGCCGCGAAACGGCTGAACGTGTGCTATGACGATGAAAAATATCGCAACTGCTCGGAGGGCATCTATGCTGTGGATTCGCTTACTCATCGTATCTCAAAGGTCCATTGAGGAATCATTCCCCGCTATTTAAATTGCCTCCGATATTGTCGGGGAAACCGAGTTAATTTGTATCAAGGAGTTGGGCTTCGAGACGGAGGCGTTCAGTGCCGGCCGCTTTTCATCGAACAGCTTTGATTTCACGGGTGAACAACGTGAAGCGCTTGCAAGCTACGGAAAAGTAAGGGTTTTCGGAACTTCAGAAGAGCAAAGATATTCCGGTGGCTTCGTTCGGAGTCGGCATCAGCTATCGACAAGATCGAAAATGCAGTTCTGTTGAAAACCTTAGAGCGAGATAGGAATGGCGTGCTAAATACAGAGCATGTGCATAGCAAACAACCCTCGACGTTTGGAAGTCGCAGGAAGGAGTTCTCTGGATGTCCTTCGGAGCGGGTGAGAAGTTCTTTCTCTGGGAGAATTTATCTATCTGCCATATATAAAAAATCTATATTTCCTGTTGTGACGATGTGAGTAACAGGAAGACAATCACCTATCGTCCTACGAACGCATGACCAAGAAACGTCCAGAAAACGGGGGAGAACCTACCGTAATTGCAAAATGTACCGAGTGCGGGGATATCTATCCGGCACAAGAGGCGACGGACGGGAATTATCGTCCGATAGGGACGAACGGGTCGTGCAACTGTGGTAACAGAGATTTCGAACCTGCTACTTGAGAAGCACTCTCGGTGTCTTCTCTCAACCGATTCGCTTCACCAAGTCCGAAACGGTGTAGATACGTGCCCTGTGTACAGCACGACCTCATTAAGGATCTCGACGGAGCAAAAATATGCAATCACACATCTTACATAGTATCAACACCACACAGCTCCGGGAGTTTCAAACCAAGCACCTCTTCCTTGTCTAATCACTCCTGAAACCAGCCATCACCACAACTAACCTATGCCACCCCCTACCGAACCGGCCCCTCTCCGAAATGGTTTTGAAGAACGATTGCGGAACATCAGTATGCCGACTGACCCCGAGACAGGCTACGACCCCGAGATGGGGGAGAAGTTCATTTTCGTCACAGGGGGCGTCATGTCCGGACTTGGCAAAGGCATCACCGCCGCGAGCACTGGCCGACTGCTCGCAAACGCCGGGTTCGACGTGACCGCCGTAAAAATCGACCCGTATCTGAACGTGGACGCGGGGACGATGAATCCCTACCAGCACGGAGAAGTGTACGTCCTGAAAGACGGTGGCGAGGTTGACCTCGATTTGGGCAACTACGAGCGATTCCTCGACATCGATATGACGTTCGACCACAACGTCACCACCGGAAAAGCGTACAAACACGTCATCGAGAAGGAGCGCGCGGGCGACTACCTCGGAAAGACCGTCCAGATTATCCCGCACATCACGGACGAAATCAAGCGCCGAATCCGAGAGGCCGCCGAAGGCCACGACGTGTGTATCGTAGAAGTGGGTGGCACCGTGGGCGACATCGAGAGCATGCCGTTCCTCGAAGCCCTGCGCCAGTTCGCCACGGAACAGGACGAAGAGGACTTCCTGCTGACCCACGTCACGCTCGTTCCGTACTCGAAAAACGGCGAGCAGAAAACGAAACCGACTCAACACAGCGTGAAGGAACTGCGGAGCATCGGCCTGCAACCCGACGTACTGGTCGGACGCTGTGACGACGGATTGGACGAGGAAACGAAGCGGAAAATCGCGCTCTTCTGCGACGTGCCGACGGACGCCGTCTTCTCGAACCCAGACGTGGAGGACATCTACCACGTCCCGCTGATTGTCGAAGAAGAAGGGTTGGACGACTACGTCATGCAAGAACTTGCCCTCGAAGACCGAGCGGTTTCGAGCGAGGAACGAAGCACCGCGTGGCGCGAACTCGTCACGCAGGAAACCGAGGGCGAAGTCGATATCGCACTCGTCGGAAAGTACGCGCTCGAAGACGCCTACATGTCCATCCACGAGGCGCTGAAGCACGCCGGACTGGAGAAAAACATTGACGTGAACGTCCTGTGGGTCGATTCCGACGAGATGGACGACGACCACGAAGAACGTCTCAAAGAGGCAGACGGAATCGTCGTCCCCGGCGGGTTCGGCAGTCGCGGAACCGAAGGTAAAATCGAGGCGATTCGTTACGCCCGCGAAAACGACGTTCCGTTCCTCGGCCTCTGTCTCGGCTTCCAGATGGCTGTCGTGGAGTACGCCCGAAACGTCCTCGGACTAGAGGGCGCGAACTCCGCGGAAATCGACGGCGACACGCCACACCCCGTCATCGACATCCTGCCCGAGCAGTACGAAATCGAGGACATGGGTGGCACGATGCGTCTCGGCGCACACGAGACGGACATCGAAGCGAACACCCTCGCCAACGAAGTGTACGGCGACACGAGTTGTACGGAGCGCCACCGCCACCGCTACGAGGTGAATCCCGAGTACTTCGAGGATTTCGACGGCGAACCGCTCGTCTTCTCCGGACGCGCCGGAAACCGGATGGAAATCCTCGAACTGGACGACCATCCCTACTTCTTCGGGACGCAGTTCCATCCCGAATTCCGTTCCCGACCTGACAGGGCGAGTCCGCCGTTCGTGGGTCTGCTGGACGGGGTGCTCGAAGAGAAAGCAAACGAAAACGGAAACGGAAACGGAAATTCGGACGCGGAAGCGCGAGAGGAGGTCAAAGCATAATGGTCGAAACTGGGAAATTCATCGAGGAAGCGGTCGCGGAGATTCAAGACGAAGTCGGCGACTCGCACGCCATCATCGCGCTGTCGGGCGGGGTGGACTCGTCCGTCGCCGCCGCACTCGCGTACAAAGCAATTGGCGACCAACTCACACCCGTCTACGTCGATACCGGCCTGATGCGGAAAGGCGAGACCGAGCAGATTCGAAAGACGTTCTCCTACATGGAGTCGCTCGAAGTCGTGGAAGCCGAAGACCGGTTCTTGGACGCGCTGTTGGGCGTCATCGACCCCGAGGAAAAGCGCGCCGTCATCGGCGAGCAGTTTATCCGGGAGTTCGAACGCGAGGCCAAGGAGACGGACGCCGACTACCTCGTGCAGGGGACGATTTATCCCGACCGAATCGAGAGCGAAGGCGGCATCAAATCACACCACAATGTCGGCGGCTTGCCTGACTTGGTGGATTTCGACGGCATCGTGGAACCCGTCCGCGACTTGTACAAGGACGAGGTGCGCGAGGTCGCTCGCGCTCTCGGATTGGAGGACATCGTCGCGGAACGAATGCCGTTCCCTGGTCCCGGACTCGCAGTTCGTGTCATCGGCGAAGTGACCCGCGAGAAGGCCCAAGTCGCCCGCGAAGCGTGCCACGTCGTCGAAGAGGAACTGGAAGAGTACGACCCGTGGCAGGCGTTCGCCGCCGTCGTCGGCAAGGGAACCGGCGTGAAAGGCGACAACCGCGTTCACGGCTGGATTGTCGCGGTGCGGTCGGTCGAATCGCGCGACGGCATGACCGCCAGAGCGCAGGAACTCGACTGGGAGACGCTCCAACGAATCCAGTCGCGCATCACGGGACAGAACGAGAACGTCGCCCGCGTCGTCTACGACGTGACACATAAACCTCCGGCGACCATCGAGTACGAGTGATGCGCGCAGTTATCGCAGGCCCAGACGAAGACGGATTCGGCACGGCGCTGGAATCACAGGGCGTCGAAACGACCGACGTAGAGGGTATCGCCTCCCGGCCCGCAATGGAGGACGCGGGCATTCACGACGCAGACCTGTTCGTCCTCACCGATGTCGGGCAGGCAACCGCAATCGCAGTTGCGAAGGACGTGAACCCGAAAATCCGTGTCGTCGTCTACGACGAAAACAGCATTCCGGAGTTCGCCCGCAGTCAGGCCGACCTCATCATTGACCCGAACCTGCTGACGCCGGACGCAGTCGCGGAAGAACTGACTGCGTAGAGAGAAAACGGAAAGGGAAAACGGCCGAAACAGGAAGCACTAATCGCTCTCCCGAGGAACGGTTTTTCATGACTTACAACGTTCGTGACGAACTGCCGACAGTCGAGGAGTTCATCGCCTTGCGCGAGGCCGCCGACATGGCATCCCGAAGCAGGGAGGCAGTCGAACAGGGGCTTCCGAACTCCGTTTTCGGCGTGACGGTGGTCGATGAGACTGGTGAAGTCGTCGGCATGGCCCGGATTATCGGCGATGGCGGTTCGGTGTACCAAATCGGCGATATGGCCGTGCATCCAGACCACCAGCGGCAGGGCCTCGGTTCCAAAATGATGGAGCGATTGATGGAGTATCTGGACGAGAACGCGCCAAAGGGTGCGTATGTCAATCTCATGGCGGACGTGGAGGGCTTTTACGAGCAGTTCGGCTTCGAGTACACTGCGCCTGTCTCGCGTGGGATGTACCAGCGAATGTGAAAGCGTGAGGAGGTTCCTGCGTTGATGTTTGTATCTTCGAAGGGTTCTGAGTTGCTGTCTGTGGCTATAGAGGTTGCTGAGTCGCTGTTTGCAGTTCACGACTCTAATGATAAACCGCTTCCGCACCGCATCAGCCCACACACCTCCCCAACCGATTGCGCTCCTCGCTTTGCTCCGGTGCTCATCCCTCGCGCGACTTCACCACAAGCCCTCGGAGGTGAACTCCTCGGGCCTGTGGAAGCACGCGCCGTGGTGTTTGGTTGGGTCGCTGTACAGACCGTTTTTACCCATCACAACGTTTCAGCTAATTCCTGCAGTCGCTCGCTCCCGCCCCGAATGAAGGGCACCCCGTGGCCCATTCCGGCGACTTCGAACTCCGGGGCGCGCTCCGCCAGCGAGACGATGCTGTCGCGCACGTCGTCTGTGTCGTAGCTGATGACCCACGACGAGGGTTTCAGTTTCCCGTGGCCCTCCATCACCAAATCGCCGAGGAAGGCGACATCGAGTTTTTCGCTGACGTACACGACGTGGCCGGGCGAGTGCCCCGGCGTGGCGTAGGCCGTGAAACTCCCGATTTCGTCCTCGTCTTCGACCGAGCGAATTTCGTTTTCGGGCGCGGAAACCAGCGACCCCGCCGCGCGCTGAAGCGCGCCCTTGTGGTTTTGCCAGTCGGGCGTTTCGGTTCCGGAGAGAATCGGCGCGTCCGCCTTGCCGACGAAAACGGGCGCTTCGAACGGAAGTCGGGAGAGCGCGCCCACGTGGTCGAAATCGTAGTGCGTGACCAGCACGCGGTCGATGTCGTTCACGCCGTAGCCCGCTTCGCTGACGCCGTGAGCGATGTCGCCGCTGTCGAAAGGCGTTCCGGCGTCTACGAGCGTCAAATCGCCGTCGTCGTCCGCGAGGAAGGCGTTCACGCGCCCGAGGTCGAACCACCAGAGGCCGTCCGCGAGTTGGGTCGCCATGACGGCGCTACGACGGCGAGTCACTTGAGCGTGGGGCGGGAAGACGAAGCGAACGGACAGTTTTTGGTCGTGGGACACCGAGCATTGGATATGGGTTCGTCACTGCTGGACAGGTCGGACGAGGTAGACAGAAAGCGCGCGGCGAAGGCCATCGCCCCGTTCCTCATTCTCGGACTGCTCAACCTCGCGCTCATCCTCTGGTGGGGGATGGAACCACTCTGGGGCTTCGCCATTCTCCCACCAATCTTGTTCATCAGCGTCATCGGCTGGATTGGGTTCAAATCCGGATTCATCACCGACCACGCCGATTATCGAGAGGATGAGGCGGACGAAACCAGCAGTGACCATAACAGTGACGACGCCGACCGCGCCGCAACCGACCAGTCTGATTAAGTCCCGACCCGCCGTTTTCCCGGTATGTTCGACCGCTACGCAGACCTCGACTTGAATCCCGACGACGAGGAAGTCCAGACCGCCGAACTGGTCGTCACCGACGACGTGCTCGTGAAGGCGTTCGCCCTCGGTCCCGGCGCGGAACTCTCACCCCACGAGCACGGCGACAGCACGAACGTCTTCCACATCTTGGAGGGCGACGTGACCGTGATTCAGGACGATTCCGAAGAAGTCGTCTCCGCCCCCGGCGTCGTCCTCCACGAGCGCGGCGTGGTTCACGGTGCGCGGAACGAAACGGACGACTCCGTGATTTTCACGGCGAGTCTCTGCCCACTTCCGTGAACGCTGACGGCAGGTGCTCCGCGCCTGCTCGGTATGCTCGTTCATTCGTGCATGTCTGGCCCCACCCAATCTAAGTGCGGCCTGCCATTTTCGTGAAAACTCGGCCTTCCAACAGCCAAAGGTGGTCTCGTCCGCCGGCTGGTTCGGCCGGGCACGGGCGAACAGGGGCGGAAGCGAGTGGCGGAGCCACGAGCGACTGACCGTGTTCGGGCGTCCATTACGCCTAGCAACAGCAACGTTCACAGCACTGCAATCAATTTCTCTGTATCACACACGAAACCGACGCACTGTATCAGAGATATACACAAGACGATCAGTTCGGATTCCTATTCGAAACCATGGGATTTTACTTTCAAAACGAGCCTTGACAGTCCCAGTTCGGTTGAACTTTTCTCCAACGACACACAATCCCACGATTCTCGGTAACCGCTTTCGGAACGGCTTTGAAACCGGACTACATTGCCGGGGGCATGAACCGAATCATCGGAGAGCGGGAACTGGCCGAGACGCCCTTTTCCGCCGAGGCCGCCCGCGAGACGTTTAGACAGATGGTTCTCGCCCGACGATTTGACGAGCGCGCAATCGCACTCCAGCGCCGGGGCTGGATGAGCAGTTGGCCGCCGTACCGTGGTCAGGAAGGCTCGCAGGTCGGTGCCGCGCTGGCGATGGAAGACGACGACTGGCTCTTTCCGACCTATCGCTCGAACGCGATGCAGGCTGCGCGCGGCGTCCCGATTAGCGATATTCTGCTGTTCCGACTGGGGCGACCTGAGTACAACTCCGGCCACGACGTGCCGAACTTCCCGCAGGCGGTTCCTATCGCTACCCAGATTCCCCACGCGGCGGGCGTCGGCATGGGGATGAACTACCGCGCAGAGGAGAACGCGGTGCTCTGTTACTTCGGCGACGGGGCGACCAGCGAGGGCGACTTCCACGAGGGAATGAACTTCGCAGGCGTCTTCGACGCACCGGTCGTCTTCTTCTGTGAGAACAACAACTGGGCAATCAGCCTCCCGCGCCACAAACAGACCGCGAGCGACAGTATCGCAGTAAAAGCCGAAGCCTACGGATTCGAGGGCGTGCAGGTTGACGGCAACGACCCACTCGCTGTGCGCGAAACGGTCGCCGAGTCGCTCGATTCGGCCCGCAAAGGAAAACCCGTCTTGGTCGAGAGCCTGACCTACCGACAAGGTGCCCACACGACAAGCGACGACCCGAGCAAGTACGAAGACCAAGAGCGTGACCTGCCTGAGTGGCGGAAAGCCGACCCACTGGAGCGCTACGAATCGTGGCTCAAACAGCAGGACGTTATCGACGAGGAGTTCGTCGAACAGGTTCACGAGGAAGCGGACGAAACGCTAGAAGAAGCGGTCGAAGAAGCCGAATCCGTCGAAGACCCCGACCCCCACGACGTGTTCGACAGAGTATACGCCGACGTACCGCCCCGACTGCGCAAGCAGAAAGGCTGGTTGGACTCGTTCCTCGAAACGAACGACGTGTACGAACTCGACCACTGAAAAGCTGAAATCGCGAACAGAGTTTTCCGCTCAGTCGATTGCGATGTACGTTTTCGTATCCACGACGCCGTCCAACCCCTGAATGTCCGACGAAGACGTTTGAAGCACGTTGTACACTTCTTCTGCATCCACTTCCACGACGATGTCGTAGTCTCCCGCGACGATGTGGGCCTCTCCGACGCCGTCCAAGTCCCGCACCGAATCCAATAGTCCTTGAGACTTTCCTGCGGCGGTGTTGACCATGATAAATGCGTGAACCATGGTGTGTGATACTCTACCATGCGAGAAAAACCTTTGCCCGATTCGAAACACGACGCGAGATACCTGCCTTGTGATACGGTTTGAGTGACCTCGAAATTTTTCCGCCTCTCACTCTTCGAACGGTTCGTTTTCCTCCTCGTAAACGATAGTCAGTGTCCCGGGTGTTTCACGATTCGTCGCCGTTCGAAGGCTGTCGAAGGTTTCGAGCATTTCGTTCGGTAGTTTTGTTTTTCCCTCAACAGTCGTGGACTGCTCGCGTAACGAATCGTACACCCGATCCATGAGTAGGTTTATAGCGTGCGCATCCGACTTCGAGCGTATTTCGAAGGTCGCTTCGTGGCGTGCCATACCATGACTTGGTTGTGCAGTAAGAAAGCATCCTCGCTGATATGTTAGAATCATATCTACAGACAAACAAGGCGAGTGCCTCGGGGTCAAGCCCCGAGGCAGTTCACGCGAACGACTCTCGACCACCCCACCGATGAATAGGGTCGAAATTAGGAACGACCGAAGCCGGAGAAAGGTTATTTAACCCCACTGTCGTACAGTGTGCCATGCGATTCGTTATCATTGGTGCAGGTCGCGTCGGCCTGCGAACCGCCCGCGTTCTCCGCGAAGAGGGACACGACGTGGTTCTCGTGGAGTACGACGCGAACAAGGCAAAGCGCGCACGAAACGACGGCTTCGAGGTTATCGAAGGTGACGGCTCGCGCGAATCGGTGCTCGAACAGGCAGACCTCGAATCCGCCGACGCAGTCGGCGGATTGACCGGCGACTTGAACGTCAACTTCGCAGCCTGCATGGTCGGCAAGCACAACGGCTGTCGAACTGTCCTCCGCATCGACGAGGACTACCGAGAAGACATCTACCGGAAGTTTGCGAGCGACGTGGACGAGGTCATCTACCCCGAACGCCTCGGCGCAATCGGGGCGAAAAACGCCCTCCTCGGCGGGAACATCCGCGCAATTGCCGACATCGCGCAGAACCTACAAGTGGTCGAACTCACCATCACGAACGAATCACCCATGCGGGGCTACTCCATCAGCGAACTGGAACTGCCCGCCAACTCGCGCATTCTCGCGTTCGGAAAAGAGGGCGAGAAAATGGGAATCCCGCTTCCCGACGACTCGCTCGAACTCGGGGACAGAGTCGCCGTTCTCGCTGATTTCGCCGTTTTAGAGGACGTGCGCCGGATTCTGGTCGGAGATGGCAGTCGAGCAACCGCGGAAGCAGGAGGTGCCTAACATGGTCGCCGCATACATCATGGTCAAAGCGAACACAGGAGAGGCAGACCGACTGAAAAATGCAATCCTCGGTATCGACGGCGTGGAAGACGCCCACATCGTCGCCGGGGACGTAGACCTCATCGTGAAAGTGCAGGTCGAGAACCCCGCCGAGGTCAAGACGATTTCCGCCGACGGAATTCAGGGGATTCAGGGCGTCGAGGATACACAGACGTACATCTCGATGGACTGAAGAAGAAAGAAAAAGAATGGGGTAGAAAAACGAGCCCGAAAAAACGGCGCGTTGGCAATTATCGTCACACTATTTGTTCACAACCCCCTCGACGAAATCATCACGTTCGCAGTTAGTCGTAGCTCTGGCGTGCCTGTGACAACAGGCTTGCCGCGGGGTCGCCGTACTCGTACCCGGGAATAATACCCTGCACCCACGTCCCTTCGACGAAATCGACGACGGCCATCGCGTCGTCGGCCGCCTTGTCCGGATAGCCCGAAAGTTCGAGCGAAAGCACGGCTTCGTCGCCCTCGCGCTCGATTTCCGGCGGCGTGATGTCGTCCGTGGACGCGACGGTGTGTGCGTCTTCGAGTCGCAGTTCGAGCGTTTCGAACCAGCCGTCTTCGACTACGTCGGCGACCGATTCGTTCTCGACCACTGCCGAGAGCATCGGCGTTCGAACCGTCACCGAAACAGTTTCGTCCGTCACTCGAACGATTCCGTCGAACGGTGTCGTCGTCACGACGTACGTTCCCGGGCCGTCTTCCTCGAATCCATCGTGCACGTTAAACGCGCGTTCGATGCTCGTCTGCGTCATTGCTCGGTGTAGGGTCGGCGGACGGAAGGGCGTTACGAGAAGTCGCGGGCGACATCGACTTCCGATGTCCAGTGGAGGGTGCCGTCGTAGACGACTGGCGTCTCTTCGAGGTCGAAGTAGGCTTGCAGTTCGTCCCCCGCGAGGGTCACTGTCGGGATGTCACCACCCGAAAGGGAATGCGTCTGAACGCCGTCGATGAATGGCAGAATGGTTCCGCCCATCGACCGCCCGTTTGCCGGGTGTGAACGCGAACGAACCCGATACTGTCCATCGTCGAGCGATTCCACGAAGTGGATGAGTGGAACACCGCTGTCGGCTTGGGCGATTTCGACACCTCCGTCGCCGACGACGACGTATTGGTTTCCGACGAGTCGTTGTTCGCGGGCGATAGAGAGCGCAGACCGAAGTGGGAATCCGGTGTTAAGGAGACGGCCAACCGTCCGCCCGACGACCGTCGCCCCGGCGTTTCCGACTTCGCTGTAGGTGACGATGCCACCGATGCTTCCCGCTTCGATGAGACGTTTCCCGGGCACATACGACCGACAGGCGTTCAAGAGGAACATATCCACGCCGACGTGCGAGACGTCCGACGGGTCGAGCGTCCCATCCAAACAGACGAACGACCCGTCCTCGACGTGGCCGATGTAGTGGAAGAAATCCGTCCGAGCGCGAAGCAGTTCGCGGAGTTCGGCAGTCGAGCAGTTTCGATACGTTTGCACGTCGAAGGGGAGTTCGTCACGGTTCCCGTACAGGTCGTCTTCGTATTCGGCCTGCATCTTCGGGTCGTTACAGACGATGGCGATACTGATGTCTTCCGTCGAGTGTTCTTTGTCGAGTCGGTGCTCGAACCCTTTCGGGAGGAGTTTGTTGCCGCCGACCGGCGCACCCTCACCGAGCCATGCCCGTTCGATGGTGTCGATATTCGGCGGTGTGACGTACCGTTCTGCCGGGGTGCGACCGACCGGTCGATTCGTGTCCGATTCGACCGTGCGTGCGAAATCCCGAATGCTACCGACAGTCTCCACGGTGGAATCGTTTTCTCGAACGCCGTTTGCCATTTGCACGAGTGGAATGTCCCTGATGACATACGGAAGGTGTACACTATTTTCCGATTCTGCGGTGACGTGAATTGCCAACCGCCACGTCGGAAGTAATCCGGAGAGTGTGGCAAACGGCACGTCGAGGTACGCCTCTAGTCGTTCCGCGATGGGCATGTCGTAGAGAGTCGAAAAATCGAGGTCAACCAGCGGTTCGACCTGCTTTCGTTCGTGAAGGTCGATTCGATACAGCCCCTCGGTTCGAGTCACGCAGTCGAGGAAGAACGTCTGTTTCAGCACGCGTTCGATTTCCCCCTCGAATCCGCGCTCTGGGTGGTCGAGTGGGATGGTCGCGGATTTCGTCACGATTCGGGGACGCTCTCCGGGAACGACGGTCGCACCGAGATAGTACGACAGCGGCGCGATGGGGAAGATGAACTTTAACTTCGGCGGCACCTCGATTCGGATTCCCGTTTCTGGTGGTTGCAGTTCGTCCGGAACGTGTAGTTCGTCGCCGAACTCGACCGCTGGAGGATGGCCGCGAAGCGTCGGGAACGACCGTTCCGGACTCGTCGTTTTCAGTGCCGACCCGAACGACGAGACGGCGGCCATCACGTCCTTCGTGTCTGTCGTCGTCGTCACGGTTCCAGCGGGGTGGGTGTGACGCGAGCGCGACCCGACTTCGACGGTGGTTTCGCCGCCGAACGAGAGGTCGAGTCGCCCGTCCGACGTGTCGATGTCGATGGCGGACTCGACGTGCAGATACGTCTTCACGGGTGTCGTGAGTTCGATGTAATACTCACCGTTTGGAAGGGTCGTATTCGTCTCATGGTCTACTGCACACACCAGTTCGTTGTCGGTGGTTCGAACGTATGCCCCGAGAAGAGCGGAGAATCGAACCCGTGCGGTCGTGATGCTGGCAACGACGCCGACCGGGGCGTGAAATGCCGAAACCGGAACCGCCTGCAACTCGACCGGACGAGATGTCTCTATCTGGAACTGATTCCGTTCGAGCGGGTCGATAACGGTGAGTCCGGGGAGGTCGTCGTGGAGTCGAAACTGTGGGGTGACGCCCTCGCCCGCAACGTCGGTGACGGATACCTTGCTCATCGTTGTCGATAGTCGCCGCTGTTCAGATGTCGAACCATTCGGTGGTGTAACCCGTTTCCCGAAGGTGCCAGCGCTGTTCCGGGCCGGAGTCGCCCGCTCGAAGTTCGACGATGGCGTCGAACTTCGAGGCGATGGCACGAACCGGGGGCGAATCGTACTCTATCGGAAGGATGTAGTGAGCCATGCCGGAAACGTCCTTGGTCGCCTCGCAAATCGGGCCGAGGAAGGCATCGACCAGCGCATCGTCGTAGGATTCCACCAACGGACGAAGCGTGTCGAAACAGAACCGGAGTTCCGCGGGTTCGAACCCGCCGCGCTCCGCGTCGAGTCGGCGAATTGTGGCGACGATTTCGTCGCGGAACGCATCGACATCTCCGTCGACGCGCTCGATTTCGGGGCCGATTCGCACCGAATCGTCGGCCGCCGCCGAGCGCGAATCCGTGTGGTAGTTTACGATGTGTGCGTTTTCGCCGATAGACCCGGCCATCGAAAGCCGACTGCGGGCCGTCGAGATGCTTCGGTCGTGGAGGGCGAACAGTCGCGTTCGGTTGCGTTTCGTTTCACCGAGGAGGGGCGTACTTGCCGTGTCGATGACGGAATCCGGAACCGACCCGACGACGAGCAGGTTCCCGCCGAGTTGTTTGATGCGGGCGAGTCCGGGTTGTACCGTAATCGACCCATCGCCGCGAACCGTCACGTGATGGCCGTAAAGCGAAAACGACAGTCGGCCCCCCCGTCGTGGCGTACCGTCGTCGCGGGACTTGAACAGTTTGTCGAGCGCTTCCGGGTCGATAACGTCGTACAACTGCTCGGGGATTTCGGCTGGTTCGACACCCGCAACGTCCGCGACGGCCACCGTAACAGTCGTGCTAATCGACTGCGGGCCAGCAAGGTCGTGCTGGACGCGATGGACACTTCGCTCGTCGGGGGAACCGTCCTCATTCATATACTTTGTAACACTCCGCAACGAACGGTCAAAAACCCATCGTCATTTATTTGACATCTGCTCATAAAATTCGGAAATGGAATACGGACGGGATGTTGTTTTTACGCTAGTGTCGTTTGAACACGGAGCAGTTGTCCTCATCCCCCGAACAAAACAAGTTTATTTCATTATTGGGGAAAGATAGCACGAGAAAGAGAGGTCAATTGAGTAACAGTCGTATTCGAACCCCTCGCAGTTTCCGACCGGTTAGCTCATTTTGGCGTTGACGTAGCGAAGAAATCGCTCAACGGGATACGGCGCGCTGCTGGCTACTTTCGCTTTGAGTGGGTTTTTGCTCGGATTGACGGTGTATTTTCGCAGTTCCGGCCATTTCGTCTCGATAACGCTGCTTATCAAGTCGTGGTCGGGAGCGGAGAGCCTCGACGAATCGACGCTCAGCGCCGTCAACAGGAGGTTGTAGTTGGAAAACGGAGACACGCCTCTGATAGCGATGTCCTTTTCACGGGGTGCCAGCGCGCCCCATCGACCCATTCTCTGTTCCCAATAAAGGAGGTTCATCAGTGAAACGTCGTTTTCCTTCGCGTACTCTGTCGCGCCGGGTAGCCATTCCTCGATTTCGCGCTCGACATATTCGTTGCCCGGATACTGAAGCATTTCACAGCAGTGTTTGACCATGTTCGCGCCGCTTTCCGGCGAATCGTAATTAAGCTTGTATATCGGGCCGTTTCCGGTCACGTAGACGTGTTTTTCTACGTTGTAGTTGTTGTAGAAAAACTGGACGTGCTTCGTCTTGGGGAGGTTTCGCGTCCAACAGAGGTAGTCCGAAAGTGCGCTCCGGAAGTCGTCTTCGAGGTCGCGCGGATGGTGAATCGAATAGTCGAAATCCTGCTCCGCGGCGATTCGCTTCGGAATTTTCACGTCCGGGTGCTCACCCGACGACCAGTCGGAAAA
>NZ_FTNO01000002.1:0-106059 GCF_900156425.1 Haladaptatus litoreus
GTCGAATCACATACGAAAAACTGATTTTGATGTTTCACGCGATTGTTCTTACTCATTATGTAATTCGACTCGTAATACCTGATTAAAGCTATCGGTCACTGGGAAATTCATGAAAATATTTGTTTCAAAAATATAATGACTTCAGAAAAAGTTGTGAATGTAAAATATATTGGTTTCAATTTTGTACTATATTCAACTGTCGTTGAGAAGGTGTGGTGGAAGCTCTAGTTGAGTAGATCACGAAGAATGCGAGGGATGGGATTCGAACTACGCCCGAGAACCTGCATTTCACGCAGAACCTCGGTCTAATCCGAATTCCATCCTTCTCGCACTTCCTCACTTCGTTCGTTAGTGCATGCGAGGGATGGGATTCGAACCCATGGACGCCTACGCGAGCGGGTCTTAAGCCCACCGCCGTTGGCCTGGCTTGGCAACCCTCGCCCGTCAGTCGATTGCCCCTTCCCATCCAAGTGGGTTTCGGTTGGCCGGCCTCCTCGCTTATGCACTCTGAGGATGAATCACGGTGTATGCTCGTCCTCTCGCGCGAAGTGTACGACACGCTCGTGAGTCGCGCACGCCGGGGTCGCCCTGACGAAATCTGCGGTATTCTCGCCGGAACGCAGGGAAGTCCCACCACAGTCGAAGACACGTTTCAGGCCGAAAACGTCGCGGAGACGCCGGAGACGAACTACGAAATCCATCCCGAAGAGCAGTTGGCGATAATGGAAGAGATAGAAGACCGCGAGCAGGATGTCGTCGGATTTTATCACTCCCATCCGGCGGGGCCAGACCATCCGAGCGAAACCGACGCAGAATATGCAACGTGGGACGGCTACTCCTACGTCATCGTCTCGCTGAACGGGGCGTACCCCTTCGTCGGGTCGTGGCGCTGGACGGGGGAGGCGTTCGACCCCGAAATCGTCCACCTCGAATAGGCGATAGGATTTTCACCGCCCTCCGAGGAGGGAAGCGCATGGACGACCACCAGCGCGCACGACTGGCACTGCAACGCTGTCGGACGAGACACGCCCCCGATTTGCGAGTCGCAGTGTTCGATGCGGAAGCCGAATCCGAAGGCGGCGAACTTCTGCTTCGAGGAAGCGTCTCGACACCCGAACTCGAAGCGCACGCGAAAGCGGCAGTCGAGCAGGCAACCGAAAAATCGGCAACGAGCGAGCTATCGGTTCTCGCCGACGAGCGAGCGGAGCGAACAATCGAGGCTGCGGTCACGCCCGTGCGGGGCAATCCGGGTGCCGAGTCGGAGCAGGTCACGCAGGTACTCTACGGAGCATCCGTGACCGCGTTCGACCGCGACGGCGACTGGGTGCGGATTCGAACGCCGGACGACTATCTCGGGTGGGTCGAAGCGGAGGTTCTCGCCTCGCCGCAGGCAGATACCGCGGACGCAGTTCTCGCGCACGAAATCGCTCCCGAGGAACTGGAGCATCCGATATACGCCGGAACGGAGTGTCGAATCGACGGGTCGGAAATCGTCTTCCGAACGGGTGCGACCATCGCACGTTCCGATTTCGAGTCCAAATCCGAGCTGGAACCCGACCGGGCAGTTCGCCACTCACCCGACACACCGACCGGCGAGGCAGTCGTCGAAATCGCACAGCAGTTCTTCGGAACGGAGTACGACTGGGGCGGGATGACGACGGACGGAATCGACTGTTCGGGATTGGCGTGGATTTCGTACCGAGTCAACGGCATCGTTCTTCCCCGGGATGCCGACCAACAGCGCGCCATGGGTGAGACGGTTCCCCGCGACGAACTCCTGCCGGGCGACCTCCTGTTTTTCCCCGGCCACGTCGCCATCAGCCTCGGCGGCGACGAGTACATCCATGCCTACGGCAGCGACGACGCGGTGGTCGTCAACAGTTTCGACAGCGACCACGACGACTATCTCCCCGACTTGGACGAGAAGTTCGAACTCGCGCGGCGACTCATTTGAGCCACGAAAATACTGCGTCGCCGATTTCCGCGATTGCGTCCGCGGCGTCGGCACCGTTCGAAACGGAATCAACGAAGACGGAGAAGACGAGCGGTGGGGGTCCTTTCTCCGGAACCGACAACAAACCGGCGTCGAGCGCGGCGGTTGGAAGCCACCCCGTTTTGTGCATGATTTCGGTTTCGTACGGGAGATACCGCGGAACCATCGAGGTGTCTTTCTGGGCGGAAAGCGGAACGCGCATTCGTTCGTATGCATTCGCGGAGAGGGTCGCCTCGCACGCGATGTCGGCGAAAAATCGGGCGCAATCGACGGGAGACGTGACGTTGGCGGGTTCGTTCTCCGGGACACGGACTCCGGATTCCTCGAAATCCGTCGCTTCGAGCGTCGTCATCATCTTCCGAGCCAGTCGCGTGTGCTTCATTCCGAGTTTCGCCGCGGAATCGTTGACCGTCGTCATGGAGAGGAGGTCGATGAGTTGGTTCGTCGCGGCGTTGTCGCTGGTGGCAATCATCGCGCGAGCCAAATCCTCGATTGTCGGCGTGGCGTCGAGGAGATGCAAAATACCGCTTCCGCCGACCCTGTTTTCCGGGGAAAGTGGGCACGATTCCGCGAGAGAGTCGAGTCGGCCGTCGTATCGTTCGTACAGCGCGTACAAGATGGGGATTTTCACCACGCTCGCGCTCCGAAACGCCCGGCGGGCGTTTCGGGCGCAGACAGTGTCGAACTCGTCTGGGCCGTAGGGAAACCCGAGGAAGACGCCGAGTTCGCCGTCGATTCGGTCGGCGTAGCGCTCGATGTACTCCCCCAGTTCGTCGCGGGATTCGAGCGTCGGTGTCGTCGGGCGCATCGTCACCGACACCCTACTGTCGTCTGCATATCGGCAGTTTTGTCCGGTCTTCCTACAAATAGTTTTGTTACGGTCGGTTGTGAATGCCAAAACGCTTATTTCTCGTTTGTTAGTCTGTATCATTATGGCAGGGATGAGCACACTCGACTGGTTGGGTTTGGTCGTACCATACGTGGTTTTTTTCGTAATGCTAATCGCGTACTACGTTCTCGAAGGCAGGCGCGAAAAGCGCCTGCGTGAGGAGTACGAGGAGGACAGCTATGCCTGACGGAATCGCAGGACAGGCGGGCATCTGGGTGCTCGGAACCTTCGGCGCGTATCTGCTCGTCCTCATTGGAATCGGGCTGTGGGCGTCGAAGATGATGGATTCCGTCGGCGACTACGTCATCGGCGGGCGTCAAATCGGCCCGGTCGTCACTGGATTCTCGGAGCGAGCGTCAGAAATGAGCGGCTGGCTCACGCTCGGTGTTCCCGCGGACGCCTTCAACACGGGAATCATGGCGTTTTTGAACGGACTCGGAATGATTCCGGCGGACTTGCTCGCGTGGGCAGGACTGGCGAAACGACTCCGGAAATACACGGAAATCGTGAAGTCGGTGACGCTCCCGACCTTCTTCGCCACTCGCCTGGGTGACAGCTCTGGCATGGTAAAAGGCGTCTCGGCAATCGTGTTGATGCTGTTCGAGGGCGGCTACGTCGGTGCGCAAATCGTCGCCGCCGGAACGCTGTTGCAGATTCTCACTGGCGTCGAACCGTGGGTCGGCATCGTCGTCGGTGGCGTCATCGTCGTCGGCTACACCATGCTCGGCGGCTACTTCGCCGTCGCGTGGTCGGACTACTTCCAAGGAGCGATTATCCTCGCTGCGTTCATCATCCTCCCCATCATCGCGTTCACGACCTATGGACTGCCGTTTGGTGACCTCGCAAACGTCGATGGCGGCGCGTCGCTGACCAGCATCACCGCAGGCGCAACCGGCTGGGCGGCAATTTTCGGCATCATCAGCTACGCCGCGATCGGTCTGGGTGTCCCCGGCAACCCGCACATCATGGTGCGGTTCATGGGTATCGACCGAGTGAAAAACGTCCGCCTCGCGGCGATGGTCGCCCAACTGTTCATGTTCGTCGCGTACATCGGCGCGGCCCTCGTCGGCCTGTACGCCATCGTCATCTTCGGACAGGGTGACCTCGCAAACGCCGACAACGCCATGCCGAGGTTGACGCTCAACCTCCTGCCCGGCGCAATCGCAGGAATCGTCCTCGCGGCGGCGCTGGCGGCGATGATGTCCAGCGCCGACTCGCAACTACTCGTCGCCACGAGCGCCGTCGTGGAGGACGTGTACCACGGCTTCCTGAACAAGCAGGCGACCGAGCAACAACTCGTTCGCTACTCGCGCTACGTCACGCTCGGACTCGGCGCTGCGAGCATCGCCTTCGCGTATCTCGCCAAGGACACGCCGATTTACACCCTCGTCCTCGATTACGCGTGGGGTGGTTTAGGCGCGGCAATCGGGCCGACGCTCATCGCGGCGCTGTGGTGGAAGCGCGTCACGGCGAAGGGTTCAGTCGCCAGTATGATCGTCGGGACGACGACGATGGTACTGTGGACGCAACTCGGAACCCTCCTCGACGCGTTGGGGATGATGCCGACGGAATCCTCGCCGTTCCTCTACAATCTCGTCGGCGTTTACGGCCTGTTCCCGGCGTTCATCCTCTCAGTGATTACGCTTGTCTCGGTTTCGCTCGTGACGAAACCGCCATCCGGCGTCGAAGACCACTTCGACATATTCGACAAGCCGCTGTCCGCGGTGACGAGCGAACCCGGAAGCGGGACGCCGAGTTACGTGACCGACGGCGGACGGGACGTGTCGCCGAAAGCAATCACCGAAGCGGACAACATCCGCACCCACGTCGGGGAATCCGGCTACTGGAATGACGGGAAGAGTGAGTAATGACGAGTAAACTCGTCGGAGAGCGGCGTGAGCACACGGAACTCGCGGTTATTCCGCCGTCGATTTCGCGCGAGGAGGCCGGAACCGGACGAGTCGGTGCGGTTGCCTACCCCTACCGCGTGTACGAGGCGAAAGTGACCATCGAACGCCCGTTCATGAGCGAGCGAACCGACCGATTCGTCGCCAGTGTAGACCGTTCCCGACGGTTGGTGGTTCGTGCGGATGGCGTGCCGGACGCGGAAGAGATGGAAATCGAGGACGTGCTGGTCCTCCCGACGGAACTCTCCCCGGAACAGTCGCGGGCGAAAGCGCGGGAGTCCGTCCTCCAGTGGACGCTCCGGCGATATTCCCTCAACGACGCGCCGAAAATCGAGTTCGTTCGAGACGTGGACGCCTACAAACTGTTCTGGTTGGTCGAGCGTCCGGAAGGCGACGGTATCGTGGACAGCGTCCGTGGAACGGAAGACCCGCTACGGGAGTAGGTTCTACTCTCCTGCGGTGTTCACGACCCAGACGCCGAGCGCCATGACCGTCCCTCCCGCGAGAAATGACGGGGCGAGCGACTCCGAGAGGAGGAGCGCGCCGAGCACCGCACCCACCACTGGTTGCGCGAAAAAGAAGACGGCGACGACGCCTGCATCCAGTTCTTCCAATCCGCGATACCAGAGGAACCACGCCAGTGCGGTGCTGAACACGCCGAGGTACAGCACCGCCGCGACGATTGGGATGGTGACAGTCACGTCGAAGGAGGGAGAGGCAGTTGCGAGTTCGAGCGGAACGAAAATCCCAACCATCGGAATCGACGCGAGCGTCGAGTAGGTCGCGGTTTCGAGCGCGGAGTAAGTTCTGACGAGCGGTTTCCCCCACACAGTGTAGCCCGCCCACCCGAAACTCGCAGCGAACAGCGCGAGGACGCCGAGGAGGTTGCCGCTCCCGACAGTCGAAAAGTCGTACTGCCCGGTGAGAACGACGACGGTTCCGACGACTGCCAACGCCATTCCCGCGCCTTTTCGTCTCGAAAACGATTCGCCGAGAACGCTGATACCGAGCAGAACCGTAAAAACGGGCGTCAGAACGGTCAGCAATGAGCCTTGACTCGCGGTCGTCAGGTCGGTGCCGACGAACTGGGTCACGAGAGTGAGCGCAACCCAGCCGCCGAGAATCCCGAATCGTTTCCAATCATCCCGCGAAAATTTTCGACTGGGCATCGTCAGTCGAACCACCACGAAAAGCGTCAGTCCACCGAGAGCGACACGCAAAAACGCCAGTGTCACCGGCGGAATCACCGCGAATCCCCACTTGCTCACGACGTACATACCACCCCAGAGCGCGGCGGCGGTGAGCGGCGCGAGCGACCCGGCGCGTGACATTATGCGGAGGGTGTCGCCCTCGTGGTAAATTTCTGTCCCTAGCATGGGAGGGTGAATCGTTATTCGCCCTCTGCGGGATTTCGTGGCATGGACGGAGATACCCGGAGAGAGCGACTGCGCAGACACGCTGACGACCTCGTTTCACAGTTCGGGTCGCCGCTGTACGCCTTTTTCGAGGACGACCTGCGGGCGAACTACGAAACGCTCCGGGGAACGTTGGACGACCACTACCCCGATTCCGAGATTCATTTCGCGGTGAAAGCCAACTACAACCTCGGGATTCTCTCGGTGCTTCGAGATGCCGGATGCAAGGCAGAAGCCTACGCGAGATGTGAACTGACGGCGACTCAGCAGGCAGGATTCGACGCGGAAGACGTGCTTCTCACGGGAATGAACCGCGCGCCGGAGGACATCGAACGCGCGCTTTCGTGGGGTGTCTCGCACCTGCTCGTGGACAACGCCGCGGAGTTGGAGAAAATCATCGTGGCGGCGAATGCGACCGGAACGAAGCCAGACGTGCTGATTCGCGGCAATCCGGCGATGGAGGTGCCGACGCATCCCGGGGTGGCCACCGCGACCCGCGAAAGCAAGTTCGGCCTCGACATCGAAAGCGGGCGAGCGATGGCAGTTGCGGAGACGGCAGTGGAATCCGACGCCGTCTCCCTCGCTGGCGTGCAGTTGCACGTCGGCAGTCAGATTCGCGGCGTCGAACCCTACGGGGTCGCCGCCCGCGAAATGCTCGACTTTGCGGGCCAAATCCGTGACGAGTTGGGGGTCGAAATCGACATGCTCGACCTCGGCGGTGGCTTTCCGGTTCCCTACGACGAGGACGTTCCGGCCACCGAGGACATCGTGGAGCACATGGCCGAGACGGTTCGCACGACCTGCGCCGACCTCGGTCTTCGGGAACCGACACTATTCGTGGAACCGGGGCGCAGACTCGTCGGCAACGCCGGAACCTACCTCGCCACGGTCGGCGTCGTAAAGGAGACGCCATACGCCGATTTTGTGGTGCTGGACGGCGGGACGAACGCCGTTTCCTCCTACTGGCCGTACCCGGTGTACGCCCTGAAAGACCGCAAACCGACGCAAAAATATCACGTCGCTGGTCCGCTCTGTTACACGAGCGACGTGATTAGCGAGGACGTGGCGCTTCCGGAACTCGGCCCCGGCGACCTCCTCGCGGTGGACAGAATCGGCGCGTACTCGCTCGGCAGTGCGAGTCACACCAACGCGGAACCGAAACCCCCAGTCGTGCTGGTGCGAAGCGACGGCGCGCACGATTGCCTGCGAAAACGCGAAACGTGTGAAGACGTTCTCGGCCGCGACCGGATTCCGGATGGCCTGTGAACGGTAGATTTCGAATGGACGGCAAAATCGAATTCCATCGTGAGAAAGACATTTGCGTTGTCGGTTCGGTGACCAGACCATGAAACCGGCAGACGTGTTGTCACCCGACCCGGCGGGCGGTACCGAAAGCGGGGGCAGTTGGGTCGCCGGATTGGTTCCGAACCCGATTGCGTTGCGGTGCCTTTCGGTCGAACTGCGCGCGCCGCGGGAAATCGTCGCCGGAGAACCAGCGAAGTTCGTCCTCCGGATTCGAAATCGTGCGCCGATTCCGCTCGCCGTGCGCCTGCCGACCAGTCGGCTCTGGGGATGGGACGTGGATGGCGTTCCGGACGCCGACGAACGACGCTTCGAACCGCCGGAGACACCGCGGCAAGTCGCCTTTCCGCGACGGGGTATCCGTCAGTTCGAGGGAACGTGGGACGGACAGATTCGTCGTTCTGGAATCGACGGCGACGAGTGGCGACCCCAACCGGGAACGCACACTCTGACAGGGTATCTTGCAACCAGTAAAAATACATCAAATTTACAGGACAGCGTACAGATTACTGTTCTGACCAGATAACCCTAGTATGAAAGGGCTGTCTTATTTGCTACATCCATCTTTGCTATTAGGTATCACGAACCGGGCAACGCGCCTGCACTACCGACTACCATGATAGAAGAAAATGACTCTCCACTCGACCGACGACGCTTTTTGACCATGAGTGCACTCGGCGGAGCCACGATGCTCGCCGGATGTGGCGGCCAAACGACGAGCGATGGACCGAGCGACGGTTCGGAAGGTGGTACGTTCATCAACACGTCTCCAGAGAGCGCGACGACACTTGACCCACGTATGAACGAACTCGCGTGGGCGAATTCGATGATGCACTACCTGTTCGATACGCTCGTGACTGTCAAACCCGACGGAAGCGATATCGTTCCCCATCTCGCAAAGGAACGACCGAAAAAGCAGGACGAGACGACGTACACCGTTCCTCTCAAGCAGGGAGTCACGTTCCACGATGGAAGCGAGATGACTGCCGAGGACGTGGCGTACTCGTTCAACTGGGTTCTCGACCCGAAGAACAAATCGACGAACCGGGAGAATCTCGGGTTCATTGACAACGTCGAGAAGACCGGCGATTACGAGGTGACGTTCAATCTCAAATACGCGTATGCACTGTTCGAACTGGAACTGGCAGGGATGAACGCAGCCATCGTTCCGAAGAAGGTCGCCGAAAACAAGGGGCAAAAGAAGTTTGCGCAGAAACCAGTCGGAAGCGGCCCGTTCAAACTCAAGGACTGGCAGTCCGGGTCACATCTCACGCTCGAACGGTACGACGATTACTTCCTGAAAAAGCCCAAGCTAAAACAGATCAAGTATCGCATTATTCCTCAGGCACAGACCGCATTCGTTGACCTCAAAACCGGTGGCGTGCATCAGGCGTCCGTCTCCGAAACCTTACTCGGGGAAGCGAAAAAGATCGATTCCATCCAGATGAAGCGCATCTCACAGTTCGATTACAACGGACTCATTTTCAACTCGAAACGGGAGCCGTTCGATAATCGGAATGTTCGGGAGGCGATGCAGTATCTCGTCGATTACGACGATATGCTGAAGGTAACGAAGGGGGAACTCGCAAAGCGAAGCTATGGATTCATGCCGAAAGATGTGAACGAGGCGTGGAATTTCCCATGGCAAGAGTGGAAACAAAAATACTACCCGTCGAGAGACCACGAAAAGGCGAAGCAGTTGCTCGAAGAGGCGGGATACGGTGACGGGTTCGACGTGACGATGTCCACGCTCGCGTCTGGAAAGTTCAAAAACATGGTCATCAAGCTACAGAACGAGATGAACCAAGTCGGTATCAACGCAGAGGTGCAGGAAGTGGACACCGGTCGATGGCTCGATCAACTCGATACGGGGGAGTTCGACGTGACTATCTACGGTTGGTCCGGCGGCCAAGACCCCGATGGATTCTACTACTATCTGTTCCGCAACCCGCGTAACGACGACGGTGGCGTGGAAGACAATTACGTCGGCAACGCCGCCGGGGGAATGCTGTACGAGGCATACCCCGATAGCGAGAAGCTGAAAAAAGCGGACGAAAAGATTCGAAAAGCGCGTAAGCTTGGGAGCCGCGAGGAGCGCAGAAAGCTGTACATCGAACTCGCGGAGACGTTCCAGTCGGAGTATCCCCACATTCCGGTGTACTCGGAACAGTCCGCCACCGCATGGAGCAAGAAAGTCAACGGCTACGACCCGACCGCATTCGCCGCACAACCGCTGTGTAACAAGTGGTCGAACGCCTCGCTCGACAACTAACAACCCACCATTTCCGTACACGAAATTATGAGTATGTACCGATACACCGCCCGGCGACTCCTACAAATCATTCCGGTGTTGTTGGGCGTGTTTACCCTTACGTTCGTTATGATGCACGCGCTTCCGGGCAACCCGGTGCGCATCTACCTCGGGTTGAATCCGAGCCAAGAACTCGCAGACGACCTCATCCGACAGTACGGGTTCGACCAACCGCTCTGGCAACAGTATCTCGACTATCTCGGACGGGTTCTCACCGGGAACCTCGGCGAATCTTTCCTGCTAAAACGTCCCGTCACCGACCTCATGCTGGAGCGTCTCGGACCAACCCTCACCCTGATGGGCCTTTCGTACGTCATCGCACTCCCGATTTCGCTGTTGCTCGGCGTCTACGCCGCCTCGCGACACAACGAGCTGGGCGACCACGTCTCGCGATTTTTCGGACTAGCGGGACTCTCCACGCCGAACTTCTGGCTCGGGCTGATGCTCATCTTCCTGTTCTCTTACGAGCTGGGCTGGCTTCCGACATCGGGGTACGTACCCTTCGCACAGAACCCGGTGGAGTCGGCGAAACGCCTCGTGATGCCCGTCATCACGCTCGCGACTGCACAGACCGCGACGTTGATGCGCATGACGCGTTCCAGCATGATCGAAGAGCTATCGCAGGAGTACGTCCAGACGGCCCGAGCATACGGCCTGCCGGAACGGCGCATTCTGCTCAAGCACGCCTTCAGAAATGCGCTGTTGCCACTGGTGACCATCATCGGGCTACAGCTGTCGTTCCTGCTGGACGGTAGCGTCATCGCGGAGAAAATCTTCGCCATTCCCGGCATGGGCCGACTGTTCTTCAATGGCATCACGAAACAGGACTACGGCGTTATCATGGGAATGACACTGTCGTTCGCGTTGTTGTTCCTCATCGGCGTCCTGCTGACAGACCTCGCCTACGCGTACATCGACCCACGAATCAGATACGACTGACATGAGTACGACCAATTCACTCTCCGAGAGTAGCATCGACACCGAGAGCAGACTCAAAGGAACCATCCGAGAACTCCGACACAGTCCGACGGCAATCGCTGGCGCAGCTATCGTCGGAATCCTCGTCGTGCTGGCCATCTTCTCGACCATCGACCTCGTGGTGTTCGACAAAGCCCTCATCACCGCGATTCACGAAAACCCCCACGCGCAGAACACAGACGAATCCTATTCGGCTCCCTCCCTCGACCATCCGATGGGAACCGACGATTTCGGCCGGGACGTGCTCTCTCGAATCATTTACGGAAGCCGAATCGCGCTCGCCATTGGCATCATTTCCGTCGGAATCAGCTTCCTCGGTGGAATCGCCTGTGGCGCGGCGGCAGCCTACTTCGGCGGTCGAATCGATGACACAATCATGCGCCTGCTTGAAGTGCTGTACTCGATTCCGAGCCTCATCCTCGCCATGACGATGATGGCGATTATGGGACCGAGCGTCTACAACCTCTTTCTCGCCTACGGGGTCATCGGCATTCCCGCCTACGCCCGCGTCATGCGGTCGGAAGTGCTCTCTCTCCGCGAGGAAGAGTACGTCGAGGCGGCGCGCGCCGCCGGACTACCCAAACGCACGATCCTGTTCCGCGAAATCGTGCCAAACGGACTGGCCGCGGTCGTCGTGCAGGCCACCCTCTCGATGGGGAGCGTCATCATCGGCGCGGCGGCACTGTCATTCCTCGGATTCGGAGTGCAACCGCCGACAGCGTCGTGGGGTCGCATGTTGAGCGGTGCGCAGGAAGCCATGATAATCGCGCCGTGGGTCGCCTTCTTTCCGGGCCTGATGATTTTCATCACCGTGATGGGGTTCAACATGCTCGGCGACGGCCTCCGGGACGCGATGGATCCGCGAACCACGCTCCGCAAGGCGAACTGGGACGAGCTGGACGACGATTTCCTCCCCAGCGAGAGCGCGCCAAGGGAAGAACCCGATGCCGTCGCCGACCGACCTGCGACGGACGGCGGGACGGATGCAAATCCTGAATCGGAGACGAAGACAGGAGAAAGCGAGACTGAGAGGGGGCGAATGCAATGAGCCTCCTCGAAGTCGAAGACCTCCGGACGTACTTCTACACGGAAGGCGGCATCGTGCAAGCCGTCGATGGCGTCAGTTTCGAGGTAGGCCGCGGCGAAACCATCGGCTTGGTCGGCGAGAGCGGGGCCGGAAAAAGTGTGACGGTCAAAAGTCTTCTCGGCCTCATCAACCCGCCCGGCAAGGTGGTCGATGGGTCGGTTCGGTTCGACGGGCGCGACCTGACCGAATGCACGGAGCGCGAACTCCGGCAGGAAGTTCGCGGGAGCGAAATCTCGTTTGTCTTCCAAGACCCGATGTCGGCGCTGAATCCCGTGTTCACCGTGGGCCATCAAATCGCCGAAATCGTGGAGTACCACACCGACCGGAGCGAGAAAGAGGCGCACGAGCGGGCGGTCGAACTGTTGGACGACGTGGGGATTCCAGACCCCGAACAGCGGGCCGACCAGTATCCGCACGAGTTTTCGGGCGGGATGCGCCAGCGCGCGCTCATCGCCATGGCGCTGTCGTGCAGTCCGAAACTCATCATCGCGGATGAACCGACGACGGCGCTGGACGTGACGATTCAAGCCCAAATTCTCGACCTGTTCGACGAAATTCAGGAGAAGTACGACACCAGCGTCGTCTACGTCACGCACGACCTCGGGGTCGTGCGTGAAGTCTGTGACAGGGTAGCCGTGATGTACCTCGGCAAGGTGGTCGAACACGCACCCTACGAGGAACTGTACCGGAATCCGAAACACCCCTACACGCAGTCGCTCCTGCGCTCCGTCGTTCGTCCGGACGAGCGCGCAGACGCCCTGAATCCAATCGAGGGAACGATGCCGAGCGCAATCGACCCGCCATCGGGCTGTCGATTCCGTACGCGCTGTCCCGTCGCGGTTGACGACTGCGCCCGCATCGAACCGCCGCGAATCGACGTGGGACCGAATCACGATTCGGCGTGTATTCTCTACAAAGACGAGTACGGAAAGATGGAGGAACCGACCCTTCACGAGCGAGGTCAACGATGAGTCAACGCCTTCAGCAACGACCGCAAGAATCGGACGAACCACTGCTCAGGGTCGAGAACCTGAAGAAACATTTCCCGGTCAACTCCGGCTTCATCAGTTCGATACGGTGGAACTCCGATAGCGGATTTCCGCTCGAACTGGACGACAAAAGCGTCAGGGCGGTCGATGGCGTCAACTTCGACCTGTATCCCGGCGAAACACTCGGCGTCGTCGGCGAATCCGGCTGTGGCAAATCGACGCTCGCACGAACCCTGCTCGGTCTGACCGAACCGACCGATGGGGCGGTCGAATTTCGCGGAACGCGAACCACGACGTTCGACCGCGGCGCGAAACGGGAATTTCGGCGGAACGCCCAGATGGTGTTCCAAGACCCCCAATCGAGTCTGAACCCGCGTCGAAAGGTCGGAAACATCATCGCCGACCCGCTGGAAGCGGCGGGATGGGACGAAGCAAAGCGCCGTGAGCGCGTCCGCGAACTGCTCGGACAGGTCGGATTGAAGGAAGAACATTACGGACGCTATCCGCACGAGTTTTCGGGCGGCCAGCGCCAGCGAATCAACCTCGCGCGGGCGCTGTCGATTAACCCTGACCTCGTCATCGCCGACGAACCCGTAAGTGGGTTGGACATGAGCGTGCAGGCTCAAATCCTCTCGTTGATGCAGGATTTGCAGGAGGAGTACGGCCTGACCTACCTGTTCATCACGCACGACCTCTCTGTGATTCGGAACGTGGCAGACCGCGTTGCCGTGATGTATCTCGGCGATTTCGTGGAAACCGGCCCGGTTGACAGGCTGTTTACGGAGCCACATCACCCCTACACCCGCGCCCTGTTGGATTCGGTGCCGAACCCAGACCCGGACACCCGCGGCGTCGAATCGAAACTGGTCGGCGACGTGCCGAGTCCGAGCGACCCGCCATCCGGGTGTAAGTTCCACACGCGCTGTCCGTCGCTCATCGTGCCCGACCCATTCACTCGGGATGAGTACCGCGAGTACATGGAACTCAGGGGTGACATGCGCGACGAAAGTCTGCAGACCGACACAGACCCGGCATCGGTTCGGGCGCACTACTTCGAGGGCAACCTTCCGGCACGAGTCGAGGAAACCGTGGAACGGGCCGTTTCACATGCGGCAGACGGGAACTGGGACGAAGCGCAGTCCGCGCTCGCGGAGTACCTTTCTCCCTGCGAAGCACACGTTCCGGAACTGGAATCCGTCGACGACGGCCATCTGTCGGCCTGTCACATCGACAGCGACGACAGAGAGGCGTTTTCGTGGTGAAATCCAACAGTTTCGCATCGAGCGTGTTGGTGCGGGAACTCGGCGGCGACGAACTCGTTGCACACGACCCAGACGTGCCACTGCCGCCTGCATCGAATACGAAACTGCTCACCGCCGCGCTCGCGTTGCACCACCTCGGTTCAGACTACCGATTCGAAACGCGCGTCTTCAGGGATGGCGATTCCCTCGTCCTTCGAGGACGAGGGAATCCCTCGCTCTCACCGACGCAGTTGTCGGTGCTCTCGGAAAGCGTCCGAAACGAGAGTATCGACACGGTCACAAACCTCGTCGCCGACGTAGGATGCTTCTCCGAAGCATTCCGCGGGCCGGGGTGGATGTGGGAAGATGGACAGTACGGCTACGGCGCAGAAAGCACGGCACTCGCGCTTTCTGGGAACACCGTTTCGGTGACGGTGTCCGGCACCGACATCGAAATCTCACCGAAACCGAACACGACAGAAATCGTCACGGATTTCGACCCGTCTGCTGACGAACTGCGCGTCTTTCGAGACGAGGACGAAATTCGAATCGAGGGACAACCGTCTGATGAACCGCAGACGGAAACCGTTCCGGTCGCCGACCCGATTCGTCACTGTCTGCTCGCGTTTCAAGATACATTGGAAGCGACGGGAGTCACGCACACTGGTGGACTGCTGATTTCCCGAAATCCGAATTCAGGAGAGCCGATTGCGACCGTGAAATCGCCGCCCGTTTCCGAACTCGTTCGGGAGATGAACGTCCCGTCGGACAATTTCCTCGCGGAGCAACTCGCCAGAACCGTCTCCCGCGAGGTTCGCGGCGACGGTTCGTGGGAAACATGGGAGACAGTCGTGAGCGAGTTTCTCGACGCCCATGACGCAGGCGGGGCCAGAATCCGGGACGGTTCAGGCCTGTCGCGGTACAATCTGGTTTCCGCCCGGGGATTGGTTCGCGTTCTCGAATGGGTGGAAAGACAACCGTGGGCGAACACGTTTTTCGCTTCGCTTCCACAACCCGGCGAGGGAACACTGGAAAATCGCCTACTCGAAACGGACTGCGAACTCCGAGCGAAAACCGGCACGCTCACCGGGAGCAGAACCCTCTCGGGAATCGTTCGTCGGAACGATGGAAGAAATGATGTGGTGTTCTCCGTACTATTGGGAGGGTTAACTGGCGAAGACGAGGAGAACGCACGAGAGACGATAGACGATTTTGTGCGGGAACTGGCCGGTTGAAGGTACGAAGGTTTTTGTTTGAGGAAGCGGCCAACAAGGAGCGATGCGTAGTATTCGAGTGGTCGTTTGGCCAGTGATTTCAGCATTGCTACTGGTATTTCTTTATCATCACGGCTACCGAACTCGTTTCGAAGCAGAGAAGGCAGTCTGCCGAACCAGAAACGGTAAACAGGAAATTCGAATCGTCGGCATCGGGCCGCCGCCACCCGTGAACGACGACCGCTGTTACCCGTACCACTCGTTTCGTCCCGCACCGCCAGCGCGGAGCATGGCAACGGATGCCTCAAATGCTCCGACGTATTCCTCGGCTTCGACGCGCGTCGTCCGCCCGCCGATTCGTTCGACCGACGGAAGCCCTGCCGAACGCGCGGCCTGATTCGTCGTGGCCCAGTCGGCCTCGATAGCGACGGATTCGTCCGGAGCGGGTTGAGCGAGATCGTCATCCTTCGCGCGTCGAACCGCCCGCTCCGCGGCGGTTCGAATCCGCTCGTTGGCGTCCTCGATTGGAAGACAGTCGGCGGTAAACCGGTCGATTCCGTCCTTGACGACCGCGGTTTCCACGTCTTCCAGTTCGTCGCGGGCCTCGGTTTCGGTCGCATCGTCGCCAGTCACGAGGCCGACGGGAACGCCGAGGGAGCCTGCGAATCCGGCGTTCCAGCCGAGTTCGCCGACTTCGGCGTCGTTCACGCGAAGCGAGACGAGTATCTGCGGATAGAAGGTGTGATTGAGGACGGCCTCCGGCGTTCCGGCTTTACCGTGATAGCCGACGAAAAAGGCAACGTCGTGGTCTGCGGTGAGTCCCTGCATCATCGACCGGGGTTTCGTGCCGCCGCGAATCAGGCGGGCGGCGTCGTGAAGCGCACTCCGAGAAAGATTCGTCATCGAAGAGTGCGAATCGTTGACGAGAACGTTTTCCGCCCCGCCCGCGACTGCGCCCGCTACAGCGACGTTCACGTCGCCGACCATCAGTTCCCGTCCAGCGTCGTAGTCGGCTTCGCCTTTCACCACGTCGCGCGGGTCGGCGATGCCCGTGATTCCCTCCATGTCGGCGGAAATGAAGACGTTCACAGTTCCGTCTCCAGCACTCGCTCGACCTTTTTCAGGGTTCGTTCCCACGTCGCTCGCTTCGAGAAGACGTGGTTCTCGTCGGGATAGTAATCCGCGTCGAACTCCTTGCCGAGGTCGGTCAGGCTTTCGACGACGAGGTCTAACTGTTCGAAGTTGACGTAGCGGTCGCCGGTTCCGTGGAAGTTGTACAGCGGAACTTCGTAGTTGTCCATGTGCGTCGCGGGCGATGCTTCGGCCCAGCGGTCGGGCACCTCCCACGGTTCGCCGCCCATCCGGAGCACTTCCGCGGAGGCGGCACGCGGGTATTTGGTTTCCTCGGCCCAGTCGCGGTACAGTTCGAGGTCGGCGAGTCCGGCGAGGTTGATTCCCAGCGCGAACACGTCCGGGTGCGTGCCGAGCACCTGAAGCGTGGCGTAGCCACCATAGGAGAGTCCCCAGACGGCGACCGAATCGGCATCGACGTAGTCGAGTCCTTTCAGAAACTCACCCGCCCGGGCCACGTCCTCTATTTCGTCCGCGCCGCGGACGCCCGCGATGGCTTGGCGGAACTCCCGTCCGTAGCCGATTCCGCCGCGGTAATTGACGAACAGGCCGACGTAGCCCTTTTCCGCGAGATACTGGTGGAACGTGTAGAAGAGGCTGTACGAGCGCGAGGGATGCCAGCCGTCGCGCATCTGCCGCATTGGGCCGCCGTGCACGCAGACGACGGCAGGGAGGTCTGTCGCGTCGTCCGCGACTGTATTTGATTTCCGCGGGTCGAGCAGATAGCCGTCGATGCATCGGCCCGCGCTTTCGAACTCGATTCGCTCGGGTTCGACCAGCGGAACCGGCCACGATTCGACTGCGGACTGGGTGAGTCGGTGAGTTTCGTCGCCGACATCGACGGTATCGACGCGGATTTCCGGCGAACGTTGGGCGTCGGCGTGCAGATATGCAAGACCGTCGCCCGACGGCGACGGTCTTGGATAGACGTTCGTACCGGCGGCTTCGACGAGGGGTTCGGTTTCGCCCGAAAGAGTGACGGAGAAAATGTGGCGTTCTCCGAAATCGTTTCTGTTCGAAGAGAATACGAGCGTTTCGTCGTCAATCCACTGCGGTGTTCCGTCGGCGACACCCTTGTCCTCGAAGGTTCCCTCCGTGAGTTGTGTTCGTTCGCCCGTTTCGGTGTCCACGACGTGAATGTGGTCCCAGCCATCGAGCGGGAGAGCGAGCGCGATTCGGGTTCCGTCGGGCGAGACTTCGGGTGCACCCTGCGAGACGACACCGCGTTCGCGGTCGATTTCCCGCGCGAGAATGGTTTCTTCGCCGTCCTCCGGGTCAACTGCGACGATTCGCCGGACACGGCCGCCTTCGCCTCGCTGGTCGAAAACGACTCGCCCGTCGGCTAACCACGTCGGATTTTGACTCGCCATCGTGTCGCGGGTGCGCCACACCAGTTCGTCGGCTTCGACATTTATCACGCCGACCTGCGTCGTTTCGTCGTCAACGAATCGGTAGGCGAGATGGGTATCGCCGTCAGACCACGCGAACATTCTGGATTCGGCGAGGAACGGGCCGCGCTCCGGCGCGTCGTAGGTTCGTTCGCTTCCGGTCGCAACGTCACGAACGACAGGGCGGCCATCGCGGTAGAACGCGAACCGCGACCCGTCGTTCGACCACGTGTACGCCTCTCGGTCGTCCGGCCCGGCGATGAGTCTGCTGGTCGTCTGTCCGTTCGGGTCGGCCAGAAAGAGGTCACCCTCGTCCGTGGCGACGAGCAGTTCCGCGGCGGTCGGCGACCACGAAATTTCGGTGACGAAGCCGTTCTCAGGTGAGAACCGCCACGTCCGTTCTCCGGTGCGGTCGGAGACGAACAGGGCTTTTCCGTCGTCTTCGTACAGCGTGACGGCGAGAAACTCACCGTCGCAAGACCACGAAGGGGGAGCAGGATACTCCACATCGAGCACGTCAGAGAGAGTGAGGTTCGATGGCATACCAACCTAATTTACGCACACCCTCAAAGCGATTCCCAATCCGACGAGGGTTCGAATCGAATACATTTTTAATACGTTAGTAGTTTCGTCCCGAGAGTTTCGTCAGAAATGCGTCGAGCACTTTCTGTTCGCCTTTTCGAAGGTGTTCGAGGAACGTCGGGCCGCTGATACCGAAATCGTCCGCGATAGCGTTCGCCGACACCTCGCGGGGCCAGTTGTAGTAGCCAACGTCGTGCGCTTCGAACAGGCATTCCATCTGGCGCGCAGAAAGCGAGTCGTAAATTTGGTCGCTGGTGTCGGCAAATTCGACGTTGTCGTGGGGGTCTACCTCGTGGATAGCTTCCAGCGTGATGTCGTATTCCTCTTCGAGGCGAGCGAACACGGATTCCAGTCGGTCTGCGCGGACGAGGACAGTCCACTGTTCGTACCCGCCAGTAATGTGAACCGGTTCGATGGGCATGAACTCCGAGTTGACGATTTCGGGGACGATGCTGGACGCGCGTTCGTAGGTGACGACGACGCGGGCGCGACTGCCGCCGTCTTTCAGGATGGCCGTGCTCTCGACGACCCGGTGGGCGTCGATAGCTTCCACGAACGTTTCGATGTCGTGGTCGCCCTCCGAAACGAGAATGAAATCGCCTTTGACCGTCTCGTCGGTCGGATAGAGCGATTTTTCTAAAATGTGGGTTCCGTCGTACTCGTCGGTCACCTCCAGCGTCCAACAACCGGGATGCCAGAGTTTGAGTTCGACCTGCCGATAGGACGCCCCATCGTGTTGGTCTTTAACGTGGATGACACTCATGGCATGTGATTACGCCACACGGTAAAAAATTTGTGGATTTTCCGATTTACGTTTTGCGCTGGGCGGCCCACACCGCAGTCGCACCCAGAAGAATCGCGGGGACCAGCGGCACCACGATGTACGCGAACTTGAACGGCAAATACGGCGGATTGATGTAGATGAGGAGGGGCGCGATAATGAACGCGATCACCATCACGGCGACCAGAATCCAGCCGCTTCGCCCGAACTCCCTGCTTTCAGTCATCATAGTTCACTGTCGGGTTTGACGACGACCTTTCCGAACCCGTCGCGGTTTTCGAGCATTTCGTGGGCGCGCGCCGTCTCGCTCATCGGGAGCACGTCCCGAATTTTCGGTTCGAACGTGCCGTCCCACACCAGTTCCAGCGCGTCGTCCGCCTCGCCGTGGGAGGCCATCGTGGAACCGATGACGGACAGCTGGTTCCAGAAGATGCGGTTGATGTCGGTTTCCGGTCGTCCACCTGTGGTCGCCCCGCAGGTCAGAATCCGTCCGCCTTTGGCGAGACTCTTCAGGGAGTCCTGCCACGTCGCCGCGCCGACGTGGTCAACGACGACATCCACGCCGCGTTTTCCGGTCAACTCGCGGATTTGCTCGACGAAATCGTCGTCCTCGTAGTTGATGGCGTAGTCCGCGCCGAGTTCGCGCGCGTGGTCTAATTTCTCCTCGCTGCTGCCGGTCGCGTACACCGTCGCTCCGGCGTAATCCGCGACTTGGACGGCGGCGTGCCCCACGCCCCCGGACGCGCCGAGAACCAACACTTTCTCGCCGGGGCGAACGTCACCCCGAGTCAGGAGCATGCGCCACGCAGTCTGGAAGACGAGTGGCGCTGCGGCGGCGGTTTCCCACGAAACGCCGTCTGGAACCGGAAGCAGGTTGTCCTCGGGCATCGTCGCGAGTTCGCTGTGAATCCCGCGGACGTGTTCGCCGATGACGTGGTATTTTACACACATCGAGTGCTGGCCGTGGCGGCAGAACTCGCATTTCCCGCAACTGACGCCCGCCGAGAGGGCGACTCTGTCACCGGGTTCGAACCGAGTCACGTCCTCGCCGACGTCGACGACTTCGCCCGCCCCGTCACTGCCGGGGATGTGCGGCATATCGAGCGAGAGGCCGGGAAGCCCTCTGCGCGTCCACACGTCCAAGTGGTTCAGCGCACCCGCTTTCACGTCGATGAGAACCTCGTTTCGTGCCGGTTCCGGGTCGGGGAACTCCGCGTAGTCGATAACCTCCGTCCCGCCGTGTCCTTCGAACTGGACGGCTTTCATGTGCGGTATGTCGGATGGGAGGGCTAAAACTGTACCTCAACGGACTCGCCGACGATTTTTAGAGGTCGCAACGGAAACGAACAGCCATGGTCGATTTTCAGTCGCGCGACACGCGCCGCGCACCGGTCAACGAGGAGGACGAGACAGAGGACGAAACTGCCGAAAAAAACGAAGACAGTGACGGACGGAACGAAAACGAAGAACGACAAGGCGACGAGCAGCAACACGACGCCGAGCATCAACACGACGATGACGAGCAGCAGCACGACGACCAACACCACCACGTCCACGATAGGGGCGAACTCGGCTTCGGCGTCGTCACCGTCTCCTCTTCGCGTTCACTGGACGAAGATTCTGCGGGGGATGCAATCGCCGAACTGGTCGAAAACGACGGACACGACACGGTGACGCGAGAACTCGTTCCGGACGACTACGACACGATACAGAAAACCGTGGACAACCTCATCGGGCGAAAGGACGTGGACGTGGTCGTGACAACCGGTGGAACCGGCGTCACGCCCGACGACGTGACCATCGAGGCGGTGACCCGACTGCTCGAAAAGGAACTGCCCGGATTCGGCGAACTGTTTCGCACGCTTTCCTACGACGAAATCGGAACGAAAGTCGTCGGAACGCGGGCGACGGCGGGCGTCGTAGACGGCGTCGTCGTCTGCTGTCTCCCCGGCAGTGAAAATGCGGTTCGACTCGGAACCGAAGAGATTCTGCTTCCGGAAGTCGGCCACCTCGTCGGACTGTCCGGGCGAGAGTAGAGAACGAAAAAGAACAGAAAGGTCGAACCTCAGAGACGAAGCGGTTCCGCCATTTCCCACCGCGAGGAGAACTGATTGTTGACGTTCGCCGCAAATTCTGGGTCTTTGAGGTCGATCATGGCGAACGCCTCGCCCGGCGACAGCGGATTAGCAACCTCGATGCACACCTCGATGTCGTCGATGAGGTTGAACGTCCCGTCGAGTTTTGGCGTCGTTCGCACCGAAAACTTCGGGTGGTCGGAGAGCGTCGTCGCATAGCGGTCGCCGACGCTCGGCGGGAGTGTCCGAACGAGTTCCGGCGACATGAGCACCGACACTTCGACGTCGCGGTCGAGTGCGCGTTCGATGTGCTCGGTGACGGTTTCGCCGACGTCGCCGATGTCGAACGTCGGCGACACCCGCCCGGCGACCATGACGATTCGCTCTTCGGCGGCGTCCAACCGTTCGACCAGTAGTTCGAGCGATTCGTCCGGACCGACCGCCGCCGTCCAAAACCCTTCTTCGATGGGCGGTTCGGCGGTGTCGAGTTCGGTGCTCAACTCGTCTACGATGCCTTCGTACTGCTCCGCCTTCGCGTCCAGTTCTTGCAATTTGTCGTCCAACAGTCGGTCGAGCGCGGTGCTCGGTTCGACCGCGACGTACTTTTTCGGCCGACTCGCGCTCTGGCTGCGGACGAGATTGTGCGTCTCCAAACTGTTGAGAACGTCGTATATCCTCCCCATTGGCACCTCGCTCGCGCGCGACAGTTCCTTGGCCGTGGTCGGCCCCGTGTTCAACAGTGCCCGATACACCCGCGCTTCGTATTCCGAGAGCCCTAAATCGCGGAGACTTGCCATATCTGTTGACATTACGCTGACTCTATAAAAACGCTCCGTGCGTTCGCCGAGATTTCAACCGCATGCTTGTTTTTATCCACTATATTCATTTTAAAAGAAACTCGTTGCGAGTTCGTTCAGTTCGACGGGCGTGCTCGCGGGGTCGGACACCGTCCCCTCGGCCACGAGGTAGGCGTGCCCGCCTTCCAGTTCGGCGCGGATGGCATCCCTACCGCCCGCACCGCTTGCGTCAGTCGCGTTCGGAACGACGACTTTCTCGTGGTCGGCGATACGAAGTCCCGCGCGGTGGAGGTCTGACCCTGCTGGAGCGGCGACCACGACCTGAAGCGGTTTTCTGCAGACGCGGGATGCGGCGGTGCCGTAGCCCGCGACCTGCACGCCGATTCTGTCCGCTGCGCCAGCGAACGCACCGAGGGCCTCCCGCGCTGCCTCCTCGTAGCGCGATTCGCCGGTGAGAATCGAGAGGTCGACCAACGCATCTGCGAACGCGGCGTTTCCATCGACTGGGCGGAGCGGTCGGTCGAGCAATCCCAAGCCCTCCATCGGCCCGTCCACGAACGCGCCGTCGTCCTGTTGGAGCGTGTCGATGGCGTAGTCAGCGACTTCGCGTGCAGTGTCGAGGTAATCGGAACCGTCCCCGTCGTTCTCATCGCCGAGCACCTGCACTGCGGTCGTGAACGCCCGAGTGACGTGTGCGTGGTCGGCGAGTAAACCGGATTCGACCGGTTCTTCGCCGGAATTTTCATAATGGACGACCGCGCCGTCGTCCACGAGCGAGTCGAGGAAGGAAAGCGTTCGCTCCGCGTAGCGACGGGCGTAGTCGTCGTCCGTGTAGGCCGTGAAAGTGAGCAAGGCGTCGGCGGCCAGCGCGTTCCAGTCCGCGAAGGCAGTTGAGTCGACGTCGGGCGAATCCCCGCTTTCGCGGTCGCTCGCGTCGCCACCGTAGTATCCGTCGCCGGGTTGTTGACTGCCGCCGAAGGCGTCGCCGTTCCAGAGCGTCGTCGTGAGATACTCGATGGTTTTCTCGGCGGGATTGCGGTAGCGCTCCTCGCCCGTGTACAGGTAGGCGTTCGCGTAGGCGCGCACGAGTGCGGCGTTCGCGTCGAGCACCTTTTCGTGGTGAATGTCGTTCCAGTCGCGGGTTCCGGCGTAGCGGAAAAAGCCGCCGTCGTAGTCGTCGAACAGGTTCGCCGTGATGGGCGACAGTGTGGCGAGTGCGCGCTCTCGGTCGCGTTTCAGCGCGAACTCGATTGTTCGCGGAACCGGGAATTTGGCGTCGTCGCCCCACCCGCCATGGGTCGCGTCGAATCGGTCTTCGACCTGCCCGACCAGTAGACGCTCGATTTCCTCGGTTACTTCCCCGGCGGGCGGATTCTGGTCGCGGACGTTTCGCGGCACCTGCGCCGCTTCTCGTCCCTTGTGCTCCCAAAGGTCGCGCACTTGCCCGACGACCTGTCGCATAGTGTCGTGGTCGAGGAAGGTTGCACCGGTGAGATGTTCGCCCTCGGGCGTGAGGAACACGGTTGTCGGAAATCCGCCCATGTTGTATCGCTCTCGAACCCGTGGATGGCGGTCGATGTCCACCCGAATCGGAATGAACGAATCGTTGACGTTCGCCGCCAGCGTCGGTATCGAATACGTCTTCTCGTCCATCTCGTGACACCACGAACACCACCGCGCAGAAAGCGACAGGAGGATGGGTTTGTTCTCGTCTTTCGCCGCCTCGAATGCGTCCGCACCCCACTCTCGCCACTCGATTTTCGTTCGTTCCGCGGACTCGTCCATAAACGAGGATTTGGGATGGATGGGGAAGTGGTTTCGGAAATCGCCGAGAGAAAGACTTTTCTAGCGAAGTGTGTCAATTGTAGTGTTTAAATTATACTATTGAGCAAACGATGAGTCTGTTGTGACTACTGATGCAGGCAATACGTCACGCCCTCGCTCGGGTAGTCACTCGCCCGATGCCTTCAGGTTGCAAAAGGGCTGAGGGCGACCGCCCTCGGCCTTCAACTGATTAATTAGCTTGCAACAGACTTCGATAGGACGAGTGTCCGAGGAAAACGGCCAACCGAATTTGGGTTGGCCGGGCGCGCTCGCGTGCCCGGCCTCGGCGGCCTGGTGGATACGGGCGAACGAGAAACGAGCGACTGCAAGGAGCGAGTGACGAGTGAGGGCGATTTGTTGGCGTGATTTGCAAACAGCGTTCTTCCACCAAAATCAAAATACGGTGGCGAAAATGTGATTCGCGCCGCGCAGTCACAGCAGTAACTCCTGTGCCGGCTCTGTTGTTGTGAGTGAAGGAATAAAAATTCGCTCGACAACCGTTTCGTCGCGTCGTTATTCGTCGTGAACTTCGACCGATTCGAGGACGACGTCCGATTTTGGTTTGTCCTGCCGATTCGTGTCCACGGAGCCGATTTCCTCGACGACATCCATGCCGTCTATGACCTCGCCGAAGACGGAATGTTTGTTGTTGAGGTGCGGCGTGGCGTCCAGCGTGATGAAGAACTGCGAACCGTTGGTGTTCGGACCGGAGTTCGCCATCGACAGGATACCCTCGCTGTCGTGCTGAAGGTCGGGGTGGAACTCGTCGTCGAACTGGTAGCCGGGGCCGCCGCGACCGGTTCCGGTCGGGTCGCCGCCCTGAATCATGAAGTCGTCGATGACGCGGTGGAAGAGCACGTCGTCGTAGAGGGGTTCGTCGGAGACTTTGTCGCCGCTTTTCGGGTCTGTCCAGTCGCGGTCGCCCGTTGCGAGTCCGACGAAGTTCTGGACGGTTCGGGGTGCGCGCTCGTCGAACAGTCGGACTTCGATGTCGCCGTGATTCGTGTGAAGCGTGGCTGTCAGGTCGTCTGCCATAGCCGAACCGTCTACCTCCAAGGAAAAAAGGCGTTCTATCCTATCTGCTCGCGGTCGTGTACAGCACTGGGGCGATAACCAGCAGTGCGAGGCCGAGGTAGGCGAAGTGCGCCGGTGCGCCCATCGCAACCACGGTGAGGAACAGCAGGCCGAACAGGATAGTGTTCAACGACAGTACCTTTCGGGACTTCAGCGGAATCGCGGCCAGCAGTGAGAGCGCGAACAGGACGAAAACCGCCTGTCCCACGTTGTATTCGATGAGGAAATCGTCAACGAGTGGGAGTGGGACGAACTCAAGCATTCCTGTCCGTGAATCGGTGTGAGTTCTCCTTTAAACTTCCGCTATGCCCCGCTCGACCCGGTCAGTTCCAGCGGTCTGACCCAGATGTACCAGATGAGGAGTGCGGCGGTCAGATAGCCGGTATAGAAGACGGCGGTTCCGACGAAGCCGTATCCCATCTCGGTGAGGACGTATTTCGACATTCCGGGGACGACGACACCGAGCGCCAGCGCAAGTCCGAAGCGAACCTTTCCCGCGGCGTTCTCTGTGCTCATGGCATCGGCTACGCACTGAATAGGGGTGAATCGCTCGGTTCGCACTGGGAAAATATCAAACCACAAAGTATTTGCCCAGATGTGACACGAATCTGACATGAATCGTGAACGAACACTGGCGGGCGGCATCGCCATCGTCGTGATGGCGTCCCTGCTCGCCGCTGCCCTCATACCCGGCGCAATCGCCGAAACGGACATCGAGAACGTTCGGGCCAGTTCCCTCCAAATCGAGGACGTGGCCATCGAACCCGGTTCCGTCTCCGGCGGCACCGCGACGTTAGCCGTCGAAACCCGCCTCGAACACAGAGGTGGCCCGGCGGAGAACGTTTCGGTCCTCGTCAGGGCGGTTCACGCCGACTCGGGATTGGTCGAGACGACCACTCAACAGGACGTACCGACCATCGAAGGTGAACGCGAAGCGAGCGTCACGCAGAACATTTCGGTCGAACGACGCGGCGACTACCGTATCAAAACCGTCGTCTTCCGCGACGGTGAGCGAATCGCGGAGGGTGCCAAGGAAGTAGACGGCGTCGGCACGCTCAAACCGGGCTACGCGGAAACCAACGTCAATTTCCACTGGCAGGACAGCGCGAGCGAGTTCCCGCCAATCGAGTATTCGATTGCGGACGCCGGGGACGGGCAGACCACGCTCAACGTTTCCTCGTACCTGACGAATCAGGGCGACTACCCGTCCGAAAACGTTCGCGTTGTGTTCACGGCGCGACAAGCCGACTCGAACATCGTCGCCGACCGCGTGTCGGTTCCGGTCGGCGAAATCGAGGCAGGACGGACTGCAAATCCGTCCGCCTCGTTGTCGGTCGCAGACGACTACAACTACTACCTCGATGCCGTTCTCTGGAAGGACGGTGTCGTCGTCGGGTCGGCCCGTAGTGCGGCGAATCTCGACCCCACGGAACAACTCTCGGTCAACGAAACGAATCGGGAAATCGACCTCTCGGTGTCGGACTTCTCTGGAGACAACAGTCCGAACGCGGCCAAGGAAGCAACCACCACTTCGAACGACAGCGGACAACCGGGCTTCACCGCGCTCGCGGGTGTCACCGCGCTCCTCGTGGCGGGTGTAATCGCACGGAGGAACACGAACGACGATGACTGAAACGGAATCCACATCGACGGCCATCCCGGAACCGGCCAGCGACCAGACGGCACGAACCGACCCGAAAAAAGCAAATCGCGGGGAACAGAATCACGAAAAATCGAACCGAGAGAAACCAAACCGCGAGAAGGTACAGGGATACATCTATCGAGGTGCACTGGTGCTTCTCTGTTTCCTCGCCATCGTCGCCCTGTTCCAGTTCTACATGAGCGCGCTGGTAGTGATTCGAACCTTCATCGCCGACCAGTACCGACCGCTGTTCAACGCGGCGTTCAACCTCGCCGTCCTGCTGGCAACTGGCATCGGCATCTCCTACGTCGTTCGAAAAATCGAATAGCTATCTGGCGCGAACCGTCATTTCGACCGGATTTTCGGGGTGAATCGTGACGAACGGAACGAGCGACAGCGGCGCGTCGGACACGAGTTCGAAGTCGAATTGTGTGCCGAGCGTCGCGAGGACGAGTTTCGCTTCCCGCATCGCGAATCCGTCGCCGATGCACTTGCGCGGGCCGCCGCCGAACGGGAAGTAGGCGAAGTCGGGGAGTTCTCGGCGGAACTCCGTCGTCCATCGTTCCGGGCGGAACGCCTCGGGGTCGTCGAAAAATCGCCCGTCGCGGTGGACGACCCACTGCGGCGCAGCGACGACAGTATCGGCGGGAATGTGAAACCCGGCGAGCGTATCTTCGTTTTCGGCCTGTCGATAGATGACGTAGGCGGGCGGATAGAGCCGCATCGTCTCCATGACGACCTGTTCGAGGAAATCCAACTCCGCGAGGTCGGCGACGGTGGGCGAGCCATCGACCACCGAATCGAGTTCGTCGTGGAATCTGTTCTTCGCTTCCGGATGTGTCGCAAGCAGATACCACGCATACGTGAGCGTCAACGCGGTCGTGTCGTGGCCCGCGAGCAACATCGTCATCATCTCGTTTCGAACCTGCTCTTTGCCCAGCATACCGCTTTCTTCCTCACCGAGCAGTTTGCCGAGCAAATCATCAGCCTCACCGTGAACCTCGTGTTGTCTGCGAATGTCCCGCAAAATCCGGTCTAGAATCTCGACCGACCGGCGATAGCGAACGTTTCGCGGCGTCGGGATTTCCTCCGGAACGAACCCCTGCGGGCCGGGGCGGAATCGCTCCCCGACCTCCAATAGGGCTTCGCGGATGGTTCGTTCCATCCCGTCGATTCGCGCGCCGAGTAGGCTTTCGACCACGATACGAAGCGTCAGTTCGGACATCTCGCGGTGAATATCGACGTGCTTGCCGTCGTACCACGAATCGGCCAGCGTCTCCGAATCGCGGACGATGATGTCGGCGTAGTCGTCCAGTTTGTCGCCGAAAAACGACGGTTGCATCACCTTCCGCTGGCGTTGCCAGTGTGCCCCGTTGCTGGTCAGTAGGCCGTCGCCGAGCAGTCCACCTAATCCTTCGTCACCACCCAAACTCGGTTTCTTGTAGTTCTCGGCGTTCGTCACCAGCACGCGACGAATCGCATCCGGGTCAGTGACCTGATACACTTCCTGACTGTACACGTCGATTCGGGCGACGTCGCCGTACTCGTCCGCGACGCGCTCCATGAACCCCAACGGGTCGTCGGCGTAGTGGAGACTCGACCCCAGAAACGGTACCCCCTCCGGTCCCGATGGCACGCGGTCTGCCATGGATGACAGTAGGTCGCAGGCAGTAAGAACCCTCGCCCAACGGGTGACAGTGTTTTTATGCTTCGTGGAGAAGGGTGCAGCATGGCCAACACGCACCAATCGCTGGACGAACAGATTCCGGGAATCGTCGCGCTTCTCGTCCTCGGCGCGGGGTTGACGGCGCTGTTTCTCGGCTATTCGTGGTTCTGGATGGTGTTCGTCCTCGGCTTCGCCGTGGTGCTTCCGATTGTGGCGATTCTCTCGCAGGTAGTGTTCGGGGGCGAGGACGAAAGCGAATGGCGAGCAGACGAGATGGAAACGGGGCAAGTGGATGAACAACAAGACGCTCTCGATACACTTCGGGATAGATACGCACGCGGCGACATCGACGAAGCCGAGTTCGAGCGTCGGGTTGACCTGCTGTTGGAAAACGAAACCATCGAGGACGTGGAGGCGCGGAAGGAGCGGAGGACAGAAAGGGAGCGTGAACTGAACTGATTTGCTTTCGGGCTGAAAGCTTATGCCGTCGTGTCGATTTTTGAGAATTGATGAAGCGACGTGAATTGTTGGCGTGTGGGTCTGGTGTTCTTTCGGTTGGATTTGCTGGCTGTCTCGGTTCGTTGCGTCCAGCAGACGATGAGGCTGAACAGACAACTGATATCACAGCGGACTCGACAACCACGTTCTCGACAACCGCCACAGAACCCGGAACGGAAGCCTTCCGAATATTGAACGACGATTCAACGTCCTACGAAATCGACCTGACCGTCTCCCGAGTCGGAGACGAACGAAATCCGGTCATTGACGCAACCTACGAAGTTCCGAGCAAATATCTACTCTACTTTTGGCCATTCCTCGAACACGGACAGGAGTATTACCTGAAAGCAGTCCTGAAGCAGGGAACGACGCTCGAAAAGACGGTTACGAACGACGGGTGCGTGAATGACCAGTACAATCCGGAGGGCGAAAAGCCCCTTGTCCTCAGCATTCGGGATGGAGAACTGGATACCTTGTTTTGGGAGTGTGATGTTGTCTATCCGACTGCGGAGTATACGGGGTCAATGGCAGACCAACACGAGGTCTCTAATTCGACTACTGAAACGACAGTGACGACCACAACGTCCACTTTCTAACCCGCCACAACCGGTTTCCCTGAATCTGTTGACTGGCTTCCATGGAGCAAAACGAAGAACCACCGGAGTGGGGCGAACTGCTGAAGCACATTTTGACAGGGCTGGCGGTGCTGTCGTTCGTGTGGGTGATTCGGCGGTTGCAGGAGAAGCAAAACGGATAGCAGCCGCTTTCGAGTATTGAAAACCGCAAGATAAGGTGGCTGGGGAGTTTATGTCCTCGGCCCACGTTGAAAGGTGGGCCAACGCGGATTTGAACCGCGGACCTCCCGGTTATCAGCCGAGCGCTCAACCTAACTGAGCTATTGGCCCCGGTTGGCGCATTTCATCGTTGCGCCCTGCAACGTTTAAGGGTTTCTTTTCGAATCGGAGTCGTCCTCGAAGTCGATGTCGTAGGCGTCGGAATCCACTCGATAGGTGTCGCTGTTGTTGCCGCTGGGACTGCCGGTCGAACCGCCCGGATTGCTTGCTCCGCCACCTGAATTTCCTGCCCCACCCGCGTTGCCGGGGTTCGGGAAACCAAACGTGTAGACGTTCCCCGAAGCGAACCCGCCGGTCTGTTTGTCGATGTAGGGCGTGATTATCCACTTCTTCGCGACTTTCCGGAACACTGCGCGCGTCACGGGGAACGCGAGCAGGAATCCGAGGGTGTCGGTAATCAGTCCGGGCGTGAGCAAGAAGGCACCCGCGATGAGCAAGAATCCCCCATCGATGATGCGATTGGTGGGGATGTCCCCGCGCTGGAGGTCTGCCTGAATCTTTCGAATCGTATGTCTTCCTTCCGCGCGCACGAGAAGCATTCCGAGCAGGGCGGTCAGCACGACGAGCGCGACGGTGAGTTGCCAACTTAGCAACTGGGTCGCAACGAAGACGAGAAACAACGAATCGGCTAACGGAATCAACAGCAACAGCGCCAGCAACCGTTTCCACATGGTCGGACGTTGTAGTTCCGACTGTAAAACGCTTTACCTGCTGACTCGTTCGCTGGGAGGGGAATTGTGGGGAGGGATGGTGAGTTGCGGCAGTTCGTGGTTTCTCTGGTGCTTAAGTGGGTGTTGGTGAAAATAATGGTGACCACTGATGCCGACTCTAAGCCACGCCCTCGCTCGTCGCTCGCTCCTTCCAGTCGCTCACTCTTCGCTTCGCCCGTTGCCTCCAAGTCGCCGGAGGCCGGGCGCGCCTGCGCGCCCGACCAAGTCTAATTCGGTCAATCGCTTTCCGGAAATTCCGATACACGACGGCATGCCAATCAGTCACTTGGCGGGCCGAGGGCAATCGCCCTCGGCCCGCCCGCTGTACCTGGTGGCAACGGGCGAACGCGGGAAGAGCGAGTGGCAAAGCCACGAGCGACTGACCGCGTGAGGGCGTGACCTGGAGTCGTGACTTCCGCGGTCGTCACTCCACCAAAATCAACATCACGGTCGTGTAAGCGGAGCTTGGAACCAGCATTTACAGCCGTCATAGTTTCGTCTTCAGTCGCTACAACCATTTCACCCCTGTTCATAGAAACCCATCACCCAAACAGAATGTTTCCCAGTTCCGAAATTCGAAATTCGGTTTCGTTACTCGTAATGATTCGTGGCGTTTATTACGATGTACGAACTTTACCCCGATAACAGCCATGAGTGAGGACACCGAGGACAGGACGATTTTGCTCATCGGAAGCGGCCCGATTCAAATCGGGCAGGCCGCCGAGTTCGACTACTCCGGCGCACAGGCCTGCCGCGCGCTACAGGAAGAGGGCGCACGGGTCGTTCTCGTCAACTCCAATCCGGCGACCATCATGACCGACCCGGAGATGGCCGACGAGGTGTACATCGAACCCATCACCACGGAAGCCATCGCCGAAATCATCAGAAAGGAACGCCCTGACGGCGTCATCGCCGGACTCGGCGGACAGACGGGACTGAACGTCACCGCGGAACTCAGCGAGGAGGGCGTGCTGGACGAGTACGACGTGGAAATCATGGGCACGCCGCTCGACACCATCTACGCGACGGAAGACCGCGACCTGTTCCGCCAACGGATGCAGGAACTCGACCAACCGATGCCGTACTCGACGACCATCGCGCTCGACGAGGACGAGTCGGTCAGCGATTTGGACGAGGAGGCCATCGGTCAACGCGTCGAGGACGCCGTCGAAACCGTCGGCGGTCTTCCGGTCATCTCGCGTACGACCTACACCCTCGGTGGGTCAGGGTCGGGCGTCGTTCACGAGATGGACGAGCTGAAAGAGCGCGTCCGCAAGGGTCTGCGCCTCTCGCGCAACAGCGAAGTGCTCATCACGGAGTCCATCGCGGGATGGGTCGAACTGGAGTACGAGGTGATGCGTGACGCCGACGATTCGTGTATCATCATCTGCAACATGGAAAACCTCGACCCGATGGGCATCCACACCGGGGAATCGACGGTCGTCACGCCCTCGCAGGTCATCCCCGACGACGGCCACCAAGAGATGCGTGATGCGGCCCTCGAAGTCATCCGCGATTTGGGGATTCAGGGCGGCTGTAACATCCAGTTCGCGTGGCGCGACGACGGCACCCCCGGCGGCGAATACCGCGTCGTAGAAGTGAACCCGCGCGTGTCGCGTTCCTCCGCACTGGCGTCGAAAGCGACGGGATACCCGATTGCTCGTGTCACGGCGAAAGTCGCGCTCGGCAAGCGCCTCCACGAAATCGAGAACGAGATTACGGGTGAGACGACTGCGGCGTTCGAACCCGCAATCGACTACGTGGTGACGAAGGTGCCGCGCTGGCCCAAGGACAAGTTCGATGACGTGGATTTCGAACTCAGCACCGCGATGAAATCCACGGGCGAGGCGATGGCAATCGGCAGAACGTTCGAAGAAAGCCTGCTGAAAGCCCTCCGCAGTTCCGAGTACGAACCGAACGTGGAGTGGAAAGAGGTCGGCGACGACGAACTCGAAACTGACTACCTCGAAGCGCCGACGCCCGACCGCCCCTACGCGATGTTCGAGGCGTTCGAGCGCGGCTACACCGCCGAACAGGTCGCGGAACTCACCGGAATCGAACACTGGTACGTCGAACGCTACGAGCGCATCGCTGACGCCGCCGAGGCCGCCGAGGAAGGGAACTTCGACTCCGCCGCGGAAAAAGGGTTCACGAATCAGGAGGTCGCAGGCATGGCGGGCGCGGATGTCGGAACCGTCGAAACATCGGCCCCGGAACGCTCGTTCAAACAGGTGGATACCTGCGCGGGCGAGTTCGCGGCATCGACGCCATACTACTACTCCGCGCGCTCGGCCCTTGAAACGAACTTCTCGGGGCGCGACGAACTCCAAGTGAACACCGACGTAGAAAGCGTCGTCGTGGTCGGCGGCGGCCCGATTCGCATCGGACAGGGTGTCGAGTTCGACTACTGTTCGGTTCACGCGGTACGTGCATTGCGCGAGATGGGCATCGAAGCCCACGTCGTGAACAACAATCCCGAAACCGTCTCGACGGACTACGACACCTCCGACGGCCTGTTCTTCGAACCGATTACCGCCGAAGAAGTCGCCGACGTCATCGAGGCGACGAACGCCGACGGCGTGATGGTACAGTTCGGCGGCCAGACCTCGGTTGACATCGGCCACCCGCTCGAAACGGAAATCGAACGCAGAGGACTCGATTGTACGGTTCTCGGAACCACGGTCGATGCGATGGACTTAGCGGAAGACCGCGACCGCTTCAATCGCCTGATGGACGATTTGGGGATTGCACAGCCAACCGGCGGGAGCGCGACCAGCGAGGAGGAAGCCCTCGAACTCGCGCACGAAATCGGCTATCCCGTCCTCGTGCGCCCGTCCTACGTCCTCGGTGGCCGCGCGATGGATGTCGTTTACGATGACGAGGAACTGAAAGAGTACATCGAGGAGGCGGTTCGCGTCTCGCCGGACAAGCCGATTCTCGTGGACGAGTTCCTCGCGAACGCGGTCGAACTGGACGTGGACGCCGTGAGCGACGGCGAGGACATCGTCATCGGTGGCATCATGGAACACGTCGAAAGCGCCGGGGTTCACTCGGGCGACTCCGCCTGCATGATTCCACCGCGCTCGCTGGACGACGAGACGCTGGCCCGCGTGCGCGAAGTGACTGAAGATATCGCCCGTGCCCTCGACACAGTTGGGCTGATGAACGTCCAGTTGGCCGTTCAGAATGGTGAAGTCTACGTCCTCGAAGCCAACCCGCGCTCCTCGCGCACGGTTCCGTTCGTCTCGAAGGCGACGGGCGTGCCAATCGCCAAACTCGCCGCGAAGGTGATGGCCGGGGAGACGTTGTCCGAACTCGACGCCACGGAACAGATTCCGGAGCAGACGAGCGTGAAAGAGGTCGTGCTTCCGTTCGACCGTCTGTCCGGTTCCGACCCGCGCCTCGGCCCGGAGATGAAATCGACGGGCGAGGTGATGGGCACCGCCGATTCGTTCGGCAGAGCCTACGAGAAGGCACAATCCGCGGCGTACAACGCGCTTCCCGAAGAAGGAACCGCGGTCGTGGAACTCGACGTTGACGGCTTCGGCGACTACTACGAACTCGGCGAGTTCGAGAACACCGCCGAGGCGGTTCGCGCCGGAAACATCGACCTGCTGGTGACCGACGACCGCGAGGCCCTCGAAATGGCCGTCGAGGAGGACGTTCCGTACTTCACGACCGTCGCGGGCGCGAAGGCTGCAGTTGAGGCGCTTGGTACCCGCGATGAGTCGTTGTGCGTGCAGTCCGTCGGCGACAGGCCGAAGGTCGCGCGTCAGTGGGGACGCTAAGCGGTCACATCACGGCAAAGGAGCTACTCCAACCAGAACATCCCCTTCGACCACAGGTTTCGGGCTGAACCGCCGTCTGCGAACTGTCCTTTCACTTCGTTTTCACAGATGTTCCGGCGACCCATCGAGGAGTCCCAGTAGTCCATCGACGCCGCGCTCGACGGTTGGAAGCCGACGAAGTTCTCGCGGGTGTCGTCTCCGGCGTTGATCTTCAACTGCCATTGGTTGTACTCGTTGTACGCCGACGATTCGTCCACGACTTCGACGTTCGGTTGCGAGTACGACCACGTAATGCCCGCCGTGACCTATGCGGTCATCCATCCGGCGCTCACGCTAAGCGAGTACGCAGTCGTTGACGACCCGCCCTGCGTTCCGTAGGGATTCCATTGGCCGTAGTCCACGTCGGTGTTGCCCATCTGGCTTTTGTTCCACCGGTTGAATACGCGACCCCAGTTGTTCGTGTAGCCGCTTCCAAACGCCTGATGTCCCGGTTCGAATCCCGCGGGAGAGTGGAACGAGTGAACGTCGCCCTCCGTACTGTCGAGGTTGTCGCGGAACCAGTAAAACGTAGACCCGACCACGCCGTAGGGGTCTTCCGCGTATTCGAGTTTGTCGGAGTACACCTGCTCCATGTTCTCCGTACCGGACACCGTCCCGCCGGCCATCGTGGTGACCTGTTGTTCGGAGGCGGCAACCGCGTGGGAGAGTTCCGCAACCCGGCCGCCAAAGCGGTCGTGAATCAGGGCTTCGGCCCGCCCGGACTCCGTTTCCGGTTCGGTCGCATCTTCGCCCGCAATCCCGGTGTACGACCGGGCGGTTCCGTTGGCGTCGATGGCGTACGCATACGCCACCACCTCGCCGGATTTTGAGCGATGTTCGCTCCCCGGAACAGCCTCTGGGGAGTGGCCGTTTTTCCGCTCGAAATCGCGAACTGCACGCGCTCTAACCTGTCGTCGGTGCTCCTCGGAAATCGCCGCGCCGCGCCCTCCTTTCGCCGTGTAGGTGGTGCTTCCTCGCGGTGCGCTCGTGCTCGAAGTCGCGTCGTCCGCACTGCCGAAACCTGTCCCCGCGATGAGGCTCGCCAACCCGACTGCGCCGGATTTGAGGAGCGTTCGTCTATCGGTTCGCTTGCTGTTTCGTTTCGCTTGTGGACTTTCTTTCATTGTCCCATATTCAGAATATTTTTGCAGGTTTAAATAATTAATTGAGGTTGTAGTAAATGAGAATTTAGACGGAGCCGACGCTGGCGCAGGAATGCCCACGCTCTATTTGAATCAGATGACGACTGCTCGTCAGAACAGTCTGACAAACGGGAAACGACACCATTCCGACGAACCGGTTATTTGGGATACAGTTATACTGACAGACCGCACCGTAGCGCTACTCGTTTCCGGTGTCGGATGGCGACGGCCACGAGTACTTTGTCCGTTCCACGCGAAGGACAGGGGACATGAGTTCCGAGATTCAGCGCGTTCTCGTCGCAGGTGCCAGCGGCGGAACGGGGCGCGAGATACTGCAACGGCTTCGAGACACCGATTTGACCGTCAGGGCGATGACGCACTCGCCCGACAAGGAACACGAACTATCGAATCAGGGCGCGGACGAAGTCATCGTCGGCGACCTCCTCGACCCGGCAGACGCCTCCCGCGCAGTCGCCGACTGCGACATGGTGCTCTGTGCGGTCGGGTCGAAACCCAGCCCCCGCGTCGTTTTCGGTGGGGAACTGGTTGATGGAGCGGGCGTCGAAAACCTCGTCCACGCGGCCGTTGCGGCCGACGTAGACCACTTCGTGTTCGAGAGCGCAATCGGCGTCGGCGACTCCCGAGAAAAGATGCCAGCGCCGTTTCGGGCACTGCTCTGGAACAATTTGAACCAGAAAAATCACGCAGAGGCAGTGCTTCGCACGTCTCCGCTGACCTACACTATCATCCGACCGGGAGGCCTGACGAACGCCCCTGCAACCGAGGACGTGCTGGTCGGCGAAGGCGGCGAAACCGTCTCCGGACGAATCCCGCGCGCCGACGTCGCCCGGTTGATGGTCGCCGCGCCGTTCACTCCGGAAGTCGAAAACCGAACCTTCGAAGTGGTCAGTCGGGATGGTCTTCGCGGAACTGCTCGCGGACTCGTCGAACTGGACTGGCGAGTTCCGGGCGAAGAAGCGATAGAAATCGAAGAATAAGTGGGTCGTCCAGCGATTTTAGCCCACGATGTACTCCCACGTCACTGGGCCGACGACACCGTCAACCGAAATCCCGCTCGCGCTCTGGAAGGATTCGACCGCGTCTTGCGTTCCCGGCCCGAAGATGCCATCGACCGCGATGCTGTAGCCGTGCTTGTTGGCGAGGTTGTCCTGCACGGCGCGGACGGCCTGACTCTCATCCCCGTTGCTGACCGTCACGACGAGTTCGTCCCACGTGTTCGGGCCGACGACGCCGTCCACAGTGAGGCCGCGGTCGGACTGGAACTGTTCAATGTTCGTCTGGACTTCCGACCCGTAGATGCCGTCGTGGTACTGAATCGGATAGCCGTTCGCTTCGAGCAAGTACTGTACGGTGTATACGTCGCGCGCCGTGTCGCCGTTTGAGTAAATCGGCCAGCCTGACGTGCCACCACTGCCACCGTCGTCGCCATCGCCGGGGTCGCCGATGACTTCGCCGCCGACCAAGTTCATGAAGTGCTCCCAGTCGAACGTGTCGCCGGGGTCTACTTTGCCGTCGGTGGTGCCGGTGCAGGTCGTGTTCGGAATCTGATGATGACCGATGACGCCACCCTCGCCGTCGTAGGTGTTGCACGGTGCGAGTTCGTCGGTCGGGTGCTGTTTTGGAATGCCGTACTTGTCACAGACGTGCGCGACTGCTTCGGCGGTCTGCTCGTAGATGTTGTCGTTGAAGTTCGTGACGTTCGCCGAGCCTTCGAGTTCGAAGTTGATTCCGGTGTCGTTGTACGACCCATCGCCGCCGTTCGTCCACGCAACGTCCGAGACTTCGACCATCTGCATGATTTGACCGGGTTCGTTGCCGGTGACGAAGTGGGAACTGACGTTCGAATCGGGGTTCTCGAACCAACTGTAGCCCGCCTCGTAACTCCCCTCGATGGTGTGAATGACGACCCAGCGAACGTCCGAGGCGGTTCGATTCGCGCTGGAATAGTTGCTGTAGTGGGCAGGCCGCCACACGTCGGTGACGCTCTCGTATGCGGATGCGGTGGATGCGGAACCGACGATTGCTCCGGCACCGATTGCGCCGGACGCGAGTTTCATGAATTTTCTTCTGGATTTCTCCATGCCTTCATATTACGATTCGAAGTAAAGAATTTTTCTAGACCGGGTAAAAAATTCTTTTGGGTATGAATGTTGTTCAGAACAAAATGTCGAGTCGTGGAAATCGACGGTAGCCGGTTGCTCGCCGACTAATCGGAAATTAGTCGGCGAGCACGAGTCGCTTTCGGGGTGCCATCGAAAGAACGTCGTCGAAGAAGCCGAGGGTGTCGTTCGGGCCGGGGTTCGCTTCGGGGTGGTACTGGCGTGTGATGACGGACAGGTCGTCGCTTTCCAATCCTTCCGGCGTGTCGTCGTTGACGTTGATTTGCGTCACATCGAGTTCGCCGGGGTCGGCGACGGTGTAGCCGTGGTTCTGCGTCGTCATCACGACCTGATTCGATTCCAAGTCGAGAACCGGTTGGTTGACGCCGCGGTGGCCGAAGTCCATCTTTTCGGTGGTTCCACCGAGCGCGCGGGCGATGATTTGCTGGCCGAGACAGATGCCCGCGAGCGGGAGTTCGCCGACGTAGGTTTCGACCAGTTCCTGGGCCGCTTCGAAGTTCGCAGGGTCGCCCGGACCGTTCGAGACGAACAGTACATCGGGGTCAACCGCTTCGACATCGTCTTCGGTCGCGTCGTGGGGCAGGACGTGAACGTCCGCGCCGCGTTCGACCAGCGCGTCGATGATGCTTCCTTTCGCGCCGCAGTCGACCAGCGCGACGGTTTTGTCGTCGCCAACGTCCTCGCCGAGATAGGTTTCTCGCTCGTGGACGCTGACCTGCGCGCCGATGTTTTCGTGGTCGCTCATGCCCGGACAGCGTTCGAGTTCCGCGAGCGCGTCCTCGGGCGTGGCGTTCTCGCCGACCGCGATACCGCATTTCATCGCGCCCTCCTCTCGGATTCCGCCGACGAGGTCGCGCGTGTCGAGGTGGTCGACCGCCGGAACGCCCTCGGCTTCGAGCCATTCCACCACGTCCTCGGTCAGTTCGCGCGCGACGACGGCGCGCGGGTGGACTCGGTCACTCTCGAAGCGTTCCTCTCGGACGCCGTAGTTTCCGATGAGCGGATACGAGAACGTCAAGACCTGTTCTTCGTAGGACGGGTCTGTGAGGCTCTCTTCGTATCCCGTGTATGCAGTTGTGAAAACCAGTTCTCCGCAAGCCGTACCCGGAACGCGACCACGGGCTTCCACCACATGGCCGTTTTCCAGCGCGACATAAGCACCCGGCATTACGAGATTCATATGGAACAAGGGCTAATAAACCTTGCTTTCGAAGCATTGTTACGATATTCGTAATCATCAAGTAGCAGGCCCGGCTAGGTGCAAATCTCTATGGACGCACTCGACCGACAGATACTGAATCTCCTCCGGCGAGACGCCCGCACACCGTACACAGAGATAGCAGAGGCGGTCGGAACCTCCGAAGGAACGGTTCGAAATCGAGTCGAGCGGATGACCGAAAACGACGTTATCGAGCGATTCACCGTTACGACCCACACCGGTAACGTCAAGGCAATGATAGAAATCGGCGTGGACGTGGCCGTCGATACCACGCGGATGTCCGACCGCCTCGCGGAGTGGGAACAGGTGGACTTCGTCTGGCAGGTCAGCGGCGAGGACGACATCGTCCTCATCGTGGACGCCGCCGACACACAGGGCGTGAATCAACTCATCACTCGCGCGCGTGAGCTGGAAGAAGTTGTTAGTACGAAGACTCGGTTGATTTTAGACGAGCGACTCGGATGAGGACAAATCGTCCGAATCCGAAAGCTACTGAGATGAGTCGAAGGTTGATTTTAGACGAACGGCTTGGATGAAGAGCCACCTCCCCGCACCCCCAACTATATACATCAGATAATCACAACGTCAAACCATGCAGTTCGAAAACAACGTCGGGGGAATCGACCGCATCATCAGAGGCGTCTCCGGAATCTGGCTCATCGCGGTGGCCATCTCCGCGCTGCTCGATGACCGACGCACGACTGCCGCGATAGCCGCAATCGCGGGGGCCGGATTACTGCGCAATGCACAGTCCCAACACTGCGGCGGGAACGCACTGCTCGGAATCGACACGACCACGTCGGAGTCGCGTTCGCTGGAATAAGCCGCGATTCAGTCGTCGGCTTTCTCCGCCTGCGGCGGGTCGCCCACGCCCGGCGATTCGTCTTTCGGGCGATGGAGATTTTCTTTGCCCTCGTGGATTTTCCGGTACAGTCGCCGCACACCTCTGTCGAACGTGTCGCGTCGAACCGCGGGTTCGACGCGGCCATCCTGAATCGCCTCCACGACGCTTCCGGGCGTGAGCACGTCTGCGTCCACGCGCGTGTAGGCCCGCCCGACTTCGACCGGATAGTGGGCGTCACTGCCGCCGACTAGTGGAAGACCGTTGCGCTCCGCGAGAGTCGTCACCCACTCCTCGGTTCGGGGATGCTTACCGTTCACTTCGATTGCGTCGTAGTCGGCGTCAACCTCGCGCACCGTGCTGTTTCGGTACGGGTGGGCGACGATGGCCGCACAGCCTCGTTCGTGGGCCATTTCGACCACCTCGTGCGGCGTCAGCGTTCCCGGTTCGGTTCTCGTCGGAGGGTCAGGGCCGATGACGAGGATGTGACCCTTCGTCGTCGAAATCTCGATGCCCGGAATGGTTTCGACCGCAAGCCCCCCAAAGGGGCGGTAGTAGTCGTGGTTCGTCAGCGCCACGCCGTCCAAGCCGCGATAGCGCGCGGCCAGCGTGAGAAGTCTGACGCCGATAGGGTCGAACAGTTCCGCGGCCCGTTCGTGGCCGTGGAAGAATCGTGTATGGGCGTGAAGGTCGATTGCGAACACGTCTGTAAATACGCCGCCGATAGACCTTTGGTTTTTCCGCCGAAATTTTATCACATGGATGCCGACGAGGCCGGAACTGCGGGTGACCTCGCGGCGACGGACGACATGGAGTACGAGCGTGTCGTCGTGTTGAACCCCGTCAGTGGCAACGGCGACCACGCCGAGCAAGTCCGCGAACTCGCTGCAGAGCACAGCTTTACGATTCTCGAAACCCGCGAGGAAGGCGATGCCATCGAGTTCGCAGAGCAGGCCGCCGAAAACGGGGCGTCGATGGTCGCTGCAGCGGGCGGCGACGGAACGCTGAACGAAGTCGTCCGCGGACTCGTCTCGGCGGACGCGCTGGATTCGGTGACGTTCGGCGTGATTCCCGCCGGAACCGGCAACAACTTCGCCGGAAACATCGGCGTGACGAGCATCGAACATGCCTTTGAGGTGCTCGAACGCGGCGAACGGAGACGAATCGACCTCGGAACGGCGAACGACCGAGATTTCATAAACTCCTGCGTCGGCGGCCTTACTGCCGACGCGAGCGTCGAAACCGACTCCGAGCAGAAAGAACGCCTCGGAATCCTCGCCTACGTCGTGAACACGCTTCAGTTGATGGCCGATTTCGACGGCGTTCCGCTGACGGTCAAAGCCTCCTCGGAAGGCGAAGTCTCGTGGTCGGGCGACGCCGTCTTCGTCCTCGTCGGAAACGGACGACGATTTCCGGCGAAGGGGCGCACACAGGCCAACATGGAAGACGGCCTGCTCAACGTCACAATCATCGAGGAGATGCCCGCCCCGAACCTCGTTGGGGAAGCCCTCCTCCAACGCCTGTTCGACGCAGAATCGGACAATGTAACACACCTCCACGCGCCGACGGTGGACATCGACATCCACCGCGACCAACCCGTTCAGTTCAGCCTCGACGGCGAGATGGGCGAGTGGGACGACCTGACGCTCGGCGTGATGCCACGCGCGTTGGAACTTCCGGTCGGTTCGGCATACGAACCGGTTCCGGGCGACCAAACGAACGACGGAAGTGGGTTTTAGGACGACTGTGTCGTTTCTGTTGGCGAATCGAATTTTGACTCGCTAACTCACCGGTTTGCTAATCGTCCGACTCGGCGACGGAATCCGCGACCAAATCGCCGACAGTGTCACCATCTACCGGCCCATCAGGAGTTACTTCATCGAGTTCCGTCGGCATACCGAGGCTGTACGATTCCTCGGAATCGCCGAGTTCCGTGCGTCCGCGTCGAATCGACACGTCGTCGTTGAGGTGCAGACGCACTGCTTCGAGCAGTGCGTCCGCTTCGAGGGGTTGGCCGCGTTCGCGCATCTCCTCGACGGTTGCGTCGTCGGGAACGTTGAAGACGCGCTGGGTCACGATTGGGCCTTGGTCTAAATCGGTCGTCACGTAGTGAGCCGTGACGCCAGCCACGCGGACGCCCGCCTCCTTCGCCTGCCGGTAGGCTTTCGCGCCGGGGAAGGCGGGGAGCAGGCTTGGGTGGATGTTGATGATGCGACCTTCGTACCGGAAGACGACTTCCGGACTGAGGATTCGCATGAATCGCGCGAGGGCGAGCAGGTCGATGTCGTAGTCGTCCAGTACGGAGAGCAGTTGCTCCTCGTCGTGGCTCCCGTTTTCGTCGCCAACGTCGTGGAAAGGGATACCGTGTCGTTCGGCGACCGATTCGAGGTCGTCGTGATTACCGATGACGACGCCGATTTCGGCGTCTAATTCGCTGCGGGCGGAGAGCAGTCGTTGGAGACAGTGCGATTCCTTCGTGACGAGGACGGCGACCTGCCGGGTGTCTCGCTCCGAGGGAAATCGCACCCGAACGTCTACGCTCAAATCGTCGCCGAGAGCGGAGAGGTCGCGCCGAAGTCGATGCTCGTCCACCGTCATCTCGCTCGTTTCGACGAGCATCGTCATCCGGAAGATGCCGTCGCGAACCGCTTGGTCGACGTCCTCGATGTTGATGTCGCGCTCGAAGAGGAGGGTCGTCACGCGGGCGACGAGTCCGGTGTCGTCGTTGCCGACGACGGTAATCTCGGTCAGTTCGCGGGAACTCATCGTCTCACCTGCTGAATACGGGGCACAGCCATGGAATGCGTGTAAGCACTGGAGGGGACAAAAACGTTGCCGACCGTGCAACATTTTCACAATCGGTTGCAGAAGTTGGAGAGCACCTGAACGAGGGCGAGGAGAGGTGAACAATCCGGTAGGGACTGCCAACCGACGTATCCGCGATTTGCAGACGTATCCGAAACACACTGTGGGTCAAGATACACAAACGTGTACAACAAAATCGTTCCAAAAGAGTTTTTGAACATAGACGCGCAGTTTCAGGTGATGACTGCTTACACCGCGACGGTGACGGTTCGCTTGAAACGGGGCGTCCTCGACCCCGAAGCGGAAACTACCCGGCAAGCACTGGGACGACTCGGTTTCGAACTGGAATCGCTCCGTTCGGCAGACCAGTTCGAAATCGACCTCGACGCGGAATCCGCGTCCACCGCCGAGGAACGCGCTGAAGAGATGGCCGAACGCCTGCTCGCCAATCCGACCATTCACGACTACACGGTGGCAATCGAGGAACGATGACGGTCGCTATCGTCCAGTTCGGCGGGAGCAACTGCGACCGAGACGCGAAGCGCGCGCTCTCCCACCTCGACATCGACGCCGAACTCGTCTGGCACGAGGACGGCCTCCCTACTGACGTGAGCGGCGTGATGCTCCCCGGCGGGTTCTCCTACGGCGACTACCTCCGCGCGGGTGCAATCGCCGCGAACTCCCCGATTGTAGCCGAAGTGCGCGAAGCCGCAGCGTCCGGCGTTCCCGTCCTCGGCGTCTGCAACGGCGCACAAATCGGCTGTGAGTCGGGATTGACTCCCGGCGCGTTCACGACCAATCGAAGCGCGCGCTTCCAGTGCGAACACGTCTACCTACGCGTCGAAAACGCCGACACGCCGTGGACTTCTGCCTACGAGGAAGGTGAGGTCATCGAGGTGCCGATTGCCCATGGCGAAGGCCGATTCGAAATCACGGACGAGCAGTACGACGAACTCGATACTGACGACCGAGTGCTGTTCCGATACTGCGACGAAAACGGCGTCGTGAGCGACGAGACGAACCCGAACGGGTCGAAAGGAAACGTCGCTGGAATTATCGGCGACTCCGAAACCGTCGCGGTCATGATGCCGCATCCGGAGCGAGCAACGCTTCCGGATATTGGCGGCACGGACGGCGAAGGCGTGCTGTACGGGTTTGCGACACCCTGATTTCTCCTCGAACTCCGACTACACCGAACCGAATTCGAGTTCGATTTACTGTTTACTCACCGAGGTTTTATAGAAGGCAACAGTTTTTGTCAATTTATGACTACATGCGGAGCGAATATCGATTTCGCCACTCTCGAATCATATCTTTCGGCGGAGCTGGTCGAAGTCGTGACCGGAAGCGAGGTGCTTCGAGATGGACTCAACCTCAGTCTTGCAATTTCGACCGAGAGAGACACGAAAGCGTACGTCCTCCGACGCCCGAACATGTTGCGGCACACGAGCTACATCAACGAGTTGGAACAGGAGTACGAGGTGATGCAACAACTTCGAGAGACGACAATGCGAACGCCAGCGCCGGTTTTGTTTTGCGACGACGAGTCGGTTCTCGGTGATTCGTTTTTCGTCATGACGCATCTCGACGGGGAAGCGGTTCCGCTCGGTTCCGACCTCCCCGAGCGATTTCGAAATGCGAAATCACGCGAGAGGCTGGCGAACAACCTGATAGACACGCTCGCCGAACTGCACTCGCTGGCTGTCGAACCGTTCGAAGGAGTCTGTGAACGGAAAACGCCGCGAGAACTCGTCGCTCGCGTTACCAAACAATTCGATGAGGCAACGAGTGTGACGGGCCATGAACCACCTGAACTTCAGTTCGTCGCAAAGTGGCTCCGACGAAACGCCCCATCGAAGGCGGAGACGACCCTCGTCCACGGGGATTTCAGGCCCGGAAACGTGCTGTTCGCGGAAACGGACCATCCGGAGATAGTCGGCGTCCTCGACTGGGAGACCGCAACGCTCGGCGAGCCACGAACCGACCTCGGATACCTTCTGCTTCGGTGGCGAGATAGAGACGACCCGACGCCGTCGCTCGACGAACTCGAAGCACGGTATTCGAACGAAGACGCGATAGAGCAACTACGAGAACGGAACGAAAACGGGATTTCGCCGTTTACGGCGAAATCCGGCAGTCCCAGCCGACGGGAGTTAGTCGCGCGCTACGAGGACGAGACGGGCATCCAGTTCGAGAACGAACGCTTCTACAGAGCGCACGCCGCTTTTTCACTCGCAGTAGTTTGGGAAGATTTTCACCGAGAGCAGATAGAGGCCGGTGAGGAATCCGACTGGGAACCGCATATCGACTATATGCTGATGATTGCGGAGAGCATCGCACGCGGGGAATTTCCGCTGTAGACTTTCGGACTTCTTCGTTGATGCTCTCACCGACCCGACGAGAACACGCCGGTAATCCGCGGGAGTTCCCGGGAAATCGCGCGGCGCTTCAGTAGACAGAATCCCGCGAAGATGACGAGAAAGCCGAGCGCGGTAATCGGTGTGATGGTCTCGTCGAGGAAGAAAAATCCGGAGATTGCCGCGAAAATCGGCGCGACGTAGGAGACGAGGTTGATTTCGATTGGGCCGAGTCGCTCCAGCAGGTCGAAGTACACCAGAAATCCAATCGCGCTGGCGGCAATCGAGAGGTAGACCAGTGCGAGGATTGCCTCTGGCGTCCACCGAACCATGGTGAATGATTCGCTCGGGCGGGCGATACTGATTCCGTGCATCATGAGCGCGCCGAGTACCATCGACCACGCTTCCATCGTCTCGATGGGGAGGTCGGCGTCGATTCGCCGCGAGAGGACGCTTCCGAGGGCGAACGACAGGGCCGCCAACAGGACGAGGATTTTACCGACGAAATCGTCCGCGAGCAGGTCGTTCGGATTCGGTTGGCTCAGTATCGCAACGCCGACGAGTCCGAGGAGGAGCCCAGCGATTCCGGACGGTTCGAGTCGCTCGCTGGGAAGGAACACGCGCGCGAAACCGGTCGTCAGAACTGGGGAAAGGCTGACGATAATCGCGGCGACGGCGCTCGTCGTCTCCAGTTCACCGACGAAGAGGAAGGCGTGATAGCCCGCAATCATTAGCGCGCCGCCGACGAAGACGAGTTTCCATTCGCCGGAGGTGCGCGGAAGCCATCGGTCGGTCGCGTAGATGGCGTAGGCGAGCATCAGCACGCCCGCCACGTCGTAGCGGATAGCCGCGAACAGGACAGGCGGGAAGTACTCCAGACCGACCTTGATGGCCATGAACGCAGAGCCCCAAACTGCGGCGAGAAGAACGAATAGCACTGCATTTCTGTACCGGGTCACTGTACGACATCTCTTTCCTGCCGGGGAGTAGCTTTCGAAAACCCCCGTTCAGTGCCGGGTTCGGTAGACTATATCGGGGGGCGTCTTTCGGTGTCAGTTTGTGGCACGACGCTGGTCACGAATCGCCCGAATCACGTCCTGCCGCGCGATGATTCCGACGAGAACGTCGTTTTCGAGCACCGGCAGTCGATTGATGTCCGACTCGGCATCGGCCAACAGGTCGAGGATGTGGTCTAACTCGTCGTCCGGCGTGACCGTCACCACGTTCTCGGTCATGATTTCGCTGATTGGCTTTCGCGCGTTCTTCACGAGTCCGAGACTGGTGTCGAGACCGTCCCACGAGAGGTCGAATCCGTATTCGATGCTTTCGAGAAACGGCGGCAGGCCAATCGGAATCCACAACGTTCGGTCGCTCGGTTGAAAGATGTGAACGAGGTCGTGTTGGGTGACGATTCCGACCAGTTTTCCATCCTCCGCGACCGGAAAGCCGTTGAACTCCGCGCGGGCGAGACGGGTCAACACCTCGCTAATTTCGTCGTCCGGGGCGACCGTTTCCACTTCGGTCGTCATGAGGTCGCGGGCAGTGATTGCCATACTGGATGGAAGGGAGTATTCCGGCGTAAACCTTGTTGCGACGTGAAAGATTCGTTTTGAGAAAAGTCAGAAGAGAGAAACGAGATTTCGGAGGGTCAGAAGAGAGAAACTGGATTGCGCTGATTCCAAATCACGTCTGTAGGTCACGCCCTTCCTGCAATACAATCGCTTGTAACGATGAAACAACCACAGAGGTCACGGCGATACGCCACGCCCTCGCTCGTCATTCGCTCCTTGCAGTCGCTCACTCCTCGCTCGCCCGTTGCCTCCAAGGCCGCCGAGGGCCGGGCGCGTTCGCGCGCCCGGCCAACCCAAATTCGTCGGCCGTTTTTCCCGGAAACTCGTCCTGTCGAGTTACGGTGGAAAGTCGCGAAATCTCTTGAGGGCCGAGGGCAGTCGCCCTCGGCCCTTTGCGGTTCCTGGTGTCTCGAAATCGCAGAGCGATTTCGATGTCCTGAAAAATCAGAGATTTTTCGGATGTGACGAACGCGGAGCGTTCGTAACCAGCAGGGAAGAACTCGTTTCTTCCTGTGGCAACGGGCGAACGCAGGAAGAGCGAGTGGCTTTGCCACGAGCGACTGACTGGGTGAGGGCATGGTTTGAGGTCGTGATTTGCAACCGTTTCGTTTCCACAAACAATGCTGTTGAAACGAAAGCGTACCGTCCTCCGTACAGTAACAACCTTGACAATCGAGAAACCAACCTTGGACGATATCCGGTACGCAAAAGAGCACTGACATCCTATTGCCGATATGGTTTCGGCCGCCACGGCGCTCGGTTTCCTCGTCATCATCATCATCAACACCGTCATCACAGCGGTTGTCATCCGCTTTTTCCGCCTTCGTCTCTCGACGAAGTGGGGGGCGGTGGTGTACTCCCTCTTGCTGGTTCCCCTCGTCTACGTCGCCACGACGCTCCTGTTGAGCGGCGCAGTCGGACTCGGGGGGAGCGGCCTGCAAGACACGAATACGGCCCTCATCCTCATCTGGGTGCTTCCGTTCACGCTCGGCCTGTCCATCGACCTGTTCTGGATGCCTCCGCCCGAGGAAATCGACCTACCGAAGGAGTCGCGCGAACAACAACAGAGTCGCTGACGGCGCGACTGCCAGCCACCCTATTCCTGCGAACACCGCAAATCCTTCCCAGAGATAAACCGAACCGATGGGGCCAGCCACGATTGTCATCAGCACAGTTCCGACGACGGCGCGGAACCACGGCGCTGGCGACCCTTGCAGAACCAGCAGGGCATCGACGACATCGAAGAGGAGCAGAAAGGCGACGAGTGTCCGGAGGCGGACGCGGAGTCGCGTCGATTTGTCTGGCTCCTTCGGGCGCTCGAAAACGGGCACGATGAGTCGAACCCGGTCGGGGAACGTCACCGGTGGAAGGCGCATCGGGGGAAGCGTGAAGCTGAATCCCGAATCGTCGTCCCGGTCTGCCATGGTCGCTATACGACCCCGGGGCTGAAAACTACTCGTCCGAGTGGAGGCCCGATTCGTCCGCGTTGTTCGTGACACGCTCGATAGTGGAGACGACGCTGTCGATGACCGCTTCCGGCGACTGCGTGGCGTCCACGCGAACGAATCGACCGGGTTCCGCGTCCATCAGGCGTTCGTAGTTCGACTGGACTTGCGCGAGGAAACCGGCCTGTTCGAACTTGTTCGTCGCGCCGCTTCGCGCCGCGCCGGTTTCGGGGTCAACGTCGAGATAGATGGTGCAGTCCGGCGGGCGCGTCCACGGTTTGTGGACGCCGATGATGTACTCCATGGGTCGGGTGACGTGGCCCTCCAACGCGACTGCTTGGTAGGCGTAGCGGGAGTCCGAATATCGGTCGGAGATGACGAGTTCGTCCTCTGCGAGCGCGGGACGAATCGTGTTCGAGAGGTGGGCCGCGTGGTCTGCGGTGTACAAGAACAGTTCGGCGATAGAATCCGCGTCGTCGTCCTCGATAGAGCGATTGACGGCTTCACCGTACCACGAGTTCGTCGGTTCGCGGGTGAACACCGCGTCGGAAAATTCCTCGTGGAGAACCTCCCAGACGGTCGTTTTGCCGCTTCCGTCCAGTCCCTCCAGCGTTATCAGCATAGGAGGACGTTCGGGTTGGTGGGTAAAACGTTGCAGGTTTCGTAGCAGACGGATTTCGTGGCAGATAGGCTTACCTACAATCGCGTACATATCTGGAGTATGAATGTTCTCGTGACCGGTGGTACCGGATTCATCGGACGGAATCTCATCCGCGAACTACACGACCGAGGCCACGAGGTGACCGCACTCGCGCGAAGTCCGGACGAGGCGAATTTTCCGGACGGCGTCAACCGAGCGATGGGCGACGTCACCGCGCTCGCGTCCATCGAGAGCGCGTTCGAGAATCAGGACGCGGTCGTCAATCTCGTCGCGCTCTCGCCTCTGTTCAAGCCCCCACGAGGGGTGACGCACATGAGCGTCCACCTTGGGGGAACCCAGAACATCGTGCAGGCCGCCGAGAAACACGGCGTCGAAAAAATCGTGCAGATGAGCGCGTTGGGTGCAGACCCGACCGGGCCGACGGAGTACATTCGAGCGAAAGGGCAAGCGGAAGAACTAGTGAAAAGTTCCGACCTCCGATGGACGATTTTCCGGCCGTCGATCGTGTTCGGCGACGAAAGCGAGTTTCTCTCGTTTACGAAAAAACTCACGCCGCCGTATCTCGCGCCGCTTCCCGGTGGCGGAAAGACGCGTTTCCAACCGATTTGGATAGGCGACTTTGCCCCGATGCTGGCCGACGGGTTGGACGAGTCGCACGACGGCGAACTCTACGAAATCGGCGGGCCGGAGGTGTTGACGCTGGCGGAGGTAGCGAAACTCGTCCGTCGGGCGGAAGGCCAACCCGTGACGGTCGTTTCAGTTCCGATGGCACTCGCGGGAGTCGGACTGAAAATCGGCGGGACGATTCCGGGCGTGCCGATGGGTGGCGACCAGTACCGGTCGTTACAGTTCGACAACACGGTTCGGGAAAACGATGTGACGGCGTTCGGTGTGGAGTCCAGTTCGCTGACGACACTGGCAGAGTATCTCGGCGTGAAAACGAAATGAAACGACGCTGATTTGAACGCGGGTGAGGCGCGCGCATTCATGATAGACGGGCATCATTTTTGCACATATCCACACTTAATAACCCCGGAGTGATGGACATATCCAGACTTAAAGAGGGGATGTCTGCATACTGTCTATTAGATTACCAAAGATCTGATAAAATACCGCCTCAAGGCGTTTACTGCTGGGACTCTCTTATAAGTAAGACACCAAACACCACAAGGTTTATACGGTATTTGGTTCTGGTGTTCTCTCAACGGAGAACGGTACCGAAAAATGAAACTCGCGATGATCGGATTCGGTCAGGCAGGCGGAAAAATCGTTGACAAGTTCCTGGAATACGACCAGCGAACACAGAGCGGCATCGTGCGCGCCGCCGTCGCGGTCAACACCGCCCGCGCTGACCTCATGGGCCTACAGCACGTTCCGGAGGAAAACCGGGTGCTCATCGGACAGTCCCGCGTCAAAGGTCACGGCGTGGGTGCGGACAACGAACTCGGCGCGGAAATCGCCGAAGAGGACATCGACGAAGTGCAGGGAGCTATCGACAACATCCCTGTTCACGAGGTCGATGCCTTCCTCATCATCGCCGGAATGGGCGGCGGTTCAGGAAGCGGCGGCGCACCAGTCATCGCAAAACACCTGAAACGCATCTACACCGAACCCGTCTACGGACTCGGCATCCTCCCCGGCGGCGACGAGGGTGGCATCTACACCCTCAACGCGGCGCGCTCGTTCCAGACGTTCGTCCGTGAAGTGGACAACCTGATGGTGTTCGACAACGACTCGTGGCGCCAGTCGGGCGAGAGCGTCCAGAGCGGCTACTCCGAAATCAACGAGGAAATCGTCACGCGATTCGGCATCCTCTTCGGAGCAGGTGAAATCGGTGGCGGCGACGACGTTGCAGAGAGCGTCGTTGACTCCAGCGAAATCATCAACACGCTCGCCGGTGGCGGCGTCTCGACAATCGGCTACGCCGCCGAGGAAGTCGAGATGCAGAACTCCGGCGGTCTGCTGTCCCGATTCACCGGAAACGGCGGCGGTGGGACGGGTGAGGACACCGCACACACGACGAATCGAATCACCAACCTCGTGCGGAAGGCGGCGCTCGGCCGCCTGACGCTCCCGTGTGAGATTCAGGGAACCGAACGCGCACTGCTCGTCATGAGCGGTCCCTCGGAGCATCTGAACCGCAAAGGGATAGAGCGCGGGCGGAAATGGCTGGAGGAGCAGACCGGCAGTATGGAAGTTCGCGGTGGCGACTACCCCGTCAAGGAACCCAACGTGGCCAGCGTCGTCCTCCTCTCGGGAGTGACGAACGTGCCACGAATCAAGGAACTCCAACAGGTCGCCATCGAGGCACAGGACAACATAGACGACATTCGACAGGAGAGCGAGACGAATCTCGAAAGTCTCGTCGAGGATGATGAGGATGAACTCGACCCGCTGTTCTAAGCTGACAGCACTCCTCCTCGTCGTCACGCTGGCACTTTCGGCAGTCGCCCCTGCCGCGGCGATTTCGACCGACGCACAGGGTGTGCCGGACGACGCGAAAGTGGGAGACGAAGTGAGCGCGGAACTGACGCTGACCGACCTCTACAGCGATTACGAGGAATGGACGCTCAACGGTGAAACCGAACTCACGGACGTCACGTGGACGGTGACGACCTACGACCAAGCCGGAAATCAGAAGGCAAAGGAGTCCTACGACGGCCAGTCGTTCAACCACTCGCTCGCGCTCGACAGTGACGCGAGCGAGGCCGTAGTGAAGGTGTCCGGCACCGTGCCCGAAATCGAGAACTTCACCTACGACCCACAACAGGAGTTCGCGTTCGCCACGCTGAGCCAGACCCGAGATGGCGGCAACAGCGACGAAATCCAGACGTGGAGCGCGAACCACCACACGGAGGACAGTTCGAAAGCGCGAACCGCAATCGCTGACGCGGAGGATGCAATCGACAGCGCACCGGGCGGTGCAGACACGAGTGACGCGGAAAACCGCGTCGAAAACGCAATCTCCGCCTACGAAGCGGGCAACTTCGGTAACGCCGTTGACATCGCCGGGCAAGCGGAAGAAAGCGCCAACTCGGCGTCCGAAGACGCCAACGCGTCGGCACAGACGAACAAACTGCTGCTGTACGGCGGCATCGCCGTCGTCGGCCTTGTCGTCATCGGCGGCGCTGGGTTCTGGTACCGTTCCCAGCAGACGAACACGAACCGACTGCGGTAACGTTACTGACTTTTCGATTTTCCGCGACGCTGTTTTCGCAACCCCTTAACACGACAACCGAGTAGATGCGGCCATGCAGGTGGTGGTGCCGTTCTCGGCGACCGACCCGAAGACGCGATTGGCCGACGTCCTCGCGCCCGACGAACGCCGGGAGTTTTCGCTGGCGATGCTCGAAGATGTGTTATCTGCGATTCGTGCGACAGGGCGGGAACCACGGGTACTCACCACCAGTTCAATCGACGTTGATGCACCCCAGACAGTCGATTCCAGACCGCTGACGCCCGCCGTGAACGACGTGCTGGCAGAGCAGAAAGACACCGCAATCGTGATGGCCGACCTCGCGCTGGCGACACCCGACACGCTGGAACGACTCTTTTCCACCCCAGACGACGTGGTGCTTGCGCCGGGTCGCGGCGGCGGGACGAACGCGCTCGTCTCTCGCCACCCCGACTTTCGGGTGGATTATCACGGAACCTCCTACCTCGACCATCTCCGAATCGCGGGCGATGTGAGGGCCTCAGTTACCGAAGTGGATTCACACCGACTGGCGACCGACGTGGACGAATCGAGCGACCTCGCGGAGGTGCTGATACATAGCGACGGGTCGGCGTGCCAGTGGCTTCGAGAGGCTGGCTTTTCGCTTTCGGTGACCGAAGGCAGGGTGGAAGCGAGTCGAGACGGAAAAGGATAGTAGGAAATCCGTAAGCCGAACGCTACGCCGAGACTGCTATCGAATTGATGGTCGAATCGGTCGAGTTCGGAGCCGAATTCGTTACGGGATGGGTTTCTGCTTCCAGCAGTTCCGGCGGCGTGGCGATGCCGAACTGGAGTCGAACGTGGCCGAGCCACGGAATTTTGAGCTTTGCCTTGCCGACGACCCACGACGGTTTGACGGGGGCAGTGTGTGCGCCGAAGCTGGCTTGGTCGTACCCGCCGTTGTTGTCGCCCTTCGTGATGAATCCGGCGTGCGGGGCCGGGCAGTTGGTCAACTGCTCGCAGTTGGTCGCGGTGCCAACGTAGTCGGGGTTGGCTTCGTCGTACCAGTTCTCGCCTTCGTCCACCCAGAACATCGCGCGGTGGATAATCGGCACCGCCTGCCCGTCGCCATTCGGCTCGAAGATTATCACGTCACCCGGTTGGTTGAACTCCGAATAGCCGGAGTTCTGCCCGGCGCGGTAGGTCACGACGCCCGTGTCGCCGTGGGAGCCGTCACCCGCGAGTCGGCCTTCTTCCATCACGAAGATGAGGTCGCCGCGCTCCATCTGCGGTTCCATACTGCCGCTTTCCACGGCGACCATCGGCGGCCAGACGCCGCTGATAGCGAACAGGAGTAGACCGATTCCGACCGCCCACATCGCCGTCGTGAGGACGTCGCGGACGATAGCGACCGGTTCGTCCTCGGTGGTTCTGAGCCAGTGGAGTAGTTCGCGGGGGAGAGGCGTCGTCGGGAGGAGACATTCGTTGTTTTGTGTTGAAATCTAGGCGGCTTGAAGATTTGGGTTCGACAAAATCGCTACCGAGCGACCGATTCGTTTTCAATCGTGTCGTTGAGTACTGCCAACTCCACTGAAATCGCCACCGCGACGAGACGAACGACGGGCGAATTATTTCGGTGTCGGTGCCGCTAGGGAGTCACGACAATACATGACCGCACCTACATCCTCCCCAACCGACTCCCTTACTCACTGCGTTCGTTCAGTCGTCCTTCGCGTGATAGTTGGCAGACCTTCGGAACGTCCTCAGGTCTGCCAACGCACGCGCCACATTCGTGAAAACTCGTGAAAACCAAACGAACCACACGGCGCGCGAAGGCGAACCTCCGGTTCGCCCGCGCGAGGGACGAGCGACGAAGGAGCGAGGAGGTTGGGGAGGACGGGGTGCGGTTTCAGTGGAGTCGGCAACTGCTACCGATACAGAAGTAAACCAATAGCCGAGAGAACGTCACAAGAAAATACGAATAAAGCTACACTATGAGTCTTGACATCCGACTTCCAAACGAACTTTTACCCACACCACCAACACCCACCCAATGATTTCGGGGGCCGACGAGTACGACATCGACATCACGTTCGACGAGGCGGAAATCGACCGACTGCTTGCCGTCACCCCCGGGGACGTGGAATCTGCAAACTCGCTCACCTACGCGAAGAACGTCTTCATTCCCCTCACCACGGCTTGTCGGTACACCTGCACCTACTGCACCTACTTCGACCCGCCGGGGGAGGCCTCCCTGCTGTCGCCCGAGGAAGTCCGCGAAATAGTCCGAATGGGCTTTGACGCGGGCTGTACGGAAGCCCTGTTCACCTTCGGCGACGACCCGGACGGCCGCTACACGCAGGTCCACGACCAACTTGCGGAGTGGGGCCACGATTCCATCCATTCGTACCTCCGCGAGGTGTGCGAACTCGCGCTGGAAGAGGGCTTACTCCCACACTCGAATCCGGGCGACCAGACGCCGGAACAGATGGAACTCGTCGCGGACGTAAACGCCAGCATGGGCGTGATGCTGGAGACGACGGCGGACGTAGCGGCGCACGCTGGCCCGCGGCAGAAAAATCCCGGCCAGCGACTCGCCACGATTCGAACCGCGGGCGAGTTGGGCGTTCCGTTCACGACGGGTCTGCTCGTCGGCATCGGCGAGGACTGGCGCGACAGAGCCGAGAGTCTGCTGGCGATTCGCAAGTTGCACGAGCGATACGGGCACATCCAAGAAATCATCGTCCAGAATGTCGTGCCGAACGAACGGTCGCAGTTCGAGCAACCCTCAGTCGAAACGATGCGACGGGTGGTTTCGATGGCCCGGGCGGCGCTCCCGGAGGAAATTTCCGTGCAGGTGCCGCCGAACCTCTCGCCGACGCGCGAACTGCTCGACTGCGGGGTGGACGATTTGGGCGGTGTCTCACCGGTTACGGACGATTACATCAATCCGGACTACGCGTGGCCCGCGCTACGGGAACTGGAAGACATCGCGGAGGAGGCGGGAGTCCCGCTTCGTGAGCGTCTACCGGTGTACCGGCGATTCCTCGACGACGATTCCGATGATGAAACATGGCTGTCCGACCGGATTCGACGAGCTATCGACTCCGGCGGCGAGACGGGCGAACGATACCAGTCAGTTCTCACCGAGTCGATACCGCGCTAAGCACGGGCTGTTTGCCTTGTAACGTTCGGTTTTGAGGGTTTAACGCACCGATACCGCAATTTCCCGGCTGAAAGTGAAGGTTTCTGGAAACGATTTCGAGGATAGTATGCTATCAATCCCCATCCTGTCGGGCAACCCCAGAGAAAGGTTAAACCGAAACCGTCCATTCGCCCTACTGTGAACGGGTACAGCGACGATAGAAACGATGTCGGTTTTAGAAACGCGAGCGGTAGGCACACCAGAACTGATGGATTCGTGATAACGAACCGATACGAAGAAGAAGGAGAAACGTGGTTGGTCGTGTCGAGCGTCAGTACACCTCTCGTTGAGATGTGTGTTCGACAAAGCGACCTCATTGCCGTGGAAGGCTAACGAAATGTAATCGGGTGTTAATTACCCACGATTCGGCTCTTCATTGTCGTGTTAGAGAGACTCGCGAATGGTGTAACAGAGATTTCCAACCGCCACGAAAAGAGTTGGATGGCCAATAACTATTGAAGGAGAAGTTGCCACGTCCATTCGGGGGATTCCATGCAGAACGAAATTCCAGAAGACCTTCGAGAAGAACTCGAATCGAAACAAAACGTCGTCGCGCTCGGCATCGGCCCGAAGCGCACAGACGATGGGAAGACCGGCGAGGAGGCGATTATCGTCTTCGTCAAGGAGAAACTACCGAAAGAAGAACTCTCCGACGACGACCTCGTTCCGAGTACGGTTACCGTCCAAGTCGAGGACGAAGAAGAAGAACAAGAAGTCAAAACAGACGTCATCGAGTCCGGAGAACTGTATGCGCAGTTCCAACCGACTCAGACCGGCGGACAGCAATCCCCAACCCAGATGGGACAGTCGCAGATGCGACAACAGGGCCAAATGGGACGGCAGGGACAACAGTCCACGCGCGAAGTCGGCGGTGAGGGGCAAGCCGCCCTCAGAGCCGCCCAGACGCGACGCGACAGGTGGCGACCGGCACCGGCGGGCGTTTCGATTGGGCATCCGGAGATAACCGCGGGAACACTCGGGTCGCCGCCGCTTCTGACCCAAGACGACGAAACAGTGTTCCTAACGAACGCCCACGTCGCGGCACCGCCGGGCGTCAAACGCGGCGATTCCGTCCTCCAACCCGGCAGAGCGGACAACGGCCAAAATCCGGAAGACCAAGTCGGAACGGTGTTGGAGTGGTCGGAACTGTCGAAAGACAACCGCAACGAATCGGACAGTGCGCTGGTTCGCATCGACGACGAACTCGTCAAAACCGACATTCTCGGTCTCCCCGACCTCAAAGGATGGGCTAACGCGAGATACGACGAACCGCACTTCAAGAGCGGCCGAACGACGGGCGTAACGAACGGCGAACTCCTCGCGCGAAACGTCACGGCAAACGTCAACTACGGGCCGGAGTACGGCGGCGTGCTAGCGTTCGAGGGACTCGACGTGTTCACCGCGATGAGCGCGGGCGGCGACAGCGGCAGCCTCATCGGTCGGCAAAAGCAGGACGGCTTCTACGCGAGCGACCTGCTGTTCGCCGGAAGCGACAGAATCACGCTCGGGGTTCCAATGAACACCGTCCAAGACGAACACGGGACGCTCGAACCGATAGAACGGCGACAGCGAACGCAACAGGGTACCGGACAGCGTGGCATGGCTGGTCGGCGAGGAAGTGGCGGAATGGGTGGCCAGCGAGAAATCAGTGGGCAGGGCGGCAGTCAGCAGGGAGGTAGCCTGCAAGGTACCGGAATGGGAGGACAGCCCCCACAACAGATGACCGGTGGACAGAGCCAGTACGGGGCCGAACCGATGGGGCAGTCGATGCAGGAACCGCAAGCGGGGATGAGTGCGCAGGCGGGCGAACTGGAAATCCAGGGCGCGTCCGGGTTGGTTCACGGATTCAGCGGCCACATCGGCGCGGGTGAAACCCAGCACTGGCTTCACGAAGGTTGGGCCGACAAATACGCGCTGAAATACTGGGTCGTCCCGGACAATCCCAGAGGCCAGATTCAGACGACGGTGTGGCCCGAGCGCGCGACTACCAACAGCATCACGTGGCACATCCAGTTCCGGAACGTTTCGAACTACAACACGCACTTCACCGCGAAATACTCGTGGTTCAGCTAATCCATGCGCCTCATCATCGAATCCGACGAGACGGTTTCCACGGAGTACAGTTCGACGGGTCAGATAACGCAGACCGTACAGGCACCGCCGGAGTTTCGGGCAGTCGAAGGAGTCGGCGGAATGCAGTCGATGGCTGGCGGTGAGGCACCACCGACAGGCATCGTGCAGGCACCGCCCGAATTTCGCGCCGAACCGATGGGAGTGGGAGATCGACAGTCGCTAATCGACGACCAGTTCTGACGACGAGATGTATTTTAATCATTTTTGATGTGATTATACGAATTTCTAAATATCGGTATCGGAGACACACGAAATACAACATATAGTTTGAACGAGGATTATTTCATTTCAAAAAATAATCCACATGAATATCAATCACAGTGATTTTATCCCCCCTTCGAACAGATGTAATCGTCAACGTATGGCCGACAGGATACGAGTGTTGCTTGTCGATGACGACGCAGACGTGGCGGATTTGACGGCGACGTATCTCGAACGAGTGAGCGACCGGATTACGGCCGTTCGAAAAGCGACCCCCGGTGAGGGATTAGCCGCGCTCGATGCGGAACGAATCGACTGCATCGTCAGCGATTACGACATGCCGGAGACGAACGGGTTGGAGTTCTTGGAGTCGGTTCGCGCCGTCGAATCGAATCTGCCGTTCATCCTCTTTACCGGAAAAGGAAGCGAGGAAATCGCCAGCGAGGCGATTTCCGCGGGCGTCACGGATTACCTCCAGAAAGTGGGCGGGTCGGAGCAGTACGAGATGCTGGCCAACCGAATCGAAAACGCCGTGGCACAGCATCGAGCCGAGGCGGAGGCCATCGAAGCGAACCGGCAGATGCTACGGATGTTCCAGCGAATCACGGACGCCTTTTTCGCCATCGACAACGACTGGAAGGTGACTTACATCAACCAGCGCGCCGCGGAGTTCCTCGGCTATTCGCAGGACGACCTCATCGGCGAAGACCTCCGCGAACTCTTTCCGAAGAAAGGTGGCGAGCGACTGTACGACGCCTACCAGCGGGCGTTCGAAAAACAGGAACCGGTCACGCTCGAAGCGAAGTCGGTGTTTCGCCCCGGAAAGTGGGTCGAAGAGCGCGTGTATCCGGCCGAGGACGGGCTTTCGGTCTACTTCCAAGACATCACAGAGCGCAAGGAGATGGAGGCGGAGATTCGGGAGGCGAAGGGGAAAATCGAGGATTTACACGACATCGCCGCCCGTGTCGTCACCTGCACCAGCGACGAGGAGATTTACGACCTCGCCATCGAGGCTGCGAAGGAAATTCTCGAATTCGACATCTGTGCCGCGGACGCCATCGAAGACGGACTGCTCGTCCCGAAAGCCGTCTCCACGAAATCGCCGACCGACGGCTACTACGAGGGAACGCCGCTCGACGCGGACGAAAACCTCGCGGCGGAAACCGCACGGAATCAAACCTCCCGACTCGTCACAGACCTTCACGAAGCGGGCTATGCACCGGCAGAGGCCACGTACCAATCCGCGGTTAGCATTCCAATCGGAGACGTCGGCGTGTTTCAGGCCGTTTCGAAAGAAGTCGGCGGGTTCGACGAAGACGACCTCGAACTCGCGGAACTGCTCGTGACGCACATCACGCAAGCGCTGAAACGGATTCAGTTCGAAGAGGAACTCCGCGCCGAAATCGACCGATTTGCCGCCCTCTTCGACAACGTCCCGAATGCGACCGTGAGCTACGTTTTCGACGAGGGAGAACCGGTCGTGCGCGACGTGAATCCCGCGTTCGAAGACGCGTTCGGTTGGGACGTAGAGTCCATCGTTGACCGCCCGATGGACGATTTCCTCGTCCCCTCGGGCAAGGAAAATGAAGCACGGAGAATCAACGAGCGCGTCAAAGAAGGAATCAGAATCGAAGGCGAGGAAATCGGCAGACAGACCGAGGACGGTGTTCGGGATTTCCTCCTTCACACCGCCCCCGTGCAGGTCGGCGACAGCAGCGAAGGGTTCACCATCTACACCGACATCACGGTACAGAAACAGCGCGAGCGAAAACTCGAACGGCAGAACGAACGACTGGACGAGTTCGCGAGCGTCATCTCTCACGACCTGCGAAATCCGCTCAACGTCGCCACCGGACGGCTCGACTTGCTACAGGCGGAGTACGACAGCCACCACATCCCGCCGATTCAGCGGGCGCTCGACCGGATGGAAGCGCTCATCGAAGACGTACTCGCGCTGGCACAACAAGGAAAGGTCGTCAGCGAAACGGGCGCGGTCTCGCTGACCCGCGTCGTGAAACACGCGTGGGCGATGGTTTCGACGGAAACCGCGGAACTGTATCTGGACGACTCACTCGCAGTCGTCGATGCCGACGAGGGCCGACTCTGCGAACTGCTCGAAAACCTGTTCCGGAACGCCATCGAACACGCCGGGTCGGACGCAACGGTCACCGTCGGCCCGCTCGAAGACGAGGATGGCTTTTTCGTCGCGGACGACGGCCCGGGGATTCCGTCGGACGACCACGCAACCGTGTTCGAACACGGCTATTCGACGACGGACGGGGGCACCGGATTCGGTCTCGCAATCGTCCGGAGCATCACGGAAGCACATGGATGGGAAATACGTTCTGTAGAAACCGGCGAGGACTGCGCGCGCTTCGAAATCCTCACGTAAGCTGACTTTCAGTAGGAAGATTACCGGAGCAGTGGCGACCCGTCGGCACACGGGCCGAGATCCGGCCCAAACGGCGAATCGTCGGGGTCGATGGGTCGAATCTGGCGGTAGTCGGTCGAACGCTCCGCGGGCGTTCGACCGATTGCAGTTATCATCTCGACGTACTCCTCGAACGAGCGGAACTCGCCGAACTCGCCGCCTGCGCGTTTCGTGATTTCTTCGGAAAGGATGGTTCCCATGAAGTCGTTCGCGCCACAGGAGAGCATTTTCAATCCCTGTGCGTCGCCGTACTTCACCCACGAGGATTGGATGTTGTCGATGTTGTCGAGGAAGAGTCGAGAAACCGCAATCATCAGTTCGTCTTCGTGCGTGGTCGCGCCAGCATCGACCATGCCGCGCTCGTACAGCGGCGTGTTTTGATGGACGAACGAGAGGGGAACGAACTCCGTTATCGTCCCCGTCCGGTCTTGAAGGTCGCGAACGCGCTCTAAGTGCATGACGCGGTGCATCTCGTTTTCGACGTGGCCGTACATGATGGTCGCGGTCATGTCGAGTCCGACGCTGGCGGCGGCCTCCATCGATTCCAGCCACTCGTTCGTGTCGATTTTGCCGGGGCAGATGACGCGACGAACTTCGTCCACCAGAATTTCGGCGGCGGTTCCCGGCACGCTTGCGAGGCCCGCCGATTGCAGTTTTCGGAACACTTCTTCGTACTCCCAGTTCGTTCCGCGCCGGGCGTGGTACGCTTCTTCCGGCGTCATCGAGTGGACGTGAATCCCGGGAAGGTTCATCGCCCGAAGGTGTTCGACGTAGGTTCGCGGGTCGATTTCGTAGGCGTCGGGCGATTTGTAGTTCAAATCGCCGCGGTCGCTCGCTTCGAGGATTTCGCGGTGTTCTTCGTCCAAGATGATTCCGGGGTGGAGTCCGCTCACGGAGGTGACTTCGTAGATTCCGCGGTCACGTGCGTCAGACACGATTTCGCGCGACTCTTCGGGCGTCTTCGTGAATCCGCCGTGTTCGCCAGCACCGACTTCGAAGTTCTGTGCCGTATTCTTGAAATTGCAGAACAGACAGCCGGTGTTGCAGGCCGTCGTGACGTTGTTGTTCAGGTTGGCAACGAAGGTGACGCAGTCGCCGACCATCTCCTCCCTGCGCCGGTCTGCGACCTCCAGCACTCGCTCTTTCCTCCCGATGTCGATGCCGGGCGAATTGGTGCCGGTCGTCAACAGCTCGACGCCGTCTGCAACCGTCAGGCGCTCGCCGGTTCGCGCTTTTTCGAGCGCGTTCTCGAACGACTGGTCGGTTTCGGGGACGTGTTCGAATCCGAACTGCCCCCGCGGAACGTTGCTCTCCGCGCGCACGTTAGCCATAGGCCTTCATCCAGTTCGACCGTGAAAAAGCGGTGGGTCACGGCAGAATCCATCGCACGAGTATGTATATTGTTCGGTCACATGTCGGCTCATTTCAGCACGAGGATGGAAACTTCTTAGTCCGGGGACGGCAGACCACATACCATGACGAGTGTGAAGGAGTTCCGGGTCGAGCGCGAACCGACGCCGGACTCCCTCGGACGCGGCTCGTTCGTCTTTACTGACGACTACTCGGTGTTCGACTGGGGCAAGATGCCCGACGAAATCGCGGACAAAGGCGCGAGCCTCTGCACCATGGGGGCGTTCAACTTCGAACTGCTCGAAGACGAGGGGATTCCGACCCACTACCGGGGCGTCGTTTCCGATGGCGAAGTCGTCCCACTCGCGGATGCAACCTCGCCACCGACAGAGATGGCAATCGACCTCACGCAGGTTCCCAACCTCCCACGCGAGGGGCGAAACTACGACTACGACCTGTTCCACAGCGGGGCCGACGACAACTACCTCATCCCGCTCGAAATCGTCTTCCGGAACAGCGTCCCGGTCGGTTCGAGCCTTCGCCGCCGTACCAAACCCGCAGACCACGGCCTCGACTTCCCGGAGTGGCCCGAGGGCGCGGTACAACTGGAAAAGCCGGTGGTCGAGTTCTCCACGAAATACGAGGAAGAAGACCGCTACCTCTCCCGGCGGGAGGCCGACACAATCGCCGGAAAGGCCAGCGTCGAAACCCTCGTAGACCTCGCCCACGAGGTAAACGACATTATCACCCGACAGGCCGCGGAAGCCGATCTCGTCCACGAGGACGGGAAAATCGAATGTCTCTACTACGACGGCGAGATCCGGGTCGGCGACGTGGTCGGCACGTTCGACGAAAATCGCTTCACCTTCTACGGCCAGCAAGTGAGCAAGGAGTTCATCCGGCAGTATCACAAGCGCGAACAGGAAAAATGGGTCGATGCAGTGTACGACGCGAAAGAACGCGCGAAAAAACAGGACATCGCCGACTGGAAATCGCTCTGCGAGGAACAACCGCAACCGCTCCCGGACGACGTGCTGACCGCCGCCCACGACCTGTACGCCGCAGGTGCCAACGCCTACGTCGGCCGCGACTTTTTCGACGCCCCGGAACTCGAAGACGCCGTTATGGCGATTAAGGATTTGTAAGGCAGTTCGTGGACTGGTTTCGAAAACGGTGTGGCGAAAAGTGATTTTGTCGTGAGGACTTCGACTGCCAAGTGTCCACTTTCTCTCTGATGAAACAGTTCGTGGTGACACGACAGTTGCAGATGCCGACTCCAAATCGTCGTCACTCAACCGCTCACTCGTAGCTTCGCTACTCGTTCTCTTGTTCGCTCGCCCGTCGCCACGGAAAGAGCGTGTCTCTTTCCGTGGCGACGGGCGACGCGAGAAACGAGCGACTGGAAGGAGCGAGTGACGAGTGAGGGCGTGGCTTGGAGTCGGAATTGCAACCATCAAAACGACACCACCCACATTCGAAACTTATCACCACACAAGATTCACAAGAAAATCAGTGTCCGCGATTCACGCTAGTACTCGACTTCGACGGAACTGCCGAGGTATTTCGAAATCACTTCGGAAACCGAGTCGGCCTTGAAATCCTCCAAATTCGTCGCAATCTCGGCTTTCAGGGCGTCGTAGTATTCTTCGTCCGTTTCGAAGGCACGGAAGTCAACACTCGTCACCGGAACGCCGAGAGCATCGCTCGTCAAGTCGCGGAAATACCGCTCATCGCCGATGTCGCCGCGCCAGAGGTTGTCGCGGAAGAACAGCCAACCGTCCTCGCCCGGCGGGTCGGCCTGCCGGGACATTCGGGTTTCGAACTCCCGCGGTTCGAGCGAGAGGCCGGAGACGGTCGGTTCGAGGCGGAATCGAACCGCGAAGACGTAGCGGGCGTCCATCAGCGAACGTCGTCGAATCGCTCCGCCATGTCCACGTCCTTGGTGGTGATTCCACCCTCCTCGTGGCTGGTCAGGCGCACCTCGACCTCTTTATAACCGATGATGATTTCCGGATGGTGGAACTCCTCCTCGGAGATTTCGCCGACTTCGGAGGCGAACGCGACACCTTTGAGATAGTCGTCGAACTCGTAGGTGCGGGTGATTTCGTCGCCCTCGCGCTCCCAACCGCTCGGCATTCGCGTCTGAACCTCGTCGTCGGAAAGCAAGTCTGCCATACGGAACCGGACGGTTGGAATTAAGATAAAAGCGTTTGCCGCCTGTGTGGTATGTTCGCCACAATAGGGAAGTCAGTCGTCCGCGGCAGATTCGAGTTGGTTCGCGATGAACGCAGGTGGTTCGTCACCGAACTCGGGGTCGAACAGTTGAAGCGCGGTGTTGATCGTCGTCCAGTCGTCCTTCGCCGCCGCGTCTCGCAGACTCTTCGTCGGCGGCGCGAGCAGTTGAGAAACCAACGCGTCGGCCATGGATTCCACGACGGCCCGCTGGTCTTCGTCCATGCCCTGCGACTCAAGTCGGGCGAGTGCGGTCTGTAGTTCGCGCTCTTTCACTCGCTCCGCACCCTCGTACATTGCGGCGATGGCTTCGTCCGCGCGCTTTCGTTTGTACTGTTCGAGCAGGTTCTCGAACTCGCGGTCGACCATCGTCTCGACCGATTCGGCAGCGGCGCGTCGTCTGCTTCGGGTTTCGTCCGTTACGGATTCCAGCGCGGCCATGTCGTGTACAGTAACGCCGTCCAGCGCGGCCACCGCGGGCGAGACGTCCCGCGGTTGTGCGATGTCCACGACCAGCGTTTCGCCACAGTCCGAGAGCAGGTCTGTGTCAAGGACGTGCCCGTCGCTTCCGGTCGCCGTGACGACGACATCCGTGCGAGGAAGACAGGCCGGAAGTGCTTCCAATCCGACCGCACGAGCGTCCAGTAGCTCGATTTCCTCCGCGACCGTTTCCGCTCGCTCAATCGAGCGGTTGGCGACGATGAGCGTCTCGATTTCGGCGTCGGCCAGCGCGTGGGCCGTGATGGTTCCCATCTCGCCCGCGCCGACGACGAGCGCCGTCGCGCCGTCCAAGTCGCGCTGTTCGTCTGCGAGCGCGACCGCGGCACTGCCGATGGAGACGACACCCTCGTTGATTGCCGTCTCCGTGCGAGCGCGCTCGCCGACGTGAATCGCCTTCATGAGCGCCTCTTCGAGCATCGGCCCGATAGCGCCGATTGCTCGCGCGGATTTGTACGCACTGCGAACCTGCCCGATAATCTGGTCTTCGCCGAGGACGATGGATTCCAATCCTGCCGTGACGCGGAGGAGGTGGCGAAGGCTCTCTTCGTGGCCCATCGTGACGACCGCGTGGTCTTCGACATCGGGTGCAAACTCCGCGAGGACGGCCGCACCAGCGGTCGGCGTGTCGGTGACGATGTACGCCTCGAACCGGTTACACGTCTGCAGCGCGAACGCCTCCGAGACGCCGGGTTCCTCGACGAGTCGAGCGACGACCGCCTGCTGGTCGGTGTGACAAGCTGTCGCAACGTCGTCAAGAGACGCCCGGTCGTGGGAGACGCGAACGCCAGAGATAACGCCGCCGCTCCCCGTCACAGCTTTTGCCTCCGGCGGAAAGAGAATATACAGTTCATACGAAACGCTCCCAGTCTTTGTATCAGACCGTTAGAATGGGCCATATGTAAATGCTTCTGACTCGCCGCCGTATTGCCGCAGACGGTCGGTCGTCTAGCAACTATAATTTCTATCCTTCGACGCCTGTAACTTCGAAACCGAGGTCGCGGATACCGTCCAAAATTCCCTGTTGGTCGGCGCTTGCTTCGTAGTAAAACACCACGTCGAACGTGCCGTTACGGAGCAGTTGTTGGCACTCCCAGACAAACTCCTCGCCGTCGAGTGTCAGCCCTTGATGTTGGTTCGAGGAGAAATCGGTGTCGTCGGTGCCGGAGTAGACGTAGGTGTCTTTCGGGTCGTGACCCGCATTTTCGGCGATAACGTCGCCGATGTCCACGCAGGCTTGGTGCATCTCGATGTCCGCATCGCTCCCGAGGTCGGAGTGAACAATGGCCCCGTTGAGTTCTATCTCGCCCGGTTCCAGCAGTTGTTGCGTACGTCGATAGAGGTCGTCGTCGATGACGCTGTCCATATTCGATGGTATGCGGCCGACGTTATACGACCTACGGTTGCTTGCGTGGCTCACGACCACAGACACCGCTCAAAAATCGTGGTTTTCGCGCGGCAGTGTGAACTCCCGCGAGAAGTAATCGCTTCCGATACCGTCTTACAGGCGCGTGACGTTGGTCGCGCGTGGACCTTTGTCAGCCTGTTCGATGTCGAACTCGACTTCTTGGCCCTCTTCGAGGTCTGGGCCGCCAACGTCTTCCATGTGGAAGAAAACGTCTTCGTCTTCGTCGTCTGTTTCAATAAATCCGTAACCACCGGTCTCGTTGAAGAAGTCAACCGTACCTTTCGCCATTGCATTCTCCCAGAGTGATTCTATAGTTAAAAAGGTATGCAAGTCATCGTGCACATTGTGAGCATGCCCCATTGCAAATGAACAGCATTGGTGTCGTCCGGAAGACAAGGCTGATACCAGTTGGGTGAGTGAGAAAGAACAAGACGATGTTGACGCGGGTTCGGCGACAGTTGGAAACAGCGTACGAGCGACATCTGCGGCGAACCATCTCGGGCGCTCCTACCCACGTCGCAGTCATTCAAGACGGAAACCGGCGCTACGCCACGAAACAGGGGGGAGAGGCCTCAGATGGTCACCGCGAAGGCGCGGAAACGACCGAGCGCGTCCTCGACTGGTGTGAGGACATCGGCGTCGAGGAACTGACGCTGTACGCCTTCTCGACCGAGAATTTCGAGCGTCCCGAACACGAGCGAGAGGCCCTGTTCGACCTACTGGAGAACAAACTGTACGAGTTCGCCGACGCGGAGCGCGTCCACGACAGCGGCGTCTGCATCCGCGCTATCGGTGACGTAGCGGAACTCCCCGCCCGCGTCCGAAAAGCAGTGGACTACGCCGAGGGACAGACGCGCGACTACGACAACTTCGTCCTCAACATCGCGCTGGCATACGGCGGCCGAAACGAACTCCTCGGCGCGGCCCGCGACGTGGCCCACGAAGTCGAATCCGGTGACCTTTCCCCGACGGATATTTCAGTGGAAACCATCGAATCGCGGCTCTACGACCGACCACTCCGCGACGTCGATCTCATCATCCGAACCGGCGGCGACGAGCGCACCAGCAACTTCCTCCCGTGGCACGCCAACGGTAACGAAGCCGCCGTCTTCTTCTGTACGCCCTACTGGCCCGAGTTCTCGAAAATCGACTTCCTGCGCGCGGTGCGAACCTACGAATCCCGCGAGCAGTCGTTCCATCAGGCGAAAGTCCAGCGCGCAGTGGCACTGGTTCGGGCAATCGGCGGTGTGGAACTGGACGAAGCCCGCTCGATTATCCGGAAATTTAAGGAGTACGTGCCGGATGGGGTTTCGATGGATGAGTTGGAGAGCGAGGAGCGGACGACGGACTGAGGAATCCAACTTCATTTTCCCCCGTCGGAAGGTTACAGCCCATCAAAAGCACTCGTTCAAACAATCGACAGGGCTGTGGCGATGATGAGACCGATTCCAAGCACGACTAACCCACCACTGAGAGCGAGCGAACGACGATAGTTTCCGCTCAGTTCGTTAGTCAACTCGTCCTCGTCTCGGTCGGAGATGACGAACCGCTCGCCGTCAACGGGCTCGATGACGGCGTCGTCTGCCTGAAGCGGCGTCGTCGCTCCTCTTTCGGCGTGGACGTTTCCAAGGAGGTAGATGTCGTCACCGGGAGAGAGCGTTTGCTCGTAATATCGGCGGTCGCCGTGACTGTTGCCGACATCGACGAGGTTCGTAATCGACCCGGACTGCTCGCCGACGCTACTCTCGCCGGTGATGAACTCGCGGATGTATTGTGGTGTCTCCGATTCGGCTCCGACTTCGGTTACGGGCCAGTCCTTGAAGATGCACGTGAGGTCATCGACTGCGGTTCCGTTGTTCGCAATCGCCCTCTCGTTCGGCAACCAGTCGGTTCCATCATCTACGCGGTCGCCGATGTCCACCCGTATCTCTCCGGTTCCGTCATTGACGACGAACGGCACCGAGCGGATTCCGGACGCAAGCGTCTGCCAGTTCTCGGTACCGCCACTTTCCGACCACTCCTTTACTTCCCACGCCGCCAACAAGGTGTCCGGATTCTGTGCTGACCGACTCGAAAACTGACAGAAACGCCAATCTCGGTTCGATTTCCAACTCATCTCTTCACGAAAGAACACCACGTTAAATCGAATCGTACACCGATTCGCCCAACTGCGACAGCGAACCGATTCCGCCCGTCTTTATATTTCGCGTCGTCGGCGTCGAACCCGGCGCGACGATTGGCGTCCCGCGAACCCGCAGTCGAGCGTCGTGAATTTCCGTCCCCCGACCGTCCTTGATCGTAATTCCATCCCGATTTCCGAAATGGTGCTGAACGGAAATCTCTTCGAATCGGCATCCGTCTCGTCCCGCGAGCAAGACAGCGGTTCCCTCTGGAGCAGTCCCGTACATCGAGACGTTTTCACAACTGACGTGAGTGTTCGACGGAAGCCGATTCATGCTCGGCATCGTTTCCGGGTCGTATTCGGTGGTTGGCGTGCGGATGTTGATGGCCGGGACGCTCTGGTTCGTCTGAATCGTCGTATTCCTAATTTTTGCGCTCCCGAACTGCTTTTCGACCACGATTCCGCCCGAACTGTACGTTCCGGTCAAATCCGTAATTTCGACCGTGCAATTGTCAATGACCGCGTTTGTTCCTTCCTCCAACCAAATGCCGCGCATGTTCGGCTTTGCCTTCGGATTTTTTGGGTTATCGACCCTAACAGTCGCGTTTTCCACCCGTGCACCGCTGGTTCCGCCGCCGATTCGAATCTGGTCGATGCCGTTGTTCGCGTAGGTTCCGCCGCGAATCACTAACGGGCCGGAGTGTGGGGAAGCGTAGAGTCCCTCCGCCCAGTGTTCGATGCGGCAGTCCACGAACTTCAGTGACCCATCTCCCGTGTGCGTGAAAATCGCGTTTCCGTTGCGTGACCCGCCGCGCATGTCGAGCGAATCGACGAGCAGTGACGCAGACCGCTCGGGGACTTCAAGTTCAAGGGCACTGCGTGGATACGCTTCGCGGCTTCCCTCGAACGTCAGATTTCGCAGGACGTTCTTTCGGCCAGCGACCGAGAACGCGACGACTGGGGCGGAAGTCGGTGCCGTGTAGTCGAGCGTAAACCCGTCGAACAGAAGGTTGCGAACCGATTCCCCGTAAATCCAGTTTCCTTGTTCTGACGGTGGAACCAGCAGGGTTGCCCGATTTCCGATAAGTCCACAGTTCGAATAGCCGGAGAGGTCGAGGTTCGAGAGTCGGTACGTGCCGGGTGGGAAGTAAAGTAGTGTCCCGTTACTTACTAGTTCGCTAACTATTCCATCGACTTTCTCGGCACCAGTGCTATCCGCGTCCGTTCGCCCGAGGTCTACGATGGTTTCGAATCGATTGCGATACGGGGCGAGAACGGATTGTTTGCTCGGTTCCGAGATGCCGTCACATCCCGCAACTGCGGTTGCCAGCGCGACGCTGGCAACTCGGAGATAGTTTCGTCTGGTCGTTCCGTCGCTCGATGACCCCATTCATCGGAACAACTGTCGTCCGCTATTTCGTAATTATGCGCGTAAAGCAAGTCAGACCGAACATAGTCGGGATAGGCAACCCCTTCGAAAGCGGGTGTGAAAATGCGCGCATTTCGATGCTTTTCCTTACTGTCGAATCCACTCTCGGTTCGTGGGAGCAAAAAATCGTTCGCAGAAAGTCGTTCTGGTAGAATCTTATCTGTGCGCGGCGGCGAACAGGTTTCCAGACAGACGTTACGTTGCCGAGACAGCCATATCCGTAGTATCGCTGTTGCCTTTCGAATCGGTGACCGTAAGGCTCACCGTCACCGTGCCGCATTCGGGAATCGTCACCGGGAACGAGGTACCGTTTTCGTCGGACTGGCCGTCTTCAGTGCTGTCCCACTCGTATGTCAGATCGCTTCCGGTCGAACAGAAGCCGTTTAGCCAGACGGTTTCGCCCGCGTCGAACTCCGATACATTACGATTCGACGTTACATCTATGCACGCTTCTGGTCGTTCGTACTCCTCGCAGTCGTCCGGTTTCCCGTCGTCGTTCGGAGTATCTTCCTCGTCCGGGCGTTTGTCACACGGCCCGAGGGCGAAAAAGTTCGAGTAGTACTGATACTCGTAGTCGAACGTCGAGCCAGCGGGATACGTATCGACGTACAGGTTTCCGTCTGCCACGATGGGAGTCTCTGCACTCGGTGGATTCTCGGGTGAGGTCTCGAGGTCACTGCTGTCGAGGAGGTAGTCCCACAGGTGGTCGCCGGTCGTCGCGTCGAGGGCAGAGACGAACGCTCGTCCGTAGTCGGAATCGGTCGGGAAATATCGGCCGCCGACGTACACGATTCCGTTGCCCACCGACGGGTCATCGATGAACTCGCCGGGGAGTTCGCTCGTCCACTCTACGGTTCCCGTCCCTTTGTCGAGCGCCTTCACGGCCCACGTCCCCTCTGTAGCTTCGACGATGAGAACGTAGTTGTCGGTCACCGCTTTTCTTCCGTCCCACTCGTCGTCGTCGGACCTGTACGTCCAGTCGATGCGTCCAGTTTCTATCGACCGCGCTTCGAGAACCACGCGGTCGTCGTCGCCCCGGATGTACTCGCTTCGGAGATAGTAAACCCGCTCTTCGTCGGCCGCGTGGGAGCCGAGCAGGGGACGGTCGGAAGACGCCTGCCATTGTACCGACCCGTCCTCCGCGTCGAGTGCGGTTCCGTCGGCGAGGAATACGGTTCCGTTGACGGCGCTCACCTGACCGTCGAAGCCGTTTGCGATGCCGCCGACGTCTTCGGTTCGCCATTCGGTTTCGCCGGTCGATGGGTCGACTGCGACTGCACCGGTACGGTTCGCCGTGTAGAGCAGACCGTCCACGAGCACCGGTGGTGCCCATTCTGGGGAGTTCGTTCGATCCCAGACGATGTCGCCGTTTTCGCGGTCGAGTGCGTAAAGACCGGTTTCGCTCGATTCAGAAGCTCCCGGAACTTTCGTCGCAACGTACACCATATCGCTACTGACCGTGGGTGACCTCGGCGCAGACAGTTCGGACTGCGTCCACAGCTCTGTTCCGGTTTCGGCATCGTACGCACCGACGTACCCATCGTTTCCGGAGGGGCTGTTGTCGGTCGTGACGGGCAGATACACCGTTCCGTCAGCGACTATCGGTTCGAGGTCGTATAGGCTCCCGTCTGGATCCATCGTCCAGTCGGTCGTCGGATATGGTGTCGGTCCGTCCTCTTCGACAGCACCCGTTCTGGCCGGGTTTCCGCGGCGAGTCGTCCATCCGGACGGCTGTTCCTCATTCCCCGGCGCGTCCTGTGCGATGGCAACCGTGCTTTCGAAACCAACTGCGCCCATGGCAACACCGACCGTTTTGAGGAACGTTCGTCGGCTATTCAGGTCATTTCTAGTGTTGTTGTTTTTCCAACCACATTTGGATATCTTCCCTATTTTAGTTAGTTAATTATCTATTACAAAATATTCTTATAGAGTAGCAGCCAATAATTAACTCCGATAGCCAATATTATTTCACTGTGCTACGAAACGAAAGCACCGAAATCGTGAAAGCGACATTCGGAATGGAAACTCGAAGTGACACCAACATCGCAGAGCGCCTCGGTCGAAAAAAGACGGTGCAGGGACGAACACGTCAAATCGGAGACGCCAAACAGCCACGAGAGGGGGATACGTAAATGCCGACGTACAACATCGTGAACCAAGGTGCGGACAACACGGGAGGGACGGCCATCGATTCCGTGCTCGACCGACTCGTCGGGAGCAACACCACCATCAATTTCCCCCCGGGCACGTACAAACTCAACGACATCCTCGTTGCGTCGGGTACGGAAAATCTCACGCTCAGGGCACCGGACGGTGCGCGACTCGTTCCCGGTCGTTCCGGCAACGTTCGTTGGATAGAAGCCCGTTCGAACGGGTTCGTCCTCGACGGCTTCGAACTCGACATGCGCAACGTGGTGGGACCTCCGTTCATCAAAATGGACTCTGCTGCCGGCAACTGGGAACTCAAACGGCTCGTTACGCGTGGGAAAGTTCGTTCGAATACGGACACCAACGTCGGAAGCAACAATTCGAGTGACGCTCGGACATTCTTCCGACTCTCGGCGGCACAGGGGACGAGAGGACTCCTACAGGATTGTTACTTCCACGAGGGGTCGGCTACACCGACACAGGCGAGCAACACCCGAGCGATACTGATAGAATCGTCGAGCGGGGCAATCTCGCTCAATCGCTGTTGGTTCGAGCTGTGGGGTGAAAACACCATTTACGCCAAAAAGCCCGCGGGGAAGTTGAACATCTTCAACTGCTATTTCCGAAATACGCAGAACGGAATGCGGCTCGGAGGGAACACCGAATTGAACAACTGCGTCTCGATCAAAAATGCCCAGCATCCACAACAGGCGTGGTCGGGTGGGTCGCTCCAAAAAGGCGTCAACGTGGAGGCGACCGACGCTACCAACTCGGCGGCGGGCATCGACAGTTACAACGGAACGCTCACCGTCGCCGATTCCGACTTTAACCATCGGTATTTAGATCCCAGCTGCCGCGGTGCAATCGCTGCACCGGTACCGTGTGAGCGTATCGACATCCGAAACTGTAGAATCAGCTACAATTCTACCAAGCTGAACGAAGATGCGCTATACACGAGAAACGGTAAGATGTCGGATGGGACACCTGCGAACCTCGAATACCTCCAGCTCAGTAACGTGCAGGTTCGCAACGACTACGGAACGGTGTACGGCATCGCCATCGACCAAGCACCGGACACGTGGGGGACCGTCTCCGGAACGATCGGCGGAAGCGGTATGCAGACGAACTCGTCGTACGTCGAAAACCGGATGACAACCAACGGTTCACCCACGGCACCGAATACGACGCCGCCTCTGCCGAGTCCGCCACCGCTCGGACAGGTGCCGCTCCAATCGGCAAGTCTCGTCCGCATCGACAACAGCGGTAACAGTTCGGCGACCACCTTCGACGTTCGGGCAGGCACCTACATCGGCCCAGCGGGTGACAATGGTGCAACGCTCACAACGACGTGGGCGTCTTCCGTCTCGGCGAAGCGTCCACCAAATTCGAGGCGAGCGACGGGAACGGTTCCGGCCGGTAGAGTGTACGCCTTCTACGTGACCGGCGGCGTCACGTCCGCGACGAAGAGCGGCCCCGCGACGTTGACCGTAGATGGCCAACCATACACCTCGGCGAGTGCCGCGTCGATGAGTTCCGACGGAGTAGCCGACGGCAATCTGAGCGATTGAGCTACAGTTCCGAGGAGAACAAACCGGGATCCGATACCACTTGTTACCGCCCAAATCTCCGCTGTCGATTTTTGTAATCCAACATCGCGCGCAGATAGTCGCGCTGGCGGAAATCGCGCCAGTTCACGTCGGTGAAGTACAGCTCCGAGTACACCGACTGCCAAATCATGAAATCCGAGAGGCGTTCCGCGCCGGTTTTGATGACCAAATCGGGGTCGGTCGGAAACACCAATCGCGATTCGATTGCCGACTCGTCCACCTCGTCTGCGGATACGTCGCCGGATTGCACGTCCTCCGCGACCGCGCGTACCGCCTCCGCGAACTCGCTTTTTCCCCCGAGGCCGATGCTCACCTGAATCGGGGCGTCGGCGGGCGTGAGGTCGTCCGGGCCGCGCACCGCGATGTCTCGCGGTGCGCGGACGTTTTCGAGTTCCCGCTGGAGGGTCGGCACCGCGCCGGAATCGAGAACGCTCACGTACACCGTGACGCGCTCCGCGCCGTAGTCGAACGCCCAGTCGAAGAAGGATTCGAGCGTTTCGTACGCGCCCTGTTCCAACAGGTCGCGCTCGGTGATGACGACGGCGATGTGGCTCGGCGGGTCGGCCCCGTGGCGGCGGACGCGAGCCGTGAGGTACTTGTCGTAAAGTCCCACTGGCCCGAAATTGCCGCTATCGTCTCTTAAACGTCACGCCATCCTCCGTTCGGGAGGATTAAGTGTTCGTCCCCGAAAATCCACATCGTGACCACGAGCATTCGGCGGGCGGCAGCGTTCGCGGTACTCGGAACGCTAACCCTCGTTGGGTCGGTGCTGGTGGCGGGCGTGGCCGCGCTGTTCGCCGCAATTGGTGCGCTCTCGCTCGTCGTAGACGACGGGGTCGTGTTCGACCTGTTCGCACGCCCCAGCGACCGCAGTGAAGGGAGACTCCGCGGCCTCGCCGCGTTCTCCTTTGCCACCGCCGGACTCGCCATGCTCGTCATGCTCGTCGGCCTTCCGACGCGCGTATTCATCGCCGCCGTCTGCCTGCTCGTCTACGGAAACCTCGCCGAGCAAGTCGCTCGGTCGTGGAACAACACCGCGATTACCGCGACGACTGGATTCACTCTCGGCGGATTCGTCGCGGCCATCGTCGCACAAATCATCGTTCTACAAATCAGCGGCGCGCCGGTGGATTCGTTGGTTCCCATCATCATCTTCCTCGCCGCGAGCGGCGCGCTGTTTTCCGGACTGCTTCGTTCCGTCCTGTTCGAGCGCGACGACCCGCTGGTGATGTTCTCCGTGGCGCTTCTCCTCTGGTTGTTCGCCGACCTGACCGTGACGGTGACGCCGCTCGAAGTCGGACTGGCGATTGCAATTACTGCCGGATTCGGCTACATCTCGTGGGTGCTCGACACCGCCTCGGTTACTGGAATGTTGACCGGCGTCCTCCTCGCACTGCTCACCATCGTCCTCGGCGGCTATCCGTGGTTCGCCGTCCTCATCTCCTTTTTCGCGCTGGGGGCGCTGTCCACGAAGTTCCGCTACGAGCAGAAACGAAAGAACGGTGTCGCGGAAGCCAACGAGGGCGCACGCGGCGGCGGGAACGTCCTCGGCAACGCCGCAGTCGCGCTATTTGCGGTGTTGGCTTTCGCCGCGAGCGACCGCCTGCCCGTCGCCAGCACCGTTTTCCTGTTCGCCTTCGCGGGAAGCATCGCAACCGCGATGAGCGACACTCTGTCGAGCGAAATCGGCGGCGTCTTCGACAATCCGCGACTCATTACGACACTCAGGCGCGTCGAACCGGGAACCGACGGCGGTGTCACGTGGCAGGGCGAGTTGGCCGGTGCCCTCGGCGCGAGTGTCGTCGCACTCATCGCCGTCCTGCTGTTCGATTCGATTGGACTCCTCGGTGGGGGCGTCATCGCGCTGGCCGGAATTGGCGGCATGACCGTCGATAGCCTCCTCGGCGCGACCATCGAAGGGGAGAAAATAGGCAACCAGAGCGTCAACTTCCTCGCCACGCTCTCCGGCGCGCTGTTGGGTGCCGGTCTGGCACTGCTTGCGGGTCTTCCGGCGTGATTCGCAAAGCCACTTCCGACGACCTTTCTCGCCTCCGGCAGGTTCGGGAGTGGCTTCCCGAACCGACGCCCCAACTGCTCGAAACCGCACTTTCGGGAATCGGCACCGTCTTTGTTTCGACCGCTGAAGGTCGCCCAGTCGGGTATGTCCTGCTGATGGCTTCCGACGACGCATATCTCCCGGAATTGGTGGTAGAGCCGTCACACCGCCGAGAAGGCCGGGCGACGAGATTGGTGGAAACGGCAATCGAAGCGGCGGAAAATCGAGGCTGTGACCACGTTTCGCTGACGGTTCACGAGGAAAACGAGTCGGCCCGAACGCTGTACGAATCGGTAGGATTCGAACTGTGGCGCGAAGAATCGGCATACTACGCCGACGGCGGAACGGCGCTCGTATTGAAAAAGAGCTGTTAAAACCTGTCCGCGGTCAGGATGCGAACCGTTGTCGGTTTTTTGACGAACTCGCCTTCGTCGCGGGCGACGATTTGTTCGACGCCACGCTGGGCCGACACGTCGAGAATGCGTTGGTCGAGCGTTCCGTCGAAGACGACTGTGGCCGGGACGGTTTCCGCGCTTTCGATTGCGTCGAACGTTTCGTCGGCGGGCGCTTCCGCCGTGATTTCGAACTCCGAATCGAGCAGTCGCACCGTTTCGGATTCGCCGTCGATGACGGTTTGCGTGTGACCGCGAAGCGTCGTTGGTTCCGAGGACACAGCGTCGGATTCGGAGTCAGGTTGCGAAGAGGATTCGGTGTCGGCGGTGGATTCCGGTTCGGTGTCGGCGGATTCGGATGCAGGTTCGGATTCCGTTTCGAGGTCCGTTTCCACCGACGACTCGCCCGCGGGCGAGTCGTCGGCCGTCTTTCCTTCGCTTTCACTTTCGGACTCGATTTCCGTCGCGTCGGTTATGGCTTCGAGGGGTTCGTCTTCGGCGTCCGAAACGCTCTCGTCGTCTTCTGCGTCGCCGTTCTCCGCGCTCTCGATTGCGGGTTCCGTCGGACGTTCCGTATCGCTCTCGTCGCTTTCGGGTGCGGGGCGTGCGCTTCCGTCGGTCGCGGCCGCAAACTCGGTGTCGCCCTGTTCGAATCGGTCGAGCGACTTCTTTTTCCGGAGGGAAGACATCACCTCGTCGCGGGAGAGGTCTTCGACCGATTTGCCGGGCGGGGCGACGGCGACGTAGTCGATGTCGCCCACCTGTTCGAGTTCCTTCAGGATGAGGTCGCCGCCGCGGTCAGCGTCGAGAAACGCAGTGGTCGTGCGCTCTTGCGTGAGGTCGGCGACGACATCCGGAACGTTCGTTCCCTCCACTGCGATGGCGTTTTTCACGCCGTATCGGAGAAGGGTCAACACGTCTGCGCGACCCTCTACGACGATAATCGCGTCGCTGTTCGTGACGTTCGGCCCGGCGGGGAATCCTTCGTACTCCGTGATGTCCTCGACGCGGACGCTCTGGCGAACCTCCGCCAGAATTTCCCGACTGGTCATCACGTCGTCGTCGAACGACGACGACAGCAGTTCCTTCGCGCGGTCGACGACTTCTCGGCGCTTTGCGGTGCGAACGTCTTCGATGTTGGCGATGCTGACGCTGGAGCGGCACGGGCCGACGCGTTCTATCGTTTCGAGCGAGGCCGCCAGAATCGCCGTCTCGACTTTGTCGAGACTGCTGGCGATGGTGACGGTGCCGAACGACTGGCCGTGTTCGCTTTCGACGCGAACGTCGATCCGACCGACTTTGGAGGACTGCTGGAGGTCTCGCAAATCGAGGTCGTCACCCAGCAATCCCTCGGTCTGACCGAATATCGCGCCGACAACGTCACTGCGTTCTACCACCCCGTCGGCGGTAATGTCTGCGTGAATGAGGTATTTCGCTGTATCGTCCATGAGTGATGAACTGCCCCTGTGGGGGGCGTGATTGTGATGCGTCCATGAACTGTGCCATGGATACGTCTCATTTTGGCGCTTGAGTGCTGAAATAGCTGTCGTCACCGTCGTTTGCTGGCGTGATTTTGTAGTTATTTTTCACCCAGAACCGTCGTGAAACACACGACGATAACTAATATTCATGGACGTTTGTTCAGTTCTGTGAGACGTTCGGCACCGTGAAGAAGTGACGCTTCCGGGTCGTTCGGGTCGTCGTGCTCGTACACGAGCCATTCCGCGCCGACACTGCGCGCAGTGTCGGCGCAGGCCCCCATGTCCACGTCGCCATCACCGAGTTCGACCGGTGTTCCGTCGGCGGTGTCTTTCAGATGCACCAAGGGAGTGCGCCCCGAAAGGCAGTCGAGAAGCGAAATCGGGTCGCGGCCCGCGGCCACGACCCAGCCAACGTCGAGTTCGATGTTCAGATTCGATTCCGCGATGAAAGCGTCGAAGGCTGTTCTGTCACCGATTTCGACGAACTCGTGGTCGTGGTTGTGATAGGAGAGTTCCGCACCAGCCTCCGCAACTCGCTCCGCGAGGTCATCCAGTTGGTGTGCGGTTTCGACTGCCGTCTTTTCGGTATCGAAATGCGATTCGTCGAGATACGGGACGACGAGGTGGTCGCAGCCCACTTTGCGGTAGGTTTCGACCACGTCTGCCGGATTCGCTTCGAGTTCCTCGAACGGGACGTGTGCACCCGCAACGCCGAGTCCGGCGGTATCGAGTGCCTCTGCGACAGTTTCCGGGGTTTCGCCACCTAACCCCGCGAACTCCACGCCATCAAAATTTGTTTCGCCGACACGGGCGAGCAAATCGAGAAGCGATTCGTCCAGTTCGCGGAGGGAGTACAACTGAATCGCGGTTTTGGTCATGTTGGTTGTGGAATTTCGAGACGGTTAATCGTTGCTCACAGTGACGGATTGACCGCCTATTGAAGAGAAATTTTCTTCGAAGAGTATTTTCGAACATGATTAGCAACATTTATCACCATATAGTAAAACATTTGGGACGATAATGAACGACTCCGCACGAATCGGTTGGGTGGTCGTCTTCGCGGTACTCATCGCGCTGACGATTCCGTGGTTCCTCTGGGGTGACGGGCAGGTACTGTACGGATTGCCTGTGTGGCTCTGGTGGCACATCGGCTGGATGGTGGTCGCATCGCTCGTGTTCAAACTGTTCGCAGACCGAGCGTGGGGCCTCGGCATCGAGGAGGGCGTATGAACGAGACGACGCTTCAAGTGGGAATCGTCGGCGGCTATCTTGCCCTCTCGTTGCTCGTCGGCCTGCTCGCGTATCGGCTGACCGACCGAAGCGCGGAGGATTATTACCTCGCCAGTCGTACCCTCGGAACCGTCGTTTTGCTGTTCACGACGTTTGCGACTCTTCTCTCGGCGTTCACCTTCTTCGGCGGGCCAAACACGGCCTACGGTTTCGGGCCGGAGTGGATTCTCGTGATGGGCCTGATGGATGGCATTCTGTTCGCCGTGCTGTGGTACGTCATCGGTTACAAACAGTGGCTCCTCGGGCGCGAACATGGCTACGTCACCCTCGGCGAGATGCTCGGCGACCGGTTCGGCTCGCCCCTGCTCCGGGGCCTCGTCGCCGGAATCAGCCTGTTCTGGCTGTTCCCCTACGTGATGCTCCAACAGGTCGGGGCCGGAACTGCGCTGGAAGCCCTGACCGGCGGGGAACTCTCCTACGCGATGGGCGCGGGCCTCGTGACGGTGTTCATGATTGCCTACGTCGTCCTCGCCGGAATGCGCGGGATTGCGTGGACGGACACGCTTCAAGGTGTCTTCATGCTCGTAATGGTCTGGGTTGCTGCGCTCTGGGTGCTAACCGAACTGGGCGGCATGGGTTCCGCAACCGCACAACTCGCCGAATCGAACCCCGAGTTCCTCTCGCTCGGAGGCGGGCGATACTCCCCGCAGTGGATGCTCTCGCAGGCAATCGGCATCGCGTTCGGCGTGGCGATGTTCCCGCAGGTCAACCAGCGATTTTTCGTGGCGGGGTCGAAGAAGGTGCTGAAACGAACCTTCTCGCTCTGGCCGATTCTGGTCGTTCTGCTGTTCGTTCCAGCGTTCATGCTCGGCGCGTGGGCGCGTGGCCTGCCAATCAACGTGCCGGAGAACGGAAACGTTCTCTCTATCCTGCTCGCAGAGTACGCCCCGGCGTGGTTCGCCGCGCTGGTCATCGCGGGCGCGATGGCCGCGATGATGTCTTCGTCCGACTCGATGCTCCTCTCCGGGTCGTCCTACTTCACCCGCGACCTCTACCGCCCGTTCATCAACCCCGACGCGAGTAGCAGTTGGGAGGACACCCTCGGGCGAATCGGCGTGGCCGTCTTCGCAATCGCGGCGTTCGTCGCCAGTCTGTACTCGCCGAAAGCGATTACGACGATTGGTTCGACGGCCTTCGGCGGGTTTGCACAACTCGCCCTCCCCGTCATCGTTGCGCTCTACTGGTCGCGCGTGACCCGAACCGGGATGCTTGCCGGAATCATCGGCAGTCAGATGTTCTATCTTTCCAGCGTCTTCCTCTCGTTCGTACCGAGCAGTTACGGCGGCTGGCTGGCTTCTGTGGTCGGCATGGGAATCGGACTGGTGCTGACGGTTTCGGTGTCGGCGGTTACGTCGCCCGCACCAGATGAAGAACGAAACCTGTACTTCGACCTCCACGCCGACTAGCGCGAATCGTTTTTTCTGCAGTGGTCGTTGTATGAGAACTCATTCAGTCCACAACTGCACTAGATTTACTCTGTTTACGATACTGGCGGTAAGTAAGATACTGGCGCTAGGTAATCACGACTCTACTGAAACCGCACCCGCACCGCACTCGCGGTTGCACCGCTCGCCAGCGAGATTTCGCAGAAATCTCGTTCGCCACACGCCTCCCCAACCGATTCTCTCACTCGCTGTTCATTTGGTCACAGTAAGAGTATGCTAGAAATCCCGTACCATCGAAAGCTGCTCACGACGAGTTTAAATCGACTTCACGAGAACTGACAGGCATGCAGACACACATCGTTCCGGTCGGATTCGACTACGACCGGGTTATCGCGCCCTTGGTGCGCGACCAACTCGACGTTGACCGCGTCATCCTCCTCGAAGGTGCGGTCGGGAGCGAGGCGAACGTCGAATACTCTCGCCATCTCTCCCGGAAACTCGGCAAGGATTTCGAGAACCTACTCGGGGCGGAAACGGAGCGCGTCGTGCTGGCCGACGTGTACGACTACGACGCCGCGTTCGAACAGGCCTACGACCGAATCAACGCCGAACTCGATGCTGGCGGGGAAGTGTGGGTGAACGTCAGCGCGATGCCCCGAACGGTGAGTTTCGCGTTCGCGACCGCGGCCCACTCCATCATGGTCGAGCGCCAGAGCGACCGCGAAAAGATTCACACCTACTACACCGCGCCGGAGAAGTATCTGGAAACCGAACTTGCAGAAGAACTGCGCGAGGAAATCGACCTGCTCGCGTCCATCCGCGACGGTGACGTTGACGAAGCGCGCATCGAAACGAGACTGGAGAGCGCCCGCGACCTGCTCTCTGAGTTCGACGAACGCGGGACGACCATCGGCGCGAAGGAAATCGACGGGAAACACATCGTGGAACTCCCGGTCGCTTCGTTTTCCAACGTCAAACCGTTCGAGGAACTCATTCTGTTCACCCTCGGCGAACACGGCGAGTTCGAGAGCGTAAGCGAACTCGCCCACGCGCTGTCCCGCGATTTGAACGAGGAGTACACCGACAGCTTTCGGTCGAAAGTCATCTACAACGTGGACAGGCTCGGGCCAGGCGGAAAAGGATATATCGAGCAGGAAGAGCACGGGAAGTCCTACCGGACGCGACTCTCACGAATCGGGGAGCTGTGGGTGCGGTCGCATACGGACGACGAGACGTGAAACACCTCGAAATTGTGAGCGGGAACGACCCGCGAACAGCGAGATGTAACCGTTCGAAAGGTTCGACACTAGTTACCAGCCTTCGTTCCACTCTTCACGGAGTTCGGCCAGCAAGGCCTCCGAATCTATTTCGTCCATCTTCTCCACCGAAAGCGTCCAATACTGCCCCCGATGTTCGAGCAGGCCGTCGTCTGCTAATCGTGTGAGTACCGACCCGATGCTTCCATCAGAAATCCCAGTCCCGTCCCGTATCTCGCTTCGAGTAAACGCGTGGCCGTCGTTTGCGGCGAGAAACGCCATTGCTCTGCGACCGTTGGTTCCTTCTTCGATGTGTAACCTCGCCTCTGGAAGACTCTCGGAATCGTCTCGCTCGGTATGCATGGTACCTATTCGCATCGGAGACTACTAAAATGTACTCTCGGATACTGTAACGTACTGAAAACGGTTCCACAATGAGAATCGAGTAGGATAAAGCTGTTAGAGGAGACTGTTATTCGTCTACCGATTCCAACTTCTTCACGCGCGTCGAAAGCGCCAAAAAGGTCGCCAGTAGTGTTAGCGTAACCGCGCCCGCCGCTGCGATTTCGTGGGTCGGTGATGGATGGCTGTATCCGGTCGCAAGCACTTCCTGCGCCGGAAGCGCGGTGTGGTGGGGCGTGCCGACGATTGGAACGAAGTAGTCTACAATGTCGTTGACACCGTACCAGAGTACCGCGACGAAGACGGCACCGACCGGGAAATCGCTGTAGCGATAGATGAGAAACGCCTCAACGACCATGGCGAGATGGCTAAAGAAGAGAAAGAGATACATCGGGAAAGCCGTTCCCGCGAGGAATCCGTCGGCGAACGCGACCAGCACGTAGGGCGTCCACGCACCGAGTTTGATACACCCGAAGAAGGCGAGGGCGTTCACCCACTCGTTGTTCCGCCCCAGTTTCCACAGGCCGAGCGACAGCGCGATAAACAGCGTGGCAACGGGACTGTCGGGGACGAACAGCCACATTTCGGGTGGCTCCACCGCGAACTGCCACGTTATCAGCGGATCGGAGAGCGGAATCGGGTGGAAGCCGTAGTACCAGAAACCGAAGGCGGTGCCGACGAGATTTATCGCGACGATGACCCACGCCATTCGCAGGCCGAAATCCTCCAGCCACTGCGGAAGCGGCGCGACGTACCACGGAAGGTTCTCTCGGGGCGGGAGGTCGGTCATACTCGCGGGCACGAATGGTCGGGCCAAAGAGGCTTCGATACGCGTCAACAGACGTGGTTTTCGGGAGCAATCGAGACGAGCAATTTCGGCGCACGGGAGCGACCAGAGGGAGTGACTCGTGCGAGGAATGACTGGAACGACTGAAAGGAGTGGAAGGAATCGATTGGAGAGGGTGTGGCCTGCGCTGCGGTTGCGGTTATTTTGTTGTCGTGATTTGCTACAACACAATGTAACCAAACAAGCGTGAGCAAATCACGACAACAAACGAAGCCCTCATTCGCTCCTTCGTCGCTCACTCGCCCTTCATCCGCCGAGGCCCGCCTCCGCCCCGCTACCACCAGTGTCCCCTTACCTCCCCGCCAGCGCGGAAAATGCATTCTCGCCTCACTTCGTTCGTCGCTCATGCGAGCGCGCTGGCGCAACCATGTGGAAAGCCAAACAAGCGATGTGGTGGACAAAAAATACCGCCTCCTGAAAAAATACAGATTCAAAAACATCGACACGTCACGTCCCACAATCGGTACGGCTTAAGTCCCCACGTTCGCTACGAACACCCATGGCAGAACCGACCGACATCGAGGAACTCAAACGTGGGACGGAACTCGTAAAGCGCGGCTTCGCCCGGATGCAGAAGGGCGGCGTCATTATGGACGTAGTGAACCCGGAACAGGCCCGCATCGCGGAGGACGCGGGTGCGGTCGCGGTCATGTCGCTCGAAGCGGTTCCGGCGGACATCCGAAAACGGGGCGGCGTGGCGCGGATGGCCGACCCCGCTGACGTGGAGGAAATTATCGACGAAGTGTCCATTCCCGTGATGGGCAAGTCACGAATCGGGCACTCGGTCGAAGCCCAGATTCTGGAATCCATCGGCGTGGACATGATCGACGAGTCCGAAGTCCTCACCCCGGCGGACGACAAATACCACATCGACAAACGCGAGTTCACCGCCCCGTTCGTGTGCGGCGCGCGCAACCTCGGTGAAGCCCTGCGGCGAATCAACGAGGGCGCGGCGATGATTCGAACCAAGGGCGAGGCAGGAACCGGCGACGTGAATCAAGCGGTTCACCACCAGCGAACCATCAAGGGTGCGATTCGGGAACTCCAAGGCAAAACCCACGAGGAGCGCGAAATGCTCGCGCGTGAACTCGAAGCGCCCGCGGAACTGGTTCACGAAACCGCGGAAGCGGGCCGTCTCCCAGTCGTGAACTTCGCGGCAGGTGGCATCGCCACGCCCGCCGACGCCGCGCTCATGATGCACCACGGTTGTGACGGCATCTTCGTCGGGTCGGGCATTTTCGGTGCCGAGAACCCGCGTGCAATGGCCGACGCAATCGTCGAGGCGACGAACAACTGGGACGACCCGGAGCGACTCGCCGAAATCAGCAAGGACATCGGCGCGGGCATGAAGGGCGAAGCCAACGCAGACATTCCGAACGAGGACAAACTTCAGGGTCGCGGAAACTAAGCACAGAAGCAAAAACCGTCAGCAAGCGGTTTAACTAGCGGTTAAGCGCACTGATTACACGAAAACCGATTTTTCAAATCATCCTCGGGGAGGGGTACAGCGTTTCCCGTTTTACACGGCACCCCCACTTCTGAACTCCTGATTTCGCGGTTGGAACTGAAGGAGTTGTTCCACGCGGTCAGCTTTCGCCAGAAACACCTCCTTCAGTTCCGGTGGGTTGCGAATCCGGGTGTTTTCGAGGAGATCGTCCGGAACGACGAGAGTCTGGTCTGGAACGCCCTCTTCTCCGTGGACGGAGAAATGTTGCCGGTCGATTTTCATGACGAGGGGCCAGTCGATTCGCTCGATTCCATCGCCGTTTGCGTAGAGGGCTTGGTTCACGCGCTCGTGGTCGTCCTGGGACATGACGGCGTGGTCTGCGCCGGACGGTTCGACGTACAGACGGCCGAGGTAGTAACCGCTGGAAAACGACTCGAACATGGTAGGCAGTAACACACAATGGGTAATAGTTATATAGCAGTTATGCAAAATGCTTATGTAGAAGAGCAAACTTAGTATATAAATAATTCTATTCGTCCAGAGCGTGCAACGATGACAGCAGTTCTTTTACTGCCCCCTGCGCGGGGAAGAACATGGCAATTCCCGAGCGGTACGCCCGATACTATCTCGAAAACGCGCCGAGTTTGGTCTGGTTGCTCCTCGTCAACTCGCTCGCGATTCTCGTCGGCATCCGGTTTTACGTCGAAACCATGCCCGAAGTTCCGACGTTTCTCTGGCCGCTGTACGCCGATTCGCCGATGGCGCTCGCGCTCGTCACCGCCTCACTGCTTACGCTCCTACCAAATCTCGGCAATCGCCTTTCCGACGCGCCGCAAAATCTCCCGCTCGCGTACCTCCACACCTTCGCGTTCGTCTGGCTCGTCAAATTCGGCATCTGGACGTTCGTCGGACTGAACCTCGGGTTTTCCGCGTATTTCGGCCCGCCGTGGGACCCGAACGCCGTTTGGGACTACTGGGGAATCATCATCACGCATCTCGCGTTCGTCGTCGAAGCATTTCTCATCCCGTACTACGGGCGGACGACGCGCGGGGCACTGGTCGCCGCGCTCGTCGTCGCGCTGGCAAGCGACGTGTTAGACTACGGATTCGGGTTCCACCCGCCGCTTCGCTACGAACCCGGCCTTTTACTCCCGCTTGCAACTATCACCTTATCGGTTATATCCGTCTTCGCCGCTGCACGGGTATTTGACCGATTAGAACCAGTTTAATGGTATTTTAAACGCTCTTTTCACCGCTCGTACCTTCGTTTTGAGATGTGAACAGAACGAACGAATTGCCCTATTTTTAACCTGGGACGGTAATGAGCTATTGATGAACGCCATTCGCGCCGTCTTGTTGGCGACGCTGACAGTATGCGGGTTTGCCGTCGCGCTGCCGACTGCCGCCGCACCGTCGCCCACAGCACCAGCTGATACCTCCATAAACACGTTCCAAACCGAAGAGAACGCGACGAGTTCAAACAGCACGCTCGGTGCCGAAATTTCGTCGTTCATGCAGGTTAGCACCTCACAGGCGGAAGGAACCGTCGATACCGGCCTGTGGGTCGCCCGATTCAACCAAACACAGAACAGGTCGGCGCAACAAGCTCTCGTCAGACACCAGACCGAAGATTTGGAAACCGAACTCGACGCGCTCCAACAGCGAAAACGGAACCTCGTCGAGGCGCGAAACAGCGGCGAAATCAGCCGACTCCAGTATCAGGCCAGAATGAGCGAACTCGTCGGCGACATTCGTTCGGTTCAACACGCCATCAACACGACGAAACCGCGAGCCGAAACGGTCGGAACCCGGGTCAACCGACTCCAGCGACTCGACAGGCAGGCGAACAACGTCGGCGGCCCCGAGGTCGCTGAAGTCGCCCGGTCGCTCAACAGCGTGAACGTGCCGGGCGAAAACGCGAACAACTCCACGAACGCACCCGGCGTCGGCAACGGTTCCGGACAGGGGAACGGAATGCCGGGTGGTGAAACGACACCTGGCAACGGGAATGAGAACGGAAACGCTGGGAACGGTAGCAACGGGAACACTGGAAACGGAAATAATGGGAACGGCGGGAATGGAGACGGCGGGAACGAAAACGCCGGAAACGGCAACAGCGCCTCCGGCAACTCACTAACCGGCGATGTGTCGATTTCCATCCCCTTATAAGTCTGAACCGCGCTTCGCGGCGAGAGACACGCTTTTCCGTTCGCGTTACCAAGTCGTTGACGTGAATGGACTCCGCTGTGTTGCTCGATATACTCGGCAATGAAAACCGCAGGCGCATCCTGCGACTTCTCTCGCACAAACCCTGCTACGTCACGGAGATAAGCGACTATCTCGGCGTCAGTCCGAAGGCGGTCATCGACCACCTTCGAAAACTCGAAGAGGTGGGATTGGTCGAAAGTCGAACCGACGACCAGCGCCGCAAATATTTCAACATCTCTCGAAATCTCCGACTGGAAGTCGATGTTTCTCCCTACGAGTTCGATATGAAGAGCGCGTATCCAGCCAGTCCGAGTTTGGACGTGAGCACGTGCCAGTACCTCTCGCTCAACGTTCAGTACGGAACCCAACCCGACGAGCGCGAAGGGGATGGCGACCCAGAAACCGTGAGCGACGTGGAAGCGGGTGAAATCGCCACGCTCGCGGAAGAACTCAACTGTTTGGAGGATTTGAAAAGCGAACTGTCACTCGCACAGCGATGGGTCCACGGAAGGATTACGAACGTCTTAGACCAGTTGAGCGAGGAGGTCGACGAAAACGGACAGAATCGGATTCGAGCCGAGATACTGGCCGCGCTCGCGGCGGGAGCGGAAACCGTGAGAGACGTGGGTCGAGAAATCGACGCGCCGGAACACATCGTCGAACGACATCTAGCGAGCATGGCGGAACGCGGAATCGTAGAAGAGAACAGCGGCCACTGGATGCTTTCCGGATAGCTATTTTACAGGCAGTTACAGGTCGCGAGTCAGACCGTCGCGCAGGTCGCTACCGAAGTGCGCGCCGAGACCGGCCAGGAGGAATCCGGCACCGAGTCCGATAGCGGCGACGGTCGTTCCGCCCGCGGCGAGCAGGGTGAGATTGCCGAGGAGAAGCGTGAGGCCCGCGGCGACCAAACCACCAGTCGCGGTTTCCAACGTTTTCGACTCGCTCGTCAGTCCACCGAGGGCGAACGCCGCGACGAATAGGCCGAGGAGTCCGCCGAGCGTCTGCACGAACGGGACGAAACCGCCGACAAACGTCCCAACCGTCAGCACGACGGCAGCGAGGAGGAAGTAACGCGGCGAAAAGAAGTTCACAGCCCTGCGCTTCGTGCGACTCCGGAAACTCTCTCCCTGTCCGGCCTGCTCTCCGCTTTCTGCATCGCCGAGAATGTCGGACAGGTCCTCGTCCGTTTCGCGCGTCCGGGTACGCTGGGTCATGTATCCGAATTGACGCCCGGCGGTAATGTGCCTTTCCCCGAAAGAGTGGATTGAAGTCGAACGCCGCGTTACCCCGAGGTATGAATCCAGGGGACCGCGTCCGCGTCGAACGGGCCGAACAGACGTTCGAGGGGGTACTTCTACCTTCCTCGACGGCGAGCAACCTCGTCGTCAAACTCGACGGCGGTTACAACGTCGGAATCGACCGCGACGACGCCGACGTTGACGTACTCGAATCTGACGTGTACGACATCGAAGAGGGGGAGACGAGCGACTCGTCGGTCGTGGAGTTCGACCCCGACCTGCCGACGATTTCGCTCATCAGCACGGGCGGAACCATCGCGTCCACTGTGGACTACCGAACCGGTGCCGTGACCGCGCGATTCGACGCAAAAGACGTGCTTCGTGCGGTTCCCGACCTCGCGGGACGGGCGAACTACCGCGGACGAGTCGTCGCCAACATCCTGTCCGAAAACATGACGACCGACGTGTGGCAGGATTTGGCCCAAGCAGTGTACGACGAAATCGAAAACGGTGCCGACGGCGTCGTCGTCATGCACGGAACCGACACGATGCAGTTTACGGCCTCCGCGCTCTCGTTCATGCTCGATACGCCGGTTCCCATCGTCTTCACGGGCAGTCAGCGCTCCGCAGACCGCCCATCCTCGGACAACGTGATGAACGCGGTCTGTGCCGTCGAAGCCGCGAAATCCGACTGTGCCGAGGTGATGGTCTGTATGCACGAAAGCGAGAGCGACGACGACTGCGCGCTCCACCGCGGCACGCGAGTTCGGAAGAATCACACCTCGCGCCGAGACGCCTTCACGACCATCGGCGCGAAACCCCTCGGACGAGTCGAGTACGACACCGAGGAAGTCACCTTCCGGCACGAGTACAACGAGCGCGGGGCACAGGAACTCGCCCTCTCCGCCGACTTAGAGAGCGAAGTCGAACTCCTCAAATTCACGCCCGGAATGGGTGTCGAAGCGCTCGACCTCGCCGACGGAAAGGCGGGCCTCGTCCTCGAAGGAACTGGTTTGGGTCACGTCCACTCGGACTGGGCGGAGAGGATTTCGGAGTTGGTGGACGACGGAACGACGGTCGTCATGACCAGCCAATGCATCGAGGGGCGAGTCTGTGACCGCGTGTACGATACGGGCCGCGACCTGCTCGATGCTGGCATCGTGGAAGGCGAAGACATGCTTCCCGGCACCGCCAAGGTAAAACTGATGTGGGCGCTTGCGAACAGCGACGACCCGGCGACGACGATGCAGGAACCCATCGCGGGCGAGATTACAGACCGGTCGGTGCCATGGGAGTGACGGAAATAGAACTCAGGGAGGCCACCCACGACGATTACGAGAACGTCGTCGCGTTCACGGAAGACACGTGGGCAGACCGCGGCCGAGGGGACTACATCCCTCGTATTTATCACGACTGGATAGACGGCGAGAATCAGTACACCCTCGTCGCGGACGCTGGCGACGAAATCGCCGGAATCGTTCAGTGCGTCATGCTTTCTGATTGGGAAGCGTGGGGACAGGGAATGCGCGTCAACCCGGATTTCCGCGGACGAGGTGTCGCAAGCGCCATGACGTACGACCTGTTCGACTGGGCACGCGAGCAGGGCGCAACCGTTCTACGGAACATGGTGTTTTCGTGGAACGTCGCCGGACTCGGTTCGTCGCGCGCCGCAGGATACGACCCGGTGACGGAGTTCAGGTGGGCACACCCGAAACCCGACGCCGACGCAGAATCCGAAATGACGCTCACGGACGACGTGAATGCGGCGTGGAAGTTCTGGACGGGAAGCGACGCTCGCACTCATCTCGAAGGCCTCGTCCTCGATTTCGAAGAATCGTGGGCGCTGTCGGAACTCACGCGCGAGGACCTCCAGAACAGCGCGGAAAGCGACGAACTCCTCGTCGTGCAGGACGACGGCGTGCGAGGATTCGCGACCGTTTGTCGCGAATCCGAGTGGGAAAACGAAGCGGGCGACCCGGAAACGTGGGTCGAATACTCCATCGGCGCGTGGGACGACGCGGATTCGGCACGGGCGCTGTTCGCGGAAATCGCCCGCGATGCCGCGGAACGCGGTGCGGAGCAGACGCGAGTGTTGATTCCCGAAACGGCACAGTTCGTCAGCGACACGGCCTACGCCAGAGTCGAAATCTCCGACGACCCCGACTTCGTGATGGGGATGGATTTGACCAAATCCTATCGCTGACGAGCGGGCGATTTACTGCTCAAACTCAGCCGCAACACCTTCCAGTCCGTCGCTTCGTTTCAGTTCGTGCCCAACGCCGAGTGGGGAGACGCTGATTTCCCCATCGGCCAATGCCCGGCGGTCGGTGCCTTTCGGGTCGTCTAACTCCTCGGGGCGGTCGCCGCGAAGCGGGTCGTAAAATTGGTCAACCACCGCGAACCCGTCCTCGTCTCTGTTTTTCTCGATTCGAACGCCGAAATCCCGCGTAGGGCGGGTGATTTGAATCCGGGCATCGTCCATCACAGTCGGGGCGTTGACGTTCAGATACGTCCCCGAACCGATGGAACCTGCATGCTCTACGAGATAGCGTGCAACCCGCGCGGGAGGGACGAAATCCTCGCGTTCGAACTCGCGTAGACCACCAGTCACGGGGTCGTATGCGGAGATGGCGATTCCGGGAACGCCGAGATAGACGGCTTCCTTCGCGGCCCCGACGGTTCCGGAGCGGTCGAGTTTGTGCGCGCCGAAGTTCGGCCCCGCGTTGCACCCGGAAACCACGAGTTCCGGCGTCGAGTCGAGTGCCTGGAGCCCGACTGCAACACAGTCGCAGGGCGTCCCGTGGACGACGAGTCCGCGCTCGTGGTCGTCAACAGCGACCCTGTGGGAGTTGGTTCGACCCGCACCGCTCTGGTTGTCCGCGGGGGCGACGACGGTCACTTCGGCAATCGCCGAGAGTTCGTCGTAGAGCGCGTCGATGCCGGGGGCATCGACGCCGTCGTCGTTCGTCAGGAGGATGTTCACGCGCTATCCTCCGCTCACGGGTGGAAAGAGGGCCAACTCGTCGCCCGATTCGAGTTCCGTTTCTAGTCCGTTTTCGGAAAACACGTTCGTCCCGTTCCGGAGCACGTTGATGTGGTCGCGGAGGTGGCCATCGTCGTCCAGTACGCGATTTTCGAGTTCCGGACGCGGTTCGAGAAGGTCGGAAAGCGCGTCGCCGACGGTGTCGCCCGACTCTGCGTCTACAGATATGTCCTTGTCTCCCGCGAGTTCCGCGAGGTCCGCGAAGAGTTTCCACTGCATGTGCGCAGAAACGGTGGGGTGTGGGAAGTGGCTTTCTCTCTGGGGAGGGACACGGCGGGTCGGTCGCTCGTAGGCGACCGACCCGCCCCATCCGGCGAAACGAGGTGAAACTTCGAAGGGCCAGCAATACCACCAGACAGACACGCATCACTCGGTTTGGTTTCGGTTTCGTATATAAACCTTCGCGGCGGTGAGGATGACCGAGTTCGTGCTACTGCGCCGAGTTTTGGCCGTCTTCTGCTTTCATTTTGGCTCTCTCTGGTTCGGTCACGTTCGATTTCGTTGCTCCCGAACGTTCGATTCGCCGCAAGACGGTCGGTTGGGCGACGACGTACACGTCGTCGCCCGCGGTGAGCAGACGACTGCGAATTGGAAGCGTTTCGACCGTACCGTCAGCGAGTCTGACCGCGACGACGGTCGCGTCGAGACTTCCGACCGGAAGTCCGACGAGGTCGCTCCCCGGTTCGACTGTCGCCACGCCCAGCCTTTCATCAGCAGATTTGAGCCGGGTGACGAACTCGCGTTCTGGTCGGGTGTGTCGCGGAAGCGTTTCGAGTCGGTATCCCACCTCCAGGTCGAACTTCGTCGCGTCGTCCGCGTCTACGGCCAGCGTCACCACGTCCTCGGCAACGCCTCGAATTTCGCCGGTCGTGACGCGCTCCGACCCATCGTCGGTTCGCCGCCAAACCGCGACGAAATCACCAGCACCCGCACTGAACGCCGGGTCTGCGCGAATGGCGACAGCCACGGTTCCCGGGACGAGCAGCGGGCCGAGTCCGGCGACGCGACTGCCGAGAGCGAGATATTCGACGGTTCCGTCGGATGCGAGGTCGATGTCAACGTGCCCGATTCCGTGGTCGTCTTCGAGTCGAGCGATGACGCGCTCTTTCAGTTCCGTTACCGTGATTCCGCGCGGGAACACGAACGACGACCCGGCGAGCGTCTCCTTCGTCTCGTCTGGAACCGCGTCGTAGCCGTCGATGTCGTCGATGGTTTCGGGGAGCGTGACCGTCACCATCCGACCCACCGCGCCGACGATTCGGCTCACGTTGTCGTCGAGTTGCGTTGCCCCCGAAAGGGCGGCCATGTTGGTCGTCAGTCGGTCGCCGATTCGCGCACCGATAACGGCGGTGACTCCCGCGACGACGAACGAGGCGACGTTTCTCGTCGCCGTCGAAAGCGTCAACACGTCCGGGTTCCCGGCGGTGAAAAACGGCTGGAGCGTCTGCCACGTTCCCAACGAAATGCCGACTGCACCCGCTCCGGCGAGGATGGCGACTCCGTTGGGAATCCGTTCGCGGGCATACCATCGATGGACGAACGCGACCGCGCCAGCGACGGTTCCGGACAGGATGGCCAGTCCGACGATTTGGACGAGCGCCGCCTCCGGGTTTTGCGGCAGCGTCTGTGCCGGTTGCGTCATTCGACCACCGCCGAGAATTGGCGTATCGAGTCGCGCGTGCCGACCACGTACAGTTCGTCTCCGGCGGCGAGGGCGGTGGTTCCAGACGGCGCAACCGTCCAATCGTTCCCTCGTTCGACACCGAGCACAGCAACGTCGTGCGTGTCGCGGGCGGCGAGCGCACCGACCGTCATCCCGTCCAACTCGCTTTCGGCGGAAAGGTGGAGCTTTCGCCAGTGTTTGCCTGCCTGTCGGAACAACTCCACGAGTTCGAACTCGGAGCGGGTTTCGCGCGAGCGAACCCGGAGATTCGACGGGTTGCCACGGACGAGGTCTTTTGCGTCGGCGCTCGAAACCGCCACTGTCACCCGTCCGTCCCCGCCGGTCGTCGTCGGCGCGCGGGAAACCGAATCCGTGGTTTCGTTTCCGTCGTCGTCCGATTCTCGGTCGTCGGTTTTCGCGCTCAGAACGGTTGCGATCACGTCGCAATCGTCCAGAGAGAGCGCCACTTCGTCACCACGTGCGATTCCCGTCGGGACGAGCGTATCGACCGATACGGCACGCCGGTTCGCGGGAAGGCGGCGAGAAAGCGACCCCTCGGGTGGTGCGGCCGCCACCGTCGCTTTCCCGCCCGCGTCGATTTCGACCGACACGTCCGCGAGGTCGTGTTCGGTGCGAAGTCGGTCGGCCAATCTCGATTCCAGTTCGACAAGGGGGAGGTCACCGGGGAACGTCCACTCTCCGTCGCGGATTTTCGACCGAAGGTCGTCGGACAGCGGTGGATAGCCGTCGATGTCCCCGACGGTTCCCGTTACGCGAACGCGAACTTGACCGAATCGACCGACGCGCTCTATCACGTCGCTCGAAAGGCGGTTTTCCCGGAGGTGTCGGAGGCCGATACGTCGGGGGAACGACGACCCCATCGAATCGCCCTTCGCGTGGGCGTACTGGGTCACCAACATCACGACGATGACCGCGACGATTACGACGGGGGAGTTGAGGACTGTCGGGTCGAGAAGACCCAGCAGTCCGCCCTGTACGCCCGCGATGGCGACACCGAGAACGACGACACCGAAACCGGGAAGCGACACGCCCGTTACGTACCGGAACACGAAGCCCAGACACCACGCGACGAGTGCCGGAACGACCCCCGTGAGTGCCCCGAGATAGAGGCCGAGGAGCACTGCGACCGGAAGCGAGTAGTCCATATGCGGGACAGTCGTGGCAGTGACAAAGACGTACCGTCTCGAAACCGAAACCGTGTCCAATCCCGTGACTCGACGAGAGCGGGTGTCCGAAACCCATCGGCCACCTGATTTATTGCATAGGACGTAGCAACGGTACTTACATGGTGGGGGGAGTTCGGGGGAAAATCGTCTCCGCCCGAATCGTTATTTGGATGACCATCGGTGTCGCACTGCTTTCAATAGCGACCGGACTGGTTTCGACGGGACTCAGTGGAACCGGTGCGAACGGCGGGTTGTACGGTGGATTCGTTCCAGAAATCGTCCGCACGACCGCATCGTACACCGGCACTATCGCCGGGTTCTTGCTCCTCGTCGCTTCCTTCGGTCTCCGCCGGGGGTTCCGGATAGCGTGGTACGCGAGCACGTTACTCGTCTTCCTCGCCGCAATGCATGGGATTCTCCAGTCCTCCCCATATTCGCTCTTTCTCGTCGTCGGGTCGCTCGCCACCCTGCCGCTTCTGATTCGACTTCGACACCGGTTCGAACGACCTATCGAACCGACGACGACGCAAATTGCGGCCGCCGCCGCCGTCGTCGGTTCGCAGTTGTACGGGACGATCGGGGCCTACGCGCTCCAGGGATACTTCGACGGCATCGATGGCAGTGACGCCATCTTCGAAGCGTTTTATTTCACCGTCGTGACGGCGAGCACGGTCGGCTACGGCGACATTCAACCGACGAGACCCTTCGCGCAGGCGTTCGGGATGACCGTTATCGTTCTCGGTACCGGCAGCTTCGCCGTCGCGCTCGGGGTTCTCTTCACGCCCATGGTCGAAAATAGCTTCTCAAGCGCCCTCGGTCGAACGACAAACGCCAACATCGAACTCATGGAAGATCACATACTCGTGCTCGGATACGGACAGTTGCTCACGGAGTGGATACTCGACGAACTCACGAGCGGGGACGACTACTTGCTCGTCATCGACGACGATTCGCTCGTCGAGGAGCTCCGGTCGAAAAAACGGAACGTCATCCACGGTGATCCGACCGACGAGGAGTTGCTCGAACGGGTTGGCATCGACCGGGCACAGTCGGTTCTCGTCGCAACCGACGACGACGCCGACGACGCCCTCACCGTGCTGACCGCTCGACAGCTGAATTCGGACGTTCGAATCGTCGCCGGTGCGAACGACCACGAGAACGTGAAGAAGTTTCGACGGGCGGGTGCCGACATCGTGGTCAGTCCAGTCTTCATCGGACGGATGCTAGTTAAAGCGGCGCTCGGGGGAGAACACGTCGAAGAGCTGGCCGAACAGTTGGCAGGCGATCGCACGAACCGGACGCTGGACGATTTCTGATATGCCTGCCGGAGTTTTCGCCCGGGCACATTCGCCACCCGACGAAGACCGACCGTCACCCGCGGTGGACGACCGCAACGTCACAGTCGATTTCGTGCATCCGTTCGAACGTCGGCGGGGAGATGAATCGTGATGCGGCGCTCCGGTCGGTGCTCGCGCCGAGTATCATTAAGTCGTAGTGGTCGTCGTTCGCCGACAGGAACTCCTCGATACTGTTCCGCGAGACGCGGGTTTCGAACGCGCCCGAAAAGGCTTCCACGAGGTCTGCAAGCGTCGATTCGGTAGCCCGGCGCTCCGCCTCGCGGTCGATGCAGGTACAGACGCTGACCGACCCGGAGCGACCGACCAGCCGCCGAGCGAAATCGATCATCGTGTGCGCCGTGTTGCCCGCCCGTCGAACGGGGACGAGAACCCGTTTCCATTTGCGATGTGGATTTCCGTCGAAGCCGGGACGGTACGCGATGGCGTCCACGTTTCCACGGAACAGGCCGCGGACGAACGGCGAGAGTCCGCCGTGTCGTTCCTCGTAGGGCGTCACAATGAGGTCACAGTTCACCTCGCGGGCAGTGCTGAGAACGGTTTTCGCGGGCGTCTTCCCGTCGCCCGCGACGACGACCTCGCAGGGGACGCCCATCCGCGTCCGGATACGATGTGCCTGCGCTTCGAGTTTGTCCGCGGCGACATCCGCGGCCTGTGCTTCCGCCTCGGCATCGGCGGATTCGTTTTCGGGTGTGTGGTCTTCGGTTTCTACTTCTGCCTCTTCGATTGCAGTTCTATCCACGACGTCGATGAGGACGACTTTTCCCGCGTCGTGGGCCGCCGCCAGTTTCGCGCCGAACATGGCCGTTTGTTCGGCGTCCTCGCCGCGCATCGGAACGAGGACGTGGTCGTCGCCTTTCGTGGAACGATAGAGATAGCGGGCGCGACGCTCGTAGAACTCGCGTCGCCAAACGACGAACACACCAGCCACGATACTGCTCGAAATGGCGATGCCGACGACGTAGAGGAATCCCGAGAGAACGTTCCCAATGTTCCCCATTTCGCCGAACGGAAACATGAGGACGAGAAGCGCGGAGGAAAACGCCGTCGGCTGTTCCACGTCGAGCGACCACGTCACGAGGACGGTGAGGAGGATACTAAGCGCCGCCTCGCTCGCGTGAACCGTCATGGACGCTGGCGGGACGTGATAGAGGTATCTGGCGGAGAACACCAGTGCGACCCAGCCACAGAGCGCCCCGGCGGTCATCCCGCCGACGAACCGAGTCGGCGAGGCGTACTTTCCCTCCGGGTCGGTAAAGAGCGTGTACGTTCCCGACGCGAGCGGCGGAAAGAGGAGGAACGTCACGACGTTGACCGTGTTCGAAAGCCACGTGATACCGGCGATGAGAAGCGGTGCGACTATCAGCACCGTGAGGTGAGTGAGGTTTCGTGTGTGTTCGACCCACCGGACGAACTGCTTGATTTCGCGCCGTTCGAACCGGCGAATGCGTCGGAGGGCTGCGTGATACCGCATTCGCAGGTCGTCAAACATAGGAAAAAATGCGCGATTCGGGAATAAATGCGTTCTGTTACTGTGAGGTGAGACGAAGTCGGTCGAACCCGGCGGTTACTCTGACAGCGAGACGACTGCGTCCAGCGAGATGCGAATCGCTCGCTCGACGTTGTTTTTCGCTTTTTCGGGCAGTTCGTCGTCCTCGGTGTCGGTACCCTTCTGCGTTCCCTTCACGAGGTTGCCGTCAACCGTACAGATTGCTCCCGAGCGCATCCCTTTCCGGCGGGCGACGGAGAACACCGCGGCCGCTTCCATCTCGACGGAGAGGATGTTCGCGTCTTCCCAGTCAGAGACGTACTCGTCGGTTTCGGCGTAGAAGGCGTCGTCGGATGCAATCGGCCCGACGTGAACGTCTTCGTCATTCGCCTCCGCGGAATCGACCAGCGCGGAGAGGACGTTGTACTCCGGCACCGCCGGGTAGGTATCCTTCTCGTAGCGTCGGGTCGTCCCCTCGTCCTTGGCCGCACCCGTAGCGACGACCATGTCGCCGATTTCGATGTTCTTCTGGAGCGCGCCGGTCGTGCCGACGCGAATCACGGTTTCGACGCCGACGGCTTCCATCTCCTCGATGGCGATGGTGGCGGAGGGACAGCCGATGCCGGTCGAACAAATCGTTAGCGGGACGCCCTCGTACTCCGCGTTGACGACTTTGTACTCCCGGTTCTCGGAGACGACTTCCGAGGAATCGCACTGCTTTGCGATTCGGTCAACGCGGCCCGGGTCGCCGGGAATCAGCGCGATGTCGTTCAAGTCGCCCTCGTCAACGAGCAGGTGCGGTTGCATTGCCATACGAGAGGATTTCTGAGTCAGGTAGAAAAGATTAGCTGTAGCGACTGCGGATGTCGTGTTCCTCGCGGATGAGTTCGCCGATGCCGTGTTGCATGACTGCACTGCCGAGCGAGGTGGCGACATAATAGGAGTACAGGCCGTCAGCGCCGCGTTCTTTTCGCTTTCTGTTTGCGACCAATCCAACGTCAACGAGTTCGTCCAGATGATAGTGAAGGGTGTTCGATTTCATTTCGAGTACCTCTACGAGTTCGGTCGCACTCATCTCGCCCTCGCGGAGGAGTTCCGCGAGGATTCTGTAGCGTGATTTCTCGCCGATTGCTCTCTGCATGGCGAGATAGTCCTCCAAGTCGAAGACGCTGTTTTCGGGCAGTTTTGGGACGTCGTAGCGCTCCGGTGGAGACACGGTTAGAATACGATTATAGTGGCAAAATAAAATCTACACTACATGTCCCAATTCCCTGATTGCGGTAACGAAGTCAAGAAACTGGTCAAGAGCGACGCATCCGCTGGCGGATTTTTGAGTTCCAGAAACGTCTGGGACTGCCTCCACTGTGGCTCGATTCTCGGCGTAAGTGACAACAGATAGCTACGGCAAGTATCGAACGCTTACCACGCCTTCTTCCGACCGGATTTCGACACGGTTCACGCCGAGTCGGGCCGCACGCGCGAGGGTTCCTTCGTCGTCCAGCACGTCGCTCACGGCAGTTTCGGTTTCGTCCGCCGCAACCGAGAGGACGTGAATCTCGCCGATTCCGGCGCGTTCGGTTCGTTCGAGGTCACCGACCTCCTGTTCCGCCGCGATGTCGCGCTCGTGCACCGTGGGCGGTTCCTCGCTCTCGTGAACTCTGAGCGGTCGCTGGTCGTCGATTTCCACGACTTCCCACGTCATCTCCATCGGCGGTTCGGCGGCGACTGTGGCGTCTACGGCGTCGTTCGTTTCGATGCCGGGATTTTCAGAGAGGGTGTGAACCTGCCCGTCGTGAACGTCCTTCAGCACTGCCGATTCTTCCTCCGCGTGCGTGACGAGGAACGTGCTCGTCTTCTCTGTCATGGACGGGAATAGGTCGGCGGGCCTTTTCCGGATTGCGCTCCGGAAAGGAACGATGGTGTTATCGGGCAGTTCGATGGAGGACGAAAATAAGCAGGCCGGAGACGAGCGGCGGAACGAGGCCGAACAACTGCGGAAGCGAGTAGAGGAACGACCCGATTGCGCCAGCGTCGGCAGACTGGAACTCCGGCGGAACCGTGATGATAAGTCCGGCGTAGAGCGAGGCGAGGAACAGAAATCCGCCGAGTGCGAGCAGGGTGTCGTAGGCGGAGACGGTCGCTTCGCCGCGGCGGTGTCGGCGCGCGACGAACAGGACGGGCGCAAACAGCGGGCCGAGGACGAACAGCGCCACGACGCCGAGGAAGGCGTTCGAGGAGGTGTCGAACGCGGAGTGGCCGAGCGTCTCCACGAACCAGAAGATGAGCGCGAAGAGGAAGATGAGGGCGAAGAGAAATCCGAGGACGAAACTGACGAGGACGTAGAGGCGGAAAACCCGCGAATCGCTCGCTCGGAAGCTGTAGCGAAACGCGCCGAGCAGTCCGGAGTAGTCGTCCCCGGTAGTGGCCGCGTCGGTCATCGTTGGACTGTCGGGAGCGCGCGAAGGTAAATGGCGCGACTCGTCGCGGAAATCGAAGCAGTCGGACGGCCCATTCGCGGACGTGTTCCGAAGAACGTTTGAAACGGATGGTTCTCTATAGCGGTATGAGTGCTGACAGCGCCACCAACCCGTCCGGTGATGTCGCCGCCGAAGATTCCGGTGAAACCCACAAAAACGCCCGCAAATCCGTCGTCGCCGTGGACGCGGACGACAACGATTTGGAAATCGTCAACCGCCTCGAAGCCCACATGGGCGACGGCATCCGACACCGGGCGTTCACCGCGCTCATCTTCGACGAGGACGAAAACATCCTACTGGCCCAGCGCGCACCGACCAAGCGCCTCTGGGACACCTACTGGGACGGCACCGTTGCCTCCCATCCGAATCCCGGCCAGTCGCAGGAAGAGGCCACCCGCCAGCGTCTCGAAGACGAACTGGGTATCTCGCCCGACCAGTACGACGACCTGCGCCAGACGGACAAATTCGAGTACAAGCGCTACTATCCACAGGAAGGCGTCGAACACGAGGTTTGTGCAGTTCTGAAACTCACGCTGACGGACACCTCCCTCGACCCCGTCGAGGAGGAAGTCGGCGGCCTGATGTGGGTTCCCTACGAGCGCCTGTACGAGAATCCGCGTTGGTACCGCCAACTGCGACTCTGCCCGTGGTTCGAAATCGCCATGCGCCGCGATTTCGAGTTGGAAGAATAGTTCTGCAATTTTCTCGAAACCGGCTTTCTGGTTCTGTTTTTGCGAGAAGTGATTGATGGAAGAACGTCAATTGCAGTTGGTAATCGTAGGTGATAGCTTCGAGAGAGACGGAATATGGAAGGTAGCGATTGCAAATCACGACTCCACATCGCCCTCGCTCGTACCTCGTTCGCCCGGAATCCACCAGGCCGCAAGGGCCGGGCCTGCACGCAGGCCCGGCCAAGGCAAATTTGGCCAACCGTTTTCTCGGAAGCTCGTTCTCCGACACGCGATGCAAGCGAACCAATCACTAGAGGGCCGAGTGCGGCGCACTCGGCCCTCTGCGGTTCCTGGTGGCAACGGGCGAGTGAAGGAGAGAACAAGTGGCGAAGCCACGAGTGACTGATGGAACGAGGGCGTGGCTTGCGCCCAGAGGTAGCTAGCGTCACGTCATCAGAATCAGTCACAGTACAACGAACCACCTTCGTTGGTTCTACACAGTTTATACCAAATGTACACCATTCTTCTAAACGTCTTCGCGAAATCGACAGACCCTTTCCCACGAGTATCCGACCCCCGTACATGAGCACGATTCGGGTCGTCTGGGGAACCGCAAGCGGGCCGACGAAGATGTCGTCGTACGACGCGGCGCTCGCAGACGCGAACGTCCACAACTACAATCTCGTCTCTGTCTCGTCGGTCATCCCCGCCGACACGCCGGTCGAAGCGGTCGATACCGCACCCGACCTCGGCCCGGCCGGAAATCGCCTGACCGTGGTAGAAGCGCGCGCAACGCGACCCGGGCCGGGCCACGTTTCGGCAGGACTGGGCTGGGCTGAAAGCGACGGGGCCGGACTCTTCTACGAGGCCGCGGGCGAAACCGACGCGGACGAAATCGAGGAGCGAGTTCGGGCGGGATTGGAAGCAGGGCGGAAACTCCGCGACTGGGAGTTTTCCGACGAAGCAGTGAAAACCGTAACAGAGAACGCCGAACCCGGCACCTACGTCACGGCTGTCGTCCTCGCAGTGTACGGCGATAGCGAACCGATTTGTTAGTTTCCGGGGACGACGGGTTTATACGGCGGACAACCTTATCAAAGGGTAGCAGACCGCATGAATGGAAATACTCCCTACGCTGGTACACCCGACGTGACGCAGGCCGGACAGCGTGCGTCTGCCGATGTCGTCGAACTCTCTTCCGAACAGACGCGCGCGCTTCGAGACAGTGTGACCGACATTGCCACGCTGACTCGGCAGTTCCTTCCCGACGAGTACGTCATCGGGTCGCAGGTGACGAACGGTGCAACAGGGCCGCAAGCGACCGTCTCGGTTCAGCCACCGGTCGGCCACATCGTCAGTGCCGGATTCGAACCCGACAACGACGAACTGGATGACGAACTCATCAATGCAGAGGAACGCGACGAAGTCGCTCGTGGACTAGCCGCGAGTGCCGTACTCCAAGTAAAACAGGCAGTCGAAGACCAGATTACTCCGACCGCCCGATAGGCGGGCGTTTGAACACCGCATCGCCGACGACCAGCGACGACACGAATCCCGTCAGCATCGTTCCGATAGTTTTCGGAACCGCAGTTAGCAGGCTGACGGCGAAACCGCCGATGACGATAACCGGAAGGAGAAGTAACACGAGGTCGTAGTACGAAACCGACTTGCGAGCGATGCGACTCTCATATCGGCTACGTACGCTCATTCTTCGTCCCTCCGCCGTGAGATTACGCCACAAACGAGTAAAAAACTACTTGCCCCAGAAGGGGTCGCGCTTTCGCTGTTTGTCGAGATACATCCGCAGGGCTTCGAGTTCGTCGCCCGGAATGTCGTCGGAGAGTTCCTGTTCTAAAATCTTCGCGTGTTTTTCCGGCAGGTCGATCCAGAGTTCGTCGCCCTCCTCGATCTGGCGACCCACCGTCGGGCCGTCGATAGCGACGCTGACCCGTGTTCCTGCACGGGCCTCGTCCACGTCGTCGCCCTGCTCTTGAATCCCTTTGATAGTACCGACGCGCTTCGGTTCGTTCCCTTCGAACTTGGCGACGAAGGAGTTGTTTTTCACGGTTCCGGACAGGACTTCGACGCCGACAACCGCGGGGTTGTTCTGCCGGAACACGTGGTCTTGTAGGATTTGGAATCGAGACGGGCGAGTGATATTGTCGAGGACGGTTTTCTGCTGGGCACGCTCCATCTCGTCCACGTACTCTTCGTACTCCTCGATGAGTTGGTAGATAACGTCGCTGTCGAACAGCCGAACGTCTCGTTGTTCGGCCTCGTCCCCGGCCTCGGCGAGCGTATCGACGTTGAATGCCAGAATCGTCCGGTGTTTCGGCTCGTCGGCAGTCGTCGCAAACCGGATGTCGCGTGGCGCGACGTCGCCGACCTCGGCGAGCATGACCGGGATTTCTTCTTCTTTGAGCGTGCTGACCATCGCTTCGAGGCTCCCGAGCGTGTCGGCTTTCACGACGATGCCTTCTTCTGCGGTACTGACCTCGACTTCCGCGAGTTCGGCTTCGACTTCCTCGATAACGTCGTCGATTTCCCGGTCGCGGACGACGCGAACGGGGGCACCCGCCATCGCGTCGTCTAAGTCGGGGGCGGCGATTTTCACACCCGCGGCGGCACCGATGGAATCGACCTTCTCGAATCGGTCTTCGGTTCGAATCTCGGCGAGCGGTCGCGGTTTCAACAGTGCCCGAACGTCGGTGACGATTGGTGCGTTCTTGCCACCGACGACGATGGTTTCGTCCGCGCCGACGGTGCCGTCGTACAGCACCACGTCGAGGGTCGTCCCGAAGCCTTTCTCCTCTTTGACTTCGAGGACGGTTCCCGCGCCCGGCCCGGTCACGTCGATTTCCATGTCCTCGCGCATGTAACGCTGGGCAAGTCCCATCAACACGGTGAGCAGGTCGGGGACGCCTTCGCCAGTTTCCGCACTGACCGGAACCACACCGATGTTATTCTGGAAGTTCTGCACCCGCCAGTACAGGTCGGCCGAGAAGCCAGCGTCGCTGAGTTCGCCGATGAGTTCGTACAGATTTTGGTCGAGCATCGACCGAGCGCGGTCGCTCTGTGCGTCGTAGGTCGCTTTAATTGGCGAGTCGGGGTTCGGGTTCCAGCCCGGCGTCGTGTCGATTTTGTTCGCCGCGACGACGAACGGGGTCTGTGACTGCGCGAGGATGTTGATGGCTTCCTCGGTCTGGGGTTGGAAGCCATCGTTTACATCAACGACGAGAATCGCGATGTCCGCCAGCGCGCCACCGCGCGACCGGAGGGTCGTGAACGAGTGGTGCCCCGGCGTGTCGATGAACAGCAGTCCCGGCAGGTCGAAGTCGTCCGGACTGACGAGCTTTCCTGCGACTTTCGACACGATGTCGAGTGGCACTGCCGTCGCACCGATGTGTTGTGTGATTGCGCCCGCTTCGCCTTCTATCACCGTCGAGCCGCGGATTTTGTCGAGCAGGCTCGTCTTGCCGTGGTCGACGTGCCCGAGGACTGCGACGATGGGAGTTCTGAGAGACGGGGTTTCCGTCTCGTGTGAATCTGTGTCCGACATACCTACCACCCGGAAGAAGTTCTTATCACAGAACAGCCCCGCACGGCATTTAACTCCATCGCCATGCAGGTCGGGCAGTCGGTGCGTACAGACCGTCGACTACAATCGACTGCTCGCCACAACACCCCGTGGAGTTTATGTAGTAGCGGTCGGTAACCCCCACTTATGTCGGACATACTCGCCGAGAATCTCTCAGGGAAGGCCGTCATGGGTTCAGACGGCACCGAACTGGGGATGCTCTACAACATCACTATGAACTTGAAGACGGGGGAACTGTCCAGCCTCGTCGTCGAGCCGGATGAACAGATCGACCCGAAAACCGTTGACCTCGAAATCGACGAGGACGGGCATTTCGAACTGCCCGTCAACAGGGTACAAGCAGTGAAAGATTACATCGTAGTTCAGCGGTAATGTACGTTCTAGACGCCTCAGCTTTTATCAACGAGTATCATACGACCGAACAGACAGCGTCCATTCCGATGGTACAAGAGGAGTTGGAGGGCGAACACGCCTTTCGATTCGACGCCATGGAAGGGTCGGGGATGCACATCCACCTGCCCCGCGACGACGCGGTCGAAAAAGTACGACGAGCCGCGAGCGAGACAGGAGATTTGGACGTCCTCTCAATGACCGACATTCGACTCATCGCGGCCACGTTCGAACTCGACGGAACGCTCGTTACCGACGATTACGCGATGCAGAACGTCGCTAACCGGCTGGACGTTGCCGTCGATGTCATCGCGCAAGACGGCATCGAAGAGCAGCGAAACTGGTCGTTCCAGTGTTCCGGCTGTGGTCGGGAGTTCGACGAGGACAAAGACCGCTGTCCGATCTGTGGCAGTCCGTTGTCGCGGAAAAACCCATCATAAACCATACCGACGCGATTACAACTGACAGCTATTTCGACGCGATTACAACTGCCCAGTTATCTGTAGATACATCAAACCGAACAGAACTGCGTCGTACGAACCGTGAATGAGTGCCGGAACCGTGACGTTCCCCGTTTTGAGGTAGATAGTACCGAGGAGCAACGCGAGGAGGAAGATGATGACGAGTGTTGCTGCCGTTCCCATCAGCGTCGAACCCATCGCGTAGGCCGGAATGTGCGCGAGCGCGAAAATTACGCTGGCGATGACGACCGCATTGCGTTTCGAGAACGTGTTGTACAGCGATTTCTGGATGATGTTTCGATACAGCAGTTCCTCGCCGGGACCGATGATGAGCCACGCTGCGGGAATTAGAAGGAGAAGGATTTCGGGGTTACCTTGGCTGGCCTGCTGTTGGATGCTGTGCTCTGCGGTGCTGATACCGAACTGCGTCATCACGATACCGGCGACGATTTGCAGGGTTAACAGGGCAATCGTCCCGACGACGACGTAGACGAATCCGCTGACATCGGGCAGTTTGAAGTCGAGATACGAGAGTCCGTAGCCGCGACCAGCCATGAACAGTGCTGCGACGGTTCCCGTCCCGAGGCCGAGCGAAAGCGTAGAGAGGGCGAGTTCTTCCATCGGGCCGATAGCGTTCGGGCCGAGAACGAGGATAAACGCCGTCGCCCACAACGAGATTGCGGCCAATCCAGAAAGGCCGACGACAGTTCCGATAGAAACTGCACGCACCATTTGGCCGAGCGAAGCGCGGGGCGGAGAATCACCGCCGACACCTGTCGCTGTACCGTCTTCCATATGCGCGGAAAGGGACTACGGAACTAAAGGTGCTACGACCTGAGAGTCAGTATCGCCGAGAAAAGACCGCGATTCCGGCGAGTGCGGCGAGTGCGGCGAGCAGTCCGAAGCCGGGTTGACCGCCGCTGTCGCTCGACTGCGCTGTCGTTTCGGAAGTCGCTTCCGCACCCTCCGCCGAGGTGCTCGTTTGGGTTTCGGACTCCATTTCCATCGCGGCTTCGGTTTCGGTTTTCGTTTCAGTCGTCGCTTCAGTTCGAGCGTCGGATTCGATTGTGTCGTCCGTTCCGGTTTCGGTGTCGGATTCCGTCTTTGCTCCGGCGTCGTTTGCCGTCGTCGTTGCGGTTGTTTCCGTCGTTTTCATCGTTTCTGTCGTTTCTAACATCGTCGACAGCGTTCCCGTGTTCGTCGCCGACGCTGGACCCTCTCGAAGGATGCCATCGGAGACCGCGAGCGGTGTCGGTTCCGTTGCGTTGCGCTCCGCAGCGGCAACGACGACTCCGAACTCGACACCGGGGTCGTAGCCGGTGAAATTGAACAGTCCAGCGAACGACCCGTCGGACTGTACCACGACTGTTTGTGTCTTGAAGAACTGTCCTCTGGCGTGGATTTGAACGAGGAGTTCGGTTCCGGGTTCGAAGGTCGTCTGACCGCGAACGGTCTGATTCGCGGCGGCGTCGAAGGCGAAGCGGTCGCCATCGTTTTCTAGCGAAACGGAACTGTTGTTCGCTTCGGTCTTGCTGTGGTCGAACGGAACGTCTGATGTCGCTTCCACGGAGCGGTCGGCGAACGAAGTGGTTGCACTGGTCGCAGTCGTCGCGCCGCTGAAAAGCGAAATCACGACGAGCGCCGTGAGGACTGCCGAGGCGTAGTTGTGACTCATCATACTGAAAGGGCGTCATTCAGGGGGTGACGCGAAGGACGTATGATTACTTCCCGTAGGTGGGTAAATGCTTTGTGAACAGCGACTATTCTATCACGAGCGTAGACTTGTCAGCAACCGAATCAGCCTCGTCGAAATCGCCGCCGCCGAGCAGGCCACGGGCGGCGCGCTTGCCCCATTCGACTGCGGGCTGAATGAACGTTTCAACGTTGTAGAGTTCGCCTGCGAGGACACAGGACGCTTCCAAACAGTAGAGCAGTTCTCCGAGTCCGTACTCGTCCACGCGATCGATTTCGAGTCGCACCGATGGCTGGCTCGATTCGGCGAGACTCGCCTCGGTCGCTTCGAACTCGGCGTCAAGCAGGGTTCCGAGGTTCTGTCCACCGAGATATTCCAGTCCGGGCAGGTCGGTTTCCGGAATCGCACAATCTTCGCGCTCGGTCGGACGAACGAAGGTGACCATCTTATCGCGAGGGCCAGCGCGATACAGTTGCAGTTGGGAGTGCTGGTCGGTCGCACCGAGTGCCCGAACCGGCGTCTGGCCCAGTCCGTCCTTGCCGAGGCTCTCGGCCCACAGTTGGGCGTACCACTCGGCGAAGGTTTCAAGCGATTCGGCGTAGGGCATCATCGCGTTGATTCCCGCGCCGCGTTCGTCCAGCGCATAGCACGCCGTGCCGTAGGCGTAGGCTGGCGAGTCGAACAGCGACCCTGACAGGCGGTTCGCCTCCGCTTGCGCACCCGAAAGCACCGCGTCGATGTCGTGGCCTTGAATCGCGGCGCAAGCCAAACCGACCGTAGAGAGCACGGAAAACCGACCCGGGACGCCGTCCGGAACGTCTAGCGCGGGCAGGTCGTGGCGCTCCGCGAGGTTCCGCAGGTTGCCCTCCTCGCCGGTCGTGACGAAGGTTTGCTCTGTCCAGTCCACGCCGTCGGACTCCATCGCATCGCGAACCGCGAGGAAGTTCGCCAGCGTCTCTGCCGTCGTACCCGAGCGAGAGACGACGTTGACCGCGGTGTCCGAAAGCGAGATACTGTCCAACAAAGACGAGACGTGTTCCGGGTCGACGTTGTCGAGGAAGTAGGCGTCTACGTCGGATTCGAGTCCGTGGGCCAGCGTGGCCGCACCGAGCGCGCTTCCGCCGATACCCACCGTGAGAACCGTTTCCGCGTCCGCGAAGGATTCGACCGCGGTTCGAATCTCGTCGGCGTCGGTCGTCTGAGGCAGATTCAGCGATTCGTAGCCGTGTTCGTGATTCTCGCGTCCGGTTTCGATTCGCTCGTGGGCGTCGGCGACGCGCTCGTCCAATCGGTCGAGTGCGTCCCGTGGGATGCCCGGCGAGGCAACGGTGTCGAGGGCGTTACCGAGGTCAACTCGCATACGAGAGTCGGCATCGTCGGACGTAAAAAAGGCATCCTTGTCGTCGCGTCGGAAACGGGATGCTGTCGGTGTTTGATTTGAATGTGATAGCTTCAGGCACTGCCTACCTTTGTGATATTTTTCAGAACGAGGCTTTCAGACAGTGATTGTTTGCAGAGTGAAGACAGCACTTGACCCACAGCAGTGGCATTACTCCCCACATATCATTTGCAGTCGCAGGGGCCGATACCGCACCACCCGATGCGGGATGACTGGTTGAAAATCGACTTGCAAGTGAAAGTCGGCAGGCCGACCAACCACCGGAAAAACAGCAATCAACACGAACCACGGAAATCAGCAATCCGGACAAACCACAGAAATCAGCAATCCGGACAAACCACAGAAATCAGCAA